>CCFE01000021.1 GCA_000752035.1 Bacillus rubiinfantis | reverse complement strand
TTACGGCGGGTTACGGCAGCATGAATGCCCAATAACGGATCAAGCGGTTCAACCGGTGAATCTGAACCGCCAGCACAGCTAACACCAGCCGAAATCAGTGTATCCCAGGCATATAAATAACGCTCCCTGCCCGCACCAATTCTGTCTTTAATCCATGGATAATCACTGACAACAAATCTTGGCTGGATATCGACGATCCTACTCGGTGAAATCAACCGTTTTATCGTAGCATCGTTTAGCAATGATGCATGGATAATCCGATCACGATAAGTGACTGCGGGAAATTGCTCAAGCACGTCGAGGACATTTTCCAATGCTTGGTCGCCAATGGTATGAATCGCCACTGGCATATCTTGTTTCCTGATTGCTTTTACAATTTGATAAAGCTCCTCTTGGGTATGCATCGCATCGCCAAATTGGCCAGGGGCATCACTATACGCTTCTGACAGGAGTGCTGTGCGTCTGCCGAAAGCTCCGTCAGCAAAGATTTTAATGGCTCCAATTTGCAGTTTCTCATTGCCATATCCAGCACCCATATTTCCCTCTTTTAAATTAGCTAAATAGGGAAAATCAATTAATAACTGGCAGCGGAGGTCGAGTCCGTCCTGATTAAGACATTCATCATACATCCGAAATGTTTGCTCCAATCCGCCCAAATAGGAAGTGTCATTCGTGTGGACTCCCGTAAGGCCTTTGCTGACGGCAAACTTCATTGCTTGTGCTAAACCGTTTTTCAATTCTGCATAAGTTCGTTCAGGAATATGTCTCGTTATGAGCTGTGAGGCAGATTCCAATAGCAGCCCCGTCGGCTTCTTTGTATTCTCATCGAGGACTACAGTTCCGCCAGAAGGAACTTCCGATGCAGGATGATAGCCAGCGATTTCAAGCGCTTTACTATTGACCAAAAAGGCATGATGACAAACCCGCTTCAAATAAATTGGGCAATGTGGTGCTACTGCATCGAGCTCTTCAATCGTCGGGATTGAGCCGTCGGTAAACAGATTCTCATCCCAGCACATCCCTAATAGCCATTTTTCAGGAGGAGTAGTATCTGCTCTTTGCTTAATTTTTCGTAGCATGTCCGCTTTTGAAGTTACTCCAGTTAAATCAAGATCCAAGAAGTGAAAGGCAACTCCAGATAGATGCATATGGCTGTCAATTAAGCCCGGAGTAACCATTTTACCTTGTAAATCAACTGTTTTTGTTCCTGCACTTCCCCAATGCAGTGCCATTTCATTATGTGCGCCTAAGTCAATGATTTTACCGTTTTCCACGACAACGGCTTCCACTTTTGGCAGCTGTTCATCCAGTGTATAGATTTCTCCATTTGTAAAAATTGTCTTAGTCATCGTTTCCCTCCCGATTTGCAATGGTTTATTTTTGATAAAAACCGACTGCAACAATGTGCGCTTTCCATCATTACAGTCGGTTACTCAGCTTAATTTTGTTTTTTATATACCTGCTCGCCACCCATGTATGTTTCCATGACTTTAATTTGGTCAAGACGATTAACATCAATGGATAAAATATCCTCATTTAATACAATAAAGTCAGCATGATAGCCCGGCTTTAACTGGCCGATATCTGGGATACGAGTAATTTCGTGGGCGTATCTTGTATAAAGCTCAATCGCTGTTCTAACATCGATACGCTGGTCTTGGCCAGTGTCCGTCCCGTCATACGCTACCCTCGTTACTGCAGATTTCATCGCTACAAATGGATCGGCTGGTTCGGCCCATGCAGTGGCCGGCGCATCAGAAGAGAACGCTGTTTTAATCCCTTTCTCGAGAAATGTCCTGACCGGATAAGTTGTTTTTGTTCGGTCGGAACCTAAATTTTTCAGGTAGCTTTCAATCTCTGCGTAAAGGAAAATCGGCTGCGGCACGAAGGCAATTCCCGCTTTCGCTGCCAGGTCCATCGCCTTCTCTGTTGGCATTGCCGCATGCTCAATGCGAATGGATGGGCCATCAGGAAGCCAACCTTTTTTGTCTTTAAAGGTATCTACAATTAAATCGATCGCCTGCTCGCCCATAGCATGGATAACCAACTGCACCTCAAATTGTTCGGCAGCCTGGCATGCGGCCAATAATTCCTCTTTAGAAGTCGTCGGAATACCGTAGTTGGTGTCATCACCAAGATATGGTGGGGTGACCCAAGCCGTTCTTCCAGATACACTGCCGTCAGCAAAGCATTTAATCCCGCCAATATGAACTGGTTCCTGGCGATTTGTTTTTTGCTTCGTCAACGGGTATTTGTCTTTCATGTCATTCCAAATATAATAAAGAACTGTCCGTTGCCGTAAGCCCTTCGTTCGCGCAGATTGATACATTTCGATATAATCAATTGGTTGATGCAGTCCCATCATTTCTGTCACAGCAGTTATGCCGTATGATAGCAAATGCGGGCTCACCTCAGCAAGACGGTTAGCATTATCCTCTAGCATTACTTGCGGCATTTTTTGTAAAACTAAATATCTGGCATTCTCCTTGAGAATCCCAGTAAGTTCCCCAGTTTCAGCGCGATCAATTTCCCCGCCAGGAGGATTTGGTGTCTCTTTCGTAATCCCAGCTAGCTCAAGTGCCTTGCTATTGACAGAAATAATATGGGTACAATTCCTGGTTATCACGACAGGTGCATCATCGCAAGCCTTGTCCAAATCCCAACGGTTTGGGGCGCGCCCTTCTGCAAGCTTCCCTTCATCATAACCCCAGCCTTCAATCCAGTCTTCAGCCAACTGCTGGTCTCTTTTTTTTCGGACTTCGGCTAACATTTCTTCAATAGAATGGACAAGCGGCGCAGTGCATGCAATTTGTCCGGCAGCATTGGCAAGAAAAAGCGGATGCATATGGGCATCAATCAGTCCAGGAAGGACTCGCTGATTATGTAAATCAACCTGCTCTCCATCAAAATCCTGTAACACCACATTATCACCAACCCAGGTAATCCGGCCTTTTTCAACTACCATTGCCGTCGCGTATGGCTGCTTTGGATTAGCGGTAAAAATCAGCCCATTATAAAAAAGGGTTTTCTTCATTCTGTCCTCACCTCGAAAAAAGTTATGAAACCCCTTGTATGTAAACGAAACATCTTTATTATATAGCAGTTTCCCGATAATAGGAATAAACATCAGGACTCAACTGCCTCTCCATAAAAAATCGGATAAACAATCTTTACGTATTTAGGTTCTATGCTATAATGGTTGACGGCATACGTATTGAATGATACGAAATGCGGGTGGGAGAGGGCGCACTTTGAAAGTGTGATGATATTTTGAAAGGAATTTTTAAGTTTAAAGAACACAATACAACCATTCAAAAGGAGGTTATCGCAGGGCTGACATCATTTTTTTCAATTGTTTACATCATTGCTGTCAACGGCCATATCCTTCATGATGCAGGTATTCCATTGGAAGCTGGGATTATCGCAACTGTCCTGGCATCAGTAATTGGTTGTTTGCTGGTGGCATTTATGGCTAATGCCCCGCTCATTATTGTTCCAGGAATGGGTATCAATGCCTTATTTACCTATACAATGGCTGGTTCATTAGGCTTAACGTATCAGGAGGCCCTAGGAGCGGTTGTTGTTGCGGGCATTCTCTTTGCAGTCGTTGCCTTTACGAAATTGGCGAAGATTATTGCAACGGCCATACCAGTATCACTGAAGGAAGCGATAACGGTTGGAATCGGAATGTTTATCGCATTTATTGGCTTGCAAAAAAGCGGTTTAATTGTCAGCAACTCTCAAAATTTTGTTGCCCTTGGTGATCTAGCATCACCGGTTGTATTGGCTTCCATAATCAATTTAATGATTACGCTTTTCCTATTTCTAAAAAAAGTACCAGGAAACTTTTTAATAAGTATCGTCAGCGGTACGGTATTATCTGCTGCTCTCGGTGTTATAAATTTCTCTAGTATTGACTTGGGGATGATATCGCTCTCTGAGTACACCACTGTATTGATGAGTTTCGACTTTGGCAGCATTGCTTCGATTCCATTCTGGACGGCAACCTTTTCTGTAACCCTTGTACTGGTGTTTGAGAATATCGGTCTACTACATTCGCAAGTAGACGGAATGCTGAAAGCACCCGAAAAAAATACTAAATCATTACGGGCGGTGTCGCTAGCTACGATTGCTTGCGGGTTATTCGGAACGAGCCCTTCCGTTTCAACGGTTGAAACGGCGGCTGGGATTACAGCAGGTGGCCGAACAGGGTTCACTTCTGTTGTGACCGGTTTTTGTATCTTATTATCTTTGTTCTTTATCCCGCTAATAAAATTAATACCTAATTCAGCGATTGCCCCCATTCTAATTATCCTGGGCGGGTTAATGTTAACCAATGTCATTCATATTGATTTTACCGATTTCACGGAGGCATTTCCGGCATTTTTAATTATTATTATGATTCCGTTAACGTACAGTATTGTAGACGGGATTGCCTTTGGTTTTATCGCTTATCCAGTGGTTAAACTGTTTACCAATAAGCATAAACAGTTGTCTCTATCCATTTGCATCATCTCACTGTTGTTTTTCACTAATTTTTTATTGCATTCGTTAGGATAATTACAAAAAGGGTTCCAACCACACGGAACCCTTTTGTTAAGCATATTTTACTACGAAATTGTATTAAGTTTACCCGATTTGCTCCTCATTTTCTTGACTGATTAACACTCGTTTATGAGGAACTTTTGTTAAATTTGTTTTTTTAATTAAATATTGAAAATGATCGATAGGCATTGCCCCATGTCCTTTGCCATCTGCTAGTAAAAACTGAACAGTTACCCCATTATTTGTTAATACCGTCATCGAATCTGCAGAGTTATAATACCCTTGTATCGATTCGGAAATAAGAAACCTAGAACCTACTTCAATTGCCATGCTGCTTCTCCTTTAGCTCACTTTTCTCCCATAGTATGCCCAAACAATCCTGAAACATTCAAGGCAAAATGAATAACTAAACAGGAACTATTCAAATTAATGGCGGATTTGGCCGTTTCCGTGAACAAATGTTTTAATCGTTGTGAGAGCTTTTAGTCCCATTGGTCCGCGGGCATGCAGCTTTTGTGTGCTTATCCCAATCTCCGCTCCAAACCCAAATTGTTCACCATCTGTAAATCTAGTAGAAGCATTATGATAGAGAACTGCAGCATCAACAGCTTGAAAAAAGCTGCGTACCTGCTCTATGTCCTCGCTTATAATCGCTTCTGAATGCTTTGTTCCATATTGATCGATATGGTGGATTACCTCCTTTATACCACCGACCACTTTAACCGCTAAGATTGGTTCAAGAAATTCACAAGCCCAATCTAGTTCAGTCGCTTCCTTGATAAATGAAAAACTTGTGGCTAACGTTTGATCACCGCGAAGCTCTACCCCGTTTTTCTGCAACGTCTCCAACAACTCGTCTATATACGGCCATTCCTCATGAATAAGCAATGTCTCCATCGCATTACAAACGGAGGGCCGCTGCAGTTTTGCATTGATCACTATCGCTGTGGCCATTTGTTTTCGGGCAGTTTTATCAATAAAAATGTGACAATTTCCCACGCCTGTTTCCAAAACTGGGATTGTTGCCTGTTGGACAACGGATTGAATCAATCCAGCACCGCCACGAGGGATTAGTACATCCAAATACTGATGTAACTGAAACATCTGTGCTGCGGTTTCCCTGCGGGTATCTTCTAAGAGCTGAATAGCATCCGCTGGGAATGCTGAAACTAGCAGTGCTGATCTCATCACTTGTACAAGAGCTTTATTAGAATGAAGGGCAGAACTGCTCCCTCTTAGAAAAACAGCGTTTCCTGCTTTCAAACAAAGGCACGCTGCGTCCACGGTTACATTAGGACGAGCTTCATAAACCATACCGACTACACCTAGTGGTACGCGGATTGTTTCCAAATGCAACCCGTTTGGCCGCTTCCATTCGTCGATTATCTCACCTATCGGATCGGTTAAGGAGATAACTTGATGAATTCCTGCGATTATCGCTTCGATACGTTTATCGGACAACTGTAGTCGATCCAAAAGGGACGCTGAGAGTCCATTCTCCTTACCAGCTACAATATCCTTTTGATTTTCTTTGATAATCCAATCTTTGTTCGCTGAAATTTTTTCAGCAATCCGTAGCAGCGCGGAATTTTTTTCCTCCGTCGTACGTTTGGTTAATTGTTTCGAAGCCGCCTTTACTTTTCTAGCTTTCGTTACTAACTCGTTCATTTTAACCCCTCCCCTAACATTACCCAATTATCGCGATGGATGACCTCTGCCTTATGATGTAGCGAATAGTGTTTTGATTCTGTACTCGGCAGCCCCTTTACCTTGATGAGATCTTTCGCTGAAAAATAGCTTTGCCCCTTGCCAATGATTTTTCCCTTGTGGTTGCAGACCTCAACCACATCCATGGCTTTGAAATGTCCGATGACATTTGTCACTCCAACCGGGAGCAGACTCTTTCCTTTTTGTAGGAGTGCCTGCTCTGCCCCTTCATCGATTTCAATGGTTCCGCGAACTTGAGAATGGAAGGCAATCCACTGTTTACGCATTTGCATTTGCGTTTGAAACGTACCGCCGATATAAGTGCCATCCCCTTTCCCTGCCAAGATGTCAACTAGTTTCTCATGACCGAAACCAGTACCAACAAACACACTGACTCCTAGTGATAACGCCTTTTTTGCAGCGAACAGCTTGGATTTCATACCGCCTGTTCCTAAGAGAGAGCCAGAGTCACTAGCAGTATGAACTAGTTCATCTGCTATATTAGGTAAATAGTGATACTTCTTTGCCCCTTTTGAATACTTAGGATTCTCATCATAAAGTCCATTAACATCCGTTAAGATAATGAGAGCATCTGCATGTAAAAAACCGCTAACCAGTGCCGAAAGCAAGTCATTATCGCCAAATGTCAGTTCCTCAATGGAAACGGAGTCGTTTTCGTTGATAATCGGGATGACCCTGCGATGAAGCAATTCCGTTATTGTGGAGAATAAATTTTGAAATCTCTTTCGTTGATAAAAATCAGCACGCGTAAGTAATATTTGAGCGGGAGTAATTCCAAACTGTTTGAAGAGCTGATGATAATGCTCTATTAACAGACCTTGACCAACCGCAGCTGCAGCTTGCTTCCCAGCCGTTGAAGATGGCCGCTGTTGATACCCAAGAACAGGATACCCCGCTGCTACCGCACCAGATGAAATCAAGATCACATCATGGCCTTTTTGCTTTAAAAAAGCGAGCGCAGCAACATGGTCCCGCATTTTTTCCATGCAAATGGTTCCGTTGGGTTCCGTTAGCGAGCTGCTGCCAATCTTCACTACGATTAATTGTTTTTTCATTGCTATTCCCTCTTTTCGAAAGATAAAGTGAAACTTCCATCAGTGGGGTCTTACTGCCCGTTAAGGCGGGATAAACAAAAAAACGATTCTCCAAGTCCTTACATAAAGGACGGAAAATCGCTCCGCGGTACCACCTTTGTTGATGTCTAGTGCAGACATCCACTTTTTCACCTGTAACGTAGGAAATAACGACTTATGTTTGCATAAGCAGCTCATTTACGGGCAGGTTCAATCATCTTACAGTGAGAAACCTTTCAGCCGCTGGGTTTCACTCTCTGGCACCTGCTAATGATTTACTAGTCCCTTCGCTTTTGTTCATGTCATATTTTTTTATCCATTATCTAAAGGAAAAGGATTCCTGTCAATATATTTTTTTGAAAATTATAAAAATAACCCTGAATATTCTTACTTTCGTCATTCCCCAGACAGTTATATTACTATTTCCAAAAAAATAAGTGGTGACAGTATGCCACCACTATGATTAATTTTCTGCTAATTTGGGTGTTACTGGTTTACTGGCTGGTTGAAGATTCTCAGGATCCTCTGCTTGTTTCGCCCGCTTGATAAAAAAGGCGAGTACGAGAGCAACAGCGGCAATCCCAGCAGCCACAACAAATGAATAATTGATACCATCTAGCATTGATTGCATCATAATTTGTTGCTTCATTTCGGCAAGAGCATCCGCTGTTGGCGGTGCTGTCAAGTTGCCCATTGATGCTTTAGCATCGGCAGCAAGCTCTTTTGCCCGAGTCGCGGTATGATTGGACATGATGGTCACCATTAATGCCGTCCCAATTGCACCAGCGACCTGGTTCATCGTGTTATTCATTGCTGTCCCATGTGGATAAAAGCGGGCTGGCAGCTGATTTAGTCCATTCGTCGATACCGGCATCATTACCATCGACATCCCGAGTGAACGTACTGAGTAAAGGATAATTAAATGCGTGTAGGTTGTATGAAGCTCTAATTGACTGAACAAAAATGTTGTTACCGTGGTAATGGCTAAGCCAATAATTGCTAAAACACGCCCGCCAAACTTATCAAATAATTTCCCAGTAATTGGCGACATCAGCGACATCAAAATCGCTCCAGGAAGTAATAATAAGCCTGCATCCATCGGCGAAATCCCACGGATATTTTGCACATAAATTGGCAGTAATATCATCCCCGAAAACATTGCCATATTAACAATCATCGTAATCGCAGATGAAAGAGCGAACATTGGGTATTTATACACCTTGAAATTGAGCATTGGTCGTTCTTGTTTCGTTTGTCTTAGAATAAACGCGATTAAAAAGACAACCCCTATAATAATGGTTCCATAAACAAGTGGGTTATCCCAGCCTTTACTTCCGGCTGAGCTAAACCCATATAGAATTCCCCCAAAGCCGATGCTTGACTCAACTAAAGAGATAAAATCCAAATGGATATTGACTTTTTCCTTTTTATCCTTGATTAAAAAGACTCCTAGCAAGATAACAATGATGGCAATTGGTGTCACGAAATGGAATAGCATTCTCCAGTCATAATGTTCGATGATCCATCCTGATAAGGTTGGGCCAATTGCCGGAGCAAACATAAGAATTAAGCCGAAAACCCCCATGGCTGCGCCCCGTTTTTCAACGGGAAAGCTAACGAGCATTACGTTCATTAGTACTGGCATTAGAATGGCAGATCCGGAAGCCTGCATCATTCGGCCGGCTAACAGTACAGGAAAAATATGTGCAGTTCCAGCGATAATCGTACCGATTGTAAATAGCGCCATCGCTGATAAAAATAGCCTGCGTACTGAATATTTTTGAATTAAGTGAGCTGTAGTTGGAATTAAGATTCCGTTTACCAGCATGAAGCCTGTTGTCAGCCATTGGACAGTGGATGCCTCGATTTCTAGTTCCTTCATTATTGAAGGTAAAGCAATATTTAGCAATGTATTATTTAAAAAAGCAATAAAGGCACCAACCATTAGGACCGCGATTATCCCATATGGAGGGCGCTTTGGTTGTGTTTGTGTATGATCCATTGCAGTTCCCCCTTTAAACTTGTTGTTCATTTTTTTATACTCGTATTTCATACTTACCTATATTATACTGGTGGTTCATTTTTTGCAATAAAAAAATCTTGAAAAGTCCTGGTTTGTCAAAGATTTAAAAATAAGTTACTATGTAATTATACTGGTGGTATAAATATTATTATAAGGTGAGAAAATGAATGACCGGAAACAGCATGTAATCAAGATGGCACATCAGCTATTTATTGATAAAGGATTTCAGGCGACATCGATACAAGATATTTTGGAGTATAGTGGTATCTCCAAAGGTACATTTTATAATTACTTTGCCTCAAAAAATGAATTATTAATAGCCATATTTACTTCTTCTTATGCTGAATTACAGAAAATGCGTGATGAGATCCTACTTGGACAAGATCCATCTAATATTGAAACTTTTATCAGACAGATAGAAATACAGTTAAAAACGAATCGGAAAAAGAAACTAATCACACTTTTTGAAGAAGTCTTGTTTTCAAATAATGACGAGCTTAAAACTTTCTTCCAACAGGGACAAATTCGTAATATTCGCTGGCTTTATCAACGATTTGTCGATATTTTTGGCGAAAATAAGAAGCCATATTTATTAGACTGCGCGATTATGTTCATGGGCATGCTTCGAGAAAATATTAAATTCTACCAGCTGGCCCACTCACCATCAATCAATATCAGTCAAATTGTCCGCTTTACTGTGAATCGTTTGGTTCACATGGTAGAAGAAGCAGCCGAATCTGATAGTCAATTAATTGACCCACAGGTATTAGAAGAGTGGCTTCCAGATTGTGGGAAACCAGGTCAAGCTACTCGAAAAAAACTCCAGCAGCAACTGCTATTACTAAAGAATTGTTTATATCAACAAGAGGAGCATCGAAAGTATATTGAGCTAGTGGATGTGATTGAAGAAGAAATAGAGTCTAAAAATCCACGGGTTCTTCTGATTGAAAGCATTCTTCATTCGCTGCAGATGATCGGGCAAAAAGAAATTCAGCAGCTCGAACAGCTTGTAACGATCTATATTTCCCAATTAACAAATTAAAAGTGGTGCTCCGAAGGTTGGGAGCACCACTTGTTGATTTCTATTCTTTTTTTAAAAATGTACTTGGCATGACGACGGCCACTACCTCACCAGTAGCAGTCAGGGCATCATCCGCATAGACTTCTGTCTTGACTTTAAACTTTTTCGGATGGATTTCTTCAATCGTTCCAATCGCTTTTAAAGGGACACCATTAGGAGTTGGCTTCAAAAATTGAACTTGAAGTGAAGCAGTGACAAACCGCGGCGGTTCCGCTCCTTCACCAGGTTCATGACCATTTTTCCGATGTAATGCTAAAGATGCGGAACCGGTACCATGACAATCGATTAAGGATGCAATCAGTCCGCCATACACAAATCCTGGCAATGCATGATGTTCTGGTCGTGGTGAATAAATTGTCAATGTTTGTTCCCCATGCCAGCCTGTCCGAAAATGATGACCAGCTTCATTTAAACGTCCGCAGCCATAACACCAAGCAAAATCATCAGGATACTCATCTTGAATTGCGCTAACTATATTCTCTCTCATCTTCCCCACCCACTTTTCCATTTACATAAACTCTTTATATTCCATTACTTCAAGTATTATTAATATTTTTAAAATTGTCAATATAATAGGTGATGAATGCAGCTACTAAAACTCTCCTGTCTTTTTCTCTCGCCTCTAGCTTGAAACCTTTCCCCTGCTCATCCGTATCTTAAAGTGAAACTTCCATCAGTAGGGGGTCTTACTGCCCGTTAAGGCGGGATAAAAACAGGGATGTTTATATATTAAGAAAGGAGTTGGCAAATATGGGGAGCATCCTTTTATTTACCTTTATCGTTAGTATCGTAGCCACACTCATATTAGTTCCAATCCAGCAGAGCAATTCGACAGAAAAACAAGAAGGCAAAAGCAAAAGAGCTGTCGGATTTATTGTGATACTGGCAGTGCTAGTCGCTGCAATATTTACCTTTTATTATATTACCAATATCGATCGGAACTTTTCTTCCCTTTGGCCATTTGCGATTGTTCTAACGGCGGCAGGTTCTTTTTTTTCGATAGGAACTGAAAGAAAAGTGAAAGCACTGCTATTTTTAGCAAGTTTAGCTGTGGGTGTTTACTTTCTGACTGCCTTTTTATTTAATGCTGATGAGAAATATGAGCTGGCCAAAATGACGGAGAAAGTTGAAATTAAAGCTTTTGATGAGCGGGAAACACCAGCGAGCGTACCGCCGCAATTTGCCCGCAATAAAATGAAAAAGGCTTTCGGCCAGGTCCCAAATACGAGCTATTATGAACTGGGGAATCTACAAATACAAAAAGTAAATGGAGAATATGTTTATATTGCACCAGTGGAGTTTTCAGGATTTTTTCGTTGGTGGAAAGGCGACCATACTCCTGGTTACTTCATGTTAAGTGCAACCGATTCGACTGCTAACCCTAAATTTATGAAAGAAGAAATGATTTACACTCCTTCTTCCTACTTTCAGCAAAATGTTGAACGTCATATTCGGATGCACTATCCGAAAAAAATATTTAATGGTGATGTTCAATTAGAAGTGAATGAGGACGGGAAGCCATATTACATACAATCATATGGTTCGTTTGTATCTGCCCGTAACGGATTTCGCGTCGAAGGTATAGTCATGGTGGATGCCAGTACGGGGAAATCGCAAGACTATCCATTAGAGAAAATCCCTGCATTTATAGACGGTGCCGTGGCTCCAGAGGTGGTTAGCCTACAAAATAGTTACTTTGGTAACTATGTCCACGGTTTTTGGAATAGTAAGTTTGGAAAATCAGATGTTAAGCTCCCTTCCGATGAGGGAACGGAAGCGAATGTCAGCCCTGTTTTTGATGAAAATGGCGTTATGTACTATTTCACTGATTTTACTAGTCCAAAAAAAGGCGTCGATTCTATGCTGGGCTATTCATTAACAAATAGCCGGACAGGTAAAGCAACCTATTATACCGGTAATCCGGAAGAATCTTACATGGATTCGCAGGGAGCCCTGCAGATTATCGAGAAGAAATTTATCGAAAAGAAATGGCACGGTAAAATGCCGATTCTGTATAATTTTTATGGAGAAGCAAGCTGGTTAACCCCTGTTCTAGATTCCAACGGATTTTTACAAAATTACTTTATTGTTTCCGCAGCTAACCCAGAAATCTCAGCTTATGGTGTTTCTCCCAATGAAGCATTAAAGCTGTATAAAACTTCATTGCAGCGGGGCCAGGGAACGGTTGACGGCAGTTCAAAAGCTGAAGAGAAACAAATAACGGGGAAAGTTCTTCGTGTATATAAGGAAAAGTCTAACGATACCACCATTGTCTACTTCCTGTTAGAAAACCGTCAGAACTTTATCATCTCATCTGAGAAGGCACCACTTATCATTTACCTGAAAGAAGGTGACAACGTTAATGTTCACTACTTCGACACAGGTGACGACTTTTTAACGGTGAAAGACATAACGATTGAAGGCCTCAACTAGAAATCATCTGATAGATTATTAGGTAGTCACTCCATAGTAAAAGGTGTCAGGTCTAACCTGACACCTTTATTTGGTAATTTGTGAATTGCTTGTGCTTATACGCCTTTATAGGCAAGCCGGTAAAGCTCGGCAAGTTCAGTTACGAGCGGCAGTTTTGGATTGGCGGTTGTACATTGGTCTTCGAAGGCACGATCGGCGAGATACTCTACTTTGCCTTCAAATTCCACCTTGTCAATATTGTTAGCTTCAAGACTCATTGGTACATTGAGTTCTTTTGCCAATTTGATAATCGCTTGAATCAAGCTGTCAACGCCTTGCTCAGTTGTTTTTGCCGGCAAGCCCAGCATTCTTGCTATTTCCGCATAACGCTGATCAGCAATAAAGTGATCATATTTAGGGAATGCGGCAAATTTTTCTGGTTTTGTTGCGTTATAACGGATTACATGTGGTAAAAGAATGGCGTTCGCACGACCATGTGCGATATGGAATTCTGCCCCTAACTTGTGAGCAAGGCTGTGATTGATTCCTAAGAATGCGTTCGCAAACGCCATCCCGGCAATGGTCGAAGCATTGTGCATTTTTTCGCGTGCCACTTCATCACTGCCGTCACGGTAGGCTCTTGGCAGGTATTCAAACACAAGCTGGATTGCCTTCATCGCAAGACCATCGGTGTAATCATTGGCCATACAAGATACATATGCTTCAATTGCATGTGTTAATACGTCTAGTCCTGTGTCAGCCGTTACATGTTTAGGCACAGTCATGACAAACTGCGGGTCAATGATTGCAACGTCCGGTGTTAATTCATAATCGGCTAAAGGATATTTAACATTGGCTTCTTTATCTGTAATAACCGCAAACGATGTAACTTCAGAGCCAGTTCCTGATGTTGTTGGAATCGCCACAAATTGAGCTTTCTCACCAAGATGCGGATATTTAATGATCCGTTTACGAATATCTAAGAACTTCTGTTTCAACCCGAAGAATTCAGCGTCTGGATTTTCAAAGAATAACCACATTCCTTTGGCTGCATCCATTGCTGAACCACCGCCTAGTGCGATGATGACATCAGGCTGGAATTTCGCCATCATCTCGGCGCCCTTCGTCACGGTTTCAATCGATGGATCTGGTTCTACCTCTGAAAAAATTTCACAATGAACATAATCTGGTCGCTTGCGCAAATAATAGAGAATCTTATCAACATAGCCTAATTTAACCATACCTGGATCGGTTACAATGAAGGCTCTAGTGATTTTTGGCATTTTGGCTAAATATTGAATAGAATTTTTCTCAAAATAAATTTTTGGTGGGACTTTAAACCACTGCATATTCACGTTCCGTTTTGCCACCTTTTTAATATTAACTAAATGAATGGCACCCACATTTGTTGATACAGAGTTGCCGCCGTACGTACCACAGCCAAGAGTCAAAGACGGGATATACGCATTATAAATGTCTCCAATCGCACCTTGAGATGAAGGAGCATTGACAATAATACGGCCTGCTTTCATCCTTAATCCATATTGTTTAATTGCTTCATCACTTGTGGTATGAATGACTGCAGAGTGTCCTAGACCGCCAAACTCGAGCATTTCTTCAGCTCGTTTTACCCCTTCTGCAAAGCTGCTCACTTTATAGCAAGCTAGTACAGGACTTAGTTTCTCACGGGATAATGGAAATTCTGGGCCAACTCCCGCTAATTCCGCTACCAGGATTTTGGTACCTGCTGGAACAGTTACCCCAGCCATTTCGGCAATTTTTGCAGCTGGCATGCCAACAATATTGGCATTTACAGCACATGTATTTTCATTAATGACTAATTTTTCAACCAACTGTTTTTCTTTTTCATTTAAGAAATAACAGTTATTAGCAATCATTTCTGCTTTAACATCTTGATAGATTTCTTTATCGATAATTACGGCCTGTTCAGAGGCACAAATCATCCCGTTATCAAATGTTTTCGATAGGATTAAATCATTGACAGCTTGTTTAAGATTAGCAGTTTTTTCGATATAGCATGGAACATTCCCTGGTCCGACGCCAAGTGCTGGCTTGCCTGAACTATAGGCGGATTTGACCATTCCAGCCCCACCAGTTGCTAAAATCAATGATACTTTCGGATGGTTCATCAATGCTTGCGTAGCTTGTAGCGATGGTGTTTCTATCCATTGAATACAATTTTCCGGTGCACCCGCTTCAATCGCAGCATCTCTTAAAATTCGTGCCGCCTCGCTGCTGCATTTTTGCGCAGATGGGTGGAACGCAAAGATAATTGGGTTTCTAGTTTTAATAGAGATTAGTGCTTTAAACATTGTTGTAGAAGTTGGGTTCGTGACAGGCGTTACCCCAGCAATGACACCAACAGGCTCAGCAATTTCCATTATACCTTCTAGCTCATTTTCGTGGATGACGCCAGCTGTTTTATCATATTTAATATTGTGATAGACATACTCTGTGGCAAACATATTTTTGATAATTTTGTCTTCATAAACGCCTCGTTTTGTTTCTTCAACTGCTAGTTTAGCAAGCTGCATATGCTGGTCAAGGCCGGCTAGCGCCATTTGTTTGACAATATTATCAATTGTTTCTTGGTTAAAGCTACGGAACTCCTCCAATGCTTTGCGACCATTCTCAACTAATTGATCAATCATTGCTTGTACATTCTGTTCCTGCTTAATTGTTTTTTCTTCCACTGCCATAGGTAATCCCTCCATAACTGCCATTGTATAAAGCCTTATGTGATATTGAATTGATAGATTACTAGCTATTCACAAACTGGATTTCTCGGAATTTTTTCAAATGATATATCTGTCAGGACCTTGGAGCTTCTTTTTACAATAATGACGAAGTTAACGGTCCAAATATAAGAAGGAATTTTATCATCGTCTTTAAACATCATGGCTTCAAATTCATCACCAATGATCTCTTCAAAAACTTCTTGAGTATAAACTTCTGCATCTGTGGAAAAGTTATTCCATTCACAAACTAGCATCTGTATCACTCCTTAACCCTTTATGTTTCACATGATAGCATGAAAAGTGGTCAGAAAACTGTTGCAAATTTGAACATAATATGGATAAATTGAAAACAAATTGTTCATATTGTAAACGCTTAAATAACAACCTTTGTAATAAAATATTTGCAATTACACCGCAAACATGGTTTACATAAGCGCCCTTAAATCAGATAAACAAAAAAATAAACAGCCGCCCCAAAAATACGAAACAGCCTCTACTTGCCTCTACTTGACTAGTAATGAACACACACAAAAAGCAGAATCTGTCCGCCTGAGGTGGACAAATCCTGCTTTTTGTCTTTTTAGGGTGCCAGGCACCAAGATGGAAGGCACCAATATGAAAGGCACCAATCCTAGATTACTAATTTCCCTGCGCGTAAAGTTTTTGGTACTCCGCTGATGTGCGGATTTGTACTGTTAGTTTGCCTTTTTTGTAGATGGTTTTGATGAGGAGGGGGACGCCAGTTGTGTTTTGGAAGCGAAAATCTTTGCCGCCATAAGAGACCGTGGCGTCGCGTCCTGCGGGTACATAACCGACGGATAAGGAATGATGGTGTTTTTCGATATATTTTACCCCTACCTGGTCAATGGCATTAAATAGCGTGGAGGAAGTTTGACAAATACCACCGCCAATTCCATCGACCATCTTTTTGTTCACAATTTCCTTGGCCTTTTGATAACCATGTGCTGCATCACTCGGGCCAACGGTTGTATTAAAAGAGAAAGAATCCCCTTCGCCAACGATGATGTTATTAATGGCTTGGGCCGAGAGCTCGATGTTTTTCGACCTGCCAATCACACCACTATTAAAATAGGTGGTATAAGAGGCCAGCACCACATCATCTAAGTTCGCAATATCCTCAGGTTTATAGCCGCTTTCCTTTACATAAAGCGGCAGCTCTACGTCTCCGCCACTAACGGAAGCCGCTATTACTTTTTCAACTAATTCAGTTTCCTCCAAGATTACCTGCGGCTTACCCTTCATTATTTTTCCATCCTTAATTTTATCTAAAACCATTCGCTGATCATATCCTGGTTTAATATCTGTTCCCCTTGCTACTTCTTGTGCCCACTTTTCCAGCTCAAGCTTATAGACATCCTTATTCGTGTTAAATCCCATTTCCTCTGGTAAAAAGGTCTTAATTATGTTTTTAGTTTGCGGGTCGATCACATTTACCGTTATCGGCTTTGGTTCTTCGTCCTTCACCTGTTTCTCAGGAGCCTTCGTGTCGCTTTGCTTTACCGGTTTTACCGACTTTTGCACTGTTTCCTGCTCGGTACAACCAACCAGACCTATTAAACAGCCAAACAGTAAAAATGAAATCGCCCATTTCCACTTGAACATTCCCTGCTTCTCTCCTCTATTTTGTTCTCATGGTGTCTAAACTCCTGCTTTATCCCACCAAAACATTCTATTCCAGACTATGTGTCAATATGACCAGAAAACTGGAAATTAAAATTAGAGAAGGTCTCCTTTTCCACAAAAAAAATCGGCTGGAGGCCGATGATTTAGGTTCGTTTTATTTTTTTTGCGGGATGACTAAAACTGGTACATGTGAATCATGAAGGATTCCATTGGAGACACTTCCCAGAACAGTTCCCTTTACTAATCCCATTCCCCGTGAACCAATTACAATATAGGAAACTGCCAGTTCAGCTGCTAGTCTACAAATCTGCTGTACCGGGTCACCTGTTCGCATCATCAGTTCATAGTCAAGATTTTCTTTTTCAAGTATTGCCAGCGCCTCATTTGTTGCGTTTTCATATAGTTCCTTCTGATACTCTTTGATTAATTCATCATTGATAAATACGCGGGTATGAATCGCGTTAAATGTTGGCTGAACATTGACAACAAACAGTTTGCTCTCATATGCACGAGCCATATGTATTGCCTCTTGCAATGCTCTAAGAGAATTTTCAGAGCCATCGATTCCAACTAAGATTTTTCTAGTCATTTTCTTACCTCCATTCCATTCATGCATACTAAATGTATACCTTTTATTGTAACATTTTTATTCCAAAATTTCGAATAATTCATACTTGCTTATTTATCACACCTTGCTGTTCCAGCTGCTATTTTGTTGTAGAATTGTAGTTGAAGAATGAAGGGAACTTTGTCTAAAGACGAATACCCATTCAAGTTGCTGTGAATGGGTATTTTCTAGAACTTTATGCTTATTTTATATATGCTTTCACAACATAACCTGTCTTGGTTCCGTATTTTACCCGATACCAAGACCCTTTTGTCGTCAGAATCGTTACCTTTTGGTTTTTCTTTAATGTCCTAACCACTTTCGCTTTTGTTGAAGCAGAAACGCGCATGTTCAACCGAGATGCAGTCACTTTGCCAGTCTTGAGCTTAACTGGATTATTAACAGTAAAGGAAGCTGTAGTGCTGGCACGGTTCTTACTTTTATCAACGACAGTAATCGCAAAATAATATTTACCATTCACCAGTGATTGTATACTGTATTCCTGCCTAATGCTTCCGGATTTTGTATTGACATTTTGTTTGATAGTCTTAATGGTCTTGCCATTACTGTTCTTTACAATGATTGTAATATAAGCAGTTTCATTTGTTTGAAAAGATAGAATCGTTTTGCCTTGTTTGTTATCTACGGTTATCTTTTTAGCAGTAATCTTTGGTGCCGTCTTATCTTTTGGCGGCAATGGTCTTTTTATCTCAAAAGCTGGTAGTACTGAAGCACGGTTTTGACTTTTATCGATGGTAATAATGCCAAGATGGTATGTTCCGTTGGCAAGCTTCGAAATGTCAATTTCTTTTGACACTTTACCAGCTTTTATCGGACTATTTTCGAGGATAGTGTCCTTTTTATTATTTCCATCTTTAATATAGATACTTAGTGCCGCCGCCTCGTTTATAGAGAACGATAGATTTAGTTTATTCTTCGTTTGATCGACAACAATCGTTACGGAACTAATAATTGGTGCTGCAATGTCCTGTGGTGTTGGGACAGAACTTTGTTCCGTTGGTACCGCACTATTTGCTGTCTCATTTGGTAATTGCTCATTCGCGCTATCGATGGTTGGAGCGACAAAAGCTGGTCTTAGTTTATATGCTGATTCTATCTTGGTTCCTTCATAGTAAAAGTCAAGAATTTCATCATACTTTTGCCCGGCCTTTGCCCGGTTTTGTGCGCCCCATTGACTTAAGCCAACACCATGACCATTACCAAGACCACTAACTGTAATCGCATCATCAGTTACATTACTTTCAGTAACGAGATAGCTTAACATTTTGTTTCCGCCAATCCAGGTGCGAACTTGAGAAGCGGCAAGATTTGGGTAGCTTATCTTTTGTAAAATATATTTTCCATCTTTATCGATTTTATCTTTTGTAAAAACTTCAAGTTTGATGTCGGCCTTCGAAACCCTTCCACCTGAAGTCGGCGTATGGAGAGTTAAACTAGGTATCGCAATAATTTTTAAGTCTTTGCCGTTAAACTCATTTTTCGTCATTAGCCATGCTTTCAGTTTATCTGTTAGCGTTTGATCCTTTTCCTTCAGTTCATTCCATGGTTTACTTGTATCGTTAATTTGCCTTTTCTGAATCGTAAATGACCATTTTGTTTTGGCATCGTATGGATCATTTTTTATCGGTAAATAAGGTAGCTGCTTGGTACCCCAGGCATTTTGATTCGATTCGGTTTTCCCCCCATTGCTGGCGGAAAAAACGCCTGCCGTCAGCCCCCATTTTCCTTCAGCATTGTAGCCTTTTAATACCTGTCCTTTCGTTTCGTCCACTGCCGCAGTGCTGTTTGGATGCATGGTTGTGGTGTCATATACTTGGTATCTAATGGTGTCGTCAATGGTTGTTTGGGTATAGGATAACGCGTAAGTTCTAGCAGCTACAGCCTGAGCCTTCAGCGCCTCTTTATTCCAGCTTGCATACATTTCCGCTGGCACAACAGCTTTAAGATAGTCCTCCATATAGAGCTCATTTATCGGGCGGACATATTTTGATTGTTCCGAAATAAATTGAAATGACCCTGGATATGGACGGTTATTTATTGATAGAATGCTATTTTCTGCTACTGGAACAAGTTGTAAATTTCCGGCGGTTACCAGGACAGCGTTTCCATCTTTTAGTGATACACGATTATCCTTTTCATATTGAACTGTATAAGGTTTAGAGCTCGTTAAACGAATATTGGTTTCCTTTACAAGATAATCACCAGTTGGCACGACGGTGACAGCTGATTTATTGCCAAGATAATTCACCAGCTTGACTCTAACAAGCGGTTCCAAAATTAATTCTGCCGATGCACCTGGAATGACTATAGAAAATAATAAAAAGATTGCCAAAATCCCTGCAACAGGTTTTTTCACACTCATCCACCACTCCTATCATTTGCTTCAAGTATTATGATAGGTTACTAGAAACGTAGGTGACAAGAGCTTTTTTCTGGTAAAAACCGCCCCGTTTCATCCAGCACAGTAAAACCTCCTGGATATGACCAAGAGGTTTGAATTATTTTGTTTATTTTCGCTTTTTATTTTGTGATTTGGTGAGCCTTCCAAGGAAAAATGCCCCAGCAGCTACACCAAGTACAGTGTTCGTCTTTTTATTAAAGACTTGCTTAGCAACAAGGTTTAGGTTTTGTGGTCTCTCGGCTAGGCGGCGCATGAAATATCCATACCAGTCATTTCCAAATGGAACATATGTGCAGAAATTATAGCCTTCCTTAGCAAGCTGTAATTGCATATCTCGGCGGAAACCGTATAACATTTGGAATTCAAACTTATCATTCGGAATTTGATGTTTTTTCACAAAGTTCTTCACGTGATTGATGATTTTATGATCATGTGTGGCAATCGAAGTAAACTTACCGTTCAATAAATGCCATTCGATTAGCTTAATATAGTTAGAATCAATATCTTTCTTATCTTGGTATGCGATTTCCTCAGACTCTTTATAAGCACCTTTTACAAGGCGGATGCGGAAATTTTGATATTTTTGCAGCATATTAAGTGCATCATGGAAGTAAGCTTGAATAACCGTTCCAACATTATCATATTCCTTTGCCAATTCGTCTAACAAATCTAATGTTGGCGGCAGATGTTTGTAATCCTCCATATCAATATTGACAAACATGTCATATTCATTTGCCTTCTGGACAATTTCCCGCACATTTCCTAAACAGAACGCGTAGTCAATATCAAGCCCTACTTGGGTCGGTTTAATAGAAATGTGAGCGTCGACTTTATGTTCATGTATAGCTTCAATTACTTTAAGAATTTGTTCCTTTGCAGCAGTGGCTTCTTCTTCTTTAAAAACAAATTCTCCTAAATTATCTACGGTACAAGAAATGCCGTGGGCATTTAACTCTTTAATACTTTGAATCGCTTCCTCAATGTTTGTACCAGCGACAACGCTTTGGGCACCTAATTTCAAGCCATATTTTTTAGCGGTACTATTAAGAAGTTGATTTTGTGATAAACTCATAAACACGTCTTTTAACATAATAATTACCCCTTATCGACAATTTGTATCAAAATCTAACATCATTATAGCACACGCTTTCAAAAAATAGTGTTTTAACAACTTTCCAAATATAATTTTTTTAAAAAAGACCTGCGATGCTAGACGATGGATGCTCTTTTCCAATCATTAAATCAATGTATCAGCTAAATAACGCTTTGCCAGTTCATCCGTTTGCTCGGTAAATTGACTACCAAGTTCTCTTGTTGTTTCATTATCCCGGCTTCCAACCCAAGCAATTAACTGTAAGCGGCGCATCATGATAAAAGTTGGGATTTCCTGTTCTTCTTCTTGTGTCAACGGCCGCACTTTTCGGTATCCCTTTAGCCACGAGGAAATGAGCGCGGGTACATATGGTTTGTGTTCGATAAAACTCAGTGAGGCGGCGATATCATATACATACCAGCCGTAGCCGCAATCATCGAAATCAATTACGTTCAGGTCGTTTCCTTCAACCAATAGATTAGCAAGCCGCAAATCTGAATGAATTAACCCGTATCGATCAGGTCCTTTTCCAAAGTCTATTAGTCTTTTTTTAATTTTTTGCGCGACCTGTTCAAATAACGCTTCTCTTTCAGAGGTTATCGCTAAACCATCCTGCCATCTGCCCCATTTCGGAGCAGGTCCCAAAATGGCATCGTAGTCCCAGTGCAATCGTTTAATAGACTTCAATTCATCACGGTTTTCAACACTATGCTGATGGAGATGAGCCGTAATTTCCCCTATAATTTGAAACTGTTTTACTAGTTCATCTTCGTTCTCCTCATCAGGTGATATCCCATTAAGAAATGTGAATACCACACAATAGTAAGAAATATTGTCATGGGTGACTTCATGGACATATTCCCCACCCGCCCCTACTACAGGTAAAGAAACCTTAATGGATACATGCTTATCCAGTGACTGCAACCACGCTAATTCACTATTAATCTCTTCCTTTGTATGATAGAGCGGACGACCAACACGTAAAATATATTGATCTCCTGATTTTCCTTCTACTAGATAAGTAGAGTTTTCGGAATAGTTTAATAATTGTAATGTCGAAGAGGTTAAAAAAGGGAAGTATGCTAGTGCATTTAGGGCAATCTCATTAAACTTTTCCAACGAAGCTATCAATGGGTCAACCGGTGATTGGCGCATATCATGACTCCCTTCGAGTTACTTTCGCAAAAGGCTGTCACTTTGACAGCCCCGTTCACAAAGTTAATTAATGCGAAAACAAAAAGCAAGGAAAAATGAAGCGATTTTTTCCCTTGCTTTTGAATCAATATATGAAAGCTTGTTTAAGCCTGTTTATGTTCGTCTGCGGCGGTTGCGTAAAAAGGCCGGAATGTCTAATTGATCCTCCTGATTGGTATTCCAGGAATTCGGTTCATTGTCACGCGCATTACCTGAATCTTGCGGATAACCGTAGCCCTTTCCAGCAGTTTCAACCCGGTCATCGGATAAACGTTGATTTAGCTGTTCACTTTTACGATCTTCCATACGCTTAGCCGTTGGTCTTGTCTCACTCCCGTGTCTCATTTCCTGATGTCCGGCAGGATTCATGTGCGCATTCCGTTTCCCCATCATTCCTCTGCTAAGATTAGCCGAATTTGTTTCGGCACGACTAGTCTCTGAAAAGCCAGTGGCGATAACCGTTATCATAATTTCATCTTTTAGGTTCTCATTAATAATCGAGCCAAAAATCATATTGAGGTCTTGATCAGCAGCTGAGGCAACAATGTCAGCAGCCTCTTGGACCTCAAATAAACTGAGGTCAGTCCCTCCGGTTATATTCATTAATACACCTTTTGCCCCATCAATCGACGTTTCAAGCAACGGACTGGAGATCGCCTTTTTCGCCGCTTCGATGGCACGCCCTTCACCTTTAGCAGCACCTATCCCCATTAACGCCGTTCCCTGATTAGACATGATGGTTTTGACATCGGCAAAATCGAGATTAATCAGTCCTGGAACAGCAATCAAATCAGAAATTCCTTGCACACCTTGACGAAGGACATTATCAGCCTCGTGGAAGGCCTCAATCATCGGTGTTCGTTTATCAACGATTTGTAACAAGCGATCATTTGGGACGATGATAAGAGTATCAACTGCTTCCCTCATTTCTTTAATACCATTTGCCGCATTAACTCGCCGTTTATGACCTTCAAATCCAAATGGCCGAGTGACAACCCCGATTGTTAAGGCACCAATTTCCCGTGCGATTTGGGCAATCGCTGGAGCAGCACCTGTACCTGTACCGCCGCCCATCCCTGCGGTTACGAACACCATATCAGCGCCATCGAGTGCCTCGTACAGCTGCTGTCTGCTCTCTTCTACTGCTCTTCGGCCTATTTCAGGGTTGGCACCAGCCCCTAGCCCCCTTGTTAAAGAAGCCCCTAGCTGTAATTTAATTTCCGCTTTTGATAGTTTAAGAGCTTGTGCATCCGTATTAACAGCAATGAATTCTACTCCTTGTACGCCATCCTCTATCATACGGTTGACAGCGTTATTTCCTCCGCCGCCAACACCGATTACTTTAATCCGTGCAACTTGATCAATATCCATTTCAAAATCCCACATTGTTCTCCCCCACTCTCTCTATCTCATACTTTGTGCAACTATTCGGAGCCTGCTCCTTTTGTAGTATCAAAATTTTTCTCTATTAATTTGAATTATACACAAATTATATGAAAATAGGTTTCCTTTCTACTATTTAATCAAAAATTAATTTGTTTATCATAGTTAACTAAATCTTGTCATGGATTGAAATAGGAAAAAATTCCTATTTAATAGATTATGGTTGGCTATAAAAAAGGCCTGATGATTCATCGATTGACTGTTTCAGATAATTATGTCACTTTTAAAAGAGAACATCACCAACAAGAGCAAGAATATCGAAAGGAGTCATGACATGAAAAGAAAAATCATTGCTTACAACTTTGTAATCACCGAAGCATTAGATAAATTATCAGCAGAATATGATATTGACTTTTTTGAAGACATTAATCCAGAAACAGATCCGGCCTTCATGGAGGCATTAGGGAAGGCGGAGGGTATTATTGGTCTTTCACTTCCAGTAAATAAAGCCTTGCTAGAACGTGCCCCTAAACTAAAAATCGTTGCCAATAACTCTACTGGTTATAACAATTTTTCACTTGATGAAATGACTAAACGCGGTGTTATGGGAACGAATACCCCCGGAGTCTTGGAAGGAACAGTAGCGGATGCGCTTTTCGGCATTCTCCTTGCAGCGGCGCGGCGGATTCCCGAAATGGACCAATTTGTAAAGTCTGGACAATGGAAGCATTACCTCACAAGAGACCAATTTGCCATCGATGTCCATCATAAAACCTTAGGCATTATCGGAATGGGGAAAATTGGCGCTGAAATAGCCAAGCGCGGACATTTTGGTTTTGATATGAACATCTTGTATCATAATCGCAGCCGTAACTTGGAGGCAGAGGAAAAATACAATGCAACATACTGTGACCTCGACACGCTGTTAAAAGCAGCAGACTTCGTAGTGTTAATGACACCATTGACACCGGAAACCGAAAACTTAATGGGGAAACGAGAATTTGCGCTCATGAAGTCAACCGCGTTTTTTGTTAATGGCTCACGGGGAAAAACGGTCGATGAGGCAGCATTAGTTGAGGCATTAAGGTCGAAACAAATACTCGGTGCGGCAGTAGATGTCTATCGCTCTGAACCGGTTGACAAAAATCATCCGCTGCTTGCATTTCCAAATGTGGTTACCACCCCTCACCTTGGTTCGGCCACCTACGAAACTGAAGTAAAAATGGCTGAGCTTGCCGTGGAAAATTTAGTTGCTGGATTAGAAGGCAGACGGCCAAAAAATCTAGTCAATCCTGAAGTATTCAACAAATAATCGAAATTACTGATGCTAGAAATCCATAGCCTAGGGGCAGCTGGTATGCACCAGCCCCCTTGTAGCAAATAATTCAATTTAGTATGTTTCTATGCTTATTAACTCCTGTGCTTTTTTTCGGCAGGCACTAATTGCCTCGCGCAACAATTCAGGAAACCTAGATTGGAGTAATACTTCGACGCCAGCAGCCGTTGATCCGCCTGGAGTGGCCACCTCATCTATCAAATCAAAATAATCCTGATTTGTTTTCAGCATCTCCGTCGAACCAGCAATCATCTGCGCAACCAGCTTTCTTGCTTGCTGCGCAGATATACCAGTTTCCTCTGCTAATTTTTCCAAGACAGAGGCCATTAAGTAGACAAAAGCTGGAGCACTGCCCGTGATCGCCGTCAATTCATGGATTTGGTGCTCGGTGACAAATTCAAAATCACCAATCCCCCGAATCAGATTGCGAATCCATTCATGCTGCTTATCATTAACATAGTGGCCTAAGGCATACAAGGTAATCGATTGCCCTAACTTTGCAGCTGTATTAGGCATTACCCAGGCAACAGCTGTTCCGGATGGGAGCTCACTCTCTAAATAGGTCGGACTTATTCCGGCCGCAATCGTTACAATCAGCTGGCCTGATACGAGCTGCTTGAGCTCTGCTAAGATCACATCATGATTTTCGGGAGGCAGTGCAAGAACGATTATGTTAACTCTGCTAACCGCCTTCTGCCAATGATCAGTTGTATGTACACCATACATCTCTCTGACAAAGGCAAGACGCTCTTTATTTCCCTTATTTGCCACGATTAATGAAAACTGCTCGTCTTGCTTAATTCCTGCAATTAGTGCTTGTGCCATTCGCCCTGCACCAATAAACAACACATTTATCTGGTTCATTGTCATAACTTCCCCTACCTGTTAAAATAAAATGTTACATCAAGTACAATATCAATTATTACGAATTATGCCAACCGCTTATATCATCATTCAATATTGGTGACAATGCCAATAGAAAAGGAGGCAAGTCAATGAAACGTTTTCTCATCTTCCTGTCCTTTTTAGGCCTGCTTTATTTTACCTGGCCCGTTATTGAAGGAAAAATCGAAAACAGTGATGTTGCTGACTCGCTGCAACAAATGAAAGCTGAAATAGATAGTGTGGCCAAAGATCCCCAGACAATTGCCATCATTGACTCCGTTTCTGAGGGAGTGCAACAAGTTTTACAAAAGCTTGAAGGCCAACAGGATGAGCAGCCGCTAAAGGCAGAAAAGCAGGCTCCCAAGGAAAAAACTTCGTTAAAAACACCGACCTCGCAACTCTTTTCCGTTCATAACCTTGAGCTTGGCGATACGAAGGGAAAAGTGGAACGGATCGTAGGTAAAGCAACTCGCTCCACCATGAATGAGTACGGCAGCTATTGGCATACTTATCATGATAACTACCAGAATTTTCTTATGGTGATGTTTAATAAAAACAATAAAATTGCTGGCCTTTATACAAATCAAGATTTAATAGCATCTAAAATCGGCATAAAATTAGGAACTCCGAAAGCTGATGTTCGCTCTGTCCTTGGCAACCCACTAACAAAAATTCAGAAAGGCTTAACGATTTATCAGTTGGATCAAAACAGTGATTATGATGTGTTTTTAAAAGATGACACATATGTGACCGTCTTTTATGATAAACATGAAAAAAATACCGTAACAGCTTTACAGCTCATAACAAAAGAAATGGAGCAGCAGAAAGCTGATTTTTACACCAACCCAAGCCCGGCTTTAAAAGAGGGTTTTGAATATCAGCTGTTTGATTTAACCAATGCTGCTAGGGTGGAACATGGACTGCCGATTTTAACGTGGGATAACAAGGTTCGCAAAACGGCGCGAGAGCATAGTACAGATATGGCCGAACACGATTATTTTGACCATACCAATTTACAAGGGCAATCTCCCTTTGACCGAATGAAGGAAGATCATATCATCTTTTATCTAGCAGGGGAAAATCTCGCTTATGGCCAGCTAAGCAGCATATTTGCCCATGAAGGACTAATGAATTCGCTCGGACATCGGGAGAATATCTTACGTAAAGGCTATGAATTTCTAGGCGTGGGAGTTGCCTTCAATCAACAATCCCAGCCATATTATACAGAAAACTTCTATGCAAAATAGACATTCACGCTTATCGTGTATTAGTTTTTTCAGCTTGGGTAAAATAAATACGAGCAACTTCTTATTGCTCAAAATTATCGTTCGGGAGTGATGGATCATGGCTAGAAACAAACTTTTGGTTCCTGGAGCTGAAGACGCTTTAGAGCAGATGAAGCAAGAGATTGCCAATGAGTTTGGAGTTCAGCTTGGTGCAGATACGACCGCACGAGCCAATGGATCTGTAGGCGGCGAGATGACAAAACGCCTGATTGCCATGGGTGAACAAGCATTGAAAAATCAGTAAATAGCTAAAGGCTGATACCGCGATTCAAAGGTATCAGCCTTCTTATTATTAAGGCAAGTATGTTATTTTATCTTCTATAGCAGTGCGCGGCTTCGCTTCTGGTATTTCTTCGGGATAGCCAACCGCCAAAACTGCCATGATATCGTAATTATCTGGAACCTTTACTAGTTGCCGATTTGATCCTTTGAGACCAATAGATGACCAAAAAGTTCCCACTCCTCGCGACCACGCAGCTAAGCAAAAATTTTGAATAAAGCAAGCGGTAGCAGCTGCATTTTCTTCACTTTCGACCTTAGTGGCTCCATGTCTTGATACTATCGCCAAGAGCGTTGGGGCATTGCCAAAATCGGTTTTGTGATTTAATTTTTTCCGCGTTTCCGCTCCAATAAAATAAACCTCCCATGGCTCTGTCATCCGGTGGTTCGGTGCCATAGCGGCTGTCTCAAGCCACTCATAAAGCAAGTTTGTATCGATTGGGTCCACTTTAAATTTCTTAATCGTACGGCGTGTCTTAATTACATCAAGCATACTCACGTCGTCTTCCTCCCTTCGCCTCTAAGTCCATTGTAGTAACATATGCAGAGAAAGCCAAATATGTTGCATAGACTTAGGCCAGTCTCCTGCTCGAGACTGACCTGTTCTTCTTTATTTTTATAAAAGAATGTCTTCCAACGCATGCTGAAGGGAAGCAAATTGGAAGGAAAAGCCTGCAGCTAACAGCTTTTGCGGAACCACATGCTGTCCTTCTAAAACGAGCGCACTTTTTTGGCCAAGAATAAGCTTCAGTGCAAAGCTGGGGACTGGGAGCCAGTGCGGTCGCTGTAAGACAGCCCCAATCGTCCTGCCAAAATCCCGCATCTTTATCGGAGTTGGCGCGGTGAGATTAATTGGTCCGCTTAGCTGTTCATTTTCTAGAAGATAGACGATTGCACGAATGGCATCACGAACATGGATCCATGAGACCCACTGCTCACCTGAACCCACTGTGCCGCCTGCAAACAATTTATACGGCAAGACCATGAGTGGCAGCGCTCCGCCTTCGTTACCAAGGACGACCCCAAGGCGGACAAACACCGTACGAATGGACTGTGCTGATGCTTGATTTGCCTTCGCTTCCCAGTCGATAACGGTTTTGGCGAGAAAATCTTCTGCTCTTTCCTGTGATTCTTCCGTATAGACCTTATGCTCAGATGCTGGGTAAATACCAATAGCACTTGCATTAATCAGTACCGCTGGTTTTACCGGCAAGGCCGTAATAATCCGCAACAATTCTCCAGTCGCAGTCATCCTGCTCTCGTATATTTCTTGTTGGTGGGATTTGCTCCAGCGTCCATCATTTATCGAGACACCTGCTAAATTGATAAAGGCATCAGCCTCCTCAATATCCTCTTCAGGAGACGTTCCTACTTCAAGCCACGTAACATAAGAAACATTCCCTGAGGAAGGCCTGTCTTGTCTCGTTAAAATTATGACCTCATGACCCTCTTCAACCAAGAAAGCTGTCAATTTTTCCCCGATAAAACCTGAACCGCCTGCAATAACAATTCTCATTTTTACCTCCCATGGGCGACATTAGCTATAGCCATTATAACACGGAAAAAAACCTGATATTTGTGCCGCTGCCTGTTGAAGTAAAAATCTTTTTGCAATTATACCAATGTTTCTAATACATACGCTTTTTCGAAACCATCCTTAATCGCATCGCCAATTGCACCAGGAAGAATCGCATCACCAAGGACAAATACACGTTCCATTTGTTCACGAAGCTCTTTTTCTAATGGATTATAGGATTCGGTACCCATTGACAGAACGATATCATCAACTGTCAATTCCTGCGTATTGCCTGCTTGATCTTCTAGGATAATCGCCTTTTCCTGTATTCTCTTTATTTTACAATCCTCGAGAATGTCTACCTGTTTCGTTTTTAATCTTGAAAGAAACATTGCTCTTGTGGGCGCCGATACTTTGCTGCCAGTTTTTGTTGGGACTTCAATTAAAGTGACTTCACTGCCGCTTTCTGCCAACTGACCGGTAACACTGTAACAGACCATGCCGCTGCCAATCACGGCCGTTTTTCGGCCACTGAAATTCTTCCTTTCTAATAAAACATCTTCATAGCCGCTCACATTTCCACGTTCGATGCCTTCGTAAGGTGGAATATAGCCTCTAGCTCCCGTTGCTAGAAAAATAGCATATGGCTCCAATGTGAGAATTTTTTCAACTGTTGCCTCCGTATTTAAGTGAATTGTTACCTTTAACCGTTTTAGTTCCTCATGAAGATAGTCGATAATCCATTGCATTTTCCGTTTATGCTCAGGGCTATGAACAAGATGTAACTGACCGCCGAGGTATGATTCTTTTTCAAATAAGGTAACAGTATAACCTTTTAAAGATAAAATTCTAGCTGCTTCCATTCCCCCTGGGCCGCCGCCGACAATGACTACCGGCCGATTGTTTCCGACCTGTTGTAATTCCGTAAATTCTAATTCACGTCCCGCTCTTGTGTTAACAGAACATTGAACATGCAAATTCTTGTTGACGGATTGAATGCAGTGCAGACAAGAGATACATCTTCTAATCTCTGGGTCGCGGCCTTCCTTTGCTTTCCGAGCCCATTCAGGGTCAGCGATATGCCCTCTTCCTAAAGCAACAAAGTCAGCCTTTCCTTCTGCAATAACCGCATTGGCGAATGCCGGTTCACGAATGACCCCAATTGCAATGACGGGAATCTTGACGACTTGTTTAATTTCCTCAGCCAGGTATACCCGCCAGCCTTGAGGATAGGATGGTGAATCAATGATTTTATAAAAAGAATTATAGTTTCCGGCACTGGCATGAATACCATTTATACCAATGTTCTCTAAATATTGGGCGATTTTCTTACTTAACTGTACATCAGTACCGCCCTCATCAAATTCATCGACACTAAGCCTGACTGTAATCGGGTAGTCTGAGCCGCAGTGTTCTTTAATGCCCGCAACTATTTCTTTCAAAAAACGTAGCCGATTTTCAAAGCTGCCGCCATATTCATCAGTACGAATATTGGCGCTAGGGCTTAAAAATTGGTTAATTAAATAGCCGTGGGCAGCATGCAGTTCGACACCATCGATACCAGCTTGTTTACAACGAAGGGCACTCTTCACAAATTTTTCAACTAACTCTTTTACCTCTGCTGTTGTTAATTCACGTGGTTCTTCACCAACCGCTGCGATAGTTACCGCACTAGGGGCAACAATTTGTTTCCCTCCGATTAGTCCTGAATTAGACTGTCTGCCTGCATGGTGCAACTGGACAAACATTTTTGCTCCGTATTTATGAACGGCATTTGCCAAACGATGCATTCCAGGAATGAACCTGTCCTCATCAATGCGTAGCTGATTGGTCATGCCTTTCCCATATTCATAGTCAATACAGGTAAATTCAGCAATGATTAAGCCGGTACCCCCTTTAGCTCTTTCCTCATAATAAGCAATCTGCTGAGGTGTAACCTCCCCATTAGGACCAGACAGATTTGTCCCCATTGCCGGCATCACAATTCGATTTTTTAACGTCAGACTACCTATTTTTCCATTTTCAAATAAATGACGGTAATTCAAAACCAATTCCTCCTGTTTACTTTGTTAACTTCTTCACAAACGTAACTAAACACTATTATAAACGAAAATGACGAAAACTTTGTGAGAGCTAAATGACAATTTTCCGGGTATGCTTGGTCTAATTCTTGTTTGAATTCAATATTTTTATATAGAAAGAATTTTTTGAAAAAGGAGTTTTGAATTCAATGATTACCATTCACTATTTTGAAAACAAAACAGTTGTTCTTAGTCAGTTAGTTCGAAATATTCCTGCTGTTAATGATGCGGTAAAAATTAAAGGGCGTAAAGGAAAGATTGACGCAGTGGAAAAGATTGGAGAAAACACCGTTCATGCCTATGTAACATTTGAAAAACTGCGAAAAAGCGAACCAGTTGGTAAAAGAAAGTAATTGTATAAAAAAGGACGGGCCATTGCACCTAAATTGGAGCTTAGAACCCGTCTTTTTTCATTAATTAGCTTGGGCTTTTGCCCGTTTAATAAAGAAGGCTAAGATTAACGCGATAACGGCAATCCCCGTGGCAACGACGAAGGCATCGTTTATGCCGCTAATGGTTGCTTCCTTCATGACCTCACTATAAATGGTCGTGGTTGCTAATACTTGCCCCTGTTGGGTAGGAATTCCCGCGATTGAGGCAAATCCCTGACCAAGCTGTGCCAGTTTATTGGCTAGATAGGGATTGGCACTTGTAATGACATTAGAAAAATTTGCCGAATGGAAGTTGGTTCTCGTGGTCATTACGGTAATCAGAAATGCCGTTCCCAGACTGCCAGCTACCGTCCTCGCCGTATTGGAAGCAGATGTTCCGTGCCCCGCTAATCGAAGTGGCAGCTGGTTCATCCCCTCAGTTTGTACGGTCATGGATAAGAAGGACATGCCAAACATTCGCATAACGTACAAAAACATAATATACCCATAGGAAGTGGACATCGACAGTTTGGTAAATCCCCATGTAGTGATGACGGTAATAATCAAGCCGAAAACGGCCAGCCAGCGCGCTCCGACTTTGTCAAACAGACGGCCGGAAATTGGCATCATAATCGCCATGACAATGGCCCCTGGCAGCATCAATAAACCTGAATCTAGCGCCGTAAAACCGCGAATATTTTGCAGATAAATTGGCAACAGCAGCATGGCTGCAAACATCGCCATATTAATTACCATCCCAATAACGGTCGTAAGCGCAAAAATATCATATTTAAATACCCGCAGTTCGAGCATTGGCTGATCGGTTGTTAGTTCGCGCCAAATGAAAATAATTAAACCAATCACACCGATGATTAACGAGACGGCCACTTCTGTACTGTGCCAGCCATTATTACCTGCCTCACTGAAGCCGTATAGGAGAAATCCTAACCCTATCGTTGAAAAAATAAACCCCATGGTATCAAACTTTGGCTTCGTAATCTCGGTTACATCCACCATCCAGGCAATCGACATGATGATCGATAAAATCCCAAACGGAATCACGATATCAAACAAGATGCGCCATGAATAATGACCAATCAACCAGCCTGAAAGAGTAGGGCCAAGTGCTGGGGCAAACATGATGGCTACACCCATGAGTCCCATCGCGGCCCCCCGCTTTTCGGGCGGATAAATTGTTAAAAACACCGTCATTAATAATGGCATGATGACACCGGCACCGGCTGCTTGTATCACTCTGCCAAGCATGAGCAGCGAAAAGGTTGTAGAAATTGAACAAATCACTGAACCGAGTGTAAAGGCTAAGACAGCAAAAATAAATAATTTTCTTGTGCCTAGTCTTGAGGTTAAATAGGCCGTGATTGGAATAATGATTCCATTTGTTAACATATATCCGGTGGAAAGCCACTGAACTGTACTAGCTGATACACCGAAATCATTCATAATATGAGGAATCGCCACATTCAATAAAGTTTGATTTAAAATGGCGACGAATGCACCAAGCATCATCGCAATTATGACTTTTCCTCGTTTTCCTTCAAACGCTTCTGCCTGGGTTAACGCGGCACTCGCCTGGTTTTTTTGCGCTCCTTTAGAATGCTGAATGTGTTCTTTCTTCATAGGTTGGGACTTTTCCTCATGATGAATCGGCTGTTCTGGAATCGTGGTGACCGTTTGAGCAGTGACATTACTTGGATTTGTTTGTTTCTTTGCGTTCTTTTGTTTTTTCAACATCAGGTTGATAAATACGAGCAGAAGAACTGAAAGAAGAATATAACCTGCGAGATATATCGTCATACTATCACCTACTTATGGATTCGCACTGTCACATTCATCCCAGGAACTAGTCTTTCTCCGTAATGATCAAGTGAGATTTTTACCGGAATTACTTGAGTTTCTTTCGTGTAATTTCCTGAAGTATTATTTTTGGGCAAAAGTGAGAAAGTACCTGCTGTGGCTAAGCCAATCTCCTCGACTTTTCCTTTTAATGTGACGTTTGGAAAAGCATCCACGTAAATATCGACGTCTTGACCGACTTGAACATCATTGAGATCAGTTTCCTCAATATTGGCAGTTACCCATAGATGATCAAGATCATAGCTGAGTGCTAGCGGTGAGCCAGCGGCTACCATTGTATTTTTCACAGCGTTTGATTGAACAACAGTACCAGCAGCAGGGGCTTTTATATCAAGATTAACCTTACCTTGTTCACTTGTCATTTCAATATTTCCGATTGTTTCATCCTTGGAGAATGTCTTGCCAGTAAGAGCTTCCCATTTTACCAATTTACCAGTTGCTGGAGCAGCGATACTGACCTGCTGGCCGGAAATTTGCGCATTATCGGTAGATAAATAATTAATCGATTGATTAAAATAATAATACCCTGCAAATCCACCGCCTACTAAAATAACTAATAAAATCACATTGATGAGAATCATCCGTTTTGCGTTCATATTTTTGATTCCTTTCTATTCGCTTAAAATGTCTTGAATTTTTTTATGGATGCGTAATAATTGTTGAATATCTTCTTTAGGCAACTGCTTAATCTTATTTAATTTTTCCACTAATAAGGAATCGCCTGAAATAATTTGTTTCAATTTCTCCTCACCTTGTTTTGTTAAGTGGATTGTAATCGCGCGGCGGTCTTCCGGTAATGGCTGCCGTTCAACCAGACTATTTTGCACTAAACGGTCGACAACACCGCTAACAGTGCTGTTGGTAAGTTTCAAATGGTCGGCCAGTTCAACTAAACCAATGTTAGGATACGATGAAATAATATACAGAGCTTTCAACTGGACGATCGTTAGACCGTTTTGATCGGCATCATGTTTTGAAACCTTATAAAGAAGTTTATTAATAGCAGAAAAAGAATTAAGAATTTCACTGCGAAATGCGTTCTTCATTCAGCCCCCTCCTCCTTAAATAGTTTTTATGCGAATAGTTCGCATGCGAAATAAATGACTTCCTTATATTACCGGCATCTTTAACATGTGTCAACTGTTTTTATTGATGAAAATAAAAAAAATCAGCGTACATTTGTACACTGAAAAACAGCATATAACTAAATGCTATTGTAGTATAAAACCGCGTTCAAAATGGTTCATATCTGTTAATTCGATGATATACTCGACATTTACGATGTTATGTTGCAGCTTTTCCCGTTCTTCAGCCGATAGATTTGGGTTATTTATCTTCTCCATTAGTTTTACTTTTTCTGCTTCTAATAATTCTTTCACTTCTTCGTATTGCATAGTAAAATCCCCTTTCCATCCCTTTTTGCTTGCATGAATCGGCTATGAAACCGCTTTCTATTATGCCTTTATTATAATTCAAGAATTTGTTTTTTTAGTATTGTATTTATGGTAATATTGTGACATTTATTATGTTCAGTATTTCTGCCGAAGAATAATTACTTGAAAATTAATCCTAAAATTTCGTCCAAAAAATAAAAGCATCTGCCACGCCAATTTTATCTTGGTGGGGCAAATGCTTTTTACAATCAATCAAATAGCTAAGTTAGATTTTTCAATGATTGAGATAAACGGAAAAATTCCGTTTAAATTGAGAAATGCATAAATTTCCCGTGTAATAGGAGAAGTTTTTCCGCTTATATGATCCAAATCCGTGGATTTTGCCTTTTTTAGAGGTAGTAAGCGGACTATGTCCGCTTATATCTCCCTTTTAGGCCTCAAATTTTTCAATAGACGGAAATTCTCCGCTTATGAATTCTCAACCCTATCCTTTGGTGAATCCCTTTGCGACTTACCATGCTTTTTCGTACGTGATTTAACCTATTTTCCCGAAAGAGAACCCCGTACACTCATTCTATAAAAACTACTATTCAAATAACGGACTTACGGCTTTTTCATTATGAATGCGTTCCATCGCTTCAACAAGTAATGGAGCAACAGATAAGACTGTTATCTGTGGAATTTGTTTTTCCACAGGGATATCAATTGTATTGGTGACAACTAATTCCTTTATCGAGGAGGAACTAATCCGCTCTATCGCGGCACCTGAAAAAACAGGGTGAGTACCGCAAGCATAGACGGTTTTTGCTCCATTTTTGATTAAAGCATCAGCTCCCGAAGTAATCGCTGTGCCCGTATCAATTAAGTCGTCAATAATAATCGCCGTTTTCCCTTCAATATTACCAACAATATTCATAATATCGGAAACATCATGTTTTGGACGGCGTCTGTCTATTAAGGCAATGGGTGCATCAAGTATACTGGCCAATTTTCTTGCTCTTACGACGCCTCCATTATGCGGGGCGACAATGACTACATTCTCTAAAGCCTTTTTTTCAAAATAAGCAGCTAAAATCGGAATGCCTGAGAGATGGTCGACCGGTATATCAAAGAACCCTTGAGCCTGCGGGGCATGAAAATCAACTGTCAGAATCCTTGTAGCTCCGGATTTTTCTAATAGGTCAGCAATAAGTCTGGCGGTAATTGGTTCGCGAGAGCGGGCTTTGCGATCCTGCCGGGCATAGCTATAATATGGCATGACGACATTTATCATTTTTGCTGAGGCTCTTTTTAAGGCATCAATCATAATCAAAAGCTCCATAATATGATCGTTTGTTGGCTCAGAAGCTGATTGAACGACAAAAACTTCGCTTCCGCGGACACTTTCTTCAATATTAATTTGGATTTCCCCATCACTAAATTGCGTGACGGAACACTTACCAAGCTCACATCCAAGTAGACTGGCCATCTCTTCAGCCAGCTTACGATTTGAATTCAATGTAAACATTTTAAAATTTTTCTTAAGTTTATAAGCCACTTTAATCCTCCATACTACTGTTTTTACAATCAACTCTTTTTATTGTACATGAATGAAAGACAATGCACTATAATATTTTCTCGCGCCTAAACGGGCAGTTAGCTCCCCACCTCAAGTGCCCAAGATTAGAAGGTCTCAGGCTGAGGAAGTAGAAAATCTCTGCTGATGGTAGTTTCACATTTTATCAGTAAACCACCACTGGTTCATATTGAGTCAGATGGTCATAGACTAATTTGATTGCACTTTGCGGCGTATTGACACAACCGCCGGATCCATGATGTAGATAAGCACTGCTAGTCCAATTGGAACGCCAACTAGCATCGTGGAAGCCAACGCCGCCATTGGTAAATTGCGCCCAGTATTGCACTTTAACCGAATAATTTGGATTTCCTACTTCACTGCCTTGGAGTATCGATGGTGATTCTTTGTACATGATATACCAAACCCCTGGTGGCGTATCTTCACCTGTGTCATGACGGCCAGTTACGACATTGCTGGAAGCGACCAATTTGCCCTCTTGATAGATCCAAATCCGCTGCTCCTTAATGGATACTTCTGCATAGGTATTGCCAATCCCGCCATTTGTGGTTATTTGATAACCGGTACCACGGGTAGTCCAACCGATTCCATAAATATTTTCTGCCTTCACCTTTTCTTTTCCTTTAGCAAAGGCAGTGGCAAGCATTTTCGCTTCGTCCTTTTCATCAATCGCCCACCCATATGATTCACCTTTAACAGTGATAGTGGAACCAGAATGAGTTTTGAAAGTGAAATTTTTATATAACGTCGATTGCAATTTGTTAATTTCTGTAATCTTATCTTTAATCCGATTACTGTCTACTTTTATCTTCATATGTTTCGAGATAGCCGCATTTTCGATTAGTTCGCTTGCCTTTAAGGTATAAACCTTATCCTGCACCTGATATTGGATCGTTTGTTGCAAAAGTTTTTCCAGTCTTTGTTTTTCTTTGTTAACAATTGGGCTTTTTGCTGTAATTGGCTGAATGAGTACAGGTTTTAAATGAATTTCACTATTATAGCGCTGCTTTTGGTAAGCTGTCATTAACTTCGCGACATCGTACTTGTCCCCTTTTTTGCTAGGAGTAACAATGAATTTCCCTTGTTCAAGTCGAGCTTCTGCATCAACGGGAGCTTTCAAGTTTTTATTCATGGCTATTAGCTTGGCTTTTACTTTATGTTTGAGAATCTTGCTCCTGTATTGGTCCTCGGCACCAGGGACGATTGAGTATTCTTTTTCCTTGGATGAAGGCCAAAACGTTTGCTGCTTTTTCAATAATTGCTGGATATGGGGTAAATCTTTTTTGGTAAAGCCCATCTTTGTATTTTTACCATTATAGATTTGTTGTTTTCCTAAATACACTTCATTTTTTAAAACTGTTCCCGATAACTTTTTTAATGCCTGTTCAGCAGTCATACCGCCGACTTTCGTCTCATTAATCGTGATGTTGGCATTGAATTTAGTTGCCTGACGGTATTGAACCCAGGCGAACAGTGCAGCGACGACGACAATAAGACTGGTCATCATGATGATTTTACTTTTGCGCATTTCTCTTCCCTCTTAATATATGTATTTTTTACCAAGTAACGAAACCTAGTAATTGCAATCTAATGGGCCTTTTTTGCTAAAAAAAATTCCATTACTCACCACATCATTATAGCAAATTAACACCCCAATGGTTCATCGACACAAATTATTTCTTTAAAAATTAACATCCCTTTTCAACTTCTGAATCGCAAAAAAAAATCATCTGCTTAAAACCATTTCAAGACAGATGATTTCTATCCTAATATTATTAGCTTTCGAGGATATTTACTTGATAATGCTCAAGCCAAACATGAATTTGCAAAAGATGGGCCAGCAATTGTGGACCTGTCATAAGCTGCCCGAACCACGGGGTTTTGAAGGAAGAACCGTTCGAATCAATCATTTCTTTTACTTTTTGCTGTGAAACAATCTCAAGCAGCGGGGAAGATTTTTTTTCGATGATAGCGCTAAGTTTTTTCTTAATTAGATTCATATATTCTGGATGATGTGTTTTAGGATAAGGGCTTTTCTTACGGTAAAGTACACTGTCAGGAAGAATGCCTTCCAAGGCTTTTCGTAAAATTCCTTTTTCGCGACCATTAAGCATCTTCATTTCCCAGGGGATGTTCCAGGCATATTCAACAAGACGGTGGTCAGCAAAGGGAACACGAACTTCTAAACTTGCCCCCATGCTCATGCGGTCCTTGCGCTCCAATAATGTGGCCATGAACCAGGTCATATTGAGATAGAACATTTCCCGACGCCGCTGTTCGAGTGGTGTTTCTCCCTCAAGTCTGGGAACCTCTTTAAGCGTTTCTTGATAGCGATGCTGTACATAATCGTGAAGCTGCAGTTTTTCCTGCCAATGCGGGAGCAGCAGCGATTGTCTTTCCTGTGACGATTTCATCCACGGAAAACCATTATTAGTTAACGCATCTTCTCGATAAAACCATGGATAGCCGCCAAAGATTTCATCGGCACATTCACCGGATAATGCAACGGTGAAATCCTTTTTGATTACTTCACAGAACCATAATAAAGACGAGTCGACGTCGGCCATTCCCGGTAAATCTCTGGCAGTTACAGCATGTTCCAAATAGTCGATTAGCTCCATGTTATCAATCATTTCAGCATGGTGAACAGACCCGAGATACTTCTGCATTTTTTCAATCCACGGAGCATCTTGGTCAGGCTGGAAGGCAGAAGCTTGGAAAAAATCGACATTTTGCTGATAATCAATTGAATACGTATGAAGGATTCCCCGTCCTTCCCTGTTAAAAAAGTCACTGGCAATGGCGCTAATCGCACTCGAGTCAATGCCTCCGGAAAGAAAGGTACACACAGGTACATCTGCCACCAGTTGGCGTTCCACGGCATCTTTGACAAGCATCCTTACCCCTTCAATCGTTTCGCTCAAGCTATGGGGATGAGGCTTGCTGCTCACGTTCCAATACCTGTGCAGGCGTAATCCAGTGCGGTCAAACTGCAGCACATGCCCCGGACGCAATTCTCTAATTCCCCGAAACACCCCATGGCCAGGTGTGCGTGAAGGTCCGAGTCCAAAAATCTCCCGCAGCCCATCACGGTCCACCTCCGGTTTTACCGCTGGGTGAGCTAGTAGTGCTTTAATTTCTGATGCAAACAATAATGAGTGATGCTGTTCCATGTAAAACAGCGGTTTGACCCCGAGGCGGTCACGCGCCATAAACAGCTTTTGCCGCTGTTCATCCCAAATCGCAAAGGCGAAAATGCCATTCAGATAAGCGACACATTGTTCGCCCCATTCCATATACGCTGTCAGTAACACCTCGGTGTCGGAATGAGACGTAAACCGATGCCCCAATTTGACTAAATCACAGCGCAGTTCCTCCGTGTTATAAAGTTCACCATTATAGACCATTGTATAAGAATGACCCTGATGTGTTTTTGTCATTGGCTGGACTCCGCCAGCGGGATCGACCACAATTAATCTTGTATGCCCGAGCTGGATATGGCGACTGCTCCAACTCGTTGCCGCATCAGGACCGCGTTTACTTAGCATAGCAGCCATTTTTTGCACGATGAATGTTTGTTGCGCTATATCTTGTTGCCAATTTACCCATCCTGTAATTCCGCACATGATTCATCACTCTTTCTCTCATTTTTCTTTGCAAATCCTGTTAATATTGAGTTAAATACTGTTCGCGTTCCCACGGGTGGACACTGGTACGGAACAAATCCCATTCCACTTCTTTTGCCTCCACGAAACGGTCAAATAAATGCGAGCCTAGTGCTTGAATAATTACTTCATCTCGCTTAAGATTCTCAACGGCGTCCGCTAACGTAGCCGGCAAATCAGTAATTCCGTTTTCGCTTCGTTCTGCTTTTGACATGGCATAGATATTGCAGTTGACCGGTTCAGGTGCTGCTAACTTATTTTTTATCCCATCTAAGCCAGCTGCCAGCAGCACTGCCATTGCCAAATAAGGATTGGCGGAAGGATCCACGCTCCTCACCTCGACCCTCGTACTTAATCCGCGAGATGCAGGAATGCGAATTAACGGACTTCGGTTTCGCGCCGACCAAGCCACATAGCATGGTGCTTCGTAACCAGGAACTAATCGCTTGTAAGAATTAACAAGCGGGTTGGTAACAGCCGTGAAATTGGGGGCATGAGCCAAAATTCCTGCGATAAACTGCCGGGCGGTCTCACTAAGCTGCAAATCACTATGCTGATCAAAAAAGGCATTTTCACCCTCTTTAAACAGCGACAGATTACAGTGCATCCCGGATCCATTAATGCCAAATAACGGCTTCGGCATGAATGTAGCATGGAGGCCATGCTTTCTGGCGATGGTTTTCACAATCAACTTAAAGGTTTGAATATCATCACAGCATTTCACCGCGTTTTGATATTTAAAGTCAATCTCATGTTGGCCTGGTGCGACTTCATGGTGGGAAGCTTCAACTTCGAAGCCCATTTCTTCGAGTTCCATCACGATATCACGACGGCAATTTTCCCCTAAGTCAGTCGGAGCCAAGTCGAAATATCCTCCTTGATCATTTAATTCCATCGTTGGCTCCATGTTTTCAGTCAATTTAAACAGGAAAAATTCCGGCTCGGGTCCGACGTTGAAGTCGGAAAACCCTAATTCTCTCATTTCTTTTAATAATCGTTTTAGATTGCTGCGGGGGTCACCAGCAAATGGTCTTCCATCTGGATGGTAAATATCACAAATAAGTCGGGCAACCTTGCCTTTTTCCGCAGTCCATGGAAAAATCACAAAGGTATCAAGATCAGGATACAAATACATATCTGATTCTTCTATGCGGACAAACCCTTCGATTGAAGAACCGTCGAACATCATTTTATTGTCTAATGCTTTCGGTAATTGACTGATGGGGATTTCCACATTTTTGATTGTGCCGAATAAATCGGTGAATTGCAGGCGAATGAATCGGACGTTTTCTTCCTTCGTAATCGTCAGGATTTCCTCTTTAGTTCTCGAATTGGTCATTTCTTTTTCCTCCTTTTAGGGCTTCATGATTGAAATACTTTTATGCTTTTCGATAATTTGTTTGAACTCCTTTGGGATCACCTTCACCCAATTAGTCACTACGTCATCCCAATGAAGGAGAAGCTTTAACGCCTTTTCGCTTCTCGTATGTTGGAAATGTTCGATAACTAGTTGTTTTATCTCTTGTCTTTCTGTTTCATCATCCAGTGTCTCGAGTTCGATTGAGGTTACATTACATTGATTAACAAAAAATTCCTTATCTTCAACAAAAACATACGCCTTGCCCCCTGACATGCCAGCGGCAAAATTTCTCCCAACAGTTCCTAAAACAACTACCCGGCCGCCCGTCATATACTCACAGCCATGATCACCAATTCCTTCGACAATGGCATCGATACCGCTATTTCTTACGCAGAAACGTTCCCCTGCCTGACCGCGAATAAACGCTGTACCAGATGTGCTGCCGTAAAAGGCAACATTGCCTATCAGCGCTAGGTCGTCTGAAGAAAAACTTGATTTTTCTGATGGGCAAACTATGATTTTGCCACCAGACAAACCTTTACCAACATAATCATTGGCATCACCTCTTAAAGTGACACTCACTCCTTTTGGCAGAAATGCGGCAAAACTTTGACCTGCTGTACCAGTGAATTCCAACTGAATTGTATCTTCAGGTAATCCCTCTTTCCCGTATCGCTTCGTTACTTCACTGCCCAAAATGGTGCCAACCGTACGCTGAGTATTTTGAATCGGGAATTTCGCCTTAACCTTTTGCCGCTGTTCAAGAGCAGGCCGGCATATTTCAAGAAGCTCGGCATAGTCAAGCGTTGTTTCCAGCTTGTGGTCTTGCAATTGTTTTTGCTGGTACTGGCCTTGTTCAACAAGCTTTGGCTGGTAAAGAAGCGCTGATAAATCTAGGGCGGATGCCTTCCAATGGTTGCTAGCACGTATACTCTTCTGTAACAAATCTGTTCTGCCAATCATTTCATCCATTGTGCGGAACCCAAGTTGCGCCATTAATTCCCGGACGTCTTGAGCAATAAACCTCATAAAGTTTTCCACATGCTCCGGCTTACCGAGGTATTTTTTGCGCAATTCTTGGTCTTGGGTGGCAATACCGACAGGGCATGTATTTAAGTGACAGGCACGGACAAGTACACAGCCAAGGACCACAAGCGGGGCCGTGGCAAAACCAAATTCCTCTGCACCAAGCAAAGCGGCCATGATAACATCGCGTCCGGTCATCAGTTTTCCGTCCGTTTCAAGTACAACTCGATTGCGCAGCCCATTTAGCAATAGCGTTTGATGGGTTTCTGCCAAGCCTAACTCCCAAGGAAGGCCAGCATGTTTAATGCTTGTTCGTGGTGCAGCGCCGGTTCCGCCGTCTGCGCCGCTAATCAAGATTACATCTGCCAAGCCTTTGGCGACACCGGCAGCGATGGTACCAACGCCTGACTTCGCTACAAGTTTGACACTAATTCTTGCATTCCGGTTGGCATTTTTTAAATCATAAATAAGCTGAGCTAAATCCTCAATCGAATAAATATCATGGTGTGGCGGCGGCGAAATCAGGCTGATTCCTGGAGTGGATCCGCGCACTTCGGCAATCCAGGGATACACTTTATTGCCTGGAATTTGCCCGCCTTCCCCTGGCTTTGCTCCCTGTGCCATCTTGATCTGAATTTCATCGGCATTGACGAGGTAATGGCTGGAAACGCCAAAGCGGCCTGATGCTACCTGCTTAATCGCACTGCGGCGTAAATCACCGTTTTCATCAGGGAGATAACGGTCAGGATGTTCCCCGCCCTCCCCGCTGTTACTTTTGCCGCCAATCCGATTCATTGCAATCGCTAATGTTTCATGCGCTTCTTGGCTTAACGACCCATATGACATCGCGCCCGTTTTAAAGCGGCGGCAAATCGACTCGACGGATTCTACTTTCTCAAGCGGGATGGGTGTGGTTTCTTTAAAATCCAACAGGTCACGGATAAAAATCAGCTGTTCCTCATTCGCCTTTTGCGCGTATTTTTTATACAATGGATAATCGTTCGTGCGGCATGCTTGCTTCAGCATATGAATCGTCTGTGGTTGAAACGCATGAATTTCTCCGTCTTTACGCCATTGAAAATCACTTCCCGCTTCAAGGTGATCTTCTTGGTAAAATGCTTTGAAGTGACGCTGTAGTGTCTCCTCAGCAATTGTCTCAAGGCCGATTCCGCCTAATTGTGATGTTGTTCCAGTGAAAAATTGGTCGATCACTTCATTACTAATCCCAACTGCCTCAAAAATTTGCGCGCCACGGTAACTTTGAATCGTAGAAATTCCCATTTTTGAAAGAACTTTTACGACACCGATAGTTAGCGCCTCAATATAGGATTGAATGGCCTCCTTAACTGTCAACTCTGGCAACTGGCCGCTTGTAACGAGCTGCTGAATTGTCGCAAATGCCAGATAAGGATGAATGGCGTCGGCTCCATAGCCGATGAGAGCAGCAATCTGATGGACATCGCGGGCTTCCCCGGTTTCAACGACAATACTCACCTTTGTTCTCAGACCACTGCGGACTAAATGGTGATGAAGCCCGCTGACTGCAAGTAAGGCTGGTATTGCCGCAAACTCCTTGTTCATCTGTCGATCAGATAAGACAATAACTGATAATCCTTTTGAAATAGCACCATCAACAGAGTGAAATAATGCTGCCAACTCAGCGCCCAATTTTGAGTTTCCTTGGTCGGCTGCAAATAGAATTGGGAAGGTTTGCGCCTGAGTTTCCTGCTGATGACGAAGCTTAGCTAATTCTTCATCTGTTACAATTGGCGTCTCCAATTTGATGCGTCTGCAGTTTGCTGTTGATGGTTCGAGTAAATTTCCCTCGGCTCCCAGTAATGTACGCGTCGACGTGACATGTGTTTCACGAATCGCATCAATTGGTGGATTGGTGACTTGAGCAAAATGCTGTCTGAAATAGTTGTATAACAGCTGCGGGCGATTCGAGAGAACTGCTAATGGAGTATCACTTCCCATTGAACCGACCGGATCTTTACCGTCCAGTGCCATTGGCGTAAGTTGTTTCGTTATTTCTTCCAACGTATAGCCGAACGCTTGTTGGAATTGAGTAAGCTCATACACGTCATGATCTTCCTTAGTTGCAACCTTAGGAAGTTCTGCAATCGTGCGGCTATTTTCCAATAGCCATTGTTGATAAGGCTGGGCACTAGCAATCTGCCATTTCACTTCGTCGTCTTTTATCAGCCGTTGTTCTTGTAAATCGACCAAGAGAATGTTGCCTGGACCTAAGCGTCCTTTTTCAACAATCTTTTGCGGTGAAACATCAAGAACGCCTGCTTCAGAGGAAAAAATAATCATCTCATCATCGGTAACATAATAGCGTGCTGGGCGCAGACCATTTCGGTCCAGCATGGCAACGACTTGACTTCCGTTTGATAAGGCCATTGCTGCGGGGCCATCCCAAGGTTCGATTAGATGACTATGATATTCATAGAATGCTCTTAAGCGCATATCCATGGCTAAGTTATTTTCCCATGATTCTGGTACCATCATCATTGCTGCATGTGCCAAAGGTCTGCCCGATAAGTAAAGAAATTCTAATACATTATCAAATGAAGCTGAATCACTTCCCTGGTTATCGATAAGTGGTAAAATATCGGATGAATTTCCGAATAAATCGGAATTTGCGATTGTTTTTTCCCGTGCCGCCATCCAATTCACATTGCCTTGTAAAGTGTTAATCTCACCATTATGAATGAGATAGCGGTTCGGATGGGCGCGTTCCCAACTAGGAAAAGTATTGGTACTATACCGTGAATGGACTAAAGCGAGTGCGGATTCCATCGTTTCATCCTGTAAATCAGGGTAGTACTGCGCTAATTGTGTAGGTGTCAGCATCCCTTTGTAGACGATTGTTGTTGACGACAGACTCACAACATAAAAGGGTTGATTCAAGTCAGGCTGTTGTTCGCGAATGGTCTTTTCCGTTCGTTTTCGGATCCGATATAATTTACGTTCAAAATCTAGTTCGTCCGTGATATCAGGCGACTTGCCGATAAAAATTTGCCGGATTAACGGCTGACTCTGTCTAGCTGTATTACCAATCGCAGTTTCATTAGTGGGGACAGTTCGCCAGCCAAGAAATGCTTGCCCTTCTTCTAGAATGATTTGTTGAATAATTTCTTCACATTGTACTCGCTGCTGTGGATTATAAGGTAAGAAAATCATTCCGACGCCATATTCGCCAGCTTTTACTGGCTGTAATTTTGTACAGTGATTTTGAAAAAAACGATGTGGAAGCTGAATCATGATTCCTGCTCCGTCGCCTGTTTCCGCATCACTGCCTTGCCCGCCCCGATGCGCTAAACGTTTAAGCATTTGTAGTCCCTGTTCAACTACGGTATGGGAAGCTTGCCCTTTCATATTAGCGATAAAACCAATTCCGCAGGCATCATGTTCAAATGCTGGGTCATATAGACCTTGTTTTTTAGCCCGTTTGAGTTGTCTCATCTTTTCACCCTTTCTTTATTTAGAAATGCGGAGAAACCAAAGCATTTGCTGTTATGATTTGGCAAATTATAGTTTTCATAATATGCTAAATATTCAATCTAAACAATATATGTTTTATATAAAATTAATCGCACAATGAGATTAATATGGTAGTAAAATTTTTGAATAAAAAAACTGTCCCATAGAACAGGCTATGGGACAGCTAGGAGACTTTCATGTTTAAAGTCTATTAGTTATATAATTAGATAACCTTTTCTGCTTGATTTGGTGCTTCGTCTGGTATTGTTTGCGTAAAATGATCAGGAGCAACTTTTGCTTTAATTTTCATCGCCACAAGGTAGACGATACCGGAAACGATAATCGACTGGACAGCTGGTAAACCGATAGGATTCACATATTGTGTATAATAACCTAATAATGTGCCGACAACTAAAGCAATTGTTGCCATCCAGTTCCAGCCTTTATTATCAACCCATTGCTTCTTGCGAATAAAGAAAAAGTCGGCCATCATGACGCCACCAATGGCTGGGTAAATTAAAGCCGTCATATAGAGAAAGTCGGTAAAATAATCAAGAATTCCCGCTAATGCAATGATAATGGAGACAATGGTTCCCGCTAATGTTAACAATGCTCGGCCTTTATTCGAGTTGACATTTAACATATTCGCTAAGGCAAGACCCATACTGTAGTTATTTACCAACTGACTTGTCCACGTTGCTAACCATAAAATCAAGAAGCCCCAAATTGGAAAGCCTAAATTCATCATTACGTTAACGATATCGGCATCACCCACGCCAATAGACATCACAGCACCAACATAGAAAAGCGGGAAACCGACAGCAACAATTCCCAATGGAATTAAAATATTATCTTTTACTGTTGGTTTGGCATAACGAGTATAGTCCGAAGCGATAACCCATTGTGAGACGTTTAAGCCAATGACTAAGCTCATGGCCGCTAAAAAGGTCATTTGCGGCTCTGGACTCCAGGAGGTAATTTTTTCTAAGCCGATATTTTTCAAAGCATAGTAGATCCCGCCAGCAATTAATAACAGTCCGGCCGGAACTGCCAAATAATCTGTCCATTTCATCGATGAATAACCAATGATTGAAGGTAATGCGAATAAAAGCCCAGCAATCACGGTCACTACTGCCCATGGCAGCCATTGGGTCTTATAGTCAATGTGAAACATTGCAGCAATGGCATTTCCTGCAACCGCTGTTTGCATCGCCCACCAGCCCATCGAAACGATAAAAATCGTTAAACCGACAATAAACCGTGCCTGGCTGGAACCAAAGCTTGTTCTAGCGATGACAGAAGAAGATCTACCTGTCTTTGCCCCAATGTATCCAGCAACTGCATTTCCAATCCATTGGATGACGAATAAGGAAACCGCCAAAATCCAAAATAACTTACCTAGACCGAAGCTTGCTGTTAATGAAGCACCGACCATTAACACAGGAATCGTAAATTCCAAGCCGCCAAAGATGATTGCTGGCGAAATCCAATGCTGCCGCTCGCTTAACGGTACCGCAGCGAGGGCCTCATCCTTCCCGCCTTTTCTAAGAGAAACATCTTCCATCCCTTTTCGCCCCTTTGTATAGTTTAGTAGAATAATAAATTTACTCATTATTGATAATATTCTGTAAAATATACCTACAAAGAAAGCCCTGCCCGATCAGACTCTAGCAGGGCTTACATCAAGTATATTTAACAACTGTTAACCTACTAATACCCAGACAATCTCACAATCTTCCTCGCCGTCATTATAAGCAATATGCTCCTGGCCAGCGGGGATAAACGTTGCCTCACCGCTGGATACTCGGTAGGTTTTCCCCTTCGTTTCCGTGACAATTGAACCTTTAACGATAATTGAATATTCGTTTTCTTTATGGTTCGATACTCCTGTTAATGGAACCCGTTTCCCCGGTGGGATACTAACGGTTCCAACCTTGACTGCACCAGATACGGATACTTGTGAAAAAACGTTCTTTAATGGCACTGCTGCATTTGAATCAACTGGTAAGCTATCAATCTTTACAACTTCCACCTTATGCTCCCCTTTGCTCTCGTTCGTTCGTAATTCCTACAACCGCAAACGTATCAGGGTTTACCATCACACCAAAATCAGCTTTTGCTTGTTCTACAGAAATATATCCATTTTTTACATCTCTCGCTACTTTCTCAGCAGGCCGCTTGAGTGGATCCCCATAGCCGCCGCCCGTTGCGGTTACGAGTTTTATCACATCGCCGGTATTTAACGGATATCTAGGGTAAATGCCATATGGTCCGTCTACTTCACCGTTATTTTTTTCAACATAGAATTTATTGGCTGAGCCGTCATTCCCACCATTGATTCCCCACGGCACAAACTTATGACGCCCGAAGGTTATTGAAGCGGATTGGTTATCTGTTAACGCTCGGTAAGAACGAACGACACCAGCACCACCAATGTATTCCCCGGCGCCTGCGCCGTCTGTATGAAGGCTGTATTCGTCAACGAGGATTCCATATCTTGTTTCAGCCACTTCCACTGGAACGTTGTATGTCTCACCATCACCGATACAGAACTGGCCTCTTGCCCCGTCTTGACCTTCGGCAGCACCCCAACCGCCAACAGATGGTTCAACAATCAGGAATGGTTCCTTTGTATCAGGATGCAATCCAGATAAGACAACCGAACAAACCGATAACAAATGGCCCGCTGTTAATCGGTGCGGAACAACTGGTGCCAGCGCCTTCCAAATTAAGTCAGCACCAGCCTGCATGCTTTCCCAATAAATCGATACCGGTGCTGGGCGTTCCGCAGATAGCACAGAGCCTTTGTCCGTAACGACTTCTAGCAAGCGGAAGACACCGTCGTTAGCATCCTGAGACGGATTGGTAATCGCGAGGAAAATCGCCCTTACCGCTGACACAAGTGCGGTGTACGAACAGTTGACCGGACCTGGCACTTGCGGATGACTGCCGCGGAAATCCGCAATAAATTTTTCATTCGTAATCGTTACCTTTACGACTACTTTAAATGGTCCATTGCCGAATCCGTCATCATCAATATATCCTTCTGCTTCATATGTTCCTTTTGGCAATTTCTGCAGTTCCTGTCTTGCCAGCTGCTCGCCATGATCTAATAGATAATCAACTGAAGAAAGCACGACATCTTTTCCGTGTTTCTCACAAAGTTCAATCACACGTTTTTCGCCTGTTTTTAAGGCAGCAACCTGTGCCCACATATCCCCTAATGAAAGTTCTGGGAAGCGGACGTTAGCTTCGATGATGTCGACAATGGCCTGATTGATTTGCCCTTCATTAAACAGCTTCACGCATGGGAATTGCAGCCCTTCTTGAAAAATTTCTGTGGCATCATTGCTGTAGGAACCAGGGTCTTTCCCGCCAACTTCTGTCCAGTGAGCTTTATTTGCCGAGAAGGCAACCAGTTCACCGTTGTAAAAAATCGGCATCACGAGTCCGACATCGGAAAGGTGGGAACCGCCGCCGCCATAGGAATCATTAATGATAATAATGTCTCCTGGCTTTAATTGTCCGTCACCAAATTTCTTCAGTGTTTGTTTGACCATATCCGCCAGCATGCCGATAAAACCCGTTACCCCATTGCCTTGAGTTAATAGCTGTCCCTTTGCATCTAAAAGGCCGCTCGCATAGTCTAGCACTTCATAGATGATGGGGCTCATCGAAGTTTTGGCTAAAGCAATGAACATTTCATCGCCAATTGCAATCAATGAATCTTTGACGATTTCAAGTGTAAATGGATCGATGTTGGTTTTGACCACTTGTGTCATATCACTCTACCCCCGTGTCAATGATTAGATTTCCATATTCATCCACGGACAATGACTGACCAGGATAAACAATCGTTGAAGCAGAAGCCTCTTCCACAATCGCCGGTCCGGAAAGTTGTGCATGCTTGCCGAGCAAATGACGATAATAAACCTGGGAATTTAGCCAGCCTTGTCCTTCAAAATAAACTGGACGAGTTTCTTTTAACGCTTCCTCAGCGTCACCGCTGAATTCTAATTTTTTCAATGATGGTTTAACGACCTTACCGAACGCGGTTAAGTGAAGGCTGACGATTTCTGTTGGTGTCCCTTCAAGCTTAAAGGTATAATTCTGTTCATGAAGCTCCTCAAAACGAGCAATCACTTCGGTAATGGTTTCATCTGTCCATTCACCATTCGGTACTGGAACTTTTACTGTATGTTCCTGGCCGAGATAACGGATGTCCGCAAATCTAGCAAACAGAACTTTATCCTCGTTCATGCCTTCTTCGTTAAACTGGCTGTATGCTTGGGATTCCAGTGTTCCCCACTCTTGATTGAGCTCTATTAAATCAACACTATTAAAGCGTCTGATATACGTTTGGATAAAATCATGACGCAGGTCAGTCATCAGCATTCCCCAAGCCGAGAAAACAGAAGATGCCACTGGAACAATTACTTTCCTGACGCCTAATTCTTTTGCCAGCGCTGTTGCATGCATCGAGCCACCGCCGCCAAAGGCCACCAGTGAAAAATCTTGCGGATTATGGCCCTTCCGAATAGAGATAAGCTTCAGGGCATTTAACATATTTGAGTTGGCAATACGGATAATTCCTAACGCTGCTTCTTCCACCGATAAGCCAAAATGATCGCCAACTTTTTCCTTAATCGCGGCCTTGACCTTTTCTAAGTCAACCTCATAATCGAAGTTCTCTGGTGATAGACGTCCGGTTACGAGATTAGCATCGGTTGTCGTTGGCTCTGTTCCCCCTTGACCATATGCCACGGGGCCAGGAAGTGCACCGGCAGATTGCGGCCCGACCTTTAATGATCCAGCACCGTCGATCCAGGCAATGGAGCCGCCGCCATTACCAATCTCGACGATATCAACGACCGGCACTTTAATCGGATAACCAGCATTGCGCTCATTTTTTTCAATAAAATAGTCGGTGGAAACCTTCACTTCACCTTTGTTAATTAGCGAGCATTTTGCGGTTGTCCCGCCAATATCAAAGGCGATAATATTATCTTCACCGATGATTTCCCCAAGTACAGCTGCACCGTATATACCAGCAACCGGTCCAGACTCTACCATATTAATTGGTGTGTGCTTTGCATTTTCAAACGTCGTAGTGCCGCCATTCGACTGCATAATATAATTCTGGCTGTCCGTTTGATTCTCGTGCAGTTTTGTGTGCAATCTGTCGACATAAGATGCCGCAATCGGTTTTACATAAGAGTTGAATACAGCAGTGCTTGTCCGCTCGTATTCGCGCCATTCTTTCGTTACTTCATGTGATGCGGTAATGGCCACTTCCGGCCAGACTTCTTTAATCAATTCCATCGTCTCAATTTCATGAGTTGGATTTACATAAGAATGTAAATAAGAAATGGCAATGGCTTCAACCTCTTCTTTTTGAAAGTAGCGGATAATTTCTTTGACTTGCTCCTTGTTTAATGATTGAAGAACGTCTCCTTTATAGTTAAGACGCTCCTCTACCTCTTGGCGCAGGTAACGCTCCACAAATGGAACCGGCTTTTGATAGCGGACATTAAATAAATCAGGGCGATTTCCGCGGGCAATCTCTAAGACGTCACGAAACCCTTTTGTTGTGATCAGTCCTGTTTTGACTCCTTTTCTTTCTGTTAACGCATTGATGATGACGGTTGTTCCGTGGATAAAGGTTTGAATGGCTGTCTGGTCAATCCCGCTTTTTTCAATAACATCGATAACACCTTGTTCAAAATTCGGCGGGGTCGTATGGCTTTTTGCCACTCCAATTTCACCATGTTCATTGACGTATACTAGGTCGGTAAATGTACCGCCAATATCTGTTGCAACACGCATATTGCTCCACCTTTCTAATAAAAGATTTATTGAAGTCCTGTTAAAAAATAACAGGAGTTAATACAGAGAGTAACACGGACTCATCCTCTAACAGATTTTCTACCGCATGGGGAACGGTAGATGGAAAATGAATCGAGTCCCCTTTTTTCATGACATAGTCCTTTCCATTGACTTGAAAAAGGACAACTCCTTTTAAGACGTAGTAAAATTCTTCACCTGGATGGCCGTACTTCGGAGTTTGTTTTTGGTTTGGAGCGAGGGTAACTAATAATGACTCTAACGCTCGTCCCGGAAATTCGCCGCTTAGGCGAACATAGGTAAAGTCAGAGCCTTTTAGATTAAACGGTTTTTGCTCGCTTACAGTCACAACATAATGATTGTCTTGTTTCTCATCATCGAAAAATTCAGTAATTTTAACCTGCAAAGCATCGGCGATTTTTTTTAAAGAGGTGATTGCCAAAGAAGTTGCTCCCCTCTCCACTTGTGAAAGGAAGCTTATTGACAATTCTGTCTTCTCGCTGAGTTCTTTTAAGGTATAGCCGCGTTGTTGCCGCAATTCCTTAATCTTTTTGTAAATTTCATCCATAGTTAACTCCTTTGAAGTAAAACAGTAAATTTAAAGTAATACTAAAACTGTTTTTACTATTACTATAATTAAGACAATAATAACAGATTAAATTATTAATTAAAAGAATTTTTTCAATATTTATTCAAAAATATTTTTTCTGTCAATAATAAAGTGTCGACAAAAAAAGGAAGTGTTCGACCAAAGAGTGATGCGTAAACGTCAAAAAAATCCACCAGGCTGGTGAATTTTTTGGTGTTAACCATGTTTACTTAACCTCTTATAGAAGGTAAGACTTCTTTCACTATATGATTAAGCCGTTTTGATAATTGGACTGGTTTTCTTAATTACATACCAATCCATTCCTCGTTGTTTCATCCTTTCTAGGAATGGAATCGGGTCAATTTTCTCAGGCGAGATGCAGCCTGTTGCCTTCAATAAACCTTCAGCAATCATATCAAGCGCAACTACTGACGGTACCCCTGTTTGCCAAACTGTTGCTTGGAAACCTACCTTTTCATAAATGACATCGTGGTTGGCAATCGTATAGACAAATAATTCTACATTTTTTCCATCTTTTGTTCCTTTAACATTCGCACCGACACAAGAATAGCCATGAATTTTCCCGGCTAATTCTGCCGGCTTTGGCATCGACGTGACTACTACATCACGCGGAATCACCTCCACCCCGCCAACGTTAATCGGTTCTTTACTATCAAGCCCTAGATAACTTAATACTTTTAGCGTGTTGACGAAATCGGGGTGAAGTGCATAACGGAACTCGACATATTGGCATCCTTTACCGATGGACTTGCCTAGTGTGACTGCTTCTTCGTGTTCGACGACATAACAGTCTAACCAGCCAATCGGCTCAGGAAATTCAAACTCATCTTTGTTCGCAAACGGGGTTGGATAATATTGCATACCTGCTTTGGCTGTCCAATAATTAGGTTTTGCTAAACATTCTTGAATCGCTGTTTGCGGGCTAAAGTAGGCGCAAAAACCCTCATAATCAACCTCGGAATTATCTCCATCAAGAATCGTAATCGATTTAACCGTATCTAACTGGTCGGCTGCATAGCGCGCCGCAATATTGGAAAAACCAGGGTCACAACCCAACCCCATAATACCTAACACGCCTGCCTGTTTAAATTCATCCCCCCAATCCAGTTGCTTTAACAGGTCCTCTGGGCTATCGGAAGCCATGTCAATATAGTGGGTTTTCGTTTCAACACATGCCTGCATCACGGTAAAATTAAATTCCGGTATCCCAGCGTGAAGGAGAACATTAACGTCTTTTAAAATGGACGCTACGCTTTCTTTATTGCTGGCATTTGCCTGACAGACTACAATCTCGGCAGTGGTTAATTTTCTTAATGCCTGTGCAAGTTTTTCCGCTGCCTTAATTGAAATATCCGCCAATACCAATTTCGTTAAATAGTTTTTTTTGACTACTTCCGATGCACATACTTGACCTACCCCGCCAACTCCTAAAATCGCTACATGAAAGCTCAAACAGTCGTCCTCCTAAGTTTTTCTAAATCCGAATCCGAAACAACCAACGTTTTCTTGGTACAATCACAGACAATTGTTTCAATTTAGCTTGTCACGCTCCTTTAAGCTGTTTATTTATATTAAGCCGCTAAAGCGGATGGGGTTCCGCTTTTTGGACTAAATACACGGTTATTGATTAGAGTATCATCTGGATTGTTGAGATTAATTTTATAATATTACGAAAATTATCGTTATCATTATTACTTATAACTATTTTATGTCGTCACGGCTTGCTACAGACACTTTCTTAGCTTTTTTCATCTCGGATTTTGGGGATTATAATGAAAAATTTTTGAAATGAAAAAACAGATGAACTTGCATAATATAGCCCAGCTAAAGTAAAACCATGTTATGATATGGATAAAAAATATCAGCAGGAGGTTGAAAAAATGAGCGTACATAAAGATTTAATCCAGCATGCCCAAAAACAGAACGAGCAATATCGTTATTTTCTACAGTTAGATGAGCTGCGTGAAAAGTATATCGAAGAGACACTAGTTCTTTGTCAACAAAACAAGCCCTTTACAACGGATAAAATAAACGAGGTCACAAAAAGAATCAATGCGATCAATTTGCGCATTATTCCTGAGCGAAAGCTGGTAAGCAAAGAAATGATCGTCGAATACGCAAACAGATAATAAAGAAAAACTAGCCAATTTTACGGTAATAACAGAGACATCATCGTACAAATGTCTAATAGAAACTAGCGGCAAAAAATGGACAGGCATCCCATCGCCTGTCCATTTTTATTACGGTATTTTATAAGTCTGGGTTAAAAACGCCTTTTGAATTGCTGGCAATTTTAGTAATTAGTTCATTACGTAAATGTTTTGCCTTTGCATAGGCTGTTTCGGCTGTTTTATAGCTGTAATTGCTTAAATAATTTATTGCTTTCTTTGGATCTTTTTTATAAAGGGCTAGTGCTTCTTTTTCCACTGAGCCTTGTTTGGCTAATAGGTAATTTTCATAGCTATCCCAATATTTTTTCACGCCTGTTCCCAATGTTTTTGGCTGTGTAGCGGCAATTGCAGCTGGAGCGCGGAAAGCCCAGTAAGCAGACGTCGTGCTATATTTGTCATTTCCTTGTTTATAAGCTTCAGGTGTTTTTACTGTTGCTTGATAGAATGGCAGATATACACTGTATTCCGGATTGGCTAAGCTTAACCACATTACATTGTTGATTTTGTTTGTTCTTAATTGTATCACATGAGATTCCACTGTTCGATCGACCCCAACGGCGCGTTCGTCTTTGCCTGTTGTCGTTGTTGGATCATAACGAGTTCCCTCATAATGAGATCCTAAGAAATTCATCACTTGCTTTGGCGTGATTTTTTTATCAGGACTCATAAATAATGGATAACGTTTTGCCGAAGCACTTTGTTTTTTCGATGGAGTGAAGGTTCTTTGGCCCCACCATTCTCTGCGGGTATTGTACTTTTGTCCAGTATCACCATATACACCCGCAAAATCAAATTTAGTTGCATTATATTTTTTTACTAAACCTTTGGCTTTGGCAAAAGAAATAACAGTTTTTGAACCCATGAAGTTTTTCGTATCTTTTGGATTGTAATTATCGATTCGTAATCCATTGGCAACAATTAAGTATTTGTCATCAGGTACTTTTTCTGCTACCCATTGATGGCCCGTTGCTACTTCAAAATACCAGATTTCATTTTTATCGGCTATTGCTAATCCATTGCCTTCAACAGAACCATACTTTTCAATATATTTTCCTAGCAATTTTGCACCATCACGAGCAGTTTTTACGCGTGGCAAGATTAGAGTTGGGATAATGGATTCGGTAATTCCTTTTTTCACAAAAGGATCAGCTTTCTCAGCTGCTTTATTGGCATCGGCACTGTTCGTGGCTGAAACCGCAACACCATATTCATTGATCCCTGCTTCTTCAAATGGTCCTTCAGATGGATCCCAATCCGGTACCGCTATGTACTTGTATGAAACCTTTGGCTGGGAAACGGTTAAACCAGTCTTAAATGTAAGCTTTTCTCCAGTTTTGTGGGTTTTACGAGGGAACACCTTTACATGTTTTGCCCATGCACTGGAAACGTCCTCGTTACGGGCAACCAGTACCGATCCATCGGTAGTAGTTTTTTTGCCTGCAAAAACAGATGTACAAGCACTGGCAGGTAATGCAAAACTTCCCATCAGTAAGGCAGTAGTGGTAACCGCTGCAAATGTTTTTTTTATTCCTTTCCCTTTCATAACCTAACCTCCTCGTATATAGTAGTGGAGCAACTATATTATAAATCGGGGCCAAAAATATTTTTGTAAGCATTTTCACATTATCATCAAATTAGCTAAAAAATTTAAAAAGACCACAAGAACATTCCTTGTTGGTTCTCTTTCGGGATGCAAAAAGCGGGAAAACAGGTTAAATAACTTACAAAAATGCATGGGGATTCGCGAAAGGATAGGGATGAGAATCATAAGCGGAGAATTTCCGTCTAATGAAAATTTTGAGGCTTAAAGGGGAGATATAGGCGGAGATATTCCGCCTAATACCACTAAATAGAGCAAAATCCATGGATTTGAATCATATAAGCGGAAAAACTTCCTTTAAGTCGAGGGAAATTGTAGTATTTCCCAGCATAAACGGAATTCTTCCGTCTATCTCAAACACAGGGGATTTTATTAATCTGGTAACTGCAGGATTTCGTTTACTCCCTGCGTCTTTAACAGTGAGCGGATTTGTTCGAGCTGTTCTGCCGTCTGAACGACAATAAACTGTGGCTGAAAAAGCGTCCTCTTAATCATAAAAGATACCTTAAACGCGTTGTTTACCTTGTCATCTAGTCCATATAATGAATGCCAGCGGACGATTTGTTCCGTTTTATAGTGTCTTATTTGCAGAGAGTGATAGAATTTTCCATTTAAGACAATCCCCTTAGGTAAAATAAAAAAACTGCCGGGGTGGCGGATAGAATTGATTAATACAAAAAATATATACACCACACTCAAAGAAGACGAGCGAAACCAATCAGTTGTTATAATCAGCACTAAGAGAATACTCATACATCCGATAACAGCTACAGTTCCCCATTTTACCAGCCGATAAGATTTGGTCTCTTTTGTCAGTGGCTGCATTTCCTTCCATTCATTAGGAATAACTATGCCGCGAAACTCACTCTGTGTTGTTGGATAAATTGCCGCTTTTGAAGCATTCATTGCTTTTGTTAATCTGGTAAGATTTCCGATTAAATAATAGATTCCAATGATAAATATAATGGTAAAAATAACCGTTAAAACAATAACCCTCACCTTCTTCCGTACTAGATATTTCCTATATTTCACCATAAAATGTTTCTAAAAAAAGCGCACAGTAGGTCCTTACTGTGCGTTACTAGCGGCCGCAGCATTTTTTATATTTTTTTCCGCTGCCGCAGGGACATGGAGCGTTTCTGCCGATTTTTTTCCTTGTAACCAAATCAATCATTTCCCTATCTTCGACTGGTAAAGAAGTAACGAATGCCCGCTCGCGTACCAGGAGTTCGGCTGGTGTATAGCCCTTTAAGAACCATTGTCTTGTGTGATTCATCAGATTTGTCAGATGCTCCATGGCCGCCTTCATGGTCGTAACACTAGTAAACTCAAGCTGTGATTGTAAAAATTGAAGAATATTACTTGCGGGCTCACCAATATTTGTTGCATACACACATTCCTCGACGATGCCATCAGCTTCCTGCTCACTAATCACATAATTTTCGGTTAGAAATTGTACGAACCGTTGATAGCTGTCATTTCGGTCGATGTATTCCGGTTCACCGGCCCGCAGCAGTTGTTCCTTAGAAAATGAGTAAAATTCAATTGTCTGCCGCATTCCGTGTTCCTGTTTAACCCGCTCAGCATCAAAAACCCTGAAATAGGAAAAACCGTTAGCATCAATTTGGAATTGCTGATAGTACTGGGCTGCGTGAACCATCACGGATAAAAAGTCTGAACCATCGACAGACTCAGGAAGATATTTATCTAGTAAACTTAGCAATTCGTTAATGGACAAAGTTCCATAATAATAGAGAAGACCCTGTGTGAGTGTGATCCATTCCGTATTACGTTGACAGATGGAGATGATTTTCGGCTCCATTTTTTGAAAAAACAGATTGTTAACAAGTTCTTCAGGCATAGCAATGATTTTTTCACCTTGAGAGGTTCCGGTAAAGATAAGTCCGCACTCCCGTAACGCATTAAGTTGATCATCATGTAAACCTGGTTCAGCAATAAAACCACCATTAGCAATTATTTGTTGAATTAGTTGAAGCCGTTCCACGTCAAAGTTCCGAACTGTTTTTTCTAATCGAGCCGGGATTTCCCTTGCCAGTAATACCACCAGTTCTCCCTTTTTTAAATGACTTGCTCGCTGAATTTCTAGGCGTCTGCGGATTGCTGTTAACTCGTTCTTTGATAATGCAGTCAATGCAGCCGTAAGCGTAAAGGGGACAGAGCACTTTCCCCAAAGTTTACCCTGTCGTCTCTCTTTTGATTTCTGTGCCATTTCTTGTAATCCATCCAAAACAGTAAATAATTGTTCTTGCGTTTTTCTATCTAGCTGGGTTTGATTCAAACCTAACACCTCAATAAAAATAATTTTCCATATATATAGGGAATATTATAGCAAAAAAGGATTGCATTTTTTACCTTGTTTCTAAGGGATACTAAATTACTAGTATCCGAAGTCATTGGTTTATCGGCGTTTTTTAACTAGTTTTCTGCCAAAATTGGGTAGTTTCTCCTATCGTATTTTTATGTTTCTAAGGAGACGAATTTATACTCCCCAATCTAATTTTAAAATTTCTTTTAGTACTTTCACTTGTTCTAATCCGATTTTTTCAGCAATTTTGCTTTCAAGTTCTGCTTTTAAAAATTGATTTTTTTCATAGCATTCAAGACCTAATACGGTTAGTTTGATACTTTTCTCTTTTTTGTTATGTTCCATATTTTGAATCTCCACTAAGCCCTTTTCTTTTAGCTGTTTGATTAGCTTGTGAGAGGCTTGCCGCGAAATATCCACTTGTTTTGCAACGCCTGAAATGGTTACAGGCTGCTTTTGGAAAATTCTCGTTAAAATAAACCATTCCGAGGTTGATATATTAATATCGCTTTGTTCATTCCAACCTTTTTCGGTAAGGTGGCGAAGCTGAACATGTCGTTCACCAATTAAATCAATTAAATCTAAGTGATGTAAGATATCAATCACTTGTCTCACTCCATTTCTTATATAGGCAGATCACAATGGGTGGTTCCATTATGGTCAAAATCAACAGTCAATTTTACTGACACTACTATACAAAAACAGGTTATTTTTGTCAACTCAGTTGACAATACCGCAAAAAAAGGCGTACAATAGATTTAGTCAACTAAGTTGACAATAGTGGAAGGGAGTTTAGCAGATGTTTACAATTGGAGATTTAATCATTTATTCAGGACACGGAATCTGTAAGGTGGATGATATTTGCAATAAAACAATTGCAGGAACAACAAGAGCCTACTATGTCCTGCATCCCATTGATAATAACCATGGTTTAACGATTAGTACCCCTGTGGAAAATAAAAAAAATGTAATTTCAAAATTAATTAATCAGGATGAAGCCCGAGAAATCATCGATTCCTTCCATTCAAAGGGTATAGATTGGATTGAGAAGACCCAGCTTCGCATACAAACGTATACGAATATTATCAAATCAGGAAACCGTATCGATATTGCTAAAGTAGCAAACACCCTAATACGGAAAAAACATGAAATTGAACTGGAAGGCAAGAAGTTTTATGAATCTGATGTAAAACTACTAACATCCATCGAAACGATTTTATTTAAGGAATTAGCCATTTCCCTTAATAAACCAACAGCAGTTATTCATGATAAAATCGAGGAAATTTTACTGACTACAACGAGAGACTACGCATGAAGGAGACATAATTAATGGATAAACTACATGAGGAGGAACACGATCATACTTTTGCAAAACGCAAAATTCACCGTATCCCCATAAAACTTGGTGATGAGGTCAGAATTCAATCGATCCAAAAGGATGCAACAGAACCAGAGGATTACTATTACTTAAAAACATTTGAACATAAAATTGGGATCATTATCGAAGAAAATTACAGTCAGTCTGGTCTTCCAACCTATAAAGTAAAATTTGCCGAGGATAAATTCGGCTATTTTTATGCTAAAGACTTTGTGCCTATAGACGAAGATAGTCAATTTGAAAAATGATGATAACCGACCTTTCACTTCAGACAGAAAGGTCAGTTTTCGTACTATTTTTCGAGGTATAGATAAGATTGTTTCCATTGATGCCAAGACAAGGTTCTACGTTACGATTTTGTCGTGTACATATTCTAATAAGCCCAGCTCGAGACAGGCACTAATGGCCAGGCGTTTTTTACCTCTTTGAAATGTAATCTCTATCAGGTCTTCACAAACCGAAACAATTTCTCCTTTGCCAAACACACGATGCTTCACAATCTTAGCGGTTTTCAACACCTCAATTGTTTTGATCGCATTCGGGTTCGGTGGAATGACCGCTTTCGAACCCTTTTCATTTCTTGGTGCTTCGTTCACTTGAACCGGCGGATTAATAATTCTTTTTACATCTAGGAGGAATTGTGAAGGTCTAACGGTTTTTCCAAATTGTTTCTTATAGGTAACCAACTCTAAGTTCAATTCTGCTCGCGTCATCGCGACATAAAACAGCCTTACAGCCTCTTCGAACAACAGATCATCTTCAAGGTCATCATTCGTCGGAATGATCCCTTGAATCAGGTCCACAATAAAAACAGTAGTAAATTCCAACCCTTTCGAACTATGAAAGGTGGAAAGCGTCACTGCATCTTCCTGCTTTTTATATTTGGCTGCTTTCATAATAGCTTCCAAATGTTTTAACCGCGCAGCAAACTCCTCCATCGTCTCTAGTGATGCGGCGATTTCCTCTAATGTATAAAGGATTCCGAATAGATAGTCTTTATTAAACTTTAAGCTCTTCGCAATGCCCTCCAGGCGCTTATCATAGCCTAGCTCTTGACGGATAATCGTGATTACTTCAAGAGGACTTTTTCCCTGCATCGACTGAAATTTTTCCTTCACTACTTTAATTTGGGGTGCCCTCTTTGATCCTAGAATTTGTAAAAGCGTGTCAAAAACAGACTGATTGGAGCCATTTTTCTTGAGTTCAGCGATATTTTCCTTCGTGATATACAGGTTAAATTTCGTATAAATCTGTTCGAGAATATCAACCCGTTTATCATTAAAGCTTAATCTCATAAAGTTTAATAGATCTTTGACAACCCAATGCGTGAAAAACTGGTTATCGTCATCCTTGAGATAAAACGGAATACCGGATCGGTCCAATTCATGAACGATTAGGATTGACGACGAATTATTACGATATAACACCGCCGCCTCGGAAAAACGGTCAAGGCTTGACAGCTGTTCGACAAGGTAGCTTGCTTGCAGACGATAGTCCGCTAATGTTTTGATTGCAATCGGTTTGGATGGCGGATTTTCGGTAAACATCTTCTTCGGATAACGGTGCTTATTTTGCTGAATAAATTGATTAGCCGTCTCGACAATCTCCTTTGAAGAACGATAATTCTGTTCCATCATTAGAATCGCTGCCTCGGGGTAAACCTGCTTAAAGTTGAGTAGATATTGTGGTTCAGCGGCCCGCCAAGTGTAAATCGATTGGTCATCGTCGGCGACGACATAGAGATTTTTATGGGGTTGTACGAGTTTTTCAATAATTGCGTGTTGGACCATTGAAGTATCCTGGCTTTCATCGGTTAACAGATAATCGTATTTTTGCTGGTATTTTTGCAGCAGGACAGGATCCTTCAAGAATGCCTCATTTGCATATGTCAGCATATCATCAAAGTCCACAAGCAGCCGATCCGTCCCCGCTGTTTTATAGTTTTCATATTCTTGAAAAATCTGCCTCGCACTTGGCACATCGCATGCAACCTTGTCCCACTCTGCCCTCGGCACCATTTTATTTTTGATAAAACTGCAATACGTTATCAACGCCTCGAGCTCGTCCTCAGCGATTTTTTCGTGATTGAATCGTTGAAAAAGCTGTCGTAAGATCCATTTTTTCTTTAATGGCCAGGTACCTATCCGCTCTTGAGGAATGTTCCCTTCAATGATGTGATAGGGAGTATTTTGTTTATAAAAATATTCCCTAACCACATGAAACGCCATACTGTGAATCGTTGAAAAATCCACCGTCTGCTGGAGCTGTGGAAAAAAGCGTTGAAACCGCAGCTTCATATCAGTAGCAGCAGCTTTACTAAAAGTAACGGCTTTTATGCGCTCGGGTCTGACCCCTTTTTCTTCAATTAAATAACCAATCCGCATAATCGTTGTAGTCGTCTTGCCAGAACCCGGTGAGGCTAGTAACAACAACGGCCCTTCCGTATGGAGGACCGCTTGCTTTTGCGCCTCATTCAGGCAAACTCCCACTTCTTTTTGCTTTCTGGCAAAAAAATCTTCACTTTGAATCATCTGATAAAATTCTCCCTTACAACGTTACAACTATTGAATTATTATAACAGAACCGACGATATTTCTGCGACATTGATTCTAATCGGCAAGTGAAAATCTCAGTGAGGCGTAGGACATTAGCGGGGGGCGGACCGGGTATCAGCGGGTTTTCAAATATATCAGCGATTTCGAACACGATATCAGCGGATTTTCAAANATTCTGTTCCATCATTAGAATCGCTGCCTCGGGGTAAACCTGCTTAAAGTTGAGTAGATATTGTGGTTCAGCGGCCCGCCAAGTGTAAATCGATTGGTCATCGTCGGCGACGACATAGAGATTTTTATGGGGTTGTACGAGTTTTTCAATAATTGCGTGTTGGACCATTGAAGTATCCTGGCTTTCATCGGTTAACAGATAATCGTATTTTTGCTGGTATTTTTGCAGCAGGACAGGATCCTTCAAGAATGCCTCATTTGCATATGTCAGCATATCATCAAAGTCCACAAGCAGCCGATCCGTCCCCGCTGTTTTATAGTTTTCATATTCTTGAAAAATCTGCCTCGCACTTGGCACATCGCATGCAACCTTGTCCCACTCTGCCCTCGGCACCATTTTATTTTTGATAAAACTGCAATACGTTATCAACGCCTCGAGCTCGTCCTCAGCGATTTTTTCGTGATTGAATCGTTGAAAAAGCTGTCGTAAGATCCATTTTTTCTTTAATGGCCAGGTACCTATCCGCTCTTGAGGAATGTTCCCTTCAATGATGTGATAGGGAGTATTTTGTTTATAAAAATATTCCCTAACCACATGAAACGCCATACTGTGAATCGTTGAAAAATCCACCGTCTGCTGGAGCTGTGGAAAAAAGCGTTGAAACCGCAGCTTCATATCAGTAGCAGCAGCTTTACTAAAAGTAACGGCTTTTATGCGCTCGGGTCTGACCCCTTTTTCTTCAATTAAATAACCAATCCGCATAATCGTTGTAGTCGTCTTGCCAGAACCCGGTGAGGCTAGTAACAACAACGGCCCTTCCGTATGGAGGACCGCTTGCTTTTGCGCCTCATTCAGGCAAACTCCCACTTCTTTTTGCTTTCTGGCAAAAAAATCTTCACTTTGAATCATCTGATAAAATTCTCCCTTACAACGTTACAACTATTGAATTATTATAACAGAACCGACGATATTTCTGCGACATTGATTCTAATCGGCAAGTGAAAATCTCAGTGAGGCGTAGGACATTAGCGGGGGGCGGACCGGGTATCAGCGGGTTTTCAAATATATCAGCGATTTCGAACACGATATCAGCGGATTTTCAAATATATCGGCGATTTCGAACACGATATCAGTTGATTTTCAAGTATATCGGCGGGTTTTCTATCATAAACAAAATCACCTATTCGGAGCTCGCACATTTTCGAACAGGTGATGACTACAATTATTTAGTTATTTCCGTCCGCGTTGATGATAATCTCTTTCAATCCCTGTTTTCCAGCTGCGGTCAAGATTTTTGCCGCTGCGGAGACTCGTTACCGCTTCGCACACTGCTTCAAAATTCACCTGTGTGCCCAGTTCATCAGCATGATAATCAACAGCAAAGTCTTCGTCAATACCAAATTGGGCCGCGGTTGAAATCGCATCAATATTGGCTCCTAGAAACAAGAACTCCCAGCTGTACTTCTCCTTTTGCTGCTGCACCATTTGGCTGATTTTTTTCGCGGTAAATTCGCGGCTGGCATTTTCCATTCCATCGGTTGTGATGACAAATAGTACCTTATCCGCTCGCAACTCTTCACTTGTTCGCTTTTGGACATTTGCCATTTTTTGAATCGTAAACCCAATTGCATCTAACAACGCTGTGGAACCGCGCACCTCATAATCGTCTTCCGTCAACGGTGACATCCCCTTGATATTGAGACGATCATGCAATAATTCAATCTCGTGATCGAATAAAATCGTGGTAACAATCGCTTCACCTTCCGCTTTTTGCTGCTTTGCCAGCATCGCGTTGTAGCCGCCTATCGTGTCTTTTTCCAGTCCCGCCATTGAACCGCTCCTGTCTAAAATAAACACTAACTCAGTCAGATTTGTTTTCATTCTCATCATCTTCCTTTATTTTTCTATCTAAAGGATAACAAGAATGAACGAAAAATCGGTCGCTTCACAGGCGACATTTCACGCACCGAGTAATGGTTGGTCGAAGGCAAATAGAACTTCATTAATTTCATGAATATTATATTTGCCGTGACGGATAAAGTAATCCACAATCACATCAAATTTGCTACTTCTTGACAGGGTGTAACCAGCCGTTTCTAACAGGTCTAACGTTTCCTCCAAATTCAATTGTAGTGAAATGGCAAAAGCAACAGCCGTTTTCTTTTTTGGTGTATAATCAATTCCATTGCGGATTTTTGAAAATAAACGTCGGTCAATATTGGCCCGCTTGTACGTCTCAACATCTGTCAGGCCTTTTGCATCAATAAAACGGAACAGGCGCTCGGAAAACGATTCATCAAGCTGATTTAATAATTCATCAAAATTAACAGTCTCTTGATAAACATCAAGCGACTGTTGTTGTTCCTCAAATAAAAAATGCTCTTCTCGTGGCCGACGTAAACTTGTATTTTCCATCTCGTCTACATATTGCTCATCAATATATTGCTGAATCGATGAAGTTAATTTCTGACTAAGCGCAAACGCTTGTTTATCAAAAACTACAAGAAAAACTTGTATATCATGTTGGAATAAAAACGAGCTAATCGTGGAAACGGCGATTTGTAATGCTTCTTCTTTCGGATAGCCATAAATGCCGGTTGCAATCAAAGGAAAAGCGATGGATTCACAGCGGTGCTTCATAGCAAGCTCAAGCGAGTTCTGATAGCTGGCTTGTAGTCTCGCAGCTTCCTGATGCTGTCCCCCACGCCATACCGGTCCCGGTGTATGGATAATATACTTTGCTTTCAAGTTGTAACCACCAGTTATAACCGCTTCACCGACATGGCATCCGCCGATTTTGTCACATGCTTTTTGCAGTTCCTGAACACCTGCAGCCCGAAAAATAGCTCCGCAAACACCACCACCTATTTGCAGTCCAGGATTGGCAGCATTAACGATTGCATCAACTTTCATTTCGGTAATATCATGACGAATGATGTCAAATGGCATCTCCTTCTCCCCTCTCCATCGTTGTATTGATATAATGTATAGTTTAATAGACTAAGAGAATTGTCAACATTAAATCGCATTACTGTGATAATAAATTAATGTAGAACTAGCCTTTTTATAATTGGATATTATCACCTGTTTGAAACACAATAAATTGACATATTCTATATGTGGTTGAAGTTTTCAACCTAAAATTCATGTGCTTACGGAGGGATATGAATGAATACAGTTCAGCATTCACTAACACATTTGCAAAAAAGCCGTCAGATTGCGCAACAAATGATTCAGCAAACACAACAAAGCAATCAGCAATATCAGCGCATGCTGCAAAACGAGCAGCAAAATATTCAGATGTTGAACCAATTGGTGCAACGCGAGCAGATGGCGGTGCAAACCATCCAACAAAGCCTCCAGGGCCATGAAATTGCCATGCAGAGATGTCAAGAAGTCATTGCTGAATGTAATCGGCTGGAACAGGAATTATCGGGTCAGGTCGGGTACACAGGAATGCAGCAACAGCAATTTTTCAATTCAGGGTATCGTCCAAGCCAGTATCAAGGTACCCAAACCTCTTCGTTTAGACAGTAGTAACAATCACAAAGCAGGCAGCTCCAATAATAGGAGCTGCCTCTGTTTTGAATTTAGAAAAGATGAATATTCACTAATGCCGGAATTAACAAGACCCCCCAGATCAATGTAATCAGTGCCGCAAAGATCATAGCCAGTGAGGAAAAGGTTGCTTCCTGCTTCCCATATTCCAGCGCTTTACTTGTCCCGATTCCATGAGCCCCCATTCCCAGTGCAAGTCCTCTTGCAATCGGGTGTTGAATCGATAATCCCTTAATAACCATAGGCCCCACTATGCTACCTAAGATACCGGTAATAATAACAAAAACCGTCGTCAATGTTGGAATTCCGCCTATTTCCTTTGATACCTCGATTGCAATTGGTGTGGTGATTGAACGCGGCAGAATCGAGATGATAAAATCAAGCTTTAATTGAAATAATTTTGCAAGGGCAAACGTTGAAAAAATCGCCACCAATGTTCCAGATGTAATACTTATAAAAATCGTCGCTAAATATTTTTTCACAATCGGTAAATTCTTGTAAATTGGCACAGCAAATGCAACGGTTGCCGGGCTGAGCATATGGGTCAGCCATTTGGAAGCATGTAAATACTCATTGGCCGAAACATGCATAATCGATATCAGCAGGATTAATAACACAGGTGCAATCAGTAACGGATGAAAAATGGCAAAAGTCAATTTTCGGTAGATGACTTTTGCAATGCGATAGATAAGATACGTTGCAATTGTGAATAAGACAATCATTGTGACACGCCTCCATTTCGGGCGCTTACTTTTTCTGCAACTAACGCTGTGAGGCCCATCACAATCACTGTGCTAATTCCAATCAAAAGTACAATTTCTACACCTTTAAAACTGATTATTTCATCATAATTGACAATCCCAACTGCTGATGGAACAAAAAACAACAATAGCTCCGCCATCAACCAATTGGCACCTCGTTCAATCCACTCCAATTTGATGACTTTTAGACATAGAGCAAGAAACAATAAACCCAGCCCATACATCGAGGCTGGAATTGGCAGTGGAACGACAAGTTTCAAAGCTGCTCCTAAAAATAAAAAAAGATGAATTACTACTACTTGTACGATAATAATACCGAGTTTTTTCACTGCAAGGATCCTTTCTTAACTAAAAAAGAGCTAGTATCGCTCCATCTCGTTCACGTTTTAACATAGAGTTATCATACGCTTCATTCAGCTATTCGTATAATACATAATTGGAATGATCATCATTACAAATAGTTATAACGAGTCATGTAAAATAAAATCAATAAAAGTATTCGCCGCATTAGAAATATATCTATCTTTCTTGACAATAATCGCGATTCTCCATAAAATCTTTTGCTCTAAATCGATAATTTTTACATCATGGTTCACGATACGACTACAGATAGATTGTGGAAGAATGGTGATACCCAAGTTTGCCGCAGCCATTTCTGACATTAAATCCCACTGTGAGCTTTTAAATAATATGGTCGGCTCAAATCCAGCTTGATGGAAGGCATTCATCAAAATTTGATTAAGGGCAAATTCCTCATGATAAAAAATAAGTTCTTCATCCTTTAAATCTACAAGTGAAACGAGTTTTCTGTCAGTTAAGCGATGATCTTTATGAACAACCAGCTTCAGCTCTTCTTCGACAATCGGATAGACATGAAATGGCTTCTCCTCAATCGGAAGTACGGTAACCCCCAACTCCAATTCTCCATTTTCAACACTCTTCACGACCCTTGCGCCACCATACTCTGTAATGTCCAAATGGATATTCGGAAAGGCATGATGAAATTTGGCAATTAAGCGTGGAAAAAACAAACTGCCAATAAATGGCGGCAAACCGATGGAAATTTGTCCTCTCCTCATGTTCGTCATATCATTTAAGCTGGTTTGCATCTCGTCTATCAATGCCGTTATCCGTTGCGCATATTCAAGGACTACTTTCCCAGCCTCAGTTAAATCAGTCGTTTTATTTGAACGAACAAGTAAGGTCATACCGAGCTCCTCTTCCAAACCAATAATCGTCTTACTTAAAGCAGGCTGGGAAATATGCATATCTTCCGCTGCTTTTGTAAAGTTTTTATATTTAGCTACTTCCATAAATACATGTAATTGGCGAAACTCCACACGAAACACCCCAAAATGTTGAAACGTTCATCATCATGTTCATGACCTATGTACATTTTTTCATTATAGCATGTCTTTTCACCCTTCTCGCAAAAAATTCTTGAAATCACCAAGTTGTTCATACTTTTTTGCAAATCACTTTCATCTCAAGACATTTCACAAAATGTGGTTATTTATTAGCTTTTGGGTACCCTAAAAAGGAAGTGGAAAAAAAAGTTTGAGGTGAATGACTGATGATTACAAAGCGGCATTTATTTTTCAATATCATTATTATTGTATTTCCGTGGCTATCACTGTTCCTTTTGGGAAAACGCAGCATAAAACGTTTTTCCATCGCTGGTATTTTTATTGTGATTTTTGAAATTCTTAACCATATATACGGGCATAGAAGAAATTGGTGGAAATTTTACGATCACCACAAATCGTTTATTAAGGATGAGCTTCCGTTTAGTATCGGTCCTTACATGCCTGTTTCCATGTGGATGTTAAAGTTATCGTATGGTAATTTTAAAAAGTATGTCCTTCTTAATGTAATTGCCGATGGACTTTTTGCGTTTGTACTGATTGACATATTGAAGAAGCTTAAGATTATCAGCCTCAATGGGCTAAACCATCTGCAGTTTTTCATCTATCTGCACTATAAAGCTTATCTGTTGTATGGTGTTCAGTATCTCGTTGAAAAGATGAGCAGGTTTAGGTATCTGTATTAAAGCCCGTTTATCTATTAAAATTTTTTACATACCCTCATATTGCTATACTAAGATAGGAACTGCCCTTTATTAATTGGGCAGTTTTATTTTTGCAATTGACGATTTTTTGAAAATTATATAAAATTTTCATACAGTCTTGGAAAGCTGAGGTTTATAGCATGGAAAAATCAGTTTCACGTTTATTTACAAGAGACATTTTGCAAAAGGCCTTACATTTATTTGACGCTGGCGAAAACGTACCGATATTACTAGGCGATTTTGAAAATTATGCTTATGAAGTCTATCGCAACGGCATCCCTTTTGTATTGCGGTTTACCCATAGTTCCCACCGTACAAAAGGACAAATTGAGGCAGAATTAGATTGGGTAAATTATTTATCAATACGAAAAATTAATGTCTGCCGGGCATTCCCTTCTGTTAACGGCAAATTTGTCGAGGCAGTAGCTGTAGAAGACAGCTTCTTTTTTGTCTGTCTGTTTAAAAAGGCAAACGGGCATAAGGTACGTAAAGAGGACTTAAATGATGAGCTATTTTATCATTGGGGGAAGCTGGTAGGTATCATGCATCGTGCGACTAAAAGTTATCAAAAACCAGACTCTATCGAAAAAAGACCGGAATGGGATGAGGAGGATTTAATTTCTGTTGAAAAATACATTCCAGCTACTGATTATGCCGTAATCGAAAAAGCTGAAGCTTTACTGGGGAAAATTCGCCAGCTTGAGAAATCTGCTGACTCATATGGGTTAATTCATTCTGATGTCCATTCGGGAAACTTCTTTGTGGAAGAAAGCACGATTGAGTTGTTTGATTTTGATGATTGCACGTACCATTGGTTTGCCAGCGATATTGCGATCCCAATTTATTACACTGTTTGGTCTGCCATGGCTTTTGTAATGAGAGATACGAAAGAGTCATTCGCTGAAAACTTTGCACTAAAGTTTTTAAAAGGGTATCGCGAAGAAAACGACCTTGATCCGTATTGGATTCGGCAAATTCCTTTATTTTTACGGCTGCGGGATCAAACTTTATATTCAGTCTTTCATAAAAAAGTCGATTTATCGCAGGCTGATGAGCGCATAATTAGCTTAGTTGCTGATATTAAAACTCGGATTCTCAACGAAGAGCCAATTGTTAGTCTTGATATTGATTTCATCCTCGAAAAAATCTATGGACAGTCCTCGCAGCATGATTAGAATATTCTTTTATATAACTGAAAAACAAAAAGACTAGTCACTCTTTTTTAGAAGTGACTAGTCTTAAGCTTATTTTTTCGGCAACTCGCAGCCGTTTTCATCACAAACAACACCGTTGTCGGCATCGCCAAGTACGACAATTTCATCCTCAGCAATGACTTTTCTTAATGCCTGAACAAATACCTCTATCGGCTGAGCGCCAGTTACGGCATATTTCTTATTAATCAAGAAGAATGGAACGCTGTTGATTTGATACTGCCTTGCGACTGCTTCATCCGCCCGAACAGCGTCGGCCATTTCGTCGCTTGCAAGCATCTTTTCGACGGCTTCCCGTTCTAAGCCAACTTCGACCGCTAACTGCGTCAATGTTTCATGGTTGCCAATATGTTTCGATTCCGTAAAATAAGCCCGCAGGAGACGCTCCGTCATTTCTTGCATGAGCCCCTGTTTTTTCGCCAACATCGTCAGGCGATGGGCATCAAACGTATTCGTTAAAATTAATGTATCAAAGTGATATTCAAGGCCTGCATCTTTGGCCATCTGTGTCATGCGCTCGGTATTAGCCTTCGCCTGAGCAATACTCATGCCATATTTTTTCGCCAATGCCTCATACATATTTTCTTTGATATCGCGCCCCATCGTCGGATCCAATTCAAAGCATCTATAGGTGACCTCCACTGGATGATCAACCTGTTTAATAGCGTCCTCCAGACGCTTTTTGCCAATATAGCAAAATGGTCAAGCGAAATCTGTCCACATTTCAATCGTAATCATCTTATCCCTCCTATACATTGTTCTTGTTTAGTATAGAGGGTTTGTTTGATTTTTACACGAAATATGTTTGCAACCCGAGGTATACTCATGAAAAAATCTCATGTAAATCGAGCGAAAATCCTTGTAAAACTTGTGAAGAAACAACCCCTGACTTAATTTTCAGGTCATGCTGTTTATACGTGTTTTCTTCATCCAGGATAAAAACCATTACCGCGTGGAGCAACGGATTGACAATCCAATACTCTGGGACACAACAAGTCAAAAGGTTATTGACGCAACAGTTTCTCAATATCTGTTTCAACACGAAACACACGTTTATTCAATGCAGATGTTTTATCATCTGTATATTGAATCATTTTTTCAGTGTAGTCACCTAAACTTTGGATTAGATTTTTTTGCAATTTCTCTTGGTTATTTTTTACTTCCAATACATCCAGTTGCAACTTACGCTGACCTGCTTCTAAAGATTTAAAGTCTTCTAAAAGTGATTTTTGGCTTTCTACCAGAAATTTATGGCCTTCTACCAGAAATTTTTGGTTTTCTACCAGAGATTTTTGGCTTTCTACTAGAGATTTTTGATTTTCTATCAGAGATTTTTGACTTTCTTCGAGACCATTCTGCCCGGCTTCTAAATTTCCTAATCTAGAGTTGATTTTTTGTAATTCGTGAAGAATTTGTTTTAGATTCTCTTCCAATTAAATTACCTCACTTTTATTCCATAAATATCCGAACATATTTTCTCATTTTATTATAACAAATATAGACCAACCTGTCACTTAAAAGTGAGAGCATAGGGATTGGTGGCACTGTATCATGCTTAAAATAATTCCAGCTGCTCTGTTTCTCCCAGGCGCTCTATGGTTTTTGGTTCATGATCCTGGAAGTATGCTCGATGGAGCCATTTTTCCTTGGTCATCACTTTCTTCGTCGAATTAGCAGCGGCCCGTAACCGACAGCTATAGATGACCGGAAAATAATCCTGCAGGAATTTTCCTTCCGCATGTGCCGTTAACGCAATGATCTGAAACCCAAGCTGTTCGGCAACAAAGAATACGGGGCTGAGCACATGCTCACTCGAAGCCTTGCCAAACGGATTGTCAAGGATGACGGCGCGGTGACGCTTCATCCCAGCTTGAATATGCTGCTTTTTCTCAGCAACATAATTGAGAATCCCTAAAAACAGCGTCATGTTTTTACTCCATTTCTCGCCGCCGGACCAGATATTGCTTTGTTCCCACGAGTAGGAGCGGGTCGTCACCTTGTTATCATTGGTCACTTTCCGGCAGCTTACCTTCATGACTTCATTGTTCATAACAATTTGCAGCAGCTGCTTCGATTGCAGCCATGTCTCGATTTCCTTGCGAACTTTTCCTTCATCCTCCAGCCCTTGTTCATTGAGAAACCGATCAGATTCCAATTGCTGTAGCATCCACTCGATATAATCACGGATGCGCGTCTTGCCAATTTCCTCCTCCCACTCAGGAATCGTGAACGAGAAAATTTGTTTCCAATCAGCGGCAATTTTCACCTTTGTATTTTTGGGAATCTGGCTTAATTCTTCAACTACCGTGACGAGATGAGTGTGAACTTGATTGATGAAGGCTTGGAGCTCGGCATCCTTTTGGCGAATATGCTCATTCGCATAACTTGTCGCCCGCTCCACGCTGATCATCATATTTTTTCTAAATTCGATGATATCGTGGTAATTGGTTTTATGCTCGATCCCGTTTATTGCCATTTTGCGCATCTTGATGTCTGTAATACTATCCTGACAAAAAGCTCTAAATGCGGCCTTTGCCTTGCTCACCACGTGTTGCTGGGCTTCGAGCGCTTCCCTACTATGCATTAGTTCATTCGTAAGTCCTTTTAAAAAGTTCAACGTATGATAGGTAAATTCGCGTTTTTCTTCAGGAGTTAGGCTTTGGGCAACGATATCAGGGGCATCAAAATGATGGCTTTCGATATATTTTTCTAGCCAGCGCTCCGCACCATCAAGATTGTTTATTTCGGTTGCCACTCTCGTCAGTTCCTGATCGATAAATGATTTTCGTTTTCGTAACTCTTCTGTTTCCTGCCTTAAAACGGCAGCAATTTCTTCAAGGGCAGCGGAAAACGTGAACATCTCTTGTCCAGGGTAATCCTCCTTAAACTGGTCCACTTTTGTTTCCCATTTTCCCGCTTGTTTATCTTTCCTGGTTGCTTTTGTCGCAACTTCTCGTGAAAGTGTCTCGAGATGGTCAGCTATCGACCGCAGCTTGGCTTTTAGCTGTTCTAAGAGCTGTTCACCGTCTCTAGGAAACGCGACGGCTTCATCTATCTGAGGTTGCTCCTGCATCAGCTCCGTGATTTGTTTCGTTAAACTGTTCACATTATTAACGGCTGCATCGCGTCTTGCCTGCCATTCGCCATGTGTCACCGTAATCTGTTTGATTTCCAGCTCCACATGGCGGATTTTTAAGTGAATGGTGGCCTTATCTTCACTAGAAAAAATCGGTGTCAAGTGGCGTACCGCTGTATACTCCTCATCATTTTCCAGCATATGGACATGTACCGCTAACTGCCCAACCCGTTGTTCCAAATCCCGTTTCTGGTCATTTAATTGTTTCAGCAGATGATCAAGGCGGGACATCTCTTTTTCAATGGAGTGCAAATGGTGCTCGGCCTTTGTTTCCTGCTTTTTCTCCTCTGCAACTTCCTTGGCAAATTGCAGATACTGATAGCCCTTTTCGATTTTCATTTCCACTCCTTGCATTTCAGCGCGATAATCCTGTGCTGCAGCTTGGCCAAGTGCGATTTTTTGTCGTAAGTCTCCAAGGTATTCTTGTTCCTGGGCAAGCCGCAGTGTGAGCTGCTCGATTTTGTTTAACAGCTCCGTTTGTTTTTCCTGCAAGTTTGTCAGTTTCTCATATGGATAGGCGGAAAGGAAGCGAGTGAAGTCCTTTAACACGTCTTCCCAGCGATTAATTTCTCGTTCCTTCCCCTCGCGTAAACTCGTTGTTTCTTGCGCTTGCTTACTAATACCCTGTTTCCAGTCGGCAAAGGAAGCTTGCGTTAAATTGGTTTCCCAATGCTGCGGGGTAATCCAGGTTTCAACATCGGTGCCGCTGCCAATCGCTACCGCTTCTTCCGTCGACAGAATGATGATCGGGAATTGCAGACGATCGGCAACATGGTTTACTTTTTCAATCAGCTGCGGCTTTGACTTTGCTGTCGTGACTAGCGTCAATGGCCATAGGAGATAACCGCTGCTGCGGGTTTCCTTGTCGTCCATCATGTTTACATATTCGACACCTGTTACAAGATAGTCAAACTGATTTTTCCATATGTGGATGTGCTGCTCAAGGAAGGAATCAGCGAAAAAGAGCTCCTGGTTTTCATAGTCATCAACATAACGGTAGGCAATCCGTTCGCGATACAGGAGGGTGGCTTTTTCTGCTCGTAATCTCTCTACCATCTGCAGCAATCTCGTTTCGATCGATTCCTGAGTTAAATAGATATTCTCTAAGCTGGCCCATTGCGGTCGTAACTCGGCCAGCTCGGTAATCAAGTTGTGCTGCGCTTCCGAGATTTCAGTTAGTACATAGGAGGTTTCTTTGGCAGCAAATTCGGTTTGCGCATGTTCATTTCTGAGCTCCTCCAGACGCGTCTCCGCTTCTTTGATCTCCATTGTGAACAACTTTTCTTCCTGATTAAGACGTATGATTTCCTCATCAAGGAACTGATGGCGCTCTGACCATGTTGTCAATTCCTCTTGTACGCTCTCATGCTCAGGATTAGCTAAGATTTGCTGCTTCAGCCGCTCCATATCCTTCGTTCGCTGCCCGATTAAGGCAGCGGCTTTTGCCAACAGGCTGCGAACCTCTTTTTCTTTGATGGCCAAGACGGTTTTTTCCTCGGTCAGCGAGTTGATTTCCGTAAGAATCGGGTTTAACTCGTAAGTCAGACCTTGTTTCTCGCGCTTGATTTTTTCGATTTCTGTTAAAAAATAGCCTAATAAAGCGCGACGGGTCTCTTCTAAGCGCTCTTCTAAGCGTGCCAAATCTTCCGTCTCTTTCAGTTTTTCCAGCTCTGCTTCAAAATGCTTCAGCTGGTCCTGTTCGCTTTTTCGTGCTCCTTTTAACTGGGCAAGCTTTAGTGAATAGTAATCCTTTTGCAGCCCAGTTAGCGCTTCTTCTTGTTGAAGCTGCTGTGCCAGCGCGGTTTTATATTCTTTTTCTAATCTGTTAAACTCGTTTTCTTCACGGAGAATATCATATGTGGCCGTCTTTACCCCGTGGTGTTGTTGATTTTCCTGCCACTCTGCTAGCTTCTTCTCAACTGCAGCCTGCTCTGATAACAGCTTTTCTTTTTGTTGATGAACTTCAAGCCAGGCCCCTTTTGTCCGCTCCTTGCCTTTTACATAGGAAAGTTCCCGTTTGTGTAAACGTTCATAAACCGCCACATAGCTTTCCAGCTGGGCCTGGATTTTTAGATTTTCCTCGATCGTCTCTTTTAATTTTTTATAATGTTTAAAACTGGCATGCTGACTTTCAAACAGATTGGCAAAGAGATTGGCATCATGTCCGACAAGTGACTGTTCCACAGTGGGGATGAGTAGGCGGTCGAATAGTTGCGTCGTGCTTTTGCACTCATCGAAAAAGGCTTCTACCCCGCCTTCGGAACTATTAATCTTTGTGATACTATTCCATTCACCAGCAATGATATGATACTGACTTTCAAGCAAGTTCCGATACTCTTTAATCGTTGCAAACGTGTGTGCATGGATGGAACGGTCGCGCATATGGCTATAATAATCCTGCATCTCGCCCCGCTCTGCTGTTCGTTTGCCTTCGCTGCCTTGGCGAACAAATGGAAGACCTTCGATGCCATTTGGATCGTTGGCCTCATATTCATACACATATCGCAATGAATCGAGCCCATATTTCGTCATAAACAGCGAAACCGCGGTCACCACATAGCGGCGCGGCACGTCATTATCAATCCATTCAATCGCAATATGCGCCGGAGCATTTTCAAGCTGGAGCGTATGTTTAATCTGCCTGCCGGCTAAATCGGTATGCGGGATGATCGCCTGCAGGGCGGTTTGGATCAACACTGTTTTCCCGCCGCCATTTTCCAACAGGATCGCGCCATTATGGCCGTCAAACATGAACAGCTCATCATTATAACGTTTGTTCCCTTCCTCATAGACCACGTTCGTCAGGCGAATCTTACTAATTGCTGGCATCTTCGTCCGTCCCTTCAAAACTATACATGTATTCAAAAATTCCTTTATTATATTCCACATCCATGAAAAACCGTTGAATGATGGTTTTCGCTTTTTCCGTTAAGGTAATCTCATTATTTCCCAGCTCTTGCACCAATTCCTGATGTAGCAGGAAACGTTTGACATTATCGATGAAACTCAAGCGGCTAATCGTGTTTCCGCTTTGTTTTTTCGCCGTCTCTTTAATATCGTCCATATCATCCCATTTTTCGATAATTAAGCGCCAGTTGTAGGAAAACTCTTGTTCCGCTTCTTTTAACGATGCTTCATCATGCGTTTTTAACATGTCTATCCGTTCTTGAATGAGATAGATCCATTCATCCAATCGGAGAAACAGCCTAGTAGGCTCAAGGCTCTGATAGGAATCATAAAAGCTGCCAAACAGAATCATCGTACAAAAATATAGAAGATAGATATCACCATTTGTCGCACCAGACCGCAAATAATGCCGCTTAATCCAATCATTATTGACATGAAAAGGCGATAACTTACTCTTCGGAACGAGAAATAATTGTTCACTTGTGCGAATCACGGCACAATCCACTTCATGTGCAAACAGGTCTAACAATCCGCGCACGCTGTCATCCGCCTTGTACTGCTGAACGGCGTCGAGGTCAGCAACGCCGTCACGCGCTAACTTACTATAGATTTGAAAGGTTTTGATTACTTTATCTTCAGGATAATTCATCGCCGTCTCCTTCTATGTTAATCTGCATTTCTTGTATCGAATACCGTCCAGTGCGGGTAAGAATCCCCTTGCCATCTTCAATGATTAGCGTGCGGTTTCCAAGCAGGACAAGCGCCTCACCGAGCAGCGTTTGCGCGGTTTCTTCGTCATGTAGCTGACCTGAAATAAGCGGCGAGCGCTGGTGGAGGATCAGCCAAAAATCATAAAAATAGCGTTCCTCGTAAATATGGGAGAGGTCCGCTTCATCGAGGTAGACGAAAAATTGTGAAAGCGTCCGCGCTCTGCCCTGTTCCCATGCTGCTATTAACAGCTCCATTAACTGCTTGTATTTCATTGTCAGCCACTGGCGATAAGGGGAATCGTTTTCGTGATCAGCCGCTTCGATAAAGCCATCGGTTTCCTTTTCTTCCCGTTCTTCGCTGATATTTTGTTCCGCGAAGATTGTTAGCGGTGACCATGCCTCCGTTTCCATCACTTGTAAAAACGGATGGAGGACGCCCTTCATCGCTGCAAGCGGCAGTGGAGTCGAAACAATCGGCGAAACAATATCTTGGCTAAAATTAAACGCTTGGATACCTGTGTAATAGAGCGATTCTTGAGCAGTTAGCAATGTCGTATTCTTCAACTGCGAAGTCTGCTCAAGCAGCCGTGAATGATCGTAATGCACCGATTCCAAGTCTTGGATGATTTTCAAGACCAATTCATATGTCCGCTTTTCCTTCTGGTGGATATCCTTCGAATACAGCCGCTCCCTTGTTTCCTTCACAAACTGGCGTAATTCTTTGAATTCCTCATCTTCGCGAGACAAGCGGCTATAAATATCTTCGAGTAAATTTTTGTAGCGTTCAAACGTTTCTTCGGAGACAATGCTGCGCTGGATTTCATGCTTTAATTTCCGCAAGCGCTCGTTCAGGTTCTCGACATCAATCTGCATCTCACTAATTTGCCTTAGTGCTCCTTTAAACTCGCCTTTTTCGAGCTGTTTGCGCAGCATCAGCTGGTTAATCGACAGCTGGAATTCACTATAAAACTCCTTGGTGGCAAACACTAATTCTAGCCCGTCTTCATCAAGGGTATAGTATTGTGTGTTTGTTTTGACATCAAAATCATTGGCTTTAAGAATCGAATAGTCCATCGCATCGTCGCTGTTTGTTTCCCAGTTAAAAAATGGATAGCTGCGTTTTTTTCCCGTCGTGGGGCGAAAGGTTTGAATCAGCGTCCGCGCGTGTTTTTCATACTCTGCTTTCTCTAGGTTGTAGTGCTCCTTCGTTAGCACTTCGAGGAAATCCGCGAGCTGTTTCACCCCTGTTTTATAGTGGCGCATTAATTTTTGCTCAAAAAAGAATAACAGCGTCAAAAGCCCAAGGCCTTTCATATCAATCGGTTTATTGTTCTGATCCTGCGCGCGTTTTCCTTCCAGCTCAAATAAGGGATCAAATAAGGCAAGCCGTCTCATCCGCTCGCGGTAGCCGCTGGTAATCTCTTGAATCTCTAGCTTGTCCAATCATACTCCCTCCAAATCTGTTGCAATTCCTTCGTTTTCAATGTTTCCTGCGGGTGATACATCCCGCTTTTTAGCAGCGCTTGAATTTCTAGTTGCACGTTGTTTGAAAAATACGTGAGAAACTCTGAGAGTGCCTCTTTGTGTTCTTTTTGATAGTCCTTTCCACAGGCTGGCGGCTTTTGCAAGCAGGCTTGATAGAAACCGGTGGCAGGCTTTGCCGGCTGCCGTTTGTGCAGTGAATGCCAAATCAGGATGCCTTCGCGATCGATATCACCAAAATAGTAAAAAACATGCTCTGCTTGTACTGGATATTGCAGCGGAAATTGTTCGATGCTTTTGATGACTGTTTTTCCACTGCCATAGATGAGCGTTGAAAAAACCGTCTCCGTCAGCGTCGGTAACAATCCTTGGTAAGTTGTTTTATTTTCAACAATGAGATGATATTGGACTTTTTCAAGCAGCTTTAGCGGATTAATCGCAAACATCAGCGGCTCTGATACCGGGATTATCTTCAATTTTTCATAGAGACCGACCCGCTCTAAAAGCTCCTTGCCGGCTTTTTCCACAATCCATTTTTCGTCACCTACTAATTCATAGCTGCGTTCTGGTGCAGGAACCTCCTCTGTTGGGAAGCCGTGACGCTTGAGGTAGTGATCAATTTTTTGCAGAAACGGCAAGTCTTGAGCCCAAATTGACGGGTCTTTGGAATAGTAAATGTCAAGATTGATTGCAGGATGGAGCAGTTGCCGATAGTGCTGCAGTTCCTTGTGAAAGTCTGTTGATAGCAGGCTCTTATCAATCCGATAGTGAAAAGCTAATGAAGGGGTGCGGCTCGTCCGGCCTTTGGATTGAACCATAGTGAGGACTCCCTCGTTTTCAAGCTGCAAAATGGTGGTTGAGAAATCTTCATATGTATGGATGTATGTCTCCAGTAATTTTTCTAACTGCGCTAGCCCGATTGTTTTCTTTGGAAATGTAGCCAAGAGCTTTTTAAGGTGATCCAACCTGTTTCCCTCGCTTCTTCGATCATGGTCTTTCTTCCTATTTTACTAGATTATTGGAAAGATGCCAGTGGCGAATGAATCTACCAGGACAGTACGTGTCCCGACGCGATGCAAAATTTCCCGCATCAGATGAAGTTCAAAAAAACGGCCGGGTTTAACGAGGTAGAGAAACTATCGGTTGAATGATTAAAAACAAAAAGAAACTGGCATCAAATTAAAGTTTACTAGTTTCTTTTTCCCACTCATTGGTTATAATATAAGTAAGATTAACATAAATTAAAAAGACCGAACATGCGGCAACATGTTCAGTCCCTGCAATAGACGGTCCCGCTAAAGGGGTCGGCTTCTTGGCAGATAATCCACCTGAGCCGGTTTAACTCAAGGGTGGATTATTTTTTTGATTTAAATGACAGTATGCTTACAATTAAACTGGCAAACCCAATTGCAAACATGAGTGATTCAAACACTGTCATTCGGCATCACCCCCTTTCTACTGGGGAGTGTACCGACCACCCTTAAGAAAACCTATTCTATTGCTTTCTTCATTTTACCATATCTCACTTGAGATTAGAACATACGTTTCTCTTAAAATCAAAATAATCGATTCGTTTCTTTGGGGGTGCCAAGTAGAAAAATGATTACAAAGATGGAGATTACCAATCCACAATTAGCCGCTGCGGTATTACAAGTTCAATTCCAAGCATACAGAGTAGAGGCGCAACTCATTAATTGTGATAACATTCCCCCTCTAAAAGATACTGTTAAAACATTGCAACAGTGCGGCGAACAATTCTATGGCTACTATCTTAACAATGAATTAACTGGCATCATTTCTTTTAAAAATGAAAACGACGTCATCGATATTCACCGCTTATTTGTCCACCCCAATTATTTTAAGAAAGGCATTGCCCAGTCATTACTAGATTTTATACAACACAATGAGACTGGCTTCAAAAAAATAATTGTCACTACCGCTTCCAGGAATCTCCCTGCCATCAATTTATATCTTAAAAAAGGCTTTAGCAAGGCAAGAGACATACAAGTCTCCAATCACTTGTCATTAACGCTTTTTGAAAAAAACTCTAGCTGAACGTATGTATCCTAGTTATTTGCGTAGTACTAATGCAGGAAAAACCAGGTTGAAACGGCTCCAAACAAAAAACATGACAAATAATGCCAGGGACTACATATTGAATGAATCCCTGGCACTTCATGATGGCTAAACCGTAACGCTAAATATTCTCTTGTTTTAACACGTCGATAATGTTTTCCTTTTTTACTTTGGCACTGGAGTAGAGCATCGTTGTACCCGTAATCGTAAAAACAGCTGCAACTACAATCATCATGCTGATCCAGGGTAAACTAAAGTCATAACTGAAGCTATTCATCATCGCTCGATAAATCAGATACATGATGCCAATGCTTAATGGAAGTCCATAAACAAGTGCCTTGATCCCGTAAAACATACTTTCGTACTGGATCATTTTATTAAACCCTCTCGGCGTCATTCCAACTGATTTCAGCATGGCAAATTCTCGTTTTCGCAAGCTGATAGAAGTGGAGATTGTATTGACAATATTGGCAATCGAAATAGCCGTAATCAGGGCAATAAATCCATAGGTAAACACCGACATCAACAGAATCAATTGCTCGGACTGCTGTCTGCTTTGGTACACATTCCAGATATTCATGTCATCTTCTTTCACTTCTTCGATTTCCTGTTGCGTTTTCAAGGGATCCTTACTTTTTAAAAAGATGCTAGTTTGAACATCTTGACTCAGCTCCTTTTTCAACAGCTTGTTCATGGTTTGCTCGGAGACGATGAGATTGACTCCGCCAAGCCCCTCTGCAAAAACTCCCGTTGGTATTTGCTTAGCAAGTCCGATGATTTCGAGCTTCCCTTGAAGGGTTTCGTTGCCAGAATCCTCATCGCGATAGAAGAGCTCCAACATCTCTCCTGTGTTCATTTCAATGGCCTTAGTTTCAACATACTTTCCTGTGTCCGCCTCTTGATAGTTGATGGTATTGATGACAATTGCTGTCAACTGGTTTGAGTTGCTCAGCTGCCGATCATCCACCCCAGCCGTTTTCGCATATGCTTGTAAATCCTTTTCACTTAACGCATCTATTCTTACAGAATACGGATATTTCCCGTTCTGCAGCACACTACGATCTTTTTTTACCTCTGCTTGTAATTTTTCTGGCAGGGAAGCTGCTGCTACCCAGCTAGACATATATAAGCCTCGTACCATATTAGCTTCCGTCACATCGTCTAGCGTTGAAAAAGATGTCATTAGTTGCCGATCTGATTTCGTTGCATTACTTTTTGAAACCATCAGATCAAAGTTAACATGATCTTGGGACAGCTGTGCCGATTTTCTTAGATTATCCGTAAAATACGAAACCGTTAAAAATAAGACAATACTGATAACAAGGGAAAATACTGTTGCTTGGTACTTACGTTTGTTTCGCTTTAAATTCTTCAAGCCGAATTCTGCTTCAATGCCAAAAAGTTTGCGCACCAATTTCGACGTTTTTACCGTCTTGCCCGTCAATTTCACTTCTGTTGTTTGGCGAATCGCATCAATCGCGGAAATTCTTGAGGCCTTTATCGCTGGTACATACGTTGAAATGAGAATGGTCACCATTGATATGACACAAGCACTGATAATTGATAACGGTGTCACCGTCACTGTCAATGGTTCGCTAACTCCCAGTGCTCCTTGTAAAGCAGAATTAATTGCCAAAAAGGTGACCGCGATTCCGCCAATTCCCGCAAGGATACCAAGCGGAATACTGATTAGCCCGATGATGATTCCTTCAAAAAATACGGAATTGCGCTTCTGGCGTTTCGTGGCCCCGACACTGGCAAGCATTCCTAAATGGCGGGAACGCTCTGAAACAGAGATGGCAAAGGCGTTGTAAATCAGGGAAACCGATCCAATGATGATAACCGTCATAATGATCGCCATTAAGGAGTAGAGCATTCGGTGTAAACCATCAACTATGGTTACACCGTAATAACGCAATAATTTATCATGAAATTGCGGCTCCGTCATGTTGTTACTCTTTGCCAGTTCATTTGCATGATCGTATAAGCTTCCTTTGACTTTTTTTAGCACAACACTGGCATTCACCCGATCACTCGCACTCAGTTTGTTTTCATCTACATAGCTTACAATCGTGTATCCCGGTGCCCAGGTTGGCTCCCATGTCGGCCGCTTGATGAAACCTACGACCGTATAGGTGAAGGAGGTTGTGTTTTCAAGTCTTTCTGTAACTTTCCCGTCTACTTTTTGTAAAGAATCCTGTTGCCCAAAAGCACGATTGCTTTCTCCCTGAACCTTCCGCTGTCCGATATTCAATGAAATTTTCTCGCCAAGCTTGTAGAAGACTTTCCCGTTTGTCGCAATATGCTCTGCGAGAACCACTTCATTAGCAGATTTCGGAAACCGCCCCTTGCTTAACTCAAGCGGAAACTGCTTAAAGCCTGTTGAACTGTACTCTTTCAAAAATAAATACGGTTTGTCCTTGTTGTTTCCGCCCTCTAATCGAGCATAGCCGCGGTCACGGGAAACAATCACCGACTCTGTTTCATCGTCCTTTTGAATCGCTTTCAACTGTTCCTTGTTGACATCTTTATAGAGGACATGCCACTCTCCCTCCTTGGCAATCGTTTCCCGCTGCATTAAATTCATAAACGAAACGCCAAGGGTTGTCACTGCTGTTACCATGGCGACGGAAATAATCACACCAAAGATGGTGACGAGCGTTCGTCGCTTGTTTTGTTTTAAATGCCTAATAGTTAGTTTATTGACAATATTCATGGACGAATCACCTCGTCCTTAGCAATCCGGCCATCTTCAATTGCTATCACACGGTCCGCCTGCAGGGCAATTCGTTCATCATGGGTAATCACAAGTAAAGTCTGCTTAAATGTTTTATTGAACATTTTTAATAAATCGATGATTTCACTGCTATTCTTGCTGTCGAGATTCCCGGTCGGTTCGTCGGCAAGCATAATCGCGGGATTACTGATCAATGCCCGGCCAATCGATACCCGCTGCTGCTGACCGCCCGATAATTGATTGGGCAAGTGTTGTAACCGCTGGTCTAGATTGAGGATTTTCACTAACTCAGTGAGTTGTTTTTGATCGACCTTATGTTCATCTAGTAACAATGGCAGTGTGATATTCTCCTCCACCGTTAACACGGGGATCAGGTTGTAAAATTGATAAATCAACCCTATTTGCCTCCGTCGAAAAATCGCCAGCTGTGTTTCATCCAATTCATAAATATCAGTATTGTCCACAAACACCTTGCCGCTCGTTGGCCGATCGACGCCGCCAAGCAGATGCAACAGCGTTGATTTCCCTGAACCCGAGGGGCCAATGATGGCCACAAATTCACCTTTATTCACTGAAAAAGAAACATCATCTAGCGCCTTAACAGCCGTCTCGCCTTTGCCGTACATTTTAGTCAGATGCTCAATTTTTAAAATTTCCATTTTAGATAAAACCTCCATATACTGCTGATGGTTCTAGTTTATCTGGCCAAAATGACTTTCACGTGACTGCTTAGTGACAATTTAGTCATTTACGACGATGGTCCGAGTGAGAATCCTCTTGTCTATCCGTTCTCCGCATGGGATGGATGCCGTTTCTAACGATCCCCTTGAAGAACTTAATCGGAAACATGATGACACGGAAATCATCGAACGCTTAGATAATCCCCTTGAAAAATTGAATCCGAAACTCTGTGCCCTCGCCAAGAATACTGCTCACTTCAATACTGCCGTTTTGTTTTGTGATAATGCTGTGAGCCATGGCCAGGCCAATCCCGACACTCTCTTCACTAGCATTTTTCCCCTTATAGAAGCGCTTAAAAATATAAGGGAGATCCTCTTTCGCAATCCCTTTTCCAGTATCAGTAATCATAATCTCCGTAAATAAGGCGTTCTCGGAAAAAGTAACAGCCAAACTTCCCTTTTCTGGGGTATGCTCAATACAATTTTTAAAAATATTAATCAGCGCTTCAACTGTCCAGTTGCGGTCGCCAACAAACGTTACAGTATCCTCTCCCCGAACCGAAATCGTTAGTTCTTTAATGTCAATGGGAATTAACAGCGGTTTCAATGCCCGTTGAATCAAGTCCTTTACCGCGATCTCCTCGCGTTTAAAGACAACCGTTCCAGCGTCTATTTTTGAAAGCTTTAATAATGAAGAAACGAGCCAATCGATTCGTTCGAGCTGAACCTGGATGTTATGGGTGAATTCACTTCTTTTTGCATCAGGAAGCTGGGGTTCCCGTAACAAATCAGCCATCATCATCATCGAGGTAAGCGGGGTTTTCAACTGATGGGAAATATCGGAGATGGCATTCGTCAGCTTGATTTTATCCTCCTGCAAAACCGCGCCCTGTTCGGCTAGCCTTGTCGTCACTTTATAAATGTTATTTTTTAAAATGCTGAGCTCGCCCTCATAGTTATCGCGGACATCAAGCGTGTACTCACCACCGCTGATACGCTGCAAGTATTGTGAAAGCTTGGCGATTTCACGATAACGCCAGTTGGTAAAAATAAGGCTCGCTCCGATCAGCAATACGGAAATGGCGAGAACAACCACAACAGCAGCGAATGAAATCAAGGCTGCCCCAACGAGACCCACACTCATCATTCCACACATTGAAAATAGGAATCGCCTGATTTCTAGATTGCGCAGCATATGCTAGTCACCAACCTTATAGCCTAACCCTCGCACCGTTTTGATAAGTGTAGGCTGCTGTGGATTGTCCTCTAACTTTTCTCTCAGTCTCTTAATATAGACGGTTAACGTATTATCATTAACGAAATCTCCGGCCACATCCCAGATTTGTTCAAGAAGCTGATTCCGTGATAGAATCTGGCCAATATGGTTCACAAAAATGAGGAAAAGCCGATATTCTAAAGCTGTCAGCAACACTTCCTCACCATTTTTGAACACCTTGCCTTCTAGCGTATTAATTTGGATATGCTGAATTTCAATGAAACTACTGGCGTGCGGCTGTTTTTGATATCTTCTGAGGACCGTCTTAATCCTTGATATCAGCTCACGAATTCGAAATGGTTTGGTTATGTAATCATCGGCTCCCATATCAAGCCCCATCACCACATTGACTTCATCATCAATCGCTGTTAGAAAAATAACGGGAATATCGCCTTTTTCCTTTACCAGCTTACACAACTCATAACCGCTGCCGTCCGGAAGCGATAAGTCCAAAAGACACAAAGCAATCTGTTGCCACTCCTCACATAGTACCTTTTTTGCACTAGCAGCATCATAGCAAAGGATCGTCGAAAATTGATCTTGCTGTAATGAATAGTCAAGTCCAGACGCAATCGTCCGATCATCTTCTACCAACAAAATTTTCACCACATGGCTCACCCTTCATTCCGCCTTAACGGTCAGTAAGACCCCCACCTTAAAATTACGAGTCTAAAAGGATTCTGGCTGGGGGTTCAACTGCCCGTAAAGGGTTAATTGGTTCAACTAACTATCAGTAGGAGATGAAGAAAACCCCCACTGATGAAAGTATCACTTTATTGTACTGCACCCCGGTGGTTACACCGTGGGCAAGGCATTTTTTGCATACCTGCTGTTACCCTAAATGAAAAATTGACCTTATTCATCAATCTCAAATAGTATAATTCTCAGTGTGATTAAGCCATTTCTGCAATTCCAGATAGAATTTGCCCATGTGGACTCCATCGACTAAGGCATGATGGGCTTGAACAGATACAGGCAGCTTTATTTTTCCATTTTCCTCGAAAAACTTACCCCAGGCAATTCGCGGTACGCTGTCAGCAGGACTTAGATGAATTGGGTGAAGAATATTGGTAAATGAAACCCAAGGAATGCAGGTGATATAAAGTAAGTTGTCCACACCTTCTTCATCCTCTAAGTTTACTTCCTGCTCAGCTCGTTCCATTTTCCTCGAGACTTCTTGCAAAAAAACGGAAAATTCCTCCTCAAAAGCAACCGTACAAAAACTGAATAAGTCATCGGATGTCATCACTGTAAAAGACGGATGAACCCTTTCATGCTCTACTACTTTATCACCGCGAATACGGTAGCGAAACTCTGTAATCTCATTTGCAGTCTTTACAGCGCCAAAGAGAAACGCTTTAAAAAATGACAGACGCTGCGCCTTTATCTTCTTGTAAAAGTCCGTCACATCAACGTTTGCAGTTAAATTGAGGTGAGGAAAATCCATTGATCGATAAAGCTCAAAATGTTTTCTTCTTTTCCATGTTTCTACGTCAATATATTTCATGTAGTTACTCCTCTTCTTCTTCATGAACCCATTCGATTAAATATTTTTGGCCGCGCTAGAATAAAACCGTTCCGAAATCCCCCGAACGAAGCCATATATTCAACCCCTTGATTTTCATAGGAAATCCCCCAAAATGCTGTTGAACAATAGTAATAGTTTAGCATAATAGTGCTATTCCTTCCTTAACATACAAGGACAAGAGCCAGTAAAAATTTAAAACAGCACCTCCATTGTTAGCCTAAATGTAACATTGGAGGTGCAGCGCATTATTTATAGAGTTTGGTTTGTTTCACAAGACTTCTCGTATCATTTTTATATTGAAGTAGAGAAGCGCTTTCTAATTTAGCTACGAATTTCTTGACGGTATTAAATTCGCCGATTTTAGCTGAATTGACGCGAACATATCTGATCTTCGCATCGTACTTTCCAGAGTAGAAATAAAGGTCATAGTCATCCACCTTTATTTTACTGCTTTTATGTTGTGCTTGGATATATTTTATCGCTAGCTCTTGATATTCCTTAGTATCTGGAATCAAGAGAAATACTTGCGTTTCACAGTTGTTTTTAACATTTTTATATTCCCATTTTATTTTCTTTTCAGTTAATTTCTTATGAAGATCTGATCTTAAACTAACCTTTGTGAGGAATTGTACTTTCTTATTCTTAAATGTGCTATCAATGCTTGGCTTCACCAGATTCCTGACTTCATAGCTTAATAGATTCACCATATAGTTGTCGTACACATATTCTGTTGAATATCCAACAAGATCTTTAGCTACGAAATAGCGTAAATTCGTTCCCTTTTCCTTCATTTCAACAGACACATATGCGGGGTCTTCCCCTTCAAATTCAGCATTTTCCGTGACGTATAAAGTGATGTCCATCTTACCTTTATACGTAGATACAACGTAATCTATTAATTTTGAACGTTTAATTACCTTTTTTTGAATTGTTGTATATGATTTGTCTTTTTCAAGTTCAGTATAATATTGTTTCGCCGTCTTATAGGAGTAACTAACTGGTGCCTTAAATTTCTGTCCTGCATAAATGCGGTCCGATTTTAATTTGTTTAAGCTTTTCAGTTTGGTTACGGTAGTTTTGTATTTTTTAGCAAGTGCCCAAAGCGTATCGCCTTTTTTTATGATTATCGTCTAATAGTTTGATGCTGCGTCCACTACATGTGTTCCTATTCCAGAACCGAAGGTTATCATGATTGCTAAACCAACACTAAAAATTGCTCTTTTTAGATTCTTATTTATCATGGTATTTGTCCCCCTATAGAATTAGACAGTATTTTTGGTCAAAGAGTTTCATTTTTCTTTTTTAAAAAAATTTGACTTCTAATTTTTAAAGACGAACAATTCCGTTACTTTTCAAACACTTTGAAAACAACATTTAGGGATATTTTTGCATTTTTGATAAGAAAAAGTGTCAGGACTCCCTGACACTCAATGACTTTACATTTTTTCTGCTTATTTTTTTGTTTTTTCCAATGCTTTTAATGCAACCTTTTCCAATCCATTTTGTGCAAATTCAACATCTGTTTTTGGCATTGCCGGGTTGTTTTTAAGTTTCTTATTTTTTTGTTTAGACATGTTGTCACCACCTTTAGGTGTCAGCATTAATAAAACATTTTTAGAATTCCCTCTTCAAAAAACAGTATACAGGGTTGTCATAGAATCTTTTTACCCCGCGAAAAACTTTCGCAGATTGTCTTTTTTTTCCGGCAGCATCCCTCTCATAGGTAAAGATCCCCGCTACCATCAAGTTTTGATTATAGCCTACCGACAATAATCCTACTTATCATTAGGTTTCATTATTTACAAAAACACGACATTCCTACATATCGATAAAATGAATCGTATTGCCATTCGTGCGAATGTACTTTACTAAATCGGCACATGAGATCCAGACTGTTGCGGTATTATCATTGGGGTGAAAGCCAAGCTGTGCTTTCCCTTCCAAACTCCTATCCAGCACGATTTCGACGGCCGCATCAATATCATTGATTACGCCAAGCGGGGTTACTGCACCCTTTTGTAATTGGAGATATTTTTGCAGCCTCTCGTCAGACGCGAAACTTAACCTTGTGCATCCTAATTGTTCGCGAATCCGGACCATATCGGCCTGCTGATCCTTATCGATTATCACTAGAAAGTGTCGCTTTCCTTTATTATCGCGTAAAAATAAGTTTTTACATACTGGTCCATGTTCAGAGATTCCCAACTGATCCATCTCTTCGATTGTAAAAACAGGGGCATGCTCCAAAAATTTATATTCGATCCCTAAATTAGCCAAATGATCTAGTACTTGTTGTTTTTGTGACATAGGATTTCCTCCCAATTCCTGTATCTTTTATGTAAAAGTAAACTCCCTAAATTAATTCGGCACATTTTTTTAAAAGCCTTTAAATTCCCCAAAAATTACTGGCAACTCCATCCGGTAAGATTACAGACATGAAGGTATCCTACATAGTCCGCATTTTTCGCTTCGCTAAACTGATTTAAACTTATATTTTCCAATTATCTTTTCAATTAATAAGAAACAAAGCAGTTGATGATTCGTCAAATATACAAAGGTGTGGAGTAGGTGAACAAATGGTGGCTAGGTATTTTTATTTTACTTTTGTTAACCGGGTGTCAAGGACATACTCAAACGATTATTAATTGGGTTGATTTTATTAAATCGAATGGGAAAAGTTATGAAGGAATTTATAGCGGCGTACTAGCTGATGAAAAATTTATCGGTGAAATTCATATGGGGCCAGCCCTTATGTTTACGATAGAAACACAGCGACCGGCCCGATGTTTTCTACATACTCATTAATGCACCATTAGGCTTTGGTATCTCTTGGTCATATATCTGATTCATTTTACAATAATGTTCAAAAAACCGTTGTGCTAGCTCCCGTTCCTTAGGCTCACTTTTCAAAGAAACAATATCATGCAAAATCTGAGCCATCCATACATTATCAAAATAGCGGTATTTACCGAGACTCCACGTCATTTTGTGGGGAGACTTTTCATTAACGTAATACTTCCAGAAAAGCAGCTGATCCGATTCCTCTTCTGTCAGTTGAAGTCTGTATTCTGAATGAGCAGGAATATATCCATCTTCACAAAGCTTACCGATAAATTTTTCATTCACCATATATACACCTAAGATGCGCCTTTCTTTTTCAGACTTGCCGGAATCTATTGCCGTTAAAAGGCAGGCACTATTTTGGTGGAGCCTAATGGGTTTATTTGGCTTCCCTTTGTTAGTACCACTTTTGATGACGCCTGAAAATATCTGCCACTCTGAAAAAGCAGTATCCTGTTCTTCTAGGTCACACCAGAAAGCCATTTGTGATTGGGGATGAAGTTTATGATTTCTCATCAGTTTCTCATGCTCTATTCGGAGTTGCTGCTTCTCATATTGTAGTCTTTTTTCCTCTTCCTTCTTCCAGTGTTCCTCCTGTCGTTCCATTTCTTTCTTTTGGATAACCTTTTCAATAGAATCAGCAGCTTCTGAATCGTGCAATGTTAGATGCTCTCCAAAAACATCGGGGAAAACAAATTTTTTACTTTCCGATGCGAAATGAATTTCAATAATAGAATCATTCTGTTTAACGATACTCCCCGTGCCAAAACGATTGTGCGTTACTTTCTTATTGATTAGATTCATTTTCAAATCCTCCTATTTGAATGAAAACTCTGTTACTAAAGATAGTATTAAAATAACTGCCTTTGTCTTTATCGGTTATAAATAAAAAAACGTATCCATCATTCTATCTGCAAAAATTACAGCAGAATTTGAAATACGTTCGAAAATTAATTGTAAGATTATTATAACATTTTTCCTAAAAAATTACAAATTTTTCATTGACAATAGTTTTTATTTTGATGTAAAATAATTATTTATTTAAAAATCTAGGGATAAAAAACAAATAAAAAGAAAAAAGTTAGGCATTTCCTCTTTCTTGTGTTATACTTAAGCCTACCATTTTTACTTTTACTAGTTTGTTTTTCATTTATTGCTGCAAAAGCCCTGTTCATTTATGGAACAGGGCTTTTTAGCGATTTAGAGAATGTTTAACCACGGATTTCGTAAATGTTACAGATCCCTTATTAAAGCACATAAAAAAACAGCTCCTATAATAAGAAGCTGTCAATTGCGATTATTAAGCTTTGCGAACGTTTGTAGCTTGTGGGCCACGTTGACCTTGTTCAATGTCAAAAGTTACACTTTGACCTTCGTCTAAAGATTTGAAACCTTCGCCTTGAATTGCTGAGAAATGTACGAATACATCATCCCCTGCTTCGCGCTCGATAAATCCAAAACCTTTTTCTGCATTAAACCATTTAACTTTGCCTTGTTCCATAATTTGTATCCTCCTCGTGCGAAATCCCGCACATTGTGTTACTATCCTTGCTCAAATACTTTAGACGAAAAACAAAATGTATTCTCAATCCGATATAGAACAAAAATAATTCTTATTTAGAATAACAGATAGTTCATGAAAAAGCAAATAGAATAACCAAGATTATTTAAATCAGCTTTTTTTAAAGTTCCTAACGTTTTTTTAGCGCAGATATTTATTTGAGTTGACAAAATTCACGTTCCTCGCAACGGCTTGGGGACGATCATTCACCCAAGCCGTTTTTTAAAAGTAAAAAAATGTTTAAAAAGCTATTTATATTTTCCAAACTCTTTCGTCGCACTAACCATTGTTTCAATCACTTCAAATGGTACATGGTACGGGATTTCGGGGCCTTGGGATGAAACAACATATCCAAAGCCATCAGCAGCCTTATTGATTGCTTTTTTTACCTCTAATTGCGTTCTGATTGCATTCCAGTTGAGCATCTCGATATTATTAAAATTCCCCATAATGGCAATCTTGCCCTTTGCAATTTTTTTGCATTCTGTTAAATCATCCTTATAATCAAGAATCGTCACAACCGCACCTGTTTCAGCAATTAAATCAATGATACCTTGCGCACTTCCAACCGCTTCATAAACGACGGGTGCCGGAATTTCTTTAATGGTTTCTTTGACTAATGAGAGGACATGTTTCTCGAACAATCTCCTGCTAATCACCGTCTGAGACGCAATACCATCTGCCATGACAATAATATCTGCCCCAGCTTCCACCATTTTTTTTGCCCATGAAACGACAAATTGCTTACATTTATGTAATAACATCTTTAAATATTGATCACCAGCTCGATCTTCCTCTAACAGCAACCTCATAAACGTGCCTGTTCCCATCAGCATACTCGGTAAACTAAATGGAGCAATCAGTCCGCCAATGACCGCTGTATGATGACCCACTTTTTTGGCCAAGATATTTATCGCTTTTAGTGTTTCTTTCGTTTCCATCGAATTGGTAGCATCCGGTACCTTTAAGTCCAGAATATCTTCAGCATTTCTGATAATCATTTTTCCAACGGTAGGCGAGCCGTTTAGATGATAGGTTAACGGAACCCCCCATGGAGTCAAATCCTCGACCACATGCGGCATACCAAAAACCGCATCAGGCTCCAGCAGTTCCAGTAATTTTAATTGTCCATTCGCTATGTATTCCCCGTTTTTTTGATAGGTCGGTAAATCAAGGTTCAACAGTTTTGCCCCTTGTGTTAAGGCAACGGGTATGACAGGAACCCTGTCAACTGCTTGAAACGTTACTGCTTTTACCAAACGCTCTTTTGAATTCATGATTGTACCACCCTCTTATGTAGTAATCCTAGCAATTCTTTTGCTATTTTAATCGCTTCAATCCCGTTTTGAGCCATGGCATCTGCTTTTACACGTTGAACGAGACGAGGGTCGAAGTTAAAAGGCGCGCCCCCGACCAGTATTTTGACATGTCTACAGCCTTTTTTATCAAGAAGTTCTCTTAAATGTATGACTTCCTCTGCGGTATGCAGTATTAATGCCGAAACACAGATTAAATTTGCTTTTTCTTTTTTTACAACTTCAACGAATGTTTCATTTGATACTGACAGTCCCAAATCGACGACATCGAATCCGGCCATCCTTAAAAACGTGGAAATAATTTGTCTGCCCAACGCATGATAATCTCCGAAAGCATTCCCGATAATAATTTTCCCTAATCTTTTTCCCTTCTGGTCTTTCTCTAATAAAGGAAGTAACACATCCAAACAAGCTTCGATAATTCTCCCGTTCACATAAATCTCACTTAGTGGAACAAGTCGATTAATTTGTTCCTTTCCGATTGATTCAACGGTTCGTTCCAAAATTTGCGTTGTCATAAATTCAGCATCCTCCCCGTTATCAAGAGCATGATGAATAACGGCAAGGCAATTTTCCAAGCTTTCATTTTTAAAATGTTTATAGAATTCCTGGTATAAATCAATGGCACCTTTATAACTCGTAAAGTTTGCTGAAACCCCTAATTCTTGATTGATATCGCTTATCATTTCCTTCGTTAACTCTACTTGTTGCAGAAGGATTCTCTTCACATTGCCATAACTCATTTTGTTATACTCCACCATGGTATAAACCTTTTGGATTAAATCATAAATGGTTTTTAGCGTGTCATCCAAAACCATGGACTCAGTGACAATGTTTTCACTATCTGTATACATAGAGATAAAGCTTTCTTTCCCTTTTTCTAATTCCTTTACCATTTGAAATAAAGTTTGATTGTTTTCATTTAAGATTTGTGTCATTTCAGAGGTTTGCTTTGTTAATTTGCTTGTGGTGTCGGTCATATTCATCGAAGAGTTGCTAGTAATATCTGATAGTTTTCTTACTTCTGTTGCAATAATTTTAAAAACTTCCCCTTTTGGGCCTAGACGGTACGCCTCAATATTAGCATTTATCGCTAGGATATTCGTTTGTGCAGACACTTCCTGCAATAATTGAAACGTTTTTTTCATATTTTTGTCTACTTCTTCATTATCTTTATTCAATTCAAGAACAGTAGAATTTATTTCACTATATTTTTCTCGTAGTTGAATCATTTTGTTTAAGCCATCCAAAAACAAGTTCAACTGTTCATCAATATGTTGTTTTGTTTTTTCTGCCATCAGCGTTATGTAATTCTCATTTCCAGTATATTCTAGATAAATCGCTTTCATTTTTAGTAAGTAATCTACCAACGCTTCTGAGGAAGATTCGATATCTTCACAGTAATTGACTTGTGACCACAGAATCGTCAGCTGTTTTTCCAACTTCACTTTTTGCTTTTCCAAAAACGTTTGACTGGACAAATAAACTCCTCCCCCTATGAGTAGGTATAATTTATTAATATAACTATTATATACCATTTACAAACTTATTTTTATACTAAACTACGTATATTTAATCAATAAAAATAGACCGAACATGCAGCCACATGTCCGGTCCAGCAATAGATGGTTTCCCTTTAGGGGAATCAGCAATTGGTAGAGATATCCACCCGAGCGTCTCATAACTCATGGGTAATTTATTTTTGCCCCACTAATTTTTTCCTCCTTTCCGCTCAAAATGATAATGCAGACGGTATTCACATATTTCTTTGGTCCAGGCGTAAAAAATGTTCTCATCTTCTTTTAACACATCAACGTTTACCACAAACCGATCATGATCATAGGAGATTAACCCCTTGGAACTGCCGCTCCATTTAGTCATCGGCATGGTGGCAATTAATTTGCTGACACCTTTCTCATCATAATTCCACAGCTTCTTAGCCGCCTTATCAGAGAAATCAATCCGTTTTCGGTGTTCCTTTTCGATTAAATAGCCATGAAAAAACGGTGCTACCTCCAGCGAAGAAATTGGTTGAAACCAGTTTTGTGGACCTCTCTCCAACATCGCCAACAGCACAATCATTTTATAGCTTTTCGACATGGCTGTTTTTTCAACCTCGACAAGCCAATTCTCATAGCGCTTGAAAACGTCAACTTCCCGCTCCGTTAATTCTTCCGCCCAGTGAAGAAACCCGACATACGAATGAAATTCCTGCTTGTACTGGGGAGAATCGGAAGCTCCGTATAAATGCAATTCAAGATATGTCGGTCTTCTCCCTAAATCCCGTTTTAAAGATTGATAATCATTCCACAATTTTTCTCTTCGCGGTTGCTTTTTCCTTGTCATTTCCTTCAGAAGATCGATAACCCTGACATCTAAATTCATTTCACATAATTGTGGCAGCAGAGGTTGGATGTTTCGCGACTTCCCCTCACTCGGCTGGGTATCAAATAAGCTAAGCTTTACATCCGCATTACGGTAATTGCCGATTAAATCAATAATTACACAAGACTCTTTACCAGGAAATAGTCGAAGACCCCGGCCAATTTGTTGGGTAAACACCGTTAATGATTCCGTCGGACGGACAAATAATAATGTGTCCACAGAAGGGATATCCACCCCTTCATTAAACAAATCGACGGTGAAGATTGCCTCTAATTCTCCATCCCTCAGCTGCTGGATCGCCTGTTCCCTGCTTACCCTCATTTGTTGTGAATGCAGGTCAATCGTTCGAAATCCATGCCGATTAAAATAGCCCGATAAAAAATTAGCTTGTTTAATGGATGAACAAAAGGCCAACGTTTTGGTTTGCTTTTTATTCTTCCATGCCGTTAGAATTTTCTCAGCTAAATCCTCTTTTAATTGAGCTTGCAGTAACTCTTCTTCATCATAACGGTTGCCGAGCCACGTAATCTGGCTATAATCCGTGTCATCATAGACACCGTAATAGCTAAAGGGGGCTAACCACTCCCGCTGAATCGCTTCTAAAAAGTCAACTCTATAGGCGACATTCCCATCACAAATAGCGTACACATCTTTGTTGTCATTGCGCTCTGGAGTCGCCGTAATTCCTAATAAAAACTGCGGCTGGAAATAATCTAGCGCTCTTTTATAGGAATCAGCAGCAGCATGATGAAATTCATCAACAATAATCAGGTCAAATTCATCAGAGTCAAATTGCTCTAAATGTGTTTTCATACTTAGCGTATAAATAGAAGCAAATATGGCATCAGCATGACGTTGTTTCATTTTGCCGTTATAAATCCCGAATTGCTTGTCCGGCATGATTGTCGCAAACGATTGCTTTGCTTGAGAAAGAATTTCTTCACGGTGCGCAATGAACAATATTTTTTTAAACTTTTTCGCAAAAAATCCAGCCAAATATGTTTTTCCAAGTCCAGTTGCCATCACAACTAACGCCTTTGGATACTCCTCTTCAAGCGTACGATTTAGCTCTTCAAGTGCTTCTAATTGGGCAAAACGCGGCTTAATTTCTCCATATGGCGCTGGAGGCTCATTAACAATTTCGGGCTGGTTGGTCAAATCCCTTCTCGACGGCAGCATTAAATCCAACTCTTCAAGCTCGGACCATTTTCGCGATAAATTAGGGTTTTCTTGATGATACCCTTGATAATTCTTTCGATAGTCTTCTAACGTTTCTTTATTTAAGGAGAACGTTTGCTCCGCGAAAAAGAGTTCAAGGAATTCGGTTTGTGCTTGTTCAAAAATTACTTTGTCTCCGCTCACCATCACATTCCATTCCACTCCTTGTTTCAAGGCGGAGCTGGAGAGGTTCGATGAGCCAACAAACAAATAGTCATGTTGGTTAGATTGAAACAGATATGCCTTTGGATGAAAGGAGATTCCATTGCTTTGCCAAACACGAATTTCAATTCTTTCATCAATGGAGAGCAGCTCTTGGAGTGCCTCCGGCTGCGTGATGTACAAATAATCGCCCGTGCAAATTTTAACATCGGCACCATTGATTGCCGCATTTTTTAATGATTCCTTTAATAGCTTCACACCAGACTTCATCACAAAGGAAGTAAGGATACAAATTGTAGACGCCTTCTCAATCTTTTCTATTAATTGGTCCCCTAATTCGCTAGTAATTAATTGGACCTTAGTCATCTTCAACCTCAATAAGGAAAATCTTCTCCTTGAAACCGCCACGTTTTTCCGCCTTCTGTCTGCGGACTTCCTCCACTGTGTCGATCGTCCCCTTATGACATTCTGCAAGGGCGTGGATAATTTCCAAAAGGTCGGCCAGCTCTTCGATTGCATCTCCATCGTTTTTGGCATTCATATATTCGTTCAATTCTTCAAAACTCTTGGTTTTTAGTTCTTTTATGTATTCTTGGTTTTCTAGAACTCTCGTAGAAAACTTTTTTCCTGTTCCTTCAATAATTTCTGGAATGCGGTCACGGACTAGTTTGTTGTGGATTGGCATGTTTGGTTCCTCCGAAAATTTATCTTCGATATTTAAATCGATATACTAGCATGATTGAATAAAAAAGCTAATATTGGATTTTCCAATCTCTATTTTCTGATGTAAGGTAAAGTGGAAGAGTATGACTACTTCTTACAACTTCTTCTTTATACCAAACAGATTTATTAATAAATTAAAAATTCCAGTAACTACAAATATTGTTACAGGAATGGATTAATGTGGAATTCCCCCCAAAAAAAAAAGTACCAAAAATATCGGAATTGACCTTTTATAAACAGATGATTGAAAAAAGCTTAACAGTTTTATAAAGTTTAAAAGACATGGGATTCTTAAAGATAAAAATTTCTTATAGCTGATTATTCTTCAACAACAATATAGCAGCTGGTACAAATTCTTAATCATAATCGTTTATTGTAATTGGCTATAATCTTGGCTTGTTTTTCGGCTCGCTTGTCAGCCTTTTTCTCGTTTACGACAAGGATTGCATGAATAACACCGGGAATCCAAAAGATTAAGCACAGTATACAATTTAAGAGTGCCTGGAACGGTTTACCAACAAAGAGCACAGCGAGCGGCGGAAATATGATACATAATAGGTATAACATGTTAAATCCTCCTAATCTTTTTATAAATCATCAACCTTACAAGTTACTATTTAATCCAACGCGATAGCTTTGAAGCGTATGTTCCCAATAAATTAGTTATGTGTTTTTCTTATATCCAGCAGCATTAATTAATGTTCTGATTCGGCTGTTCATTTATTTAACTACTAATTGCTTCTCCTTCAACTGGTCAAACAGTTTTTCTACAGTACCGATACCCACATTTGCATATTTAGCGAGAATCACGAGTTCTTTTGGCAGCTGTTCAACTGTTTTAATATCATCCTCGTTTAGTTGTCGAAGCAAACCAGGTATCCCCTTAAATTCATCTGGATTCAGAGTCACCCTTGAAAGTTCCTCCGTTACCACGATGTGATCAGATTTGTAAAAGAAAAACAGTTCACCGGGCCGTTCAAGTGTAAGCCTGCGGCGGATTTTTTCCTCTTCAATATAATTCTGTAGTTCTTCAAAAAAAGTCTCAGAATTTTTATCACTGTACCGTTTCACATATGTGTGCAGGCCTTCAAGGTTGCTTGGCAGCTCACTCATTATTCGAGCCTGCTGCTCCGCTCCAAGTCGAATCAGAAATGTTTCCGATTTCGAAAATCGTTGCGGTAACAAGAATGCATCTCGCAAAAAGTAAGGAACTTCTAGCTTCCTATCTTTATAGGTAATCATCCGAATGGTAGTGAAACCGGGTGGTTCCGCAGTGTCTTTCGTAATTTCTACGGTAACTGCTGTCTCAGCAAAACCAGTTTCCTGTTGTTCGTGTTTTCTAGAATTTGTTAATAATTCCTCCAAGGCCTTCAGTCTGATTTCTATTTCGCTCATCTCGTAGGATTGTTCCATTCTAGGAGTCGGATCCTGATATTCTGGTATCTTAAGGGTGACTGGGCCGTATACTTCAAGATACCAGCTTACGATCTTGTATACCGCTTCCCAGGATAGAAGAGCTTCTGAGTATCGAAACTTGCGAGAGTCGTGAGCCGCCTGGTTTCCAATTTGACGGACATGATGGAGTGCATCGCGAATTTCCGGAGTAAGATAACCGTTTAAATTAAGCAAATCAATCCGGTCTTTCAAATTAGCTCTTGGGTCGTCCGCTAGCTTTTCGGCGTAAATTACCTGTTGCAGGATATTTTCCACGAATACACGGGCATGTGTCAGCATCATCCGTGGACTGGTAAAAATACTATTCTCTAATTCACGTGCGACCAATGCCAGTTCTTTAGAGACTGGTTCTAGGAATTGGTAGAAATAGGGGTGGTTTGTCATCTGATTTTTATCCTCCAGTACTGTTAAAAAGTTACGCGTAATCTATTTGTTAGGATATCAGTAAATTTCCGTCTCATGAATGCGCTGTGAAATATATCATCCTTAGCTAATTTGATAAAATCATTTTTAGTTAAACCAATTTCATCTTCTAAGTCTTTTATATCCAAATCGTCCTCATAAACTTTTATGATTGCTTTCACAGCATCCAGAGGTGATGCAAAAATATTAAAGTTCAAAATAATAAAACTATCCTCTTTCCAGTCTTGATTAAATTCACTGGACCAGTGCTTTAATTTTTGGAAACAGTACACATCATCTTCATACCAAAGTCGATCTAGTTCAATTGTAAGCTTTTCCATTTTATTTATAAGACTTGTCTTTTCTGGGTGTTCTTCCTTAAATCCTGCTAATAGAGTACTTAAGTTTTCTTCAAAGTAATATACATCTTGGTCAGTATCTTGTCTTTTAATTAGTCCAATATAAGCTGTCGGCAAAAATATATATTGTAAAAAGCCAAGGATACTTTGAGGGTTTGGATAAACAGCCCATGCTTCTTCGTGTTGATTACTATAAGGATTTAAAATTACCGAACTAATAATGATAGATTTTTCATTTATTGGTTCCTTCTCAAATAAGCCACACCAAATAGGTTGATGATCATTAATCTTTGTCATCCAATAATCTGCCATTGAATATTTACTTTTTTTCATAGATTCACCTTTTTGATTTCGGATTACCTATTCATTTCAGAATAGTCTGCTCTAAGAAATACCTTGTACTCATTAATCTTATAGCCATATTCTTTAAGCAATTTCACTAATAAATTTCTAAATCCATTACTACTCATATGTGTTTCCACGTATATTTTACCGCTAACTGGTAGTGGGTTAAATAATTCTGCTGGGTTAGTGGAAAAATACTTTCTCTTCTTTCCTCTCATGTTGCTCTTCTCTTCAAAACTCATAAATTTTTCTTGGTCTACTGCTAATAGGATTTCACATGTTTTAACTAACATTTCTTTCCATGTACTCACCTCTATTATATTTCCTTGATTCACCCGAAACCCACATGGCCGCTTATGAGTGAAATCTTCATATAGGGTATGTTCTACATTTGTATCAACATAGAATTCAGAGTAGTTTGGCAGTTCCCTCTTTTCTTTCTCTACACTAGTTTCCTCTGGCTCTATCGCTATTGGATCAAGTTCTAATTCGGTTAAAGTATTTAGGATTATTTGCTCATATTTGTAAATCGCCATGGCAATTTGATTATAATGTTCTCTGGATTCAAAATCCCTTTTTAAAAAAGCTTCATTTATTTTTTCATTTACCGTATTCATCGTGTCATTTATTGTTTCACTTAGTAATTCTAAACTTTCAGAAACATCAATAGCCTTTTTAGGAAAATCACTTTTCAAACTTGCGATTAACTCTTTTAATTCCATCGTAATCACCTATCTTATCTTTTATTTTCTGTCTCACATAGGTGTACTGTACATGATTCTTTACAATCCTTTAATTGTACCAAAGAGAAAATCCAATTCTTTGTTGTTTAATTCTTGTAGAAAACTACGAAATTCATCATAAAACCCACGATATATACTGCTTAAGCTCTCAACCTCATTAATTAAAGCTAGTTCTGCTTCGGCAGGTGCTTGTCCAAGCAGAATATTCCTTTTTAGCTCTGAAGAGTAGCTTTTTTCTGTCATGAAAATTATTAAGTTCTTTACTTCCTGGATGAACAATGGTGCTTTATTTATAAAATGCATAACCTCTTCTTCAACATTTCTTTCCTGAATCGTGGATGTTATTTGTCCATTTCTGTCATTCTCGAACATACCTTTTAACACGGCATAAAGTTCTTTTAATTCATTTTCCGTTAGCGTCACGCCTTTTCCCATTTTGCTATGGGTACTGTCCCAGTCACGAATATCGTATTTTGGCTCAAAACCATTCCAGCTTATCAAGTTCAATTCTTTCTTCCAGCCATTTCCTGATTGGGAGGAAAGGACTGCAAGTTGTTTCTTTATTTCATAAGTAATCTTCGCCATACTAAATCCCTCTATTTACAATAAATTTCCGGATCAAAACCGAATGCATCAAAATCATCTTGTTTAAAATCGCGAATAAATTGTGATATCGACCTATAGTTCGTACCTGTATACAGTAGCTGAACCTCTTTTCTAGCTCTTGTAATGGCTACATACAGTACTTTTTTTTCATCATTTTGAATGCTATCCAAATCATTTTGGTAGTTAACGCTAAACTGATCTCCAGCCCGTTTATTCAGTTCATCGATACGTTTTTTACTCGGGTAATGATCCCTATCAAAGTGAATGACAAACACATAATTGAATTCAAGTCCCTTGACACTGTAGGCATCCGTGAAAAATACAGGCTTTCGCTGGCAATCAAAGTCGAAACGCTTAGCGTACTCAGCTGTTGTAATGACATCAAAATTGCGATTTAACTCATAAAATATCGTGGATTGCCTGGCATTCTGACTCTCTACATCATAGCGATGAACAACGGCGATTGTTGCCTCCGGTTCCTGTTTTTGAATACTATCTATCTCTTTAATGATATGATTAATAAGTGCTGTGTTTTGCTTAAAATAATGAATAGACGGTTTATCCCCCTCGCGAACAAACTTCTGATCGTCCATCCGATCATTTTCTTCATCTATAAATTTAATCGAACTAGCAAGCTCCATAATTTGCTTTGTGGAGCGGTAATTTATTTTTAAGTTTCGGTTTTTTCTTCCTTCAATGTTTAAACCCAGTTCTTTGTAAGAAAATGGGCTGCGCTTATAGATTCTTTGTTTAGGGTCACCTGAAACAACTATTGATTTTTTCTGAAGGGCTACTAAAGCCTTTAATTGCATGGCTTGCAAGTCCTGGACCTCATCTACAAAGATGTAATCATATTTTAATGACTCAGGGATTGCCTCTAAATACTTTAAAAGAAGTAGGGCATAATCCTCCAAATCTAAATGATCATGGAATTGCTTTTTTAAAATCTTTTGATATTCCTCATAAAGGTAAAAGATGGTCCGTCGCTGCCCCTTCGTTAACCGCGGGTTGCTTCCCCTTCCGGCTCGCTCACATTGAAAATACTGCTCTTCTGTTATAAAGCCATTTGCTTTCATCCATAAGATTTCTTCCATTAAAAAGGTACCTGCATGAGTTTTGTATAGCTTTTGTTCTGCTGGTAGGTTTTTATATTCCACGCTTTCCATAAAGTTTGTAATTAAGGCAATCGTACGCCGAATAATTCTATCTTCGTAATTCCGGAGATTCTCTAAATTCACCCTCAAAAATTCGCTGTTTTTAAAGCCAATCTCCTTCAAAATCCCAGCTGCCGCATTGTGAAATGTCATCATATGCAAAGTGTGTTTATCTTTGATTTGGTGGTATTTGTTTGACTGCCTGATCCGCTTTCTAGCATCCTCAATTAATGTGGTATTAAAAGAACAATACAAAATTCGTTTTGGCTCATTTTCCTGATCCATCACTTTCAACAGTTTGTATAATAATGTTAAGCTTTTACCGCTGCCTGCAGATCCATTGATCAGCATATGATCTTCTTCCTGCTGAACAACGGAAATCTGTTCAGGACTTAGAGTAATATTTGGCAGCAAGCCATGAGCATCAAAATAATTCTGCCATGCTCGGGCCGATTTTCTAGCAAAGCTTAAGCGAAGTTCATGAAGACTAGTTGTCATTTGCATCGACGACATACTCTCCTTCCTTACATACATGTAAAAATGGACACATCCGGCAATGGCTTCCACTCCGAGCTAATACCTTTTTATCATCCATATTTTCCATTAATTTATTTACATGGTCTCTTACTTTAAATGTATCATGATCATACTGATGTTTTGCCTTCCAATTTTTCGTGACTTCATAACGGCTATATAGACGTTGGAGGCGGTTCATCGCCTTTGGATAATAAATATTCTCATATGATTTATAGGAACGTAATCCACTAGTGAAAGCCGTATCCAGCAAATTTTGCTTATGTATACGGGTCCATTGAGGAAATAATGGAAACACGGCTTGGCGAAACTCTTCCTCATCTCCCTGTTCCATCAGCAGTTTTCCAATCGTTGCAAAAACTTGCTGCTGGTGGAAGTCCTTTTCATAAATCGGATGCTGCTCAATAAAGGCATTGAGGAAAAACTTTTTATGGCAAAAGTCACTGTCTAGCCAAAGCAAATCTGGAATCTTCTCAAAGACATCGAAAGGGACATCCAGAAGCTCTTGCTGCTCCTCCTGATCCCATTCAAATTCTTCACTTACCTCTTCATTGTCGAAATCCAAACCATCGTACAGCTCTTTTAAAATCGTATAGTAAATACTTGGTCCATCATGTTCTTGAAGTTCTTCGATAAAACTTAATGTAATCGTGCCTTTGGCATAGGCAATTAAATGGAATAAAGCATAAAGAGCTGTATTTCGAGTAACCTGCCGTGAGTAAAAATCAACTAACAAGGCATTGATCCTACTATCCCGATTAGCCGAGATATAAGAATGATAGACGCAATTTTTTAACCATGTATGATTTAAAAGATTCGGCAGCGATGGACTTTTCCACGGAAATGTTTTTAACGATAATCCCGTCACATGGATATGCTCACTGGTTAACGTTTTTCCGACTAACTGGTCAAAGTTTTGAATTTTGTTTCGATTTCGTTCTTCCTGTGATGCAAGATAATAAGTTAATAGTTGAAATAGCTCTGCCTGCTCAAATTCCCATGTTACTGAAATGTCAGTTCGGAAAAGTTTCTCTAATTTGCCAGCAGCTTTCTCATCCCAGCTGTCTTTTACATTTGAGTAAATTCTCTGAATTTCAAGCAGGTAAGACTGGACATTGCGCTTCTCCTGGTCTTTTAGTAATAATCGATTTACCTTTCTTGCCAAATCTTTTGTACAATCGATTAATTGCTTCACAGTAAGTTCGTATCGGGAGTCATGCACATACGGAAAAGCACGAAACGGGTTATTTAAGTATCGTTTCAACCGATTCCGTCCTGTTTGCTCTTTGGAAAGATCATCAAAGACACGTGTGAATTCCTGGAACTCCACAAGGGCTTGAAGACGTTCCATGATATCCTGAAAGTTACGTATACCGTCCATATAATCATGCAGATCCACCAATAAGGTTAAAGCTTGCATCCCATTTGTATCACCGGCACGAACCCACCCTGATGTCATCATATTTACATAATCATCATAGGAAAGGGTAATACCTGCCTCGGTCTTTTTACAGTTTTGTAATGCAAGAAAGAATTGACCATAGGCAGTGGCATAAAAATGATCCTTGTATGAATGATCGGTATACATATTCAAGTTTTCCTCGAATACAGAAATCACTTCATGAACATTTTTGTGAATTGGATGTTGTTTCAAATAATCTTTAAAGCTAGTTGGGTGTTCAAAGGACAAGAACGTTATATCGTTCCTATCCGCTTCCCAGTGTTCCATATGTTGATCTAGATGTTGATCTAGATATTGAGCAAATCTTGCCCCACTTGTCCATTTAGTAGATTCGACACATTCCCATTGTTGCCAATTAACTCCACTAAGTGATTGATAGATTTCAAGCCAAGGCTTATACAGCTCAGGCAGCTCGGGCTGAAATGGGATATAAAATACAAGCTGCTTATAACCAATTTGTTTCAAAAGCTGAAACAACATCATTCTTGTGCCATCGATATAATCAAAATGGTGTAAATAAATTGTTTGGCCATCCGAATGAAGCCCTAGCCTATCACGAATTTTCCCCTTAGATAAGCTTGCTCTTTCTGTAATATATTGCGAAACAAGGGGGTCTTTGTACATCTGCTTCATCAACTTGACTAACAATTTTTGCTCGTCCCTTAAGTTGGGGCCATCATAAAGCGTCAATCCACCCATTTCCATTAAAAATCGCAAGCTTAAATAGAAGTCTTGGACCCGCTTTTGATAATAGGTTTGTTCGTGTTCCGGTGCATTCTCATGCAGGAATTGTCTGATAACCGAGTGTAAATACACTTCCGTATGCGGATGATTCCATTCCGGAAATAGATTCATCACAAATGCTTTATATCCGTAGACGTGTGCATGTGGATTCTTGTCTCGTAAAAAATCAGCAAAAGCAGCACTTTGCGTAATATGAAGTTCCTCATCGCGTAATAGAAAATTTTCGTAAAAGTTCCTTGTATGCTGGTAGTATTTAATGCTAAACATGTAAGTTCTCCCCACTTTCTAGCAAGTCACTCCAACATTGTATGGAATACGGATTCATGGTCGCCGTACTCTGGACAATTATTCCTTTTTTTACTCGTGTTATGGCAACATAGAGCAGCCTTGCCTCTTCCGCAATCATTTCCGCTTGTTCATTTTTAACATGATCTCGATAAAAAGTGTTTTCAACGATTTGGTCCTGCCAATTAATATGATAGCCGATCTTCCAATTTCCAGCTTCCGGAATTAATAATATTTCCGTCATTCCATCCTTAATAAATGGACTATTCGTGTAAGGTAGTAAAACATAATCGAATTCCAATCCCTTAGCCTTGTGTACAGTCATAACTTTAATTCGATGGGAGACTTCATCATGAATCTTCCATTCATTCTCGATCGTATCCGTGGCTATTTTAATGGCAAGGAATTGTTCTAAATCATACAAGGAAGCTTCAAAATTTCCAAATTCCTTTTTTAACAGATAAATCAGTCGATCTAAATTGACCTTGTATTCTTTCATTTTGGCGATGGCCTCTTGCTTCTGTATTCCCTTATCCTCGCCTTGAAATTGATTTCGCAAATATTGGTAAAACCTGTTGCGAAAAACTTCATGTGGTTTTATTTGCTCGATTAATTGTTGGAGTACAGACAAGGCTGATTGCGTCTTGAATGATTCACCACCGAATATCCAATTTTCCCGTTCCTCTAATAACTCTAGTACATATGACTTCCCCTGTGTAAAATACTGAAAGATTTCGGATATTGACAGTTCATTACTCCCGTAAGATGACTGATGAAACAAATAGCGGTCTTTTGCAACTTTTGGATGGGTAAGTCTTCTTAATAGCAAATAAAATTCACGAACAGGCAAGCTGCGATAAAAGGAACCTGAAATCTCGGCATCACAGAAAAATCCTAGTCGTTCAATTTCTTCAACCACTTTGAGTACCTGGCGATTAGAACGGACAAGTACAGCCACATCTTTTTTATATAAACGCAGGAGAACATGTCTTAAGTTGGTGGTGTCAAGTGGCAATGTGACCAATCCTTCTTCTACCGTATCTTCTAAAACTGCAAACAGATGGTCCGTTTCATCATAATGAAAGTGTTCAATAACCCCATCCCACTTTCGAAATAATTGATTAAACTGGTGAATTAACATTTTTTCTGAGCGATAGTTTTTGCGCAGAGAATATTCAAAATAGCGCTGATTGGCAGATTCCAAGTAACCCTTAAGCTGGTTAAACGCAGTATAGTCTGCCCCGCGAAAACGATAGTAGGGTAAGAATCCAGCGCCTTGCTACATTTCTGCAGTAGGTTTCTAGAAACTCCCCCCCGAACCGTACGTACTCCTCTCAGAGTATACGGCTCTCCACTTACAAACATCTATCCTCTAGTTTTATGGATTTCATTATGACACTTCTTACACAAGACTAATGTTTTTCTCTGTTTTGCTATCATGACCATTTCCCAATATGTTTTGCCTTTTAGGTTTTTTACCTTATTAACATGGTGAATTTCAAACTGGGTATCTGGTGAATTATCTCCACAGAGTTCACATTCTCTTGCACTTAGTCGTTGTTCTAAATCAGTTTTACCTTGATATACATAAAGGTTAGGTTTAACGTCAATATCCATTTTGTGACTTACTTTCCGTTTTGTGAAACCGTCTTTATAGAAGAACGCTATTTTCTCACCATGTTNAATGTTTGCTAGAATCGGACTAACAATACCACCCTGTGGCGTTCCGCTATACGTTTTGTTATATCTCCAATCTTCGAGATACCCTGCTCTCAGGAATTTCCAAATGAGCCGTATAAAGCGTTCGTCACTTATTTTCTTACGAAGTATATTTATGAGTGCGTGATGGTTGATATTGTCAAAGAAACCTTTAATGTCTCCTTCTACAAACCAATTCACCCCAGTGAATGTGTTTCGGATTTGAACAAGTGCCGTGTGACAACTGTGTTTTTCTCTAAAACCATGTGAGAACTCAGAGAACGTTGGTTCATATATTGCTTCAAGCATCATCCTGCAAACCTCTTGAACCATTCTATCTGTGAAGGTTGGGATGCCAAGTGGTCTAGTTTTACCGTTTTTCTTTGGGATATTTACTCTTCTTACTGGTTTGGGTTGGTATGTTTCATCCTTTAATGAAGAGATAATGGATTCTATCCTTTCATCTCCAAAACCATCTGCCGTTTCTTCATCTATTCCTTTTGTTGCACTACCTTCATTTTTGTATATCTTTGCATAGGCTTTGATATAGAACTCTTTGTTGTATAGATTTCTGTACAATCTGTCATAACGGTAATCTTCTTTACTAGCTTGTTTGGATAGATTGTATAATACAACGTCTGAATTTTGCATAGAGCATTTCGCTCCTTTCGTCATTGTTTATACCTTGTAAGCTGTCCTCCTTCGCCATGTGATAGGCTTTCCCTATCTCGGACTACTACGAGGACTCCGTTACCATATTGGATATTCAGTACCTTTGTACATAGCCATGATTGGCATTCCAACTTAGGTAATCCCCATTTAGTATGTTGCATACAGGCTCGATAAGTTGTCGGAAGGAACGTTCATCCTTTTCCCATATCTATGGGTGCGTCCATCCTATAGGAACAGAAACTAGGTCAGCGCATCAATTTAGTACGCTTTCCCATGCTTAGCGCAAGCATTTAATACGTAAAGCAGGATGGATTCTAGGTTACAGACGATTTCCTAGACGGTCGCAACATTGCCCGCTCGGACTGTTCTTCAAGCAGTATAGCCTTCTTCCTTATACTTATCTTTTATACCTCGCCACTCAGTCGTAACCTTTTCGTCTAGGTTAACTCGTGACTTTTCCGACATGCTACACTCCCTCTTCGGTTTCCCTCCAAGATAAGTCGGCTGGTATATTAACCGTTTCTGTAGTTAATTCACCGCCTAATGGTGAAATATGCAACACCCTTATGGGCGCACAATGCTTTGTTTAATGTCCCCGACAGCAAACAATTGGCTTTGATACTGACTTACTAACCACCCTACGAAGGATACTTGTGCCTCATCAGTATCCTGAAATTCATCGACAAACAAATATTGAATCTGGAGATGTAATTGTTCTTGTGAAATCGATCGCATGACTCCGAGACGGCTGATCAAATCACTAATCTCTAAAGACTCTTCTTCATTCTTCTTTTTCGTTAGTTCTTTTGTTACGTTTTCAATTACATAGGCGGCCATCTGATGAAAGCCTCGGTTATCATAGCCGTACTCAAGCATAAGCACAGATTCATAGGAGATCGATTTATTATCCATTCTCTCCATGATCACCATAAACGCTTTAACGAGCTGATAATGCGGTAAATAACGGAAATATTCGTAGATGGCCGGATTTTCTGCGGCAAATTGGTCAATATAGTATTCAATCATCCTTCTTTGCTCATGTTTAAAGCTGCGAACTTCCATTGATTTAGAAAAACCAAGCCGCTGACCTTCGTTACTCAAGAACTCTTTGGCAAACGCGTGAATCGTCCCTATAAACATGTTGCCAATATCCCCCATCCATTCGAGGTAGGTTTTGTCTTTAGTCAAATCGTAATAACTTTTTAGCTTCTCCAATAATTTTTTTCGCATATTTGCGGCAGCCTCATTGGTAAATGTAATCATAACAACAGATCCCATATTGAGCAGTGGGGTCATATGCTTTAAGAATAAAATACGGTTAATCATTGTCGTGGTTTTTCCGGTTCCAGCGCCTGCTTTAACGATAGAATGTTGCTCTTCTTGCAGGTGCTCCAACAGATACTGCTCTTTATTGAAAGAACTGTTGGCATCAAAATAATCTAGCAGCGCTGAATCTATTTGCTTGCCATCAAAGCTAAGAAATTCTCTATCATCCCATTCTTGGGCATAGCGAACCACACTTAGCATTAATAGCCCGTTCTGATAGGCTACTTTAAAAAAAGGATTCGTTAAAAGCGAATCACTATGATCAAATGTTAAAAAGAATACCTTGATTCCGTTTTTTAAGTAGTTTTCAATCATTTTATATGTATGATCAGTAATTTCCGATCTAAACCATAGAACCGAATAATTGGCATCACTCATCTAAAAGCACCCCATCGACACAAATTCATATAGTTCTATTGTAGTATAAATCAAGCCATTTGTTCTAGAATTTGTAAAGGAAATATATGCAAATAATAAAAAAGTGGCAGGTAATTATTACACCTGTCACTTTTAAATTTTATAAGTATATATTTTTATCAACTGCCCCGCTACTATTTCAATATCCTCTTTTATGATAGAAAGTGACAAACTACCTACATAGAGAGAGGAAAAAGCAGGGTTATCGAAATGGCTCAACATTAAAATATTTAAAACAGTTAGAAAGACTATCTCAGAGACAAATTCCAATTAACCTTGGAATACCAAGAAACACCATAAGTAACTATCTTAATAACATTACACTAAACTACATTATTTTGCACGGTCAATCTCTCCACAAGTTCTTTCTGTAGTTCACTCATATTAAATGGTACAATCACGTTTTCTGCTAACTCCCGTTTTTGTTCGAGTAGCTCATGCATCAGCTCCTCTACCGTTCCTTGCGGGAAATTAGTTCGATCGGTGGTAATAATTTGATAGACATGGACATCCTTCTGCTGTCCAATCCGATATGCACGATCAGTTGCTTGATTCTCTACTGCCGGATTCCACCAGCGAGTGTAGTGAACTACATGATTGGCACTTGTAATCGTGAGTCCTACACCGGCGGCTTTTTGCGATAGAAGCATAATTCCAAAGCCTGGCGAGCTATTAAACATATTTACCACAGCTTGACGATTATTGGTTTCACCATCAATTACTGGTACTGGAACACCGTATCTTTGCATGAAAATACGCTTTAGAATCGAATGCAGTTTCCTAAATTCCGTAAAAATCAGGATTTTCTCATTCTTTTCTTTGACTTCATCGATAATTTCGATTAACTTTTCTAGTTTTGGTACTTCATTTGCCGGCAATGTTTCATATTGTGGAATGATGACACCTGGATGACCGTATAGCTGTCTAAGCCTCATTAACATGTTAAGAATTGCAATTTGCCCTGTTTTCTTTGTCTGCAACATAGTTGCCGCAATAGCTTTTTGCTTCGTTGAAACTTCCACCTTTACGATTTTATCTGCATGTTTAACAGGGAGACGGTCGTCTAACACCTCTTTTTTGTCCTTCTTAAATAGAACGGGTGTATTTTTTTCAACAAGCCATCATAGTCATCTGTCTGGATATAGGTTTTGCGGAAATCTCTTAATGAACCAAGTTCTCCTGGCTGCACAAAGTCCATGATCGACCACAGTTCTTCTAAACTATTCTCAACAGGTGTTCCTGTCATTGCTAAGCGGAACTCTGATTGCATCGCCCGTAACGCACGTGATCGCTGACTACTGTGTGATTTGGCATTTTGGGCTTCATCGCAAATAATTGACTGAAATTTAATTTTCCCTAACAGCAGCTGGTCAATTTTCAGCGTATCATAGCTGGTAAATATCAAATCATATTGTGAAATCATATCGGAAGATTTTAACCTGCCGCCCCCTTTATGGACATATAGGCTGCCCGCTAAGTTAGGAGCAAATTTATGAATTTCCTCAACCCAATTTTCTATCAGTGCAATAGGTAAAACAACTAGGGTTGGTTTAAGTTTTAGCTTTTTCTTTTGATGCAATAGGAAAGTGATGACCTGAATGGTTTTCCCCAGTCCCATATCATCCGCTAACAAGCCACCAATACCTTTTTCTTCCAAGTGACACAACCATTGGAAACCTTCAATTTGATGATTAAATAATTCAACATGTAAAGTTGCAGGAATAGGGTATGTGTGAATGATCTTTTCTTTATTACTATCAACCACAAAATCTAGTTCCTCCTCATTGTCTCTAATATCTAGTGCAAAATGCTGTTTTATTTTATTTTCCTCATCAACAGGCAAATCTAATAATTTTTTCCTTAGTGCTGGATCAAGATAAATCCATTTCCCCTCATGTTCTACATACTGTTGCTGGGGATGTTTCTCCATTAAACCTTTTAAAAACTCTGGATCGTATCCGCCAGAATGGCTGGCATCGTCTCCGAACCAAGTTAATCCTGTTCCATCCCTAAAGGATGGCCGAACTCTTTCAATGGGAATAAGTCCTTTTACTCTTTCTGAGAAGGCATCGAGATCAATCATATACTCATGTTCCGGCAGGACAGCTGACGGATTTTCCAAGAATACAGGGACTTCCTCACCGGTAATATGCCGCTTGGAAAATATATGTTGCAAATCATCAATCACATCAGTTGTTTTAACAAACCGCTCTCGTTTATATCCTTTTTTTAGACTGCTTACCGTTGAATTATGGCTTAATTGTTCTGTTTCATCTGTGTTTTTTCCTTTAGCAATAAGTTCAATGTGATCATGACTGTGAACTTTTACTTCTAGATCATACTGATCTAGTACATGATACGATTCATTTTCAAGAAAATTCTCTAGCTTAATACCCGCATTTTTTGCTAGTTGCTGGCAAACTCCGACTTTTTGGTATCCGTTTTCATAGTTTGTACGTAATGCTTGTTTGAGCATAAAGATGGGATTAGGAAGTAAAAAGAGCTCATTATTTAATTGAAAGAGTGCGCCTTGTTGGTTCCCAATACGATCTAGTAATCTACCTTCTGTCGTTCGGAGCTCGAGCTTCATCTCCCCCTCTTGAGACAAAGATTTCAGCATAAGTTCACCATTTACTTCCATCTGTTTAACAGGTAAGCCAAGTTGACTAAGAATGTCTTCTCCATTCTCGGCTTCAATAATACGATAATAATCTTCATATTTTAGTAGCCCATCCTCTACCAAGCCGCTTTCGTATAATTCTTCCCAGGCAACGTAATGAAGGAAACCCGGCACCTTATATAATTCTTCAATTTGTGACCTTTGTAAAGGAAGGGGAAGTGCTGTTGTATTTTTCCCTTCGATTAATTGCAGATTAATATCAACTCCTATTTCTTTAGGCGTCAATAAAACCTTGATCTCTTTCTGCTTCTTTTTGAAGAAGAGCACGTTCATCTACCTCCCAACCTAGACGTGACTGGAGCCAAAAATCAAATTTATCTTGCCAGCCTCCACTGTGTGTCAACCAGCCACCAGGAACGGTACGATATTTATCCATCAGTTCAGATCGCCGGACCTCTTTAGGAATATAATGCGAATTTTGGTATTTTTCCCTTTCCGATAACATCGTATCAATTTTATTTTGATAATAATGAGTAAAATCTGAAGTTGTATAAACGTATATGGCGCCTGTACCCAAGACTTCCATAATAACAACATCCGAGAAATACATAATCAGTGTCGAGCGGTTATCAGTGACAACGACATCTTCCAAATTCACAATAAACTTTTTCCAATATTTATAACGTTCATGGTTTGTGTTAACATCCCCAAAGAAATCCTTGATTTCCATCTTTAGTATCCAGTTAGCAAATCGCTTCTTTTCTTCTTCGCCAACTTTATTCCATAACATAGGTTTCCTACGATATGTTTTCAACCGTTCGTAAATTAATTTCCCTAAATCTCTCACATTATGAAGCTTGCAATTCTTAATTAAACCTTCTGCCATCTTCTGCTGCTCATCGTTCGTTGCAGTTTTAAAATACTTTTTGTAAAGCTCATTTTCTTTAATAAAAAAATGTTCATTAGCAAAAGTAAAAACATCCGTTAATACTTGTTTATAGAGCGGGAAATTATCCGTTAGATAGTATGTTTCCAACTCCTCTAGAAAGTTCTCACTTTCATAAGCCTGAACAGCCAAATAGTGTACAGGCTCTTCACATCGTAGGAATGATTTCCATTTATTTGACTGCTCTATTGAAAATCTCCTTTGAATCCTTTCTTGGTGTATATCAAAGGAAAGTTTCAATAGTTTCCATACCTCATCTAGATCACACGATTGATACAACGAATCTACCAGAACTCTAAAAAGCCTCTTTTCACTTTGGGCATTCGCACGTATTACTTGCAGCAGTTTCTCTTTAATATTTGGCTGTAGATCCTGATGGTAAAGATTTGGTAATAAAAGTTTTTGCCGTCTTGATAAACTATCAGCCCAATTTGCAAAACTAACTGGAGGAGAGTGTTGAACGACTTTAAAGTTCTCTTTTAATTTTTCTAATTCCCCTACATATTTTTCATTTATATTTTCTAAAGTTTGGTTTATTTTTAAATCACGGTTATCACGAAGCCAAGTTTTCAGCATAGTCGGTTGATATTCATACTTCATTCTTCCACCAACTCTTGGATAGCTTTTATCGCTTCATCATCTTTTAATCTGAACATAAATTCAACTCGCCTAGACCGATCCGGGTCATATTTTCCACTTTTATTCTTTAGCGGCTGATTATATCCCCTGCCGTTTGCTGTAATGAAACTTTTAGATATTTCACTTTTTGAAAAGTCCGGTATATCATCACTATAGATATAATTTAGGACTGAAAATGCGCGGTCTTGCGATAACCGCATATTATACATATACGTACCCTTTCTGTCCGTATGACCTTCAATCATTATGGAAGAAATTTCACCTTTAAACCGATCCTGCAGTAATATATCTAAATATTTTGGAATAAAGGCATCTAAAAATTTCTTTCCCTTTGGTGAAATTTCAGCGGAATTTGTAGAAAACAGCACACTGCCAGGAAAACGAATGGCCCCTGTTTGCTGATCGATTTCAATGGCCATGTTGGATTCTTTAAATTTCTCTGTTAACGCTTTGATAATCTCAGTTTTTACCGATACAACCTGTTTAATTTCTTTTTCTTTTTTATCAAGCAGTTCTTTGTAGTCCAAAATTACCAACGTTAAAAGGAGTGCGAACACCATCAGCATCGCGCTCATTAAGTCCGCATAGGACATCCAGTAGTTGACTTCTTCTCTTTTCCTTGTCCTCATTTAGCATTCACAGCTTTCATTTCAGTTAATTCTTCTGTAATATTCTCGAAGGCTTCCAAAAATTCTTCCTGTGATTCATTAAATTGACCAACAAGAGAGCTAACTTGCTTCACTGCATTAGTTAATGTTTCATCAAAATGCTGATATGTTCTCGACAAACCATTATCAATATTCCCAGAAAAATCCTTAACTGAAAGCTGGAGTGTTTCCCTTGTTTGTTCGAATTGCTCTCTCGTTGTCTGCCAGTTTGATTTCATTACCTGCATTTGCTCTTTCATGTCGCTCATATAACTTTTGGTTGATGCCAAGGCATCTTCAACAACTTCATGGGTTTGCTGCTTCATTGCAACCAATTCAGGCAGCAACGAATTTTGCAGCTGTTGCATGTTTACTAGCTGCTGTTTAAGTTGGTCAATATTGCCGACAACTTCTTTTAACTCTGGAGCGATTGGTGTAATATGTTCCACAACACCTTTTACATTTTGCAGCAGGATATCAGATTCCTTCAGCATATGAGACTGAATCTGTAGGGACTCAGAAAATTCACTTGTCATTTGCTGGAAAGTAGAGGTTAACCCTTTTGATATTGTTAATACTTCCTCTAATAATCCTTCATATTTCCTTTCGATAGTCGCATTAAATTCCTTAAATCTTTCGGTTAAGCCATCATATTTTTCTGCTAAGGATTGATTACTTTGCATGACTTGCTGCTGTACAGGCAGCTGTTCCTGGGTTAGTCGTTGCATATTTTGAAATACTCCTGATAAATCCCCCAAAAAGTTGGACGCTTCTGCATAGCTGCTTCTCATTTCATTCATTTCTGCAGTCATCTGTTCAAATGTTTCAAATAATCGTTCAGTGCGTTCCAATGTTAAGGATTGGCTGTTTTGTGTCGATGTAAAGTTGTCTACCACCTGATGAATGGTCTGCACCATCTGCGTTTGTAAATTTTGCGAATCCTGTATTAAAGAACTAAATCCTGAAATGGATTCTTGAGTATCGCCGGTAATTTGCTCGACTAAGCGCTCAGATATATCGTGACTAGAATTTTTAGTTAATTCCAGTTGACTTTCTAATAGTTTTGATTGGTTTTCCACACCAGACTGCAGCTTAGAAAATTGATCATTTAATTGCGCGAAAGCGTGTCTTACATTGCCATTGGATTCCTTAATAGTCATTATCATCGGTTGCATAACTTTTTCTAATGCATCAGTGAGTAAAGTTTTTAAATGATCCGATTGGCTCCGTGTAATTTTCTCAAGACGGTTTAAGAACAGCTCTTCGTCATCTGTACTTAATAGATAGTCCATTTTTTCAGAGTGCCAATCGATATTACGATCTAACCTAGCGCTAATCATTCGATCAAACATCGTCCAAGCTAGTGATAAAGTTACCCCCCAGACAGAGGTGTAAAACGCAACCTTCATACCGTTTAGCAGTCCGCCTATACCTGAACGGAGTGATTCTGTATCACCTATTTGAAGATCTGAAAGTCCCATCGAAAGACCTAGAAAAGTACCTAATACTCCGATACTGACACTAATCCCTGCAACTACATCCATAAGAGACCGGTATCCCATGTGATGATGCATGATGTCATAACCAAAGAAAGGTTTAACATTGATCCGTTCGTCCTCTTTCTTCTCAGACACACGATTATAGTAACGTTCCCACAACATTTTGTATCTCGATTTCTTTATATTTGTAAACAAATCATTTATCCTGCGGTCCATTTCATAAGCTTCTATTGACGGTGATCTTTGCATCTGTTCAAGTTCTGGCCGTAACCTTTTCATAATACTTATTTCTTTATTTATTCTGATAAACTGATACATTAACAATCCCGCAAAAAGTAGAAACTGAATCATTAGGAAGATGCTTGTAAACTCGTTTACCCCTACTGCATTTGCCCAAGCAAATAATTTCTCAAACAATGAAAACAACGAGAATCACCCATTCTTAAAGTTATATACCTATTTTAATATATAAATGTTAATAATTGTATTACTTTTGTGAATATTTAACCATTTACTAATGTAAAATTGTTTTCAATAGGAGAATTTATTTTTTGTAATAGGATAAGGTGCTGTAAAATAACAACTAATATAAAAAAGAACCAGGAACATTCCTACTTACGAATTCTGCAGGTGTACCTCGTTCTTTTTTTAGTTAATTCCCAATTGTCTCTTTCAAGCTGGGCAGTTGCGAAACATCAAAATAATACCCCAAGTACTGGAAAAACAATTCCTTTAAGTCATCCTTTTCGAGCATTGGCGATAAGATGACGGGGTAGCTTTTGTTGAATTCAAAGATAACCATTCGGCCTACGCGCGGATCGGCTCCTAAGTCCTCACGCCAGGTTATTTTCATTTTCATCATTTTTGACAGGTCGAATTCATCGATAATATCTAGTATATTGATCAGGAAGCGGTCATTGCGGAAGATTTCATACTTGATGATATAGTTATAGACATCTAGATTATCGATGATGAGCTGGTAATAGCGCTCACGCTCTGTTTGATCCGCCGTGATGTCATTGACATACTGCGCCCCGAGTACACATTTGTAGATATAATTCTCCCAATCAAACTTCTTTAACACGATATTATGAAACGGCTTCATTCCCTCTTTGATCTCTGGGTATTGCTCGAGTACATAATCCCGTTTCCAGACCGTTAATAGGGAATGCCAGAAGAGTTCGTCGAAGTGGAGGTCGCGATCTGTTTGTAAATAGGATTCTGAAATGACTTGGAATGCTTGAAGGAATAATTTCTTCTTCTCCTCTTCACTGCCTTTTCCCATATAAATCGGAAAATCTGGTGCTTCCTTAAGAAAAACGGTCTCTTCCGAAAAATACTCGTCATTGGCTTTTATTTTGTCATCCAAAAAGTCCTTAAAAAAAAGTTCATTCTGTTTATACCCCTTTTTCAGCAGCCTAATTTCCATTGGACGCTAACTCCTTTACTGCCGCAGAATATTTCTCTAGAATCCGATCGGAGATGTTATAAATAACCTCATCAATCGTATTCATCCTTAGTTCGCTCACCATTTTACTCCGCATCAGGTTATACAGCTTAAAATCAAGTTTATCATTCGGCGGATCCACCTCATCTAGATCCACTTGTTCTTCATCAGACCCGTAATTGGCAATAAAACGCAGCAGCGCTTTTTGCAGCCCCATATAAATGTAGGGATGATTTAATGTGCCACTTTTTGGCAATGAGTTAAATTGCAATTCCTCATTTTTATAATTAATGATGATGGTTTCGCTGCCAAGGTCAATTTTTATATCAGATGATAGAGTTGGATCTAACTTTTTCTCAAATAAATCCAGCGGTTTGCTGAAGCTGCCATCAAATAAGACAATGTTCGAATATCCCAAAACAGAATACTTTGGAACAATGATTTCCGCTTTAAACTCCTGGTAAAATGGGCTCAAATCTAGATTGTCACGAAAATTAATCTCTTCCTTTGATTGAATGAACATCTGAATGGACGTCCGATTGTTGATCGATATCCGCGACTTGGCAATATCCACATGAGTCTGATGCAGATCCAATCTATAAAACTTATTATCTTTTGATTGGATGACGAGAATTAACTGTGCTTTTCCTTGCTTAAGCAATGGATTGATAAACTCTGAATCAATCTCATATGAAAAATCAAACCGATAGTGACGAACGTTTTCCTGCATCTCTACATCTAAAACAAATTCACTGGTTTCATAACTTGATGAGGTGTTGGTTAAAATCGGATAGGGAAAGTTGGCATCTTTGCGATAAATCATCCATTACACCTCCACATGATAAATTAACTTTAACGCCTTGTTGTAGTTTTGTTTTAACTCTAATCGCAGTTGGGCAACGCCGTTTGTGATTTTAACATTTTTTATCATGTTTTTTTGACATGGGCATTCTTCTCCCGTTGCACGATCTACGACTCTGTCATAATTATCATGAATGCTGAAGTCATCCTCGTATTCGACACCCATTCCGTCAATAATCGATAGCTTAATATTACATACGTCCTCACTCGCGAGTATGTTGCTTTGCGTAAAATTAAATTTAACCATTTCATTTCTTCCGATGACGAGCCGTTCCACTATTTTCGGATGGACACTGTATTCCACTTTTGGCTGCTCCTGATTGTCTTTGTTAGCGGGTACAGGCGTCCGTTTCTTTCGCTTCACAGGTTCTTTGTTTTCGTCTAGTGGTTTTTCTATAGGCTTCTTTTTTCCCCTCTTTTTCTTCTTCTTTGGAGCATCGGGGGTAACTTTCACGACAGACTTCCCCTTGTTCACTACCACTGTACCCATAGCATCCGACAAGTCTTTCTTAAATTGATTTTCCACAACATACAAAATATCTTTTGTATCCATGGCACCGTCCGTTTGGTTATTTTTCCTAATTACCTCTTCTATGATTCTAGTAATGGCTTCATTGAGTTTATTGATAAACCGTCTTGCCCGTTTCTTCAACTGCGGGTCTTTAATATGATCAAATGACACTTGCGTATGTGATTCATTTTCTAAGGACTTCAAATAGGCGTCTTCCGTTGTTCCGCCAATGAAGACGGCATTAAAAGGCTTTGTCGCGTTATTTTTGATTTTCATATCTTCGATTTTCATACCGATCGTCCGGATGATGGCGACCCGTCCTTTTGGTATTTCTTCATTGTAGTGAAAATACAATTGGAACTTTAAGTCATGGACTCCATCGGATACGTGAATCGGTTGCGGCATCTGCTTTAGATATGTGTTTACATATAGGGGGGTAAATTCTTTTTTCATTTCCGCTACAGTTTGGACATAGTAATTTGGGTCTTGGATAAATTTTAGCAATGTCTCATGGGTGATTTTTTTGTCATTTATATGTACCACTAGCTTTTTTTGCAGAATAGACATGAAAAAACTGTCACATACGCTTTTAACCATTTCATGTTCATCATCATACTCGTCCCGCAGATACGGTATGATGATCTTTAAGCCTCTCGTTTTCTTTTCAAAAATGTCATGGAAGTGGTTTTCAAACGGATAGAATTTTGTTTTATTCCTCTCAAGCCTTTGAATATCTGTAAAATAGCCCGTGGATCGGTAGTATTGATGTTCGTATTGATGCTCAATTAATTGCACCGTACCGCCTAGATGCTGATTCCCTTCAGCATCACAGTTGGCAAAGTACATCACATGTAAATCAGACGCTGCATTGGAAGCAATTTTTCCTACCCCGTGGGACCCGCCGCGCGATGTCTCCACGGTTTCATCGTCTTCCTCGGAATGAAATCCCTTGTTATAGGCATAAATTGACCATGTATCTGATGTATGGTGGCTTTGCCCATTTTTCGCACCGCTAAGCCCCCGGGTATTTTCATCTTCAAAGGAAATGTAACGGACTTGCTTCTGAGACAGTTTATTAAGCATATGTTCGATCGTTTCTTCTGTGTACTTGTTTCGGGCTTTCAGGCATCGAATCCGAGTAATCACTTCATGTATCCCTGGGATATTCTCAGTTGCAATCGTGCCGGTTTTAATCGTAACGACAACCGGCACCGTCGTATCTAAAAGCCGGCCATCTAAGGAATTTTGAATATTTTCCCGGACTAAACCAGGAATTCTTAAATTGTAAAATCTCTCTAGTGTCTTATCAAAATTAGATTCTTCAATATTAGGAATTGGCGAGAACTGCCAATATTTTCTGTTTGTCGGATTCATAGATTTTCACCTCAATGTGCATCTACAAGCATGCTGGTGGAAAAACTTAAATTTTTCGATATATTGGTCATTTTATTTAATCATATTAATTTTATAATCAATTTTATTCTAATAAATTTGAACATTTAGCACTATTTACTACAATTAAGTGATGCCGTTCATTCGCAAAATCAGTGCCTGCCCTCTTAACACATTACTGCTTTACCCTACTGGGGGACAGGCACCGTTTCATTATCGAAGCATCATCATTTCCATTTCCTTACGGGCATGTTCCAGCAATGGTAATGTTTCAACGACAAGAAGTTTGATTTGTAATTTTTTTGCGATTGGTTTGATGTAACTAGCCATTTCTGCTTTTACCCATACTTCTCTGGGAATGCGATTTAATTGTTTAATTAACCCTATAAAGGCATTCTGGCTGGCTTCTGCTGTATCACCATTCGCCAACATTTCATTGTAAACAATTAAGCCATTTTTCCTTTCTACACCAAGAACTAGAGTGGGCAAATAAGGCCGTTCATTTCGATTTTCTTGGATGGGTGCTAATATATAGTCACCATCAAACTCTAGGGGAATATTATAAAATTTTAGCGACTTTTTAAGCTCTTGAAGTTCCACTTCATTAATGACTAATGAAGAATCTTCAAGCTTAATCAAGCTTTCTTGGTCATGAAGTTGTAGTTGGACAGTTTTCCATTTATTCGATTTTTCATCAATTACTCTTGCAGCTGTATGAGAGGTAAATGCCGGAATTAGCTTGGAATCCTTCTTTGCTGCGATGCTTACCTCGATTACCTGTTCGATAACCAATGATAATAAGCGGACTTCTTCAGCATCTAGAACCCAAGGATAATAACCTGGTCGATAGCTGCGAAAGAGTGGCCACTGATTTTTCCCGCGATAAGACCTTCCCGCCTTCTTTAAAATTTGATAGTCCTCATCGCTTAATTCTTCTCGATTCGAGAAACTCATGAGTAAACTTCTTTGCATTAAATAATCTTTCTCATCAAAAGAAGATTGCATGAGCAAGCCATTTAAAAATTGCAGCCCCCGTTCACCGATATAGGCAGCAAGTCCATATTCCATTCCTCCGCCACCCATGACGGAACAATAAACATATTCCTTCGTTACTGGGTCTTCTACTGCAATAATTTGATTATCATCTAACCATTGCCAAGGCTTCAATTGCTTGTATTCTTCGGCAATCTCTACTAACCGATCCCAATCTGGATGAGTTGTCGGCCCTTCACCGATGACAGAATCGTTTTCGGAATTTTCCAAACCAACTTCGGCCAAATGACTGAAAACCTTTTGAAATTCTTGATTTATAACGGCTATTTCTGCTTTTGAGTCAATCTCTTCTGTTACAATCCCCGTTTCTAGATATTCAAACCTGCTATCTTCTTCGGGTGTTGCGCGCATCGCTTTTGTACACCGCGGATAAAATGTACCTTCTTGTTCTGGCAGCACTTTCTCCAAGAGAATCTCATGCTCCCAATTGTCGCCGTAATCATATGTATAGAGCACTCGATCTTTCTCCTTTTTAAAAATATCGTTTAACTCAACATCTTCTTCATTGAAGTCATAGTCCGACATTCCAGGCTGCGAATCATCCATAGGACCTATGTGTACACCGTTATTAATTACAACAGAATTTGATCTCCTAATCTCAAAGCCATGTAAATGATAATCCCACCATTCAAAAGCAATTTGAATGACTTTATGAAGGTCAGAGAATGTCATCGAATCCCTAACCTCAATTCTCCGCCAAATAGGAGGCTTAGATTCTTTTAATGTAATTTTTAATTGAAATATCATCGTTTCACAACACCTTTTTTAGTTAAATGGGGTCTTGGAGTGGACCATTTTATTGTTGCTATTCAAAAATAAATGAAGGCAAAATTGCCACTAAATTATTTAATTATTGCATCCTTAGTTGTCTTATTCAAAAAAATCCATGTATGGTTTTTCTTGTTTGTAGTAATTCATTCTATCCATTAAAGTCCCTGTATGAAATTCAAATTTATGCCCATCGGGGTCTGCAAAATAAATAGATCTCTTATCTCTTTCATCTCTTAGACGACCAGGTAAAATTGGAACTTTCAATTCTTTCAATTTGTAACACATTCTATCAAAGTCTGTTTCATCAACTGAAAAAGCTATGTGTGTGTAGGATTGATGTATTTCTTGACGAGGTATGTCTTTCTCAACATTAAGGGCAATCCATATACCATTCAAATCAAAGTAAGCAGTATTTCTACCTTTTACTAACAATTTTGCATCAAATACATTTCTGTAAAAATCAATAGATTCTTCTAAATCAGAAACTGAAAATAATAAATGATTAATTCCACTTATTGACAATTATTTCACCTCAACATATATGCTTTTTTCATACTTAAAGGGAAACTTCGCAAATACTGTATCATTTTATTAATCTATGGGGGTGGCCTATCACCCTTTAGATTCCAGCCATTTGCAAAATTGATGCCCGCCCTTTTAACACGTTACTGCTTTATCTTACTGGGGGACAGGCACCTAATCTTTGTAAATTCACGTTCTCCCCTGTAAATCATCTACAGCTCTGTATACTTTTTCTTTGTCCCGAATGCCTTTTCTACCGGGTACTTCTTTGCGTTTTTTGTAAGCTTTGTTCGGATCACTTCAGCGACATTCAAATCAAGATCATGGGCGAGCATGAGAGAATAAATGAGCACATCCGCTAGTTCATCTTTAATACTCTCTCTGTTGTCCCTGAGTGCCTCTTCACTGTTCTTCCACTAGAAATTTTCGAGCAGCTCGCTCGCTTCAAGGGACAAGGAAATAGCCAGGTCCTTTGGGTTGTGAAATTGTTCCCAATTTCGTTCATGTCTAAAATTCAGTATTTCTTCTAGAATTTTTTCCATCTTGTGATTCACCGCTTTTGTCGTTTATTTAGGATTATTTTACCATAGGGGATAATAAAAAAAGAACCAATTCCTTTTATTTGCTCTTAATTGTTTATCTCTCCCAATCGTTTTAGATTTAACACTCAGTACTAGATGAATTTTAAAAAGGATTTCGCACATTTTAATAGAATAAATTAATTATGTAAATCATCTTTTGGGAGGATAGCCACATGGATGTTACACCAGATAAACAAAATATCGACAAAGTCTTTTCAGGGACAACCTATTATATCGATTTTTATCAGCGGCAATATAAATGGACGGATGAACCTGTTAAACGGCTGCTAGATGATATTTTTTTCAAATTCAATATTGAATATGAGCGATATAAAGATAATGACACGGCGTTAGAAAAATTAGTCGAGCGCTATTCTTGGTATTACCTTAATACATACGTCACGAATAATATCGAAGGAAAGATATTTGTGGTTGACGGGCAGCAAAGATTGACCACCCTTACTTTAATTCTGATAAAAATGAAACACGCTGCAAAAGTGTTTGAGTCCGAATTAGAACCATGGATTTCTAGTAAAATCGCCGGTCAATCAGGGTTTCGCAAAGAATTCTGGATGAACCATGAGCAACATAAGTCTACTATCTCTGGTTTGTACAATGGTAAGGAATTAGATGAAATTGACACCTCTTCAGGCATAACAGCAGAAAACATGGTGGCGAATTACAAAGTCATTTCAACTTATCTCGATAAAAATCTCGATGAAAAACATAAATTTGAAACCTTTGTGTTTTATTTTTTTAAGCGGCTCGTTCTGATTAATTTAAATGTGGAACAAACGGATGTTCCAATGATATTTGAAGTTATCAATGACCGCGGGGTGAAACTGAAACCTTATGAAATATTAAAAGGAAAATTATTGGGGCAAATTGACAAGGATGAATTGGATGCATTACAGCTGAATGAATTGTGGGAACACCAGGTAAACCAAATTAATGACATATTTGATGATGAAATTGATGAGTTTTTCATTTATTACTTACGGGCAAAATTTGCAACGACTGTAAGTGAAGCTAGAAAGATTGACCAGTCCTATCATCGAACCATTTTCTTAGGAAATATGGAGCAAGAATTAAAGCTTCAATATAATCCAAAAGCGGTGAAAACTTTTTTACAGCAAGAGTTTAACTATTATACAGACTTATATTATCGAGTTCTTACCTATTACCGCGAACCCCATGAAGACTTTATCCATGTGTACTACAATAGCTTGACTGATATGGACAGCCAGTTCTTATTGATTTTGTCTGCATGTCGTCTCCATGATCCGGAGGAAGATGAAAAGATACAATTAATTTCACGCGAAGTGGATCGCTTATTTTCTCTGCTCCAATTACAGAAGAGTTATGATAGTAATGAGTTTAATGAAACAATCTATCAGATTTCAACTGACATCCGCGATCTTGAGTTGGTAAAAATCAAAGATGTATTTACTAAATACCTGTTGCAAATGATCAGTTCAGCCAGGGGAGTGGAAACAGACAATCCAATATCTTACAGCTTTTTTAAAGACACTGGAATTGAGTTAAATAAACGGTTCAAGCGGTACTTGTTTGCGAGAATTGAGCAGTTTATAGCTTCAAACACAAAGATGAATATGAAACACTCTTTTTATGATTTAGTCGCCAACACAGGAGCTGTGAATGGTTTTCATATCGAGCATATTCTTGCGGATAACAAAGAAAACCTTGCTGCATTTGGGGATGACCGTGATTTGTTTGAACGAGAGAGGAACCGCTTAGGCGGATTGTTGCTGTTAAAAGGAAAAGACAATATCTCTAGCAACAATGAGACTTATAAAAAGAAGTTAAAGACCTATGCGAATACGCTTTACTGGAACGAAACGCTTCGGGAAGATTGTTACAAATCAAAGATTGACTTCACAACCATGATCAATAAATTCAATTTGAACTTTCGACCAATGAATCAATTTGGCCCAGATGAATTAGAAGAACGACATAAACTATTGTTCAGCTTAATTACCATTATATGGGAGTAATAAGTGTGCCAGGAGCTGTCATGTAGACAGCGCCTGGTATTGTTATGTGCGTTATTCCCATTTTCAAAAGGATCCAGTTCTAAACTTATGATAGCCTGAGATTAGCAAAATTTAATGCTTTGTGTTTCATTAAACTATGTATGAACTGAAAGATGGAGGTGAACAAAATCATATCAAGAAAAATTATTTCAGCGTCTATTTCCGGTTCTTTGTTTGCTATTTTGTTAGGGATAATCGTACCCAATCCATTTGGTGACACTGTTACATCCATACACAATTATTTACTTGCTGTTGTGTTAGCCATACCTGTTTATTTGCTGTATAGTTTTCCCGTTATTCTAATTTATGGAGTGTTAACCTCTATTATTAGCGATAAAGTCAGTCAAATTATCGCATCAAAATTAGGTAATGAAAAATATGAAATCGTCTTTTCTGGTATTTTGCACGTTATTTTTGGTCTTATCTTACTAGTGCATAGTTTAGGTGCCTCAATGTTCTTCTTTATTACCGATAGACTTTTACAAAAGAAAAATAAAGATTATCAACTGCTACAAGCAGTTAGCAGTTTGGCAATTCCATTAGCAGTCTGGCTAATTTTTATGGGAATTGTAAATATAGCACATATTTTAAATGGCGGTTAAATAGGGGTTCGGGTCCCAGTATTTCTTCTCTTTTAATTCCCCTATTGATCCCATTTACTCTCGTGAAGGAACGACACCAACGTCATTGTGGTCAATTTTCCAAAAATCCGCTTCTTGAACATTCATCGCGCCACTCATGAATTTCTGGCGCAAATCAGGGTAGCTGGCACTTAATGTTTTGACAAGATCCTTCATCTCCTCGCGTTTTGTATGTTTATCCGCTGGACAAGGGTTATGGATAACCGGGATGTTTTTGGCTTTTACAAAATGGATGATGGTCTTTTCCTCAATCGCCAGCATCGGGCGGATTAAAGTAATGTTCGCGCGATCCAAGTAGGTTTTCGGTTTAAACACCGCTAATTTCCCGCCATAAATTAAGTTCATAAAAAAGGTCTCAATCCCATCATCCAAATGGTGGCCATAAGCCAATTTATTACAATTTAACGAGGTGGCATAGTCAAAAAGGGTCCCTCTCCTTAAGTTGGCACATAAGGAACACGGATTTTTCTCCTTCTTATAATCAAAAACAACTTGACTGATATTCGTCTCCTTAATATATAGTTCATGTCCAAGTTCATTTACGAATTTTTTTAACGGCATCATGTCCATGTCCTCAAACCCAAGTGAAAGCGTAATCGGAATGAGTTCAAAGTGAAACGGCAGTTGCTCTCGTAGAATGGTTAATATGGACAGTAACGTGGAGCTATCCTTGCCACCAGATAAGCCGATTGCTACGCGATCACCTTCTTCGATCATATTGTATTGCAAAATCGTTTTCTTTATCGGCGTTAAGAGTCTTTTTCTATCAGAATTGGATAATGTTAACATAGTATCTGTTACTCCTTGAAAAATTAGGAATTGTTTCCCTAGCATTATAAGTGATGTCCTAGGAAAATAGAAGCAGCAATTTAGCTAATACTGAAAATGTGCTAGGAATATTAAAACTAGCTAAAAAGAAAATAGATTTTTTAAAGTTGATATTTTAACCTTAAAAGACTAATAGAAAATTGAAATAACAACATTATTTATTGATGTTTAAAATTAGGGACTGACCTCTGTTTATTTTCCTTTATCGCGAAGAGAGGTTATAATAATTGTAATAAAGCATATCTTAAAAAAGACCATTAGTGCTGACACACTAACGGTCCATGCAATAGCAGGTTCCCATCAAGGGGATCGGCTCTAGGTAGAAGTAATCCACCCGAGTCTGATCATTAACTCAAGGGTGGATTATTTTTTTGGTTAAATGACAGGATGGCTACGATTAAACTAGCAAATGCAATCGTAATCATTAATGTTTCAAACACTGTCATTCAGCATCACCCACTTCTTGCTGGGAGTGGCCGACCACCCTTGAGAATACCTATTCTATTGCCATCTTATTATAGCATAATTCACACCACAAAGGAACATATGTTCTTTTATTCATCACTAGAAAAAGGTGCTACAGTCTTCACCCTTTCTCATACTCCACCAATTCCACTGTAATTCCCTCCATTTTGTCACTGGCACCCTCTCCGCTAATGTACGGAGCATCAATTTTTACTACCACCCTGTCTATTTTGGGGTGTTCTGAATCATCACCGACAAGAAGTAAGACTTCAAGTTGAAACCAGATGCCCCCTTCGCCATCGCTTTGGTCTGCTAACGGATGATAAACCATTCCTGCTTCCGTTACCTTTAAGGGTTTTACTTTCGGCGAGTCTTTCTTGTATTGGTCTCGGACCATTTTTTCTATCTTTGGCTCGATTAAGGCTAATAGAATATCTTCAGAAGTCATATACTTCGCATCAGATCCTGATATTGGTACATACGGTACTGTAGTAGCTGCTTGGACAAAAGAGCTTGATGCGAGTAGAGTTAAAAGCAAAATAATCTGCACAGTTTTTTTCATTTTATCACCTATTATGTTATTTATTTTCTAAGCATGTTTATGTTAGTATTTACCAACATGTGGTGGATTTATGAAATCGATTCATTACCTAGTGCTTGCTTAAAAAAATTGAAAACCTTATGATTTCTATAAATGCTTAATATTTGAGGTGATTATCATCCTGGACATTATTTTATGGATTATTATCGTTGCCTGCTTTGTCTTAAGCTTCGTTGGACTACTTTACCCGGTTATTCCCTCGGTTTTGCTGATTTGGTTGGGTGTCGGGATTTACCATTTTGCTATTAACCCTAATGAACTTACCTGGATTTCCTTTGCAGTGCTTCTGGTATTGACAGTAGCCCTTTTCTTGGCTGATTATTTGGCGAACCTTCATTTCGTGGAAAAAGCCGGCGGTTCCGTATAGGGAAAAAAAGTGGCAACATTTGGATTGATTCTTGGCAGCTTCGTTATCCCGCCGGTTGGCGTGGTGATTGTTCCGTTTGCCCTCGTGTTTATTGTGGAATTGCTTCAGAAGAAGACGCTGAAGGAATCGCTAAAAGTGGCAGCAGCCGTGTTAATCGCCTTTCTAAGCGGCACGTTGGCGAAAGCCGATTAAAATTGAGAACTGACCTCCATTCACTTTCCATTACCATCAGAAGCCGACCACCCTTGAGAATACCTATTCTATAGGCCTCCTATTAGAGCATAGTCCACCCGTTTAAGAAACATATGTTCCTGTCGCTTACCAACTAATCTTGGGAGGCAACCCATGGGAAATCATTTCAAGTGCCGAATCATATTAGTAACGATTTGTCACTGCGAAGGATGTCAATGTAGTAAGGTCAGGATTTTCTCTTACCAAATTTAAGAAGGGTGCTACAGCCCTCACCCTTCTCATATTCCACCAGTACAGTAAAAATCTGAATAGTTTTTTCACTCTATCAATAACCCTGCCTATTTAGCTTGTTTTGGTTTCGGTTGAGCAGAATGCTTAAAATACCAATCTAATATTTCTTGTTTATCTTTAGACGGGGTATGTTTGTAACTTACCAGCTTCAAGCCATCAATTTCTCTTTCAAATGTTATGGTATCTGTCCCAAATGTATTATGGGCCCCAACATAAACATCGCCTTGAATGGTTATTTGGAATGTAAGTCCGTTTTGCATTTGTAACTGTACTATTTTCTCATTCCAGATAGAAACTCCAAAATCATATTGTTTAGCAATAGCATTATTTATGTCTTCCCACATAAGAGAAAGTAATGCTTTTTCACATGGAGAATTATTGGCCGCTTGCGCATTTCCCACACATAAAGAAGACAAAAAGAATAATACTACAATCATCTTCTTCACTCATTCACCCCCCTTGTATTTCCTATTCATTTTATTATTTGTCCATTACCAGAAATAATTACTGCGATTATCCTCTTGAAAATTTAAAAAAGCGAAACCAATCATTCCTTAAATAAGCTCGGCAACTAACGAGTTGTTACGGACAAATCTTGAAGCGTAGTTAAAATAGCCCCAAAAAAGGGGGAGCATCTATGTCCTTATTTAATAAAGTTTTTGCCAGTTTAGGCATCCCACTCCGCTGTCAATCGGCAGGTCTAAGATTTGGGTAACGACAGGTCTTGATATTAAATGTATCTTACCAATCGGACCTTTTCGCCTTATAGACTCATAATCTTGAGGTAGGGATCTTACTGCCCGTTAAGGCGGGATAAAAAACTCATGGTGTAAACTGCCGTTTGTTAGGATCCATAGTAAATCATAACTACACGCTCTCCTATGTTTGGAATAGACGGAAAAATTCCCTTTAATTTGGGAAATACGACTATTTCCCTCGTATTAAAGGAACTTTTTCCGCTTATATGATTCAAATCCTCAGATTTTGCCTTATTTAGAGGCGTTAAACGGAATTTCTCCGTCTATATCTGCCTATTACGCTCCAAAATTTTCATTAGACGGAAATTCTCCGCTTATGATTCTCAACCCTGTCCTTGGGCAAATCCTCATATACTTTTTCGTGAGTTTTTAGCCTAGCTTTCCATTTTTTTTCACCCCGAAAGGAGCCTGGTTTTCCACTTTTATCCACCCTGTAAGAGAGCCTGACTTTCCATTTTTTCCCACCATGAAAGAGAGCCTGTTATCATCCCCCAGTGGACCTTAGTTTTTCACTCCTACCTAGTTTTTTGTCGAAACTCGGACTAGAACTATCTAGTACTTGAGGCTATAATACATAAGAGGAGGTGAGAATATGGAACAGTCAGGAATTCAAGAAATATTGCATGCGTTAAAGCTTCACTCTGCCCATATTGATGAAAAATTGGACGCAATGAAAACAGGTCTTGAGAATCGAATGGATCGGATGGACGAAAGATTAGGACGTGTAGAAGTAAGATTGGATCGTGTGGAAAAAAGATTAGATCACATGGATGAAAGATTAGATCACATGGATGAAAGATTGGATCGTGTGGAAGTTAGATTAGATCACATGGATGAGAGATTAGAACGGATTGATTCTAAGCTGAACGGACACCGAGTAGAGTGGATTGAAACACAAGAAACCGTTGATTATCTAAGCATCAAAAGTGCGCAACACGAAAAAAAGCTTCGTACGTTGATGGGACAGTAAATATGCTTCCATTAAAATACTTTTCCCCAAAGACAAACACGTATAAAAAGTTCCCCGGCTCAAGAAGCCAAACCATTCTACATCCCTATCGTTTCTAATTATAATGATATAGTCAAAAAAATAAGCATTGTACCTGCTCAAGCAAAGAATGACGTATAGGGGATACGTCATTCTTATTTTTGCGTATAGAAAAGGTCATGTATCTTCTTCTGTCATTCATCCGGCAAAATATCGCCAATCCCACAAACCACACAGAAGGTAATCCCCTCTCGTCTTTTTCGTGCTGTTCTTGGTCTGCGGGTTTGCGGATGTTCAATAGTCTTTGATTGAAAGATCTTTTCCCAGAACGGAACCCGCCGCTGCAGTCTGCTAATGGCTTGACGCAGTGCAATTGGACTTACATCCTCTCGCACCCCATAATAAAGACGCTCGATAAGATCCTCACTAGTAAGAGGACGTTCCGCCCTTAATAGCAGATACAGGACGCGAAAAGCTGTCGTTTCCAATCTTAGCGGCTCATGGTGCATTAGATAAAGAGTTGCACAGCCGTCTATAAACGTTATCGTAACTGGATTAGCTCTATTTTCAAGAATAGTTTCTAACGCCTCATCCGTGATAATTTCTTCTTTTTCTACTGAAATTTTTCGATAGTATTTGGTTTCAAACATGTCCCCTAGCGCACCTAGCATCTCTGGACGATAGCGACCAATCAGTTTATTATCCAGATTTAAGTAGGGATTGACCTCAAGTGACTCGATTTCCGCTAACGCCTGTTTTGCAATGATCATGCTGCTGTTCACCATAAACATATTGGTGATGATTTCTTGTGATTCATTTAACCCTTCATCTGCCGAACCCGCTAATGCCTTTTCAAAATGAACCAATGCTTCTGGATACTTCCCTCTTCGGTAGTACAAGTGAGCAAGCCGGTAGTTGGCAATTGGATGATCCTTCTGCAATGAAACAGCCTTCTTGAGATAATGAAATGCGACCTGCGGATTTGGTTCACTCGCCGTTTTAAAATATTCTCCATATGTAACATATAACTTCACCAGTGCGCGTCTCGCCGCTGCCGCCCCTGACCGGTCATTCCTTTTTCGTGATTCATTAATCTTTTCTTGCAACTTGCTTTCTTCACGATGAATCCACTTGAGGTCTTCATTTAGTCTTTCATCCATCATTTCAACTCCCCCTCCTAATTAATTCTAAACAGTGCAGCAATCATCCTGCCTGTGAAGTGTGACAGGAACCGATTTTGTGTCACACCTGAAAATATATACTGAGGTTATTCAAGAAACTTAAGAGGAGCTGGTTTAGGATGAAAAATCAACAAGGTTTGTTAGCTAGACATGGTCTATACAAGGAGGATGTAATTTTAAAAGGTGAGTCTCTTGCTGCGAAGCTACAATCAGCAACATTTAACTTAATGAAAAACAACGGAAAAACATTTGAAAACATATCTGAGGCTGAATTTATCACGCTTTTACAAGAAGCGTCGCACTCTATAGCTGGCCCAGGCAGAGAAATGCTGATATATGTATATGGTAACTTAAAAGTGAGCCACCATATTAATTGAAAATTGAGCCACTTTTGATAGACAATTAACCCTAATGTCATATTAGGGGGATATCAGGAGTGATCACGTTGAACCAAAAGCAGAAGATAATTAAATTGTATTTGGAGGGGGAAAGCCAGCGAAGTATTGCAACAAAAACAAAAAAGTCCAGAAATACAGTGGCTAAGTATATTCGAGAATTTGAAGAAAGTAAGGAGAAGGACGTTCGCCAATTACCCATACCCGAGAGTGTAATGCAGCCACCAACTTATAAGAAAAGAATTGGAAAAAAGAAAGTGTTAACTGAGGTGATAAAAAGTAAATTAAGAAAGTACATGACTGATAATGAGTGGAAACGAACTCACTATATGAAAAAGCAACAGATGAAGATTGTAGACATGCATGAAAAGTTACTAGATGCAGGTTATTCAATTAGTTACACAACAGTTCGTAATTTTGTTAACCAGGAAACTGCAAAATCAAGAGAAGTATTTATTCGTAAATATTGTGAGCCTGGTTATGAGGTTGAATTTGATTGGGGAGAAGTAAAGCTAGAAATAGATGGAAAGCTTAAAACATATTTACTAGCCGTATTTACTTTACCCTATAGCAATTACCGGTTTGCAAGACTATATGAATCTGAATCTCAGGTTTGCGTCCTAGATGTTCATACAAAGTTTATAGAGCACGTTGATTTTATACCTGCGGTATTTGTCTATGACAATATGAGAACCGTTGTAAAATCATTTGTTGGCAATGAGAAAACCATTACTGACAGTATGGTAAATCTATCTAACTATTATCAATTTAGGATTCGATTATGCCAGGCTAGAAAAGGAAATGAGAAAGGCCATGTAGAGCGTAGCGTTGAATTTGTAAGAAGAAAAGCATTTGCGTCCCAGTACTCATTTACAAGCCTTGAGGAGGCTCAAAATCATCTTCTCAAAACATTAAAGAGGCTCAACTCAAGAGATCATCATGAGCATAAGCAAAGTCATATTGAACTGATGGAAAAGGAAAAAGAAAAGGGCCAAAAAGTTACAATGGCTCCTTTCGATTCAGCAGATTTAATAGAATGTCTTGTGGATAAGTATAGCACGATAGTAATCAACCAAAACCACTATTCTGTACCTGAAGGACACGTTGGCACTTATGTAAAGGCAAAGGTGGGTGCGGAATCTATTAAACTATTTATTGAGGGTTGCTTAGTAGCAGAACATCCACGAAATTGGGGTGTACACCAATGGGAAATGAATATATATCATTATTTGGATACATTCAAAAAGAAAAAAGGTGCCATCGCCCAAAGTGAATGTTTGAGACAGGCACCGACACAAATAAAAAATATTTACAATGACCATTATATCGGAAAAGAGAAAGAATTTATAGAGTTACTCTTCTATATAAAGGAAAAAGATAAGCTTGAGCGTGTGTTCGAGGCTGTTAAACAACTAAAATCAATCCAAACGGGCTATGTCTCTACGGAAAGGGTCATATTTATCTGTGAACAGAATAATTCCGTTAACACAGATGGATTCGGTCAAGATGAAACCACATATCAATCTGAATCCAATATGAGAGCATATGCAAATATGTTTAACCAAGAAGAGGAAGTGGCTCAATATGGATAAAAAAGAACAGCTTATCGAAATTTGTAAAGAACTCCGGTTGCCAAGTATCAGGAGAATGGTTCTAGATGAAGCAAGTTTTCAAGATCCCAATCTGGCTTTTGACGTATTATTAAAGGTACTTTTACAAGAACAAAAAGATCGATTTATTCGCGCCAAGCAGAATCGCATTCGGGCAGCAAATTTTCCACAAAAGAAATTATTAGATGAGTTAATAATGGACTTTTTGCCCGAGCAGGCGCAACAAAAATTACCTCAACTAAAAGAGCTTGATTTTATTAAGGAGGGCCAAAATGTTATTTTAACAGGCTCTCCTGGGACAGGGAAATCGCATATTGCGGTAGGGTTAGGGATGGAGGCTTGTCTAGCTGGATATAGAGTGTTTTTCGCAACTGTCCCTTCGCTTATTAATCAATTAAAAGAACATCGTTCAGAAAGAACCCTACGTTCATTTGAATTAAAATTTGAGAAATATGACCTCGTGATTATCGATGAGCTTGGGTATATTTCTTTTGATAAGGAAGGTGCTGAATTACTATTTTCGCATCTCTCCCTTCGGGCTGGGAGGAAGTCAACAATTATTACCAGCAATCTATCATTCTTAAAATGGCAGGAAATCTTTCATGATCCTGTTTTAACAGCTGCATTGACGGATCGTTTAACACATAAATCGCATGTAGTAAACATGGTTGGTCCGTCGTTTAGAATGAGGGAAACCGAGGAATGGATGAGGATGAATAGCGAAAAAGAAGTGGCTCAAAATTAAATTGCGAAATGGCTCACTTTTCACTTGCGAAATACAGATTAACCCATTATATACGGAACTTCCGCTAACAGAATGTGACCCTTATATCCGCGGGATTGTTCGCTGGATGAATGAATTGGGAATCTATACTCATGGCAGCTGTGATGGTCATGGCAAAGGCCCGGCCAACATTCTTTTGCTTAAGTATCTGACATTTCCACAGAAAAGGCTTTTATTGGCCGCTGCACCTGCTGCGCTCCGGCTAAGAATTCACGGTAAATCTATCTATATCCACTATAAAAATAGGAACCACCTGCTTGATTTTGGAGAAAATTTATTCACCCTTTCGCAAATACCCGAGGCTATCACTCGATTGGAAGCGGAGCATTTCAAGCATAGATTGATAGAACTGTTAACCATTCCTGGAGTCAGTCAGGAGGAGCGCAGAATCAGGCAATTTCTCCAGCGCCGCTTAGATCAGCTTACAGATTATACCTATGTAGACAGAAAAGGCAATCTAATGGCGATGAAAAATTGCGGAACTGGGCCGACTATTCTTCTTTCTGCCCACATGGATACAGTGGATGACATTGTCCCAGACCGTGAAATCATCGAAGAAGGAACAATGCTAAAAAGCTCTGCGGGTATTCTTGGGGCCGATGACCGGGCAGGAATTGCTGTTATTCTAGAAATCTTGTCCGCCATCCAGCAAACGAACTTTAATGGAACATTGAAGGTTGCGTTTACAGTTGAAGAGGAAATTGGCTGCAGGGGTTCCAGAGAGATCGATCAAGATTTCCTCGAGGATGTTACTGGTGCGATTGTCATTGACCGCCGCGGCAACAGGGACATTGTTACATCCTATGCGAATTTTATACCGTTTTGCCCAACAGAATATGGTAAACTTTTTGAAAAAGCGGGAGAGTTGGCTGGCATGAACGATTGGCAAATGACCCCTGGCGGCTTAAGCGATGCAAAAATATTTGCTGAAATGGGCATCCCGTCCGTCAACCTGTCTGCTGGCTATGCAAACGAACATACGGATTGGGAAACGGTCGATTATCTCGCAACCTATGAAACATTTACACTCGTGGAAGCGCTCTTGCATCACAACCTCATTGGCAAAAATGAAACCCCCGAACAGATGTAACATGAATATCAGGAAAAATGAAACTGCCCAACAGATGTAAGCATGCAATATCATAAGAAGGCAGCCAAAAATAGCTGCCTTCGGTCGTTTTTTAGTTACTCAATTAATCCTTTTTTCTTCAAGAAATCCCTGGCTACATCTTGCGGGTCCTGTTTATCGATGTCTACTTTTGCATTCATTTCGGCCATATCTTCCTGAGAAATATTTCCGCCTAATTCATTGATAATCCCTTTTAATTTAGGAAATTTCTTCAGTGTATCTTCCCGAACAATGGGAACTGCATAATAAGGGGGGAAGAATTTTTTATCATCCTTCAGCACGCCTAAATGATAGCGGACGATTCGGCTATCTGTTGTGTAGGCAGGAATTGCATCTACTTTCCTCCTCCTTAACCGCTGCGTACATTAGACTTGGATCGAGACTTCTATGTTCGTTAAAATTTAGTCCATATGTTTCAACCAAGGGATCATAGCCATCTTCCCGCTCATAGAATTCTGTCGGACCGCCAAAGTTGATTTGTGAGGACAATGGGGCAAAATCAGAGATGGTCTTGACTCCTAACTGTTTATATTTCTCCGAATTTAACACAAGTGCATAAATGTTCTCAAATCCAAAAGGTTTTAGACATGCAATGTTATATTTATAATGTTTGTTACGCCGCAACTTTTTTTCTAATATCCATAATTAAAAAAATTAACCCGCTTAAAACAGAATGATTCTGGCAATTTAGGTTCACCTTAAACATAGAGATTTTTAGGGAGGAACGTTTTATGCCTGAACATTCAAAAATGACTTCATCTGAACTGGGTACGTTATGGCTTACGTATCAAGAGAAAACGATGATACTGCGCATGTTAGAATACTTTATTGAAAAAGCCGACGATGAAGAAGCCAAAGGAATTATGAAGAACTTATATGATGAACTTGACCTTTATGTAGACAGGATAACAGAACTTTTTCATCAAGAAGGAGCCGCTATCCCAGTAGGATTCACATCTCAAGACGTCAACAAAGATGTGCCAAAATTATACGATAATGGGTTTGACATCATGTTCATTCGATTATTAAAAGAAATCAGCATGGGAATGCATTCATTAAATATAACCATGGCGTATCGTGAAGATATCGTAATAATTTTTAAAGAACTAACGGCCATCACGCAAAACTATTACAATCTTTGTACACAATACTTGCTTGAGAAAGGTTTGTTATCTCGGGCCCCTTATGTGACAATGCCCAAAAAGGTTGAATTTGTAAAAGATATCAATTATTTAGGCGGCTTTAATCCATTTACGAAAAAGCGGGCATTAAATACTGTAGAGATTGCCCATATGCATCATGCGATTGAATCTAATTTTACAGGTATGCAAATGATTTTAGGTTTTGCTCAATGTGCTGATAAAAGTGAAGTGAAAAAGTATTTCAACGAAGGGGCGGAGCTTGCGAAGGCGATTATTAAGGAATTAAGCGAGACTTTTTTGCAAAGCAATTTACCATCTATTCAACCATCAGGAGGAAATGCGACCCGTTCAACAGTACCTCCATTTAGTGACAAATTAATGATGTATTGTACAAGCCTCTTTTGCAGTTTTTCAATGGGCGGAAATTCATTAGGAACTGCATTTAGTTTACGAAATGATTTACCTGCTAAGATGACAGTTTTCATGAAAGATATTTTTGAATATGCCCACAAAGGTGCAAAAATCATGATTCAAAACGAATGGATGGAAGAGCCACCTCAAATGGAAGATAGAACTCAAATCATTAAGGAATGAAGAACCCAGACACTTGTGTGAAGTACCTTCCACAGATGTTTTTTGCCTTTTAAAAGATGATCTGCTCTGTATGTATAAATATTTAATAGGCTAAATAGTTACATATTATTTAGATTAGGGGATTTTCAATCTCTTATCAATCTGCGTAGCTTATTGATCACGAAAAAGCAGCCAGAAGAAGAAAGACAATCAGTCAATGGGCAAAACAAAAAAGACAATCCATCGCAGATTGTCTTTTTTGTTTTAGCCCGGCAGCGTCCTACTCTCACAGGGGCGCATGCCCCAACTACCATCGGCGCTGAGAAGCTTAACTTCCGTGTTCGGTATGGGAACGGGTGTGACCTTCTCGCCATCACCGCCGGACTATTTGATTACTGAGGTTCATTCCCTCAAAACTAGATAATACAGAAGAAGTTCCATTAATGAACGAGTATTCTTTCTAAGCGGATGCTTCCGCTTTTCGTTTATTGTCTAGCTGCAGCGTCCAGCAACTAGTGTCTTTCGGTCCTTTCCCTACGATAAGTCAACATCGAATCGCTAACGCTCTTCGTGTTTCCCTTATCTCAGTCAATGCCCTCCAAGCCATACGTTGCTAAGCGGACGCTTCCGCTTTTCTATTAGGTTAAGTCCTCGATCGATTAGTATCAGTCAGCTCCACATGTCACCATGCTTCCACCTCTGACCTATCAACCTGATCATCTTTCAGGGATCTTACTAGCTTGCGCTATGGGAAATCTCATCTCGAGGGGGGCTTCATGCTTAGATGCTTTCAGCACTTATCCCGTCCGCACATAGCTACCCAGCGATGCCTTTGGCAAGACAACTGGTACACCAGCGGTGCGTCCATCCCGGTCCTCTCGTACTAAGGACAGCTCCTCTCAAATTTCCTGCGCCCACGACGGATAGGGACCGAACTGTCTCACGACGTTCTGAACCCAGCTCGCGTACCGCTTTAATGGGCGAACAGCCCAACCCTTGGGACCGACTACAGCCCCAGGATGCGATGAGCCGACATCGAGGTGCCAAACCTCCCCGTCGATGTGGACTCTTGGGGGAGATAAGCCTGTTATCCCCAGGGTAGCTTTTATCCGTTGAGCGATGGCCCTTCCATGCGGAACCACCGGATCACTAAGCCCGACTTTCGTCCCTGCTCGACTTGTAGGTCTCGCAGTCAAGCTCCCTTGTGCCTTTACACTCTGCGAATGATTTCCAACCATTCTGAGGGAACCTTTGGGCGCCTCCGTTACTCTTTAGGAGGCGACCGCCCCAGTCAAACTGCCCACCTGACACTGTCTCCCACCCCGATAAGGGGTGCGGGTTAGAATTTCAATACAGCCAGGGTAGTATCCCACCGACGCCTCCACCGAAGCTGGCGCTCCGGTTTCTCAGGCTCCTACCTATCCTGTACAAGCTGTACCAAAATTCAATATCAGGCTACAGTAAAGCTCCATGGGGTCTTTCCGTCCTGTCGCGGGTAACCTGCATCTTCACAGGTACTATAATTTCACCGAGTCTCTCGTTGAGACAGTGCCCAGATCGTTACGCCTTTCGTGCGGGTCGGAACTTACCCGACAAGGAATTTCGCTACCTTAGGACCGTTATAGTTACGGCCGCCGTTTACTGGGGCTTCGATTCAGAGCTTCGCGTGAGCTAACCCCTCCTCTTAACCTTCCAGCACCGGGCAGGCGTCAGCCCCTATACTTCGCCTTGCGGCTTCGCAGAGACCTGTGTTTTTGCTAAACAGTCGCCTGGGCCTATTCACTGCGGCTTTTCAGAGCTATTCACCCTAAAAAGCACCCCTTCTCCCGAAGTTACGGGGTCATTTTGCCGAGTTCCTTAACGAGAGTTCTCTCGCTCACCTTAGGATTCTCTCCTCGCCTACCTGTGTCGGTTTGCGGTACGGGCACCTTAAATCTCGCTAGAGGCTTTTCTTGGCAGTGTGGAATCAGGAACTTCGGTACTAGATTTCCCTCGCCGTCACAGCTCAGCTTTTACGGTGAACGGATTTTCCTATTCACCAGCCTAACTGCTTGGACGCGCATGACCAGCAGCGCGCTTACCCTATCCTCCTGCGTCCCCCCATCACTCAAACGATTTAGAGGTGGTACAGGAATATCAACCTGTTGTCCATCGCCTACGCCTTTCGGCCTCGGCTTAGGTCCCGACTAACCCTGAGCGGACGAGCCTTCCTCAGGAAACCTTAGGCATTCGGTGGATGAGATTCTCACTCATCTTTCGCTACTCATACCGGCATTCTCACTTCTAAGCGCTCCACCAGTCCTTTCGGTCTAGCTTCAACGCCCTTAGAACGCTCTCCTACCACTGACATCGTAGATGTCAATCCACAGCTTCGGTGATACGTTTAGCCCCGGTACATTTTCGGCGCAGAGTCACTCGACCAGTGAGCTATTACGCACTCTTTAAATGGTGGCTGCTTCTAAGCCAACATCCTGGTTGTCTAAGCAACTCCACATCCTTTTCCACTTAACGTATACTTTGGGACCTTAGCTGGTGGTCTGGGCTGTTTCCCTTTTGACTACGGATCTTATCACTCGCAGTCTGACTCCCACGGATAAGTCTTTGGCATTCGGAGTTTGTCTGAATTCGGTAACCCGATGAGGGCCCCTAGTCCAAACAGTGCTCTACCTCCAAGACTCTAACTTCGTGAGGCTAGCCCTAAAGCTATTTCGGAGAGAACCAGCTATCTCCAAGTTCGATTGGAATTTCTCCGCTACCCACACCTCATCCCCGCACTTTTCAACGTGCGTGGGTTCGGGCCTCCATCCAGTGTTACCTGGACTTCACCCTGGACATGGGTAGATCACCTGGTTTCGGGTCTACGACTACATACTAGTTCGCCCTATTCAGACTCGCTTTCGCTGCGGCTCCGTCTCTTCAACTTAACCTCGCATGCAATCGTAACTCGCCGGTTCATTCTACAAAAGGCACGCCATTACCCATGAATGGGCTTTGACTACTTGTAGGCACACGGTTTCAGGATCTCTTTCACTCCCCTTCCGGGGTGCTTTTCACCTTTCCCTCACGGTACTGGTTCACTATCGGTCACTAGGGAGTATTTAGCCTTGGGAGATGGTCCTCCCAGCTTCCGACCGGATTTCACGTGTCCGGCCGTACTCAGGATCCACTCAGGAGGGAACGAAGTTTCGACTACAGGGCTTTTACCTTGTATTGCGGACCTTTCCAGGTCGCTTCATCTACTCCGTTCCTTTGTAACTCCATGTTGAGTGTCCTACAACCCCGAAAGGCAAGCCTTTCGGTTTGGGCTGTTCCCGTTTCGCTCGCCGCTACTTAGGGAATCGCAATTGCTTTCTCTTCCTCCGGGTACTTAGATGTTTCAGTTCCCCGGGTCTGCCTTCATTACCCTATGGATTCAGGTAAAGATACTGCTCCATTACGAGCAGTGGGTTTCCCCATTCGGAAATCTCCGGATCAAAGCTTACTTACAGCTCCCCGAAGCATATCGGTGTTAGTCCCGTCCTTCATCGGCTCCTAGTGCCAAGGCATTCACCGTGCGCCCTTAAAAACTTAACCTAAAAGGTTTTACTCTAATAAATAGAGAGAAATACTAAAATGGCGATTACTCGGTTCTTTCTTGGTTACTTCTTCTTTTGCGTTATCTAGTTTTCAAAGAACGATTTTGAGAGGAAATTGCTCTCTCAAAACTAAACAAACAAAATACGTACAACAATCTGTTTTATCAGTCCGTTAGGACTGCATATTCCTTAGAAAGGAGGTGATCCAGCCGCACCTTCCGATACGGCTACCTTGTTACGACTTCACCCCAATCATCTGTCCCACCTTAGGCGGCTGGCCCCTAAAAGGTTACCCCACCGACTTCGGGTGTTACAAACTCTCGTGGTGTGACGGGCGGTGTGTACAAGGCCCGGGAACGTATTCACCGCGGCATGCTGATCCGCGATTACTAGCGATTCCGGCTTCATGCAGGCGAGTTGCAGCCTGCAATCCGAACTGAGAATGGTTTTATGGGATTGGCTAAACCTCGCGGTTTCGCTGCCCTTTGTACCATCCATTGTAGCACGTGTGTAGCCCAGGTCATAAGGGGCATGATGATTTGACGTCATCCCCACCTTCCTCCGGTTTGTCACCGGCAGTCACCTTAGAGTGCCCAACCTAATGCTGGCAACTAAGATCAAGGGTTGCGCTCGTTGCGGGACTTAACCCAACATCTCACGACACGAGCTGACGACAACCATGCACCACCTGTCACTCTGTCCCCCGAAGGGGAAAATCCTATCTCTAGGAGTATCAGAGGATGTCAAGACCTGGTAAGGTTCTTCGCGTTGCTTCGAATTAAACCACATGCTCCACCGCTTGTGCGGGCCCCCGTCAATTCCTTTGAGTTTCAGCCTTGCGGCCGTACTCCCCAGGCGGAGTGCTTAATGCGTTAGCTGCAGCACTAAAGGGCGGAAACCCTCTAACACTTAGCACTCATCGTTTACGGCGTGGACTACCAGGGTATCTAATCCTGTTTGCTCCCCACGCTTTCGCGCCTCAGCGTCAGTTACAGACCAGAAAGCCGCCTTCGCCACTGGTGTTCCTCCACATCTCTACGCATTTCACCGCTACACGTGGAATTCCGCTTTCCTCTTCTGCACTCAAGTCCCCCAGTTTCCAATGACCCTCCACGGTTAAGCCGTGGGCTTTCACATCAGACTTAAAGGACCGCCTGCGCGCGCTTTACGCCCAATAATTCCGGACAACGCTTGCCACCTACGTATTACCGCGGCTGCTGGCACGTAGTTAGCCGTGGCTTTCTGGTTAGGTACCGTCAAGGTACCGGCAGTTACTCCGATACTTGTTCTTCCCTAACAACAGAGCTTTACGACCCGAAGGCCTTCATCGCTCACGCGGCGTTGCTCCATCAGACTTTCGTCCATTGTGGAAGATTCCCTACTGCTGCCTCCCGTAGGAGTCTGGGCCGTGTCTCAGTCCCAGTGTGGCCGATCACCCTCTCAGGTCGGCTACGCATCGTCGCCTTGGTGAGCCGTTACCTCACCAACTAGCTAATGCGCCGCGGGCCCATCTGTAAGTGTCAGCTTGCGCCGACTTTCAGCTTATCAACATGAGTTGATAAGAATTATCCGGTATTAGCACCGGTTTCCCGGTGTTATCCCAGTCTTACAGGCAGGTTGCCCACGTGTTACTCACCCGTCCGCCGCTAACCTTCAAAAGCAAGCTTTATCAGGTTCGCTCGACTTGCATGTATTAGGCACGCCGCCAGCGTTCGTCCTGAGCCAGGATCAAACTCTCCAATAAAGTTGAGTTGATATAGCTCATAAAATTTAACGTTGGCTTTTCTCTATATAATATAGAAGTAAATAGTTTTATTGTTGACGTTTTTGTTTGTTTAGTTTTCAAAGAACAATTTTTTCACTTTGAAGTGACAGGAATAATAGTATATCGCTTTTCTGTCATTCTATCAATCAATAATTTTTATCAATTAATACATTGTGCTTTTAAAGCGACTTTCATATAATAACATCTTTTGGGGCAACTATACAATAGTAAGTTTTCCCAGCTAAAAAGGAACAGTTATATTCTTATCTGTTCCGAAGAGAACGTTACCTATAATACCAGCTTTACAGTCATCATTCAACATGAAATTTTCCCCATATTTCACCCCGTTAAATAACAACAAAAAGGTCAGCGCATATAAGACTGACCTTACCCATATAATTTATTCCGCAATAACCTCGTCTGCAAAACCTTGGTATAGATTTTCGTATTTCTTAACGATTTCCTTCTTATTAAACTTCCCGACGCTCGTTTTTGGAATTTCATCTATAAAAATATACTGGTCCGGGAATTGCCATTTGGCAAAATGCTGATACAATAGGTTTTCAAATTCATCTCTTGATACAGGTTGCTTATTTTTTGTTACTACTAATGCAAGCGGACGTTCCTGCCATTTAGGGTGTGGAATACCAACCACTGCTGCCTCCAAAACGTCAGGGTGTCCCATAAGAGCATTTTCCAAATCAATTGAAGAAATCCATTCGCCGCCACTCTTAATAACATCCTTAATTCGATCCACTATCTTGACATATCCATATTCATCAATGGTTCCAGCATCACCGCTGCGCCAATACCCATCGCGGAAACCGCTTTCAGTACCTGGTGCATGATGATATGAACCGGTAATCCACGGGCCTCTTACGCAAATCTCGCCAACTGACTGACCGTCTCGAGGAACCTCTTCTCCCGTATCAGGATTGCATAATTTATAATCAATTCCTGGTGCCTGTAAACCTTGCTTCCTACGCAAATCCCATTTTTCCTCCTCTGTCAATTTGTTTTGCAGCTGAGGATTCAAGTGATAATTGATGGCTACCAGCGGAGTCGTTTCAGTTGCCCCATAGGCATGAATAATTTCCGCACCTGTAAGTTCTTTGAATCCTCTCATCATGGACACAGGAGGTTCAGTTGCCCCTGATAAAAACCTCGCTTTACTGAAATCAGGCTTGTTCTCAAGGGTTCGAATATAGTGTAACATCGGCATAAAAATTGCAGGCGAGCCAGCAGAAAGGGTGACTTTTTCTTTAATCATCAGATCAACAAGCGGTGACGTGTCCTCGGCCACGTATCGACCGGGGAAAATTAATTTCGCCCCCATCATGACTGCCGTATGGACCAATCCCCATGATTGACCATGAAACATCGGGACAATGACGAGCAAACAATCTTGGCTGTTAACCCCGACTAAAGCTGCTTCAGCCATTGAGTGAAGATAAATGTTTCGATGGGAATAATAGACACCTTTTGGCCGGCCAGTTGTTCCTGATGTATAACATGCACTGTAGGCGGTTGTTTCATCGATCATCGGCCAATCATAAACAGCACTTTCTTCGGCCAAACTTTCTTCATAATGATAGAGGGGTGATAGTGTTGTTTTAATTTCAGACAGCGGTTTATCTGTCATGACAATATATCCTGCAACTGTTGTTAAGTTAGGGGCAATGTCTTCCGCAACAGCTAACAGGGACTCATCAACAAAAATATATTTCGCTTCACTATGGTTCGTTACATAGGATAGATCATCAGCTGAAATGCGCAAATTCATTTGCAGCAAGGTAGCCCCAATTCCTGGTATGGCAAAATATAATTCAAAATGGCGATGCGAATTCCAATCTAATACGCCAATTCTATCACCAGGTTTGGCACCTAACTGGTTTTCGAGAAAGTTTGCTAGTTTTGCCATGCGGATATAGGCCTCTTGATACGTATAACGGTTGATTTTATGGTGTTGTCGATACAAAATTTCCCTTTCTGGAAAATTTCGCACCGCATGGCGAATCATAGTTGTCGTATTTAATTGATAGTCATTCATAGAAGTAGATGGGCAGCCTTTTACCATTCTCATCGAATAAATCCCCCCTGGAATAATTCATGGAATAATTTTTATAATATTCAGTCTTTAATTCACAAATCGCTACTTAGTAAAGTGAAATGATAGCGTCTTTTTCATGTCTGCTACCTATTACGAGAATTTATTCACATCTTGTAAAAGTGACTTATACTCTTCTTTTAATGCTCTTTTTAACAGCTTGCCGGCGGAGGTGGTTGGCAGGCTAGAACGGAACACAATATGCTTTGGGATTTTATATCCTGATAAGTGTCCACGGCAAAAACCAATGATGTCGTCTTTTGTAAGACTTGAACCAGTCTTTACGACCACTGCTGCTGTGACTGCCTCACCCCAGCGGAGATCGGGAACACCAAAAACAGCACATTGTTGAATCTCAGGATGCTGACTAAGGACATTTTCAATTTCTTGGCTTGAAACGTTCTCTCCACCCGATTTCACAATATCCTTTTTCCTATCTGCAAAATAATAATTGCCCTCTTTGTCACGAATTAAAACATCTCCGGTATGATACCAGCCATTCTGGAAGGCCTTCGCATTACCTTCCTCGTTATTAAAATAGCCATTAACAACAACCGGTCCCCTGGCCACTTGTTCACCGGGCACTCCATCTGGCACTTCATTTCCAAACTCATCAACAAGTCTAATTTCACTGCCGGTATGCGTCACTTTTCCCACATATCTTCCATCACCATTTGGGACATCAGCCCATGTTTTAAACCAGCCTCCAGTTAATGGCGAGGCTGTTGTCTCACTAGACCCCTGAATCGTAAAGAATTTCGCAATTGGTGCGAGCTTATTCCACCCATCTACCATCGCTTTCGGAATGGTACTGGACCAAGTAATTAACTTCTTCAAAGATGAGAAATCATACTCGCCGGAGGTATTTTCATTCAGAACACCTAAGTACAATGTCGGCGGTAATGCTGTAAAGGTGAGGCGATGCTTTTCCACTAGCATGGCCATTTGTGAAGGAATCGGTATTTCTGTCATAACGATTGTTAATCCGACCATATGACTATTCATCATAAACGTGAATCCTGCCATATGGATCAATGGAAGGACAAGTAATAATCGATCCTCAGGTTGAAACAATCCGGCAGCCAGGTAGGCATAATTAGAATGAAGGAAGTTCCGATGCGTGACCATTACGCCTTTCGGTAATGACTCTGTACCGCTTGTATAAAATAAAGCTGCGACATCTTCATCATCTAATTCTACCTCGACTTCACTCCTATCACCGTTTACGAGTTGATTAAACTCTACCCAGCCCTCTGGTACTTCAGGGGCGCGGAAGCAAACAAATTTTTCCACATTAAATAATTCTTTTTCGATTGAAAGAACCCCTTCCAGATTCTGACCCTCTACGAAAAACATGCGTGCTTGTGAAAAATGAATGAGTTGACTAATCTCTTGGGGCTTCAACATGAAATTTAGTGGTGTGATCCAAGCACCAATTTTGAGAAGTGCGTAGGATAAGATGACCATTTCCGGGCAGTTGCGACTAATAACCGCAATCCTGTCACCCTTTTTAACTCCTACATTACGTAAGGAGGAGGAAAGCTGATTGACTTTTTCATTTAGTTGTTGAAACGTATAGGTAATCTTATCACCCTTTGCGCTATAGTAAATGAATGCTGCCTTTTCGGGAAAACGAAAACTAGCTCTCTTTAATCCGTCACCAAGAACGCTCCTCTGTTTTACATTCATAGAAATAGTCACACAGTCATCTCCTTTTTTATAACACTAGTAATGTTAAATTCCCTTTATCCATTAAAACAGCAACAGATGGGAAAACCTCCTATTACCCTTTCTGATACATCGTCACAACACATGCTCCACCAAGTCCGAGGTTATGCTGCAGGGCAATTCGCGCGCCGTCTACTTGACGATCTCCTGCTTTCTCGCGCAAATGCCAGACAAGTTCGGTGCATTGGGCCAAGCCTGTCGCCCCTAATGGATGACCTTTGGACATTAAGCCGCCGGAAGGGTTGACAACGTACTTGCCTCCGTACGTAGTATCGCCATCATTAATCAGCTTTTCGGCCTGGCCTTCACCGCATAGTCCCAAGCCTTCATAGGTGATGACTTCATTTGGTGTAAAACAATCGTGAAGCTCGATGACATCAATATCTTCCGGACCAATCCCAGCCTTTTGGTAAACCTCCTGGGCAGCACGAGCGGTCATGCCGCTCCCGACTAAATGAAGATTATCATCATGGGAATCAGGTTTATCTGTCGTTAACGACTGGGCAATAATTTTTACAGTTTTATTTACATTATGTTTTTTCGCAAACGCATCGCTGCAAACAATCACCGCAGCTGCCCCGCATGTAGGCGGGCAGGCCATTAATCTGCGCAGTCCCGGATACACTTCCGGTGAATTCATAACTTCCTCAACTGTTAATGCTTGGGTGAATAATGAATAAGGATTATGAATTGCATGCTGCCTTGATTTAACAGCGACTTTTGCAAAAATATCAGGGTTAGCCCCGTACTTTTTCAGATATTCTAAACCAGCCGCTCCAAAAACCTTCAATGCAACCGGACCATCAGGCAATTCCGGATTCAACTGATTAAACCGATCATAAATCCATTGAAACGGAGATGTCCGATCACTCCAATTATCACCTAACGCACCTGGTTTCATCTCTTCAAAGCCGAAAGCCAAAACACAATCCGCTGCTCCTGATTCCACCGCCTGGCGCGCCAGATAAAGAGCCGTAGAACCCGATGAACAATTATTATTGACATTGATGATCGGAAGTCCAGTCATTCCCACGCGATACAGGGCAGTTTGGCCTGATGTACTATCTCCATACACATAGCTGGCATAGACTTGGTTTACATTAGCCAGTGCGATTCCCGCATCTTTCAGTGCTCCTTTAATTGCTTTTGACGCCATGATTTCATAAGGTTCATTTTTGCCAGGCTTTTCAAACTTCACCATATTTACGCCGATTACATTTGCGTTTGTCATGTAAGCTCCCCCTCCAAAAATTTACAGCGATTATCTTGGTGACATCCGGATTCCACCATCTAAGCGAATGACTTCCCCATTTAGATATTCATGTTCAATCATAAATAAAGCTAGTTCGGCATACTCAGATGGCCGGCCTAAGCGCTTGGGAAACTCCACACTGGCCGCTAGTTTTTCAATGACCTTATCAGGCAATGTATCGGCCATTGGGGTCATAAACAGACCTGGGGCAATGGTATTGACGCGAATCCCAAACTGTGATAAATCACGGGAAACCGGCAGTGCCATCCCCGCAACTCCAGCTTTACTGGCCCCATATGCCGCCTGCCCCATCTGCCCGTCAAACGCAGCAACCGAAGCCGTATTAATAATGACTCCTCTTTCCCCAGAGTCCGTGAGCGGCTGATTATTCTTCATTTCATTAGCGGCTAATCGTAACACATTAAAGGTCCCGATGAGATTAATGCCAATGACTCGATTGAAATCCTCCAGTGGTAACACACCCTTTTTCCCAATCGTTTTTCCAGGGGTGCCAACACCGGCACAGTTGACGCAAATATGAATAGCGCCAAAGGCCTCCAGAGCTTGACTGATTCCTTTTTGAACCGACTCATCATCAGCGACATTCACCAGTACGTATTGAACACTTTCCCCTAATTGCTGAACAGCTTCCTTTGCCTTCGCTTCATTTACATCAAAAATAACTACCTTAGCTCCCTTTTCCACCAGCCTTGTGACCGTTGCTAACCCTAAACCGGAAGCTCCCCCGGTTACAACGGCTACCTTATCTTTTACATTCATAATCTAGCTTCTCCTTTATTATTTATTTCCGAAAATCCCCTTCTCGACCAAACCGTTAATCGCTTCCTCAGTGAAGCCTGCTTCCTTGAGAATTTCTTTAGTGTGTGTACCAGTTTGTACCCCGGTAAACCTGTATTCTGCTGGCTGCGTGGAAAATTTAATTGGAAAGGCAATCTGCTTTTGACTTCCACCTTCAGTTTTCGGAACCGACACGACCAGTTCCCTTGCCTTTATGTGCGGATGTTCAACCGCTTCGGAAAAATGCAGAACCGGTTCCACACAGCCATCAAAATCATCACCTAGCAGCTCTAACCATTGTGCAAAGGTTTTTTCCTTAAAGGTTTTAGCCAGTATGACTTTAAACGCTTGTTGGTCCTGTTTTTGCTCGCTGCTGCTTAACGTTAGTAAGGTAGGATCACCGATTAGCGCACATAATCTGGCTTGGAATGGCACTTCAAGACTCCCAACTGAGAAATAACGATGGTCTTTCGTTTCGTAATAATCATAGTAATGACCGCCATTTAATAATAATGACTCCGGTTCTGGTTCAATCTCCGCCACTAAGTAGCCAGAACCATACATCGCATTCAAGGAAAACACACCATCGGTAATGCTTACGTCAATATACTGACCTTCTCCGCACTGACCCCGGTGGTAGACGGCCGCTAATATAGCAATCACAGCAGGCATCGAACCCCCGGCAAGATCGGCAACTTGAATCCCCGCTGGTATCGGTGCTTGATTTTTCCGAGCTGAATAGCTTGCCGCACCTGCTAATGATAAATAATTGATGTCATGTCCTGCTCGGTTACGCAGCGGTCCGGTTTGGCCGTATCCCGTAATCGAGCAATAAATGATCTGCGGATTGATTTGTTTTAATGTTTCATAGCCGATTCCGAGCCGGTCCATTACGCCTGGTCTGAACTGCTCAATTACAATATCGTATTCCTGAATTAACTGGTATACGACCTCTTTAGCGTCTTCTTTTTTTAAATCCAAAGCTAACGACCGTTTGGAGCGATTTAGATGGGCAAATGCGGCTGAGACGTCACCATCGATAGGTTCAAGATGCTTGGTTAAATCCTCTCGTGTTGGCGATTCTACTTTGAGTACCTCGGCTCCCATATCGGCTAGCATCATCGTGGCAAATGGCCCCGGCAGGAGTGTTGAGAAGTCCAAAATCTTTAATCCTGTTAAAATTCCCATTTCTTGCCTCCTGCTATTTTCCAAGAATATCTTTACTAATGATTTCTTTCATAATTTCAGACGTTCCCCCATAAATCCGTTGCACCCTTGCATCTGTATAAGCCCGGGAAATCGGATACTCTTCCATGTAACCGTAACCGCCAAAGAGCTGCAGGCAGCCATCGACCACCCTCCCCTGGGCTTCAGTAGCGGATAATTTAGCAATGCTGGCATCGGCGGTGGATAGCTGATTTTCCGCGAGCAAAGCTAAACAGTGATTGACATACGCCCGATTCACTTTAGCTTCCGTCACCATCTCAGCAATTTTATGGCGAATCACTTGAAGATTGCTAAGCGGTTTTCCGAATGCTTCTCTTTCATGAAGATAATCAATCGTCATCGCTAAAGCGCCCTCCATGGCCCCACAGGCACCGACGGCGAGAATCGTCCTTTCCCGCGGTAATTCTTTCATTAAGGTGATAAAACCACTATCCACCTCCCCTAAAATTTGCTTGTGAGAGACGATTACATTATCGAAAAATAATTCAGATGTATCAGCTGAATGAAGACCGATTTTCTTAAGCTTTTTTCCTTTCGTCAAGCCTGGTGACTCTGCATCCATAATAAACAGTGTAGTCCCTTTTGCAGCAGGAACGGCTGTATTTGTTTTGGCGACAACAATAACAAAGTCAAAATTCTGACCATTGGAGATAAATGTCTTTGAGCCGCTAATCCGATATTCACCACTTGGAAGGGGCACTGCTGTTGTTCTAATCCCTTGAAGGTCACTGCCTGCCCCAGGCTCTGTCATGGCAACAGCCCCGATGAAGTCACCACTAGCCATCTTCGGCAAGTATCGCAGCTTCTGCTCTTCTGTACCTGAATTTAAAATATAATGGGCGACAATGTTTGAATGAACCGCTAAATTTCCTGAAATAGAATAGTACCCCAGGCGGCTGAATTCATCGACAATTCCAGCAGCAAACTGGAAAGGTGCCCCTATTCCTCCATATTGTTCAGGGAGATCGACACAAAGGAGTCCGGCATCACCAAGTTTTTTCCAAAATTCCTTGGGAATCATCCCTTCTTCTTCCCACTTATTGTAAAAGGGTTCAATTTCTTTTTTGGCAAAAGCTTCGATTGTTTTTTTAAATAAGGTAATTTCTTCTTGGATAGCTAAAGAATGCTTCATTCAGTTTCCTCCATTCCTTCATCATCTACTTATCTATCTTAAATGCAAATAACGTGCCAAATAATTATCGTTAAAAATAGAGTAAATTCCCCGACAATGTGTTAAGATTAATTAACAGAATATTGTTAATTGTAAAATATATTAACAAGTAAATGTAAACACTTCATTTTTTCTGAGGAGGGATTGGATGTTTATTTCAGAGTTGATGAATCCTGAATTCATCTGCTGTTCAAAAAACGACAAATTAGGTGATGTTGTTCCGCTGTTTACCAGAACAAATTCTAATTTACTACTTGTCGTAGACTCTGCCGGTAAATTAATTGGGATTATTACGAAAAATAAATTATTTCATTTACTAAGTACGCAGCCCTCCTTCAATATACCGATTGAACAATACTGTAACTTCAATCCTATTTTCCTTAACCCCACCGATGCTGTGGAGGATGCCAGGAAACTGCTTTTACAATACAATATTGGCCATGCGCCTGTTGTCAATCAAGAAATGATGCCTGTCGGTGTGATGTCAACAAATGAATTATTATCATCGTATAGTATGGTTTATAGTCAATTATCATCCGTTCTTGAAATAGCATATGATGCAATTATTTTAGTCAATGAAAAAGCGGAAATTACCATGGTCAACAAAGGCTTTACCGATTTATTTGGGGTAAACCGCAGGGATGTTTTAAATAAATCTACTACTGATTTATTTCCTGAATTGGAAGTCGAAAATGTCATCAAAACCGGGATTAGCATCAACAATGTTCCCCAGCTAATTGCCGGACAGCAATCATTAATCTCGATTAAACCGATTAAGGAAAACGGTCATACGGTCAGTGCCATCTGTAAAATAACCTATCGAGGCTTAACCCATTTACATGATGCCATCACAAAAGTAAAAAGGCTCGAGAAAAAGCTCAATGACTATCAAACTAAAATTAATGAAATAAAAGGAACAAAATACACCCTTTTTGATATCGCCGGGGAATCAGCATCCATCCAAAAGGTAAAAAACGAGGCAGCACTTGCCGCTAAAACAATGTCTACTGTGTTAATCATTGGCGAAAGCGGAACAGGAAAAGAATTATTTGCCCAAGGTATTCATGCCGCATCCGGACAAATGGGGCCTTTTATCGAAGTGAATTGTGCAGCCATGCCACCAGAATTATTGGAATCCGAATTTTTCGGTTACGGAGACGGTGCTTTTACTGGGGCGAAAAAAGGCGGGATGAAAGGTAAATTTGAATTGGCGCAAAATGGAACCATCTTTTTAGATGAGATTGGCGACATGTCAATTAACCTGCAAACAAAAATTTTGCGTGTGCTTCAGGAAAAGGAATTTCGCCCAATTGGCAGTTCAAAAACGATCCATCTCAATACAAAGATCATTGCGGCCACCAATCAAAACATTGAAAAATTAGTTTCGGAAGGCAAGTTTAGAGAAGACTTATATTATCGGCTAAATATTGTTCGTCTAAATATCCCGCCTTTACGTGAAAGAATTGAGGATTTACCCGATATTATTCAAGCAGTCATAAACCGCTTGAATCAAAATGGCTTTTACATTAAAGGGGTGACGCATTCAGCACTTACAAAACTCATGAAGCATACCTGGCCGGGGAATGTGAGAGAACTGCAAAATGTTCTCGAACGTGCCGCAAACCTCAAGTCAGGAGACTATATTGATGCGGAACATATACCAGCGTTTACAGATCAACAAGAAGACAGGGTGATTGTTCCCTCTGCCTCTCTCTCCTATAAAGATAGAATGACATCAACAGAGAAAGACATGATTATGGCTGCGCTAAAAGAAGCGAATGGGAATAAATCGAAGGCTAGCCAACTGCTGGGAATCAGCCGTCCTTGGCTGTACGCCAAATTAAAAAAATACAATTTACAGTAACTAGGAAATTCACGCTAAGAAAGTGAGGCTGGCCGGATTATTTCACCTCACTTTCTTTTGCAGCTTGTTTAATATCCTTTAAATTTCGGAGTTCGTTTTTCAGCAAAGGCAGCTAATCCCTCGCGAAAATCATAGGAACGGGTATGATTTTTTAATGCCAATAATTCATGCCTCAGGGCAATTTCAAGCGGCTGCTCCAGTCCATCGGCGACTAATCTTTTCATTTCTTTTAAAACAAGCGGACTCTTCAAGGCAATTTTGTCAGCAAGTTCCTGCACATACATTTCAAGACTGTCTGCTGGTATGACCTCATGGACAAGACCAAAATCCTTCATCTCTTGAGCGGAAATGAAATCACCTGTAAATAATAAATACTTGGCGCGGTTCACACCAATTTTTCGCGGCAGTCTTACCGCACCTCCTCCGCCTGGAAGAACGCCAAAATTAGCATGTGCATCCCCGATTTTGGCTTTTTCGGAGGCAACAATAATATCGGCGGTCATGGCAATTTCTAAACCGCCTGCAAGCGTTAACCCATTTAGGGCAGCAATCAGCGGCTTTGACAAATGGTTAAGCGAATGGAACAGTTCGCCTGCTACATCTAATATTCCTTTTTGACCATCAGGCTGTCTATCCAAGTCAGCTAAGAGCTCCTTTAAATCAGCCCCGGCGCAAAATGCTTTGCCCTTTCCAGATAACACGATAACCCGAATAGATGAATCTTGCTCCACCTCATGGAGAGCAGATACGAATTCTGTTATCAATGATTTTGAGAGGGAATTCATCTCATTCGGGCGGTCGAAATAAATCCAGGCGGTATTCTTTCTTTTTTCAAGGATAATAGTAGAGGAATTCACTGGAATACTCCTTTCCTGTGTTAAAATGTTATTTTTTTACTAATGCCGATATTTTTGCTTGCAAAACAAGTTCTCCATCGTTTTTAAAGGATGAAAGCAGTAAGGTTACTTCTCCAGCTGTTTTCGTTTCCCTTTTTTCAATTACCTCTGTTGTTACATATAGTACATCACCAGGATATACTGGTTTGGTAAATCTCAGCTGATTGACACCTGTACCGGCAATGACATCCTCGCCAAGTATTCCTAACTCAACCCACAATTTAAAGGAGATACTCAATGTATGTAATCCTGATGCAATAATCCCTTTAAACCGGCTTTGCCTCGCTTTTTCTTCATTAATATGCATATATTGCGGGTCAAACTGGGTGGCAAAAGCAATAATATCTTCTTTCGTAACTCTGTATGAAGCTGTTTCAAATCTCTGACCCATGAGCAATTCCCCAAATTTCATATCCTCACCTCATGAACAGATAATGCAAGCTTTGTGCCAACTTGTTTCCCCAGCAGTTTCCAAGAAAAAATAAAAAACCTGTAAAGGCCTCCTTACAGCAAATTGTTAAGAAGGATTAACAGGTTGTTAACAAACTAACATGAACTTTATCAGCGAAAATGCAGCGGATATCAGCGGAATTTCATTTTTATCAGCGATTTTCATACTATATCAGCGGTCTTCAGCAAACTGTAATATGGTATAATAAAAAGCATATTTTATCACATAAAGGAGGGAAATCATGCTTACGCAAGTACAAAAAGGGGCACGAGTGGATATCACCAAACATTACGCAAATCTGACTAAATTAATTGTTGAAGTTGGTTGGGAAACAACGTCCCCGCTTGATATTGATTCTTCGATTTTTATGATTGGTTCCAATGGGAAATGTTTAAATGATGATTCCATCATTTTTTATGGGAATCCTCGTTCGGCAGATGATTCTATTCACCATTCTGTTCTGAATGATTCAGCCAAACATAAAGAACAATTTTCAGTAGATTTACATAAGGTTTCATCAATAACGGAAAAACTTGTGATCACCTTAACTATTTACGAAGGTGACAAGGCTGGACTTAATTTTTCCCAAATGAAAAATGCTTATATAAAAATAGTAGATGCAGACTCTCAACAAGAGATTCTATCCTACCCATTGGATCAGTACACGATTGAAAACACATTAGTACTTGCTGAAATCTACAAACGAAATGGAGATTGGAAATTCTCCTCTAATACCGGTGGATTCACTGGCGGTCTTGCAGCCTTGTGTCATCATTTCGGTCTTGAAGTAAAGGATGAGACCTCCCCCATTGAACAAACCGAGAGCATACCATTACCACTTGTTGAAGAAAAAAGTTCCTCTCCTAGTCCTGCAACAACGACGCAAGCAACGATTAAGTTAGAGAAGGTCACCTTAAAAAAACCTGGTGATTCCATTTCGTTACGGAAAACAGCAAAGATTGAAAACATTCATGTGAAATTAACGTGGACTAAAGGCGTTGATTTAGACCTTCATGCCTTTTACACCACAAAGCAAGGAAAATTTGGACATATATTTTTCGGGAATAAAGGAAAACTGACCAATGCCCCTTATATCGCACTTGATAAGGATTCGGGTGTTGGAAATACAGCGGGGAACAATGAAGAAAATTTAGTCATCAAAACACTTGAAGATGTCGATAAAATTATTATCGCAACGAACATTTTCCGTTTCCTTGGCTTTCTTAAAAAAGAAGATAATTTTGCGAAGTATGATGGCAGAGTTCTAATCAAAACAAATAATGGCGATGACATTGAAGTCCCGCTTACCTCAACAACACCAGGCCGGTGGTGTATTATTACAAAAATAGATAACTCGAACCCATCGGATCCAAAAGTTATCAATATTAATCATGTGCAATCTTCCGAACCAACTATAAATAACCTCTAAAGTACTAGGTAAATGATACTTTTTTCAGACATAATGAAGTGCCAGGCACCGCAAAATTTTTTGAAGAATAGGACTAAATTGTGTTCGGTATCTTACGAATGAAACCGCTCGTTTTTCATATCCTATTAGGTGACAATAATTGAGTTCAGGGGGCTAACTCATGAAACAAAATATTGTTGAGGCAATTAGGGATTGGGCCCTGACTTAACGTTATGATGCTTTTATCTATATAGCAAACACCAATGCATTGAAACCATTGGAAGTTAAAGTCGCTGTTCTTTAGAAAAAATGCCAAGTATCCAATAGTAATGGGTGCTTGGCATTTTTCTATTTTCAATGTTCAGGATGCTTTATTACCAAAAATCTTCATATTGCTATATAATACAAACTAATATTTTTTGAAAGGGTGATGAAAATGAGATATGTAACCTTGATGCAAATTTTCAACCATCATATCGCAAAAAAGTATTTAAGCCGTTCAGGAATCGCTCATGCAATCGCCTGTGCTTATCACGCTTATAAACTGGCAAAAACCTATGATGTATCCGTTGATTTGGCTACAAAAGCTGCACTTCTGCATGATATGGGACATTATACATGGTATCATAACGGAAAATGGGATTACGATCTATATAGAAAAAATGATATTCACGCCATCAAGGGGGCAGAGCGGGCGCATAAATTGTTGATTCGATTAGGCGAAAATCCAATTATTGCAAAGGATATTGCTCTCGCTATCCTTTTTCATACGGACTCTTATATGCCTGATGCTTTTATCAAAAGAACGCCGTTGCAAGAAATTGTAAAACTGGCGGATGAGATGGATGAAGAACAGGGCGGAATGCATCATTATCGAAAAATGGATAGAGATAAGGCACTGAACATGATTGAGCGGCTGGACAGAATGGTCGCGGAGGATTTGAGGAATGCCTGCGCTGAAACATAACAGGCATTCATTTTAGACTGATTTCCCGCGAAGATTCCTTTGTTTTTTTCTAAAAATTCATTTTCGACTGTCCGCCATCCACATTGATGCTGGCACCAACAATCCAGCCCGCTTTTTCGGAAGCTAAAAACGCAGCAACATTGGCGATTTCCTCTGGTGTGCCAAAACGACCAGCAGGTATTTCCTTATTAACAAATTCCTTTATTCCTTCCGGGTCAGCCTCGAGACGCCGTTGCCAATTTGCTGTTTCATGCAGAATACTGCCTGGGGCAATGCTATTCACTCTAATCCCATCCGAAATAACCTCATCTGCCAATGATTTCGTAAAACTGATAAGAGCCGCTTTTGCATTGTTATAGGTAATTTTCCCGCCGCTCTCTCTTCCGTAGATGGAGGTAATATTGATAATAGAACCTGAGCGCTGCGTTTTCATCTGCTTCACAGCTAATTTGCTTAAATGAACGGCGGAAAAATAATTCAGCTCCATTGCTTCATAGAACAAGTCCATCTCTGTTTCAGTTGCTTTTCCGCCATTACTGCCGCCTGCATTATTAATTAACACGTCAATTGTTCCATATTGTTCCATAAATTTTTCAAATAAATGCTTGCGGTCCTCTGCATCAGTAACATCCCCTTGGATAATTGACATCTTTTCTCCCAGTTCTATTTGGGTTTGCTTCAGTGCTTCTATCCCCCGGCCCGAAATCGCGACATTTGCCCCCTCCGCGACAAACACCTTGGCGATTGCTTTGCCAATTCCTTTCGATCCTCCAGTAATCAAGACGTTTTTCCCAGTCAGCTGCAAATCCATTTGAAATAACTCCTTTTCTGCTAATCTTCAAATATTATATCGTTTTAAGAGTTCATTTAAAATGATATTAATTTTTCTATTAAGCCCGTTCAAAAAAAGGGGCTAACAGCTGTTACCTTGGACTGCTCCTATGTAAAAAAGTGCCTGTTCGCGTCCTAAAAATGGCCTTCCGCGAATCAAGCACTTCGGTTACCCTGCTTTTTTGTCGTTTTAAGTAGATTATTGCTTCTTAATCGGGGTCACGATTGTATACAGTTCCTCAGCAGGATCTGATACAGTCCATTCAAGAATCTTATAACCGTTCTCTCCATCCTTGCACTCGCTAATTTTGGTTATATCCAACTGTACATTTTTCATCCTGATACTTCCTTCCTCGAATTACTCACACAGAAGTTACTATATTCAGTTATTGAAAAAGAGTGCATGATTATTTTAGTTTTAAAAAAACCCGAGGCGCTGATATTTTTGAAAAATCGCTGATATATCTGGATTTCTGCTGATATCGCCACATTTTCCGCTGATATAAGTAAGAATGAGGTCTTAACTTAATTAAATATGGGAGCAGCTTACTTGATTCCTAATGCTTTTTTCGTTGCTGGCCCGACAATACCATCCGCTTTCAAATGGTGGTCTTGTTGAAAAAGTCGTACTGCTTTCTCTGTATTAGCGCCAAAAAAACCATCAATCCCTTTTGTATTATAACCTAAAGAGGTCAGTTTTTTCTGCAGTGTCTTTACTGCGGAACCATGACTTCCTCTTTTTAATACAGAACTACTTGCAGGAATTGGTGTAGTCCCTGCCTTTCCGGTTACCTTAAATCCGTATGCTGCTGCAATGGAATTAAAGGATTTTTTTGAATAGGTAATAATGACTGGAGTATTAATAGGAACTTGGGTAAACAGCCATTCAACTTCATCGTCATACATCCGTACGCATCCGCTGCTAACATATTTCCCAATTGAACTCGGGTTATTATTCCCGTGGATGGCATATGTCGTCCCCCAGGTACCGCGGGCATTTAAGCCGAGCCAGCGATTACCGAGCGGATTACGCGGATCTCCCCCTGGAATTCGCTCCTTATAGTACGGTCGGTTGACAAGTTTATTAACAATCTTAAACCTGCCTTCAGGTGTAAGCGACCTGCTTCTCCCCGTTCCTACCTTAAATATTCTCTGCAGCTTCCCGTTAGTGTAGTAGGCAAGACGATTATTCTCTTTGTTAATAATAATCAACTTGCTCCCAGTCGCAGCATAACTTGAGCTGACTCCGACCGTTAAACTACATACCATTAGAAAACCAATAATTAACAGCCTGAACCATCTTTTTTTCAAGCAACTCCCCACCCTACAACTAATTTACTAATCGCTGTATCCTATGATGGGGAAATGGTCCTGTTACTTTTTTGAGCTATGGTATGATTTTTTGGGCTAAAAGTATGCTATTTTCTTGCTCAAACTGATAAGCTATTTAAGATTGTAAAAAGAATAGACTTTGCGTTTTCTGTCAACCGATGTTGGTTCGTCCAATCATTTGGATGTTGGATAAATTCACCCTCTGATAATTCCGGCCCGAACCTTTTCTGAAGATTGGAAATAATATCTTCTGTGAATTCCGGATGAAATTGCAGGCCAATCGTACAATCTCCATAAATGAACGCTTGATTCAAACACCCCCTGCTTTGAGCGAGTCGTATTGCATCCGGTGGTAACTCAAATGTATCCCCATGAAATTGAAAAGCGGCAAAAGACTGAGGTATCCCGTTAAAAAGTTGCACACGAGCCGCATCCGCAGTTTTTTCTATCGGCGACCAGCCAATTTCCTGATGTGTATGCGGATAAACCTTTCCGCCTAATACATCTGCAAGTAGTTGTGAACCTAAACAAATACCCAAAACCTTTTTGCCTGCATCAATTGCTTTACGAATGAATTGCTTTTCTACAATCAACCAAGGGAATTTTTCCTCCTCATAAGCTCCCATCCTGCCGCCTAAAATGATAAGCAGGTCGAACTCTTCCAGTAACGGCAGAGCTTCATTTGCATACATCTTCGTAGCCGTTAACTGGTGATGATTGTTTTTTACCCATTCATCAATAAATCCAAGTGTTGCTAATTCATCATTTTGAATATAATGGATTTTCATCCTTCCACTTCCTTTTACAGTCAGGGGTACTCGATTGACCAGGTACCAGCCATAAAAATTTAGGCCAATCTTCCCCATGCTCTTTGGGAACCTTATCCTATTTAAAAATAGCAAACTTAGAATCTCGCAGTAAAGACTTTTCGCTCCCAATCACTGATATAGCGGGAATATTTATCCCATTCAGTTCGTTTTATTTTAATAAATTCTTCCCAAATGGATCTGCCAATCGTTTGTGCCAAAACAGAATCCTCATTTAAACAGTTGACTGCTTCTTGCAAACTTCTCGGTGCCCAGTTAATGCCTCGTTCCCTCAATAAAAACTCACTGGCTAGACTTACATCAAAATCAACAGGTTCCCCTGGATCAATAGTATTTTGAATGCCATGCAATCCTGACGCTACTAAACAGGCTGCTAGAAGATATGGATTACACGTGCCATCTGCACCGCGATACTCGAATCTCCTAGACCGTCTTTTTTCCGGAACTCGGACTAAAACAGACCGATTGCCTGAGCCGTAGCAAATATGTGCAGGTGCCCATGAACCAGGCTGCATTCTCTTGTACGAATTGATGCTAGGTGCGCCGATTGCTACTAATGAGGAACCGTGCTTCAACAAGCCACCAATAAAGTGATAGGCCTTCTCTGATAGATCTAAACCACGTTGATCTGTTACCTCTTCAAATAGATTTTCCCCTGTCTCATCATATAAACTTATATGAACATGCAGACCGCTTCCGGCTAAATGTTGGAAAGGTTTAGGCATTAGTGTCCCAATTAAGCCTTTGTCACGGGCGATTTGTTTAAATAAGTGCATAAAAGTGACCTGATCATCGGCTGCTTTTAAAGCATTCGTATATCTCAAATTAATTTCCAATTGTCCTGGACCAAATTCACTTGATATTTGCTCTGTGGTCACCCCCATTGCCTCAAGTGAGTGAACGAATTCCTGAATAAAATCCTCTTGTATATCCGCACCATCCGAGGAGAAGCAATGACTTTGGTCAGCAGGAACAAATTGCCCGTTCTCTTCTTTTAATAAGTATGCCTCTTGCTCAAAGGCCATAAACATCTTTCCACCAAGAATGGACTCCACTTCATTTAACAAGCGCTTCAGTGCACTTCTTGGGCATCCATGCCAGGGTTCTCCATTAATATCGACTAAATCACAGAGCATCCGCGCCGTATTTTTTCGATAAGGAAGTATGGCAAATGTATTAGGGTCGGGAACTGCAAAAAAGTCCCCATCATTCGGTCCATATGCAGGATTCGGAATATATTCATCAAAAAGGTCGAAGCTCATGATGGCAGTGCTAAAATTTATCCCTTTTTCCATAGCATCCTTCAACTGTAACGGCCGAATCGTTCGCCCCCGGGTAACCCCAGCATAGTCGAGAAATTCAACACGAATAAACTCGATATTCTCATTTTCAACTATTTCTAATACTTTATCTTTTGTTAACATCATTTCTCCACTCCAATACACAATTTGTTAAGGGCTATAGAGGTAAATAATTGCACTCCGATTGGAATAATAGACTCATGAAACTCAAATTGAGGGTGATGCAAATCATACACAGCTTTGTCTGAAAGTGCCGTCCCCAGGCGAAAGTAAGAACTTGGAACAACTTCTGCGAATGCCCCAAAATCATCTGCCCCCATGGAAGGCTCTTTTAGATGCACAACTTTATCAGTGCCAAGAACTTCTACCGCAGTCTCTTCAACTAACTCAGTAACCCAATCACTATTAATAACAGGCGGATGCCCTTCATGATAGTAAACCTTCGCTTTTCCACCATAACTTTTAGCTATATTGCCACTGATTTCCGTAACGAGTCCAGCTAATCTTTTTCGTGTTTCTCTTGTAATAGACCGTGTTGTCCCTTCTATTTTCACGCGGTCTGCAACTACATTGCTGGCCGTTCCGCCATAAATTTTTCCGACATGTATCACTACAGGTTCAACCGGATTACAAAATTTCGTTACTAGCGTTGGCAGGGCTTGAAGAAGATGGGCGCTGATTGAAATCGCGTCCACTGCCTGATGCGGCCTTGCACTATGTCCACCCTTTCCCTCAACCTCAATCATGAAGTCATCACAGGATGCAGTAATTGCACCATATTTGACACCAACTGTCCCATGGGGAAGATGAGGCCATAAATGAAGTGCCAGCATCGCATCAACAGTTGGATTTTCCAGTACTCCAAGCTGAATTAGCTGCCGTGCAGCACCATCTTGCTCCTCCCCAGGTTGAAAAATACAGCGTACACGGCCTGTTAATCTGTTACGGAGCTGATGAAGCATGTAAACCGTACCGAGGAGTATTGTTGTATGTCCATCATGTCCGCAGGCATGCATAATTCCAGGATGCAGTGACGAAAACGGGAGCCCCGTTTTCTCCTCAATTGGCAGGGCATCAATATCAGCACGAATCCCAATCGTTGGCCCTGGTCCCTTTTCTCCGACTATATCTACAAAAATACCTGTCTCCCCTATTCTCCGGTAAGGAATTTCCCACTTATTTAACCGAGAGGCTATATATTCTGAAGTTTTGTATTCCTGAAAGGAAAGTTCCGGATGTTGATGGAGAAATTGACGAATTTCCACAAGTTCATTCACAAGGTTGGTTTCAAGCTTAATATGTTGTTGGCTAATCAATCCCGTCTCCCCCCTTTTATAATGAAGTATCTTTTCCAACATGCTGCGATTGGTTGTGTGCCTTGAAAAAGAACCTAAATAAGACGTAAAGAATGCCCATCCAAATTGCGCCCCGGACCAAGGTCATGGGTGAACCAACAAATGTTCCATAGAAAACGATACCAATCCCAATAAACCCAAGAATAGGGAATAATGGATAGAGTGGCTGTTTCCAAGGCAGCATTTTCACTTCATCGGCTGCCTTTTTGCGGTATAATACCGCTGCAATCAGCGCCAAAAGCCAGGAAACCAACCAGGATAACACAAGCTGATTGGACAATTCCACGTAAAGAACATCAGGGTTTATAGACCCTAAGATTACTAATGCCACTGATAAAGCCCAAACTACAATGATTCCGTATATCGGTGTACCTGTCTTGGGGTGAATATGGGCCAAAAAACCTGGGAGGAAGCCATTTTTTGCCTGCGCATAAAAAATTCTCGATGAGGCATAAAGAGTCCCCATTAAAATACATGTTGCGGCTGCAATCCACGCCGCCATATTCATGATAAAAGCGCCAGCTATGCCAAAAACTATTTCCGCTGCATCAGTGAATGGTGAGCCATCCATCGTGATTTTGTCCCATGGAATTAATCCCTGCAGTGTAATTTGAGCTGCAGAGTATAACACAAGGAAGGTAATACTCGACCAGATTAAAGCTTTCGGAAGATCCTTTGGATTTTTCACCTCACCACCTGCTGTTGCTAAAGTTACAGCACCTAAATACGCATAAGTTCCCATTGGCACTGCCGCCCAAAAACCGTCAGAACCATGGGCAAAGAAAGGCGTAAAATGATCCATATTAATATCCTTTAAACCAATGATCGAGAAAATAGCCATAACTCCTGTCATAATCAGAACTAATAGTAATTGTGTTTTCGCAGCTATTTCAGTTCCAAGAATATTCAAAACAGCAAAGACGGTAATAAAGAAAATAGCAAAAAATACAGGCCAATATGCGCCTTGAAGCTGCGGGAAAAACCACATAGTCAATTTACCCAACGCTAATCCGACACTCCCACCAGCGATTACCCAACCTGCAGCAAAGGTAAAACCGGATAAGAAGCCCCACCACTTACCCATAAATCGTTCCACCCATAATGACATAGCCCCGGCATTTGGCATGCCAACCGCCAATTCACCCAAGGAGACCATTAAAAATAATTGTGATAGACCGGCAACTAGATAGGCCAAGATGGCTCCCGGTCCTGCAGTAGCAATTCCCTGGCCCATTAGGACGAAGATTCCATCCCCGATTACGGCTCCTACACCGAGTGCCCAAATCGACCAGTAGCCGAGTTTCCCTTGAGGTTCTAGAGATAATTGCTGATTGTTCTTCACACAATTGCCCCCTTCACATGTTCTTGGTAAACATTTTCAAAATTTTTATACAAAACCATTTCTCCAATTGCTCTTGCCGTATCATGGTCCATATAATCAGACTCGATCCAATCATTTAAGACAACTTCAAAGCATTCTTTAAATAAATGGACACCCAGCCAATTCATTTCAGGTACCGTAAAGGCATCAGAACCGTACATTACTTTATCAAATGGGGCAAATTCGAATAGCTGTGATAAAATCCGCTTAACACCATGCCCGCTAAACGGATTTTGCAGAGAAATATCCATATACACATTAGGAAGGATACTGACGATAAACGCTGCTTCCTCCACCCATGGATAGCCACCGTGTACAAGATGGACCTTTGTATTTTCGTATTTTTTGTTACGCAGCATATCAAGTAAAAAGCTGGGACTGGCCTTTGGCAGAACTACCTCTCCATCGCCAACACCTGTATGAATATGCATTACTTTATTACTCTCAGTACACTCTTCCATCGCAATATGGAGGCAATAATCGCGTAAATCTTTAACAGGCGCTCGTGTATTTCTCCGGAACTCCTCATATTCCTCGGCCGCTAATTTCTCATTCATCGGCGTTATATCTAAGCCGCTGCGATAAGCAATAATCGATTTTAACCCGACAACCTCATCTTTTCGTAGAGCCTGAGTAAGTTCTTCACGGTATTGGTCAATAAATTCAACAAAATCTGGAGTTGACTCCGCTAATCGGACCATTACAGGTTCAATTCGGTAGACCTCCCATATCCTAGTACCGCATAAATCCGCATACTCTTTTTTGCTTAACGGTGGCTGTGGGTAACCAAAGTCTGTCACCACTCCTGTTATATTGGCATCGCGAAAAAGTTCTCTAGTAAATCCCCTGAAGTCAGCTGCTCTTTCATTTCGCAGTGTCACCACTTCCTCTAGAGTAGGTTCACAGGAAAAATATTTTGCCAGTCGACGGATTAATATCTGTACCCACATATTACTGCCTGGATACGGCTGGTTTTTTACCCATTGATAGTGATCAGGAATTTGGTTAGGGATGACTGCCAATGAAAGTTTTCTTACATATTCATCAAGTGAATAAGGCTTCAAATTCCCCACATATGGATGTGCGTGAACATCAATTGCTTGACAATCCTTTAATGAAAGTTTCATATTTTTTAACCTCCTGCTTTTTTCTATTATCATGCAAGTTTTATTCCAATATTCAGAATATATATACAGCACAGACTTTATCAGCTTTATTTCTCATTTCATAGAAAAAATTTTTTCTATCGAAAAATATTTTTCATTAAAGTACTCCAATACAAAACCTGAAATAGGTTTCAAAATTCAAAAAATTATGATAATATTTTCTAAAAATGGTGTAGTGAAAGTTTTTTTTCTCGCTATTAAGTAGGCAGGTGACCATATGAAGGTGTCCACTCAACCAGTATTGAATGAAATGTGGAACCACTCGTTTGACTGTATGCTGATTATAGATGTCCTCGGCAACATCCTTTCATTAAATCGTCCAGCAGCTCGGTTGTTTTTTGGAAGTCCCGCGACACTTGTCGGATCTTCTATCTTTGAGCTCATCCCTTCTGAGGAATTCCGAAAACAAATAATTGGAAAAGATCGAACCGGAGTATCTATTTCACTTGGCACAAAGCAGCTAGTGGCCAATATTATCTATTTGAATCATTTAAATTCTGAGGATAACTATCTAATTGTTCTTAAAGATTTATCACAAGTCCATCAGCTTAATAGACAGATTCAAGATTTAAATAAAACAAAACAGCTGTTTGATTTAATTCTGGATCAGTTAGATGAAGGAATTTGTGTGATTGATGAACACGGAATAATCCTTTTTTATAATAGGAAGTCCGGGGAATTAAATACGTTGGAACCAAATGCTGTTCGAGGGAAACGAGTTCATGACATTTGGGGTGCGGATGAAACATCAAGCACGCTTTTAGCCTCACTTCGTACCGGAAGAACACTGAACCATCGTGAAACGCATTTCTCCACGCACGGAAAAGCAGTCACTTCTTTGGTTCGCACCGTCCCAGTTTATCAAGGTGAATCTATTGTGGGTGCCATAGAAATTTCAAAGGATATCAGCGAACAAAAACAATTGACAAAAACCATTTTACAACTACAAAAGCAAGCAAACGAAAAACCGACTATTAGCGCTCCACCCTCTTTCAAACAAAAAAACAATACTAGCTTTCAATTTAAAGATATTATTTTTTCAAGCAGAGAAATGGCACAAACTGTTGAACAGGCCCGCCGCTCAGCAAGATCGCGGTCAAATATTTTAGTTGTCGGTGAAACAGGGACCGGTAAAGAACTATTTGCGCAAAGTATTCATAATGAAAGTCCCAGAAGCAACCGCCCATTTATCGCTCAAAATTGTGCTGCCCTGCCTGAATCACTTCTGGAAAGTCTATTGTTTGGAACAACAGTCGGAAGCTTTACAGGTGCAGTGGACCGGGCTGGATTATTTGAACATGCTAACGGAGGAACCCTATTACTTGATGAAGTAAATTCAATGAGCATAAACCTGCAGGCAAAGCTTTTAAGAGTATTGCAAGAACGAAAGGTTCAACGCCTTGGTTCACAAAAAGTCATTACCATTGACGTTAGAGTGATTGCGACGATTAATGAGGACCCTCATGAAGCAATTGCAAACGACCGGTTGCGAGAAGATTTGTATTATCGTCTTGGGGTAGTTAATTTAATGATTCCTCCTCTTAGAAACCGAAAAGAAGACATTCGTATTTTGATAGATTACTTTATTGATAAACACGCAAAACTTCTGGATGTTAATGTCAACGGGTTAGAATCCGATATTTTTGAACTGTTTTTGGAGTATCCTTGGCCTGGTAATGTTCGCCAACTAGAACATGTAATCGAAGGATGCTTAAACTTTATTTATGATGAAAATACGATTGGCTATGACCATTTGCCGCCAATCCTCAAAACGAAACTTCAGCAAAAAGAGCGTCTGTCAGCTGCAAGACCTTTATACCCCTATACAGGTAATCTGCAGGAAGAGGTAGAAAAACTTGAACGAACGATGATTGAGCAAGCAATGACAAACGCAAATGGAAATATCACCAAAGCAGGCGAACTATTAGGTATATCAAGACAAAATCTAAACTATAAGCTAAAAAAATATCGCATAAATTATTAATAAGGGGGAACTAGAATGTCTAAGTCATTTCTCGATAAGGAAAATAGTGTAATAGCGAATAGTCTAAAAATCCGCTTTTATCCGATTGCTTTGAAATCTGCTCAAAACACTCGAATAACTGACCAAAACGACAAAGAATACCTTGACTTGACTGCAGGATGGGCTGTGGCCGGAATTGGTTATGGTCATCCAAGAATCAGCAAAAAAATTAAGGAACAATATGAAACTTTATCATTTACTTCTCAATTATCCGCACCAGAGCCAGTAATGGTTTCGTTAGCTGAAAAATTACTTCAAATAACCCCAGGAAACTTTGCAAAAAAGGTATGGTTTGGACATTCTGGTTCAGATGCAAATGATTGTATAGCAAAATTAGTCCCGCTTGCAAAAAAACGCTCCAGGATGATTTCCTTCATGGGCTCCTATCATGGGCAAACAATGGGCTCCCTTTCACTTTCGGGGCATCCCGCTCAATCAAGCTTCATCGGTAGTGGAAATGTTGTAAAAATTCCTTATCCTAATCCCTACCGTCCCCCATTTGGAGAAACAGACAATTTGACCGGACAAATTATCCAATTTCTTGAACAAGAAGTATTTTCAACTATTTGCCCTCCAGAACATACAGCTGGGATTATTATTGAAGGAATCCAGAGCGACGGCGGGCTAGTTGTCCCCCCGTCTAACTTTTTACAGCAGTTGCAGGACATCTGCAAACGTTATGAGATTGCTTTAATTTTTGATGAAGTAAAAGTAGGAATGGGCAGGACAGGTAAATGGTTTTCCTTTGATCATGAAAATATTGTCCCCGATGCAATTGTTATGGGCAAATCACTCGGTGCCGGTTTGCCTATCAGTGCCGTAGTGGGTCGTAAGGAAATCCTTGATAGCGGAACCGGGATTCACATGTTTACCGCTAGTGGAAATCCAGTATGTAGCACCGCTGCTCTGGAAAACCTGCATATTATTGAGGAAGAAAGACTTATGGAAAATGCCACTGAGATGGGCAATTACTTTATGAATCTCTTAAGAAAACTTCAAAAAAAATACGAGTGGATTGGAGATATCCGCGGAAAAGGACTGGCAATTGGTGTGGAATTAGTTGAAGATAGAGTGACCAAAAAGCCAGCACCAGAAAAAACGGCTGCCATCTGTTATCGTTGTTATGAGCTTGGTCTAATAGTCTTTTATGTAGGTATTCATAGTAATGTTATTGAAATTACTCCTCCGCTTACGATTAATAAAAAGGACGTAGACTTAGCTGTAGCTATTTTAGACCAAGCATTTTCTGATTTACAGGAGCAAAAAATTAATCTGGACTTAGTTAATCAATTTACCGGTTGGTAAGAGGGGAATATGAATAAGTCTTGGCGAATCTAGCGGAATGAAGTATTCAAATACTATCCAAAAAACGCTATAATTGTTTGATAGTAACATTATGGTCTAATAGATAGAAAGGATACGACTATGAATACACAACGCTGGATGAGCACGCAATTTTTTAGTTTCTATTTAACATGGGGGATATTTTTGCCCTACTGGAGCGGCTGGATGATCCATACAAAAGGGATATCTGTCACACAGGTTAGTATGATTATGAGTTTAGGTCTGGTAGCGCGGGGGCTGTTTACTTTATTTGTCTACCCGTTCCTAGCAGAAAAATATAGCAGCAAAACTTTATTAAATGGCATGGCCATCGGATCGTTTATAACCATTCTTTGTTATATTCCAGCTGATTCATTTTCCAGCCTGCTGGCAGTCACACTACTGCTACATATTGTTTATCCAACATTGATGCCCGCCCTCGACAGTGCAGCCGGCCTGCTTGTTCAGCATAACCAATTAAAGGATTATGGTAAAAGTCGCTCGTGGGGTTCTCTCGGCTTTATTGTTCCTAGTTTGTTTTTGACTGCGATTACAGCATCTATGGGGGACAAAGTGATTTTATGGGCACTCCTTATCGGCATGGTGTTGTTTGTTTGTCTGGGGTTTCTGCGGGCACCTGATATATTATCCAAAAAGGTAAAAGGACAGCAAAAAAAGCAAGTAGGGATACGGAGTTTATTCCACACAAGGCATTTTGGTCTGGTGCTTATTATCGTTATCCTACTCCAAGCTGCGCATGCTTCTTATTACAGCTACGGCTATATTTTTTTACAAGATATTCATGCACCGCAAGCATTTATTGGCATAATACTAAATATTTCCGTTTTTGCTGAAATTCTTTTCTTTACACTTGCAGACCGAGTGTTCAGAAATTTTTCCGTTGGGGCGTTAATGACACTGTCCGCAATGGGTTCGTCAGTTCGCTGGATTATGGTTTTCGCATTTCCTACTGTCACGGTGTTCTGTCTCTCGCAAACCTTACATGCTTTCTCATTTGCGATGAGCCATTATGCCTTTATGAAATTCCTAATCCAACAGATTCCCGATAGGCTGATTCCGCAAGCACAAGGGATTTATTCAGCACTTGCACTTAGCTGGAGTACAGCGGTGTTTACCATGTTAGGTGGCGTTTTATATGAAATGGACCCTAGATTGGCGTTTCTGGGAATGATTCTATGCACAATCCCAGCGTTGCTTCTAGCCATTGTTTACCAAAAATCGGCAGTCAAAAAAGGAAACTAGTCAGTAAGCAGTTTTTTTATATGAGCAAAGGCCGTTCCCTCTTGAAGGGACGGCCTTTCATTATTCATTGTTGTATCGCGAGCCGTCTAGTTGAGGCAATTATATTAACTATAATGACCAATAACCATGATTTATATTTACTTACGAATAAGTCAATTACCCTTAATCAATATTTGCTGGTCTTCATCATGATAAAATTGCATAAGCGTTTGAAAAAGTATCTGTTATAAAGTTTTCGCTAAACCCATTGAATTGAGCTGAATTCACCATGAGGGTGGTTTTCCAGTTTGAAACGTCTGTATTCATATTCCAGCTTGGACAACGGCCATTCATACAGCTTTTTATCCTCTTTACTAAAGACATTAAAAAAAATCAGCTTATTGATTAGTTTTTGTCTTCTTTTGTCAACGCTATGTCTCACTGGAACCACTCTCCTAGTTTTTTCTGCAGCATTTGATTTTGTTAATAATTGTATTATAAACTTATAATTCATATATGTAAAGTAGGAATTAAATCTTTTTACTTCTCATTCCCGCAATTTTCCAGTATACTGTAAATTGCATATGCAAACATATTTCGACATGGTTTCTGTCATACTATAGAAAATTAATAAATTTTTCTGTTGGAGGTAACATTCCAACGTAAAATCTAGTAAAATAGTATTTATCCTTCATTACGGGGCTAAAAAAACTCTAACTAATGAAGTTTGCATTTATTTTTTTTGTCGATTTTGATACATACTAACAAATCCAACGTTAGAATTAACGTACAGATAAGTGGAGGGAAAGGTTTATGAAACAGGCGGTTCAAGAATCTGTTGGAGAAAGGAGTCGTAGTGATGTCCACTCCAAAAAACAACACAATAAATGGAAGTTTATTACATTCAGCACTATTACAATTGTCGTCATTATATTAGCTGGTATCAGTTATTATCAGGCAACGCATTTTAACCAAGATGTTTCCATCAATGGGACTAATGTTGGCGGACTAACGGCTGAAAAGGCACTAGCAAAATTGCAGTCCGCAGTGATCAAAAATGATGTATATGTCGGAGAAAAACTTATTCATGATGGACAGGATATGAAAATGGGCTTTACTAACCAAGATCTTCCTGAAGTTAAAAAAATCATCAAAAGGCAATGGAGTTTTTTCCCATCTTTTAAAAAAGAAAATTATTCCATGATGCCTGATGAATTAGCTCAATATCGGAGTCGCACACTAAAAAAAGAAGTAGAAGAAAAACTCATGACGATGAATAAAAGTTTAAAAGCTCCGGTTGACGCACAAGCAAAATTAGTTGAGGGGAAACTCGTTATTACCAAGAGCAGCAATGGTGAACAATATGATGTCAAGGGTCTAATGAAAGCATACGAAAAGCAAGAGTATAACAGCGACATTAAGTTAAAACCGCTCTTTCTACAGCCTGTTAAAGAAGACAGTGCTATCGTTAAAAACGAACAGAAAAAATTGGAGGAGCTGCTCCAAAGAACGGTAGAATATAAAGTTCAAAATAAGGTCCATAGTTTAAACGCCAGTGAATTAATCCAAAATGCGGCCGTCACCAAGGATATGAAAGTTAAGGTTGACTCTAATGAAATTGAGAAAAAAGTAGCGGAAATAAATGATAAACAATCGACATTAAATAAATATTTCAAATTTCGGACCCACTCTGGCAGGGTCATTTCAGTCAAAGGTGAAGGCTATGGCTGGGCCTTGGATGTTGAAAAAGAGACAGCTCAAATTCGCAAAGCATTTGTTGATAGCAAATCCGCTCTTTCTGCCAAACATATTGTTGGAAATGGTTGGAACGGTGAGGGCTTCGGCTATAATAATACCGCAAACGGCGGCATTGGTGACACCTATGCCGAGGTATCCATTGCTCAACAGCATGCTTGGATCTACCGAAACGGAAAATTAGTTCTAAGCTGGAATGTCGTTACAGGTAAACATATTACTGGTGAAGACACCTCAAAAGGCGTCTGGTACATTTTATATAAACGCCAGCAATACACTCTTAGAGGTTCTGCGGTTGGGAAAGGTGATTATGCTGTTAAAGTTGATTATTGGGCACCGTTTACCAATAGCGGTCAAGGTTTTCACGACGCAAGCTGGCGGACCAATTGGTCTAGCAATGCCTATCTCACTGCTGGTTCTGGCGGCTGTGTTAACACCCCGCCTAGCATCATGAGAACCGTATATAACAATCTAAACACATACGATCCAGTCGTTATTTATTAAATAACGACTTACTAAGGACGGTTCCAAGGCTAACCGTCCTTTCTTTACAGCAAAAAACCAGACACAAGTGTAATGTGTCTGGTTTTTCTTCATAGTTATGCGTATTTGATTCCAGCTTGCTTGATATTTTCTTTGTCAGCTGACCCACAAGGGGTAACTGCATAGGTCATGCCGCATTTCGGACAATTCATAATCACGGTCTCCAATGTAAAGGTTTCGCCGCAATCACAGTTTATCTCATGTGCCACAGTTGGGGCTAAATGTTGTTTCCCCTTTACTTTAACATGATCGACAATCGCACGGCCATCGGTTAATCTTGATGTACATCCACAGCTCATGAGGTCCCCTCCAAGGAAAAAAATTTTTATACAATTAGCATAGCATAAAATCTCTTCCGTTTATGTGTATAAAAAAGAACACATTGTGAATTTTTAACCCTTAGGACTAGTTTTTACCGTTCAGTAATTTACTTTTTAAATAATGATAAACCCCGTCTTCGTCACAGGTGAAATCCGTGGTATCTGAAGCAACTTCTTTTATATGGGCAGGTGCATTTTTCATCGCGACTGCGTATTGAACGAGTTTGAGCATTGACAAGTCATTATCACTATCGCCGATTGCCATTGCTTCCCTTTCACTAAGACCACAATGGGCTAGTAGATTCTGCACTCCAGTCGCTTTGTTCACATTCGCTACCATCACTTCTACGTTATGCTCGGATGAGACCGACATCGTAAAATCGATAGTATGTTTTAAGCGCTCCAGCTCCTCTTTCCAACGATTAATATGCGCCTGCTCACGCGCGAAGAAATAAAATTTTGCATATTCCTTCCCTTCGAACTCGTTCTTCCAAACAATTTTTCCATGTATCGCTTCTTTTCGGGAAAGCCATTCGTTAATGCCAACTGTCTCCGGCTTCGGATCTCTGATTTCTGTTATCATATATTCTCTATCCTGACTTAACGTAACCCTGGGTGCTCCATAAGGAAAGAGTTCATAATATACTCTCTGACTTCTCGCTTTTTCAATGATTGTTTTCACCAAATCGAGGGGGAGCGTATGCTTAAACACGATATCCCCTTCCACATAACCCACCATTCCATTTGCAGCTACAACCCCATCAACGCGAAAGCCCGACGGAACTGTTTCCGCAATTTCTTCATACGCTCGTCCTGTCGCAATAAATACGCGCAATCCTTGTTTGCGAAGCTCATCGATGATTTCCTTCGTCCGAACACTGACGCGATTTTGATGATTTAATATCGTCCCATCCATATCTAAGAAAATCGCCTTTGGTTTCCATGATGATAAATCCAATTTTATTCCTCCACTACTAAAAAGAAATTCCCTAGTAGTATACACCGTCCATTTTGAAACCTCAACAAGCGTTGCCTTTAACACAGAATTACACCCAAATATGATGAAAAATTTGTTTTCGTAATTTATATCACAGCTTTTTAACCATAAAAGAGTTACAATTTCTTCGTTCCACCGTAATTTAGTATCTGGGTTAGGAGGTTCATCCTCCCACCCTTTCTTCAGACCATTTATCAAGAACAACTGGACACTTTACAAAAGGGGGGTAATTTTTATGTTAAAAGTAGCTGTTTTCATTTTAATTGCCGTTACATTAGTGCTACTAAGCATGTTTGTTAGCGGACTTATGGAATTATATAAAAAAGAACAAGAAGAGGCAAAAAACACGATTAGAGATGGAATGGAAGGTTATTTGGATCAAACATTTGGCTTTGGAAAGGTGAAAATGTTTAAAACCCTTTATGATGCTGATGGTACGATTCGCTATTTAGTGTACCTGCCAAAATACGAATGGTTTAAAACACCAGAATTCAAATGGTATGAGGTTTATTCGACCGAGGGTGGTTTTCAGCACGCTGAAATTCAACAATAAAAATAGATTGTCTTACATATGGAAAAGTGTCAAGCTCTTGCTTGGCACTTTTTTTCTAAAACTTTGACAATTTATATCGTTCGGCGATATAATAGTACAAAAGACGATATATCGTCAAACGTAATAATTTCGAGGTGATGGTATGAGCGAAGCAACAAACTATGGTGCACTGACAGAAGCGGTTTACTATATCCTATTGTCCCTGTATCAACCGCTGCATGGATACGGGATGATGCAACATATAAAGGAACTGAGCCATGGCCGCGTTACGTTAGGTGCCGGCACACTGTACGGGGCGATTAACAGCTTACTCGCAAAAGGGTGGATTCACCCGGTGGACACAAATGAAAGCTCACGAAAAAAACAATATCAAATAACAGACGCAGGAAAGCAAGCGATCAGCCAGGAACTATTGCGGCTTAAAGAACTGATTGCTAATGGCCAAGCTATTACAGGAGAGTGAAGATAATGGAGCGTACGATTCACAAAGCCTTTTTTGACTTTGAAAAGGAAGAAAAATTTCTCAATCGAATGGCAGCTAACGGTCTTGCCCTTAAACAGTATTCATGGTGTAAATATGTATTTGAAGATACACCAAAAGGCGAATACACGTATCGCCTTGAACTGCTCAAACACCCGCTTGATCATCAAGAAAGTCAGGATTACATTCAATTCATGGAAGAAACCGGAGCTGAACTTGTGACCTCCTATCACCGCTGGGCTTATTTTCGAAAAAAATCCACCGATGGTCCATTTACGATTTTTTCCGACAATGTCTCGATCATCAACCATTATCAGCGCATTTTAGTATTTTTCCTCCTTGTAATTGCTTTTAATTTTATCATCGGGTTTTATAACTTATTTACCGGGGCTTGGCTGTCTGGGCAAGGTCACAACCCCATCAATACCTATGTTGCGATTGCCTCTTTATCCGTTGTGGTCTTGCTGCTGTTATTTCTCGTTCTTCCCTTAGTGAAAAAAATCGACACGATCAAAAAAGAAACAATCATTCACGAATAATTGCAAAACCCACCTTGGCAAGTAACTACAGGGTGGGTTTGTCGTATTTTTATTCCGTCTGTTTGTACAAGCTTTCCCAGTTTTCAAGCAAGTACGTATCAATTTCGCGCTGCCGTTTCTGTTGATTTTTCAAAAATGTAATAAAAGAGCCCGACAATGCTAATAATTCCGCCCAGTTAAAAGCTAGTGGATTCCACCCATAGCTCCACATCTTCACAACATTACCGCCCATCGTCATGCTGTGAGCCAGCGTCAGCATTGAGGAAAGCTTGCCTTTATGCGCTGTACTCATCTTTCCGGCAAATAGAGTATCAAAGTTCGCGATATTGTAGTACAAACGAACGACAATCTCAACTGTTGCCGGAACCAGACTCATCGTCGCAAAATGACGCAAATCATAGCCGTTAGAGTACATAAACCGTGCTAGATGGGTATAAGTAACCTGCACCCCGTTTTCTTTTAACGTAAATGGTGATTTTGCCTGAATACTTTGCAACAGAGTAAAAAACGGCGGCTGGATCCCGGATGGAGTTGGGATATCCGACAACGTATGAGCGAACACTTGCAAGACGGCCTCAAAAACATTGGCACTGCCCTCACCCGTTTTCAACACACGGAGTACACCATTTTGGTCAATCGTTGTCATCGTTCCCCGTAAAATGTCGATAACCCCGAAGACAAAGCCGAGAATCGGATCATGCCCTGGACTCATCAATCTGTGAAGACTCGGTCTCAAGCCATCAATGTCTATCCCTTTTCCTTTATCATTGTGACTGATATCATATGGAACCTTGGCGTATTCCTCCAGTTTCTTTTGAATTTCCCGAAGCCATTGGTAAAAGCCGTTGTCCTTCGTCTCATCAAACTGATTGGGGCGGCCCCCGCTCCTCCCCTTACTGGATGAAGGAGTTCTACCCATAATCATGTCGCTTTGTTTGTTTAAAAAATTTGTCACCGGGCTCCCTTTATATTCATGCCCCTTAAAGGTCATATCACGGGGAATCCTGACAACGAAGAAATCAACGAGTATTGCCAACAGTGCTGACAGGGCAACTACTCCGTAATCCCACTCCGTCCATGGGAGTTTGCCAAACTTTTCATCATATTGTTGCAAAACAGTTTTCGCCTGCTCGACACCAAGTATCTGCAGCAGAGGGTCTTTTGTGGTATCAAGCTTTTGCTCGCGTAAATACTCATGAACAGCTGTTATGTACACCTGGTCACTAGCAGTTTCCAAGAGTGGTAAAGGCCGGAGATGATGATATTTTTTGTAAATGCTATCGATTGCTGTTGATGGTAACTGTTCAGCCCCCTCCCATGCTGAAAAATCGGCTTTGCTCTCTGACTGATAGCTGTCAACGCGTTCCAGCCCTAGGTCTTTGAACATTGCCGCCAGCTCTTCATCAAGACCGTCGAGTTCTGCTGACACTGAAGCATCATTTGCTTTGATGTCCGTGGCAATGGTCGATAGTTCTGAAAGCCGACTATTGACTTGCTGTAGTTGATGATGTTGCGCGAGCAACGCCCGCTCCATCTCAGGCTTCTTCATATTGAATCCCCTCTTGCAGCTGCATTTCCCGGCCGCGCATCGTCGTGATTGCATCTTTCAATACCCTGATTTCCCGCACTACTTTCGCTAAGCGCTGTCTGTTCATTTCCGCCTCTTCAGCTATTTCCAATACTTGAGTTGTAAAATAGTTAATATCCTCGATGAGATAATTAATCGTGTTTTGACTATTGATAATCACTTGTCTGATTAAATATTCCCGCTTATTGGCGATTTCCCGCTGACCATTATTGGTCGCCCATTTGACAGTTTTATAGGCACCGACACCGATGAGAACTACTACTCCGATGCCGGTAACCATTGAGCTTAAGCCCAAAACTCCGCCCAGCCCAAGTCCTGCTAGACCAGAGGTAATCCCGGCAGCACTCAACCCTGCCGTTCCGCTTAAGTAAACGGCAGCCATTGGGACACCCACTGCACCAGCTTTTGCTGCCATGGCTTTAGAATTTTTTATTATATCGCTGTTACTAATCGAACCATTTAAAATTTTCTCATCCAGCTCGCAGGCTTCTTCTAAAAAGAAGACTTTGTCATCCCCTATTTGATAGTTGTGCGCAATCTGTTTAATAAAGGCAAATTGTGCTTCATTTATCCTGTTATTTGCAACCTTTGCAAGGCGAATGCCATTTTTGATTAAAGAAAGATGCAGGACCTCTTCTGATCCTTCGGGAATTTTTTCATCCATTGCTGAAAGTAACGCTTCAAGCTCTACATCCACCTGCGTCATGTATTCACGGATGATCATCCGCTGCTCGACATTAAAATTTAACTGTCCCATTAACGAATACAGTTCCACTAATTCTTTCTGGTCCAATTCCCCGTCAGCGTGGCCGAGATGAATCAGGATTTTTATGTAATTAATTTTGACAACCTCATCCATATCCTCAAGGATAACGTATTTTTCCTCCTCGGGAAGTTTTGGTTTTGGTGCTACCTTCTCTTTCATGTCATCGATAAAAATTTCCGTATCAATTTTCAAATCGTCAAGTTTATCTTTGACATCCTCTTTGATATCGCCAACTTTATCCTTAACATCATCGACAAAGATTTCCGCATCCAGTTTAATGTCTTCTACCTTATCAACGACTTTGTTTTTAAGCGAACTAAGCTTTTCATCCACTCCCCATTCGTACATCTTATATTCCGCTTCATCCTTGATATCAACAATTTTTTCTTTCATACTGCGAAAAAGACCCATTCTGCTTCCCCCTGATGAACCAATATCTACTATAACTATAATCCTAGTTTTTAAGCCAAGCTAGTTATTTCTATAAACTTTTTAAAGCCATTCATCAGGGACCGAGGAATTATCAGCAATCGCAAAAGCGGCATTGGTAATCGCTTCGGCTAATGTCTCGCCCGTCTCACACACATCGCCAAAGCATACCATTGTAGCGCCATCGGTTTTATAGGTGAACCCTAGTTCTTCCATTCTCGCCACAATCCTAAAGGCATGCCCCAGCTGCTGCTCTGGTTGAAATTCCGAGACAGAAATAAACTCGCCCTTTTCATAATCAAACCAGCGGTCCCAACGATTTAACTTCCAACCTAGTATTCTTCTGGCAATGATCTCTGTTTTGTTCATCTCGTAACTAACTCCTTTATCTTTGCTGCCACTATTTTAGCATTCTTTGCTGGATTGAAAAAAGCACCATGTAAAAATTAACATGGTGCTCGACAGCTATTAATCCAAGTTTACCCAAATACTTTTTACCTCAGTATAACTTTCAAGGGCATAGGCGCTTAAGTCTCTTCCAAAGCCAGATTGTTTATAACCACCAAACGGGGAGGCTGGGTCAATCGCATCATAACAATTAATCCAGACACTGCCAGATTTAAGTTGATTGGCTACTTTATGCGCCGTTTTCACATTTTCCGTCCAAATCCCTGCACCTAACCCATATGGAGAGTTATTAGCTCGTTCAATCACTTCCTCCACTGAATCGTACACCATCACTACAACAACTGGGCCAAAAATCTCTTCCCTGGCAATCGTCATCTGTTCTTCCACATTGACAAAAATTGTCGGTTCAATGAAGTATCCTGTATCCGATTTTCCACCACCGAATGCAATTTTTGCACCTTCTTTAACCCCAATATTAATAAATTCAAAAACACGCTCCTGCTGTTTCTTCGAGACAAGCGGTCCCATCGTCGATACTTCATCCAAACCATTGCCCAGCTTCACTTCCCTCGCCAGCTCTACCATCCCTGCCACAACCTCATCGTATTGGCTTCGATGTACATAAACGCGGGAACCGGCACTGCAAACCTCTCCCTGATTAAACATGATGCCGTTAAAAACCCCAGGAATCGCTTTTGACAAATCCGCATCCGGTAAAATGATATTCGGGGATTTCCCTCCAAGCTCTAGGGTCAGCCGTTTCATCGTGTCAGCCGCTTTTTTCATTATTTTTTTCCCAACCACTGTGGATCCGGTAAACGAAATTTTAGCAACATCCGGGTGCTCCACTAGCGCATTACCGGCAATCTCACCAAAACCCGGTACAATATTAACAACACCAGCTGGGAAGCCTGCTTTTTCAACCAGTTCAGCAAAATAAAGTGCGGATAACGGCGTCTGTTCTGCCGGCTTCAACACGATGGTACAACCAGCCGCAAGTGCCGGAGCCACTTTCCAGGAAAGCATATTGATGGGAAAATTAAACGGAATAATTTGTCCAACAACGCCAACCGGTTCATGGCGTGTATAATTTAAGAATGAATCAGATACAGGAATAGTCTGCCCCATGTTTTTTGTCGCCCATCCGGCGAAATAACGAAATTGGTCAATCGTTCCCGGCAGGTCAACGGCTCGCGTTTCATTAATCGGCTTTCCATTATCTAAACTGTCCAATTGGGCCAGCTCTTCTTTATGTTCTTCAATCAAGTCAGCTAATTGATAAATAAGATGCCCTCTGTCAGCAGGCCTCATTTTTGACCATGGTCCCTTTTCGAACGCATCCTTTGCCGCCTTAACGGCTTTATTGATATCCTCAACTCCTGCTTCATACACGCTTGCCAACACTTCTCCACTTGCCGGGTTAACCGTATCAAACATTTTTGAGGAGACAGATTCCACAAACTCTCCATTTATATAAAGCTTTTTCGGTCCCTTTAAAAACTCAATTACCCTCCTGCTTAATTCTTGAACTTGATTCGTCAATTAAACCCACTCCTTATCTAAAAAATAAACATGCCAAAGATGAATGACTATTCTCTCTGACATGCCATATTGGGATTAAAGCGTTTTTTCAAATGCGGTTAATGCGTCATCTACAATACTAATAATCTCTTCTACTTCTTCTTTATTAATAATAAGAGGTGGTGCAATCGCAACAATATTCTTTCCTTCTTCAAAATCAGCCGCCCTTAAGATTAATTTATTGTTAAAGCAATGCTCTACAACAAACGCCGCTGCACGAATTGATTGTTCAAAAGGTGTATCAGAATCAGGATCTGCTTGCAAATCAAAACCAGCCAGCAATCCAACAGATCTTGGTTTAGCAAAATGTTTGTGTTTATCACTTAAATAGTTGAAGCCATTTTTTATAACCTGCTCCATATTCTTTGCATTTTCAACAAGATGGTCTCGTTCGATAATTTCTAAGTTTTTCAACGCTACAGCACAGGCAGTTGGATGCCCGCTATACGTGAATCCGTGTCCAAGGATTTGGTCGTACTCTACGACGGTCTCTCTAATTTCTTGGTTAATTAATACACCGCCTAATTGAGCATAACCGCTTGTGATTCCTTTTGCCACACTCATGATATCAGGTACTACTTCCCAATTATCAACGCCAAACCATTTACCAGTGCGACCAAACCCACAAATGACTTCATCAGCAATTAATAAAATATCATTTGCTGTACATAGGTCTCTTACAGCTTTTAAGTAACCGTCTGGAGAAACATGAACACCACCTGCACCTTGAACTGGCTCTAAAATAACGGCTGCGATATTTTCCGCACCAACCTTCTCGATGGTATCACGGATACAACCTTCATAGTTTGGATCGGTTTTATCACCCAGTTCGCAATTCGTAACATGTCCGCGTGCATGTATTATATCGCTATCCTTTGAACCTGCGAAGCTATGAAATGCATCAATTCCGGTTGCCGTTCCAGCTGAAACCGTAGCTCCATGATAGCTGCGAGTAATTGAGATAATTTTCTTCTTAGTTGGCCGACCCTTCAAATTCCAGTAAAACCTGGCTAATTTGAAAGCAGTATCATTTGATTCCGAGCCGCCCGAAGTATAGAAAATAGCACTTAAATCTCCAGGGGCAATGGAAACTACCTTCTCAGCCAAATGAACTGCATTTGGATTGGAATAACTATAGAATGATGAGCTATAGGCAATTTTACTTAATTGAGCATAGGCTGCTTGTGCCAGCTCCTGATTTCCATGGCCCAAGTTTACATTCCAAAGCATGGAAACACCATCAATGTACGTATCTCCTTTTATATCCGTTACCCTAATTCCTTTTCCCTCTTGAAAAATAATTTTTGGACCTTTTTCTAAAAATTGCTTAGGTACCGTTGTCGGGTGTAAGTAATACTTCTTATCAATCTCAATTAGTTCTTGAATTTGTGATAAAGTTTGTGAGTTTGCCATTCTTTAAAACCTCCTAATTTTTCATTCGCAAAATTCATATAACTATTACCTATTTTCTTGGTATCTATTAATCTCTATGATGTTGGTACGCTAGATTCTTTTGTCCCGTCGATGACAATCCCCATTTCTGCCTGCTCCTCAGGAGATAGCCGGTTAATCCTAAAATTAAAATATCCATATGTGATGGCCACAAATGTACTTAAATAACAGAAAAACGCATATGGAGCATATTCAAGTGCGGAAACTCCCAGCACTGAGTACATGAAAATTCCACACGTCGTCCATGGAAGCAGACAGGCTGTGACTGTTCCACAATCCTCCAAAGTACGGCCTAATAATTTTGGATGAAACCCACGTTTCTTATATTCATTCAAATACATTCTTCCTGGTATGACCACAGACATAAACTGATCACAGCCAACAATATTTGACGCAATACAAGTACCAGCAGTGGCTGAGATTAAGCTCCCTGTTCGTTTTACTCTATTAAGTAACGCACCAAGAATGGCCTCCAAGATTCTTGCCTTTTCAAGAGTAGCACCAAATGATAACGCAATGAGAATTAGTGAAACCGTATACATCATACTCTGGATTCCACCCTGATTTAAGAGTTCATCTGTCACTTCATTCCCGGTTTCAATTGTAAATCCATTGTTCATAATCGAAAGCATATCACCCAGCGGTGCTTGCTGAACGAATACGGCAACTAATGCTCCTATGATGACTCCGATTGATAATCCAGGAATAGCAGGAATTTTTAACACAAAAATTAAAACAATGATTAGGAGTGGAATTAATAACAGAGGTGAAATGACAAAGTTGTCTGAAAGAATTTTCTGAATTTCCGCAGCCTGTGATAAATTTGCACCATCGCTGTGAAATTTAAAACCAATAAAGGTATACAAAAGGAGTGAAATAATGAGTGTCGGTAATGTTGTATTCATAAGATTTCGGATATGATCAAAAAGGTCGATTCCGACAACTGCTGAGGTAAAGTTTGTCACATCTGATAGCGGACTCATTTTATCCCCGAAATACACACCTGAAACGACCGCACCAGCTACCATTGGCAATGGAATTCCTAATCCTTGGCCGATACCCATTAAGGCAACACCAATTGTCCCGGCAGCAAACCATGCATTTCCAGCCATGCTCACAAAAACTGAAATGACACAAGCGGTTAACAGATAATAGGTTGGTGACAATATCCCAATTCCGTAATAAATCATAGAAGGTACAATTCCTGCCGCCACCCAGGAACCAATAAACGCCCCAATAATAACTAAAATGAGTAATGCTTTAATCGAAACACTTATCGTTTTCGTAATCTGTTCTTCAATAGAATGAAATGAATGACCCAGTATTAAAGCAACTAATACCGCGACAACCGTACTAAGCAAAAGCGGTACATGTGGATCAGCACCATAAACACCGATTCCATAGGCAAGTGTTACGCCCATAAAAACAATGGGAATTAATGCAACCCAAACCGATGGTAATTTATCCACGTTATGATTGTTTTCCTTTTTCATTCACTTCCTCCTCATAATCGTTATAAAAGGTTTCAAACTAAACTTTTACAAATTTTCTTCATTCACACTTTGTGTATAGTAACAACAAAGCAAAATAAGGTACAAACTAGAGGAGTACTCAACTATACAATTTCCTATTCTATCCTTTTGCCACCGCCTTTCCACTTATTAACGGAATTTATCATTAAATAGTCCTTAAATGTACTATACTAACATTAATACAGTTTGTCAACGGAGTATTTTTAATTTTTAAATTATTCGGAATCAAATCAGTCAATATAATAATTTTCCATTATCAGACATTAAATAGTTGAAAGTACCGATTCATCCTGAGTAAATACAATTTTTCCATCTGTTATCGTCATTTTTACTTTTGTTTCAAGTATTTCTTCAATTGGAGTAGAGAAGATATTCCTATCTAATACGACCAGATCTGCAAGTTTCCCTTCTTCCAATGTACCTAGTTCGGACTCTCGAAAACTTCCATAGGCTGAACCAATGGTATAGGCCTTTAATGCATCTGATAAGGTAATACGTTCATTTTTGTTCCAAATCGTTTCTCCACTGCTGTCAATTCGTGCAACCGCTGAATATATTTGGGTTAATGGATTAAGTGTTCGGGCAATGGGAGTATCAGTGCCGAAAGCAATCTTGGCTCCCGAATGGAGAAATGTTTGAATTGGAAAGGCGTTATCCATTCGTTCCTTTCCTAACTTGGCTTCATATACACCCCGCTCAACGATGGCAACTAAATCAGGTTGAAATGAGGCAATAACATCAAGCTCCTTAAATCGCGCAATGTCATTTGACGCAATAATATCAATATGTTCAATTGTATGCCGAGAATCTCTCTTGCCATTGATTTTTCTTGCTTCTTCAAAAACATCAAGCGCCAGTCTAACCGCTCCATCACCAACTGCATGGAAACGAATTCTGAATCCTTCCCTATCCGCATTTACAACCATCTTTTTTAGTTTATCTAGCGGAATAGCAGGCTCTCCTCTAAATCCAGGTTTATCAGCATAGGGACTGTTTAAATACGCAGTATGTCCGGTAATGACTCCATCAAGAAAACCTTTTAGACCAGAAAATTGCAATTTGCTGGAGGCTACCTCTTTTTTCAACATTCTTAGGGACGTAAGATCCTCCTTTATTTCTGGCGTAAAATGAATTCTTACAAACAATTCATTAAAACGATCCATTTCCTTTAACAATTCATAGTCACGCAGAATCTCATCAAACGGTGCAAACAAGTCATTAACGGATGTAATCCCATATTCGACCGCAACTTCTATGAAATTTTTTAGGATAACAGCCTTTTTTTTCTTTGAAAAATTTAAAGCGATTTCGGATGCTCTTGTGACCGCATTTTCAAACAAGATACCAGTTAATGTACCATTTGCTTTTTCATAGCTCCCGAAAGCAGGATTTGGTGTGTCATCATTAATTTGTAAAACTTCAAGCGCCTTACTATTCAGCCAAGCAAAATGTCCTTCAGCATGCAGTAAAAAAACGGGCCTATCCGGTAGAAGTTTATCCAATGAGTTTCGAGTTGGCATTTGTTGCGGACTCCAATAGCCCGAATCCCATTGCATTCCTATTATCCATTCATCCTCAGGATATTCCATGGCAAATTCATATACTTTTCTTGCCGCCTCTTCCTCGGATTTCACAGCAGCTAGATCAACACTGACTAATTGCAGACCGGCCATCATCAAATGAAGATGGAAATCGTGAAAACCAGGCATGATTAATTCATTCTCAAAATGATAAATTTTTGTTTTCTCACTTACCATTGTGCTTATTTTTTCAATTGGAGCTATCTTGATAATTTTATTCCCCTTTATAGCGATAGCTGCTGGTTCGGGGAACTCAGATAGTCCAGTAAAAACCACATTACTAGTAATCAACAAATCAGCCTGCAACATCATAACACTCCTTCAGATGAAATTATTAGATAATCCAGTATCTTACTTTGATTTTAAATTTTTACTTGTTTACTGGGACTAAGTGAGTTTATTGAACTCTTAAATTTTTTCATAGGATAGTAGTAGAGTATAACGGGAACAAACAAACCTATGATCCACGCAAAATCTATTCCATCTAACTTATCAACAAACGGACCTACATAAAAAGAACTGTTAATGAAAGGAATTTCAGCCAAGATGGCAATAATATAAGATCCTATTGCAATCCAATTAAACTTGCCATATTTGCCATTCAAGTCAAAAAGCGCTTTGACATCGTAGTTTCCTTTTTTTAAAAAGTAGTAATCGATGAGATTGATGGTAGTCCATGGAAACATAAAATAGGAAAGAAACAATATTAAATTTGTAAAGTTGTTTAGGAAATCCCCATTCCCCCATATCGCCAAAGCACCGCAGATGATTAAGCAGCTAAACATGATAGTAAATCTTGTTTGGATAGTGCCCTTTAACTTAATTGCGGTTTCAATAATCGTGGTGATTGACATAAAGGCTCCATAAAGATTAAGCCCATTTATACAGGCAAGCCCCACAATGATAATTGCATAAATTATTGGCACAAACACTGGACCGAGTAACAGGGCAACTCCTTCACCAGGATTATCCAGGAAATTGGGGATAGCTGTAGCAAGGACTGCACCTAAAACCATCATCCAAACAGTTCCTATAACAGTACCTGTATAGGAATAAAAAAAAGTTTTCGAGGCAGCCGTCTTAGATGGGAGATAGCGTGAATAATCTGCCACATACGGTGCATACAGTAACTGCCATGCAGCAAAAACACTGACACCTAAAAGAAACGGGGCAATTTGGAAATTACCAGGAGACCAGCTTCCTACTGGGAGTTCAAGTCTAAAAGCAGCAATCGTAACAAAGAAAAATACGATTATAAAGGCGAAAGTTAAATATTTTACAACCTTATGAATCAAATCATAACCATAGAATGCAATTATAAATCCAGTTGTACAAATGAATATAATTGCAACATTGATAGGTAGCGACGAGGCACTAGATAATGCCTGAGCACTAACTACCGCATTACTAGCAAAAAAACCGATATACATTACCACAACGATTACCAAGGGAATGATAGCGCCAATAACACCAAATTGTGCCCGGCTTTGAATCATTTGTGGTATTCCAAGGTTCGGCCCCTGAACAGAATGGGTAGCCATAAAAATGGCACCAATTAAATTCCCTAAAAGTATTGAAACAACTGCCCAAAATAGATTCAAACCAAACACAATAGCAAGTGCACCGGTTACGATTGTTAAAATGTGCATATTCGCACTAAACCAGACTGAAAACAAGTTTTTCACACTTCCATGCCGTTCAGACTCTGGAATAAAATCTATAAAATGATTCTCTATCTTCAATTATTAACAACTCCTTTTGAAGGTAATTATAGAATACTCTAAATTTTTAATTAATTAATAGAATCATATCTGGCGATTAAAATCTTTGTCAATAAGTTTCTATAACATTTCTGATTGTTCAGAATAATTATGTCCTTATTTAGATTTTTATTTTTACTGTTAGATGAAAAAAACACATGAGATTCTTTAAAGCTCATGTGTTTTACAAAATCTATCATTTAACCCTCCTTACTCGTCACCTTTTACACCATAGGACGGCGCCAATTCAGGATACACAGCCCTTACTTTATAATCATTTGCTTGAGGTCCATAGATTTCCCAAAGTCTCTTAAGATCTTCAAGTGGCTGATCACTATAGTCTACCCGTAAATCAACATATGGGAAAAATTCATCTGTAAATATAAGCAATGCAATAGAATGCTCTTTATCAAGCTCTCCACCCATTTTATAGCCTTTTTCAATCGCTGCTATCAGCCTTTCAGCTAGTGGTTGGCCGTCTGTACGGAGGAATTCACGTCCCATTTCTTCAGGAATTGCAGGATTGCTAAGAAGGTTTCCAATACTAGCGACATTTTTGTCAATAAACTCTCCATGAACACCAAGAGCTTTATTACCAGTAAAAACTGCTGAGTTTCCATTTGAATCTACTACAGCGAGTTGTCTATACTCTGGAAATGGTGAAGCTTCCTTCATCGATCGAATAGCTGATTGTGCATCAAAACCATTTTCTAACACTGTAAGACCAATAGTTGCCAATCTGGGATCGGTTACATTTTGTGTTAAGACAGCCCCGACACCCACTTTAACCCATGGACATCTAGCCCCAACAGATGGACTGCTAGAAGTTACCACCACTCCTAGTGCCCCGGTAATTGCACATCTTCCGGCAACCGAAAAAGTCATTTACATCCCCCCTTAACTTTTTGTGGTGATTTATTCACTGACTACAGCTTCGACATCAATTTCCATCAACATTTCCGGCATAGCAAAACCGCTAACTAATAGTCCTGTGCTGCATGGGTAAACATCTTTAAAATGTTTGGCAATGACCGGATAAACTATACTGCGATCTTCACGATTCATTAAATAAACTGTAATTTTACAAATATCATTTACAGAACCGCCAGCTTCCTCCAGTAACTGCTTCACACAAGAACATGCCATTTCAGCCTGGGCTGCTACATCACCAATCCCATGAAAGTTCCCTTCTAAGTCAAACCCTGTTTGCCCTCTAAGAAAAATACGATTCCCTGCTCTAACAGCCATACTAAATTCATTATCGATGTGGTGTTCAGGTTTTCCAAAATTTTGAGGATAAAACTGCGCTGTTTTAAACTTTCGAAATCTTTGAATCTCAACTTTTTTTGTTTCACCATGTACTGACATACTATATTTTCCTCCTTCGACTACTTCTTTTATTTAAGGAATTTATCCTTTATCATTCCTTTAAAAGTAATATACAGTTTTTTCTGAAAATTGTCAAGTTTATAAAATTGTCCTCATCATCCTAGATACGAACGTTGAACAATTTCACTTTCTTTCAATTCGGTCTTTGTTCCTTCGCCAACTAATCTTCCTGCCATTAAACAATAGCCGCGGCTACAAAAATCAATTGCCATTTCTGCATTTTGATCTACTAGTAAGATAGTTGTACCCTTTTGATGTAATTCGGAGATTTTATCGTACACTTCAAATACTAGTTTAGGAGATAAACCCATTGACGGCTCATCCAATAATAAGAGTTTAGGGTTCGACATCATTGCCCGAGCAATTGCCAGCATTTGCTGCTCTCCTCCTGAAAGAAGACCAGCCAATTGATTTCTTCTCTCGCGTAAGATAGGAAAGGGTTCAGAAACTTCTTCAGCTCTTCGTTCACGTTCCTTATGCGACAAAGTATAGCCGCCTAAGAGTAAATTATCCCAAACACTCAATAAAGGAAAAACGTGTCGTCCCTCTGGAACTAGTGTCATCCCTCGGCTTATAAGCTTATATGTTTTTTCATGGGTAATCGATTTACCCTCTATTTGTATGTCGCCAATCTTAGGTCTAAGTTCACCAATAATAGTTTTTAATAGTGTGCTCTTACCGGCTCCATTGGCACCAATAACTGAAACTGCCTCTTTTTCTTCAATATTTATACTTACATTGTCTAAGGCACATATCTGCCCATAATAAGTACTTATATTTTCAACTTTAAGCATTTACCTCTGACCTCCCCATATAAGCTTCCAACACTGCAGGATGACTTTGAATTACTTCGGGAGGGCCTTCAGCTAACTTCTCTCCAAAATTAATGACGGTAATTTGATTAGATAAACTATTAACAAGGTGCATATCGTGAGCAATAATTAAAATCGTTATTCCTTGTTTATTGACTAGTGAAAACAACTGCATAAGTTCTTTTGTTTCTTTTTGATTCATTCCTGCTGTTGGTTCATCTAATAGTAATAAGCGCGGATTTGTTGCCAAAGCCCTTGCAATCTCAACGCGGCGCTGATTTCCATAAGAAAGTTTGGCAGCATATTCATTTCGCATATCCCATAAACCAACAAATTGTAATATCTCTCCAATTTGTTCCTGTGCCACTCGTTCTTTCTTTCGAAAATCCCTTGTTCTCAAAATTGCAGGTAATAGTCTTCCGCCTGTTAGCAAGTAAGTTCCGACTAAAACGGTTTCAAAAACAGTCATATCAGGAAATAGACGGATATTTTGGAAAGTTCTCGAAACACCGTGCTGCGCTATTTTATCAGGTCGTTGTGATGTAATATCGCTGTTGGATAACTGAATCTTTCCTGCATCTGGTGTTATTACCCCAGTAATTAAATTGAATAATGTGCTCTTTCCCGCCCCATTTGGCCCAATGATGGCATGAATACTATTTTTCAGTACAGAGAATGATAGATTATTTACAGCTTTTACACCACCAAACGCCTTTGAAAGATTAGTAACTTCTAGAATGGCAGTTTCCATTGGTGTTTCCAAATTGCTATTCATAACTCAATCCCTCCTTTTCGGCAACATTTTTTTCAACTTGTAACTTGCGAAGAAGGAAATGATTTTTCAATTTTTGAATCAAACCCATAATTCCTTTTGGGAAGAACATGATCATAATGACAATTAATAACCCATAGATTAGCATTCTTAGTTCGGGTGTTTCCCGTAATGCCTCAGATGAAATCGTTAGGAGAGTTGAGCCGATGATAGCACCAGCAATCGAACCCTGCCCACCTATCATCACCATTGTTAAAATGGTAACTGACATGCTAAAAGCAAATGTCTCTGGACTAACAACATGTAAAAAATGTGCATATAATCCACCAGCTGCTCCACAGAATGCTGAGGAAATAGTAAACATAGTAACCTTTGTCTTAAACACAGGAATCCCCATTGCCTGGGCAGCAAGTTCATCGTCGCGAATAGCAGTACATGCCCGCCCAAATCCTGACTTAATAAGTAATCTTGTAAGTAAAATACCAATGTAAACAAAAATTAAAAGCAGTGGATAGTAGTCGTGATATTGAAGGAACGGGAACGCAAACGCTCCTAATTTAATTGTAGGAGGTGCAGGTATACCTGCTATTCCCATAGGTCCTCCTGTTAAATCAGTCCAATTTAAAAAAACAAGCCAAATAATTGTTCCAAAAGCTAGTGTTGCCATTACGAGGTATTCTTCAATTAGTTTTAATCCGATAAACCCAATGGCAAAACCAATTAAAGCAGTTACGAGTATCGATAATGGCAGTGTTTGCCAAAATGAAAATCCTGCATTTTTTGACAAAATTGCAGCAACGTAAGCACCCACTCCAAAAAACGCCCCGTGGCCTACTGAAACTTGACCAGTATAGCCAACTATTAAATCTAGTCCAAGAGCAAGCAATGCATAAATTAAAATTAGATTAATAATGTACATAAAATAAGGATTCGAAATTCCAAGAGGCAGGAAAAATAAAGCGATTCCTACTAGGATAAGTACCGTTTTTTGGATACGCAATTTTTTAGTTTCATCCATCTACTTTTCCCCCTAAACTTTCTGCTGTACAATTTTCCCAAAAATCCCTTGTGGACGAACTAACAAAATAAATAACAAGATGATCATTGCCACTGCATCACGATACCCAGAGGAGATAAAACCTGCAGCAAAACTTTCAATAATCCCCAATAGCAATCCTGCAATCATTGCTCCAGGAATATTGCCCATTCCCCCCATTACAGAGGCAGTAAATCCTTTTAAGCCAGCAAAGATCCCCATTGTTGGATAGACCAGAAATACGGGTCCAACTAAAATTCCAGCAAGAGCGCCAACCGCTGATCCTATTGCAAAAGTAATCGAGATAATCTTGTTTGCATTTATCCCCATCAATTGCGTAGCTTGGATATTTTGAGCCGCTGCCTGAACAGCCTTACCCATTAGTGTTCGATTTATAAATAACTCAAGGGCAATCATGACAAGGATTGTTACGATAATAATGAACAGATAATGCTGATTAATTAGCATATCTCCTGCTTCAATATTTTTTGAAAGAAAAGGTGATGTTAATCGTTCGGGTGTTGCTCCCCAAATATATTGAGCCAGATTCTGAAGTAATATTGAAATTCCAATGGCAGCAATCAATAAATTTAACTTAGGAGCTCTTCTCATCTTCATATAGACAACTTTTTCCATTAAATATCCTAGAATTGCCCCTGCTAAAACCCCGCCAAGATAGGCTAGCCAAATCGGTGCATCCAATAGGAGAAGATAGAGGGACACGAACGCCCCTCCCATATATACTTCACCATGTGCAAAGTTAATAAAGCGAAGAACATTCCATACCATTGTGTAACCAATAGCCATTAATGCATAAATGCTGCCAAGAACAATTCCGTTCAATAATTGATCAACAAACATATTCTATCACCCTATTCAGATTGTTTTATTACCACAAAGTCCCCTTTTTGTACTTGCATAATCATTGGAGTGTTGGAACGATCTCCATTTTTATCAAATCTAATCGGGCCTGTAATACCTTTATAATCAATATTGACAAGGGATTCTTGAGATTTATCAGCATCAGCTCCACCTTCCTCTAGTGCTTTTGCTAATGCCATCGCAGCATCATAAGCAATTGCAGTATTGGCCTGTGCAGGAATGTTGTGTTTCTTTGCAAGCGCTTTAAATTCTTTCATTTCTGCAGTGTCTGCATTTAAATCAATCATTGAAGCAAAAATATGGTTTTCTACTGCTTCTCCTCCTAAAGAAATAAGCTGTTCTGAATACATAGAATCATCTGGTGAAAAGAATTGGACATTTAAGCCTGCTTGTTTTGCCTGCTGTTCAATTAACGCAACCTCATTATATAACCCAACTACCATGACGGCATCAGGCTTAAGTGTTTTTATCTTTGATAATTGTGCAGAAAAATTCTTATCTCCTGGGTTGTATTTTTCGGTCGCAACAAACTCTACTCCTAGTTTTTTCGCAGATTCTTTAGCTGCATCATACATGGTGATCCCGTAATCAGTGTTTTCAAATAAAGCTGCGATTTTCTTCACTTTTTTCTCTTCTGACATATATTGCATAACAGCGGGAACATAAACAGAACCAGTTAATATTACACGGAATAAATATTTATTACCTGTCTTGGATAAATCAGGGCTTGCACCCATGTTCAGATGTAGTACCTTTGCTGGACCTGATACTTCTTGTGCCGCTAGAGTCGGTGAAGAATTATAGCCACCTATAATTGCCTTAACTCCATCATTCATTATCATTTTATTCACAACCGCCACTGCCTCTGAAGGATTAGCTTTATCATCACCTACGATTAATTTAAGTTTTCCCCCCTTAATCCCACCATCACTATTAATCTTTTTAAATGCAAGTTCTACCCCATTTTTCATATCCTGTCCATATTGGGCATTATCTCCGGTCATTGGTGCTTGTAATCCAACCTTAATAGTGTCATTACTTTTAGATGAAGCCTTTCCATTTTCAGTCGAAGAATTGGTCGCTGAACAGCCTACCAAAAATACTGCTAGAATCATAAACATAAATAGTTGTTTCATGATTAATCTCCTCGTTACCCCCACTGTAATTCCTCCTCTTTCATTTACGGATATTTTCTTTAATTATTCTTTTAATAAAAATAACACCATCCTGTGTTGGTGTCAATATAATTATCTAAATATTCTATATATTATAAATTTTATAGTTCATTTTATTCAGAAAAACAACAAGTAAACTTTCAATTAAATTGTATTCCTAGAGAATATGATCTATATTTATAATGCCATTTAATATCAGATTCCCCGCTTTTTCGATGTCGGCTAGTTCACTATATTCTTCAGGGCAATGACTTTTCCCGGCAATACTTTTGACAAAAACCATTACTGATCTAGTAATACTTGCCATATGGGCTGCATCGTGTACAGCCATACTTGGCAATAGTAAAAATGGCTCTTGCATTTCCGTAGCCGTATTTTCTAGAATGGATATAAGATTCAAGTCTAAGGCAACAGGTTTTTGATTTAAAAAAACATCATAAAAGATTTTTACCCCTCTGTTTTCTGCTATTTCCTCCCAACATTTTTGTATTGATTCTACAGCCAATTGCATGTCGCGCTCTTTGTCAGCCCTAATTTCAACAATAAACTCGATTTGTCCTGGAATAATATTTGCAGCATTGGGCGTAACATTTAAGCTGCCAACAGTACCGACAATATTTGCGGCTTCTTTACAATATCTTTCTACTTCCAAAATCATTTCTGAAGCTGCAGTTAGAGCATCTTTTCTATTTGCCATCATAGTTGTTCCGGAGTGGTTCGATTCACCGATTACCTTTACAAAACTTCGATACGTCCCTACCACATTATTAATAATTCCCATAGAAACACCTGCTGTTTCCAGGTTTTGTCCCTGCTCTATGTGAAGTTCAATAAAAACTTTTTTATCTTTATGATTTTGCTTCATTAACGAATATTTATCTAATCCTCCGCCAGCCTTCTTTAATTCTTCACTTAATAGCTGCCCCTTCGAATCTCGAACCTCCGCTAAATTTTCAGGCGTTAATTTTCCAACAAATGAACGACTGCCAAAGGTAGATAGATGAAAATCATTTGATTCTTCTGCCGTAAAGGACACTATTTCAATATCATGGTCAAGGTAAACCTTATTTTCCATAAGGGTTTTAACAATCTCCTTACCCATGAGAACTCCAAGTGGACCATCGTATTTACCACCATTCGGAACTGAATCTAAGTGAGAACCGATGACAAGACTTCCGTTCTTGCGGCCATTCCCTCTTAACCTCCCCCAAATATTTGCAGCACCATCGATGGTTATTGAAAGTCCCATTTCTCTTAGCTCTCTAATGAATAATTGACGAACTTCATGATCAGCACACGAAAAACTTGGCCTTGTGATTCCACCAGTGTCATTTTCCCCAAACTCGGCATATCTGTCTATATCCATCATTAGTCTGTCAATATTAATCTTCAAACATAACAACCCTTTCTTTCAATCTCAAAAAATATAGAAAGCAACAATTTTCTTGCTAATTGTTGCTTTTCTAAAAATATTTCCCTTCACTAGATAACATAGTTTTTTATTGATAACGAGGATAGATGACTAATGTCTCCGAGCAGGCTTTGTGCCAACGAATAGTCCCCCTGCTGAATGAGATTGCGAATTCGTGTTGATGAAATTAATTCTCCCTGTTCACATTGCAGGGCCTTCAACACGTTTACTGTAAAATGTTCCATTAAATCATCGATTGTACCTTTTCTGTTTTTACCAAATTTAAAATCAGGTCCCTCCCAAATTTCAACAGGATTCAATAGCTTCAGCTCTTCGATAAATGAAGAAACGGATTTTCCCATAAACATTTCATTAAAGCGGCCAACAATTACATAATTCGCTCCCAAAGCCTTTATCCTTTTCAGCTTTTCCTCCAAAGTGCTAATCATTTGACCCTTTTTAAAGAAGACTTTAGGAGGTGGATCAAATGTATACACCACGAATGGAACTCCGAACTTCTCTGCCTGTTCTTTTGCTTTTGAAAGCAACGCTTGGTGACCCTTATGAACGCCATCTAGAGCACCAATTGTTACGACTGATGCAGGAAGTCTTAAAATACCTGGTGTATAAAATTCCAATTGGATAACCTCCTTTCTTGTATGTTTTAGGAATTAGAAGTTTGTAAAGATTGTTGTATTCCTGCCGCACGCCGTACCAATTCCCGCTGCGGCTCCATATCGAAATTACTAAACACGGCCATCTGTTGAGCAAAAGGCGGACTTTGTGCGAACAATTCAAACGTTGTTCGGTGTCCGGCATAAGAGGAATTTAATAAATCTCGGGCAAAGTAGAGTAGCTTTCCACGATCCTCTGGTGTCCACTCACCAACCGAGTAATATTGATCAAAGTATTGCTTTATTTCGGGATCTGCCATTGTTGCTGAATCAGGTGTAACAGCTAATTGGCCACCAACAAGTTCCCTTGTAAGATGGGCCATTGCTGGAAAATTCGTTAACGCAAACACACGTCCTGTATAAAGCAGCGATTGATTTGGCATCATCAGACCACCTGGACTTCTCTCTGCCTCAGATACAGCTGCTGTTAAGTGGGCATTGATTCCTTCTCGATAACTAATTAGCTGTGAGATTTTTTCCTTTACAGCCTGCAGATGGGTTAGACCTGTTTGTTCCACATTTAATAAAGCGACGCCGATTAAGTAATCAGCTCTGCGCAGCATTCTTAGGGTGTAATTAAAAGCAGAATAGCGATGTAGTGTTGAACGAATATAGGCAGCAGATTCTAATGAGCGGTGGAAGAGAACATTTTCCCATGGAATGAGAACGTTATCAAATATGAGCAACGTATCAATTTCTTCAAATTTTGTGGCAATCGGATAATCCTCCGCATTGCGATCAGCACCTAAAGAGGTACGGCAAATATGTTTTAATCCCGGTGATCCCATATCGCATATAAAACCACAAGCAAAAGGTGCCATCTTTTCGGAGCCTGCATTCCAGTCTAAAATCGTTGGTTTTACAAATGCTTGGTGGGCGTAAGCAGCTGCAGTTTCAAATTTGGCTCCTTTAACAACGATTCCTTTATCATTTTCTTCAACAACATGAAGCAACGTCCCGCCGTCTTTTCCACTAAATAATTTGCTTCTGTCGCCTTTGGGATCCGTATTAGCGGAAACGTGAAAAATATCTTCTCTGGCAACACGGTCGATATGGTAACGAATATTCTTCGCATAAGTTGGATCGATTTCATTTAATCTATCTTGGGCATCATACAGCGACCACATTTCCCCAATTGTTTCATCTCCTACGCGGTACACTACTCCTCCAAGATCATCAAGAACTGTTTCGACATGTTTACGAATAGCTGTCAAATCTTCTTTCGTTTGGGGTGCCTTATAGGCGCGAGAAACAACTTCACCATCGGGCAATGTTGTAGTTAGCTTATCTTTATAGCGATCTTCAAACGCCATATCATACATCCTGGCTTTTACATCAATGATGGGCTTGAATGCCGGATGTTCGGCTACATTTTTCACTTTCTCTCCATCAATATAAACTTCCCTGCCATCATTCAACGATTCTCGATACTGCTTAGCTGTCATTAATGCCATCCTAGCTCCTCCTAAAGGTTTTAATTTTTTACTATGTCAGTTTTTAAACTCCTCGAAGTTACCAAATTTTCCACGGTAATAAACTAACGGCATCCCTGCTGTTGTTTTGCCTGTTTGCACTTCAGCTAAAAAGACCGAGTGCGTCCCTCCTGTTACCTCCTCAACGACTCTGCATTCAATCGTTGCTAACGTATGACTCAATAAGGGGTTGCCTAGTTCACCGTAAGTAAACTCAACATCGTTAAATTTATCGGTATTTGCTCTGGCGAATTTTAGGGCTAGCTCTTTTTGATCATTATTCATTATGTTTACAGTGAAGGTTTTTTCACGTGCAATAGCATGGCAAGTTCCCGTACTTTTATTTATACAAACGAGAAGCATCGGCGGATCAACTGATACAGAACTTACTGCACTTGCCGTAATCCCATAATTAACATCGCTATTCCTAACGGTTATAATCGATACTCCAGAAGAAAAATGACCGATGACGTGCTTAAATTGATCTTGGTCAATCAATCTTAAATTTTCTTTCGATTTTTTCACTTGGTCCATTTAATAATCTCCTTTCACTCATAAAAGGAATTTTTCTTTAATTATTCCCTTAATGAAATCATAGCGAGAATTATATTTATTGTCAACAAAATTTTCTAAATATTCTCTATAATTTTGCTATTATGGTTTAACTGCCTGGAAGAATTTATATCTAAATAACTCAGGAATTGGTATAATTAGATAAAAAACGTAACTAGGGGGGAAGATTTTGAAGCCAAGAGCCGGGATTATTGGTCCTGAAGACTCGGTCCAACTCATTTTTGAAATAGCTGTGGAATATCAGGAACGTCTCCAACCTGTCCCATTTATATATCAGAATACTAATGAGGCTGCAGACATCATTAAACAAAATCATCAATTCGTTGACTTTTGGATATTGGCAGGTCCTGCACTTGTCAACTCCATGAAGTTTAGTGGGGTTAAGCAACCATTTTTTTTACTTGAACTAGATGGTGCAAGTTTAACCAAGACTTTAGTTGAAATAGGCTACAACGATAAAAAAAGATTAGAATCTATCAGTATTGATATGTTAACAAAACGGGATGTCTATGAAACTTATAAAGATCTTTCTATTCCAAGCAGCAGTGTTTACGTTCATGAATATACAAATGAAACTCCCATTGACCAGCTACTATCCTTTCATCAAAAATTGTATCAAAACGGTGAAGTAGAAGTTTGTATTACCAGTTTACGTTCCATCTATGACCAACTTATTTCACAAAATATTCCAGCATATCGAGTAACACCAACACGAAGCAATATTCGAAAAACCTTATCCACTGCAATTCAAGAATGGGAGACTCTTCAATTTAAGCAATCGCAGATAGCTGCGTTACTTGTAAAAGTACAAGGTATGGAGAAAAAAGATCATTTTAATATGGTTTCATATGACCTTCATCGCCTAAATTTAGAGATACAGTCCCCTATATTAAGCTTTGCACAATCTATATCCGGGTCTTTTGTCCCGATTGGAACTGGGGTATTTTTAATTTTCACAACTAGAGGATCCTTACAGGAGACGAAAAAAACCATTTCCGTTCTTTTAGAGGAATTATCGTTGATTTCTGATTTACCTTCTAACATAGGTATCGGTTACGGTGATACTGCACTTACCGCAGAAGAAAATGCCCGTCTCGCTCTAAATCAAGCCCTCAATTATGATTCATTTACCGCGTTCCTAGTAGATGACAACGGAACAATTGAGGGACCATTAAAGGAGAAAGAGACCATTACCTTTGAATACAGAACAGAAAATAAAGAAATCAGTGAGAAACTTAAACATTGCGGTATCACGATTACAACCTTTAACAAAATAGTATCTGTCCAAAAAAGAATTGGAAACGATTCAATTACAGCAAACCAAATAGCTGAATGGCTAAAAATGACCCCAAGAAACGCCCGTAGAATCTTAACTGGACTAGTAGAGCAGAATATTGCAGAAATTATCGGTGAGGAAGCACCAGCTACAAAAGGGCGGCCACGAAAGATTTATCGGGTGCACCATCCATTCTAATGCCATTTTAAAGGCACCACCCCAAAAAAACGGACGGTGCCTGATACTTTTTTATACAGCTTTATTAATAGGTTGGATACCTTCTGCTTCAAGTTCAGTTTTTGTTTTACGCAAACTGGCCATTGCCGCAAACGAGATGCAGTAGAGAATGGAGAGATAGGTCATCGCGACTGTTACGGTTGCGTGCTGTAAGATGAAGCCGACGAGTATTGGCGATAAACCACCTAATGCCCGGCCAAAATTAAAGATTGTGTTGGTTGCGGTGCTGCGTATTTCCATTGGATAGTACCTACTGATTAAGGCACCATACCCGGCAAACATGCCGTTAGCGAAGAAGCCAACGATGGCACCGCCAATTAAGACCCCTGGTGCTCCAGCAGCAAACGAGTAACAATAAACAGCTGCAGCTGAGGCAAATAGGAAGATGCCGTATGCCCGCTTCATTCCTAGACGATCCATTACTTGCCCGAAAACAAGCATTCCGGCAATCATCCCAACCGCGGTGCTAATCGTCCAAAGGGCTGAACCAGATACTGACAGACCCTGTGATTGCTGGAGAATCGAAGGCAGCCAAATCATTAGGCCATTATAGCCTGCTATTTGTACTGTTGCCATAATCGCCAGTGCAAATGTAGTAAATGCTGTTCGTGGCGAGGCGAATAATTGCTTCATATTTCCTTGTTTGCCAGCACCTTGAGTTTGATTTTTCGCCGCCAGCCAGACTGGTGATTCGTTTAAGTTTTTCCTGACGATAAAGGCAAAAATGACCGGGACAATCCCTATGAAAAATAACCCTCGCCAGCCCCAAACAGGAAGAATCAGCGCGCTAAGTAACGCGGCTAGGATGACTCCAAATTGGGCACCGATGCTGACATAAGAAGAAGCTCGACCTTGTTTTTTCCGCGGCCATGCCTCTGCCACCAGTGTCATTCCGATTCCATATTCTCCTCCTGCACCTAAACCAGCGATAAAACGATAGATGTACACCTGCTCAATGCTGGTTGCCATTCCAGTCAAGGCTGTACCGATGGCAAACAGGAGAATCGTATAGGTAAAGATTTTCACCCGGCCAAACTTGTCTGCTAAGATACCAAACAAGATACCCCCAGCTAGCATACCTAGGTTGGTGATGGAGGATAGCATCCCTCCTGTCGCCATATCAAGATGAAAATCAGCGATAATCATCGACATGGCAAAGGAAATGAACATGATGTCCATCCCTTCTAACGTTAATCCTGCAACTGATGCAACAACTGTTTTTTTCTGGTAATTCATGTCTTTTCCTTCCTTTCAAGCCTCACGGGACTATGATTTAAAAGATGGGCAAAAAGAAATGCATAAGCGCCTTGGGTCTCGTCGTACAAGCTTCTCGAAAAGGCTACCGCCTTTCCTTCGTGCATGTAATGCTGACGAGGTGTTCCTTGTGGAGCTAGGCAATAAAAAATACCCTTCCATCCAATAGGACAAAAGGGTATTCATATATATCGAGTCATATATACGATTGTTTTCTTTCGCCCTTGTTGGCCTCTCTGGACCAATATTAAAGGATTGCCTTTACTAGACTACCATGTTTGCTAGAAGTTGACAATGCAAGATTAAAAATTTTTTGACATAAAGTGAATCTGTTAGCGGCGTTGATACACTACAATATCATTTCAATATAATTGCCAAATCCTTTGACAATCGGTAATCCCTGCGCTTCTAGGTCTTTCCAACATTTTTGATCCAGAGAGTATGGTCCAGCTTGCTGCAATGGAGCTATATCCTTTTCTGCGATGGTAATTTGATAATCACGCTCACTGTCTTTGACAATCAATTCATAATCCTTCAGTTTCATGACGATTACTTCATACCTAGCATCCCACTCTTGCAATTGCTGCTCGATACAGGTAGCCACATGGAGCAGAAACCTTTCCTCGCTATACGTCCGTGCCATCTGACCGCGAACAAGACCATTAATATTCATCAGGCTGTACTCCTTTCTTATTGAAAAATAAAACCCCTTCTGCTGTGGAGACAAAAGGAGCTGGGACCGACCGTTCTATCCAAAGCAGCTGATTGCTTTGCTGGTTGAAGCACCTTGTCAGCCACTGGTTGCAGTGACATCATGGAGCCAGATCTCTTTAGCCACTCTTGATAACTTTTACACACTATTATTTTACCATAATATTTGCAAAAGTCGCCAAATTTTCTCAATATTTATAAATACAATCATCCTTTCTTTATTTTAGTGATAGACATCACGATAATATTGAGCATATTTTACTATACTAAACAAGATTACAATTGAAAGGGGTATGAAAAATGCAAGGATGTCCTAGTGAAATGTTTGGCAATGATCCCGTGACATTGTCGGAAGGTTTACATACATTAGTGAGTGAGCACCTGCCATTGCGCGACAGCTTAAATGAACTTTATTCTCTTTGTGAAAAAATCAAAAAAGGGGAATCTGATGCTTTCCAACAGTTAATTGGAGATGTTGATCGGTTTTCTTCGCAATTAGAAAGGCACTCCAAACGGGAGGAAGATATCCTGTTCAGAATGATGGAAGAATATCTTGGCAAAAACGGTGGCCCGATAGCCGTTATGGAGTATGAACATGAACAGGCACATCGCTACATCAATGATTTTGTTAAAAATACAACAAGTGATAATCAACTAACCATTGAGATGCAAAACCATAATGCAAGTCTCATTGAAAATGCCTATCATACATTACTAAACCATTTTAGCAAAGAAGAACAAGTGTTATATCCAATGGCTGAACGATTATTTTCAGATGAAGAAAAACAACAGCTTTTGGCACAAATAACCAAATAGAATTGATTGTTGCGCTCGCCAGAGTAACAAGCTACATGCTTGTCTCTCTGGCATAAACTATTATCCATCGAAACGGCACTCTTGTATTCACAACATAAAATTGCTGCTCCTGGGAAAAATAGAAAAAAACTCAGGAGAGCGCCAAAAAATGGATAAAATACAGCAACAGGTAAAAACGAGTATACCCCTTCCGCGCATGCGGAGATTTATCACCATTAAACAGGTACGATGGCGAAAAATTACTGCAGAGTCTGTCGGTTTAGGGGTGTTACTAGCACTCGTTGGCGGATTTTTAGATGCCTATACATATGTCAGCCGCGATGGCGTCTTTGCCACTTCACAGACTGGAAACCTCGTGCTCCTCGGGGTTGCAGCAGCCCAAGGAAATTGGCAACAAGGATTACGACATATTCCTCCGATTTTGGCCTTTGTTATTGGGGTGATTGTAGCTGAGGGCTTAAAGCATCCTTTGATTACAAGGACATTTCCAATTCCGGCGCGAACGGTTTTACTTCTCGAAAGTATCGTATTGACTTTTGTTGGAACCTGGCCGATTCAAGTTCCCAATACAATTGTAACGATTACCATTGCCTTTGTTGCCTCCGTGCAAATCTCTTCCTTTCGCACGCTGGTAAAATGGCCATATAATTCAGCTATGGTTACTGGGAATTTACGCTCAGCAGCAGAGGCCGCATATACGGCATTAATTTTGCAGGAGCGGCAAGGAATACTAAAATTTTTCGATTTTTCCGCAATTATTATTTCCTTTCTTGGTGGAGCATTTCTTGGCACACTGGCAACCATTCATTACGGTACGAAAGCAATCTGGCTTGCCTCGGCTATCCTTCTCGGTGCCATGCTTGTTTTACATGCCAACCCACAAACATTATTAGCAAAAAAATGATCTACAACTGGCACTCTTTATCAAAATGATAGTAAAAAGAAAAAGGGCCAGACTTGTTAGTTCTGGCACTTTGTTATCCCATTATCCGTTGCCGATGTGTGTAGACATTAAAGCTATTTCCACGTATAAAACCGACTGCCGTTATTCCCAGCTCATCCGCCAACTGTAGTGCAAGGTTTGTCGGGGCCGACTTAGAAAGAATAATACCGACGCCAATTTTTGACGCCTTTAAAAGCACTTCCGATGAAATCCTGCCGCTAAACACAATCACTTTATCCTTGCGTGGAATCTTATGCATCAGGCAATAGCCATATAGTTTATCAAGAGCATTGTGACGCCCGATATCGCTTCTTGCGACGACAATCCCATCGGCTGTACATAATGCTGCATTGTGGACCCCGCCCGTTTGCTGAAAATGAGACGAGCTTTTCTGCATCATTTCCATGAGAGTACTGCATTCGTTGGTTGTAATCGTTATAGACGTCATGACAGTCTTTGCCGTTTTAACATCACTATGAAAATAAAATTGTCTCCCCTTGCCACAACAGGAACCAATGAACCGCTTTGAATGAAGGTTATTTGTAGGCACATACGGCTGCATCAATTCTACATAGGCAAAGCCGACATCTTCATCGATTTGAAGTGTTTTTATTTCCTGGTAGCTGCGAATAACCCCTTCTGATGCTAAAAAACCGATCACCAATTCATCCAAATCCAGCGGACTGCACACCATGGTGGCAAATTCATGTCCGTCTATCATGATTGTTAACGCAGATTCAATGGCTATCTGGTCTTCCTCTTCCACGAAGGATTGCCCGTTAAACCTGACAATTGTTTGCGAGGTAATCATATCTTTTAACATGTTTTGCCCCTTTCCATGGTGAAATTTCCCTAAGCATTCCCTCTGTTCACTCACTGAATCTTACCCGACGTCAACTTCCAGCTCAGGAACCGGCTTTTCCAGATAGTCGGTGTCTTTGCGGGCATGGTACCGCTCTGCTTTTTCCACATTAACCGTAATATTATAATCAGGGATACCGGCATATTTTTCATAGCGGCCGCGCGGCAAGAGGAAGTTACCCTCTGGAAAATGAACCTCAATATTCCCCGGCTTTATATCAACGAACTTAGCCTTTCCTTGGAAGACACCAAAACCGTTGTAGACAACAATTCCTTCACCTTCAGAAATGCTCAGTCTGCGGCCATCTTCCGCACACATTAAGACATCATAACGCCCAGCACCATTTAAAGGGTCGACTTCATTGTAGACCATCGAGTTAAACTGCTTGCCGCGCCGAGTGGTAACGACAAATTGCTCCGCTTTCTTTTCCAAATCAGGTATCTCAACAGGGATGAGGTTGCCGCGGCCATCTGAAGTCGGACAAATCCCATCCTCACATAACCAGGCTCCGCCCCATTGGAAGACATCACCCTGTTGTTTCAAATGCTGAATCCCGTCATAATCTCGATTTGCCTTAGCAATTTCATCCCTAATGGCATATCCATCTGCAAAATTAATCAAATGCGCCTCATTCGGTTTTACCCGCTTTGCCAAGTCGAGATAAATCTTCCACTCCGTGCGCGCTTCTTTAATCACATTGCGATTACCAGGAATCTCTGGTGAAAAATAAACCATCCGCTCTGTAGAGGTACTCGTTCCCCCATCCTCTTGTTCGTAGCGAGTTTTTGCTGGCAGGACAAGCACAGCTTCCTTCGCATCGACGAGAGTGGAGGTGTTTAAAATAATATCCTGATGGACACGTATTTCAAGTTCGGCTAACGCCTTCTCAATAAAGTCAGGCTCCGGCATTGTTTCCAAGAAATTACCACCAGACAAATAGTAGAGCTTCACCTTGCGTTCATGATCGTCCGGCAGCATAATGTTCTCAAGTGTTACGCCAACAATATCGCCTTGCCACTTCGGCAGCTCAAAGCCCCATAATTTTTCAATTCTAGCCACTGTTGCCTCGTCCCAGCCACCGCCAGGTAACACGAATGGGTCTGCTCCCATCTCCCCGCTCCCTTGAACGCTGGAATGTCCGCGAAACGGCATTAGACCGTTATATTTGCGTCCCAGATGACCTCGCAACAGTGCCAAATTGGCAACTTGGGAAATATTATCAGTAGCAAACGAATGCATCGTCAATCCCATCGCCCATGTATAGACCACATTTTTACTTTTTGCCAACAGCTCTGCTAATTCAATAATGCGCTCCTTGGCAACCCCGGACGAGTCAACAATTTCATCCCACGTCTGCGCTTCTACTGTTCGCTTTAATTCTTCATAGCCATTCACATGTTCCTCGACAAATTCATGGTTGATTGCCGAGCCCGTCTGAACCTCTTCCATCGCAAACCAGTGCTTCATCATCCCGTACATAAAGGCGATATCGCCGCCGATATTTACTTGATAAAAATCATCAGCAATCTTCGTCCCGAATAGCGCCGATTCTGGATTAGATGGAATCCAATATTTGTCCATCGCAGGCTCTCGATAAGGATTAATCACGATGATTTTTGTCCCTTTTTTCTTTGCCTCAAGCATATACTTCGAGGAAACAGGGGACGAGTTGGAAGCAACACTACCCCAGAACAATAAGACATCTGTCCCAATCCAGTCGAGGTAATTACACGTCGAAGCGCCAACACCGACAGAACGCTTTAGCGCCGTTTTACTCGGGGAATGACAAATCCGTGAGGCATTGTCGATATGATTGGTCCCGAGAAAACGGGCAACTTTAGCAGCTACATAATAGCTTTCGTTTGTAATCCCACGGGCAGTTAAGTAGAATGCGTATTGCTTCGGGTTGAGTTGTCTCATTTTTACTGCAATCATTTCTAGGGCATGGTCCCACGAAATCCGCGAAAATTTCCGCTCACCTTTACGACGAATCAGCGGATAAGGAATCCGTCCCAACTGACGCAGTTCGGAACTGCTAAATTTCCGTAATTCATCGATATCGGCGTGAAGGACTTCTTCTTTTATCGCCGGCATCGTATTTAGCCTGAGAACATTCAAACGTGTCGTGCACACATGCGGACCGGTTAAGGTTTGATCCTGCAGTCCCGCGACCCCTAGAGCACAGCCATCACAGACGCCTTTTGTCAGTATATTAGCGGCATATCCAAGATTATCTCGGTTCTCCCACACAACCTTCATCGTATCGCGAATATGCTTCGGCTTAATTTTCCCAAGTCCAAAAGGAATCGGGCTGACCCAATGCTCTGGGGCCGGCTTCCATGATTTCTTCTGTGGACCTGGATGCAATGTTTTTCCCATTTTTCAACAATTCCTCCTCTTAATCTTCGATGATCCATAAGTGGCATGTCTAGAAGCACTGTTAACGATCAGTGATATTGAAGCGTATGATTTTTCGAAAAATTTATATACTACTAATCGTAAAAAAAACCACCCAGGAAAACATTCATATCCAATAAAAGAATGAATTCCCAAGGTGGTTAGTCTTCAACAGGTGCGCTGTCAAGTACCAACGATACAAACTGGTCATTACTATCATTAACTTTTAAACTTGCTATCTATGTCCTGGTCAAAGACGAAAATAGACATCCCTTTGTCCTCTTCAATATTTATATCAACGAATACCTTGACAAATTTTACCCCGAGGAGTTCCTCCATTTCATAGGGATGGTTTTTCTTATAAATCTCTTTCACCATTTCTGTTCGGGCAGCCCTTAGCATCTGTTTGCCATCTTCCGCGGTTGCGATAAACTTTTCAATGGGAGACAAATTCCCTTCCAATTCGCAAATGGCCCAGTTTTTGCAAAATGTCGTTCTGACCTTACTAGGCCCCTTACCCATGTGACGTTTCCGATAGGCACGAACAATATTACTAAATTCCGCTTCATATTTATTCACAAATTTCAACTCGCTTGCTGTTTTACTCTGTATTCACATTGATTTTCTTTTTAATATAGTACAATTTTAAAAGAAAATTTGCAAATTTCTTAACTTAATTGATTTTCTATCGCTGTACCTGTTGCTACTTTGTGTTCTTTTAACTTTTTTATATCGATGCGAATCAATAGTGAAACGACGAATGCCACAACAAACATGCCTGAAAACACTGTCAAACTGCCCGAATAGCTACCGGTTGTATCTTTAACCCATGCTGCAAATAGCGGTCCTACTAAGCCAGCTGCCGCCCATGCCGTTAAAATATACCCGTGAATGGCACCAAGCTGTTTTGTACCAAACAAATCGCCGATATAGGCTGGAATGGAAGCGAAACCACCGCCGTAGCAAGTATAAACAATAATCAACATGCCGACAAACAACCATTTAATTGATGTTTCTGGTAGCAAAAAGAAGATGACCATTTGCAGAACGAAAAAGGTTGTATACGTTGCCGGCCGGCCAATAATATCTGAAAAACTTGCCCAACCAATTCTTCCCAAGCCATTAAAGATACCAATCGCTCCTACTAGTGCTGCAGCAGCGGTCATATCGATGCCAATGGCTTCCATCGCCAGCGGCTTGGCAACAGCCAAAATCGCGATCCCACAAGTAACATTAATAAATAGCATTAACCACAGGTACCAAAAACGACTCGTTTTAACAGCTTCATTGGCTGTCAGCTGTGACAAATCCATATTAGGTTTTGCTTTGCCGCTGGAAAGTTTCTCATGATAGCCTTCGGGCAACCAGCCTTCCTCTGGCTTTTCAAGATAGAGTGACGAGCATAGCATGATGGCAAAATAGGCAATTCCTAATATGTAGAATGTATTTGCCACACCCACTGAGACAATTAATGAATTCATAATCGGACTTGCAACAGCAGCGGCAAAGCCGAATCCCATAATTGCTAAGCCAGTTGCCAGTCCTCTTCTGTCTGGGAACCATTTGACAAGTGTTGAGACAGGGGCAATATATCCTACTCCAAGGCCTATACCGCCGAGAACGCCGTAGAAAAAGTACAATAAATATTTTGAGCCGATACTGACTGCTAAGCCGGCTCCAACAACACCGATTCCAAAAAAGATGGCAGCGAGAAGTCCCGATTTTCGCGGTCCATATTTTTCAACAAAGTGGCCAAGAAATGCAGCCGATAATCCTAAAAATAAGATGGCAATGCTAAAGGTGAGCGCTACTTCTGAATCAGACCAGCCGAATAAATCCTTTAGCGGCGTGGTGAAATTACTCCAAGCATAGACAGAGCCGATTGAAATGTGAATTCCCACTGCTGATAAAGCGATTAGCCAGCGATTTTTCGTCTTTTTCATGTCTACCTTCCCCTCTCAATTGAAATTCTCTTGATTTAGCTAATGAAAAAGTTTTTATGAAATTTCTCTAGTGTCAAGCAGTAATTGTGAACAAATAAAAAACCGTTGAAAATTCAAGACTGGAATCCTTTTTGCAGGATACCACTTGAATTTTAACAACGGTTTGCCTTAGACAGGGACGCTGTTAAGCACCAACAGTTTTAGTTACACCGATAATCTACCGTTTTAACCGTCAAACAGGGTCGCTATTTCGTATTAAAACAGTTTATCAGAATATTTTGAGTTCACAATATGTTCACAATTTATTGTTATTATCTTAACATGGTAGCGGATACATTTCAAGAGAAAATTTGGAAAGTTATCCACATTGGTGCCTGACACCAGATCTGACACTAGATCATAGTTTACTAAGTTAGGAAACTGTGAAAATACTTTGACAGATTCATAAAAATAGTGTAAATTAGCAAATGTACGAACGATTCTAGATAAATAAATTACTATTATTCGTATTTAGGGGTGTTCTTGATGGAAAATGTTTTTGATTACGAAGATATTCAACTAATTCCGGCAAAGTCGATTGTAAAAAGCCGGTCTGAATGTGACACTAGTGTTACCTTTGGCAAGCATACATTTAAGCTGCCGGTAGTTCCAGCAAATATGCAGACGATTATAGATGAAAAGATTGCAATTTTCTTAGCGGAAAATGGATATTTCTATATTATGCACAGATTTCAGCCGGAAAAACGGCTTAATTTTGTCAAGGATATGAAGTCCCGCGGTCTCATTGCCTCAATCAGTGTCGGGGTAAAAGATGGAGAATATGCCTTCATTGAGCAATTGGCCGCTGAAAACCTCGTACCTGATTACATTACGATTGATATTGCCCATGGCCATTCCAATGCCGTCATTGATATGATTCAGCATATCAAGAAACATCTCCCAGACAGCTTTGTCATTGCCGGAAATGTTGGCACACCTGAGGCAGTTAAAGAATTAGAAAATGCCGGTGCAGATGCTACCAAGGTTGGCATAGGCCCAGGAAAGGTTTGTATTACAAAAATCAAAACAGGCTTCGGAACAGGAGGCTGGCAGCTGGCAGCGGTAAGATGGTGCGCTCGTGCCGCTAGCAAACCAATCATCGCCGACGGCGGAATCCGCACTCACGGTGATATCGCAAAATCAATTCGTTTTGGGGCCTCAATGGTGATGATTGGCTCATTATTTGCCGGACACGAGGAATCACCGGGCGAAACGATTGAAAAAGATGGCAAGCTTTACAAAGAATATTTCGGTTCTGCCTCTGAATTTCAAAAAGGCGAACGCAAAAATGTTGAAGGCAAAAAAATGTATGTGGAACATAAAGGTCCTTTAATTGATACCCTTATCGAAATGGAGCAAGACCTGCAATCGTCCATTTCTTATGCCGGCGGTAAAAAATTAAAAGACATCCGTACAGTTGATTATGTCATTGTCAAAAATTCAATCTTTAATGGAGACCGCATCTATTAAAAAACGTAGGAGAACAGAGGCTTGTCCCTGTTCTCCTTTTTTTAAATAGATGGTTTCTGACCAACATTCGAACTTATTAGCGGATTCACGACAGATATTAGCGATTTTTCCATTTTATTAGCGAATTCACCACAAATATTAGCGTTTTTTCTATTTTATTAGCGAATTTCCATTTCCAGCTTATTTACGAATTTCAACTTATCTACATGGCAACATTCAAAAGCAACCGCTAAATTTCCTATTGGCCTGCTTCCCAGTCCGCAATTTCCGCGCGAACCCGTGGTGCTACCTCCGTTCCCAATAACTCAATTGATTTCATCACGTCCTCATGCGGCATCGAGCCGACTGGGCAATGGAGCATAAAGCGCGTAATCCCAACGTTTTTACGCAGATGAATAATTTTATTGGCTACTGTTTCCGGATCACCAACATACAAAGCCCCTTCTAAGCTTCTTGCCGCATCAAAGCTGGCTCTGTCGTAGTGGCCCCAGCCCCGCTCGCGACCAATGACGTTCATTGCATATTGTGTTGATGGGAAAAATTTATCAGCAGCCGTAGCCGTGGTTTCTGCAACAAAGCCATGTGAATGGGAGGCCACCGCAAGCTTAGAACCATCATGTCCCGCCTGTGCAGCCGCCCGCTTATAAAGTTTCACCAGCGGGGCAAATTGTACTGGTCGCCCGCCGATAATCGCTAACACGAGCGGCAGCCCTAGCATTCCGGCACGAACGACAGACTCCGGATTGCCGCCGCTGCCAATCCACACCGGCAAAGGATCCTGCACCGGTCGCGGATAGACTCCCAAATTATGTATTGCTGAACGATGCCCGCCCCTCCAGGTGACTTTTTCCGAATCCCTGATTTTTAGCAGCAATTCCAACTTCTCTTCAAACAATTCATTATAATCCTGCAAATCATAGCCAAACAATGGAAATGATTCAATAAACGAACCGCGGCCGGCCATAATTTCAGCTCGGCCGTTAGAGATGCCATCGAGAGTAGCAAACTCCTGAAAGACGCGGACCGGGTCAGCGGAAGAAAGCACCGTTACCGCACTCGTCAGCCTAATCTGCTTCGTCTTTGCTGCCGCAGCTGCTAAAACGACTGCGGGTGAGGACGCTGCATAATCCTGCCGATGATGCTCCCCCACTCCAAACACATCTAAGCCTACCTGATCAGCGAGGACGATTTCCTCGACAACCTCACGCAATCGCTGGGCATGGCTGATAACGTGACCAGTGGCTACATCAGGCGTTGTTTCTACAAAGGTACTAATACCGATTTCCAACTTACATTCCCTCCCTAAAAAACTAATCAATAAAAAGTGCTGACAAACATTTTTTAAATCGTAGCATATTTAACCGGTTTTCTAAAATGAAACGAATTTCCCCCTTCCCTACAACCGGTCCTGTTTACTTTCATTATTTACATGATGAATTTAATAGTTTTGCTATCGTTATGTAACCAAACTGTAATACTAATCTATCTTTCCTACTCATAGTTATAGAAACTATAAAGCTAGTCTACATATGAGCTCAATTTTTAGGAGGGACTTTATCTTGAAAAAACTCATTACGCTATTAACTGTAGGGGTGTCAATGCTGTTTGGGACACCAACTTATGCTTATACTGTACAATCCGGCGACACAATGTCAAAAATTGCTCAGGAACATAATCTGAATTTACAAGAATTAGCAACGTTAAATCCACAGGTTGAGGATCTTGATAAGATTTATGTGGGACAAACTGTTCATACTTACAACCAGGATAAGGAACAAAGCAACAACATAAGTGTCGCTTCCACGGTACCAAATAATGTAGAACGGCCGCTGTTGGCATATAGCAATGTATCAAATTCAAGCCATACAAAGCCGCCTGCTCTGATTGCAGCTAGCGGAAAAACAACAGAGGAAAATGCGGCAACTTCTGAACCAACAAGTCCTGCCGCCCAGCATTTGGCACAAAAAATTATTGTAACGAAAGACAAAGAAGAACAAAAGCGCACCACACTCACGAAAAAAATTAAGCCAAAGCATGCCGCTACTACAGCTCGTTATTCAAAAACAGAACTAGATTTGCTTGCTAGACTTGTGCGCGCCGAGGCATCAACTGAACCCTTTGCAGGAAAAATCGCCGTTGCCTGTGTCGTCCTAAACCGTGTCGAGAACAAGGCATTTCCAGATAGTATTCGCGGCGTTATTTATCAAAAGCGGCAATTTCAGCCGGTGCAAAATGGGCAAATTAATAAACCGGCCGACGCTGACTCTATTAAAGCGGTGCAACAGGCACTGAACGAAAAACGAAACCTAGCAGGCAACTCACTTTATTTCTACAATCCAGCGATTGCTACCAGCCGCTGGCTCGATTCTCGGCCCACTACGTTTGTCATTGGACAGCACGTCTTTAAAAAATAGTCACCTTTCTCGAAATTCCACCGGAAATATTACTGTTGAATGGAATCGACACTAGTAAACATACCTTCAATAACAAGTTGCATAGACTCTTCAAACCTTTGCAACTTGTTATATCTGATCAAAATTCCCGCCCTATACTCTAAATCACCCCTTCTACGTATGCTCTCATTTATGCTACACTAACAGTAAAAACTGTAACTAAGGGAGATAATTTTTTTGAAAAAACGAATCGTACTGTCCTGGAGTGGCGGCAAAGATTGTTGTCTTGCACTTGATACCCTAACCAGCCAAGGTTATGAAATAGCTGCTTTAGTGACCACCGTACCACAGGAAATCGGACGAACCTTTGGTCATGGCGAGCGGATGGAAATGATTCAATTGCAAGCGGAGGCCTTAACCATTCCGGTCCACTTTATCAAAACCTCATTTGAAGACTATACCGTCCGATTCATCCAGGAATTGCAATTGTTAAAAGAACAACTCAACATTAGCGGAATTGCATTTGGTGATTTGTATTTACAGGAACATCGTGACTGGGGTGAAAAAGTCGCGGCGGCTGCTGGTGTGGAGGCATTCTATCCGCTGTGGACACATCAAGCAATGGTCGATACTCTGCTGGAAAGCTTTATTCAAACTGGATACCAAGCTGTTATCATCCGGGTGCTGAATGATATTTTACCTGATTCCTGGCTTGGCAGACTAATTGACTCAAAATTTCTACTTGATATTCAAAACACCGCAAGTTGCCCGCTTGGCGAATCTGGCGAGTACCATAGTTTCGTATTTGACGGACCGTTGTTCACGAAAAAAATCGAATTGAAACAAGGTAAAATAATCGAATTGGAAACCACTAAAAAGCTGGAATTTAGCGATTATCAGCTAATCCCTAAATAATTGGCTTTACTAAGCCCTCTTGCAATTGCAAAAGGGCTCGCTCTTCATGTTTTGCTTTCTTCATTCGTATTATTCTCTGTTTTAAACACGTCTTTGGAAACATCGTTTAGCTTTCTAACAAAACGGTTAAACCCGAAGCCGACAAAAAAGGCAACACTTATCGGAGCATACGGAGTGTCATCATAGTCGGTGAACTCAATTAACAAAATACCGCTCTCAATCAACATAACCGCAACAACTGCTGTTCCCGTAGCAAAGATTGGGTAAAAGATATACATGATCCATTTACGATAATCGGTTAATTCCCCTTTCATATAATGTGTACAGAACATATATAAATGTCTTAGCGACCCGCCGATGGCTCCAGCAAAAAAGTAATACAGGAAAGTTTTAATCTTTGAAATAGTCGGCATGGATTGTTCGATTGTACCTGTCCATAGCATGCCAATTGCCAAAAAACTGCCGAAAAACAAAATGGATAAATAGATTAATATGACAACCCTTAACCATTTTTTCAAGATATCACCTCCAAATTAGATAACTACATCCTATGAAGCGGACACAGAGATGATACCTTTTTTTAACTAAGCGTTTCGCTCATGTATTTCCTTTCTACGTTGGCGAAATAATATTATCATAACTATATTATGTAAACTAGGGGACAATCCCAAAAACACGACACGTTTACTATGTTTCAACTTCCTTTTGGGTAATTTTTTCTACTATTAACAGATAAGGCCCTTTAATGAAGGGCCCTCTCACTATATTATTTTCCATCAGCAACTTCTTTTAAGATTTCGTAGGAACGCATTTGCTTGTTTTCGTCGTAAATATAAGAAACTGCCATCACTTCATCAACCTGATAGCGCTCCTGAAAGGCAGTGAATTGGCGGCGAATTGAGTCCTTACTGCCAATGAATGAGACGCTGGACATCGAAGCCACCGCTTCTTTCTCCATCGGGTTCCATAATGTATCGATATTCTCCACCGGTGGCTGTAAAGGCATGCGCGCGTTGCGAACAACATTTAAGAAGAATTGCGCTGTTGAAGTAGATAAGTACTTAGCTTCCTCGTCAGTTTCCGCTGCAATGACATTTAAACAGACCATCATGTAAGGTTGATCAAGATATTTAGAAGGTTTGAAGTGGCTGCGATAAATCGTCATCGCCTCCTCCATATACCGCGGTGCAAAATGAGACGCAAACACATATGGAAGTCCAAGCTTAGCCGCAAGATAGGCTGATTCAGTCGATGAGCCAAGAATATAAATCGGAATATTTGTACCAGTTCCAGGAAATGCACAGACATAGCCCTGCTCTTCTTCAGGTCCCAAATAGGTCAATAGTGTCTGCACATCATCTGGAAAAGTATAGACAGAGTCATTTTGGGCTCGCCTTAAGGCGCTAGCCGTCATCATATCGGTACCAGGAGCCCGTCCTAGACCAAGATCAACTCGCTGCGGATAGATCGTTTCCATTGTGCCAAATTGTTCGGCTACCACCAACGGTGAATGGTTGGGGAGCATCACTCCTCCCGAGCCGACACGAATCGTATTGGTATGTTCCAATGTATGCTTGATGAGAATCGACGTCGCTGAACTGACAAGTGTTGTTGTGTTATGGTGTTCGGCAATCCAAAACCTTATATAGCCTAATTTTTCTACAGCCTGTGCGAGACTAACCATGGAATCAATAGCATGTTTAGTGGTTTGCCCTTGTCGAATAGGGACAAGATTAAGGACGGAAACAGGGATATGTAAATTCACCATAGTAAAATTCCTTTCTATGCTTTTAACTATGTTAAACATAGTAACAATCAAGAGAAATAAATGAAAGTTTTTTGCTTCTTTACAGCGAAAAAGACTGCCTAATTGGCAGCCACAAATGGTCAATACTTTTTCGGTTTTTGAATAGGAATATGATTAGGACGCTTGGGATAGCCATTTTTTCCCTCATCATTTGGACCAGTCAAATTATTTCTTTGATCAAGTACCGAATCAGAATATGCAATCGGTCTGTCCTTTGACAAACGTATCACCCCGAGATAAAGAATTAAGATTTATTTTTCTTCTTTTGATATTTAAGTTTCATTTCCGCATCGCTCATATTCGGAAATTGTCTTGGCTTTGACTTACTTAATGCTTTCTTTAATTCAAGACTGCCTTCATCACCGGTATTATAGCGGCCATCCATGTATGCTCCCTCCTTTATGTTGTTATTATGTGCTGTCATCCTGTATTCCATGTCTTACATAAGATGGGAATTGTATTTCCAGCCTTTTGGTTCAAAATGAAGGTAATAATTTCTGTGCCTTGCTAAATTTTTTTCTAATGTTGCACACTTCAAACAAGTAAACTTACTACTTGGAGATGGGCACAATCGGTTCATGTTCCCCAATCAAAGTTTCTTTTTTTCCTGTTGAATAAAGCGTCACAAAAGCTAAGAAGCAGACAACCCCAAATGAAGTCAGTAACCATACGGCTCCCTTATATGATCCATTAAACGCATCAATAATGAAACCCATGCCTAATGGCGCTAGAAATCCAGCAACCTGCATCCCTAAATTAACAACTCCAATTGCTGTACCTGCAACTTCTTGTGATAGTCGTTTGATTGGCATGCTAAAAATAATAACTGATAAAGTAGCTCCAAACATCGGAATTAATGATTGGAAGACAATAACACCAGTGATTGTTTTGGCATGAAACATGAGATAAACCATAATTGCATATCCGACTCCACTTATAGCTCCAATCCATTTTTCCCGTCCATTTTTTTGTTTATCGATCACATATCCGGCTAATAAAAAGAACAGAACCCCAGTCACTCCTGGAATCAAAGCTAGCACTCCTAAAGAAAGTAAGTCGAGACCACGCTCGTTGACTAAATAGGTAGGCATCCAAGCAGATAAACCCCAGCTAATAAACCCATGCGAAAAGGACACAATAATTAATGCCCAAATCATTGGGGTTTTTAACATCCTTTTGATTGACCCTTTTGTAGTTTTATTCTGTTGTACTGTAAAATCCACTTGTTTCGGTAAGTCCATTCCTGCCTTAGGTTTTAGAAAGAACCAATTTAGTATCCCAATAAACATTCCTAACAAACCGATTAAGATAAACATCCATCTCCAGCCGATGCTAACCATCATCGAAGTGGCCAGAATTGGGGCGATAATACCTGCGGCTGTAAGGGCAGAAAGAAACACGGACATTGCTTTTGAACGTCTTTCCTCAGGAATCGCATCTGCAATTAATTTCCCGCCGGCTGGAAAAAAGCTCCCCTCTCCTATACCAAAAATAAAACGAATGATAACTAATATAGCAAACGACCAAGCTATCCCGGTTAAACCAGTAAAAATCGAGAAACTAAAGACAGAAACAAGAATAACAATCCTGGCACCAAATTTATCTGATAACCACCCGCCTGGAATCTGCATGATCGCATAACCCAAGAAAAAGATACTCAAAATTAATCCTGTTGAGGTAGCATCTAATTGAAATTCCTCCGATATAGGTACAATTCCATAATTGATAATAAAACGGTCCATTGCTGAAATTAAATTACTGCTAAAGAGTAAAAACAAAATAACTTTTGAATTATAAGCCATTTTCGTTTCTGTCATGGGCTAGCCCCCTCAAAAATATGGTTAAACGGTTCTCACTGTATCTTTCATATAAACAGGTTTTCCATCAATATAGGTGGAGTTAATGGTAATATCTTTAATTTCTATAGGATTAACTTTGGTTGGATCTGCCTCAAGTACGACAAAATCTGCTTGTTTCCCAAGCTCAATACTACCGGAAACTTTTTCATCAAAATTTAGTCTAGCTCCGTAAATAGTCATAGATTTTAGAGCAGTTACAACATCAATGCGCTGTTCTGAACCTAAAATATCTCCGTCTCTCGTAATCCGATTTACGGCAGCCCAAACCGAGAACAAAGGTGAAATTGGGGTTATTGGACAATCTGAATGCAGAGTAAACAATAGATTGTGCTCTGCTGCTTCCGCTAATGGGCTAATTCGTCGAGCTCGCTCAGGTCCTAAGAAGATTTGCCTATGACGGTCACCCCAGAAATAAACATGATTAATAAAAAAGGAGCCTGCGACACCAAGTGCTGCCATCTTTTTAATATCTGAAGCTGTAGCTGTTTGCACATGTTCAATGCGGTGACGATGATTCGTACGAGGATGCTTTAATAAAGCGCTTTCATACGCTTCCAAAATAGATCCTATTGCCCGGTCCCCGTTTCCATGTGTTGCGAGACGAAATCCACGGCGATGTAGGTCGAGTACCTCTTCATTAAAGGCTTCCTGCGGATGAATGAACTCACCATAGGTATCTGGATTCTTGTAGTACGCATCTCTTAATGCTCCAGTTAAGCCTTGAATGGAGCCATCTTGAAACAGTTTGGCACTGTCCAGTTTAGCCCAGCCGTTAGACCGCTCTTTAATTTCTCTGTCCAGTTGTTCAGATGTATACCCTCCATAAGGAGTCCCCTCTCGCAGAAGATGGTGCATAACCATTAGCTGTGTGCGCATTGGATTTGTTCTAAGTCTAGATGCTTTTAGATGGGCCTCAAAATCCTCCAGTCCAAAAACCGCTGCATCTGAATTCGTGGTGATTCCTTGGGCAACATACTCCTTTGACGCGATATTGAGCGAATTTAGCATATCTTCCACTGTTACTTGTGGCATTATTCTTCTTAAAGGCTCCATGGCCGCTGCTTCATAAAGCACCCCATTCAGCCTTCCCTTATCATCGCGTCCAAAATACCCTCCCTGAGGATCAGAAATGTCATCGGTTAAACCAGCCATTTGGATCGCAACGGAATTAACGTAGGACAAATGTCCAGAAACATGGGAAATGGAAACAGGATTATTCGGAGAAACTTGATCCAAATCTTCACGTGTAATATGACGTTTTTCAAGAATCATGGTATCGTCATACCCAAATCCTTGAACCCATTGGCCGTCTTGCGTTTCTTTTGCCTTTTTACCAATAGCTTCAAGTACATCTCTAATCGTCTTGTTAGCTGATGAACTGCAATTTACCATCTCTAATGTTTGACCATACATAAGAATATGATTGTGCGTATCAATAAACCCCGGTAAAAGTGTGGCACCCTGTAGATCGACAACGCCGGTTTGCGGAGAAATGCCGATAGCATCTTTAGGAGGCTGGGCTGCTTCCCATATTCCAACTATCTTTCCTTCTGCCACAGCCACTGACCCAGCGCGACGATTAGCATTATCAAGCGTTAAGACATTTGCATTTATAAATAATAAATCAATCTTCAATCTGTAAAACCTCCAATTCTGTTACGATTCTAAACACCTAACAAATGTTCAGTACAAATGAGACATCCGGTAAAAGAACCGGATTTTAATACTGTTAAATTTATTTAAACATCTAAATTTTTAATTTTCAATTTTTTCATACTAGTATTACTATCAATATTTCTTAATTCTCCTATTAATATTCTTAATAATGGAATGTTCATAGCACACCCTCTAATTTATTCAATCCTCTTTTACCCTTCGTTCATTATCATCTATATATCAGCCTCTTTTTTTCACTCTGTTTTACAACCTAAACTATATACCTATAAAGATTTCTAATAATCCACATATTCATCTCTAATAGTTGTAATATTCAAATAATATTGACGACTTATATTCATTCCCATATAATACGATTTATACTTGTATGCTTTTCTTCCTTCACATAAAAAAATGGCAGGAAGCAAATACATTTACATAAAATAGCCTAAATGGGCCTGGACCTATAGGCTTAAAGAAAGGGAGAGTGAAATATATTGATAAATGGGAATGCAGACAAAAAAAGCAACCAGGAGTCCGTTCCATTATATGACGCTGTAACATCTCTTGAACCCAATCGCGAAATAGAGATTCCAGAAGTCATACGTAAAAAAAGAAAATGGAAACTCTCACTGGAATCAGGAATTATGTGGAGTTCGGTTATCTTTATCTTTTTGCTATGGTATGTCATCACAAAGCTTAATATCTTCTCCGAAGTCTTTATCCCATCTCCAGCAAAAACGTGGGCTGCCTTTACTGATTTACTCGTCAGTGGATATAAAGGAAATAGTTTATTATTTCATCTATTAGACAGTCTATACCGATTATCAATCGCCTTCTTCTTCGCATTAATCACAGCCGTTCCTTTAGGATTAATTAGTGGTTACTCATCAAAAGTACGAGCCGCATTAGACCCCATCTTGGAATTCTATCGCCCATTGCCACCGTTATCATACTATACACTCTTAATATTATGGTTTGGAATTGGGGACCTTTCAAAGGTTGCCTTACTGTATCTTGCTGCGTTTGCTCCAATGTATATTGCCGCTGTATCCGGTGTTAAAGGTGTATTAGAAGACCGGATTCATTCTGCTGCCTCCTTAGGGGCAAATAAATGGCAAACATTTCGTTATGTTATTTTTCCCTCCTGTTTACCAGAAATTTTCACTGGCATGCGAACAGCAATTGGCTTTGCTTATACAACGTTAGTTGCCTCGGAAATGGTTGCCGCTGTCTCTGGTATAGGCTGGTTAGTACTAGATGCCAGTAAATATTTACGGAGTGACATCATGTATGTTGGGATCATCTTGATGGGTGTAACAGGAATTTTACTAGATCGAATCCTTCGTATTATTGAGGATAAAGTGATTCCATGGAAAGGAAAAGACTAAAAATTGGGGGTAAAAAGATGAATAAAACGCAGCGCAGATGGATTATGAGTTTGTTGATTGTTTTTTCACTATTGATGATTACAGCATGCGGCAGTAAATCAACATCAACAACTAAGGATGGTAAGGTAGAGTTTCGCATTGGCTATCAAGTGATTCCGAATGCCGAGCTGCTTGCGAAAGCAACTAAATTATTTGAGGAAAAATTTAAAGGCGTAGATGTTAAGCTCCACCAGTTCGAGGCTGCCGTTGATGTAAACACGGCCATGGCAGCAGGTGAAATTGATGTCGGCTTGATTGGCTCCAGCTCTGTTGCTTCAGGTGTAGCCCAGAACTTACCTAACAAAGTCATTTGGCTCCACGATGTTATTGGCGATAATGAGGCATTAGTTGTTAAAAAAGATAGCGGTATTCAATCACTTGAAGATATCGTTGGCAAAAAAATTGCTGTCTCTTTCGGGTCAACTACCCATTACAGCTTATTATCTGCCCTTAAATTAAAGGGAATTGATCAAAGTAAGGTTACCATCTTGGACATGAAGCCTGCCGATATGCTGGCTGCATGGAAGCAAGGACAAATTGATGGCGGATATGTCTGGTATCCAACATTAGGTGAGATGGCGAAAGATGGGAACATTATTTTAACCAGCCGCGACCTTGCGAAAGATGGAGTTGTCACTGCGGATGTAGGAATTGCAACAAAAGACTTTATTGATAAACATCCCGATGTCTTAAAACAATATATCAAGATTTTAGATGAGGCCGTTGGCACCTATCGTTCTTCAAAAGACAAAGCGGCTGACGCGATGAAAACTGAGCTGAACGTATCAAAGGATGAAGCGGCATTCTTCATGGACCAACTAATTTGGCTAGATGCTAAAGAACAAGCTTCAGCCGATTATCTTGGAACTGTTGATAAAAAAGGCTCCTTCGCCAAAGCATTGAAAGATACGGCAGATTTTTTAAAGACTCAAAAAGCCATTCAATCAGTACCTGACATGAAGGCCTTTGAAGACGCTATTGATCCACAATTTCTTCAACAGGATTAGGAGGTGACCCCCATTAATACAAGTCATGCTTATAGGGAACGTGTAGCCGATTCAACGGTAATTCAAATAAATAATGTTAACCTAACGTATAAGACAGATAAACAGGTTGTAACAGCACTGCAAAATATTAATCTAGAAATTAAAGAAGGCAGTTTTGTTTGTGTGTTAGGACCTTCCGGATGTGGAAAAACCACTTTATTACGAATTCTTGCAGGTTTCCACCAAGCCACATCAGGTGAGGTGTTGTTAGACAACAAGGCGATTTCACCGAAACCCGACCGGCACCGAGGTGTTGTTTTCCAGCAGCAAATGCTTTACCCATGGCTGAACATTGAAGAAAACGTCGGTTTTGGCTTAAAAATGAGAAAAGTACCACCAAAAGAACGGCAAGAAATTGTCGACCATTATTTGGAAATGGTTGGCCTGTCTCAGTTCAAAAAAGCAAAATCGTATGAGCTCTCAGGCGGGATGAAACAACGAGCCTCCATTGCCCGTGTCTTAGCTAATGATCCACGTATCGTCCTGATGGATGAACCATTTGGAGCTCTTGATGCGATGACAAAAGAACAGATGCAAGATAATATTCGCAAAATATGGAAAGAGACGCATAAGACTATCTTTTTCATTACCCATGATGTGGAAGAAGCCCTGTTGTTAGGGACACATATTATCGTGTTATCATCAAGACCTGGGCGAATTGTTAAAGAACTGTACAGTGATCTCCCCTTTAGGATTGAAGAAGGCAAGAGCCGGATGTACCGTGCAGAGCCAGAGTTCGTAAAAAGACGTGAAGAAATCATTAGTCTCATTTCTTCATAAATAGTGAAAAATCCAAAAACCGCTTCAGGCGGTTTTTTGTTGCTCCTTCTCCAAAAAAAGTAAAAGGCTTTATTTGCGGGAAAATAAGGGCCTTTTACTTTTTCAAGAATTCTTACGCATCATGCTGCACTTTTACTGATGGATTCCTGTATCTAGGCGCAATTTTGATTTGATAATACACTAATAGGAGTAATAGCCAGCCAATTCCTGAAAAGACAGAAACCCTTGTTAATGGGGAGTAGATAATGGCGGCTAAAGCACCCAACAACATGATAATTCCTAGTATCGGAAGAACAGGCCAAAACGGCATAGGATACTGCAATTTCTCTCCATTTTTTTCAACTTTACTTCTAAACAAAATCTCTAATACTAAAATGACAATCCATGTAAACAACGAGGCAAAAGCTGAGGCGCTGGTTATCCAAATGTAAACATAATCTGGAGACAAATAAGTGATGATTGTCCCAATTGACATTGCAGCTGCAGTCGCATAGGTAGCCATGTAGGGAATTTTGTTGCTGTTTATTTTCGTTAAAGCAGCCGGCATATTCTTATCTTCGGCCATGCTGTAAAGAATGCGGCTAGCTCCGTATACACCAGTATTACAAGAAGAGAGTGCTGAGAAGATAATTAATAAATTCATAATCGTAGCGACTAATGGAATGCCCGCCTTCATAAAAATTAATATATAGGGACTTTCCCCAGCCTTTAATAGCTCATTCCAAGGATACGCGGCAAGCATGATTAAAATCGAACCAATATAGAAAAATGAAATTCGGAATGTCACCGTCCTGAATGCCTTCGGTAATGATTTAGCGGGATCCTGCGATTCTCCTGCCTCTACCGCGAGTGTTTCAATTCCGCTATAGCCTTGAATCACAAGAGATATAACCGAGATTACCCCAACCCAGCCGAACGGTAAAAAACCGCCATGTGCCCAGAGGTTTGTTAAGCCAACTACTTTACCATCGTTAAATACCCCAGTTAAAATCATGAGAGCACCGAAAATCATAAACCCGATAATAGTCATGACCTTTAAAATGGCAAAAATAAATTCAATTTCACCAAATACCCTGACTACCAGCAAATTACATAAGGTAAACAATCCAAGGGCAACTAATCCCGGGATCCATGCAGGAAAAGCCGGGTACCAAAATTGAATCAGTTTCCCAATTGCAGCTAGTTCGGACATAACCGTCGCTACCCAGAAAAACCACCACATACCGCCAGTTATAAACCCCATTCGCGGTCCTAATAATTCATGAGCATAACTGCTAAATGAACCGGCAATCGGCTTCTCTACAGTCATTTCACCTAAAGACCTCATGACAATCGCCACGATAATCCCAGCTATTATATAGGCAATAAGGATGCCAGGGCCGGCAAGTCTGACTGCTTCTGAGGCTCCGTAAAAGAGGCCGACCCCGATAACTCCGCCTAAAGCTAAGAATTGGATATGCCGATCCTTCAAACTGCGATCCAATTTTGAATGTGTATTTTGGTCTGATTTCATTCACTCATCCTCCTGCTTCACTTATGGATTCATTTACCATACAATTTACTCAATGGATTTTTGAGGAACATTTATTTTTAAGACATCAATTGGATGCGCTCTCAGTCTGTGGGATAATCAATTATTGAAGAACTTAAAAATAGCGGTTTTGATTTTCATACTAAACTACTCTATGAATATCTAAAAAGGGGCTTAGACTGGTGTCGAGCCCCTTTTCTTTGCTTTATCTTACCAATTGCGGTGATCTAAGTGAGCATACTTTGGCAGCAGTCGAGTTGGTAATTTTAAGGCATCCTTTCTAAATGGCGGTGCAAGTTGCGTTCCATCCACATGAATATCAATAACCGTTGGTTTGTTGGAATCGATTGCATTTTGAACCGCTGGCCCCACATCCTCTGGTTTATTTACACTGATGCCAACTGCTCCCATTGATCTTGCCACTTCGGCAAAATCAGGGTTTTGTATGTCAGCACCGACGAAGCGGTTATTATAGAAGTCGACTTGGTTCTTCTTCTCCGCACACCATGCATGGTTATTAAATACACAAGCAACAACCGGAATATTCTCCTCAACAGCGGTACTTACTTCATGCAAGCTCATGCCCCATGCACCGTCACCGACAATCGCTATTACAGGTGCGTTAGGATTTGCCATCTTTGCCCCTAGTGCAGATGGATAAGCAAAACCAGTATTTCCAAAAGTTAACGCAGCAATATGCTGACGTCCATGATTAAATTTCAGGTAAGCATTTGCTGTTGATGATACGTTACCGATATCTGTTGTCACAATTGTGTTTTCAGGTAGAACTTTGGTCAGCTCCAAAAGTGCACGGCGCGGGTTAATTGGATTGCCGTCTACCATTGCCAAATCGACCAATTCCTTTTCCCACTGAGCCTTTTGCTCGGCAACTTGCAGTAGTCTTTCTTGATTTGGAGCTAAATTACCAGTTCTCTCTATTAAGCGCTTGCCGATTTCCACAGAAGCAGCGTTTGCATCCCCAATAATACCCACTTCCACAGGATGTGTACGAGCAATATTACGTGGATTGATATCCACTTGAATGATTTTTGCTTGTTTCGGAAAGTAATCAATATCGTAACAAGGCAGTGTGCCAAATACAGACAAGCGAGTACCTATAGCAAGCACGACGTCAGCATCTTTAAGTGTGTTCATTGCTGATTTGGAGCCCATATATCCGATTGGACCGACAGCCAACGCATGATTAGCCGGGAATGCATCATTATGCATGTAAGAAACCGCTACAGGTGCAGTTAGCTGTTCAGCAATTGCCTTTACAGCTTCAATACCATCAGAGTCAACTACACCGCGTCCAGCAATGATAACTGGATTTTTTGCATCTGCTAGCAACTCAACTGCTTTATCAATTAATTCTAGTGAGCCGCAGCCTCTGTTATCCACACGGTATTGGTGCGGTTCTAAAATGGCATCTTCTAATTCTCCATAAAAATAGTCTCTTGGGATGTCGAATAAAACAGGTCCACGCTCTGCATAGGCAATGCGGAACGCTGTTCGCAAACAATCAGCAACCCTGCTTGGGTGTGTCACCCTTACTGTCTCTTTCGTAATTGCTTTAAAAATGGAGACTTGGTCGGCCTCTTGGAATCCGTCCCAACCAATCGTAGGCGTTCCAGCGGATGGTGAGATCACAACCATTGGGGTGTGTGCTTGATTGGCTGCGGCCACAGAAGTGACCATGTTCGTAATACCAGGTCCATTTTGGCCGATGACCACGCCGGCAACCCCGCTTACTCTCGTATAGGCATCTGCCATATGAGCGGCACTTTGCTCATGACGAACCCCAATGAAACGAATTCCAGCCTCTGGCAATAAGTCAAGCATATCCATGAACGCGGATCCTAAAATACCGGAAATATGCTTAACCCCTTCTGCTACAAGAGTTTCGACAATTGCCTCACTGGGAGTCATTCTTACCTTTTTTGTTTTAATTTGTTGTAATTCTTTTTCTGCTTTTGCCATTTTATCGCACAACCTTTCACTGGTTAGTTTAATTGTTCAAATGTATTTACTACGGTTTCTACTAGGAAGTTCAAATCCGCCTCCGTCGAGGAAAGCGGTGGTGCAACAATCAGAACGTTATTGAATCCTGGAACGGTATCGCCATTTCTGCCAATTATCAAACCTTTTTCTTTACACAAACCTATAACCTTTGCCATCATTTCATCAGAGGCTGGTTCTTTGGACTGTTTATCCTTCACAAGTTCTATGCCGTATAAAAATCCTTTATGTCGGACTTCACCAACATGTGGATGCTGGATTAAGTCTCTTAATCTGCCAAGTATGGATTCATCTAAATCCGCCACACGACCTACAATATTTTCCTTTTCAATAATTTCAATATTCTTAAGTGCAACCGCACAGCTTGCCGGATGTCCGCCATACGTGGAGACGTGGCGGAGGTGCTTGTCATTCCCCTTTTCTTTGAATTTTTCAAAAATATGAGCTTTAACAGCTGTTGCACCAAGCGGCAAGTATCCGCTTGTTAATCCCTTAGCCATTGTGACAATGTCAGGTTGAACACCATCCGAATGCATAAATCCAAACATTTTTCCGGTTCTGCCGAATCCTGATACTACTTCATCGATAATGAGCAGAACATCATGCTTTTTACAAATTTCCGCGACACGCTGTAAATATTGATCTGATGGAACAATCACTCCGCCCCCAGATATAAACGGCTCCATGATAACAGCAGCAACACTTTCAGCACCTTCCCAATTGATTACTTGGTCAATCATATCGGCAGCTACCTTATCACAATCAGTCACTTCTTCACCAAATGGGCAACGATAGCTGTACGGTGGTGGAACATGAAGGAAACCAGGTACACCGGGATCGTACTTTATGCGACGATTCGCCTGTGCTGTCGCACTTAAGGCCCCCAATGTTGACCCATGATAAGCACGATATCGCGAAATAATCTTATATTTTCCAGGGTTACCATTCTGAATATGATATTGTCTCGCGATTTTAAAAGCTGTTTCATTCGCTTCTGAGCCGCTGTTAGAAAAGAATGTTTTATAAGTGTCGCCTAAAAGATCGCTAATTTTGGCTGATAATTGGATTGCTGGAATATGACTTAACGTTAATGGAAAATAGGATAGTTTCATCATTTGTTGTGCTGCAGCATCGACAATTTCTTTTCGGCCATGCCCTAAATTTAAACACCATAATCCCGAGACACCATCTAGATAGCGGTTCCCATCAACATCAGTAAACCAAGCGCCCTCCCCGGATTCAGCAATTGTTGGATTACCGCCTTCCACATGTCGGCTCATCGCATGCCATAAATGGTCTTGATCTTGAGTCGCAAGCAATTGCTGATCTTGAACTTCAAGTTTGCTCATAAACACAATCCCTCCTATAGTTTTATAAAGCAGTAGCTGGTGTTATTTAGTAAATTTGATTTAATGCTGGACCTGGAAGATTATATGCTGTGGTAATATCTGGGGGTATAACTTCATTGATCGAGACTCTTAAAGAACCTTACACATCCCTTCCCTCATAAGTCTGGTCAACAGTTATCTTTATGGATGACAGCGTTTACATATACTAACAACTTCATCCGGTCATCAGGTCATCCGTACCAGTTTGGATAACAACGTAACCTTTAATGAAATTTAATCATACATTCTTTTAATTTTCAATAAATTTTAATAATAAACAATATTTAGATTTATTAATACTATATATTAGTTTTTTTAATAATCCTTTGTCACTGTTCATTAAAAATATTTTCTTGAAAGTTTAATCCGAAATGAATACATATCAGGCCGAAAATAGGCAATATAATACTCAATTAAATCGCCTTCTTGATCCATCAACAATCGTTCAGTAACTAGGGCATTTAATGATTTAGGTATTTCCAAAAGTTCCGCATCTTCTCTGGAAACTTGCCCGCTCGTTATAATTTGTTCAGCCTCGGAAAATTTGATTTGCAAATCTTCTTCGAGAAAATCGTACAGAGTCCCTTTTTCAATATCAAATTCCGCCAATTTTTTTCCAATATTCACTGGATAATACTGTACTTCAATGGCTATCGGTACATCATTTGCATAACGAATCCTCTTGATATAGTATGTTTCATCAAATCCGGTAATTTGTTTAACCTCAGCAGATGCGTTGACAACGCCATGGGTGATGAGCCTCGCATCCGGCTTCATACCCATGTTTTTAATAATCTCTGTTGTACTGCTGATACTCCCCAGCCAATCCTGTATCGGTTTAAGAGAAATAAACGTTCCTTTTCCATGTACCTTTTCTAAAATACCGTCTCGAACCAAATGAGAAACGGCTTCCCTTACCGTACTTCTGCTCACTTTAAAAGCCTCCATGAGCTCTCTTTCACTAGGTATCTTCTCATGGTAGTGCCCTTCCTTAATTAATTCCTCAAGTATATTTCTTAATTGAATATGAAGGGGCATGTGGTCTTTTGGATCTAAATTCATTTTTATCCCTCCTTATATTTTCCAAATAGTTAAGATTACTTATATGTTACTAATTTCTATCGCACTTGTCATTAGTTTACTTTATAATAGAAAGAAAATTCATACAGTTTAACTTTTAGGAGGATCCCTATGAATCTTGAACATCTAAAAGTTTTTTTCACGGCTGCTGTTAAAAAGAACTTCTCAGAGACGGCAAAAGCCCTGCATCTTTCACAGCCATCAGTCAGTCTGCAAATTAAACATTTAGAAGAATATTTACATACAACCTTGTTTGACCGCTCAAAGAAAAAGATGGAATTAACACTTGCCGGAACGATTCTTTTTAGTTATGCAGAACAATTAATCCAGCTAATCAATCAAGTTGAAAAGGATATCTCCTTGCTTTCGGAGACGATTCATGGCGAACTTCGTTTAGGCGCTAGTCTAACGATTGGTGAATATTTACTCCCATACTACCTTGGCGAATTTATTAAGAACTATCCAAATGTAAATTTAAGTATGAAGGTAGATAATTCCCATCAAATTATTGAAAATCTGCTCGATGGAAAAATTGATTTAGGATTTATCGAAGCATCCATTCCCCGAAAAGAAATTGATAGTTTGCCATTTTTAGAGGATGAACTTGTGATTATCTCATCAACTAGGGAGGGGGGTTACCCGCTTCAATCCCTTCAGGTGGACATCATTGAACCGGAAATACTCTTTACCTTGCCTATTATTGCTAGAGAGCCAGGTTCAGGAACCAGGCAGGTATTAGAGACCAATTTATTGAAACACCAGCTGGAGTTCGACCATTTAAATATTATTATGGAACTTGAAAATACGGAGTCAATCAAATCAGCTGTGGAGTCAGGACTAGGGGTGGCGATAATCTCTAAAACAACGATACAAAAAGAATTAAAATTGGGGCTACTGAAACAAACTAGGATAAAAGGTATCCCGCTAAAACGATATTTTTATCTTATTAATAGAAATCAAGTCTTGTCTCCAGCATGCGACGTGTTTAAGGAACTATTCATTGCTGCGATGAAGGATTAAGCATCATTTCTTTTGCAACATTTTTGCAGCTCATCTCTGTATTACAACAAGACATTCATTCTATGTAATAAAAAACATCCCTGCGCCTTTACAGGGATGTTTCCACTTAAATCGTACTATGGCTATTTTTTTTTATACTATAACTGTTATTATGACGAACGCGGACAAAAACCACAGTGATGACAATGGTAAACAATACCGGAAGTAACCAGCCAAGTCCTTGTTGATAGAACGGTAAAACCTGCTCGTAAAAATGGACAACTGCTGACAGCCAGCCAAAGTATTCAATATTAAATAGTTGGCAGAATGTCTTAAAGCCATCAACAATACTGACCAGAAAAGTTACGGCAATTGCAGCAGTATAAACAACTCGTGAATGGTTGAATAGTTTAGATAAAAAGGTCAACAGCATCAGAGCTACTGCCAGTGGATATAAAAACATTAACACTGGGATTGAGAAATTAATAATATTTGCTAACCCGAAATTGGCAATCACAAAACAAAACACGGAGAAGAAAACGACAAATTGTTTATAACTGATCTTTGGCATCAGTGTATGAAAATATTCACCACACGCCGTGACTAAACCGATGCTTGTTGTCAAACAGGCTAGGATAATGATAATGGCTAACATAATGGTTCCCAGCGAGCCAAAATAATGTGATGCTGCTTTTCCAAGCACAGGTCCTCCCGTATCAAAAAGCCCAAATGTACCTGTACTCGTCGCCCCTAAATAGGCAATTCCTACATAAATTAATCCGAGGAACAAAACCGCAACGATTCCTGATTTAGCTGAAGTAATCAGAACCGCTTTCGAAGAAGTCACCCCCATAGAACGGATTGCGTTAATCACGATAATTCCAAACACAAGTGAAGCCAGAGCATCCATCGTATTATAGCCTTCCATGAATCCTTTGAAAAACGCTCCGTGAGCATAGGCTTCTTGCGGCGCGCCAATTTCACCAATTGGCTTAACAAAAGTCATCACTAATAAAATAATTAGCAAAATGATAATCCCTGGTGATAAAATTTTGCCAACATTATCAACAATCTTCGCAGGATTTAATGAAAACCAAAGTGTAACTGCAAAAAATAAAAATGTAAATAGAATTAATCCAAGCTGGCCAAATCCTTCCGGTACAAATGGAGAAATTCCGATGTCATAGGCTACCGCTCCCGTTCTCGGGGCGGCAAAAAATGGTCCAATTGTTAAATATAATAATGACGTAAAAATAACACCATATATAGGATGAACGCGACTTGCGAGTTCTTGTAAATTTTTACTACCTGAAACCCCCATTGCCAATATTCCGAGGAATGGCAGCCCTATCCCTGTAAACAGGAAACCTGCAACAGCCAGCCAAATATTAGACCCTGCCTGCTGGCCTAGTGACGCTGGGAAAATTAAGTTGCCTGCGCCAAAGAAAAGGGCAAACAGCATAACTCCTATGACGAAATATTTTGAAAATGGTAATTTCTTTTCCATTCAAGCTCCTCCTAATAAATCCATATCCAATAATATTGTACGAAAATAATATTACTATGCTAGCTTCAAAAAGGCAAGGTATTTTCTGAATAATTTATATAATTTTGATTTTAGGAAAATCTGTATATTTTTGTCGAAAAAAACTTTATTATAAAAATAAGATAGTATGACTTCACAAGTGTCTAGTATACTACGAAATTAGTAAGAACAGTAGGGAGTTTTTTCTTTTTCATTACCTTTTTCCGAAAAAATATTTTTTAACCAATCATAATACTTTTAACATTATACAACATTGGATTAAGGGGGCTTTATTTATGGATTCATCATCAGGTACATTGAGACGTACACTTGGAGTTTCCTCACTAGTTTTCTTAGGACTTGCCTACATGTCTCCATTTGCCGTTTTCGATACGTTTGGGGTCGTGTCCGATGTCACACATGGCCATGTTCCTGCTTCATACATATTTATTACTGTTGCCTTACTGTTTACGGCACTTAGCTATGGAAAAATGGTAAGATTGTATCCTGATGCCGGGTCAGCTTACACCTATACAAAGAAAACGATGAATCCGCAGATAGGCTTTTTGATTGGTTGGTCAGCACTGCTGGATTATTTATTTCTGCCCATGATTAATGCTTTATTAGCTGGAATTTATTTATCTGCCAGCTTCCCTTCTGTCCCTGAATGGGTGTGGATAGTCGGCTTGGCCGTTACCATTACCCTTTTAAATATTGCTGGGGTAAAAATTGCTGTTTCAGCGAATACATTATTTGTAATTTTTCAATTAATGGTGGCCATTGTATTTGTTATTTTAACCATCCGCTCCATACTGTATGGGGAGGGGTCCTCAACCATTTCTATGTTTCCGTTTTATTCGGAAGACATGGAGATGAGCCTCCTTTTCTCTGGTGCTTCAATATTGGCACTTTCATTTCTAGGCTTTGATGCAGTTACAACTATGGCGGAGGAAACCATTAACCCAAGAAAAACGATTCCAAAGGCAATTTTTTTAGTAGCCTTGATTGGCGGAATCTTTTTCATCACCGTTACTTATTTCATGCAATGTCTTTATCCAGATGTTACGGTACTAAAAAATATCAACGGTGCATCGCCTGAGATTGCTAGGCGTATCGGAGGAATTTTGTTTCAGTCCATCTTTACAAGTGGCGCGTTTATCTCAGTATTTGCGTCCGGACTTGCTTCGCAAACAAGTGCCTCCCGGCTGTTATTTGCGATGGGGCGGGATGGCGTACTGCCGAAGAAATGGTTTGGCTTTCTCCACCCAAAACATCAAACACCGGTTGTGAACATCATTTTTGTCGGAGTCATCGCCAATTTGGCGTTATTTTTGGATCTCACCACAGCCACATCGTTAATTAATTTTGGTGCCTTTGCCGCATTTACGTTTGTAAATTTGTCTGTGATTGTCTATTACTTTAAACATAAACAAGAAAGGTTAAGCGCAATGGGTTACTTGATTTATCCGCTCATCGGCATCGCGTTTATGCTCTATCTCTGGTTCAGTTTAGATCATCTAGCCGTGTTATTTGGGCTCTCGTGGTTGGCAATTGGATTTCTCTACCTCTTGTTGATTACAAGAGGATTTAAAATAAGACCTCCTGAGTATGATTTTCAAGAGGAATAAGCGGTCATGGGAAAAAGTAATCTTTGAATACGCAATCATAGAAATATGAAACCATTGGAATATGCAACCATTCGAAAAAGTAATCATTGAAAAAGTAATCATTGAAAAAAGCGATCAAATTTCTCTGATCGCTTTTCTTTGTTTACATAATATCGTTATAGTATCTATTTAGTGTCCAGTATTGACATGACATTCTGAACAGACTGAGCGGATTTGTCTAATGCGGTCTTTTCCTCCGGTGTTAAAGGGATTTCAATAATGCTTTCAATTCCATTCCCACCCAAAATCGTGGGAACTCCCAAGTAAAGGTTGCTATAGCCATATTCCCCTTCCAGATAAGCAATGGAAGGCAGGATTCGTCTCTTATCCTTTACTATTGCTTCTGCCATTTGTACCATGGCTGCAGCTGGTGCGTAATAGGCACTTCCCTGTCCAAGCAGGTTGACAATTTCTCCGCCACCTTTTCGGGTTCTCTCGACAATCGCTTCAATTCTTTCGCGAGACAGGATTTTTTCAAGCGGAATCCCGCCGGCATAGGAATAGCGGACAAGCGGGACCATATCGTCTCCATGTCCGCCGAGAACAAAGCCGCTGATATCTTCTATAGATACATTTAATTCTTGAGCCACAAAGGTATTGAAGCGTGCCGTATCGAGTACACCGGACTGACCGATAACACGATTTTTTGGAAATCCGGTCGTTTTATAACAAACATACGTCATCGCATCAACAGGGTTACTCAAGACAATGACCGTGCTATTTGGGGCATATTTTTTCACATTTTCCGAAACATCGATGATAATTTTTTCATTAGTAGCAACTAAATCATCCCGGCTCATTCCTGGTTTTCTTGGAAGCCCTGCGGTGATAAGCACTAAATCGGCATTTTCGATATCTTCATAATTTGACGTGCCGATAATATTAGCATTAAAGCCTTGGACCGGGCTTGCTTGGAGCATATCCAACGCTTTTCCTTTTGTCGGATTCGTTTGCGAAGGAATATCAACTAACACAACATCGCCAAGCTCCTTTTGAGCAAGCATTAATGCTGCTGTCGCTCCGGTAAATCCAGCACCAATCACAGCCAGCTTTCGACGCTTGAACATTAGGTTGTCCCCTCCTTCCCCCTATCTTGTTATAAAAGCCTATTATTCCCCAGCAGTGTCAGTCATTTTATTTTTTGCAGATGAAGACTTCTTCTTTGTTGTCCCCTTCGAGTCACCAGTCGTGTCAGATTCCTGTTTGATATCAGCTGTTTTTGACGCGGTTGTTAATAATACATCCCTAATGGACTCATCAGGATGTGGAATCACATGTGCCGACACAAGTTCTCCGACTCTTGCCGCAGCCTCTTTTCCAGCATCAACGGCTGCCTGAACAGCACTGACGTCTCCCTGAACTAATATCGTAACGAGGGCTGCATCTACTTTTTCCTGTTTTACCAGAGTTACATCTGCTGATTTTAACATCGCATCTGCTGCCTCGATTGAACCAATCAGACCCCTTGTTTCAATCATGCCTAATGCTCTGCCCATCTTTATTTCACCTCTCTCTTCTCTACATCTATCGAGTCGATAATACCGATTATGAGGGCATCAATGGGCAGCTTTTGATCATTGGACATATTTGCCGCTGCGCTGCCTCGGGTAACAAGAACTTGGTCACCGAAACCTGCGCCAATGCGATCGACGGCAATAAATGGCGTACCAGCAGAAGTGCGGTCGGGTAATTCCGGCTGAACAATTAAAAACTTTAACCCGGTTAAGTTATCTTCTTTCCTGGTGGCCCAAACATTTCCAATCACGGTGCCCATTTGCATTTATTTTTTCGCCCCTTTTGTTTCAATCATCTTGATGCTAATCCCCATTTCCCGAGCTGTATCACGTGCTAATGGCGTAATAATTGTCTGTTTATCGACAACTAGCTCATCATTGAGACAATTTTGTACATCTCTTTGTGTTAATAGGCCGGAAAAAATTGAAGTCTTAGCCTTTTCTAAAATGCGCGCACTCTCTTTTGCAGTTTCCGCGGGAAAAGGTGGCGGTGTTTCAATTCCAGTTTCCAATGGAACTAGATGATCTCTGTCCTTTTGTTTTCTGATCCTGCCACATGTATTTCCTTCAATCCAGGTGGCATTGGCCTCATCTGTATCAACATGCATCTCTAGCTGATATCTTGGTGATACGCGAATTAGCACGTTTCCAAACGTAACAGGGCGCTGTCCCCCTACTTCCACACTCACGTATTCCCCATTATTGACTGCAAATTCAGCAGCATCATCAGGGCTCATATGGATATGAGCCTGAGCGATGATGAGGCCCGCTTTTTTATAGATACTGCCTTTAGGTCCTACCAATGTAATGGGAGCAGAGCCATTAATATCTCCCGATTGTCGCAATGGCGGTTTACTGCCAAGCTTTACCGCATCCGTCCTGCTTACCTCCACTTGTGTAAGACTACGTGCGGGACCAAGAATACGTACGTTTTCAAGGCTACCTCTTGGTCCAACAATGGTGATTGTTTCATTGGCTGCAAATTGTCCAGGCTGTGATAAGTCCTTTTTCTTCGTTAGTTCATACCCTGCACCAAAAAGGGCTTCCAGGTCATGTTGACTCAGGTGACAATGCCGAGCTGAAACAGCAATCGGGATCGTTCGTTCCTTCGCAGCAGAACCCTGGAGTCGGGAAATCACTTCTGCTACGATTTTCTCTATCACTCGTTGATCCATGTTTCATGCTCTCCTTAGTTAGTTTTCTATTCTTCTATTATTCTTTTACTTCTAACTTAGGTAAAATGCTTTCCAGTTCATTATGAGGGCGTGGAATGACATGTACTGATTTTAATTCCCCAACACGCTGTGCCGCGGCTGCGCCTGCATCAGTTGCTGCCTTTACAGCGCCAACATCCCCGCGAACAAGAACCGTCACGATTCCACCGCCAACATGAACCTTTCCAATTAAATGAACATTTGCTGCCTTTACCATCGCATCAGCTGCCTCTACAGAAGCAACTAACCCTTTCGTCTCAATCATTCCTAACGCTGTTAATTCTCTACTCATTTTTCCTTCCTCCTAAATGTGAATTTTGTGTAAGCTTTGTAGCTTAGCTCTTCGATTTTGTAGAATTAGCTTTGAGTTTTGCAAAAAAGCCCCTCGAACAATTAATTGGCAATCTTTTTAATAACTTGTGCTACCATCTCTGCAATCGCTTGTGGATCTAGGTTTTGTTTTAAAGCAGATTGCTGTTGCAAAATTTGCGCGACAATCTGTTCTACCTCATTTTCATCACTGCCCGACTGTTTACTTGGTGAAGAAGCAGGGCCTGGTTTTGGGATGGATACGTCTTTGATTCCATAAGCCATTCGCTTAATATTTATTAAATGACGAGCTGTCACATTATCGCCGGTAATATTACCGCCAAATGAACCGCAGCCCAATGTCAACGATGGGGTTAATGCTGTTGTTGCCCCGACTGCTCCGATGGATGAAAGAGTATTCACCATCAATCTTGAGACCGGCATTTCCAGCGCAAATTCTTTGGCAACTTTTTCATCATTTGTGTGAAGTGCCAGACTATGGCCACGGCCGCCCAGATTCAAGAGCCTGAAGCAATAATCCTTTGCTTCTTCATACGTATTTGCCGTATAGAAAGCAAACAAGGGTGATAATTTTTCAACTGAAAACGGGACTTCCTTGCCAATCAATGTCTCCTCGGCAATTAGCACCCTTGTGTCCACTGGGACAGCGATGCCGGCCATTTCCGCAATTTTCACAGCGGACTGCCCGACAATAGCCGGATTTAGCTGACCTGGTGTCTGCATAATTAACTTTTCAATTTTTGCTTTTTCTTCGGCATTAAGGAAGTAGGCACCATGATGTTTACATTCACGTACAACCATTTCCTTTATATTATGGTCGACAACCAGGGCTTGTTCCGTTGCACAAATCGTGCCATTATCAAATGATTTACTGTCGATAATCATCGCCACCGACTTGGCGACATGGGCAGTTTTTTCAATATAGCAAGGGACATTTCCTGGGCCGACACCATATGCTGGTTTCCCGGAACTATACGCTGCTCGGACCAAGCCGCCGCCGCCCGTAGCTAAAATAACCTGGACATCCCGGTGCTTCATTAATTCATTTGTGGCCGCCATCGACGGTTTTGAAATCCAGCCGATTAACCCTGCTGGAGCGCCTGCCTTCTCTGCCGCATCCCGGCAAATCTTCAACGCCTCAACTGTGCATTTCACCGCGCGCGGGTGCGGACTCACAACGATCGCGTTTCTTGTTTTCAACGAAATTAATGTTTTAAAAATCGCTGTCGAAGTCGGATTCGTTGTCGGAATAATGCCGGCGACTACGCCAAACGGGTAAGCTACTTCGGTGAGTTTATTGATTCGGTCCTCATAGATAATTCCGACGGTTTTTTCATCTTTTATCGATTCATAGACAGCCATTGAACCGACTTCATTCTTGACTTTTTTATGTTCCACGATACCCATTCCGGTCTCTTCCACAGCCAGTTGTGCCAGTTCCAGTGACTTGGCGTAGGCAGCCTTTGCCACTGCCTTGACAATTTCATCCACCTGGGCCTGTGTAAAGTTCAGATATTGGTGCTGTGCCTCTTTAGCTCGTTTGACAGCATCCCGCATTTCTTGTATCGATTGGAGGTCGTGATCGAACTGCACTATGACACTCTCCTTTGCAGAAAATTTTTTGAAAAAATCTTGAAACCTAGAAAAAGCTAATATTTTAGTGGATTTTCTGCAATATCAATGATTGCAGCACGAAAGGCATCGGCCGCAGCCTGGCAAGCGGATTGTGTACCGGTTAACAGCCCGCCGCCAAAGTTCGTTTCTGATGGCGGTCCAAAAAATTTAACCATTTCCACGTCAGCAGCCTTAAGGGCGGCATCTAAGCCATATACTGCTTCCAATGGCGGAGCAATCAAATACGCCAATGCCTCCCCTTGACGGATGCCCGCCTCCTTCGATAAATATGCTCCCGTACTTGAGACTACATGGGCATAGAAAGCATGCGTCTTTTCAAGATCTAAAGCCTCAAAATAAGCAGAGCTTTCTGCAGTTTGGATAACAGCATCAATGCCACTTTGAACTTCATCGGGTGACGGCCCCGCCAGAATGCCAATCATTTCACCTGATAACGGTCCGGAGGCATGGGCAGAACCAGCGTAAAAGGAACGAGCATAGACAACTTCCACATCAGCTCTTTTTGTTGCTTCATCAAGCGCAGTATAACCGATATCATCTACCGTTGAGGTGAAAATCGCCAGGCTCCGGTGGTGGCTATCAAGTTGAAATTGTTTTGCCAAGTCAGGGTCAACATTCGGAATAATCCGAACTGCTAAAATTTCCGCATAAATACGTTCTAATGCCAATTTCCTTTCCTCCTAGCCTTCCTTTTGCACGAGCGACACACCGCTGGCTTCATATTTTAAGATCTTTTGAACAACAGTCCCGATATAAGCTCCCGCTTCAACCGGAGGAATCCCGCCTTTATGAATATTGGAAATCACCATGCGGTCGGCCTCAATCGTGCCTTTGCGCGGCTGATAGCATAAATAAGCACTGAGCGACTCGGCACTGACAAGTCCGGGACGTTCGCCGATTAACAGGACAATTACCTTTGGCTGCAGCAGTTCACCAACATCATCCATGACAGCCACGCGACCCTTTTCAATATAAAACGGAGTCCCCACATCCAGCCCCAGCGTCTGCAGTGATTGCCTAAGTGATAGATACACATCCTCCACATTTTCCTCAACTGCACTGGAACTTAGTCCGTCGGAAATAATAATCTGTACGGTTGGCTTGTCGCGGCACTTCTCTCGGATGCTGTGTTTCGCTTCTTCTGACAGTTTTCTGCCATAATCTGGGCGGCGAATATAGACCTCTTTATCCGCAACCATTGTCCTGACTTTAAAAAGGTCAAGCCGCTTTAATAGTTCATCACTGACATCACCGTAAACGGCATCGACAGCAGCGGCATGATCAAAGCGAAACTTCAGCCATGTATCAGTCTTTGGCCTCAAACCGGCCCGACCGATACCGATGCGCGCCGGGGTTTTATTCATCAATTCTTGCAATGCTTCAGGATCAAACGGTTGGTCAACACCAATGGCAGGGTGAATTTTCCTCAGCGCTGTTTCACTGGTCTTCATGTCTCCGCCTTGCTTCTGTGGCGCCACATTACTCCTTTTCGGTCCATAACCGCCAAAAGCAATCAGCGAATCATCGTCCGCAAGGTGTTGACTGCATTCAACAAGTGGCGGAACAGATGTCTGGTGATTAACAGCAGAACCTGGCGCATGGTTCCAAAATCTTATCCCAACCTCAGACTGTTTTTCGGAACTGGAAGCGGCTTGCCCTTGCAATTTTTCGACAATCAGCTTCGTGACTTTTTCAATTAGCTCAGGATTCACCATTATCCCCGCCTCCCTTTTGAAAAAATCGTCGGGTCACCAGCAATCTTACTTAGCTTGCCGTTTTCAAGAATTCCCATTTTCTCCAGCCACTCGGCAAAAATCGGTGATGGCTGTTTATTCATTGTTTGCCGCAATGTCGCGACATCGTGATAGCTCATTGATTGATAATTCAGCATACAGTCATCGCCCATCGGGGTCGCGATAATAAAATTCACCCCTGCCGCTGTCAGCAACACACCTAAGTCTTCAATATCATTTTGATCAGCCTTGATATGGTTCGTATAACAAATATCTACACCCATCGGAATCCCGTGCAGCTTGCCCATGAAATGATCCTCTAGTCCCGCACGAATGACCTGCTTATTGTTATAGAGATACTCTGGGCCAATGAAGCCGACTACCGTATTGACAATGTACGGGTCATAGTAGCGGGCAAACCCGTAGTTTCTGGACTCAAGCGTCAGTTGATCGATGCCAAAATGCGCTTCCGCTGATAATTCGGAGCCCTGACCTGTTTCAAAATAAAGCCGTTGCGGCCCTGTACCTGTCCCCAAGGTTCGCGCCATCTCGTTGGCTTCTTCGAGCAGTGCCGCAGTGATGCCAAACGAGCGATTTGCCGCTTCAGTGCCGGCAATGCTTTGAAAAATCATATCAGCAGGCGCGCCTTGTTCAATTGCCTTCATTTGCGCCGTCACATGGGCCAGTACACAATTTTGCGTAGGAATATCCCACTCACTGATAAAATCATAGGTCGCATGCAAGAGCCTCTTGACGCTTTCGACGGAGTCATCAACAGGATTGATGCCAATGACCGCGTCGCCGATTCCATATGAGAGCCCTTCTTTTAATGAAGCAATCATCCCTTCGACATTGTCTGTCGGGTGATTGGGCTGCAGTCTTGACGCCAATGTACCTTTATAGCCAATCGTACTATTGCATTTCGTTAACACTTCGATTTTGTTGGCTGCATGAATGAGGTCAAGATTGGACATCAGTTTGGCAACAGCGGCAATCATTTCACTCGTTAATCCGCGGCTTAAGCGTTTGATGTCCTCTCCCGTGGTGCTGTCGTTCAAGATGTATTCACGCAGCTCAGCAACAGACCAATTTTTTATGAATTGATAGATTGGTTCATTAATTTGACTTTCGATGATTCGCGATACTTCATCTTCTTCAGGAGATAGCAGTGGATTCTCGCGAATATCCGAGAGCAACAGTTCACTTAAGACGTGTTTGGCGGCAATTCGCTCCTGAACCGTTTCCGCAGCGATGCCAGCGAGTCGGTCTCCTGACTTTTCTTCGTTCGCCTTGGCAAACAAGTCTTTAAGCGATTGGAATTGATAAACGGTTCCTAAATGAGATGTTTGCAGCTTCATGAAAAAAATCCTCCTTTCTTAATCGTGGAAAGTCAGCGTCTTGATCACCACAGGAACGACATTCGTTTGCAGCAGATGACCGATATCAATATAATCGCCATGCTCCACCTTAATCTGATCGATACAAATAATGCTTTGGTCCGGACGCTGGACCATGAGGGTTTGGCCAAGAACCTTGGCATGGTCACTTTCTAAAATAATGACCAATGGCTGGTTCGGTTGTGGTTTTAAGGCAATTGATTGTAGAATGGCAGCGGCTATTTCTTGGACATCGCGAAACCCTAAATACGGTATTTCCATTAGATAGAGAGCAAAATTTTGCCCTTCTCGCTGGGAGTCGTACATTTCAAGCGCTTCGATTATCCCTGTTTCAATCCGTGCTAAGCCCTTCGACAGATTTTTTCCAAACGGTATTTGATAGACTGGAAGATTGCGGATCGGTAAATCCCTTTCATCGACATGAATCGTTGCCCCGCTGATTTCGGTTGTTTCCGTGCCGGCACCAAGCACGGTAGCGCGCACGGTTTCCAACGGCTTCACCCATTCCCAGTGTGAGAGCGCCTGGCTTTCCCGAAGTGAATCGGCGAGCATGACACCAATATCATCATAAAGAACAGTTTCAGTAGAACCTGCTTCATAGTGATATAAACATTCGCTTATTCCCCCGGAGAACATGACCACGTCAATGTCAAACGGCCAATTGGGCTGATGACCAAGCAGTAGCGGTTGATCAGCGTCTGTCAGTTTTCGCAGCAACATCCTTGCAATAACCTCGGCCATATAGTCAGTAAGGCGTTTGATATGCTCCTGATACCATGAATCACCTGCTTTCATCTCAGCAAANGAATTGATAGATTGGTTCATTAATTTGACTTTCGATGATTCGCGATACTTCATCTTCTTCAGGAGATAGCAGTGGATTCTCGCGAATATCCGAGAGCAACAGTTCACTTAAGACGTGTTTGGCGGCAATTCGCTCCTGAACCGTTTCCGCAGCGATGCCAGCGAGTCGGTCTCCTGACTTTTCTTCGTTCGCCTTGGCAAACAAGTCTTTAAGCGATTGGAATTGATAAACGGTTCCTAAATGAGATGTTTGCAGCTTCATGAAAAAAATCCTCCTTTCTTAATCGTGGAAAGTCAGCGTCTTGATCACCACAGGAACGACATTCGTTTGCAGCAGATGACCGATATCAATATAATCGCCATGCTCCACCTTAATCTGATCGATACAAATAATGCTTTGGTCCGGACGCTGGACCATGAGGGTTTGGCCAAGAACCTTGGCATGGTCACTTTCTAAAATAATGACCAATGGCTGGTTCGGTTGTGGTTTTAAGGCAATTGATTGTAGAATGGCAGCGGCTATTTCTTGGACATCGCGAAACCCTAAATACGGTATTTCCATTAGATAGAGAGCAAAATTTTGCCCTTCTCGCTGGGAGTCGTACATTTCAAGCGCTTCGATTATCCCTGTTTCAATCCGTGCTAAGCCCTTCGACAGATTTTTTCCAAACGGTATTTGATAGACTGGAAGATTGCGGATCGGTAAATCCCTTTCATCGACATGAATCGTTGCCCCGCTGATTTCGGTTGTTTCCGTGCCGGCACCAAGCACGGTAGCGCGCACGGTTTCCAACGGCTTCACCCATTCCCAGTGTGAGAGCGCCTGGCTTTCCCGAAGTGAATCGGCGAGCATGACACCAATATCATCATAAAGAACAGTTTCAGTAGAACCTGCTTCATAGTGATATAAACATTCGCTTATTCCCCCGGAGAACATGACCACGTCAATGTCAAACGGCCAATTGGGCTGATGACCAAGCAGTAGCGGTTGATCAGCGTCTGTCAGTTTTCGCAGCAACATCCTTGCAATAACCTCGGCCATATAGTCAGTAAGGCGTTTGATATGCTCCTGATACCATGAATCACCTGCTTTCATCTCAGCAAACGGCGCCCCCCACTGGGCAAATAACTTTTGCACCGGCGGTGAGATACTTTTGATCGTGTTACCGGAAAATTCAATCAATCTGCCACCAATATGTAATGTACAAGTTCCTAGGAGTTTTCCGGATTTGTAGACGGCAACATTGGCTGTCCCACCGCCAATATCAATGTTGGCAATCACCTTTCCCGTCTTTTTCGAGTACTCATACGCCCCTGAGCCTTTAGCGGCAATAATCGACTCTAAATCTGGGCCAGCGGTCGCAACTAGAAATTCACCTGCATAGTCCGATAAGTGATGAATCATTTCTTGGGCATTCTGCTTTGTGGCCGTTTCACCAGTGATAATGACCGCACCCGTTTGAATCTCATGTGCCGAAATGCCGGCGTTACGATATTCACGTTGCACGAGTTCGTCCACTGCTCCGATATCAATGGTGCTAGTAGATAATAACGGGGTGCGGTGAATCGGACTCCGATACAGTACTTGCTTGTCAATAATTTCAATGCGCGGCATATGAGTTCCACCCGCCATGTTCATGAGCGAAAATTTGCTAATGACTAGCTTCGTCGTACTCGTACCGATATCAATCCCCGCACTGATCATTTCCTCTTTTTGAGGTAGATACTTCTTAATCGTTCTCACCTCGTTCTTAATCCCTTATTTCATACCTATTCAGAACTTGTACTTTATACGACAAAAAAAGGCGCCCTATATGAACTATCATTTTCGCTTGATAGTTTCATATAAGGCGCCTTTGCCTCATTACATTCATTTTTATATTAGTAATATAATTTATTTTTGCTAGTTTGTAAAGGGTTTCAGTGAAAAATAACCACATCACCTGGCACGGCTTTCATCGCTTCCTGCATTTCTTCTAGCGAACTGCATTTGACAAGTTCACGAATCTCTGCCAATCCTTGGCCCGTGACCGACGAGGTAATCACGATTGGACCTTTGGGTACCGCTCTTCTTAGCTGAGCTGTCGCCTGCTTTATATGTGCGGTTGCTGCATCAGATTTGGTGACAACACCGATTGGCAGCTTATTAAAGCCCATGCTAAAGCCAGGAGGAAAAATTGTTTTTTGTTTCGTCGCATCCTGCAAAAATAAAATATGAGTGACCTCAAGCGCCGTCGCCATAATATTTTTATAAAATAATGGATTCTCCGTATATTCACCGGGAGTATCAACAATCCAGTCCTGGTATTGAAGTGATTGCGTTTTGACAGCAGCTATCTTCCGCTCTAAAAGGGCATTGGTCAAGGTTGATTTCCCTGCTCCAATCGAGCCAATTAGCATCGCTCTATTTGCTTTTGTCATCCTCCAGCCCTCCGATTATGACTTAGTGATTTCTGCTGGTGTATACCTTAATACTTCTGCTAAAAAGCGATTTATTTCTTCCATTGCCATTTCGACAGAAGAAACACTGCCAACAATCACCAGACTGCCAGTAAAGCGATCAAGGAAACCGATTTGCACATCTGCGGCCTTCGTCGCAATATCGCCTGCAATAATCACGGTTTCGCTTGGAGTTAAGGTTAAGATTCCCATCGCACCAGCTTGCTGAATTCCTAATTTATCGAACATATCCGGGTCAGGATTGGCAATCAAATGACTTAAGGTTACTTGTTTGCCGGGGACAAACTCCTGAATAAATCGTTTTTTTTCTTCACTCACTCCGTTTCCCTCCTAAGCTGTCTGCTATCAACCGACTGCACGCTTATTAGCCTGTTTTGGCAAATATTCATCCTTTCCAATAATACCGGCTTCACGGTCTTGCTTTTCTAATTCCAACGCTTTTGGAACTGATAGCCAGTATGCAAGTCCGATTCCAATTACCCCTGCAGTGAACTTTCCGACCATAATCGGCAAAATCAATGTTGGCTGAAAATTCGCAGAAAATGATAAGTGATCACCCAATAAGAAGGCGGAACAGACACCAAAGGCAATATTTATCACCTTGTCTTTTGGCGGCATTGTTTTTACTAACTTAAACATGGCGAGGATGTTGGCAATTGTCGCAACAAGCCCGGCACTGCCTTCTTTACTTAAGCCAATCTTGCGACCAAGTGCTTCCAGCGGGCCACCGGCATATTTTTGTAATAAGTACACCATCGGGAAAGCCCCCGCCAGCATAATTCCAATATAGCCAGCTGTTTCAAGCGCGCGGAATTGGTCGTCTTTATCAGCCATTATCGGATCAAAGCCCCAGGCACCAAATACTTGTGAAAATAACCCCGTAAAGATTTCAACAATCGAAAACACAAGCACCAATTTTATTCCAGCATCCATCAATCGGCCAAACCACATGAACACCTTAATCATAAAGTCAGGTAGGAAATATAGACCTAAAGCAATCACGACGACAAAAATCAATAATGGCAATAAATTCAACAGAATCTGACCATACCCTAAGGCAAATTGATAGCGCGCTTCACCGGAAGTAGAAATGAAATCACGCACTTTTGAATTTGATAGAAAAATGATCGTACTAGAAATTAGCGCCCCAATCGGAATCGTCAGTACCCCAGCCATGACACCTAGTGCCATATATTTATGATCACGTTTATCGAGCATAGCCAGTCCCATCGGAATCGAGAACACAATCGTCGCCCCCGCCATAAAGCCGACAACCATTGCCATAATCCAGCCCTCTTGCGTTTGCTTCAATACCTCAGCTAATTGATAGCCGCCCATGTCTGTTGCTAGAATCGACGTCGCCGCAATTGCTGGATCTGCGCCAATCGCCGAGAAGAATGGGCCACACACTTTATCGATAAACCAAGATAGATAAGGAATAGACGCCATAATTCCTGCTGCTGGTACAAATATATGCCCCACCGCATGCAAACCTTCCATGAATTGTGCTCCCAGTCCTGTTTCACTATTGCGAATCGCGGCAAATGCCCCTAATACTGCACAAATCATAATGATATAGATAACAACCTGGCCAATCATCTCCATAGAAAAACTCCCTCCTTGAACGTTTTATCTTATTCATCTATTAAAAATGGAAAATGGCAGTCAAGACACACGTGCTGCTTAGGATCCGATTACTGATCCCCTGCCTCAAAAAGGCATGATAAACTTTCGGGAAGAAGACAAAAAGGTGCCGACAGTTCTTCTGTTGAGAGAAAAACTGCTCAAGCACCTTTGCTCGGTCTATTCACTTGTCAAAACTAGGCATGATATTTTAAAATAATCCGCTTTGCCACATTTTCCATTGGGACCTGTTGACTCATACTAATTTTTCGCATTTTTTTATAAGCGTCATCCTCTGGAAGATTAAACTTTTCCATGATAATGCCCTTTGCTTTTTCGACGATTTTCCGTTGCTGAAGCTGTTTATTCATGTTTTCCAACTGCTCCCGATAGGTCTCAGCTGTTTCTGCCTGTTTTAGCGCAATCTCAACGGCAGGAATTAAATTAGCCTCTGAAATTGGTTTTACCAAATAGCCAACAATATTGGCCTGCTTTGCTTTTTCGATATATTCCCGTTGACTATAGGCAGTTAGTATCAAAATGGGGATATTCAATTTTTTGGAGATAATTTCACTCGCCTTTAGACCATTTAATTTCGGCATTTTTATATCCATGATAATTAAATCAGGCTGCAATGTGAGAGCCAACTCTATCGCTTTTTCACCGTCACCAACTTGTGCGGCTATTTCAAAGCCAGCTTCTTCCAGCATCATGGCTATGTCCAAGCGAACAATCGACTCATCTTCCACAACCAAAATTCTCTTTTTCACAGCTGAACCTCCTCCCTGTTTAATGGGAATTTGACAGAAGCGATCGTACCTGTCTCGGCTCTTTTAATTGAAAAATTCCCTGATAAATCGTGTTCTATCATCATTTTAACAATATCTAGTCCTAGCGAAGGTTTGGCCTGAGGGGAATAACCCTCACCATTATCCATCACCTGAATTTCCATTTGCTCCTGTCTGCTGTGAAAAATGACCTCAATTTTCCCCTGGTGGATCGTCCTAAAGGCGTGTTTTACACAGTTTTGAATCAGTTCATTGACAACAAGAGCCACGGAGACGGCCTTATTGGACGAAATTCTAGTGTGTGAACCGGAGTAAGTAATGGAAATATGCTTATGCTCATGCTCAGCTTCAAAGACGAGCGTATTACCGATTTTTTCGATTAACTTGAATAAATCAACATCATCAACACTAGAACCGGAAAGAATAATTTCATAAACAGAAGCAATGCTGGTGATGCGGTTTAAACTCTCGACAAAATGAACCTTACTTTCTTCTGGAAGTCCCCGTCTCATTTGCAGACGCAAGAGACTGGCAATCGTTTGCAAGTTATTTTTGACGCGATGGTGAATCTCGCGAATTGCAACCGACTTGACAATCAGCTCACGTTCCTTTTCCCGTAATTCGGTAATATTTTTAAAGATGATAAAGGTACCGCTTGCTCTTTCTTGTTGTAGAAGTTCTATTTTTTTTACTTGAAATACCTTTTTTAGCATCTTAATTTCTTGGACAATCAGTTCATCAGCGTCTGTTAAAATCGATTGAATAACAGGAAAATAAGCAACGAGCTCTTTGCCAATCCAACTGCCATCTTCAACAATTTCCTGGATGAGATTTGTTCCAGACGGGTTACAATAAAGAATTCTTCCATCCTGGTCAAGGAAAAAAATTGACTCTTCTATCATTTCGGGAATGATCGGGCGATTTTCTGCAAGACCCATTAGGATGCCACTTAACGCCTCTGTCGCCTCTGACAACGCTTCCATTTTTTGCTGTCTTTGAACCAATTCTGTGATATCTTTTTCCATGATTAATGTACCAATGACACGCTGCCGCGACCCCATGATTGGAACAACACTTTGATCAACTGTCTTCCCTTCTTGAGTTAGGGCACGATTTAGGAACATTGGTTTTCCGGTTCTTAACGTGTAATAAACAGAAGGCTCAAACGCTTCATAGGCAAATTTTCCAACAACCGGCTTCTCGTATACTGATTTGGTTGTTGATGGTGCTGCTTCAGCAACCACTACCGCATATTTTCCTTCCTTTGTCGGGCAATCAATAAAGACATTTGCCCGATTTAAATCAGCAATCAGGGGTAAATGGCTGGCTAACTCTTTAATTCTACTGACATCTTCTGCTGATAGATTCGTATGTAAACTGCATAGCTCTTCTACTGTAGTCTTTATCATATGATGTTTCTCCTATTATCAGCGTGATTGAATCTTAAACAATATTATAGTAGTGTATTAAGAATTTTGTCAATATTGTTACATCAAAAGGCAGTATTTTTCCCAAATCAATCGAGAGATACTGCCTGATGATGTTACGTATTCATCCTTATTTTCCTACCATCATTGACAACTATCTTAATTGGGCCAGCTTTACACCACTTGCCTTGTAGGTTAATACATCTTGAATTAAGTCAGATAAATAGGCACCGGCCTCAATCGGTGGAATTCCACCGTCATGAATATTCGAAATAACCGTTCGGTCCGCCTCGACCGTCTGGTTAGTTGGACGATACACAAGATAGGCGCTAATACTTTTGGCTGTAGCCAATCCAGGACGTTCACCAATTAGGGAAATCACAACATCACAATTTGCGATAGATGCAATTTCATCCTGAATCCAAACACGGCTGCGCTTAATAAAAATTGGCTCGCCGTAAGAGATTTTTTTCACTTTAAGCCCTTGAATCAGCGCTGGCAGCAAGTCGGGAATATTCGCTTCAATTCCTGTTGAGCTAAGACCATCAGAAATAATGATTTGCACCTGCTTGCCTTTCGATAAATTTGCTTCGGCCCATGTTCTTGACGCGTCATCCAGTTTTCTCCCACTATTTAAATTCATTAAATAGTCTTCTATGGATGTTGATTTAGACTGGAGGATAGGAAGGTTCATTGTAGATAAAAACTGTTCCGATACCCCTCGAGTCACCGCATCCTGGGCAGCAGCATGATCAATGCGAAAATCAAGATATTCTCTTGTCTTCATTCGTGTTCCCGTGTGCCCGATCCCGATTCTTGCCGGAGTAATGGCCCTGGCCTGTTTAATGGTATTAACATCTTGGGGATGATCAACCCCTACTATCTTTTCTTTTGCAAAGATGATATGCCGAACTTGCTCACCAGCTTTTTCTAGGTTGGAGTGCACTGAACTTGGTTGTTCACCCATGCCTGATTGTTTACCTTCTATTCCTGCCAATTCTTCGATTACTTGTTTAACAATCGCTTGAATATCCATCGTCAATCCCCCCTTCTCAGTTAAAAATGGATAAATCTCCAGCCTTTTCAGTCAATCGTCCATTTTTCATAATCCCCATTTTCTCTAACCACAGCTCAAATTCGCGCAACGGACGGAGCCCGAGCATTTCTCGTAAACTGGCATCATCATGATAGCTTGTATCTTGGTAGCTAAGCATGACATCGTCCCCGCCAGGAACGCCCATATAAAAGTTCGCTCCCGCGAGCGCGGTCAACATTCCCGCTATTTCCTGGTCATTTTGATCAGCTTGCATATGGTTCGTATACGTAGGTGCTATCCCCATTGGAATTCCATGTAATTTCCCCATAAACAGATCTTCAAGGTCAGCACGAATCACTTGTTTTCCATCATATAATGTCTCCGGCCCGATGAAACCGGATACATTATTCACCATAAATGGTTTCCAATGCCGGGCATATCCGTACGTCCGTGCTTCGAGCGTCTGCATATCAACCCCTAAATGTCCGTCAAGTGAAACCTCTGATCCTTGTCCGGTTTCAAAGTAAAATTGATTTGGGCCGATTGACGTACCGTATTTCGCCATCAATTCTGCCGCCTCATCTATAATCTCCTTTGAAACACCAAAGTCGTTATTCGCGGCTTGTGTCCCCGCGAGACTTTGAAACATTAAGGCAATCGGTGCGCCATTTTTCAACGCCTTCATTTGCGTCGTGATGTGGGCAAGCACACAGTTTTGTGTTGGTATTTCCCATTTCCGGATAAAATCATGGGTCATTTGAAGTATTCGAGAAACAGATTCAACACTATCATTATTTGGATTTACTCCTATCACCGCATCACCAGAACCATATGATAGTCCCTCTTTTATCGAAGCCAGGATTCCTTCGGGATTGTCCGTTGGGTGGTTAGGCTGACAGCGGAATGCCAGTCTTCCCGTCTCACCAATGGTCGTATTGCAATGAGCAGTTGGTCTAATTTTTTGTGAAGCCATCACGAGATCAATGCTTGACATTAGCTTTGCCACACCAGCAATCATCTCACTGGTTAACCCCCTGCTGATGCGAAATAAATCTGTTGTGGTCGTCTGATGCGAGAGGATATACTCCCGCAATTCACCAATTGTCCAAGCAGCAATTTCTTGGTAGCTAAATTGATTGAGATCATCATAGATGATTCTCGTAACCTCGTCTGTTTCATATGGAATGACGGGATTTTCGAAAATTTCTTTTAATGTTAACTCACTTAGAACGACTTTCGCTGCCATTCGCTCAAGGTAGGATTGTGCGGCAATTCCCGCCATCGTATCTCCTGACTTTTCTTCGCTTGCCTTTGCCAAGACATCCTTGATTGAATCAAACTGATAGCTTATATTTTTAATGGTACACTTAAACATCGATTTCCTCCCCATTTTAAAATTTCCCAAAGACAAAAAACGCCTTAACAAAATAAACCAGTTAATGGCTTACTCTGTTAAGGCGTCACTGCCTTCGTTTTTACATTTGCTATTATTATAACTAAAATATCGTATTAGAGAAAGAATTTTTAGAAAGTTTTTCTAGACCTATGACAGAATTCGTTTTTCCCCATCAATCGCTTGGATTGGGGCGATATTTTGCGTAAATTCAAGCGTACCGATGTACGAACCATTTTCATCACGAACAGCAAAGTATTGAATATACACATACTTGTCGCGGAATTTAATATAAAAATCTTCTCTATCTTTTCGGCCTGCTTTGAAATCAGCCAGCAGTTCTTCGACTACATGCACGCTTTTTGGCGGATGGCAGTTTTGCACTGTTCGGCCAATGACCGCTTTTGTTCGGGCAAAAATTCGCTCTTTCCCATGAGAAAAATAACGGACAACATCCTCGTGATCGATAAATGTGATATCTACTGGAAGATGATTTAACAGTAATTCAAGCTGCTTTAGTGAAAGGAAACCTGTCTCCATCTTAATAAATCCTTCAGATATCGCTTCTGCGTCCAATGCTTTTCGCTCAGGCTTCCACTCCGCAACGGAATCAATTAGGCAAAAGCCAATCTCATCACTTTCATGAGCAATTTTCACCCACTCATCTTCCGTGAAGTTCTCCAACGCCATCGGAAACAGGATGTTCTCCTCGCGATAGATCATTGCCTCCACTTCTTGGATTAAATAGTTCAACACATGACTTACCGCTTTTTTATCACCTTGATAGTTCGTTAGCTTTTCCTTCGCTTCCTTGATGGTATCGCGGACTAAATCATCCAATCTCCACATGTTAACGGATGGGCCATTGATTCCGTACCTTTCAAGGTAAGGGAAAATTAGATGTTCCTTGCGGTTAAAATGCTTGTCAATATCATACAACAGATTGAGGTCATCAAGCAGCTGATAGGTATTTTCCTCAGAATCCTCATGTTCAAATTTCCATAAATGCAGCAACAGTCTGGATTGCAACAGCTTATCAAGTTCCTCATTTTCTAATTTAAAGGTATGAACCGGATGCCCTGGCTGTTCCTCAGGCCGGTCAGGCCGCTCTGTTTCGGCTATCGCTCCCATAAAAATCTCCGTATGCTGCTGATAAATGCGCTTCAGCTCTTCAAGAGTTAAGTCCTCAAACTCATGAGAAAGCTGAGCAATTTCGTCAATCGTGATTTTCCCAATAAAGGCTTTAAAATGGGCTTTGACTTCCGAGATATTTTTTCCGTTATGAAGGTCCGTAAATATTTTTTTCAACATTGAGAGTCTTTGGTTAGTAGAAATAGCTTTTTGTTCACGGTTATTAATAAGTTCGCTCATCACGATGCTCCTTTTAGTCTTGGTGCTTTTTCTTATTGCTAAGATAACACGAAAGAGGCGGAGAGATTTGTGATGTACATCATTCCACCCAATAAAACTTTTTACCAAGTTGTGAACACTAGAAAAAAGGAGCAACGCGGTTATCCCCGTGTGTAAAGGAAAATTATTTCATAAAAACTTCAAACTAAATAGCCCTGTTGAGTCATAGGAAACGAGTGCGCCTTGGATTATGCTATAAGTAGATCAAGTTTTTATAAAAAGGATGGCTAAGGATGAAGAATTGTATGAAGGTCCTGTTGCTGTTAGGGATTACCTATTTGGTTTTCGCAAACGAGACTTATGCCCAAACTTCTTTGCAGGCACAAATTGATGCTGCACAGCAAGTTGTCAAGCTAAAGAGTGGCACGTACAAAGAGCCAATAGAAATTGACAAGCCGATTACTGTTGAGGCAACAGGAACAGTGATTGAGAACTGTTCGTCCAAACCTGCTGTCACCATAAAGGGCGACCATGTAACACTTAAAGGGCTTACGATTGTGGAATGCTCAGACGCGAAAAACAAAGCTGCGCTTTTCATCAGCGGCAAAGCTCACCATCTTGAAGAGATATCTATTTCTACTGAAAAAATCGGGTTAAAACTTGAAAATGTCCAAAAATCAAAGTTTGAAAACATTCAAATCAAGGGGCAAATGAAAAACAACGGCATCGACCTTTGGGAGTCTCGAGCGAATATCTTTAAGCAATGTGAAATTAGCCAAGTCCAAGACGGGTTTTATCTTGAAAACAGCCATGATAATGCCTTGCTAAAAAATTCAATCTATTATTCAAGGTATGGCATTCATGTCATGTTTTCCGATCGTATCTCCGTAAAGGAGAATGTATCGAAAGAAAATGTCACCGGTGCGATGATCATGGGTGCGACAAACTCAGAGGTTAGTGATAACAAATTTTTGGAAAACCAACAAAATGTCAATGCCCAGGGATTGCTGCTCTATGATGTGCATCATTCGATTATTCAGGATAATACCATTTCTCGCAATCGAATTGGAATATACAGTGAAGATTCCAGCAACAACTTGATTACCGAAAATGACGTCACAGGAAATTTTATCGGGATGCAAATGAAAAAACTGTCAAAAACGGTGCTGACGAAGAACTCCTTCGTAGGAAATGTTAATGCTATTCAAGCAACTAGCAGCCGACAGAACCAAATAGAGCACAACTTTTGGGATCATGCCTTAACGCTTGATAGTAATGGAGATGGGCTTAGTAATCTTGCTTTTACGGCTGATCCCTATTTTCTAACACTGACAGATGAAACACCGGAATTCCAGTTGTTCTTTCAGCATCCAGGATTAGTGATCCTGCAAAAGATTCTCAAGAGTCCCCCTGACATGCTTGTAGTCGATAAACAGCCATTGATGACAAATACACATCAAAACAAGATGCAAAAAACGCAAGCGGGGTATTTTCCTGTCTTGCTGCTAAGCCTTTTGTTTATTGCCGGAAGTAGTAGCTTACTTTATATTGGGAGGAATAAACTATGAAGCTGCCTTTTTTTAAATCGCTGCTGTTACTGTTTGTTTTATTGTTAGTAGTATCTGGATGTGGAAAAACCGACTACAAACCCGCCGCCATCAATGAAGAAACGGATAAGTGCGATGTGTGTAATATGGCAGTGAAGGATGATGGATTTGCCGCACAAATTGTACTTGAAAATGAAAAAAACCTGCTATTTGATGATATCGGTTGTTTATACAAATGGAAGGATGAAAACAAAGATAAAAAAATTGGCAACTCCTTTATCAAAGATTATCAATCGAAAGAGTGGCTTGAACTAGATCAAGCATCATTTGTCTACGAAAAATCAATTAGAACGCCAATGGCCTATAATGTTATTGCTTTCTCTGATAAGAAAGCCGCTGAGAAATTCATCGATGAACACGGCGGACAGCTGCTGACTGCTGATGATCTCACTAGTCACACCTGGGAACGCAACAAAGAAATGATGAAAGAAATGAAGAAAAAAATGCATATGCATAATTAATATCAAACCACCTGCTAAAAAATTTGCTGGAAAGGAGCGCAGACAATGATTAACATCTGGTTTTCGGAGTGGAAAACATTTACAAGACAGCGCTCTTTTTATGCTTTTCTATTATTATGGATTGCTATTTTTTCATTGCTGTTCTTATTGCAGAAAAATAATAGTGGTATTTCCGATTTTACTAACATAACAGCTACGATTGTTACTATTTTATTATATTTATTACCGCTGTTCATGACGATAAACGGGTCTTTCTCGATCGCTAACGAGTTGGAAAACGGACAATGGCGCCTGCTTTGCACCTATCCTCTTAGTACCGCTAGCTATTTGGGCGGAAAGTTTCTCGGGATGCTTACTTCACAACTGATACTGTTTACCCTCAGTTATGGACTATCGATGCTGTTTGGACTGTTAACAGGAGCCTCTTTATCAGTTCTGTGGCTGATGAGAATCTACCTGTTTTCTCTCCTGCTTATTTTTGCTTTTTTACTAGCAGGAATCGTGTTTGGAACATTTGTGAAAACAAAATGGCAGGCATTTACCATTTCGGTAATCGCATGGTTTTTTGGCATCATGATTTGGCCAACAGCATTAATCACTGTCCTTGGACTTATCCCGTATCCACTGATTGAATCGTCCATGAAGCTGTCGATGTTCCTTAATCCTGCCGAATTTTTCCGAGTCTTCTTGCTAATTCGCTGGGACAGCGGAGCGGTTTTTGGACAATCGTATGATTCACTTGTACGTCTGTTTGAATCTGGAGCAGGGATCATGCTGTTAATCGTCTATTTGGCCGTTTACTTCTTATTGTTATTCGCCATTGCTGCGATCAATTTGGAACGGAGGAGAATGACATGACTGTCCGCCTCGAAATCGACAGAGCCTCAAAGGTATTTAAAAATAAAACAGCGCTCTACCCGTTTACCTTTTCTGCAGAAGCAGGACAGTGCATCGCCTTACTAGGCGGTAATGGAGCTGGTAAAAGCACCCTTCTGCATCTGATTGCAGGTCTTTCATTGCCAAGCGGAGGGAAAATTCTGATTGATGACATTGACATCCGCACTAATAGAACGAAGTATGTTTCACTAATCGGCTATATGCCCGATGAATTTTTTGCCCAAGAAACATTGACAGTGCTGGAATTCTTTCAATTTTATGGGGCGATTCGCAAAGTGTCTCCAGCACAGATTCAGGAAGTGCTGCAGCAGCTCGGTTTAGCAGAAAAACAACATGAACGCATTGCCCATTTATCGAAAGGTATGCGCCAGCGGCTTTTGTTTGGCCAATCATGGTTGGGAAACCCCGCTGTGCTGATTTTGGATGAACCAACAAACGGCCTTGACCCGTACTGGATTACTGTCTTTATTGATTTATTGATTGGAATTAAAAATAGCGGAACAACAATTATTTTTTCCACACACATGATGGATGTTGCTGCTGAAACCGCTGACCAAATTATCTTTATGGATCACGGAAAAATCTCAGAAATCATTGTGAATCAGCATGAAAATCCTGAGCAATTAATGGTAAACTTGACCGCACGCTATCGGCAAAAACACGAAACTATGATTTAATAGAGATATAGGCTAGTAAAGGTGGTGTTTACCTTGTCATATCGCTGGTTGAAGCTCATTACTATTTTATTGCCTACCATGTTAATCGGGGGCTTTGAATTGCTTAGGCACAGTATTTTTCTCCATCAGATTCCTATGTCTATTGGAAACTACTTAATTATTTTGCTGACCTTACTAATCATGTGGATATTTTCTACATGGATGTTTAAAATTATTGCTCAAAAAAATAAGCGTCTTGCCGCTGAAAAAGAAATGCGCGCTATCTATGAGGAACGTGAACGACTGGCAAAAGAATTGCATGATAATATTGCCCAAACCCTATTTTTACTAAAGATAAATCTATCAAAGGGGAAAATTCAAGAGGCAAAAACACTAATAAATTCAATTGATGGAAACCTCCGCCAGGCAATTTACAATTTGCGAACGAATCCCCAAGAAATTCCCTCTCTCCAAAAACGAATTGAAACTTGGATTAATGATTGGATTACTGTTTCCGGAATTGAGGTAAAAACTTCTATTAAAACTACTAAAGACGCATTCAGCACTGCTGAAGAAGTTCAGTTATTTGGCATTATTCAAGAGGCGTTTACCAATATCCGCAAGCATTCTCAGGCCACAACCGCAATCTTGCAGTTATCTACGAATACTGATAACTGGTCACTGTTGATTAAAGATAATGGCAAAGGGATTACTTCTAAGGAAGATGACCATTCACACTATGGATTAGTCATGTTGAAAGAACGAGCCCAAAAAATGAATGCTACGCTTGAAATTATATCCGAGTTAAATTGCGGAACCACCATTGTTGTGCAAAAAGGAGGCAATTAATCATGACCTATCAAATTTTAATTGCGGACGATCATCCACATGCACGCCAGGCAATTAGGGAAATTCTTGATGAAGACGAGTTTTTTTCTATCATTGGTCAGGCAAAAAACGGCAGACAAGCAATCCAGTTATGTGAAACCCTACATCCCGATATTCTCTTAATGGATATTGAAATGCCTATTATGAACGGCTTAGAAGCGACAAAAATCATTAAACAAAAACTTCCATTTATTAAAGTAGTCATCCTAAGTGTTTCCGATAATATCGGAGATTTATTTGCGGCTATTCAATACGGGGCACAAGGCTATTTGTTGAAAAATATGGAACCCGACGACTGGCTGCGTTACCTCCATTCGATTGTCGAAGGCTCTGACACAGCGACAAGGGATTTGGCGGGAAAACTTTTGTATCAATTTCGAGAACGTGATATCGCGAACATCCCTGAAATAAGCAATCTCACCCCGAGAGAGAAGGAAATCCTTCTTTTAGTTTCAGAGGGGTTAACAAATAAACAAATCGCTGACGAGCTTTTTATCGCTGAGAACACAGTTAAAAACCATATCAAACATCTGCTAAAAAAACTAAACCTCGAAAACCGCGTCCAGCTAGCTTCCTATGCTGTTAAATATATTGTAAACTAAAGGACTGCAGCTGGTCAGAAATCTGACTTTTTGCAGTCCTTTTTTAATAGGTTTTTTTGCCAATAGAAATGGAACCAATCGTATTGCTCATTTATTAGAGAAGAAACATTCCCACAATTCCGCTAAGAATACTTAAGACAACCACCGCTGCAGCAACAAAAACCAATACTTTCTTCGGATAAGATTTTCCGACAAGTAAGAGCGATGGCAGGCTGATGGATGGTAAAGCAAGCAACAATGCCCCTGCTGGACCGCCGCCTAGGCCAAATGACATGAACGTTTGAATAATCGGAATCTCAGCAGCAGTAGGTATGACAAACAACATTCCCGCAATCGCTAATCCGATGATTGCCACTAAGCTGTTAGCAGATGCTTCGCTAATGTGCGGGAAGAGCCATACACGCATAGCTCCCATCAGTAAGACCGATAAAACATACATTGGCACAATGTAAAGAATCATATTTCCGAGGCTTTTCGTCCATCTCGAAATAAAAGAACCAGACGGCTCATTTTCAACCTGCTCAATCATTTTATCTATGTCTGCAGAATTGGTTTGCGGTACAAAGCGATTAGCCAAATAGCTGATGCCAAAAGTTAAAATCACGCCAAAAACTAAACGTAGAGCGGTGAACTTCCATGAAAGGACAAAGGTCATAAAAATTAACGTGGCTGGATTTAGTGTCGGGTTCCCAATCCAAAACGCTAGACTGGCACCCACGGAGACATTTTTCTTTCGTAAACCGACCGCAATTGGAGCCGCACAACAGGTACACATCATCCCCGGCAGAGAAGCAAGTCCCGCTGCAGCCGTACTGCCAAACGAAGTTTTCCCGAGCACTTTTAATAGCCAGTTGGTTGGGATGAGTACTTGTACTAATGACCCGAGCAAGATACCTAATAAAGCTGCTTTCCAGACTGCATTGAAATAGGCAAGTGCATAGGACCAAGCGCTATCCCACGACAATCCAGGCATATCGGTACTATCACCCAAAATCGAGCTGCCAATCGAATGAGTGGTGGCAGCCAAAATTGTTTTTTGAAAATAAGGATTCCATTTAACATAAGTAAGTCCTACAATCGTAATGAAAATAAAGAGAATGGCATACACAACAGTCTTTTTTGCTTTAGGCTGTGGTGCTGACATCGTACTGTTTAGTTCCGCCATTAGTTGTAACCTCCATAAAAAAATTAGAACGTCGAATATTATATCACAATAATAGATGGATACAAATCGATATTATCAATATAAGTTGGAGGTAACTATTTGTTCACTAGATTTAAAGCGCTCAACATTCCTAGCAAAATATCTTCATGTTCCCGTAGAAACTGGGACATGAAGATATCCCCGCTAACCTGGTTTTTTTTTGTTTACCCGTTTCCTTTCTTGCTTTTCAACAGCAGCTAAATGCTTACTTTCTATGAGCTGACCAATTTTTGCAAGTAAAAACGTCAGTAACACCGAAGCAATGACGATTCCATAGAAACCAGCACCAATGCCAATACCAACCCCACCTGCAAAAAATACCATCGCAGCCGATGTTAATCCTTTTACTTGGAGACCGTCCTTTAAAATCAACCCAGCACCAAGAAAACCCAAGCCAGAAACAATTTGAGCAGTTAATCGCATAGGGTCCATCCTGTTGTTGATGTTTGAATCACCAAACACTTCCGCACTGTAAATCGAAACAATAGTTATGAGCGTACACGAAACGGATACATAGGTAAATGTTTTTAACCCGGCTGGTTTATTCTTTGCACTCCTATCCCAGCCAATAAACATCCCTAGTAACGCACTTACCAAAAGACGAAAATAAACCTCAACATTCAGCCAAAAATGATCTTCATAAAAGATTCCTAAGTGTTCCATACTTTTCCTCCTTCACAGGCGACCTATGCCATATTCCGGAGAATGTTGATTTTATAATTGTTTTTGTCCGCTTCCAGCCATTTCACCCGATTCTCTATTAGCATATGCTTCCGGACCTTTGGATATGGCAGACCAAAAATCATCTCTCTTTAGTGTTTATAAAAAAAGCTCTAGACTAGGTCTAGAGCTTACTTTTTCAAAAATGATTGAATCGTACGTTGACCTTGTTGATTCTCAAGGTAAATGAACGTAACATTCGTTCCGTCTTTCAATTCCAGAATTTCCTGCTGTGCTTGTTCTGAAAGTTGATAGGCGGTGATTTTCCCGTCTTGTTCAATCTCGACTGTATGTGGATCCGCTTGACCGCTTAGCTTCCCGCTTCCTGCTTGATACTGCAAATGCTCTACGGTAAATTCCTTGACAACTTTTGCTTTTTCCTCGTTAGCTGCTAAGTGTACTTCAATTTTGTAAGAGCCGTTCACTAGGGGCGGGAGCTCAAACTGCTTGGTCAGCGTTTCTCCGCTGGCCAAAGTTTGTTCTTTTATAGCTTGAGTTGAGTAAAGTTCATCTGAATATTTCTTAATCACCCCATTAGCGCCATCATATAAAATATAATCTGCTTCTAACCCACTTGGAAAAGTTAATTTTTTTGGAGCAGCTGCTCTATTCTTCACCTTGTACGTTACGACAACATTATTCTTCTCTTCCGAAATCTCCAGCAGCGGTTGAAGATCAGGCACCGTTTTTTTCTGCTCTGTTGCTTCTTGATTATCGCTTGCTGGACTTCCTTCTGTTTGTTGGTTTGTCTCTTTTTTCGCTCCACATCCAGCTAGTGCGGCAAATAAAAGCATGAAAAACATTACCGCAAATATAAATTTACGCAAATTACTCATCCCCTTATTTTATATTTTCTTACCAGATATGACTTATAATGGGATGAAAAGTTACATTTGATTCGCGTTCCTGTTAATTTTTGCTAAAATTCGATTCAACTCGGATAGGTGGCGAATTTCATACGTCGGGATGACTTCATTTCCTGCATGATTGTGTCGATTAATCCAAACAGATTGAATTCCTGCGCGATTAGCACCGAGTATATCCGTCCGTAAATTATCACCCACCATTATTGCCTCATCAGGTTTTAATGACAGCAGCGACAAAGCGTATGCAAAAATTGCTGGGTCGGGCTTGCCTTTTCCAAATGCTCCTGAGATGACGATATGATTAAAATAAGGATGAAGCTGCGGAGAAATTGCTAGTTTTGTATTTTGCAAATCAGGAGAACCATTAGTTACTAATAGAAGTTGATACTGGTCCTTCAATGTATTAAGGATCTCATAAGTATCTTCATATACAAATGGCAGATTCTTGCGTTCCACTGGGAACCGCTCTGCTAATTCTTCACCGAATTCACGATCATCGATACCTAACTCTTTTAAACCTGTAGTCCATGCTTCCCTGCGGTAGACAGGCACGGTCTCTTTCATTCTCGTAAACTCTCCAGGCTGCTCATCCAAAAAGTTTCCCCATAAGCCCTCAAACGGGTTAATACCAATCATTTGCGTAAACGGATAGAAATCATAACTGGAATAAAGCTGTACTGCGGCAGTTCGAACAGCCGTTTCCAGAGCCTCAGGATCCACCCCATAACGTTCATTTGCCAGCTTACATGTAGCACGAAATGCTTCCTTTACACTTTTTTGATCCCAAAGCAGGGTATCATCTAAATCGAAAAAAATCGCTTTAATCATTACAGGCATCACTTCCCTAACAAAGAATTCGAATATTCCATCTTTATAAACTACTATACAGCTAAATATTTAGCCAAGCAATACAAGAGCAGGCCCTCCAAGAGAACCTGCTTACAGTTAGAAATGTTTACAATGTGGTAATAATCGGACCGTCTTTTGTAATAATTAATGTTTGTTCGTACTGAGCAACGAAGCTCTCTTCGGTTATATAAGTCCAGCCATCGCCTTTTTCAACTACCTCCGTTTCGTATGTAGAGATAAATGGTTCGAAGGCAATAACCATTCCTTCCTTTAAAAGTTCACTATCGGATGGTTCAAAATAATTATAGACATATTCAGGCTCCTCATGAATCGACCTGCCAACACCATGTCCGGTTAGATTGGTGATGACCGTAAAGCCATGCTGGCGTGCTGTTTGGTAAACGACTTTTCCTAGAGCCGTTTTCTTGGCACCCGGTTTTACCTTTTTCAACCCAGCTTCAAAAGCTTTCTTGGCCACTTCACAAAGATTTTTCAAGATTTCATCACCGTTGCCTACGACGATAGAGATTCCTGTATCAGCGAAGTAACCGTTTTTCGATCCAGACACATCAATATTCACAAGATCTCCTTCTTGAATCACACGATTCCCTGGGATCCCGTGAGCAACCTCTTCATTTACGCTGATACATGTATAACCAGGAAAATCATACTCTCCCTTTGGCGCAGATACAGCGCCTTCCTTGACAAACATTTCACCAGCAATTTCATCCAATTCCTTTGTTGTTATACCAGGTTTTGCTCTGCGCACCAATTCATCACGAATGGCACCACATATTCTGCCAATTTCTTTTAATCCATTGATATCTTCTTCTGTTTTTACGATCATGCTCTTCCCTACTTCTATAAATTTTATCTTTACATGTACCTTATTGTAGCTTTTCTTTACAAAAAAAAACAAGTACCCCTGATTTGTTTATTTAGACAAACACCTTTTTTTCGTAAAAAACATATTGTATAAGAAAATGTTTGGAGGTCAATTTGGATGGAAAATAACCAAGCCCCTATTTCAACATCTCCTAGGTCTAAATGGCAGCTGTTTGAGATTATCGGTCTTTTGCTCGTAATCGGCTCCCTGCTTCTCCTATTATTTGCCCCAAATTCCCTATCCGCCTTATTCGATACGATCATCAAAGAGGTTAAACCAGTTGTCGTCGATATTTTTCTAACAAGTGAAGTAGGAATTGCCATTATTGTTAGTGTGGTAGTCGGCCGGATACTTGAACGATTAGGTTTTACCGATGGATTAATTCGTGTGTTTGTTCCGATTATGAAGTGGTTTAAAATAAATCCAGCGGTCATCATTCCCAGCGCTTATAATATCCTTGGCGATATTAATGCCGCAGGGAAAATTTCCGGTCCCATTTTAGTCAAAGCCAATGCGACTAAAGCAGAGCAGAAGATCGCTGTGGCCACGATGATTCAGTCTCCACAATCATTCGCCACCTTTGTCTTAGGATTAATTGCTTTAACTGCATTTGGTATCAGCGCGTTTCCACTCGTGATTTTATCAATTTTTGTTCCAATAATCATCGTGCCCTTTTTGTTATCAAGAACCATTTATCGGGATACAAACAGAGTTGAACTAGATGAATTACCTCGTTTTACACCAAATACGCGCTTTTTGCCGACAATTTTTTCAGCCGCAAAAGAAGGTGTGGAACTGTTATTTTTAATCATTATCCCTGCAGTTGCAGCCGTGTTTTTCTTTATCGGTGCGTTAAAGTTCTTCGGTATTTGGGGCCCAATTGAAACTGGTTTGACTTCAATTTTGACCATATTAAGTATCGAACCAAGTACAGGAATTGTTTCTATCCTAGCTGCCCCTACTCTTGCAGTTGCCCAGCTTGCTGAACTCGCAGGCAATATTGACCCGCGGCTGATTGTTGGTTCATTTGTGTTAGCCAACTCTGGACTCCCATTATCCGTCATTTTTGGTCAGGTACCTGTTACCTGGGCCGAAACTTCTAGCTTAAATGAACGTGAGGTATTAGAAGCAGCCATTATTGGCACGGTACTGCGTGTTATTACCGCATGTGTGTTAGGATATTTCCTAACCCCATTTTTGGTGTAATAGGCGATGGACTTTTTAATCCGTGGAAAGAAAATTGTTACCGTTAGCAGCCGCGGGACCATCATGGATGGTGCAATAGCTGTTTCTAATGGAAAAATTACTGCAGTTGGCAATTGGGATTTGTTGAAACAACAATCTCCAGGAATTGAAGTGATTGACTGCTCTGACAAAGTCATCACCCCTTCACTTGTCGATTGTCATACCCATTTGCTCGAATTTGCCCCATCCTCACTTCATCCAGTTACACCTGAAACACATTTATTAGCAGGGAAAGCGATTATGTTGCAGGCGCTTTCTTCTGGGATTACTGCTTTGGGCGAGCAAATTTGTGGCCACCCTCTTTGTGAGTTTTCACTTGAGGATTATCGTAACGCCGTAGCAGATCTGCCGCTTGATGTATCATTTGCAACCACTAGTATTTCCATCGGCTTTGAGGAGTTGGCGCACTTCACATCTGTTACAAGGTCGCGGCCTGTAACTCAAGCGGAGCTCGTCCAGCCACTTATCGTAAGTGAGATTGCCAAGTCCAGTGATTATCCTGGGGAAAATATCTTTATCAACGCTACTCCAGCCAATTTCACGGCAAAAGAAGTACCTAGAGCTGGTGAAGTTGTCTATTCACTGGATGAACTCAAAGGAATAGTTACCATTTTTCATCGCTTAGGAAAACGGATTGGCTGCCATGTTGCTGGTGAGAAAGGGATTCAATTGGCTCTTGAGGCCGGTTTCGATGTCCTTCATCATGCCCACGGAATAACTAGTAAACAATTACACTATGCAAAAGAACTTGAGGTTGATTTTGTTGCCACACCGATGGGCGGAACTCATTTAAGGCCAAATTCACCGAAAGAGATTCTAGCTGCATTTGAAAAAGGCATACCAATATCAATTTCAACTGATGCCTACCTTCCGCCTCACCCTGAGGCTTTTTGGCTGCCATTTGTGGGAAATACACTAAAGGGTCCCGATATGCTTATGCTTATTTCCCAACCGAGTATGCTGCTATTAAAAACACATGGATATGATGAAAACGAAATTTTAGCAATGATCACTGCAAATCCCGCTAACATATTGGGGAAGGAAGCCTGTTTCGGTAGAATTGAACCAGGGTTAGAGGCCAATTTTCTCGTGGCCGAAGGGGTGCCTGGGCTAGAAATCTCGGATATAAAGCAAATTATGAAAGTATTTTTTAAAGGGAAGAAAGTTATCGATCGAGAATAACTATAATTGAGGAGCCCAATCGCTTTATAGACGATTGGGCAACTTTTATCCCGCCTTAACGGGCAGTAAGACCTCCACTGATGGAAGTTTCACTTTATTCTGTATCATTCTGATTAATGTAAACGTTATGCCTCTGACGTAATTGGATGTTTTACCTGAGCTGGAAAACAATGATCTCCATTCGTTTTTACAAATAATGTTCCCCCATCTTTTGCCGGATAGGTATATAAATTTATTCCTTGATAGTCTGGTGTATAGTGGAAAATAATTCTATCATGTTCCCCATTTGCAATATCATTTAAGACATGGTGAATATTAACAGGTTGCTTACTTATAATATCAATAATATTAATCTCATTATCGTTGTGATTAAAGATCAAAATGGCCTGTTCTGATTCTTGAAAATATATTTCATTAGGAAAAACATTTAAGCAATGGTACATGAAGATTCCCGGAGCATTGCTTGTGGCGAAACGATTAGAAACTGGTATTCTTTCTTTTGCAAATGAATAAATAAAATTCAGGTCATCCTTATTATTTATATCAAGTTTACGCAGCTGAGAATTTGGCCTTCCCGTCCTCATAAAATCTGTCCAATATTGGTGCTCCTGCACTTTTTTAAAACCAAATTTCGGATAAAAATCTAAAACACGATCATTTGCAAATAAGTACATAAAATCATACGAACCTTTGAATTCTTCAAATACCTTGTTCATTAAACTTTTGGAAAGCCCTCGGCCTTGATAATCAGGATGAGTCATTACCGTGCCAATTTGCAAGGCATGGTGCTGTTTACCCTCGATAATAAAATCAAGAATATTAACGGAAACATTTGCCACTATCCGATTATCCTCTTTATATGAAAATGGAACATAATGGCTCCCCCAAAACCCATTTTCATACCAGCTCTCGAAATTTAAGCCAAATGTGCTGTTAGCTAGTTCAAAAAAACTCACTCTAAGCTCCTTGTTATCTCGATAATTCTTTATAAAGCGTAGATTCCCTAGCAAACTTCTCCCCCCAATTTTTCTTTAACTTAATTAAATCTTCAATCATACAAAAATTTCAAATAATTATACCATAAAGTGAAACACAATCAGCGGGGTCTTTAATATCACTAAAATAATTAATTTTCAAGAGTTCAACTTCGATAATTTTGACAAATTTGTTAAGTTTTTTTAACAATTTTGTGAACTTGACGAATAATATATGGTAAGATAGAGAAAGATTCGGTAATAACTGGATTTTTCACTTCCACATATTAGGAGGTTGTTAGAATGAACTCACGCATGAAAATCTTACATGCCACTAGATGGGCGGGAAGCATAACCTTATTGACAGGATTCATGATTTTTGCATACGGGGTTGGAAGCGGATACATCCCTGTTCTTGGTATTGGAATCGGAACGATTGTTGGGGCAATCATGTTCTTTTTGATGGGAATGTTATTTATTGCTACGGAGGAAATGGTTGAAAATACAGATAAAGGGATTGAAGTTAAGCCGATAAAATCAAGGAATGGCTTATATTTAGTAAAAAGATAAGAAAAGAGAGCATCTGAATAGACGCTCCCTCTATGTTTTACATGTCCCAAAGGAATATGAGTAAAGTACCAAAGACTGTGATTAAGGCAATCCCAATCATAAAATACACCTTACCGTAAATATACCATTTATCTTTCGTTTCTCCGGCATGCATAAACACAACAAGCTGCAATAGTGCCTGAATGAAAGCTGTTATCACAAGGACAGCTATGCCTTGGGCAAATGACAAGTCTAAGAAATAAACCGCAAGGGCAATGGCTGTAAGAACTAATGAAAAGACAAAGCCCATGATTTGTTTTCGTGGAAATAATTCACTCATTTTACATCATTCCTTTCAAGTAGATGAAGCTGAAGATAAAGATCCAGACAACATCTAGGAAATGCCAGTATAACGAGAAAATAAATGATTTATTTGCCGTCTCCGGAGTCAATCCGCGTTTTTTCAATTGTAAGAGGATAGCTGTGCCCCAGAATAGCCCGAAGGTTACGTGCGCTCCGTGAGTTCCTAATGTAAGCATCAGAATCGCTGTAAAAGCACTAACCTGCAAGCCTGCACCAATATGTGCATAATGGGTAAATTCATAAATTTCAACACCAAGGAAACCTAAACCTAACAGCAATGTTATGATGAAGAAACTCATCATTGCTTTTTTGTTTCCAAGACGCATCGCATGAACACCAAGACCAATTGTAAAACTACTCGTTAACAAGACAAGTGTTTCTATTAACACTGGAGTAATTTCAAATATGTCTGCACCGCCAGGGCCGTTTCCGATTCGATGCTCTAACGTAAAGTAAGAAGTGAACAATGTTGCAAAAAGCATAATCTCTGCAGCGATGAAAACCCAAAACCCAAAAATATTTAAATCATTTTGTTTTGTACTATATTCAAGTGGCAGCGAGTGATCGATTTTCATTAATTAGCACCTCGCAATCTTGTTTCAGTTTCTTCAATTTCCTTAACAGAAATATAACGGCCATGATCTTTTTCAAATGAACGGTGAGCCATACAAGCGAAAATCGCTAAAGTAGAGATAATTGCCGGAATCCAGAGTGAGAATATCATTGAGAATCCCCAAACAAAGAAGATGGCACTCATAATAAATGGAACTCCGCTATTATTTGGCATATGAATCTTTTCCAATTTACCCGGGAACAGTTCATGCCCGTTTTTCTTAGCATCCCAGAATGCCTGACTTGAAGCCACATGTGGCTCGACAGCAAAGTTATATTCAGGTACTGGTGTATGTGTTGCCCATTCAAGCGAACGCGCATCCCAAGGATCGGCACCGATATTTCTTGGTGAGTAACGAACGCTGTAGTAAACATTGTATACAATCAATGCGAAGGCAATTGCCATAATACCCGCACCAACGAAAGATAACATATTAAGAGTACTGTAGCCAGCAGCTTCAGAATAGGTGTACATCCGGCGAGCCTGACCATTTAGCCCGGTAATATACATTGGGAAGAAAGCTAAGCAAAAACCGATGGATAGAAGCCAGAACGACCATTTCCCGATTCTTTCATTTAACATAAAACCAAACATCTTTGGCCAATAGAAGGTTAGACCAGCTAGCATCGCAAAGACCACACCAGGAATAATCGTGTTATGGAAGTGTGCGACTAAGAACATCGTGTTGTGATATTGATAATCAGCAGCTGACATCGCAAGCATTACCCCAGTAACACCGCCGATAACAAATAGTGGAATAAACCCGATCGAATACAACATTGGAACCGTAAAGCGGATTTTTCCTTTCCACAAGGTGAACAACCAGTTAAAAATCTTTACCCCGGTTGGTACCGAAATCATCATCGTTGTAATGGAGAAAAAGCTATTTGAGAGTGCTCCTTGACCCATCGTAAAGAAATGGTGCGCCCAAACCATACATGAAAGTGCTGAGATCACAACCATTGAAGCAACCATCGATTTATAGCCATAAAGGTTGCGGCCGGCGAATGTTGAAATAATTTCACTATATAGTCCAAAGGCAGGTAAAATGAGGATATATACCTCAGGATGTCCCCATACCCAGAAAAGGTTGGCCCAAAGCATATCCATACCGCCATTAGTTGTTGTAAAGAAATTGGTTCCAAATAATCTGTCGAATGTCCCCATTGCAAGTGCTACTGTTAATACAGGGAAAACCGTTACAATAATCAGATTTGTTACTAACGTAGACCAAGTAAACATTGGCATTTTCATTAATGTCATACCCGGTGCTCTCATTTTGATAATAGTAGTAATCATATTGATACCAGTCATCAGGGAACCAAGACCTGAAATCTGAATGGCAATCATATAATAATTCGTACCAACTGATGAACTGAAATCATTCCCTGCAAGCGGGAAATAAGATGTCCAACCGGCATCTGGTGAGCCACCGACAACAAATGAGATATTAAATAGCATTGCACCAAAGAAGAATAACCAGAAGCTTAAAGCATTTAGTCTTGGAAAGGCTACATCACGAGCACCTATTTGCAATGGTACTAAATAGTTCATAAAGGCAAAAATAAATGGCATTGCCATAAAGATGAGCATGATTACCCCGTGTGTTGTAAAAACCTCATTATAATGCTGAGCATCTAGCAGCTTGTTATCAGGTACAGCAAGCTGAGCACGCATCATGATTGCGTCAACTCCGCCGCGGAAAAGCATGATTAAGGCAGAGATTAAATACATAATTCCAATACGTTTATGGTCAACCGTTGTTAACCATTCGCGCCATAAATAACCCCATTTTTTAAAATAGGTTAACCCTGCAATAATAGCAATTACTGTTAAGCCTATTGCAGCCATTGATGCATAGATGGCAAGACTTGGATGAGGCACGGCAAAACGTTCAAAGAACTCCATCCTGTTTGACTCCTTTCAGTTTTTTTACTTTTTATCCGAGTTTTTTTCATTTACTTTTTTCTTTTCATAATGTTTTGCGTTATTGAGAATGTTTGCTATGGTCCATGTTATCCATATTTTCCATCTGGTCCATATTTTGTTTCTCTTTTGTCCCAGTGTTGCTGTGATTGTGTTCAGGTGCTGGACTAAATTTCAAATGGGTACCTGTAAACGTCATTTGTCCAAGATGTCCTGGTTTTAATAACTGCTTAAATTTATCTTCTGTCAGTGGTTTAGCCGTTTTCTTAACATCTTTAACCCATTCTTTAAAATCTTTTTCTGGCATTGCCGTTACATTGAACATATTTTCGGCGAACCCTTTCCCACTGAAGTTTGCATTACGACCCATCATTTCTCCCGGTTCGTCAGCAGCTAAATGCAATGTTGTCACCATGTCAGACATCGCATATTTTTGTCCGCCCAACTGCGGAATCCAGAAGCTTGTAATTGGTCCATATGAATATAGTTTAAACTCAAGCGGACGGTCTGTCGGAATATATAAATAGTTAACGGTTTCAATGCCCTGCTCTGGGTAACTAAAATGCCATTTCCAGTCAGATGATGAAGCATAAATTACTAATGGTTCCTTATTTCCATAACCCTGCGGTTTTGCCTCTACGATATAGTTACTCTGTACTGAAACAAACGAAAAATAAGTAACGATTAAAATCGGAATTCCCACACAAATAGCTTCCACCCATTTATTACCTTCAATATGAGGCGGCTCATAGTCTGGACTTTGCTTTGAAGCACGGTACTTAATAAGCACATAAATTAAGATGGCAAAAACGACAATAACAATAAACGACATGATACCAATGGAGATCATAATATCTCTTGCCTGCCTTTCAGCTTGAGGCCCTTTCGGATCTAAAACCATAAGCGGTTCACAACCAGAAAGCACGGTAATCATCATAATGGCAAGCGACATTAATGCGAATTTGACTTTCATACTGTACCCCTTTCATTAATGTAAGTTATTTTTTTCTTTTTTTCATAATCATAAATTCATTTATGTGATGTAAGTCACATCGTTACTGCTATCATAATATGATTTTCACCGAAAAGACACATTTACGCACAAATGTCACCAATTGTTCAAAATTAGCTAAAAGTTGTAAAAAGGCTGTGCTATCCATTAGCATTTTGTTAATTAATGCATTATAATGTATTTTTATATCAAAATATTATGTTACACTAATAATCTAAAAAAGCGGAGCATATATGTGGCTCCGCTTGACTTATATTGGAATAGTAATATCCATTTCTCCTTAAACACAATGAGTCAGTTGCTTTAGTGCTACTTGAATCCCCAATAATGTATCGATCCCTGAGGTATGGCCATAGCTTAGTATGTTGTTCACAAGTCTTTTGGCTTTGGCTTTTTCAACACTTTCAGCTAAATTGCTAAGTAAATCCTTAAAATTTTCACTAACATAGCCATTTAGTAAAGAATAGAAATAATTACAACTGACATCCGTGGTTGAGTTTGCATGACTGCTTAAGAATTCTCTCAGCTCGTCTTGCCAATAAGAATGACTTGAAAACGATGTCTCAACCATAATCAGACCTGAAATAAAATCATCTCCGCTTGGCGTAAGGCCAATCCCTCTGCCAAAAAAATGTTCTATACACGCTTTACTCAACCGCTTATTACCCGGCCGTGCATGTATGATTTCATTAATCAATGATGTTTCCTTACTGGATTGAACGACACCAGAATCTCTAATTAAATCTATTTCGTTCATTAACTTAACTATTTCACTATTTTTTATATTTTCTACATTATATTTAAGCCGGTTTAACCGCAAATCCACTTCCGTTAACATGTCCAACTTAATAATAAAACGATGATTCATGGTATCAATTTTGATTATCGTATCATTCAGTTGAATTGAATTTCCTGGCTGAATAGTATTTAATAGCAGTTCAAGGTCGGATTTCGGAATATTAATTCCAAAAGCAGACAAAGGTATCCCTAGAGAACCGAAATGCACTAAATTATTTTGGATTACGATGTTAAAACTGGATTGAAACACACTATGAACCTTACCAAGAGTTTTTTTACATAAGATATGGGGTAAAAAATTGCTCTTTACCCCATATCCAATTTCCAAGAAGTTAAAACTCATTATTCAACTGTAATTCCTAACTTTTCCGCATATGCTTCTAAAGCTTTTTCGAAACATGCCAGCGGGGCTCTTACTGTACCCGCTCCAATCTGTCCTACTCCTGGTTCTTTATGAGCAATACCGGTATTAATTAATGGGGTAATCCCTGTTTCCACTACTTTTCTTATATCAATTCCAAGACAAGTTCCTTTGAAATCCCAAGTTGGAATACTCCAGTTAGAGTTATGGGAAATAGAGATTTCGGCCATCTCATTCGATACCTTTAATGCATCATCAAAACCACCTGCACCAACAAATCTTGTTACGCCTGGTGCTGCTACCATTGCCATTCCGCCAACGCCAACTGTTTCGGTTATCGCACTATCACCGATATCTGGATTTCCATCTTCTTCAGAATAGCCTGTAAAATACAACCCTTTTGGTGTGTTAACAGGAGCTGTAAACCATTGATCGCCCATACCACTAATCCGAACGCCAAAGTTTTTACCGTTTCTCGTTAGGGTAGTAACAACAGTTCCACTTTCAATCTTTCTCGCATAGTCCATAATTGCTTTACTCGTTGCCATCATGATATTTAAGAAAAACTGATCCGTATCAGCCAAGAATTGAATTACTTCTTCCTTGGTTTTATCATCAATATCCAGCTTTACAATCAGTGGACTAATTTCTTTTAAGAATACCAACGACGCGGCAATGTTTCTTTGATGGAATTCATCTCCCATCGTAATGGCTTTGGCAATCATAACATTTAGGTTGATGCCGTCACCTTTTTGTTTAATCGCTTGACTGATAACTGGCCCTAACACATCTTTCATCCAGTGCAGGCGATCCACTACTTCTTGGGAGTAGGCACCGAACCTTAGTACCTTGCCAATTCCTTCATTCATCGTACAATAGCCTACCGTACCATCAGCTCTGTTTTCAACAACCAGTACGGCCATATTGGCTGAGGTAATCCCACCCATCGGACCAACAGCATGAACGTGATGACATGGCATAAAGGTCACTTCACCAGACTCAAGCTGTTTTCTCGCTTCTTCTTCCGTAGTAGCCCAACCTTCAAATAATGAAGCACCGATACATGACCCTTGCATTGGACCGGTCATTTCTTCCCATGTGATTGGCGGTCCGGCATGAAGTAATACTTTACCATTCAGTTCTGGTATCACAGATTTTGCCGGTACAACATCAACAAGGAATGGCTGAGAATTCTTGATTCTCTCAATCACTTCCTCATTTGCTGCATTGATTTCTTCTTCTTTTTTACGTAACGCATTTAAAATTTTGATTAACCGCTTATTTCCGCCAGCAACTGGCTTCCAGCTAAATTGAATACTTTGGCCGCCATATTTAACAATTGGTTCATTAAAGCTCTCAAGACCAATGTTGATCACTCTAGGCATCGTATTAAGCATTTCATCAACAGCGGCGCTAAGTTTAGGTAGAGGTTTTTTCTCGCCAGTGTAAGGAATAACCTGCTTAGCTGCTTCAATTAATTCCTTACCCATAAATTTAAGTGCTAATTGAACGGCTTTTGCATTACTCTCTTCAACAATGACACCTGCTTCTTTTAATGTTGCAACAGCTTGATTGAAGTCTTGGGGATCTTGTTTTGTTCCCACCACAGTTCCGATAAAATGCAGGTCTCTGCCATCAGTTTTAGCAGTTGCAATCGCCTCTTTTATGGCTGGTGCCAATGCTGAAGCCATATCAGGATGACTTCCATAGCCTAATACACAATCAAGCAAAATAACTCCAGTTTTTGGATCAGTCGAATATTCTTTAATCTTATTAATTCTTACTTCAGGGTCAATCATCGGATGCGGTTTACCTTGGGTATAGATGTCGTCGCCAAGGTCCATCACTTCAAAACCATGAGATTTTAAGATATATCCTTCTTCCTTCACTAATCCGCCCAATTCTAATGCTTCCGATATCAACATGCCTGCTTCAGCTGCTAATGTACCGCCAGAATATAACCCTTTAACCGTCATATCTGCAGACAACGTCTTTTCTACTTTATGTGTGACAGGCTCATAGTAATTAGCCTTCACTGGCTGTCCATTTGCCAAGTCAATTGCTATTCTTGCTGTTTCTTCTAATGTGTGGGCAAGATACACATTCCCTTCATGGTGATCAGGTTTTTCACCGAGGAAAATTGCCACTACCGGCTTCGAGACAGAGTGAAGCAATTGAACAACTTCGTTTCGTACCTCTGGAGCTGGCGGCTTCGAAATGACCACAATCACTTCTGTAGCATCATGGTGTTCTAACCCAACAATGGCATCTTTTACGGTAATGGCACCGACTTTATCACTTAAATCACGGCCGCCGGTTCCGATAGCGTGAACGACGCCTCCGCCTAATTTGTCAATCATTGCCGTAACTTCTTGAATACCAGTCCCTGAAGCCCCGACAATTCCGATATTCCCTTTATTTACAACATTGGTAAACGCCATTGGGATACTGGAAATGATGCCTGTACCGCAGTCAGGTCCCATTAACAATAGGCCTTTTTCATGTGCCTTCTTCTTAAGTCTGACTTCATCCTCAATCGAAATATTATCGCTGAAGGAGAAAACATTCAGGTTATGATCTAACGCTTTTTCAATCTCATCGGCAGCATATACTCCAGGTATTGAGAATAAAGCTAAATTTGCATTCGGAAGTGCTTCCAGTGCATCCTGCCAATTCTTTACGCTCTTTAATTCGTTGGAATCTTTTTTTACTGATAAGTCATTTAGAAAACGATCTGTTTCGGCTAATACCTTTTCGACAACAGCGTCATCATCTGTATCAACAACAATCATCATGTCACTGCCTTTTGCAGCTTCTGCTTCAGGCGTAAGTAGTCCAGAATTTCGGAAAATATCCTTATTGGCATCTGTTCCCATCATGATGGAACATCTATTTACTCCTTCTAAGCCATTAACCGCATTCGTTAATAACATTAAATTAATGGAGTCTTGATAGCTATTTTCTTTAATAATCGTGTGTAACATAGATGTCTCCTTCCTATTGCTACCCTAATTAAATTTTGTTAACAAGTGCTATAAAAAAAATGAATTCATTCCTATAATGAAAACTTTCAAATCATAATATAACCAATCAACAGCTAATTTATTTTGCATAATGATGCTAAAAAAAGACCCCTACATGATAAATGACCAAGTAGGGATTTTGGATAACTTTATATTAACGATAAATGGTCACAATTTTTTCAGTCTTTACGGTTACGCGGCCATTTTTGATGACAAACAACCTTGTTGGCAGATCAATAATGGCGTTGGTTACAGATTCTGTATCAAGTAGCACGACATTTGCCGTATTTCCGACAGCAATACCATAATCTTTAATTTCAAGGGCTTTCGCAGGGTTGGTGGTAATCATTGGTAACACAGTTGGTAAATCATCAGCGCCGCCTAAATGTGCCGTAGGAATTGCTAACATTGCTGTTTGGATGATGTCGCCATTCCCGTAAGGAGTAAACGCATTGCGAATATTATTTGTCGCGATACACATATTTACGCCACCGTCTCTTAGGGCACGAATTGGCGTTAGCGCACGACGTACATTATATTCATCATTTCGGCCACCCATATGCAAGTCAGTAGCCGGTAATGACATAATACTGATTTTAGCTTTTGCTAATTTTTCAATGATTGGCTGCAGCTGCTGCTTCGGAACAGCACCTAATGCTGTCACGTGACCAAGTGAAACACGGCCTTCATACCCTTCTGCCATCGTCTTGTCACAAATATATTCAATCGTCATGCCCTCAGGATCATCTTTAAAGTCTTGATGGAAGTCAATAGGCTTGCCATATTTTTTAGCAATTTCAAAGACTAAATCAATATGCTCCTTTGCAGGTGAATCATTATATGGGATGCCTCCGACTACATCTGCACCAGCCTCCATTGCCTGCCACATCATTTCTTCAGTTCCAGGTGCTTTAAAGATACCCTCTTGCGGGAATGCCACTACCTGCATATCAATGAAGTTCTTATATTTCTCCTTTAACCCCATGATGACATCAAAACCTGTGAAGCCTTGAGATGGATCAAATTCAGCATGCGTCCGAATATGCGTAGTCCCATGAACGATTAACATTTCAATCGTACGTTCAGCACGATCCGAGATGTCTTCTTTTGTAAATGTAGGTTTTAGTTTTCCGGTAACCTCAATCGCTTCTTTCAATGTACCTGATTTATTTGGCAGACGATCGGCAATTAATGCTTTATCCAAGTGAATATGGCCTTCGATAAAACCTGGAACAAGCACTTTACCATTTGCTTCAATTACTTGTTTAGCATCTGAATCAGCTGTATCTTTAATGGCCACGATTTTGCCGTCTTTAATCGCAACATCTTGTAATGGCGCACCTTGCTGAAGCCTAGCTTTTTTTATTAAAATATCCATCTTTATTCCCTCCATCACTATGATTTAAGCTAAGAAAAACGATAAAACAATCAGTAAGGCGATTGCTGAGCCCACCCATTTACTGTTGCCTTTAACGACTTCAATAATAGGAATTTGGAAACCAGCAGATAATGCCTGCATCGTGATGTTAACAAAACTTAATTGACTTCCCAATCCAACCCCGATGGTGACAAATCCTAATGCTAAAGGTGAAAAACCTAGTGATATGGCGATTGGCAGTACTAGTCCAAGAATAGAGCCGACAAATGCCCCTGCAGGAATTCCTATCAAAACCCCTGCCAACACAGTTGCAGGAACAACTATGGCTGCTGGAGCATTTCCCGCTACATTAGCAATAACAGCAAATGCACCGGTATTACTAATAAGATTGATAAACGCTAAGAAGACACCGACTTGAAATAACCTTGTCAGAATATAAATAGAGCCATCAATTAACGCATTTGAAGTCTGATTTAAGTTAAATTTTGTACAGAAGAAAATTAATGCGACCGTACCAACTGTATAAACAAAAGGATTAATCAGCGAATATCCTATTGCTTTATTGATAAACGGCCCGACAATAATCGCTAACAACATAAAGATGGCCGGAATGGTAATCTTAAACAATTGACCATTACTCATTGCCGCATATTCTTCGCTTTCTTCACTTACAAACAAGCTGCCCCTTTTCTTCGCTCCATAGAAAGCCAATGCAACAGCGATCACCGCAAACAACAGCGTAAATAACCTCATGGTTCCGACGTATTCAGCGACAGGGATACCAGACAACTTAGAAACAACACTCGTTTCAAGTGACGCAGGTGAAGTTGTAAAGGCTGCAGCAGTTGCAATCGACATCGCCGCAATTAATTCCGGAATCGCCCCTACTGCGGCAAATGCTAATGGCGCAATGACCATCGCCGTACCGCCGCCCACACCAGACATGTAAGTTGCCGCAGCTTGCAAAATAACAATAAACGCTGCCATGTATTCATTCTTATTGCCGATTTTCCGCCGGACTAAATTTAGCGCAGCAGTGTACCCTCCTGATGCGAAAACGGCCATGGCGATGGCTGAGTTCACGACTGGAACGGTATTTGAAAGCATCTGCGGGATTGTCTTTAAAAACTCTTCGTTTGCTTGAGCAATCCCAATGCCGCCTATTAGCATGGCCAATGCGCCACCGGCTAAACCTGCTACCAACATATCCACTTTCATAAATAAGAGTGCTAAAATTAATAAGATTGGAACAATGACAAGAATAGCTTTAAAACCTGTAGGTGCTTGAACCTGGATTCCTTCTGTACCTGCTGCATATACTTGATAGCCAGAAATTAGCATAAATAGTATAGCTGCAGTTATTGAAAAAATACTACGTTTTTTTAGTGCCATAAGAGAACCTCCATTACTTTAAACAAAATAAAATTAAATTATGTAATCATCCTCTTAGAGGAAAATGATTATCATTTTTATAACTTTTGCAATAACTGACATAATATACAGCTCCTCATCGCACTAAAAAACGCGAAGCTCATAACTGGCTCCGCGTTACTTGAATGACTACAGATAAAATTTATTCAACGTGAACTACTAGTGATTGTTGTTTTTTGAATTATTAGATTATTTTAAAGAAACTCATTCCTCGTAATATCATCTGCTTGTTTCTTACTATAGTATTTTCCTTTTGTTAATATTGCTAAAATTATCGTGAGAATAAATGCAATGATTGCTGCAAAGAAGGCCGCGATATTTTGCAAAAATACTCCAAAATACCCAAATGCTGCGAAAGAGCCAATCAGACTTGAAACAATTAATGAAACAACTCCGACGGGATTCCAGCCATATAAATATTCTTGACGATGTTCAAAATAGTTCGGACCAATTTTTAAAAGTTGTTTTACTACTACCGCATCACTGACCAAGACGGCTGCCCAGGCTAGTAAGAATACTCCTTGGAACGTCAGCAGGCTGCCTAGATGATCTAAAACACCGGCGAGCATAAGAACAATCGCGGCAATGGAGACAAACACTACCCAAAAAGTCCGACCAGGCTTAAATTTAAACACATTCTCGAAAAAACTGGCTAACGATAGTGAACCACTGTATAAATTCGTAATATTAATCCTTAATTGCGTTAAAATTGTAAACAACGCACCACCAATTCCAAGAATTTGCACGAAATAGATTCCTGGATTTTCTTCCGCCATACGGACACCAAACCAAATCCCGATGACACCCATGATAAAGAAACAAACGAGCTGGGGTACAAAACCGACGGCGAAGACGCCAATTTTGAATTCTTCTTTTTTAATAAATCTCGCATAATCAGATACAAGTAACGCCATGATTCCTACAAGACCATTCATGATACCAATACAAGCTAAAAGTCCTGCTCCACCAACAGCGGCACCTTCAGGAAGATATGTCCACACATTGCCAGCAATTTTTGGCGTCATCTGTAAGGCTAAGATAAAGCCTGCCCCTAACAGAATTAGAAATAACGGAATGGACCATTTTTGCAGCTTATCTAACTGCTTAATTCCAAACCAGTTTAATGGAATTACAAGTAGTCCGAATACGACCATCAGCACCCAGACGGGGATAAACGGGAGATATTCATGCACTGCAAACGCCATGATTGATCCTTCAATGGCACAATACATGATAAAGTTTAAGGCATAGATCAGTGAGGTTATCGAAGCCCCGATATAACCGAAACCGCCACCGCGGGCTAGCAAGTTTACATTAAGGCCGGACTTTGCAGCAAAATAACAGATTCCAATCCCTAATCCGCCAGCCACTACCGTCGCGTAGATTTCTGCTAACAAGGCATTTACCGAGCCGAAACTAATCGCCATCAAACTGCCCATTTGCATAAACAACATTGCTGTGGCCACGCCAAGTGTTACATTGGTAATGCTCATCCAGCCCAAGGTTCTGCCTTCAAAGGGAACCTTATCTAGTGAAAAATCATCCTTCTTGTCCTCCTTGGTGAGCACCTCATCAGCAGTATTAATCGGTTTAATCATCTCTGCCATACATTCATCTCCCTTAAAATATTTTTTAAAAAAGGGCTGACCCAAAAAAGAATTTTACCCATCTCTTTTAAGTCAGCCTCAGTTTTACTCCCAGAAGGCAAGTGAACGTTTCTTCATCGATTCTCTGAATTGTGCGGTGGACTTAATTAATGCCTTATTTGTTCCATAATCCATAATGACTCCGTAGCGCCGGATGACATCCAACTTATCAATTTCACCGGTTACATACATCTTTTCAACATCTTGTGGGTCAACTTCAAGCCAATCTTTCCTCAATGCCTTGATGTGGCTTCGTTCCTTCTCAGTAGCGTGATAATCAATTTCAAACAAGTCAAGATCACGATCAATTTCGTTAATGATGACTCCATAATCCTTCTTTGCTCTGTCGATTGAGACATACTCATCAATGACATCCTCTAAGACTGCCTCAGGATCTCTTTCTAATGGATCACCTAGGCCACCGCCGCCAGCAGATGGTCTGGTGAAGGAATCACCACTTTTCACCTTAACGTTGGAAAAAATTGCTCCCAAATATTGTTCATCGTCACGTCCTGGATTGAGCCAGGCTCCATGTGGATAAGAAGGCAATCCGCCAAAAATCCCCCATGTCACGGAGCGGGCTCGATCACAGCAATAGGACATAACAGAATTAGTTATCTCGGTTAATACCCCGCCTTTTTCGACGCCACATCCGCCGCGATATTTACCTGGGCCGCCTGAATCGGTAATGATTTGATGGTTCGTCGTAATAACCGGTGATAATCTTTCCTGCCCTTCACAAGGCTGCACGCTCAAGCCCACGCCAAACACTGGAGAGGTAGCGTTGGCACCATCCAGAGCGGAACGGCCGCCATGACCGCCTGCCATCCAGTCATACCACATAAAATAATTACTTGCTTCTCCTCTTTGATCCCAGCCACCAATTAATAAGTACTCGAGGTTAAACGAACAGGCAAGCGCCCGTTCAGGCATGATACTAGACCAGAGTTCGAAGCAGGCATTCATGATTTTTTCATAGGCGCCTGAACAAAAACCGGTAACGGCAATCGGAGCCGGTGCATTGACAACGGAGTTCTCTGGCAGTTTTACTTTTACCACCCGATAAAATCCGGAATTAAGCGGGATTTCGGGGAAGAAGGTTTTCGTTCCGGCATAGGCAGCAGATAATGAAGCACCAAATCCGGCATTTAAAAAACAGCTGATATAGTCATGTGATCCGGTTAAATCATAGACAATTTCATCATCCGTAATCGTCATGTTCACGCGAATCGGAATGAGTCCATCGCCAACCTCTGGGTCCATATCGATATAATCAACCGTTTCCCAACTTCCCTTTGGTAAAGAAGCAATCTTTACTTTCGCTAGTCTTTCGACATAATTCTGTACCTCTTCAAAAGCAGTTAAAGTTGTTTCCAGTCCATATTTACGAACAATTTCCAGCAATTGCGTCTGCCCCACCTTAGCCGCCTCCACCTGAGCTCGCAGGTCGCCAATCCTTTCTTCAGGAACACGCATATTAGCCGCTAGGACATTGACTACATCCTTTAAAAAGGTCCCTTTGCTATAAATCCTAACAGGCGGAATCCTAACCCCTTCACCGTAATGCTCCTTTGCGGTAATATCAAATGACCCAGGCGTGGAACCGCCCATATCTGCCCAATGTCCATTTGTCTGCATGAGCGCAATTAATTTCTCTTGATAAAAAACCGGCAGGACTACGCGGGTATCATTAAAATGCGTGCCACCTCGATAGGGATCATTAACAAGAAATACATCTCCCGGATGAATATCACCGGCAAAATCCTCCAGCACTGCTTTTGCAGTTAAGTGCAATGTCCCTACGTGAACTGAGATATCCTGAGTACCTTGCATAACCGTGTTCCCTTCAGCATCACAAAGAGCACAGCTGAAATCGCGATTATAGATAACAAATGAATAACAAGTCCTTAATATTTGTTCTGCCATTTGGTCAACAAGATTAACGAATCCATTTTTCAATACCTCAAAGGTTACCGGATCGAGACGGTTTGTTCCTACTTGATTAACCGTATTAATTTTCCCCATTTGCTTTCACCTCTCCCTATTTATTCACTGTGATAATGATATTGCGATATTCATCGACAACCGCAGTAAACTCTGGTGGGATGACCGTTGTCGCGTCGAGCTGTTCCACTATCGCCGGACCTTGAATTTCTGCGGAAACAGGAATTTTTTCACGATCGTATACATTTGTAGGGATAAACCCGCTCTCAAAGTAAACGTCTCTAACCTCTTTTAGAGCATCCTCTAACTTTCCTGATGGTCCATACTTCGGAAACTCTGGTTTTGGAACGGTGCCAATTGCCGTTAATTGCAGACCGTATACCTCCACTGGCTGATTTCGATCGGAAAAGGCATATTCACGTTCATGCTCTTGATGGAAGGCCTCCAGTGTCTCTGCTAATGATTGGTTCTTTGAGCTGATAGGAATGGTCAACGCCCGCCATTGGCCGCTATAACGCATTTCAATATAACGCATTTGTGTCGAGGTTTCCTTCGCTACTCCTTCTTCTTCAAGGAGCTTCTCAGCTTCTTCCTCCATTGCTGAAAACTCCGCATCTAATTCTTCAGGTGTTACAAGATTGAACTTTTTAACGAACGTTTTCGTTAAATCATGACGTACATCCACTAGTAAACAGCCCATGGCTGCGGCAACACCTGGATGCGGCGGGACAATAACCGTTGGGATTTCCATTTCTCTTGCTAGATAGGCTCCATGCAGCGGGCCTGCACCACCGAAGGCCACCAACGCAAATTCCCGAGGATCATAGCCGCGCCGTACTGAAATGAGTCGTAAAGCATCACACATATTGGCATTGGCTACTTCAATAATGGCGTTGGCAGCTTCTACTGTTGTGTAATTGAATTCTTGCGCTATCTTTTCGATCGCTTGGGACGCTCTTTCACGATCCAACTGCATACTGCCATTTAATAGATTCACACCCAGTCGTCCTAGGACTAAATTAGCATCCGAGTTTGTTGGTTCCTCTCCGCCACGTTTATAACAAGCTGGGCCTGGAATTGCACCAGCACTTTGGGGACCATTTCTTAATGAGCCACCTTCATCACTCCAAGCAATACTGCCGCCGCCAGCGCCAATCGTCAGGATTTCAATGCTTGGAAACCCAATTGGATAGCCATATTCAATATACCAATCCTTTGTAACGCGAATATCACCATCATACATCAGCGAGATATCCGTACTGGTACCGCCCATATCAAGACCAATCGCATTTTGATACCCGCATAATTTGGCAATATGTTTGCTGGCAATTGCCCCTGCAGCAATCCCAGAGCTGGCGATTCTTGCTGCATAACGGGGAACAGTGCTAGAGGTCATCACGCCACCACCTGAATGGAGGACAAGAATATCATCTTCATAGCCTTTTTTAACCATTTCTCCTTCTAATGTATGAATATAATTACTGATAATAGGTCCTAGTACCGCATTCACGATTGTTGTACTCATTCTTTCATGTTCAAAAATTTCTGGCAGCACTTCACTAGAGGCACAGACATACACCCCTGGCAATTCAGCTTGGAGAATTTCTTTTACAATTTTTTCATTTTCCCCGTTCACATAGGCATTCATAAAACAAATGGCAATCGATTCTGTGCCGCGGCGTTTTAACTTCTCGGCAAGGGCAAGAACCTCAGCCTTATTTATCTTTGTTAAAATATTGCCGTTATAATCTGTTCGCTCATTGACTTCAAAGCGATTCCGTCGTCTAATATATGGTTTGGCTGTATCCTTATAAGCATCCCATAAATCAAGTTTTGTTCCCCGGCGAATTTCTGGAACATCGCGAAATCCCTTCGTTGTTATTAACGCCGTCTTAGGAAGTTTTCTCTCTATCAAGGCATTAGTCCCAACTGTCGTTCCGTGAGAAAAGACCTTAATGTCCTCTCCGCTTATTTGTGCCTTTGCGATTCCGTCTAGTATTCCCTGTTCTGGGTTGGCTGGAGTCGATGAGGTTTTTGTTACAGCAATTTCTCTGGTATTTTCATCAAACACAAACACATCTGTAAAGGTTCCGCCAACATCGATGGCAAGTCTAATCTGTTTCAAAAATAAAACCTCCCTAACGTTAATTAATAGAATATATTAGCTATTTTTTAAATATTGATATCTTTTTTAAAAAATAGTTGAAACCGTTTGCAAACTGTTATTCTATAAAAAATCCTGTGACAGTACCCTTTTTCCCGCTTACAATTTGTTACTTTTTGTATTATTCTAACTATATAGTTTCCTGTAGGGGGGAGAGATTCGATGAATACGATTTTTATTGCCGGACATGCCAAACTGCCAACGGGGATGGCTGCCAGAAGTGTTTATGAAACATTGACAATTACGGCGGAAATAGATAAACAATATGGGGTGATCGTTGATGCATCGTGTACTCTTGCGACCGAGCATGGCCGAGAGTTCATTACCAGACTATTAAAAGGCCATAGCCTTCGTAACGGGATTGATGTGCCGCTAGAACACTTAAAAAGTGATTATCTAGGTAAGGCCAGTCATGCCTTAATCGCAGCATTGAAAGATTTATATAAACAATATGAGTCCATACATCAATAGGAGAAAAGGCCCTCCTGCCTGGCAGCAGGGCCCAAATTTCACTTTAATCTGCCAAATTTTTTTGCACAGCTAATAATGAGTCACGCAGAATTGATAGCAACTCGGTTATTTCTTGCTTGTTAATGACAAGCGGCGGTGAAAACACGACTGTGTCCATCCCCTCAAATCCTACTGTTCTCACAATAAGGCCCCTGTTCGCAGCCTCGGCACTTACTTTTGGTGACAGTAGGGTTGGAAATCTGCTGTTTGTGACTGGATTGATAATCTCTACCGCCCCGATTAGACCTAATCCTCGCACTTCACCGACAATAGCGATCTCAGCTTGAATCGCCTTAAAGCCTTTTAACAGCTCTTCTCCCATTAACCGTGCATTTTCCACTAGGTTTTCATTTTCAAGAATTTCAATATTCTTTAACGCGACGGCACAAGCAGTTGCATGACCGCTGTACGTATAGCCATGGAGCAGGACACCGTCCGACAGATCGATGAGCTCTTTATGAATCCTTTCGGTCAGCATCACGGCACCAAGCTGGATATAGCCGCTCGTAATCCCTTTGGCGAGAAGCATCACATCGGGAACCACATTATAATGCTCACAAGCAAACAGTTTCCCCGTTCGTCCGAAGCCAGTGATAACCTCATCAGCAATGAACAAAATATGATGCTCATCACAGATTTTTCTTACCTCTTGAAAATAACCGTCTGGGGCAATATTCACACCGCCTGCACCTTGAACGGGTTCAGCAACAAAGGCGGCAATGTTGTCGGCACCTTCACGGGCAATACATTCTTTTAATGCTTCTATGGAGAAAGGATCGACATGGAGAAAATCTGGTGCCAGTGAAGAAGTCATCTCTTGGAAAGGCGAAATTCCCGTTGCACTCGTTGCTCCAATATTTACGCCATGATAGCCTTTTTTCCGCGAAATGATTTTCGTTTTTTGCGGCTGTCCTTTTAATTTCCAATAATGTCTCACTAATTTGTAGGCCGTGTCATTCGATTCTGAGCCGCCTGACGTAAAGAATACAGCATTCAGATCACCAGGAGTAATCTGCGCCAATTTTGCGGCAAGACGAATCGCTGGTTCATTACTAAAGGAGGAAAATGAATTGGTAAATGCCAGCTTCTCCATCTGTTCTCGTGCTGCCTCTGCTAATTCTTTTCTTCCGTATCCGACATTCACATTCCAAAGCGACGACATTCCTTCCAACACCTTTTTACCGCTTATATCGGTAAGATAAACCCCTTTTCCTTCGGTAAAAATAAACGGCGCCCCAGAAGTATGCTGCTGTTTTAAGGACGAAGTAGGATGGATAAAATGCCGCTTATCCAGCTCTACCAATGTGTCCCTAAGGGTATCTTGCACTTGATTTTGGCTCATAATCCACTCTCCTTTTCTAAATACGGACTTCACCTTGGATAACAAGGGAAGTCCATAATAGTCCTATTCTATTCACGCTTCTCCATTATTTTAACTGTTTTTTACGGTTTGTTTTTCATAAGGCCAAGCCGGAAGCATCTTATTTAATGATTTATCCTCACGGTATCCAAGTACATATTCAGCCTGCATGATCGTATGAATTTCCCGTGTTCCTTCATAAATAACCGGCGCCTTTGAATTCCGTAAGAATCGTTCAACTGGATATTCGCTCGAATAGCCGTAAGCTCCATGGATTTGCACGGCATCGTCTGCCGCTTTATTAGCAAAATCACAGGCCTGCCATTTCGCAAGGGATGTCTCCCGCGTGTTGCGTACGCCTTTATTCTTCAACTCCCCAACACGATACACCAACAAACGGCTCATTTGATAACCGGCTTCCATATTGGCAATCATTTGCTGGACAAGCTGATGGCGGCCAATTTCCTTACCAAATGTTTTCCGTGTTTCACAATACTTCACACTTTCTTCCAAGCACGCCATAATCAGACCAACTGCTCCGGCTGCTACTGTGAAACGGCCATTGTCAAGAGCAGACATTGCAATTTTAAACCCTTCACCCTCTTGACCAAGTAGATTTTCTTTTGGCACCCTAACATTATCAAAGAATAATTCCCCTGTATTTCCTGAGCGGATTCCGAGTTTCCCCTTGATTGCTTTTGAGGAGAAGCCAGGCATGGTCCGCTCAACAATAAACGCAGAAATTCCATGGTGTTTCTTCTCCTTATCGGTGTAAGCAAAGACAATAAAATGATCAGCTACATCACAAAGGGAAATCCACGTTTTTGAGCCATTTAGGACATAGTCATCGCCGTCTTTTATAGCTGTCGTTACAAGTGAAGCTACATCAGAACCTGCCCCTGGTTCAGTCAAGCCAAAGGCGCCAATTTTTTCACCCTTTGCTTGCGGGACAAGATATTTTTGTTTTTGCTCCTCCGTACCCCATTGCAATAATGTCATGCTGTTAAGACCAATATGGACAGACACAGCCGTCCGGAAGGCGGTGTCACCTCTCTCCAACTCCTCGCAGACAATCGCTAACGAATTATAGTCCATGCCGCTACCGCCGTATTCTTCTGGAATACACACGCCCATTAACTCTAGGTCACGCAATCGCTTCCAAATGACTGGATCAAATCTGCCTTGTTCATCCCACTCCTTCATATTAGGAATGATCTCTTTATCGACAAAACTTCTAACCATTTTTCTTAACATTTGCTGTTCTTCTGTAAACTCAAAATTCATTTTCTAACTGCCTCCTAAGGTTTGTTTAAATGATAGTGTTATCCTTTAATTCGTTAATTTTTTCCTGTGAAAAACCGACCTCTAACAGAATTTCGTCGGTATGTTCTCCCGCTACCGGCGGATGTCGCTCAATGTTAACCTTTGTCCGTGATAGTTTAATAGGTGAACCGATGAGTTTGACCAAACCTGCTTGTGGATGTTCCACAGGAACAATCATTTCCCGGGCGACAACTTGCGGATGCTCAACCACTTGATCAATGGTCGCAATCGGTCCACTCGGAATGTTGTGACGTGAAAATAAATCCAGCCATTCATTGACAGTTTTTACTTGCAGCTGTGTTTCCAAAATAGCTGTCAGCTGCTGCTTATATTTCACACGAGACTCATTCGTATGAAACCGTTCCTCGTGTGCTAGTTCACGAACCCCCAGCACTTCACAGAGTGCAGCAAACTGACGATCATTCCCGACGGCAATAATCAGTTCACCATCTAAGGCTTTAAAGGTTGAATACGGTGCAATATTAGGATGGTGATTGCCTAGTCGCCGCGGAACTTCTCCTGAGATTAAATAATTACTTGCCACATTCGCCAGTGAACTGACTGCGGTGTCCAAAAGCGACATATCTATTTTTTGCCCTTGATGCGACTTTTCTCTTTCAAGCAATGCCGCTTCAATTGCAATTGCCGCATACAAACCTGTTAAAATATCAACCATCGCCACACCGATTTTCATCGGCCCGCTTTCTTCACTTCCGGTTATGCTCATTAAACCGCTCATCCCTTGAATCATATAATCGTAACCAGGTAAATGACGGTCCGGTCCGGTTTCTCCAAATCCGGTAATAGAACAATAAACAATTCGCGGGTTAATAGGTTTTAGAGAATCATAGTCTAACTCCCATTTTTCCATTGATCCGGTCTTAAAATTGTGAATCACAACATCTGCTTCTTTCACAAGCGCGCGAATAATGTTTCGACCTTCCTCTGTTTTAAGGTTCACAGTAATACTGCGCTTATTGCGATTGGCACATAAATAATAAGCACTGACCCCGTTCCGAAATGGCGGACCCCAGCCGCGCGTTTCATCACTGCCGCCTGGGGCTTCGACTTTTATCACTTCTGCCCCTAAGTCAGCGAGAATCATCGTACAATACGGTCCGGCCAGTACTCTTGTTAAGTCTAAAACTTTAATGCCTCCTAGTGCTCCTGTTCCTTTCATACGACCTCCCCCAATAGATTTTCATTCAATAGAAAAAGCCAGCCCAAACACACAGATTGTGAGTTGGACTGGCTGTATGCTCCATAGTTCCAGCCGGCAAAAGCTGGTTGTGGCAGCTAATCAGTCAGTTTCAATAAAAACATTCATGGACGCCCCATTTCCTCCCGCTGTCAGGCGGATAGGATGAAGTTAGTTTAATTTTAATTGAATTTTCACACATTTTCAAGGGGTTTTTTCTATTTAAAGAGATAGTATCCTTTTAACTTGTTCCACCTTTATATTCGAGTCTGCTAACCGCTGGGAAATAAGTTTAATCAGCTCTGGTGCTCCCTTAGTATCCCCATGAATGCATACCGTATGGACCTCAACATCTCCCGTTTCACCGTCGGGAGTCACAACTTTCTTCTCACTTACTATTTTAACTACACGCTCGGCCATTTCCTCATAGCTATGAATCGTCGGACCTGTACGAGTTAAGATAATCGAACCATCTTTTGTATGTTCCCGGTCTGCATATACTTCCTTAGCAATAGGCAGTCCCATTTTCTCCCCTTCATAGGCTACGGCAGAATTGTTCAAGGCAAATACGATAAGCTGATCTTGGAACGAGGCGATTCCTTCCAAAATTGCCCGTGCAAGCTTTTCATCACTCATTGCCATCATATAAAGGGCACCATGCGGTTTACAATGCTGCAAGTCTAGGCCCGCATTTTGCACAAACCCATTCAAGGCTCCCATCTGATAGACAATATAATCCTTCACTTCCTCAGCGGTACAAGTCAAATAGCGCCGGCCAAATCCGACTAAATCAGGAAATCCCGGATGGGCACCAATGGCGACGTCATATTCCTTTGCCAGCCTGACTGTCTGCCGCATCACATGCGGATCACCGCCGTGAAACCCACAGGCAATATTAGCTGAGGAAATATATTTCATCATCTCCTCATCATTTCCCATTTGATATAACCCGAAGCTTTCCCCCATATCACAATTGAGATCGACCTTCATCATCCCACATCACCTCTTTATTTCAATAAAACAATTTCCTGACCGGCATCAACAATATCCTCATTATTAGCGGTAAATTTATCGATTACTCCGGTCTCTTCCGCCTTCAACTCATAAAACGTCTTCATGATTTCAATTAACCCAACGATATCACCTGGATTAACTTGATCTCCCTCTTGAAAAAACTCTGGCTGATCTGGTGCTGGTCGGCGATAAAATACACCCGGCAGCGGGGCAATAATTGCTTTTGACATTCATTTTCCCTCCTCATGTAATTATAAGAATTTATCTTTACGTCTCTTACTATCTAGAGATCTATAAAATTATTATATTAATTGATTCGCTATGTCCCTTAAAACCTCATTACGCTCTCGGCGAATGTTTAACGCCTCCTCAAGACTAACTGAAACAAATTTCACCTTTTCATTTGTTTTGATTTGCGCCATTCGATTAAGGTCAGTACTGATAACTGTTGCAACTGTCGCATAGCCACCACCGGTTACCGCATCATGCAACAGCACAATTGGCTCTACCCCGTCGGGTACTTGAATCGAACCGATTGGATAGCCTAAATCGGTTACGTTAGAGGGATTACTGCCAGCGCCAAATGGCTGCTCCCGTTCCACAAACTGTAAGCGCTGCCCCTTATGGCGATAGCCAATCCGATTGGCTTCGGGCGTAACCGTCCATTCCGTTTCTAAAAAGGCTTGTTTACTTTCTTCCGTCAGCCGATAGCTGCATAAGCCAACAACGACACGGATTTCATGGTTTTTTCCATAAGAGGGAATGAACGTCTTATCGATTGTTGTTCCTGCTGGTATCCGTCGTTGATGTAAATCACCCGTTTGCAACACATCACCGGCAGCCAATGCTCTACCTTCAAAGCCACCAATCCCAATTAAGGTATACGTGGAACGAGAATTCATCACTAGCGGCACATCAATCCCGCCCTCTACAGCTAAATAGGTTCGAGCTCCCGAGCGGACAAAATCAAATGCCAGAATATCTCCTGCTTTTACCTGGAGAGTTTCCCACATTGGCACAGCCTCTCCATTAATTTTGGGTGGAATATTGCCTCCCGTTAAGCTGATTTGTGTGTCCTGTTCAAATTGCAGTTCAGGGCCGATATAGGTCATTTCCAACACAGCCGCATTAGGGTGATTCCCAACAAGCATATTTGCCACCCGAAAGGCAAACTGATCCATCGCACCTGAAGGAGGCATGCCAATCTCATATAATCCTCGTCTTCCTTGGTCTTGGACCGTAGTTTGCAGTCCAGACTTAAGCACTTTAATCATGGTATAACCTCCTTAAGACCATTTCCGAGAACTTTTCAGGATTTTCCAGTACTTCCTGTGGCGTGAAGGTAATATCCTTTTTCAAATAAGTAAAGGTGCCTGCCTCCACCTGTTCACGAATATCATCATATTCCACTCTTGTGATGCTGCGGTAACGGAAAATATCACCCTGCCGCGGGAATACGATTGAGTCTTGAAAGTCAGGCAATGTTTGCTCCTTTTGATAAATAGGTGCCGGGGCAATCCCATACATTTGATAGCCCCCTGCTCCTTGCACAGGATAGATCACCGCAAAGGCACCACCAAAACCAAAGGTACGTTCAGGGGTAAAGGTTCGCGGGCGGACATATTTAGGTACTTCGATTTGTTTTTCCTGCCTGACAATCTGGAAACACCATGGCAGGCCAGGGACAAACCCAATCATCGATACGAGAAAGGGGGAAGCATCAATCGCTTTGATAAACTCTTCCTTGCTTTCGTAGCCATTGATTCTCGCGCTGTATTCAAGATCCGTTGAATTCGGGTCTTGATGGCGATCACGGAATCGCATCACGGCCTCATGTGTCCACGGGTCTTCAAACAGTACAGGGACATCGACAATTCGCGAGGAAATTTCCAGGTCTAAGTCTTTAATACTCTCCTCAATACTCTTCAATTCTGCAATTAAATCATCAGGGCGCAAAATTTCCGGGTCAACCCGGACCATATACGAAGCATTTGAAGGACAAATATCAATGATGCCATCCAGGTTTTGTTCCTTCAGTTTCCTTGTAATCGCCATTCCTTTAAAATTTGCCTCTAAACTCATTGCCTCTGAAAGCTGAACAAAGACAAATTCATCACCACCGTATTCATAGCGGGTTGTTAACTGATTATTGGTCAATTTTTCCACCTCACGTAAAAAACTAAAATTAGGATAGAAAAAGCCAAACCACAATGCCGGGAAGATTCGGTTTTTTCATGGTGGTTTGGCTCATGGTGCTTACAAATTTAATTACACTTTTTAAACCTATGGCAACAATACGGCCCGCAATGCCCGTTCCGTATAAACCTGACATAAATGTTTACGGTACTCACCTGAAGCGAACAGATCCTCGCCCATATCGACATCGGCTGCAGCCAAATTAGACGCTTGGATAATATTTTCTTTGCTTGCTGTATTTCCAAAAAGATGTTTCTCAACTTCCTCAGCACGGAAGGCAACATCGCCCGCACCGGTAATTCCAATCCGGATATGATTGATCACCCCATCAGGCGTTTTGCTGGCAACAGCCGCTACACCGACAACCGCATATCCTGATGCCGGATGAAAGTATTTTACATACGTACTGTGTGCCTCTGCTGGAGGGATAGCAAAAGAAACGGCTGTGACTAGACTAGTCTCTGGGAGAGCAGTGATAAATGGTCCAAATAAAAACTCTTGAATCGGAATCTTTTCTTCGCCATCTTCACCATGAAGATGAACGACAGCATCTAACGCAAGTGCCAGTGCCGGCAAATCCGCCGCTGGATCAGCGTGGGCAATACTGCCGCCAATCGTGCCTTTGTTACGGACCTGGATATCCCCTATCTGTCTAACCCCTTCGACAAGCACAGGTAAATGCTCAGCCACAAGTGGATCACCTAGAACTTCTGCATAGGTGGTAAGAGCACCAATAACTAAGCGATTTCCCTCTTTCCGCACACCCTTTAATTCTTTGATTGCAGTGATATCGATTAACGTCCCAGGGGTTGTCAGCCGGAATTTCATCATTGGTACTAAACTATGACCGCCGGCGATAAGTTTTCCTTCGCCTTGAAAAGACTTCAACAATTGGATGACTTCTGAAACTGACGCTGCCCGAACATAATCAAAACTTGTTGGAATCATTAGGCATCCCCCCTTTTATGAATGGCCTTCCACACTTTTTCAGGAGTAAGCGGCATCGCTAAATCCTTCACTCCATATGGCGCTAGGGCATCGATTACCGCGTTAACAATGGCGGATGGAGCTGCGGTAGTGCCTGTTTCACCCACGCCTTTTGCCCCTAACGGATTGACGGGACTAGGTGATTCGACAAAACTGGATTCAAAACGCGGAAAGAAGCTTGCCTTTGGCATCGTATAATCCATGAATGTCCCGGACAACAGCTGACCTTTCTCTGAATACACTGTCTGCTCCCATAGCGCCTGACCAATTCCCTGAGCTAGGCCGCCATGGACCTGACCTGTGGCAATCATTGGATTAATGATCCGGCCCACATCATCAATACATAAATAACGTTTTAACTCTATTAATCCAGTGTTGGCATCAACCTCAACGACACAAATATGCGCCCCAAATGGATAGACAAAGTCAGGCGGATCAAAGAAGGACTGACTCTCTAAGGCCGGTTCTACCCCATCCGGAAGATTCCATGCATTATTTGCACTCCATGCAATTTCTTGGAAGGTTCGCTGCTTCTCAGGCTGCCCTTTTACTGAAAAAACACCATTGTCAAATTGTAACTCATCTTGTGTGACAGCCAATTCATGTGCCGCAATGATCTTCGCTTTTTCAATAATCCGTTCAGCCGCATTAGCCACCGCACCACCGCCAACTGGAGTTGTGCGTGAGCCATATGTGCCCCATCCCATTGAAATCATCAACGTATCGCCGCTGACAAGTTCAATATCTTCGACAGGAATACCAAACTTTTCCGCTACCACCTGAGCGAACGTTGTCCCTACCCCTTGACCATGTGGAGACGCACCGGTAAAAACTGTGACCTTTCCACTCGGATGAACGCGGATCGTGCTGTTTTCCCATAAACCGCCGCCAAAGCCTATTGCCCCAGCCACTTTAGAAGGGCCAAGACCACATAGCTCCACATACGTAGAAATTCCAATCCCAAGCAGGCGGCCTTTTTTACGTGCTTTCTCCTGCTCTTTTCTTAGACCGGCATAATCAATTGCCTCTAACGCCTTGGCAAAAGTACCAAGATAATCACCACTGTCATAATTACAGCCCATTGCGTTTGTATACGGAACGGACGCTACTAAGTTTTTCTTCCGTACCTCAACTGGGTCCATACCGATTTTGTCAGCAAAAATATTGATAATTCTTTCAATTTGGAACGAAGCTTCCGGTTTCCCGGCGCCGCGATAGGCATCTGTCGGTGTTGTATTTGTATAAACTCCAATCGTTTCTGCCGAGGCATGAGGAATATTATAAGCACCGGTAATCATTAAACCAAAATCGATCGTCGGTACACCGGCACCCATGGTAGATAAATAGGCTCCTAGATTAGCAATGTTTTTCGCTCGGACAGCCAGGATTTTCCCATCTTTGGTCCCGGCAAGTTCAGTTGTAATCACTTGATCACGGGCATGACTCGTTGCTAAAAAATGCTCTTGGCGGTCTTCTACCCATTTAATCGGCTGTTTTAACACCATTGCTGCAAGCCCGACAACAGCCTCTTCCGTGTAAACCGCAATTTTTGCCCCAAAACCGCCGCCCATATCTGGGGCAATAATCCGTAATTTCGTCTCTGGAATCCCCAGCGCATCGGCATACGTCATCCGGTGGATATGCGGGTTTTGCGTCGTACACCAAATCGTTAAGTCACCGCTGCCCGGATTATACTGTGCAACCGCACCCCTCGTTTCCATTGGATTAGCAATTACACGCTGCTCCACCAGCCGCTGTTTCACGACGACTTCGGCATTGGCGAAAATCTCCTCGGGAACGTCGCCGGCCTTCCAAGTAAAGGCAATATTATTAGGTACATCATGATAAATAACCGGAGCTGATTCCGAGATGGCTGCTTCTTGCTGAACGACAGCCGGCAGCTCCTCATACACCACATCAATTAACTCCAGCGCATCACGGGCAGTGTAACGGCTGTCGGCAACAACGAGAGCTACTGCTTCACCAGCGTAGTTTACTTTGTCCACAGCTAGAGGCATACGGTCTTTCGGGATTAGGTCACAGCCTGGCACTAACCATATAGAACGAATCGGCTTTATTTTATCCTGCACATCTTTGCCAGTTAGCACGGCAACAACGCCTGGAAACTGCATTGCCTTAGATACGTCAATGCTTTTTATTTTCGCATGGGCATACTGGCTTCGTTTGAACGCGGCAAACAACAGCCCTGGTAATTTGATATCATCCGTAAATTGTCCATGACCTGTGATAAGCTTTGGATCTTCCTTCCTTTTTAACGGCCTGCCAACCACTTGCGCCATTAAACGTCACCCCCGGCGGTTACATTTTCAGTAGAAACCGGTTGTCTCTGCTGCTTCCTGATCAGTTCGGAAGCATGTTGGACGGCTTCAACGATAAACTGATAGCCGGTGCAGCGACAGATTACACCATCTAATGCCTCACGAATCTCTGACTCAGTCGGTTCAAGATTTTCTTGCAGCAGATTATTCACGGCCATCATCACCCCTGGTGTGCAGAACCCGCACTGCAGCCCGTGCCTCTCCCAAAAGCCCTGCTGAATCGGATGCAACTCTTCCCTTGTTCCTAACCCCTCGACTGTGGTTACTTCAGACCCATCTGCTTGGACAGCTAACACCGTACATGACTTAACCGCTTTTCCATCAAGTGACACCGTACAGGCACCGCATTGACTTGTGTCACAGCCAATATGTGTTCCTGTAAAATCAAACTCATCACGTAAAAGATGGACCAGTAACAGCCGTGGTTCTATCTCTGCAGATTTGTCTTTTCCATTAACCTTTAACCTTACAGGATATTTTTTTGCCACCGTATCAGCCCCTTAAACTTGTTTAATTACTTTTTTCATTTCCTTTTCAATCGCTTTAAAAAATTGACCCAAGATTATTTTTGCAACCCCTCCCATTACCCGTTGACCGACCGAGGCTAACACACCGGTCACTTCAACGTCAGCGACACAAGTAACTATTGATACATCCCCCTCCTCATCAATAATCAACATATCAGCGACTGCATCAATCTCCCCTGGCTTACCCTTACCTTTGATAATCAGTGTATAAGAAGATGGCGGGACTTGATTCGTTTGCTGAACCTCCGCTGTAAATAACCCCTTAATAGGGCCAACATTCAACCCCAGTTCAGCAGCATATACTCCTTGTGAGACTTCTACAAATGATTGACACCCTGGAAGAGCGCTGCGCAGCACGTGCTGATCCTGTATGTACCTCCAAACGGTACTTCTAGGCAAATCAATGGTATAGGTGTATTCGATTTTCAAAACTTCATCCTCCTATTTATAACTCTTGGCATCCAGTGGCTTTACCAATAATAATTTCAGACCCTTATCCTATTTTTACTGTGACAGGAAACCTATTATTACAAACTCTGCTACAAAATTATTTACAAATGTAAGAAGATTTAATTGTGATATAATGCTAGAGAAATCTCTATTTTTTAGGAGGTAAAAGGGGAACGAAGATGAGGAAAAAGAAGAAAAATCCTAAACAAAGATGGCATACTTCATTAGAGTTTGCCCAATTAGATAAACAGCTGGCTTTTTTGCGCGAAAACAAACGCAGAATCTATGAAAATCAAGATTTATATTATAATGAACGGCAGGACAGACTAGACCTTAAAGACTATTATCAATCTGTTACTAATCTCGATTGTTCTGGAATTGAGCTGTTTTTTCACTATCATCATTTACTCGAAAAAACGCATAAAAACCAAATCCCCTATTTTTTGAGTAAAGATTTGTATTTATATACATGGGTGGATTTACATCCGGATGGCAGTGTGAAAAGTATTTATTCTGGAGAGGAAAAAGACCCTGAACTATTGATTATTAAAGACAATGAGATTATTAGTCAAAAATACAATGATTTTCAGCAATTTTTAAGAAAAGTAGGGCGAAATGATGATAAAATTGTCAAAGAGTTAAAATTATTCGAGCGGCTAGTGAAGTTAAATACGGAACATATTGTCCCGCAATCGTGGTTTAGTGGATTGGAACCAATGAAGGGTGACTTGCACCACCTGTTCGTTTGTGACCCTGAATGCAATATTGTCCGCTCAAATTTCCCTTATGCGGATTTTAGCTTTTATACGCCGGAATCCCCTGATGAACCGCTGCAAAACCATTGTGGTTTAGCAGTTGACGGAAGCTTTGAACCAGAGTATGGAAAAGGAACCGCTGCTAGAGCAATGTTGTATTTTTTCCTCCGCTATCCACGAGTAATTAAAAAGGTGTATCGGGTAGGAATCAATCTTCCCTTACTTATTTCCTGGCATCAAGAATTTCCTGTTACCATCTATGAAAAACATCGGAATCAAGCCATTTATCGAATTCAAGGAAATCGTAATCCGTTCATTGATTTTCCTCATCTAGCCAAAAAAATTGATTTCCCCATAAACAAATAAATGCGCACTAAGTCGCCGGACATAGTGCGCTGTTTATCATTATGCTGTTCCAAATTGGACACCAAGCTGATGCAAATATTGCCGATATGCGATGCTGACGCGATCACAAACAAGCGAGAGTTCAACCTGTAAATCAAGCGGCAATTCCTCTGGTTTTTGATTTTCCACAACTGGCTTATCCTGAGCAAATATCGCATTTTGATAGGCAATAATTTCTTCATCCGAATTGCTAGTACCATAGCTAAACGACATGATTCCATAGGCGATAGATGTTTGCTCATCAACCGGGCGAATGGTTAATAGGATTGTAAAATATTGATCGGTTTCCTTGTCCTTTTTCGTAAACCGAACGGTAAATGGCCGTATGATTTCATACGTATAGTAAACATATTTTGCGTCACCTGTGCCATCGGGATCGGGCTGAAAGATTGGAATTTCATCAGAGTAAATGCGGCCATTTTCTTCCCAATTCATCTGGTAATCGGCAATCTCCCGATGACTGTTTGTCCCCAATGAACCTTCATGAACCACTGCTAAATGGCCAACATCGAGGAAATTTTCAATAATCCTTGGTGGCTTTGCGTTTACTTCCTGCGGCCCCCAGATAATATTGCGGTATCCTTCTGCTTCATATTCTGGAAAAGGAAAGATTTCCGGTTCATTTCCTGCTAAATTCACCCAAATCAAGCCGTATTTCTCGATGCAAGCATATTTTATTGCTTTCGCCTTTTTAGGAATGGCCCGGCCTTCAGGCAGTTGGGGAATTGCTACACAATCACCGTTCGAATCGAATTCCCAAGCATGGTATGGGCAAACGAGACATTCATTTTTCACCTCACCTAACGAAAGCGCCGCGCCGCGGTGAATGCAAAGATCTTTAAAAGCGTGTACCCCTTCACTTGTACGAAAAATGACAAGCCTTTCCTCCATTAACATTACTTGGATTGGCTTTTCACTAACCTCACTTGCAGGACAGGCAACGAGCCAATCTTCTACTAATACCTTATCTTTGATCATCCTTATTAGTCCCCCTTGTTGGTCTCTCAATCTCATTTTAATTACCTTCATATTAAAGGTCAACTCAATTGACGAATAAAGAGATATATTTAAAAAATATTATTCGGTTTTAGTATACTTTTTCTTTGTTTAACATTATAATTTTATTGTAAATACATTAAACACGAACAAAGGGGATGCGAGTGTTGAATAAAGAAAATAATATCTTGATTGGGGTAGATGACAAGATTAGTTTTGGCAAAGCATTGCTCCTCGGAGCACAGCATGTATTGGCAATGGACTTATACATAGCTCCGATCATTATTGCCGGTTTGTTATCCTTAAGTACAGAAAACACTTCATTTTTTATCCAAATGTGCTTTTTAGCAACAGGAATTGCCACCTTAATCCAAACGGGGATCGGGATTAAGCTGCCGGTAGTGCAAGGTCCTTCTTATGTACCTATCGGCGCCATTGCAGCAATTGGTGGCAAACTTGGCTTAGGGGCGATTGCGGGAAGTCTGATACCTGGTGCTATCCTCATTTCGCTCCTCGGCTACCCATTAAAATGGTTTGCTAAGGCCGTAAAAAGGTTTATCCCGCCGCTTGTTGGCGGTACGGTTATTATCATTGTCGGAATCTCGTTAATGCCAATTGGAATGAATAATATTTATTTCGCAGAAGGCAGGATTGGTACGAATATCTTAATTGCCGCTATTTCTGCTGGAGTATTAGTAATCTGTATGCTTTTAGGGCGCAAGATGCATGGGCTGGGAACGTTTTTTCGCTTAGTCTCAGTTTTATTGGCCATTGCTGTCGGTACGATTACCGCTAGCTTTCTCGGTGCGGTTGATTTTTCGCCAGTAAAAGAAGCTGCCTGGTTTTCCTTGCCAAGCTTTTTCCCATTTGGCAAACCTGTATTTGATTTTAGCGCAATCCTAACGATTACATTTGTCTATTTCATTATTCTGATTGAAACAACAGGAACATGGTTTGTTGTCTCTTCTGTCACGGGGAAGGAATTAGATGAGACACGGTTAAATCGGGCTTCATTTGGAGAAGGACTTGGCTGTTTTATCGGTTCCCTTTTTGGTAGTACACCGATGACAGGGTACTCCTCCAATGCAGGACTTCTAGCAATAACCGGAGTTGCGAGCCGAATGGCGATTATGACAGGCGGGGGAATTCTGATTTGTCTTGGTCTAGTACCGAAATTATCAACTGCGATTACTTGTATCCCTGAGCCAGTTATTAACGGTATTTTCGGGATTGTCTGTGTGGCGATTGTGACTAATGGCATGAAGGTTATTCAGCCGATTATTATAAATGATCGCAATATGATGATCATTGGGATTCCAATCCTATTAACCATCGCTGTGACCATCCTGCCAAAAGATGCGCTAACTGGTGCTCCTGACTGGGCTGGCTATCTGCTTTCGTCTAGTATGACAATCGGCGCACTGGCCACATTGCTATTGAATTTACTGATTCCAGAAGAGAAGAAACAAACAGCAGTGGTAAATAAACCGGCTGTCGGAAAATAATTGCAGTCAAAAAAGGAATCATCTTGTCGAGATGGTTCCTTTTTTCATGGCAGCAATTAATTCCATTGAGCCAATTCCTGTTGTAAAAACCGCCGCCGCTCCTCAATATATTTAAAGATGATTTCATTTTCTTCATCAAGTTGTTCTATATGGCTCGATGTATACGGATCTTTGATGAAATACGGTTGAATCGACTGCAGCAGTTTCTCAACATGTGGCATCAAGAACTCATGGGTGAACTGATGGGTCATAATGTCTTTAAGCAGACTTTGATAATACTCGCGATAAGTATCTACCGCCATTAGCCGCGCTGTTAACGTGTTGAAGCCGGCAATTGGCACATAATCTACCTCCATTGGCTTCCCATTGACATCCCGCCCCCACGTAGCATCATAATCCCATGGAATTACCGTAAACAGTCCTGTCTCCCCATTCCGGTAAAGAGCATAATTATGCACAAAGCCATCATAATTCGAGGTGAAAATTATCCCTGCCACCCATTTTAAATACTGTTCCACATCGAGAAATTTCGTGATTTCCTGTTGGAATTCATCAGGCGGGATTGTATTGATTTTGAAGATGAATTCTTGTAAATGAAATTCTGCAGCTTCATCTTCAAGCCATTTCCCCTCATAACCTGCCTTCAATGATTTCTTTGTCCCCTTATCTAGGTCGCTCATGAGTGAAAAATTGGCATCACCGTCGACTGCATAATAAATACTTCCTGAAGGCAAGTTTCGCTTCTTAAGGAAGTTTTCATCAACCGATTCAATCTCTAAGTAAATCCCTTCGCCTTTTCCATTAACAGTTAAAAATACATGCTGCGCTTCCGGCGCTAGAACACCAATTTCCTTAAAGAAGTCAAATGAAAGCTTATTGCGAACTAAAGATGGGTCCATATACTCCGAATTTAAGTGGATTTCCTTTGAACCGTTAAATCTTTTTGGTTTATAAAAAAAGAGATGAAATGACTTTTTTGGAAATGTCCGAATATGTGAACCACGGTAGCATACATCAATTTCAAATCTTTTGTCTTCAACTTTTAACACACCAGGAACAGGTTCATCGATCCAGATATCTCGATTTAATTCCCGAAAATAATTCGGTCTGATAAACAACTTATAATGTGGCAACGACATGATCTTGTCCACTACCATCCCTCCCCCTTAATTATTGTATGTTTCTTGAGAGCGAGGGTCACTTTTTCGATAATTTAATAGTAATAGGATTCCTGCCTATACAAATATGGATCTACATACGTACAGTGTTAACAGAAGAGTGTGAGTTTACAAGGTTTTCCATTTAAGAACATTTCCGTACTCCCTTTTCATGAAAAAAAGGAGGTGCAATGCATTTATGGAAGAAAAAAGAGATTTCACTCCAGAGGAAATCCAACAAGCTGCAAATGAGGCTAGACACAGAGGATTTGGTGATTTTATGTTTATGGACCCGAATCGTCATCGTGGGACTTCAGGAAGTAGAACCTCAAGCAGTACAAGAAGGACCTCTTCAAGCAAAAGAACATCACGAAAAAACACAACGAGAAGGTCCGGTCATCACCATTTATGCTGCAGTGAATGGCGCACAACAGCACGGGGAAGACATCAAACCATGAGTTGTTGGGAAGACAGCAATATGTGGTTATTTAAACGACGCAGGCGATAATATTACAGCGGGGATTACAATTCCCCGCTGCTTTTTCGATAAAACTTTTATTTAGTGTTGCTGCTGTTCAAACTCATCTTCTAGCTTTCTTATTTCCTCCAATGATTTTTCCAAAGCTGCTTGCGGGCCTTTAAAATGCTTTTTATAATAAGCAAGATCCATGATGATTAACAGGACAAGCATGCCAGCAAGCGCGAATGCTGCCATTTGATTCGGTGGAATAATCATCATGATCGAAATAAACACAATCCAGATCAGGCTTAATATATTAATTGGTTTGCTCCATTTTCCGAGATTCCATGGTCCATAATGCTTCCGTAAAAAGATGCCTTTTGCTTCGGCTTCTAGCTTTAAATAAATGGGGATTCCGTAGGCGACATATAGACCGACAACACTGACAGCGGTCAAGAAGGCGATCGTCGAGTACCCGGCATCCGGATTTACTAATTTCGTAATATAATCAATCAAGGCTAACAGGAAGGAAAGAATCACAGACAGCCAGATGGCTTTGGCAGGTGTGCGGTATTTCCGACTGATTTCGGCCCAATGACGGCTGAACGGCATCCCTTTATCACGCGAAAACGCATACATCATTCGCGAAAACGAAGTAATCGATGATAATCCACAGAAAAACATCGCAAAGGTTACAAGCCAGAGAACAATAGACCCAAATGTCCCCCCTAATGCTTGACTGATGACAAAGATAAACGCATTATCCGAATTGACCGCTCCAGCAGCATCATGAATAGATAAAGTTACAAACGATAACATAATAAAGCCAAAGACGAAAGAAAAGGCGACAGAATTATAGATGCCCCACGGTGCGCGTACCCGTGGATGGACAGTCTCTTCAATCGTGTGAGCTGACGCATCATAACCGGTAAAGGTCCACTGGGCTTGCAATAACCCAATTAAAAACGCGAGAAAATAAGGTTTGTCAGAGAAGGTTTGCCCCACTTGGAATAGATATTCAACCGGCTGTAAACCGTTTTTTGTGAAAAATGCCAAACTAACAACTAGAATCGCGACAACAATCATATGATACCAAGCGGAAAAATCGTTTAACTTCGCAACAATTTTAATTCCAACATGATTGAGGGTACCGTGTAAAAGAAGGATAACGCCAAAGACGCATAAAATAGTGGTGTCAGTAGAGGTATAACCAAAAACGCTTGCTAGGAGAGGATCAGCAAATAAGGCGCATGAGTAATCAATTCCGGCAACAATGCCAATTTGGCCAATTAAATTAATCCAGGCTGTATACCAGCCTATCCTGATGCCTTTAAGTGTAGCAGCCCAATGATAAAGCGCACCTGCTGTAGGAATGGCCGAGGCCAACTCAGCAAGGGAGGCCGCCACAAGCATGACAAAAAGGGCAACAATTGTCCAGCCGAATCCCATCATTCCCGGACCGCCATAGGTTAAACCGTGGCCGTACAGGGAGACGGCTCCTGTTAAAATGGAAATGATTGAAAAAGAAATCGCAAAGTTTGAAAAACCGCCCATGTCCCGCAACAGCTCTTGCGCATAGCCATAGCGATTTAGCTGTTTACGGTCCTCCAACAATTGCTGGTCTTTGTCTTTCATTCAAGACTCTCCTTTCGTCGTTAATTTCTCACATCCTTGTCGACAAAAATTTCATGTTCCGCTTCATTAAAGCTGCGAACATTTTTATTCGCGTGCAGACCGATTGCAGTGCCAACACATAATGTGATGACCACTAAAGCACACCCGATGAAAACTGCCACGAGCTTACACCCCCTTCCTCTTTATACTCCTATTTTCCTAGTGGCAGTTTTATGACATCCTCTTATCACCACATCAAAAATTAAATAGAAATAAATCCACAAGTTACACCTGTGGATTTTTCAATATTATACGTGACTTTTCTTTACCTCTCGCTTTAATTATTACATTGGATAGACTACTGATTTGCAATAATGGAAACCAGTTGGTCCTCAATCCTTTTTCCTTGTTTTTCATCAAGTAAGTTATTGATCAAAATTGAAAAAATTAACGTTTTTCCACTTCTTGTCGTTACATATCCTGATAGTGAACTAACAGTAGAAAGCGTGCCAGTTTTTGCCCTTACTTTTCCAAGAAGATCAGGTGTATTCATTCGATACCGCAATGAGCCGCCAATCAGCTTCTCGGGAATCCCTGCAACAGGCAGTGAGTTTAAGTAAACTGGAAACCACTTTTCTTCCTGAACTGCGTAAAGCAGCTGAGATATTTCATTGGCAGGAATACCCGTCACATGAGAAATTCCTGAACCATCCCTAATAAGGATTGACTTCGTGTTTAACCCCCACTGGGCCAATACCGAGTTTAACACCGCTAACCCGGCGTCCCAAGAACCCTCGCTAGAAGTTGTTTTCCCCATCTCCTTTACTAAAATTTCCCCGTGGGTATTGTTGCTTAATTTCATAAATGGCACCAACAACTCTTTCAAAGGTATGGAGTTACGCTTAAGAATTATGTTTCCGTTTTTAGGAACAGCTGCCATTTTAAGACTGCCCGTCAGCTCTATTCCTTGTTTAATTAATGACTGCTGGAACAACTTCAGCGCATAAGTGCTAGGATTCCAGACCGCAGTCCCTTCTGAAATCTCCTTCGAATGTACAGGGATAGTCCCAGTAATATGAATCGTATTACTGCCATGAGTTCGTTTGATGGTGATATTCGTTTTTTCCTTTTGGTCGGTAGTTGTCGCAGCATTTACGATTGTTACGTAGTTCGTGTTTGGAGTTAACTTCACTAGTGGACGTTTTCCAATCACCTTGTTTGCCTGGACGTTTACATTGATTGTTCCTGCATCATAATCGGCAGTCGGTGAGGCGCTTAAGGCCGATATTTGTGCCCCGTAGTAGGTTGTTTCATCACTCCACGGTACATCGATTGCATAACGAACATCATCATACCATGTGTCATCGCCAAGCAAATCCCCTTGAATTTTTTCTATCCCTGCTGACTTAAGCCGAATTGCCAATACGTCAAAATCTTTCACCAACAGGGTGGGATCCCCTTTCCCTCTTAAGTAAAGATTCCCTCGCAACCTTTTCCCTTTAACCTTACCATCTGTTACTACTTCAGTTGAAAAAGTATAATTCTCCCCCAAAACCTTAAGAGCGGCGGCTGCCGTTAGCAGTTTCATATTGGATGCCGGTCGCAAACGGAGGTTGCCTTGGTGCTGATAAATTATCTGTCCATTTGAGGCATTGCGGATGCTTACCCCTACAGTCGCACCTTGTAAAGCGGGATCCTTCTTAATGATTTTGGCTAATTCCTCTGCCCATGTGACATCTTTAGCTGCTATTTCATTGGCCTCAACAGGTTTATTAAAAAAAATGAATGAAATGGTCGTGATAAACAAAAAGTTCATTGTATATATAGAGATCCTCAGCAAAGTCTATGTATCCTTTCCAAACTGTTAATATTTTATTGCCTTTTTTAGTTTACCCTCACAGGACTGTATTAAAAAAAACACGCTAATCTCTCATGTTTAGCGTGTTTTCCCCCATGAATTTTTGCACAACGGTTTATAACCTTGGGTCAATCGTCTCGGCCTCGACTGCCAAAACAGCTAGGACACATTCATGCCAGCGTTCCAAGGACTCTTTTCTAACAAAGCGATTCACTGCCTCAATGCCCAACGAAAATTCCTTTAAGGCATTGCGCTGTTTTTTCCCAGTATTACGCTGTTTCAAGCGCGAAAGATTCTCCTGATGTAAATAATCCATACCATATATTATGTGTAAATATTTCCTTCCCCTGACCTTAATTGCTGGCTGAACGAGCTTCCCCTTATAACGAGACACAAACTGTTCCGGCTTGACAACAAATCCCTCATGTCCGTCCTCTGTCATTTCCTCCCACCACTTAATTGCCGCTTTTTTCGATTCTTCATCATGGACGACTCGATATTCTGTTTTTACAAAAAGTGATGACATTTCACTTAGGTGTTTATTATTTTCCATATGCCATGTATGAGGTTTATCGAAGTGGGTTTCAGTACTATGGGCCAACGTATGAAACGGAGCAATCTGGATTCCATTTAAGCCGTCTGTCTCCCAGCAATACTTTTGATATACTTCATTAAAGATTTTCGCATTTTCCAACAATTTTTCCGCTTCCAACAGCCATTCATCAACTGGCTTACCATTATCTAAAGCATATTTTAACTGCCTCTGTACCTGTGATCGACCTAGATAGGCCATTTCACCAACATGTGCATATTGACGTAAAATTAACTCCTTAGCCTTCAAATTCCAAGGTAAAATCTCAGCATCGAGGAGCACAAAATCGGTATTATGTTTTATAAAATACCCATTTTTCACAAGGTCTCTATTCAATTGATGAATAATCTGCTTTTGCAATTCCTGTTGAAAAAAAGCCCTGCCCGTTCTTGTGTATATGACACCTAATGTCTTTCTGCCAATATATGTTTCTGCCGTTTCTTCGTCTTTAAATAGTAATACTATTCCACGGCTCCCCATATGCTTTTTCTCGACCACCATTGTTTCTACCCCATGAGACTGATAGTATTCAAAAGCCTCTGCTGGATGCTCCAAGTAATCTTTAAGCTTAGCAGGGTTTGGTGTCGGACTCATCGTTGGCGGCAGGTAGACAACTTCTTCAAGTGGTAATGTAAAATGCGAGAGGTCATCCAATGCTGATAGAATTCCATCCCGAGGAATATCTACCTGACCATAATGGTCCGTTATTACCGAATAACCATTAAGTAGTTTCCCAATCGAAGGTGGAGCTAATCTCTGTTGTTCCCATACAAGCAAAGGATTATCTGGTACATTGGCATAATCCTGCTTTGCTGTGACCGAAACAAATTGTTTTTCAGGAAACCGATAGGCCGTTAAGTTTCCGCCAAAGACAACCCCTTGGTCAATATTAATTGTATTATTCACTAAAAGCGGCTGTGGTTTTGGATCATGCCCCCAGATAATTAATTCACTAGAATGATGGTTCACTGTCCAATCTCTGCGAATCGGCTTCCCATTTTCATCCACACCGTCTGAATCTCCGTATCGACAATAATCTGCAATCCGTTGAGATTGTTTGCCAAGATAATGATCTTTTATTCCTGCGTGTACTGCTACAGCAACATTCACTCCATGCTTTTGAATCACTAGGTGTGACTTTACCGCTACTAGCATCTCTCTTAATTCAGTCTTTAATTGGTCCGTGGCCTCTTTTCCATTGATTCTCTCATATTCTTCAAACTCTGCTTCAACTTTTTCATCCCCATGAGCTAGTTTCACGTTACGTCCATCCAACCAACGAGCAATCTTCCATCCATGATTACTATCAATCATATAGGCATACCCTGCATCCAGGTGTTTTTTGAAAAACTGCATCGTTTTAAGTGAATGAGGCCCCCTGCTCATAATATCACCTAAAGAAAGGAATTTCCTTCCATTTGGATGAAGATAAAAGCCCTGCTCATTTTCTTGGTAACCGAGCTTAGCTAATAGCTCAATGAATTCCGTAAAACAGCCATGAATATCACCGATAAAATCAATCCCGTTGCCAACTTCAATGACAACAGGATTGCCGTGACGAACGATCTTTATTTCGTCAAGCTCTTCTTTTTTAAAAACATATACACGATGAAAGCCTTCCTTTTTTATGGAACGGAGAGTTTGTCTAAATTGCTGATATTGTTGTCTAATCCGGTTCTTTCCCCGAGGAAAGTCACGGTCTTTATCCCGTCTGATGCATTCATTTTCCCCTATGTCTAACACGATTGCACTTACAGGAATATGATATTTCTTGCCTAACTGAAGATAGCGCTCACGTTCTTCGTTTTTTAAATGTGTAGCATCTATCAGCGTCAGTTTATTTAGCCGACAACGGTTCCCTAGTAAAAAATCCATTGCCTCAAAAGCTGCCGCTGATATTCTTTTATACTCATCATAAAGAATATCAGCCTCATCCCGGGGACTATTATGCCAACTAATAAATTCTTCATCACTAACAAGAATCCGAAATTGATCTGAGCTAATCACTTCAGATTCCTTTAGATGACCTTGTTCTATTAGCCTATGTAGCAGCGAAGTTTTTCCACTATTAGATGGTCCAACCAAGAGAATAATTCCTGAAAAAGGTAATTGAATAACCATTATTTATTTCACCGCCTTTTTTGAAAATATCGCCATTTGTGTTGGCTGTCCATAAATAGAATGATCCTCGCCAATTCCAGTAAATGTAACTTCATAAGGGGCAGCTTCTATCCATTGCTTACACTTTTGCTGAAATTGCTTTCTTGTCCACTCGAATCGGTGATCACCATGCCTCATTTCATCTTTCATTTCATAAACTGTATTGTATTCTTTATTTGGAGTTGTAACGATTAGAACATTGGGAAAATAGTCAGTAAGAATCATTTGGAAGATTTGATCCAAACGATTAGCCTCAATATGTTCAATTACTTCACATAGAATCATTACATCTTTCCCCATTAATCGCTCATCGAAATAAAATAAAGAGCCAGATAGAAGCTTTGGTTCTAAAAACTCACGCCGCTGATTAGCTTGTTCAAACCGTTCCATCGCTTTTAGACGTGAATGATTGGAGGGTTCAATAGATAGAATCTCTTTCACACCATCCACAAATCCAAGCTGGACGGATAACTTTCCTTCTCCTGCTCCTAGGTCCACAATAGAAGCTTTATGTGGCAGTTGCTTAATTGTTTCAATAATAGTCTGATAACGTAAATCGTTTAAACGGACCTTTGCGATTTCAGTTTGCTTATCTGTAACTGGTTCTTTTTCATAGAATTTTGATTTGGCCAAAATATTTTGAAAACGCAGGGAACGTTTTAGAATCAGTTCTTTTTGCGGATGAGTTTCGAGCCACCCTTCCCCATAACGTTCAAGCTTTTCCAATTCCCGTTCATCAATGAAGTAATGTTTATAGTTATCCAATACCGGGATTAATATAAAAAGGTGCTTTAAGCAGTCTTGAAGCGTCTGTACTCCTGTTACTGTAATAAGTCTAGCGGAGCTATTATCTCGAATAAAGCTTTGTCCCCGTTCAATCTTGACCCTGTAACCCATTGGCTCAAATAATTCAATCATATTTTGATCACGTAAATCAGATGCTACTGGACCAAACGAGGCCTCGATTTCAAATGGATGCTTAACCCACTTGGTATATTCCTCCTTAGGTTTACCATTCAAAGCCGTTCCCAGGGCTTTCCGAATTCCGGAAAGAAATATACTGCTAGTGGCAAATTCCCGATCATTAATATAATGAGTAATATCATAGAAATCAGCGGAATTTTTTACTAATTCGATGGGATCCGGCTTAACGTAAAGTAGCACCTTGACCTCTTCAGTAGAGAAAGTAGTGTAAACGAGACGAACGACATTGCCTTTTTCACTTCGTTCATATAAATTTTCCGGATTCTTAGCTAAAAGAAAAGACGTAACTTTTGCACCATTCCCTTTTAACGTCAATGCCAAATGCACCTTCATCACTTCACTTTCAATCACCAATATTTCTTCTATATTAACAACATCTATTACTTTATGGAATATTTTACATTAAAAAAGGGCCAAAAAATGCCCTTTACACATAAAAATCATCCTCATACCAGTGTTTCTTAAATTTCATGTGATAACAAGCATCACAGGTCGGAAATGAGTGGTTCCACGGCAGCTTCTTGCCACAGTTTTTACATTTTTTTATAAACTTTTTGATATCAGTGTTCAAGCGTTCCTGAACTTTATCACTGATTTCTTCACGCACTCGTTCCCAATAAATTGCTTCTGTCCGTTCCCCCAAGCGATATAAAAATAGTAAATGCAAGCCAATTGCTTTATAGCTAAGCTCCAATTCCTCGAGACTGCCTTCCTTGATGCGGGGCTCTGGAAGCGAATCCCCATGAATTATCGCCACCATCATCTCTTCCCATTGACGGGTTAACGCTGCTTCATTTTTAGAAAACGGCAAGTGTAAAAAACCATACAGATCCATCAATGATAGCCTTGCTTCAATTTCCGTACCGGCGATGCGTTGATAAAGTGAACGTTCTTCCGCAAGTGACGCCTTTTTCGTTCCATTAGGACTTTCAAACTTCTCCCACAGTTCAAAAAAAGTGCCTAAATCATGATAGTAGCGCTGAAATTTTTCAAACACCGTATTCGTTGGGGCAATCGCAAATGTTTGCACAGGGCGGTCCTCTTGCAAGAGCAAATTCTTCATTTTTTTGATATCGCCGACAAAAGCTACCCTGCCAACATCATAAATCCCTTTGCGGCCGGCACGTCCAGCAATCTGCTTCACTTCCTGTGAGCTCAACAGCCTTCTTCTCGTGCCATCAAATTTTTCATTTTCTAAAAATACAATCCGTCGAATCGGTAAATTCAAGCCCATACCAATCGCATCGGTTGCGACAATCACTTTTGTCTTTCCCTCATTAAACTGCTGAATTTGCTTCTTCCTTGTTTCTGGCGGCATACTTCCATAAATCATGCTGACGCGATGACCATCGTTTTGCAGTCTTGATGCCATTTCCAGAACACGTCTCCGCGAAAAACAAATGAGAGCATCCCCTTTTTTCACATGCTTGATATCGAATTTCTTTGACTCTACCTCAAGCGGTGTTTCACGGGAATATTCAAAGATTTCACTGACGGCATTCCCTAATAATTCAAGTAACATCTTTTTAGAACTCAGGCTGCCAATAATATGAACTTCTGCAGCATTTGCCTTCGTAATGGCCTTGTACCAAGAAAAGCCGCGATCTTTGTCAGTAATCATTTGTGCCTCATCAATGACCACTAGCTCGAAATAATCCTTTTCGTGAAACATTTCCACTGTACAAGACAGATGACGGGCATCAGCATGAATTTTCTCCTCTTCACCTGTCTTTAACGAACAAGCTGTCCCTTCACTATTCAATTTGTCATAGACCTCAAGTGCTAACAGCCTGAGCGGTGCCAAGTATAATCCACTATCTGCTTGCCTCATTCTCTCCAAGGCATGATGGGTTTTTCCTGTGTTCGTCTCACCAATATGGAGGACATAGCGAACATCCCCTTTTGTTGAGGGAGCATATTCTTCACCAAAAATATCCGCCATCATGCGCTGCTCAGCTTCACGCTTGCGCTGAAGTTCCTCCTGTTCTTCAGCATAGCGCTGTTCACGCTTAGCTAAATCATGCTGTAAGATTTCTCGATGAACCTCTTCATCAAAAGGGATTTCGGCCAGTTTCAACAGATCTTCTGGGTATTCTTCAACAATATCTACTAGAAATAATTCCACGCTATCATAAATGATGTCAGCTATATTCTCTTTAACAACAGCGACAGATAATGGCTCATGAAACAACTGCAAATATGTTTCTTTAAGTGAAACAGGCAAACTGCTCAACACTCTTGCAGGGATAAATTCTGATAAAAAATCTGCCAGCAAGCTCTCATATAGATAATAATAACGTTGATATTCAAAATAACTTCTGCCCCATTCTAATGTCTTCTGAATATCACCGGTTAATTCTTTCAAAAATTCACGAACCGTTTTATAATCTTCCGGTTGAAATCTGCCTTCCTCTGTTAATTCTTCTTCCAAAGCAACAGGATCTACTGCATGATATTTCACCTTGTTGGTAAAATCAGCTGCTAATTGCTTCGCTGCAAAATATCGTACATGTACGTATAATGAGCTATATTGCTCCTCAATTATCTTTTCAGCTCTTTGTACAATGATATCTTCTATTTCTTGAAAGGCCCGCTGCTGCTCCTGTTCCTGCAATCTCTTGGCATAATTCTCTTTTGCGCGTTCAAACCGGTTTATCCACAGCGCTTCTTTTCCAATAAATGTTTCATTCACCCAGGAAATTGTGTCAAATGGCTGATATGTTCGCATTTCATCACGAAACAGCTTGTTAAGCAGCTTGCGGTTAATGCCTTCTATTTCAAATCCTTTTTCATGTAAAAATTCCTTTTTCTCCTGTTTAGAAACATCATTCGTTACCTTGTTAAGCCACACATTGACCCAGATTTGCTCAAGATAATGGACGCGGTCTTGAATATACTGTTGAAATGAAGGCAAGTCCGGTTTTGTCTCCAAATAATGATCTATATCCTGAAATACCTTCATTTTTGTATGTTCTATTGCTAGAGGGTAAATTGTATTCAATTTGCTCACGGTAGTCCCCTCCTTTCACTTTCCTTCAGTTTATCACAAAATCAAAATAAGAACAAATGTTCCATCTATATATTATGCAATTCACAATAACGATTAACCAATTCCTCTATTTTGTCCATCTCAGGAAATTTACCAGAAAACTGAAATTGAATTTCCTCAATGAAATCATCTCGATGATAAACATGAATCGCACCGTTTTGCCCAATAACACTGTATTCCGGAACAAATCGGTAGCCACTCCGCTCTATCGCTCCCATCCTCACAACCTCCTTTTTCATAGTATTTACTCCATTCAAATGACTAATCAAAATCTTCAAGTTCCACTCATTGTAAGCATTTTACAACAGATACTCAATTTTCAGCTTCGTTTTGTTTACTGTATTACTTCGAAAGAATGACAGAGGTCACATACAGTTTTCTTAGAATCGACTAATATAGAAGTGTTTTAAGTAGACTGGAGGAAAAACGATGGCACGATTTGAACAAGAGAGAAACTTTTTAAAATCTAACTTTGTCGAATTTAAAAAGATTCGCACAGATAAAATGAACGGGTTTCCAAAGCCGCCGAGTGTAAAGGCTTATGACGCGTTATCTAAAACTATTACGCTTCCTGAAGTAAGCGAAAACGTTGTGAAAAAACAACATATACACGATCTCATTAAGAATAGAAGAAGTACCCGTTTTTACAGCGACGAACATTTAAGTATTGAAGAACTATCATATCTATTATGGGCTACCCAGGGAATTACCGGAACAACCAAAAATGGACTCACTTTAAGAACCGTTCCCTGCAGCGGAGCCACCCATACATTTGAAACATATCTATTTATTATGCGGGTAGACGGTATCCCCCAAGGCATCTACCGCTATCTTCCCGTCGAGCACCAGCTTCTATTTATGTTCAAACTAGATGAAATTGACAACAAACTAGATGCGATTACTCTCGAACAGCCGTTTGTCCCAAATTTCGCCAAAAAGGCGGCCATTGCCTTCGCGTGGAGCACGACTCCTTACCGTTCGGAATGGAAATATGACATCTCCGCTCACAAGAAAATCCTTATTGATATCGGACATGTCAGCCAAAACCTCTATTTAACCAGCGAGTCGATTGAGGCCGGTGCTTGTGCGATTGGAATTTATGACCAAATGATGGTAGATGACATCTTACAATTAGACGGTGAAGAGGAATTTGTTGTGTTCATGGCAGCAGTGGGAAAAAAGCAGAAATAATACAGTACAGTAACGCACAACAGGCTGACTCATTTGGGTCAGCCTTAGTTTTTAAGCTTTGCTTTGTATCGCTTCAGGTACATTTTACTTAGTTTTTTCTAATACTGCATAATTTCAATTTTTCCCTAAGTTCAAAACGCATCTAAAAACGAAAATAGGAGAACGACATGATGTCGTCCTCCTACAGGAAATTAATAATTCTTCGCTGCCTTTTCGAATTTCCTATGTCCATAATCAAACTTCTTCCTGGCACAAGCGCCAGTCGAAAAATTGTCAGTTATGCTGTTGTATAAACTTCAATTTCCTTTTGCTCATGCCGAATAGTGGCTTGTGCTGCTGCTAAACGAGCTAACGGTACGCGGTACGGCGAGCAGCTGACATAGTTTAAGCCGTTGCGATAACAGAAATCAATCGAGCTTTTTTCACCACCATGTTCACCACAAATACCGGTTTTTAAAGCAGGCTTTGTCGTCCGTCCAAGTTTTACGGCTGTTTCCACCAATTTGCCTACCCCATCCTGGTCAAGAACTGCAAACGGATTATCCGGCAATACTTTATTTTCTATATAGGCTTGTAGGAATTTCCCTTCCGCATCATCGCGGCTAAAGCCAAATGTTGTTTGCGTTAAGTCATTCGTTCCGAACGAGAAAAAATCAGCTTCCTCAGCAATTTGATCAGCTGTAAGGGCAGCCCGTGGGATTTCAATCATCGTTCCGATCGTATACTCAAAACGCTTCTCCTTTTCCGCTTGCACCATCTCGGCTGCATCAATCACCAACTGGCGCATTTGCTTTAATTCATTGACATGCCCAACAAGCGGAATCATAATTTCTGGTTTGACGACCAGCCCTTTATCCGCTAACGTTGCTGCTGCATAAAAGATCGCCTTAACTTGCATCTCATAAATTTCTGGATAGATCATTCCTAAACGGCAGCCACGATGTCCTAACATCGGATTAAATTCGGCTAATTGGCGTACTTTTTTCAATAATTTTTCCTTATACTGCAATTCTTCAGCTTGCGGATTAAGAATTTGTAATCGTGTTACCTCAACTAACAATTCCTCTTTATCTGGTAAAAACTCATGCAATGGCGGGTCTAACAAGCGGATTGTCACAGGATATCCCTGCATTGCTTCAAAAATTCCTTCAAAATCACCTTGTTGCATTGGCAGCAGCTGCTCTAATGCTTCCATTCTTTCACTATAGGTTTCTGCTAAAATCATTTTTTGGACAATTGGAATTCTCTTTAAATCCATAAACATATGCTCAGTGCGGCATAAGCCAACTCCGCCTGCCCCAAATTCAAAGGCTTTTCTCGCATCCGTTGGATTATCTGCATTTGCACGGACAACAATTTTTCGTTCTTCATCTGCCCAAGTCAGTAACTGCTGAAATTCATCAGAGAGCTCAGGGTCGATCATCGGAATTTCACCGAGCATGATTTCACCGGTCGAGCCATCTAATGTAATTACATCGCCATGTCGAACTACAAGATTGCCAACCGTAAATTGCTTCTCTTTTAAATCAATTTTTAGTGATTCACAACCGCAAATACATGCCTTTCCCATCCCTCGGGCAACTACTGCAGCATGACTTGTCATTCCCCCGCGGCTCGTTAGAATTGCTTGGGCTGCCACCATGCCGTGGATATCATCCGGGGTAGTTTCGGGGGATACTAGGATGACCTTCTTCCCCTCATTACCTAATTGCTCTGCTTCGTCAGCATGAAAGACCACTTGACCTGTTGCTGCACCTGGTGATGCAGGAAGTCCTTTGGCTAAAATAGTTTTTTCAACAGAATCATCAATTCTTCGATGAAGCAATTGATTTAATTGATCAGGATCGATACGCATAATAGCCGTCTTTTTATCAATAATTCCCTCCCTTTCCATCTCAACTGCAATTCGAATTGACGCTTGCGCTGTCCGTTTGCCATTACGGGTCTGTAAGATAAACAGCTTACCACGTTCAACTGTAAATTCGATATCCTGCATTTCCTTATAATGCTGCTCCAGTCGTTGACATGTATCGGCAAATTGCTGATATACCTCGGGCATTTCCTGCTTTAGTGTCACGATTGGCTGTGGTGTACGGATGCCAGCGACAACATCTTCACCTTGAGCATTGATTAAGTACTCACCATACAATACCGGTTCTCCAGTCGAAGGATTTCTAGTAAAAGCTACACCTGTGCCTGAATCATCGCCCATATTGCCAAATACCATGCTCTGCACATTAACGGCGGTTCCTAAATGATCGGGAATCTTATTTAAACGGCGATAAACAATCGCGCGCTGATTATTCCAGGAATTAAATACGGCATTAATGGCTAAGAATAATTGTTCTTTCGGATTTTGAGGGAACTCCTTCCGAGTATGCTTCTTCACAATTTGCTTATAACCGCTAATTACTTCTTGCCAGTCTTCAGCGGTCAGCTCAGGGTCTGCTGTATAACCTTTTTGCTCGCGAATATCCTCTAATAATTGCTCAAAGAAAAACGAATCTATCTCTAGCACGACATTACTGAACATTTGAATAAAACGACGATAGGAGTCATAGGCAAAACGTGGGTTATTGGTTAAGTTTGCCATTCCCACAACAGTTTTGTCATTCATCCCAAGATTCAAAATCGTATCCATCATTCCAGGCATTGAAAAGACAGAACCAGATCGAACTGATACTAGTAATGGGTTTTCTGGATCACCTAATTTTTTCCCATTCTTTCTTCTAGTATCGCAAGGGCTTCTAATGTCTGTTCTTCGATAATCTTTGGAATCGTTTGCCCTGATTCGAAATAAGCATTACAAGCTTGGGTAGTAATGGTAAAACCAAACGGAACTGGCAGGCCAATTCTTGTCATTTCAGCTAAATTAGCCCCTTTACCTCCAAGCAGTTCTCGCATATTCCCATTACCTTCGTCAAACAAATAAACAAACTTCTCCATCATTAAAAGCTCCTCTCTTTTTTCAACACATCTAAAATTAACCCAGCTGTTTCTTCAATTGCTTTGTTGGATACATTAATAACTGGGCAGCCAACCCGTTTCATTATTTTTTCAGCATAATCCAGTTCTTCAAGAATCCGTTGATAACTTGCATAATTAGCCTGTGAACCTAAGCCTAGTGCTTTCAATCGTTCCTTACGTATCTCATTTAACTTATTTGGCGAAATAATTAAGCCAATGCAGTTTTTCCTAGGTATTTGGAATAACTCATCAGGCGGCGGTACTTCAGGAACAATCGGAACGTTGGCGACTTTATAGCGCTTATGTGCTAAAAACATTGAAAGTGGTGTTTTAGAAGTCCGCGATACCCCAATTAAGACGATATCCGCCTTTAAAATCCCCCTTGGGTCACGTCCATCATCGTATTTTACGGCAAATTCAATTGCTTCTATTTTGCGAAAATACTCATCGTCTAACTTTCGCATCATACCTGGCTGATGATGCGGTTCCTTGTCAAATCTTGATTCAAAAGCGTTCATTAGAGGACTGAGCAAGTCAATAGCTGGAATCCCTTCTTCCATTGCCCTTTTATCCAAATACTCCTTTAAGTTTGTGATCACGATGGTATAGGCAATGAGGGATTTTTCTTTTTTAGCAAGCATTAAAACATCTTCAATATCTTCTATGTCGTCTACATAGGAATTACGGCGAATTTCTACATGACCACCATTAAACTGGGTGGCCACCGCCTTCACTACCAACTCAGCCGTTTCCCCAACTGAATCAGAAATTACATAGACAACTTCCCTTTGTTCCAAATACAGCAACTCCCCTAGTTCAATTTTTCTTCCATTATTTCAACATAAGCGCGGGTGATGGTTGTTTTTGTGATGCGGCCAACTAGTAAATATGTATGGTTCTGGTTAGCCACTTCCTTTACGACTGGCAGGGAATCAACATGGTAGTTAATCATTTTTTGGGCAGCATGATACAGAGTTTCTTCAGGGAAAATAGTAATAATATTTGGCATTCGTGTCATAATGACACTGACAGGCAACTCCTGAAGATTTTTGTTCCCAATCGCAGCCCTAAGTAAATCCTTCCGTGAAACAACACCCGCTAAATGTCCCTGTGAATCGACTATATAAAGTGTGCCAACATCTTCTAAAAACAGCTGAACAATCGCATCATATACAGAAGTTGATTTTTCAACTACGATTGGGTGAGCTTTAAAATCAGCTACCTTTTGGTGGATAAATCTTTCGGCGCGTTGTTTTAAAGCAAATTGTTCATTGTAAAAGTACCCAACACGTGGTCTTGCATCTAAGTTTCCTGACATCGTTAAGATAGCCAAATCCGGCCTTAAGGCAGCTCTAGAGACAGAAAGCTTTTCGGCGATTTCCTTACCTGTTATCGGCCCATTTTTTTTAACAATTTGCAGGATTTCATCCTGTCGCTTCGTAAGTTTAATTATTACCACCTCCTCGACTAAAATGATGTTATATTTTATGTATTCATTATAATTGTGTTATACTTTTTTGTATATAGTATATTATATTAATCTTTGAGAAAAGATTAATTTTTGACAACTTGGTTAACATGCAAAAAACTCGCCAAACTGGTGACGAGTTTACCTTTGACAATTAGGACAGTAGAATGTTTTTCGCGAAGACACCATTTCCATTACAATAATCGTTCCACATCTCTTACAAGTCTGTCCCTCACGGTCATAGATTAGGCATTGGTCTTGGAAGCCTCCTGTTACGATATCGCCATTAAAAAAAGGATGCTCCATATAACCTCCGTAGCGAACCCCTTTTTCAAGAATAGATTTCATCGAGTTAAATAATCTAATTCGTTCTTTTTCGTGTAATTCGTCAATATCCCTTACAGGTTTAATACATGCATCAAAACAAATTTCAGCTGAATAACAATTTCCAATGCCGGCAATAAATTCTTGGTCTAATAATGTTGTTTTTAAACGCCCATGCTTCAAAGCCAATGTTTTTAAAAATTCTTCCTTAGTAAATTCTGCGGCTAATGGTTCTGGTCCTAGGTGCGCAAGCCTATTCTCCACTTCTGCAGGTGAATATAAATGTAGATAGCCAAGTCGGAGCCCAATAAAATAAAGATTCTCTTCACCAAAAGATAACTGAACTTGAATTGTACGCTTAGGTTTTTCTGCATCTGTTCCATAAAACATCCAACCACCCAGCATCAAGTGCAGTAATAAAACAGAATTGTTGTCCAGTTGAAAAAGTATATGCTTTCCTCTCCGATTTACGGTTACCACTTTTTGGTTGAGAACACTCTTCCTAAAGAGGTCAACGTTTACATTGATAGATTTTTCACGCGTCACGGTAATTCCTGTAATTACTTGACCCGCAACCCTTTGATTCAATATTATTTTATAATTCTCCATTTCTGGAAGTTCAGGCACACTCATCCCTCCAACTAGACTTTTTATTTCTGCTAGTATTTGTTTATACTAAAAAAAGAATGCTGCCCTAAGCTTTATTTCGCTTAATATATTTATTAGTGCACAATGGCAATTTCTCTCGATTTCAGTGGCCACACCAAAAAGACAACCTTTTCGGTTGCCTTTACGTAGTTATTTATTTTTCAAAGGATACTGCTGACTATGTGGAATACCTTCATTCAGATAGTTATAAACACGGCGGCTAACTGTTATCCCATTTTCAATGGCTCCATCAATGAATCCTGCCCATCCATTAGCAAACGTTGTTCCACCCAAGAACACAGCATTTTCAGGTGTGTTCCACTCCTGGTGGTAACCTGTTAACTGATTAGGTTTAAGCATGGGCCATGTTTCTCGGGTAAATTCATCTTTAACCCAATCATGACCCGCACTCTCCATTACTTCAATATCTGGAATCCAGACCTTCAATGCCTTTTCGACTTCGCTACGATTGTTAGGGTCTAATTTTTCCGAGCTTGCTCCAAACCCAACAATAATAGTATCTCCATCGATATAGCGGTCTAAATGAACAGAACATAATGGATACCAGCCTGGGGCAAGTGCGTCAAACGGCTCTAATGTTCCTTTAACTTTCGCCCAAGCTTTAACCCCTTTCGAAGTTTGTCCTTCCGCTGAAGCAGCACGTTTTTCCATTGATAATCGAGGTTTAAACTCAATGCTATTCAAAGTGGTGAGCGGAACAGTGACAATCGCTGCTTTACCGTTAAAAATAGAGCCGTCCTCAGTCTTAACTGTTACAGTACCGTTTTGTTGCTCTATTTGTGTCACCACTGTCGAAAAGTTAATCTCAGCGTCTGCATCTGCAGCCATCGCTTCAATTAGCGCTTTCGTGCCTTTTTGTAACCGATACGTAGATATCATTGCGCTTTGGGTTTCCCAATTTCCTTCTGAAAATGCCCACCAGCGAAAAATTTGCGTAACGGCACCTTCCTTGGGGTCGCCGCAAAAATCAGATGCAATCCAACCATGTAGAATATCATATTCTTCCTTCGTTAACCCAAATTCTCTAATGAACTGATCAGCTGTAATCTTATCCATTTCTCGGAATTGATCATTATTTAACGGTTGAAAAGGCAGCGGCAAATATTTTCTGCCTTCATTCAATAATTTTTCTACTGTACCTCTAAGTTTGTTGCGAAACTCTGGTACTGGAGCAGAATAAGGTTTGTCATCGACAATCCAATATACCTTTTCAGTTTTCGGTGCAGTTACAAGTTCAAGACCATAACGGGTGATTTCCGTCCATACATATGGCTGATGCCAATGGACGTAGGTTCCTCCCATTTCAAGTTCACTCCCGAGCCGTTGATCGACCCATGTCCTTCCCCCTAAACGGTCCCTAGCCTCTAATACTACTACCTTTTTTCCTAATAATCGAAGCTCCCTAGCAGCTGTTATTCCTGAAAAACCTGCCCCAACAATAATTACATCATAATCATTTGTATGACTCACCTTTATTTCCTCCTCTTAAAAATATAACAACTAAGTAACACTAGATTTTCTCTGTGTCAGCATTCGCCGCCGTATTTTCGAGTGACAGATTGTTAGTTGTTCGTTTAAATTTCAAGAAATAAAATATATAACAAAATGCTACAAATCCAAATCCCCAATATAATGAAGTCCGTTGTGTTTCATCAAAGGCTGTAAATCCAAATATAAACAAACACATGACAATACAAAGGATCGGTACAAATGGATATAGACGAACACGATATTTAAGATCCTCCACTCTGCCACCGTTTTTAATATACTGACGGCGGAAACCTATTTGGGCAGCAGCAATGGCCAACCACGTCAGTGTACCACCTATTCCACTGATAGCTAATAAAACGACAAATAATGTGTCTTCGGCTACTACACTGGTTAACAATGAAATCAGTGCAAATCCTAGAGTAACTAAGAGAGAATAAAGTGGAACGCCGCGTTTGTTTAATTTAGAAAAGGCCTTTGGTGCCATCCCCGTTTCTGCGAGCGAGTATAAAATTCGCGTACAAGCAAATAAACCTGTATTCCCTACCGACAAAATGGCTGTTAAGATCACGAAATTCATCACGTCAGCTGCATAAGGAATCCCAACCATATCAAACACCGTCACAAACGGGCTTTCGAGAACCCCAGCTTGTTTGTATGGAACCAGTGCAGAAAGAACAAACATAGCTAATATATAGAATATGAGAATTCGAAAAACGATAGTACGAATTGCCTTTGGAATATTCTTCTCTGGATCTTCTGTTTCTCCAGCTGCTACCCCCATGATTTCTGACCCTTGGAATGAATAAATAACAGTCATCATTGAGATAAATACCCCGATCATTCCTGTTGGAAACAATCCATCACCGATGAAGTTAGTTAAATAAGGTGTAGGTTCACTCTTAAGTGAAATGATACCAAATACAGCTCCAAGTCCGACGATAATAAATAGAATAACAGTCAGAACTTTTACACCAGCAAACCAATATTCTGTTTCCGCAAATGCTTTAGTGGTAAGTGAGTTAATGGAAAATAGTAAAATAACAAAAATGGCACACCATATCCAAGTTGGTACATCGGGAAACCATCGTTTCATCAATAGTCCCGCGGCAACAAATTCAAGACCAACATATAATGCCCAGCTAAGCCAATATATCCAGCCAACAACAAATCCGGTTGCCGGGCCGATAAATTTGGTCGCATGTGCCTGAAATGAACCAGAGACAGGCATGATTACCGATAATTCCCCAAGGCATACCATTGCTAAATACATAAGCAAACCACCAACAAGATAAGCAAGTATTGCTCCTGCGGGACCTGCTTCACCAATAGCATAACCGGACCCTAAAAATAGACCAGTCCCAATAATTCCACCTAGAGACATCATAAATAAATGTCTGCTTTTCATCGCTCGTTGTAATTGTGGCTGCTTTTCTTGATGTTCTGACATTAACATCACCTATCTTTCTTTAAAAATAGTATTTTTCAGAAAGCGCTTACAGATATACTGGAAGATAAGAGATAGAACTGTCTATCCCTTATCTTGCTGTTGCCGAATTTTTTGAAGGTAACGCCAAAACATTTTCTAAATCTCTTTGCAAAAGTAATTGGAATTGATGAACTAAATTTTCCGTTAAAGAAAATCTTCCTTGGCTATATGCACCCGTTTCCAACCCTTTTTGCACGGTCTCACAGATGTCGAGGTCCTCTTTCCTTACGAGATCATCCATTGCCAGTAATTCTTGTTCTTCTTTCGTCATTTCATCATTCATAAAAAAAGTAGTATATACATACTTTGTAGTCTTGTGGTCAATCGGTATCGATTGATGAATTGAGAGGTTAGCTGGACCTGGATCAAAGGAGAACCAAGTATTTGGATAAAGCCAATAATATCTGCCGCCCTCACCTAAACCAAATTCAGCCGTTTTCCCCTTTAAAGGTGTCCCTTGATAAGAATAATATTCATGCATTTCCATTTCATATTGTTTCATATCAAGTTTGGAAACGAGTGTTTTATGAACAATCGAGCAATGGTCGCATTCAAGGTAATTATCAATTCCTACCTTCCAATTAGAGCGGCAGATTGTTTCTTTGACACGCACTCTTTTTAACTTACTTAAATCATATTTTTCAACATGCATAAAGAGATCTGGAAATTGAAGTGTCATGGATGGTGCTTTCTGGTCCAAGTTAACAAATATAAAAGAATGAACGATTTCCAACTGGATTGTTTTTAAGCAAAAATCTTGATAATCAAAGTTTTCACAGCCGCTCATGTTAGGTGCACGAAGCAGGGAACCATCTGTGCGGAACGTCCATGCGTGATATGGGCAGGAAAAAACCGCTTTATTCCCTTCTCCCTCAACTAATTTTGCGGCCCGATGGGTACAAACATTATAGAATGCGCGAATTTCCCCGTCTTGGCTATGAGTGAGAATAATTGGACGATCGCCAACCTCGGTTGTAAAATAGTCACCGGGTTTTCTTAATTGACTAATATGACCAACATACTGCCATGTTTTTGTAAAAATTTCCTGTTTCTCTACCTTCAATACTTCTGGATCGGTATACATCCAGGATGGTAATGTATGAGCTTCGCTTAGCTTTTCACTCACTCTTACAAATTCTTTGTTCATTATCCAACCTCCCCAAAATAACGCCGTAACTAATGTTCTTTTAAACTTAATTCTTTTCGATAATATCAATGAAGTTATTTTAAATTAAAAAAATTCAGAATTATATGTTTAGTTTATACAAAAAAAAAGGAACGAACTTTTGAGTTTTTGTTTTTTTTCACTAAAAAATTCAAAAACATCGTTTAATCTCCTCTTTATACAACAATTTATATATAGTTTTCCTAAATTTAACTTTCATTTACGGCCTATATTTCGTAAAAAACGACCAAAAAAATGCAGCCTCTACTATCGACTGCATTTTTACCTTATATTTTCCTATGGTACAAGATCCATTTTCGTGATTTTCTCCTTGATGCTTGACTCGGCTATTTTATAAATCAGTGATTTTTTGTAAAAAGTGAATAAGTTTTGGACACTAAAGATATCTGAATTTTGTGTAACTACTCCATAGCACCGCCTCTCCCTGCTGATGTAAACTGAGGGGAAGGGGGAATGTCATTTATGATGATACTGAGTGAAAATGATATCAATCAGGCTGCTTCTATGAATGATATCATTCAAGCAATTGAAGAGGCATACGTTCTTTATGAGGACAACCTGTTTCAAATGCCGCTGCGAAGTCATGTACAAGATAGTGACAATGTACTCTTGCTTATGCCCTGTGTCGCAAAAAACGCGGTTGGGACAAAGCTCGTAAGTGTAAACCCTAGTAATATTAAACAACCTGTTACTCAAGGAATCATTGTATTAAATGACCGTACAACAGGGACTCCGAAAGCACTCTTGAATGGAACATTATTAACGGGTTTAAAAACAGGGGCTGTAGGAGGAGCGGCTATAAAATATTTAGCAACACCGGAAGCAAAATCTGTAGGACTTATTGGAACTGGTTATCAGGGTTTATACCAAATAGCAGCAGCATGTTCCGTTAGAGATATTAAGGAAATTAACTTATTTAACCGTACTTCCAGCAAGCTGCCGAATTTTATTGAATCCTTAAAAAAACTTGTACCTTCAGATATTACCATTCAAGTCGCCTCCAGCCGGTTAGAATTAGTGAAGGGTTCAGATATTATTATTACATCTACCTCATCTAACTCACCTGTTTTACCTAACGTAGAGACAATCTTTAACGGCAAATTAATCATCGGTATCGGCTCGTATTTACCGCATATGCGAGAGTATTCTGAGACTATTTATAAAAATCTTGACTACCTATATGTTGATACACTTGATGCGATAAAAGAATCCGGAGATATTATCCAGCCGCTACAAAACAATTGGCTTGAGCCTTCGCAGATTGTTGCTTTTTCAAAGATAGTAACCGGGAAAGTATCCCCTGTTTATTCCTCAGACCGTCCAACCGTGTTTAAATCAACAGGCATGGCCTTGTTCGACCTAATTGTTGCAGATGCAATTTATCAAAAAGCCCTCGCAAAAGGCATTGGGCAAGAGATTTATTTATAACAGGCACTTCATTGTAGAAGTGTCTGTTCGTTTTCCTATTTTCAGAATCATTGTACAACTCGCCAGAAAATCGCTACAATAAGAGTAAATCTATTGTAAAAGATTATAGATGATGTCAAATTTATGAAAGGAGCAGAGATTCTTGAAAATTCTAGAACATATTGCCCAGGATATCATCGAAAAAACGAGCGAAATCTTACAATATCCGATTAGCATCACTGATAATGAAGGCATTATCATTGGCTCCAGTGATAAAAGCCGAATTGGATTATTTCACCAGCCATCTCTTGAAGTGATTAAAAAAAATATGATGGTTGAATGTAAAAATAACATTGAAAAAAGAATTCTTCCTGGAGTTTCTGTTCCCTTGAAATTTAACAATAAAGTAATTGGTGTATTGGGTATTGTCGGCGAACCAAAGGAGGTTGAAAAATACGTTCAACTCGTAAAAAACCAAGTAGAAATGATGTGTCAAGAGGCCTTCCGAAAAGAAATGGTTGAATTAAGAGGAAAATTGGTTGAGATGTTTGTCCATCAACTCATCCATTATCATGATAATCATGCTGAAATGAACGAGCAGCTAGTTCAGTCAGCAAAGTTGCTTGAATTCAATCTAGATAGCAGCCATGTTTGCCTTCTAATTGAAATAAAAAATTCATCTGAAAGTATCTCTGACAAAAAAAGTAACGATGAATTATTTGAAAGCTTCCCCTTTCAATATTTTCAGCGCGAGATATTGGAGTATTTACAATTACTGTTTCAGGAAGAGAAAAATGATATCATTTCGTTTTTAAACTTTAACCAATTCATTGTGATAAAAGCCCTTCCCTACCAGCGCTCATATTCCCTGTTAATGGAAAGCCTTGAAGAAAAGCTCCAAAAGATTAATAGCTTCCTAGAAGCTAAATACCAAGCCTCTGCCATTATTTCAGTAGGAAGTATTGCTAGAAGTTTAAGTGGAATCGCTCAATCATATGAAAATGCTGTTCACGCACTCAGCAGCGGGAAACACTTTGAACCAAATGCCCTCATTCATCTATATAATGAACGCGAAACGTTATTTAGAATTATGCCGAAAGAGTTATCAATTGATTATCAGAGTAAACTAATAAAGATGATTACTCCTTTACTGCAACACGATAACTACGATATTTTAGCTTCAACTTTTATTGGCTTCTGCAAGCATAATATGAATTTAAGCGAAGCCTCAAGAAATATGTACATTCACCGTAACACGATTATTTATCGGCTGGAAAAGATCAGTGAGATTACCTCACTAAATACAAGCAGCTTTAAAGATTGTATGCTGCTCTACACGGCAATCCAATGTTATGCAGTAATGAATACAGAACCTGATTGATCATTCGGGTTCTTTTTATTTTCCTTGTCGTTACCATCACAAATTGTACTTTTCCTCTTCTAAACCATGTTCTGCCGAAGTCTTTTGTTAAATTTGCAAGAAAGTAAAGTTTAAATTATTGAAATTTTCGGTTAATTGATACATAGAATTCATTCTTTTTTAATACTAAAATGACAGAAGATAGAAATATTTTTTCATCAGGAGGTGAACCCTTTTTCTGAAAACGCTTTCCACCATTGACATATTATCTAAGTCAGGAAAGTAATCATCAGCATGTATCTTTCCAATTGTAAAAACTCACTTATCCCCTTCTATCAAAGCAGTCATCATTATGCAATTCTGTCATTTTTCTTTACGTGAGATTAGTATTTTGAAAGGAATGAGGTTATGAAAGAGAATCAAGTCATATGGTCCTCCAGGATTGGATTTATTTTAGCTGCAATGAGTATGGCAGTTGGAACAGGAAATATTTGGAGATTCCCACGGATGGTCGCGGAACATGGGGGCGGATCTTTTCTTATCGGTTGGGCTATATTCTTATTCTTATGGTCACTACCATTAGTAATGGTTGAGATCTTTATTGGAAGAAGAACGCGCAGGGGAACAATCGGATCTTTTCGACAATTTGTCGGTGAAAAATTCGCCTGGTTTGGTCCGTTTATTACCCTTGTGTTAGTAGGTATCACTTTTTATTACTCGGTAGTAGTAGGTTGGACAATTAAATATCTAATCTTGGCAGCATCCGGTACTTTTACTAACAAAGTAAATTCGCAAGAAATTTGGAATTCCTTTACCAATAATTCCGCAGAAACTGTATTATATCATTTACTCGCGATTGGCATTTCAGGGCTTGTGGTTTACTTGGGTGTAACTAAGGGAATCGAAAGGATGGCCAAGGTATTCCTCCCTTTATTATTCATTATGCTTATAATTACCGCGATTCGCTCTGTTACCCTACCAGGGGCAGTGGAGGGAATTTCCTATATGTTTACACCGCAATGGGAATACCTAGCCAAAGCATCAACGTGGCTTCAAGCATTATCACAATCAGCATGGTCTGTTGGGGCAGGCTGGGGACTATATGCAACTTATGCCATTTATACCAAGAAAGGTGACGACATTGCCCAAAACTCACTGACAGCAGGCCTTGGTAACAACTCCGTTGAATTATTAGCAGGGTTAACAGTTATTCCAGCAATCTTTGCTTTAGCCCCATCACCAGAATATATCTCTCAGGCAACCAGTTCAGGTAATACAGGTATCACATTTATTTACATGGTTGAACTATTAAATAGCATGCCACAAAGTTATCTTTTCGGTTTAGCCTTCTTTGGTGCTCTATTTTTTGCAGCGTTCACTTCCCTAGTTGCAATGGTGGAGTTAATTACCCGTAATCTTTCTGACCACGGCATTAAACGAAAAAAAGCAATCGTTATTACTACTATCTTAATTTTTGCAGGCGGCATCCCTTCTGCTATGAACATGTCTTTCTTTAATAACCAGGATTGGGTATGGGGAGTCGGTTTGTTGATATCTTGTTTCTTGTATGCTTTTGCAGCCATTAAATATGGTGTTGAAAACATGAAGTCCGAAATAAATGCAGTTAGTTTTATTAAAATAAACAATTGGTGGGTTTATTCTATTAAGTATTTTATTCCGATTTTATTTGTTGTTGTAACCGCCTGGTGGTTATATCAAGCAACAACCTGGTATCCAGATACATGGTGGAAACCTTTTGAAGAAGCCAATGTCGGTACGATCGTTTTCCAACTTATTATCGTCTTTCTGATTATTCCACTCATGCTGCGATTAAAGCATAAATGGAGAAGCTCTGTTGTCGAAGAGGGAATGAGTGAATCAGAAACCTTTTCAAACCCACCAGCTCAAGATATTAAGGAGGGAATGTAGATGGGGGCATCAGCCATTATCATGATGGTGTTAATCTTTAGCATCTTTTGGGGCGGATTCTTATACATGGTGTATCGGACATTAACAACAAAATATTAATTAAAAAAACCAGGAGGTTGAAACATTCTTCCTGGTTTTTTTACGCCCTGATTTTAATATGAGCCATAATACGGTTTTTGGGTTGTTGCCTGATGAATCCAGTTAATCATTGTAATAAAATCAAATACTGGCAACTTCACGGCCCGCTGAACATCAGCCGCATATGGCGGCATATCACTACATTCGAGTAAGATAGCGCCAACGTTAGGATTTTCCTCAACTAATCTTACTGCAGCAGAAACCACTTCTTGACGTACAAGCTCGTTATCAAATGAACCGCGATCCTCAATAATCGCTGAAAATTCAGGCTCCCCGCTTAAATCAGCAATAACTAAATTACTCTGATCGGTTATCCCACAGCTTTTATATAAGTTCTCTGTTAAACCGTCAGCAAAAGCCGTTAACACGCCAATTTTCTGGCCCGGTTTTAACCCTGTTTTAATCCAGGGTACTTGAATCATACTCGACATATAGACTGGGATACTGACAGCTTCAGCCACTTTATCCTGAAAGTTACCAAAAAATCCGCAGGCAGCACAAATGGCTCGTGCCCCCTCGGCTTCTAATTCCTTCGCAGCTTGAATAATACTCTCAACTAACGTGGGATCCCCTGATAATAGCTGGGTTGTCCGACAATCTGGCACAACTTTTAAACGCACAGGAAAATTATAAGTTTCAAGATTTGCTACGTTCCCAGGAATTACAGGGTACCAACAGGCATCCAAGTAAAGGATTCCAACAGAATATCCGGTGACATACTGCCCTCTTTTCTGCTTAATAATCCGAGTTTGTGAGTTTGGCCCCAGATAATCATATGAAATTGCGTGACCATATTTGTTGATATTCATTGTACTTCCACCCTTCAAAAATAAGAAGACGGAAGGCTAGTAGCCCTCCGAAACTTCATTAATTAGTAAATAGCGTCTTCGACAACTAATTCCTTTTCGGCAAACCGCTCAACGCGCAATGGTGTTAAATCAATCGTCTGATATTTACCAGTGCGAATCAGTTCGGATAAACACTTTCCAACTGCTGGTGCCTGCTGCATACCATGACCGCTAAAACCAAAAGCGACAAAATAGCCCTTCATTGTTGGATATTCTCCTAAAATCGCATTATGGTCTTCTGTGTTGAAATCATATAAGCCACTCCAGCCGCGCTCAATCTTAGCATATTCAAAGTTTGGAATCCGATTTGCTAAAACAGGCCAGATATGCTCCTCAAAAGCCGAACGCCGCCATTTAAAGTTAATGCCAGGCTCAATATCTTCCGCATAGCCCGAAATAAATTTTTCACCTTCATGACGAAAGTAAACTCCGGTAGGGTCCATGGTTAAAGGTAAGTATTTTTTCAGTGGTTTTTCAATATCAAATTGAAAAATTTGTCTTGGAAGCGGGACAACTGGAAGCGGAACCCCTGCTTTTTCACCAAGTATTGAAGCCCAAGCACCCGCACAATTGACAACAATTGGGGCATAATATTCGCTGCCATCTACAAGTTTAATTCCCTTAATCTGGTCCTGATCGGTAATGAGGCTGTCAACCTCAGCATACACGTACTCTGCGCCTAATTTCTTAGCATTTCTAATATAACCCTGCATTACTGAGTACGGGTCTAAATAACCGCTCTCAGAACAATAAAGGCCACCTGCAATATCTTCAATATTAAGCTCTGGGATGATGCCTAACAATTCATTTTTATCAAGCAATCGTGAATTGATACCGTTTTCATTTTGAAGCTTTAAGTGTTGTTCAAATTTAGGCATCATCTCTTCCTTCGCTAAGAACAAGTAGCCCCGTTGTTTAAAATCTATTTCCATTTCCTCGCCATCTATGGCCATTGTTTGTGCAAAGTCCTTGTAAATTTGAAGACTGTATTTGCTTAACTGCATATTTATAACTGTTGTATACAGTTGTCTAAACCCTCCTGCACTCCGAGGAGTTGAAGCAAACTCATAAAGGCCGTCCTTTTCAAATACAATAATTTTTCCGGCAAACCCATCATTTAATAAATTATAGGCAATACTGGAGCCAATTACGCCACCGCCTATAATGATCACATCCGCCTTGTTAGGCATTGAAATCCCACCCTTCAAAAATATTACTATATTAATAATGTACTCATTTTGTTAATAGGATGCTATGTGCATTTTTTACGGTAAATAAAATATTTTGAATTATTTTAATAGTCAATTTACACAAGGAATTTATTCATTTTTAGAGAATTTATAAGTATATGAGTAAAAATGGTAAAAGGGGGGTCTTATTTGGCTTTTTTAGAGGATATTTCTCAAGTAATTGTTGAAAATACGTCGAAAATTATTGGATATCCCATCAGTATAACGAATGATAAAGGCTATATTATTGGATCAAACGATGTAAATCGATTGGGCAGTTTTCACAAAGCCTCTATCGACGTACTTAACAGGAAGGAAACAATTTGCTACGAGCCCGAAGATGTCAAAAATGTTGAAAATGTGCTTCCTGGTGTGGCTGCACCTATTATCCTTAATAAAGAAGCGGTAGGTGTCCTTGGCATTGTCGGCAATCCTTCCGAGGTAAAAAAATATGCCCAACTGGTAAAAAGCCATGTTGAGTTAATGTGTCATGAATACATGAAAAAGGAAATGAGAATCCTTGAATCAAAAACACTTGACAATCTAATCCACTACCTGTTAAATGCGGAACAGCAGGATGACCTTCAGCAAATTATTAGATATGGAAAAATGCTAGGCTATAATCTTGATCTTGATGTGAAGCGAGTCAGTATCTTGATTGAACTTGATATGCTTACCAATCAATTTTCAGAAGAACTGAATCCCATCCCCGATAAATTCTCATGGCAATTTTTACAAAATAATATCATTGATATATTACGCTATTACCTTATTGATCATAATGAGGATTTACTTTCTCTCCTCACACTTGATCAATTTATTTTAATAAAAACACTTGACCCCACCGAACCTCAGGATCAATATTTAGCAAAACTTGAACAGAAAATGAATCGAACCCTTCAATATTTAAATACGAAGTATCATTTTACCGCCAGAATTGCGATTGGCAGTATAAAAGATGGGGTAAGGGGAATTAAGGAGTCATATGAAGATTCACATAAAGCATTAACAGCTGGTAAAAAGACAACTATTACACCCGAAATCTACTATTATAATGACTGGAATGTTATTCTCGAACTGTTTGGTAACGAGCTAACTCCCTATATTACTGAGCGGTTGAAGGAAAAAATGAGCAATTTCTTTAATCATGTTAATTTTTCAACATTGGCTAGTACGTTTATGACGTACTGCCGTTGTAATCTGAATATCAGTGAGACCGCCCGTATATTATTCCTGCATCGGAATTCGCTCGTTTACCGGCTTGATAAAATCAGCGAGTTAACCTCTTTAAATGTGACCAATTTTGAACATTGCCTGCTGCTGTACTTTGCGATAAAAAATTCTCGTTTTGAAAATAACTCACCAAAAAGTCCAGGAATGGACATGTCGGAGGAAACGGTATCTTCTTAAGCCCGCTGTGAACAGCAAAAGCGATCGTAACGATCGCTTTTGCAAATTACTTTAATCGATTTTTCAACATTTCACAAACACGGCTGCCCATTTCTTCCGTAGTAGAATGTCCTCCTAAATCGGGTGTCAATACTTCCTTCTCCATCAGTACATCTTCCATAGCATTTAGAATCGCTTTTGCAGCCTCTGGCTGACCCAAATGGTCAAGCATCATACTTGTACACCATATCGTTGCCAGCGGGTTCGCTATACCCTTCCCGGCGATGTCCGGAGCTGAGCCATGAACCGGTTCAAACATGGATGGATAGTTCTTCTCTGGATTGATATTAGCAGATGGAGCGATACCCATTCCCCCTACAATTGCTGCGCCCAAATCCGTTAAAATATCACCGAAGAGGTTTGAGGCCACGACAATATCCATTGTCTCCGGCTTACTGACAAAGAAGGCTGCTAATGCATCAATATGAACAGTATTATGGCTAACATCTGGGAATTCTTTACTGATTTTATTAACATATTCATCCCAAAATGGCATTGTATGGTTTATCCCATTCGATTTTGTAGCAGCAGTTACATGCTTTTTCTTTCCTTGCTTTTGTGCAAGATTAAAAGCGTATCTTAATACTCGTTCAACACCCCTGCGAGTGAATACACTATTTTGAATGGCCATATCCAAGTCGGTCCCCTCGTACATACGACCTCCCATACTTGAATATTCACCTTCATTATTTTCACGGATGACGACGAAATCAAGGTCGTCTGTCGTTTTACCAGCGAGTGGTGATTGAATCCCCTTCAATAGCTTAACAGGACGGATATTAATATATTGCTCAAATTGTCGGCGAATTGGCAAGAGCAGTCCCCAAAGCGAAACATGGTCAGGTACACCTGGATAACCAACAGCACCCAAAAAAATCGTATCAAAGTTTTTTAAAATATCTAAACCATCATCAGGCATCATTTTTCCATGTTTCGCATAATATTCGCAACTCCAATCAAACTCTTCAAAAGAATATGAGAAGCCTCCGTGCAGTTCACTAACTGTTTCTAGTACCTTTCTACCTTCCCGGATTACATCAACACCAATTCCGTCACCAGGAAGCAACGCTATTGAGTATTTTTCCATGAGCTTAGCTCCTATTCACAGATTTTCGTTTTTAGCACTTCGGGATTCCCAATATAAGTAGGCTTTTTCCCCTGGAGTGCCTTAATTACATTTTCTGCAACCGTTGTTGACATAATATAATTGCATTCTACTGTGGTGCCACCTACATGCGGCGTCACAATCACATTAGGTAACGATAAAAGCAGAAGATCTTTAGCCGGTGGCTCCGGATCAAACACATCTAAGCCGGCGCCGGCGATTTTACCCGTAGTTAGTGCTTCATAGAGGTCATCCTGATTTACGACTGCACCACGGGCGGTATTAATTAAGAATGCAGAAGGTTTCATGATGCTAAAATACTTGCGGTTGATCGAATGGCGCGTCTGTTCATTTAACGGAATATGGAGGGAGATAAAGTCGGACTGACTGAAAACTTCTTCCATATTTGTATTAATTTCAACGCCTATTTCATTGGCCATTTGATGTTTATCTTGTTTAAACTCTCGTACCCAAGCGGTAACATCCATTTCCAAACCGATTTTCAGCCGCTTGGCAACCTCTTGCGCGATATTTCCAAAACCGATTAAACCTACTTTTTTTCCTTTTAATTCATATGAAGGAATGGTAATCCGAGAGCTATAGTTTCCTTGACTCATATTCTCATGGAAGGAAATTAGTGATTTAGATAATGCCATTAGCAGCGTAACCGCGTGCTCTGCCGTTGAAACTTTGTTTACCGATGGAGCATGCAGTACAGGGATGCCCATTTTTGTTGCATAGGCCACATCAATATTGTCAAGTCCTACCCCCGCCCCTGAAATAACCTTCAAGTCAGGATTGGCATCAATGATTTCCCTCGTTATTTTTGCCGGGGCCTTGAGGACAATCCCATTCACCCCTTTAACCAACTCGCACAGATGAGGGATATCGTATTGATCCGTTCGAATTACCTCAGCACCTTCATGGAGAATCCTTTCACCTTCGGAATGATACATCGAAAGGATCTGCAATACCTTTGGTTTTGTCATTTGTTTACCCTCCAAAAATTATACACGCAGGTTTTCCACAATCGTAGCGATTCCCTGACCGCCGCCGATACAGGCTGTAATTAAACCGTAACGGGCACCGCGTCGTTCCATTTCGTTCATGATTTTTACTGTTAAAATAGCTCCAGTTCCGCCGATTGGATGTCCTAAGGCAATCGCGCCACCGTTTACATTTAATTTTTTCCGATCAAGCCCTAGTTCTTTTACACATGCAAGAGCTTGAGCTGCAAATGCCTCATTTAGTTCTATTAAATCAATATCATTGAGTGTCAGCCCTGCTAGTTTTAAGGCTTTTAATGTAGCTGGGACTGGCCCAATTCCCATAATTTCCGGACCGACACCAACAGACGCTTGCGAGACAATTCGCAGGCGCGGATGTAATTCACGTTTCTGTGCTTCTTCTTCAGACATCACCACTAGTGCGGCAGCACCATCGTTTCGACCGCTGGCATTTCCTGCGGTAACAGTTCCTCCTTGCTTAAAGACCGGCTTTAATGAGGCTAATTTTTCAAGGCTGGTTAAGCGCGGATGTTCGTCTGTATCGAAACTAATGGTCTCTCTTTTTACTTTTACTTCATATGGGACAATCTCTTCCTTGAACTTACCAGCAGCGATGGCATCTGCTGCTTTTTGTTGGCTTTCAAGGGCAAATTCATCTTGCTCTTTCCGGCTAATATTGTATTTCTCAGCGAGATTTTCAGCAGTTAAACCCATTGTTAAGTTTCCATATACTTCAATAGGCTGTGCCCGCGGTTGACTCTCAGTATTCGGGTCCACGATTTCTGCATTTCCGGCCCCATAGCCATATCTTGCTTTTCGTAGATAATAAGGTGCGGTACTCATGCTCTCGGCGCCGCCTGCTAAAATCACCTCTGACAAGCCGCACATAATTTGCTGTGCTGCATTGTTAATCGCCTGCAGCCCCGAACCGCATTGGCGGTGAACGGTATATCCTGGAACTTCAATGGGCAGCTCCGCTCGCAGCGCCGCAAGCCGTGCTAAGTTAGGTACATCGGAACTTTGTTTAGCATGGCCCCAAACAACCTCATCCACTTCCGTCCCCATCATATTACTACGCTTTAATACTTCCCGCATTACTTTTTCAGATAAGAAATCAGCTTCAACATCCTTCAGTGTTCCACCCATCCTGCCGATTGCTGTGCGAACACCATCGACAATTACTACATTCCTCATTCCAGCACCTCCGTTTTTTTTAAAATAACAACATGCTTCAGCTTATTTGAATTCGCGCTTTAGTTCGTTCGCGATGATATTTTTCTGAATTTGGCTTGTTCCTTCATAAATTTTGGTAATTCTTGCGTCACGATAGAAACGCTCAATTGGGTAATCGCGCATATAACCAATTCCTCCATGAATTTGCACCGCTAAGTCAGCTACGCGATTGTATACTTCAGAGCCGTATAATTTTGCAATCGCAGCTTCTTTTACAACTCGCATTCCCTGGTCAGTCATCCATGCAACTCGGTAGGTCATGGAACGAAGCAGTTCAATTTCCGTTGCCATGTCCGCCAGCATATGCTGTACAGCCTGTTGTTCAAAAATTGGCTTTTCAAATTGCACCCTTTGCATTGCATAATCCATACTTAGTTCTAGTAGTTTTTCACAAGAACCTAAATTACGGGCGGCAAGACCGGCACGGCCGTTTGCCAAAATTTTAAGAGCGTTTACATACCCCTGACCTTCTTCCCCCAATACGTTTTCAACTGGCACCTCAAGGTCTTCGAAAAATAATTCGGCTGAATGAGAACCGCGTAGTCCCATTTTTTTCTCAACGTTGCCAACGATAAAGCCTGGGAAATCTTTTTCAACGATGAAGGATGTAATTCCCTTCGCCCCTTTGCTTGGGTCTGTCACAGCCATCACGGTAAAGACATTGCCACATACTGCATTGGTGATATAATGTTTTGATCCATTGATAATATACTTGTCGCCTTTTCTCTCTGCCTTTGTTTTTAAGTTAGCGGCATTGGAACCTGCACTTGGTTCTGTCAGGGCAAATGCGCCAATCCACTCACCTGTTGCCATCTTTGGCAAATACTTTTTCTTTTGTTCCTCGGTTCCTAATTCGACAATTCCCACGGTACCAATTCCTGTATGGGCACCGATTAATGTTGTATATCCGTTATGTGTTTTTCCCAGTTCTTCGTAAATCGCGCATTTTCCAACCATGTCAAGTCCAAGACCGCCGTATTCTTCTGGAATACTTAAACCGAATAATCCCATTGCCTTAGAAGCTTCAATAATATGTTCAGGGATTTCATCGTTTTCTTCAATCTCCATCGCTACTTTTTCAACTTCCTCTTGAACAAATTCATTTACAGCCTTCTTTAGTAACTCGATATCTTCTGACAATCTGAAATCCATTGTAGTTTCCTCCTAAAATAGTAATCTAGATCATTATTTACCTTGGAATTGCGGCTGTCTTTTCTCAAGGAAAGCCTGTGTGCCTTCCTTTTTATCCTCAGAGCCGACAAGAATTGTTTGTGCCAGCTTTTCTAAGTAAAGGGCCGTTTCCATTTCGATATCAGCACCGCGGTTAACAACTGCTTTTGCAAGTCGTACCGCCAGCGGTCCTTTCGCGGCAATTTTTCGAGCATATGCTCTTGCAGTATCAAGTAACTCTTCTTTAGCAACTGCTTTACTAACAATACCAATTCGCTCGGCTTCTTCTGCAGTAATAATATCTCCGGTTAATACGAGATCCATTGTTCTCCCTTTTCCGATAATTCTGGTCAAGCGCTGCGTACCACCAGCCCCAGGCATAATACCCAAACCAACCTCGGGGAGACCGACCTTTGCATTAAGAGCAGCAATTCGAATATCGCAAGCCAATGCTAGTTCTAACCCCCCGCCTAGAGCAAACCCGTTAATAGCTGCAATCGTAGGTTTTTCATAGTCTTCAATTTTTCGATAAGTTGCCGTCATATTGGGTTGAAGCGCCTCAATCATCGTTCGTTTGTTTAATTGGCTGATATCTGCCCCAGCTGCAAACGATTTTTCACCTGCTCCTGTAAAAATAACAACTCTTACATCCTGGTTGACCCGCAGTTCTTCTAGCGCCCGTTCAATTTCAAGTAACGTTTCCAGGTTTAATGCATTTCGCAACTCAGGACGATTAATCGTAATAAATGCGATTTCATTTTCCTGACTGATTATAATATTTACATAATCCATCCCCATTACCTCCGTTAGTCAACAGCCATCGTTTTCAGCTTTTCTGAAACAATAAACTCTGCATCCGTCAATTTTTGTACTTCTTCGAGCGTTGTATCAGAAGCAAGCTCATCTAAGCGTAGCTGCCCGTTTTCGATACGAAATACCGCCTTTTCCGTAACAATCATTTCTGCTTGCCGGATGCCGCTAGTTGGAAAGGTAAGTTCTTTCACAATTTTCGATGATTGATCCTTTGCGACATGAGAGATAGCAATGATGATTTTTTTGGCACTTGCCACTAAATCCATTGCTCCGCCGACACCGAGGATATCCTGACCCGGTACCGCCCAGTTGGCGATCTCACCGGTCTGACTCACTTGCAGTGCCCCCATAACGGCAACATCAATGTGTCCGCCGCGAATCATCACAAATGAGTCGGAGCTTGAAAAAATCGATGCTCCTTCACCAAATGTAATCGGATGTTTACTTGCCGAAATTAAATCCATATCGATTTCTTCAGGCGGTGGCGTAGGGCCTATCCCAAGTAGTCCGTTTTCCGATTGCAGATACACTTTACTGTCTGGCTTGAGATAGTTTTGAATCAATGTTGGAATTCCGACTCCGAGGTTAACAACTGTCCCCTCCTGAAGTTCCTGTGCAATACGCTTGGCAATGCGAATTCGTGCAGCCGCACTTTTATTTCCGGTGACGTTCAACATACTCCCCCCCAACCTTTTCATAGCGGTCATTTAATACAATAATATCGACGTAATTATGTGGTGTCACAATTTCCTCAGGGGCAAATGTCCCTACTTCGACAATCTCATCTACCTCAACAATAACAAGATCGGCTGCTGTAGCCATCATAGGATTGAAGTTCCTTGCCGTTTTGGAATAAATGAGATTTCCCATCGTATCAGCCTTTAGTGCTTTAATTAAGGCCACATTTCCACGAATCCCTCTTTGCAGGAGGTATCGTTCACCGTTAAAGACGCGCTCTTCTTTTCCTTCAGCCAGCTGGGTACCGACCGCAGTTTTCGTATAAAACGCAGCAATCCCGGCTCCGCCGGCACGAATGGCCTCGGCTAATGTTCCTTGAGGAATCAATTCAATTTCTAGCTCGTTGCTTTTCCATGCCTTTACTGCATCGCGATTAGAGGTAAAATAAGATCCGATTGCTTTTTTAATATGCTTCGAGATTAATAGTTTACCAAGACCTTTACCAGCCTCTCCTAAGTTGTTACTAATGATGGTCAATTCTCTGGCATGGTCAGATTCCGCGATTGTATCTATTAACGTGAAAGGCGTCCCGCATAAACCAAAGCCGCCGACGAGTACATGATCACCGTGCTGAATCCACTTTACCGCATCCTCTGCGGATTTTAATTTTTCACAGTGGATTATATTTTCCATTCATAACCCCTCCCATCCAAGCCTTTAATCTAGTATTTATAAAATCCTTGCCCGGATTTACGTCCTAGCCGTCCCGCTTTAACGTATTTAATCAGCAGTGGACAGGGACGGTATTTCTCTCCTAATGTTTTATACAAATATTCCATATTTCGAAGTCTAGTATCTAGGCCTACTAAATCTGCAAGTTCTAATGGTCCCATTGGATGGTTCAATCCCAGTTTCATCGCTTTGTCGATATCTTCAGCCGATGCAACGCCCTCCATTAGTAAGTTCATTGCCTCGTTTCCAATCAAGCAGTTCATTCGGCTCGTCACAAATCCAGGAAATTCATTGACTTCAATAGTTTCTTTCCCTAGTTTTGCCCCGACTTCTTTTGCCTTTGCCATTGTTTCATCAGATGTCTCGAGACCTCTGATAATTTCAATCAACTTCATTTTGTGAACTGGATTAAAGAAGTGCATCGCTATACATTTTTCTGGTCTTGAGGTTTGAGCAGCGATTTCTGTTGGACTCATCGTGGATGTGTTGGTAGCAAGCAGGGTATGACTAGGACAAATCTTATCGAGCTGTTTAAAAACTTCCACTTTTAATTCCATTAATTCAAATACTGCCTCAATTACAACATCTGCGTCTCCAGCAGCCGCCTCGAGATCAGTTGTGTATTCGATATTTTGCAAAGCAGTAGCGACTTGTTCGTGTTTTAAATAACCTCTTTCAGCACTTTTCGTCATTTCCGTTTCAATATAAAGTTTTGCTTTATCTAAGTTTTCTGAGCTAATATCGTTTATTGCAACCCGATAACCGCCCAGCGCTCCTACATAGGCAATTCCCCGGCCCATGACACCGGAGCCAATAACCGTTAACTTATCCATTTATATTTCTCCTTTTCCCATGATTTCCATGTGTATTACATTTGAAGTGATTTTATATAAATTATCATATACCAAATCATATATGATTTCAATTATAAATTTTCTGAATGTTTAGCTTTTTTATTTCCAAAAATACAAAAAAGGAGCCCGAACCAATAGTGAACGGACTCTTTCAATCTATTACAATATAATCCTTGTTGATGTCATTTTGACGTTCAGATAATCTTCTATTCCTTCGCTTCCACCTTCTCTACCTAATCCACTCTCTTTCACTCCGCCAAATGGTGCCTGAACAGAGAATGGGGTAGCATCATTAACGCCAACCATTCCATATTCAAGCTTTTCAGAAACACGGTACATCCGTGATAAGTCATTCGTGTAAAAATAAGATGCTAAACCATATTCGATATCATTCGCTCGTTCAATCACTTCTTCCTCAGTGGAGAACCGGATTAACGGCGCAATGGGACCAAATGTTTCTTCATGTAGGATTTTCATACCATCTGTGCTATTTAATAACAGTGTCGGGCAATAGAAATACCCATTATCATACTCCCCGCCAGTCAGCCTATTACCGCCGAAAAGAACCGTGGCCCCTTTCGCTTTGGCATCTTCAACCTGTTCTGTCATTTTATCAATCGCCCATTTATTTATGAGCGGCCCAATATTATTTGCCTCATCCATGCCATTTCCAACTTTTATCTTTGAGACTTTTTCCTTTAACATATCGGCAAACTTATCATAGATTGAATCTTGAATGTAGATGCGGTTAGCACAAACACATTGTTGACCAGATGAGGCAAACTTGCTTTGGATTACGCCCTCTACTGCTAAATCTAAATCAGCATCTTCAAAGACAATAAACGGTGCGTGTCCCCCTAATTCCATTGACACTCGTTTGACAGTATCTGCTGATTGACGAATTAATTTTTTACCAATCTCAGTCGAACCTGTAAAGGAAATTTTTCTAACATCCTTATTTGCCATTAATGTTCCAACGATTGTATCAGAATTACCCATTACCAAATTGACAACGCCACTTGGTAGACCTACTTCATCAAAGATTTTACACAAAGCGACTGATGATAAAGGTGCCTCTTTAGAAGGTTTTAATATAATTGTACAGCCAGCCGCAAGAGCAGGAGCTAGTTTTCGGGCTGCCATAGATAATGGGAAGTTCCAAGGAGTGACGGCCGCTACCACTCCAACTGGCTGTTTAGTCACAGTGATTCGTTTATTATTCGCTGATGCCGGTATCGTTCTGCCATAAACCCGTCTAGATTCCTCAGCAAACCACTCAAAAAAGGAAATCGTACTTTGCACTTCATAACGAGCATTATGAATTGATTTTCCCATTTCTGTTGTGATAAGTGCAGCCAGCTCATCCTGCTGCTCTTTTAATCTTGCCACGATGTTTCGCAAATAAGCATTACGCTGATCAACAGCCAATTGTGACCATTCGAGAAATGCTTTTTTGGCAGCTGTAATGGCATCGTTTGTTTCTTGTTCCCCCACCGAATAAACTGTATCCACCAGTTCCCCTGTTGCCGGATTAAACACCTCAATCGTTCCTGAAGTTTTCAACCATTCTCCTTTAATATACATAAAAAAGTGCCCCCCTTTATTCTTTCATCTATTGGTATGACCACGGAATGACCATATTATATTACTAAAGTCCCCCTTAGTCAAAAAAATCAAAATATTCATTTAATTATTTTCTGTTATTGAAATTATATATCAAATCATATATAATTTAAAATATGAAAAAGGATAGTAAACAGGAAATCGCATATCAATTTATTCGTTCTCGTATCACAGAGGGAATTTATGTACAAGGCCAACGACTCGTCATTGATACATTAGGAAAGGAGTTAAATTTAAGCCCTATTCCAATCCGTGAAGCCATTCGCCGCTTGGAAGCTGAAGGACTGGTAACAATAAAAGCCTATAGCGGAGCTGTCGTCTCATTTATTGATGAAAAAGAATATTTTGAAGTGCTTTCGACTCTTGCTGCTCTAGAAGGATATGCAGTTGTAACTAGTATTTCTCAAGTCACAATCGAACAAATTGGAGAACTTCATGAGATTAACTTACAGATTAAAGAAGCACTTCATCAGTTTAATTTCAATGGTTATATTAAACTAAACAAAGAATTTCACCTCTGTACGATTAAATATTGCACCAATAAATCTTTATTTAATCTAATAGAACAAATGTGGGAAAAGTTAGATACCATTAGAAGATTAAAACCAATGTACTTCCCAACTCGCGCCCCAGAGGCGATCAGTGAACACGAGAAAATAATTTCTCTGTTGGAAACGAAACAACCATCATTCGAGATTGAACAGTTTATTCGTAAACACCATCTTGCTGCGATACACGAGTACAATAAAAATGTAACAAGCAGCTAATTTAGGCCATTTAAGAATGGCTTTTTTAAATGTAAGTAAAAGTAAAAACTCCTAAGCATGATCTTAGTCCAACTTGGGAGTTTTTAACTATCAATCTTTTGTTACCTACTGGTATCAATTTCTTTCTCCAATCTGAAAAGGAACACATCTAGTCATCCATATTTTGATATTAAAGATTTCTATTACATTGAAACTCTTTAATTATCACTTTTTCAGGCTTCCTCTTTACATACATCACAATGTTTCCATCTTCTTCATGAATATCATATGTTAATAAAGAAACTTTATCCGGCGCAAAAATCGAGTTACCTGTTTTCAAATCAAATTCCCAACCGTGCAGCGGACAACTTACGATTTCGTTTTCACAACCGTATTGATAGACAGTAGGTTCTGAGGGAAGCATCGTCCCACCTATGGATCCATATATCATTGATACTCCTTGGTGTGGACAGGCATTTCGAAACGCATAGAGCTTCTCAGCTATATTAACAATTGCTATTTCTACCCTATCAATTTCAACCAATTTTCGTTCCCCTGGTTTCAATTGTGCAGAAGGAAATAAAACAATACGATGTCGATTTTGCGTTTTATTTATCGTTTTCAACTATTTCCCCTCCATCCAGATTAGAATCTAAATGTTTTTAAAGCGTTTTCAAAATAAATTTTGCGTTTTACATCTGCAGGGAATCGGAGGAAAATTCGATTACCAACATCCCCATCCCAGTGCGGATAGTCACTGCAGAACAACAACATATCTTCTGCATTAACCATTTGAATCAGCTCTAGTAAATCATTCGGTCGATACGGTTCTTCTATCGGCTGTGTACCTAATCTAATATTCCTTCTAATATATTCACTTGGTGGCTGTTTTAACCAAGGAACCTCTTTACGAAGAGCTTTCCAGTTTTTATCCAATCTCCACATTACATGAGGTAACCACGCTACCCCATATTCAATGAAAGCAAATTTTAGTTTAGGAAACTTTTCAAATACACCTTCAAATACTAGGCTGGCAACCTGGCGAATAGCAACAATTGGCAATGTAGAGTGCCATTCAATATAAGTAGAAGCGGGACCAATCGCTTGACCTGGGGCATATTCTGCCGTTCCCTCTGAATCAGGGTGAACGATAATTGGCAAACCATATTCCTCAGCAATTTCATAAATCGGCCAAAAGTGACGTTTTCCAAAGGGGACATTGATCATCCGCAAATTAATTGCCGTAATGCCCGGTTTTCGTCCAATTCTCTCAATTTCCTTTACACTTTCCTGGGGGTCAACTGGCATTACCTCCATTGACATACGAAACCTATGATCACTTTCTACCCAAGTATCATAAAGCCAGTCATTGGCCGCTCTCGTGTATGCTGAAGCTAAATCGATATTATGATAAGCACCCATTGTTCCATGGCCGATATTTAATATGCCGTATGTGGTATTAAAACGATCAAACAAATCTTTAGTTAAAAAATTAGGATCAGACCCTGGCACACCACCTAATGGTGTGATAGCATCTGTTCGTAGTACATGACCCGGATTAGCGTATCTTCCTTTAGGAAATTCAAAGGCACCGTTGTTCTGGTTTTGAAGCAAACCATCCTTAAACCTGCCTATATTTAATTGCTTCTGTACAGCGTCATCCAAGTAAGGGACCAATTCCTCCAGTGAATTCATATATGGATGAACATCACAATCAATTAAACCAGTGGACATTTTCACCTTTTCAGCTAGTTCTGTAGATTCCTTTGTTGAAGGATTCATCTCTAAACGCACCCCCATCCAAAATATTAATTAACACATTTTTTACTTTTCTGAATAGTTAGTTTCTTATACAATAATAGCACCATTAAGGAACAAAGTAAACCGTTTTATATAAAATAGGACTATTTATTCCTTTTTTATTATCAAAAGGGGATTTCTAAAATGTCAGATTCACCTGCCTTTTAGATAATCCCTTTCAAGTTAATTCGGTAGACATCACTGCTTGAATACGTTTTTACATAAAGCAATGTGTAATTTTTTCTTATTTAATGGAAGATAACATTTTTTTCTTCAAGAATTAGTTTTAATTTTTCTAACTTTTCAACAGAGCTATCAGACAGTTGTTTTCCAAGTTCAATAACAATAGCCTCCACTAATGCAATAATTGGCAGTATAGAATGGTGTTTTTGGCTTGTTTCAACTTTCAATGTTACAGTCGCTAAACTGACTAATGGACAAGAGAGATGATCAGTAATGAGGATGATAGGAATCCTTTTTTTATGAGCAACATCCCCAGCATCAATAGTTCTTCTGGTGTACGGTTCAAAGGCAAATATTATAAAAACTTCATCTTCGTCAAATTGCAAAATCCGATCAAACATTGAGTCACTATCGTTACTTAATTGCCTGGTTTTGGAGCAAAATTCCTCCATTAACAGTTCAAGATAAATGGCCACAGCTTTATACGGACGAAGACCTAGTATATTTACTTTGCTTGACTTGAGTATTAAGTCTAATGCTACTTGAAAATTATCAATAAGCGGAACATTTAATGACTTATTAAGCAGGTTAACCCCTTCTTGCCAAACCTGCGATAATGTATTGTATGCACCCTTCTCGCTGTTGTTTTTATATGATTCCTGCACATATTCCCACTTATCTACCGATTCTAAGGATAATTCATGAAAGTACGTTCTCATGTCATTAAAGCTTTGAAAACCTAGAGCCTTCATAACTCTAAGCACAGTAGTTTTACCCACCCTAGCTTTTAAAGCAAGTTCTTTAACAGTTAGCAAGCCAATAGTTTTATAATTTTCAAGAATATAATTGCATAACTTTTTCTGTTTCTTCGGTAAGGAATCCTTGGTAGTAATGATGGACTCTAATATGTCATGAACGGAGACATTTTTTTCAGTCACAGAATAACCTCCCAACAGAGTATAATAAGTACGTTAAATATGTAAAATATTAAAATTCATCTAAGATCGTCTCATCAACATGAGGGGTATCTGGATCAATTCCTTGGACTATCATTTTCAACTCATTTTCTAATGTCTCCAGATGCTCCGTCATTAAGCTCGCAGCAACATCTGATTCCTGTTCCTTTACTGCCTTGAAAATGGTATAGTGCTGGGCATAGATCGCCTTATCCATCCCACTATACTGACCTAATTTTTCCCTAGTGATTGATAACACCTCTCTAAATAAGTCAGAAACAGCTTCCATCATAATAGAAATCACTTTATTGTGACTCGCCTTAACTAATTGGGAGTGGAATCGATAATCTGCTGCAACACTTTTTTCAAGATCTTTAGCAAGTAGCGCCTGTTTCATTTCAGCAAGAACTTCGGATAACACTGCTAAATCTGTGGCATTTCTCCGTACTGCTGCTAATTTGACTGCCTGAACTTCAATTATTTTTCTTGTCTCAAGCAAATCAAATTCTGTAACACTATCTAGTGCCATCGTATAGGATAAGGAATGATAAACTCCTTGCAGTTCAGGTTCTTTAATAAAGGTCCCGCCTGCTTTAACCTCGACAATTCCCAACATTTCCAGCGATTTTAACGCCTCTCTTATGACTGTCCGGCTTACATTTAATTTGCTAGCTAATTCCCGTTCAGAGAGTAATCTGTCACCAGGTACCAGGCCTCCCTCTAATATTAAGCGCCGAATTTCCTCCATAATTTTCACATATGACTTAACAGATGAATCCTTTTTTAGGTTAATTTTTCTCCCTCCCCTTATTTTTTTGGTTAGACCACGGTGCACCTTAATAATATCATATAAAAATTACCAGTTTAAGCTATTTTCTTCTATAATTAATATCTACCTTTAGCTATTCATAGTTTTATTTGTATTATAGGATTGACGATAAACTAAACCAGAGGTCAAATAGATCCCAATAAAAACAAGCAGTCCGCCAATAATCTGTTCCACTGTAATCTTCTCTCCTAAAACGACAGCAATAATCGCCGTAAAAGCAGGGATTAAATTTAATGATATACCTGTCTTACTTGCACCAAGAACCTTTACAGCTATATTCCAAAAGATAAAAGAAAGCACACACGGAAAAACAGCCATATAGATAATCCCAATGATTGACAACTGACTAATCTGTGCAAAATGGGCCCCTTCTAAAAACAAAAATGGTACTAAAATCATTATGGCAAATAAGGATGAAACTGCTGTAGCTGTGATTGGTGGAGTAGTAACCTTTTTTCCAATGATAGAATAGATACCCCATACAACAATAACTAGTAACATCATTAAATCTCCACGGTTGTTATTTGCTTCAAAAAGCAGCTCAAATTTTCCCTTAGTAATAATAACCATGACTCCTAGCAAGGATACAATTAACCCAGCTACCTGAATTTTTGTAAGTTTTTCATGCAAGGCAAAAAACGAGAAAATGATAATAATTCCTGGATTGACGGCACTCACTAGTGCTGCATTAGTCGCAGTTGTATATTGCAATGCTATTAAAAGAAAATAATTATAACCGATAATTCCGGTGATTCCCATAATCAGTAAAGGGAGTAATTCCTTCCTTACCTTATGCCATTGTGGTTTTTCGACAAAAAAAGCAAGAGGTATTAAAATGATAACAGCGAGTAGCCAACGGGAAAATGTAATCCAAAGTGGTGCCATTTCGCTCAGGAGATGATCACCAAAAATATAATTACCTGCCCAAAATAAGTTTGCTAGGATCAAATAGATCCAAACGGTTGTGGTCTTCAAGAAATATCCCCTCACCTTTTAACTTAGAAAAAATGAGCCTCCCCCCTTTTGCTATTTATGACCGTATTGTCATTAGAAAAGGTTTTTGGGAAGACCCACCATCATTTTTTTGAATAGTAAACAACAAAATTATCTTTTAAGAAAACTACTACTTTTTATCAGCAGTAAAGTGCCCTAGAATTTTTTTACTTGTTCTAAACCTAGATTATCAAGATTATTTTCATTTATACCATAATATTCCAATTCTTCATTACTTACTTCCCCTAGGGGACGATTTTTTGTTTCAGGCGCCATTAAGATTGATACAAGTAAACCAATAATATTTAATCCCCCTGCTATCAGCATAGTTGGTCCAACCCCAAATGATGCTAACAGTATTGGTAAACCGAAAGTTCCAATTGAGGCACCGATTCTTGTTACTGTGGTAGCAAAACCAACTGCTGTTCCTCTGATTTCTGTTGGGAATAGTTCATTTGGATAAGCCCATTCCAGTATGGCAGGGGCACCTGCAAAAAATGCATACATAAAAAATAGACTGATGATAACCCAACTGCTTGCTTCAGGTACTAAACCAAGACCCAGCAGAGCGATTGTGGTAAAAAAGAATCCCCATATACAAAGTGCTCTCCGACCAATTCGGTCAATAGTGAACATTGCCACGGTACAACCTATTAAAAATAGGACTGAGATAAATGCAGATCCAATATGGGACAGATCTCCCTTATTTAAGTTAAATGTTTCTAACAAAGTTGGAGCAAATGTATAAATCGCAAACATTGGAATTAATTGGAAATTCCAGAAGAGCATAACAAAGATTGTACGTCTCCGATAGACGGGAGAAAAAAGTTTTGATAAACTTGGTTTTTGAGCCGGGGCTGAAGGTATATCTGCTAATGTTGTGTCGTCACCATAGATACTTTTCATTATTTTCAGTGCCTTTTCTTGCTGTCCATTAGCTAGAAGCCATCTTGGTGATTCAGGTGTATTTAAACGCATTAGTAATACGATAATTGTGGGAATCGCGCTCGAGCCCAACATCCATTTCCATGCATCTGGTCCAAAACTTAATAAATAGTAGCCAACAAAGTATGCAATGGTTGCGCCAATATACCAGGACACTGTCATGAACCCAATCATTTTTCCTCGATATTTTTTGGGAGCAAATTCGGTTAACAACGAGGTTGCAATTGGATAATCGGCCCCTATAGCTATACCAAGTAATAGACGAAGAAAAAATAGCATCTCTACACTGGTTGCAAATACTTGTAGTACAGATAGAACTAAAAATGCTAATAGGTCTATACGATACATGCTTTCTCGGCCAACCCTATCAGATAAATAACCGAAAAGTATTCCTCCAATAAATATTCCTATTAAAGCCGATGAACCAAGCATACCATTCCAAAAGTCACTGATTTCAAATGATTTATTTAATGGGATTAAAGCCATTGCTACGATGCTAAGTATATAGCCATCTAAGAATGGACCTCCTGATGAAAATAATGTTAATTTGATATGGAATTTCGTTAAAGGTGATTCATCGACTATATTTCGAGCTTTTGTTGTCATTAATTTTTTCCCCTTCCGTTTAATATTAATAAAATCCTCATAATTTGAGGTTCAATGACAAACAGATGACAATATAACCTATAAGATCCTTTTTCCACTGATATTCCGTTAATTTGAGGTTGATCAACAATTTATTGTGTTATTTTGCAAAAAATAATAATCAAAATGCAGTAAACTGAATTTTATGAGGAAAAATGTTATGAAGAACTAGGAATAAGAAAAAAGTTTGGGGTTAAAGATTTATGTAATGCAACAAACAAAAAATTTGCAATATTACCAAACCATTAACCCACAGTTATTCATTTTCAATAAAAAATAGTATTGACTTACAACGCATGTTCGATTTTGTAGGAAGATACCTCCATTCCTCTGACAGCTAATTCTTTAAAGAAGGCGTCCGTTTCTATACATTTTTCTGGTGGAAATACTCCTTTGCGTTTCACTTGATCTTTAGCAAGCATCTGTCCGACGATTGATGGTGGTACTGATGTTTTTAAAGCTCCAGCAGGAATATTCCATTTCCTTTCTGAACCTACATAAACCTCAACAACTACCTTTTCGCTCTGGTTATCTTTTGTCCCGGTAACATCGACCCGCGTTACGCTATACTGTTTCTTATCAACCTTTGGTTGTTCTAATTTGTTGACAACGGACAGTAATGTCTGCCTTGGTGAAACCATAACCCCTCCCACATTAATTGCTTCTTCTTTAGCTCCAAATCCAAGTTTAACAAGAAATTCAACCTTGTCATGGAACTCCTTTGGAAGTGCAATACTGAAGGTTGTATTTTTACAGCCTAAATGTTTAAAAGATTCGTAGAGAGTAACGGGTTCTGGGTGAATGGTATAAACAGGATGAGCAAGACCAATCGGTTCTTTAAATTCAACTGGTCTAGTTGTAAGTGGTTCGATTTCAGTAATTTTCCCATCTTTCACAATGACAGGATTTAACGTGTATTCATCAATTATCGTGTCTAGCATATAGGGTGTAACCAACGGAGATGAGTATTGAGTGAAATCACGCATGGCAATGATAATATCAATATCTGAAACTGTATCAAGCTGCTCAACTCCAGCCAATGCCATCATATTGGAAATTCCCGGTGCACTGCCCATTCCAAGAACCGCAGTAATACCTTTAGCAGCAAATGCTTCTGAAAGTTCAAGCTGCTCCTCCGTTTCTTTTGGCCAAGCACCAAGGTCTACATAATTAACGCCCGCCTCTAATGCAGCCTTGGTTACATTTGGACATAGAAATGCAGGACCACAATTTATTACGACATCATTACCTTTAATGATGTTAACGGTTTCATTTTCATTCAAGACATCGATTTTTTGAGCAATAAGTCGTGGGTCTCCAATTTGTTGGATTCGTTCCTCCACCTTTTCAATTAAAAGGTCAGCTACGACAACTTCTTTTACCTCATCATTTTCTAATAAATCATAAACTGTACCGAGTGCCTGAATTCCTGCACCGCCAATAACAATTATTTTCAAATAAATCCCTCTTTCTATAATGGTTTAATTTATTGCGTTCTGTATTTTTCCTTGAAAGAACTGTATAAGATTTGAAATAGAAATATTCATTATTTCCATTGATGCCTCCGGTGTCTTATAACCGATATGGGGACTCAAGACCACATTAGGCAAGGACAGTAGTGGATGATCCTTTATAATTGGTTCTTCATCGAAAACATCAATTCCGGCCCCCGAAATCCTTCCTGTTAACAGGCATTTAACCATGGCGTCTGTATCAATCAATTGAGCTCGTGATGTATTAATCAGAATGGCCTCGTTTTTCATCAATGACAATTCCTTGTAGCTAAGCATATGTGCTGTTTGTTCTGTGTATGGGAGATGTAATGAAACAACGTCAGATTCTTGGAGGAGCTCTTCTAAACCGGTAAACGTTATTCCCAATTGTTGTGCCCGGTCAGGGGTTGGATTAAATGTCCAACAAATAACGTTCATGCCAATGGCCTTACATAGTTCGGCCATTCTTTTTCCGATACCACCAAGCCCGATAAGCCCAATTGTTTTTCCTCTTAGTTCAACTGAGTTGCGACTCTGATCCCAAACACCTTTTGCCAACCTCTGATGATTAGGGACAATGTTCTTTGTTAATGATAGCAGCAAAGCAAGAGCATGTTCCGCAACCGTATTATCTGCATAGCCTGGGGTGTTTGTAACGATAATGCCTCGAGATTCTGCATATTTCAAATCAACAAAATTGGAAGCACCAATCCCAGTGAAAGAAATAACTTTAAGATTAGGACATTCAGTAATTACTTCATTAGGGATGCCCCACCCTAATAAAATCCCATCCGCGTCCTTTACCCTTTTCACATATTCTTTATGTGATTCAGGCCTCCCAACATAAATCCGAAACTCCGCTAGCTTCCTCAGTTCATTCGCTAGTGGATGATCCATAAGCCAATCCCTTGCTTCCGGATCGGCATCTGGATAAACAATTAACAACCTAAACCACCTCACTTTTTACTAATTATGCAAAACCATGTCCATTAACACTTTAACCCCTGGTAAACAGAACCCTTTGGTTTTGGTCTGACCATGGAATACCGTAATTATAGCTAAAATTTATAGATTAGTCAAAATATTTTTAATATTTATCTGATTAATTTATAAAAGAGTGTATGAATAGACTTCTATCCCCCACAGTACTGATGATATGCTTAATAATAATTCCTTACGTGCTTGGCGACGCACCTAAATGCCTTCATTTTTTATTGGAGAATACAAAAAGGAGTCTAACTACTTAGACTCCTTTTTGTATTCAACTAGTTTATTAAATTAATAGTTATCAATCTGCGCTCGTTGTAATTTCCCGCTATAATCTACATATACAGATTTCCACTCTGTATAGACATCAAGCGCTGCAACGCCAGAATCTCTGTGGCCATTGCCTGTTCCCTTTGTACCGCCAAATGGCAGGTGAATTTCGGCACCGGTTGTACCTGCATTGATATAAACGATACCAGTATCAAGATCCCTCATAGCGTGGAAGGCACGGTTTACATTTGCCGTGTAAATTGCACTCGATAATCCAAATTCCACACTATTGTTAACCTCAATTGCTTCTTCTAAACTCCTAACAGAAATAATTGAGACTACTGGTCCAAAGATTTCTTCTTTGGCAATTCTCATGTCTGGAGTAACATCTGTGAAAATTGTTGGCAAGTAGAAATTACCCTCATCTAGGCTTTTACCAGTAGCAATTTGACCTCCGGTGAGCAGAGTTGCCCCTTCCTCTTGACCAATCTTTACATATTCATGAATCCGCTCTAGTGCAGAACGGTTAATAACTGGACCAACCTTAACCGACTCATCTAAACCATTACCCATTTTTAACTCGCCAATTCGAGCAAGTAATTTTTCTGTCAAAGCTTCTTTTACATCTTCGTGGACAATTACACGGCTTGTCGCAGTACATCTTTGACCACTAGTTCCGAATGCACCCCATAATATGCCCTCTACTGCTAGGTCAAGGTCAGCATCTTCTAAAACAGTAATTGCATTCTTTCCGCCCATTTCCAAAGATGTCCGCTTTAATAATGCACCGGCACGACCATTAATCGCTGCACCAACTTCATTAGACCCGGTAAATGAAATAAGATCAATTCCCGGATGGTCTACCATTGCATTTCCAACTTCGCTACCAGAGCCATTTACAAGATTGATTAATCCCTTTGGCAGACCTGCTTCTTCATAGATTTTCACGAATTCCGCTGCTACCATTGGTGTTTCGGTTGCCGGTTTCCAGACTACTGCATTCCCAGATACAAGAGCAGGGAGTGATTTCCAAGAAGCGATAGCAATTGGGAAATTCCAAGGGGTAATTAGACCTGCGACTCCGATAGGAACGCGGACACTCATCGCAAATTTGTTACGTAACTCTGAAGGAATCGTGTCACCAAATAATCGACGCCCTTCTCCTGCCATATAAAAAGCCATATCTATTGCTTCTTGTACCTCGCCGCGGCCTTCAGCGATTACCTTACCCATTTCGCTTGTTAATACTTGAGCAAGCTGCTCTTTTCGCTCCTTAAGCAGATATGCTACTTTATAGAGAATTTCTGCCCGTTCAGGAGCAGGAACCAAACGCCATGATTTTTGTGCTTCTCTTGCTGCTTGGACAGCGCGGTCAACATCTTCCTTAGTAGATTGCGTGACTTCCGCAAGTACCCCTCCAGTCGCGGGGTTCAAAACAGGAACAAATTTTCCCGAAGCTGATTCACACCATTCACCATTAATATAGTTTAAAATTTTCTGCATAATAAAACCCTCCAATTCTAGTTAACTCATCACAATTTTTAATTTTTCTTTAATTCGATTTACTGCTTCATACAGTCGCTCCGTTGGTACCGATAGGGAAACGCGAAAATATCCCTCCCCAGATGGTCCAAAGGCTGTTCCAGGGGTAATAATGACACCCGTTTGTTCTAGTACGCTTGTCACAAATTCGCTAGACGTATATCCATTTGGAACCGGTGCCCATATGAAAAAGCTGCCTTTTGGCGGGTCTACTTTAATTCCAATTGATTTGAGCCCGTCCAACATCGCTTTCATGCGCTCTTTATAGATTCCATTGTATTCGGTCACACAACTCTGATTGCCATTTAAGGCATAAGCTGCTGCTTTTTGAATCGGTGTGAATTGTCCTGTGTCTGTATTACTTTTTAATACCGAGAGGGCTTTGATTATTTCCTTGTTCCCTACCACATAGCCAATTCGAAAACCAGTCATACTATAGGTCTTGGATAGAGAGCCAAATTCAACGGCTATTTCCTTGGCCCCTTCGACTTCTAGAATACTAGGAGCTTTGTAAAAATCAAAGGTTACCATATTATAAGCAGAATCATGGGCAATTGGGATATTATGTTTTTTTCCAAATGCAACCGCCTTCTCAAAAAAGGAAACGTCGACTGTTGCTGATGTTGGATTTCCCGGATAATTTAAAAACATTAGCTTGGAGTGCCCAAGGATTTCACTAGGAATAGCTTCAAAATCTGGCTTGAAGCTGTTTTCCTTTGTTAACGGCATGTTATGATACTGACCATTTGCCAATAGCGTAGCCATGCGGTATACTGGATAACTTGGATCAGGGATTAATACATAATCTCCTGGATCAACCAACGTTGGTACAATGTGAGCAATCCCTTCTTTAGAACCAATTAATGCTAATACCTCTGTATCAGGATCTAAAATTACCCCATATTCTCGCTGATAAAAATTAGCTACTGCCTGTTTAAATTCTGGACAACCAACAAAGCTTGGATATTTTAAATTTTTCGGATCCTGTGATTCCTCCGCTAATTTATCGACTATGTGTTTTGGTGTTGGAAGATCTGGATCACCAATTCCTAGGTCAATAATATCGATGCCCGCCTTTAACATTTCTGCTTTTTTCTTATTGATTTCTGCAAATAAATAGGGGGGAATTTGACCGACACGATTAGATGTAAAGTTCACGCACTCACCCGCCTTTATTTCTAAAATGAAATTATTATTGAGAAAGTTTTAATTTCCATATTTTAAATTTATCGATTTTTCAAAATAATCACTATGGTTGATTTATACAAAAATAAAATAGATTTTACTATTCTTTCCGTATGATTTTTACAAAGAGACCTCTCCGTTAAAATAAAAAAGTGTCTGGAGTTTGAACCCCAAACACTTTCTACAGTATTCCATCATTAATATATTTCATAGGTTTGCCCTGTTTGCCCGCCTTGTAAACTTTTTCTGTAGGCAAGTGCGACACGTTTTCCTGGCACTGGCAGGAAACCTTTAAATAGTTCACCATATTGGTCAGCAGATTCTTCTAATATCGTTGGGCTTACGTTATTTAACCTGATTCCTCTTGGCATATCCAAAGCAGCCGCTTTTACAAACGCTTTGATTCCTCCATTTGCCATAGCTGCAGAGGCTCCATCCTTAACTGGATCATCCATGAGAACCCCGCTAGTAAGGGTGATGCTGCCATTGTCGTTTATGTAATCCAATCCTAATAATACGAGATTAATTTGGCCAGCTAATTTGTTATTTAATGATACTGCGTTTAATTCCGGTGTCATTGATTCAATTGATCCAAAATGAGTCGATCCAGCAGCACTAATTAAGGCATCTATCTTACCCACTGTTTCAAACATTTTCTTGATGCTTTGTGGTGAAGTAATATCAACCTTGATGTCTGAGTTCTGCCTGCTTGCTCGAATGAGTTCAAACTCATCTTTTAATTCTTCAACAATCTGGCTTCCCAACATTCCATTTGCACCAACAATTAATACTTTCATCCTTCTTTTCCTCCCTTTCCCCTCTACTTTACTTTATATTAACGTAATCCAGGTAAAATACCAATAATAGGTAAGGTAAATATTAAATAAAAAAGAATTCGAATGTATTTTTTTTAATACAAAAAACGTTTTCCATATAATTGGAAAACGTCAGTAATTGAAGTCTATATTAACCTGAAAATTAATGGAGGGGGACGGATTCGAACCGCCGAACCCTGAGGGAGCGGATTTACAGTCCGCCGCGTTTAGCCACTTCGCTACCCCTCCATAATAAAAAACGGAGGAAGAGGGATTCGAACCCCCGCGCGGTTTAACCCGCCTGTCGGTTTTCAAGACCGATCCCTTCAGCCGGACTTGGGTATTCCTCCATAATCATATGGTAGCGGCGGAGGGGATCGAACCCCCGACCTTACGGGTATGAACCGTACGCTCTAGCCAGCTGAGCTACACCGCCAAATATTGATATAAAAATAATTACCTAACGAAATGAAAACTGTTGACCTGCTAAATGTGAAAGAGAAACCCTCCATCTAGGCTGAAACCCTAAACAGTCGGGAAAACAGGATTTGAACCTGCGACCCCCACGTCCCGAACGTGGTGCTCTACCAAGCTGAGCTATTTCCCGTTAGAGAAATGGAGCGGAAGACGGGATTCGAACCCGCGACCCCCACCTTGGCAAGGTGGTGTTCTACCACTGAACTACTTCCGCATATTAATGATGCGGGTGAAGGGACTTGAACCCATACGGTATTACTACCACTAGAACCTGAATCTAGCGCGTCTGCCGATTCCGCCACACCCGCATATACAAAGAAAAAGAGGTCAGATACTTTTTTCAAAAACAAAAAATATCAAGTTCTAAATCATGTCCCCAAAGAGAACATTAATAATCATACTACCAGTGTTTCGATTCGTCAACAGTAATTTTTGCTTAAAATACTTCATTTTTCACATAAAAAATGTAGCGATTAAGCCAAACGGTCTAATATTTTTCACAAATATTTCTCTAGTCAATTGATGTAATAAACATTACACTACAAAATGGAAGGTTTAAGGTTAACAATTTAGAGGTGTCATTATATGAAAAAAACAGCTTTACAACTTATTGCTATCACTTTTTTTACTATTTCAATGGCCTACTCCATGAATACTTTTCTGATTCCGCATAAGGTCTTAACAGGTGGTATTGCCGGAGTAGCTATGATCATTCACCATTTTTTAGCAATAAACACTGGATGGATCATTCTAATTTTAAATATCCCGTTACTTATCTTGGGTTATTTTTATTTAGGAAGAAAGTTTATGTTTTTAACTGTATACTCTGTTGTGCTTTTATCGGTGTCGATGAAAATTATACCTGTTCAAGAATTCAGTAATGATTTCTTGTTATCAAGTGTATTCGGCGGAGTGATAAACGGAATTAGCATTGGTACCATTATCCGTTTAGGCGGATCAGGTGGCGGGACAGACATTATTAGTTTGATTTTATCAAAGAAAAAGGACCTTTCTGTCGGCTATCTAAATACATGTGTAAATTTCATTATTGTCCTAATCTCATCATTAGTATTTGGTGCAGATTCTACTCTATATACTCTTTTTGCCATTTTTGCTTCGGGAAAAGCAGTTGACACAGTTTATACAAATCAAACTAAACTAGCTGTATCAATTATAACGGAAAGATGGGAGCAATTAAGTAAGGAATTAATTCAACTCCATTCACGTGGGGTAACAATGAGTGATGCTGAAGGGGTTTATTCTCATCAACATAAAAAAGTGTTAACAACCGTTATCACTAAATACGAATTAACGGAGACGAAAGAAGCTATTAAAAAAGTTGATCCTACTGCCTTTGTTTATATTACCAAGGCAATTGCGGTGATGGGGAGATTTCGCAGAAGTTAGTATTAGTATTTTTTACATAGATTTGGAACATCCCTTTTGTTTATGAAAATTAATTAAGGATAAACTATACCTGTATAATTCCTGTTTAAAGGAGATGTAAGCGTGCCATCTAAAAGAATCAGCGAGGCTAATGAAAATTTTGATCAAGATGTTCAAGAGCAAAACAAGCCCATTATCGAGACCAATCGCCTTCCAGAATTCGATGAATTAGGAACTGCACTTAATCAACTATAGAAAGAGCCCTTTGCATGAGTATAATCTTCTTTGCAAAGGGCCTTCTTATTAAACTATTTTAACAAATTTCAAGCATAACTGGGCAATGATCACTGCCCATGATATCAGCATATATTTCTGCATTTTTTAACCTATTTGTTAGAGACTGCGAAACAATAAAATAATCGATACGCCAGCCGATATTCCGCTCCCTAACCTTATTCATATAAGACCACCATGTATAGGCACCTTCTTTTTCCGGATAAAAATATCGGAAACTATCAATAAACCCCGATTGAAGCAGCATTGTCATTTTTTCACGTTCCTCATCGGTAAACCCGGAATTCCCGATATTGGTTTTAGCATTCCGCAAGTCTATTTCCTTATGGGCTACATTTAAATCACCACATAAAATGACCGGCTTTTGCTCATCCAGTTCCTGCAAATATTTTCTGATACGGTCCTCCCACTGAAGGCGGTAGCCTAATCTTGCCAAATCACGCTGTGAGTTGGGCGTGTAGACATTCACTAGGAAGAATTCCGCAAACTCTAACGTTAGAATTCTTCCTTCGTCCTCACTCTCCTCTACCCCTACACCATAGCGGACAGAAATTGGCTCTACCTTAGTAAATACAGCTGTTCCCGAATATCCCTTCTTGACAGCATAATTCCAATATTGATAATAGCCGTCCAACTCAAGTTGAATCTGTCCTTCTTGCAATTTTGTTTCCTGGATGCAGAAAATATCTGCATCGATTTCATGAAAGAAATCTAAAAATCCTTTTTTTACACACGCCCGCAAGCCGTTTACATTCCAAGATATCAGTTTCATAGGCAATCCTCATCTAATCAATAGTTTGATAGAAATCATTGTATCAATAATAGAAATTATATTAAAGTATTTGCATGACCTAAAAAAAGAGAGCTCATAAAAAGCTCCCTGAAAATCTTTATTATTCTTCATCAAAAACCTTTACTTCAACCATCTTATCGCCATTTCTCATTGCTTTTACTGTATCTAAACCTGAAGTCACTTGTCCAAATACGGTATGTACTCCATCTAGATGCGGCTGTGATTCATGAACGATAAAGAACTGGCTTCCCCCTGTATCTCTGCCTGCATGAGCCATCGAAAGCGCACCAGGAACATGCTTATGAGGATTGCCTTCCGTTTCACATTTAATGGTATATCCTGGACCACCCATACCAGTTCCAGTTGGGTCTCCCCCTTGGCTTACAAAGCCTGGAATGACACGGTGAAAGATAACCCCATTATAAAAACCTTCATTAGCTAATTTTTCAAAATTAGCCACTGTTCCAGGAGCCTCATTCGGGAATAAATCAAATTCAATCTTTTCTCCATTTTCCATTACTATGTATCCTTTTTTTGCCATTATAAACAACTCCTTACTTATGTAAAATCATTATAATCATACACTTTTCGAAATAGAAAGGAAAGTAATTATATTCTCTTGAGCATAATTCCAACCAATTTATGATAAAATAAGTGTAGAGGCTCTGTCCGCACATTTCGCTTGTTGCGGGACACTTAACCACTGTACGGACGGACAGAGCCTCCCCACTATAGAAATAAAGCCGTGATTTTAGGCACGGCTTTTTCTACTTTTTACCCAATGATTAAAGTGATCAATCCATATAAGAAAAAACAAATACCCGAAAAATGAATAAATATGCTGCCAATTTTCTGAATGCACAAAATAACCTAGTTGCTCCGCCAGCTTTTCCAAAATCGGTACTAACAGACTAATAAATAAAATAATCCCCAATTTGCCCCACTTAGTTACCTGCGAGCCATAATACAAAAAGATCATCACACATAGCGGCAGGACACCGAGGGTAAATACAATATTTATCGGGAAGATTTGCGGAAACGGCCGAAGTGGAAATTCGTACAGACCCATACCCACAAACAATAGGTCAGAATAGGTTCCGACTAACCCAGCCAATAGTGCAGCAGGAAGGTATCTTCTATCCCAAAAAGTTAATCGTCTTTTTCGCCACGGCTGCAATCTCGAGTCGTTCGAGTGTTTTACAGTATTCATGCTTAATCTCCCTATCTATGTTTTTCGTATCATCCACTAAGTAATTTGCTACATCCTCATTTGTAAACCAATCCCCTTTCTCCGCTTCTTGCTGAACAACATTCTTCCAGGCATATTCAAGTCGTGGACTATACAATCGCTTTGCCCCTTTTCGAAGTCGACAGGACTTTAGCCGGAGTGGGTAAGTAATGCCCGGCCCCCCTTCCTTCACGTCATTAAAGAGATGTGGCCAATAATCTTTTCTCGATCCCGTATGTGGATGGCGTTTTGCCCAATCAATAACTTGTCTTAAAAAATCTTTATTAGCAAAGAGGACAGAATATAACCTTTTCCCGAGTAATATTCGCTCGTGTAACGACTCAAATTGATGCATTGTTTGTCCTGCCAGTTTTCCATTTTCATAGGGAAAGAGAATATGATTAAATGACAGCAAATCCTGCAGGAAAAATTTAAATTGATGCAGCACTTCTTTTTGATATAGTGGCTGCCGAATTACCCTTTGCTCCAAATAGTGTTGTTCATTAATAATAAGTGCCATACAAAGTAGATAATGATCAGGCTGTTTCCAATAATGGTTCCAAACCGTCTCCATAAAAGTGGAAACATTTAAGAATGGAAACAAATGAAACAATGGTTTTTGCTGCTGTAAACTTTCTTCGTAAATCAAAAATTGCGGAAAAGCATCTTGAAAGATGAGCCAATTTCCTCGTTCCAAAAAGTGATAGAAAGACTTCCGTTCTTTTTCAGATAATAATCGTGGCAAGAATTCCCCCTGCAAATCAGTCATATTCCAGCCGCCATTTCGCGAAACCATATGTCCTAAAAAGGCCCAATGGATATCAGGATAGCGCAAATAAAAATCCAGGTATGCCTTTGTCCGCGTAATATTATTACTATTGCTTTCCTCTGTTTTTCTGCGGATTTTTTCCAACAGCCGCCGTTCTTGAACTGTTAAGTCATGTGGAGTGGATGCTGGGCCTTTGCTCTTTTGCCGCAATTCAGCACGAATATGTTCCAGCGGTGACATTTTCCGGCCTCGTGTAAAAAAAATTGTAAACACCTCCTTCAAGAATTGACCTTACAATTTGGGAATATGTATAACTTATGATTAATTAGCGATGAGAAAGGATGATTATCTGTGGTTGAAACGAAGGAAGGCATTAATTGGCTCATTGAAACATTAAGGAATGATCAGTCTCATGATGGTTCTTGGAATTATCCATTTGATACGGGGATATCCACAGATGCGTATATGATTATTTTATTACGGAGCCTAGAGATAGATGAGGAGGAATTAATTAAAGGTCTATGCAAGAGAATCCTTAGCAAGCAAACAAGATATGGTACCTGGAAGCTATTTTACGATGAAGGAAAGGGAAATGTTACTGCCACATTGGAGGCTTACTATGCGCTGCTCTATTCCGGTTATTATAGTAAAACAGATAAGCGGCTCGAGCTTGCCAAGAAATTTATTAAAACAAACGGAGGAATTGAAGCAGTCAGTATATTTACCAAAATCATGCTCGCCATTACGGGACAATATAAGTGGCCAAACCATTCCCCATTACCGATTGAAATGATATTACTCCCACCAATTTTTCCTATTAATTTCTTTTCATTTTCGATTTTTGGAAGAGCTAATCTAACGCCCATTATGATACTCGCTGCCAAAAACTATTCACTCAAAACCGTCAAATCCCCAGTTTTAACTGACTTAGTCACCCACCGAAACATAGAAGATCCGTGGATACGCTCAGAGGAATGGCGCTCACTATTATCATTGATTAAGGAAGGAGTCAAAAACTTAGTCGGCCTTCCCGAAGAACTCCGAAGTTTAGCGCTTGAACGCGGAAAAAAATACATGCTTGAAAGGATTGAAGTAAATGGTACGTTGTGCAGTTACTACAGCTCTACATTTTTAATGATTTTTGCCCTGCTTGCACTTGGATATAAAAAAACAGACCACGTCATCACTCAGGCAATCGCTGGTTTAAAGTCTATGAAATGTGAGATTAATGGACTTCCACATATGCAATACACAACCGCTAATGTTTGGAACACGGCACTTATAACTCATGCTTTACAATTTGCTGGTGTATCATCAAAAGACCCAATGGTGGCCAAGTCCCATCAATATCTATTGAGCAGACAACAGCAGCGTTTTGGAGACTGGGTGGTCCATAATCCAACCAGCCTGCCAGGTGGGTGGGGTTTTTCTGATATTAATACGTTCGTACCCGATGTTGACGATACAACAGCGGCTTTACGCTCGATTTCTCGCATCGTTCCTCCGGAAAACGTCGCATGGGAACGCGGCATCAGCTGGACTCTGTCGATGCAAAACGCCGATGGCGGCTGGCCGGCTTTCGAAAAAAATACCGATTCCAAGCTGTTAGAATGGCTTCCGCTTGATAAAGCGAAGTTCCTACTGTTGGATCCGTCTTGTGCCGACTTAACAGGCAGAACTCTAGAATTTTTTGGACATTATACAAATCTATCAGAAAATCATCCTGTCATCAAAAAAGGAATAAGATGGATAAAAAAGAAGCAGGAAAAGGATGGTTCTTGGTATGGACGCTGGGGGATTTCTTATTTATACGGGACATGGGCTGCGATTACTGGACTGCGAGCCGTTGGCGTGACTAATAATGATTCATCTATTGATACGGCAATTAATTGGTTACGAAATATTCAAAATAAAGATGGCGGTTGGGGAGAATCATGCCACAGTGATGTCCAAAACCGCTATGTTCCACTCGGTAGCAGTACGGTTGTTCATACAGCGTGGGTGGTGGATGCTTTACTATCTGCATCAGACCGTCCCACAAATGAAATTACGCGAGGAATGAATTATTTACTATCATCTCTCAAGCACGAAGACTGGACAATGGACTACCCGAATGGCCAAGGCATGGGTGGTGCTTTTTATATTCATTATCATAGCTATCGCTATATTTTTCCGCTCCTAACTCTTGCCCACTATCAACAGAAATTCGGCAACTAGGAGATGTACTACAATTAATCGACGGCCCTCCTGCCGTCGATTATTATTTCTAAGCTATTAACTCTCTAAGTTCTTTATAAATGTCTACCATCTCTTCAAGCTTCATCCGTACTAATCCGCTTGATGACGGGGCAACAAAATCAATTGTATCCGGAACGACCGCCTCTTCTTGAACACCCCAAGGAGCTGTCTTTTTCCCGCTAAATTGTAAATATACCCCTTTGCCAACATAACAAATTATTTTCGGCTGAAACCTTGTAATCTTTTGTATTAGAATCTTTCGTCCAACCATATATTCTTGCTTTGTAATTTCATCTGCCGCCTTTGTTGGTCTTGCCACAATATTTGTTATCCCGTAGCCCAAATCCAGTAAAAGGTCATCTTCTTCCGGGGAAAATTTTCTTGATGTTAGACCCGATTCAACAAGGATTCGCCAAAAACGGTTATTAGGGTTTGCAAAATGGTGACCGGTTTCACTGGAACGGATGCTCGGATTAAAACCGACAAAGAGGATGTTTAAGTTTTCCTTTATTCGATCATCTACTTCTTTCAACTTGATCACCCTTTTTTCGAAAAATACTCTTGCTGTTTATTTTTACCATAAGCAGGAGACGCCCAGCAAGTCCTGACAGAACAATGAAAGATAAACAAGTTTTTAATTTGTACGATTGTTCGTTAGCTTTGCTGTTAACGTAATCCGTTTTCCGTCACGATACACCTTAAATCGTATGTCATCGCCAATCTTTGCTTTTGTATACAGATATTTACGTAAATCAGATGAATTAGTTATTTTTTCCCCGTTCATTGATACAATCACATCTTTTGGCTGGAAGCCTGCCTTGGCAGCGGCGGAGTTCGCATCAATATTCATTACTAATGCACCTTGGGTAACTTTATCAGGAAGCTCTGCTAAGTAAACACGGGAAACTTCATCTAAGTCAGCCAAGCCAACCCCTAAATATGGGCGGTCAATCTTACCATTTTTTATTAGTTGATTAACTATTGGAATCACATCATTACTTGGTATTGCGAAGCCTAGACCTTCAACCCCATTTTCAGATATTTTCATACTATTTATCCCGACGACTTGACCTTGATTATTAATTAAAGCACCGCCGCTATTTCCAGGATTTATTGCCGCATCCGTCTGAATTACCGTTGTTTCCCAGTCTCCTGCTGATGTCGAAACTGAAATACTGCGATTAGTCGCACTAACAATCCCTTGCGTAACAGTCCTTGATAGTTCTGAACCTAATGGATTGCCGATTGCATATACTTGGTCTCCCGGCCGCAAGCTGGAAGAATCTCCGAAAGAAGCAGTGTCAGTAACATTTTTATCATCAATTTTAAGGACCGCTAAATCAGTTAACGCATCTGTTCCAATAACTGTTGCACTTGTTTTTGAACCATTATATAAAGATACTTCCAGCCTAGAAGCCCCTTCAACAACATGATTATTGGTCACAACATAGGCTGAGCCATTCGTTTTTTGAAAAATAACCCCGGATCCTGAGCCTGCCTCCACGTTTTGAGAGGATTGTTTATTCCCGAAAAAGTCGATACTTTGCTGTTGCTGATAATTTTCAATACCCACAATTGTCTTTGACAGTTTTTCGACGGTATCAGCAATAGAATTGGAACTCGACTTTTGCGTGGTTACCGGTTTTACCTGGCCGCTGACTTGTTCTGCTTGAGCTACTGCCGGTGCTTCGGACCCTTGAAAGTTCTTTACATAGTTCGTATGAGGTAATATCGCCAGTGTAAGCACCGAACCGATAACACCTGCTGCGATAGTCGATGCCGCCCCTTTGATTTTCTTCTTCGTCCCATAGCTATTTTTTAAATTGTTGCCTGCTGTTACAGTTTGTGATGTATTCAAATCTGAATTAGGTGATTCTTGCTTGCTTTCTTCCTCCTGTGAACAGATTTGTGGCTCATGATTTTCGCTTTGAATCGTTTCATTCGTTATGTCCTTATTATCAACAGTTGTTTTAGCTGGTATGGAAACATCAATCGAAGTTTCTTGATCCAACGGTTCTTTATTGTCCATATTAAACAACTCCTTATAGCTGTTTCTCTTAAATTAATCTCTGCTCTTACTTTATCGAACAAATATTAAAAAACTATGAACAATTTTTAATCAGCATTTGAAAAAATTATTAGGGTTATATTAAAAAGCTGCAAGACTAATTCCTGCAGCTTTGCCATTAAGTCACTTCTTTGGAAAACGAATGACAAATTTTGTCCCTTTCCCTTTTTCGCTTGTGACATTGATTTCCCCGTTATGAAGCTGAACTAATTGTTTAACAATCGATAACCCTAAGCCAAACTCCCCATAAGGATTACTCGTTCGCGATAAATCAGCCTTATAAAAACGTCGCCAAATATTTTCAACTTCGCTAGCATCAATTCCAATCCCTGTATCCTCAACTTCGATGATCACATGATTTCCCTCCGCTTGCCCTCGCAGCCAAATTGTTCCGTCGGAAGTAAATTGAATGCTATTTTTCGTAATATTTATTAAGATTTGCACCAAGCGGTCATAATCAGCAAAGACATAAACCTCAGGTGAAGCCTCAACAATAAGTTGATTATTCTTCTCTTCAGCCTGTAAACTTAACTGCTCTTGAATAATCTCCAGCACTTCCGTCAGCTGAATGTCTTCTTTAAATAAGCGAATTTGATTGGAGCGAATTTTTTCATAATCTAGATTTTCATTTACAAGCCGAATCAATCGTTTAGCCTCTTGGCTGACAAGGTTAATACCTTTTTCCTTATCTTCTTCGGGAATCATGTTATTTTTTAACCCTTCTATCACGCCGCTGATGGTGGTTAGCGGTGTACGCATCTCATGCGAAACGTCGGCCATAAACTGGCGCCTGCGGTTTTCCAAGCTTTCAATTTCCAGCATCGAAGCATTAATCGTATCAACCATGTTGTTAAAATCGCTCGCTAATTCCCCTATTTCATCGTAATTGGAGGAATGAACATGGACGTTGTAGTTCCCTGCGGAAACACTTGATGTTGCATCACGCAATCGTTGAATCCGCCGCACATGTATTTGTGACAGGAACCAACTCTGTAAGAAGGAAACACCAAATGCTATTAAAATCGTCGACAACAAAATTTTATTGATCTCATGAATCATCTTAATTGATCCGCTAATGGGTGAAGTTAATAAGATTCCGCCAAAGAATTTATCTTGATACAGGTAAGGCAGTACAACAAAAGTAACACCATCTTGATCAAATCGTTTATAGTCGCTTTGAACGACGATGGTCTGTCCCTTCGTAAGCTTTTGCCAATCAGAACGCGGCAGATTCTTGATTGCCGGCCCTTGATTATTAACAAAATAAAGATTTCCGTCTTGATCAAACATGCTAAAACTCATTTTTCTAGCGGCCAATACATCGCTGTATTGTTTCACTACATCCTCTGTTCGCAGCGGATCTTCTTTAATTTCTGCCAAGATCGCTTTTCCGTATGAAATCAACTCGTCCGTTTTATTTTCATAAACAAGATTTTCAAGATAATGGGCAAACAGCAGACTCAATAATAGAAATGCCACAATAATAATACTGATATGACTGAAAAATTGTTGGTAAAAATATTTAAATTTCATCGGCTTTCGTTGTGTCATCGAACTTATACCCTACTCCCCATACAGTATGGAAAAATTGCGACACGGTTTCTAGCTTTTTTCGCAACCGCTTTATATGAACATCAACAGTCCGTTCATCACCATAAAATTGGTAGCCCCAAACACTTTCTAACAGCTGTTCCCTTGAAAAAACCTGCCGCGGATGTTCAACCAGATAGAATAATAAGTCAAATTCCTTAGGGGTTAAGTTTGTAATTGGCACTCCATCAACATATACCTCCCTTGTGGTTTTATTTATTTTAAAATGCTCTGTCTGTAATAACCCGTCCAATTCTTTGGGAACTTGATTTTGATATCGTCGTGTAACTGCCTTAATCCGCGCCATCAGTGTTAGCGGACTGAAAGGCTTAGTTACATAATCATCAGCTCCCATTTCAAGACCTAGTACTTGATCAGATTCACTATCTTTCGCGGTTAGCATAATAATCGGCACACTATACTGTTCTTCCCTAATTCTTCGGCAAATGGTTACACCGTCAAGTCCTGGCAGCATCCAGTCAACGATTAGTGCATCCCATGTCCCACTTTTAAAGCGTTGATATCCTTCAAGACCGTCATTGACAAATACACCCTCAATACCCTCCTTGGCAAAAAACATTTCTATCATTGAACAAACACTCTTGTTATCTTCAATCACTAATATCTTCAATGTTACTCCACTCCTATAAAAAAACTCCATACTACAAGTGTAATCGAATTTTTTGTGATAGCAAAGATATATCCAAATTGTTACGAACTTTTTAATAGATTAGTCTTAATTTGCTTAGTATCTCCACCAATCTTGTTATTTTGTTTAAATGTAAAAAAGACCTTGTGATCCAAGGCCAAATGTTTAAAACTATGCAGTTTCATCTTACGAAAACAGCTTATAAATGGACTAAGTACGTATTTAGTCCTTGTTTCATCAATTCAGGCAGTGGTTTACTTTGTTGCTTTTCAAAATCAAAATATACCATTACTACCTGGCCATGTGCAATCAACTGATTAGTATCTTTGTTAATAATATCATGTTCAAGCTGAAAGCTTTTTGTACCAATTTTTGTTACATATGTTGTAATCCGTAACTGCTGATTGAAAAAGCCTTGACTAATATAGTCACATTTTGCAGATGCCAATATAAAACTAAAATTCTGACCGTTTAAATCGAATCCTAACATTTCCAAAAAACGGATTCGTGCTTCTTCTAGATAAATAAAGTAGCTAGTGTTATTAATATGACCAAGCGCATCCGTTTCACTAAACCGTGCAATCACTTGTATTTCATGTTCCATTTTAATTTCCCCCACTATTACAGCCTCACATTCCCATTTATTATAATAACCATCACCTTTGTACTTCTTCTGTAAGGAAGATACACTGAATAATATCATTATACAAAAGTTTTTTTAATATTCAAACCCCTCAGAACTCACTGTTTCTCAAGGCATTTCAGCAATTACATGAAACAACAGTAAATTGCCTATATTAACATAAGGAGGTGCTTTCTTATGTTAAAACTTTCATGGATTTTGACAATTTTCCTGGCTGCCCACCCCGTTAACGAGGCTAATGATATAGCCATTACAAAAGACGGTGTATCGCTGACAACCATTAACCGCTACGATTTTTTTCATCCTTATTCAGATTTGCCGATTATGAATAACAAGAAATTCAACCGCTTTCTTTATCAGTTGAATCAGCAAGTATCTACTGAACCCAAAAATGCCTATATAAATAATAAAGGCCAGATTATTCCAGAAAAACCGGGAAGTGAAATCAATAAAGAAGCATTTGCAAAAGAACTTTATTCCATTTTTTATCAAAATAACAAGCCAACTCTTGAGATTCCCATGAATACTGCCTACCCTAAAGTTGATAGCGAATTACTTAGCAATATCCGGACGGTACGAATTGGACGGTATGTCACGTCTTTTAACCCGGGAAATAAAAATAGGTCTTTTAATATTAAATTAGCTGCAGAAGCCATCAATAATTATGTTGTGTTTCCCAATGAGATCTTTTCCTTTAATAAAGTAGTTGGTAAACGAACAAAGCAAAAAGGATACTTAAAAGCACCTGTCATCGTCAAAGGGGAATATTCAGAAGATATTGGCGGCGGAATTTGTCAAGTATCATCAACTCTTTTCAATGCTGTTGATAATGCAGGTCTCGCAATTATTCAACGATTTTCACATAGTAAAGATGTATCTTATATCCCCCCTGGAAGAGATGCAACCGTTAGCTGGTACGGCCCTGATTTTGTATTCAAAAATAAATACCAGCAGCCGATATTAATACGGGCGCGCACAATGGGAAGTTTACTCATTATCAACCTTTATTCCTCAGATGGAATACAGTACAAGCCGAAAAATATTCCACCACCACCTAAATAAGAATATAGTAAAAAAGTCCGCTGACAAGCGGACTTTTTACTTATTTTGATTTTTGATTGTGTAAAGCACCATTCATTAGGTCTTCGGAAAACTCTGCTAATTGTGCGGTATTCATTTTGCCTATATTCATTTTTGGAACAATATTTTTTACAGTTTCCTTCAGTGGACTAGCAAGATTCCTCATCGTGTCTGTTAAGGGAAGTGCCTGATTATTTTGTTTCCCCCTTGTCATTCCATAAACGGCTGCCCCTATTCCAATACTAGCAAGAGAGGCCCAAATAGCTCCATTATTTCTCCGTTTCGGTCTAAACATTTTTATAACCGATTTTCTCATGTTGCGCATCCTTCAGCACCCCTTTTTCTTACATCGTTAGGAAGATAAAGAAATCTTCCATTTTCTTAATATGCTCGCTTAGTAAAGAGATATAAGTGTTAACTTTTTCAATCATTATTTAGTTAACATAATGTTATTATTAATAACTAATTTTGCAATAACTATCGCACCTACAGTGAAGTATTATCATAAGATGCAAAAAAGAAATGAGGATGGTGTCTATGGGTGGTTTAACATATATTGATTTCCTGGCCAAATTTGGTGTTGGCGGTGCACATCCTGGTGGGATAAATCTAACCAAAAACGTACTATCTCAAGAAAAAATCTCCTCCAATTCTTCCATATTAGATGCCGGCTGTGGCACAGGGCAGACTGCAGCATTTATGTATGAACGATATCAAGCCAATATTGTTTGCCTTGAGCTCAACCCGATTATGGTTGAAAAAGCAAAAAATCGCTTTCAGCTATTAAAATACCCTATTCAATTAGTCCAAGGCTCTGTGGAAGATATTCCTTTTCCAGATGACTCCTTTGAGTTCATATTATGTGAATCAGTTTTAGCTTTCGTAAATAAACCGCAGGCTTTACATGAATTTTACAGGGTATTAAAAACTGGGGGTCGTCTTTTAGCGAATGAAATGACAATCAACAGTAGCCTTCCAGAGGATGCTAAGCGCGAAATTATGGAATTTTATAATATTGATTCCTTACTGTTAGAATCAGATTGGCGTACGCTTTTACAAGCAAGCGGTTTTAAAGAAATTGACATAAGGCAGCTTCAATCAGATTTAATGAATGGAAACACAGCACAGGAATTTAACTTCTCTCAAAATTTTGAACCAGAGTTGTTTAGTATTTTAAATCAGCACGGTAACATGTTAGTAAAGTATCATGATATTTTAAGCCATAGAATCTTTACATGTACAAAAATTTAGAGGTAAGCAAAGTCCCTATTCCATTCTAGCTCAAATTCCTCCAACCTCTCTGGTAATCTTTGCATCACCACATGCAATATATAGGGTGAATAAATATCCTGTTAAGAAGAAAATTATTATTAGAAAGGATGGGTGAGCACAATGGATAAAACATTGCTATACTTGAGAGAAACACTATCCAACTATACAGATGGTCATACTGAAGGTCATCAGATTTATCACAAATTGGTGAAAGGAAATTATAAATCTGAAGAAAACTTTGTCAGGAGCCTCAATCCGAAAGAAATTGATTTTCTAAATAGGGTGATGGAAGCAGAAATTAGTTATGCACAAGATGTTCAGGATGATAAACGGTTATACGAACTTAACGAGGTATACGAGCTTCTCTTTTAAAAGCAAAGATGGCGTTGTTAACAGATGCCATCTTTTTTATTTAATAATCTGATACTTCAGAATTTATTTCCTAGGGAAGCGCACCATCCGACAAAAACCGATATGATTTGTCATGCTTAGCTTGGATCAGCATCATCAAGTTTTAGCGTAATAACATGCGTGTACTCGCCATTATTTATCTCTTCTTCTGAAGCACTTTTTTGTAATTCCTCTAGGTCATTAATTCCAGGCGCAAGTGCGGGGTCGTTATTTTTTTGACTTTTTCTTTTTTCCATTTTGCTTCACCCCCTTCTACTATTATTTTTTCAATATTTAACAAACATATTCACGAAAAATGAGGAAATAAAAAGGAACTACTTCATTATTGAAGCAGCCCCTTAATAATTAACATCTTAGGAGACCCAACCATTTACATCAGCCAAATTTTTGATTCACACTTTGTTCTTTTTAGATTTGCATCTAATGAAGGAACATTTTGAATCATTCAGCCGATGTGTGTTGTTCCGTTAAAAAGGAATTAATTCACATGTTAAATGGAATTCAAACTCCTATTATTAGAAACATATTTGGTTTAGCACCGATTTGAGACTCTTTTCCTTACTTGGTTTTAGGGTTCCTCACTTGGCCTCCTTTGAAAAAGTTTAGGTATAGTATACTGGTTTACTTTCTCCAGTTCCTCACCTTGTAATCAGTAATCTTTCTAGCTAATTAAGATTTACTTTTCTTAATTAGCTTGCTTCGCAATTAATCTTAATGCTTGCATCAAGTTAATTTTGAAGGATTGATTAAGATTTACTCTTTTTCTAAGAGACTGCTTCTCCTGTTAAACTTTTCAAGAATAACCTTACTACTCGTTCACTAACGGAACGAACACGTATGGTTGAGCCTCCTAAGATGTTATTTTTTCTTTCTTTATCTTTTACAATTTCATTATAGCACGAAAGACAAATAATAAACCTGATAATTGTGACATTATTGTGAACAATTCAAACTATTTGAATGTTTTTTGATATTCTTTACAAATTCCAGAAAAAAATCCTTATCTTTAGCTTGATAAGGATTTTTCAACTGGTTTAATTGTATGTTTTTGGCGGTGGGAAGAATAACTATGTAGAATCATACCGGCCATCACCAGCACCATTCCAGCCCAGGAAAGAGACGATGGGAACACCGAGTTTAACAATACTATCTCTCCCAAAAGGGCAAATAATACCTCCAAAGATTGTGTGGCCTCTACAGCCGCTAACTTCTGCATATTTCCCCTGACAAGATCTGTAGCCTGAAAGAAAAGCACTGTTGCGATTACACCTGATGATACCGCTACTAAACTCGATTGAACTGTTTGATCAATACTAGGCAAACCAACCGTAAAGAAACCATAAAGCGATAAAACAATCCAAAATGGCATACTTGCCAGCGTCATTCCTAGTACTCGTTGAAAAACATCTAAGCGCCCACCGCATACATCCATCATTTTTCGGTTCCCAAGCGGGTAAGCAAAAGAAGCAACGATTACGGGTACAATTCCTAGGGAAATCTCCAATAGCGATAGTCTGCTAGCCTGCTGCAATTGCATCAGAATAATTCCTAGCAGAATAATCATTGACATTGCCATACCTCTAAAAGGGATTTTACCTTTTCTTAGGGCGGGACCTTTTGAAGTCATGACTATTTCATAAAATAATGGTGCTAAAAGTGAGCCAGAGATGATTGTTATTTGCCATGTGGCCGCAATTAACCATCCGGGCGCAAAAGCTGCCGAAAAACAAAGCGGCGCATAAAACAGGCCAAAACCAATTGAACTCCATACAAACCATTTATAAGGCTGTTGTTTCATTTCAAGCCATAATTCCTTCAGATTTTTTCTCGCCATGACAATAAGAAAAAGAAATGGAATCATAAAAAAATAACGAAGTGAAGCACTCCAGATCCAGCTTCCTCCCGCTAAATCCATCGCCCTATTTAAAACAAATGTAAACGCAAAGAAGAAAGCTGCAAAAATCCCAATAATAATCGGGCGCATGTTCTCACCCCTTAGAAAAGTAGCTTTTCTAAGTATAACAAATTTCAGAATAATTTGTTAATATTTTTACGTTATTTTGGAGCCGGACGATGAAATAAGCCCATTACTTCCAGAGTTTTCGTTATATTGACAAAGGCACCTGCATCAACTTCACTAATAAGATGTTTCACTTCATTTAATTCGTATCTCGAAATCACAGTAATGAGTACATCACGCTGATCATTCGAATAGCCGCCAACTCCGTCCATAATGGTTAACCCGCGATATAAATTGGTCAGTAAATGCTTCCTCATTTCTTGGCCTTTCTCGGTGATAATCATGATTGTCAATTTTGCATGGTCGGTGTAAATTGTGTCAACAACCTTGCCGGTCACATAAATTGATACCAGTGTGTTCAAGGCCGTATCCCAGTCAAATAAAAATCCACTTATCACGATAACGATTGCATTCATCCCCGAAAGTAGCACACCAATTGGAAAATCCTTTTTCCTCGAAACAATCATGCCAATAATATCAAAGCCTCCCGTTGATCCGGAACTGCGAAAAACAATGCCAATTCCTAACCCTGCCAAAGCACCGCCAAATATAGACGAGAGAATGGTGTCATTTGCAATTGGGTAAACTGGAACAACATAAAGTCCTACCGAAATAATTATAACGGAGATAATCGAGTTTATAATAAATTTTTTCCCGAGTAACTTATAGCCAATAATTAATAATGGGAAATTCAAACAAAAATTCGCAACTCCGGTGTTTAGGGGGGTAATCATCCCTAAAATCATTGAAATCCCACTCAGTCCGCTACTTAATACTTCATGAGGGATTAAAAATAAATTAAATCCAACTACAACAATGAGGGAACCGCTTAATAAGCCTAACAATTGCATTGAATTTTTCCTCCTGATGTTGCTAATACTCTTTCTAGAAAAATCATAACGATTTTTAGCAGCTGTGTAAATTTAACAGTTTTTTCACAATAATAATGAAATATCCACAAAATTTTCCATTGACTATTCTAAAAAAATCTATATACTATATAAGAATATTAATTTAATATTTAAATCCTCATCAACCGGTGGGGTAGAGGTCGCGGCTTTTATTAGTATAATGGACGAGATGCAGAGAGATTGGATGACTCCATTAGAAAGGAAAAGCTGCCGAAGTGTACTTTTTGCTCTGAAAAAGTATGCTGGGGCTGTTTCCGATAAGGAACAGAACTGTCACGTTTGAATTTACCACTCAGACGTGTTGAGCTATCTTTCGGAAGGTATGATGTGGGGTATGTATAGTGCCACTGATTCTACTTCAGAGGCATTTTTTATTCCAAGACTCCTTCCTACTAACTAAAAAAGGAGTATTTTTTATGCAATCATCAGTAAATGCAGTTCAACCTGAAACGTACTCAGAGTCAATTGAATCAAGCACAGAAACAGGATTAAGGCGTAGTTTAAAGTCCCGGCATCTTACCATGATTTCTCTCGGTGGGACGATAGGCACTGGATTATTCCTTGCAAGCGGTGGAGCTATCCACACTGCCGGACCAGGCGGAGCCATTGTTTCTTATTTAATTATTGGCATCATGGTTTACTTTCTCATGCAAAGCTTAGCTGAAATGGCATCATACATGCCAGTTGCAGGCAGCTTTAGTACCTATGCAACCAAATTTGTTGATCCATCACTTGGCTTCGCTCTTGGATGGAACTACTGGTACAACTGGGCAATTACCATTGCTGCAGAGCTTTCAGCCGTTACGATGATTATGAAATTTTGGTTTCCACACACTCCATCATTACTATGGAGCAGTGTTTTTCTAGTATTAATGTTTCTCTTAAATTATTTATCTGTTAAGGGATTTGGTGAAGCGGAATATTGGTTTTCTTTAATTAAAGTAGTAACAGTAATTATTTTTATTATTACCGGAACAGCGATGATTTTTGGGATTATGGGTGGTGAGTCAATAGGTCTAAAAAACTTAACCATTGGCGATGCCCCGTTCCATGGTGGATTTATGGCAATGCTCGGAATTTTCATGGCTGCAGGATTTTCTTTCCAAGGAACAGAACTACTAGGAGTGGCTGCCGGAGAGACTGACAATCCGGCAAAAGCCATCCCTCGTGCAGTTAAATCGGTGTTCTGGCGAATTCTTTTATTCTATGTATTGGCTATCTTAGTTATTGGCCTCTTAATTCCTTATACAAATGAGAATTTAGCTAACGGGGATGTTTCTGTTAGTCCATTTACACTAGTTTTCCAAAAAGCTGGAATTGCCTTTGCAGCATCTATTATGAATGCAGTCATCTTAACAGCAGTACTTTCAGCAGGAAATTCTGGTATGTACGCATCTACTCGTATGCTTTGGGATTTAGCACGTGAAGGAAAAGCACCGAAGTTTTTAGCAAAATTAAATAAAAATGGTGTTCCCATTAATGCGCTAATTGCAACAACTCTTGTAGGTACACTAGCTTTCCTTGCATCATTTTTTGGTGACGGTACCGTTTATGTTTGGCTGCTGAATGCCTCCGGTATGTCAGGATTTATCGCTTGGCTTGGAATCGCCATTTGCCATTATCGGTTCCGCAGAGCATTTGTCGCACAAGGAAAAGATTTAGGTCTGTTACCATATAAAACACACTTATTCCCGTTCGGCCCACTATTTGCTTTCGCAGTTTGTGCATTTGTTATTTTAGGACAAAACTACTCTGCTTTTATTGGTGACCATATTGACTGGAATGGTGTTTTAGTTTCCTATATTGGCTTACCGTTATTTCTGATTTTATGGCTTGGCCATAAGTTTGTTAAAAAGACAAAGGTAATCCCACTTGAAAAATGTGATTTAGAAGTATAATTTCTCCCCAAATAAAGCAGACTCGATTGAGTCTGCTTTGTTTGTCTATATCATTAAAATTCAGCATTCCCTGGTGTTCTTGGGAAAGGTATGACATCACGAATATTTGTCATTCCAGTTAAATACATGATTAAGCGTTCAAAGCCCAACCCATAGCCTGAATGTTTAGTACCACCATATTTCCGTAACTCTAAATACCACCAGTAATCCTTTTCATTCATCCCAAGCTCGTTAATTTTACCCGCAAGGACAGCTTCGCGCTCTTCACGTTGACTGCCTCCAACTAATTCGCCAATTCCTGGTACAAGTAAATCCATAGCTGCAACCGTCTTCTGATCCTGATTTAAGCGCATATAGAACGCTTTAATTTCTTTTGGATAATCCGTTACAAATACAGGCTTCTTAAATACTTCCTCACATAAGTACCGCTCGTGTTCCGTTTGTAAATCAGTACCCCATTCAACTGGATAATCAAAAGATTTTCCTGATTTTTTTAGTAATTCAATCGCTTCGGTATACGTCACATGGCCAAACTCGGCGCTTCTAGCATTTTCCAGACGATCTAATAATCCCTTTTCAACAAAGTTGTTAAAGAAATTCATTTCTTCAGGGGCATTCTCTAACACGTAGTTGATGACAAACTTGATCATTTCTTCAGTATTGTCCATAATATCCGCAAGTTCAGCAAACGCCATTTCCGGCTCCATCATCCAGAATTCTGCTGCGTGGCGCGCCGTATTTGAGTTTTCAGCCCTGAACGTTGGCCCAAAAGTATAAATATTGCGGAATGCAAGTGCAAATGCTTCTCCAGTCAGCTGTCCACTGACCGTTAGATTTGTCTCTCTACCAAAAAAATCTTGGGTTGAGTCTGCTTTACCTGCTTCATCTTTTGGAAGATTGTTCAGATCAAGAGTTGTAACCCTAAACATCTCACCAGCACCCTCGGTATCGCTGCCTGTGATGATTGGCGTTTGCACATAGACAAAGCCTTTTTCCTGGAAGAATTTATGAATCGCATACGCTGCTAATGAACGAATACGGAATACTGCTGCAAAAGTATTCGTTCTTGGACGTAAATGAGCGATGGTTCTTAAGTACTCAAAACTATGTCGCTTCTTTTGCAACGGATAATCAACATTTGAGATACCTTCAATCGTAATATCAGTTGCTTTTATCTCAAATGGCTGCTTAGCTTGTGGAGTATAAATGAAATCCCCTACTACTTTGAGAGAAGAACTAATGGGCAATTTGGCAACTTCTTTAAAGTTATCCAACTGTTCATCGAAAACTACTTGTACGCCTTTAAAAAAGCTACCATCATTTATTTCAATAAAACCAAAAGTCTTCGAATCACGAATGGTGCGAATCCACCCTGAAATTTGCACCTTTTGATCAATGTAGCTTTCCGTGTTTCTGTACAAATCCTTAATTAAGGTCTGCTTCATATAAGTATTCCTCCTATAATATGTAACAGTGTAGCGGCTTTAGTAAACAAAAAACCTCCCATCCCAATGGAACGAAAGGTAATAACTGCCGTTCTCATATGTGTCTATCCACTAAATATTATATAAAAGTCGCATTAAATAAGCAATATACTACAAATTTCTACTTGTCCTTATTCTTCATTGAAGGTTTGCTCAGAATTTGACGAATAGTTTCTTCTTTACATGTTAACACTATTTTGATATTATTAATTAACCCTCTCTTTCTACTTCTTTATAACATCAGCAGCTAACTCTCTCTTAGACTATTCTCATTTCATTCGTCTGTATGAATCTTTAAAGGAAGGTGATAAATAATGGTACAAGTTGATGTAACAATCACATTAGAAGGCAGAAGTTATCTGACAAATGTCATCGCAGACCGTAGTGCGACTGATGAAGAAATTCTGCGTGTGGCTTTTAAACAGGTTGAAAAGCAATGGAAAAAATAATGGTTACTCGAACTTAAAGAAGCTGTATGTAGGTAAAACATACAGCTTCTTTATTTTTATCCATTCGTTTTCAGATAATAGGTATCTTCCGGAATATTATTCATCAGCCTGCTAATTCCCGCTGTTGCCGTCATATGGAGTTCATGCATGGCTCGTGTACAAACGGTATATAGTAATTTTCGCTCACCTTCCCGCTGGTACTGTGAAATGTCATATAATATAACAGCATCAAATTCAATTCCTTTTGCTAAATAAGAAGGTATAATTATGATCCCCTTTTCAAAAACAATCGTGCCTTTTTCAATTAAATGAACAGATAGTTCTGTTTTCAATTCTTGAAAGGCATGGTTACTTTCTGCCGCTGTTCTACAGATTATGGCAATGGTTTGATACCCTTTTGCTTGTAACTCGCTGGTTTTCTGTACCAGATTATTCTTTATCTCATCCCTGCTCGTCAAGATAATCGTTGGCTTCTCACCTTCTCGATTAAACGGCTCAATCTGATTTCCTCGTGCAAGGATTGCTTTGGTAAATTCGACAATCTCCCTTGTAGACCGATACGTTCTAGTTAAATTATAGGTAGTTATCTCTTCGTTATCTATCTCAAGATTTGTTAAGACTGTTTCTGCATTCGTTACTCCTGCATATATCGCTTGATTGAAGTCACCCAAGAGTGTCATCTTACTGTATGGAAATAGCTTTCGGATATAGGCAAATTGAAACGGCGTATAATCTTGAGCCTCGTCCATAAAAATATGACGAATAGCTGTGCTAGTATTTCGTCCCTCTAGCAAGTCTCGTAAATAAACATATGGGGTTGCATCCTCATAAGGAATAAATGTTTTATTTAATTTTTCTCTTGTTATGCTGCATATTTCCTGCCAATCATCTGGTAAATATTCTTGAGAAATTATAGGTTCGGAAAATAGCTGCAGATAAATCTGCGGCAAGTCGATAAAGTTAAACGTTTTTACCTTTTTAAACAATGGTTTGAATTTTTCCTTGACTACCATTTCAGCCAAGATTTTTTGCTCACGATCAAAGTCATCAAAGGTATCTGTCGACCCTGTTTGCTGTTTTTGCAACTCTGCGTAGGCCTTAACAAAATCCTCTTTCTCCAAATATTGCATTTCTTCCTCAACCCAGCTTCGCGTACGTTCTCGTTTCATCATGCGCTTTAACTCCCGTAAAAGCCACTCTTTAACCTGCTGGATACGATTTGGAATGGAAAGACTCTGATCTAAAGAATAAAAATAATCATGTATTTCCTTTTTGGAAATTAGTACATCTCGCCGAAACAGAAAATCAGCAAAAAGAAGACCTTTTTTTCCCAATACTTCCCCATAGTGATCAATAATAGCTTTAAATTCCAAGCTCGCTTTAAATCGAATTGCCCTAAGTCTGCTAACATATTGGGATTCGTCTGTGCCATTTAATAGATATTCCATTTGCAAAAAAGGATCTTCAACATCTATTTTTTTTCCTATACGCTGCTGAAGGTATTCTTGAAAAGTAGACTGCTTCATATTTTCTTCCCCAAGTTCTGGTAACACCGTTGCTACATAGCTGTTAAATAATGAATTGGGGGAAAACAGTAAAATATTTTCTGAATTTATTGTTCCGCGATAGCGGTATAATAAGTAAGCCACCCGTTGCAGTGCGGCTGAGGTCTTACCGCTTCCTGCTACTCCTTGGACAATGATTATTCCGCTCTTTTCATTACGAATAATCGCATTTTGCTCCTGTTGAATCGTTGCCACAATACTTTTCATTTGTGTATTTGCATTATTACCAAGGACCTCCTGAAGCATCTCATCGCCAATGGTAATACCTGTATCAAACATTCCTTGTATGTTTGCATTGCGGATTATAAATTGGCGTTTTAATTGCATTTCCCCTTGAATCAATCCCTCAGGAGTTGGGTATTGTGCTGGTCCTGGTGAATAATCATAATAAAGACTGGAGATTGGTGCCCGCCAATCATATATTAAGAAGTTCTCATCGTATTGGTCCATAAAGGAAGCAATTCCGATATAAACAGATTCCCCCACCTCCTCTCCTGCTTCCATAAAGTCAATTCTGCCAAAGTAGGGTGAGTATTTTAATCTCGATAAAATCTGTAGCTGCTGATGGACTTGTCTTTGCGTCCGTTCTCGTTCCGAAAGTAATTCAGCCTGCTGTTTGATACTTGCTGCTGTTTCTGTAATATCATCTGGCTCATCCAAATTGACGGTCACATTTTCCCAGAAAGTTTTCCGTAATTCGAGAACATCTCCACTCACTTTCCCGCTATTTGAATGAAGCAGTTCCATTTTCGTTTCAATTTCATTAACAACTGCATCAACTCTTTCCTGCTCCGCTTTCCAGTCATTAGTTTGAATATCAGCCATTTCCCTACTCCCATCTTAAAAATTTTCTTGCATCCCATTTAAGTCATTATTAAATATATACCATTTAGCTAAAAATTAATGGAAGTATAAGAAAAAAATATTGATTTTCAGAAGACTGATGTAATTATTCCGCCTTCTCGCTCTTATGGCTGAATAATTACTCTAGTACCATTTGGTATAATACTGGATAGCTGCAACACATCACGATTATTCATTCTAATACACCCATGGGAAACTGCTTTACCAATTGAACTTGGGTTATTTGTTCCGTGGATGCCGTATCCTTGTTTCGACAGGGAAAGCCACATTACACCAAATGGCCCCCCAGGGTTTATTTGCCTATTAACAACAACAAATTCGCCGATTGGTGTCCTTGTCAGCATGCTGCCAACAGCAATTGGGAAAATCCTCTGTAATTTTCCATTATGGTAAAGAGACAGCATTCTTTTGTTAACCGAAACTTGGATGCTATACGGGATGGTGTTTGGCTCCGGAAGCCCCGGTATCACAATTCTCTGCCCAGCGTGCAGCTGGCCTATACCGGGATTTGCAGCATAAAGCCGTTGTAAACTCACACGATAATCTGCGGAAATGATGGCAAGTGTTTCACCAGGCCTAACGAGATGAATCATAAGGTTCACACCTTTTTCACTAGCATATTCCCAGTAGCTGTAAACGGTACCGTTTCTGTTTAGTGCTGTTTGCTAACTTTCCAGCCGGAATAACGGTGATACATCATCACGGATAAATTTTAGCGGGAAATAATCATTAGTCTTTACGTCATAAACATATTCTTTCTCCCATTTTTTTATATTGGCGACAATTTCTCGCAATGCCTTGACAAAAAATATAACTTCCTCATTTGTCATAATGGGATGAATTGAAAAACGAACCCATCCCGGCTTACTCGATAAATCACCCTTGTCTATTTTCGCTGTAATTAATTTAGATGAAGTTTTGTCTATCTGAAACAAGTAGTGGCCATAAGTCCCAGCACATGAACATCCCCCTCTTACTTGTATCCCGTAGCGATCATTTAATAAACGTACGACTAAATTATAATGAATATCCTCTATATAAAAAGAGATGATCCCCTGCCTCTTCTTTATATGTCCTTCCAAAATATGCAGCCGAGGAATTTCTTCAAGCTGCGGGAACAATAATGTCAATAGCTCTTGCTCTCTTTTTTGAATATTTTCAATACCCATCTGCTCCTTTAATTTTATCGAAAGCGCCGTCCGAATCGCTTGAAGAATCCCTGGAGTACCTCCGTCTTCCCGAGATTCAATTTCATGAACATACTGATGCTCTCCCCATGGATTTGTCCAAGTTACCGTTCCACCCCCTGGATGATCAGGAACTTTATTAGCGTACATCTTTGCGTCGAATACTAATACACCGCTTGTTCCTGGCCCTCCCAAAAATTTATGCGGTGAAAAAAAGACTGCATCCAACTTTTCTAGCGGATCTGGCGGATGCATATTAATCTGGACATATGGTGCTGATGCGGCAAAATCGACAATACAAAATCCTTGATGCTGATGCATGACTTTAGCCAATTGATGATAAGGAGTTTCAATCCCGGTAACATTTGAACAAGCAGTAAAAGAGCCGATTTTTGTTTTTCTATTTTTATATTTTTGTAATAGCTGCTTTAAATGGGAAAGATTCACAAACCCCTTTTCATCGGGTTTAATGATTTCAACATCTGCAATCGTCTCAAGCCAAGATGTTTGATTTGAATGATGCTCCATTTGGGTAATGAAAACAACTGGTTTTTCGTATTCGGATAACGACAATTGATGTATCCAGCGCTCATGTACTCTTAATCCTAACAGCCGCTGAAACTTATTCATAACAGATGTCATTCCAAAGCCATCGAGGATTACGACATCATTAGCATCAGCATTTACATGTTCTTTAATAATTTTCTTTGCTTCCTTATACATACTCGTCATCATGAGACTTGTCATATTTGATTCCGTATGTGTATTAGCCATAAAAGGGGCAATTACCTCTGAAATACGCTGCTCTACTGGCCGATATAATCTCCCGCTGGCAGTCCAATCAGCATAGATGATTTTCTTTTTTCCATAAGGGGATTCGAACTCTTGATTTATACCGATAACCTGCCTGCGAAAGATTTCAAAATAATGTTCAAGATTATCAGGAATCCGATACGTTTTACTCCCAATATTCGCGGTAATCATTCATTTACCACCTCCACTTTCATATACCTGCTATCTTCACTATATGCAAAACAGGTATTTGCGCTAAAAAAGAAATGATATAGATTACTTTTTCTCATATCATATCGTTATTTAGACATATGATTTGACATAAAATGTTGGGATTTCTTAGATAAAGTCTTGTTTTGATAGCTTTTGTCAAGCAGCAGGAAAACCATATACCGGATGGTGAATACTTTATAGGACAAAAAATTAATTCCTAGTAGATAAAGAAAGGGATGGAATTTGATGAGAACTTATACATTAAAAGAGGTCGCAAAAAAAATAAATGTTGCACCTGGAATTATCCGTCAATGGGAGAAGGAGTTATCAGACTTACTACACATACCTCGTTTAAAGCAGGGTGCACGTATTTTTACTAATAAAGAAGTTGAAGATTTGCTTTTTATAAAAGAGATGCATCTACAAAAATTAAGCAAAGAGATGATACGGAATCATTTACGAAATAGGCTTACTTCCGAAGTTGTTTCAAACACCTCGTCTGAACAAGAAATGATATCAGCCGGAATATCGGAAGTTGAACAGGTGAAGTATGAAGTTGTTGATGTGGATCAAGTTGTTACCCATCAGAAAAATACTGATACACAAGTAATCGATCCGATAATTGAAGCTGTCGATACGTTTAAACAACATTTAATAAATGAAGTAAAGGAAGAAATCTGTCAGGTAGTTCGTAAGGAATTCATAGAAGAAGTAAAAAAAGAAATATCAAAGGGAGCTCTTACAACCGTAAAATCCATTTCAGATTCAATTTATAAATCAACAGAGAAAACGAAAGCTGAAATTCAAGAATTATCAGAAACTGTTGAAAAAGTCTCAGAAAAAGCAACCGATAAAATTCGTAAACTTGAGGATAATGTGAGAACCATTTCAGTCGGAACCGACAATAAAATCTCTACTTTATCGAAGCAGTTTGAAGCTACTTCGAAAGAACTTGCGGATACAATTGACCACACGAATAACGAATTATCCAGTCTTACAGAAACGATTTCATTAGACCGGGAGTTCTTCGTAGAAGAACGTCAACAATATCTACATGAAATTAGACAACGAGAAGTAGCTTTTCAGCAGATGTTGACCAATTTTCGTGAGGTAGCAGCAACAAAAGAAAAAAAATGGTGGAAATTTTGGATTAGTTAATTATTTGCCATATGCCATATGTGAATCTGTAGGAACAAAGATAGAGCACCTGTTAAGAAGTAAAATTTAATATCGGAGGGATGTCTAATGAATACAGCAGAAGTTGCAAAGCTATTAGGTGTATCAGTCAGTACTGTACAGCGATGGGTTAAACAGTTGGCATTACCAATGGAGCGAAACGAACGAGGGCATTACTATTTCAATGACGAAGACATTCAACTATTAAAGGATATCCAGGAGCAATTAAAACAGGGAGTACTACTTCAGGATATTGCCCCTGTGAAGCTGGAGAAAAAGCCGCGAAAAGGAACCAAAAAGATAGATTTACAGGATGAAGCAATAGAATTTCTTCTGACAAAGATACAGAATTTAGAGGTGAATCTTCAGGCCAAAGCCGATGGCGTTACCTCCTACCAGCTTCTGCAGCACCGTAGAGAGATAGAGGATTTACAAACTCAAATAGACAATCTTACAAGCCAAATCAACTCTCTACAACAGGACATAAACAAGCTGCTTACTCCACATACTGACAAACCGCTTGTATTACAAGACGGGAAAATAAAAAGAAAAAAGAAAAAATTTGTCAGCTCATTATTTAGTTTCTTATAACAATCAATGACCGAACGAAATTTTACCGTTCGGTCATTTTGTTACGATTACGCCTCTTTTGTCTGCCTTTCTATATCGAAGCTAGTACTGACAAAGTCAATCTTCTGGATATTAACCTGGAGTTGCCCAGTTGGAATTTTCAATGAAATACTCTCTCCGATTTTTTTTAATAACAGCTGTCTCCCTACTGGTGATAAAAACGATATATAGCCATGGTCAGGGTCTGAATGTTCAGGAAAACAAATGACATATTCCTCCGTATCGTCTTCATCATCATAACTTACAGTTACCTTCGTCCCGATAAAAACTTTTGATATAGTGGGAATTACTTCATTCTGGCTTATTAATTCCTCGAGCTCTAAAATGTAGACATTAAAAAAATGTTTGAACTGCTCCTGAACTGGCGTCGAAGATATATATAAAGCTGTTAAATCCTTCATATTTTCTTCAATATAAGCTATCTGTTGTACGAAATAATCTTTTTTCTCGTTGTTTTGACTATGGTTCATAGTAGATAGCCTCCTTGCTCGGATTAAACCTTCTGCAGAACTTCATGTAATTTTTCATTCTTATTTCCTCCTAATAAAAAAATGAACCTTCCAAGTACATATAGATACAATACGATGTAACATCTCCAAACAGCGCATGTATTTATATACTTGAAAGGAAATAAAATGCCTAATCGGCAAAATATTGGAAGTGCTTATGATAATATTACCATATTACGACTATAAAATCCTATATATTTCAATGAGGACATAAGGAAAAAAGCAATTCCACTTAAGAAGGAATTGCTTTTTTACATCAGCCCTCTCGATGGCTAACTGTTATCCTAGGCTCAACTATTGGCTTAGTAAATCTCTTTACGAGATAACTACCTAAAAACACCGTTATAACAAACGAAATACCTATTAGCAGGAAATAATTGTCGGAAATTGTTAGTAAACTTTTTGAAGGAAGAAGATTGTGTAGGGATATAATTATGAAACCATGAAATAAATAAATATATAGTGTCCTTTCCCCAATCTTTGTCAGTTTAAAATGGATAGTAGGAATACACGTTAAAAATCCAAAAATCACCAACAACGTTCCTATATATTGTAAACAACGATACCAGCCACCAATGATCTGCTCTGCTCCCATTGCAGCATATGAACGATCACCTAAAAGCCAGTGAATAGCATCATTTGGAAATCCGAGTCGAAAAAAGGTGATGGTAGCAACCATGACTATCAAACCAAAAGAAAATGAAAATTTATTCTGTATCATCCGCTTTAACTGATGACTATTTATCATAAAGCCAATGAGAAAGTAAGGGAAGAATACAAAAGTCCTAGATAAACTTAAAAAGCTACCTATCGAGTCTATATATCCGACGGCAATCCCTACTGCTACGGCCAAGATAACACCGAACCACTTTAGGCGGGCAAACAAATAAAGCAGGCTGTTCCAGAAAAACAAGCTTAATAAAAACCACAAGGACCAATGAGGTTCAAGAACATTTGCGTGAAAACTGCTCTCCTGACCGCTTAAGTAGTAATAGACAGAATAAAGAACTTGAAACAAGATATACGGAACTAATATCTTTTTTATGGATTTTAGGAAGTTTCCTTTTTTTCGATACCCTTTTGCAAAATAGCCCGAAATTAAGATAAACGCAGGCATATGAAACAAATAGATAAATGTATATAGAGTGAATAGGATTCCATCACTATTCTTCAACGGACTAATCATATGGCCAAAGACGACGAGAAAAATTAAAATAAATTTGGCATTATCAAAATACTTGTTCCTTTTTGATGTAGAAGCCATTTTATCACCTCATGAAATGGATTCGGATCAAAAGGTATAGGAATATTGTATTTTTATTTTTATTGCTGCAATACAATTTGTGTACCTCTTGCTGAAAATATAAGTAGAATCACCCTTTTTATCATTATACAATAAATAGTTTACAAACAGATGTTAGCATCGTAACATTTATTTGCAACATAATTACATTTTTAAAATAGTACTGAATTAGGTTGTAATATAATATAACAAATATAAAAGCTTTTGCTATCATTTTATCATTACTCAGGGACAAAAGAGCAGATTCCCCAATTGAATTCCCAGTTACATTTACATTCTATCGTCCTGTTTCATTCCTTAACGGCGGTGTGTCAAATACGTTAATAACAAACTTTTCAAAAGCCATTTCTGTTAAATCAGCTCCCGATGCTTTAGGATGTCCGCCGCCACCAAATCTTAAAGCAAACTCTGCAACATTCACATGTTCGTGGATGGTTCGAAAACCAATTTTTTTACTGCCAACATTTACTAGTGCTACCATATCAAGATGCGGATATTGTAGGTGGAGAGCGTTCCCTAGTTCCGATACGTGCTGCTCAGCGTGGACGATACCGATATTGAATTCATCAACTGAGGTTTGAACTAACTGCTTACTTTTAGATAGGATGTAGCGATTAATTTTTTGTTCTTCAAGATTTAGAATCATGTCTTCCGTTTCCGTAAAGAAAAAACCTTCTGGATGTTCTTGTATTCTTTCTAGGATTTCCGCTTCAAGTTGCTCTCTATTCAAAATATAGAACAAATCATTTAACCGTTTGGCAGCTTTGTTATCATTAGCATCCCATTCCCATGTATCGTATTGCCGGACTAATTCGATAAATTCCATCGCTGCCTGATTCTCCTCAATCAGTTTCTGCTCAAATAGATAATCAAAGAATAGCGAGGTAGCACATGTCATCCTGCCATCTTCATATTCCGGTCTCACAAGTCCCCATTCATACTGCTGAAAGTGCTTAGCGGTAACATGATGGTCGATCACACGAATATGTTTACCAGATTTATTCCTTTCTACAAGCTTTTTCTCAATATCTGAATTCACAGCCAGGTCCGTTATGTATAGTTCTTCACGATCATTCTCTGGATTGTTAACAAAAGCCTCAACTCGTTGATTAAGATTACGATAGGAACAATAGGCAATACTTGCTTGCTCTCCAAATGCCAACTTGGCCACAATTCCACAGCCAAATCCGTCCAAATCAATATCTGTAAAAATCTTCACCAATGCTCATCACCATTTCATCATTATTTTCATAAAATATATTTTTCGTCTTGATAGTCTTAGTTATACATCTATCATATCTATCCCTTGTAAATAAAGGAAGATAAGCAACCACATCTATCAAATAATAATCAATAAATAATAAGGCTATCTCATTATTTTTCTCTTAGATATTCGACAAACAAACAACTTTTATGTTAACATTGAGTTGTTTCTTTTTTCAAAGGGAGGGAGCTTATAATGATTCAATTTAAAAATATCTCAAAGAGATTTGGGGGGAAAACGATTATTAATCAATTCTCCTTAAATATAGAAGCTGGTGAACTTGTTGTCTTTATCGGACCGAGCGGCTGCGGGAAAACTACCTTGTTAAAAATGATTAATAAATTAGTTCAACCTTCATCAGGTCAAATTTTTGTAAATGGTTCCGATATTTCGAAAGTGAATCCGATTGAACTGCGGAGAAACATTGGTTATGTTATTCAAAATACCGGACTTTTCCCGCACATGACGATTCAAGAAAATGTTGAACTGATTCCTAAACTTAAAGGTGAAGATTCACAGGTGATTGAAAGCAAGACAAAGGAATTGCTACAAATAGTGGGGCTTGATCCACAGGAATATTTAGACAGATACCCAAAGGAATTAAGTGGCGGTCAACAACAGCGTGTTGGTGTTGCTAGAGCCTTTTCTACTGATTCGGACATTATCTTAATGGATGAACCTTTTAGCGCCTTAGATCCGGTCACGAGAACCTCGCTGCAGGATGAACTATACCTAATGCAGAAGGAATTAAATAAAACGATTATTTTTGTAACTCATGATATGGATGAGGCGATTAAAATAGCAGATAAGATTTGTATTTTAAAAGATGGGAATATCCTCCAATACGATACACCTGAAAACATCCTCAAAAATCCGGCCGATGATTTTGTAGCCGACTTTATTGGAAAACGCAGAATCTGGAATAACCCAGAACTAATGACTGTTGAAGATTTCATGATTACAAATCCAATCAAAATTACCGCGCGACGAAATGTCCTTCAGGCCATAGAAATTATGAAAGAATACAAGGTTGATAGCCTAATGGTAACAAATAAACAAAATAAATTAATTGGGCTCATTACTTTAAAAGGTATTCAACTCTTAAATCGCAATTCCATTGTTGCGGATGTGATGGAAAAGAACATACTTTCGGTTACCGAGGATGCCAATTTAATTTCTGTCTTAGCGACAATGAACGAGCATCGAATTGGTTACCTTCCAGTAGTGAATTTTGAAAACCAATTGATTGGCTTAATTACCAGAAGCAGTATTTTATCTGCTTTAAGCAGCCAGTTAATTGATATGGAGGTGGCATTTTAATGGCTAATATATGGAATTATTTTACGACTAACATTGAACAAATCCTTTCATTATTAGGTCAGCATCTCTATTTAAGTGTTATTTCAGTCGTAATTGCAACAATAGTAGGAATTCCACTTGGCATTCTCATTTCCAGGGAGCCGAAATTATCAAAACCAATTATTGGAGCAACAAATGTCATCCAGGCGATACCTAGTTTGGCATTGCTCGGATTTCTTATTCCATTCATTGGGATTGGCAGTACACCTGCGATTATCATGGTTGTTTTATATTCGCTTTTACCCATAGTGAAGAATACTTTCACCGGCCTGACAAATATTGACCGGAACATCTTGGAGGCCGCCCGAGGAATTGGCTTGACCAAAAGTCAAATTATGCGAAAGGTCCAACTTCCATTAGCATTGCCAATAATTATGGCCGGAATTAGAATTTCAGCCGTTACTGCCGTAGGTTTGATGACGATTGCAGCATTTGTCGGTGCAGGCGGCCTTGGTTATTTAGTCTTTTCCGGTGTACAGACAGTTGATAATGCGATGATTTTAGCTGGCGCTATTCCGGCTTGTGTTCTTGCTTTGGTAATCGACTTTTTTGTCGGAAAACTTGAACGATCACTCTCTCACGAACGGAGGAAGCACAAAACTGCTGGTAAAAGGAAAACTATAAAGAAGTGGATTATTTCATCAACAGCAATCCTTTTAATAGCTGCCGGAAGTCTATCAATTTATTCGAAGGTTAGAGCAGAGGATAAAATTGTTATCGGTTCTAAAAATTATAATGAACAGTTGATATTAGGTCATATCTTGGCTGATTTGATTGAGGATAAAACGAATTTACAGGTAGAGAGGAAACTAAATCTTGGTGGATCTCAAGTAACCTTTAGCGCTATCAAGCAAGGAGATATTGATATGTATGTGGAATATACCGGAACCGCCTACGTCAGTATCTTAAAGCAAAAGACAGCCAATAACCCTGAACAAGTCTATAAATATGTTCAGAAACAATTCCAGCAAAAGTATGCGATAAAGTGGATGAAGCCACTTGGTTTCAACAACACGTATGCACTGGCAGTTCGGCCTGATACAGCTAAGAAATATGGTTTAAAAACGATTTCTGATTTAAGAAAAGTCAGCCAGCAATTAACGATGGGTCCTACCATTGAATTTTCTACACGCAATGATGGATTAGTTGGTCTTTCAAAAGCATATCAAATGAATTTCAAGGACGTTAAAGCGGTCGACGGCGGTTTACGTTATACTGCCTTAAATAATAAAAAAAGTGATGTCATTGATGCCTTTTCTACAGATGGACTAATCAAAACATTTAACCTCACCCTTTTAGAGGATGATCGCAACTTCTTTCCACCGTATTATGCCGTTCCCATTATTAATGAAGAAACGCTTAAAGAACATCCAGAATTAGAGAAAGTAATCAATTCTCTTGCTGGAAAACTCACCGAAGAAAAAATGCGGGAACTAAATTATAAAGTGGACAGTTTGAAACAGTCACCTGCAAAAGTATCAAAGGAGTTTCTGAAAAAAGAAGGTCTAATTGATTAATATCTAAGTTGGAAAGCCTGCTTTGAACGATAGCAGGCTTTCACTTATATCTCTTCTAAAAAATGCAAAACGCGATCATACGTTTTTTCATCGCCGATTACTAGCAGGACATCACCTTCCAATATTGAGGCATATGGCCCAGGTGAAATAATTAACTCTCCTTTACGCTTAATGCCAATTACGGTCCCACCTGTATTCTGCCAAAACTTTACTTCTGATATTGTTTTCCCAATATGACGGCTGCTAGGAAATACCTCTACTTCAATTGGTGTCAACGGATTGGTATGACGAAGCTTTCCTGAATAATCCATTATTTTCCTTAGTGTTTCATATAATTGGTCATCTAGCTGGTCTCTTTCCGCAATCAACTTATTCATTTGTTTTTCTAATTCTTTAATACTCGCCAAATTAGAAAAACGAGAAATATATTTAAAGGCCTTTTCCCTGGAAGCAATCATAATTCCGCTTCCTTTGGTTGATTGAACTATTTCTACATCTTCTAATATCTTTATAGCCCTTCGAATCGTTTCCGGCGAAACCTTATATTCACTGGCTAAGGTCGAACGTCCATGAATTTTTTCCCCTACCCTTAGCTCTCCATTGTAAATCCGATTCGCTAAATCTATCGCAATTCGTTCATATGTTGGTATCTGTGCTCTATTCATGATTTCCTCCACGAGATCAAAAACTTTAACAATTCATTTTCACTATACTCTTTTCGTTGCCTACTTGTAAAACCTTTAGAATGGGGGTAATTTGGACATAATGGAAAAGAAGTCATTTAGACGGAGGCGTACCATGAAACAGAAACTTATCATAACTTTGAGCGGACTGTTTATCATATTTATGGTCGGATTATTTATCTTTTTTTTCAGTAAAGATGATTCTTCTCGATGGCAAGTTGCACTTGGCGGGGTTTTGACTAGTGCCTTACCACTTCTTTTATTAAAGTTAAAACAAAATCCGTTTAACATACCACTAATTATTTGCTATTATCTTTTTTTGTTTTGTACATTATTTCTAGGGTCGATTTCAAGCTTCTATTTACATTTTCACTGGTGGGACTCCACCCTGCATTTTTTTAAGGGAATCTTTATCGGGTTTGCGGCTATCGCTCTGTTTAAACGACTGATTCCTGAAGCCGTTCGGAGCCAAGTTTCGAAATGGGTTCTTTCCCTTTTTAGTATCTCCCTTGCAGTCTTAGCGAGTCTACTATGGGAGATTTATGAATTTGTCGGCGACTTAACATTAACCCATACGATGCAGCGAGGGGGAAATACGGATACAATGATTGATTTGTTAGTAGGTTTTAGTGGAGGACTTCTTGTTAGTATATATATCTTGTTTAAAAAGAGAAGTGTCTAAGGGGGTTGATTTTTATGAGCAGGAAAATAGTTATCTTATTGAGCGGGTTATATGTCCTTTTTATGAGCATTTTAGCTGTTTACTTCTTTATGAACGGTGAAACATTTAAAGCAACTGTTGCCGTTGGTGGAATAGCCTGTGGTGCTATCCCCCTGTTTCTCGCACTGTTTACCAGATTAACCTTTAATCTGCCGATTGTCATCTCCTATATAATTTTTTTATTTGGCTCACAATACTTAGGCTCTATCCGGAGCTGGTACGGTCTAGGTTGGTGGGATACATTTATCCATTTTATCAGCGGCGGAATCATTGCTTTTACTGGGGTTGCTTTATATGAACGTTTAATCAAACGGAATGCCGGAGACAAGATTTCACCTTGGTTTGTTTTTTGGTTTACCTTTTCGTTTTCTGCTCTTGGTGCAGTACTTTGGGAGATTTATGAATTCAGCAGTGACCAGTTATTTGGAATGACACTTCAAGGCGGCGGAAATAAAGATACAATGATTGATATGATAGCCGGACTGTCAGGCGGCCTTATTATTGCTTGCACAAGTGGAATAAGAACAATGTACAAATTAAAAAAGCAGGCTAAAAATCATTAGCACTGCTCTCTAGCTCATTCATTTACCTATACAGGGACAGCCGCAAAAAATTCATCATATAACGCTTGGACGGCTCTTTTCTCATCAACTTCTTTTACACCGAACATCATGCTGACTTCAGATGAGCCCTGGTTAATCATTTCAATATTCACATTGACTTTGGCTAATGCCTTGGATGCTCTGGCCATTGTACCGATATTATGACGCATCCCTTCTCCTACTACCATTATAAGCGCAAGACTATGTTCAAATTTAACCTCATCTGCATGAAGTTCTGTTTTAATCCGATGATGAATCGCTGCTTCCTTTCCAGCTGTTAGTTGATTTTCGCGTAATATAACTGATAGATCATCAATGCCCGAGGGTGTATGTTCATACGACAAACCAAAATCCTCTAAAATACTAAGTAATTTCCGACCAAAGCCGATTTCGCGATTCATTAAGTATTTACTCACATAGATACTGCAAAATCCTTCATCGCTGGCAATCCCAATCACTGGGCCATTGGTATTATCACGTTCAGAGACAATTCTCGTTCCTTGTGCTTGAGGGTTATTGGTATTTTTAATTTGGACTGGTATTCCTGCTCGATAAGCAGGAACAAGTGCTTCATCATGTAAGACGGAAAAACCGGCATAAGACAATTCTCTCATTTCCCGATATGTTAGCTCTTTAATTTCCTTTGGTCGGTTGATAATGAACGGATTGACTGCATACACAGCATCAACATCAGTAAAATTTTCATATAAATCAGCTTTTAATGCATTTGCAAGGATGGAACCAGTAATGTCTGAACCGCTTCGTGAGAATGTAAAAACCTCACCTTCCTTACTATAGCCAAAGAAACCAGGAAAAATGAGAATCCCTGAACGGTCCCGCAACTTATGTAGTTGTTCATAAGCCTCCGGTAGTGCCTGAGCATTTCCAGGATCATTCGTCACATACAACCCGGCTTCTTTTGGATCTACATAATAGGCTTCAATGCCCCGGCTTCGAAAAAAAGCAGCCACTAATTTGGCATTATTATCCTCCCCGCTTGCTTTAACAAAATCCATGAACCTGTCAGGGTTACTCTTATCTGCTTCAAGCCTGGCAGCGATATCCGCTTTAATTTCACTGATAATTTCCTCAGGAAGCATCAGTTCAGCAGCTATTTCGGCATACCGGTCCACTACAGTGGCAAACTGCTCCCCAGGGTCCATCTGTTTCAAACACCTTTGGGCACAATCTATTAATAAATCTGTAACCTTACTATCCTTTGAAAAACGTTTACCAGGTGCAGAAACGACCACAACCTTCCGCTCTGGATCGGAAACAATAATTTCATACACCTTCTCTAATTGTTCCCCTGATGCTAAAGATGAACCGCCAAATTTAACTACCTTCATGATTACATCTCCTAAAATAAAAATATAGTTTTAATTTTATTACAATTTAGAAAATAATCAAGAGTTTTTTCCACTGTATATGGACATTTGTCTTTTTACAGTGGACAGCGGTTTTTTATTGATCCTTCCTTTTTTGTATGAGTTCAATAAAATGAGCAAGTATTCTAGCGGTTAAGCCCCAGATTGCTTTGTCTCGATAGACGTAAAAATACTCTTCCATGCCTCTCGTTCGCCAGTAGTAATTTTTTCCACCTGGTATTAAAGCAAACGGAAAATCAAGCTTCGGGACCACTTTAAACTCAACAAAATGGATGTCAGGCTCATGATTCTTAAAAAAACTCAGAGGGACAGTGAAGAGTTCGCCAACCTCTTCAGGATTTGATTGAATTTTCTCTGGTCTTGTAAGGAGACCAACATACGGATAAATCATCATTCCAAAAGGCGAAACCATGAAATCAAGCGGATACACCTCTGTTATGTCATTTGCCTCTAACCCTAATTCCTCACTAGTCTCACGGATGGCAGCATCCTTTGCATCGCGATCCTGCGGGTCAATTCTCCCCCCAGGAAAACATATTTCCCCTGGCTGCCGCCTTAACTGGAGCGAACGAACCTCAAATAAAACATGAATTCCATCACTCTTTTGCACTAACGGAATCATCACGGCATATTTCGAAAACTCACTTATTCCTAAGATAGCAGGCTGATGCTGCTTTAATTTTGCAAAAATATCTTCCAGTTCCATGTTGACACTCCTTTATTGTTCATCTATCCCATTCTCTTACAGATATTTTAGCAAATAATTCTTGCGTAAATGAAAGAAACATCCCGATAAAAGGATGTTTCAAACAAACTCAATACAATATTATGTTACTCCGATGATCTTAAAACTAGCAATTCAGCTGCCTCTCGATTCCTCCTATGAAAGAACAGCCCTGTCGCTAGCCATTTGTGACCCACGAATTCGTTTAAACTCATTTAATAAACCCTCAATCGTTAACTGCTGCTTATCTTCCTCATTCACTTCAAGGATAATCTGTCCCTTATCCATCATAATCAGCCGATTACCAAGATCAATGGCCTGTTGCATATTATGAGTTACCATTAATGTGGTCAATTGATAGCGTTCGACAATTTCCTTCGTAATATTTGTAATTAGTTCTGCCCTTGAGGGATCAAGAGCCGCAGTATGTTCATCCAGAAGGAGGATGGCGGGTTCAGTAAAGGTTGCCATGAGAAGTGAAAGTGCCTGTCGCTCTCCCCCTGATAATAATCCAACTTTTGCACCAAGTCTATTTTCTAAACCGAGATGTAAGGTTTCAAGTACTCCGCGGAAATAGTCACGTCGTTTATGAGTCACTCCACGTCGCAGTGTCCTCGTTTTATTGCGGGAGTATGCCATTGCCAAATTTTCTTCAATCGTCATATTAGGAGCCGTCCCTGCCATCGGATCTTGAAAAACACGCCCGATCATCTTTGAACGACTGTATTCCGTCAGATTGGTTACATCTTTTCCATCTAACACTACTTCTCCTATATCTGGAAATAATACCCCTGAGATGATATTCATTAGGGTTGACTTTCCAGCACCGTTACTACCAATAACAGTAACGAAATCACCAGGTTGGAGAGTGAGATTTATCTGATCAATGGCGACTTTCTCATCAGGTGTACCTTCATTGAATATCTTATGAATCTGATTTAATTGCAGCATGGTGTTCCCCACTCCCTTCTACAGACGAATGCAACAGCCGTACCCTCTCTGCTTTCCTGCGAGCTTTTCGTTTATTCTCCTTAGAATATTCAATTAATTTCGGCGCTGTCAGGGCAACAATGACAATAATAGCGGTAATCAGTTTAACATCACCAGGGTCAAAAAACTCAACCCGTAATGCCAACGATACGACAATTCGATAAATAATTGAACCGCCAATCACAGCAAGTGTCGTTCTGAAGATTGTTTTTGTTCCAAAGAGAGCCTCCCCGATGATAACAGATGCCAGACCAATAATAATCATTCCTATACCCATTCCAACATCAGCAAAACCACCTTGCTGAGCAATTAATGCTCCAGAAAAAGCCACTAATGCATTCGAAAGACCAAGGCCTAATATCGTTAATAAATTTGTGTTAGCGGAGAAACTGCGAATCATCCGTTTATTATCACCTGTCGCACGAATAGCCAAACCAATCTCCGTCTGTAAAAACCAGTCAGTCACTAGTTTAATATTAAATGTAACGAGAATCATAAACAGGAGAATCCCCCATGTTTCGGGAAGATTATCGCCTAATCCAGCCTTTGATAAGATATTATTTAAAAAGGCATCAATACCTAAACGATCAAACAAATCGTTAATCTTAGAAAAAGCCGTTTCAGTATTTAACATAGATATATTCGGACGCCCCATAATTCGCAAGTTTATTGAATAGAGAGCAATCATCATTAAGATTCCTGCTAACAAATTATTAATTTTCCCGAAAGTATGGAGTACACCTGTCATACAGCCGGCAAGAAATCCAGCAAATAGGGCAACAAGTGTTGCCCAATATGGATTAGCTCCCCCTATTATCATGACGGCTGCAATCGCCCCACCAGTTACAAAGCTGCCGTCAACGGTTAAATCAGGAAAATCCAAAATTCGAAAGGAAAGATAAACACCTAGGGCCATTATTGCATAGATGATACCAGCTTCAAATGATCCAAATATTGCAGTAAACATTAAGATCATCCCTTCTTTCCGTCTTTTGGCCTGTGCAATTTCTGAAATTATTCACCAAGTCTTTAGCTATCACTTACCAAGCCATCCTTTATTTATTAATATCTTTTAGCTTATCAGAGATTATTTTTCCTCATAAAACTCCCCAAGACTGCTCCATTCCTCTTTCACTGTTAACCCTTGGGCCTCGGCAGCTTTTTTGTTAATCACTAGCTTTAAGCTTTTTGGCAGCTCTACCGGAATATCGGATGCCTTTTTATTTCCGTTTAAGATTTCAGCAGCCATTTCCCCAGATTGATAGCCAATATCGTAATAATCAAATCCACTTGCAGCAACAGCGCCCTTTTTCATTGAGTCAAGTTCACCAACAAATAGTGGAATTTTTTTATTGTTTGCCACCGCGATTACAGCATCAAGTGCCGTTACAACAGTATTGTCGGTTGGAACATAGATTGCATCGACACGGCCAACTAAAGACTCACTTGCCTGTTTTACCTCCGAAGTATTAGCCACAGATACCTCAACAAGCTTTGCACCCTTTTGTTCCACTAATTTTTTTACCTCATCAACTTGAACAACTGAATTTTGTTCACCTGCGTTATAAATGACACCAACATTTTTTGCCTTAACTTCATCAGTAATAAAGTCAATCGTTTTCTTTGTTGCATCGGGATGGTTATCCGTAGTCCCTGTAATGTTCTTACCTGGTTTATCAAAGGCCTCTACTAGTCCTGCTCCAACTGGATCTGTTACTGAAGTAAAAATAATTGGGATATCTTTTGTTGCGTTTAATGCAGCAATTGCACTAGGCGTCGCATTAGCGAAAATTAAGTCTACTTTGTCACCGACAAAGTTCTTGGCAATCGTTTGAGTATTATTTTGATCTGCCTGGGCATTTTGTTCATCAAATTTTACGGTTATTCCTTTATCAGCTAAAGCTTCCCTAAACCCCTTAGTTGCAGCATCTAACGATGGATGTGGAGCAAATTGTGAAATACCAACTGTAAATTCCTTTTTGGTATCTTGCTTTTTTTCATCTCCAGATGACGATTCTTTACTGCCACACCCTGCTAGCAACAGCATTCCCGCTAAGGCTAGCGACAGACCCTTTACTTTTTTCTTCATTCTTTATTTCCTCCCCTTGATTTGGCTAAAAGTTTAAAAAATTCTTATATTAAAAATTATTCTAGTATTTTTCTAGTATAAAAGCAATAGAATTCAGAAAAATAATTTTGTGCTTTAAAGCGTTGTTCTCAAACAGGAGTATCCAGTATATAAAAAATAAAAGGACCTGCTGCAAACACAGAGGCCCAGTTTATTTTTAATATCTTCTTCAAGATTAGCGGAATAAGATTTGTACTTTACCAATCCTTTGTCCTATCAAGCAACATATCAATCTCCACCTGTTTCACGAAATAGTACAGGTTCTCAGATGTTAGATCGAACGTTGATTCCAGCAATGTATCAATATCAATCAGCTTCATTCCCATGTTATCTAACCTCCCGAGGGAAAAAATTCTATTCTTACTAATAGATTCGCAGAGTGTTTTATAAATCTGGGGGTCTCTTTATAGTAATGCAACAATTTCTTCAAACAGTTAACCATTGAAATCACTGAAAAACAATTTTTGCTGTTAAAATACCGCCTTTTTTACAATTAGTAGTATTTCGTCTATACATAAGGACATGCCTTTACATAAGTTGGAGTAGAAAGTTAAGGAGGTGGAATGAATGAGTAACGGTGGTGGAAACTCAGGATTTGTCCTGATTGTGGTTCTGTTTATCCTATTAGTCATTGTCGGTTCTTATTATGGCGGATTTTACTAAGCGATAAAATCTGTTCTTTCCTCACAGAAAAAGGCTGAGTCAAGTCTCAGCCTTTTTTTCATATTTATTATTTGTGTATATGCTGAGGCCTCTGGTCGGAATGGCTAAACATCTAAACAAGGATAATGTGTTTCTGAAATGTCAATACATCGCATCGGATTACCCAAAATTTAGAGAAAACAAGAGAGGTTTCCCTCTCTTAATTAGTTATCATTTTCTGTAGATTTTGTCTCCGTTTTTGAATTAGGTCCTAAGTAATCATAATCATTAGGATTAATTGGTGTAAATCCTTCTGGCTTATAGAATCGTAGTAAATCCTTATAGACTATTTCATCTGACATTTGTAATTCAGTATTAACATTTTCGGAAATTTCCGCACAAGCGCTCGAGTCTTCCAATAATTCATCTGTTTTAGCTGAATAACATTTATCTTTTACTTGTAGTACGTCTTTTGAAACGAAGTCTCCGTTACGGAATAAGGCCCAGTTACGATGCTGTTTTGACAAAAGATCAGAGCCAAATTCCATATAGTCTTTAGTGTCAATTCCTAATAAGTGAAGAACTGTTGGCCGAACGTCAACTTCCCCACCTACTTGATTTTGAATGCCACCTTTTACACCAGGAACATGAATAAACAGTGGTACACGTTGTAACTTCGCATTGATAGCTGGAGTAATCTCATCTACACCCAGTACCTTAGCCATAGCTTCATTATGATTCTCAGAAATACCATAGTGGTCACCATACATAACAACCATTGTATGATCATATAAACCTGATGCCTTTAAATCTTTAAAGAATTGCTCCAACGCTTGGTCCATATAGTGTGCTGATTGGAAATATTGATTCACAACCGTATCTCCATAATCACCTGCAGGGAAATCAGTATCGCCTGGATCCATCGCGAATGGGAAATGGTTAGATAATGTTATAAACTTCGTATAGAATGGCTGCTTTAAGCCCGTCAACATTGGTATGGATTCTTTAAAGAACGGTATATCCTTTAGGCCATAGTTTTTAGTATTTTCATCCGTCATATTGTAAAATTCAGCATCAAAGAACTGATCGTAACCAAATGCCTTGTAAATAACGTTACGATTCCAGAAAGTTTTATAGTTCCCATGGAATACAGCTGAACTGTACCCTTTTCCTTTTAATATTGCAGGCATAGCTTGGTACGTATTTTGCGCTTTGTTGACAAAGACAGCCCCTTGAGCCATCGGATACAGGGAATTTTCCATTAGAAATTCAGCATCAGAAGTTTTCCCTTGACCAGTTTGATGGTAAAAATTATTAAAATAAAATGTATTTTTATTACGTGTTAATGAATTTAAAAATGGAGTTACTTCTTGTCCATCTGGCATTTTATAATCAATCAAGAAAGTTTGAAATGACTCTAGGGAAATATATATCACATTCATGCCTTTAGCTTTGCCAAAATATGTTGAATTTGGTTCGGCATAATTTGCTTTCCGGTAGTTCTCCACATCAGTAATATCACTTGAATCAGCCAATGCACGCTGGCTAGATGATTTAATGTTTTGAATTACATCATAAATCGTAAAGTTATAGGCACCAAGGTATTTCACTAGATAGTTTCGGTCAAATGAGCGAGTCAACAACTGTGGTCGATCTTTTTCCGCCAGACCTAAATTAAATAGAAATGTTGTTATTGCAAATAACAGAACAATTTTAAATGACTTTCTATTCGTTACCGTTACCTTTTTAAATACAGTAAAGGCTAAAGCAATTAGAATAAAGAAATCAGCGAAATAAAAAATATCGAAAGGAGACATTAACGATAATGCACTGTCCCCCAACTGTCCAGCATTGGTTTTGGTCTGCAATAAGACAGGAACCGTAATAAAGTCATTGAAGAAGCGATAATAGGCAATATTTGCGTATAATAAGAACGATAATATAAAGTTAGTTATAATCATAACCAGCTTTGTTCGCTTTTTAAAAAGCAAAGCCAGCCCAAAAAAGAACAGTGCTGAACTTAGCGGGTTAATCAGTAGCAAAAACTTCTGTAAATTATTATCAATTCCAAGATTAAATTCAATTTGATAAGCCGTATACGTTTTAATCCAAAATAATACAACGGCAATTATAAAAAATGTAATATGACTATTGTTTAATTTTTTTGATAGTCTTAATTTATTCATGTTATTTCTCCTCTCACTTACCAAATTAACCTTCGGTAAACGAACCTCAATTACTATACCATATTTTTTCTAAAATGAAAAACATAAATCCTGCCAATTACAGTAATATCCCGGAAATTACTTTCACATTTCCTTGATACACATATCCCCCACTGTTTCACTCATATCCATTTCATTTGTATGATTGTCCGATGTTGGACATGACTATTATTTCTAGTTCAATTATATATGACGTTATAATTGCTGTTTAGTTTCATTTTTTTTACTGTCTATACTTAAATTATCTCGCGACGGAAAAGATTTCTAATTATCTTATAGCATAAACGTAATCGTGGCAATATGATATTAGTCTTATCTTTTAATGATCCTGCATAAAAGCCTATTCACAGGTAAACCCTATTCACAAACCGTTATATTTAAATGAGGTGGTGAAATTTTGCCTAGAATTAGACCCGAATTCACAAAGAGTCCTTTTTTCGTTGCAGAACCAGGAAACTGGCATTTAAAACCTGGCGCTCCAGAAAAACTAAAAAATGAATTGGAGAATTATTTAAAAAACCTTGAGATTATTGATGAAGCTGGGACAATCAACGGCAACCAAATTAATTATCCATATGACTAATATATAATAGAAGAAAACGGTTACAATATTGAGTGTTATAGGTATAGATAAAGGCAGGAATTGTTCCTGCCTACATTTTTTCTTTATTCGCATTCCTAATACTGCTCGGCTGTGGCTGATCTGTTTGAGTGATGGTACCGAGTACTTCTCTTTCATAGTCCCCCGGATTTTTTCCTGCTCCTGGCAAAGTGTTCGTCATAGGCAGCCCTTCCAATTCTTTTCCTCTTGGCAAATTGTTCACTCCTTTCCACAATAACCTTTCCTTTCTAGTTTTCCTTATTCTCTAACAACTAGTATTAGCTTAATTACCCTATCATGATTTTTCCCTTTGGATAGCGGAAAGCGTCAGGATTTCTGCGCATTGTCACTGCAAAGGCAATTGTTAATGGTCCGACTCTGCCGGCAAACATCGTGAAGATAATGACACATTTCCCCAAAGGAGATAATTCAGGAGTTAACCCCATCGAAAGTCCAACCGTTGCAAAAGCAGATGTCGCTTCAAACAAGAGCATTAGAAAATCCTTTCCATGCTCTGTAATCGTTAGGAATAGTGTAACCATCGCTACCAAAACCAAACCGCTAAAACTTACAGTTAAAGCTTTATATATCGTTTCATATTCAATTCTTTGGCGAAAGAATATTACATCATCTTTCCCACGTATCTGTGACCAAACGGCACCGATTAATGTTGAGAAGGTGGTTGTCTTTATCCCGCCACCAGTTGAACCAGGTGAAGCACCAATAAACATGAGAAATATGATAAGAAACAAAGAGGATTGAGTCATCTCTCCAATATTTAACGTATTAGCCCCCGCCGTTCTTGCAGTTACGGATTGAAACAATGAACCTAATAATTTTCCGGAAAAGCTTAACGACCTTAATGTTTTAGTGTTAGTCCATTCCATTAAAAGGATTCCTGCCGTTCCCGAAATAATAAGGATGGCTGAAGTGATTAGCACTATTTTAGTATGTAACGAAAGTCTTTTTACTCTGCGATATTCGTAAATTTCGTTCATTACAATAAACCCAATTCCACCCAAAATAATTAATAAGCAAATCGTTAAAGTTATAACCGGATCTGACACATAATCCGTTAAACTGTGGAACTCACCCATTAAATCAAACCCAGCATTATTAAAATTGGATATCGAATGAAAGACACCATAGTAGATTGCCTTCTGAATTGGCATATCAAAAGAAAAACGAATGGACAGCAGGATGGCCCCCATTCCCTCAATCACGGCTGTAAATATCAGGATACGTTTTGCAAGCCGAACCACGCCTTCCATTGAAATATTGTTCAACGACTCTTGAAGTAAAATTCTTTCCTTAAGTGATATTCTTTTTCCTAAAAGAAAGGCAAATAAAGTTGCTACTGTCATAAAACCAAGGCCACCGACTTGAATCAGTGATAAAATCACAATTTGACCAAATAACGTAAAAGTTGTACCTGTATCGACAACAACGAGACCAGTTACACATGTGGCAGAGGTTGCCGTAAATAAAGCGTTTAACCATGATAATCCTTGACCATCTGTGGTTGAAACAGGAAGGGTTAACAGTAAGGTTCCGACCAAAATAATTAATCCAAAACCAAGTACAAGAATTTTTGGCGGATCAAGATAATATTTTTTTCTACGCATTTGTTGTCTTCCTATCCTCTTATTTTAGTTACATCTTATCTTTCTAAATAATTTCCAAGTAAAACTCTATTTCACACTTGAGATTAACAATAATTGTTCCCCTCTTTTCCCTAAAGCGGATAATAGTTCAACTTGGTTTAAAAAACGATACTACTCTTAATTAAAATTGTAAATACTAACTCACAACAATTTAAAATTATCATTGTTGACTCAATCTGACCTATTTCATTGCTAATTATATAATAAAGCAAGAATATTCACAGATACATTTTCCACTTTTATTTTGATTGGATAGAAATCATTCACAGTTTAAATGGTATAGCGCTGAAGGGGGATTCGTATGAAACAGGGAACAAAACAACTAGTTATTCAAACAAGCAGTCTTATCGTTGGGTTTATGATTTGGGTGCTCATTTCGTCTCTGATGACATATATTAAAGACGATATTCACCTTAGTTCGACTCAAACCTCGTGGGCCACAGCTGTCCCGGTCATTCTCGGTTCATTGCTGCGGGTACCGATAGGCTTTTGGGCTAATCGGTACGGGGCGAGAATATTGTTCACCATTAGCTTTATTATTTTAGTGATTCCTATTGCCATTATCGGTTACGCGCATTCATTTACCATGCTAATACTCGGAGGTTTTCTGCTGGGTATTGGCGGAGCTGTCTTTTCAATTGGTGTCACATCACTTCCAAAATATTACCCTAAAGATAGACATGGTTTTGTGAATGGAATTTATGGTGCTGGTAACATCGGTACTGCTATCACGTCGTTTTCAGCACCTGTTCTGGCAAACATATATGGCTGGCGAACTACTGTTTTAATTTTTTTAGCCATTGTCCTCGTATTTGCGGTAATGAATTTTATTTTTGGTGATAAGCAAGAACAAAAAGTTCATCAATCCTTTATGTCAAGTTATACACAAGTTTATCGAAATCCAAAACTTTGGTTTCTTAGCCTTTGTTACTTTATTACCTTCGGCTCTTTTGTAGCTTTCACGATATATTTACCATCTTTTTTGGTTAATCATTTTGAATTAAGTAAGGTAGATGCTGGACTGCGAACAGCTGGTTTTATTGCCTTAGCAACCATCTTTCGTCCTATTGGCGGTTGGCTCGGTGATAAAATCAACCCATTTCTCATCTTGATGGCTGTCTTCTTTAGCTTAACTTTTGCAGGATTTTTACTTTCGTTTACACCTTCATTACCGATTTACTCATTTGGCTGTTTGTTAGTAGCCTTTTTTGCCGGAATTGGTAATGGAGCTGTGTTTAAACTCGTTCCTTTATATTTTTCTAAACAAGCCGGAATCGTAAATGGGATTGTTGCTGCAATGGGGGGACTTGGTGGCTTTTTCCCACCGATTATCTTAACAATTCTTTTTAATTGGACGGGACATTACGCCATTGGCTTTATGTCTTTATCCGAATTCTCTTTAGCAACATTGGTATTAGTTGTCTGGCTTTATTACCAAGATAAGCTGGATGTTTCTGCTAAAATAGTTGACCATTCAACTGAAGGAATTGTTTTAACTGACCCGAATGGCGTTATTCAAAAAGTCAACCCTGCTTTCTCAAAAATAACCGGTTATGCTCAAGATGAGGTGATTGGAAAAACACCTAGTGTGCTCCAATCCGGTGAACACGATCAGCGATTTTATAAAAATATGTGGGATAGTCTAATAACCGATGGCTTTTGGGAAGGGAACATATGGAATAAGCGGAAAAATAATGATATATATAAAGAATGGCTAACCATTACTTCCATTAAAGATGATACTGGAGAAACCAAACATTATGTAGGTATTTTTAAAGAGGACAAACCGAAAGAAGAATTAAATCCGCATAATAAAGAATAAACAAGAAGGACACTGAGTTGTGTCTTTCTTGTTATTTTTCTTCTATAATTGTTTATGCCGTTTTAGCTGGTAGCCAAATATTGAACGTTGTACCTTTGTTCAGTTCACTTTCCACAAATACTTTGCCATGATGACTTTCAATAATTTTGAAGCTAACCATTAGCCCAAGACCATTTCCTTGTTTTTTTGTAGTAAAAAATGGTTCTCCTAATTTTTTTAGTTTTTCCTCTGAAATGCCTACGCCCGTATCTTGAATGGTAATTTGCACATTATTTTCGTGAATTGTTGTTTTAACATAGAGATCGCCCCCATTAGGCATTGCTTCAATACCATTTTTTATAAAATTCAAAAACACTTGCTTTAAGCGGTTTTCATCACATTCAATTTGAATAATTTCATGGTTTCTTTCAAAATGCAGACGGACATGCTTTTTTCTAGCTTCAAATTCTAATAACGAGAGGACATTTGTTAGAACTGGAACGAGATTTCTTTCCTCCAATTGGATTACCTTTGGCTTGGCTAAGACCATAAAATCCTCAACAATCGTATTCACACGATCTATCTCATCAAGAATAATATTTAGGAATTCCAACCGTTCCGGATCCTTTTCATCTAACTGCAAGAATTCTGCATAGCCCTTCATTGATGTTAGTGGGTTGCGAATTTCGTGGGCTACGCCTGCTGCTAATTGACCAACTGCGGCAAGTTTATCCTGACGGTGAAGAACCTCCTCTGTTTTTTTCTCTCTGTAATATCTGTACGAATCGAAAGATATTGATACGGCTTACCATTCTCGTTTAGAAATGGAACAATAGTCGTGTCCACCCAATATAGTGTGCCATTTTTGGCTCGATTACGGATTTCACCGTGCCAAACATCACCTTGTCCAATCGTTTTCCAAAGATCTTTAAAAAACTGTTTTGAATGGTACCCAGAGTTTAAGATACGATGATCTTCTCCAATTAATTCCTCACGTGTATATCCGGATATTTCACAGAACTTATCGTTCACTGATGTAATCCTGCCCGTTTGATCAGTTATCGCCACAATTGAAGCTTGATTTAAAGCAAAGGTAATATCTCGGACTTCTTTTGTAATACCCTTTAAATTCGTATCTGAAGCTGCTAATTGTTTGCTAATTAATGTGCTGGATACTAGCAGTCCGGCCATAATCAAGACCGATACAAATAAAACTAAATAAATAAAAAAAGGACTGTCTGTTCTGGCTGTTAACTCGTTCGTTGCAACAATCACCATTGATTTTTTTAATAAAATATGTCCTTCCGCAATCGCACCTGACATAATCACGGCGCTTACTGGTTTCAGCCATACCTGGTTTTGGCGCCCAATATTGGATGAAAAAAGTATCCATAAAGCAAAAAGAAATGAGGCGAAAATTAGTCCAACCGAAAAAATAAATAAAGTGACACGATAATCAATCATGACATGCATCGCATAGATGCCAATTACGTGGATTGCAATAATCGCAAGTGTTAAAAAAAAACTGCCTGTTAACAAATGATGGAAACGGACGATTTTTCCAGATACCGGTATAAATGCTAAACTAGAAAACGCTACACCAATTAAAATCGATAAAATTGTTAGGGGGATATGATAGTTAGCAAAAAGACTCGCATCTGTTGCAATTAGCCCCATAAAGTTTGTAACCCAAATTCCGATTCCCATCGACAACGCCGCACCCAAGAATAGCAGACGTTTATTTTGCTCTGATGATCTAATTAACATAAACATATCTAATGCTGTATAACAAGCCATTATTGTTAATCCAATTGATATAATAAAGAAGAACGAATGGAATGTTTCAAATAATGTATTCATTAATCAGCATCCCCCCTAACATTTTTTCTACTACGATTGTAATGTAAAGTATTTTGTTATGGAAGTACCAAGTTCTATTTTCAATGTAATTTTGGTAAATATATTATTCACTAGTGGTTTTTTTATAATCATTTCCAAAAAGATACTAAGTCGGAAATATTTTTTGAAAATTTCTAAAAAAATTAACAAAAAAGACTACACAAAATTAATTTTTTTGTTTATACTGTACTATAACAAGAGTAAATATTTAAGTTCTGTATTAATAAAGGGGGATACAAAATGTTAATGAGTCCAGTTGAGTTTTTCCGTAATTTGCCTAAGAAAGAATGTCCAGAGTGTGGTCAGCATATTGAAGAACAAGCAGAATCCTATATGATGGAATGTGATCGTTGTCTTTCAAAAAAGAGTGAATAAATTCTCCAGTCATTAACTGGAGTTTTTTCTTTTTTACAAACAAATATGGGCATAAACCATTCTTCATTAGTAAAACCTGTTGATAAGGAGATGATGAGAATGGCTAAAAAGAAAGATTACTTGACAACTGCCCCAGGAAATCAACAATTCACTGTTCAAACTGGAGCAGTATACCCAAATTTAAAAAATATTCCTGGCGAGTCCGTCAATGAACATGAATATTTAGAGGAAGCAAATACGATCATTACCGGTGACGAAATTCGTCAGCAAAATGAAAACCTCTAAGACAAAAAAGACTGTCATGTGATTGACAGTCTTTTTCTATCTTGTTAAATTTTTGGTAGAACGCGGATTTCTTGAATCATTTCATTGCCACACATTGGACAAAGGTAGTTATCCGCGACAAAGTCCTTTCTCATCCAACCATTACAAGCATCTCCAATACACGCGTAAACCTCAGTATCTTCTAAGATTGGCTCAAATTCTTCTTTAACTCGCTTGCCGTAAAAAATGGGAACCGCCTCCTATTCTGCTCCTTTTTTTGACCGATCTGTTGACATCGCTAAAGCTCGTCTACCAAATATAGCACGATAAACAATAAATTTACGTTTTACATACTCAAGCGGAAGACTCCACACATGCACCAGCCTGGTAAAAGGCCAAATTCCAAAGAGTAGCAATGCTGAAACAACATGAATCTGGAAGCCAAGCGGGATACCAAACATAAGATTTGGCTGCGGTCTCAAGGTAAGAATCCCACGAAACCATGGACTAATTGTATCCCGATACTCAAAGGCAACTCCTCTGCCTGTGTACCAAACGGTGTTAACGAATCCTGAGAAAATAATCAAAGCAAGTAAAATAAGCACTAAAATATCGCGAAATGTACTATGAACGTAAATTCGTTTTGCCGTAAATCGGCGCACCATTAGTAAACAAACCCCAATGATGGTTGCTAAACCTGCCAGTCCGCCAATCCATACAGCGCCAAAATGATACATGTGATCGGTGATCCCAACAGCATCATAAAAGGCTTTGGGGATTAAAATCCCGGCAACATGACCAAAAAATACAAAAATAATCCCATAATGAAATAAAATACTTCCCCACTTTAATTGCTTCTTCTCAAGAAATTCACTTGATTTGGCAGACCAGCCAAACTGATCGGTATTGTAGCGATAGATATGGCCAACAACAAACATTGTTAGCATAATGTATGGGAAAGAAATCCAAAAAAGGTTTTGCCAAAAGGTCATTGGTGTTCCCCCTTACGACGCTTTTTGTTTTTTCATCATATTTTCAATTGTTTCAACACAAGCTTGTAAAATAAATTGGTACGGACTATCGATTGTGGTTAATTCTTTTACCAATTGATCAATTGCTCGGCGATGAATCATCAACATTTTTTGTGCCATATCCACAGGAGCAAGTGAGCAAAATTCAAGTACGAGTGGGAGAAAATCTGGCAACTCATTACTCTCCAGTGGAAAACCAGCATCATCATAATCCTTTTTCAATTTAATTAACGCCTTCCCCCTGTCAGGATTCTCTCCAAAGAGATAATGTGTTAGGTACAATGTTGTTTTTTCATTAAAATCAAACGTATACGAATAATTCGCACAAAGATCATGAAAAGATGCGGAATGTAGATAATGGAAAAATTGTTTAAACAACAGCTTTGTTAATTGGCTATCAATTGCATTTATTTCCTCTTTGAGCTGTTCATCCGCAAACCACTCCATCTCGGGATGTTGTAATAGTAAAGATGCTAATGCAAGGGTATGTTGATTTTTATCCATTTAACTCACCCCAATAATCATCGCCAACCTTATAGTCACTCGGAATTACCGGTGTTACTGAACAGCCCGAACAGCCTTCCATAAAATCATATCCAACCGTTCCTTGACCAAGATACATATTACCGGCATCCTCTCGATGAGACTTGGGAATAACGTAGCGATCATCGTATTTAGCAATCGCAGCAAGCTGATACATTTCATGCATTGTTTCTTCGTTCATACCAACTGCCTTGAGAATAGTTTGTTCTGGTTTTTTCCCTAAATTAAGTGATCTCATATAGCTGCGCATCGCGACCATTTTCTTTAATACTTTCCGAATAACCTCTGTATCACCGGCACTGAGCATGTTTGCTAAGTATTCAATCGGAATTCTAAGTTCGTCAATTTGCGGAAAAATCACATGTGGATTTACACCGTCAAGTCCGCCATCAAATGCACTCATTACTGGACTAAGTGGCGGGATATACCACACCATTGGTAAGGTGCGATATTCTGGATGAAGCGGTAAAGCGATTTTCTGCTCGACGGCTAGCTTATATACCGGTGATTGTTGGGCGGCCTCAATCCAATCGTCTTGATAACCAGCTTCCTTTGCTGCTTTTATCACCGCCGGATCATGCGGGTCCAAGAAAACATCAAGATGTGCCTGATATAAATCCTTTTCATCAGCTACAGATGCTGCTTCAGCAACCTTGTCTAAGTCATAAAAGACAATTCCAATATATCGGAGTCTTCCTACACAAGTTTCTGAACAAACTGTCGGTATACCTGCTTCAATTCTCGGGAAGCAGAAAGTGCATTTTTCCGCTTTGTGAGTTTTCCAATTAAAGTATACCTTTTTATACGGGCAGCCCGTCGTACAAAAGCGCCAGCTACGACAGGCATCTTGGTCAACTAAGACAATCCCGTCCTCCTCCCGTTTATAAATGGCTCCCGAGGGACATGAAGCCACACAGGAAGGGTTCATACAGTGTTCACAGATTCTCGGCAAATACATCATAAACGTTTGCTCATATTCGAATTTGACTCTTTCTTCAATACCCTTTCGATTCGGATCATCCTGTCCAGTGTGATATACACCAGCAAGATCATCCTCCCAGTTTGGTCCCCACTTGATATCCATATATTCGCCTGTAATTTGCGATTTTGGGCGCGCCACAGGCTGATGCTTTTTTTCCGGGCTGGTCAATAAATGTTCATAATCATATGTCCACGGTTCATAATAATCATCTAATTCCGCCAAATTAGGGTTATAAAAGATGTTCAACAGCTTTGAAACCCTGCCACCGGCCTTCAATTCAACTTTTCCGTTTTTCAACTGCCAGCCGCCTTTATATTTATCCTGATTTTCCCATTCCTTTGGATAGCCTATGCCTGGCTTTGTTTCGACATTATTCCACCACATATATTCGGCACCTGGACGATTTGTCCAGGTGTTATTACAGGTTATACTGCATGTGTGGCATCCGATACATTTGTCTAAATTCATTACCATGCCAAACTGGGCTTTAATCTTCAAGCCAGTCCACCTCATTTCGATCAAGTCTAGATATGATTACACGTTCATCTCGCTGGCTTCCACAAGGTCCATAGTAATTAAAGCCATAGCTCAACTGGGCATAACCGCCAATCATATGAGTAGGTTTCATTTGCAGCCTTGTCGGACTATTAAATGTTCCACCACGCTCTTTTGTTATTGTGGAACCGGGTACATTGATATGCCGTTCCTGCACATGGTACATGTACACCTGTCCCCGTGGCAGTCTATGGGTAACAACTGCCCGTGCAACCACGACACCATTGCGGTTATACATCTGTAACCAATCATTATCGGCTATTCCCACTTCTTTGGCATCTTCTACATTCATCCAAACATGCGGTCCACCTCGAAAAAGGGTGAGCATTGGAACTGTATCACCATATGTACTATGGAAAGACCATTTAAAATGCGGCGTTAAATAACGCAGATTAATCTCTTTTCCCATACCTTCAGGTTTTCGATCACTTGTTTGGAATGCGGCTTTTTTTAGTGGCGCCTTAAAAATCGGAAACTCTTCACCAAACTCAAACATCGTTTCATGATCTAAATAAAAATGCTGCCTGCCGGTTAATGTCCGCCACGGAATTAGCCGCTCAACATTTGTGGTAAACGGTGAGTATCTGCGTCCGCCAGTCTCTGTACCACTAAAAACGGGTGTTGAAATAACTTGACGCGGTTGTGCTGTAATTTCATTAAAAGAGAGATGTTCTTCTGCCCTCTCCTCTGCTAAGTCAGCTAATTTTTGTCCGCTCCTTTGTTCCAGGGCGGCCCATGCCTTCATGGCTAGGGAGCCGTTTGTTGAGCTTGATAATGAGAGAATGGCTTCAGCTGCATCCCTTGCAGTATATAGACTAGGACAGTCTTTATACGCAGTTTTATTCGCGGTACCTAGCAGTTTCTTCAATTTTTCATATTCTTCTTTTGCTTGCCAGCCAATTCCCTTTGCTCCAATTTGCTCCTTCACGACCGGACCAAGCGAAATATATTTTTCAAATACTTTACGATAATCACGTTCCACTACATGTAAACGCGGAAAATTCTGACCAGGAACAAGCTCTGCCTTACCATCTATCCAATCTGTAATTACCCCAAATGCGCATGCCTCAGAAATTTCATCTCGTGAATCATGCAACAGCGGTGTGGCCACAACATCTTGAACCGGCGTTGGAAAATAGTTTTCAGCCATCGTCGAAAACTTATTTGCCAGGAGTCTAAAGGTATCCCAATCAGATTTTGATTCCCAAGGAGGGGCAATAGCTGGGTTAAACGGATGGATAAATGGATGCATATCCGTACTACTAATATCATATTTTTCATACCAAGTAGCAGCAGGCAGAATAATATCAGAATACAAGCCTGTACCAGCCATGCGGAAATCTAAATTAATCATCAAATCAAGTTTACCTTCAGTGGACTCCTCATTCCACTGTATTTCTTCTGTTGTAAACTCCGTATTCTGTTCGCTCAAATTTCCACTATGTGTACCTAACATGTATTTAAGAAAATACTCATGCCCTTTTGAAGAACTTCCAATTAAATTACCCCGCCAAACAAACATTACCTTTGGAAAAGTTTTTTGATCCTCGGGATTTTGGATAGCAAACTTGGTGTTCCCATGTTTAATATCTGAAACAATCGACTGGATGATTTCTTCTTTATCCGAAACTTTACTGCTATCAAATAGCATTAGAGAGTTTTTGTCAAACTGCGGGTAAGCTGGGGTCCACCCAAGTCTAGTCGCTAAAGCATAATAATCACCAGTATGTTTATAACGAGGAGCATCTACAAGTGGTGATACTTGATCAGCAATGGACTGATCGTCATATTTCCATTGCTCCGTTACAAAATAAAAGAATGGGGTTGCTGCATGCAGTCTAGGCGGTCCGCCCCAATCTCTTGCCATTGCAACTGTCTGCCATCCTTCCAATGGTCTCACCTTTTCCTGACCTACATAATGAGCCCATCCTCCACCATTAACGCCTTGTGAACCTGTTAATAGCACTAAATTAAGAATCGTTCGATAGGTAGCATCAGCATGGTACCATTGGTTAATTCCCGAACCCATTATCACCATTGAACGACCGTTCGAATCAACGGCATTTTGAGCAAATTCTCGGGCAATTTGGGCAGCGAGCTCGCGGTCAACACCGGTTAATCCTTCCTGCCAAGCTGGTGTATATGGTTGCGGATCATCATAGCCTTGCGGAAAGTCTCCTTTCAAACCTTGTCTAGACACGCCCAGTTTTGATAGCATCAGATCAAACACTGTTGTAACTAGGGTAGATTCCCCATTAATCTGAATGTGTTTAACTGGCACTTCGCGAATAAACGTCTCCCTCTTCTCCAACTCAAAATGCGGGAACTCCACTGGGACAACTTCATCCTCAGTTCCAAGCAACGTTAATAAGGGATTAATCTCAGCTAAATTTTGTTCAGAATCAGTCAGATGAAGATTCCACTGTCCTTTCTCTTCCCATCTATGACCAATCGTCCCATTGGGGTATGCTGGCTTATCCGTTAACTCATCCCAAACAACCGTTTTCCACTCTCCATTGGAAATCGTAGAATCAAGTTCGCTCGCGCGTAAGAATGTGCTTGATATATAGGAATCGCCATGTTTTTTTAACTTGATGAGAAAAGGCATATCAGTGAATTTTTTTACATATTTACTAAAATACTCCGTCTGTTTATCAACATAAAATTCTTTTAAGATTACATGAGTCATCGCCATTCCTAATGCCCCGTCCATGCCTGCTTGACAGTTTAACCAGTTATCTGCAAATTTCACAAATTCAGCATAATCAGGACTAACAGCAACCACTTTTGTCCCGCGGTATCTTGCTTCCACCATAAAGTGGGCATCAGGTGATCTCGTCTGTGGGATATTTGATCCCCAAACTAGCAGGTAGGATGAATTAAACCAATCGGAGCTTTCCGGTACATCCGTTTGCTCCCCCCATACTTGAGGCGATGCAGGCGGAAGGTCTGCATACCAATCATAAAAGCTTAAGAGAGAGCCTCCCAATAGTGATAGAAACCTGGAGCCTCCTGCATAGCTGACCATTGACATTGCAGGAATTGGCGAAAAACCAAAGATACGATCAGGACCATATTCTTGCAATGAATAAATGAGGGCCGCACAAATGATTTCCGTTACTTCATCCCAGGAAGCACGGACTAACCCACCTTTTCCACGAGCTTGCTTATATTTTTTAGTCTTTTGCGGATCTGTCACAATTTCTCGCCATGCTGCAACAGGGTCATGTAACCTCTTTTTTTCTTCCCGCCACATCATTAATAAGCTGCTACGAACGTAAGGATAACGGACCCGAAGAGGACTATAAATATACCAAGAAAAGCTTGCACCTCTCGGACAGCCTCGCGGTTCATATTCCGGCATGTTCGGACCTGTTGATGGGTAATCAGTTGCCTGTGTTTCCCATGCAATAATTCCATCTTTCACGTGGACCTTCCAACTGCAGGAACCTGTACAATTTACGCCATGCGTTGTTCTCACTGTTTTGTCATGCTGCCATCTTCTTCGATAGACCTTTTCCGTATTTCGATCATGCGGATCCATCACTGCATGATCTGCTACATCTTTTGACTGCCCAAAAAATCTCAGTTTTTTCAATAAGGGTGCTTGTTTACGGTCCATTTTTTCACCTCTTGAGACAGTTTTATCTAGTAAGTTCTCCATAAAATGCCACAATATACTAAAAAAAACTATATATCCTAGTATTTGTTCTAAAAAATATTATTAATGGAAATAATCGTAAATATTAAGGTAAAAAGGAGAAATGTAGATGTCCGGACCATCACTACGAAAACAGCATTCGCATCATTCGATTCACGATGGAATTTACACTGAAGCAAGAGATCTGACAACAGCGCTTAAAGAAACTTTCAATAAGGAGAATAATAAATATCGTGAAGAAATCTGTGATACATTGATTGAACATTGGGAGAAAAGAACACTGGCCCATGCCCAATCAGAGGAGGAGGGTTTTTTTGAAGAAAAAATGGCAGAAAACCCCGACTTGCTCGAGACAATTATCCGCTTAAAACGAGATCACCAGCTTTTAGAATTAATCGTTAAAAAAATTAAACAGCAAATAGAAAAAGAAGGAGTAACTGAAGATATTATTGCCTATTTCGAAGCGTTATTAATTGTATTTGACATTCATAATGAAGCTGAGGAGACTAGTTTGTTCTAGGCTTAATTCATCACGATTCTAAATATATTAGCGACTTTGGAGTAGTTATCAGCAAAAAATATAATACATCAGCGCTTTTCTAGAGGATATTAGCGAAAATCCCAATATATCAGTAACATCAAGGCTGAGAAGGCTGCTATTTTTTCCGAAAACTCAATAAATTATAGCGATAAACAAGTATGTTCACAATTTGTCCATATCTTTTTCTAAGCAATTTCTTTATCTTATTTAAGAGGGGGAAATTGAATGAAAAAGGTCTATTTACTATGCAGTCTGGCAATATTTTTTGGGATTGCTGCTGGAATTTCATACTTTTTAATTCGTGATGCACATTCAGCAATTCCTGGGAATATTACTTTGACAAATCAAGATGGTCAACCATATACTTTCGGAAAAGATAAGTCAAAATTAAAATTGATAGAGTTTATTTATACACATTGCCCAGATGTCTGCCCAACAACTACCCAAAAAATGGTTAGTTTAAAACAGAAACTTGAGGAAAAAGGGGTATTTGGAAAAAACATTGAATTTGTCACCATAACTATCGATCCCTATCGTGATACACCAGAAATATTAACTCGCTATATGAAAGGTTTCGGTATTGAAAAAGGGAATCATTGGGTATTTTTAACTGGAGATAAGAATAATATTAAAGCAGATTTGAAAAAACTAAATAAATTAACCGATGCCTTGCAGTTCCAATACAAGGATCCGGGTAATGGACAATTTGTTCATACCACCTTTACCTATTTAGTTGATGAAAACAATCAATTTATTACTAAATTCCCAATGGGTAAGGATTTCGATGAACAAGCAGTCTATAATACAATAATTGAGAAAATCAAATAAATAAAAAAAGCGGTTAGTCCAATGGATTAATCGCTTTTTATTCCAATTTTCTTCAATTCAAAGATGTATTTTCTTTCTAAGTCAATGTCTAAGCAACCTGAAGGCATTTTCCGATAGGTAACCTACAACGTGGTATTCGTTACAGGCAACTAAGCCTTTCTTAGCTGCTGCAAAGATAAAAGGTAATTAGATTTGGGTTTAGTTAAGCTGGCTTTAATACCAGCCTTTGTCAATTTATTAACGAGTTCAGTTAGCTGTTTTTTGGCCATCCTCTTCACCTTCTTTACATCCTGCTTACTCTAATTTTACAACAAAATTATGAATAAAGTGTGAAAATGAGAAAATTTTTTTGAAAAATTTTCTTTAGAGGATTATAATGAAATATTCGCTCTTAACTGAGGTAAATGTTATAATTATATGCAATATGTCTTTTGGAGGATGTTCTTCATGATTACAGTTAGTAATGTTAGTTTAAGATATGGTGACCGTAAATTGTTTGAAGATGTTAATATTAAATTTACACCAGGAAACTGTTACGGTCTTATCGGTGCCAATGGCGCTGGAAAATCAACTTTTTTAAAGATTTTATCTGGGGAAATTGAACCGCAGACTGGATCAGTACAATTGGATCCTAATGAACGCATGGCCGTACTCAAGCAAAATCATTTTGAATACGAAGAGTTTGAAGTATTGAAAACGGTCATAATGGGTCATACCCGTTTATATCAAGTAATGCAAGAAAAAGATGCTATTTATATGAAGGAAAACTTCACTGATGAAGATGGAATGAGAGCCGCCGAACTTGAAGGTGAATTTGCCGAATTAAACGGGTGGGAAGCAGAATCGGAAGCTGCCATTCTACTTAAGGGACTTGGTATCGAAGAAGGACTCCATGATAAAAAAATGGCTGAGTTAACAGGAGCTGAAAAGGTAAAAGTATTGCTGGCTCAGGCTTTATTCGGCAGACCTGATGTTCTGTTACTGGACGAGCCGACAAACCACCTCGATATCAAGGCCATTCAGTGGTTAGAGGAATTTTTAATTAACTTTGAAAATACGGTAATTGTCGTATCCCATGACCGCCATTTTCTCAATAAAGTATGTACACATATCGCTGACTTAGATTTTGGAAAGATTCAAATCTATGTCGGAAATTATGACTTTTGGTATGAATCAAGTCAATTAGCAGTAAAAATGGCACAGGATGCTAATAAAAAGAAAGAAGAAAAAATAAAGGAACTGCAAAACTTTATTGCCCGATTCAGCGCCAATGCCTCGAAATCAAAACAGGCAACCTCAAGAAAGAAACTGCTCGAAAAAATCACTTTAGATGATATTAAACCATCATCTCGCCGTTACCCTTATGTAGGATTTACTCCAGAGCGGGAAATTGGCAATGATTTATTAAGGGTAGAAGGATTAACAAAAACAATCGAGGGTGTAAAGGTATTAGATAATATAAGTTTCTTTATGAATAAAGGCGATAAAATTGCTTTAGTGGGAACAAATGAACTTGCCAAAACAACCTTGTTTAAAATCTTAATGGGTGAAATGGAACCTGACAGTGGCAGCTTTAAGTGGGGTATCACTACTACACAAGCCTATTTCCCGAAGGATAACTCTATGTATTTTGAAAACAGTGACTTAAACCTTGTTGATTGGCTGCGGCAATTCTCGCCAGTAGACCAAAGCGAGAGCTTCTTACGCGGATTTCTCGGCAGGATGCTGTTCTCAGGTGAAGAAGTATTAAAGAAAGCTAGCGTTTTATCGGGCGGTGAAAAAGTTCGTTGCATGTTGTCAAAAATGATGCTAAGCGGTGCAAATGTTTTGCTCCTTGACGAGCCGACAAACCATTTAGATTTAGAATCGATAACTGCATTAAATAATGGATTGATTAATTTTAAAGGCTCTTTGCTGTTCGCGTCACATGACCACCAATTTATTCAAACGATTGCCAACCGTATCTTCGAATTAACACCAAATGGTCTTATCGATAAACAAATGACCTATGATGAATATTTAGAAAATGCGGAGATTCAAAAGCAAGTTGCGCAGATGTATCATTAAACCTTGCTAAGGGGCCCATTAGGTCCCCTTTTTAATATATTAATACTTCTTTTGTTTTCTTCTTGAAGAGGAGACCTCTGTATGACCGGTTTCTATATTGGTCGTCCCCTGCCCTTCAACCTGGGGCGAGTTAAGACCGATTGTAGAAGGATCTGCTTTCTTTTTGCTCTTTTTTCCCACTGATAACACCTCCAAAGATAGTGTCTGAAAGAATGCGGGAGATTATACTTTGAATAATCCTGCAAAACTTTGGCATGCTAATCCTTAAGGGAGGTGTAAGTATGGCTAAGATTGGAGTAGAACAATCACTTACGAATGTGACAGAAGCTCTACGTGAAAAGGGCTATGATGTAGTGGAATTAAAACAAGAAACTGACGCAAAAAATGTTGATTGCTGTGTTGTAACAGGACTTGATTCAAATGTGATGGGTATCCAAGATACAGTAACAAAAGCACCTGTCATTGACGCAAACGGACTGTCAGCAGAGGAAGTTTGCCGCGAAGTAGAACAAAGACTTCAATAATATAATCACAATTTTTAAGAGAAAAAATGTAAACTCATTCAATAGCAATAAAGACTAAAGGTTTTTCTTTAGTCTTTATTATTGGCCTTAATATTAATTTTCGGTCCTTGAGAACAATTGGTTAAATCTGTATTTTTGGATTTACTTTCTTCTTTATTGTCTTGAGGATTCTGATTATGCATGGGCGTAAACTCACTTCCGTAGCTGGCACCGATATTTAACTTTCCTTTCAGTTCTTTAATACCAAGCTGACCAAAATTATTATTTAATTCGTATTTATCCAAGATAATTTTTTCAATATTTACTCTTTCAATAATAATAGGAGGATTAGGTGATTTCGCATCTTCATTTGACTGCTTTTCTTCCTGAAATGTTTTTAACTTGTTTTTAAGATCCTCTATACTCATTTCCATAGAGGATATTTTCTTCCTAATTTCTTCCTCATGTTCATTTCCACGAAAGAGTAGGAAAAAGTTTTTTATTGCCATGGACTTTTGAACGCTCCTCTCTTTCTATTCCTTACTTTATATATATGGAAGAATGAAATGAACATGTACAAAAGGAAGATATTCTCGTTACTCAATGGGGATCCTTTCCCCTTTGACTTTAATTCTTGGATAATGAACAATTAAGATTCCATTCCAAATTTTTGCGTTAATCACATTTGCTGTAATAGTATCCGGCAGAGTAATTTGCCGTTGAAAGTCGCCATAAAACCGTTCCGAGTAAGTTAGTCTCGCATGTGGATTGAGCGGGAGTACCCTCCCCTTTATCACTAAGTTATTTCCATTTAACCCCAATTCAAAATTCTCCTTCGTAACCCCGGGCAGCTCGATTAAGATCTGGACGTGCTCTTCGCCTTCGAGTATATCTATTGGAGGAAAATTTCTTGACTGTTTGACCTCTCGAGAAGGCTGTTGTTGCGATTCCGCAGTTGAGGCTTTGTCTCGTTGTTCTGAATTAATAAATTGTTTTGCGAATTCTTGGTCAAAGATATTACCCCAAAAATCGCCTCCCTGCATATTTTTCGCCATTTCTACCCATTGCTTTAATTTATCTAAATCCATCTTGTCTAACCTCCTTTCCCACACTAGCAATAGTTTTCTTTTTTTCATATACTACTTATCTTACGAGCAACGTATTGTTTTTAAGCCAAAAAAAGCAATGAAAAGGGATTCCTCTCCATTGCTTTTTTGAATTCTGTTACTTACCAATTATTTTTTTTGCTGTACTAAAGCCAAAGACGACCAAAAGCAAAACTAGCAGTCCAATCACAATATTAACTCCCGCAGTTTGAGGTTGAACCTTTTCTTCCGATACTTTTTTATTTGTGCTCGGGGCCGGCTGCGGTTTATTTTCATTCAATTGAACAGCTTGAAGAGTTATACCTTGACGGTTTTTAATTGTAAGGACACCGGATTCACTTACCTCTTTTACCGTCCCTTTAACATCTTCCGTTATAAGGATATCACTGCTGGGTTGAAATTCTCTCTTATCTTTTTTAAAAATCTCATCTTGCTTAACAATTGTATGCTGGTATGATTTAAATCCGTAATTAAACAATTTTGCAGTATCATCATACTTATCACGTTGTTGATTGGATTTTAACACTACAGCTGTTAATTTTAATTTCCCATTATCCGCTGAAGTCGACAAAGTTTGCTTGGATTCGGTCGTGTAGCCTGTTTTACCACCAGTAATCCCTCGATAGGGAAACTCACCTTTCAACATTTTATGGTGGGTTAGAATATTGGTATCCCAAGCTTTAGCTTTCCAATGGATTTTCTTTGTACCAAAGATCTCCATAAATATCGGATTTTTCATTGCGTAATTAGTTATTAAAGCCATGTCCATAGCTGTTGTATAATGATTTTTAGCAAATAATCCACTCGGGTTGGAAAAATGTGTATGTTGAACCCCGATAGTATGTCTTAAATAATCGTTAATATGCTCGGAAAATTGACTGACACTGCCATCCATTTGTTCTGCTACTGCAACCGCAGCATCATTACCTGAGTTTATTAACATTCCCTGAACTAACTGTTTTAACGGGAGTTTTTCGCCCTCAACCAAATAAACTCTTGTCCCATCCTGTCTAACCGCATTTCCACTAATAGTGGCTATGCTGTCTAAATTGCCTTTTTCAATCGCATAAATGGCGGTGGCAATCTTGGTCAAACTAGCAGGATACATTTTTTTATCGGCATTCTTACTGTACAGTACAGCGTTAGTTTCAGAATCTAAAAGAACTGCGGCCTCACTTTTTAAGTTCAGATTTTTGTTGCTACTTGCGGCAAATATTTGCGGTTGCCATGAAAAAATAACAACCGTACACAAAAGAACTGATAGTAATCTCTTCAATAGTAAACACCCTTAATCTAGTACTATAATCCTAATTCATTGTAACAGAAATTCGGGAAAAAAAAACATCTTTCGCAAAAATTGAATAATTCTCGTATCAAAATGATGTCTAGCCACTTTTTATTTAAATATGGGTAAGCAATAGTGTTTTTTATCTTTCGTTCTCTATTGCCTCTTTTTTGAAATGAGTAACGATATTTGTGCCATTGTCAGCGGCAGAGATGATTTCTTTCGATAGGCCAAATATTTAGGCTCCCATCTATTGGTATATTTTTCTTTAAAATTCCTTAGGCCTTGAAAGTGATAAATTAAATGACCATGTAAGTATATTTGCGCTGCAATTTTCTCACTTAAAAAGGAAAATTTAGACAACCCTACATTCGCTAGTGGAGACATTCCCATATTGAATTCTTTATACCCTTGAGTTCTGGCCCACTCAATCAACCCAAGAAGAAGAAAGTCTATCGTACCATGAGGAGCATCATGTCTAAATCGCATTAAATCAACTGCCAAGCTTTCATTGTCATAGACATACATGATACTTACAAAGCCTGTTATTTTGCCTTCCTTGTTTCTCACTATGGCAATTGGTGCCTTAGTTATATATTCTTCATTAAAAAAGCCTAGTGAAAAACCTTTTTCTCGTCTTCCTTGGAGCCAATCATCAGATATCTCCAACAATTCCTTTAACAAGTTAATTGTATATGGCGGTTTTATAATCTCATACGTATAGTTATCGCGAATAAATTTGTCTTGAATTGTACGCAGGCTTTTCTGTTTTACTCCTGAAAGAGAGAATGCTTGGACATCTACAGAGCCCTCCTCTCCCAATTTAAAAAATGCAAAGCCGTGATTATGCAGAATTGGCAGCATTTTATCACTTACTTGGTAGAATACCGGGGTGTAGCCATATAAATCAGCAAGTTCCTGAAATTCGGCTATTGCACTGGAAATTTCCTTCTTTTCCCCAATAGGCTCACCAAGAATGATTAATTTATCAGCATACTGTTGAAAAGCAATTAATATAGTCCGTCGAGAATTCCAAAAAATATATTTATCATGTAATAGGATTAGATGCGCCAAAGATCCACCATTATATTTGTTCAAATGCCCGATTATTTCCTTTTCATGATGGTTAGATTTCTCAAACTTCCATTTTTTAGGTAAACTTATATAGTAACCGGCAATCAAGATAATAAATGCAATGATGAGTCCAATTCCGGCACTCGTGAATAAATCCTGTGAATCTTCAATGATATAAGGTAAAAATTGTTGCGGGATGGTTAGTTTTGCACTTGGTAAATTACCATATCCAATCACAAGATACATGGATGTAATTAACAATATAATCGTTATATCAAAAATAGTTCTTCCCCAGGTTAAAACATAGCTCTCCCGATAAAACTGCCCTTTTGACAATCTCAACAGGAGTGCTACTATGATTAAAAAGATGGCTTCTTCATAATCAATACCCTTGAAAATTGAAAATAATGCAGCCAGAATTAGGGCTAACATTGTTATATCATAAGCCCGCTTCACACTATATTCAATGCCGCGAGATAACCCCAGCAATAGAAAACCCGCGGCAACGGTTAGTTGATGGGAAACATTAATAATCGGGAAAGCTAACAGCTCTTGAGCAATCCTCAATCTCGACATGATACCAGGCACACTAGCAGATAACAGGAGGATTAACCCTGATGTAAACACTAATAATGTTAAGATAATATGACTTAAACTTTGAACAATGGCCTTGGGAAGATTGTTCCACGATTGATTCCATTTCTTCCAATATAGCTTTACAAAAAAAACAAGGCCAACAATAAAAGGTATAAAGTAATAACCGAGCCGATATAACAGCAATAATACTAAGACCTTTTCTTCAGGCATGTGGAGATCCTGCATCCCCCAAATAAAAACAAGATCAAAAGAACCTAGCCCGCCAGGAATCATACTTATAATACCGGCGCATGCAGATGCCACATACACGGGAAATAACTTATGTAGCGGAATACCTACCCCTAGAATCATACTCAAAAAATAAATAGCGATAAAAACTGCGAACCATTCAATAATAGAAACAACAACCAGCTGAATAGTTGCATTTTTTGATATAAGCGTTTCTTTGTTTTTCCTTGCATTCATTATATTTAACGTAATAAATATCGGTAAGTATAAACTAACACCTAAGACTGCATAATACAGCCATTTGACATCGTGAAAGAGCGGAATATTTCTAAATCCTATCGTCACCATCCAGGCTAATGAAGATATTCCCGTTAAATAGAAGAGGGATAGAGATGCAATAATACTAATCTGTTTTCGATTATCATACTTTGGTGAATGAAAAAAATATGTTCTTAACATGGCTCCAATTAAGCCACCAAAACCAATTAAATTAGAGATTGAATTTGCGATAAATGATTGTTCCACTAATTCTCTCTTGGTAACTTGGCTTTTAAGGCATTTGACAAGAATAACATCATATAAAATCATGGGAAGAACAGCTGCAAAAGTGATTAGAAAAATAGCTAATAATTCGCCAGTACCAAGTTGATTCAGTTCACTTTTTAACAGTTCCCCATTTATATCAGCAGAAAATTTTCTTATTTCAAAAATGGCAAAGATTAATAAGAATAATGGAAAAATAAATTTAATTCCTTTTATAATTTTTTCTCTTTTATTCCCCAACAAGAAAACCACCTATTTTATATTCCTGTTTTCACTATAAACGTTTCCTCAAGAAAAACAAAGAGGTTATAGCTAATATTTTTGACAGTTCCCTCCAACTTCAATCCATGTTTAGAAAATTTAAAAAGGAGACAAGTTTATTCCCTCTCCAAGCATATGAATAGATTAGGACAATCTAAAGGGGGGCAATAGATGAAGTTTTTTATATTTAAAAAGGAAACATTTATCTTCCTGCTTGCCATTGGAATTATGCTAACTGCAGTATCAGCATGGTTTCTGTTAAAAGCGGGGGATGCAGCAGTGTTTAATCAGCAAGATTACAATGGTAAAGTTCGTGAAATTCATATGGTAACAGCAGAGTTTAAAACAACATTAAAAAATGGCAAGCAATTGGAAGCATATCGCTGGGATCCAGGTACCATCTTTATCGAAAAGGGAGAAAAAGTCCACTTATATATTAACGGTATTAACGGTCAAAACCATCCGTTTCATATCGAAGGAACTGACATTAAAGGAACGGTCACAAAAGGTGAGGAAACAATGGTTCCACTCCAATTTAATAAAGAAGGAACATATCGCTTAATTTGTGAACTACATTCATCAAGGGAGCACAACGGCCCGATGATTGCTTACATTGTTGTTGATTAACAGGAGACTACATCTCCTGTTTTTTCTTGTATATAACAGGTACTATATTTTTAACTCTGCTTATAATACAGTTATGTTTCTGATTGTATAACAGTTAATAGTTTGTAAAAAAATTGGAATTAAGAAAGAAAAGCACACACACATTTCACAATATCTTAACAATTAGTTCTAGTTTTATGTTGTTTACCTGTTATACTAAATGTGATGAAAGAACCTTTTATCTGTTATATATGTTTTCCAAAAATGCTAAGAGGTGAAAAAAATGGAACAATGGAAAGGTTTTAAAACCGGAGTTTGGAAAAAAGAAGTCAATGTACGTGATTTTATACTTAACAACGTGACTCCATATACTGGCGATGAAAGCTTCCTTGCCGGAGCTACAGAGGCAACTAAGGAACTTTGGAAACAAGTAATGGAATTATCAGAAAAAGAACGTGAAGCTGGCGGTGTTTTAGATGCAGATACTAAAGTTGTATCGACCATCACTTCACATGGACCAGGATACTTAAATAACGAACTCGAACAAATTGTTGGTTTTCAAACAGATAAGCCATTTAAACGCAGCTTAATGCCATTCGGCGGTATCCGCATGGCAAAAAACGCTTTAGAATCTTATGGATATGAGCTCGATTCAGAAATTGAACATATCTTTACTGATTGGCGTAAAACCCATAACCAAGGGGTATTTGATGCTTATACTCCAGAAATGAGAGCTGCGCGTCATGCCGGTGTCATTACTGGTCTTCCTGATGCTTATGGACGCGGACGTATTATCGGCGACTATCGCCGTGTTGCTCTTTATGGTGTTGATTTCTTGATGCAAGAAAAGCTAAGAGAATATAACTACATCGGCGACCGCACAATGACTGATGATATTATTCGAGAACGTGAAGAATACAGCGAACAATATCGCGCACTTAAAGAATTAAAACAAATGGCTGCTTCTTATGGCTATGATATTTCACAACCAGCGAAAAACGCAAAAGAAGCTATTCAGTGGTTATACTTTGGCTATCTTGCTGCGATTAAAGAACAAAACGGTGCTGCCATGAGTTTAGGTCGTACTTCAACTTTCCTAGATATTTATGTTGAAAGAGATCTTCAAAATGGTACATTAACAGAACAAGAAGCTCAAGAATTAGTGGATCACTTTGTCATGAAATTACGACTCGTTAAATTTGCAAGAACACCAGAATATAACGAATTATATAGCGGCGACCCAACATGGGTAACTGAATCTATTGGTGGTATGGCTCTTGACGGACGTCCATTAGTAACGAAGAACTCTTTCCGCTTCTTGCATACTCTAGATAACTTAGGACCTGCTCCTGAACCAAACTTAACTATTCTTTGGTCTACTAAATTACCTGAAGGTTTCAAGCAATACGTTGCAAAAATGTCAATTAAATCAAGTGCCATTCAATATGAGAATGATGATATGATGAGAGAAATCTATGGTGACGATTACGGTATTGCTTGCTGTGTATCAGCAATGAGAATTGGTAAACAAATGCAGTTCTTCGGAGCGCGTGTAAACATTGCTAAAGCATTGTTATATGCAATTAACGGCGGCGTTGACGAAAGATATAAAACTCAAGTTGGGCCAGCTTATCAACCGGTTACTTCTGAGTATTTAAATTACAATGAAGTGATGGCAAAATATGATAATATGCTTGACTGGTTATGCGAGCTATACGTTAACACATTAAATATCATTCACTATATGCATGATAAATACAGCTACGAAAGAATTGAAATGGCTCTACATGACCGTGAAATCCTTCGTACCATGGCCTGTGGAATCGCTGGACTATCTGTTGCTGCGGACTCACTAAGCGCTATTAAATATGCAAAGGTTAAAACAATTCGTGATGAAAACGGCCTCGTTGTTGACTATGAAATCGAAGGCGATTATCCTAAATACGGCAACAATGACGAACGTGTCGATGAAATTGCTGTAAATCTTGTAAAAGAAATCATGAACAAAATCAGAAAACATAAAACATACCGTGGAGCTGTCCCTACTCAATCCGTATTAACGATTACTTCTAACGTAGTATACGGTAAGAAAACTGGTGCTACTCCAGACGGTCGTGAAGCAGGTGTACCATTTGCTCCAGGTGCTAACCCAATGCATGGCCGTGATTCCAAAGGTGCTCTTGCTTCATTAACATCTGTCGCTAAATTACCTTATGAGTCATCTCTTGATGGTATCTCTAATACATTTACCATCACACCAAAAGCACTTGGCCGTGAAGACGAAGCTCAAGTTAAAAACGTGGTCGCAATGCTTGATGGTTATATGACAAAACGTGGACATCATCTCAATGTTAACGTCTTAAACCGTGATACATTACTAGATGCAATGGATCATCCAGAACTATATCCACAATTAACGATTCGCGTATCTGGTTATGCAGTTAACTTTATTAAATTAACTCGCGAGCAACAAATAGATGTTATTAATCGTACATTCCATGAAACGATTACCGGTGCAGAAACTGTGAAAGAACCTGTAACAGCACAATAATAACCAATCACGGGGAAGGTCCTCCCTTCCCCGTGATTAATGCTATAGATTGAGAATGAATTACAGTATCGTTACTACTAAAAGTGAACAACACGCTAAATTTGCTTGAACAATGAAGGGAGATTTTTTATTATGGACGGAAATATTCACTCCATCGAATCATTTGGAACAGTTGATGGCCCTGGTATACGCTATGTAATTTTTACACAAGGATGCTTGTTACGCTGTCAATTTTGTCATAACGCTGATACTTGGGAAATTGGTACTGGTAAACAGATGTCCGTGGCAGAAATTATCGATGATTTAACATCATATCTCCCTTTTATTGAAGCATCTGGCGGAGGAATCACAGTTACAGGCGGAGAGCCACTATTACAGGTACCATTTCTTATCGAACTGTTTAAAGAATGTAAGAAATTAGGGATTCATACAACAATTGATTCATCTGGCGGCTGCTTTTCCCATGCCAAGCTGTTTACTGAGCAGCTTGAAGAACTGCTGCAATATACTGATTTAATCATGCTTGACCTTAAGCATATAAATCGTAAAAAACATATCCAATTAACTGGAATGGCTAATGATCATATTTTAGAATTTGCTAAATTCTTATCACATCGAAATATCCCTATTTGGGTGCGACATGTGCTTGTCCCAACCGTTACAAATGACCCAGAAGATTTAAAACAATTAGGCGAGTTTATTGGTACTCTCAATAACGTCAAAAAAATTGAAATTCTTCACTACCATAAACTTGGGGTTTATAAATGGGAGTCCCTCGGATATGATTATCCGCTAAAGGATGTTGAACCTCCTACAGAAGCTGAAGTAAAATTTGCGTACCAAATGCTCTCCGCACACTGGAAAGCTGCTGAAAGACACTAATTTTCCACGAAATTAGTGTCTTTTTAAATTGATTATTTATCTAATCTCCTTTATACTCTTATCATTGGACTAAAGTTTGTAATGTTTCTGCTTAGCGATGTCGCTTTCGCTGTTTCATTAGAGAACTAACACTGTCCAGTTTTCAACGCCCCCGAGTTGGACAGGCGTTTACGCTTTATTGCGAGGTGAAAATTTTTGTTTCAAATACTCATCGATCACTCAGATATAAATACAATTAATGCCTTATATCTTAGTATCTACCTGGGTTTTATTTTAAAAAACTTGTGGTTTTGGAGTGTCGAGTATAGCTTAAATCCGTCTTCTTCAACAACGAAAAATACAAAAATGATTCACCCGTCATCTTTTTATAAGAAAAAATGCCACATTTATCGCAGCATTATTCTTACACGAATCGTTAAGTATATTCGAAAAAAAGAGTCTCCACAGGATGATTCTGAAGAACCTATTTCCTTCCTTAGTTTCTCACATAAATACTAAACAGCAAAATCAGGAGGAAATATGAAAAAAAACAAATCAATGATCGTTACGGCAATATTTTTAGTGATGACAACTTTATTGTTATCAGCTTGTTCTTCGCAATCACAAAGTGGAAATAACTCTGGATTCTTCCATAATTATTTTGTTGAACCCTTCTCGTTTATTATTAAATCGACAGCTGATTTCTTCAATGGTAATTATGGGCTGGCAATTATTATTGTCACACTTGTCATTCGTCTTGCGCTGATGCCTTTAATGCTAAAGCAATATAAAAATCAAATGCAGATGAAAGAGAAAATGGATAAGTTAAAACCCGAAATGGATACTATTCAGAAGAAATTGAAGGCTGAGACTGATCCGAAAAAGAAACAAGAAATTCAAGCGGAAATGATGGGGCTTTATCAAAAACATGGGGTAAACCCGCTCAATATGGGATGCCTTCCGATTTTAATTCAGATGCCAATCCTAACAGCTTTTTATTATGCAATTAGAGGTTCGAAGGAAATAGCGACTCATAAGTTTTTGTGGTTTAGCCTAGGGCATCCTGATATTATTATCACCCTCATTGCTGGACTTGTGTATTACTTCCAATTTAAGGTTTCCCAATCATCCATGCCAAAACAGCAACAAGATCAAATGAAAATCATGGGTCTGATGTCACCATTAATGATAGTAATGTTCTCGTTCAGTGCTCCTGCTGCTCTTCCGCTTTATTGGGTAGTTGGCGGAACATTTCTAACGATTCAAACGATAATTAGCCATAAACTATACCGAAATAACCAAACTGTCGTCGAGGTTAAAAAATAAAGAAGCATCGCTTGATGCTTCTTTTTTAGATCCTTGCCCCTAACCAAAGTCCACCTATTAATGCAACAAACCCAATTAAACAACTAAGAATAAAATAACTGTAAAAAATAGAAGTTTTCTTTCGCTCACGTAATTGCTCTGATTCGAGCATAAAGGTGGAAAAGGTCGTAAATGCTCCCATAAATCCAATCCCAAAAAGAGTATACAGATATCCGTGTAATTGCAGTCCGACTAATAAACCTAATAAAAAAGCTCCGATGATATTAACTGCAAACGTACCAAAAGGAATACCTGCAGGTTTGGGCATATTCTTACTCACAACAAAACGAGTTAATGCCCCGAAAAAACCACCAATCCCTACCAAAATTAGCTCCCTCATTTCACTTCACCTGCTTTCAACCGGGATTTTCCAGTTTCCAGGCCCAAATTAACAAGTAGAAGCCCCCCTGCGAGGCTTAAAAAAATATACATACAGGCAAGGAATATATTGCCGCTCTGAAGCAGTTGGACTGTTTCTAAACAAAAAGTCGAAAAGGTCGTATATGATCCAATCACACCTGTAGTTACGGCGGTTAACAGTTTTGGATGAAGCCTTTTCATTGAGACCATTCGTGTTGTAATCCAGCCGAGCAAAAAACAACCAGTTAGATTAACAATCAGTGTGCCTAATGGAAAGTTATCATACCAAAAATGAGCGGTTACTTGTGAAAGAATATATCGAATTATACTGCCCAACATTCCACCAAGGCCAACCCAAAGATAAACCATTTTACCAACTCCACAATCATTGAGTTTTTCCACTTTTCTTTAGGATATATATTTATCTGTAGGTAACCCTACTACTGTACACCATTCGTAAAGGAGTGCAGTAAAGTGAAAAAACAATTATTTTTATTTATGACAATATTTATAAGTCTTTATGTATCAGGATGTGCCCACAATAATGTAAATGACGATGTTGCAACCCATAATGGGACTGAACCTACAAAAGTAAATTATAATACACCAAACCAAGGTGGACCAGCCATCACAGGAGTAGACGTAAGTGATACAAAGTTAGATGATAATACTGAGCGAGCCACTAACATTCGCAATGACAATCAATCAAAAATGCGTGTAGCAGATGAGGCTGCTCGAAAGGTTGCTAAACTAAATGCAGTGGATCAAGCCAACGTAATTGTTACAGAAAACAACGCATATGTCGCCGCAAAGCTCCATGGTTCCAAGCAGGATCATCTTCCATCTGAAGTTGAAAAGCAAATCTCACGCACGGTAAAATCCGTCGATAATGATATTGATCGTGTCTATGTTTCGGTAAATCCTGATTTTTATCATCGCTTTACTAATTATGCAAATGATATCCGTAATGGCCGACCAATTTCTGGCCTTTTCGATGAATTCACGGAAACCATCCGTAGAACATTCCCCCACGCTAGATAATTAAAAAGATGCCCGTGCTTGTAATAAGCCGGGCATCTCTTATACCTCTTGAAAATACTCCTTGTAAAATCCGCCAATTTTCCCTGAATTATCGATAAGAAAATAAAATTCCTCTGTCTCGTTTTTAACATCGTATATTTTTCCGATAGTTAAAACTTGATCGACAAGATATTTTTTGGCATCTGTATGAATACATTTTACCTTTTTCATCGTATCGCGATTATGCCATGATAAATGAAGCAATATAATTCACCGTCTTTCATTCTTTTTCCATTCTCTAGTATAATAAAAAATTATGCTCACATGCAACTGCGAATTTAGAACAAGTCCTCTCCCATTCAAATTGAGAGGAAACTGACAAATTTGTGACATTACTTTAATTGGGGTTCTCAAAAGTCGGAAAAGACATTACAATAGTAAAAACTGAATATTCAATCCAATTTCCGAGGAGGGCATTCTCAAATTGAAAATTATGAGTAACGAGCAGTTAATTGTTTCGTATCGGGATGCATTGAAGTCTGGTAAGGAAAAGGTATGGATTAAACTTTTAAAAGATGAAATTGACCGCCGAGGTTTAAAACCAATTATTAACCGTTAAATTCAAAACCGCTGATGAACTCAGCGGTTTTTTCATTTAGACTGTAATATAGGGTAGTATGACAACTCTTCCAATTTGAGAATTATTTTTTCAACTGCATCCCCGGGATTGTCAGCATAGATATCGATAAATTCTCTCTCATACTCCATTCTGGCATAATCATATCGAGGGTCATAATAATGTTCTAACAAAAGCGGAATCATCGCTTCGTAATTTCTCTCTTCCAGAGCTCTGCTTAACTGATCCCTAATGTCTTTGTTTTTAATTCTTTTTAGGACCCGCTCGGTTGCTAGTGAAATTTGGGGGTGATACCATGATTCCATTTCAAATGGGATGACATACTCCGAAACCAAGTGTCGCACCCTTTGTTGGAGCGGTGTATGCAAGAAAAGATTCATGCCCTGAAATTTCACATCCATTAATTTCTCCGGCTGCACAGCTTTCCCGATTCGCTTACTCTCGGCCTCCACAAGGAAATAGTCAGAACCCTGTAGATCGTCAAGCCCCTTATATAAAAGGGCATCAAAGGTTTTTTGGTTATGACCTTCACCCAGTCCAACCGTACCAAATATCGATCCCCGGTGCCCTGCCATTGCTTCTAAATCTAAAACGGGATACCCCTTATTTTTCAAGATTTTTAAAATCTCGGTTTTTCCGACACCGGTCATTCCATGTAAGACAACAGCTTTATCAGGAATTATTGACGGTATTTTTTCCAGTATAAAGTGACGGTACGCCTTGTAGCCTCCGATTAGCCGCCAAGCATAAATACCGGCAAACTCGAGGAATGTTACAACGGCTTTGCTGCGCATACCGCCGCGCCAACAATGAATAACTAATTCACCTTGTTCACTATAGGATTTTATCTTTTGCAGCATACTAGGTATTTTAGGTGAAACAATTTCCATAGCCCGCCATTTTGCGGCTGCCTGACCTACTTGTTTATAAATGGTACCAACTTCTTGCCGCTCTTCATTGGTAAATAAAGGGACATTTACCGCCCCCGGAATCGCTCCATCTTTATATTCAATTGGTGCACGTATGTCAATAATAATTGGATTCGTTAATGTATCAAGTTGTTCAACAGTTATTTCTTTCATATATAGCACTGCTCCTAGTTTCATTAATAGTCTAAAAACTCTATAAAAACAAACAAAACTTCCTAGAAAGGAAGTTTGAAATGTTTAACCTCATAAAACAAAAGTTAAGTCTATGCTCATTATAAATCAGTTTATAAAAGCTATCAAGAAGTGGTATGTTACATTTAAGAAAAAAGCATCTGCTCCAAAAAGTAGGAGCAAATGCTTTTTTAAACAAGTTTCGGTTTACATACAGAGATTAATTTCTCGATTTGTTCGATTTGATTGTTTGCAAATAACTCAACGATTTTGCTGCCAACCACCACTCCGTTGCAATACGTGGAGATTTGTTCCACCTGTTCGGGAGTAGAAATGCCAAATCCAGCTAACACGGGAATTGGACTAATGTCTGAAACTGTTTGTAAAAATGAATAGAGGTGCTGATTAAATTCTTTTCTAGTCCCGGTAATTCCCTTAACAGTTACCGTATATAAAAATCCTTTACCATGGCTAGCAATCTGTTTAACTCGTTCTATAGATGAAGTTAATGTTACAAGGCGAACTAGTTCAATATCCGCCGCTTCTAAATGAGGTACAATCATATGCTCTTCTTCAAGCGGTAAATCAGGAATAATACATCCGGACACACCCGCTTCTTGTATTTCTTGGACAAACTTTATTATCCCATAGGCATAAACTGGATTTAAATAAGTCATAAGAATAATTGGAATCTTGACAACTTCTTTTGCCCTCTTCAATTCAGTCAAGATACCTCGTAATGTAGTTCCAGTTTGTAATGCTCTTATCCCCGCTTGTTGAATAACAGGTCCATCGGCTACTGGATCTGAAAATGGAACACCTACCTCAATAGCTGTAGCGCCAAACTTCTCAAGCAGTGTTAACCTCTCAACTAAACAATCTAAGCCTCCATCTCCAGCCATGATATATGGTACAAATGCCTTAGTGTCAGATTCCTTGATGAATTGAAAAGTCTGTTCCAACCGATTCATTGACCATTCCCCCTTTTCAGTCTTGCACGGACTGTATCAACGTCTTTATCTCCTCTTCCTGATAAACAAACGACAATATTTTTCCCAGGGCCCAGTTGGTCTGCGAGTTTCAACGCAAAGGCAATCGCATGTGAACTCTCTAATGCCGGAATGATGCCTTCTAACTTTGCTAATAATTGAAAAGCGTCTAAAGCTTCTTCATCCGTGATTGAATGATAATTCGCCCGATTAATATCCTTTAAATAACTATGCTCCGGTCCCACACCAGGATAATCGAGTCCGGCTGAAATAGAATGTGCCTCTTGGATTTGGCCATCTTCATCTTGTAATAAGTACATCAATGCACCATGGAGAACGCCTGGTTTGCCTTTTGTTAAGGAAGCTGCATGAAAAGCCGTTTCGACCCCTTGACCCGCAGCCTCAACCCCATGAAGTGCTACTGTTTCGTCTTCAATAAACGGGTAAAACATGCCCATCGCGTTACTGCCGCCGCCAATACAGGCAACAATAGCATCCGGTAGAGTTTGATTCCGAGTAAAAAATTGTGTTTTCGTTTCAGCACCAATAACACTTTGAAAATCCCTGACCATCATTGGAAACGGGTGTGGTCCCATGACTGATCCTAATAAGTAGTGCGTATCATCGACATGTGCCACCCAATATCGCAACGCTTCATTAACAGCATCTTTTAATGTGGCACTGCCTGACGTAACGCTGATAACTTTAGCCCCTAACAATTCCATCCGAAACACGTTAAGTGCCTGCCTTTTAATATCTTCTTCTCCCATAAAAATAAGACATTCTAAATTAAGCAGTGCGCACACTGTAGCGGTCGCAACACCATGCTGACCAGCACCCGTCTCGGCAACAATTTTCTTTTTCCCCATTCTGACAGCTAAGAGCGCCTGGCCTATGGCATTATTTATTTTGTGAGCACCGGTATGGTTGAGATCCTCCCGTTTTAAGTAAATATTGGCACCGCCAGCATATTTAGTTAGGTTTTCTGCAAAGTACAACGGCGTTTCCCGACCAACATATTCTTGTAACAATTGTTGTATCTCAGCTTGAAAAACAGGATCGTGTTTCGCATCGTTGTATGCTTCTGTTAACTCTTTTATTGCCTGCATCAATGTTTCCGGTACGAATTTTCCTCCAAATTCACCAAAATGTCCAGCTTCATTCGGCAGCGTGTACACTGACATTTACCTCTCCTCCTATTGGCGCAGCCTTTGCCTTTTGAATAAAGGCTTTAATTTTTTCTATATCCTTTACACCATTTGATTCTACTCCCGAACTAACATCAACCATAATTGGGTTGATAATTTTAATAGCAGCGTCAACATTCGTTTCCCCAAGTCCCCCGGCAAGAATAATTTTCCGCCCTTTAAGCAAGTTAATATCAACCTCTTGCCAATCGAAGGCCATACCATTACCACCGCGATATTTACCTTTTGGGCCATCAAGCAGCAGATACTCTGCTGGATAATTCCTTACGGCTGCTAAGTGCTCATTACTTTGAAAGCTGATTGCTTTTATCACTGGGTATGAAATCGACTGGCAAAAAGCTGCAGGCTCGTCACCATGTAATTGAATATGCGTAAGTCCAACAAACGCAGCAATTCTCTCTATTTCCTCGATTGTTTCATTCACAAACACACCCACTTTAAGAATTTCCCTTGGCAGCTGTGAAATAATTTCCTTCGTGGCTTCCTCCGAAACCCTCCGCTTACTCTCTGCAAATACGAAACCAAGTGCATCGGCTCCATACGCCACTGCTTGAATAGCTGTATTTAAATTAGTAATCCCGCAAATTTTCACTTTCACTTCTTCACACCTTCTACTAACGGCAGTTGAAACTCCCTTAACAACTGTTCAAGATTTGAGGTTTTCATCAAGGCTTCACCGACTAAGATGCCGTTAGCCCCAGCATTTCTTACCCGTTCAACATCCTTTACCTGATGCAAACCACTTTCGCTAATGAGATAGGCATTGGCTCTTCTTACCATAGAAGCTAAATTTTCTGTGACTTCAAGCGAAACCGTAAACGTTTTTAAGTTACGATTATTTATCCCTATCAGCTTTGCACCGGTTTGTAACGCGATTTCAAGCTCCTCCCGATTATGAACCTCCACTAAAACTTCCAATCCTATATCTGTTGCATATCGGTATAAACACTGTAATTGTTCTTTCGGTAATGCCGCGACAATTAGTAAAACAAGATCAGCACCAACAGCATTCGCTTGTTCAAGCTGTAATGGATCAATAATGAAATCCTTACAAAGAATCGGCAGCTCCACTGCAGCCCGAATCTCTGCTAAATCAGCAAAAGAACCTTTGAAAAATGTATGATCAGTTAATACGGAAATTGCGCTGGCTCCATTTTTCTTATAAAGAACTGCCTGTTCAGCAGGTGCTGCTTGGTTGTTAATCATTCCTTTTGAAGGCGAAGCCCGTTTAAACTCTGCAATAACAGCCAATTCTTCAGCCTTCTGCAATATGTTAATAAAAGATCTTTTAGGTAAGTTAACTTTTGCTTTGTTAAAACCTTGCTCACGAAGTAGCGCTACCTCAACTTTTTTTTGCTCAATAATTTGATCTAAAATCGTTCGCGTACCCATTAGATCGCCTCCTTGCAAGCGCTTTGCGATTTTTCCACTAACTCTGCTAGTTTCTGATATGCTGCACCACTATCAAGAATCTCTTCTGCCATTTTTATTCCGGCCCCAATGCTACTCGCTTTCTCGGCGGTATAGATTCCAATACCAGCATTTACTAATACCGTATCGCGATACGCACCTTTTGCCCCTTTTAAGACATTAATTAAAATATCAGCATTCTCTTTCGCATCTCCGCCTTTAATTGCGCTGTTATCATATTGAGATAAATTAAATTCTTCAGGGACAAAACTGCATGTTTTAATTTCGTCATAATCTAGGATGGCGATGTGATTTTCTCCCTGTAAGGAGGCCTCATCCATGTAACCAGCCCCATTGATAACGACTGCCCGCTTTCGTCCTAACTTTCTTAGCACATCGGCAAAGACCGGTACTAAATCACGTCGATAAACACCTAGAAATTGATAATCTAAATTGATTGGATTGGTCAGTGGTCCAATGAAATTAAAAATAGTTGGAATTTTTAATTCTCTTCTTACAGTCATTACCTTTTTCAACTTAGGGTGAACATGCGGTGCAAATAAAAAGGCAATGCCGATTTCCTCCAGTAATTCCTCAATTGCCTGTGGGTTTAGATTTAAATTAACACCCAGATATTCTAAAACGTCGGCACTGCCGGTTTTACTTGAGATACTCCTATTACCATGTTTGGCAACCTTAATTCCGGCGCCCGCCAAGACAAACGCAGATGTAGTGCTGACATTAAAGCTTGAAGAACCATCTCCCCCAGTACCGCAATTATCAATAACGCTGACGAAATCTTTATTAAATGGCAATGTATTTCCTCTTAGTGCCTTTACAATCCCGACAATTTCTTCTACGGTTTCGCCTTTTGATTTTAAGCCCATTAAAAAGGCAGCGATTTCTGCTTCTGATACCTCTTCACCAAGAATAAAATCAATAGCCTCCTTCATTTGCTCCTCAGTAAAAGATTTACGCTCTGCTAATTGGAGTAATAAACTCTTCATCTCATCTCGTCCTTTCTATCTCAGCTAAAAAGTTCTTCAATATTTGTTTACCAGCTTGGGAGCCAATTGATTCTGGATGGAACTGCAAACCAAAAACAGGATATGTTGTATGCTTTATCGCCATAATTTCCTGGTCATCAATTGATTGAGCTGTACACTCCAACTCTTCTGGCAACCTGTGGTCGTCTATGGCCAACGAATGATAACGCATCACTTCCAAAGGATGAGGTAAATGTTCAAAAAGCGATGCGCTGTTATGGCTAATTAGCGATGTTTTTCCATGTTTGATGGTACGCGCCCGTCTAATCTCCCCCCCAAAAGCAACCCCAATCGCTTGATGTCCTAAACAAATTCCTAAAATAGGAATTTCTTGATAAAGGTTACGGATGGCCTCCAGACAAATGCCTGCATTCTCCGGTCTGCCTGGTCCTGGTGACAGAATCATTGCTTTAGGCAGCAGGTTACGTATCTCCTCCACACTTACTTGATTGTTACGGTGAACAGTTACATTCTCTCCCAATTCCCCTAAATATTGATAAAGATTAAAGGTGAAGGAGTCATAGTTATCAATCAATAAGATCAACGTACCTCCCCCCCTTCTAAAAAGGATTGTAGTTTATTTTCTGTTTCTTCATATTCAGACTCAGGAATGGAATCATAAACAATTCCCGCACCGGCTTGAATGGTTGCTGTTCCATCTTTGAGAATCATTGTGCGAATGGCAAGCGCAAAATCGGTATTTCCATTTGCCGATACATAACCGATCGCCCCGGAATATAAGCCTCGCTTGGATTTTTCTAGAGAGTTAATAATTTCCATTGCCCTAACTTTTGGAGCTCCAGAAACAGTCCCTGCCGGCAGGCAAGCCGCTAACGCATCGAGGGCTGATTTAGTACAATCAAGTTGTCCGCTGATCTCTGAAACAAGATGCATGACATGGCGAAACCTTTCTACCTTCATAAATTTTCCAACCTGGATGGAACCAACTTTACATACCTTACCAAGATCGTTACGACCAAGGTCAACGAGCATCTTATGCTCAGCAAGTTCCTTTTCATCCTGCAGCAAGGATTCTTCAATTTGTTTATCTTCTTCTATTGTCTTTCCACGCTTCTTTGTACCGGCAATTGGATTGACTGTTACGGTTTTCCCCCTTGTTTTAATTAAACTCTCCGGAGAAGATCCCATCACGGTATAAGCAGCGAAATCAATATAAAACATATATGGTGTTGGATTTAAAGAGCGGTGCTTGCGATAAAGTGTCAAGGGGCTTCCTTTAAATGTTGCTTTAAGTCTTCTCGACAAAACCACTTGAAAGATATCACCAGCAAGGATATGATCCTTTGCAGTCATAACATTCTTGATAAAGTTTCTTCTTGAAGTATTTGAGCTAAAAGCTGACAACGAAAAAGGGTCATCACTCGTGGCAACATCCGTTTTCTTAAGCTCTTCTATCGTAGACGCTAGCTTTTTTTCAACTAGACAGCTATTTTCTGCTTTAAACGGAAGCCCGCAAATAAACACCTTTTCTTGGAGGTGATCATAGACAATCACCACCTCGTAGAACATTAAATGAACATCAGGCATATTAAGTTCATTGGGATATTCTTCACCAATTTGCTCATATTGCCTGATAATTTCATAACCAATATATCCCACCGCACCACCAATGAAAGGAAAAGGAAGATCATCCCTTTTCATTTGAGGAAGTAAATCGCAGATAACTTGCAGAGGATTCCCTATAATTGTATTTTCTTCCCCGGTTTCTCTACGGATAACATTTATCTGTCCAAATGAAATGAGTTCAAATGCTGGATTAGCTCCAATAAAGGAATATCTACCAGAATCATTAAATTTGTTGGAACTCTCCAATAAGAATTTCTTTTCTCCGCTTAGCTTGGTTAAAATCGAAATCGGGGTGAGTACATCTCCACTAATTTCCTTAATGATAAAACCTGTTTCTGTTTTCATCGCTCGGCTCCTCTCAACTAACTAAAATAAAAAGGGCCTCCATCCTAAAAAGGACGGGAGACCCGTGGTACCACCTTCATTAGCTACACTCAACTTAGCTCACTCTACCCAGTATCAGTGCAAAAACCACTAATACCTGTCCCTTGTAACGATGGGAATTTTCGCCAAAGCCTACTAAATCTTAATGATTGTTCGGTTTGGATGCTCAGAAGTCCATTCACCTATATAATTCCACTGATTCACACCAACCATCAGCTCTCTTTTAGGAATTAATATATGTTACTACTCTTCGTCAACGCTTTACTGATTTAATTGTTTTTTATGATATAAAATTTTCAGATAACTGTCAAGTGCAATTTTTGAAACTTTCTATTACGGTTAAAGGATTTATCTACCACCATTTTTTTGTTCAAAATTGCTCATATTAAACATTACAATATAACGAAGGTGGGATAGGAGTACATGGAACATATTGAACGTTTATGGGAAATACCACAGGCAGCGAAAAAAAAGAAATCGCGATCTAAGGATAAAGGTTCAAGCGAGATTTCCAACCAAAAATGGGCTATTCTGTCATTATCATCTATACCATTAGTCATGACATTGGGCAATTCAATGTTAATACCGGTATTGCCATCTATGGAGAAAGAATTATCAATTACTGCTTTTCAAGCTAGTATGGTAATTACCGTATATTCGATTGTTGCGATTATTTTAATACCACTCGCTGGCTATTTATCTGATCATATTGGTAGAAAGAAGGTCATTATCCCCAGTCTCATTATCGCTGGAATTGGTGGATTAATCTCCGGATGGGCAGCATGGAAATTTGAAAATGCATACTGGATGCTATTAGCAGGAAGAGCCCTTCAAGGTGTCGGTGCAGCAGGAGCCTTTCCAATAGTATTACCTTTAGTTGGCGATATGTTTAAAAACGAAGATGATGTAAGTACATGTCTGGGCTTAATTGAAACATCAAATACATTTGGTAAGGTGTTAAGCCCAATATTTGGTGCCTTTTTAGCTGGATTTATCTGGTTTTTGCCGTTTTTAGCATTTCCAGTGTTTTGTACCATTTCCGTTCTGATGGTGGCCTTATTAGTAAAAGCACCAAAAAGGAAGGAAAAGCCAATTCCATTCAAACAATTTTTTACGGGGGTTAAAGATACCTTTAAAGAGCATGGCCGCTGGCTCTCTGCCATTTTTTTTATTGGCGGAATCCTCATGCTCGTTTTGTTTGGAATTCTATTTTATCTTTCTGAAGTATTTGAAAGTGAATATGGGATTAAGGACATTAAGAAAGGACTTTTTCTAGCATTTCCACTAGGTGCACTTTGCTTGGCATCTTTTATTAGCGGCAAGATCATTAAGAAAAATAAAATTTTAATGAAATGGTTAACATTTGGCGGAATTTTAGCAGCTGCCCTATCCATTGCTGCTTTATGGTTCTCGATTAAGTTATGGTATATGATTACAATGTTTTTAATAAGCGGTATCGGAATCGGTATTGCACTGCCGAGCCTTGATACATTAATTACCGATGGTGTCGAGAAAAAAGAACGCGGAACCATCACGTCTTTTTACACCTCCATGCGTTTTATTGGCGTTGCCGCAGGGCCACCCATTATTGCTATGTTAATGAAGTACTCCAATCATTGGATATTTATTATCATGAGCAGTGTTAGTTTCTTAGCCGCGATAATTACCCTTATTGCTATCAAGCCAGAAGAGAAAACACAATAGCAAAAAAGCTGAGCATTCAATCATTGCTTAGCTTTTTTTCCTTATTATTAAAATTTATCCTTCCACAAAGATAATTATTATGCTATAATTCTTCTTGTCAATTCGTTACTATATGCGGGTGTGGTTTAATGGTAGAATTTCAGCTTCCCAAGCTGACGGCGGGGGTTCGATTCCCCTCACCCGCTCCAAAGAGTGGAGAAGTACCCAAGTGGTTATAAGGGGGCGCACTCGAAATGCGTTAGGGCGGGTAACCGTCGCGTGAGTTCGAATCTCACCTTCTCCGCCATATACATATATTAGAAGAACAACGCCAGCGTTTCTGGCGTTTATTTTATGTCTTGGCAGCATAATAAACGGTCATACTAAAACTAAATATAGAATTCTTTGTAAAGGATGATTTACTTGCAAATTATCGGCTATTCTGTGGAAAAATTAGAGGATCCCTTTGGTCTATTATTAGGTGACCGGTATGAATTTTTCCTTGACCTTGATATAGAGGAAGATGATGAACTCTATTCTGAAAAAGGAATTGGGCTGAGGGTGCTGTTTGGCGTAAATCAAGGGGATGAAAACATAATCAATTATCACTTCTTCGAACAAGGCAGTGATGAGGTTCTCGATTTCGCCCTTGAGGATGACGAGGAAGTTGCTGTAATGCAGTTTTGTAAAGAACATCTACAATAGTAACCCATTGAAAAAAGCAGGGAATCCCTGCTTTTTCTATGCCTCTTTCTTTACCTTCGTTGTTTTTGCACCTGTTTTCTTTCTAGTGGCTGACGCTTTTTTCGGTTTCGTACGGTCAATTGATGCTTGTAATGCGGCCATTAAATCGGTTACGTTGGCGGCGGCTGCTTCTTTCACTTTCGCCGTTACCGTCTCCTTTCCTTGACGCTTCGACTCAATTAGCTCGAGCAAGGCTGTACGATATTCGTCTGTGTATTTTTCCGGTTCAAAGAGAGAAGTTAATTGATCAATGAGTAAGATAGCTGTGTCCAGCTCTTTTTTCGTCACTTTATCCTCTGACGGTACATTAGGTACATCAGCAGCTTTTCTAACCTCGTCAGGATAATGAATTGTTTCCATGACTAGTGTATTTTCGTAGACACGAATGACCGCCAGTTGTTCTTTTGAACGAATGACAATTTTGGCAAGACCAACCTTTTGTGATTCCAGTAATGCCTTGCGCAAGAGCGAATATGCTTTGGAGCCTCCGTCATTTGGCGACATATAGTAACTGCGGTCAAAATAAATTGGGTCTATCTCCTCAATCTTTACAAAATCAATAATCTCGACAGCTTTTTCTTCATTTTCTTTGCGGAGTTTTTCCAGTTCTTCATCATCAAGCACAATAAATTTACCCTTTGTGTATTCATATGCCTTAACGATATCTTCAGGTTTTACTTCCTCTTCACAGACAGAGCAGACCTTTTCATATTTAATCGGGGCATGACATTTATTATGCAATGTCCGCAGCTTAATATCCTTATCCTCTGTCGCAGCATGAAGCTTAATGGGAATATTAACAAGTCCAAAGCTAATACTGCCCTTCCACATTGTATGCATAAACATGTCTCCATTCTTTTTTTATTTAGTTTTCGTTGCCAAGCTAATTGCATTCATAAATACTTTTGGAAAGAATGGTAAGCCAATTTTTAAGCAAACTAAGCTAAAAAGGGGAACTTGCCATGAAACCAATGCTGCCAACATTAACATTCGACAAACCCGAGCGGGCAGGCTGGTTATATGAAGTCAAATACGATGGATTTAGAGCAGTTTTAGATTGGACTGAAGATGATATACAATTAACGAGCAGAAACGAAAGATCATTATTACCGCAATTTCCAGAAATCCGCGATTTCTTATTAAAGTATCAGAACGAAATCAAACCATTATTGCCAATACGACTTGACGGGGAACTGGTTCTACTTGAAAACCCATATAAGGCAAACTTCTCCAAAATCCAAGTACGCGGTCGATTAAGGGCAGACAAAAAAATTGCCGAACAAGTCAACACAAGACCTGCTCGCTATATGGCTTTCGATTTGCTTTTATTGGCGGGAAAGCCTATCCATTCTCTCCCCTTTAACAAGAGAAAAGCGAAGTTGAAGGAATTATTTCAGATACTTGGTTTAAATCGAACTGCTGATACCAATAGCAAGCAATTGCTTCAATTTGTCACAGCATTTGAGGGTTTTACAGAAATCTGGGAAAAAGTAGTCCTCTATGACGGGGAAGGAATTGTCGCGAAGCATGAACAAAGTTCATGGGAAGAAGGGAAACGTACAACAAAATGGCTCAAATACAAAAACTGGAAACATGTTCAATGTTTTGTTCATTCGTTTGATAAAACTAATGGATATTTTTTTGTTGCCGTATATAAGGATGAATCGATTTATCCAATTGGCCAAGTACTTTTTGGCTTTAAACCAGAGGAAAAACAGGCTTTGGAACAAATTATCAGGCAGAATCAGGTAAATGAAGACAGCCAATTTATCTATGTTCAACCTGCCATTTGTTTAGAGGTAAAGTATTTGGAACTATATGAGAACCAGTTGCGTGAACCTCATTTTCATCGGTTCCGACTTGATTTGCAACCTGAAGATTGCAATTTCACATCATTTATGTTTGCACAAAAAAATCTCCCCGCTGATTTGGAGATCACTCATCCCGATAAGCCGCTATGGGATAATCTGGAGATTTCTAAGTCCGATTATATTTACTATTTACGAGAGATAGCCTCTAACATGATGCCTTTTCTAGAGAATCGCTTATTAACGGTTATTCGCTATCCACATGGTATGTTTGGTGAAGCTTTCTATCAAAAGAATTGCCCGGATTATGCTCCAGAATTTGTTCAAACACATATAGACGATGGAATTAACTATATTGTCTGCAATAACTTAAAAACATTGATTTGGCTGGGAAACCAGCTGGCCATTGAATATCATGTCCCATTTCAAACCATTGGCAGTAACGGTCCGAGTGAAATCGTCTTTGATTTGGATCCTCCCTCAAAGGAAGATTTTCACTTGGCAGTCAAGGCAGCTTTATTGATAAAAGAAGTTCTTGATCAACTGAAATTGATTGCCTATATTAAAACATCTGGCAACAAAGGATTGCAGATTTATCTACCGCTTCCCGACGGAGAATTTACCTTTTCGGATACGAGGTTATTCACGAGCTTTATCGCGGAATATTTAATCTCCAAAGATCCTGATTCGTTTACAATTGAACGAATGAAGAAGAAGCGCGGCAACCGGCTGTACGTTGACTACGTACAGCATAGCGAAGGAAAGACCATCATCGCTCCCTACTCACTGCGGGGAAATGAGCATGGCGGGGCTGCCACTCCGCTTTTTTGGAATGAAGTAAGCGAAAGTCTTGAACCAAAGCACTTTACGATGCAGTTTGTATTACAGCGGCTAAAACAAAATGGTGATCCTTTCCAACATTATTTTGAAACAAAAAAAATTCAGCCCTTTGCCCCTGTTCTTGAGATTTTAAAACAAAACAGTACCAAATAGAGTAGGCGCATGAATTATTCATGCGCCTCTCACAGATCCGTACGTGCGGGTCATCGCATACGGCTCCTCCATGATTATCCCCGTTGGGGATGATGTTCATTGTAAATATCCACAAGAGAAACAAGACCTTTCTCTTTATAAAACCATTCATTTGGAAGGGCTACGTGTACAGGTTCACACTTTGAACTTCGCCATACATACATTCGAAGCTGTGGAAGTTCTCCTTTCCACTTTTTTCTGCGTAACTCCCTATGCAGTTTCCTTATTTTCCTCCAACTTCTTAATTGAACAGACCGTAATCTTCTCCTTATCCATTTATCAAACTTAGTCATTAGTGTCTTTGAATGCCAATATCCAAAATAATTTCCCCATCCTCTTAAATATGGGTTGAGTCTTTCTTTAATCAGTATCTCAATGTTTACCGTTTGATTTCGCTTTGTTATTTCTTTGACTTTACTTTTAAATTTCTTTATGGATTTCTCAGAAGGTTTTACCCAATAAGCTTGTTTAAATTCATATCCCAGAAAAACAAAGCTTTCTTTCATATTATTAACAATCTTAGTCTTTTCTGGATGAACAGTTAACCCAAGTTGTTCTTCAAGAAATCGAGTTACTGATTTAAGTACTCTTTCAGCACCCTTTTGTGATTTACAACAAATAACAAAGTCATCAGCATATCTTGTTATGCGATGCCCTCTCTCTGTCATAAGTTCATCCAACGGATGCAAATATACGTTTGCAAGTAACGGACTGATTACACCACCCTGTGGAGTGCCTTTTTCATTTAAGTGGAAACTGCCACCCTCCATAATTCCAGCTTGGAGGAAACTTTCTAGCAGTCCAATGACGCTTCCATCCACTATTTCTTCTCTAACTAATGACATAAGTTTGTCATGCGGAATTGTATCAAAGTATGATTTTAGGTCTGCATCAATTACATACACATAACCATCCAGTAAATCCTTTCGGATTTTACCCAGTGCCATATGTGCACTTCGATTTGGTCGAAAGCCAAAACTACAGTCAAGAAATTTAGCTTCAAAAATTGGCTCTATTATTCTTCGCACAGAAGCCTGTACAACTCGGTCTCTCACGGTTGGGATACCTAGAGGTCGTTTTGAACCATCAGCCTTTGGAATATATACACGTTTCACAGGTCTCGGCTTATATGTCTTTTCTCGTAATTCACGTTGAAGGATTTGTACATTATCCTCCACACCAAATTCAAAAGTCTTAATTGTTACTCCATCTACCCCCGCGGCTCCACGATTCCTTTTTACCTCTTTAAAGGCTTCCTCCATGTTTGGCATTGCCCATATTTTATCTATGAGACTATACCATTTCTTCTTTTGCAGAGTCTTTACTCCCTCACGAAAACCTTGTTTGTCTTCTTTTCCGTTCATGTTCCGTTCTTTCCTTTCAGTCTGATGATTGACTAGCCCAACCTCGGCAATATCAACAGATTCCCAAAGTACTACGCCCCATACGGTCTACCCTTCTGTTCGACCCCGATTCTATGGATTTATCCTCTCGGCTTCTATATGGACATGACGTATTTTAAGATAACTCAGTTTCTCTTCCATGGACAGACGGGCTTCGCATAGAGTCCGTTCCTTTTGGGTTAAGGCTCCTCTCAGTAACTGAGTACTGAGTCACTTACCTTTGCGACTTTTCCAGTAAGCTTATTCACTACTATCCCCTGTTCTGACTTCTCACCACCCATAGCCTTAACTTGCCAATCACTGACTTGTTTAAGGTTTACCATAGTATGTATGGAGACGATGAGACCTCCTTGGGTCACTTCATCGAACTTTCCCCTGAATCCAGTCCTCCTAACTAACAGAGCCCTCTTGTGGCTTTGGACACTCCCTTCTTTTGCAGGGTTATCCGACTCTGCCAGCCAACATGGTTAAATTGTCGCCTGTTCCAGGTTTTGCCTTCAGGTCCTCCGCACATTTCCTCACGGCAATGCACTACCTGTCAGCTATACACTTCCGCCACTACGGTGTGTTCGGGACTTTCACCCGTTAGTCCGATGCGCTGCCAAGCGCACAAAAGGATAAGAGCAAACCTCTTATCCTTCAATAAATTCATGTAAGTAATGTTGCACCTCGGACTGAAGCTTTTCATACGAAAGCTGCTCTGTGAAGGCTTGTTTTTCCCTTACTGTAAACGCCCCATTTTCTAGGTCAACCTCCACAGCTGCCTTAAACAGATAAGTAGCATTGCCAATTAAGTCAATTTTGTACTTTTCCTCGAATCTATGAACAACACACTGCACTTTACCGCCATTATTGTATACATCTATTGTGGATTCAAACGAATTTAATCCCTGCATACAGGTTACTAAGGAAGATGCTGACATTGCCGTGCCACATGCGTTCGTAAAGCCAACTCCGCGCTCAAACGTCCGGACATAAATCGCCCCTAGATTAAGCACGTTTACAAAGCTGACATTAACGCCATCAGGAAAAAGATCATTAGATCCATTTACTTTTTTACTTATCTGTTCCTGGATAGGACTTTGTAATCTGTCGACATCTACCAATGTAATGAGATGCGGGTTCGGTACAGCAACCGCCGTAAAGCGCAAATCATCCGATAACCCGTGAATCTTTTCATTAAATAAAGTTGGCTGATTAATTTTAAGTGGAAGTGCATTAACATCAAACAATACCGGTGAAATCTCTACTTGAAAGGTGTGAACTTCAGGGAAAAGCTCTGGCCGCTTTCCAACCTTAAGATCTGCCTTCATCGTCTCAACTACTGCTGTCTCTTTTCCTAACAGCTCACAAAGGTAGCGAGCAACAAGGCGCAACCCATTCCCACACATGGAAGCTTCTGAACCATCAGCATTAAAGACGCGCATTCTGCCATCAGCCCGCTCACTTTTTAATACAAAAAGAATTCCATCTGCACCTAAGTCTGAGTCACGATGGCATAACAAGCGCGCAAGAAAGGAGCGTTCTTCATCTGCAAACTGATATTCATTTGTTATTTCATCAATTAGGAAAAAATCATTACCAGAACCATGACCTTTTATCATCTTTATATTCACTGCCGTTTACCCCCGAAAAAAGTATACCTCTATCATACCAAAGAAACATTTTATCTCTCAATACAATATTCATATAGGACAAATGACAGCTGCAATAATTTCTCTTGTTCTGCTAGCTCTATTGGAAATGAAAGAACTGGCGTATTAGGATTAGGAAAAAAACGACTCCATTCCAAAGGCATCAAGCCGCAGCGCAGACGGCTGATCACCTGTTGATTCATGCCAACCACCATTTCATCCATGAATGCAGCAGACCCCTTTACTTGCCCTTTACTTTTCCCGGAAGCATCTAGCAACTCCTTTTGGTAGGAATGCCAGCTAAGCCGCCTTTTTTGAAAACATCCAAGATATTCCCGCTGTGCATCATACACATCAATCCTAGTTGAATACCTACCTTGAATAATATAGTGACCCATAACCTTATCTGCGGAATTATAGAGGATGAATACTTGTGATAGTCTCTTATCACTTAACCTTCGAGGCATTCTCTCGATCCTTGCTGCTAAATTTCCTTCCGGATAGAAAAAAAGCAATCGTGGAACAGTTGTATTAGTGGGGAATACGAGAAAATCACGAGCCTTTATAAAGGTTTGCTCCATTTTTCTTGTTTCCAGATCCGCTTGGTTCCTTTTTATAACCATCGAATGCTTTTTTTGAAATAGATAGATTTGAAAGCATAAAAGGCTGCAAACAAAAAAGGGAAAAGTCAAAATTAGTATCTCTTTGTTATGTAATAGTGCTGCATAACAACCGATAATCCCAATAACCGGTAATAGTGCTGCTAGACTGCCATTTAAGTGAATATCTGCAGAGTGAGAATAGTACTCATTTATCTTCATTTCGAAAACTCCTCTTTTCAAATCCTCTTTTCTAGTTTATTAATAAATACAAGAAAAAATGATAGAAGAATTCTCTTACTTATGGAAAAAGAAGAGTCTCTGACTCTTCTTTTACTCCTGGATAAAGGCTAACACCCTATCAACTGATTGTTTTGCATCAAGATAGCCTTGGTTATATAGAACTTCTAACTTAGCAGGGTTTCTTTCCATCCGACCAACTGTCAAAGGCTGTGTCGGACGAATTAACAACACTTTTTCATGTTTTTCTTCTTCTTCCAAGTAATCAAGTGTTTCATTATAAATCGTGTACCGATTTCGCAGCGCATTTTGCAGCCCCTGATAATGTGGGTACTTCCGCTTAACAATTGAATAGAATTTACTTGGTTTTTTCCGATAACCCGGATTCCTTGTTAATATCACAATATTTTTGTTGAAGCCGTCTGATTGAGCCTTCTTAATCGGTATCGGGTCACTAATTCCACCGTCAAGCAAGATTTTATTTTGAAAATGAACCTCTGGTGCCACAAATGGCAAAGAACTTGAGGCACGCAGTACTGTAAGTAATTCTTTGCGATAATTTTGCTTGTTAAAATATACTGGCTCCCCAGTAATACAATCTGTCGTTCCAACAACAAATTCTGCTTCATTTTGATAGAAGACATCGTAATGGTAAGGAACATATTTATTGGGAATTTCATTGAATATAAAATCCATTCCAAAAAATTGTCGATGCCTAAAGAAATTTCCCCACGAAATATACCTCGGGTCAGACGCATATCCAATAGTCACCTGTTTATTTCTGCCTTTTTGCTTTGATAAATAAGAAGCAGCATTACAAGCTCCAGCGGAAACCCCTATGACGTATGGAAAAAAAATCTCCTGCTCAAGGAAATACTCCAAAACCCCTGCTGTATAGACGCCACGCATACCGCCGCCTTCTAAAACCAAGCCGACTCCATTTGCCATTTCAAACTCGTCCTTCCAGTTAACTTTAAAAATGAATAATAGACATTATAGAGTATCCTTCCTCAATTGCAAACTGAAAAGACTTATTATTTTACTGAATTCTTGTTATTTAATTAATCTAATGATCAGCGGAAACTGGTATAAACTGCCTTCGTATGCTTTAATCGCCGCGATAATCGTAAACACGAACATCATAATTCCCAGTGCAAATAAACCAATAAAGCCAATCAAAACGATGGTTAATAAGCCGCTAATAAAGAGGTATATGGAGTATGAGATAAAAAAGTTAAAATATTCTTTTCCATGGTAATCAATAAAAGAGGATTCTTCCCTTTTTAATAACCATATAATGAGCGGGCCAAGAACAGGTGCAAAAAAACTAAGAACATATATAAGTGCAGCTAACATTCTTTCTTCACTTTTAATCATAACCGTTTCCTCCACTGGAATTTTATTTCTTACTATATTAAATACGTATCAGACCATTAAATGTTTCATACTATTTAACAGGAATCAGTACAATAACAGTAATCGCTTGCTTGATACAACCTATCAACTTCAGAAAGAAAGGTTTGATTATGAAACGTTTATTATTAAAAAATGCTTGTGTATATCCGATTACAGTTGCGCCAATGAATAATGGAGATGTCTTTATTGAAAACGGAAAGATTGTAAAAGTTGGCAGGGATATCCCCGTACCTCCAACTTGTAAGATTATTGATTGCACGGGACGGTTCCTATTTCCCGGTTTTATTGATGTCCATACTCATTTAGGTCTCTATGACGAGGGTACTGGCTGGGCCGGAAATGACGCTAATGAGACCGCCGAAGCAGTAACACCGCATGTTCGTGCCATTGATGGTGTTTATCCTCTTGATCCAGCTTTTTCGGATGCAGTAAAAAGCGGGGTAACAACCGTCCATATTATGCCAGGAAGTGCCAACATTATAGGTGGAACTACTTCTGTTATTAAAACTACTGGGAAAAATATCAAAAAGATGATTATTGAAGAAATTGCCGGTCTCAAAATTGCATTGGGAGAAAATCCGAAGAGGATCCATAGTCAAGGAAAAAATGAATCAGTTACGCGGATGGGGATTATGGGTATGTTACGCGAAGCCTTTTATCAGGCGCTTCATACGGATAATCCAGATAATCTAAGAATCCGCCCGCTTGTTATGGCACTAAAGAGAGAAATCCCCGTGCGCATTCACGCACATCGAGCTGATGATATTATCACGGCACTGAGATTCGCAGAAGAGTTTAATCTTGATTTACGAATTGAACATTGTACTGAAGGACATCTCATTGCCGAAGAACTCGCAGGAAGACATCTTCAAGTATCCGTCGGACCAACGCTAACAAGAAGATCAAAGGTTGAACTAAAAAATAAAACTTGGAAAACCTATTGCGAATTATCGAAATACGATATTGATGTTTCGATTACGACGGACCACCCCTACATACCAATTCAATACTTAAACATTTGTGCTAGCTTAGCGGTTAGAGAAGGACTATCTGAACAAAAGGCATTGGAGGGGATAACGCTTTTACCTGCAAAAAATTTAAAAATCGACCATCTCGTTGGCAGCATTGAAGTGGGGAAACAAGCGGATTTAGTCTTATGGAGTCATCACCCATTCCATTATTTAGCAAAACCATGCTGGACCATGATTAGCGGCGAAGTGATCTATCAAAATTTGTAGAAAAATGATGAAATAGAGGAAAAAATTTAGGCGCAATTCCCTATAAAAACTATTTTCTTTTCGCTCTTTTTCTTGTATGATACTCTAGATGAAACTTTTTTAACCATATTTGGGGGTTTATTCTGTTTTAACGGTAACAACAAAAATGAAATAGGGAAGGCAAATGGTGCGCCACCAGTTAACTGGTTCTAGTGGGTTCGATTCCCACCCCGAAATTTTTTATGCTACGTATACAAAAAATTTCGAGGGTGGGCCGCTTTGTTATTTTTGGAGCGGAGTGCCCTATTATGGAGGGATTCGCATGCTGAAAAAACGTGAACTTCACGAGAGCCATGTACTGTATGAATTGATGACGCATCGGGATGTCTTCCCTTTTGTGCGCCAAAAAGCAGCATCATATGAAGAATTTTTATTTTTAACCAAGCAGACGATGGAAGCAGAGGAACGTGGGGAATTAATTTCACGAACCATTCTTGATGAGTGGGGAACGCCGATTGGCACGATTACTCTGTTTGATATTAAAAGTCACGCTGGGTTTTTAGGTACTTGGCTTGGGAAGCCATATCATGGCCAAGGCTATAATAAAATAGCTAAAGAGGCCTTCTTCCAAGAATTATTTTATGAGTTAGAAATTGAAACGGTATTTATGCGGATACGAAAAGAAAATATCCGTTCCCGAAAAGCAGCCGAAAAACTGCCTTATACTATGAATGCTAACGAAAGTCGTAAAACTATCTATCAAGAGCTAAATGCAACTGGTGAAATCTATGATTTATATGAAATACCAAAAGATTTATATACTCTACACCTGCTCCGCAGTGGCTCGCCTCAGGAAGAGACGCAACTATTGGAAGCATAGAAAAAAAGCAATCGCGCAGTCGATTGCTTTTTTATTCCTTATATACCTTTCCCAATACATTAACCCCTCCAGTCACAGGAATCACACTGCCAGTAATAAAATCTGAATTCTCATCAATAAGAAAATCAATAACACGGGCGATATCCTCACCGGTTCCTGCTCTTTGAAGAGATTGTTCCTCTATCATCGCAAACCTTGAATCGTTAATTAATTTCTCCTTCCAATTATTTGTAATATCACCTGGAGAGACCATATTAGCAGTAATACCATATTCTGCTTCCTCAATTGCTATCGTTCTTGTAAGCGAAGCAAGGCCCGTTTTGGCGGCTGCGAATGCAGAACGATAAATCCATCCGGGAGCAGATTCAACGCGGTCAAATCCTAAGGTAATAATTCTGCCCCATCGCTGTTTTCGCATGATTGGAATTATCAATTTAGACAAATAAAAAACCGCTGATAGATTTCCGTTCAGCAAATAATGCCATTCCTCAAAGTTGTAATCGGTCATTTTTTTTCTTTCATGTATGTATGGTCCGGCATTATGAATTAATACATCTATTGTATCGCAAGCTGTTAGTGCCTCCTCCACCATTCTGCTGCAATCCTCTTGTTTGGCAACATCCCCCTGAATAATCATGCAGGTTGTGCCATAACATTCATGGATATGTTTTGCTAAAGAATTGGCTTCTGTTTCACTATTTCGGTAATTAATGACAACTTGAAATCCATTCTTCGCTAACTGAATAGCAGTGTTTTTTCCAATTCCAGAAGCTCCACCAGTGATCAAAGCAGTTTTCCTTCTCACCAAAAGTCCCTCTCCAATCATAAAATTTACCTTATTTTTATGTTAAAAAGATTTAATCATTAACGCAAATATTTGCTATCATCCTTTAAAAGCAAAGAATTAATAACGAATGGGCATTTGCTTGCATAAGATGGGATATCAACTTAAAAGGATGTGACAGCATGCAGACAGTCATAAATATCTTTAGCTTTAAAATCAACAGCGTATCTAACAACGGGTCTGTCAACATCGGTGAAGCACTTCATAATGCTCATACAGCTAATTCAAAATCGCAAGGTCAAAATTCCTCTTACGGGGACTTCGCACCTCCTACTGCTGCAATGGAAAATGTATTTATTGATCCAGATATTAATGATATGGGTGATATTGCGGATCCTTCTAATGTTGTAACAAATCCAATTTATCATAAATAAAGGACTGAAAATACTCATGCCCTTTCAAATAAATATTTTCAATGTTAAAACTAATGCCATTAATAATAATGGTAATATCGATTTTGGCCCTATTATTCATAATTCTCATACAGCAAATACAAAATTAATCGGGACAAATATGGCCTTTGGTGATTTATCCCCAGCAACTTCTGGACAAATCAACAATTACACGGATATTGATATTAGTGATCAAGACCAAATCGCCAATCCTTCCCTGCCGAACTTAAATCAAATTTAATCAATTGTGAAAGGATGACGGGTATGTTTCCTTGGAATATATTTCCTTTCAACAAAGATATCAAAGAAACACTGGAAAAGATGCAGCCCAATCAGATTGATAAGTATGTTCAAGATATTATTGGTAATGTTTTTCCTGAAAATATGAAGAGGATGACTAATCCTCAGGATTTTTTCGGCAATCTCCAATCCTCCGGCCCTCAGCAGCAGTCAGCAGCTAGCAGCGGCTTACAAGCACAAGCCTTTGAAACACATGATTATGTTTATGTCCGTATTACAATTAAACACGCGGATTGGATTCAAAAGCTTCGCGTTTATCATACGTCCAATCAGTTAATTCTAGAACATATTCCTGAGCAGGACGATAAACACACGATTACACTCCCTGCCATTGTCAAAAAGAAAGGGGCTGCTGCCAATTACAAGGACGGAATTTTGGAGGTAAAGATTCCTAAAAATATTGATATGCAGTTTTCTCAGATTGATGTAACAGAAATTTCATAAGCACTCTCCCTCGAGCATAAGACTAAAACTATCATATCATCTTTTTTTCAGGGAGGTTCCATGTTTACAGTGAAGAAAATTACAATAAAAAATTCAGTTAACAGAATCCAATTCGGTACGATAGCCATTGATGATGTAACCGGAATGTTGAATATTGGCTCAAGCTATGAAACTAATGTATCTTCGCTCTTGCAAAAAAAGTTAAAAGAAAAGCTTGGGATAGAAATTGCCGAACAACCTCCCTTAAGAAACACATAAAAGGACGGACTCCTGTCCTTTTCATGTGTACCCCAGCACTCTAAAACTACTCAATTGAATGCTTACATATTCATTGTACCTGGAGGAAAAAATAAAGTACTAATAAAATTGAAAGGAGTTACATATGTCCACACCTTATCGTTGTCCAAACTGCAAAACCAACCGCAGCCGTTTTAATATTATCCAACAAGTAGCCCAATCAGTAAGAGTTGATCCACAAACAGGTAACATCATTAAAGAATATCAAGAAATTGAATTGGAACCCTTTCACCGTCCATATAATGGGCCTGAATATCGAATTCAGTGCGGTTCTTGCGGGTTAATCGAAGATGAACGAACCTTTGCTAAGTTTGGCGAACAACAAATGTAATCCTTGAACGCCTCTATCTTATTGGTATTTTTCTGATAACCTAATAAAGGCAAGCAGATCGAGCATGATCAGCTTGCCTTTTAGGTGTTACAGTTATTTCATTTTCGTTTTTAATACCTCTACAGCTTTATTAAGCTGTGTATCATGCTTCTCAATCTTTTCTCGCAACAATTCCATTAGCTTCACTGTAGAGTCACCTTTTAGCACACCATTAACTTTTAATTTATGATCCTGTTGAAAGGCCATCACAGCTTTTTTTGTTTTTTCATCGAAAAATCCATCGGTCCGCCCTGGTTTATAGCCAAGAGCCTTTAACATTTTTTGAGCTGTTTGAACCTCTGTAGACGATGTTGACTTTGATAAACTTTTTTCGGTATCAATAACCGGTAGCATCGCATAATCCGGTAAAGATACAGCTACATCCGGTTCAATCCCTTTTTTATGAATCCAATTTCCATTTGGTGTGAGCCATTTGGCAATCGTATATTTAATATTGGAGCCATCTTTAAAGGCAGTTGTTGTTTGCACCGTACCTTTACCAAATGACTTTTCACCTACAAGCGGAACCCCTGCAGATTCTTTTACTGCGGCAGCAAATATTTCCGAGGCACTGGCACTTCCCTTATCGATTAACACCACTAATGGCATCGTCGGATTTCCTGAGTTCTGTGATGGTATTTCAGTAATTTTTCCGTTTCTATCTTCTTCTTTAACAATAACTTTCCCTTTTGGAACAAACATACTAGTAATACTCACAGCTTGTTCTAATAAACCTCCAGGATTTTGGCGTAAATCCAGTACCAGGCCTTTCATTCCTTTTTTCTGAAGCTCATTTAATTTCGTAACAAGTTCTTCCGCGGTGTTTTCGGAAAAGTTGGTAATTTGTACTTTCGCAATTTGTTTATCAATCATTTCGCCATAAACAGTTTCAATTGGAATTTCGTCGCGGACAATTGGTACTTTTAGTGGATTTTCAATTCCAGGACGTTTAATCGATAATTCTACTTTAGTCCCTTTCTTTCCGCGAATCAGCATAACTGCTTGTGAAGAAGTCATTCCCTGAAGGCTTTTCCCATTAACAGATAATACGATATCATTCGGCCTTAGACCTGCTTTTTCTGCTGGCGAGCCTTTGATTGGAGAAACTATCACGATATGTCCGTCTTTGGCTTGGATTTCGGCACCGATTCCTTCAAATGAAGAAGAAATAACACTTTGGAAGCTCTTGGCTTCATCCTTACTCATATAATCGGAATATGGGTCATCAAGTGCCTCAACCATACCATTAATCGCACCATTAATAAGCTTTTGATCATTTGTTTTCGTATAATATTTATCCTTCAAAGTATCGAATGTATCATATAATTTTGTGAATTCTGTGCGCTCATTGCCAACCGTTACAACCTTTTCGTCTCCAAAAGAGAGCGCAACTGCAGTAATTCCGGCAGATAAAAATACGATAAGAAACAACAGCATGATGAAGTGAAATTTTTTCATTTTAATATAGCCCAATTTATTATCAGGCATCTGTTCTTTTTCATTTTTTTCCAAATTATTCTTTTCTTCTTCCAAAGCGTATCACCACTTTCATTAACCATAAAAAGATCGAAATTATTCTTATAAAAGCATCTTCATGAAAAAATGCACCCTTAGTGTTTAGAATAACATCTTTTTCAGTAAATTAACAAAGAAAAATAATAAAAAATAAACCTCTTCGAAAAAAGGAAGAGGTAAAGTAAATCGGCATTACTCTTTAATTGCTGCTTCTAGGGCTACTTCAATCATATCATTGAAAGTCAATTGTCTTTCTTCAGCAGTTGTTTCTTCACCTGTAAGGATATGGTCACTTACTGTAAGAACTGACAATGCCTTGCGGTCAAACTTGGCTGCTAATGTATAGAGGGCTGAGGTTTCCATCTCAATTGCCAGGATTTGATACTTTGCCCATTTCTCAAGTTCTGCATTATCATTGTAGAATGAATCTGCAGTAAACACACTTCCAACTTTGAGATTAAGTCCTTTTGCAATTCCTGCATCATAGGCATTCTTAAGAAGTTCAAAATTTGCTGTCGGTGCATAGTCAACAAGCCCGAAGGTAAGCCGATTGATGTTTGAATCAGTAGAACTAGTCATCGCGAGGATAACATCGCGGACTTTAACATCCTTTTGAATGGCACCGCACGTACCTACACGAATCAACTTTTGCACATTATAGCTCTGCATTAATTCATTTACATAAATCGATATTGATGGAACCCCCATCCCTGTTCCTTGTACAGAGATTCGTTTTCCCTTATATGTCCCAGTGTAACCAAACATATTGCGGACTTCGTTATAACAAACTGCTCCTTCTAAAAAGGTTTCTGCAATATATTTTGCCCGTAGCGGGTCGCCTGGAAGTAATACTGTTTCCGCAATTTCATTTTCTTTCGCACCAATATGAACACTCATTTTATGTTCCTCCAATCCAAAGTTGCTACAGTTATCAATATGTACCATAGTCACTATATCATAAACCCATTTCAACTGAAAACCCTATCAAAAAAAGGGTCATGAAAAGTTTACAATGAGAGATGCTATATGTGAATGTAATTCATCTTACATTCACATGGGTCTTCAACAAGAATAGACGGGAGGAAATTAAACCATGGGAAAAAAGAATCGCGCCCGCACAAGTGCGCCAAAGAAAAATAATCATATTCCTGCTGAGGCAATCGTTGCCGAACATGAAGCACATGCAAAGGAGTTTCAAGCTACTGGCGGACGAAAACGATAAAGTAAAACTTCCATCAGTGGGGGTCTTACTGCCTGTTAAGACGGGACAAAAGCAAACCTAATAGAACGAATAAACCTAAGGAGTTAATCCTTAGGTTTATTAAAAAGGAGTAACTTAAGAGAACCTTTGAATAATGGTTTGTAATTTTTGAGTTAAATAGGGAATGTCTGAGTTTGTTACATTGACTCTTACAAAGGTTTCATCTGAGCCCATTGCTTCGGAGAATAACCCGCTCAGACCTCTTGCTTTGCGATCAACCTGCAGCAACAATTCAAAACCGCCATTTGCTGTAGGAAAAAAAACAATTTCTAGCTCATCTAATCTGCCTCGGAATGGACCTGTAACAGGAATAAACTCAAACTCTTGAATGAACGGCAGGCGTCCTCGCAACCTTCTTGGTGCTTCTTCACACTCGGCCTCCCTAATACTAAATCCCAATTGATCAACAGCGTTAAATACAGCAGCCATTAGCGAATTTGGAATCACTCGTAAAAAATCTTTATCGCTCGGATCCACTCCACCTTTTATATCAAGACCAGTGGTTACCCATACCCGGGAATTTCCAACCGAGATAGGGGTATCATCCGGCAGTCGAAAGGTAAAGGGGATTTCCCTTCTCTCATTTTTTCCAATCATAAACGGGGACGAGATACGAAACCGTTCAATGGTTATCGTAACGGGGTATTTTCGGTCATCAGCTTCCCGCAAATAAGTAGTATTTAACGAAAGATAAATTTCATCAATTTGCTGGTCAATTTTTCCTCCGTTAATTTCAATTAGACCCTTAACGGTTTCTCCTGGCATATATGAATCCTTTTCAAGCTTTGTGTCTACAGTCGCTGAACCAATTCCAACACTAGCGAATACTTTATTAAAGAACGACATAATTTTCCTCCCCTTTGAACTCTCTTCCATTTATACGGGTTGAGAAGGTTAATGGTTTCGTTTTTTATTATTTTTCATCACTAGTGTTGCATAAAGCATGATTGAATATTCAGTATAATCATCTTTCTTATTTAGAGCCAAAAAGTTAAATACCCAATTAAAGGTGGCTCTGTCCATTTGGAAATTTATTTACAATTAGACCTAAAAACGTGTGGGATCACAACAAATTTGCTCATTAAGGGATGGCTTTTCCTTCTATCTTTCGAAGCCAAATATGTGCTGGTTTCCATAGTGCAGCCCTTAAATAACGGCTAATTTGTAGAACTTTTCTATTACTTTTTGTTTCAATTTGCGCTAAAACATGCAGGCAAAACACAATAAGTGCGATAAATACTTGGTTTTGAATCGCCCATTCGCTTTGACCGTAAAACTTTTTAATGCTGAGATGTTGTTTGATCCATTTAAAAAATAATTCGATGGCCCAGCGTGATTTGTACATTTCTGAGATTTCTTCAGCGCTCAAATCAAAACGATTGGTGATTAAATGGAGTTCATTGCCTTTTGAATCCAAGACCTTTATTAGGCGAAAATAATTTTCAGCGCGGTTTTGTGTAGTACCGATTAAGACCATTTGGTCTGATAAAACAGACGTATTTTCGGGTAGTTTAAAGTTGTAAACTTCTCGAATAACAGCGTTTTTCCGCAGCCTTGAAAGGAAAAAGTAGCCATCATCGGTCATACGGTCAAAACGTTCGTAATCTAGGTAACCACGGTCAAACACATACATGCATTCTTTGTCATCAACCATGATTTCGAGCTGGCCACGGTCATGTTCTTTGGCAGTTGTTATAATGGCTTTTTCTGGGTAGGACGTTCCTTTTTCCATAAACACGAGACGCAGATGCAACTTCACGCCAGCCTTGGTTTTACGGAATTTTGCCCATTTATGATTCGTCAAATTGAGTGGCAATGTACTTGAATCGATGATTTTTAAGGGCATCACAAGTTTCGTGTAATGGGTTTTGGAATGAATTTGTGATACCAAATCAAGAAAAAGCCTTTGGAATAAATCTGGATTCAATCCATTTAACCGGCGTGACAGCTGAGAAATACTAATAGAATCAAGGGCAATTGACTTCTGAAGCTGATCATCGAAAAGACAATCACTAAGTGCATGAAGACTTTCGACTTCCTGGAGTTGCGCAAAAAGCAGTAATTTTAAGAACGACTCCGTCGTTAATTTTTTCTTATAGAAATCTAATTTCAATGTTTTCACTTGTTCCTCAAATAATTGAGAGTTAATCGGTGAAAACCATTGTCCAAATGAATTTTTTCGTGTAATCTTGTCCATGAGAGATGTCCTTTATTAGTGGATTTGGACGGGTTACCACCTGACTTATCTATTATAAAGGACTTTTTCTTTGCTTAAAATAACAAAATTGAACATTGCGAATGTTTTTAATAGTGAATTTAAATTAATGCAACACTAGTGATTTTTCATGTAATTAATAATTGGCCATAATAAAAAGTGAGCCAAACTGCCCACTTGATAGTCTCTATCATTAAGAGGAGTGATTTATCTAAAAAAACTACTATTCCTCTTCAATTTCCTCATCAATAATACTTTTTTCAATTAAGTATTCAAAGGTTATGTCAGCGATTTCTTCCAATTCCTCTGCATTGGGAACATAGCCCCTTCTTACAAGCTCCTGAAAGAAAAATTCAGCAATTTCTTCTGTATCAATGAATACCTCAATTTCTTTCAAAACATCGACCCCCTTTATAGAAAATGTATGAACTAACATGTAACTTCATGCTTGTTACTTTTATTACCAGCTTATTTCAAAATAGCAAATAAGTCCTTCTTCTCACACATAATACGGCATGGACAAGCATAGGATGGGGATATAACGATAAACTGAGGTGATAAAATGGCTACGTTACGAACAATGCTGGAATACTGGATAGAAGATGTAAATCAAGAGGATGGGGTCACATTACAGCTTTTTGCAAGAATTACAGAAAAAATGTTTGTCTTGATTAAATGGTTTGGAATCCCATTTGTTGTTTATTTATTATTTGTAAGTTCCACTTGGTAACTTATACATGACTTTTCCCATCATTACTTACAATATTACTCAACTTTCGAAGAATAACACGCATTACCTGATGATATTCAGGATCATGAAATAATTCATATAATATTCGATAATCATTAAATATATCTAATAGATGGTCTATCAATTCTTTCTTTTCCCTTTTCCTCGCTAATTCCTCTAATTCTGCTTTTCTGACCTTTGTTTGTAAATGCGGGTCTTTTATCACCTTATCTTGCTTGTTTACTAAGTATAAAAGACCTAGCTTTTGAATAAAGGTATCGGCACTATCAGCATCAGCTACGAGTGTTAACTCTTCCTCGCCTGCCTCGAGCCATTCACCATCACTTATCCTTGAAAGCTCATAGATAACATCCTCCCAGGCATCCTCTTTATAGCGCCAAATTTCTGTCCTGAAGCCGACAACTTTGAATAGGTCCGCTCCATAGCCGCTTACCTGGACTAAATCACCAATAATAAACTTATATTCAATATCAATCTGTTCCTTCTCCAGAATAACACCCTCATATTCCGATAGTAATTCTAAAGCAGACTCCATAAATAAACCTTGACTATTATTAACTTCATAAACATAATGACCTTCTAACCATTTCACATTGGTAATTTTTCCTACAGTTCCATATATAGTAATGACCACTGTATCTCCGATTTTGTACTTTGGTTTTTTTGCCTTTGTCATTTCCTCCCATCCCCTCAATTAATCAACCGGTAATCTTGATTAGTATAGTATATGCAGGGCCACAAATAACGCGATTATGATTCCAAAATTAAATAAAGCCCCCAAAAAAGGAGGCTTTAATGATACTATTCTTCTGACAAAAGGTATAACTGCCAAGCTTCATCGAAAATAGTCATTGATTCTAGGTATTGCCCATTAAGCTCTAGATAAGTACTAAGCTCATGATAATCTGCTGAGTGTTTTGGAAAGCTTAGATCATCAAATGCATCGTTAGCAAACTTACTAATATTGTCTTTTGGCTCCGGGTGCCGGTACTTTAATAAGTAATGATAAAATGATTTTCTCATACTGGATGCCCTTCTTTTAAAAGTTTCGCTCTCTTTCTGCTACTACTATAATCGATTATCCCGGAATCGTCCATAAAGACTTCCACTCAATTATTTGAGCAAGGTTTAAGACATCGAGAACACCTATTTTTGCCTATTTTGCTTCATTTTTGTGTTACATGTGGAAAAAATCCGATTTGTCTACTCACCTACTAGTCCATCACCATCACGATCGTCCATATATTTATAGAGCCATGAATCGCGGGTAATTGGCATTTTAAAGCCAGCAGCTTTGGCTTCAGCGATCGTTACAATTCCGTTATGATTGGTATCCACCTTACTAATGTCTTCATTACTACTTCCCGTTTCGTTCGCTGTTCCATTGTCTTGTTTCGGTGGGGTGCTGCTCGTACCTGACGTTTTCCCTAATTTTTTGTTCACTTCATCTGGGTTTACATTGTCAAATTCATCTGTAATCAATCTGTCCTGAATTTTGTAGGTGAATTTATAATGGGTAGGAATTTGCGTCTCTGTATTTGGATATTGAATCACTGCTACGAAATCTGTACAACCGCCTGCATCTCGAATCACTTTTTCCATATAAGCTTGATCGCCGTGCCGATTGAGAATACTGTCTTGAGGTGTAATGTTATATGCATTAGATACTCCGCCAAGTGAGTCAGCAATCACATGCCCTTGATCTAATTCTGGACTCTCTGTACCAGGAACCTTTGCTTCATCAGAATAGTATCTCCCAGACGATAAAACAGGTTCAGTATCCGGATTTTGGAGTGTGATCTTTTTTGCCTCAACACGAATGAGCTGTCCGTATTCATTTGTAAAAGCCCAATATTCCCTGTCGCCAAACCCGATATCCACTCTTGAATTCGGCTTTCTATCCCCTGACATATCTCCGCCATCTACAACAATTAGTTTATATTTACTGTAGTCAAAATCACCATTAACACTTGTTTCCGTTGCTGTACTAGCGGTAGGAACGCTAGGACTATCTGCATTTTCAACAGCAGCTGCTTTCTTTTTGCTTACTTCTTGAGTTTTATTTATTTTGGATTCTGTATTATTTGGTTGTGAACAACTGGTAAATAAAATAAGTACTGAAAGGAGTAATATAATAATCGCCCATGATGTTTGATACCATTTATGTTGCATATTGCACCTCTATTTATAATTGAATAAAATTATTTTACAATATTTATCCGGATAATGTAATAAATTATTATAATATGATTCTATATTACACTAAAAGCACACTAAAAATAATATTAGTGTGCTTTTAGTGCCTCAGTTTGCCAAGGACCTCTTTACTTTCCATTCCATCATGACTTACTGCGACTTCATTATAAAAAGTGGTTTTTCCCTCCGTGTCGACAACATGGATCCCTTCATCAATGCTTTTTAGAATGGCGACAAGTACCTCTTGGATAAGAGCTGTATGGTGGTGTATTCTACAAAATCGAGGAGCGACTCAACATAGTTAACACCGTATTCTACAAAATTGAAAGGTGATTCTACAAAATCACATGTCCTATCTACAAAGTTCACAATCTGTTCACTTGTCTGAGATAGCAACTTCACACCACTGCAAAATGGTCAAAGCGATAATTTCACTGGCTGTGAACAATTCTTCGAGATTGATATATTCATTCGCGTCATGGGCCACTTCGGTTACACCAGGGCCAAATACAACTACAGGAGTATCGCCGACAATTGACAACATCCCACCATCTGTTCCCCATGGGCTCGCTTCAATAATAGGGGTATTACCAATTGTCTCTTTATACGTATTGCTTAACACAGTTAATAAAGGATGGTCCTCAGGCAAATTTCCCGGCAACCATCTCGCCCCAAACCATTCAACTTTTATGGGGTTCTCTCGCAGCCAGTCATCTTGTTCATTTAACTCCTGAAGGCATTGCTCCATCTCCAACTGTGCCGCTTCCATCGTTTCCTCCGGTGCTACCCCCATTCTCCCTTCGATGATTGCGGTGTCAGGCACCGAAGATGGCCAGTCACCACTGTGGATTTTCCCAATATTAATTGGAATCGGGATAGGTATGGAATGAAAGAGCCGATCAGTTATTTTTGCATTTCTACTTTTTTCTAATTCTTTGATTCTCTCGATTACTATCATTGCTTTCTCGATAGCGCTGATTCCTTCATAGCGTGTTCCGCCGTGGGCTGCTTTTCCAGCCACCATGATTCTAAACCACATTGAGCCTTGTTGTTTTGGGAATATTTTCATATTGGTTGGTTCAGGAATAATTGCTCCATCAGCCTTATAGCCTTTTAACACGGCTGCCAGGGTTCCGGCTCCGCCACTTTCTTCTTCAATCACACTTTGAAAAATTACATCCCCTTTTAATTTAATATCATTTTTGACAATCGACTCTAAAGCCATCAACAGGGCAGCGGTTCCACCTTTCATATCGGTAGCTCCTCTGCCATAGAGCTTATCGTCCTCGATATGACCGCTAAATGGCTCATGTTCCCAGTTTGCTTCATCTCCCACTGGTACAACATCAATATGACCGTTTAAAATAATTGATTTTCCACCGCCAGTTCCTTTTAACACCGCGACAACATTAGGATTTCCGGCAAAACTTTCGCGATCACAAAAATATGCTGGATGCTGTTTCAGTTCCGCACCATTTAATTCCCAAATATCGAGTTCAAGTCCAAGCTGACGACATTTCTCAATAATAACTGCTTGTGCTGAGCTCTCATTTCCTCTCGTACTATTCTCTTGTACCATTCTCTGTAGTAATCTTGTTGTCCTAGCACGATTTTCCTTTAACCATGCCCTTACTGTTTTCTCCAATTTCCTCAATGACACCACCCCTTCAATAATGCAAATATTGGACTGTTGGGCTGATTTGAAAATGACAGCCAGTTTTTTCCGTTGCCAAGAATCCCATTTTCAGAAGGCACTTAACGTATGACCACTCATTACCGCTTTAGATTTGGTTATTATCAGTTCCAACACCTTTTCCGTAATCAATGACGGGGTATTCCTCATCTAATACTGGTTTAATTAAAAAAGACTGCTTCATGGGATTGCCCACTTCCTTTTGATTAATCAATCTTTATTGAAATTGTATGATTACTTGAGGAGTTTCTTTCTTCTTCCCTCGATAAAAAGGCAGGTCCTATTCGATCATAACTAAAATTCATTTTTCAACCAGATGGCAGTCTTTTTTCAGTGATTATGATATTATAGGGTAATAGTAAGAACAATTGAGGTACAAATTATATGAGTACAATCAAAAAGATGAAACTGAAATCAAAAGAATTATCAACATTTCAATTAATCGTTGTATTCTATTTGTCAGCATTAATTATTTCTACCCTTTTATTGAAGATACCCGTTGCGCTGCGTCCTAATGTTGAATTAAGCTTTATTGATGCGATGTTCACGGCTGCGAGTGCTGTAAGTGTCACCGGTTTAAGCGTTATCTCCATTAAAGATACGTTCAACAACTTTGGCATTGTTCTGCTCTGTTTAATCCTCCAATTAGGCGGACTTGGAGTTATGTCATTAAGCACGTTCCTTTGGGTCATGATTGGGAAAAAAGTGGGCTTAAAAGAGAGACAGTTAATCATGATTGATCAAAATCAATCAAATCTTGCAGGGTTAGTCCAATTGGCGAAACGAATATTTGTTATTTTTATCTCCATTGAAATGATTGGCGGGCTAATCTTAGGAGTGTTCTTTCTTAAACACTACAACAATGCCTATACAGCATTTAAACATGGCTTTTTCGCTGCCATCAGCGCGGCAACAAATGCTGGCTTTGATATTACTGGAGAATCACTGATTCCCTTCAATGATGATTACTTCATACAAACCATGATTATGCTATTGATTATTTTTGGTGCTATTGGTTTTCCTGTCATTATTGAGGTTTATGAATTTTTGATCACTTTTAACCATAAGAAGAAATTCCATTTCACCTTGTTTACCAAGCTGACTACCTCCACTTTTGTTATTATTACATTGCTTGGGGCATTATGTATTTACTTATTAGACAGCAGGCACTTTTTTATTGACAAAAATTGGACTGATTCGATTTTTTATTCTCTGTTCCATTCAGTTACTTCTAAAAGTGCCGGACTGGCTACGACGGATATTAACGAATTTACCGAAAGCAATCAACTGTTTATGGCCTTTTTGATGTTCATTGGCGGCTCACCAAGCAGTGCCAGCGGCGGTGTTCGCACGACAACATTTGCCATCGTCATTTTAGCGATTATTTTCTATGCCCGCGGGAAAGGGTCAGTGAAGATTTTTAAACGCGAACTTAAAGAAGATGATGTTTTAAAATCTTTTATTGTCATTAGTACAGGAGCCTTATTATGTTTACTATCCATCCTAGTTCTATCCATTACCGAAAATGGAACAGTTATCGAGGTCATATTTGAAATCTCATCTGCATTTGGTACGAACGGTTTATCCTTAGGACTCACCCCCCATTTATCGACGTTCGGAAAGATTGTTATTATCCTATTAATGTTTATCGGCAGGGTTGGAATCGTTACCTGTTTATTAATGTTAAGAGGAAAAGGCAGCAATGAACGAATCCATTACCCTAAGGAAAAAGTAATTATCGGTTAATCGCACAAAAATGGCTGACTCAATAAGAGTCAGCCCACTTTAACTTTATTAATAAGCCCAGCTTGCACCAATAATGATTAAGAGAATGAATAACACCACAATTAGTGCAAAACCGCCAAACCCGCCGCCATATCCGTAACCAAAGCCACCTGCTGGATATCCAAAACCACCGCCACAGCAGCCATCAAACCCGTAACCGCCGTAACCGCCATAACCACCATATCCACTATACATACGCATTCACTCCTCCAAAGTTTTGTGTCTTTTCCCTGATACTGTATGTGATAGGTGCTTGACCTGTATGTGTATTCGCCTAAATTTTTGAGAAAAACGGGATGGTGCACTACCCATAAAACAGCAAAAAGCCACTTATATGAAGCAGCTTTTTACTGTTTACTCTGCAAATATTTTTTTATATTCCCCGTACCCTTCTTTTTCAAGGTCTTCCTTTGGAATAAATTTTAACGCTGCTGAATTAATGCAATAGCGTAAACCGGTTGGCTGCGGTCCGTCTGGAAAGACATGCCCCAAATGCGAATCGGCTGTTTTACTCCTAACCTCGGTCCGAATCATAAAATGACTATAGTCGGATTTTTCCAGGATTTCCTTATCATCAATCGGCTTGGTAAAGCTGGGCCAGCCACAACCGGCGTCGAATTTATCCAGGGAGCTAAACAACGGTTTTCCGGAAATAATATCTACATAGATTCCGTCCCTTGTTTCATTCCAATATTCGTTTTGGAAAGGTGGCTCTGTCCCATTTTGTTGGGTGACGGCATACTGCATTTCTGTTAAGTCGCTTTTTAGCTGTTCGAGATTTTTTTTCGTCATTTTCTTACGTCCCCCCAATGTGCTTCAATATAACCCTTGCGTCCGGAACCGACATGGTATCTTTGGTAATGAGCAGGATTCTTTTTATAATAATATTGATGATACTCTTCTGCAGGATAAAATGGTTGTGCAGGTAGAATCGGGGTAACGATTGGTTTATGAAATCGACCGCTTTCCGCTAAGGCCTGCTTGGATGCTTCTGCAAGTCTTTTTTGCTCATCATCATGATAAAAAATTGCCGTTTGATACGATTGTCCCCGATCATAAAATTGACCCCCGGCATCTGTCGGGTCTATCTGCTGCCAAAATAATTGCAGTAATTTTTCATAAGAAAAGACAGTGGGATCATAGGTAATTTGGACAGCTTCAACATGTCCTGTAGCTCCGGAACAGACCTGTTCATATGTTGGGTTTTCAACTGATCCACCAGTATAGCCAGAGACAACACTTCTAATTCCGGGTTGTTCATCAAATGGCTTTACCATACACCAAAAGCAACCCCCGGCAAATGTAGCGACTTTATCTTGTTTATCCATCTTGACCTCCATTTTTACTTAACTGGTACCATTATCGTAAAAGCAACCTTGTCATGTTTCAAGTCAAACGTATCGGCTTTTATTTTCAAATCACTTTTTAACTTTAATTGCTGCATATTAATATATACGAGCTTGTCGTTTGGTCTGATAATGACCCCTTTCGGAAGCTTATAATTGTCACGAATAAATTTTAACACATAAGATATTGGAAGCGGTAAATCCCCCAATGACATCGATTGTTGTTTCAGCACAAGATTCCCATTCTTTAACGCCTGTGGTTCAAAGGTTAATTTCAAATCTAATTCTTCACTAAAAACAGGAATCTTGCCATATAACTCGACTTCATTAGCCAATAATACACGGTAACGGATGGGGGAATCAGCCGCCTCTTCCTCGATGTAGTGGTTGATGAGTTTATTTAAATCAGCCTTATTAGACTTTACATGGAACGAAATATGATCGCTCATGGGTTGCTTTGCGATTTTTTGCTCTGTGTCATTTGATGAATGAAAAATTAATGATAAAATGATGATTGCCACTAATAGGTTCATTGCCAATAATGCAAGGAACCCTATTTTCCACTTGTTTTTCATAAAAAATTTAATTCTCCTCTGTGCTAACCACTAATGGTTTCTTCTCAAGATCAGGGATAACCCTGTCTCCAAGTGCCTCACTTAACTTTTTCGCAATTAACTTATATCCCTTATTATTTGGATGAAAATGATCGGTATACAATAGATCATCATTTGTCTTCAAAAAAACATCATCAATACCTACAAAGTAAGCATTAGGGTAGTTGGCAACAACTGTCTGAGCGGCTTTATTCCATAAAGAGACAATCTCATCCATTTCTTTAATGTGAGAAAACCACTTTGAGAACGGATTGTACATCCCCACAAGGACGATGGAAGCATCCGGATTTTCTGATAATATCGTCTGCATAATTTCCGTTAAACGATGTTGATAGACCTCTTTCTCAGTCATAAAATCGGCAAGCTTAAGATCAGAAAAATGATCTCGTACCACTTTCATAATGTCATTTCCACCGATCGTAAGGATAATTAAATCAGCCTTCTGGACAATCGGTTGCATTTCCTGTGATTTTAATCTTTTTAGTAATTGTGTTGTTCGGTTCCCTTTGACCCCATAGTTATAAAAATCAACTTCGTTTATCCCTTTTTCTTTTTCTAACATTGTTTCTAAATATGGTAAATAACCACCTTTATTGGTACTGTCACCGACACCTTGCGTTAAGGAATCACCAGCAGATAATACAGTGAGATTACGCGGTGCGAAATCAGCTGGAATGGGGGCGTATGCTTGAACCACTGTCTTTTTTGCTGGGAGCTGTGACAAATGGTTTGTTTCGCTGCATGAAGCTAGTAAAAATGATGAGAGAATGAGAGGGGTGAAGATTTTTTTCATTTATTTCACCTTCCTTCTAAACTATCTTTATTATAACACGAATCAAATCATTCAAAACAATTGTGTACTATATCCTATTCCTGGCAAAAAAAATAGACCGAGAAAATGGTCTATTGTAATGCTTTGATATCATTGATAATTTCATCGAATGGAACATCTTTGTACCCATCATATGTTTTCCTAATATGACCTTCCTGGTCAACCAAATAGATAAACGTTTGATGGATGACTTGGTTACCCTCTTCTGGTTTTTTGACAATGGTCTTAAATGTTTTAGCTCCATACTTTTCAATAAATTCTTGTGTATAGCCTGTTAAAAACGTCCAATTCGAAAAATCAACACCAAATTGCTTTGCGTAGCGGGTCAATACCTCTGGAGTATCAACGGTTGGATCTACACTGAAGGAAACAAACTGAACATCAGTTATTCCTTCATCTTTTACAGTCTTTTGCAATTTTAACATATTTGATGTCATTGGCGGACAGACATCAATACAGCTGGTAAATATGAAATCAGCGAGCCAAACCTTACCTTTTAAATCCTCCAGACCCAGCGGCTTGTTAGCTTGTGTCGTAGCACTAAACTCCTTGACTGGCCAATCAACCCCATTTTTAATTTCCTTTTTCCCACAAGCGGACAATAATAGTGCTGTGATCACTAATACTATTGCTGTAACCTTAACTTTCATCCCATCACCTACAAGATTGTTCTTCACCATCCGTGACTAGTGTAACAAAGAATACTAGAAGTTGAAAGAAAAACACATCACAATGAATTGCTTAGAAGTGAATGAAGTAAAATAGTTTGTTGGAAAGTGAGAAAATATGGTATCATGAATGAGTATTCATTCATTGTTCGATTAAAATATTCTTTGAATTTATTCATGTGAGGTGATTATAGATGAAGAATATGGGCCCACTGTTAATTTTGGAAGGTCCCAAGCAAAGTAAAGTACCCTATTCACGAAGTTTATTTATTAACGGCCGTGAAAAGGTGCTAATCGATAGTGGGGCAACGTCCGACTCCCTTCTTCAGGTGAATAAAGAGATGGGAATTCAGTTAATTGTAAACACACATTATCACCCAGATCATACGTTTCATAACCATTTATTCCCGAAGATTGAAAAATGGATCAACCCGATTGAATTTGCAACCATTCAATCGGTGGAAAGTGTCGCCAGAGTCAATGGAATATATCAAGAATGGGGAGACGAAGGAGTCAAGAAATGGCAGAAAACGCTGCCGCAGGAATGGGTAGATAATCTTAGTGGTATATCAAAAACATATGAATATGAGACAGAATATCACTTTGGAGATGTAAAAGTAAACTTTTTACATATTCCTGGACATACAAGCGGACTCGCGTGCCCCTATTTTCCTGAAATCGGCGTAGCTTTTGTCACCGATTACGACATGACCTCATTTGGTCCCTGGTATAATGGTGTAGATGGCGATATTGATGATTTTATCACCTCTGGTGAGCGCCTCTTAACCCTTGATGCTGATACGTATATAACCGGTCACCAAAAAGGAATCTTTACCAAGGCAGAATTCAAACAGGCAATGGATAAATTCCTAGCGGTTATCGACAGACGCGATGAAAGCATTGATCGGTATATTCGCCAAGGATTAAGTTTTGAAGAATTAACAGAAATCGGCATTTTTTACCCAAAGAAAAGCCTGGAAAGTTTTATCTATAAAACATGGGAACGAAGCGGGATTCGCAAACATCTGGAACGGCTTGGCTACACGATTTCAAAAACGAATAAGGAACTAGTGAAAGCAAAATAGGATGGACCACGGAGTCCATCCTAAAAAGTTCTTATTCAAAATAGTACATCAATGCCAGTGCTCCCGCACCAGTATGTGTCATAATTGTTGGGTTTGTATAATCAATTTCAACATCTTGAAACCCAGTTAATTCAAAGATACTTTCCTTAACCTTTTGCGCCAGCTCGTGTGCTTCGGCATGGGCAATCCCAACACCGCGAATTGTTTTCCCCTTCACATCTTCAGCAAACTGCTTGGCCAAAAATTTAACAACCTGGGAATAACTGCGGGCCTTGGTGACCGGGGTATATTCAGCACCTTCAAGCGAAGCGATTGGTTTTATATTAAGCAGTGAACCAATAAAGGCTTTTCCTTTCCCAATACGGCCGCCCTTCACTAAATTTTCCAATGTATCTACCATAATGTATAGTCTCGTATGTTCACATACGGTTTCCAGTCGTAACAGTATTTCTTCGACGCTTTTGCCCTGAATCGCCATTTCCGCTGCTTCCTTTACTTGAAAAGCAAGCGCTTTAGAAATAAATTTGGAATCAAGCACGGTTACCTTCGTAGAAGTCATTTGAGCAGCACTCTCGGCTGAGCGGACTGTTCCACTCATTTTCCCTGTCATATGAATGGAAAGGACTTCATATCCTTCCTGACCAAGCCGATCATACACTTCAAGAAATGCACCGGCTGACGGCTGTGAGCTTTTCGGTAATTCAGGAGATTTGCTCATTTTTTGCAAAAATTCGACAGGGCCCAGTTCCACACGGTCTAAATATGTTTCACCATTTATAGTTACTGACAGCGGGACTACTTCAATTCCAAGCTTCTCAACTACTTCCGCCGGCATGTCCATCGTTGAATCGGTTACAATTTTAATTTTGCTCATTCGTTCACATCCCTACTATTACTCCTTTGATTATACAAGTTTCAGCCAGTGAATGAAACCATTTTTAATTATTTCATGGCAATTATGAATGAGACTTGTCATAGATTCGCCATCTAGTAAGCTATTATCAGGTGTTCTACTGTTTACGCAAAAAAATAGATCATCATTGCGATGATCCTGTCGGTAAATCAAATGATTTAAATATATACGGATAAACCTTCCGGCTGGACTGTGTATCTTCATCAAGTTCTGCTTGTTTAACGATAAACAATTGCGGCGGACCATCGTATTGTTTTGCTTCAGTACTAACAGTAGAGACTTCCGTAAGATCAAAATCGCAGGTCGGACAAAACCATTCCCCCAACTGATAGCTGCTATAGGAGGTTTGCTGACAAATGGGACAAGTTTTTTTGTACATTGAATCCATCCTCTTTTCAAAAGGCTTTAAATTTTTTTAATATCCTTCTGCTTACGCATGATTTTCCGTTCTTCTTCTATGCCAATATCGAACAAACTGTAACAGCGACCCTACGAGGATGAAGGCAACACCGGCAACAATTAGATTGAACATATTTGTTCCCGTCTCAGGCAAATTATTCCCGTCCCCTGGAAGCACACCACCCGTTAAACCTTCAGCATAAAACTTAAATTGTACTTCACAGCCTAATCCTTGAAAGTCATTCCCCAAGTGCTCAGGGATAACAATCTTAAAGTCTAGTTTTTCTGAACCATTCTGGGTAAGAACACGTGACTCTAACTTATTAAAATCCTTCAACTTACCATCAAATATCACCTTATCTTCGGCAGAAATGGTTAATAGCAGCTCATTAAAGAATTTTTTTGAACCATCCCTAAATTGGCTAGATGCTACATAGTTGAAATCTTCTTTCCCGTTGTTATTAATCGTCAATGACCGCTCTGCCCAATCACCTGGCTTAAGATTCGATAACTCGAATAACACCTTTTCCGGTGACGTGGCGATATCAATCTCTTGAGTTTCTGCGTTAGCATTAATTTCCCAGGAGGGAGTAAAACAAAAGATTAATATTGTAACTCCAATGAAAAATTTTATTACTTTTCTGCCTAACATATTCTCCCTCCTCGAAACAACCTCTAACTTTGATTTAAGCTGTCTTCGAATCCTTTGTATGCTTATTATCAATTTGCGCAATAGCCTTCCAGATAGTTACAATTGAATAAGATAGTAATAGAACACCAGGAAGAATTAATAGCAGTGCAGATCCGTTTTTAGATTTTGCAAAATCCATGAAATATCCAACATATGGAATGGTAAAACCTGTATACTCAGCTACAACATTGCTTGATAGTACTGGTTCCAAGTCCTCTGTTTTGTTGTTATCTCCTTTTGTTCGGTACATGACCTGATTCCCGCTTTTGATTACTTCAGTGATTCTATGAGTAACTAATCTAGTTTCATCGGCTTTAAAGGTAATGACATCACCTTTCTCAAAGCGGGACATATCTCCCCCTGGTTTCACAGCAATAATTGAGCCCGTATGGATTCCCGGTTCCATGGAACCAGAAAGGACTGTTTTAAGCTGGTAACCAAAAACTTGTGGCTCTCCCCCTGCCGCTTTTGACGAGATGACAATAAATAGTAAACCTACGAATACGACGAACAAAATAATAGTAAGCAGATTACTAATCAGCTTTTTTATCATATTAATATTCATCCCTATCACCCTTAATCCTATTTATAATTATTCCGTTTGTTCATTTGAAGTACTTGCTTCTGTATTCACCGCTGGGTTTTCAGGTTTTTCCACTTTTACAGGTTCTTCTGTTTGTGGTTTTTCTTGTTTGTCTTGAGTATTTTGCTCAGACTTTTCTTCTTCGTTACTTGGCTTAGTCTGTTCTGGTTTAGCGTCTTCATCTTTATTGTTAGTTTCATTTTCTGTTACTGGATTTTGAACGGGATTATTTTCTGGTTGATCTTTTGGTTCCGACTCTGGTTTTGGAATGGATTTTTCTTTATGACAATCTACCGTAATTAGCTCACTCCATATTGCTGACTTTTCCCCTTCCAGCCATGCTTTAAATTGATAAGTTCCAGCCTGTGTAGTCATGTATTTTAATTCAATCGTTTCTTTAGCATCAATAGACCTGACTGTACCACTGTCAATAAGTGATTTTTGCTTTCCTTTAAGTGAATATACTTCATACTTAATTGGACCTAATCGCTCATTGCCAATATTTCTTAGTGAAACTTCTAGTTTCGCTTTGCCGCAGGTTTTGATTACACGGTCTTTATCTTCATTAGGAAACTGTAAAAACTTAGCAGGATTCTTTTCAGTTTCCCACGTTCCCGCTGTAATCGTACCGGTTACTTTCTCTGTAGAACTATAATAGGCACCCGTTTGCCCTAGCAAAAATGCTACGTTTAAAATAGCTATATAAACTATCGCAAAAACCTTGATAGAATTAGGAAATTTGCCTTTGGCAAATTTTCTCAATCTTGTATAGCGCATAAAATTTACACCCTCTCTACGAAAAGCTCAATAGAACTTTAGTTATTATCCACATAAATAAAAATTGGTTTTATTTATGTGGATAGAAACTAAATGATTTATTTCATCTTAAGAAAGGTGGGAAGAACCCACCCTTCTTTATAAATAAACTATTTTAACGGATTACCTGCTGTTTGCTTAGCATTAAAGGTCCAATCAAGTTTTAAAGAATCCCCTTGGAAATGGTTTTGATCTTGACCATTGTCCACAAATTCAAACATGACTGTTAAGGTGTCACTACTTCCTGCTTTCAAACCATCCTTTTCACCTAATAAATTTAAGAAGTTTTTATTCTCTACAGCATCATATGTTGATAGTTTATCAAGGGTTGTATCAGCAATTACCGTAGTAACTTTATCATTATTTAATAAAAATTTAACTTTAATGTGTTTTCCAAGATCATCACCCTTGTTGTTCTCTGCTCCAATAACACTGTACTTTGATGTTAATAAGACTTTTGATACATCTAAAGATCCAATGTTATTCAACTTAAAAGTTCTAGTCATTTTATCCCCTGGTTTAATATTCCCAACATCAATAATCGCATTAGCAGCATCATTACCCGTTACGTTAATGTCTAAGGTACCTGCTGCAAAGCTGCTTGCGTTAACCTCTGTATCACTAAAGTATGCGTATGTACCGCCACCGATGAGTGCTAGACCTAGTGCAGCTGAAGCTACGCCCATTCCTAATTTCTTTTTAATGTTCATTTTTTCTTCCTCCTCTTACCCTTTGGATAGTTTGATAAATTCGTTGTCAGATATTATTTCGTTCTCTGTAACGAATCCTCAATTTGAGTATATGTCTTTATAACGAACTTGAAAACCCTTAAATTTAGGCATTTTTTCTTATTAAAGAACGTTTTCAGGACTTTTTCTCTAGTTTTCTCTGTTTTCCTCACTTTCTCGTATTTTATAAAAAACACATTGTTCTTTATAATGAAATATATATGATGCTCTCAAATAGGAGATGAATAGAAAATGATTGGCAAAAGGATTAGGCAAGTGCGGCAGCAGAAAGGGTATTCAATTTCAGAGCTTGCTAAGATGGCAGATGTATCAAAGTCGTATCTTAGTAAGATTGAAAGAGGAGAACAAGCCAACCCCTCATTACTATTCTTACAAAAGGTGGCCGCAACGTTAGAAACCAACGTGGATAATTTCTTAGAGGAGCGGAGTGGGAATACTAAAATAGACTATCAATTAGATGAAGAGTGGCGGACGCTGATACAATCCGCCATTGATAATGGATTAAAGGCAGAAGATTTACGCGCCTATTTAGCTTATAGGAAATATCAGGATTGGAAAATTGAGCAAGAAAAAGACGACTCGGACAAGAAAAACCCCTATTCTCTGTAACGAATAGGGGAGGTTGCTAACATATTCTTGGGAACATGGTCCCAGATAATCTAGTTAATAAGCGGTTCGCTCCAAGTGGCGTCTCTAATTGCAATCGGCCTTTTTCTTTGCCGGTAATGGAGCCAATGACAACGGCATCCTCTCCTTCAGAGAACGAATGCAAGATGTCTAACACTCTTTCCGTTTCCTTTGCATCAACAATAATGATGGCCTTGCCTTCATTTGCAAGGTAAAGAGGATCGAAGCCTAAAAGGTCACAAACACCATGTACTTCTCGCTTTACAGGCAATGCCGTTTCCTGTATTTTCATCGTCAGTCCGAAATCCTCGGCAATTTCCACCAATGTTGTTGCCAGACCGCCTCTTGTCGGATCGCGCATGATCCTAACACCGTCGGTTTGCTGGAGAACTTCACCAAGCATTCCATTCAATGAAGCACAGTCACTTATAACCGGTGTACTAATTCCGAGGTCACCTCTTGCGGCTAGAACAGCAACTCCATGATCACCAATAGTCCCAGAAACAATAATCGCGTCGCCCTCTGCAAATTGGAGACTGCAACCATTTTTCCCTTCATAGATACCGACTCCGGTCGTATTAATATAAAGACCATCAGCACTGCCCCGCTCGACCACCTTCGTGTCGCCGGCAACGATTGCCACCCCTGTCTTTTGTGCTTCATGCGCCATATCGTGGACTATTTTCTTAAGATCAGCAATAGGGAAACCCTCTTCAATCACGAATCCGCAGGTTAAATAAGCTGGCTTCGCCCCGCTCACTGCCAAGTCATTGACTGTGCCGGCCACTGCTAATTTGCCGATAGAGCCGCCAGGAAAGAAAATCGGCTTAATAACGAACGAATCAGTTGTCATCGCAATTTTATTACCTGGCAATGTAATGGCAGCTGCATCAAACAGCGGTTGATTGCTGGCCCCGAAAGCCTCAATAAAGATATCACGTATTAAGCGATGACTCAATTCGCCGCCATCACCATGTGCTAAGTTGATATATTGATCCATCAAAAGCTCTCCCTCATGTAGTGATAATATGCTGCACAGCTTCCTTCGGCAGAGACCATGCACGGACCGATCGGGTTCATTGGCTGACAGGCCTTGCCAAACAGCGGGCACTCATTTGGAGTAATCAGGCCGCGAATGACTTCACCGCAGCGGCATTTTGTCGGTTTTGGTTCCGCCACTTCAATGTTAAACCTTTTTTTCGCATTATACTGATCATACTCAGGTTTTAGGTCGAGACCGCTATTAGGGATTATCCCAATCCCTCGCCATGCTTCATCACATGGTGTTAAATATTTTTCCATCCACTCCCGGCTGATGCTATTTCCGTTTTTTCTAACAACCGAGCGGTGATTGTTCTCGATTGCCGCCTGATCTGTTAGCGCTAAATGGAGCAATTTATAAATACCGGAAAGCAGTTCAGCTGGCTCGAAACCAGTAATTACCCCGGATGTTTGATAGTCGTCAACTAAATACTGATAGGATTCCTCCCCTAAAACAATCGATACATGACCTGGCAGTAAAAAGCCATCCAATTGTACTTCGCCAGCTTCTAATAAATAGCGTAAAATCGGTTCAACCAGTTTTGTCGTCATCCAGATTGAAAAGTTAGCAATTCCCCGTCTTTCTGCTTCACCAATCATTAATGTCAAGATTGGAATCGTTGTTTCGAAGCCAATTCCAAGAAAAATAACCTCTTTATCAGGGTTTTCTTCAGCTATCTTTACGGCCTCAACCGGAGAATATAAAATCCGAATATCTCGTCCGGCAATCTTAGCCTGAAGCAAGGTTTCCTTTGAACCTGGTACCCGCATCATATCACCGAAGGTACAAATAATCCGATTCTCGCCTTCCGCCAGGGCAATCATCGCATCAATCGAGCGCTGATCCGTGACACACACAGGACAACCAGGACCAGAAATGAGATTGACTGAATCTTTTAAGCATTGTTTCACACCAGTGCGGGCTAAGGCCATTGTATGTGAACCACAAACTTCCATAAACGCTGGCTTGCGGCCAAATTTATGTTGAAACAGCTGAGCTTTTTCGATAACGGCTGCTACAAGCGGCTTACAGATTTCCGGGTTACTAGACTGTTTCAGAATTTCGTGCATCGACAAGCTTTCTCCACTCCTCTACACTTACGCGTGCATAGTCTTCGTCAACAATGCTCATGGCCTGTCCGGCATGAACAATAACGTAATCACCAAGCTCTACTTCCGGCACGAAAATGATTCCGACCGTTGTTTGTGAGCCCATCACATCTACTACTGCACTATACTCGTCTTTTTTAATAATTTTTGCTGGTACACCAACACACATGATTACTTCCTCCGTTTCGCTGCTGCAACTGCCAGTTGTCCATACGATAATCCACCATCATTACAAGGTATGCTTTCAGGTGCGAAAACTACAAAGCCCTTCTCCTTTAACTCCTCTGTCAATCGTTTACGCAGATAGCGGTTATGAAGACTGCCTCCAGAAAGGACAACTGTTTTTTCCAAATTCGAGTTTTTATTTAGGCCCATTCCCATAGCTGACATGATGGCCTGTACAACTGTTTCATGAAATCTGCTACTGATCATCGTAACTGACACTCTTGCCAGAACATCGGAGACAATCTCCTTTAACATTGTTGAAAAATCAATCGTAATTAGCTCATTATCTAGCAAATCAAATGAGTACGGTTCATAGATCTGTGTTTCATCCGTTAATTCCGCTAACTCAATCGCTGCTTGACCATCATAATTCGCTACCTTGGTTACACCGCAGATGGCACTGACAGCATCAAATAGTCTGCCGCAAGTTCCGGCATAAACCGTATTAATCCTTTTCTCAATCATACTTGTTAACACTTGTATTTCCTGTGCCTTATCAGGAAACACGAGACTCGCCATATCTGCTCCTTCATCTCCATGGTAAGATATCAGCATTGCCGCAGCATTGCGCCACGGTTCACGGATCGACTTTTCACTTCCAGGAAGGGGAGTATAGTGTAAATGGGCTATACGCTTGAAATCAGCTGCATCTCCATAGAGAATTTCAAACCCCCAAATATGTCCATCAAGGCCATAACCTGTGCCATCAAGAATTATTCCAAATGTTTTTCCGTCAATCTGGTGCTCTGCAATGCAGCCCGCCATATGTGCGTGATGATGCTGTACCTTGATTACCTCAGCAAAGTCATAATCCGTCAGCAGATTTTGTGCTTGGTAGCCTGGATGAGCGTCGATAACTGCTGATGTTTTGGGAGTATCAATCCATCTTAATAGATGGGTTAATTCCTTATGATAATGATTGATGGTTTCAATATTTTCTAAATCACCGATATGCGGGCCGATAAAAATCTGCTTGTTGCGGCCGATCGTAAAGGTTGTTTTTTGCTGACCGCCAAAGGCGACAATTCCAGTGACATCCTGATTCGTTGGAAACGGGTCAGGGACGTAGCCTCTTGAGCGCCGTAAAAAATCTAGTTTGCCAGCATTTACTTGCACAACTGAATCATCGACAGGATGAAGAATTTCGCGATTGTGAGAGAGATAGAAATCAGCAATCCCGACTAAATAGTTCATTGCATCATTGTCCTGATAAACTAACGGCAAACCCGATGGATTGGCACTTGTCATCACGAGAACGGATAACTCCGAATCAGTTAATAATAAATGATGCAGTGGGGCATACGGCAGCATCACACCAATTGTACTCATATTGGGAGCGACGCTTGCAGCAAGCTGTTCATTATGGTGTTTTTTTAAGATTACGATTGGCGCTTCCGGACTTGTTAACAGCTCAGCCTCTTTGTCACTGACTATGGCAAATGAGCTTGTGGCTGTAAGCGAGGCAGCCATCACCGCCAGTGGCCGGACAGGCCGGTTTTTTTTCTTTCTTAAAGCTGTTACTGCCGCTTCATTCATCGCATCGCAGCAAAGGTGGTATCCGCCAATCCCTTTGATTGCCACAATCTTACCTGCTTTTAATAGATTAATTGTCTCTTGAATTGGGTTTGCACTATTTATAATGGTTCCTGCTCCATCTAAGAGCTGTACTTTCGGTCCACAGGTAGGACAGGCAATCGGTTGTGCGTGATGGCGCCGATTTGTTGGGTCTTCGTACTCCTGCTGACAATCATCACACATCGGAAAGCTTTTCATCGATGTATAGGGTCTGTCATAAGGCAATTCATCGATAATCGTGTAGCGCGGTCCGCACTGGGTACAATTGATGAATGGATATTGATAACGAAAATCATTCGGATCATTCATCTCCTCGAGACAATCCTCACAAACAGCTGAATCAATCGGAATCACAAGCTGGGATGTGCCGCTTCGTTCACTTGGGATAATGGAAAATTTCTGAACATGCTGAACTGCTGTCGACTCAACCAGGATTTCCTTGATTTTTGCCAGCCGCGGCGCCTTTTCCTTTACCTCTGTCAAAAACATTTGGATTAAATCTTCTTCGCCTTCAAGAAAAATTTTGACACCATCCATATTATTTTGTACTGTGCCAGAAAGCTGCAATTGACAGGCAAGCTGATAGACAAACGGCCGAAAGCCGACACCCTGCACCCTGCCGCGAATGGCAACATTTACTGCTGTAAGCATTGTTTGTATGCTCCTTCAATCCAGGCATACCAATCATTTACTCCCTCTTGGGTTCTCGCGGATAATGGTATCAGGATTGATTCAGGATTTATTTCCGCTAAGTCTTGTTTTGCTTCCTCAACAGAAAAATCCAGATATGGCAATAAATCAATTTTATTTAATAACACAAGCTCCGTTCTCATGAACATTTGCGGGTATTTACTGATTTTATCATTTCCCTCTGGAACACTAAGAACTGCAACTTTGTGATCTTGTCCTAAATCATAGCCAGATGGGCAGACGAGATTGCCAACGTTCTCAATAAATAAAATATCAATCTCATCCAAATCAAATTCTCCTAGTGCTGCTGCGACCATCCTTGCATCTAAATGGCAGCCGCCATGCGTATTAATTTGTACTGCTTTAGCCCCCATCGCACGTATCCGGTCAGCATCCCGCTCGGTAGCTAAATCTCCCTCAATAACTGCAATACGATATTTATTGGAAAGGGCACGAACAGTTTCTTCGAGTAGTGTTGTTTTACCGGCACCCGGTGAACTCATCAGGTTAATCACCAGTGTTTTCGTAGTATGAAAGAGCTCACGATTAAATTCGGCTGCTTTATTATTGTTAGTTAGGACGTCTGTTCTCAATGTTACTTTCATTTGTAAAACTCCCTTCATATGACAAAACCTGTAGTGTTTCTCCTGATACCAATTTTCCCGATGGTATCTGACATTCAGGACAAAGAGCAATTTTTTGCTGTGGCCGATATTCTATCCCGCAAAGAACACATACTGCCTTTGCTTCTTCACTGTGGATCACTAATTGTGCGTTCTTGTGCAGAAAGAGCGGATTTTGGTCACGGTAAATAGCAAATGCCATTTGCAGTGCATCTGGCATGGCATTGGCTACCTCACCAACAATCAATTCGACCTTCTCAATTTGCTGCATTCCCTTAGCTAGAGCATCTGCTTGAATGAGCTCAAGGATATCTCCCATCAATGCCATTTCATGCATTTAGTTCACCTTGCTTCCATTCTCTTTGTAAACCAACATAGTGGATATGTTGGTCCTCCTTTGTTGATAAGGGAGTTAATCTCAATTCTCCTGTTCCTGTCGCAAAATTATATTCTTTTTGACAATTCAAACATTTTCCACTTGAATATAGTGTTGATACCATAATAATATTCGAACATACTGGACATACCCCACCCCAAGCCTGTATGTTCGTATCAACTTTTCGTATAATAATTGGCTTACCAGCAATAAATCTCATCTCGAATATTTTGCTCTCACCACTATCTGAAATCGGGAACCAAGTAATTCCCAAGGCATAATCTGCGGCCATTTCCATTTTTTCTAAGTCTTCGCCGATAAAAGGTTCATAAACAGACTTAACCGTTCGAAAAAGACTATGACACATCTCTCTTAAAAAATCACTTCGCTTCATTGAGCATTTCTCCACGATTCCACTTGAGCAATTACCGCCTGTTCCAGTTGGGGTAATTTTGCCTGATTGGTTTCGGTTAGTCCAACACTTAGTTGTAACGAAGTTGGCTGCATTCCAAGCATGACAATTCTTTTTGGAAAACGTTCACGCAGTTTCGCTAAATACAAAACTTCTTGAAAACCCACCTGATGAACTGACATCTTTATACCATAGTAGGCAGGAATCTCTTCTCCCTCAAGCTGAATGATACTACCGCCTTCCTTTCCGGCGTTAATCGCATCAATAATGATTAAATTTTCTGCATCCTCAACAGGACCGAGAAGCATCATTCCATCTGTATGTCCTTCGATAATTTCAACTTGCTCATCAGCCTTAAAATAGTCCTTTAAAAATGGAAGGAGGTGGATGCCAACACCCTCATCAGAGAAGAGGGTGTTGCCAATTCCAAGTATCGTAATTTTATTTGTTTCAGTATTATTCAGCATCTTTTTCACCTACAGAATGCCGTGTTGATGTCTTATAGCCGGTTAGCATCGAGGAGATACTGCCATTTCGTTCAAGGTAATCATCACGGAATGCCATATAAATATGAATGATTGTAAACAGCATAAAGGCCCAAGCAACTAAATGGTGCCAAGAGCGAATCGTGTAACTGTCACCACCGAATACCTTCGGCACCCACATAAATAACTTTGCCCAAACAGATTGTGGCTGCGGCTCAAAATACATGTAAAATCCTGTTAACATAATAACCCATGAACCGAAAAAGATGAAAATCCAGTAACTTAATTGTGCCAGCGGATTATGCCCGATATAATGCGGTTTCTTATTCTTTAGGAATAAATAAAATTTAATTGTTTCAAAGACTTCCTTCCAAAAAATTAATCGGAAGGGATTTGACCTTGAAAATTTATTCCCCCAAATTGACCAAATTAGACGGAACAATAAGTTGGCGGTAAAGATGAACGCCGCAAAGAAATGAACATATCGCATCCAGCCCATCAGATTGGAATAATAGGCTTCCTCAGGTATTCCAGCTGAAGCAAATGGTTTTCCTATATAAATCCCTGTTACCATAAGGACAACAATGGCCAACGCATTTAACCAGTGAAAGATACGAACCGGTAATTCCCATACATAAACTCTTACTTCATTTTTAACTGTATTGTATTTGATTGGTTTTTTCGAATGAGTCGAGTTTTCGCTATTAAGTTCGGTATGAACTGGCACTCTTCCTGATGTGTGCGTTGGAATATTAGACGCGCCCATTCTTCTCACTCCTAACCTAGTCTTATTTCTGTCATATTATTATTTTCCAAATCAGTTAGATGGACTGCACAAGCAAGACATGGGTCAAAGGAATGGATGATTCGTAAAATTTCAAGCGGCTGATTTTTGTCTAACATTGGTGTTCCTATTAACGATGCTTCGTAAGCGCCTATCTGATCTTTATGATCGCGCGGAGAGGCATTCCATGTTGTTGGAACAACAGCTTGATAGTTCTTTGTCTTCCCGTCCTCAATTTTAATCCAATGTCCTAGAGCTCCACGAGGTGCTTCTACCCAGCCTACACCTTTAGCTGTTTTTGGCCATGTGTCTGGTTCCCATTTCGTTCGATCAAAGGTTACTTGGTCACCACTTTTGATATTTTTCAAGAGTGAATCCATATCGTCACGCATCCAGTCAGAAACTAGCACTGATTCGATACCGCGAGCAACTGTGCGACCAAGTGCGGAATTCAATGCTGAAATAGGTAATTCAAGCTTCTTCAATGTGTCATCAACAATATTTACAATATCATCTTTCCCAGCCGCATAACCAACCATCATTCGTGCTATAGGACCGGTTTCCATTGGTTGTCCTTTCCATCTTGGTGCTTTAATCCAACTATATTTCTTATCGATATCAAGTGTTTTATATGGTGCTTTCGGACCTGTATAGTTCAGCTCTGTTGTACCTTCATATGGGTGTTTTCCGACCCCAGCATCTTTATCACCATACGTATACCAAGAATGGTCAACAAATTCCTGAATATGTGCCGGATTTTTAAGGTCAACATCATGTACTTCGTTCAGATTACCATTGAGAATGACTCCCCGCGGCATCCGGTAAAGATCATAATCATACAGGCTGCCGGTGGAGAAATCGCCATAACATAAATAATTATTAATGCCTCCGCCATATGTCCAGTCCTTATAATATGAACCAATCGCAATTAAATCAGGTATATAGACTTGGTTCACAAATTCACGTGCCTGATCAATAATTTGGGAAATATGCATAAGCCTTTCTGCATGAATACTATTATCGCTATTTATGTCAATCGGTGTTGCCATCCCGCCGACAACATAATGAGGATGCGGATTTTTCCCACCCAAAATCGTATGGATTTTGACCACTTCTTTTTGCCAATCGAGTGCCTCTAAATAGTGAGCGACCGCTAGTAAATTTACCTCTGGCGGCAGTTTATATGCTTTATGACCCCAATAGCCTTTGGCAAAGATTCCAAGTTGGCCGCTTGCAACCAGTTTTTTTATCTTGTTCTGTACGTCAGTAAAATAGCCTGGTGAAGATTTAGGCCATGTAGAAATCGACTGAGCAATCTTTGAGGTCTCTTGTGGATTTGCTTTGGTCGCACTTACAATATCTACCCAATCTAAAGCATGTAAGTGATAGAAATGAACCACATGGTCATGTAGAAAGACGACTTCATTCATAATGTCACGAATCAAATGAGCGTTCTTTGGTATTTTTATTTTTAATGCATCCTCTACGGCTCGAACAGCAGCAAGTGCATGTGTACTTGTACAAACACCGCAAATTCTTTGAATAAATGCCCAAACATCACGGGGATCACGATCTTTTACAATTAATTCAAGACCACGAACCGCTGTACCAGAGCTTAAGGCATCTTTGATTATTCCTTTTTCATCCACATCTACTTCTATCCTAAGGTGACCCTCAATTCTCGTAATCGGGTCGACAACAATACGTTCACTCACTATTCTTCACCCCGTTTTTCATCCATTTTCCGCTTAGCAACTGTCCCCGCAGCGTGAACCGCTATGCCAGCAGTTGTTAAGCCAATTGCCGCCAAACCAACGCTGTCAGGATTAATTATTGTTTGTGTGCCAGGGATTTTTGCTCTTCTCGTGAAGAATGGACCGTTGTCCCAGAAATTTTTCTCTGCACAGCCAATACAAGGGTTACCTGATTGAATTGGGTAACTGACACCACCATTCCAGCGCATCTCAGCACAGGCATTATATGTAGTTGGCCCTTTGCAGCCCACTTTATAGAGACAATAACCTTGCTTAGCCCCTTCATCGTCAAATGATTCTACGAAAAGGCCGGCATCAAAGTAGGCTCTTCTGTTACATTTATCATGAATACGGTGGCGATAAAATGCTGTTGGACGGCCAAGATGATCCAATTCTGGTAATTTATCAAAAGTTATAATATGGGCAATCACACCAGTCATTACTTCTGCAATAGGCGGACAACCAGGAACAAGGATGATTGGCGTGCTAACATAACTAGTAACAGGTCTTGCATCCGTAGGATTTGGTCCTGCAGCAGGAATCCCGCCCCATGCAGAGCAGGAGCCATAAGCAATAACTGCTTTGGCATTGCTAGCCATTTCAACAAAAGTATCCCTCGCTGATTTTCCACCTACCATTAAATAACCATCATGTTTAGGAATACTGCCTTCCACGGCAAGAATGTATTCCCCTTTGTAGTCCTTTAAGACTTGTTCCATTGCAGATTCTACTTGGTACCCAGAGGCAGCAGAAAGTACTTCTGTATACTCAAGCGAAATCATGTCAAATAATACGCTTTCCGTCTTCGGCTGTGACGAACGAATGAATGATTCAGAACAACCCGTGCAATCTTGAAATTGCAGCCAAACAACCGGAACTCGTTTTTTGGTCTCCATTGCTTTGACAACTTGATCTGATTGGGTGTAATCTAGCCCAAGTGTAGCCGCAAGTGCTGTACACATTTTCAAGAAATCCCGCCGGGAAAAACCATAATCAAGGACGGATTCATAGATCGTTTTTTGTTTCTTCCCCATGCTCATTCTCCTTTTTTCACTTTTATGTATTTATTTCCTAAAGAAAATTGTAGTATAGTTCTACTGCTCTCGTCTTGTGATTCAAACAAAAGTCACAAATAATCCTTAATTACATTAATAACGTTTTTTTAATATAAATATTGGAAAATTAATTTACAAAAGAAAAAGACCTTAAGACAGTCTTAAGATCTTTACTCATGTACTTCTATTAATTCTTCTTGTTCCTTCTTTAATCGCTTCCGGTAAACAAATTTCGAGAGGTTTATACTAACTTCATATAAAAGCAATAACGGTAATGTTACCACGAAATCAGACATAAAATCTGGCGGAGTGATAACAATGGCGATAATAACAAGGACAAAATAAGCATATTTACGAACTTTCGCTAACACGAATGGGTTGATAATTCCTAGTGAAGTTAAAAACATCACTACTACAGGTAATTCAAATAGCACTCCAAATGGAATCGTCATATTCATGATAAAGCGGAAATAACGCTCAGCGGTAAAGTTCGTTACAAACATATCCGCACCCATATTAACTAAGAACTTCAGTACCATCGGAAAAATAATAAAATAACCGAATGCTAGTCCTAATATAAATAAGAGAAAAAGTGCCGGTACATATGAAAGGGTAATTTTCCGTTCGAATGGCTTTAATGCCGGTTTCACAAATAGCCATATTTCAAATGCGAGAACAGGAATTGTTCCAGCAATTGCGACGACGGTGGCCAGCATAAAGTAAATCCAAATAATGTCACTTGGTCCAAGAACCATTAATTTAACATCTAAGTCACGAACAAACCATTTATAAATATCATCAACATAAATAAACCCGAGGATAAAAAAAACAATAAATGCGCAAGCAGAAATGATAATTCGTTTACGCAATTCCTCTAAATGATCCACTAGCTGTAATTCTTTATCTTCCATTTATTTCCCCTGCCAATTCCAAAGGTTGAAAAAACACAACTAATTTGCGACAATTTTACCTTATTAATAGAGTTGAGTATGTTAAACCGCAAACTAGTTCAACTTTAGAAAGAAAAAGGTGCAAGATACGAATCTCACACCTTATTTAGTCAATTTTTCCTTTTCATCTTGGATATCTTCAATTACATCTTCTGTAAGTTCACGTGTCGATTTCTTAAATTCCTTTAATGTTTGACCAAATGCCCGTCCAATCTCTGGTAACTTCTTTGGTCCAAAGATAATTAACGCAAGAACTAAAATTAATATTAATCCAGGTACTCCGATATTTGAGAACATGGAAATACCTCCTCTTTAATAATTGAACTTTGTACTACGATTATAGTATAAAAATGGCTATTTGCGGTAACTTAGAGCGAGAATTCATATAAAATTCACAAACCATACTATATCGAAGAAATGTTCCTTTTTATTATCTTTTCTCTAAAGTCAATTTAACAATATCTATTAGATAAGTCAATGAAAAAAACATGATAGAATTTTTAAAATATTTTGACAACGTAATTCTTTTTCCTTATAATTGGAGCATTAGTATTATATACTAAGGAAATTATTGAATGAAGGAAGTGATTTGGATGGAATTTTCACTTTGTAGCTTTGATGGTGCATTGCCGGTAGAAGTAACAATCGACGATGACAATGGCAGATACACGATTCGTAAAAGTGACCGAAGCGGAGAATATTTTAATAGCCCAACTGAATTGATCGCCTGGGTAAAAACGCATTTTCATGAGGAAGAATTTTGCCATCCAGATGAATTCCACGGCATGCTTGCTAAATTAGCTGAATATGAATTGAATGGCCTATAACTTACCACGGCAAAAAGCATCAGACTAAGCTGATGCTTTTTATATCCCATCTCTTAAGAAACAAGCTGATTGTTTTCAAGATTTACGACAATGGTATTACGAACCTCTGTTGTAAGTTCTTTGAGATTCTTTTCTGAATAGTTATCAGGAAAAATTGGTTCTCCAACAATTACATGTATATGCGCCGGTCTGATGAGTCGATTATTTTTTTCAAAGACATTGGCGGTTCCTTTAATCGAGATTGGAACCAATGGGACACCGGCTTCTTTGGCTAGCTTTAAACTTCCTGATTTGAATTCTGCTACAGGTCCTCCCTTGCTCCGCGTCCCCTCTGGAAAAATAATCATCGAATGGCCATGCTTAATCAAATCAATTCCTTCGCGAATTGATTTTACCGCTTGGCGACGGTCACTGCGATCTAAAAACACACAATTAATCGCCTCCATCCAAGCTGATATAATTGGGACCTTTTTTACCTCTATTTTCGAGACAAATCCGAATGGTTTTTTAATGAAACCTAATAATACCGGAACATCGAAGTCCCCTTCATGATTGGAAACTAAAACGACGGGACCGCTTGGGATTCGTTCCTCCCCTTCTACGGTTATCTGGGAGCCGGTAATTCTCATAATTGTTCGTGACCACATCTTTGGTACACTGTGAACGATTTCGTCTCTTTTGGCAACTGGAATAGTTTGATCTAATTTTTTCATCCGGATTAAATGAGGAACACTATAAATTAAGTAGCCACACATATAAAAAAAGCAGGCAAGCAATCGAATCATGATAACAATCCTTCCGTTATTCTGTCGTATACCCGAAACTCGTAATGGTAAGGATTTCTTTCGTCTTGTATTCCTTTTTCGCTAGAGATAAGCTTCCATTCATCACAAGCAAATTGCGGAAAATATGTATCACCTTCAAATTCAGCATGGATAAGTGTTATATACAAACGATCTGCGAAGGGAAATGTCTCCTTGAAAATTTCTGCACCGCCAATCACAAAGATTTCCTGTTTTTGCTGCTGACAATAGGTAATAAAATCAGCGACAGAATAGAAAACTTTGCAGCCATCAGCTTGATAGCCAGACTGCCTCGTTATAATCAGATTCTCTCTTCCTGGCAGTGGTCTGCCAATGGATTCAAAGGTTTTTCGCCCCATTGCAATCGGATGTCCCATCGTTTTACGCTTAAAGAATTTTAAATCCTCTGGAAGATGCCATGGCAGTTGATTATTTAAACCGATCACCTGATTTTCATCCATGGCAACAATAAACGATATCATACGCTGACAGCTCCTTTAATATGTGGATGCGGCTGATAATTCTCGAGGACAAAATCCTCAAACTTAAAGGAGAAAATATCGGTTACTTCCGGATTCAAGGTTAATGTTGGCAATGGTCTCGGTTCCCTTGTTAGCTGCAATTTAACTTGGTCGAGATGATTTTGATAAATATGCACATCGCCAAAAGTATGGATAAATTCCCCCGGCTTTAGGTCGCAAACTTGGGCAATCATTATTGTCAGCAGTGCATATGAGGCAATATTAAAAGGAACCCCAAGAAAAACATCTGCAGAACGTTGGTACAATTGGCATGATAACTTACCGTCCGCCACATAAAATTGGAACATACAATGGCATGGCGGTAAGGCCATTTTGTCTATTTCCGCAACATTCCAAGCATTTACAAGTAAGCGACGGGAATTCGGGTTTGCTTTTATCTGTTGTATTAGCTGACTAATTTGGTCTACGGTTGTACCGTCAGCCCCAGTCCAGGAGCGCCATTGATGACCATACACAGGTCCAAGTTCACCGTTCTCATCGGCCCATTCATTCCAAATGCGAACGCCATTTTCCTGAAGATAACGGACATTTGTATCTCCTTTTAGAAACCACAGCAGTTCATGAATAATTGATTTTAAATGCAGCTTTTTCGTGGTTAATAGCGGAAATCCTTCTTCAAGATTAAAACGCATTTGATACCCGAACGTACTGATAGTTCCCGTACCAGTGCGATCCCCTTTTACAGTGCCATTTTCCAGTACATGCCTGCATAAGTCAAGATATTGTTTCACCTTTATCCTCCTCTAAATACCCATATCTATTAATTCTATTTGAGGTTCTTGATAATTTCAAATGTTTTTGGTGCTTTTTGCTGTAATTGTGCATTCGTATCTTTATTTAAGTAGTACATCGCAAATGTTTCAGCAAAATACTCTTCTGGATACTGAAAATAGCTATTTTCCGGAAACAACATGTTGTGCTCCTGTTCCCAAGCCTGCTCAAAAGCTTTCGTTTGGCTAATGTTCATAAACACATAGTTATCGAGCGAGTGTGCCAATTCATGTAACTCCAAATTTACAGATCCATGCCCTTTCCCTTTTTCACTGCTGCCAATCTTAACGAGCACAACTTTACCGCCGCCAATCCCTGGAACATCATCCCAAGTAATTGCTGTTTTATAGCCCCGCGGTTTTTTTCCTGTAAGTGAGCGAGCCGTTGGATTATCTGTTAGCTTTCCAGTAAATAATTTTATGGTAATATGGTTCCTATTCAGCTTAGATAAAATAGATCGAGGCAGAGTTGCAATTCGTCCTATCATTGCAGCAGCTTCCTGTTCATCAAACGACTGAGCCGGCAGCACAATAATATCATTTAGTAGCGGTGAATCATGTGTAATCGATTGATAGAGTATTGATGTTTTTGGGAAATCTACCAGCTTGGCTTCGGCAACCGAGGTTTGTGAAGTAGGCATAGTAAGCATGAGTGTACTGGCGATAAGTACAGCTAACCAAGTACGCATGGTCATTCCCCCTATTCTATTATTATATCAAGTGAAATTATAACATGATAGCTTGGGAGAAATTGAGGCCATTAGTAGGAATTTGAGGTGGTTTTTGGCTCAAATAGCAAAAAAAGCCGCCTATTTAGCTTAGGCGGCTTGATGGTTTATACTTCTAGTCCAAAATTGCGGCAGAGCGAGGCAAGTCCTCCAGCAAAACCGCTTCCTACTGCATTAAATTTCCATTCACCATTATGACGATATAATTCACAAATGACAACCGCTGTTTCTACAGAGAAGTCTTCACCGAGATCAAAACGTAAAATTTCGCGGCCGGTTTGTTCATCGACAACCCGGGCAAAGGCATTACTTACTTGGCCAAAATTTTGGTTGCGCGCCTCTGCATCATGTATGGTTACAGTAATAGCGATCCGCTCAACATGCGAAGGCACCTTACTAAAGTCAATGACAATCTGCTCGTCATCGCCATCCCCTTCGCCCGTCCGGTTATCACCTGTATGCTCGACTGCTCCAGAGGAATGAACTAAATTATTATAAAAGATGAAGTCTTCATCATTGAGAACACGGCTATTTTGGTCCGTTAAAAAAGCTGATGCATCTAGATCAAAATCATGACCACCATGATAGCGATTGGTATCCCAGCCCAAGCCAATAATCGCTTTTGTTAAACCAGGATTTGTCTTTGTTAAATCAATTCTTTGTCCTTTTGAAAGATTGATGCCCATACAATCACCTCGTACCAAACTTTTTTTAACTAAATGATTTTACAACTTCACTGAGACTTGCCGCATTGGTGCCAGAACCGATTGCGGCAAATTTCCACTCATTACCGTGACGATAAATCTCTCCAGTAATTAAACATGTTAAACCACTATAATTATCGGTTAAATTATAATGAATCAATTCTTGGTTATTGCTCGGATTCACAATCCGAATAAAGGCGTTTCTAATCATCCCAAAATGCTGTTTTCTTTTAACGCAATCATAGATATTAACAACAAAAACAAGCTTCTGGATATTTGCCGGGATATTACTTAAATCCACCCAGATTTGTTCATCGTCACCGTCGCCATCTCCGGTTAAATTATCTCCTGAATGCTGGATACTGCCATTGGCACTGCGCAAATTACCAAAATAGATAACATCTTTGTTGCTGTGCAGGCGATCATTGTCACCAAGCATAATTACAGAGGCATCACAATCTATATTTGCTCCACCGCCGCCTCCAAAGAGAGAACCGAAGAATCCTCCACCACCACTGTTTTGAACAGGATCCCAGCCCAAACCAACCATTATTTTAGATAGTCCGGGATTACTTTTCGTTAAGTCAACTCGTTGTCCTTTTTGTAAATTAATTGCCACTTCCATCACCTCATCTAATTTTTAATCGATATTATAGCTTTTGTTTTAGCTGTTTAAAGTTTTGCGTCAGCTGCTCTAAACGCTGTGTTCCCTCGGCGCGCAAGCGTTTGTTCTCTTCCTCGATGGCCCTTGTTTCCTGCATGCCTTTCATGATGATATTCCATGATTCTTCAATCGTTTCAATCTTAATGCTTGGGCCACCAGCAAGTCTGGCAATATCGGTACTTTGCTGAGAGATATTTTGCGCGTTTCTTAACAGCATTTCATTCGTACGACGGTCAAGCTCGCTCATCGAATCAGCTACAAGTTTTTGCCTTTTTGCCGCAACTGCCTGTATCAGTCCATTTTTAAAGATCGGAATTGTCGTAACAAAGGCGGAGTTAATTTTCCCGATTAGCTTTGTATTTCCTCGCTGCAGCATGCGAATTTGCGGAGCTGTCTGCAAAGATACCATTTTCGCCATTTCCAGATCATAGATACGCTGCTCCAACAATTCAACGGCATTTTTTAAGGAATCCAATTGCATGGAGGCAAGTTGATCTCCCGATGCAGCACGTGCTTCAAGCTGTGGCAGCTGTTGCGTTTTTAGCTCATCGACTTTTAACTCTCCGGCGACAACATATTTCTCAAGAGTTAGATAATATTGATAGTTTTGCTCATACATGCCCTCAAGCATGTTGGTTGAATCAACCATTTCTTGCCGGTATTTTGAAATTTCTACATACACCTTATCAATTTCTGAGCCCATCGTTTGGTATTTCCCAAATAATTTCTCGACTACTTTTTCACCTTTTTTAAAGAGTTTGCCAAAAAAGCCAGTAGAACTTTTTTGAAAGTCCTTCGGGTCGAATTTATCCATAATTCGACTGAGCTGCTTCAGCAATTCACCCGAATCCTCTACTTTTGTAGTTCGCATATTTCCAAGTATTTGGTCGGCAAACCGCGAAATTTGCTCTGCTGGTTCCTTTCCAAACTCCAAAACTTGAATTTGGTCACGTTCATCAATAGAGCGGGCTAAATTTTGAACTTCTGGTTCCTTTCGGAGTGCCAGTTTAATATTAGAAACTTTTGCTTCTGTTAACACATCTTCTGCAGGTGATGGTGTTAAACTGTTGGATACATTTGGTGTAGGATTCACTGTTTAATCTCCCCTTAAGTTTTTTAAGAAGCCCTGTAGAAACCCACGCTTAAAAAGTGATTGTGTCGGTTCCTTATAAGGTAAATCAAAGACAACGTCTTCAAGCCAATGATGGTCAAATAAATGCTCCTCAAGATAATTCTCCATATCATTGTGACCGGTAGGATTGTAGAGCACTACATCAATGCCAAATTGATTTAACAGCAGGATCATTGCTGCATCAGATCTTGATAACATCCCCGTTGTTTCATTGTTGAAAATAATACATTTAGGAACTTCCTGAGAGTAATCAAATCTTTCAAGCAGTTGAATCAGTGTTTTTGGTAAAAACATCGACTGAGTGAACAGAAAAATCTCTACTTCTTCCATCGTTTCTGTTGGCAAAGGTTTTAATCTTGGCTTTTCACACATTCTCTTTATTGCATGGGCAATACCTTTTTGCAGTCCTAATGGCAAAAAAGAATACGGCCAGTAATGAGAGTGCAACACTTTTTCGATATCAAGCCTGCCATCCTGAGCATGTGCATTTCGATAGTGAAAACGAAAATCGCTTTGACTCGGTATCGTAAAAGGAAGTTTTCTGATTAAATAACTATTAGGGAGTTCACTTAGGGAATGCAGTCGCTCCCAATATTCCTTCCGATCTTTGCTGACACCATGAATTTTAGCAAAGATAGACGGGATTTTCACTAGTCCATCTTTCACCTCGAAATCAGGCCGAATCATAGCAATTTCTTTACCGACGATAAACAGTTCATCATACGTTGTTTTCAGTGTTAACGAAAGCGGTATATAGTCTCTTAACTGCCTTGACTTGTAAAGACCTGAGCCTTCCTGATGTAATATCGTCTCAATTTCTTTTGAAGCACGATATGCAACCGTCGTTTTTCGACTTCGTTTCTCTGTAGGAAATGGCTCAGGAGGTAATTTTTGCTGAAAATAATGAATGAAGATCGGTTCCTCCATTATCCCCGCCAGGACATCCTTTGCTTCTGGATGAAATATGACAAGGTCACAGCCGACATGGATCAAATAGAATAAAAAATATTGCTGACTTTTATTTACGTCCCCATACCAGAGGAATTTAGGCATTGTTCTTTGTGGATCCGCCGAGTCCAATACTGGTGCTAAATGATTGTAAGACCACTTCACCACATCTACGAGAACTCGTCTAAGTTCATGATTCTGTAAGCCGTTTTGCTCTCGCCTTTGAAATAATTCCAAAGTGAGTATCATCGCTTCTCTTAGCTTGCGATGAAGGACGGGTACTTTTGATTTAAGCAGTAGCCTTTCTCCATCAAGAAAAGCGGTAAATCGATTGATTGATAACGATTGCTCCTGGTTAATATTAACGACCTTTTGTATCGATTGAAAATGTGAGTTATCAATTTGTTTGTTAAGCAAATCCGAACTAATTAAATGTAAATTCAACTCTTTTGCTGAAACATAATCAAATAGCTGATTGTAGTAGTCATCAACATCTATCGGTACTCCAAGGAATTCCCCTAATACTTGACCAATTTGAATCGTGCCATTTTCTAAAGAATAATTGGGCCGCTCTGGGATTGGTTTTGTTAATATCTTTAGCCAATTTTCGTATGATAGGGCAACAGGTCGGATGTTTAATTGGTTTATAGTTGGATACATTCATAACCCCTTCCCTTTTAAAACAATAGCTTTGCGTCAACATTAGCAAATTATGTAAAGTATTCCTTATCATCATACCATAGTTCATTAAATGGTTCATTTCTTTTATACGGGTGATTACCGAAAAATGTTTCAGAAACGTGTCATTTTCTTGGTTTCACCTATTTACTTGTCCCTACATAGTATTTAATACTCACATAAAAGTAGGTGGCATAGATGAGACTTTTATATAAACGCGCAAAACTAGGGGTCATGTCTGAAGAAATACAAGATGTAATGGACGTTATGTCTTCAGATTTATTTATTTTTCTTGATTTATTCGTCTTTAGCGTGATTTTCACACTGTTGCTTTCTCCGATCATCCCAACTATTAGTCTTGCGCTTCTGTTCTTCCTATTCGTTTATTGTCTATTTTCCAGCTTGTACGTGTTTGTCTTTAAAAAGATTCCTTTCAAGGAGGAGTGAGTCACGAAAACGCACTAAAATTTCCTCGCCAGCTTTGACACCGTCTTGGTCAATAATCGAAAAACAATAATCTTTAGACCATCTTGCCAATTCCCCATGTTTTGGTACAAAACGATGGCGGCAATGCTGGAGAAAATCCCAATCTAATAGTGAATCTCCTGCTCCAGCAATTGGCTCCATTCCCTCACGCTGACAAATAAATTCCAGCGCGGCACCTTTGCTAATTACTTTTGGAATAAAATAAAGTTTACGGCCTTGTAGTGAAATTCTCCAGCCATATTGTGAAGCTAGCTTTTCCACAGCAATTATGTCAAACTCAGCTGGGAGACTTGTGAATGTATAATAGAAAAAAAAGTGCTCAACCTGGCGCAAATGCCCCAAAAAGTGATACCCTTCCTTAGCAAGCAATGACATCATTTCAGGAAGAGAGGCAGTCCCTCTCTTCATTGCCTCTGAAATAACACAAGACCATTCCCCTAAAGGCTTACCATGATATAAGATATAGGCACCATTGGTGGTGATGGCATATGGAAGCTGGATTTCTTTTGAAAAAATCGTGAAACGATTAAATTGTTCAGTTGTTCTCGTTGTAACAGGAATAAATAATGCTTGTTGACAAATGGACTCTAGCTGCTCAAACGCTGTTTTCGTCATAAAGCCAACCGGCTCATTGTCCTTCGTTTCAACCGCTTCTAATTCATAATCCCCTATTCCTGTTAATTCTTTCATGGCTCTAGCTGAATACATCAATGTGCGGTCAAGATCAGAAGCAATGATCATAAACTTTGCTCCTTGACTGATTTAATTATTCCGCAACACAAGTAATTTAACTCGGGGTATTCTACTACTTCAACACCCTTCTCTTTCGCTAGCATAAGTATATGCTGAACGAATGGACTGGAAACATCCCGCATTAATATCTTCCAGGGTACTCTGCGGAGTAGGACTCTAGTTGTCTCCCCCACTCCCGGTTTAATATAATGGGTATTTTCAATAAAGAATTCCTGTTGGATTTTGGTCACATCCGTCATTCCGAGAAAACCAGCCGAGATTTCCTCCACCTGCCTTTGTCTAGCAATTTGCCGGGCTTCTTCTGTTATAACAGGAAATTCGTTGGCAATAATATCGATAAATTGATTGGAAACATCCTCAGATATCAATTCTCGATAAAACTTCGCACCGTGAAAATCTTCCTTATCAATATATTGTTCGTTTAAAACAGTACGGCTGATTAGCCCTGAGACAGTCGAGTTCAAGCAGGCACTTGGAATCAGAAAATCCTCTCTTGTTCCAAATAACACTGTGCAATAACCAGGGTCTGCAATGACTGCAAGGGTATCATCGAGCATAACACCATATTTCTGTTGAAGCTCTTTACATGCGTTTGTTAGCTCAATCGAAATAGCTCCTTTTCCCGTCCAGCCATCTACAAATTGAATATTTCCTTCTGGATGCTCCGATAGGATATGGTTAATAGCATTCTCATCAATCCCGCGATCACGAATAATGGATATACTATAATGCGGCAGAGTAATCCCATAACGAAAAGCTAAATAGCGCTTAATGAGGATTCCCGCTGGGGTACCGGCACGGGCAAGCGAGACTAGGATTGTATCTTTGCCCTTGGCAGCATAAATTTGTTCAGCAACAACCCCAACACATAATGCCACTTTTTGTTTATACTGGTGTAATGTTTGCCAAAATAAATCGACATACTCTTTTGGGGGCTGATATTCTATCGGCAACGTTTCACTATAATGCCTGCCTGCCTGAATTTGCCGCTCGCGCGTATCTGTTGCAGCCTCCAATTTCACATTGCTTAAATCCTTTAAAAGGAAAATCACATCTTCTTGTTTATATGTTCCAAAATTAGCTGTTGTTATTTGCAACTTGTTCACCTCTGTTCCTTTGAAAAAAAGACAAGTTTCACCGAGTTTACCGCAGTCTTTCTCAATTCTTCTAAGAAGGGACGAAGATTTTCGGAGTCTACTTCTCTCTCAATAAATATAAAAATTTCATCATAAGATCCTGGCAAAATATTATACACAAAGTTCGTTACTGATGGATCCTCTGGGTTCGGAAAGACCAAACGGCAGCGTGCACCATAGCCATTGCAATTCTTTATATAAATGGGACTTCTAGTCGTCGATTGATAATAGACTTCTTCACCCATTTCCGCCGCCATGATCATTGGCAAATACATAAATTCACCACTTCCGAGACAAAGGGTGCGCTGTCCCTGACGTTTCTTCGACAAAAATGCAGCAGCTTGAGATACTTGCTGATGAAGAAGATAGTTTTGTTTACTGTTTAAGCCAAACCGTCCCGTTTCTTGAATGAAGGGTGCAGGATCTTGAATGGAAGCATACATACTTGAGGTAAAATAACTTCCTATATCAAGTACTTCAATTGACATTTCCCCTGATGCCGGGGCATTTTCAGCCTTATCTTCCTCTGTTAGTTTTCCTCGTTGGTTGACTGTGACTGAACCTGATAATAGACTGACAACACGAATTGTTATGCCCAATTCCTGCTCCAGATTCATAAACTGCCTTCGGTCTTCTCCAGAGCGCCAATCAAGAATGGAAACAACTGTATACTTCTCTCGCGGAAACTTTGAATGTATCGATTTAATAATATTTAATGCTGTTTTCCCGGTCGTCATTTCATCATCAACAAGTATAATTTCCCGGTTATGATTGATGAGCTCGAGTGGAATATAGCAACGGTGTGACGTCGCATGTGAATGTTCTTCCTCAAAGGTAACCTCAGGGTCCAACCCGGAGATAGCTTCTCGTGTCGTATGAAAATAGCAGGCATTTTCAAAGCAGGAAAAGAAGCCATGACCAAGTGCCGTAGCTGTTTCGGCAAAACCAATCACTACTGGCTGACACTCAGCAGGGATAAATGGGGTAAGTCTCCATTCTTGTAACTTTGCTCCGTTTGAAAAAGCGTTTAATAGTTGTTCTTTTTCAGTGGCTGAAATGTTCTTAATATTTTCTAGATAGCGGACTGCCAATAATGCAGCCGTTAACAATCCTTTCTTCGGATGAATCGGGATATGTTTCCCCAGGACATTGCTGACGAACAGAAATGATCGTTTTTTATTTATTCTTGCTGCCATCGTAAATAATTCATGAATTGGCAGACCGTATGGATTTTCACTTACTTCAATTGTTACATCAATGGCGTCAAGTATGTGAAACGTAAACGTCTTTTTTGATGAGATCAATGTTTGTATATGATTCATGAAGCACCCCGTAAAGCTTTGATTTTAACAACGTTTTCTTCGCCCAATATAAATGGGGCTTAATTTCATTCATTTTATTAGCAAATTCACTTTTCGTAACCCCAACTTGGCCTGTTGAAGCATCAATAATCGTTAGTGCATCAATATATTCCTCATAACTCACTACATTTAAGGCTTGAACTGTCTTAATATGTGATGGATGGATAATCGTTTTCCCGGTGATGCCATTGGCAATATCCATCAGGACTTCGCGAATCAGCCCATCCATATTTTCTGCCAATAATTTTTTTCGCCACTTAAGCCCCTCATCCCCATATCGTTCGCGAAAAGGGGTTTGCCGCAGCTGCGGTTTAAGGATTCGATTTTTCCCGGAGAAATACTCCCATACAGGTCCAGACACAACATAAGGACTGTCATGACGTTGAAAAACATTAATGATATCAGCGATACAATCTCTTAAAATCGCAATCTCATAAACAGTTGTATCCGCACTACGGCGAATTCCATATAACCCGCAAAAATCTGTAGCCCCAATCCGGATATTGAGCACATTATGTTTGTAACGATCGACCAATCCTTTAATTGCTGCCAATTCTTCAATTCTAGTTTCCTTTTGAATCACTTTTGCAGATTCCAAAATTGGCATGGCATAAAAGGGATGGTCTTCGGAATGAACATCTGCGACCTTTGCTAATAATTGCTCGCCATCACCACTATTAAACTTGGGCAGAACAACACCTGTTAACAGGCTCAATGCCTCGCCTAGCTGTTCAGTTATCCGTTGTAGCTGCTCTAGATTTCGGATGCGAATAAACATGAGCGGAAAATCAGTATTCATTAAAAAGCCCTTTTGAACTTCTTCATAAAGTTTTTGCAGCTCATTAATGAGCAATTGTTCAGCAAATTGAAGTTGATCGTCACCGACAGCATCCTCTAAATCAATGACAAGTGAAGTTAACCCTTCATGTTTATTTGAAAGTATATCCTGGTGAATATTCGGCCTCGTAGCCGGCATATAGAGAGTCGCACCTAAGCCATAGGCGAGAAGGTCCCGCTCGGAATATTTGTTAAAATGCCCAGGTTGTTTAAAGAAGTACCGGTCTAGTTCTTCTTGATAGAAATAGTTAAAAAACTTCATAGTGTTTTCTCCTTATGTACCGTAAAAAATAAGGGAGACAACTCGCGTCAGCTCCCCTTAATTATGATATTGTCCATATAGATTTAACTTTCTGCTTTTTTCTTATTTAAGAAGTGAACGATGAAAGTAGCCCCGAAGGTTACGATAAGGATGGTAAAGAATGTTACATGCGTAACTTCAATATGGAATACACTGAGCAGCATTTTGATTGAAATTAGCATGATTAAGATATATGCCGTCGTTTCCAGTTCAGGAACACGGTCAATCAGGGTGAGGAATACTCCAGCAACCCCCCGCATCATTAATACGCCCAGCATACCACCAATCAATAATACCCACACTTCGTTACTGACACCAAAGGCAGCCAAGACACTGTCAACCGAAAAGGCAATATCCATAAGTTCAACAGATGCAACCGTACCCCAAAATATCCCAAACATACGTACTAGTACGCCATTTTTATTAATGCCTTCAGCTTCTTCCTCATCTCCGTTATCCGCTTTTCGTTTATCAATAAAATATTTAATCGACAACCATGCAAGATAAGCAGCACCGAGGACTTTAATCCACCAAAGTTTAATTAAGTAAACACCAATCCCAATTGCGATAAAACGAAATGTATACGCCCCTAATAAACCATAAAAGAGTGCTTTTTTTCGTTTGTCATGGGGCAAGTGTTTTACCATTACAGCTAAAACGAGAGCATTATCGGCTGAAAGCAAGCCTTCCAGTATCACTAAAGTACCGATAAGTCCCCAGGCAACAGGGTCTGTTAAAACTTCACCCCACATATGCCAATCAAAAAACTGTGCATATGTATCAATAATTCCTTGTATTACTGACATTAAGTATGTTCCCCCTAAGATGGAAATATATATTTTTTTGAAAAAGACCCAGCTTACAGCCGGGTCTCCAATACATCATGATTAGCCAACTTGTAAACCAAAATCAGTAGCCAAAGCTGCTAGACCGCCTTGATAGCCGCTGCCGATTGCGCTAAATTTCCATTCACCATTATGACGGTATAATTCACCAACAACAATAGCTGTTTCAATCGAGAAATCTTCGCCTAAGTCATAACGGATTAATTCTTCGCCTGTTTCCTCATTGAAAATGCGTGCATAAGAATTAGAAACTTGTCCAAAATTTTGGCTACGGCTGTCTGCATCATGGATCGTAATCGTGAAGGCAACACGATGGATATTAGCCGGGATAGTAGATAGATTGATTTTGACTTGCTCGTCGTCGCCATCTCCTTCACCGGTTCTGTTATCACCTGTATGTACAACGGCCCCATTTGCTCCTTGTGGATTATTATAGAAGACAAAGTCAGTTTCTGTAGTAACTTTACCATTTTCTCCAAGTAAGAATACGGATGAATCGAGGTCAAAATCATGTCCTCCATCATACTTATTCGTATCCCAGCCTAAGCCTACAACTACTTTTGTTAATCCTGGATTAGTTTTTGTTAAATCAACCTTTTGTCCTTTTGATAAGCTTATTGCCATTTTTCTATTCCTCCTAAGTTTTTGATAGTCTATTTACGAGTTACACTTAAAAAAGTTTCACCCTTTAAAAATTTTTCTCATATTCACTGAAGCGGTAATTAACCTAGCTCATCCATTTTGGCGGTGTATTTTTATCCCAATAGATCGAGCCAAGATTATGGTGGCTGGTAAAATCGTCATGGTAGGTATGGTAATGAAAATTAAACCAGTAACCTGCTTGGGGCGGGTGTTCTCTTCTTACATGGAATCGAAGAATATCATTCCCTGTTTCTGCATTTTTTATATGAAAAATTTTTTCTGATAGACCTTTACCAGGTTCCTCTGTAATCACTAAATTTTTCAAATCATCATCAGAATATTGTGCTGCGGTTTCTGATATCGCGTTTTCAATATTAGGCAAAATGATCGTGCGAAATTCATTTTCGATAACAGGTTTTATTCTTGTTCCAAATTTCTGGTAGGCTTGCGATTCTGCCTGTTTTACCAGTTCTTCCATATACTCATCTTTGTTAAATTGAGATTCTGCTATGTACCCGCTCGTTTGAACTGCCGCTTTATCAAGAGATGGAGCTTCAAAAGCATCTCTGTCATACTGATTATCGGCATGAACGGGATCTATCAATTGCGTTGGGGTAATCAAACCAAAGGTTAGAATCGAGATTAACACAAAAAGAGATTTACGCATCCATTTATTCAAAGGGAATCACCTTCATTCTCTACATAATAGAAATAAAACTCATAAAACCATTATACTTCTTTTATTTAAAAAATGGAAAAGTAAAAAGGAACGATTTTTTCGTTCCTCAAAGAGATTAACAATATTTATCTAAGGCAGTCATTAGGTTCTGCATCACGGTTTCCATAGGCATTCCTTCGATATCATGTCTTGGGATAAAATGGACAACCTGTTTTCCCTTTAGTAAAGCCATTGAAGGAGAAGATGGCTCATATCCCTCAAAGTATTCACGCATTTTAGCTGTTGCCTCCTTATCTTGGCCAGCAAAAACGGTCACTAGCTGCTCCGGCTTTTTCTCACTGTTTAATACCGCCTGAGTGGCTGCTGGTCGTGCTAAACCAGCAGCACAGCCGCAAACGGAGTTAACGACAACAAGCGTTGTCCCCTCTACGTCTTCCATAAACCTTTCAACATCTTCGACTGTCGTTAATTCTTCAAATCCGGCCGTTGTTAACTCCTCACGCATTGGTAAAATAATTTGTTTCATGTATTCTTCATATGCATTTGACATGTTCAACACTCCATTTTTCGTTTGAATTATTCTTCGACTGTTCTTGCTTCCGTCATTTGTTTCCACACTGAACCCTTAGCCACCTCACCGCCTTCAATCCGTTCGATGGCCATTTTTATTTGCATACTTACCTCAAATTCAGGATCATTCTCAGCAGCTTTTAATGCCGGCAGAGCTGTTTCGTCGCCAACTTCATAAAGAAACATAGCCGCACGCCAACGCACTAATTTGCTCGGATCTTTCAGTGCTACCAGCATTTCCAAAGCTGCCTCCGGAAAACCTAAATCAGATAAGCAATCCCCGGCAGTTCTCCTTACTGTAACAGTTCTATCCTTTAGCGCGCGATAAAGAAGCGGCAAGACGGCACGATCCTCTATCATTCCTAAATAAACTACAGCAAGGCGGCGAATGGAAGCTTTCTCATCATCTAATGCCTTCTCGAGTACTGGTAAATCACTAAGTTCTGGATCATCCATTTGCTCTAGCAGCTGATAACGAACCTGCCATTCTGAATTATTTAATTCTTCAACCGTTAGCTTCTTTCGCTTACGCTTCAGCGCCAACTCTGTTGTGCTGTCTTTAGTTTGCGCCTTGTTGACCAGCTCATGTAACCGTGATAACGGGTAAGCAGCAACTAATTCCTCAACAACTTCTTGTCCGACTAGCTCAATCTCACCATACCTCACACCTAGGTTTTTCCATTTGCGCAGCAAAATATAATTATCTTCGGGAAGCTGTGCCTTTTCTCTTTCTTTTAAAAAGTATTCCGGCATCCCGAAACGTTTTTCGACGGTTCCGTCTGTTAATTTTACCTGAAGCGGTATCCCCTTGAACATTTGTACTTCGACTTTGATTTCACCAAAATGGTCAAGTATAGTAGCACGACCATCAGCTGCATCATGAATTATTTCTCCAAATGCTTGCCGTACTTGAGGCAGCAGTAGCTTCCAATCGTATTTTGCATTCCGCTCGACGGCAAGAAAATCAGCCACATGATAAACGCCTTTAATCCCTTCAATTTTGAGGATAGTTTGAATGACCGCAGGGGCCTCATTCGCTGTGTCTTTTTTATAATTATGGCTTTTCCCCATTGGCAGTTCTTGATTGAGGGTAATTTTCATCGTATTCGGACTGGGCGTTGGTTCAATCGCTTTAATTCTCAACACAATCACCTTATTCTCTATTTTCTTAAATTAGTTTAACATATTGCCTATATATGTTTCATTAAGGATGCTTGCGCGAGTATTCTGAGTCACCACCCAATAAAGAAAAGACGTCTTTTGGACGCCTATGACTCCTGTTCGGCAAGCTCTGCCAAGTAGGACCAACGCTCAATCAACCCCTCGAGCTTCTCATTTAGCTCAGCAGCCTCCGCCATCAATTCCTGTAATACAGTAAAATCACTATTGGCTTCTGCCATCGCAACAGAAACTGCTTCGATTCTCTCCTCTGTTTGTGCGATAACATCATCAATCTCTTCCCACTCTTTTTTCTCTTTATACGTCATTTTTTTCTTCTTAACTTTTTCGACCGTTTTTGGTTCAGTAGGTGCTGTTGTAAAAGTCAGCTTTTTACTTTCTGTTGCGACTTTCTTATCAAGGTATTCACTATAATTTCCATAAAACGACTCAATCTTGCCCTCACCTTTTAATACCAATAACTGGTCAGCGATTTTATCAAGAAAATACCGATCATGGGAGACGGTAATGACTACACCGGAAAACTCCTCAAGATAATCCTCAAGCACTGTTAATGTATGTGTATCTAAATCATTTGTCGGCTCATCCAATAACAAGACATTAGGAGCGGTCATTAAGATTTTTAATAAATAAAGCCGCCGCTTTTCACCACCGGAAAGCTTACGAATCGGGGTTCCATGTGTGTATGATGGGAAAAGAAAGCGTTCTAGCATTTGGGCAGCAGAGATCGTTTTGCCATCCGCAGTTGTAATAATTTGTGATGTTTCTTTAATATATTCAATCATCCGCTTATTTTCATCGATATCTTCGCCTTCTTGGGTGTAGTAAGCAATCTTCACCGTCTGACCCATGTTGTACTCACCGGAATCAAGCGGGATTCTCTTCGCCAGTATGTTTAATAATGTTGATTTTCCAGTTCCGTTATGGCCGATAATCCCAAGATGATCTCCCGGTTTTACAAGCAAATCAAATTGATCGAGGATGATTTTTTCTCCATATCGCTTTGAGGCTTTTTTTAGTTCAAAAACTTGTTTTCCCAAGCGGCTGCCTGTTAATGAAAAATCTAGTTTCTCTGTTGCTGGTCTTCCGCTTGCAATTTTGTCATTTAGATCGTCAAAACGCTGGATTCGTGCCTTCTGCTTTGTAGACCTTGCTTTTGCACCTCGGCGAATCCATTCCAGTTCGCGTCTAAATAAATTTTTCTGTTTGTCGTAAGTTGCTAACTCATTCTCTTCACGAATCGCCTTTGCTTCCAAAAAGTCCGCATAATTCCCCTTATAGCTGTAGAGCTTGCCGCCATCTAATTCAAATATACGATTCGTCACCCGGTCAAGGAAATAACGGTCATGAGTCACTAGCAGGATAGAACCTTTATATTTGCTTAAATAATCTTCAAGCCATTTAACCGCTTCAAAATCAAGATGGTTTGTTGGTTCATCTAAAATGAGCAGATCTGGCTCGGCTATGAGGACCTGCGCCAAAGCAACACGTTTCTTTTGTCCCCCAGAGAGCACACCAACTCGCTGTTCAAAATCCTCAAGGCCTAATTTGGTTAAAATCGTTTTGGCATTCGTGCTTGCTTCCCAAGCATTTAAACTGTCCATTTGTTTTTGTAATCCAAAAAGTTTATCTTGTGTCTTTTCATCTTGGGGGGTATAGGTCAATTGAAGAAGCGTTCTTTCGTATTCCTGCATTAGTTTTAAGATTGGAGCATCACCATTAAAGACTTGCTCAAGTATGGTTTGATCTGAATCAAATTCCGGCTTTTGTTCTAAATAGGCAATCGTGTAGTCTTTGCCGGAGCTAATGTTTCCCCCGTCCGGATGATCGGCAGCGGCGATAATTTTTAACAGGGATGATTTACCCGTGCCGTTCACTCCAATCAAGCCGACGCGCTCTTTTTCCGCAATCGTAAAAGAAATATCTTGAAATAGGAGCTTTTCTCCATATGTTTTTGTGATTGATTCAACTGTGAGCATTTTCATTATGCGTTCCATTCCATTCTTGAAAAAATTGGTCTAAAAAGGTTATCACGATTTTTTGCCGGCTTTCTGCCATTTTTCTAGCGGTCTCTGTGTTTAGTAAAGAAGTTAATTTTAACAACTTCTCATAGAAATGATTGATACTTGTTGATTTCCCCTTGCGATATTCCTCACGGGTCATCACTTCTCTCACTTGTATTGCAGGATGATAGATTTGCTGACCTTTTTTACCGCCATATGCAAAGGCCCGGGCAATTCCGATTGCGCCAATGGCATCTAGCCTATCTGCATCTTGGACAATTTTGGCTTCTATTGAAGGCAGTTCGTCTGTCTGTCCGCCTTTAAAAGAAATAGAATCTATTATATCCTTGATCGCATTTTTTGCAACAGTATCTAGTGGTAAAGACTGCAGAAAACTTTCTAGCTTCTCCTCACCCTTCGCAGCACTTTCATTTAATTTTTCATCCGGGATATCATGCAATAGTGCAGCCAACTCAATAATAAAGGGATTACCAGTTCGTTCTTTATTATAAATGAATAGCGCATTTTGTCGTACTCGATCCACATGAAACCAATCATGTCCTGTTGCATCTTCCCCCAGTTCAGTTCGGACAAATTCTTCAGCCTGCTTAATTATATCGATATTCACAGTACTACACCTGCCTTCTCTCAATCTATATTAGCACAATATCTAACTTTCTTTCGGCAACTATAATTCGGTTGTTGGTCTTATGGATGCTTCGAAAAATAGTTGTAAGCTTCTTCTAACGATGTAATCATAACTGCGATTATTTCTATTAAATCATCCATTTGATTCTCCGTAATAAGCCGGCCGAAATCTATTGTTATTGTATTGGTTATTGTTTGCTGTTCATCCAGAGGATTGTATTGTACTGATTGCGTTATCTTTCTCGTGCTCCCCCAAATTTGTGAAAAAAGGTTCTGAACGGTCTCGAAATGTATCTGCTCGTTTTTTTGAATAATAAAAAATTGCAGCTTTAGATAACAGCCAGCTAATCCTGGATTATTGTTAGAGCCTGAAAGCAGCTCTGCTGTGAAATTTTCAAGCTTGGACTCCAGCTCGATTTTGGCGGAGAGCTGTTGTCTCTGTATATGTGGCAAAGAAAAACAAATATTAAACAATCGTAACATCTTCGCCATGTTTATTAAATCATTGCGATCAGTAATGATAATTTCTCGATTTAGGTCATAATCGTACAGAGCACCTTCAAGCACCACTTTCATATTATCAAATGCAGTGGGATCAAACATCTCGTCTTCAACTCCTCATAGCGGTAAATGAAAACTCGCCATATCGGCGAGTTTATAGATGTTGATATATTTGGCCATTTTACGACAAAAGTGATTTAAAACAGTCCTGATGCCTGGCCATCTTCACTTACATCCATTTTCAATGCTGCTGGTTGTTTCGGCAAACCAGGCATAGTCATAATCTCGCCGGTAAGGGCGACAATAAAGCCAGCGCCGATTGCTGGTTTAAACTCTCTGATTGTAACAATAAAGTCTGCTGGCCGACCAAGTTTTTTCGCGTCATCTGATAACGAATATTGTGTTTTTGCCATACATACCGGCAAGTGAGACCAGCCAAATTGTTCAAAATCTTGCAGCTGTTTTTTTGCCTTTGTTGTAAATTCTACATCTCTGCCACCATAAACCTTTTGTACGATTGTTCTTACTTTATGTTCAATTGAATCAGAAAGGTTATACAGCGGAGCATAGTGATTATCTTGATTATCCATTAAGGTTAACAATTTCTCTGCTAGTTCAATACCGCCTTCACCGCCTTTTTCCCATACCTCCGTTAAGGCGACTTCAACGTTTTCTTGTCTGCATAATTCTACTAACGTGGTTACTTCCTGATCTGTATCACTGATAAATTTATTGATTGCCACCACAACCGGCAGACCAAAACTTCTAATTGTTTCCAGATGTTTTTGTAAATTTGTAAAACCTGCGGTTAGAGCGGTGCAATTTTCCTTACCTAATTCTGTTTTTGACACACCGCCATGCATTTTCAAGGCCCGAACAGTAGCAACGATAACTACTGCTTCCGGTTGGATACCGGCACTTCTTGATTTAATATGTAAGAACTTTTCTGCACCTAAGTCTGCACCAAAACCTGCTTCGGTAATTACATAATCAGCCAGCTTAGCGGCAGTTGTAGTCGCAATAACACTATTACAGCCATGGGCAATGTTAGCAAACGGACCACCATGAATTAATGCTGGTGTATGTTCGATTGTTTGGACAAGGTTTGGTTTGATCGCATCTTTTAATAACAATGTTAGCGCACCTTCGACACCTAAATCTCCTACCGTTACCGGTTCCTTATTGACATTATAAGCAACAACAATCCGTGCTAACCGTAGTTTTAAATCTTTTAAATCAGCCGCTAAACATAACACGGCCATAATTTCCGAGGCAACAGTAATGTCAAAGCCGTCTTCTCTTGGTACTCCCTGAAGAGGTCCGCCAAGACCAATGATAACATGTCTTAACGCCCTATCATTAAGATCAACAGCTCGCTTCCAAACAATGCGACGCTGATCAATTTGTAATTCATTTCCTTGATGTAGGTGATTATCAATAAATGCAGCCAAGGCATTATTGGCAGTCGTAATCGCATGAAGATCACCGGTAAAGTGTAAATTGATATCCTCCATTGGCAGCACCTGAGCATATCCACCACCTGTGGCACCGCCTTTAATTCCCATTGTCGGCCCTAATGACGGTTCACGCATCGCAATCATTGCCTTTTTACCGATTCGATTAAAGGCATCTCCCAATCCTACCGTAACCGTTGACTTTCCTTCGCCTGCAGGAGTTGGATTAATCGCAGTTACCAAAATAATTTTACCGGATTTATTATTTTTTAGTTTGGTTAATGTTTGAGCTGAGAGCTTTGCTTTATATTTTCCGTAAAGCTCCAGGTCATCCTCATTTAAGCCGAGTTGTTGAGCAATGTCGATAATTGGTTTCATGGTTGCATCTTGAGCGATTTCAATATCTGATTTTATCGTTGTCTTCATGTCCTTCCATTTCCCCTTATAAAATGATCTACTGCTAGTTTCATTGTAACAAAAGAGCGATTTCATTCCGAGAATTAAATTACCGGAATTAATATCTTTTCTGAATGAGTGTTCTTGTTTATAATAAGGGGTAAAAGCTGAACTTTCTTACTATTCATTCATATTTACCTATAAACTATCAGCATTGAATAGTAATTTGTTGCAGGGAGGTTGGAAGATTGCCAATTAACATACCGAAGTTACTGCCAGCACGGTCGATTTTGGAACAGGAAAACATTTTTATTATGGATGATGAGCGGGCAACCCGTCAGGATATCAGACCGCTTAATATCTTAATCTTAAATTTAATGCCGGAAAAAGAGAAAGCTGAAACACAATTATTAAGATTACTGGGGAACAGCCCTTTGCAGGTCAATGTAAAGTTTCTGAAGACAAGTTCTTATGAATCAACCCACACGAGTAAACAGCATCTTGAACAATTTTATACTACCTTTTCGACTATTCGGAATCAGAAGTTTGATGGAATGATTATCACTGGTGCACCAGTAGAATTGCTGGAGTTTGAACAAGTTAAATACTGGGAAGAGCTGCAAAAAATCATGGAATGGACAAAGACAAATGTAACTTCTACATTACATATTTGCTGGGGAGCGCAGGCAGCCCTATTCTATCATTATAATATCGGCAAGTTCGAATTGGCGCGAAAATGCTCGGGAATCTATGCTCACCAAATTTTTGAAAAAAATGATATATTATTACGCGGGTTTGACGATGAGTTCTACGCCCCACATTCGCGTTATACAGACGTATCTATCGAAGCGATAAGGAACAATCCTGCACTGACATTATTGGCTGCCTCAGAGGAAGCCGGAGCCTTATTAATTGCCTCAAAGGATCGCCGCCATGTCATGATTACCGGCCATTTAGAGTATGATTCAGACACATTAGCGCAGGAATATGAGAGAGATGTAAACAAAGGGTTAAAAATTCATGTTCCAGAAAATTATTTTCCTAATAACGACCCTTCACAGCCGCCGATAAATCGTTGGCGTTCTCACGGACATCTATTTTTTTCAAATTGGCTTAATTATTATGTCTATCAGGAAACACCATATCTCTGGAATTAATCCAAGTTGCGTAATCCATTTAAAAAGCACCGAGCGAATTGTTTCACGCCAGGTGCTTTTTTCTTAGACATTTTCATTCTGTCTCTGTATTTCTTTCAGTTCATCTACTCTCTTGCCATCTTCTTCAAAAAATTGTACCAAGTCACCTATTCGATCAATAGCATCCCAACTTAAATGGTGCTCAATTCCTTCAACATCATTATAGATATTTTCTTCCTTCACACCGATAATTTTAAGAAACTGTTCAAGTAATTCGTGTCGAAATACCAAACGCTTGCCAATCTTTTTTCCTTTCGGTGTTAGTATGAGCCCTCTGTATTTTTCATAAACTAAATAGTCATCTTTATCTAATTTTTGAACCATTTTTGTTACTGAGGAGGGATGGACGGATAACGCTTCGGCGATATCGGAAACGCGGGCATATCCTTTTTCTTCAATCAGCATATAAATTTGTTCTATATAATCTTCCATACTTGGTGTTGGCATCCCTAAGCCCTCCATTATTAATCATCAATAAGAGTTTACTATAGATCAATACCGGTGACAAGGCCATTATTAATCGCTGCTATAGCAACAATCATCTAGTCGGTGCATGATCAAATAAGAATTTTAGGTTATTTTCATTATCAAAAGATAGTCTAGCATTAAACGTTTTATCTTTATTTTTAAATCCTTCAATTACATCTGTTTTTCCGTCAGTAAGCAACTGTTTCATATTCTTCATGGTTATTGTTTTCCCAAGGATTTTCTTGGAAATTGTAAAATCGCAATGAGTTTGTTTATAATTACTGCAGCCATAAAAATGGCCCTTATCGATGATAAAGCCATCACACTTCCTGCAAGGGCCTAATTTTGTGATAGACTTCTTCCGTCCCTTCTGTCTTCCAGGGGTAAAACTATCTCTAATCTCACCAGAAAATGTCCACTTATCTGCTTGCTCTATTGTAGATGTAATTACATGCTGGATCATCTTTTTTGTTTGTTCCATAAATTGTTTAGGAGACGCTTCACCCTCAGAGATTGCTTGCAGCCGTTGTTCCCATTTCGCTGTCATCTCTGGAGACGCTAAAATTTCCTGCCCAACTGCTTCTACTATTATTTTTGCCTTTGCGGTTGCATACACCATATTCCTTTTTACTTCAATATAAGCGCGGTCTTTTAACATCGTAATAATCCCAGCTCTCGTGGCTTCGGTGCCAAGTCCCTCTGTTTTCATTAAGACTTTCTCCAGCTCTTTGTCATCGATATGCTTACCGGCTGTCTTCATTAAGGTGATAAGCTGACCCTCGGTATAGCGCTTTGGCGGTTGTGTCTGGCCCTCTTTCACGTTAACTTTTACTGTTTTCCCCTGCTCTCCTTTTGTCAACAAAGGAAGCTTTGATTCAGAACCATCCCGTTCATGCTGGGGTATTACCTTCCGCCAACCTTCTTCAAGCTGTACTTTACCTTTTGAGATAAACTGTGCCCTACCATCAACTAATGTTGTAACTGTCGTATATTGCACCTTTTCTTTAGGATAATGAGCAGCCAACAAACTCCTGACGACTAAATCATATATTTTTCCTTCATCTGCTGTCAGCTTGTCTATTTGAGGGATTTGTTCGGTCGGTATAATCGCATAGTGATCGGTAACCTTTTTTTCATTAACATATCGTTTATTATTAACTATGGTTGAAATGGGTAATGGATAGAAGCTGCTATATGAGTCAAAGTTGCTTAATTTTTGTAGAATTTCCGGAAAGACAGCCGCTTCTTCTGCGGTTACATAGCGGGAATCCGATCTTGGATAAGATACATACCCCCGCTGGTACAACTTTTGTAGTGTATCCAAGGTTTTTTTCGGTGAAAATTTATACCGTCTATTTGCTTCTGCCTGTAAAGCAGATAGATTATACAAAAGCGGTGGCAAGTAATCCTTTTGCTCAGAAACACAATCCTGTATCTCAGCTGGTTTGTCATCGCAAAAAGCGGCAATTTTTTCTGCAAGTTCTTTTGATTTTACCCTCGTTTCTCCGTCTTTTTGCCATTTTCCTATATATTTCTTTCCATTCATTAAGAATTGAGCCTGAACTTCCCAAAAGGGCTCTGATTTAAACTGTTCTATTTCCAATTCCTTTTTTACTATCAATGCTAGGGTTGGAGTTTGCACTCTTCCTACGGAAAATACATCTGAGAAACCTTGCTGCTGTAAAAGCAGACTGTAAAGACGTGAAGCGTTCATTCCTACAACCCAGTCAGCACAGGCACGTGTATATGCCTCAAAATATAAGTTTCGTGTGTCCTGCTCGGTCAAAAGTTTATGAAACCCTTCACGAATGGCATTTGGTGTCAACGAAGATATCCACAATCTTTTCATCGGTTTATGGCAATTAGCCAATCTCAAAATGTTACGAACGATTAACTCACCCTCACGTCCAGCATCGCCAGCATGAACAATCTCCGTCACCTTTGGATTAGACAACAGCTTTTCTATGATTGCATATTGTTTTGCTTTATCTTTAGAAACCTCATAGGTAAACTGAGCGGGGATCATTGGCAGTGTATCCAATGACCATTTTCTCCATTCAGATTGGTACCTTTCTGGTTGTACCAATTGACAAATATGTCCAATTGCCCAAGTAACAAAAGCACCCTCAGGGAAAAGATCATTAGGAAAAACTTCAATAAACCCGTTTTGTCTTTTATGTTTGAAAACGGAAGCCAAGGTTGAACCTTGGTCCGGCTTTTCAGCAATAATCAGCTTCATTTTTTCTAGCCCCTTATAAAGTGAAACTTCCATCAATGGGAGTTTTCTTCATCCCCCACTGATGGTTAGCTGAACCAATCGGACCTTTACGGGCAGTTGATCCCCCACTTAGATTCCTTATAGACTCGTAATCTAGAGGTGGGGGTCTTACTGCCCGTTAAGGCGGGATAACGAAAAACATTCTAAACTTCATTTTACCTGCTTCTTCCTTAACACGTAAAGATTTTATCTCCCAACTAAATTAGGCCTGTCTAAACTGTATAAATAGCGATACCTTTCTTCCTGCTTCAACAGCTCTTCATGACTGCCTTCCATGACAATTTTTCCATTATCAAGAAAAAGAAGACGATCAATTTGTTCAACACCGACGAGATGATGTGTCACCCAAATAATTGTTTTATCGCGAAGTGTCGCAAAAATGGTTGCAAGCAATTGTTTTTCTGTTACTGGGTCGAGCCCAACTGTGGGTTCATCTAAAATGACAATTGGCACATCCTGTAATAAAATTCTTGCAAGTGCGATTCGCTGGCGTTCTCCACCGGAAAAGCGCTGACCCGTTTCCTCCATCATTGTCTCATAGCCTTGCGGAAGCTCGCTAATCATTTCATCTAATTGGACCATCTTTGCGGCCTGAATCACCGCATCATCACTTGCATTTGGATTCCCCAAACGGATATTATTCATTACAGTTGTATTAAATAAATAGGCCTTTTGATTTAGTACTCCAACGTGAGATGTAATAGCTGGCTGTAAATGTGCAACATTTTGTCCATTAATAGAAACTGTACCACTTATCGGTGACAAACTGCCTTGCAATAAATGGACTAGGGTAGATTTGCCGGTTCCGCTTCTGCCGAGCAGGGCAATTTTCTCCCCTTGAGCTATAGATAGACTAATTTTATCTAGAATTAAATTTTCCGAAGAATATCCAAAGGCTACATCATTCATTCGAATTAAATTTGCAGGACTAGATGGGAAAACTTTCGATTCTTCTTCAGAACTTTCCGCTGCAGACTGATCGGTCTCTATCATTTCCAGACGTTGTAATGAGTCCTCATAAATCGTAACATCACTAACGACACTTGCCAGCGGGAGAAATGATTCCATTAATGCGAGGGCGCCAAGACCAAAGGCTGCAATGAATGGCGGCGAAATAATTTCGCTCACGCTTAAAGTGTTTGCCCAATAAACTGCTGATACAACAACTAATCCAAGAACTAATTGATTAATGACATCGCGACCATTGTCAAAGATTTGCTTCTTTGTTTCAATTTGAAGCAGCTGCCTCTCCTGCTTTTGTACTTCATCAATGAATTTTGGTGAATGACCGCTAAAGATCCAATCGCGAATTCCAAAAATGGCATCGGTAAATTGATAGTACAATTGGTTTCTCGCCTGTTTTAGAAGTTTATTTTTTGCCTTCGTATATAGCAAAGAAATGATGGGGCAGATAAATAGCAGAAAACCTATTAAAATGGCAAAAACAATCGCAAAGCCGACAGAGAATAATCCGACGCAGCCAATAATAATTGCATATAGAAACAAAGATATACAGGCTGGAAAAAATGTCTTTAAATAAAAATTTTGTAAATGTTCAATATCATTTGCCAGTACACCTAAAATATCGCCTGTACGGAAGCGGGATTGCAGAAAGAACGCCTGGGGCTCGATTGCTTTATATAATTTCACTCGCATTTCGGAAAGAATTTTTAAAACTAACGAGTGACCGGCCAAACGGTCAACATAACTAAATACAGCTCTACCAATCCCAAAGGCACGTACTCCTACAATTGGAACATATACCATTAGAATCGATTCAGGTCTTGCCGCCGATCTTGAGATCAAATACCCAGAAGTAAACATCAGGGCCCCGCCAACAAGGATGGTCAGCAATCCGAGGAAAATGGAAAGGAAAAAAAAGCGACGATATTGCCGAATATATGGGATTACCCAATTTTTTTTACCCATCTAAGCCATCTCCCTCCTGTGCCCTTACTAATTGATAATACATTGATTTTGCCTTCATCAATTGTTCATGTGAGCCAGTTTCCACTATCCGGCCTTGATCTAACACAATAATTTCATCCATATCCAGCATCCAATGCAGTCGATGTGTTGCAAGGAAAACAAGTTTATCTGCGAAAAGAGCTACCATCGTTTCTTTTAATTCTGCTTCTGTTTCGATATCTAAATGTGCAGTTGGCTCATCAAGCATAACAATCGGCCGTTTTCCCAAAAAAGCTCGGGCGAGAGCAATCCGTTGTTCTTGTCCGCCGCTTAAACTGCGTCCGCCTTCACCAATCATCGTTTCTAATCCTTGCGGCAATGATTGAATCATTCCTAATAATCCAGCCTTTTCAGCCGCCTCCCATACTTCTTTTTCGCTTGCCTTTGGCTCATAAAAGCGAATATTATTGGCAATGGTGTCATTAAAAATATACGGATGCTGTGGAATATAAGTGACTTGCTTTTGCCATTCGAAAGCAGATAAAGTTGAAATCTCGGCCTCGTTTATTAATATCTCTGCTGATGTTGGCTGTAGAAATCCACTTAAAAAGTCGATAAACGTTGACTTTCCAGCACCACTAGCACCAATAATGCCGATTTTTTTCCTACCAGAAACGGTATAGTTTACTCCTGACAGGCTGGCACTGGATGTATTATCGTGCTGAATGGTAAGGTGCTTAATCGTTATATCACTGGAATCATTCCAATTTAGTATCCGAATGTCTTTCTCCGCAGCTGTCTCCATTGAGATGATATCGGCTATTTTTTTTCCAGCATTCTTCCCGTCAAGCGTAGCATGGTAATCTGCACCGAGCTCTCTTATTGGCAGAAAATACTCTGGTGCTAATATCAAAATTGTCAGGGCAGGATGTAAGTCTATTGAACCATTAATCAAGCCTAGACCTAAAAAGACAGCTACAGTTGCGATTGAAAGCATGGTGAAGAAATCAAGGGCAAATGACGAGAGAAAAGCAATCCTTAATGTTTTCATTGTCGCCAATCGGTATTTTTCGCTAACGTCTTTAATTTTACTAACATGATCCTTACTTAAACCTAAATATTTTAGCGTTGATAATCCTCTCATTGAGTCAACAAAATGATTTGATAGCGTTTGATAGGATTCAAATTGAAGATCCGCTTTGCTTTTAGCCGCTAGTCCTAAAAGAATAAGGAATACGATTAAAATCGGTAATGTCACTACTAATATGATTGCTGAGCGAATATTAATAGTCCAAGTGAAAATAACGATAGCAACTGGAAAAAATATCATATTGACTAGTTTCACTAAAAATAGTTCCAAATAGCGGCGAAATTTTTGTATTCCTTCCATAACTAATGTTACCGTCATTCCAGATCCCTCTTTCCCAACAAAACGAGGACCTAAACGAAATAATTTCTGTAACAGCTCTGCTCGTAAATTCTCACTCGTGTTTGCAGCAAAGTGAAACACGAGCTGTTTTTTCCATACAGACAGCAGGTGTCGTAAAAACAGGGCGAGAACAAATATAAATAGCTTTATTCCTACAGTACGAAACAAATCTCCTCTAAAAAGAGAGGAGATTGCATCTGCTAAATAATAAGCTTGAAGAAGAACCATTCCGCTTTGAAATAGCGTTATCAATGATAACTTGAAAAGAACTAGTTTCACACCTTTATAGGTGAATAACGATTTATCCATTAGTACGTCAAATGCTCCTTATTTGAAACCCGTTTTCGGAATATATAGTAACTCCAAATCGTATACCCTAGAACAAATGGTAAAATTGTTAGAGCTACAATTGTCATGATTTTTAACGAATAATCCCCGCTAGAAGCATTGTAAACCGTTAGGTCAAATGCCTTATTAATGGAACTGATCATCACCCGCGGGAATAGGCCTACAAATATAGCGGAAACAGTGAAAGCTAACCCTAAACCTGACATCGTAAATGCTAGTCCTTCTCGACGTTGTGAAATAAAATAATAAGCTAGCACATAGGCAATGACAATTAGGGCTACTAGAACGAGCTCGGCGATAAGATGTTGCTTAAATATATCAGTCATCAGCCATGAAAGCCCCGCAAACACCACTAATGCACCTAATACTGCTAAAGAAACTTTCTTCGCGAGCAATGCTGCACGCTGTCTAATCTCACCAGTTGTCTTCAATGTTAAGAAATGAAGACCATGAAGGAGGCAAAGAAGCGTAACGGTTACACCACCCCAAAGGGAATAAATATTAATATAATCGGTAAATCCAGGCTGCATGTTCATATCTTTGGCAATAGGCATTCCTTTTAACATGCTGGTAAACAAAACGCCGAGTAAGAAAGGCGATAATAGACTGCTGATAAAAACAACCCAATCCCAAATATTCGTCCAGCGTGGATTTTCTACCTTGCGCCGGAATTCAAATGAAACGCCACGTCCAATCAAACATAGTAAAACAACTAATAATGGTAGGTAGTAGCCGCTGAACATCGTCGCATACCAATGAGGAAATGCCGCAAATATCGCACCGCCTCCAGTTAAAAGCCATACCTCATTTGCATCCCAAAATGGCCCGATAGTATTGACCATTATAGTACGTTCCTGTTGGTCCTTTGCAAGAAGACGCGTTGACATGCCGACTCCGAAATCAAACCCTTCTAGGAAGAAGAAACCAATAAATACAATCGCAATTAGGATAAACCATAATTCACTTAATTCCACTTTAAGCACCTACCTTAAATGGATCTGTAGAATGTTTCGCATCTAATCCATGTAGTTCTTCCGGACCTTTTTTAATTTCACGGATCATTAAGTAAACCATAACAGCTAGCAGAATCGTAAATACTAGCAAATACATAATCGTCGAAAATAGTACCATTCCAGCAGGAACATTTGGTGAAACTGCATCTGCTGTTGTCATTAATCCAAATACAGACCATGGCTGGCGGCCAATTTCTGTCATCAACCAACCAAAGGTATTAGCTAAGAATGGAAAGGAAATACCAGGAACAAGAATCTTGAGGAACAATGAACTGCTCTCCAAGCGCCCTTTTCTCCAAAGGTAGAATCCAATCAGAGGCAGAAGGATCATTGCCATACCAAAGCCAATCATTAATCGAAAACTCCAATATGTCGTCTTTACTGGTGGGATATAATTTGTTCCTTCGCCAACGACATTATCATATTTTTCTGTGTATTCTTTTTGCAGTGTTTCCATTCCTTTTAAGGAACCTTCGAATTTTGAATAAGACAAGAAACTCAATGCATATGGAATGTTAATTTCAAATTTATTTTCTTGTTTTTCCGTGTCAATTATCGCAAGAGCAGACCATGGAGCTGGGTCAGGAGTATCCTTCCAAATACCTTCGGCGGCTGCCATTTTCATCGGTTGTGTTTTCACTAGGTATTGTGCTTGTGAGTGGCCCGAAAACGCAACTCCAAGGCTGCCAATAATTCCAAAAATTAGTGCCATTTGCATTGACTTTTTAAAGAAATGAATATTTCGTTTTTTCAATAGATTGTAAGCACTTACACCAGCGACAAAGAAAGCACCTGTACAAATTGCTCCTGTAATGACATGTGGAAATTCTACCAATAATTGTCCATTCGTAATTAGAGCGAGAAAGTCATTCATTTCTGCCCGACCGTTCTTCATTGTAAAACCGACAGGTACCTGCATAAACGAGTTGGCCGTCAGTATCCAGATGGCGGACAATGTTGTACCAAGCGAAACAAGCCAAATGCACGCAAGATGAAGTTTTTTCGAAAAACGGTTCCAGCCGAAAATCCACAGACCTATGAACGTTGATTCCATAAAGAAAGCAAGAAGCGCTTCAATTGCTAATGGGGCACCAAAAACATCCCCTACAAATCTTGAGTATTCAGACCAGTTCATCCCAAATTGAAACTCTTGGATAATTCCAGTTACTACCCCAACGGCAAAATTAATTAAAAATAAATGCCCCCAAAACTTCGCCATTTTTTTGTAAAGTTCATTCTTTTTGACAACATACAATGTTTCCATTACTGCTACCATGAGGACAAGTCCTATTGACAGCGGAACAAAGAAAAAGTGAAAAATTGTTGTTGCCGCAAACTGAACTCTTGCCAAGAAAAGCGGATCCACTTACAACACTCCCTTTGATTAATAATGTTAATTATGTAGTTAAATCTGTGCCGACTTCGTCAAAAAAGGCTTTCAAATTGTGATAAACCTCACATTTATCTTACCAAATAAAAACAATAAAAAAGGGATAAATCTTGTCAAATTTGTTACAAGTTTTCAACAACTGCAAAAAAATAAAAAAACGGAGGATTCCCTCCGAAATTTGATGGATTGATTTTATTTTTTTTCAATCTTTTGCTGGTACCAATTGTCTTCCGAAATAATGGTGGAAACAGTTAAAATAAATGAGGGAACTGTTTCTACTTCAAAAATGATGGCGCCAATTTGTTTCGAAAACATTAGAAAAGAATCGCCGTGGGAAAACCTTGATAATCGGTTGCCCATTTGCAGAATGGATAAAAAGATTTCCTGTCTTTCCTCTGTTTCAATAGCTATTTTTGGTGAGAATCGCAAAATCCAATGATCCTGGTCAATCGAAAAGCGATACATTTTCCTCACCCCTATTTTCATCCTATATTAATATATGAAGGTGTTGCATTATTTTATGTTAGCAAACAGAATAAGTATCAATTATTGATAAATTTTAGTATTTACGTAAAATCCTCCCGCCCTTTCTTGACTGGCCTTTTTACTTATTGTATATTTAAAGCATCATGTAGACAAATTATCATCGGCTTACGCCTTGAAATTTTTCACATGATAATATTTGACTTTGGCACTATATGGGGTGCCTCGAAAGGCTTAGGAGGAAGAAGTACATGCAAAACGGTAAAGTAAAATGGTTTAACAACGAGAAGGGCTTTGGTTTTATCGAAGTTGAAGGCGGAGACGATGTATTTGTACACTTCAGCGCAATTCAAGGCGAAGGTTACAAATCATTAGAAGAAGGTCAAGAAGTTTCATTTGAAATCGTCGAAGGAAACCGCGGACCTCAAGCTGCTAATGTAGTAAAACTATAATCAATCAAATTTGAAATGTTAGGGGCTGACAGTCGGTGTCAGCCTTTTTATATAGTATTCCCAAGCTTTTTTCCATACTCCTTAATCTTTTCACCGACAGTACATTGAGATATACAAAAACGATGTGCCAGACGTTTCCCCCCCTCTTTCCGCAGCTGACGTTGAATAAAACAGCCTTCACAAAAGTCTGTAAACAGGCTTTCAAGTTGCTTTAGTACCTCTTTTCTAACTGCCTGGTTCAAATCGTCCACACCCTATTCTTATAAAAGTAACATTTTAGAGAAAATTTCCTTGCCTTCTAATGCCTGATTTGCTAATTTATCTGCTTCTTTATTATCCTTTCTAGGAATAACCGTAAATGTAGGGTTAAGATCCAAAACTTTAATTTTTTCTTCAATTCTATCGAGCCAACGATTTAACACATCTTCATAACAAGGCCATTCCCCTTCTAGCTGTTTTAGTAATCCTTGTGCATCACCTTTAAATTCACATGGCAAATGGCGGACACCTAGTTCATCTAATAAGTTTAGAGCATAATGGAATGCTGCATATTCCGCTTCATTATTTGTTTCAATTTCAAAAAATAACTTGTTGGCACGAAGCCGGTATTTCTTTTTCCCTTGCTGGAAGTAAATAACGACACCTAATCCCGCTTGGGCGCTATCCTTAATAAATCCACCATCAAAGTACACTGTCACCTCGTGAGGCTCTTCCTCAATTTCTGTTAACAGTTTCTTCACTTCCCTTAGATTCCACGTTACCCCTTTTTCATCATAAAAATACAATTCACTGCATTTTCCCCCTGCCTCTAATTCCTCACCCATGACAATCGCAGTCTCTCCCTGAACCCACTCTGTAGAACACGAAATCTTTTCATTACTTTTAAGTTTATGCTTCCACTCTAGTCTAAATTTCATCTCTCTCAACCTTTCCTCATGTAAATAACTTACTGAAATTCTTGAATATTAAGCAATTTCCTGATGTACAGTGAAAAAATAACGGCAAAATTGTCAAAATTGTGTTACACTTTCCATATTGCAAATTATAGTGAATCTTGATTGGGGGCAAGTTGATGAGTAAAAAACCAATAATGGCTGATGGAAGTTTATTGTTTGTAACGTTAATTTGGGGTATGACTTTTGTATTGGTTCAAAATGCAATTGACTTTTTACCTCCGTTTGCATTTAACGGATTTCGGTTTTTAATGGCCGCTGTTATCCTGATTATTATTCTGCTACTATTTTATCGGGATCAGATCAAACAATTTCATTTTACAATGGCAGTACCAGGAATCATCATCGGTTTTTGGTTATTTCTTGGTTATGTAACGCAAACCATTGGATTGTTAACTACCACAACTTCTAAAGCAGGCTTTATTACTGGATTAAGTGTTGTCTTAGTTCCGCTATTTTCGATGGTATTATTAAAACAAACCCCTGGGAAAAATGCCATATTTGGTGTGCTAATTGCTACCGTAGGGTTATTTTTATTAACCATGACTGATATTTCATCGCTAAATATTGGCGATGGATTTGTTTTTATTTGTGCCATTAGCTTTGCGCTACATATTATCTTTACGGGCAGATACTCCCATCGCTATCCTACTTTGCTATTAACCGTAATTCAAATTTCGACGGTTGCTATTCTGTCGCTCGTTTCGTCGTTTCTATTCGAGGATTGGGAAAGTACAATGAAGCTTGATATTTTACTATCTCAAGAAGTAGTAACGGCATTATTAGTTACAAGTATATTTGCTACTGCTATCGCGTTTTTTATTCAAACTAATTTTCAAAAATATACTTCTGCTACTAGAGTTGCCTTAATCTTTGCTATGGAACCTGTGTTTGCTGCAATAACCGGTTACTATTGGGCCGACGAGCGATTGACCTATAGTGCCATTTTAGGATGCAGTCTAATTTTTGCAGGAATGATTTTTGCTGAACTTCCTGGTAAGAAAGTTCCATTGCTGCAAAAAAACGATTATTTGGAAAGTCAGTAAAAACTCCCTATGAACAGGGAGTTTTTATTTTTTTATACCGGAAGCAGTTCGTTTTCTTTAATAAACTGAATGGCGTCCTTCCGCGTCTTTATCCCATTGGAGACAAATGTTTCCAGCAAAGAAACATAGAAGCTGCCATCGAACTGTTTTTGCGCTTTTAGCGTTAATTCAATTGCTGTATTGGTTAGTTCATCGGCAGCATTTGTATAGTGTTTCCCGAAGTAAATAAAACCTATTGTATCGTCTTGAAAGAGAAAACCCTTCCCCTGTAAATACCGCAAGTATTCCTCCACCGTTTTCACTATCTAACCATCCCACTTTCTTCTCAGTACAACACCCTTAAAATCTTAACGTAAACTTTGAAAATTTTCTATCCTTTTTTGTTAAACAATGGCCCGCAATTCCAACTAATACTCCAAGGACTGCACCGCCAAGCACTTCTTCCGGCTTATGTCCGAGAACTTCTTTTAATTTTTTAGGGGCTGTTTGCTGCTTAAATTCCACGCTCTCATCTTTATGAATTTTTTCTATTAATTCATTCAGTGAGTTAACCTTTAATGTTAATTCCCCTGTCTGTCTTCTGACTCCCTGAGCATCGTACATAACGATTAGTCCGTAAATAAGTGACAAGGCAAAATCTATCGTCGGTATGCCTCGCTGCAAAGCAATGTAGGTTGTTAACGTTGACACACCGGCAGAATGGGAACTTGGCATCCCACCCGTACTGAAAAATAAATCGGGCCGCCATTCTTTATTTTTCAAGTAATAAATGGGGATTTTGATCCCTTGTGCTAGTCCAATACTAAGCAGAGAGTAGTAAACACCTTTGTTCATTCATCTTCACCTCTTTCATGCCCTTAGTGTTTAAAATACAGAGATTTATTATTCGAAAATGGTCATACTAATAGCGCGGGAGGTGATTAGAATGGGTAAAAAGAGTAAAAATCGTGGTGTTAAAGCACCGGGGGTTAACCCTCAAGGGTACGGCCAAGATGCAGAGTTTTCAGAAGAACCGAAGAGTACACTGGAAAATAGAGCGAAAAAATCCAATACAAAAATATAACTGCAGTCCGGGTTATATTCTTTATAAAAACTGGCTGTCACCATCCGCGACAGCCAGTGCAGCAGTATATTAAGAAATAATCAATTCGTTCATGGGTACCAATCGTTGAATACCGCGAATTTCTAATTCCATCATTTTGTTGATAACTTTATTTTTATCAATGTGCAGATTGGCATCTTCAAGAGCACAACTGACTGGAACATTGCATTTAATTTCTGCTAATATTCGTGAAAGGTGCAGCATGTCCAGATCTTGTTTGATTTTTACTTGGTTGGATTTTGACAGTTGCTCTAAATTTTCAATAATCCCTTCTACATGTTGGTATTCTTTTAACAGCTTGAGGGCCGTTTTCTCACCGATCCCTTTCACACCTGGATAGTTATCGCTGGTATCACCCATTAATGCTTTTAAGTCAATCATTTGCCTTGGAGTAATTCCCTTTTCTTCATAAAATGTTTCAGGTGTGTGTACTAGATAATTCCCAAATCCTTTTTTTAATAAAATAACAGATATTTGCTCATCTAAAAGCTGTAATATATCTTGATCACCAGTTAAAATCATGACATGTGCTTGATCTTTAACCTGATTAGCGATTGTACCGATGCAATCATCTGCCTCGAAGCCTTCCAAGCCAATGTTAGGAATATTAAATGCCGCGACTGCTTCCTTCACAAGGTCAAACTGAGGAATTAATTCAATTGGTGCTTCGCCGCGATTTCCTTTATAATCGGGAAACAGTTCTGTGCGAAACGTCTTGCTGCCCATATCCCAGCAAACTGCTAAATGTGTCGGTTTAAAAGCGGATACAGCGGTAAACATATGCTTAATAAATCCGTGAATCCCATTGGTGGGAATTCCCTTTGAGTTAATCATAAACTGTCCGCTGACAGCTGTTGCATAAAAAGCACGGAATAACAGTGCCATCCCGTCAACAAGCATAAATAAAGGCTTTTTGTTCTCCATCTTACCTATCACCCCAGAAAAAATAAGCGCCTATTTAAAAGGCGCCATTACTAGATACGTTCCATTATAACATGTTTATCTGTTCATGAGACATGTTACTGCTATTTTCCAGTTTATCTTCACTTCTAAGACTTATGCAATTTATGCCAGCTTTTGTTGAATTTCTAAGAGGCGCTCTAGTGGGACGCCACCGTCCAATGCAGTTAATAAACTAACATAATATTCATTAACTTGTTCTTCCGTTTCAGCAATAAACCTGCTGAGCTCTTTCTTGATTTGCTCAAGATAATGTTCTTGGATTACTTTGTTTTGCTGGTGTAAAAAGTGATCGGCTAATGGTTCTAAAACTCGCTGAAGCTCTTCTGCCATCCATCTCTTTTCATCTTTTTCAAAAAAGCCTTTTGGACTTTTAAAATAAGACATTGCTTTTGTAAAAACATGTCTGTCTTCTTCAATAAAGGCAATTGGAAAATCCAATTGATTATTTGTTTGTACTTCGAATTTTGAGAAGGATACCTCTCGATTTATCACGTGAACATGACGCTCGATCAGCTGTTGATTATCGGCAAATAGTGCTTCAACAAACCGGTCTAATCTAACCGTTGTTGCCCTTAGCTCTTGAGCAAAATCAAAGCCAAAGCTTTCTAAAAATTCATCAAACGCAGTTTGTAATGCCTTTTTCAAGTTTCTCCCATCGTCCTTTAATAGCGAAGGATTAAAGGCCTCTTTAAAAAAGTCACTAAAGCGGAAAAAAACACGTTGTTTAATGTAATAAATGAGTTCCTCTGCCTCTTGAAGCAGGCGATTCTTAATATTATCAGGCGTTTGCACACTTAGTAATTTCCGGATTTCAAACATCTGCTGCTCAATTTCCTGACGCTTCTTACGCTTATGAGTCTCATCCTCTTTTACAGACGAAATCAGGTTATTAATCATAGCCCGAACTCGCTCTACCTCATTTTTTGCCGCAGACACGGCTAATTCAGTTAAATCATTGGCGATAAACTGCGCAAATGCTTGTTCAAATTGATAGATTCCAGATCGCCTCGGAATATCCTGGTGTGTTTTTTCTTCCAGTGCCAACAAGCTGGATAAAGGATATAGATGCGGATTCCTAATGCCATACTTAATTAACTGCTCGCAGACATAATCGATTACAGCTTGTTTTTCCTCTTCACTTTCTGCTAAATCAATGGCGTTAATAATAAAAAACATTTTATCAAGTTGAAAAGAGTCTTTTACCCTGCCCAGTTGAATTAAAAATTCACGGTCTGCTTTGGAGAACGCATGATTATAATAGGTAACAAAAAATACAGCATCTGCGTTTTTAATATAATCAAAAGCGACCCCTGTATGTCTGGCATTGATAGAGTCCGCTCCTGGTGTATCCACTAAGGTAATCCCTTTTCGCGTCAATTCACAGTCATAATAAAGTTCAATCCATTCCACATAACATGATTTTTCCTCTAAGGCAACAAACTCATGGAATTCCCTTATATCCGTTTCCAGCACTGTTCCTAACCGTAATCCTAATGAATCGTATCCTTTCGAAAAAGCATGTAAAAAGGAATAATGAGTTTTCTCTAAGACACCCGCTGCGTGACTCTTCATCAGCACTTTTGTGTTAATCATGGTCACAGCCTCTGCAAAGTCCCCAGCATGGAGATCAAATACTTTTAAGGAACGATTTACATCCTCAAGCATAGTTATAGTTTCTTTAAATTTTATTCGAGCTGTACCGTGTTTGTACTTTAATGTTACTGGTTTAATTTTATTAATAGCTGCAGTAGTTGGGTTAGGCGAAACTGGCAGCACATTTTCTCCCATTAACGCATTAGCGAATGATGACTTTCCTGCACTAAAGGCACCAAATAAGGCGACAGTGAAACCCTTATTTTCTAATCTGCTTGCCTTCTCTGTTAATTCAGCACTCAGCTTTTGCAAGCCCGGTAAGTCAGAAAGTAACTGTGATGCAAGTTTAAGCTGGCTAACCGTTATTTTTTGATGATCAACTGCCTTTGAAGTAACAGCGATATTTTCTTTAAGAGAAATTCCTGCATCCGTTCCCTGCTTGTCACTTTTCACCTTTACAGGTAAGTTACTTTGCTCCCCCCCATCTATCTGAACAATATCAACATCTTCCTCCGGAAGGATAAATAAGTCAGGGTAATCTGCTTGGCAGTCTTCTCGTTGGTGCAGTAAATCGTGAATATGTTTCTCTCTCTCGGTCAACCTTTGTTGAGCCGCTTTTATTTCTGATAATGCGTTTACATATTGTCCCATACTGCTTAGAGTCTGTTCATACTCTGTCTTTAGACGAGTAGCCTGCTCAGCCAGTGCCATTAAGAACTTTTCTCTAAAAGCACTTAATTCATATCTAGCCTTCTTTTTAATTTCGTTGGCAACATCCTCAGTATAGTGAAGCAGATAGTCCCCGGATAGGATTGCACCAGACTTTTGTACATCGACAATGATTTGTTCAGGGATCGTCACTGAAAATGATTGTGCAATTGTAAACAGTTCTCCATCATCTAATGACGTCTGCTTTAAGCTCCGTAATAAACATTCGCGAATATGCCATTGGAGCTGCGACTTTGTTTTATCGATAAGATCCTGATAAAATCTGTCTTGGCGAAGCTTTTTCTCCTCAATTGTTTTCTGTTTCGAAAACAAAAATCCCACCTTAAATCCCGGCTGACATGATTCTAAATAGCTCTCAGCAAGTTCTCTCGTTTGAAAAGGCATTAAATAAGCATTTCTTAGAATCTGCTTTATTTCTTCATCAAATTGGTTTGACCTTTGGGTGATGCTCTCATCAATTTTTTCAAGTTGCGTAGTTATTTTTTGATAAGTCCTCAGTATTTCATCCTTCTCTTGATCAGAGAATCCACTTAATTGTTCAAGAAATGGTGTAAGTCTTTTATCTTCTGCTTTTTTTATTTCTCTCAAGTATTCACTTGCTATCTTCTTTAAAGATTGAAAAACAGAAGGCACCAAAAACTGGTCCTTTTCTGCCAAATGGGTAGCGATAAACTGTTGCAGTTCATGAAATTGGTTATAAGGATGATCTGGATATTTTAATGAAGTATAAAAAATCCGCGCTGGTGTTACACCCCAGGAATGAAAAGCATCTGCAACACTTCTCTGAAAGTCTTGAAAACCAAGTTCTTCTTCTCGATGTTTATCAATCTGATTGATAACTAGATAAACATCCTTTCCGGCTTCTGTTAATTCTTTAGTAAATAAGAAGTTGAGTTCTGCCTGAACATGATTATAATCCATAACATAAAAGATTAAATCAGCAAGGTGAATCGCTGACTCGGTTGCAATCCGATGGGCATCATCAGCCGAGTCTATCCCTGGAGTATCCATTACCACTGTATTGACTGGTAAATGTGACTCACTATGACTGATTTCTATCTCTTGAATTTGATCGCCATCTTTACAATAGCTTTTCACCAACTCGTAATCGTAAGGAGCTAAATAAAGCCGAGGCTTTTCATTCTTAAAATAAACCTTTGCATAATCCTCACCCGATCTTACTTTTACAAGATTGGCACTTGTCGGAATTGGACTTGATGGCAACAGGTTTTCACCTATGATTCTATTAATCATTGTTGATTTTCCAGCTGAAAAATGACCACAAAAGGCAACTGCATATTCTCTTTTGGCAATTTTTTGAGCTAACTGTTTTATTTTTTCGGCATTAACCGCATCTTTTTGACCGACGAAAAATTCATATAGTAAGGTAATGTTTCCTTTTAATGATACAATCGTTTCGTTATTATTGGCTGTTTTCACCATAATTTTTCCCCTTAGTAACATGTTAATATTTTTTATTTTATACGATAATGCAAATATTTCCTATCATAACCTCTTCGATACTCTCAAATTTATTTATTATGGTAAAAAACAAAAAGCCAAGGAGGCTCGCTCCCTGACTAATAAAGTAATGATTATTAATGTGTTACGTTTTTTAAGACATGCTTCATAACAAAGGCATAGATAACTATAGTGCCACCGACAAATGCAAATGCCATATGTAACACGCTCCTTATCAAGCTCGTATCGAGAATGATTTTCATTGTTAATTAAATTTTACCATAGTTATCAATTGGCTGCAATGGTTCCAGCACTATATTTGTATTTATTTAACAACGTCAAAAGATAAAGCGATACGGACTGTTAATGCTCTGATATTCTGTCAAAAGAAAAAAGCTTCCCCGCTTAGGAGAAGCAAACGTTTTGAAGGTTGTTGTTGTGCCCTTTCATTATATAACAAGTAAATGCGCTAAACACCCACCAATCCTTACCAATTAGAAACATATTATTTCTCAGGCTGTTTTTGAATTTCAATTTTTATTTTGTTATTCACAAGGTTACCACACACTTTGCAGTACTCAATTTTGTTATATAGTAATCGGCATTGTTCACAATAATATTTTTCCATTTCACCATTCCCCCATTGGATTAAAGATTCCGCTTAGATATTTTATTTTGCTTAATGTACATTGTGACAAGAAAAACAAGTTGATAAAGATTACAATTATTCAACTACTTATGTCACAAGCCAATCAAAATAGTTCACATTTTATTCACATTTTCACTGTTGCAAATGTGACATAAATCACTGTTATATCAGTTTTTTAACATTAACATAGTAATTACATAAGGAATGAACGATTTGTGAACAACAAAATTTGATATTTTACTTTCACAATTGTTTTGTATCATGAAAGAGAACTTTATTGATTAATTGTTACCATTTCGAAAGGAGTGCAGGGGGATGGCGAAAGCTGAGTTAAAGACAAATCATCAGCCGAAAGTTGAAGACAGTTCGTCATTAAAAGGAACACTAGCATCCGTATTCTTCTTAGGAGTATTTATCGTCGTTACATGGCTAAGTGTTTACTTTCTTTTCGTTGAACGTTTTTAAAGAACTGAGGGGGAAAAATAATGCACATGCACAAACTGGAAAAAGTCTGGCTGATATTTGGTGTTAGCTGTCTAATTATTTTTTTAACGACAATAGGTGTAAGCGCCTTCTATCTTGGCAATAAACCGCCAAGCTGTTTAACAACGGTTGATCCGGAAAAGGTAGACCAACAAAAACCTTTTGATCAACCAGGATTACATAAAGTTGAAGGAAAAGAATGGGATTATGAGTTGGTCTATGTTGCACAGGCATTTTCCTATAACCCAGCAAAAGTTGAAGTACCACTGGGAGCAAAGGTTAAGGTAATTGCTACTACAAAAGATGTGATTCACGGCTTTGAGGTTGCAGGTACAAATATTAATATGATGCTTGAACCAGGGTATATCAGCGAATATACCACAACCTTTGACAAAGCTGGTGAGTATTTAATTGTTTGTAATGAATATTGCGGCACAGGACACCATTTAATGTTCTCCAAAATTGAGGTGGTAAAAAAATGATGAACAAACCTTCACAAAAAATAAAAGTAGACCCTAAAGATGCTAAGTTAACGATGGCCCATTTTTTTGTCGCTTTTGGAGCACTTGCTCTCGGCGGACTAATGGGATTACTGCAGACTTTAGTACGTTCAGGTAAATACGAGCTTCCGTTTGGAATCGGCTATTATCAGATATTAACTGCTCATGGTGTGTTAATGGGGCTTGTACTTACCACCTTTTTTATCATGGGCTTCCAATACGCTGCAGTTAGCAGAACAGCAGGTACACATTCTCCTGCAGCCAGACGAACTGGCTGGATAGGATTTTGGTTAATGACTGCCGGCACTCTGATGTCCGGTATGATGATTTTATTGAACGAAGCTTCAGTTTTGTATACATTCTATGCACCGCTGCAAGCACACTGGATCTTTTACCTAGGTTTAACATTTGTTGTCGTTGGAAGCTGGGTTGATGGTGCAGCGCAAATTATGACTTACGCCAAATGGCGCAAAAATAATCCTGGTACACCAAGTCCATTACTTAGCTTTATGGCTGTCATTAACACGGTGATGTGGATTGTGGCAACACTTGGAGTTGCAGCGACGGTATTATTCCAATTACTTCCTTGGTCGCTCGGTATAGTTGATAGAGTGGATGTTTTAGTAAGCCGGACACTCTTTTGGTACTTTGGCCACCCGCTTGTTTACTTCTGGTTGTTGCCTGCCTATATGTGCTGGTACGCAATCATTCCGAAAATTATTGGTGGGAAAATATTTTCAGATTCTTTAGCACGTTTATCATTTATTTTGTTTTTACTATTTTCAATTCCCGTAGGTTTCCATCACCAATTAACTGAACCTGGTATTGATCCAGCATGGAAATTCTTGCAGGTTATTTTAACCTTCATGGTTGTAATTCCTTCCTTAATGACGGCATTTTCATTATTTGCTACTTTTGAGAGATATGGCCGCAGCAAGGGGGCACAAGGTTTATTCGGCTGGTTCAAAGTGCTGCCTTGGAATGACGCCCGCTTCACTGTTCCATTTATTGGAATGGCTGCATTTATTCCTGCTGGTGCTGGTGGTATTATCAATGCGTCTAACCAAATGGACCAAGTAGTTCACAATACTATCTGGGTAACAGGACACTTTCACTTAACAGCAGCTACATCAGTTGTACTAACTTTCTTTGGAATTTCTTACTGGTTAGTACCGCATTTAACGGGGCGCAAATTGACGAAGCAAATGAATAAATTGGCTATTATTCAAGCGTGGGTTTGGTTTATCGGCATGGCCTTTATGTCTGGTGCAATGCACATCCAAGGACTGCTTGGCGGTCCCCGTCGGTCTGCCTTCTCAACATACGGTGAGTCTAAACAGGCATTGGAATGGATTCCTTATCAAATTGCTCAAGCAGTTGGCGGTACCATCCTATTTGTTGGGATCATCTTAGTGTTAATTATTTTCATTAACCTTACTTTCCTTGCACCAAAAGGTGAAGAAGAATTCCCTGTTGGTGAGGCAGAAAACCTTGAAGACAAGGCACCAATGATATTTGAAAACTGGAAATTATGGCTTGGCATTACTGCAGCGCTCATTTTGTTTGCCTATACCATTCCATTTATTGATATTATCCAAAATGCTCCTCCTGGATCGAAAGGATATAAAACATGGTGATGCTCTACTCTATTGTCTGATTCTAAAGGAAAGGCTTCAATCATAAGAGATTGAAGCCTTTTGCTTTTTCGCAAATGGTCCTATTGGCAGATTCACGATTATAACTGAGGCTAGGATTAACCCTGAACCAATGGCTTGAATTACCCCAAATCCTTCTTTATAAAGAAATAAACTTAATAATGTTGCAACAACAGGCTCTACGGTTGCAATGATGGCGGCCTTGCTGCTCTCAATTTGCTCGAGACCTTTCGTATACAATAAAAAGGCAATGACGGTCGGGAATAACCCGAAACCTACTCCGTACAACAGAACCTCCCCGGTAAACAATATATTGCCCTTATCCCATAGATGTGTAAGTGGAATCAACGTTATTGCTGCTATTAAAAAGGTATAAAAAGTTACCGTGAATGGCTGATACTTTTCTAACGCAAATTTCCCGAAAATACTATACAAGGCGTAACCAAAGCCGGCACCCAAACCTGTAATGATACCAATTGCACTAATTGAAGCTGTGTCAGTTTGGCTTACCCCTGCAATCAAGATACAGCCAAGAATTGTCCCGGTTACCGAAATCCCCTTCAGCCATGACATTTTTTCCTTTAAAAATACAAATGACAAAATCGTTACAAAGGCTGGAGATGTGTAAAGCAAAATTACAGCTAATGATAGATTCATTTGATTTACTGAGGTGAAATAACACCAATTAAAGAGGACAATACTAAAAATTCCCGTTCCAATAAATAATTTAATATCCATTAATTGTATCTTCATCTGGGAACGATATTTTACTGCCCCAAGTATGCCAAGAAGAATCGCAGCGACGGTTACTCTAATTGTGACAATTTCCATCGAGGAGAAGCCAACACTTGAGAGTTTGCGAACAAAAATAGCGATAACTCCCCACAAAGATGCACTTATTGTAATCAATAGTATAGGATAGAAGCGCTTCAATTTACTCCAAACACCTTCCTGTAGTATTATTTTTGTTTTCATGCTTAATATAGTATTTATTTTATCATATTTTTCAGAAACATTTATTAAAAACAACTGAAAATCATTCTGGAGAGTAATATAAGATATATATATATAGTAGTAGCATGATGAAAATAACATAAAAATCGTTAGTTATCGCCTTAGGGAGGGAATTGATTGCAAGAGAAAGTCAATGTATGCCACAGTTGTGGTAAAAAACTATTCTGCCTTGGGGGCTTTTTTAATGGTGTTATCTTGGAAAATAAGCAAACCTACTGTTTTGACTGTTACGATTACATCTCTAAAGATGAAAAAAATCCGCAAAACTAACCATTTGCGGATTTTTTCTGTAATCTATAATTCATTCTCATCTTGCGAAAGGTCTTTAATTGGCAGTCTCTCTCCTTCTTTATGAGTCGGCTTGCGCAGATTAAAGAGTGCTTTTATACAGAATAATGTAAGTATAATTACTCCAATCAAGAATATGGTGTCAGGCACCGCACGCCATGTCAGGATTGTTTGAACTATATCCTTTTGCAGGAACGAAGCGGATCGGCTAGCTGCATATCCATGATCAAACGCCTCTTTAATTTGCATGAAGCCAACTGGCAGCAGGGATAAGAACACCATTCCGGCAAGACCAACATTTAACATGACGCAGCTAATTTTAAGCCACTTATCATTCCAAGCCTCAGGTTTGACAATATTTCTTAATGAGTATAAAAGAACGGCACAGGCAAACATTCCGTATACACCCATCATGGAGCCATGACCATGGGTCGGAGTTAAGAATTGTCCATGTTCAAAGTAGGAAACTGCAGGGAGGTTAATTAAGAAACCTAAGACACCGGCACCGACTAAGTTCCAAATGGCAACGGAAATGAGGAACCAGAAAGAACCTTTATATGGAAACTCTGCTCCACCGTCACGCATCATCTTATATTGCTCATATGCTTCAAGAATTAACAATGTTAACGGAATAACCTCTAACGCTGAAAATACTGCTCCAAGGCCAATCCAAACTTCAGCAGACCCATTGTAATAATAATGGTGACCAATACCAATTACGCCGCTGCCCAACAGTAATATTAATTGGAAATATAATTGTCTGACAGTTGATTTTTTCGTCACCAGGCCTAATTGGACTAATAAAAAGCCTATGACAACCACTGCAAATACTTCAAAAATACCTTCAACCCATAAATGGATAATCCACCAGCGCCAATAATCGGCAAATGTAAAACTAGTTCCGGGATTGATAAATAGCGCAAAAACATAAAATGCTGGAACTGCAATAGCAGAGTAAAATAATAAGTGAATTAAACCGCCTTTATCCGATTCCTTTTTCAATCCGGCTTTAATCCCGCGGAAGACAATGAACAACCAAATTAGCATCCCTACAATCAAGATAAGCTGCCAAACACGGCCAAGTTCAATATATTCCCAGCCTGAATGACCGAACAAAAACCACTGGTTTCCAAGGTACCCTTTTGCCCCAAGCCATTCTCCTATCATGCTGCCGCCAACTAGGACAACTAAGGCCCAAAATAAAATATCGACTAACAGACCTTGTTTCTTCGGTTCAAAACCACCAACAAGCGGTGCAACATAAATTCCCATACCTAACCAGGCGGTTGCAATCCAAAAGATCGCTAACTGCAAATGATAGCCTTTGGTAATATTAAACGGAAGAATGTCGTGAATCCACTTTATTCCAAAAAAACTATCTGGCTCAATATAATAGTGAGCAAGCAGAGCACCAAACATACATTGAACGAAAAAGAGTACGGAAACTACCGTAAAATACTTACCTGATTTTACCTGTGAACTTGTTACCGGCATTTTTCGTAAATCTAATCTTGGAAAATTACCCTCTTTATACGCTTCTTGCATACTAAATTGATAACGGTAAAAGAAGTATAAGATTAAGCCAATCATAAGAATTAAAATCGTAATACTTGCACCGCTCCACCACACAGCTGAGAAGGACAGATGATTACCGGCATCTTCATAATAAGGCCAGTTATTCGTGTATGTAATCTTGTCGCCTTCACGCACTGTACTAGACAGCCATGCGGTCCAGAAGAAGAAATCGGAAATCTGCTTGATTTGGTCTCCTTTATCTACATAGGCACGATTACTTTTTGGCATATCGGCTTCTTTGATTAGATTAGCCTTTAATCCCCAGCCATCACCTTTTGTAAATATCTGCTTATAATATGCCCGTACCTTTTCCAATCCAAAGGCCTGAGCATCTGTCAGCTGTAATGTATCTTTATTAGGATTATAACGGTTTTTTCGCATTTCCTTGATCACTTGATTTTTGATGATTGATTTTTTGTCATCATCTAATGCTGAAAATCGTTGATTAAACTGCCTATCTGCCTTATAATCCTGCATTCCTTCCGTATAGACCTTTAATGCTTCAGCCGTATAATCCGGACCCATATAGGATCCATGACCCAATACCGTACCATAGTCCATTAGGCCATATTTTTGCCATACTGCTTGGCCACCCATAATGGATTTCTTTGTTAACAGTACCTCCCCTTTGGAGTTGGTAACCTGTAACGGTCTTGGCGCCTGCTCTTTAAAAATCCAGTAGCCGCCACCGAGCAACACAGTGAAACTAATTAAAATTGTAACGATTAAAATGGATTTTAATAATGCGTTTTTATTTTCTTTGACCACTTTATTCGTCGAAGCACCTCGTTCTATGTCCATACTATTTTCCTCCTTGTTTTCTTACACAAGGAATTTTAGCTTACTATTTGTGACAAAAAAGTGAACTTCATCATCTTTATTCAGTGATAATTATCACTTGATGATATTTAGTTGAGAATTGCTTTCAAAATTATTTTTCTATGATACAGGTCACATAATGACTGTGATTTTATTGCTAAAATAGGCGCAGATAGGAATTAATAATAAAAGGTGATGAATGAAAAATGGAACAGAAAATAATTGAATTAGATGTACGCGAAGACTTAAAAAATAAAATTGAACCATTTCAAAAGATTATGGAGGCTGTAAAAGAATGCAAACAAAACGATATCTTTATCCTCCATGCTCCATTTAAACCAACTCCGCTTTTTACTGTTTTAAAGGCGAAGGGCTTTTCTCACGAAGAAGAGCAAATTGAGAAGAAGCACTGGAAAATTACCTTTACAAAGACAAACTAATGGGAAAAGAGTGGACAATCAATGATATTAGACAATCGCGGTTTAGAACCGCCACAACCGATGATGCGGACATTGACAGCATTAGAAAATTTAGGAGACGGCGAGGTTTTAACGATTATTAATGATAGGCGACCGATGTTTTTATATGAACAGCTTGAAGAGTTGGGTTATCAGCAACGAACAGAGCAACAATCTGATGGCAGCTTCAAAATCGAAATTTTTCGCTAAGAAGGTGATGAGATGCCTCCACAAAATTTAGGAACTGAAACAAATATTAAGCTGCCGTTTTCGTTTATCATTTTCAGTCTTGCAGCTCTCGTCGGCTCTCAGTTGCTGCTATTAGCTCAAGGGCAGATGATGTCAAGTGGGGTTTTTAGAATTCCCGCCATTTGGTCAGCTGCTCACCTATTAGTTTTAGGCTGGGCCTTAATGGTAGCGATGGGGGCAATGTACCAGCTTGTACCTGTAGCTTTTTTAACATCCATTTGGAGTGAAAAATTCGGCTTCATGCAATTTTTTATAACTGCTGCCGGAATTATTTCTTTTGCTGCCACATTATTTTGGGCACCCTCTCAAGCCCTAATTCCAGGGATTCTAACGCTATTAGGGATTGTCATGTTCTTATTCCAAATGCTCATGACATTAAAGAAACAAACAAAACCGACAATTTTAACAGCATTTGTTGGAACAGCTTTGATTTGTTTATTTTTGACGATTGGACTGGGGATTACATTAGTATATTGCCTGCAATCAGGCGCAGGCGCCAATTATTACCAATCGATTTTCAAAAGCCATTTAGTAATGGGACTGACAGGATGGTTTACGTTACTCATCTTTGGTTTTTCTTATAAAATGGTTCCTATGTTTGCTTTATCTCATGGATTCCCAATGGCACATGCTAAATATGTCTACGGCTTCTATACAGCAGGTCTTATTGTCACACTCATCTCTTTCTTTAGCATCCAGACTGGTTTGCTAAAAATGGGCTTCTTCTTACTACTTGTTGGCTTTTCAATTTTTAGCTGGCATATTAGTATCATCATAAAAAAAAGATTAAAGAAAAAGCTGGATAAGCCTTTTTCCTTCGCACTTGCAGCCATCGGCTTTGGAAACATCATTCATTTAGCTGCATTTATCGGATTATGGTTCAATAACTTTACCAGCTTAATCGGACCGCTTGTGTATTGCTATCTGTTGTTATGGATTATCCTCAGCATTGTTGGCTACTTATATAAGATTGTTCCTTTCCTTTGGTGGACATATAAGTACAGTCAAGAAATTGGCAAGACAAAAGTACCAGCATTAAAAGATATGATGAATGAAAAATTGATTGTTCCCGTATTATCTTTATTTATCATCACAGTATTGGCTATATCTTGTGCATTCATCATTCAATCAGCTAGTCTTTTTCAGATTGGACAATGGATGCTCTCTGCTATTTTTATCGTAATTGCTAGTAGTATTATTAGTATCTTAAAAAAATAACGAGGTGTTTAGTATGAACTTAGAAGAAAAAATCCTTGAAGCACTTAAATCTGTCTATGACCCAGAGTTAAATATAAACGTTGTTGATTTAGGACTAATCTATGGAATTGGCATTACTGATGAAGGGGACGTGCAAATTACGATGACTTTAACAACACCAGGCTGCCCGCTTCATAATAGTATTACCAGCGGAGTCCGCTACGCCATTGAAGGGTTGGAAGGGGTAAGAAATGTCGATGTAAATCTTGTCTGGGAACCCGCATGGTCACCTGATAAAATGACTGAGAACGGCAAAAGAGCGTTAGGAAGGTTCTAATTTAAAAAGCGGAAGCCACTGTTTGCTTCCGCTTTTTGCTTTATTTTGCTTCAACAGGTAGAACAGCTTTAATTTGTTCCAGTACTGCTGAATCTATTTCCTTATCTAAAAAGATATGAACTGCTCCATGATCCTGCTCACTTCTGATTAACCGGCCTATTCCTTGCCGCAGGCGCAGAAGCATATATGGTAAATCGACCTCAGTGAACGGATCTTTAAGTCCAGCTTTTTTTGCTAAAAAAACAGGGTCATTAGGCGGATAAGGTAAAGAAAAAATCAAGACATTTGTGAGTGAATCTCCCGGGATATCAAGTCCCTCCCACAGATGGATGGAGCAAAGAACAGCATGGTGCTCATGCTGGAATTTGGAGACTAGTGTACTGATCTCCTCATCCCCTTCGAAATAAACTGGATAAGGCGAATCAATGAGCCGCCTTTTTATCGCAGCAAGTTCCTCTTGATTATTAACTAGCACCAAGGCCCTGCCCTGTGACTGGTGAATTTGTTCGTGCAAATAATCAAGCTTTTCATCATCCAAATCAAACTTTGGCAAAAACACATCCATCATCTTATCATAGGCAAATGGTGAAGGAACCGAAAAAGATAAATAATGATCAATCCCTAGGCTGTCTGCTATATATCCAAAAGATGATTGGTTGGACAAGGTGGCGGATGAGAAAATATATGGTTTCGACTGAGAAAAGACTGCTTCACGAAGTACATCCTCTACCATTTTTGGCATAATCACAAGCGTATGTTCCTCACCAAGCGACTCAAACCAAGAGATGCCATTCATCTCTTGAAGAAAAAGTGACAGGGAATAGGTAATTCGTTCCAAATATTCTTCGACAATCTTCAATGTATATTCCTCAAGAGAAAATAGTTCACTTTCAAAGACAAGTTCTTCTTCGAGTTTCTGTAAACTACTCAACAATTTCCGCGCGTGTTTTAGCACCATTGGATGTTTCGTCAGTACGTATTTTTCTGAGCCTTTAATTTGTTTTGCAAATTGCGATAGACAATCAAAAAACGCCTCATTTTCTATTAAGGTATCCTCGATGGTATATAATGTTCTTTCGCGCACTTCGTTTTCCATTAATCGTGTCAGCAGCAGTTCTAATGTTGAATCGGTAAAACGGTAACTTAACGCTTTTTGCGCTGCAAACTCTAACAAATGGCCTTCATCGAACACTACAGAGGAATGTTCTGGCAATAGCGGTAGCTGCCCCTCACGCTTTCTTGCCTCTTTTGTCCAAATATGTTCCATATAAAAATCATGCGAACAAATAATCAAATCTTTTGCTTTTCGATAATGCTCGCGGTGCAATGTTAAACCACAACGATGGCGTCTATCACAGGAAAAACAATCCTGAAGCGGATCCCAGCTTATCTTTTCCCATGTTTGGTCGGTCAAAGCTGCGTAATCTTTGCGATCACCATACCTTGAAAAATTCTGCATAGAAGCAGTTGTATGGATAAACTCAGGCAATTGCTCATAGATTGAGACTAATTCATCAGAATAATGTTTCACTCCGTCGAGTTTCTTTAAGCATAGATATTGATCCTGTGATTTTGCTAGCCGAACATCAATCGATAGCGCCAATACCTCTTCAAGTTTCGCAATATCACCTTCTTTTTTCACCAGCTGCTCGATTAATGTTTCATCAGCACAAGCAATGATGGCTGGTTGATTCGTATACCTCGCATACATAATGGCATAGAGTAAATAACAAAGTGTTTTTCCTGTCCCTACTCCTGCTTCAGCAAAGATTACCTTTTTCTCGCGAAAGGCTTTTTCTAATTGAAAGGCCATAAAAATTTGCTCATCACGAAGTTCAAAGCCAGCTTCCGGCAGTATGTCATAAAACACATCGCCGATCCATTCTGATAATTTTTCAAAAAATGATTCAGTTTTACCAACCGCAAACGGTAATCGTCGATCCATTTTGTTTCCTCCAAAGAAAAAAGCGTCAATTGCGACGCTATTATATTCTTACTTGTTTCATTCTTTATTTCGCGGTGGCCGCTTTCCCCAATACTGGTATAAGTCCGTACGAATAAAGCCATTGAAAAGCTTCCGCTTCTTTGTTGCTGGTCTGCCATAAAACTCTTCAAATTGTTCATTTGATGTCAAAATATAGATTGACCATGTCTCAAGATCATTGAATACTTGTCCCATGTCGCGATACATGGCTTCCACTTCAGACTTCTCACCCAGTCTCTCTCCATATGGGGGGTTGCCAACGATAACGCCGTATTCCTTTGTTGTCGTAAAATCCTTCACCTGCATCTGTTTGAACTGAATTAACTCAGCAAATCCAGCTTCAAACGCATTTTCCTGGGCCATTTTTACCATACGATGGTCTATGTCTGAACCCGTTATATCTAACGGCTGTTCATATTTTGCAAGATCCTCCGCCTCGATTCTAGCCTCGTCCCATGCTGTTTTTGACATCCAATTCCAAGTTTCAGACACAAACTCACGATTAAAGCCCGGTGCAATATTCTGCCCGATTAATGCAGCTTCGATTGGAATGGTCCCTGAACCACAGAACGGATCGACAAACGGCCGATCAGGATGCCAATTTGTTAACATAATTAGAGCTGCTGCCATAGTTTCTTTCAAAGGAGCAGTTCCTTGAGCAGCCCGATAACCGCGTTTGTGCAAACCAGTGCCGCTAGTGTCAATCGTAATCGTGGCGACATCCTTTAAAAGTGAGACCTCAATCCGATATAGTGCGCCAGTCTCTTCAAACCATGTGTTTCGTTTATATTGCTTTTTTAAGCGCTCAACAATCGCCTTTTTGACTAAGGCTTGACAATCGGAAATACTGAACAATTTCGATTTAACTGATTTTCCCAAGACAGGGAACTCTGCATCCTCTGGAAGAAAATTTTCCCATGGAAGGGCCTTTGTTCGTTCAAATAATTCATCAAACGTATACGCTTTAAATTCTCCAACTACAATTTTGACACGATCTGCGGTTCGCAGCCATAAATTACTGCGGGCAATTGCTGTTTCATCACCCCGGTAAATAACTTTTCCATTATCCACTTGGCAATCATACCCGAGCGCTCGAACTTCTTTTGCCACTATAGCCTCAAGACCCATTGCCGCAGTGGCGATAATTTGATATGTACCCATGTTTTTTCACCCTTATTAAACGCCTTTTTCCTATCATACCATTATTCTCAAGTAAGAATGAATTCATCCCTATTTATAGGCAAATAAAAACCCTCCCAAAAGGAGGGCAATTTAAAGTTTATCTATAACACTCATTAATAACGTTCTGTAAGCCATGTTCTGTTCCAAAGTACTGCAAGCGACCGTCGTCTCGTACTTAGGCGGTAATCATCTATCTACAGATGAACATCATCTGTCCTTCCCGTCGTTCATTTCCTCTGGGAAGATGCCCCTACCATAATTTGGGTTTCTCGCTCGCGGGGTTTACCCGTTCCACCCTCTCCATTTCTGGAGAGGTTACGTCACTGTGGCACTTTTAAAGGTACTCATACCATATCAAATGACTTAGGTATTTTCCCAGCCGTCAACTGGTATGCACCAGCTGCCCTAGCTTATGAATTCGCTAGGCACGAACACTACGAGCATCTCAGCATCGTGCGAGCATGGACTTTCCTCAGCAATTTGCAAAAGCTTATTGCCGCGATTACCCGAACGTTAATAACGATTACTGTTATATTATATGTATATCCTCTGATTATTTCAATGGCAAATAACGGAAAGTGTAATTTGCCTAATCGTATAGCTTGTTGCCAAAGACATGCTTTTCGAGATTTGATAGTCGTTTTAATATATCAAAATTTGTTGTTCCAGCCGGTTGGGCAACTGGCTGTCGCTTCTGCACCTCTTCAAGCTGTTTGCGAAGCCTGAGATTCTCCTGTTGCAAATCTTCAATTTCTTGGTGCATTGTTCCGTAATCCTTAATGATTAAATCTAAAAACTTATCCACTTCTTCTTGCTTATAGCCACGAACACCTGTTTTAAACTCTTTCTCCAAAATATCCTTAGCCGTTAGTTTTATCTTATCTGACAGCATTTATATATCACCTCAAGTTTAGCCCATCATTACCCTTTATTTTTTCAAAAATATACGGTTTTGTCAATTTCTATCTCGATTGATAGCGGTTTATTGCTAATTAATTATATTATCCATTGTAAAAAGTATTCACCCAATCAATAATCTGTTTGGTTCAATTGATCTTCTTCAACGGCCATTTGTAAATCATAAAACGTTATTAGTTCAATGGTAAATGGATGTTGCTTCTGATATGTCACCGCGAGGTCATATAAATATTTAGGACTCCCGTCTTTCTCTTGATCATAAATAAGTAATAAACCATCACTTTTCTCGAGGAAATATTGATTTTTTATACGAAATTGCCAAGGATTTTCATAACCTTTTTTGGTAATCGAATCAACAAAATCGGCCTGTGCCAATATGGATTGATACCATTCCTGATTGACTTCCTTCCATTTATCTTCCTGATGTAAAAAAGGTGTAATCACTGCCAGCTTTAATTCAGGAAATTGCCGCTGTAATTCGAAAACCACTTCGGCTGCCCAGAGTTCAACACCTAGCTGTCCACTGATAAGTACCCACTCCAATCCTTCATCAATTTTTGTTAGCAGCGCTTGCTTCAGCGCCAGTTTTATAAATCGGACTGAGGGATGATCGTGGTTAAATATCCCTAACTCAAATGGCTTATAACCAGATACCGTTAATACTTTAATCAAAGCTATACTCCTATTCTAAAAAGTTTTATGAAAATTAGGACAAACATTTTTATCGTTACAGCATATCATATTAATAAAAAAAACAAGGGCAAAAAAGCCCTTGTAAAGTAACCTTAAGGTCTCGGCCCCATAAATGGTCCTGCACCAAATCCCGGGCCGAACCCTGCTCCACCCATACCAAATCCCGTTGTCGGCATCCCGCCGCCAGGGGCACATGGATTGCAGCAGTTGACGTGCTGATTACATACATCCTCACAACAAGATGAAGTGTGTGGACAGTAATGCTTGTGCTCAAACATATGGTGATTTACCGTGGTAGTGTGAACCGGATGAATATGCGGCACCACAGTTTTTGAGAAAGTATGATTCACATAGTTAGTAGTAGGATGAATTACTGGCGGTGCCATATTTACACCGAAATTTCCTCCTGGAAACATAATTTTAATCTCCTTTCGATTCATATTGTCTTTACATTAACAGCCTATGAAGAAAGGAGTACTCTTGTACTAATGAAAATACCTATTTTACAACCCAAAACTTTTTGATTAAAAAAATGAATAAAAGCTATCTTTTAAACTCGTTAAAACAACAGCAGTCAAACAAACGACGACAAAAAATAAAAATAAAATAGCTTTGTGCATATTACCAGCTCCATCAATTTCTCCAGTTGTTTTCTTGTCTAACAAATTTAAATTTTACCCTGTCAACAGAAGATAAACAATATGGAATTACTGGTTTTTTCATCTTATCTGTGAACATTTTGTCACTTATACGAGAAATACACTGAAATCTAGCAGACTAACACGAAAGCTAGCAGATTATGCGCTTACCCAGGAAATTTTTTTAACTTTAACTCCAAGCGTTTCTGCCTATGTTGAAGCAATTCAACCGACATCTCACCCGTTAATTTTCCTTGTTTGCTTATTAATTTGGAATGATACATCGCTTGATTACAATAATCAAATGCCTTTTGATAATCTATGATCCGATGTTCATATATTTTAGCAAGTTCAATACATGCTTCTAAACCAATCTTCTCATAACCAGACTGTGCAACTATTGAAAATAACTTTTGCGCTTGCTCCCAGGCTTGATCTTTTTTCGCTTGCCTCGCTAAAACAAGTGTGGCTTGAATTGCCGTTAAGTCTTGATGCCGCTCTGTTACTGCTGTCAATCTTTTTTTTGCTTCTTCCTTTTCTCCGATTGCCGCAAACCACCTGCCGACCTCATATGTCTCCCTTCTCGTTTGCGCCGGTGCTGTTCCACAAATTTGAAAAGTCAGATGTGTATATAAACTAACGAGCGATAAAATATCGATTTCATTATGTTTCAAAACACTTAACATCCCATCAGGATTCTTGCTTTCAATAAAGTCAAAATAAATCATCGGAGCGAGAAAGCCTGGCACATCTCCTTCTCTTCTTATCCCTAATACTTCTTTTTCAACCATTGATAATTTTAATCTATCCAATTTATGTTTCCACATTCTCCGTGCGGCATGAAATAAATCAAAATGCCCAAAAGCGGGTAACTTGGGAACATGGTCGCGAACAAGGGTATGTCTAGTTTTAACTTGGGGCCAGTCAAACGCTTTTCCATTGTACGTAACAAGTGTCTTGTAATTTACATTCTCTAGAAAGCTATAGTAAAGCGGAATTTCGGCACCCGGATACGGAAGAATATGCTGACGGAGTACCAAGTGATCATTTGTTATGCTCGCATATCCAAGTAAAAAGATTGTATTACCAACTCCACCTCCGAGTCCAGTCGTCTCCGTATCGAAAAAAAACAATTCTTCTGGTCGAAAGCCAGAGCTAGAGAGAGGGTGATTAATCGTTCCTTTATTCCAGATTTCAACTGCAGTTAAAAAATCCTGAAACCGATAGTTTCCATGCTTATATGAAAGTGGGTAACTGATTTCTCTTATAAAACAATAGTCTTGTCCAAGAAAGTAGGGGTGTACATTTTCTGCCGCCCAACGTTCCCGATACGGCACATCAATGTCTGCCTGATGAGATGGTTCATCATGCCGACTATAATGATTTCCACCAGACATATGTGGTTTTAGCCTGTTTAATTTATTTTTCAATGACATAATGACTGTACTTCCTCAATAGCTAGAATGGATGAAAGAAATGCATCAATCATTTTTAAGGCATCCTGTTTAGCGGTTTTGCTTAATGATTCGGCACCAATACATGTAGGACAGCCTGATTCACATTCGCAAGCAGTTATCATCTTCCGCGTCTCTCTCAATACCTGTGCGAAACCACTATAGATTTTTTCACTTAAACCAATGCCACCCGGATAGCGGTCATAAAAGAAAATCGTCGGTTTTTCATTATGATCAGCTTTCACTTGCGGAATCACATGAATATCTTGAGGGTCCGCCATCACAAAAAGGGGCGCAATATGATTTAAAGCGTGAGCAGCACCTGCTAGTCCTTGTTCCATACGCTCCGGCCCGATTTCACCTAACTGCTGATGTAGTGAAATCCAGGCAGCATTTGTGTGGAGTTCTTCCTCGGGCAAATGTATAGGGCCTGAACCAATGTTCTCATGGGTCTCAAACTTAATCTTTTTAAAAATAGTCGCCAAGGCCCTTACACTGACATCGCCATAACCAATCTCTGTTTCACTAAATCTTTGTTCTCTATCAATTTCTAAAACTTTCAAACGAACGGCTAAATTAGCGTCAGTATAATAGTCAACATCCACCTCGCGAACAAAGGCCTTCTTTTCCTCCCAATCCAGCTTTTCAACTTGATACTGGCGACCTTGATGTAAGTAGATTGCTTCATCATGCAGCAATGTCATCGCTGAAAACCGATCCATTTCACCAATTACTTTCACATTTGCAATATCAGATTGATCAATTATCACCACATTTTCTTGAGAAGCGGAACGCAAACTAATATTATGGGCGGGAAAAGAGTCATTCATCCAATACCATTTATTTCCGTTTTGGTAAAGGACTCGCTCCTCTGTTAAATACTCTAAAAGCTCTTCAGTACCAACATTCCCAAACTCTTCACCAGCTTTAAACGGCAGCTCATATGCCGCACATTTTATATGATCGATTAAAATAATTAGATTATCAGGATTAATTCTGGCAGTTTCCGGGCTGTTATGAAAAAAATAATCCGGATTCTGGATGATATATTGGTCAAGCGGACTAGAACTCGCGACCATGATGACTAAAGACTCTCCATGTCGCCTGCCAGCCCTCCCTGCTTGCTGCCAAGCGCTAGAGATCGTACCAGGATAACCTGTCATAATACAAACTTGCAGTTGACCGATGTCAACTCCCAGTTCCAATGCATTTGTACTGACAACACCATAAATCTCTCCACTTTTCAGTCCTTTTTCGATTTTTCGCCGCTCTGAGGGCAAATAGCCGCCACGGTAGCCCATAATCGATTTATGTCCCAGTTCATTTTTTACTAATTCTTGTAAATAAGTTAAGATAATTTCGACACGAACCCGGCTCCGGGCAAAAACTATCGTCTGAATTTTGTTTTTCAACAGTTCTCCGGCAATTTTTCGCACCTCTAATGTCGCACTTCTCCTTATATTTAAGGGTTTGTTCACAATGGGCGGATTATAGAATACAAAATGCTTCCTTCCGCTTGGAGCACCATTATTATTGATTAGAATAACATCTTCTTCTGTCAGTAGTTCTGCCAACTCCAATGGATTGGCAATCGTTGCCGATGTACAAATGAAAACAGGACGACTGCCATAATAATTGCAAATGCGCTTGAGCCTTCTAATGACATTAGCAACATGGCTGCCAAAGACACCACGATATGTATGCAACTCATCAATAACAACATACTTCAGATTTTCAAACAGGGAAATCCATTTTGTATGGTGCGGCAAGATGGCTGAGTGAAGCATATCAGGGTTGGTAATCACGACATGACCGGCTTTTCTAATTCGCTGGCGGATATTTGCAGGTGTATCTCCATCATATGTATAACTGTGAATGTCAACATTCGCAGCCTGAATGATTTCATTGATCTCACTTTTTTGATCTTGGGCGAGAGCTTTTGTCGGAAACATATATAACGCCCTTGAGTCTGGATTTGTTAGAATGGTTTGCAGAACAGGAAGATTGTAGCACAATGTCTTGCCGGATGCTGTCGGGGTAACGGCCACAATACTGTTGCCACTAGTCACCTTTTCATATGCCTCGCGCTGATGTGTATAGAGTTGATTGATTCCTCTGGCTGCTAAAGCTTGGACTAATTCCAAGTGTAAATCCTCTGGCAGTGGGACAGTTAGGGCTTCTTGTTCCGGGATTGTATGCCAAGTAACAATATTATTTTTAAAATCATCCTTCAACCTTAATGTCTCTAACATTTGCTGTAAACTTTTTTTCCATTTCATCCGTCTCACCTCATACCTCCTATTTTAACGAATAAACGTTCGTTACAAAAGAAAAAAGCGATAAAACTCTACTTGAAAATATTGGTTTATAACTATTTAGCCTTGAATCAAAGTTTTTTAACTATAAAATGGTGGTATGGTATCATTTTAGTTAAAATAAAGTTAATTGACTGATGTTGAAGGTGATGAAATTGAATAGTTTAGTGATTAAGAAAGTACTTTCCGGCTTTTCGTTATTCCGTGATTTAAATGATAGTGAATTAACAAAAATTACTGATATCGCTATCGTGAGAGAATGGAAAAAACATAGCCATGTGTTTTTACAGGGAGATCCGCTTGAAAATGTCTATTTTATCTTTGAAGGAAAAGTAAAAATATATAAAAGCGACATAAATGGCAAAGAACAGATCGTGGCCATTATGAAAAAAGGGGAAATGTTCCCACATGTTGGTTTTTTTAGAAAAGGTAATTATCCTGCCTATGCAGAAATTCTTGATCACACCACTCTGATTACCATTCCAATCTTGAAGTTTGAGCAGGTCCTAATTGATAACCCAGAGCTATGTATAAAAGTGTTTAAAGTGTTAGGTGAAAAAATTGTTGATCTACAAAATCGACTTGAAGAGCAAATATTGAATAATACTTATGAACAAATTGTTAAATTATTAATCCGTTTAGGTAAAAAGCACGGAAAAGAAAAAGCTGATGGCACTATTCTGTTAAAATCTGAATTTACCAACAAGGATTTGGCAAATATGATTGGAACTACAAGAGAAACGATTAGCCGAACACTTACCAAAATGAAAAAAGAAAAATTAATTGAAGTAAATGGTGATGGAGATATGATTTTAGATATTGAAACCTTAATGGCAGAAATTCAGTTAATCTAATGACACCGCAGTTCACTTTACTGCGGTTCTTTCCTTTACCGATATTGATCTAAACCGACTGCGAGGAACTTCACCTCTATTACAATTGTTGCATATGATAGGATGTGATTATTGTGAAAGTGAGGGGATTTGAGTTGTCATCGAACCTGCCCAATGATAAACATAATAATAAAAAACCGGTTGAGCCATTTGCTGACTTCATGAGAACAATGAATGACTTCTTGCATGAGAAGCCTATCAGAGGTTTTTTACAATCCATCGATGAATTTTTTAAAGCCCCATTTCCGTTTGAAGCTGGCTTTTATGTCAATACAGCAGAAACTGACAGTGAATATATTGTTTCAGCTGAACTTCCTGGGGTAAAGAAGGAACAGATCCATCTGAACATCGCCGGTCATTACTTAACGATTACGGTAGAAAACAATGAAATGGAAACGGCAGAAGATCAACATAATCAAATTTTTCAGCGCAAGATTTCCCGTCAGCAATCATCAAGAACTATTTCACTGCCACAAACTATAAATGAGAGAATGGTTAAAGCAACCTATCGTGATGGCTTATTGCAAATTCGCATCCCTCGTACAAAGGGAAAAATAATCGAAATCGATTAAACACACGTAAAAAGACGGCCAACTGCCGTCTTTATTATGTTTTGAATATTCCGCCAAAGCCTTTAATAAGTGAGGAAACCTGCGTTACTGCATTTGCCATTTGACCAGCCGTATTAATCATCTTATTGAAGTCAACAGTCCCGTCCTGAGATTTAAACGAGTTTATAATTGACTGCATCCCGCTTGGCGGTTTTGAAATAAAACTCTGTTTTGGATAAGGATTCATCAATGGATACCCATTCATCGGCATCTGTGACTTTGGCATCATTTCCTCCTTTGTCTGCAACGGATTTTGAAATAGAAATTGCGAATCCTTTTGGGTGTAGACTTGGTGGTTAAATGAGCCTTTCTGTGTCATAGGACCCGGCTGATAGTTATAGCCATATGGCATGAAGTTTTGCATGGGCATCATTGATTCCGGCAGTGGCATCGGGTTCCATTCTTGTTGAGGCATTCCAGGCTGAAAGGGAAACTGAGCAGGAAAATGAACTGGCTGACTTCGATATTCATCAATCAGACCATACATTTGCCCGTTATACCCATTATTCATATAACTGATTGGTCTCCATTGTGCAAACATGGGCAAACATCTCCTCCGCATTTATCACTATTACACTTTATGAAGTACAAAATTAAAAGGTGATTAAGTCCATCATTTATATATGTCATAATTAGAAGAAGTTTGTCTAAAGTTTCAATTTTTTAAAAACTAAAAAATTGTTGTTTTTCATGATAACATATATAAAATGATGAAGGAGGAGACAAGATGAACATACGCGATTTAAAAGAAAAATTTATTCAAAGTCGTCAATATTGCACCGAAGATGTTAATGCATTAATGGATTTTGCCAAAAGGGCTTATATTCAGAATGAAATTAGCATCAATGACTATCGCATACTCGTTCGTGAACTTGAAGGTCAAGGCGCCGCCCTACCAGAACAGGCCATAGAAAACTCCCTCATCAGAAATTGGACATAAAACACTCAAGAATGTTAGCAATCCAGTCTCAACGTCCTGGTTAGAATTATGAATTATGAGAAGAGATGCTAAGTAGCATCTTTTTTCATGTGGTGACATTCATTCAACACTTCTTTTAGGAAAAACTCCACTGTTTTTTGGGAATTTAGAAATTTAGATTTGCTAGTTTCAGGAAAAAAGCACTGTATCGCAAGTTTTTCGATATGGTCAACCGTAGTATCAACCTGCCGTACATGAATATATTTTGACTGATTCTCTAGCAGCCAACGCTTCATCACTATTTCCCAGTCTTGAACAACAGCATCGACACTGTCTACAAATGGTTTTATCTTCTGGTGAAACTCATGTTTTACCCCACTCGATCTCACTTCTTGAAAATATTCTAAGAATAGACAATTATAATCAAGCAGCTCTCTTGTCAGTTCAACGATTTTTGTGATCATTTTGTTGTTTCCTTTCTAAAATAAAAAGTAGCAAAAAAGTTTGCTACTCCCTGTCACTGTTAGCTTACAATGATTTTAAGGCCCATTTCAAGTTCTGCGCTTTTGTAGTTGGCAGAAATACATTGTCTCCCTCCATTTTTTCCGTAACTTGCTGATACTTATTTTCTAATATAGAAAGCATTTGGGCTGTATCGGCTATTTGTTTCTGATCTTTTTGCAGAAGAAGTTTTCGCTGGGCAGAAAATGACGTTTCAAGAACCGCCTCTAATTCTTCTAATTGGTCTTGGATATCCGCAAGCATCGATAAGAGCTTTTGCTTTTCGTTCGATACATCAGGCATGAAAGAAACCTCCCCATGAAATATTAAGTAACTACTATTTCTCTTTCCTTTTTCATCTTCCTGCCTCAATGACAAAACTAGAAGTGATTCGGCAAAGAAAGTGGATATCCTTCATAGGAAAATTAATGATTCGACAATCAGCTTCTTCCGAATGAAAATCATAAAACAGTACATCCTATAATCGGAGGTGTTAACTATGTCCAATAAAAATAAGCAAAATAAAAAACAAGGTCCTGCTTCAGAACCTGAAAGAAAAATTGGTTATGGTGATAAAAAACTAGAAGGCCCTGATAGACCTTCTACCTAAGAATGAAAAGCAAGGGATTCCTTGCTTTTTTTTGCGGTTATTTCCATTTTTTTATTTGCAATACTTTTTGCAGTGCTAAAAGCAGTTCTAATTGATTTGTCTTGGCAAAATACCAATCGGTAAGATGAATGGGATCCCTATGCTTTGCTGGAGCACGAAGCCATAATGGCGAAACAAAGCGCTGTTTACTCCAATCCTGAAACTGATGACGATGATGCTTAATAATTGGAAAACTAGTGCGAAGCATGGGCGTTTTTCTTTTTGACTTTAGTTTAAAATATTGCTCGTAATCATGTCGGGAACCTGTGTGCGGTGTCTTTTCCGCGAATTCAAAAAAATGTGGAAATAGCCTTGGATGAAACAAAATACTAGCTAGCCTCTTCCCCAATTGAATCCGCTTTGACAGAGAACGAAACCCATATACACTGGCACCGTAAACCTCTCCCCCACAAGTTGGAAATAAGACACAACTAAAATGGAGCCAATCTTGTAAATTAAACAAAAAGGAATGAAATACTTTTTCCTGATAGACAGGATGTTCAATAATCGGGGTTTGAATGACATTTTGTTCATTGATGATTAACGCAGTCGTTAATCGAACCCTATCACCTTCTTTCCAATAACGAACCCATTCTTTTTGAATAAAAGAGGAAACATTAAAAAACGGCAATAAATGAAACATCGGTTTATTTTTTTTCGTCGAATATTGATAGAGCAGAAGCTGTGGAAAAACATCATGAAAAATTAGCCAATTTGCCCTTTCATATGTTAAAAACAGCTGTTTTCTTGTCTGTGGGGCAATCAACTCAGAAAATGTTGATCCCCTTAGATCACACATATTCCAGCCGCCATTTCTCGAAACCATACTGGCCAAAAATGACCAAATAATATCAGGATTTTCTTTAAAATAACTGAAATATGCATTGGTTCGCGATATATTATCTAAATTTTTCTGATCTGTTTCAATTTGAATTTGACGAATGATATGCTGTTCCTGTAATGTAAGATGATTCATATGAACTTATATCCTCTTAGTATTTTTTGAATATCAGATATTAATAGTTGTTTTTTACATAGTATGAAAAAAGATTCATGCTAATTGTTATCATTGACGTTACAATTGTATGTAGTTTTTACACAATAAGCTTTTTTATTCATCTTTTTAATGTAAAGTTTTGTTATGATAAGGAATGGTTTAAAGGGGAGTGAAATATGGGTATCAACTATCCAAACGGGAAGAAGTTTACGCAGAAACCTGTTGACAAACTGAAAACTACCGATTCTAACAAAAAGGAATCCTATGGTAATCGCGGGATGACGCTTGAGGATGATTTAAATGAAACCAATGCATTCTACCGAGATCGAAAAATAGCAGTCATTCATAAAAAACCAACCCCCATTCAAATCGTCCAAGTCGATTATCCAAAACGCAGTGCTGCTGTTATCAAAGAAGCTTACTTCAAACAGGCTTCAACAACAGACTATAATGGGGTTTATAAAGGACGTTATATTGACTTTGAAGCAAAAGAAACTAGAAATGAAACATCCTTCCCTTTGAAAAACTTTCATCAGCATCAAATATCCCATATGAAAGAAGTAATGGATCAAGGGGGTATTTGCTTTGTGATTCTAATGTTCTCAACAACAAATGAAGTTTTTTTCCTTGAGGGGAAGCATTTATTAGTATTTTGGGAAAGAATGTTAAATGGGGGAAGGAAATCGATCACAAAAGAAGAAATTGAACAGAAAGGTCATTTCATTCCGCTTGGTTTTCAACCGAGAATCGACTATATTAAAATATTAGATGTACTTAACCTTTGCTAAAAGATGAAAGGTTAGAAAGGAAGGAAATAAAATGACTGAACAATATCAATCAAGAGAGGAGCGGCGAAAGAAACTCCAGGGAAAAGGCAAACAGAAAACAAAGAAAAAGCCACGCGGACTTTTCAAGAAAATTTTTCTATCACTTGTTGTCCTTGGGATAGTCTGTATCATTGCTGGAGTTGGAACTTTTGCCTACTTAGTAAAAGATACTCCGTCGCTTGATCCAAAATTATTAAAAGATCCTATTCCTTCAAAAATACTAGATAAAAATGAAAAACTGATTACAGAAGTAGGCGCCGTAAACCGTGAATACGTAAACTATAAAGATATCCCCAAAAAGGTGGAGAATGCCATCTTAGCAACGGAGGATTATCGCTTTTATAAACACCATGGGATCGATCCAATCCGGCTTGCAGGTGCTGTTTTGGCCAACTTCCAACGCGGGTTTGGTGCCGAAGGAGGCAGTACGATAACCCAGCAGGTGGTAAAAAATGCTTTTTTAAACCATGAAAAGACTTTGAAACGTAAAGTTCAAGAGGCATGGCTGTCCATTCAATTAGAACGCCAATATACAAAAGAACAAATCTTTGAAATGTATGTAAATAAAGTTTTAGTTGGCGGTAATAATTACGGAATTGCCACAGCAGCTAAAATCTATTACGGGAAAGAACTTAACGAACTAACTTTGGCTGAAGCCGCTCAAATCGCTGGCATGCCGCAAAGTCCGAATAATTATAATCCCTTTACCCATCCGGATTTAGCAGAAAAGAGAAGAAACATCGTTTTAAGTCTTATGCATCAACATGGCTATATTACCAAGGAACAAATGGAAGAAGCACAGAAAGTCTCGGTAAAAAATACTGTGTTAAAACCTAAAGATCGCACTGTAAACACTAAACCATTTGATTCCTTCGTAGATGCAGTTATTGATGAGGTAAAGAAAAATACAGACTTTGATATTTTTACAGATGGCCTGACAATTTATACTACACTTGACCAGGATGCACAAACACATGTCGATAAAATTTTAAATTCTAAAGAAATTCCTTACCCTGATGATCAATTCCAAGCTGGAATTGCCCTACTAGATACGAAAACAGGGGAAATTCGAGCAATTGGTGGCGGAAGAAATCAAAATGTGCAGCGGGGATTTAATTTTGCCATTGATACAAAAAGGCAGCCTGGATCAACGATTAAACCAGTGCTTGATTATGCCCCTGCTATCGAATATTTGAATTGGGGTTCTTACCAAATGATTGAGGATAAACCAATTACTTATTCTTCAGGCAAGAAATTTGGTAACTGGGACCAATCGTATAAAGGTGCAATGACTATTAGAACGGCACTTCAGCTGTCGCGAAACAGTCCGGCTGTACAAACATTGCAGCAAGTAGGACTTGAAAAAGCAAAAGACTTTGCCATTAGTATCGGTATTCCTTTAAAAGAGATTTATGAATCCTATGCAATCGGTGGATTTGGCGGGAAAACAATTGGTGTTTCACCATTGCAAATGGCCGGTGCATATAGCGCATTCGGTAATAATGGAATCTACACGAAACCACACGCAGTCAATAAAATAAAACTACGTGACGGGACAGTTATTGATACAACACCTGAACCAAAAGTAGCGATGAAAGATTCAACGGCATTTATCATTACCGATATGATGAAAAGTGTTCTTGAATATCCAGGTACTGGAGTAAGAGCAAAAGTCCCAGGCCTTCCGATTGCCGGCAAAACAGGAACAACGAATTATAGTGATGAAGATATGAGAAAGTGGAATATCACGAGCGGCAGATCCGTCCCAGATGCCTGGTTTACTGGATATACAACAAATTATACAGCATCCATTTGGACCGGTTACAAAGACCCAAGCACACCCATTACTGCAGAGGGCGATAACCAACGTATAGCTCAATTAATTTTTAAAGATCTAATGGCGTATGTTTCGAAAGATATAGATACACCAGATTTTTCGATGCCGAATACTGTTCAAAAAGTTCGGATTGAAAAAGGTTCGATGCCGCCGGTTCTTGCAAGTGATTATACTCCTGACAGTCGGGTGAGTATTGAATATGCAGTCAAAGGTCACGCACCAAGTGTAGTATCACGCAAGTATTATAAGCTTGATGCACCTACAAATTTTTCGGCAAAGTATAATAAATCAACCAATACTATCAAGTTATCATGGAAATACACGCAATCAAGCAACGTGACATTTGCTATCTCGGATGGAAAGAATAATTATTCTACAATGGAAAAGAGCCTGTCGATTCCTGCTGAACCGGGTAAAAGTTACCGATTCACACTAATAGCCATTAGCAGCAGTAAAAAGAGCGAGTCGATTTCTGTTTCTGTTACCGTTCCAAAACAAGATACAGAAGGTACAACTGAAGATAAGAATGGAAATGATCCAAGTAATGGAGATAATGATAACGGGAATACAAATGGGGTTCCCAATAACAACGGGAATAATGGAAATGGTAATAACAATGGTAACGGGAACAAAGGCAATAAGCCTGATAAAGGAAATGGGAATGACAACGACAATAGTAATGGTAATGACAATGGTAATGATAACGAGAACGACACAGGCAGTAACCAGGGGACAACAGAAACCCCTGCCGAACAGCCTCAGGATTCTCCCGATGAATAGAAAAAACGTCTAGCTTTTACGGCTAGACGATTTTTTTTGAATCATTTTCTTCGCCTGGAGCTTCTCCATCTCTGCCATTAATTCAGAAAGCTGGCGAAAAGAGTGATAAAGTTGCGGTCTCGCAATAATGAAATCCAACCTTTCCCGCAGATTTACCGGCTTATGTGTTAATTGATTTTCATCTAATGCTGTTCCTGGTAAAAAATCAATTTCATTCGTAAGAAAAAGAAGTTGGATAAATAAGCTAATACCCTCTTCCATTAATGGTTTAATTTGATGATGATGACGATCATGGTGGAGACTATCCAGTTTTTTCTTGATGATTCCCCACTGTTTCATTATGCTGGATACAGCATTTTCTTCACTGCTCATTGATACCAGCCTTCCCCTTCATCCGTTTTTTCCCTTCTCGGCAATATTCTAATAATGGACAACTTGGGCATTGCGGATTTTGAGCTTTACAATGATATCTACCGAAAAAAATAAGCCGATGATGAGAGACAGACCATTCCGATTGAGGAATTTTTCTCATTAACGTCTTTTCAACCTCAAGAACTGAATCCTTCCATCGACAGATTCCTAACCGTTTACTAACCCTTTCAACATGTGTATCAACAGCAATTGCCGGTATATTAAAAGCAACGGATACGACGACATTTGCTGTTTTCCGGCCTACACCTGGAAGCTTTGTCAATTCATCCCGATCCATGGGCAGTTTCCCATCATACTGCTCTAGTAGCATCGTGCATAGTTTTTGAATATTTTTAGCTTTGTTTCGATACAAGCCAATTGAGCGAATATCGTTCTGCAGTTCCTCTAAGGACACCTGTAAATAATCTTCCGGTGTTTTGTATTTTTTAAACAGTTGGGCGGTTACTTTATTCACAAGTGCATCAGTACATTGAGCTGATAGTGAAACAGCAATGACCAATTCAAAAGGATTCGAATGGTTTAATTCACAATGTGCATCAGGAAACATGTCAGCAATTTTATCTAAACATTCACGAATTTGGGTATTATTTAACAATGAAGTTTCACCTCGCAATCAGACTTATTGTTCGAGCCAGTTATAAAAAGGAACGGATGGCTGGTCAGCATCATCTCTACTAGCACCTTTTTGTGCCTGCTTTTGGCGAAATCTCCGACCATGACTTTTGGCCTGTTCAATCGTTTTAATGCCATTTTTCTTCCATTCAAAAAGAATTCTATCAATATAGCGAAAGTTTAATTTCCCCGACATTACAGCCTCTCTTAATGCCGCTTTAATGATAACCGGGTCATGATGGTCATCATCCATCCACATAGCTAGAGTTTCACATTCAAACGGTGAAAGCGGTCGGCCAAATTCCTTCTCAAAACAAGTATAAAGATCGTTTTCTCCAGTCTTCTTACTTTCTTCCTGTTGATCTTGTTGCTGATTTTTAAGAAAATAATCAATTAGCCTTTCCCATAAAGGCTGAAGCGAGTACTTTTCATTCAGGATTCCATCCGTTGAATAATGTTCAATAATCTCTAGGAACCCTTTTTGTAATAGTTTTCGAAGGATAATATTACAATCGGCTGTAGAAATAGTCATTCTAGCTGAAAGCTCTTCAGGGGTAGGAAAATAGTTTCCTTTTTCTAAGTAAGTAAGAATATTTAATAAAAGAACGAGTTCTGTTTCATTTAAATTAAGCTTACGGTAATATGAAAATAATAACGCAGGTACAGTAATATTACCTTCCTCTAACCATGAAAGTATGTTTGATTTCATCTTTTGGACACCTCTTATTAAAGTATATCATGAAGTACTGTAGTCAGTAAGAAGATAAAGGCATCCAGCTATGGAAATGGAAAGTAAAAAGTCTGCAATCAGCAGACTTTTTACAAAATAATGTGAATTAATCTTGTGATCTTTCTTCTACAAAATCCCTAATTCTTGAAACCGCCTTTTCAAGTTGATCTAGTGATGTTGCATATGAAAGACGGATATTATCAGGAGTCCCAAAACCAGAGCCAGGAATCACCGCAACCTTTGCCTCATCAAGCAGAGCAGTGGCAAACTCATCGACCGTATCGTAACCAGTCATTGTTGCAGCGGCCTTCACATTTGGATAGAGATAAAAGGCACCTTGGGGCTTAACACAAGTAAAACCTGGAATGGCTATTAACTTATCATAAATGATAGTAAGTCTATCTTCAAAAGCCTGCCGCATTTCTTCAACAGGAGCCTGCGGACCATTATATGCCGCAATAGCTGCATATTGTGCCGTAGTTGTCGGGTTTGATGTACTATGACTAGCTAAGTTCGTCATTGCTTCAATAATCTTCTTATTTCCAGCAGCATAGCCAATTCTCCAGCCAGTCATCGAATGCGACTTTGAAACACCATTGATAATAATAGTTTGCTCTTTTAGTTCTGGAGATAGTTGTGCAATAGATGTATGTTTTGAGCCATCATAGACAAGTTTTTCATAAATTTCGTCTGAAATTATTAGAATATTCGCTTTTAAACAAACTTCACCTAATTGCTTAAGCTCATCTTCCGTATACAATACTCCTGTCGGATTACTAGGGGAATTAATAATCACTGCCTTTGTCCGCTTTGTAATTGCCTTCGCAAGCTGTTCCGGAGTAATTTTGAAATGATTCTGCTCCGCACCTTCAACATACACTGGAATTCCACCAGCTAATTTAACTTGTTCAGGGTAACTTACCCAATAAGGGATGGGAATAATGACTTCATCACCATTATTTACGATGACTTGAAACAAAGTATACAAGGCATGTTTTGCCCCGGTTGCTACCATAATTTCATTTGTCTGGTAACTAAGTCCTTGGTCAGCAACAAACTTGTTTATAATAGCCTGCTTTAGAGCCGGTAAGCCGCCAGAAGGAGTATATTTCGTATATCCTTCATTCATTGATTTCGCTGCAGCCTCTAAAATGTGCTCTGGTGTATTAAAGTCAGGTTCACCTGCACCTAATCCAATAACATCTACACCTTGTTGTTTTAATGCCTTCGCCTTTGCAGTTATCGCCAATGTTGACGAAGGTGTAAGTGATAGTACCCTGTTAGCTAATTCCACCATCATTTGCTCCCCCTAGTTTAGTCCATACTATAAATTTTCAATTTTTTTCAGCCATTCTCCGGTTTCAAAATCCATATAATAATAATTTATCAGTTTATTTTCTGAACGGTAATAAATTTCCCATAAAGGGATATTTTTTTCCATCCCTAGGCGTACTGAAAGTATTTTTGCTGGGCTTTTTTCTTGCGATATTTTTTGAATAGCCTGTTCTTTTGTCAGTCCGTCTTTTGCTTTTTTGACAATCGGATTTTTACTCTTTTCCGGTATCCAAATAATCACATTTTTACCCTCTTGATTCTTACCTTCTATTACATAAACCTGTTCTTTACCGTTATAAATATGAAAGTCATCTACCTTGCTTATATCTGAACCAGCTAATTTCACTGCTTTCTTTTCAGCTGCTTTCATTGGTTTCATCGAACTGTAATATACTTTATAAGCCCCCCCAAAACATACAATGACGAGGATGATGAGTATTGAGATAATCCACTTCTTCACTATCATCACTCTTATGTACGATAAATTGTAAAAACTGCTTTATTTTGATCTTCTTTGTCGAGTGCAAGTCCAAACATTAGATCGTTTTCTTTTAATGATCTATTTAGGGCATCAACAATTTTATATAAATCAGCAGTATAGCGGATTTTTACAGTTGATAACACTTCCATCTTACTATCCATAAGTCTCCTCCAGTTTTTTGTAATGACTTTCATAACTTTTTTAACTACTTCATTATTATAACAGGTTATCATAATGATGGCCTAAATCAAGCTTTATTTGCTTGAATTTTTTCAAGTGAAATTGCATTTTTCATTCCTCTATTATTGGTACCGTAATGACTTCATATTTTGTCTCGGTGAATTTTATCGTAATCGACCCATGTTTTTTTGTGTAATAAATTTCCGACCAGGCATTATGAAGATCATACACGACTTCCTTATTCGGCTGCTTCGATGCAGCAAACAAAATGGAGATTTGCGGGTTTAAATACTCGATTAATCCTTCTGAAATTGTGTTTTCCTTAGGGTTGGTTGGCAGCTTGAAAACATGAATATTTTCTAGTCTTTTAGCTAAAATGGCGTTTTCAGCCTGCTTACTATATGATGACATAAGAAATATACGATGATTAAAGAAATTGAGCATAATATCCAAACCGTCTTCAGGCTGGTTTCCAGCAAATATCACAGATGCAGTTACTTCAGGAAGAATGTTGGCTACGGCCCCTTCTTTCCATGCTGTAACGACTATTTTCTTAGGTAGGACTTCTTTAATCTGTGTAGTCAACTGGACAGACGAAATGACTTGTTTAACTTTATATTCTGCTACTAATTTTTGCAGTGCAACTGATATATCTTCTGGTTCGTTTGTGATAATTAGTGTTTGCAGCTTCTTTACATTGTAAAGATCTAACCAGCCTGCTAGTTCTGCTCCGGAATTCTTCCCACCAGTGTTGATCAAAATATTTTCCCCATTTGGACCTTGAATTAAAGTAGCTTCACCATTTGTTAATCCAATAAAGGTGACAGCCATTTCATGGTCCTTAATATTTAACTTAATATTCTCGACTTCATTTGTTGTCGGTGGGACAGCAGCAGTGACAAATGTAGAAAATGGTAAATAAATAGTCAGCATCAATAATAAAATTTTCACCCAAAACACCTCCTGCTCATTCCTAGGATGTGTAATTTACCAATATTTATCCCGCATTAACAGTCTGTAAAATTCTCACCCTAAGTCTTTAGGGGATTGAGGAGAACTTAGGTGGGGGAGCTAATCAGCCTGTAGCATTACGATTGGTTTAAAATTGGACTTGACGCTGGGATTTAGCTCATCTCAAACCCAAGAACGAATGATCGTAACCAAATCAGAAATTGGACCTTTTTTCACCGTAACAGGCGGAATTGAGTTTAAAAAGCTGCTGCCATAATGTGTCGTCACGATCCTCTTATCCATCACAACAATAACTCCTCTGTCTGTATTCGTACGAATTAAACGGCCAAAACCTTGCTTAAAGCGGAGAACTGCCTCGGGCAGGGCATATTCATTAAAAGGATTACCGCCTCGTTCCAGGATCAATTTGCTCTTAGCTTCTGTAAGTGGTTCATCAGGAGGACTAAAGGGAAGCCTTACGATACAAAGACATGATAAATCTTCTCCCGGAATGTCTACCCCTTCCCAAAAACTGCTTGTTCCCAACAAAATTGCCTTATCATATCGCTTAAAATTTCGTAATAACCTTGTAGCACTGCCGCTTGATATCCCTTGTGCTAAAAGCACATATTCATTTAAAAACCCGCTTTCCTTAATTAAATCATACGTGCTTTTTAACATTTCATAAGAAGTAAAAAGAACCATCATCCTTCCTTTCGAAGCTTCGGCGATGGAAATAATATGTTCCGATAAGGTAATAACGAATTCATCCATTGCAACAGTATTGATTTCTGGTAAATCATTTGGAATAAAAAACTGAACCTGTTTCTGATAATCAAATGGCGAGGAAATAATTTGCTGATCAGTAGTAACAGGGTCAAGTCCCAATTGTCCAATGATGTAATCAAAGGAGTGATTTACTGCTAAGGAAGCAGATGTGAGAATAACTCCTTTTTTGGTTGCAAAAAATTTCTCCTGTAACTGGTGCGCAACTTCAACAGGCTGTGCCATAAAAGTGGTAACATTTTGTGGCGAGCGTGTGTCAATCTCAATCCAATTAACATCATGAATCTCTTTAAGAAAACAATTGTAAAAAGTATTTCGCAGTTCTTCAAGTTCGTCTAGAACCTGGTAAATTTCTTCTAATTCTGTTTTCTCGGTCTCCGTAAGCTGGTTTTTCTCTTTTGTAATCCAGGCTAATCGTTCTGATATCGCAGCATAGAGATCCTTAATTAAAAAGGCGACTCTTTCAGCACTATGAACAATGGCTGTAGTTTCTCTGTTGGTTTCACATCGAGAAAATTTTATCTTCAAGCGATAATGACGATTCCTTAATCCAATGGTCTTCTTGGCAAATGCAGCTAAAAGCTGAAAAAACATGTCTATCTCATAATTAAGGTCAGTAGCTAGCTGATAAAGAGCTTCCTGAGAAATTAGCATTTTCCTTTGAGCTGGGATACTATTTAGGATAACCTCTAATCCATTTATTAGTTGCGGATGATCAACTGATCCAAGTTTTCCGATTAGCAGTCGAATGGCTAAATAATCCAAAGAAGCGCCGAAAAATTGCACAGCTATTTTTTCAAAATGATGCCCCTCATCAATAATTGCAAAATTATAAGAGGGTAAAAGGGCATAATTTTCTTTTATATCAGTTAATAACAGCGCATGATTGGTAATAATAATATCTGCATCTTCTGCCTCACGCTTTGCTTTTAAATAGTAGTCCCTCTCCTGCCAAATTTGATTTTTAGCTAGTATAGTCCTGCTACTTTTAATTTTCTCCCAATAAAGGAGACCACCGCTAGATAGGTTTAATTCATCCCGGTCACCGGTTTCTGTTTCTGTTAACCAGACAAGAATCTGCATTTTAGTCAGAGCGGTATCATAATTATCATTTTCATCCTTTAACGAATGATAGAATTTTTCTAAATCAATATAGTGACTTTTTCCTTTTAGCAACACTGTGTGTACCTTAAAAGGCAGCATCTTTGCTAATTTTGGAACTTCTTGTTTTAATAGTTGCTCTTGAAGCTGAGTAGTAAAAGTACTTATAACAATAGGACCTTGCTTTGCTTTCTTTACAAAATAAGCAGCCGGCATCAGGTAGCTGAGTGACTTTCCAATCCCTGTACCCGCTTCAATTAATGCATGCCGCTCATGGTAAAAGGCATGATAAACAGCATCCATCATCTTCCATTGACCTTTTCGTTCCTCAAAAAAGTCAAAAGCTCTTTTTACCAGAGCAAGCTTTTCCGTTTCATTTTCAGGATAGGGATACTCTGTACTCTCACCGTTATTAATCAATGGTAAAGTAAACTTTTTTATTGCAAAATTCATAAATATTTCTGTGTCCCCTAGATCATCTTGGGGAGGATCATCAACCTTTTCGAGCATTTCATCAAGCAGTAGCTGTAGGTCGCATTTTAATCCTCCTGATAACGTTAACAGCTGATTTAGAGTGATCAGTGGAAGTGCAGCCAGACGATTGAGCAATAGTAACAGCAAATCAGCTGTCACCGCAGCATCACTATCAGCCTGATGGGGCCGGTCATGGTGCAAATTCTCTAATTCAGCCAAATCAGAAAGCTTATAGCCATCTGCACAAGGGTACAAAATTCGCGCCATTTCAACAGTATCCAAAACTGGCCCATAAAAACCTTCATAGCCTGCTTGAATTAATTCCTCTTGCAAGAATGACAGATCAAATAGTACATTATGAGCGACAAAGTAGGCATCTTCTAATAATTCCATAACCTTAGAGGCAATTTCAGAAAATGTGGGCGCGTTAACAACCATTTCATTATGAATGCCTGTTAATTCTTCAATAAAAATCGGTATTGCTTTTTGCGGATTAAGAAATGATGAAAATCGTTCGGTAATCTTCCCATCTTCAATAACAACTGCGGCAAATTGAATTATTTTATCACCTTTTTTTGGTGTATTTCCGGTAGTTTCTAAATCAATAACAACAAATTTCGTAGACATATTTATTACACCCCAAACATTAACTCCTTAAACGGTATCATAAATGGAATAAAAAGAAAATATTCGGTTCGGGGAAAATTGCGCATAAAAAAAGCCCTCAAAAAACGAGGGATATTACATCACAGTTAATGCTGGTTCAGTAGTAATAAATTCTTTAATGTGGTTATGTTCATCCATAATTGCGATTTTTGGACGATGGTCTTGTGCCTCTTCATGCGTAAGAATTACATAGGAAATGATAATCACAATGTCCCCAGGTTGGACTAGTCTTGCTGCAGCGCCATTTAAGCAAATTACGCCGCTCCCTCTTTTTCCGGGAATGATATAGGTTTCCAGCCTTGCTCCATTATTATTATTCACAATTTGTACCTTTTCATTTGCCATCATCCCAACAGCCTCTAAAATATCCTCATCAATCGTGATGCTGCCAACATAATTTAAATTGGCTTCGGTCACAGTAGCTCGATGGATTTTTCCATTCATCATCGTACGAAACATAAAAGAAAGTTCCTCCTATTGGATTTCTAACATAAGATTATCGATTAACCGTACATTGGTAAATTTAACGGCAATCGCAATAATGACCTTACCTATTAGTTGGGTCACCGGCAGCAGCTGCGGATATGAATAAATTTCGACATAATCAATAACCCCGCTTGAATGATGTGAAATCATGTCTTTTACTAGATTGGTAATCGGTTCCGGAGTTCTCTCCCCAGCTTCAATCGCGCTTTTCGCTGCAAGTAAACTTTTATATAGAATAGGTGCTTCCTGTCTTTCTTGGGGAAGAAGATGAACATTTCGGGAACTTTTGGCCAGGCCGTCGTGTTCACGAACAATATCAACACTAACAAGCTCCACTGGGAAATTAAAATCTGCAATCAACCCTTCAATCACAGCCACTTGCTGCGCATCCTTCTTCCCAAAATATGCTCTTGTCGGCATCACAATATTAAACAACTTCGTAATTACGGTTGCAACCCCATCAAAATGTCCTGGTCGTGATTTTCCACATAATACATTTGTTCGTTCTAGCACGATTGCCTTAACAGTTAATGGGTGCGGATACATTTCTTCCACAGATGGAAAAAACATGTAATCAACAGCTTCTGCTTCCGCTAACGCTCGATCACGGGAAAAATCACGAGGATATGTGGCATAGTCCTCATTCGGGCCAAACTGGATTGGGTTTACAAATACACTTAGGATGACAATATCGTTTTCCAGCCTAGCTCTTTTTAACAATGTTAGATGACCTTCATGAAGATAGCCCATTGTCGGAACAAAGCCAATCCGTAATCCTTTTAATTTAAGAGAAACAGCCTCAACCTGCATTTCCTTCACAGAATTAATGACTTTCATTCTTCTCCACCATAAAGAACTTTAAGCTCCTCTTCCTTCATCGTAAACGTATGTTTTTCCTCTGGAAAGCAATTATTTCTTACATCATTACAATAAGCTCCAATAGATTCAATCATAAATGGATTAACAGAATGATATTGTTTTACAAATTTAGGAACCCGATCAACACCATACCCTAATATGTCGTGATATACAAGAACCTGACCATCAACATCGCTGCCAGCACCAATTCCGATTACCGGGATGGTTAACAATGCAGATACCTTTGCAGCAAGCTGCTTTGGAACACATTCCAAGACAATAGCAAAAGCTCCGGCTGCTTCACATTTTTTCGCATCTTCAAGTAATTTTTTTGCCGCTTGGGCATCCTTTCCTTGAACCTTATAACCACCTAAAACACCTACTGATTGCGGTGTTAAGCCCAAATGAGCACAAACTGGAATGCCTGCGTTTGTAAGGGCGTTAATTTTATCAACCACTTCATCGGCGCCTTCAAGTTTTACGGCGTGTGCTCCTGTTTCCTGAATTAGTCTGCCGGCATTTATTAATGTATCTCTAATTGATAGATGATAGCTAAGAAACGGCATATCAATTACAATAAATGTATCTTTAGCACCACGTTTTACCGCTTTTCCATGATGAATCATGTCTTCGATTGTCACTGAAACAGTTGAATCATAGCCTAATACTACCATCCCTACTGAATCGCCGACGAGAATAACATCGACTCCACCTTGTTCTGCTTGTTTTGCTGACGGATAATCATATGCCGTTAGCATGACAATCTTTTCACTCTTTTCTTTCATTTTCAATAAATCTGTTGTTTGCTTCATCATTTTCCCTCCTCTGTTTATGGGGAGAGGTGACAAAACATTCATAAGAGTATAAAAAAATCCCTCGCTTTTAGGCAGAAGGATCCTGTACATACTCTTTACTTGTTCCATCCCTCTGTCCCGGTCCGTCATACGGATCTAGGCAGAAACCTTTTTTAATTATAAAAGTCTTTTACAAGGTGCAGTTCACATCGAGGATACTGCCCAATAAAAATTTTACAGAAACTATTAGCTGCTTGCAAGAATATTAACCTTATAATTCAATATCAGCGGAATAGACATGATGAATTTTTCCAGTTTCATCTTCTATTTGTAATACCCCTTCTTCAGTTATCCCCAGCGCCTTGCCTTCAATGACCTCTGTCAATGTTCTCGCTTTAATGACTTTACCAATACTAATAGCATATCCCTCCCATAAAAGCTTAATCGGAGAGAAGCCTTGCTCTAAATATAGGAGATATAATTTTTCAAAGTGAAGGAAAATATTTCGAATCAGCGCAGCACGCGAAACAATTTCTCCTTTTTCAATAAAAAGTGAACTAGCTTTATGATGCAGGTCTTCAGGAAAATCTGTTATTTTTTGATTCACATTCATGCCTATACCGATAATGATTGAATGAATACGATCTGCTTCCGCTTGTAATTCTGTTAATATCCCGGTTACTTTTTTCCCATTTATTAAAATATCATTAGGCCATTTGATTTCAGCTATCAGCCCGGTCGCTTCCTCAATTGCCTGGACTACTGCCACCGCAGTTAACAGCGTTAATTGCGGTGCTTTATTTAGTGTAATGTTAGGCTTAAGAATCAAACTCATCCAAATTCCCGAATATTTTGGTGAGTGCCAGTTTCGGTTCATCCTCCCTTTACCAGACGTTTGTTCATCTGCAATGACAACTGTACCTTCCCCAGCACCATTGGAAGCTAATTGATGAGCCAGCTTCTGCGTTGAATCTACACTATCTTTATAATAAATATTTCTTCCGATAAACTTTGTTGTTAACCCGAGTAAGATTTCATCAGCAGTAAGCTTTATTGGTGTTTTTATGATTCGATAACCTTTTTTGCGCACTGCTTCAAATTCAAAGCCCTCATTTCTTAATTCTTCGATATGCTTCCAAACTGCCGTCCGCGAACAACCAACCAGTTCAGCTAAATACTGACCAGACAGATAAGATTCCCCAGCGTTCGTAAAGGCATCTAGCAGTTGTTTTCTTAGTTCTGACTGCATGCCATGAGCCACTCCTTAATCTTTTGTTTGTCATTTTTGACCTGACGAGCCAATATAGCCTGTTCAATTTTGCTCAACATTTCCTTAAGCCATGAACCTGGCTCCCGAGAAAACCAATCCATTAAATCGTTACCAGTCACCACTATTTCCTTGCTATTTTTTATGGGTAAACTGTCAAATTTAATGCGCAGCTGTTGCACTTTTTGTATCGCAGCTATCCCTTTTATTTCACAATAAAGTTTTTCAACTGATTCTATGACAGCCCACCCGGCCTTGTACATATCATAAAGTGTCCATTCTTCGTGCAGTCGTTTTTTCAGAGAAGCTATAATCGATTTCACTTCTTTTATTTCTTTTACTGGTAGCCGCCATGCTCTTAAGAAATCCTCAATTTCTTTAGCTGACAATTGAAAACTGTTTATTAGTAAAGACCACATTTCGATTTTTGTAAAGTCTTCACATTGGTACGAACTAAATTTCTCCAGCTGTTGTCTCCGATCTTTTAAGCCAGGCAAAAACATGTTAATATTTGCATCTAGCATAATTGCCAATGCTTCGCGCCAATTTTCACCCATCAATAGCTTTTCAAATTCTGCCGTTTTTCTTTCCACAGCGATTTTATTTAGAAGTGGAGCTAATTCCTTCAAGGCTGCCAAAGTTTGTTCGGTAATACGAAAAGAGAGCTGGCTCACAAAGCGCACTGCTCTCATCATTCGAAGTGCATCCTCACCGAAGCGATCTTTAGGATTTCCTACCGTTTTGATTATTTTATTTTGTATTGCCTGCTGTCCGTTATATGGATCAATTAATTGACCTGTTTTATCCATCGCAATGGCATTCATTGTAAAATCTCTCCGTTTAAGATCTTCCGGTAAGCTGCGAATGAAGGACACCTCCCTCGGTCTACGATAATCCTGATAATCCCCTTCAGTCCGAAAGGTAGTGATTTCATATGATTTCTTTCCAAATAGAATAAGAATGGTACCGTGTTCAATCCCAATATCGACTGTTTTCGGAAAAATATCCTTTACTTCTTCCGGCAGTGCAGAAGTAGCTATATCAACATCGTTAATAGGCTTATGTAATAAATAATCTCTTACGGATCCGCCTACAAAGTAGGCTTCGTACCCCGCGTCTTCAAGTTTTTTTAATATAGGAATTGCTGATAAAAAAGGTTCTCTCATACAACCTCCTTATTTCACTAACCGATAATATATTTCCTCGTACTGCTTGACAATCTCATCTGATTTGAATGTTGTTTTCACGTCTGCTAATGCCTTATTGGCAAATTGTTTGTGGAGTTGCGCGTCTTCCAACAATCCAATTGCTCTGCTAGAGATTTCCGCAATATCTCCTACTTCACAAATATAGCCTGTTTCCCCATCACGGATGACTTCCGGAATACCGCCAATATTCGTGCCAATACAAGGAACACCGCAAGCCATTGCCTCTAAAACCACGAGTCCGAAACTTTCCTTTTCTGATAAAAGTAACATTAAGTCACTGATAGAATATAATTCCTCCAGATTTTCCTGTTTTCCTAAAAAAATAACCTGATCCTCTAAGCTAAGCTGTCTAACAAGCTTACAAATAATCGACATTTCTGGTCCATCGCCGACAAGCAACAATTTAGCCGGCATAATTGCGGAAATGTTGGCAAATGTTTTAACGACGTCCTGTACTCGTTTAACGGCACGAAAGTTTGAGACATGGATAATAACTTTCTCATCTGCCTCAATTCCAAATTCCGCCTTTAAATGATTTGCCTCCATTTTCCGATAGACCCGATCATCAACAAAGTTATAAACCGTAGCAATTTCTTTATCCGGATCAATCAGTTCATACGTTTGCTTTACTAAGGCATTAGAGACTGCTGTTACCATATCTGACTTTTCAATTCCAAATTTTATCGCATCACTTAAAGATGGATCATACCCTAGTACAGTTATGTCGGTTCCGTGCAAAGTTGTTACAATCTTAAAATCCCTTCCGGACATTTGTTTAGCTAAAATGGCACAAATAGCATGTGGAATAGCATAATGTACATGCAGGACATCAAGTTTCTCCCGATTGGCCACCTCCGCTATTTTACTGGCCAATGCGATATCATAAGGTGGATATTGAAAGACAGAATATTGATTTACTTCCACTTGGTGGTAATAAATATTATGATAAATTTTACTCAGGCGAAATGGCAGACTTGAAGATATGAAATGAATCTCATGTCCTTTCTCCGCGAGCATTTTTCCGAGCTCAGTTGCAACAACACCTGATCCTCCGACAGTAGGATAGCAGGTTATGCCAATTTTTAATTTTTTCATCATATTTCTCCTAACAGGTCTTGCTCCAAAAGAAGTGGTACCTTTGTTTTAAAGCCTTCAGCATAGCTTACATTTACCAGTTGCCCAAACATTCTTTCTCTTGCTTCCACATTTTCAATATATCCATTTACAAGCGGTGTCTCGAAACTACTGTTTGTTTTAACAAATTGACTTTTATACGCTCGTAATGCTGAAAGCTTTGAATCCATAAATAATGAAATATCAACCGTGAAGTCGGGCTGATGAAAGCCATTAATCATATAAAAATAAACTCTTTTTACCCGGTGCGGCTCTTGACAGCCAGCAGTGGTAAATTTTTTTACTCCAGCTGAAAACACTGCTTCTTCAACAAGATGAGCACAATTCCCATGATCAGGATGACGATCTTCATGATATGGAACAAAAACTATCTCCGGCTTATAAATACGAATAATCTCAACAATTTTTGTAATGTAATCAGGTTGTAAAAATAAGCCGCGGTCAGGCAGGCCCAGTGAACCACGTACTGATACACCTAATATTTCTGCTGCATTCTGTGCCTCTTTTCTCCGTAACTCCACATTTCCATTAGATGATAGATCCGCATCTGTTAAATCATATATACCTACCCGTTTCCCTGCCGCGGTCAGTTTGGCAATAGTGCCGCCCATACCAATCTCTACATCATCTGGATGGGCTCCAAAGGCAAGTACATCTAAAAAACTACTTCCCATTATTATCAGTATCCTTCTCTCTGACAATATTTCTCCAATCCAATAACCCTTCTTCTAAACCGCGAATCAACATTTCGGCTGTACCCATATTGGTTGCAAGCGGTACTGAATAGACGTCGCACAGCCTTATAAGTGCCGAGACATCCGGCTCATGAGGCTGTGCTGTTAATGGGTCGCGGAAAAAAAAGATGACATCCATTTGGTTCTTGGCAATCATCGCTCCAATTTCCTGATCACCGCCAAACGGTCCCGATTGATAACGAGTAACATGTAAACCAGTTGCCTCTTGAATCCTTAATCCAGTGGTACCTGTAGCAAATAGCGTATGCTTTGCAAAAATAAATTGGTAGGCTTGTACAAATTGTACTAACTCACTCTTTTTTTGGTCATGGGCTATTAAGGCAATATTCATTTCAACTGCTCCTACTCTAAGATATTTTCTAACCCGTATACGAATACGTTCTGCTTCATAACTGTTTCAACAGCCACTTTTACGCCTGACATAAACGAAGCACGATTGTAAGAGTCATGTCGAATCGTAATCGTCTGCCCGTCAGCACCAAACATTACCTGCTGGTGAGCGATTAACCCAGGTAAGCGGACAGAATGAATGTGCATGCCATTGTAGTCAGCCCCTCTTGCCCCATTAAGCGTTTCCTTTTCATTTGGATGTCCTTGTTTTTTGGGTTCTCTCACTGCAGAAATCATTTCAGCTGTCTTCACTGCTGTACCCGAAGGCGCGTCGAGCTTACCATCATGGTGCATTTCGATAATTTCAACATCTGGAAAGTATTTCGCTGCCATTTGCGAAAATTTCATCATAAGCACGGCACCGATTGCGAAGTTTGGTGCAATAATACAGCCTAATTCTTTTTCTTGGCATAGCTGCTCTAACTCCAGTAACTGTTCCTTCGTAAATCCAGTTGTACCAACGACAGGACGAACTGAATGTAACAATGCTGTTTTGGCGTGATGCGGTCCAGCCTCCGGCGTCGTTAAATCTATTAAAACATCAGCTTCCACCGCTTGCAGGCACTTTTCGATATCTGTATAAATAGGGACGTTCACTGCTGCTTGATAGCCTTCAAGATCACTAAGCATCATCCCATCAAACTTATGATCAACGACAGCTGCTAACTCAAAATGGTTGGTATTCATTACAAGATTAACTGCTTCGCGCCCCATCCGTCCCCGCGGACCCGCAATAATTATGTTGATTTTCTCCATCCTTATCACTCCATCTATTCTTGGTCAATTCTTGTCCAACGATCTTTATCTCTTGTATTAAATTTATGCATGACATAATCATGAGCCTCTTCTAAATCAATCCCCAAAGAATTAGCAAAACAAACCAAGACAAACAATAAGTCGCCAACTTCCTCTGCAACTGTCTTTTCAGTTTCACTAGATTTCTTCGGTTTCTCCCCATAATAATGATTTACCTCTCTTGCAAGTTCACCAAGTTCTTCTGACAAACGTGCAAGCATGGCCAGCGGACTAAAATACCCTTCCTTAAACTGGCTAATATATGTATCAACTTCTACTTGTAGCTCTTTAAGTGTTTTTTCCTTCCCCATACATTTCACCTCGCTGTTTTAAAATGACTATATGTCAGCACCACTTTTTTCTCTTTCATGTTAGCTAAAATACTCTTGATTTACAAATGTTTTTACCTTCTTGTAATTTCCTAACTGTAATTACTCTAAAATATTCGTTATAATTAAAACGCGCTCTAATGAAAAGGATTTCGCCAAAAGGAGGCATGGTAGATGATATTTGGTCTTAAATTTAAAAATATTTGTTTCATCCTATTAGGGACCGCCATTATGTCGTTTGGACTTGTTCATTTTAATATGCAAAATAAATTAGCTGAAGGCGGATTTACCGGTATTACTCTCATACTTTATTTCTTGTTCAATTGGGATCCATCTTATACGAATCTTTTGTTAAATATTCCATTGTTTTTGATTGGTTGGAAACTGTTAGGGAGAAACTCATTTTATTACACAATCATCGGGACAGTTGGTGTTTCTATTTTTTTATGGATTTTTCAACGGAATTCGATAGCAATGCCGCTTGAGCATGATTTAACATTGGCTGCATTATTCGCTGGGGTCTTTGCCGGAATCGGTCTAGGAATCATTTTTCGGTTCGGTGGAACAACCGGTGGAGTCGACATAATTGCCAGACTGGTGCAAAAATATATTGGTTGGAATATGGGAAAGACGATGTTTTTATTTGATGCTTGTGTCATCACTCTTTCATTATTTACCTACTTAAATTACAAGCAAGCGATGTATACACTTGTAGCCGTATTTGTTGGTGCCAGAGTGATAGATTTTATTCAAGAAGGTGCTTATGCAGCCCGAGGAGCAATGATTGTATCAGATAAAAATGAATTAATTGCCCGGAAAATTATGGAGGAGATGCACCGCGGAGTTACAGCTCTTAGAGGATACGGATCCTATACCAAAAATGAACGTGAAGTACTATATTGCGTTGTCGCCAAAAATGAAATTTTTAAATTAAAAAATATCATTACTTCCGTTGACCCGCATGCTTTTATCACCATTTCCGCCGTGCATGATGTTCATGGGGAAGGGTTCACACTCGACGAAAACAAGATGCCCCTTAATCAATAACGAATGACCTATCTTTAGTATTAACATGAAAACAGGCAATGCCAGCTGTAAACATTGCCTGTTCTGTTCATTTACTCATTATTACGATTCATCCCTGTAAATATCAATACTAGTCTTAACAGCTCTAATACTGCAACAGCTGCTGCAGCCACATACGTCAGGGCTGCTGCATTTAACACTTTCTTGGCTTCTCTCTCTTCTTTATGAGTTATTAATCCAAGGGACATTACCTGGTTCATCGCACGGCTCGAAGCATTGAATTCAACTGGCAAGGTAATAATTTGAAATAGCACCGCTGCTGCCATAAAAATAATACCAAGTAATAACATATTTGCTGCTTGAGCAAATATCCCAATCATAATTAATATCCAAGAAACATTTGAGCCAAAATTGGCAACTGGCACTAAAGCAGAGCGAAAACGTAAGAATGTGTAGCCATCTGAATCCTGAATAGCGTGACCGCATTCATGGGCAGCAACAGCTGCAGCTGCAATGGAATGTCCATGATAATTTTCGGGTGACAACCTTACAGTCTTTGTCCGTGGATCATAATGATCGCTTAAAAAACCACGTCCTTCTTCAATACCAACATCATATAATCTATTGGCATTCAGGATTGCCCTTGCAATTTCAGCCCCGGTTCGGTAGGAAGCCGACGGTACACGGGAAAATTTAGCAAATGTATTTTTTACCTTCATTTGGGCCCATAATGGTATTAAGACGATAAACGCAAAATAAATAAGGAAAAACATGTTGTCTTACACTCCTAACCAGCTCTTGTTGAGAATATTTTAGTGAAGCCAATTAGACGCGTCAATCTTTATGCTCTCTTGAGCGATTTTTTCTTAGTTCCTTTTCTCCTTGATATTTCCGCCAGCCAACATAAGATAAAGTCATGATGATAATACTGCCTGTTGAGATAATCACCCACCATAATGAAGGATCTGCTTCATCATCCTCCATATTTGCGAATAGATGGCTTAAATCAGCATCAAGTTTTTCCAGCTCCTGTTGACTTTCTTTATCATTAATAACTTGGAGCCGGTACTCATCAATAAATTTAATCCGTGCATCTAATCGTTGTATATTTTCCGCCGAAACATCAATTTTCATACTTGGATAAATCATGTTATATAATGATAAGAACGTATTAAAGTTTGAATGAAAACTAGAAGTGTCACCTTTTGCAGCAGCAATCTTGGCACTATTAAATGCTGTCATTACCTGGTTTTCCATTTCCGTCCATAATGGTTGATGACTGGTCACAATCGCATCTATCACAAGGCGAAATTTGGTGAGCCTGCTAATTCGCTCCTCATGATTCATATTTGGGCTTACAGCTGCTTCCATTGCCTCATCATGTGAAGTATGAATGATTCTTACCTGATCCATCGATAACGGTTGTGTTTTTCCGGAAACATTCGTTAATTGGTCGGAGAAATAATCCAGCAATTTTCTGGCATCTTCATATCTATGAAATTTGACCATCTGGAGTGCTTCATCGGAAATATCATCCAATTTCTCCAATGGTGTCTGTCCCTCAGCTCGTACGGATATGGGAGTGAGCAGAAAGAGTATTGCTAGCAAAGAAAGCCATTTTAATTTCACTACTTGTCCCCCCTTTTATTACTAATAAAATGTATGAAAAGGGGGACAAGGATAGACCTCTTTTTATTTTTATTTTACTCTACTAGTTTATATCTAACGTAAATCTACTTCTGCGGATACCAGTGTAATAAGCGATGCCAATTGACAGAATTGATAACCAAAAGGTAAAATAGCCGATTTGCGGTATGTATTGATCAAGCATATGGTAGCTTGGCATCATCTTAAATACATAATCAATAACATCATTATGTAGGGTCCAAATTGCGGTTAGCAGCAAGTGCCACCATTTAAATCGATAGAATGGAGCAAAAAGAATCCCTTCCACAGCCATAGCAAAATGTGAGAATATCAACATTAATCCGATTGGATTGAGTTGCCCCTGAACAAAAAAGACTAGGAAATTCATAACAACCGCCCAAATGCCATATTTAAACAATGTCACAATCGCTAATGCTTCCAAGAGTGGCCAATTTTTTTTAAATAAGAAGGCAATCAGTACAAATACAAAAAAGAGGCTGGCTGTTGGACTATCTGGGACAAATGGAAGAAAAATAGCAGGGGTCTGCTTTAACTGCCATCCATACCAATAATACCCATATACAGTGCCTGCAACATTTACAAATAACAATAATAGGAGCATTGGGCGATTTGCCAAGAGTGGATAAAACCAGCGCACAACTATTCCCCATTTCTCTTTTATTAATTAATAAAAAGCTGACGTATGTCGTCAGCTTTTCAAACCTACAGTCATCACTCACCAAGCTTAGAAATGAATTCGGAAAGTTTCTTTAACTCATCGTCAGAACCTTTAAAGACTCCAGCAGGCATTGATTTAAAACCTTCTTTTGCAATTTTTGCAATTTCATCAGGTTTCAGTCCAGTACCAATTAATGCTGGGGCACCTGGACCTCCTTGGAGATTTTCTCCATGGCAAGTAATACAAGTATTCGTTTTTGCAATTTGATAGCCTTCACTAGTCTTATCAATATCAACTTTAGCTACAATCTTCCCTTGACGCTCTGCAGCTGCCCAGTCATGAGTAGCAACAGATTGCCAAGTTAAAAAGGTAATTGCAGCTAACGCCAATAACATAAAACCTGTTGCTAACGGACGTTTGCTGGCGCGACGCTCTGGCCCCCGATCAATAAATGGAGCTAACAAAAGTCCGCCAAATGCTAGTCCTGGAATAACAATTGCCCCAATTACATTATAAGGGCCTGAAGCATAAGTATATTTCAGCAATTGATACAAGAATAAGAAATACCAGTCAGGCAGCGGTATGTAGCTTGTATCAGTAGGATCCGCGATTCTTTCAAGCGGAGCCGGGTGTGCAACCGTTAGACAAAGAATCCCGACAAGAAATACAGCTCCTATCATCCATTCTTTTAAAAGGAAGTTAGGCCAGAATGCTTCTGTTTTCCCTGGATATTCTGAGTAATCTTTCGGAAGCTTCGGGGTACGTGATTCGCGGGCTAAGACACGTGAGTCACCCACAAACTTTAAACCTTTACCGCGATGCATTGAGCAATCCCCCTCCTTTTTCTATATTAGTAGATAGCAATACATAGAATATTCGAACAAATCAAAGCGGCCCAGATATGCCCTGTCTTCTAATCATAATAAAGTGGGCTGCCATTAATCCAAACAATACAGCAGGTAAGAAGAATACATGGATTGCAAAGAATCTTGTTAATGTTTGCGCACCTACAATATGTTCATGACCTGCAAGTAATACTTTTGCGTATGAGCCAATGAATGGTGTTGATTCAGCGATTTGCAAACCAACTTTTGTTGCGAATAATGCCTTCATATCCCATGGCAAAAGATAACCTGTAAATCCTAATCCAAGCATTACGAAGAAAATTAGTACCCCAACAACCCAGTTGAGTTCACGAGGTTTTTTGTATGCACCCTGGAAAAACACGCGCAAAGTATGTAAGAACATCATGACTAGAACTAAACTAGCTCCCCAGTGATGCATACCACGGACAATTTGTCCAAAGGCCACTTCATTTTGCAAATAATAAACAGATTCCCAGGCGTTTTTAATATCCGGTACATAGTACATGGTCAAGAACATACCGGAGAGTATTTGAATAACTGTAACAAAAAATGTCATCCCGCCAAAGCAATAAACAAATGCAGAAAAATGGTGCGCCGGGTTAACATGCTCAGGTACTTCATGATCCGCGATATCTCGCCACATTGGCGTAATATCTAAACGCTCATCTACCCAATCGTAAATTTTGGTTAACAATGATTACGCCTCCTTACGTGGTTTTGCTTTTCCTAAATACAAGTACCCATCTTTTTCTTTAAATGGATATACATCCAGTGGTGCTAACGGTGGTGTACCTTTTACATTCGTACCATCCTTTGTATAACGGCCATAATGGCATGGACAGAAGAATTGGTCAGGGTGTTCTTTATCGCCACCAAAGTTTACGGTACAGCCTAAATGTTTACAAACAGGCGATAACGCAACAATTTTTCCCCCATCATCTTTATAAACCCAGGCAGATTCTGTTACATCTGACTCATACCAAGCATCCTTTTGCTTATAGGTAAAGTCAACACGAACCGGTTCATTAGTTATGTCTGCAACTTTTTGTTTTGTAGCAATATATTCTCCGGCTGCCTCTGCTTTTAGCACAGGATCAACAGCAAATCTTACCATCGGCATTAACATCCCTGCCGCCATGAATCCGCCTACACCAGTTAATGTGTAGCTCAAGAATTGACGTCTTGAAACGCGATCTTTACTCATGCTTATCCCCCCTCTATCATGAAGTTAAGTCCACGGGACTCATTTAAACACTTATAAAACTAGGACATTACAATGATATATCAATAATTTGGCAAGGTCAATATCATCCGCGTGGAGTTTTAAACATTTTCACGCCATTTATGCGTAAAAACGGTTAATAGTTGTTTTACTTGACTATCAATCATTGCTATTTTTTGTGTATCACTCATTTGTTCGAGAGGAATAGCTGGTAACCACAGTAAGGTACCATGCAGCTTGTCCTCAATATCTCGCCAGCCAAAATCAGATGTAACATAAATAATATGCTTAAAATGAGCTGAAAGATTTGCCTCCCATCTTTGCAGCTTTGCTAAATTTTCATCCTCTGAAGTACCACCAAAGTATGTAAATGCAGGAAACATGAAAATTCTGCCGGTAAATTGTCTTTCTAGATATGTTGTTAATAATGTAATAAATTCGGCTGCAGCGGCCGATTCTTTCATTCCGTCTCCGACTGTTACACCAAATAAAGGAATCACAGCCGTATCGACATACTCCTTAGCATGTAAGTATGTTTCAACATCTTGAGATATCCACTTCATTATTTTTGCACCAATCCTTTTTCTCCATTATCCCAATAGTACCATTAATTCCCCAAACATGGAACATAAAAAAAGGTAATTACTATTAAAATAATAAATTTAATGTTAACTACCGGTGAAAACTATAATTTTATATCTGCTTTTACATTTAAAAAAGAAGTCTGCTTATCGCAAACTCCCTCATTTTTCTGCTCTTTGCAGTTGGTTTAATTTCTCAGTTAACAATCGGAATGCATCACGGTCTTGTCTATCTAGAGCTTCATCAATAGATTGAAGCAATTTTTCACGCTGAAATCGCTCGATGCTTTCTTTTAACATTTGTTCAGCCATCATTCCATCTTTCTCATTGACTTGTAAATGTTTGGGAACATAAGGGTTTTCCTCTAAAACTGCTGCGTATTGATGGGCTTGATTAGAAGCATGAAAGTTTAATTGGATATAAATATCTTCATCACGATTGAGCCGAATATCATGGAAGGATTTCTCAGCATCAGTTGTCATTACATTTTCCTTATAAAAACGAAAAGGTACTTTATCGACACAATGGGTTGACATAATTAATCCCCGTGGACAATACTGAGCTTGCTCAACAAAATGGACCTTTTCCATCAGCTGATCATGACTCATCAAGTAGTTAAGTATCCAAACACATTCTCTTCTTTTCAATTGATAATGATTTAAAAACCAGCGAATAAAATCCTTCTTCTCGTTGACAGAAACAGGGGTTGCCATTGTCATTTCCCTCCTCTGCAGATTCAGCTTTATTCTCCTGAGTCGGTTAACCGCTCAACTAAATCAAGAATTTCGGTATTAGTTGGATCTTTCTCTACTATCTGTTTAAAAACTTCGGCAGCCTGATTGCTTTTTCCTTCCTCAATTAAAAAATATCCATAATCAAGTAAGAATGTTTGATTATTGTTAAAGTAAGTATATGCACTTTCATATTTATTTAATGCGTCTGAAAATTTCTCCATTCCTGCGTATGCCACGGCTGCATCCCATAATAAATATGGTTCTTCCTCTTCCAATAAGTCAAGTTCTGATAAGAGTGCAATCAGGTCTGTAAATCGCTCCTGTTGCAGTAAGAGCTTATTTAAGGTTAAAACGGCTTCCAGATACCCAGGGTCTAGCAGCAATGCTTCTCGCAAATACTCTTCTGCTGCTTCTTCTAAACCAAGTTGTAAAGCAATTTTTCCACCTTTAAAGAATAATTCTTTATTGAATTCGTCCTGTCTAATTCCTTCTTCTACTATCTGCAGACTGTTTTCCAATTCACCTTCCCGTTCATATGCATCAGCAAGATGTAAATACAGGGAGTGATATTCTGGATCCAATTCCTTAAGCTCAGTAAATTTTTCAATTGCAGTTCGATGATATCCAGCCTGTAATGCTGTTAATCCATACCCGAAAAGTGTATTAATTTCCAGTTTTTCATTTAATGCCTTCTCATAGTATTTTAATGCCTCTTCAAAGGCACCTGAACCACTTAATAAATCAGCTATTCTGCTATGAATCAAAATACCGGCAATTTCATTCGTTTCTTTTAACACAGTCTCATATGCTTTCATTGCCTTTACAATTTCACCTTGCTCACTGTATAGTTCCCCGAGGGCAAAATCAATTATGGCTTCCTCTGGAATCATTCTTTTTGCTTGTAACAGTTTTTGTTCGGCTACTTCATAAAGACCCTGCATTTGATAAAGATCAGCTATAAGCAGCAATGATTGTCCGAAATGAGCATCGTCTCGTGAAATTTTTTCCAGTATAAGAATAGCTTCTTCTTCTGCACCTGACTCTACTAAAATTTCAGCTAAGAGAATGAGCAGTTCCCCTTCTTCTGGGTATGCGGTTAACAGCTTCTCGATTAGCCCCTTTGCTTCATCAAGAAACCCCAATTGAAACAACTCTTCACTGAGTATGAATCTCTCCTCGTGACTGCCGTTGTTTAATACAACATTATATTCGTTTAAGGCTTCTTTATGTTGCCCAGTTTCTAAAAAGTGAATAATTTTATTGACTCGATCCATTGACATGTTCCCTCTTTACTCAAATTACAAAGAAAAAAAAGCAGGAGTACGTACCATAATATGTTCACCAAAGCCTGATTTAAATTGAACTTTGTTTAATGTCCTTACTATTTTTCCCTTGTGGACTGTTATGACAAGTCTATCACTATGATAATGAAATAAGTCTACTTCATCAACATTCTTGATTTCTCTTGTCTTCAAATAAAGATTATAGCTTAATTCTGCTCCATTCATAAAACTGTATTTTTGCGGGTACAAACCAATTTTGTTTAATACAGTAATTGAAATAGGGGTATTTTCTTGAATTTCTTCATAGATAGCCGGGATTTTTTGCTTTTCCATTATATGTTTCCAATTCGACAAAAGTGGTTTAACTTCCTTCTTTTGCAACGAAGAAATAATGGGAACAAACGGGCAATTATAAGGAAATAATGCCTCTCGAATCCACCCCCATGGAACTTCATTTAATTCATTGCGATGATCCACTTCAATAAATATTGCCGGAATTCTCTCCTTTTTACAAATACGTATCAATGATGGCGTAATCAGTCGTACAGGTATTTTTATTCCAATTAGGTAATCAATTGGACTGCTCATCAACGTTGCTTTCATTTCATTAACCTTGGAAACCAATTCGCTTTCATAGGAGACATTCACATAGGTTATCAGGGTTGTGCATCCTTTGAGCAAAAATTGCTGTATTAGCAGTTCTTTCATTTGTTGAAAGGATAGCTGAGGTGTAATTTTTGAACTTAACAGAACGTAAGACGGGGTCATAATATAGTGGTCCAAGTTCATTTTAATCAACCGGTACTGCCTTGGACTCGTAATAGTAGCTAATACTTTATCTTCCTGAATAAGCAGTGAGTTTGTTACGAGTTCTCTACTTTTCAGGATATGAGCATTTTCAATAATATACGCCATCCTGACACCCTTTCATCTTTTTAAAACAAGCTATGCAGGATGAACTGAAACTATGTCAGTATTACTGGTAAAAAAAGAAGCTGCCTAACCGCAGCTTTTACTGAATTAAGTGGTGTAGATGTGTAAAGAAATTTGGATAGGATACGGAAATAGCTTCGTGATTTTCAAGAATTACTTCCCCTTGACATAAAAGTGCAGCAATAGAAAGCATCATTCCAATTCGATGATCACCATGACTCGATACAGTGCCGCCGCCTAACTTTGTTTGCCCATAAATAACCATGCCATCCGTGGTTGCTTCAATAGAAGCACCTAATTTTGACAACTCATGTACAACTGTATCAATCCGGTTGGTTTCTTTTACCTTTAACTCTTCAGCATCCTTAATCACTGTTTTTCCTTCAGCCTGCGTTGCCATTAAAGCAATAATTGGAATTTCATCGATTAGTTTCGGTATTAATTCACCTTCCACTACTGTCCCTGTTAGCTTTGATGCTTCTACAAGAATATCACCGACTGGTTCAAAGGAATTGCTATCCTGTTTAATGATTTCAATCTTTGCTCCCATTTGTTGCAGTACTTCAATGATACCTGTTCTAGTTGGATTTAAGCCAACATTTTTTAGTAATAATTTACTGTTCGGAACTATCGCACCAGCTGCGAGAAAAAAGGCTGCTGATGAAATATCCCCTGGGACGTTAATAACTGATGCTGTAAGCTTTTGACCACCTTTGACCGATATCTCTCTTCCTGCTGTTGATACTTCTCCACCAAATTTTCGAATCATTCTTTCTGTGTGATCTCTTGTCGCTTGAGGCTCAATGATCGTCGTTTTCCCTTCAGCTTGTAAGCCAGCTAATAATAAGGCAGATTTTACCTGCGCACTTGCAACAGGAAGTTGATAATTGATAGCCGTTAAATTGCCACCGCGTATCGTAATAGGCGTGTATTGCCCTGTTTCTCTACCATCAATGGCTGCCCCCATTTGCTTTAGTGGTTTTGTAACCCTAGTCATTGGCCTTTTTCCAATCGACGCATCCCCATGAAGACAAGAGTAAAAAGGCCTTCCTGCTAAAATCCCCATTAAAAGACGGATGGTGGTACCAGAATTGCCCACATCCAAAATCTCATTTGGCTCCTTTAAACCCTCAAATCCGCTACCATTAATGCGAACTGAATCCTTTTCCACTTCTATTTTTACACCAAGTTTTTGAAAGCAAGATATGGTACTTAAACAATCATCACCAGGTAGAAAATTGGAGACGGAAGTTTCTCCATGCGCGATTGCACCGAACATCACCGAACGATGAGAAATCGACTTATCTCCTGGAACGCTAATTTCTCCGTTTAATCCAGCAATACTTGACTTTAGTGTTATAGACGTCATTACATCACCTTTTTATCATTTTTAAATACCGGTAGAAGTGCCGAAATTTGTATATGAAAGTATGCACTTTTCCGCACGCTCACGATCGTCTTCCGTCTGAAAGCTAATCACCAGTACTCCATTAATATCTTCTCGTGTTTCAAGAATTCGTATATTTGTAATACTTATATTCTCGGTCGCTAAATAACCGGTAATTTCCGAAACAACACCCGGATAGTCGGGAATATCTACATACAAATCATAAAAAGATGGGATAGCACCTTTTTCTTTTTGCGGCAGCCCATCACGAAATTGCTTTGCTCGTTGGAAATAATGAAATATGTCTTCACCGCTGCCATTTTCGAGCATATTTTTTATCTGCTCCATTTCCTCCTGCCATTGTTGAAGCAGATCAATTAAAACCTCCCGATTATGCAGTAAAATGTCCTTCCACATCTTAGGATTACTAGAAGCAATTCGAGTAATGTCTCTAAAACCGCCAGCAGCCAATCTAGGAATTAACGTTTCAGTCTCTGATAACTTTTCCGTTTGCCGTACAATCGATGCAGCAATGATATGCGGAAAGTGGCTGACAATCCCTGTTAAATAATCATGATTTTGTGGAGTAATCGTTAAAAACTTTGCTTTTGTCCCCTTCAACCATTTTTTTAATAATTCAACCTTCTCAGGTTCAATATCTTTTTCAGGAGTAAGTAAATAAAAAGCATTCTCAAATAAGATTTCCTTTGCGGCAGATACACCACTTTTATGGGAACCAGCCATCGGATGACCACCGATAAATGTAATCCCTCGCTGCCTTAAGCGTGTTGAAGTATCAACAATCGTCCTTTTTGTACTACCAGTATCGGTGATAATAACATCATGCTTTAATGGCAAATTAGCAAGTGCTTGGATGATCGTTTTTGAATCATTAACAGGAGCAGAAACGATGATTAGATCAGCATACTGTGCTCCATCCGGAATATTTTCTACCACTTCATCAATAACCCCAAGCATTTTTGCAAGTCTAGCCTGCTCCCTATTAATATCAAAACCTTTTATGATGACGTCCTTATATTCCTTTTTAATACAAAGTGCCAGTGAGCCGCCAATTAATCCTAACCCAATGACAAATACCTGGCCTACCATCTGTCTTCCTCCCCAAAAAGGCGACTAGCCGCTTCCTGTAGGTCTAGTGAATCTCATTATTCGCTGCCTTCCAGAAATTGTTTCATTACCTCGATTAATCCCGTATTTTGATCTGTTGAACCTACAGTAATTCTGACAGCTGTCGGATATCCTAGTGCTTTACCAGACCGGACAATAAAACCTTTCTTTAACAAAAATTGAAATACTTGATCACCATCTTTATTAAAGTCAATTAAAATAAAGTTTGTCTGTGAAGGATAATAGCTCAAATGATATTGATGACAGAAATCATAGAATTGTGCTAACCCTTGGCGATTTTTTTGTCTACAAACCTCGATAAATTTTTGATCTGCCAAAGCCGTTGCTGCTGCCAACTGACCAATTGCACTTACATTAAACGGTTCACGGGCCGGCTCAAGAGCTTTAATAATAGCAGGATTAGCCACTCCATATCCAACTCTTAAAGCAGCTAAGCCGTATATTTTCGAAAAGGTTCTTAAAACAATTAGATTTTGATACTTTCTAGTAAGTTCAATGGAGTTATAGTAATCGTCTGCTATCACATACTCGGAATATGCTTCATCTAAAACAACTAGAATATGTTCAGGAACTTGATCCAAGAAATTAACTAAACGTTGTGCTGGAATATATGTACCCGTTGGGTTATTGGGACTGCAAACCCAGATTACATTTGTTTGTTCATCAATTGCCGCGATCATCCCATCCAAATCATATTCACCATTAATGGCCGGAACCTCTTTTATACTAGCTCCTTCGATGACTGCATTGTGTTTATATTGTGAAAAGGTTGGACTGGCCATTACTGTACTTGCTTGTGGATGCAACAATGCCCTAGATATAATTTGGATTAAATTATCAGAGCCATTTCCAAATATTAATTCATCTTGTCCAACACCGAGATGGGTAGCCAGCTTTTCTCTTAACAAGGTAGCATACCCATCCGGATAAATCGCCATACTAACAGGAATTTCTGCAAGCAGCGAACTTACCTCTGGTGAACATCCAAACGGATTTTCGTTTGAAGCCAGCTTAACAATATTTTGGAGATTATACTGCCGTTTAACAGACTCTATTGATTTACCAGGCTGATAAGGAATCAATGTTAATAATTGTTCTTTCCATCTCATGTTTGCTCACTCCACTCTTACTCTTCTATTAATATATTTAAAGGTTCGCATCGAGATCAGGGCGTAAAACCTTAGCGTCTCTTAGATAAACATGATGTATTTCATTCTGGGCCGTATCAGTATCGACATGAATCATCACACGAATACACTTGCTTAATGAATCAGGTACGTTAATCTCCCGCATACACATAACTGGGACATATGTCCAACCAGGAAATTTCCTTAATATCTTAGCAGGAAAAACAGCGTTAATGTCCTCAGTTGTTGAGATAAAAACAGACGCAACCGAATTAGGCTGGATTTTATTCAACTCTATCATTGTCGCAATAAGATCTTCTGTTGCCTGAAGTATCTCTTTAGCAGTATTGCTGCTAACCGTTGTCGCACCTCTAATCCCTCTGATCATGTACTACCCCCCTGTAATTAAAACTGGTTTAAACTTTCTATTAGGAGCGAATCATCAATCTCCTTTAAAATTGGCTCTCCGATTTCTTCAAGTAATACAAAACGGACTGACTGGTCAATAGACTTTTTATCCTGTTTCATCCAAGAAATTAGCCGTTGTGCTGATAGTTGATTGGGAAGCTTCACAACATAGCCCAATTTTTCAATCCAACTAACAAACTTTTCATGATTAAAGGAAAGTCCAACTACTTCTTCACTCAATTTTAATGCAAAAATCATGCCAATTAAGACAGCTTCACCATGAGTGAAATTCCCATATCCCATTTCAGCCTCAATTGCATGCCCGAGCGTATGACCAAAGTTTAGAAAGGCCCGAACACCATGTTCTTTTTCATCCTCGCTTACAAACACATTCTTGATTTCAATGCCCTTCATGAGGAAATAGGAAAGCTGTTGGGCCGTAATGGAATCAAGGCTTTCAATACTAGCGATTAACCATTCATAAAACTCTTGATCGTGAATCAGAGCGTGTTTGATTACCTCTGCAAATCCGGAACGAATTTCCTCTGGAGGTAGCGTGCTTAACCATGCAAGATCATAAAAAACAGCTTCGGGCTGATAAAACGCACCCACCATATTTTTTCCAAGAGGGTGATTTATTGCCACTTTTCCGCCAACAGCACTATCATGTGCCAAGATTGTTGTGGGGATTTGGATAAATGAGATGCCCCTCATAAAAGTGGCTGCAACAAAACCGGATAAATCCCCCACAGCCCCTCCCCCAAATGACAAAATCAGCGATTTACGGTCAAGGTGATTTTCAAGAGCAGCCGATAGTGCCTGATAATAAACCTCAAATGTTTTTGCCTGTTCTCCACTAGGAGTTATAAACACAATTGGATCCCATTTCTTTAGTTTTTGAAGCAGGCTGTCCAGATGTATTTTGGCAACTAATTCATCTGTAATAATCATGATTTTAGTTAACTGTGGGAAGTGTTCAGTTAAAAATAATGGGATGTTGTGGCTTACCCCTTCACCAAGAAAAACTTGATATTCTTTTGATTTAGTTTTTATTTGAATGGTATTCATTAGAATTCCCTCGCAAAATTCCTTTGCCGATTTATTTCAGCGATAAAAGTATCAAAACGGTCACTGTAAAATTGGTCAACGAGAGCATTTGCAAGCTCCCATGCAACGGCATGCTCAGCTACTACAGCTGCAGCTGGTACTGCGCAGCTATCCGAACGTTCTACACTTGCGGCAAAAGGTTCCTTTGTTTCAATATCTACACTCATTAACGGCTTGTAAAGAGTAGGAATCGGCTTCATCACACCTCGAACAACAATTGGCATTCCAGTCGTCATCCCGCCTTCAAAACCTCCAAGGCGATTTGATTTGCGATAATAACCCTCTTGCGGGTCCCAAGCAATCTCATCGTGGACTTCACTTCCAGGCCTTCTTGCCGCCTCAAAGCCAATCCCAATTTCTACACCCTTAAAAGCATTGATGCTGACTATCGCTGCTGCCAGTTTTGCATCTAACTTGCGATCATAATGAACATAACTGCCAACTCCAACTGGCATCCCTGCAGCTATTACTTCGACTACCCCGCCAATTGAATCCCCATTTTTCTTCGCTTCATCGATTGCTTTCATCATTTCCTCTTCGACATTGGTATCAGCCACACGAACAGGAGACTGTTCCGTTCGTTCTTTTATGTCAGCTAGCGAGAGAGTAGGGTCTACTTGGGCCTTAATTCCTGCTATTTCGACCACATGTCCAACTATTTCAATACCTGCTAGCGATAATAATTTCTTTGCAACTGCCCCGGCAGCTACCCTTACCGTTGTCTCACGAGCCGAGGAGCGTTCTAACACATTTCTCATATCACGATGTCCATATTTAATGGCACCATTTAAATCGGCATGTCCAGGACGTGCACGAGTTACTTTTCGTTTTATTTCCTCCTTCTGTCCCTCCTCAAGTGGCTCGGAACCCATAATTTTTGTCCAATGTTTCCAGTCATTATTCTTGACCGCTAAAGTAATCGGCGAGCCGAGAGTTTTTCCATGTCTTACCCCTGACATGATTTCAACCGTATCCTTTTCTATTTGCATCCTTCTCCCGCGGCCATATCCTTTTTGCCTTCTTGCAAGTTCATGATTAATATCTTCAACAACGAGCGGCATACCGGAGGGCAATCCCTCTAAAATTGTGGTTAATTGCGGTCCGTGTGATTCACCTGCTGTCAAATACCTCATTCCCATTCTCTTTCCCCCTTCAACTCATTAAAGAATTATGTATCAATATATCACATAAATCACAATTACTCTAGTAGAATAATTCAGAAAATAACATCTTAAGGATTAATCCGCTTACAAAAAAAACACCCGTATGTCTTTCATACAGGTGTGCATTAATTCTAATTAATAAAGCCATTTGTTCATTAATTTCGAGTAGTCAACAAGTTCAGATTCCTTGAAGAAAAGACCAATCTCACGTTCAGCACTTGCAGCTGAATCAGATCCATGAATCACATTTTTCCCGACTGTTAAACCAAAATCTCCGCGGATAGTTCCTGGCGCTGCATCTTTCGGATTTGTTGACCCCATCATTTGGCGAGCAGTCGCGATCACATTGTCACCTTGCCAAACCATAGCAAAAACTGGACCCGAAGTTATAAAATCTACTAATTCTCCGAAAAATGGGCGTTCCTTATGCTCGCCATAATGTTCCTCAGCAAGTTCCGTTGGAATGCTCATTAGTTTAGCACCGACTAACTGGAATCCTTTTTTTTCAAAACGTGCTACGATTTCACCAATTAAATTACGTTGCACTCCATCCGGTTTTACCATTAAAAACGTTTTCTCCATATGTTCCACTCCTACGTTATATGTATATGATTGTCAAATTTATAACAATCCACGAAAATAGTATCATTATTTCAAACTTTTTGCAATAAAGTTAAAATTTTCTTCTCCCAATAAACTTAGCAATATCACGTAATGCCTTTTTGGCTTTATTTGGCGGCAAATCTTCAAGTATCGTCAAAGCTTTTTGTAAATAAAGGTCACTTAATGCTATCGATTGTTCAATCGCACCTGAACATTTGATTAATGAAATAATATCGTTAATCTCTGTGGATTCCATATGTTCATGTACCTGTTCTATTTTCTGGCGAATGCTCTCATCCTTCATGGCAAAGAGGGCTGGAGCCGTGATATTCCCCTGCAAGAGGTCGCTTCCTGCAGGTTTTCCTAGTTCCTGTTCTGTAGCAGTAAAATCTAAAATGTCGTCGGTAATTTGAAAGGACATTCCAACAAAGTAACCAAATAGATATAGCTTTTTATGAACTGATTCTGCTACATTTGCGGCGATGGCTCCTAATTGACAGCTTGCTGCAATTAACAGTGCAGTTTTGCGTTTAATTCTGCGCAAATAATCTCGGAGATTTTGATCAAAACGATATTTATCTTTAATTTGCTGGATTTCACCAACAGTAACTTCCACCATGGTATTAGCCAAAATCTTATGAGCAATCGGTGCTTTAATATTTGCCATCAATTTAAGGGCTAAGGCAAACACAAAATCACCGGTATACATTGCGGTTTGACTATCCCACTTTGCCATTACGGTCGGCTGACCTCTTCGAATATCAGCATCATCGATAACATCATCATGGACCAGCGATGCCATATGGATTAATTCAAGGGCAACTGCCACATTTTTCATTACCTTAATATCATAATCACCAAATTTTCCAGCAAGCAAAACAAAAACAGGACGTATTCTCTTTCCCCCAGCTTGTAGTGTGTGCATTGAAGCTTGTCTCAAAAGGAGAGATTCAGCTTGAATCGTATCTTCCAGCTCTTTCTCAATTGTATTGATATCCGAATTTAAAAATGAATACATCATTTTTAATTTCATTCGTATTCACCCAGCTTTTCATCCTGTCTTTGACATCATTTTATTTTTTAAAGCCAATATGGACAGCGGCTGCCCCGCCACTATATGGCTTGTATTTTACATCCTTTAATCCGGCTACTTCAAATAAATGTGCAAGTTCTTTCATTCCAGGAAAATCACGTGCAGATTCTTGCAGCCAGGAATATTCCTCATAGCTTTTTGCAAATATTTTTCCAAACAACGGCATGATATAACGAAAATAAAAAAGAAATAATTGCCGATAACCTATTAAAGTTGGTTGTGAGGTTTCGAGACAAACTACTTTTCCACCCGGTTTTACAACGCGGTGCATTTCTTTTAAGACTTGCAGATAGTCCGGTACATTCCTTAAACCAAAACCAATTGTAACATAATCAAAATAATTATCAGGGAAAGGTAATTCCATTGCATTACCATGTACTAATTTCACTTGTGATAATCCTAATTGCTTAACTTTCTCCATTCCAACCTTTAACATATTTTGACTGAAGTCGAGTCCAACCACTTCGCCTAATGGTCCAACAGTTTCTGCTAATGCAATCGTCCAATCACCAGTACCACAGCAAACATCAAGAGCTTTGGCTCCTGGCTGTACGTTCATCCGTTTCATTGTATCTTTCCGCCACCTAATGTGCTGTTGAAAGCTGATGACAGAGTTCATTTTATCATAGTCTTCAGATATCTTTTCAAACACATGATGAACTCTCTGTTCCTTCGATTGCTGCATGTTTACCCTTCTTCCCTAAAAGTATTCACATAAATCTGGTGCTGTTTTAACAAAGAAGCAATTCTGCTTTCAAGAAATTCATTTAAAAAAGGAATTTTCCTAACTCCTGTTTCGATCGTTTGTTTGGATCGATCTAAATACTGATCACAAGTTTTTAGCAGTTTGTGTCTCAGTTCCTGTGATTGATTAATTGGCAGTGTTGGATTATTAAATTTCGTTGTATTAGCAATGGCGTTGAAAACAATTGAGTTTTCCTGATTCATGTATTGTTGTTTTTCATGAAGTAGCCGTTTAAATAGCAAAACATCGGCAATTAATTCATTCCATGCTTCCATGTGGAAATAATCAGCAAGCCTTGCAATTAACGAACTTTCCAAACGCTTGATTCGATGCATCAGCTTTTCGATATGATCCGACTCATGATGGTATACTGAAATTTTAAATTCATTTACCTCTTTTACTCCATCAGATAGTGTTCCAATCAATAAAATTTCTTCTGCATCTGCAAGAAACTTATAATACAAACCGCTAAAATAATCTCCTGCTAAAACCGTTAATTGCCTGCTTTTCTCATTATTTAATTTTGCAATATGTTCGTGGGTATCAAGGGCGGTTTGAATTAGAGTGGTGGAAAGTGCTAAATTCTCAAGTTTCCGATATGGTAAATTTAAATAACTCATAATTGAAATTAGGATTAGCAATTTATCTTCATCAATAACGGGAGTGTCAATATATTTGACGAGATATTGGTCAAATACATACGTTTCAACCTTCTCCTTGATGCTGATAAATGTTTGTCGAATATCTTGCACGCTCATCACCCTTGCTTCCCCTAATGTATTTCCTTATGTATGGTTTAACCTATAAAGAGAGAAAAATTCAAGCCCAGCAATCATTTATTAATTTTTCCTCTGCACACAGCAGTCATCATTATATCATAAAAGATTTTTGTATGGGCCTAAATTCACAAAATAATTCACTTTCTATTTAATTAGAAATTACTCTTGGTAAAATCATACATACAATAGTTTTACTTCTTATGCTCGCTATCGATTTCACCGAATTGTGTTAGGATTTTCGCATTTCCTCTAATTTTAATGGCTGAGGTATGTTCAGTGAATTGAGCAATAAGTACTTCTCCATTATCCAGCTTTTCAGAATGGTGAAATCTGGTATCTGATCCCCTAGTTAGACCAATTACATTTACGCCATCCTCATTTGCTTTAATAACAATATAATCATTCGTTGAAAACAGTCGCTTTTCCAAAATCTCTCACCTCAACTACTAATTAATTTTTAATAAACGAAATGATTTCTGACCTGGCAGCTGCATCTTCCGCAAGTGTTCCTCTTACTGCTGTCGTTACTGTTTTAGAACCTGGTTTTTTAACACCTCGCATGGTCATACACATATGTTCTGCTTCAACTACAACCATTACTCCATGCGGCTCTAATTTTTCCATGATACTGTCAGCAATCGACGCAGTTATTCTTTCTTGTAGCTGCGGTCTGCGGGAAATCACCTCAACAGCCCTTGCTAGCTTACTCAAGCCCGTCACACGGCCATTTTGTGGGATATAGGCTACATGAGCTTTTCCGAAGAAAGGAACAAGGTGATGCTCACACATTGAAAAAAACGGGATATCTTTCACTAACACAAGTTCCTCATGATCTTCACTAAAAATTGTCTCAAAATGTTGTTTTGGATCTTTATTTAAGCCGCTAAAAACTTCTTCATACATCTTAGCAACGCGTTTTGGTGTATCTAGTAACCCTTCACGGTTTGGATCTTCACCTATTGCTGATAATATTAAACGTACCGCTTCTTCTATTTGGGCACGATTTACCTCTACCATTTCAATTCCCCCTGCATCATATCTTGTTTGGATAACAACTCAATATTAGCATAATCTTTTCTCTGCAAGCAAAAAATAGATATGGCACAGGTAATCGGAAAGAAAAAAGGCCATGGTTCACCATGACCTTTTTTCCAGCATTCGCTTAAACTATTTTTATGTAATTATTTTACAGCATCTTTAAGCGCTTTACCCGGTTTAAAAGCAGGAACTTTGCTAGCACCGATTTCGATTTCCTCACCAGTTTGAGGATTACGACCTTTACGTGCTGCACGCTCACGTACTTCAAAGTTACCAAATCCAATTAGTTGGACTTTATCACCATTTTTTAAAGCATCTAAAATTGTGTCAAATACAGCGTCAACTGCTTTTGTAGCGTCCTTTTTAGAAAGTTCACTTGCCTCAGCTACTGCATTAATAAGTTCTGTCTTGTTCATGCCATTCACCTCCTCCCAAAGTAATTCAATAATGAGAGTACTTATCTACATTTCTAAACATTTTTTTTAATTTCTATACCTTATCATGCCATTTTATTATTAAAAGTAAAAGTTTCTTGATTGCCCATGGCTGATATACCGAAAAAACCCTGTAAAATAAAGGTTTTATAGCTCTATAACGTAATTCTGTTAAAAGATTATCACAATGTATTAAGCATATCAAGAAGAATTCATGAAATTATGGTAATCTTTTCTTAAAAGAAAGCCCTTTTTTGTTTAGTTCAAAAAAAAAGACCCCATTCGGAGTCCAAAATTAGAGAATAATGGCAATCAAACCGCCAGAGCCTTCGTTTATGATTCTTTCGAGTGTTTCTTTTAATTTATATCTTGCATTTTCAGGCATTAATGACAGTTTAGCTTGGATTCCCTCACGGACAATGGAACTTAGACTGCGTCCGAAAATATCAGAATTCCAAATTGATAATGGATCATCCTCAAAATCTTGCATCAAATACCGCACAAGTTCCTCACTTTGTTTTTCTGTGCCAATAATCGGTGCAAATTCTGATTCAACATCCACTTTAATCATATGAATGGAAGGAGCAACGGCTTTTAATCTTACTCCAAATCGGGCACCCTGGCGGATAATCTCAGGCTCCTCTAAACTCATATCGGACAGTGTTGGAGAGGCAATCCCATAGCCCGTTTGTTTGACCATTTTTAAAGCATCTGCAATATGGTCATATTCTGCCTTTGCATGGGCAAAGTCTTGCATGAGCTCTAATAAGTGGTCTTTTCCTCTTATTTCAACACCGACAATTTCTTTTAAAATTTCATCATATAACTCATCTGGTGCAAATAGGTCAATTTCAGCAACACCTGAACCCATTTCCACACCAGCTAAACCAGCTTTTTCAATAAATTCATATTCACTGAATTGCTGGACTACTTGATCAACATCTCGTAATCTCTTAATATCTTTAACTGTCTCTTTTACAGCTTCTTGGTAGCTTGTGCGCAACCAATGGTTTTCTTTTAGCACCATTACCCAGCTTGGGAGATTTACATTTACCTCTAAGACAGGGAATTCATATAATGCTTCTCTAAGGACATTTAAACAATCACTTTCACGCATACTTTCCACACTCATTGCTAGTACCGGAATATCATATTTTTCCGCCAAATTGTTCCTTAGTGTTTCTGTACTAGGATGATATGGCTGTGCACTGTTAATCACCATAATAAATGGTTTTCCAACCTCTTTTAACTCCTCAATGACTCTTTCCTCTGCCTCGATATAATTACTTCTTGGTATTTCCCCAATCGTACCGTCTGTTGTCACAACAACTCCAATTGTTGAATGCTCCTGAATAACTTTCCTTGTACCAATTTCGGCTGCCTCGTGGAACGGGATTGGTTCTTCATACCATGGCGTACTAATCATCCTTGGGCCATTTTCATCCTCGTAGCCTTTTGCACCAGGTACAGTGTAGCCAACACAATCGACCAGCCTAATATTCACATCCAGTCCCTCATCGACGTGTACTGTGGCCGCTTGGTTGGGTACAAATTTGGGCTCTGTTGTCATAATTGTTTTTCCAGCAGCGCTTTGCGGTAATTCATCTTGAGCACGCGAACGGTCTGCCTCACTGTTTATGTTTGGTAATACTACAAGCTCCATAAATTTCTTTATAAACGTTGATTTTCCAGTCCTTACAGCTCCTACTACTCCTAAATAAATATCACCGCCAGTTCTCTCGGCAATATCTTTAAAAATATCGACCTTTTCCAAGTGATCCCCTCCTGATCTTAGACTAAAGTGGGATAGTTCATCCATTTAGGTAATTTAGGACAGTATATGTTTATGACGTTGTCCTATCCTGTTATGACAGTTTTCTGAAATTTATTACCTCCTTCTTGCGATTTCATAATAAACGATTACATTCATACTCTCTTTTGGAGGGTTTCCATCTATAGTTATCGTAAATGAACTTTGTATAAAAAAATCCGCCATTCTCAGCAAAAAAACCCTTCTCCTACAATATATTTTGCAGAAAAAGGGTTATGACAAAAAACCATCCAAAAAGAATCTATCTTCTTAAAGATAATCCAAAATGACTCTATTCCTCTAAGAAAACCGGTTCCTTTGTTTGTGGATTCACTGTATATGGTAGAGAATAAGCGGGAACAAACATTGAATCCTCTACTAAAATGGAACGAATATCTTTACCTGGTTTTAAATTTTGATCAAGTTTTTTTAGCTTTTCATATAAATCCGGACGATAGTCAATATATACTTGGGCATCCCCAGTGACAACAAAGGTTAAATTATTATTCGTATAAGGACTAACCACATATGGAGCCTGTTCATACCCTAACTTTTTAAAATCAAGAGAATAAACATTTTTAGCCAATTCTTTTTTATAGGGTGGAAATTTATTCGCTTTTATTCGTAAATTAATATCACGAATCGTCTCTGCAGCCCGTAAATCTAGTAATTTTACGGTAGGCTTCGTCTCCACATCTACAAGGACATATTGATAAATCCCGCCACTCTCAAATGCGTTTCCCGGAGGCTCCGCTATGTATTGAGGGGCAATTTTTTTAAAATCGATGGGATATTTTTGATAAATCGGCGTTGTTGCTTCCTTTGTCTTAATAGGAAGGATACCCCCTTTGTCCTTCCTAAATTCGTCTACCGCATGTTGAACTGCTTGAATTTGATCTTTATAAGGAACTTGATTTTGTACCATCTCTTCCTTAGGGAACAAACATCCTGTTAACAAGATAACCGTTAATCCCCAGAGATAACCAAGCCTTGTCCATTTCATAGTATCACCTTTATATGCACGTATTTTAAAATCATGTGAGGAACACAATCAGCAGGGTGAATCCTGCACTTATCATAAATAAATAGGCAAGGACGGCAGTAACAAAACGAAGTACCCCTTTTAATTTATATCTGCTTACATAAATCGTGATAATCGCGAGAAACATCAAGCCTATTCCCGCTATCGAAATCCACATTTTCAGCATTCCCGGTGACATCAACATCCCCCCTTAATCGATTGTTATTATAGCATAGGAACCGTACTGAAGGCATAAAAAAAGGCTGAAGTAAAGAGGGGCGAGAGCTTTACTTCAGCTAGTCGAGACTAAATTACCCAATCTCCAGGCGTCATACTACCAATTTGCTTCGTTGCATTGTATGCATCTGCAGTATAAAACGTATCGACGAACGCCTATTTTGCCAAAAAAGTTTATATTAAGAGTTTCAACCCGGAAAAAGTAAGCATAATCATGGTGAAACTATCCCTTATGGCTAAAACGGACATTTACGCTTATCGGTATTAATCATGATGCTCATCTATTATATTTACCAAATCTTCCATCTCATGGGTTTTTCCCCGAGACATCAACACATCTGCTGCTTCCCTGGCATTTTTCCCATTAAACAATACATCATAAAGGGCATTGGCAATTGGCATCTTTACATCATATTTTTGGGCAAGCTGGTAGGCCGCTTTGGTTGTTCTAACACCTTCAACAACCATTCCCATACTGTTAAGAACTTCTTCAAGCGGCTTTCCTTTTCCCAGCATGTTACCAGCGCGCCAGTTTCTTGAATGAACACTAGTACAGGTTACAATTAAATCGCCAATCCCCGCTAACCCTGCAAAGGTTAATGGATTTGCCCCCATCTTGGTACCAAGACGAGCAATTTCCGTTAAACCTCGCGTCATTAACGCGGCTTTGGCATTATCACCATAACCAAGTCCATCGGTAATACCGGCCGCAAGAGCAATGATATTTTTTAAGGCGCCGCCAATTTCAACGCCAATTATATCTGGATTCGTATAAACGCGGAAATTATGATTAATAAATAAATCTTGAATTTTCTCTGCAGCAGCCATATTTTCCGATGTTACAGTTACAGTCGTTGGATGCCGCAAACTTACCTCTTCTGCATGGCTTGGACCTGATAGAACAACAACATCCTCTAATAATTCAGGTGGCATTTCTTCCTTAATCATTTCGGAAATTCTCATAAGCGTATCGGGTTCAATCCCTTTACTAACATGGGTTAACAGGATCGATGCTTTTAGGACCTGACGCATTTTCCCTGCTACCTCACGAATCGCCTTAGTAGGTACTGCAAGCACGACCGTATGGATATTTTCCAAGGCATCCCGAAGAGAGGCATAAGCAGTAATTAACTCAGGAATAATGACTTGCGGCAAATACTTTTTATTTGTACGCTGCTCATTTATTTCCTTTACTTGCTCCTCACTATTACTCCAAAGACGAACTTCATGTCCGTTGTCAGCCAGTACCATCGCTAGGGCAGTTCCCCAGCTTCCGGCACCCAATATAGTGATAACTTCCTTTTTATTTTCCATCAATTGCACCTACCTTAAGCGTTATTTTCTTTCTCTAGCAAATATTTTTATCGGGGTTCCTTCAAAGCCGAATGCATCTCTGATTCGGTTTTCAAGAAATCGTTCATACGAAAAATGCAATAACTCAGGTTCATTAACGAAGATTACAAATGTTGGCGGTTTCACTGAAACTTGAGTTGCGTAATAGATTTTTAATCGTTTTCCTTTATCAGTCGGTGTCGGATTCATGGCCACTGCATCCATAATAATATCATTTAACACACTTGTCTCAACTCGCATCGAGTGATTTTCACTTGCCAGATTAATCATCGGCAATAATGTGTGTATCCGTTTTTTTGTCTTTGCTGATAAAAAGACAATTGGAGCATAATTCAAAAATAAGAAATGATCCCTAATTTTTTGTTCAAATTCTTTCATTGTCTTTTCATCTTTTTCGACCGCATCCCATTTATTCACAACAATCACTACTGCTCTGCCAGCCTCATGGGCATACCCGGCAATTTTTTTGTCTTGTTCAATAATTCCTTCTTCAGCATTTAGCACAACCAAAACAACATCTGAGCGTTCAATAGCCCGAAGTGCACGTAAAACACTGTATTTTTCGGTGTTTTCATACACTTTCCCTTTTTTTCTAATTCCCGCCGTATCAATAATTACATATTTTTGTCCATCATAGCTATAAGTTGAATCGATTGCGTCACGGGTTGTTCCAGCAATATTGCTGACAATAACGCGTTCTTCTCCTAAAATAGCATTGACTAATGATGATTTCCCAACATTTGGCCGTCCAATTAAAGAAAATTTGATTACATCATCAGCATACTCTGCTTCTTCTGTTTTTGGAAAGTGTTTTGCTACCTCGTCAAGTAAATCACCAATTCCCAGTCCATGGGATCCTGATATCGGTATCGGTTCACCAAAGCCAAGGGCATAGAAGTCATAAATTTGGTCACGCATTTCTGGATTGTCTATCTTATTTACTCCGAGCACGACTGGTTTTTTTGTTTTATATAAAATTTTGGCGACTTCTTCATCTGCAGCCGTAACACCTTCTCTTCCATTTGTTAGAAAGATAATGACGTCCGCCTCATCCATTGCTACCTCTGCCTGCTGACGGATTTGCTCTAAAAACGGCTCATCCCCAATATCAATGCCTCCCGTATCAATGATATTAAAATCATGTGTTAGCCATTCTCCAGAACTATAAATACGATCTCGGGTTACACCCGGAACATCTTCGACGATAGAAATTCGTTCACCTACGATTCGGTTGAAAATTGTCGATTTTCCAACATTAGGTCTACCAACAATGGCAATAACAGGTTTAACCATTTACATCGCCATCCTTTCTACTCCAATAATCATGCAATATTAGTATGTATATATCAAACCCTTCTATAGCGTAGAAGGGGTAACCTTTATATTTTAACAAATAGTCATCCTCTTCCGCAATGGAAAGAGTAATGATTAGCATATTATGAAGATTTATGTTTATTTCTATCTAAAGTAGGCAGATGATGATGTAATAGAACACCTGCCTTTTCCAATAAGCTCCAACATCCTATTAGCATCATAATAAGCGAGCAGATATCCAAATAGGAGAGTGCAGCTACGGCATAAGAAATGTGCAGTTTATTAAAAATAAAGGCTGTTAAACAGTCACCTTGAATGGTTCCACTCACCGCTATGACAAGCCTGTGGCTAATATTTTTTTGCAGGAGTATCGTCAAATAACATATACAAATACTAATCATCCATTCTTTTTTAAATAGCAGCCAAACTGGGTCAAAGACTTCAAAGAGATGGAAAGAACAATAGGCAATAGATATGATTAATGAGCAAAATGAATAGTATAAAATATATCGAACTTTTGCCTGCGCCAGGAATGAGTATGAAAATAACAATAATAATACGCCACTCCAAGCTACCTGTATAGTCCCTATCCTAAAATGGCTGGTTGAAAAAGCGAGCACACTAAGCACGATGACTGCCAATTTTAAGCGATAAGGATTTCTCCTTCCTAGTATAAAAGTGATATACACCCAAGCTGCCCAGAAACACCAATAAAAGATTCCGCCTTCCAAATACGCACACCTCCACCTATACACATTATTGCTCAGATGTATTCCCTTTCATACAAACTTGAATAATAATTACATCGATGAACATCTTAAAAGGAGGAGGTGTAATCATGGGAAATGACCGTAACGAAAAAAAGCTAAAAGCAAGTAGAAGGGTAGAATCTGATCGCGACCAAGCATTGCATTATCCCGGTGCAACTAAATTATCCAGCCCAGAGGAAGCCAGAGGCTTGAATGATGGAAAAAGATAAAGCTCTCGCTAAGGCGAGAGCTTTTTACAATAAACTACGTTGACTATAGAGTTTGGTGTCAATTCCTCTTTCATTTAACCAATGGTACGTCTCACCTGAAATAATCAGTGGTATCCGTTTTAAATCAGCGATACAAGAGGCTCCTAACGCTGTCATAATTATCGTCATTTCTTGAAGAAGTGTTTGAATTTCCTCAATTAAAGAGTCAATTCCTTTCCTAACTAATGTTTGCAAAAAATATCCCGCTAATCCAACGGCTTCTGCGCCTAATGCCATTCCCTTCACAATATCAATCGCACTTCGAAACCCACCAGAACCAATTATTGCTAGCTGATGATCCATTAATGATGCTGCTTCAATAATTGAAACAGGAGTAGGGATTCCCCAATCTGTAAAAAAGTTAAGCGCTCTTTTCCGGCGCTCATTTTCTATTTGTGCAAAATTGGTACCTCCAAAGCCGCCAACATCCACTGCGAATGCTCCGATATTTGACAGCAACTTTACGGTTTCGCGTGACATGCCAAATCCAACTTCTTTGATAATAACCGGAACTTTAACAGAACGAACAATTGCTTCAATTCTTTGAAGAGCCCCAGTAAAATCCCTATCACCTTCTGGCATGGTCAATTCTTGGATTACGTTTAAATGTATTTGCAAAGCGTTAGCCTCAATCATCTCTACTGCCTCTTTTGCTTGGTCAGGGGTAGCTTCGCTTCCGAGGTTCGCAACAATAATTCCTGAAGGATTTTCTTTCCGAACCACTTCAAAAGTAAATCTTTGACTCTTATCTTTAATAGCAGCCATTTGCGAACCAACTGCCATTGCTACCCCAGTTTGCTTCGCTGTTTGTGCCAATTCCTTATTAATACGATATGTTTTTTCACCGCCGCCACCTGTCATAGCATTGATAAAAATAGGCGAACTTAAATAAAGTTCGCCTACCGTGTGATCTAATCGAACATCGGACATACCAATATTTGGCAGACTTTGATGAATGAATTTTATTTCATCAAATACAGAAGATGTTTTCTCCTGGTTTTTGAGTGCAAAGCGAATATGGTCCCATTTCCGTTCAGATCTCGACAATTCCAATCACCATTATTTTTTTAAATTTTTTAATTTATCACCGATAACTTCTCCAAGCTGGAATCCTTTCGTTTCTTCAGGCAATTCGTATTCAAATCTTTCCTCGGCTTCCTTCTCGAGCAGTTCTTTTATACTTAATGATAAGCGCTGTTCGTCTTCATTAACATCCAAAACTTTTACAGTCACTTCTTGACCTTCTTTTAATACTTCATGAGGTGTTGCAATATGCTTATGTGCTATCTGCGATATATGAACAAGTCCCTCTACACCAGGAAAAACTTCAACAAATGCCCCGTAAGAAACTAATCTCTTGACAGTGCCTGTTAATACACTCCCTTTTGCGGCCTTTTCAGCAATATTTGACCATGGTCCTGGTAAGGTTTCTTTAATAGATAAAGAAATCCTTTCGTTATCACGATCAACACTTAATACTTTTACTTGAACTTTTTGTCCTTCTTGAACCACATCGGATGGTTTTTCAACATGTTCATAGGATAATTGAGAAATATGAACAAGTCCATCAATACCACCAATGTCTACGAAGGCACCAAAATCGGTAATTCTTTGGACAGTTCCCTCAATCACTTGGCCTGACTCTAAGGCATCTAAACGATTTTGTTTTTGCTTTCCTTTTTCTTCCTCTACAACTGCACGATGTGACAAAATTAAACGATTTTTATCTCTATCAAGTTCAACAATCTTAAATGTTAATGTACGCCCTTTATAGTCGCTGAAATCATCTACGAAAAATGTTTCAACTAAGGATGCAGGTACAAATCCGCGGACCCCTAGGTCTACTACCAAGCCGCCTTTTACAACGTCTTTAACCTCAGTTTCAATAATTTCCCCTGCCTGAAATTTTTGCTCTAAACTTTCCCAGGCCTTTTCAGCATCGACTTTCCTTTTAGAAAGAATTAATGCCTCTTCTTCCACTTTTAAGACTTCTAAATCTAGCTTTTCACCATCTTGGACAACATCTGCTGCTTTCTCAATATGCAAGCTTGAAAGTTCACTAATTGGGATAATTCCATCAAGTTTACTTCCTTGTATATCTACTAATACCTGCTTTTCTTCTACCTTTGTAACTTGTCCGGTAACTTTGTCACCCACTTCAAAATTCTTTACTTCTACTTGATTCAATTCTTCTGACATATGTATTCCTCCTTAATCCATTTCCACTACAAAGCAAAACGGTTTATTAACAATTGCGTTTCTTTGACAGAAAGCAAAGAAGTCCAGGTAATCTAAGAATATTCAAAAAAGAATCTCAATTAATAACTTCTTACAAATACGATATTTTGTCAAGCAGTAACTTACCGATACTCTTTAATAAGTTTATGAATTTCTGACATAATTAATTCAGTAACTTGTTCTGCAGACGCTTTTTCTTTTCTGACCTTCCCCATATCTATCGGTTTTCCAAAAACTACTTTTATCTTGTGAAAGCTCCTATATGGGCCAATAACAGCGCACGGGACGACCAGTGCATCCGTTCTTAAAGCAAAAAAGCCTGCACCTGCCAGTCCTTTTCCTAATTCCCCTGTTTTACTTCTAGTACCTTCAGGGAAAAGACCTAATACATGACCTTCTTTCAAAACGCTTAACCCTTTTCTAAGCGCTTCACGATCACTCATTCCGCGTTTTACCGGGAAGGCGTTACATTTTCTGACAATTTCACCTAACAAGGGAACCCGAAATACTTCTTCCTTTGCCATAAAATAAATCGGCCTTGGTGCTGTTATCCCTACGATAATAGGGTCAAAATTATGAATATGGTTAGAGCAGAGCAGGATTCCGCCCTCTTCTTTTGGAAAATTCTCAAGCCCAATAACCTGAACACGGTACAATGGTTTAAAAATTGCGCTTACCACCGCCCTAGCAAATCCATAAAAGGTCACTCTTCTCCATTCCTTTCATTCACGAGAGCCATAATTTGGTCGACTACATCTTGAATGGACAATGAGGTGGTGTCGATTTCAACTGCATCCTCGGCTTTTTTTAATGGTGCAGCTTCCCTTTCTGAATCAATCTTATCTCTTAATGCGATTTCTTGCTTTAGTTTTTCCAAATCAGATGGATAGCCTTTTTGTACATTTTCCTTATGACGGCGCAAGGCCCTTTCATTTACACTAGCAAGTAGAAATACTTTAACGTCTGCATTTGGCAGAACATGTGTCCCAATATCGCGTCCATCCATTACAACACCGCCGTTGTTTGCAAACTTTTGCTGTCTTCGCACCATTTCTTCACGAACTTTAGGGTGTTTAGAAACGATTGAAACGGAATTTGTTACCTCAGATGTACGAATTTCATGGGTTACATCTTGATGGTCTAAATAGACTAATTGCCCATTTTCTGATGGAAGTAAGTCAATTTCTGTTGACAGTAGACAATCTAGTATCGCTTCTTCATCTTCTATATTTAGTTTGCTTGCAATGGACTTATATGTCAAAGCGCGATACATTGCTCCTGTATCAATATAAAGATAGGACAATTTTTCTGCTACAATTTTTGCTACGGTGCTTTTACCAGCTGCAGCCGGGCCGTCAATAGCAATCGATAATTTCTTTTTCATAAATCCTCCTCAAATCGTCAAAATCATCTGTGATGTCTTCTCTTCATTTTACCATAAGATAATGAAATGCTTGGCTTTTTTGCATGTAATTTCATAAAAATAAAGCAGGCATTCCTGCTTTACTTTCCTTTTAATGTTTGAAGAATGTCCGTAATCCTGTTTTCATTAACCCCTTCATATTTTGTTAATTCCTTTACTTCAGGGAATAGATTAAGTTGATGAAAACAGAATTGGGTAATCACGAGAAAAATAAATTGAACAACAATCAGTTTGATTAGAATTCTCTCAAGTTTTTTCAAATAATTTTCACTCCCAGTTGATACTTTCATTATGGGATTGAGTTCAAACTTTTATGCTTACGCTTACTATGCAGTCATAAAAGGGAAAAGCAGAAGCTTTCCCCTATAACATATCCTCATATACAGATTCAGAGTCTTTTAATTTTTCAACATCTTCTTCTCTGCCATTATCAGCATTAATAAAAATCCGATACGTATCGTTCTTTAATGTACCAAGAAATTCATAACAAAGTACTTCTTTATTTACATCGTTAACAATAACCGCTTTCCGATCTTCCATGACCTTTAGCTTTGGATTAACCTTCTTTCGAGCTTGTTCCATTGTTAGTGCTGGTTTTCCTATATTACGGGTTTGAAAAGATTTTAAATATTCTTCAGCGGAAACGCCAATGATATCACCATTATCAAGAGCAACTTTTACTTTTACAGCCTCAGGATAAATACGAATTCCCTTATTATTTGTGACAAAATTAAACACGCCAACCTGGTCGTATTGTGTACTTTCAAATAGTTCTAAATCTTTAAATCCCGTGTCTTTTAGAAATGCTTGTGCTCTGGTGGCTGCATCGTGCAAACTGATGGCTTCTTTGTTAACATCACGATGATTGATAAACCAAATGGGATACCCGCCTTTTTTGGTGATATCCATACTTGCTTCTTGGCCAGTTTTTTTATTTTTTATCGTAATACTATAAAAACCATAATCTGAACCTTTTCCGTTTTTCGTCACATTCGTTTTTGTGTCATGGTTAATTTTCATATACTTTTTAGCAATTTTTATAGCATCATCACGAGAAATCGTCTTACCTTTAATATTTTTAAAATTTTCATCCTTTACTTGAAAATTTGCCATAGTCGGACCCAAGTCCGTTTCATCAAACCCAGTTACTGTTTTTTCTACCGTCTTAAATCCGTCTATAATCGTATTGTCTGTCATTTCCTTACCGGAAGCCAGTGCCAGCTCAACATCCATCCAACGCAAATTGTTTTTTAATACCATATGCTGCACTTTACGAAGCTCGCTTTGGATATCACCAGACTGCTTATATAAAACCTTCAATGTCTCATATTCTTTATCTGATAACGGTTCTTTATCCAAATCTCTTACAGCCGTTCGATAGCTGAAATTTCCGATTTTCGCTAAAAATTCTTCGGTCTTATTAAACGGTAATAACGTTAACGGAAGCTGACCAACATGATTATGTGCTTCCGAAGTAATTCTCCAGACCTCTACTAATGACGGTGACAAGGAATCTCTTGAATTCATCGCCAATGTTGTACCTATTTTGTCATGTAATAAATCCATTTGATAAGTTAGTCCATGGAATGCTCGCTGGTAGTTATTCTCAGCATTTAATAGGATTGCATTTTTCTCCTGATGCTCTTGATAGCCCCAATAGCCAGTACCAATAACTCCAAGTGCTAAGACACTAATTAATATAATCCTAATCATTTGCTTCACCCCTACTTGCAAAAAATATGTTTACCGATTCTTTTGATTTGCGGTCGAGACCAAATCCAAGCGCTTGTTGCCGTAGCAGGATTAAAATAATAAATTGCTTCGCCCGTTGGATCCCAGCCATTTATTGCGTCAATTACCGCTTTTTTTGAAGTTTCATTTGGGGTAAGCCAAATCTGGCCATCAGCAACAGCAGTGAAGGCTCCCGGCTCAAAGATAACGCCGGAAACAGTATTTGGAAATGACGGACTATTTACGCGATTTAAAATGACTGCAGCCACTGCGACTTGTCCGATATAAGGTTCGCCCCTAGATTCACCATGAACCGCATTTGCCATTAATTGAATGTCATTTTGTGAAAATCCATTAGGGATGTTCACAGCTGATGCCTTCTTCGTTGCCGGTTTCGCTGCTGTACCCGCTGAACTCTTCGTGTATTTTGTCGTTTTCACTAATTTAGCCTTAGTTGTTTGACCAGCTAACCCATCAATAGGCAGTCCAAATTCATACTGAAAATTACGTAATGCCCAATATGTCCCCCAACCGAAAACTCCATCGATCTTGCCATGATAAAATCCAATGTATTTAAGTCGAGATTGCAGTTCGATGACATCCTCGCCTACTGCGCCCCGCTGGATGACCTGATTTGAAAAGGCTTGGACATGTCCCACTTGCATAAATGGTATTGAAGTAATAATCAACGTAATAAACATTGTAATTTTTATCAAAGAACTTTTCCTTATCATAAAAATTGGACCCCCATAAAATCTTTTTACAGTATCCCTATTTTCTGTCACTTTGGTGTTTTTATTCCAACTAAAGCAAAAAACCCTTCATCAAGTATCAAGGATGAAGAGTTTTTTGAAGCGAATATTGTTTTTTAAAATGGTTGGCACTTAAAATCTTTGCCTTTTTAACTTTTGTTAGGCCGAACCACCATAGGAAAATCATGAATGGGCAGATGATATAAATCCAGTGCTCTAATGATAACAGAATAAAATCATATGAGCCGTGAAGAACAAAAGGTAAAGAAAGCGACAGAAGTATCCATTTTGCTTTAGAGCCTCCTGTAAACTTTGCTTTTCCTAAGTAAAATCCCATAATAACACCAAAAAGGGCATGACTTGAAACCGGTAATAAGGCACGTGTCATAGCGTGTTCAACACCATTTGCAATCAAATAAAAAATATTTTCAATGGTAGCAAAACCCAAAGATACGGCAACACCATAGACAATCCCATCAAACGGCTCGTCAAATTCAACGTGCTGATATACTGCATAAAAAAGTACGAACCACTTAAAGAACTCCTCCAACAAGCTCGTACTGAGAAATGCATCGAACAAATTAGATGTAATAATACCTTCTGTGTCCATGACATGCTGTACAAACATGATAGGGAAAACTAAAAGTGCCCCGTAAAGAAAAGTTCGAAGCACAAAAGCTATTGGTTCAGGTTCATATTCATCTTTTAGATAAAAATAACTTAGCAAGGCTAACCCAGGAGCAATACCAGCGGATAATATTCCAAGCATGTTGAACCTCTCTTCACAAATCCATTTTCTTTATCGTACCATGAAAAGGAGGTGAATAAAATGAAAGATTTCTCGTTTAATCGGCCAAATAAAAAATTTATTTTTTACTTTTAGAACTTTATCGTGGACAAACCACTTGCTAGAGCAACAGCTAATTTAATTCTAGCTTTTTTCGAATCATTATCACTGCCGAGAATTACGCCCTTTTTATAAAGATCAAAAGCACTACCTTCATAATCATAGGTTGTATAAACCGCCCCCTCTTCAGCGCTGGTGGTAATGACCAGCTTAATCCCGGCTTCTATAGCCAGTTCAATTTCCTTCATCATGTTTGGAGCTACCTGTCCCCGTCCAACCCCTTCAAGAACAATTCCCTTTACACCGGCTTCCCTTGCTGCCTTAATAAATTTTCCATCTGCACCAATATAACATTTTATGATGTCTACCTGTGGTATCGCCCCTTGTATCGCAAAATACTCTCGTTGCACTGGTTTTTGAAAAACATGAACTTGATCATTATCAATGATTCCAAGATAGCCAAAACCAAACACATTAAAGCCTTGAATATTAGAAGCATGTTCTTTTTTTACATACCTGGCGGCAAAAATCCGTTCATTAAAAACTACAACCGTCCCTGTATCATGTAAGTCTGGAGAACAAGCAGCATAGATTGCATGTCGTAAATTAATATAGACATCACTACCTAACTCTTCAGGTGAGCGCTGTGAACCAGTTACCACGACTGGACGAGCATCATTAATAGTTAAATCAAGAAAATATGCTGTCTCCTCCATTGAGTCTGTTCCGTGGGTTACTACAACACCTGCAATGGTTTCATCTTTAAAATAATCCTCAATTTTTGTTTTTAATACGAGCAAATCATCAAAGGTAATATGAATACTTGCTTTTTGAAATACTGACTCGACAATCACTTCAATATTATCTGGAAGTTGACACATAGCTGCCAGTTCTTCACCCGTTAATGCTCCCGAGGCCAGTTTCCCGGATTCTTTCCTTGGCTTACTGGCAATAGTACCTCCAGTTGTTAACAGAACCACTTTTTTCATTATTCATTTTCTCCCTTATGTTCTTTCTCTATGATAGATTTCGCTATTTGACTACCATGGAACCGGCCATTTTCGATAAATATCTCATTGGCATTATTTCCAGCCGCAATAACACCTGCAATATAAATTCCTTCGATATTTGTTTCCATTGTTTCAGGATTAAACTTTGGTCGTCCCGTTTCAGCATCAATTAAAATACCCATCGTCTTTAAAAATTCCTGATCAGGATGATAACCGGTCATTGCAAAGACAAAATCATTTGAAATGGAGTGTTCCTCGCCATCCTTCTTAAAAATAACTTTACTCTCCGTTATTTCCTTTACATGGGCATTAAAATGCATTTGAATGATACCTTTTTGAACTAAAGAGTCGAATTCTGGCAGTATCCAAGGTTTAATGTTTGGAGAATATTCTTTTCCACGATAAAGTACCGTCACGCGAGCACCGGCCTTAACAAGTTCAAGTGCCGCATCAACACTGGAATTCTTCCCGCCAATGACACAAACATCTTTATCAAAATACGGATGTGCTTCTTTAAAATAATGAAACACTTTGGGTAATTCTTCACCTGGTATATCCATATAATTGGGATGATCATAATAACCGGTAGCGATTATGATATAACGGGAATGATAAGTACTTTTTGCAGTAGTGACAAAAAAACCATCATTATCTTTCTCGACCTTTGTAACTTTCTCATAGGCATTTATTCTTAAATTTCTTCGTTTCGCCACTTCACGATAATATACCAATGCTTGATTTCTTCTTGGTTTATAACTATCCGAAACAAAAGGGAAATCACCTATCTCTAGTTTTTCACTAGTACTAAAAAATGTTTGATGCGTTGGATAATGATAAATTGAGTTCACCACATTACCTTTTTCGATTATTAGTGGTTCCTTCCCAATATCCTGTAATGCAATGCCGGATGCGAGACCACAAGGACCGGCACCAATAATGATAATATCTTCATTGTGCATTAACATACACTCCTTATTTAAAAAACTCCTACCAGATAATGATAGGAGTTTTCTTCGACTATTTCAATCTTAAATCCAACCTCTAAAGCGGCTGGCTTCTGCCATTTTCCTTACACCAACCATATATGCAGCGAGACGCATATCAACACGCCGTGTTTGTGCGGTGTCATAAATATTACTAAAGGCTTTAACTAGAATTTTTTCCAGTTTTTCTTCAACTTCTTCTTCAGTCCAATAATAACCTTGATTGTTTTGTACCCATTCGAAATAAGAAACGGTTACGCCCCCAGCCGATGCCAAGACGTCAGGTACTAAAAGGATACCACGCTCCGTTAGAATTTGAGTTGCTTCTAAAGTTGTCGGACCATTTGCCGCCTCAACCACGATACTTGCACGAATATTGTGGGCATTTTCTTCCGTTATTTGATTTTCAATAGCAGCCGGTACAAGTATATCACATTCAAGTTCGAGCAATTCTTTATTTGTAATGGTATTATCAAATAATTTTGTTACCGTCCCAAAGCTATCTCTTCTATCAAGCAGGTAATCTATATCGAGTCCATTTGGGTCATACAGCGCACCATAAGCATCAGAAATACCAACTACCTTTGCACCTGCATCATGCATAAATTTCGCTAAGTAACTGCCGGCATTACCAAATCCTTGAATAACTACTCTTGCACCTTCGATTTCAATACCGCGCTTTTTAGCGGCTTCGCCGATACATATCGTAACGCCTTTTGCTGTAGCAGACTCTCGACCATGTGAACCGCCAAGAACTAATGGCTTTCCTGTAATAAATCCTGGAGAATTGAATTCGTCAATTCGACTGTATTCATCCATCATCCAAGCCATGATTTGTGAGTTAGTGAACACATCAGGTGCCGGAATATCTTTTGTTGGCCCCACAATTTGACTGATAGCACGGACATATCCCCGACTCAATCTTTCCAATTCCCTAAATGACATATCACGTGGATCGCAAATAATTCCACCTTTACCGCCACCATATGGAAGATCAACAATACCGCATTTTAAACTCATCCAAATTGATAAGGCTTTCACTTCTGTTTCTGTTACATTAGGGTGAAAGCGAATTCCTCCCTTAGTGGGGCCAACTGCATCATTATGCTGTGCTCTGTAACCGGTAAATATTTTTATGGAACCATCGTCCATTCTTACTGGAATTTTTACTGTCATCATACGTAATGGCTCTTTTAAGAGCTCGTAAACTTCTTCAGGATAACCTAACTTTTCAAGAGCCTTATGAATAACTGTTTGTGTTGATTTTAACACATCGTGCTGCTCCTCTTGATTAGTCTTTTCAGTACCTTTTTCGGCTACCATTTGTAAACCTCCTAAGAATCACTTTTACGAATGTTGTCCGCTTTCAGTCACAAGTATACACCTTTAATGAATTTATGCAAGATTAAAAATCCCTCTATCCATGTTTTAATATTCCTAATATGTAAACGATTCCACGTTGCAACAACTGAACTATAATGATTCGTAGAACAACCAAGAGGGGAACCCCCTCTTTTTGTTCATTATCAAGGAAAGTTTCACGAAAAGTAATATTGTAAGGTTTCTATCGCGGTATTTTTAATAATCATTTTTCCATATTCCCTTAAAACATACGGGCTGATAATAGAGGCATGACCGAATTCCGACATGATACATGCTGCCCCTTCAATTCTGTCATTATCGATTTGATCCATTAACAAATAATAGCAATCACGAAAATGAAATATACTCCCGCCTAAAAGACCAGTAAGAGACAGTCTTTTAACTGCACCTAAAAGATCATCGAATTCACTAAATTCAAATAAGAGTTTTTGATAGCCACCAACTCGAACCTGCATTTCAATAAATCCATCATGGATAATATCATCATCTTCTATGGATTCTTCGACAGTTATTATCATGATCATACCTTGAGCCTGAAGGGAGAAAACTTCTACCGCTACAGAACCCTTAATATCCACATTGAATTCTAGACTAGCTTCTTCCAGCATGTCATGAAACAGCTGGTTCCACTTGCTTGAATCTTTCCAAATATCCTCTTTGGTAAGCCCCCGGTCCATCAAATCATCGGAGGTTAAAAATATTTTAATCTTATTTGCTGTTAGGCGTTCTAAGCGCATGTTTAAGCCCCCTGCTTGTGACTACTCTTGTTGTAGTGTATGGCTATAGGGGGTCGATGGTGAATTGTCTTATTTATCAGGTAATGACTTATGATAGAGTTCGATCAGGTGACATTGAGCTGGAGCACCACGTCTTAGGGGAATTGCTGTTGTTCCGTAACCATTGCTGACCAATAAAGTCGTATTTGCTAATTTCTTCACTCCGCCTCTCTTGTGTGGACTATAACCCAAAATATGGATTTGCCCTCCGTGGGTATGACCACTTAAAACTAAGCGAATTCCATGTTCAGGGAAAAACTTATCGGTAATATTAGGATAATGACTGACTAAGATTTTAAAACTGGCACTAGCATTCTCTAATGCCAAATCAAGCCTATCTCGCTCCTGTCCCATCTCATCTACACCAAGCAGGCTCCATTTTTCTCCGTTCTTTGATGTGAACGTTACTGCTGAATTTTTTAATATGGTTATTCCCAATCGCTCCATCAACTTTTCCAGGTTCACAACATTAACTTCGTAATCATTGTTACCCCATACAAAGTAAACTGGAGCAATTTGTGCTAATTTCTGTAAATTTTTTTCGATTTTCTTGAAGGAAACCCCTCTTTCAGCTAAATCTCCGCCAATGATTACCAGATTTGCTTTACCTTTCACCCTTTGAGTAATTTCGTCAGAGATCGTCCGTCTATGGATATCAGATATAAAAAAAAGTACCGTACCATGAAATGAATCAGGTAAGTCAGAAAAGGAGAATTCATGCTGCACAAGATTATTTTGAAACGCCTCATACACCATCGTTATCAAGAGGACACATCCAACGGACAAAATTATAATAGTAAAAACTACCCCCATGTATGTTAATACCTCCATTCCTATAGAATGAAAAAATCAAAACCCCTCCCAATATGATGAGAGGGGAACAAGTCAAGTATAGTCTAAACTTCTTGAATGCTTAGTATTCGAAAACCATGATCTTCCAACTTTTTAACAAATTTATCAATATTATCATTCTTTTCTATCTTCATGACAATCCTTCGAACCAGTTTATCGGTTTCGTCGAAGGTAACGAGTGAAATGATGTGTTCATGAAACTGATGAGCAATTTCAGAAAGACGGGCGATTCTTCCCTCGGTTTCTACCGAAGTGAATGCAATTCGTACACCTGGACGATGAACCCCAAATGCACTCTCAAAAAAACTTAACACATCCGCACGGGTCACTATTCCTTGAAATTTACGGTTTTCATCGACAACAGCCATCAACGGGAAATCCTTTAAATCAAGCATTGTTTTCTCGAACAATTCATCCCCTACTAAGAACTTTTCTTGATGGGCAGCAATTGTTCTAGCAACAGTTGTTGTCAAAAATTCATTCTTTGATTGGTTTGAATGGAAAAAACCCTCATAAATACGGTATCTGGTGACAACACCTAAATACTGTTCTCCGTCTAAAATAGGCATCCCATCAATTCGATGGTGCTCCATTTTTTCTAATACTGCTTTAAGGGTTTCATCTGCTTGCGCCGTTATGCTTTCGTGTTTCGGGATCATCATATGTTTTACAAACATAGCCCATCACCTCTAAAAGTTAATCTCTCCTTATATTATACTTCGACATCACCTTAAAAAAACCTTTAATAGCAAAATGATTTATGTCATCTTTAGAAAAAAAGTTCATAAGCTTTAAATGATGCTGAATCATTATAGGGAGGGTATAAATTAATGCACACTCATCTTAAGAGCTATCATCCTTATGTAAGTCCATTTGACCCGTGTAAACCCATGCTAGAAAAAACATATTCTACTCCACCACATTTATATATGGGTTTTCAACCACCAAATTTACCTCAATTTTCACCAATGGAAGCGCTCAGAACTGGTACGTTATGGAAGGCGTTTTATGATCCGTGGTATAGTCCGTATGAAAAGGGTGGGGGGGATCCTTCATGAAACAAGTACCCGCAGAATATTATCAATTGATGGAGCAGCTTCAAGCCGTTGATTTTGTATTGGTAGAATTAACGCTTTATTTAGATACTCATAATGATGATTTAGAGGCAATCAACCAATTTAATCATTATGTTAAAGAACGAAAGCGAATTAAAAAACAATTTGAAAGTCAGTTTGGTCCATTACAACAGTTTGGCAATAGTTATTCTAACCATCCTTGGAATTGGGATGACACCCCATGGCCCTGGCAAGTATAGAAGTGTAAGAACCTTGATACCTTCAGTGTATTGAACAAAAGGAGGGAATTTTAATATGTGGATTTATGAAAAGAAGCTGCAATATCCTGTTCGCGTTAGTACATGTAATCCAATGCTGGCCAAATTTTTAATTGAACAATATGGCGGTGCTGATGGAGAACTTGCAGCTGCTTTACGGTACTTAAACCAACGCTATACCATTCCTGATAAAGTAATTGGGTTATTAACAGATATAGGTACTGAGGAATTCGCCCACCTTGAAATGATTGCTACTATGGTCTATAAACTAACAAAGGATGCTACTCCTGAACAAATGAAAGCGGCCGGGCTAGGTGATCATTATGCAGACCATGACAAAGCACTTTTTTATCATAATGCTGCTGGTGTTCCTTGGACGGCCTCATATATCCAAGCAAAGGGAGACCCGATTGCAGATCTCTATGAGGATATCGCAGCCGAAGAAAAGGCTCGGGCCACGTACCAATGGATCATTAATATGAGTGATGACCCCGATTTAAATGATGGGTTGCGATTTCTACGTGAAAGAGAAATCATTCATTCCCAACGATTCCGTGAAGCAGTGGAAATATTAAAGGAAGAACAAGGGAAAAAGAAAATTTTCTAAACAACTAGAAAAAAGCTATTTTTTTTCATGGTAAAGATTAATATCATATTGTTGTTTCATTACTTCAAAAATAAGATGCCGATTTTTCCATTCCTCTTCTCTTTTCCATAAGTCCTTACTACGATCAACGATTTCACATCTTAACTCTTGGTACTCCTTTTCTTTCTTTTCTTTTTGCTGTCTTAACAGATTCATCGCCCCGTAGCTTATAAGTGACAATGAAAATAAGCTAACGGCAATTATATCATTAAGCGTAGCCGAGAACATCGCCAAAAAAGAGTAGGAATAGTCTTTGGCAATGGCTAAGTAGAAATAGCTAAAGAAAATAAAAGCTATAATGAGTGTTCCATATATTGAATAATAATGCCGTTTTTCGGCACTATCATATTTTTCCTTACGCTTTCTTAAATTTTCTAACATTTGCTTTGTTGCCGGGTCGGTATTTTCTAATAAACGGATTGGGCCATCCATTCATATCCCTCCAATCTCACTATAAAGATATGAACTTGTCCGCTTGAAAATGCTTTATTTTATAAAAAAAACCGATAAAATTCTATCGGCTGTTATTGGCTGGGATTCTTAAAATCTGTCCAATATTTACTTGGTCGTTTGTTAAATGATTAGCTTCTTTGATTATCTCCATTCCATCCGGCGTATGATAATATGTCATCGCAATTTTGTATAGGGTATCTTGTGACTGAACCTTATGATAAATGATCTTCTGTTCTTCTGTCTCTCGGGATGTTGGAGATTTATCTTCAGCTTGAGTTGTAGAACGCTGTTGAGAACCTAGAGCTTGAGACGGTAATTCTGAAGTACTTTCAGCTTTCCCATTTCCGGCTTTTGGTTCCTTCTTTTTTTCAATAGGCTGCTGGGCATCTTCAGCCGCTTCAGGTTGATCTGCTTCAATCAACTTATTATCGCTCTCATCCTTTGTCTGTTCTAATTGTACTGTTTCATAACCAATTGTATTTTCGGTGCTGGACAAAATTTTATTTTTTGTATTCCCTAAATGATTAACTAAACCAAAAATGACCACAGGAAGTAACACAAAGGACAAGACTAATATTCGAATGAGTGGGTATTGAAACTGCCATTTGCTTTTCGTTTTTCTTCTCTTGCGGCCATGAAGCTTTCTTCGTGATGGCAAAAACTCATATTCTCCGGTAGTTTCCTCAGTTATTAAGATGGGTTGTTTAAGTTTTTCTGCTTGTTCGCGATACGGTGTTTCTTTGTTCATAACGAAATCCTCCTATTCATCTGGTTCGTTATCAACTAATGAAGAATATCTAAACTTCATATAAATTCCAAGTAAAAAATCTATCAAAAAGTGCATCATAAACGTAACGGCAAAATTACCCGTCCAGTGGAAAAGTAGACCAATAACAAAGCTTAATGTAACAATATTTAAAAATAAATACCAATTAAATAAATAACGATAATGCACCATTGCAAAGATGATGCTAGCCCAAAACAGCCCTAGCTTTGCTTGAATAATACCGCGAAATAATAATTCCTCACAAAATGCGACAACAGCTGCAATGATGATGATATGAAAAATGGAGCGATGTTTAAAAATCCGTTCATTCAGACCACCATCATCATAGAAAGAACTAGGCAGGTAGTTCATAAGTATCACATCAAGGAAGACGATGACTAGCCCTGCAGGAACACCGATGAGCAACACATTTTTATCGCTGATTTGAAAATAATCAAAATAGGAAAAATCTCTAAATAACAACCAGCCAAGGATAACAGAAATAATCAGTAGGAGAAATTGGGTTAAATACAGATGAACGATTAATTCTCTATTAGTTAAACTTGCAATTAATTCATTATATTTATTTTTCATGTGTTCAACCCACCATTAATTAATAGTTTACGTAAATATTCTTTCCAAGAAATATTTGCGTTTCCTTCTATTTCACCGTTAGTTTGATTCAAAGATGGGTAATATTCTTCTATTTGAAGACCACAATTATCACAGCATGAATGTTGTCGGACCTCTGACATATCTTCAAAATAATCAAGAATAAATCTTCGTCTGCAAGTATTTAATTCGACCCACTGTTTCATCAAAAGAGTGCTTCTTCTTTTAGACGACAGTCGCTTCTTTGTAAACTCCTTTACCATCTCAATAATTGTCGATAACTGGACGTTATCATTCACTAGCCGCTGGATAAAATCAGTAATAATACGCCACTGTATATCGGAAAAGCCCCCCTGTTCCTTCCACTCGTTTAGAAAAGCAGTCCCCTCTTCCTTTAAGATTTGCTGACTTTCTAACATCTGAAACAGCCAATCAATTTGCTGTTCGGAAGGGAGTTCACTTTCAGCTAGCTGCAATGGGATTTGCTCATCACCGGGCGCATAAAGCAAAATGGCAATACTCTGCAAGCCATCCCGTCCGGCTCTGCCTATCTCCTGTAAATATGATTCCATTTGCATTGGCATATGGTAGTGTATGACAAAACGAACGTTTTCTTTGTTAACCCCCATACCAAACGCACTGGTAGCACAGATGACATCCAACTGATTATGAATAAATTGCTGTTGAATTAATATTCTTGTATCTTGCTCTAAGCCACCGTGATAAGCGCTGGCTTGACAGATTTGTGCTTCCACCAGGAGATTCGCCATATGTTCAGCAGCTTTTTTACTTGAAAAATAGATAATCCCTGGTTTTTCTAGTTTACTGACAAGTTCAATAACACGCTGTTCTTTGTAATGATAATCAGCTAGTTTCTCTACATAAAATCCAATATTTGGTCGATTAACAGTTGCTTCGACCTTTGTCACTCTCACTAAACCAAGAGAGTGAATGATGTCGTACCGCACTTTGGTTGTTGCTGTCGCAGTGAGTGCGAGTGTAAGCGGAAACCCAAGCACTTGGCGAATCTCACCCAATTTCATATAATCAGGTCGAAAATCATATCCCCATTGAGAAATACAATGGGCTTCATCAACAACAAACAAGGAAATATCTAAGCTTTGCAGTTTATTCATAATATAGGGAACCTGAAGCATTTCTGGTGAGCAAAAAATGAATTTATATTTTTCTATGTGTGCAAGGGCATGTTTTTTTTCCTCTTTGCTTAAAAATGAATTAAGAGCTACTACCCGTTTTTCACCAAACCGCTTCATCTGTTCAACCTGATCTTGCATAAGAGACAGCAGAGGAGAAACGATTAATACGCTACCCCTCATTAAATAACCGCTAAGTTGGTAACATAATGATTTACCTGTCCCTGTTGGCAGCATTGCCATAGTATGCTCATTATTAAGAAGAGCAGAGATTACTTCCTTCTGACCAGGTTTAAACGATACGTATCCGAAATATTTGAATAACAGAGCCTCTAAACTCATAACAAACCACCAAACTTCGCCAAAACTAACCTGATTTGAAAATAACTAGCTTGTGCTACCTTTTCCTTTATCACTTTTAACTGTCTGGAAGACATAGATTTGGCTATTTGAATTATTTCTTGTTGTAACGATTGATCAACATATGAATCGATTGAAAAATCATCATGATGTAAGGCAATCTCAACTAAATGATCGTGGATTGTACTTAATTTTAAGTTCCGCATTGTAGCAATTGTCTCAGGACTATATCCATGGTGTAATAAATTTTTTGTTGTACTGGAGGATTGTGTTAATTCGGATTGCGCCATTAGCCCTTCTAGAGCAAATGAGAGCAAGGGAAATCTCCCGCTATTCTCACAGATCTTCCGCAATATATAATGAATAATATTGGTAAAGTAAAGCTCGTAATCAATTCTATCCAGCATCAATTTTTTTGCTGTCTGCATTGTAGTTAAGCCAATTTGTTGATAGCCTGTTAATCTAAAAACGAGAGGAGACGGGTCGATTTCTTGTTTCTCATCAAAACAAGCCATTAATTCCTGATACAATATCGTGCCAATCTCCGTTTTTGTGACTAGAGACGTCTTTAGTAATATCTTAATCCAGCGGTGAACATCTTGATTCTTCTGAATGGGGAGATAATTTGTTTCGTTATACACAAGGTTTGAGGCCACCTGAATAAGAAGAGATAGCCTCTCCCAAAATAGGAATGTTACTCGCTGATATTTCCAACCGTTTAATTCATCGAGTGTGTTTGGCTGCTGGAGGGCAGCTTCCCCTAACTCTGTTGGGAAATAATACTGCTCCCGACAACTATAGATTAAGCCTTCTTCAATAAGCTGGCGAATAATAATGTCAAACGATTCTCTAGGTAATGATTCTAGAATACCAAAGTATTTTTTCAAGGAAAATAAATGGGCATCCTGAATAGTCTGAGATGATTTCTTACCATTAAGGAGGTGGAAAACAGAATATACAGTTCTTTCTTGATTAATCCTTTTTAAACAGACAAGAATAATTTTTTTAAATTGGTCCATTCAAATCACACCTCTTAGTTGATTCGACATCTTTCGGCTCAAACCTCCATCTATTTTAACATGAAACAAAAAACTTGTTGGAGATTTTGAAAATAAATAAACAGGCGGTTAAACGGTATTTTACTATTGAAAAGTTCATGAGACAGTTTTACAATAGTAGTGGAAAAGCGTTTACCAAACCTTTTTAGTTGGTAAATAATTCTGAATACTTTTATGAATTAACTCTGGGAGGTTTTTTTCATGGCAAAATATACTATTGTTGATAAGGAAACATGCATTGCCTGTGGTGCGTGTGGTGCGGCCGCACCAGATATTTATGATTATGATGATGAAGGGATTGCTTTTGTAACCCTTGATGATAATGAAGGGATTGTTGAAATTCCTGATGTTTTAATTGATGACATGATGGATGCATTTGAAGGCTGCCCTACTGACTCCATCAAAGTTGCCGATGAACCATTTGATGGTAACCCAACGAAATTTGAATAAGATTATTTTAAGATAATTATGTAATTATCCCCGTCATATTTGACGGGGTTTTTGTTTTCATAAGCAAAAAGCAGCCACAGCGGGCTGCTTTTTGCTTATGAAGCGTTTCTCACAGTTGTAAACCTTTGAATCCATGCCTGCATTCGAATAAACAGCAACATGAACAGAATAGACATTAAAATTCCTTTTAAAATGTTAAATGGTAAAATAAACGGTATGACTAAATTACGCATATCCGGCATATGCAACAATGCGGTATAGGCTGGTAAAATAAACAAATAATTAAGGATGCTCATGACAGTTGCCATCACGATCGTTCCGGCAACTAATCCTATTGTCATCCCTTTTTTAGACTTAAGTCGAATGTAAACGAAATAGGTAGGTAAAATAAATACAATACCGGCTAAGAAATTAGCTATATGACCAACGGGAATTCCAGTCGGGCTCCCTTTAGCAAAATAATCCAAGACATTTTTTAATAATTCAACTATTATGCCAGCACCAGGGCCAAAAATTAGTGTGGCCATCAGTGCAGGAATATCACTGAAATCAACAAACAAAAAATTAGGGAAAAACGGCAGCGGAAAATTAAGTAGCATTAATAAATATGCAATACTGCTTAACATCGCAATCGATACCATCGCTCTAACCTTTGTGAATTTCATACCTCTCATTTTCCTCTCTCCTTTTTTGATCCATCATTACCTAGGAAGAGAGGTTCACAAAAAGCAGGCACCTAAAATAAAAACTCCCTCAAGAAATCACTTGAGGGAGAAAAAGGCACGCTTTAATAAACGTCCAAATCATTGTTTTTTGAACGCCTATAGAACCTCCATCTTCTCCCATCCAGACTATACTGTCGGCTTTGGAATCGCACCAAATCCTGCCAAAAGGCTCGCGGGCTCAAGAGATTAACTCAAATACCGCCGATCGGGAATTTCACCCTGCCCCGAAGATAGATCATATTAAATTATATGTATATTATACTGAAAAAAGTAATATTTGTTAAGCATCGAGATTGAAATTCTTATTATTGACAAATTTACGATGTTGTGATTGCTTGTACAAATTAGCTCTTATTTAATCGTTAACACTTGATCTGGAACAATAAGATCTGATGTTAGCTCATTCAATTCTTTTAATTTCGCTACCGTTATATTTTTCTCTGTTGCAATTGATGACAATGTATCGCCTCGGCGAACAGTATAATGTATATCAGTTTTCGTATTTGATACTATCTTTTTATCTGTCCCTGTCTTAACTGGTGCACTTACAACCATTACACCATTACGAGCAGCTCCTGCGCGGACAACTCCTCCGACCTCGGCGTTTCCTAATAGCTTTTCTGGATTAATGGCAAATTTCTTATCATACCTCCATTCCAATCGGTGAATCTCAAAATGAAGATGTGTACCGGTAGCTTGTCCAGTTTTACCCATACTTCCAATGATTTGCCCTTGCTTCACGCTCTGTCCCTTAGAAACAGAACGTGAATTTAGATGGGCATATACTGTGACATACTTATTTGGATGTTTAATAAAGACAACATTTCCATATGTATCGGAGAGATAGGATTTCTCCACCATCCCATCTGCAACTGCAAGTATCGGAGTATTCATTTTCCCGGCAATATCAATCCCTTTATGTTTACCCTCTCTTGTTCCATAGCTATCTGAAATGATACCGTCGGAAGGCCATATCATATTTTCAGAAGCTTTTGTTTCAGTCAGACTAGCAGCCTCTGAATGCTTGCCACCCAAAAATAATAAGCTTACACAAAGTGCCATAATGATGGCAATTAAAAATCTCCTTATGTAGTCACGCATTCTTTCCGTTATCCTCCTTAATATCATAACTTCTACTCCTCACGATATGTTTTGCAGCAATTATTTAGAACAATTCGTGAAAAGTGTACTAACATATCTGTTATATTTTGGAGATAGCCTACATTTTATACAAAAATTAACCAGCAAAATGGTCAAAAAGAAATCAACCAAATTTAATGGTTGATTGAAATCACTCTCCTATCATACGCAAATTAGGAGCAATTGGTACCTTGTTTTCTTTAGAAAGATCAAATGGGCCAATGTTATCAACAGGTGACTCATTAACAACTACCTTTTCTATGCCAAATTCTTTTGCAGTTAACAGTAATGCTTCAAAGGAATAAAGTGTAAGTTGATTAATCCTTGGCTTTACCTCGTTATTAACCGATACAAATAACGTTTTATTTTTTATCGCGATATCATTCTCTTTAATATCCAGCAGCATTGATTTTTTTAGCCCTTGCTCATCCTGGTCCTTCTTCATTGCTTGAAGAGCAGCCTTTATATCTGTAAACTGGTCACTCGCAGGGACTAAATAAGGAGATTTACTATTATTTGCAAAATAAAAGAAATAGGCAAGATTTTTTTCAGGTTCAATGGTAAGTTCTTTTACTAAACCGCTATTGCCAAATTCAATTCCAGGCTGACCGTTTGTAAATAATTTGATTGTCTTTAAATTACTGTTGGAGGCAATATCCCTTTTTAATAGATTTAAAAACAACGTTTCATTTGCTGATCCCTGGCCATATTGATGATCAGCTGGAACATCCACATCAAGTACATTATTTTTCTCATCTAAAGTAAATTGTGCATCTAAAGGATAGTAATCTGTTAATCCCCATTGTTCTTCATTAAGAAGTTTCATCTGCTCATTGAATAAATCAAGCCAAGATTTCTTTCCTTCTGGAACAATCATTGAGATTGGAATCAGATTTTGTATTTGCTCATCAGGTATCCAATAGGTAAACACCTTGCCATTTTCTATATCCTCTTCATATACAGCCGATTTCAACAGTTCTGTTGAACTTTTATCTAACTCGTTACCAATTAAATCACTGCTTTCCCCAGTAGAGTTACTATCTTTTTTTGTAGATTGCATTTCTTCAGATATATTTTTATCGGCAGATCGTTCAAAAGTTAATGGAGATGGTCCATCTATTAATTTAGGAACGAGAATCGTAAACAGGAGTATTGCTGCAACGGCAGCGAGGCTTGGCAGTATCCAAGAGTATAATTTTCGTTTCTTTGAGGAAAGATTTTGGTAAATGTCACGAGGATCGCGAAGATCTTGTATTTTGGGCATTTGCCGTAATAATTCCTCAATCTCACTATCGCTCCACTCTGACTTTTTCACGGTTGGACCCCTCCTTTACATAACAAGTTTCCATATGCTTTTTTATCAGCTTTAAGGAACGGTGCTGTGTTGTCTTAACCTTACTTTCCGTCCACCCTAAAGCTTGTGCAGTTTCAGCTATGGATAAATCATGTAAAAATCGTAAAATAATAACCGCTCGTTGGTCAACTGTGCAATATTCCAAACATTTATATACCCACTGAATCTCCTCATTTTGAACAGCTATCTCTTCTGGAATGGGGTAATCATCTTTCACTTGACTCGTTGACCAATCGAACTTTTCTATTAATTTATCTTTCCAACCTTTTTGCTTGCGAAAATAATCAATTGCTACATTTCGAGCAATAGAAAAAAGCCATGTTTTTTCACTGCTTTTTCCTTCAAATCGATTATAAGATTTAAACACCCTAAGATAGACCTCTTGAACTAGATCCTCGGCTTGTTCTCTATTTCTAACCATATAAAACAAAAATTGGAAAACGTCATGATGATATTTTTTATAAAGATCTTCGAAAACGGAGTCCATCATTTCCCCTCCCCGTTCATGGTATTAGTCGTTATCTATGTATAAAAGGTTTCACCATATTAACTATAGACGGTTTGCCAATAAAAAGGAAGAAGTTTTTTCCATATGAAAAGGTCCATCCTCTATTTTGGATGAACCTTTCTTAGCTTAATACTGTTTGTGGCAATGCAGATAATGTTCCTTGTGAATCAAGAACAATCGGCAAAAATCACTCATATCTCCTTATTTTCGCGGTAAAAAGAAGGAAAATGTCGTTCCATGACCAACCTTACTGTGAACTGAAATCGAACCTTTGTGAGCATCGATGATATTTTTAGCAATAGCTAGTCCAAGCCCTGTTCCAGACTTTCCTCTCGTTCTAGCTTTATCAGCTTTATAGAAGCGCTCAAATACAAATGGCAAATCTTCTTTAGGGATACCAGAACCAGAATCTTTCACATGAATAGTGATACCCTTATCTTCTGAGCTGACTGTTATGATGACTGAGCCACCCTGTGGAGTATGTCTTATTGCATTATCAATTAAATTTGTCAACACTTGTTCAATTCGATCAGGGTCAAGATAAAAAGATTGTATACCATGTTCAATTATTGCTTCTAAATGGATACCGCTTTCTTTTGCTAATCCTTGGAATTTATGAATAATCCGATTAATAAACGTTGAGAGATTAATTTCCTCCATCGTTAATTGGATATGTCCAGCTTCCATCCTTGCTAAATCAAGCAATTCATTGACTAGCCGACCCATTCGCAATGATTCGTCATAAATGACTTTTGCCATTTCCTTCTTCTCTTCCTGTGTTTCAGCAATATCATCAACAATGGCCTCACTATATCCTTGCAGCATCGAAATTGGCGTTCTTAATTCATGTGAAACATTGGCAATAAAATCCTTGCGCATTTTTTCTAATTGCTTTTCTTCGGTCATATCTCGTAAAACAGCAACAGCACCACGGATAAAGGTATTACTATATAATGGGGTAACAAGAATCACCCAATGTCTGCCTTGCAGCGTAATTTCACCCATCTGTTCTTGTTCTGTTTCTACTGCTTGCTGAAATAGTTCCATTACTTGGGAGGGAATTGCTTCAGTTCCAACACTTCCTTCTCTTTCATAGTACCAATATTGTAAAAACCGATCACCAGGAGGGTTTGTGATAAGAATGGTTCCATCTCGATTAAAGGTGATGACGCCATCAGCCATACTGCTTAAGATACTGGAAAGCTGTTCCTTTTCTTGATTCAGGGCATTCATGTTGAATTTCAACTGTCTGCCCATTTGATTAAAGGCTGTCGCTAATTCACCAATTTCGTCATGAGTTAGGATAGGTACCTTCGTATCAAATTTCCCTCTTGCAACTTCAAAGGCCGCCTCTCTCATTTTACGTAACGGTGCCGTAATCCGTGTTGATAAAAAGAAGGCAAAGATCGTTGTCAAAATAATGGCAACTCCTGCAACAAGTAAAATAAATTTAGTCGTTGACCTTGAAGTATCCTTCATCACTTCTAACGATTGATAAATAAAAACCGCTCCATTTTCCCCGGACAAATGAAGGGGAACACCAATAATAGAATAATTTCCATAATCATTTTTACTATTAGTTTTTGCTGAAAGATTAGAAACTTTTTCAACGGTTATATCCTTTTTAAAGACCTGAGACAATTCCGGATCTTTTTTAATATCATCTATTGTTAACTTTTGGTTTCTTCCTGTATTCGGAGAATAAAACACTTCATCATCATTTTTGATAATCACGACTTTGCTGACATCATCAATGACTTCCCAAGAGATTTCCAAACCAATAGACTCTTTTTTATTTGGATGTTCTTCAAGAATACGAGCAATCTTTTCTGCTGTTTTTGTTAAATCATTCTTCGTTTCGTCAATTGTATAATTCTGGAAAAACTCCAGCAACATGACTGTTAATATAAACAGAACGAATGAAACTAGGAATAGTATGGTAAACCAAAGTTTACCTACAACACTTCGTAGAAAAGTCATTCATTTGTTACCTCAAACTTGTAGCCTACTCCCCAAACTGTTACAATCATCCTTGCAGCCGGTTCAGACATCTTATTTAATTTTTCACGCAAGCGTTTGACATGAGTATCAACAGTCCGTAAATCTCCAAAAAATTCATAGTGCCACACTTCTTTTAAGAGTTGTTCACGATCAAACACCTTATCCGGTGCTTTGGCAAGAAAATATAACAACTCATACTCTTTTGGTGTGAGACTGACCTCTTTCCCATCTGCAGTTACTCTATGGGCGTCATTATCTATCGTTAAGTGTGGAAACACAATAACATCTTTCGTTGTTGTTTCAGTTTGTAAATAGCTTGTCTGGGAAGCCCTTCTTAGGATTGCTTTTACGCGCAAAACCACTTCTCGTGGACTGAATGGCTTGACAATATAATCATCTGTTCCTACTTCAAATCCCTGAACGCGGTTCACTTCTTCACCTTTAGCTGTCAACATTATCACTGGGGTGGCCTTTTTCTCCCGCAATTCACGACAAACCTCTATCCCATCCTTACCCGGCATCATGAGGTCAAGGAGAATTACATCATAATCATTGGAAATTGCCTTTGATAAAGCCTCATCTCCATCTTCTGCCTCATCTATGATAAAATCTTCCCGTTCCAAATACATTTTCAGTAAACGACGAATTCTTTCTTCGTCATCAACTACTAGAATTTTTACGTCCTTTTCCATTAAAATCCCCCCATGATGTTTATTTTACAAAATGGTGTTTTATTTTGCCATATACTCTTCTTTCATAAACGTTAAAATAAGTGTCAAAATTGTGACAAGATACTATTTTTCTGCAATTTTTTAAAAGCCTTCACCTAATGTGAAGGCTATATAACTAACTTTTAGGAACCAGCATAGGAGTGAAGACCTGCGATAATAAGGTTGACCGCAACAAGATTAAACATGATAATTACAAACCCAATAACTGCAAGCCAGGCTGATTTTTCTCCATGCCATCCCTTAGATAAGCGCAGATGCAAAAATGCCGCATAGAATAGCCAGGTGATTAAAGCCCATACCTCTTTAGGATCCCAACCCCAAAAACGGGACCAGGCAATTTGTGCCCAAATCATTGCGAAGATTAGTGCTCCTAAAGTAAAAACCGGAAAACCAATCAAGACTGAGCGATAGCTAATTTCATCAACAAAATCAAGTTTAATGTTTTTTACTAACGGTTTAAGCGCAGCAGCGATCCTTTTTCTAAGAATCAATCTTAGCAAACCATATAAAACTGCTCCGCCCATAAACGACCAAATTACCGTATTGAGTTTTTTTGCATTAATATAAGCTGGCATTTCGAGTAACGGTTCAAAGCCATCCTTCGTTAACAGTTCAGCTTGATGCGGGCCAGTAATAGCTGGCATAGTATACTCCAATACGTCCTCGTTCCCATGCTTATCAATCCAATTAAATTTTTCATGATAACCAATCCCGGAAAATAATGAGGATACAGCAACGAAGCCGATTACCACTACTAAACCAAACATCACGACTTCTAACCAAAAAGTTCGCTTGCTTGCCTTTGTTTGGTCAATCACTTTCACTAGATAGATAAGTCCAGCTGCAAAACTAATAGCTAGGATAGCTTCACCAATTGCTGCTGTTGTAACGTGAATATGGAGCCAGTAACTTTGCAGTGCCGGAATTAGCGGTGAAATATCTCGTGGAAACATACTAGCGTAAGCGATAACCAAAATGGCCACAGGCATTGTAAATAAGCCAAGTAAAGTAGTTCGATAAATAAAATAGATAACAATAAATGCACCGACTAATGCCATGCCAAAAAACGTTGTAAATTCAAACATATTACTAACCGGAGCATGACCGGCAGCAATCCATCTTGTGATAAAATACCCCAACTGTGAAACAAAACCAATAATCGTAAGTAGTACCGCGATTTTTCCCCATTTATTAGTTGTCTTTGTATCATTTAAATCCTTTTTTACCTTTATCGCACCGCCAAAAAACAGCGTAGCAATTAAATAAAGAACAAAGGAAATAAACAAAAGATTACTACTTATTGTTGCCAACTAAGTTCCCTCCTTATCCACCTGTTCACTTTGCTGTTGATCTTCCGGAAGATGTAAGTTTGTATTTTCAAGCAGTTTTTCTATTTCACGATTTAATCCATACCAGTTTTTATTGGTATGGGCGGCAATCCAAACTTCTCCGTTTTTATTTTGGATCCAAATGCGGCGATGATTCCAATAAGCCCCTTGGACAACACCAATCATAAACAGAATCCCGCCAATAATGATGACCCAAATAGATGAATCTTTTCGAACGGTGAAACCTGAAACATTTTTCGTTTCAATCCCTTTAAACGCCATTTTATACGTATTATCACCGAGCGGCTCAATCGTTTGTCTAATCGCAACAAAACTGGTTTCCCCTTTAGGCTTGTCCGGAGTGTGCATACGAAAAATAAACGCAGGGTTATTAGGGACACGTGATTTCGTACTTGGTTCACCTTTCTTATCAAATTCGAAATCAGGGAAATAATTTAAGATTTCAACAGAATAGCCATTCCCCAAATCATACTGTTGTTGTGGGTCTTGCAAATTTATTTTCAGCTCACCAAAGGTTTTTTGTGTCTTTTTATTCGTAAGAACAAATGTCATCGCATCCATTTCACTTCGATAAGATGATTGGTAAATAGAGTAGCCTTCAAATGTTAAAGGATGATTGACACGAACCTTGTATTCTTTCATTTTTTTCAATTTCGGTTTTTCTCCAGGAATTTTCTCACCAGAGCGTTGGTAAAGAACAACATTTGATTGATAGTTCTTAACAACATCACCAGCACGTTCAAGTGCCTTTTCAAACGTTTTATTTTGCTCTTTGTCGTAGTGCTGCAAGATGAACTTATTATTCTGCAAATAAAATTGTTCCCCTGTCTCTGGAATTAAGGCAGTTTCGCCTTCACGAACCCAAAGATTTTCATTTACATAAACTCCTGGGATAAAACGGAGCATGCCACCAAAGAGAAAGATGATTAACCCAACGTGATTTACATATGGCCCCCACCGAGAAAACCGGTTTTTCTCTGCTAGTATATTGCCATCTTCTTCACGAATTTTGTAATGCTTTTGTTTTAAACGATTTTTAACAATGGTAATATCTGATTCTTCAACATTGGTACTTTTACCAAATAAACGCTGTCTTTTTAAAAAGCCTTCATGCCTTACTACTCGTTGTGCCTTTAATGCTTTATATAGCGGTACAACCCTATCCAAACTGCAAATAACAAGAGAGACACCAATCATGGCAATTAATAGTAAATACCACCATGAACTATATAAATCATGAAATCCTAAATTATAATATATTTTTCCAAAACGGCCGTACTCTTGCTCATAATACACTTCTGGAGGGAGATCTATATACATTTTCTGGGGTAAAATTGTTCCCAGAATTGAGGCAATTAAGGTGATAACTATTAACCATACACCTACTTTGACCGACGAAAAGAAGTTCCACACCTTATCAATAATTGTTTTGTTGTAAGTCTGTGAGCGCCGGGCACTCCCTTCATAACGCATATCTAGGAGCCCTGTTTTGTTCTCTTGCTCATCAAGTATTTTCCCGCAAGCTTCACAAAGAACGGTTCCATGTGGATTGACATGACCACATTCACATTTAACATCTTTCATTGTAATAACTCCCTGTAACCTTATGGTTTAATTTTCTCCATAAATTCCCTTACCATATTTTCCGATAACTCTCCGGTATAATACTTGACAACCTTACCACTCTTATCAATTAAAAACGTAGCTGGTAGCTGGTCTACGCCATAAGCGGTCATGACCTCCTTATCCTTGTCAATCATGATGGGGAAATCCAGCTTATAGCGATCTGCAAATTGATTAACCGCTAGCTCTGATTCCTGTATATCAACAGATAAAACCTGAACGCCCTTTTCTTTAAATTGCTGATACTGATTATTTATATATGGCATTTCCTTCTTACAAGGCGGACACCATGTTCCCCAAAAATTTAAAAATACCCCTTGTCCCTTATAGTCAGAAAGGCGATGCTTTTTTCCTTGCATGTCAGTCAGAACAAAATCGGGTGCCTGGTTGCCAACCGCTACCTTTTGTGTACGATCTTTCATAAAATTGGCGTATAACGTATAGGCTACTGCTGCTACCAAAATCGCCAAAATTATGGATCGAGTGATTAATCTCCTTTTTTTCATCCTCACCCCTCCATTACAAGACAAAGTTAGACTAAATTTATAGCTCTATCTATCATTATCACAGTGTTAACTATACATAATAATTGTGACGATTCTATGAACTTTTTCGTGTTAATATAAATATTTACTTTTTTTGCTGGTTTTTCTTTTTATCTAACGCTGCCGCTCTTAATTGTTTTACTTCATGGGGAGTTAATTCTCTAGCATCTCCAGGTCGTAAACCCGCTAATGTTAAAAAACCATAGCGTTCCCGTTTTAGCTTCAGCACATCATGACCTATTGCGGCAAACATCCTTCGGACCTGTCGATTTCTGCCTTCATGGATCGTGAGTTCGACAATCGCAGTTTGCTTTTTCCTCTCAACTGAAAGTACCTTTATCTTAGCTGGTGCTGTTTTGCCATCCTCAAGTCGGATGCCCTTCTCTAATTTTTTTAAGTTTTCCTTCAATGGAATACCTTTTATCTTGGCAACATACACCTTTTCTATCTCGTTACTCGGATGCATTAGCAAATTTGCAAATTCCCCATCATTCGTGAGTAATAATAATCCCGAAGTATCGTAGTCAAGACGACCAATAGGGTAAATACGTTCCTTTAATGCCGTAAAAAAGTCTGTGACAACCTTACGTCCTTTATCATCGCTGACACTCGAAATTACCCCCCTTGGTTTATAAAGGAGGTAGTAAACAGGAGATTCCCGTTCAATTTGTATTTCATCTACCTCTACTCGATCTGATGGAGTTACCTTTACCCCAAGTTCGGTGACAATCTCCCCATTAACTTTTACTTTTCCCGAAGTTATTAACTCTTCGGCTTTTCTCCGTGACGCAATCCCGGCACGAGCGATCACCTTTTGCAATCTCTCCATTCAATTCACCTCAAAATTATTTCAAAAGAACAACTATTTATGATTATACAAGTGTTTAATCATTGTCCTACTGAATTATGACATAAATCCGTCACTTTTCAAAGTGAGGCATATCATAAAGTGAAACTTCCATCAGTGGGGGTCTTACAGCAAGTTAATGCGTGATATAATAGTTTTTACAAAATAAAAACAACAGGTCATAAAATAGAACCTGTTGTTTGGTCTGCTGCTTTCTACCTTGTACCGAAAAATATGCTCACTACTACTATTGCGATAATGATTCCAAAAACATCTGCTAATAATCCTACCTTTAATGCATCCCCCATCTTTTTAATGCCAACGGCACCAAAATATACGGTCAGAACATAGAACGTTGTGTCCGTACTTCCTTGCAAAATCGAAGCCAATCTGCCAATGAAGGAATCAGGGCCATGTACGGCTATTAAATCACTCGTCATCCCAAGCGCTGCAGTTCCTGAAATAGGGCGAATAAATAGTAACGGTACGATTTCAGCAGGGACGCCAATCGCTTTCATAAATGGACGCAACACGTTCATTAAAGCATCTAGCGCACCCGAAGCTCGAAATACTGAGATGGCAACAAGCATTCCGACCAAAAAGGGAATAATTTGGATGGCGATTTTAATCCCTTCTTTCCCACCTTCAACAAAACTTTCATAGGTTGGAACTTGTTTATATGTTCCATAGAGCAGAATAATGCCGATCAACAGGGGGATAAATGTAATTGAAATAGTTGCAAAGAGTGCCATATATCATCATCCTTTACGGCTTCTACGATAATAGAAATAGCGATCTATCAGGATAGCTGTGATTGCCGATAGTACCGTCGTGATAATCGTTGGAACAACAATTTCTGTTGGAGAGGCAGAATGATAAGTCATGCGAATTGCAATTACTGTAGTCGGGATAATCGTAATACTAGCAGTATTTATCGCCAAAAAGGTAACCATCGATCTGCTTGCCGAGTTTTTCCCGCCGTTCAACTTTTTTAATTCTTCCATCGCTTTAATTCCAAGCGGAGTGGCAGCATTACCTAAACCAAACATATTGGAAATCATATTAGACAGCATATATCCCATTGCTGGGTGATTAGCAGGCACATCTGGAAAAATCTTCTTTACTACGGGGCGGAAGAGATTGGATAGTTTCCCTAGCAAACCAGATTCCTCAGCAATCCGCATCATGCCCAACCAAAACACCAGGACACTAATTAATCCGATACAAATGGTAACGGCCTCTTTCGCACCGGCAAATACTGCCTTATTAACCTCTTCTAGAGTCCCATTAAACAGGCCAAAAACAATCCCAATAACAGTGATTCCCACCCAGATATAATTAACCATTTAACTTCACACTCATTATCGATAGGAAAATATCCTTCATAAAATCAAAAAAACCTTTCTTTTCTTCAGAACGCTTTATTTGGTAGAAGATTGGTGTTTCCTGGACTGTTCTCCCATCTAAGTAGACAATTGCTTTGCCCGCAACCCGCTGTTTATTTATTGAATTTTCCCATGTTGAGTCAGGCTTCATTAATTTATATTTAACTGTAAACAATTCCATTTCTTTATTTGTTGCTGGATACAAAATCGGTCTCTTAATTAATAGTTGAACATCTTTATAGTATTTATGATGTCCAAGATCCACTTTCCCTTTTGAAATAATCTCCGCCATATCATAATTCTGAAAGCCATACTCATACATAGCAATATGATCATTCCAATCATCCGAAGCATTTAAGGTAACTGAGATTAAATCCATATCACCCTTCGTTGCAGTCGTAACCAACGTTCTTTTAGCAAGTTTAGTAAATCCTGTCTTTCCACCGGTACAGTACTCATATTTCGTTAATAAGCGATTTTTGTTATTCCATTTATAGTCCCAAGTCTCATTAGGATTTGGTGCACGATGTACTTTCGTGCCAAAAATCTTTTGAAAAGTTTTGTCACGCATCGCATAGCGTGTCAGCAACGCCATATCATAAGCAGTTGAATAGTGGTCATCTGAATCATCCAGTCCATGCGGATTAGAAAAATGAGAATTCATCATTCCAATTTCCCTAGCCTTTTGATTCATTAAATAGGCAAACCCCTCAACACTGCCGCCAACATATTCGGCAATCGCAACAGCTGTGTCATTTCCGGAACGTAGCATTAAACCATAAACCAAGTCCTCAAGCTTCATCTTTTGTCCCGGCTTTAAGTAGACGGATGAACCTTCCGCCCTAGTTGCTTGGTTACTAACAGTTACAGTGTCATTCAATTTACCTGATTCAATTGCCAGAATAGCTGTCATAATCTTTGTAATGCTGGCAATTCTTCTTTTCGTATAGGCATCTTTTTCATATAGGACACGGCCTGATTTTTGCTCTATTAAAATGGCACTGGCGGCACTTACACCAAGGGAAGCATCAACTTTTTGGGGAGTATTTGCTATCGAAAAAGTGACTATTATGAACAAAACTATAAGCTTCCGTATATTTCTCATTGGTTATACCTCGTCCTTCTTTTAAGTTATTAAAATTTTATGCAGGACGAGCGGCTATATGACAATTAGGAGAACAAAAAGACAACCAGAGCACGCCAGGTGTTACTTATCCATCACCTTCTCTAACCTCATTTCAACATCATGCCAATTGACAACATTCCACCAATTATCAACATATTCGGAGCGTTTATTCTCATACTGTAAATAATAGGCATGTTCCCAGACATCAAGAACCAGAAGCGGTACCGTATTCCACTGGGATAACAGCATATGCTGCTCCGTTTGCAGTACTTCTAGATGCCGGGCATTTACTGACCAGACGAGGAGCGCCCAGCCATTCCCTTCTACTTGTTTTGCAGCCTCCGAAAATTGTGATTGAAAGGCTTGGATACTGCCAAAATATTTTTCTATCTCTAGTTTTAAGATACCTTGTGGACTACCGCCCCCATTTGGACTCATATTCCGCCAAAAGATGGAGTGAAGATAATGACCAGAACCATGAAAACTAAGTTCACGAGACCAGTGGTTTATCAAGGAAAACACATTTTCCTCTCTCGCCTTTTTCAACTCGAGTTCTGCCTTATTTAAGCCATTTACATATCCACGATGATGCTTATCATGATGTAGTCTCATTATTTCTTCAGATATATACGGTTCCAGAGCATGATAAGGATATGGAAGTGCAGGGAGAGTATGTCCCCCTGGTGGAATGTACGAGGTTGGAACAAACAGATTCCCAATCTGCTCCGTTTGATTTCGCTGAAAATATGATTCCATGTCTTCATGGATTTGTTCAGCTTTAGCTTGCAAATGCAGTAATTCTTCATCAGATAAATCACGATTTACGCTTTCGATTAACTCAGTAAACTGATTAAGCTTTTGCCATAATTCAGTATCCTGCCGCACCTGTTCAGATTGTAAAAAATGTCGCATTTGCTTATCCCATTTAAATAAATCATCGACATAGCTGTTAAACCGGTCCATCCCCAACACCCCAGTTCTTTTTTCATCATCCTATGTAAAAAAAGGAGATTCAGACCTAAAGAAAAAACTGCCTTTACTATAAAGACAGTCTTTAAAAATATGTAATGAAAATTTTTATTATTGCAGTTGCAGGAAGAATTCACAGGATGAACGAAGCTCGTAACCTTTCTTTTCACCAAGAGCCATGAAAATTTCCTGGAGTTTATTTACATTAATCCCTTGAAAATAAGCAGCAAACTCCTGTTTCGAATTAATATATAATCTTTTTCTTGATTCTAATTCTGGTTTTTTTAGTAAACAGACAAGGGCTACAATATCTTTAAAGCTCACTTCGTTTTCATCATTTGAAATAATCGGATCCTGCTGAAACGGAGTAAATTCTGAAAAGATTTCATCAAAATATCTAACATATAGAACATTTAGGGTTCTTTCCACCCCGTTTACTACAAAAGTTACTTCACTCCGGTTGAAAAAGTCTTCAGAAGTATTCGATTTTTCTTTTTCCAGCTCATACCCCTTACATTCTGTTATCAGCAACTCCATCGCTCCTTTATCCTTTGATCAGTTCCACAGCATTATTTTAACATAAAATAAGCACCAAATAGGCGCTCATGAGTTTAATGTTTCTTGAAACTTTTCAAAAAATAAGTCTGCTTCCTCTTGAATAAATTCATCTTCAACTTTTTCCGGAAGCTTTGGAAGTTCAGCTAAACTCTTTAAGCCAAAGTAATCAAGGAACTCCTTTGTAGTACCATATAAATAAGCACGTCCAGCCCCTTCAGCCCGGCCCACTTCTTTAATTAACGCTTTTGCCATCAGAGTATGGAGCGGCCGCTCAGATTTAACGCCGCGAATTTCTTCGATTTCAGCTCGAGTGATAGGTTGTTTATAGGCAATAATCGCCAGGGTTTCTAATGCAGCCTGTGACAATGTCGCAGTATGCGGAGAGTCAATTAGTTTTTTTAAATAATCAGCATTTTCCTTTTTCGTTGCCAGTTGGTAAGTACCAGCAAGCTGAATGAGAATAATACCTCTATTGCTGTTTCCCTCATATTCTTGTTTCAGATCTTCAATGATTTCATTTGCCTCGAGCTCGTTTACCTCCAAGACATCAGCTATTTGTTTGATAGTAAGTCCCTCATCTCCGGCGGCAAACAAAAGACTTTCAAGAATACTTGTCCAATTAATAATTTCCAATCACATCTGCTCCTCTCCTGGCAGCAGTTATAAATATCTCCCCAAAATTTTCTTGCTGCTCCACATCAATTTGTTTTCTTTTCATTAACTCTAATATTGCCAAAAAAGTGATGACAATATGGTCTTTTGTCGGCCGCGGAAATAAGTCGACGAAATTCTTTCGCGCTTTAAGATGCTGTAATTCGTCCATTATTTCAACCATTCGAGTTTCAATAGATATCTCTTGCCGGGTAATTTTCGTTGCCAATGGACGTTGAAGCTTCTTGCGTCGCAGCAATTTTTGAAAGGCTGCTAACATATCATATAATGATACGTGCACTTCTGATTGTTGTGGCTTAATATCTTTTGCTAATTCAGACATATCACTAGGTGGCTTTGTAAACATAAGGCCGCGTTCTTCCTCCATAGCTTTTAGGTCATGGGCAGCTTCTTTAAATTTTCGGTATTCAAGTAAGCGTTCTACAAGTTCTTCCCGCGGATCTTCCTCAAAAGTTAAGTCATCGGTAATCTCATCCAGTTGCTCTTCTTGTTTCGGCAATAGCATTTTACTCTTTATCGCCAACAATGTTGCCGCCATGACGAGAAATTCACTCGCGACATCGAGCTTTAACTCCTTCATAGTGTGAATGTATAAAAGATACTGCTCTGTAATTTGAGCGACTGGAATATCGTAAATATCTATTTCAAGCCTGTTTATTAAATGAAGCAGCAAATCTAACGGTCCTTCAAACGCATCAATTTTTACGTGATAGGGCATTATTTTCTCACCAAAATTCTTAAAATAATTCATTTTAAAACTATAAATAGTATAGTGTATTCGCCAACGTTATCCAATAGGAAAATATTTTAATTCAGATTATGAAAGTAAACTCAATAATCGCCCATAACATTGGACAAAGCCCCTACATATGATGTAATGAATACACGCCCTTTGGCGAGCTCAAGGACCTTAAAGAGAAATAGTCCTTAGAGAATAATTATATAGGAGGAATGAATGATGGCAGATGGAGTAGGCGGTTTTGGAGCCGGATTTGCGTTAATCGTTGTACTGTTTATATTATTAATTATTGTTGGTGCAGCTTGGGTTTGGTAGCTTGACAAAAGGTATGTCCAACATAGAGAAGGGACCCGTCCATTTTGGCGGGTCTTTTATTCTTTCTTACCTATCTCCTGTGATAAAATGATATATATGAACAAAACTTATCGCCAGTAAACCTGGGCTAGACGAAAAATGCTCTTATTGCGGAGGGAGGAAAGCACTTGTACCCCAAAGAATATGTTGACTATTTGGTACATTTCCATGGTGATAGAGATTATTTTGAATGCCATGAAATCCTTGAAGATTATTGGAAACAAACAGATTCTGGAAATAAGGAATCGATTTGGGTTGGCCTGATTTTAATAGCAGTTTCCGCCTATCATCATAGAAGAAGAAATTTTTCTGGTGCAAAGCGAACATTAGAAAAGGCAATTAAAGCTTGTGAATTAGGGCGTGCTTCTCTTTCAAAATTAGGTCTTGATGAAGCAACACTATTAGCTCTCTTACATGAACGCCAAGTAATGATTGACATGAAGCAGTTATATACGAGTTTTTCATTACCCATCCACGATTCTGCCTTACTAAACGAATGCCTTAAAACCTGTATGCAGTATGGGTTAAAATGGAATACAGAAAGTGATTTATCAAATGATTTAATCATCCATCGCCACACTTTACGAGATAGGAGTGGCGTAATTGCGGAAAGGAACCGCAGACTGCAATCTAAAAAGGCAACGGATTGTTAATTCGTTGCCTGCGATCATTTTATTAACATAGGTCACATTTTTCTATAAAAGCAGCTGTGTCCTTATTCGGTATAATTTCTTTATCTGGATACATTTCCTTCAATTCTTTCACCATCTGTTTTCCAATTCCTTGAGAGCGATGGGATGGGTTAACGGAAATATGCTGAATTTCAATTGTCTTTTGGTCCGGGTAAAAAAGGATACCCAAAAGACCGATAATGTCATCTTCCTTCCATAAAAATAATTGCCGGCTTTCTTCTGTCTCGTACTCTTTCATCGTTAGTTGGAGCTTCTTTAAATCCTTTTCATTAGGCATAAATGACATTAAGCCCATCGCAATTTTTTCAAGTGTTTTTTTATAACGAATTAACATGCAGATCCCTCATTATATTAAATAAACCGAAGTTCAAATCCGGTTTAACCTTAGTATATTTTTCCCATAATAATCAAATAATAAACCATTTATTTATCATATGTAGGTGACTAATTTATGTTTCTATGTAGAACCATTCATCAATGGGTAATAATCGACAAATTAATTTGGAGCAATAAACAACCAATAAATTGCGCCCCAAATGATAGAAGTACCAATTAATAGGCCAAATAATAACCAATTTCTTTTATTCATGAAAAACTTTCCTCCAAAAAGTTCTTACTAGGCACCATTCTACAACAAATAACAAAAATAATCCATTTTCTATAAAAATAAACACTATTTATTTTTCTATGAAACTTTAACTTTGTTTTATTCGTTAATTTATATGAGAATCGGTTATATTATATAGTAACCATCACAGAAGACTAGGGAGGACATTATGAAGAAGTTAGCGTTGTTACTATTTAGTTTTATTTTATTATTATCCCCTATTCAAAGCTTTGCCGATATGGCTGAAGGAGATATGATTGTTACATTAGGTGAAAATTTGACTGCCGCTCAAAAAGAAAGCTTATTAGCCGAGATGGGTGCACCTAAAGACGTACAAATTGTAACCGTATCAAATCAAGAGGAGCATGAATACTTAGGAAAATACATTGCCAAATCTTTAATCGGGACAAAGGCAATCTCATCCTCGGCGGTTACTGCTGCGGCCAAAGGTTCAGGAATCACCGTAAAAACCAAAAATATTAATTGGGTTACGGATGAAATGTATGTAAATGCCTTAATAACCGCAGGAGTGAAGGATGCCAATATTTATATTACTGCTCCAATTACCGTTTCGGGAACGGCGGCCCTAACGGGAATTATCAAGGCATATGAGATTTCTGCTGACAAGACGATTCCTGAGGATGTAAAACAGGCGGCAAACCAAGAAATGGTTGAAACTGCCAAACTTGGTGACTCGATTGGCCATGAAAATGCAGCCGCCCTAATGGCAAAAGTCAAGGAAGAAATCGCGAAAAACAAACCAAAAAATGATGCGGAAATGCAAAAGATCATCGAACAAGCTGCTGCCGATTTAAATGTCACATTAACTGATGAAGAAATGCAACGATTACTTGATTTCTTCAATAAACTAAAAAACCTTGATATTAATTGGGATCAAGTGAGCGATCAGTTAAATAAAGCAAAGGATAGGATATCCAAATTTCTGCAATCGGAAGAAGGGCAAGGCTTTCTTGATAAAATCAAACAGTTTTTTATCTGGCTAATCGATACGATAAAGTCGTTTTTCTCGTAAGTATGAAAAAAGCTGCCGCGATTATTGCGGCAGCTTATTTTAACGGTAAATCTAATTGTATTAAATCCTCATATGTTTCCCGTTTAACCACAAGAGTTGCAATTCCATTTTCAACAAATACAACAGCTGGTCTTGGGATTCGATTGTAATTATTAGCCATGGAGTACCCGTAAGCCCCTGTACAGAATACTGCGAGAAGATCATCTTCCTCAATTTCCGGTAAAGGTAAATCCCAAATCAACATATCTCCGGATTCACAGCATTTACCAGCGATGGAGACCGTTTGCGTTGACACTGCCAACGGTTTGTTCGCAAGCACGGCTTCATATTTAGCTTGATAGAGAGCCGGCCTGATATTATCACTCATTCCGCCATCAACAGCTAAATATTTTCTTACTTCTGGTACATCTTTAGCAGAGCCAATTTTATATAGCGTAATTCCGGCATCTCCTACAAGGGAGCGGCCTGGTTCTATCCAAATCTCTGGCATGGTCAATGAAAATTGTTCAACAAGCTGTTTTACTTCTTTAATAATTTCACTTACATATTGTGCTGGCGGTATCGGTTCATCTTCCTTTGTATAGCGAATCCCAAAGCCCCCTCCGAGATTTAAAACCTTTGCTTCGAACGAAAGCGTTTCTTTCCACTCTGCCAGTTTCTCAACGATTTTTTGTGCTGCTAGCAGAAAGCCTGTTGTTTCAAATATCTGTGATCCGATATGACAATGAATTCCAAGAACATTGAAATACTCTGATGATAACACTTCTGTTAATGCTGCTTCAACTTGACCATTTTGTAAATCAAAGCCAAATTTTGAATCTTCTTGACCGGTTAGTATGTAATCATGTGTATGTGCCTCTATTCCAGGAGTAACCCTTAATAAAACATTGACCTTTGTAGTTTTTTCCTGGCAGATTGTTTTTAATAGCTCAATTTCATAAAAGTTATCAATTACGATACAGCCTATCTTATGTTCCAAGGCCATCTCAAGTTCTTCTTTACTCTTGTTATTACCATGAAAATGAATTCGCTCTGTTGGGAAACCGGCAGCCATTGCCGTATACAGTTCCCCGCCTGAAACGACATCAAGCGATAAACCCTCCTCTTCTGCAAGCTGCACCATCGCTATTGTCGAAAAGGCTTTGCTAGCATAAGCTACTTGGGCCCTAACTTGCTGCTCTTCAAAAGCCTTTTTGAATGAACGGGCTCTTTCTCTTATCAAGGCTGTATCATAAACATATAGCGGAGTGCCAAAATTTTTGGCCAATTCCAACGTATCGATACCGCCTATTTCCAAATGTCCAATATTATTGACTCCTGTTGTACCATAAAAATACATGGGCTTCCCTCTCTCCATATGACTCGCTGCATAATCGCAGGGACTTTAAAGATATAAACAAATAGACAGAATCCACAAAAGACGCTGCCTATTTGCTACTTTATTCCTTTAATTAAAAATACTTTAGCATAACTCAAACTTTTCTGCAATTTATTATTTATTAATTTTTCCATCTATATATAAGCAACCCTATTGATTATCCGGAGATTGGCGATAGCGGTCCCTTGGATGGACAATACTTGGTCTTAAGATAGCACCAGGAATGGCTCGTCGGAAAATAATCTGCAAAAATCCCTTTGGTTCAAATGGCAGAAAAGGCCATAAATACGGGGTATTAAGCGCCCGCATTTGCGCAAGAAAGATAAACCATACTGTTGAACCAATTACAAACCCTGGAAGATGGAAGAAGGCAGTTAATAGCATTAATATCATTCGGGCAATTTTATTCGCAACACTTAATTCATAGCTTGGAGTAGTAAAGGTGCCGATACCGGCAACTGAAACATAGAGGATTACCTCTGGTACAAACAGGCCGACATCGATTGCAATTTGCCCAATTAATACCGCTGCGATTAGGCCCATAGCGGTTGAAAGCGGCGTCGGCGTATGAATGGCCGCAATCCGTAAAAATTCGATTCCAAAATCAGCAAGAAACAATTGGATTAAAATTGGTATGTTTGTTTGCTTATTAGGGCCGATAAAAGAAAGTTGTTCTGGTAATAATGAAGGTTCTAATACTAGCAAGAGCCATAGCGGCAGCAAGAATATTGATGTCAGGACACCTAAAAACCGGGTCCACCGTACAAATGTCCCCATCGCTGGCGATTCACGAAACTCCTCGGCATGTTGCACATGGTGAAAATATGTAGTGGGAGTCAGAATGACACTTGGAGAGGTATCACAGTAAATCACCACATGTCCCTCCAAAATATGTGCTGCGGCAACATCGGCACGCTCTGTATAACGAACTATCGGATATGGATTAAGCCCTTGTTTAACAATAAATTCTTCTAATGTTTTATCTGCCATCGGAATTCCGTCAATATCAATGGCCGCAAGCTCTTTTCTAATAATGTTTAATAAATCTTGGTCTGCAACATCCTGCAGATAACCAAGAGCGACATCGGTCTTTGATCGTTTTCCGACCTTATGCATCTCAAATCTAAGCCGTTCATCTCGAATTCTTCTCCTTGTTAATGCGGTATTCAAAATGATGTTTTCTACAAACCCGTCTCGTGCCCCTCTTACCACCTTTTCAGTATCAGGTTCCATTGGTGAACGTCCTGGATAACTCCTGACATCAATAACAAAGGCTATATTTTCACCTTCAATGACTATGCCGATTAAGCCAGATAACACCTGGGTAATGAACAAGTCAAGTTCTTGAGTCTTTTCAACCGATTGATTGACCAGGCGGTTTTCTATCGTCGCAAATAAGTCAGCCTCAGGCTTTTCTTGCTTGTTAATTCCCACTAACTCTTTAATAAGTTGAATAATATACATGGTGTCACATAATCCATTAACATAATAGATATGAACATCCTTACCAAGAATCTTTATTTTTCGAACACCAAAGTCGAAGCTGACACCGAGCCCTACCCGTTGCTTCATATAATGTTCAACTTCTGCTGGTGAGACGGGGATTGGCCAATTCTGCACTTTATTCAGTGTCAAAATAACCACTCCTTTCAAGTATTAGTTCAACTGCCTTTTTTGTAATCGGAGAACCGTGTTTATATGAGTCTCTCCCCGCCATTTTTCCGATATCACCAATCCCTACAATAATCGGAATGTTCAAGCTGTCAAGATTATAGACGGTATCTCCATTTATTCTCCCTGTTTCAAGTTCAGGTATACCAAATTTATCCACACCATATGGTGTCATTTCACCTTCACGGTCGATGCTGATGTCAATTCTTGTCCATTCCTCATGCCTGGATTTAGCAGCTACTGCAATCGCTCCTAAGATTTCTATATCCTGATGGAGAGCAACATACCTCAATGCCTTTTCTCCAGCCCCTTCACCGACAATTCCACTATCGTCAAACATTACCAAAACCGGGTCGTTAGGTGTTTGCTTTATTAGCTCCACTAACTCTGGACCTTTCATTACAGAGGGGTTTCCTTGCGATTTAGAAATGCATCTCGCACCCATATCTTTAGCAATTTGCTCCAGTGCCCTCCTAGTATATTGATCTCCATCAGTTACTAAAATAACACGTCTTTTTTTGTTCATGCTAAGTATCCTTTCATTGCGGGAAGTTAATGATGAACAAAGTACATCCATTGAAAAATAGAACCAAATATTTTTCCTAGAACAATAGCCATGATGAGAATAATAATTTCCCCATCGAGTCGAATTCTTTTAGCGAGAATCGGAATAACATTTAATGCTTCTGTTAATCCAGCTGCCAACATGCCAATAAACACTCCTCCTGTTATCCCAAGGGGAATTAAGAAGAAAGCTGATATATTTAATGCCGGATCTGTTAAGCTTGCCCATACGCCTGCAAGTGCCCCTATCACAACTGCCCATTCATATGATTGAATCATTTTCATTGTCTTTGAAAGCTGTGTCAGTCGCGGAATAATACCAAGTACCGTAAGAAAAGCTACAAAGCCGCAACCAACGGCTAATCCACTGGCAATCCCTATAAAAATTACCAACAAGATCTTAATCGTCATGAATATGCTTCATACTTTCTTTATTTTCATGAAGAATGACATAATTATCAAGATCCATCTGATAATTAAACATTTCCACTTCTAGTGGACTTGGTTCATCGTTTATGCGCTTTTTGAATACATGATTAAAAAATAGAATCATGCCTAACCCAAGCCCAATTGAGTATGGGATTTGAAACAGCAGCGGCTTTGCTTCCTTCTTTCCAGTTATAATGGTATAAATTTTTTCTTGCACGCTCCTCATACTGACATCATCATGAAAGTTCATTAATGTTAAGGCTGATCCAAAGAATAATAAAAACCATATTAAAAGAAAAAAAGGAATCGATACTCCCTTTTTCTTGGTTACAACTTCAATAATTGTTTGTGCCGGCCCAATCGTCTGCACATCTAAATTTTCAAAGCTGTTGGTAATATGTTGGATCACCTTCATAACATCGATAACGACAATATTACCATCCCTTTCCGATAACTGATGAATGACAAGTTGTTGAAGCTTTAGGAGGATACTATCTTCGGCTATTATTTGAGCAGCGTCGCTTAAATATATTGTTGCTTTCGGTTGTTTTTGAACGCGATTACGCATGCGAATGTAGATAGTTTTTTCCAAAATCTTCACTTCCTACACAAACAATATCTGTTACATACTAGTATGTGTAACATATTTGTTTTTCATGAGAACAAATAAAAACAGAAAAAAAGACCATATGGATTATAGGTCCATATGGTCTTTCATTTGCTGCAAGATCTTCTTTTCCAGCCTTGATACTTGTACTTGAGAAATCCCCAGTCTTTGAGCGACTTCGGATTGAGTTTGGTCCTTATAGTATCTAAGATAAACTATCAATCGTTCCCGCTCATCTAACTCACGAATCGCTTCCTTTAAGGCAATTTTGTCAAACCATTTTCCTTCATTGCCATCATCGATTTGGTCCAGTAAAGTAATAGGATCACCATCATTTTCATACACTGTTTCATGAATGGATGAAGGGGCCCTGCTTGCTTCTTGAGCAAGAATCACATCCTCTTGTGTCAGCCCGAGGTGTTCTGAAATCTCTGTGATAGTTGGAACCCTTCCCAGCGTTTTGGATAGTTCATCCTTGGCTTTACGAATTCTGTTTCCCATTTCCTTAAGAGACCTGCTTACTTTCACCGTTCCATCATCACGAATAAAACGCTGAATTTCACCAATTATCATCGGTACTGCATACGTGGAAAATTTCACATCATAAGAAAGGTCAAACTTATCAACAGATTTCAATAAGCCGATACACCCGATTTGAAACAAGTCATCTGGGTCATATCCTCTATTGAGAAACCGTTGCACAACCGACCAAACGAGCCGCATATTTCTTTCCACAATGATATCTCTTGCTTCCTGTTCTCCTGATTGACTCCGTTTAATGAGCTCTTTCACTTCATGATCCTTTAAATACGTCTGACTATTGTCGTTTTTGACCTCCACATCCATTGGCAAGTCTCCTTAATTGCAAAGCATTTTGCGAGATTGTAAATGCTTTCGTAGTCTAACCTCGGTTCCTCGGCCTGGGTGCGTGAGAACCTCAACCTCATCCATGAAATTTTCCATAATTGTAAACCCCATTCCGGAGCGCTCTAATTCCGGCTTTGTTGTAAATAAAGGCTGACGTGCTTCTTCTACATCGATAATACCGATTCCACAATCTTTTATGGTCATATCAACGATATTTTCGTCAATGGTAACACGAATATAGACAATACCATTTGGATTGTTCTCGTACCCGTGAATAATCGCATTGGTCACAGCTTCGGAAACGACTGTTTTGATTTCAGTCAGTTCATCCATTGTTGGATCTAGTTGGGCAATAAAGGCAGCAACAGTGACACGGGCAAATGATTCATTTTGACTTAATGCACTAAATTGTAAATTCATCTCATTTTTCATTCACGCTACCCCCAATCTTTGCAAAGCAAATTCTTCTGTCTGCTCCATTTTAATAATTTTAAAGAGACCAGACATGTCGAATAAGCGCTGTACAGCAGGGGAGATAGCACAGACAACCATTTCTCCATGTACCTGTTTAATCTGCTTGTATCTACCTAAAATAACACCTAAACCAGAACTATCCATAAAGGATAATTGTTCTAAATTCAGCACAATATGACGAATGTCATCTTTCTCTATTACGGCAGTAACTTTTTCTCGAAGTTCATCTGCCGTATGGTGATCTAATTCTCCACTTAAGCGAATCAATAAAACATCATGTTTTGTTTCAAATTCAACTGATAGACTCACTATCCTAGTCCTCCTTCATTTTTGTCAGCTTAGCACTAAGGAGCTCCAAGCCTTTTCTAGGTTAATGAGTCAATTCGCCTCGGATATTTAAATATCCTTCCTGTTATACAAAACTAGTTTTGATTCGCTAAAAGAAGTGTTGAAGTTCTTTGTTTCGACATTGGTAAAACTTATTTTCCCGCCTTAGTAAACATGCCAAATGAACGCTTATACATGGTCCACCAGCTCGCTTCTTTGACGGTCACCTTTGCAACGAGCGAACTTTCCAGTACGGTTTTTCCGTTTTTAATAAACTTAATTGAACCGACCTTGTCCCCTTTTTGAATCGGAGCTTTTAACTTTTTGTTTAGAACAATCTTCTGCTTTACATTCTTCGTCTCTTCCCCTTTTTTTGTTAATAAGGACAGAGATTCACTCGTGACGGCCTCGACAGTTTTGTCTTGACCTTTGCTAACCTTTGCTTTCGTTATCACTTGATTACGGCTATACAACGGATGTGTCTGGTATTGACTAAAAGCATAATCCAACATTTTTGTGACTTGCGCGTTACGATCTTTTGATGTTGGCGCTCCAAAAACAACGGCAATGACCCGCATTCCGTCTTTTTGTGCAGTTGCTGTCAAACAATATTTTGCTTCTGCTGTAAAGCCTGTTTTTAGACCATCGACACCAGGGTAGAAGCGAACTAACTTATTCGTATTTACAAGCCAAAACTTTTTATCAGTGTTTTCTCTTAAGTAGCCTTCATAGACTCCGGTAAATTTTGTGATGTCTTCATATTTTAATAGCTCCTTTGCCATGATCGCCATGTCATATGCCGAACTATAATGACCACTATCCGGCAATCCAGTCGGGTTTTTAAAGAATGTCTGCTTTAACCCTAGCTGCTTTGCTTTCTCATTCATCATGTCAACAAATGCCTCTTCAGATCCAGCAATTCTTTCAGCCATCGCTACCGATGCATCATTTCCAGAGGCAATCGCTATACCCTTTAACATTTCCTCTGTCGTCATCTCTTCGCCTGGTTCAAGGAATATTTGGGAACCTCCCATTGAGGCCGCATATTCACTTGTGCGAATTTTTTCATCCCATTTTAACTTTCCTTTATCTATAGCCTCCATAATAAGCAGCATCGTCATAATCTTGGTCATACTTGCCGGCGGCAGCTTTTCATTTCCATTTTTCTCATAAAGAACTTTTCCTGTATCTCTTTCCAATAAAATAGCTGACCTGACACCATCGACAATTTCACTCCTCTTTTTTTCCTCAGCAGCGAAGGCAGAAGAAAGAGGTGTACTCAAAAGAAAAACCATTATAGCAATTACAGAAACAATACGTTTCATACACACAACCCTCCAATCTTTATAGCCACCATTTTTTCCAAAATAAATTACTTTATACAATGTTTACCAGTAAATTAAATAAAAAAATGGTGTCAGGCACCATGTGAAAATTTCACATGGTGCCTGACACCAAATTAATCTTATTCAGTAATAGCCTCATGAATGAGGATTGGCGGTACTATCTTTTCTGTAGTTATCTTGATATTATCGTATAATTTTTGTTTTACCTCACTTACATCTTCAAAGTTGCTATAGATTGTAACTAAGGAATCTCCCTTGTGGACTTGATCTCCGATTTTCTTCCGCAGCACAAGCCCTACCGCTAAATCAATTACTGATTCCTTTGTTGCTCTTCCTGCACCTAAAATCATCGCAGCAGTTCCAACCTCATCTGCAACAATTTCTGCTACGTAGCCATCTTCCTTTGCCTCTAGTTCAAAAGTATAAGCGGCTTGCGGTAGCTTTTCAGGTTGATCGACGATTGTTGCATCTCCACCTTGAGAGTTTAGAAAGTCTTTTAATTTTTCTAATGCTGAACCGTCTTTAATGGCCGCTTCGAGCTTTGACCTTGCCTCTGCTAAAGAACTCGCCTGGTTAGCAAGATAAACCATATGACTACCTAGTGTTAAACACAACTCCGTCAGATCTTCAGGCCCTTCGCCCTTTAACGTGTCAATAGCTTCTTTCACTTCTAATGCATTACCGATGGCGAACCCAAGCGGCTGGCTCATATCCGATATAACCGCCATTGTTCTCCGCCCAACATTGTTTCCGATTCTCACCATCGCTTGTGCTAATTCGCGTGAATCCTCAAGTGTTTTCATAAATGCACCGGCACCAGTTTTTACGTCAAGAACAATAGCATCGGCTCCAGCAGCTATTTTTTTGCTCATAATCGAACTAGCTATTAACGGTATGCTTTCGACCGTTGCCGTTACGTCTCTTAGTGCATACAATTTCTTATCTGCCGGTGTCAGGTTGCCGCTTTGACCAATGACTGCGATTTTATTACGGTTGACTAAATCAATAAATTCAGCATTATCGATTTCAACATGAAACCCGCTCACCGACTCCAATTTATCTATTGTGCCACCGGTATGACCTAAGCCACGTCCCGACATTTTTGCAACTGGAACTCCAACTGAAGCAACAAGTGGTCCTAGAACTAGTGTAGTAGTGTCGCCTACTCCACCAGTAGAATGCTTATCCACTATGATTCCCTCGATTTGCGATAAATCAATTTGATCACCTGATTTCACCATCGCCATGGTTAAATCAGCCCGTTCTCTTTGAGTCATACCTTGAAAAACAATCGCCATCATTAAGGCACTTACTTGATAATCCGGTATCGAGCCATCAGTATAACCGCTGATGATAAAATTAATTTCATCTGTCATTAATTCGTAACCATCACGCTTTTTTTCAATTAAATCGACCATTCTCATTGTTCATTCACCACTTTGCACACATTTTCCGAGCTTTTCTTGGAATAAATTCTATTGTTTATTAAAAAAGCAACTGAGACATCAAGCATCATTATTTGCAGTCATTTAAGAAGCTAGTGCCATGCTGCGGCATCTTAACCTTAAAGTTATCGGCAACAGTGGCGCCAATATCAGCAAATGTTTCGCGAACTGGAAGTTCCTTTCCTTCTGTAAACCGTTTTGAGTAGACAAGTAATGGAACATATTCACGTGTATGATCTGTTCCCGGTGCGACAGGGTCATTTCCATGGTCGGCTGTGAGGATTAATAAATCATCATTAGTCATTTTAGCAAACACTTCTGGCAGCCGTGCATCATACTCCTCAAGAGCTTTTCCATAACCCTCTGGGTCACGACGATGTCCATACAAGGCATCAAAATCAACCAAGTTCAAAAAACTAATTCCTGTAAAATCCATATCAAAGGTTTCTACTAATTTATCCATGCCGTCCATATTTGAGACAGTACGCAGTGCTTTTGTTACCCCTTCACCGTCATAAATATCAGAAATTTTTCCAATCGCAATAACATCGAAACCAGCATCCTTCAACTCACTCATTACGGTGCGATCGAATGGTTTTAATGCGTAATCATGGCGATTTGGGGTCCGTTTAAAGCTTCCTGGTTCACCCACAAAAGGACGGGCAATAACTCTTCCTACCATATATTTTTCATCGAGTGTTAATTCACGAGCAATATGGCAAATATTATAAAGCTCATCCAGTGGTACAATTTCTTCATGTGCAGCAATTTGTAAAACAGAGTCCGCAGATGTATAGACAATTAATGCGCCGGTCTTCATATGTTCTTCGCCAAGCTCATCAAGTATTGCTGTACCGCTAGCGGGTTTGTTGCCAATCACCTTGCGTCCAGTTCGTTGTTCAAGTTCAGAAATAAGTTCTTCGGGAAAACCCTCAGGAAATACTTGGAATGGAGTTTGAATATTCAAACCCATTATTTCCCAATGACCTGTCATCGTGTCTTTACCGTTTGAAGCTTCCATCATTTTCGTGTAAATACCCAATGGTTTGTCTGCCTGATCAATTCCCTTTAATGGTCTAATATTGCTTAGGCCCAACTTACCCATATTTGGCATATGAAGGCCATTCATATGTTCGGCAATATGCCCTAAAGTATCTGCTCCTTTATCACCAAACTTTTCGGCATCTGGTGCTTCGCCAATTCCTACTGAATCCATCACGATAATAAAAATGCGTTTGTATGTATCAGATGTCATTCTTTTTCCTCCCTTTTTTATCAAGCGATGACAAAAAGCATAATTCTTTGCATCACTTGTTGATAACGCTTGCAAAAAAAGCAAATCATATGACTATATAATTCCCATGGTTAAAAATGATTAGCCAAAATTTTTCCACCCATTCGTCAGAAGTCTGACAACTATATTTTACTAGATTGAGCTAAAAAAACAAGAATAAAGCGGTCAAAAATATTTGACCACTTTTTGAACATTCACAGATTGAACCTATTATTCTTCTAAGCTCGCGGATGATATTTACGATATACATCAGTTAGTTTGGTCTTGGTTATAGTTGTATAAATTTGCGTTGTGGAAATATCGGCATGACCAAGCATTTCCTGTACAGCCTTTAGATCAGCACCATTTTCTAATAAATGGGCCGCAAAGGAGTGTCTAAGCGTATGAGGTGTGAGTTCCCCATCGATGTCGGCTTCCTTAGCCAATTTCTTTAATATTTTCCAAAACCCCTGTCTAGTCAGTCTTTTTCCTTGATGATTAACAAAAAGAGCCGGCTCAGACTGGTTTTTGGAGAGAAAGTGATCCCTCCCAGAGACTAAATATTGGTGAATTGCTTTACCTGCAGAACGGCCAAAAGGAATAATTCTTTCATTATTACCTTTCCCCATACATCGAACAAATCCAAGGTCTATGTTGATATGTTCTACATCCATGCTAATTAATTCAGTTACCCTGATACCTGTCGCATATAATAGTTCAAGCATCGCTTTATCCCTTAATCCATAATGATCAACTGGTTTAGGTGTTTCCAACAGAGTTTCTACCTCTTGTATAGTCAATATCTTTGGAAGCTCCCTTTCTAGACGTGGCGATTCAATATGGACAGTTGGATCCTGTTCAGTAACTTTTTCCCTTAATAAAAATTGGTGAAACGCTCTTGTAGAGGCTATGTGTCGCGCAATCGTTTTTGGTGATTTACCCTGCTCTTTTAAAAAAAGTAAGAAATGAATGATATGTACTCGCTGGACATCATTTAATGTTTCTATCCCTTCTACTTCTTTTAAATAATGAATATAGCTGTTTAAATCTCGCTCATACGAGGTAATAGTATTTTGCGACAAGCCTTTTTCAGTGCTCAAAAAATGTAACAAATGCTGGATGTGTTCCTCCATTACATTACTCCCCATTTAAATAAAACAATTTTAACCGGTCAAACCACGTAGAGTCGTCCTCTCTCATTGGGTTGGATACTCGTAAAGCTGACCCCTGCGGTTCATCATAGCGATGATAGTTTTGGTATTCCTCCGATAACCACATGATACCATAATAAAAAAGCACCGTGCATCCGGTAAATATAATAAACACCTTTAAGGTTTGCAAAATGACCTTAATATACGACATGTTTTACCTTTCCCCCAAACGTTATCTACTAACTATCCAATTCAGGCATTGTATACTAGTAAAAGATATGCCAAAATCATATCGTTTTATACCTAATTAGGTGAGAATTGGGGAAAAAATAAAAAAGTCCTTTACTTAAAAAAGGACCTTCACTTGCTAATCTTTCATTTTCACTTGACACCGATGGCAAATGCCATGAAATGTAAGTCGATGATCTTTTATTTTAAATTTCCATTTATGCTCGATTATAGCTTCCACATCTTCAAGTAAGTCTTCTTGAATTTCATCAACTGCCCCGCATTCAATACAGACCAGGTGATGATGAAAATGAGCAGCACCCTCTTGCCTAAGATCGTAACGTGATACACCATCACCAAAATTAATTTTATCGACTATTTTTAGTTCTGTTAATAATTCTAATGTACGATATACAGTTGCTAATCCAATTTCAGGCGATTTTTCTTTCACGAGGAGGTACACATCTTCTGCACTTAAATGATCCTCTTCATTTTCCAATAAAACTCGAACGGTTGCTTCGCGCTGAGGTGTTAATTTGTAGCTGGCTGAATGCAACTGTTTTTTTATTCTCTCAAGTCTAGTTTCCATCCTGAAGTCCCTCCCTCGCCACTGTTATTTTTTATTATAACAGATGATGGTGGAGATTCAAAATAAAATTATTATAAACAACATTTAATAATTATTATTAATTAATAATTAATTTAAACTAATTGAATCTATTACTGTTTTCATCAACCACGGAGATAAATAAGCTTCAAGGCTTGATGCCGCAGCGATAAATAGGGATGCGGTAATTATCGCCATAATATAGCCTCTAAATAATGGCATAATTGGCTCTGAAAACTTTTTAATAAATTGTTTTTTTATCATTCTCAATGAAAAAATTACTGATAATGAGGCCATCACAATGAACATGGGAATGATAATCAAGTTTTGCGGCAAAATTGAAACAAACGCAAGCAAAAACCCGCTCCATCCCATTTGACTAACAAGGAAACCAACTGTGAAACCAACAACCATTCCTTTTACAAATAAGAGAATGAGAATAATTGGAAGACCGATGATAGAGATTCCTAAGAGCCAGATAAGCCCAATGAATTTGAAATTATGAAGAAAGCTTTGCATGAACAAATCGCTATTCTCTGCAACTTTACCGTCTGACATCTGCCCGAAAAATTGCGACAAATAGTAAAATAAATCCTCTTTCTGCGTAAAACTCATGCTATTAACAACTATCGCCCCGAAAATTACACCCATTAAGAATAATACAGTAATAAATAAAAAGATTGAGGAATGTTCACGGAAATAACCTGCTACATCAGACTGGTACAATCGTTTTTTCATCTCTGCTTCCTCCTGATTCACTAGAATTACTACATTCTATGCAAATCTAGCAACTCTATGATAAAAAAATAATAGAATCTAAAAAGCAGACTAAAAACCCCGAAAGCCTTTGCTGTCGGGTTAGTTTGGGTTACTCCAGCTATATTTCGGCAATTTTACCATATTTACCGCCACCGCCAGCTGCGAGATGTATTTTACCTTCTCGAGCCAATAAAATCAGGGTAGCAATTTTTTCGGGAACAATCTCTTTTAACGCCGCAAACGGAACCTCATGTAAAATAGCCATTTCACTGCCGAAATGATTGACTAATTTTTCTAGCAGACGCGGCCCCAGCCCCGGAATAAATTCAAGCGGTACTTGATGAATATATGGTGGCCGTCCCTCAGGACCAATTTCTGTTGTTTTCAACTCCATAATACGGTCAGCCACGCCTTTAATGATTTTCTTACTGCCGCATTGTTCACATACTTGATCAGCTTCATGGGCGGGATAGAGACATTCGCTACAGACTGTCTTATGATATTTGCCTAGCTTTGGATCGAGTCCATAGTTTGCCATAATCCGCCGGCCATCTTCAGTTTTCAAGGCTTTTTCTAGTTCTGAAAAAGTTGGTTCTTCCATTGCTACTACTTGGTATTCACGGGCAATTTTCGCCAGCGAATGGGCATCTGAATTGGTAACGAAGGTATAGCGATGAATTTCAGCTATTTTGTCAGCCATCTCTGTATCAGAACTTAATCCTAGTTCAATCCCATCGATTAACTCTGGATCGAACACCTCTGTTAACGAACTTTTTACCCCCTTGCCATATAGGCTTTTAAAGGGAGTGAATACATGAGCTGGGATAAAAATCCCGCCTAGCTCTTTAACTTTTTGCTGTAACTTAAGTCCTGTCACATAGAGGCGTTGTGAACTAAGTTGAATATTCTTTAAATGAGCGGAAAGCCAGTTTGAGAATTCCTTCATGGCTGCAAGATTTGGCATGAAACAGAGCACATGGATCGGTCCATGGCAGTTTTCATCATAGATTTCCAATTCCGAACCAGGAATAACAGTTAACTCACCAAAAATTAGGCCACCGGCAGGATGCTCAACCACTTGCCCACTTGCAAGTAAGCTTTCCACTTCTTGGATAACCTCAGGTGAATGGCTGTCGATGATTCCAACCATATTCAAGCCTTTTTCATGACGGGCATGTTCTATGATATTGGTAAACGTCAGCGACTTTGCGCCGGTGATTTTAACCGGTTTGCCCGTCCATGTTCTGCCAATATGAATATGTAAATCAACATAATAATGATTCATTTATCCCTTCAACGCCTCTTGTAATTGTAGATATTGAATAGCGTACATTGTTTTTGCATCAAAAATCTTCTGTTCCTTCACATACTGAAGTGCCTCTTCAAGGGTTAACTCCTCTAAATTGACAAACTCATCCTCATCCATAGCAGCTGCGTTTTCTTTCTTTGTAAGCCCCTTCGCCACATACAAATAGATGATTTCATCAGCAAAACCTGGTGACGTATAAAATGCGGTGAGCAGTTCCAGCGATTCACATACATACCCTGTTTCTTCTTCTAATTCACGATGGGCACAGCTTGCTGGTTCTTCCCCCTTTTCCAGTTTACCAGCAGGGATTTCGACAATCACCTTATCTAGCGCTTTACGGTATTGCTCAACCATAATCATTTTATTGTCATCCGTTAACGCAATGATGGCTACCGCCCCCGGGTGTTTGACGATTTCCCGTTTTGACACCTTACCGTTTGGCAGTTCCACGTCTTGCAGCTCAACTGTAATAATCTTTCCTGAATATATTTCCTCACTATGAAGTGTTTTTTCCGTAAGATTATTCATTCCTGGTCAACTCCTCTGTTCTAATCCGTTGTTCACGACATACATTTTACCATACTTTCATGGGAGGGATATGGGTGAAACTGTATGTTCATGAGAAAGGAATTGTTCTCGTTGGTAAAGGCTGGGAGGTCGTGCAAAAGCTAAAGGAGTATAATAAAAACTACCACTTTGTTTCAGATTGGCTACAAAAGATCAACCAAACTTCATAAGCTTACAGTTTGTAGTCTACCCCGTTCTTGATTAATATTAATAAAGAACGGAGGGATTTTTTTGCAAAAAAACAAGCTTGGGAATTCAGAGCTGATGGTATCACAACTAGGACTTGGCTGCATGTCGATAGGAATTGCAGAAAAGGCGGCCCGTGATATTATTGAGACCGCCCTTGAAGAAGGGGTAAATTATTTTGATACCGCTGATTTATATGATTTCGGTGAAAATGAAAAAATAGTGGGAAAATCTTTAAAAAATGTCCGCGAACAAGTGATTATTGCAACAAAGGTTGGCAATCGCTGGAAGGATGATCGGACAGGCTGGACGTGGGACCCGTCAAAAGCCTATATCAAAGAAGCGGTTAAACAAAGCTTGAAACGGCTGGGAACAGATTATATTGATTTGTATCAGCTTCATGGTGGAACTATTGCTGATTCGATTGAGGAAACGATTGAAGCGTTTGAGGAGCTGAAGGCAGAGGGGTTCATCCGCTATTATGGCATTTCTTCGATTCGTCCGAATGTGATTCGTGAATATGTGAAAAAGTCGAATATAGTCTCGGTAATGATGCAGTACAGTATTTTGGATAGGCGGCCGGAAGAAGAGGCCTTGCCATTGCTCGCAGAACATGGCATAAGTATCGTTACCCGTGGACCGCTTGCAAAGGGACTGTTAAGCGATAAATTATTGGAAAAAATGGCCGAAAAAGGCTATCTCGATTACAGCCTTGCGGAATTACGAGAGGTATTGCCGATGTTAAAGGAGAGATTGGCGGCGTCACGATTGTTTACGGAAATTGCCTTGCAATACAATTTGGCTAATCCTGCAGTTGCCTCTGTCGTTACCGGTGCCAGCAGTCCGGAACAAGTCCGTGAGAATGCAAAAGCAGTGAACAGCAAAGCCTTAACTGAGACAGAAGTCGCCTTGATTCAAAGCCTGACTAAAGCAAATATTTATCAAGAACATCGCTAAACAGAGAGCCGTTCCGCTCTCTGTTATTTAAATTCTTTCCAATTCATGCTACTTTCGTTCAGCAACTCTTCGAATGACTTATTTTTTTCTTTCAATCTTCTCTCTTCGCGTTTTTTCTGTTCCTCTTGCGCTTTCCTTTTCTCCTCTTCTGCTTTTAATTGCTCTTGCTGTGCCTTTAATTGCTTAAATAAGTCCTGATTAATCATATCTTTAAGCGTTAAGGCAGAATCGTCTTTTTTCTGTGCTGGTTTATGTTGCTTTTTCTTCATTATTAGTTCTCCCTTATTGAAAGCTTTACTCTTATTATACATCTTGATGTTGAGAAAATCATTTTCATTCTTTCGGTTGGAACATGGGCTTAACTGACTTTTTTCAGTTCTCAACTCATACAATTTAGTAATAATGGCTACGAGGGGGAAACAGAAAAATGCTTAGCTTGCCTGAAAGAGTAACGATTATTGAGGTTGGGCCACGGGACGGATTGCAAAATGAGAACCAGTTCGTCCCTACTGAGGTGAAAAAACGCTTTATTCATGCATTAAGACTGGCTGGAATAACAGAAATGGAACTGACCTCATTTGTTTCACCAAGGTGGGTACCGCAAATGGCGGATGCTGCCGAAATTGTCGCTGACTGTCTTGATGACAAGAAGAAAGATATTGTCCTCACCCCGAATCGAAAAGGAATCGACCGTCTTCTAGCTACGAATTGTCAAGCCGCCGCTGTGTTTGTTGGCGTCAGCAACAGCTTTAATTTGAAAAACATTAACAAATCAACGTCGGACAGCATGGCGGAATTGAGACCGCTTATTGAAAGACTAAAGGAAAAACAATATTTTGTCCGTGCCTGTGTATCAACTGCCTTTTATTGCCCCTACGAAGGAAAGATTAGCGAACAAGATACACACGAACTCTGTCGTGAATTTATTGAAGCTGGTGTAGATGAACTCAGTGTTGCTGACACGATTGGTATGGCCGTACCGAGTGAGGCATACTCCTTATTCTCCCGGTTAAAAGACCAATTTTCAGACATCCTGCTTACTGCTCATTTTCATGACACCCGCAAACTCGGACTCGCTAATATTATGGCCTGCTTACAAGCCGGTGTTGACCGCTTTGATACTGCTGCAGGCGGACTGGGCGGCTGCCCGTTTGCTCCCGGAGCCACCGGAAATACAGCAACTGAAGACGTCGTTTATATGCTCGAGAGAATGGGCATTCACACTGGTGTAGATTTATCAAAGCTGCTGGAGGCAATTGAAATCGTCCGCCCATATGTATCTCATCCAATTGAAAGCAGCTACTATCGCCTCCATCAACGTGAATAATTAGCGGATTTTCATTGCATCATAATGAATGAAACTACCGATTGAGGAGGATTTTTTTCATGAGCCAAAAGCGAGATAAGGGCTACAGTTCCAAAGGGAAAGACTATGCTGAAACAGCAGGCACAAGCAAGCGGATGATGGCCGCTGAAGAAATGGAAAAAGCAATTCAGCCAACCAAAAGACAAAATTCGGAACAACAATAGGAAAAAAGCCGCCAACAACACTATATATAGTTTTGATCGCGGCTTTTTTCCTTATATGTGTATTATTTGTCGGCTAATGAAAGATAGTTTTCCGCTGCTCTCGACTGATTGAATGGTTACTATCGCTTTACCATTCTCTCCATTCTTCAGTAATATCCTGATCAGTATTTAAGCCGGCTTCACGTGCTATGTTATCAATAAACTCATACAGTTCTTCTCGTTCCATTGTTTCAATAAAAAATTCAAATTTTTCATTAATTTCATTGAACTTTATTACAACTTCTTTTACCTTTTCTAATACTTCTGTTTCTTTCTGGTTTTCGAGTGACTTGATTTCTTTTACAAAACTTAGCAGAGCTATTTCAGACTCCACTAAACCCTCCTCTGTAAAAATATCATCCCCTTCAAGCATTCGTGCTCGCCAGGAAACGGTTGGTAATTCTACATCTAATTTCTCAAAATTCATTTATATCCCCCCATTACTATCTAAAAAATAGAAGCCATAATCTGTTTATTCACTTTTTAATGGATTCTAATCCTAAGGCTGCATACTAGAAGTAAAATCACTCAAGCTATGTGAATAATGTCTCTTTTCTGTAAAATAAACATAGTCAATACCTTTGCAGGGGCTCAAGTCACCATCCCTAACATTTGTACCAGCAAAAACAAGAGTATTTAAGTGGGGAAGGCCCTTAACAAAACTTAGTGTTGGAATTTCACCACAATCTAATAAGACTAATTCTTTTAAATACTTTAATTGTCCTATTGGATTAAATTTAGAGAATTTATTTCTTCAAGAGCTCCTTCTAATGTTGAATGTGCTGCATTTGTCCGCTCATTTTTTAAGGCTGATAACAACCTTTCTTTAATTTGTTTTATATTTTCTTGATTAACCAAATCTACAACACTATTGGCAACTGCACATCTCACTCTATAGGAGCGATTTTCCAATAAGGCTAAAATTGAATTTAAATATTTCTTTTCACCCAGGAGGTATAGTCCTAAAAAAAAGCCAAGTTTTGATAAGTTACTTTTTTCACGCGAAAGATATTTTTCTAATATAGGAATATACGTCTTTGTTCCTATTTTGCCAATTCCTTCTGCCGCATAACTTCTTACAATTTCATCAGTGTCTGTTAACGCATTGCACAGGTGTTCTATTCCTTTTATATCCTTAAGATTAACAATTACTTCTACAGCTGAAATACGAACCAGTTCATCGCTATCTTCCAATCTTTTTACAACTGAAGCATAAACGTCTTCTCCAGTATACCCATGTAGTGATTCTAGTGCATAGAAACGAATTTCTTCATCTGGATTTTCGGTTAATTTTATTAAGATTGATTTAATACTCTCATCTTTGGGCAATTCCCCCAATACTTCTATAGCCGTCAATTTAGTAGCTGTATCATCATCTTCTAGAAAAGAGCCAATCTTCTCAATTGAATTTTCATCCACTCGTTTTTGAAGTTCTTTTATTTTTTTTATTTTTTGTTCAGTATTCATTATGTTTAAGTCATCTCCCTACTCCCTCATATTAGTAGTGACTAATTGTATTTATTATGCCTTTCTGCTTTATTTTTTTCTCTTGCTTTTGTTTCTCTCTTTACGCGCTTTTTGTTCTTTCTGGAATCTCTTTCTTTGCTCTTTTGATAACTTTTTATCCTTCGCAAGCTGGTTTATCTCCCAATCCTTAAGGTGAGATAATCCTGAATCTCTTATCTTTTGTTTTCCACCTTTGGCAAAATACCAATAACCCGCACCTACTACAATTCCGGCTGCAACAAACCATCAAAAACCCGGTATCCATACAAAACCACCAGCCGCTGCTGCAAATGCCGCAGTTCCTTGTGGATAAATTTGCACCACCGAGTTATTATTCGCATACGTATACCCATTCTGGGAAACTGGGTCATCGTCATCCCCTGGGTGCTCAGTTGTCAAGCTACATCATAGTCATTTATCCGTTGAACAGTATTCTGTCCAGCATTTTTTTAACAATTACATTGATTACCTGATTAACTATCGTAGTAATAATTTGTTGTGATTATAGATTGAAGTTGAGTTTTTAGTCCGTAGGTTCCCAACACCCGTCTAGTGATATATGGAATAAAAAATAACTGATGCCAAATATCATAAAGATTTCACATCAGTATAAACAATTTAAGTAAGTTTATTTAATTTTTAATTTTAGGATAAGCATTCTAAGAAATCCTTCAGAGACGAAAAAACTATTTCTGGTTCCCAATAACCCATCCCATGCATTGCTATCATAATAGGATAATCTTTAACCGCTATATCTACTATGAGTGGATCTCCAAGCTCTTCATCGTACCCAATCACAAACCAATTTTCCTTCCATTGCCCATCTTCTTTTCCAATTAATGTATTTCCCTCTTCATCGAATCTATAACCTAACTGCCCCTTTTCTAACTCATCCCTGGATAGGAGGTTTATGGAAATAGGTTCCTCTCCAAATCCATCCATTTGAATTCTGATATTATAGTCTTTTATATTTTCAATTTTACTTATAATGAACTCTAACTCCTTGTTTAACACAATAAATTCCTCCATTTGAGATGTATGCTATTACACATTAAAAAAGTTACATAAAAAGCATAGCTTAGTTTTTAAATGTTTTATTAAGAAGATATTCTAAAAATATATAGAATTCTTCCCACACTCCTGTTATTATTCCACTATTTAATGAAACCTCTAGGATTTCTTCAGTATTCTTTTGTATTAGAAAAACCTCAGTTTCATAATATACACCTATAAGTAAATACAACTCTTTATCAAAATTAGCAAATTCATTTTCCTCAATTATATTTTTGGGCTGTTGCATTTGTTCTTCTCTTGACATTCCTTTTTCAAGACAATTTCTTCCGAATAATGATACTTCTCCTTCAAAGAAATCAAAACCATTTAGTTCTTTTAAGAAGTCTTGATAAATGTTAGGGATATCAATTCGTTTTAATAGGTTATTTAATTCTTCCAAATTAAGTCCTCTGTATATTAGATGTTCAAACATCTTTTCACCTAGTACTTCTCTCTTAAAACTGAACTTACGAGAGAACTTCGTTTCCATATACCCATTAACCTTATATTTTTCTAAATGAATTAAAAGTTTTTCTAGATACATTTATTGCTCCTTATAAATTTACCTTTAGTGGGATTTCGGTAGTTGCCTCCATGAAGTCTTAAATGCTCTTTAGCTGTAACAAATCTAATATTATTTGGAGAACCAGCATATTGCGGGTAATGCTTAACGCTATTAATGTGATGTCCAAAAAAAAAACTTTGGCTTTGCCATTTTTGACTATTTCTGCTTTTCGTTTATTTGACCAATTTCTTGTTCCTTTTCCGGTTTTAATAATCATTTTTCTTTCTGCTGCTCATGCTTGTTTAACAGCCTTTCTCCTTGAATAGGCTATTGAAACTATCTTTTTCCCTGTTTTTAGTCTTGACCCACCTATTGCTCCAATCGCTGCGGCTCCTGCTACCTTTTCCAACTAGAACCAGCTTTATATGCTTTATACCCATCATACGCTGCAAATCCGACATTTACAGCTAACCAAAAGAAATCACCATCAGGGTCTACTTGTAAAACAGGGCTATTCCCCGCATACGTATACCCATTCTTGGAAACCGGATCATCGTCATCTCCTGGGTGCGGATCTAATGCCAAGAAGTTGCCGTTTTGCGGGTCGTAGTATCTTGCTTTCAAATAGTAGTGCTTCGTTTCTTGGTCATAGTAATAGCTTGCATAGCGGATAGGATTTTCCTTGGCAATTGTTCCAGTTTCGCTGAGTACATTACCAAACGCATCGTATGTGTAGGAACCTACTTCCGCGCCAGTGTCGTCAATAATCGTTGTGACGTCACCGCGTTGGTTTGTCCAGAAATAATAGGTTTTGGTGCGCCATTTTCCGGAACTATCTTGATCTTGTATCACCATTCCTACCGCTTTTCCGTTTTCATCCCATTGATAATAGCGATATTTCTGGACTTGGTCGTTTTCCTTCATTACTTCTAAAGCTAGATGATCATCTTCTCCGTCATAATAATACTCATAGGTTTTGCTGCCGATTATCTTACAAAAAAACCACCTGTGCAAATTTTTTCACATTAACACAGGTGGGAAAATCAGTTGTGAACACACTCCTAATTATTTGCTAAAACAATTTTTAATAATTATCTAATTCCTCTTCTAAATCAGATAATAGTCTATCTGGTTCTACTATAACGGAATCGTTATTATACCAAAAGACAGCTATCTTTAACCCATCCCTATTCATTCCAGGAATCCATTTTCCAAGAAAATCGTCTAAGTCTATCTTTTTTGGTTGATAACTTTTCCAATTTTCTTCAATGCATAAATCAGCATACTCACTTTTTGGCCAAAACGGTATAATTTGATTTCCTTCTGAATCCTCTGTCATTGCCCAACCATCATTGTATAGTCCCCATACTTGTTCAAAATCGACAACTTTTTTTATAAAGTAACTATACCTTTTTAGGGCTGGAAGTTTAATTACTGCTTTGATTTCATTATGCATATTAACATCTCTCTTTATCATTTTGTTAATGGAAGTATTCATTTCATCATTTCTCTGTTTTTGTTTATCCAACTCGAAACAATACTGGTAGTTTATCAATTAATTGTCAAAAAAGTCATTGATTTTGACTTTTAGACAGCACCTTATTCATTGTTGTATTATAGAAATTGTAAATTATTTGAATTCAATTCCACAAAATATGACTTAACATCTTCTGAAAAAAACTATCTTGATTTTTATTAGATTCGACTTGAATTAGCTTTTTCTCGTTAACCCTTTACTTAAAATTTATAATATATCAATACTGACAAGCAAATTACTATAAAACTAGCCAACCAACATAATATATGTTTCAACTTCTCCATTGGACAAATTCTAATTTGCTTAGCAAGTAAAAAGAAGTAAATAACAGATAAAAATCCCAAGGATACCAATAGGTCTCAATTTATTTATTAAATTAGGATTTAATATCCAGGCAATAAAAAGGAAATTAATAAAAAGATAGTATATGAAACTCTCTAGCAACTTTTTTTTCAATTGTACCTACCAACTTTCAATGTTAACTAGTATTTTTTCCATCCTTTATAAAATCCATAGCTAAAAATCCAAATGTCATGGAAACTTGCTAAAGGAATTGCTGCTTTTAGGCCGCTCTTATTCCTACTTTTATTGCTAATCTCCTTGCTTCTTTTAACATTGCTTTAACCTTTGTTCTACCAATAATTCCTGAAATTTCCCCCATGGAGTTTGCATAACTCACTTTTCCTGCTATGACCCCTACTATTCCTGCAGCTAATATTCCCCAAACTTTGTCCATTACAGCACCTGCTGCAGACCAACCAATATAAGCTGACAACCAGTATTTATAGGCATATTTTAGTGCATAATTTGCCCGTTTTATTGAAAATAGACCAGTAGGATCAACAAAACTCAGCGGATTATTCCCCGCATACGTATACCCATTCTGGGAAACCGGGTCATCGTCATCCCCTGGGTGCGGATCTAACGCCAAAAAGTTTCCATTCTGCGGGTCATAATACCTTGCCTTCAAATAGTAATGCTTCGTCTCTTGATCATAATAATAGCTTGCATAGCGGATAGGATTTTCCTTGGCAATTGTTCCAGTTTCACTCAAAACATTGCCATAAGCATTATACATATAAGATCCTAATTCCGCACCAGTCTTATCTACGATGGTTGT
>CCFE01000020.1 GCA_000752035.1 Bacillus rubiinfantis | reverse complement strand
TAGTATCTTGCTTTCAAATAGTAGTGCTTCGTTTCTTGGTCATAGTAATAGCTTGCATAGCGAATTTGGTTTTCCTTGGCGATTGTCCCTGTTTCGCTGAGTACATTACCAAACGCATCGTATGTGTAGGAACCTACTTCCGCGCCGGTGTGGTCAATAATCGTTGTGACGTCACCGCGTTGGTTTGTCCAGAAATAATAGGTTTTGGTGCGCCATTTTCCGGAACTATCTTGATCTTGTATCACCATTCCGACGGCTTTTCCGTTTTCATCCCATTGGTAATAACGATATTTCTGGACTTGGTCGTTTTCCTTCATTACTTCTAAGGCTAGATGATCATCTTCTCCGTCATAATAATACTCATAGGTTTTAGTTCCGACAATCTTTTTAGTCCTTAGTCCTTCTTCATCATACTCGTATTTGGCTACTTCTTTATTGGCCAAAGTAGAAACCTTTGTCTGCGCACCTAAATCATTGTATTCATAAATGAACTGATCATCTTTCTTTACATTCCCGTCGGCATCATACGTGAAGGTATTAGTATCATTTTTTGCAATAATCTGGTTACCATCATTATAACTGAATTTTGTTACTTTTCCATTTTGAATCGATGCTAACCTGTTACCAACTTTGTCATAGCGATATTCATTTATTGTTCCATCTGGCAAGGTTTCCTTTATCAGCTGCTCATTGCCATCATATTCATACTGGCTTGTCCCATGTCTGTCTGTAACTTTTAAAATATTTCCCGACTTGTCATGTGCTTTGGCTAGAGTTATTGATTTCATAAACTTTTTACTCTTTGTATATAAAAAATAGACCCCTGTTCAAAAATTTAAACAGAGATCCCTAATAAAATTATTTGTTTAGCTTCTTTTTATAATTTGCTTTTAAAATTGATTGTATTTCTAATTCACCTACTATCCCTAAGGGGTTAAATATACTTTCTGCCTCCTCTGTGGATATAATATCACAATCTAGAATTTCTTTAGTGCTATCGCCAATACTTTTATAATATTTACCATTAAAAAAAATTTGGTATGGAATACTCAATATTTCATCTTTAGACAAAATTCCCACCGGATAATCAGTTATATATTTCCATCTATTATTTATTATACCGGTTAATCCAGTATTGGCAAAAAACACAAATTTCCGTTCCTTTATATAATTGAATATTTCCTCTACTTGCAAAGGATTATTAGAATAGATATCCAAGTAACCTATAATAATATCTTCATCTACATCAGAAACAATTATGCAATAACAATATTTGAGAATATCATCGTTAAAAATCTCAAATACCTGCCCTGCTTTGACATTATTGAACTTCTTTGGTCTATCCTTAAATTTAATCTTAACACCAGTAATAACCTTTCCATTCAACCTTCGATTATCGTATTCTAATATTTTCTTTATGGTTTTTTCAATTAATTCAATAGTGTCATCATCCAATGTATGTTTATCCATAAATAACATCTTATGGATTTGTGCAATTTTATTTTCCATTTTAAAGAATACCCTTTCCTATTTATATTTTATCTGTAATGCTTTCGTGAGACACTCATATAGTGATTATACTTCTTATTTTTTTGCTAATTGGCCGTATTTTATTTCTTAAGTTACGTTTCCCCCGCTTTTTAAATAATATCTATGTTCCAATCCTCGAGCAACATCATAGCTTAATCCTGACTTAACTACATTAAAATTTGTATCCGGGTGACCAAGTCTATGTGCTGATTTTCGCGCAGCAATGTTTTTTGTTCTTCCTACATAAACGACCTTTCCACCTTTTGATAATGTGTATACAGCATGACCAGCTTTCTTAGCTGCTTTTATTTTTGATCCACCAATTAAACCAATTGCCGCAGCCGAAGCAGCTGACTTCCAACTTTTTTTAGATTTATAGGCTTTGTAACCATCATAAGCTGCAACACCTACACTTACGGCTAACCAAAAATAATCACCATCCGGATCTACAGAAGATATAGGGCTATTCCCCGCATACGTATACCCATTCTGAGAAACAGGATCATCGTCATCTCCTGGGTGCGGATCTAATGCCAAGAAGTTCCCGTTTTGCGGGTCGTAGTATCTTGCTTTCAAATAGTAGTGCTTCGTTTCTTGGTCATAGTAATAGCTTGCATAGCGAATTTGGTTTTCCTTGGCGATTGTCCCTGTTTCGCTGAGTACATTACCAAACGCATCGTATGTGTAGGAACCTACTTCCGCGCCAGTGTGGTCAATAATCGTTGTGACGTCACCGCGTTGGTTTGTCCAGAAATAATAGGTTTTGGTGCGCCATTTTCCGGAACTATCTTGATCTTGTATCACCATTCCGACGGCTTTTCCGTTTTCATCCCATTGGTAATAACGATATTTCTGGACTTGGTCGTTTTCCTTCATTACTTCTAAGGCTAGATGATCATCTTCTCCGTCATAATAATACTCATAGGTTTTAGTTCCGACAATCTTTTTAGTCCTTAGTCCTTCTTCATCATACTCGTATTTGGCTACTTCTTTATTGGCCAAAGTAGAAACCTTTGTCTGCGCACCTAAATCATTGTATTCATAAATGAACTGATCATCTTTCTTTACATTCCCGTCGGCATCATACGTGAAGGTATTAGTATCATTTTTTGCAATAATCTGGTTACCATCATTATAACTGAATTTTGTTACTTTTCCATTTTGAATCGATGCTAACCTGTTACCAACTTTGTCATAGCGATATTCATTTATTGTTCCATCTGGCAAGGTTTCCTTTATCAGCTGCTCATTGCCATCATATTCATACTGGCTTGTCCCATGTCTGTCTGTAACTTTTAAAATATTTCCCGACTTGTCATGTGCTTTGGCTAGAGTTATTGATTTCATAAACTTTTTACTCTTTGTATATAAAAAATAGACCCCTGTTCAAAAATTTAAACAGAGATCCCTAATAAAATTATTTGTTTAGCTTCTTTTTATAATTTGCTTTTAAAATTGATTGTATTTCTAATTCACCTACTATCCCTAAGGGGTTAAATATACTTTCTGCCTCTTCTGTGGATATAATATCACAATCTAGAATTTCTTTAGTGCTATCGCCAATACTTTTATAATATTTACCATTAAAAAAAATTTGGTATGGAATACTCAATATTTCATCTTTAGACAAAATTTCCACCGAATAATCAGTTATATATTTCCATCTATTATTTATTATACCGGTTAATCCAGTATTGGCAAAAAATACAAATTTCCGTTCCTTTATATAATTGAATATTTCCTCTACTTGCAAAGGATTATTAGAATAGATATCCAAGTAACCTATAATAATATCCTCATCTACATCAGAAACAATTATGCAATAACAATATTTGAGAATATCATCGTTGAAAATCTCAAATACCTGCCCTGCTTTGACATTATTGAATTTCTTTGGTCTATCCTTAAATTTAATCTTAACACCAGTAATAACCTTTCCATTCAACCTTCGATTATCGTATTCTAATATTTTCTTTATGGTTTTTTCAATTAATTCAATAGTGTCATCATCAAATGTATGTTTATCCATAAATAACATCTTATGGATTTGTGCAATTTTATTTTCCATTTTAAAGAATACCCTTTCCTATTTATATTTTATCTGTAATGCTTTCGTGAGACACTTATATAGTGATTATACTTCTTATTTTTTTTGCTAATTGGCCGTATTTTATTTCTTAAGTTACGTTTCCCCCCGCTTTTTAAATAATATCTATGTTCCAATCCTCGAGCAACATCATAGCTTAATCCTGACTTAACTACATTAAAATTTGTATCCGGGTGACCAAGTCTATGTGCTGATTTTCGCGCAGCAATGTTTTTTGTTCTTCCTACATAAACGACCTTTCCACCTTTTGATAATGTGTATACAGCATGACCAGCTTTCTTAGCTGCTTTTATTTTTGATCCACCAATTAAACCAATTGCCGCAGCCGAAGCAGCTGACTTCCAACTTTTTTTAGATTTATAGGCTTTGTAACCATCATAAGCTGCAACACCTACACTTACGGCTAACCAAAAATAATCACCATCCGGATCTACAGAAGATATAGGGCTATTCCCCGCATACGTATACCCATTCTGAGAAACTGGATCATCGTCATCACCCGGATGCGGGTCTAACGCCAAAAAGTTTCCATTCTGCGGGTCATAATACCTTGCCTTCAAATAGTAATGCTTCGTCTCTTGATCATAGTAATAGCTTGCATAGCGGATAGGATTTTCCTTGGCAATTGTTCCAGTTTCACTCAAAACATTGCCATAAGCATCATACGTATAAGATCCTAATTCCGCACCAGTCTTATCTACGATGGTTGTTACATCACCACGTTGATTTGTCCAGAAATAATAGGTTTTGGTTTGCCAATTTCCAGATTGATTTTTATCTTTTATTACCATTCCTACGGCTTTTCCGTTTTCATCCCATTGGTAATAGCGATATCTCTGAACTTGGTTGTTTTCTTTTGTTGCCTTCAGCGCTAAATTATTATTTTTTCCGTCATAATAGACCTCATAGGTTTTGGTTCTGACAATTTTTTTCGTTCTTAAACCTTCTTCATCGTACTCGAATTTGGCTATTTCTTTACTTACCAAGGAAGCGGAGATAGGCACCTAATCTTTCAGATATTTAATCCTTATTATAAATAAATGGTGGGACAAGCAACCTGTCCCACCCTGTCTACAACTACTTATTAAAATTATGATTCAATTCCTAAACCAGTAACCACAAAATGTGATTCTACATTTCCGGGTGTAAATAATCTCCAATGTTCATTTTCAGTTGATTCGTCTGGAAATATTTCAATATGAAGCTCATTATTTAAAAATATTTTTACACCACCATAACTATCGGCAAGAACTGAATCAACGATACCACATGATTGATTAGTTTCATTAAATTTAACAAATAATTCATCACACCTATTGTTGCCAATAATATCCCAATCAAAATCATTATCTTCATCATTTTCTTCATACCATTCGGAACTAGGTATATAAATATCCTTAGATGCAATTAAGATTTTTTCATTAGAACATATTCTCCAACTGCATTGTACATTAATAGTATATTTAGTTACTGATTTCTCCCCTAACTTATCTTTTAAAATAAAGTAATCTCCAAAGCCAAACCAAACCATATTAGATGACCTTCCCGCAATTTGAAATGGCAGGCCCAAAATTTGCGTTAATCTTTTTTCAATTTCATATTTCATACTCAATCACTTCCTTTTACCATTTTCCTTCTTTAATATCTTTTGCAATTTCATCGATTTGTTTATAACTATAATTCCTATGAGAAATCGCATCATGGAGTTCTCTTCTTTGAGCTTTATTGAGTTTTCGTTTACTAACAATAGAATCTACTTGTTTATTTTGAGCTTGATTATTCCTCGGTGTTCCTTTGTGCTCTCTTTCTTTCTTTTTTTTCTTTTTCTTCTTAGGCTTAATTTTATATTTCTTTGTTGTTCTAACAAGTTTATAAACTTTTTTTCCGCCTTTGTATAGTTTATAACTACGATATACAATTACTACTCCAACAATAATATATTGGGCATATTCCCCATCGGGATCCGTCATCGAAACTGGATTATTCCCTGCATACGTATACCCATTCTGAGAAACAGGATCATCGTCATCCCCTGGATGTGGGTCTAACGCCAAGAAGTTCCCGTTTTGCGGGTCGTAGTATCTTGCTTTCAAATAGTAGTGCTTCGTTTCTTGGTCATAGTAATAGCTTGCATAGCGAATTTGGTTTTCCTTGGCGATTGTCCCTGTTTCGCTGAGTACATTACCAAACGCATCGTATGTGTAGGAACCTACTTCCGCGCCGGTGTGGTCAATAATCGTTGTGACGTCACCGCGTTGGTTTGTCCAGAAATAATAGGTTTTGGTGCGCCATTTTCCGGAACTATCTTGATCTTGTATCACCATTCCGACGGCTTTTCCGTTTTCATCCCATTGGTAATAACGATATTTCTGGACTTGGTCGTTTTCCTTCATTACTTCTAAGGCTAGATGATCATCTTCTCCGTCATAATAATACTCATAGGTTTTAGTTCCGACAATCTTTTTAGTCCTTAGTCCTTCTTCATCATACTCGTATTTGGCTACTTCTTTATTGGCCAAAGTAGAAACCTTTGTCTGCGCACCTAAATCATTGTATTCATAAATGAACTGATCATCTTTCTTTACATTCCCGTCGGCATCATACGTGAAGGTATTAGTATCATTTTTTGCAATAATCTGGTTACCATCATTATAACTGAATTTTGTTACTTTTCCATTTTGAATCGATGCTAACCTGTTACCAACTTTGTCATAGCGATATTCATTTATTGTTCCATCTGGCAAGGTTTCCTTTATCAGCTGCTCATTGCCATCATATTCATACTGGCTTGTCCCATGTCTGTCTGTAACTTTTAAAATATTTCCCGACTTGTCATGTGCTTTGGCTAGAGTTATTGATTTCATAAACTTTTTACTCTTTGTATATAAAAAATAGACCCCTGTTCAAAAATTTAAACAGAGATCCCTAATAAAATTATTTGTTTAGCTTCTTTTTATAATTTGCTTTTAAAATTGATTGTATTTCTAATTCACCTACTATCCCTAAGGGGTTAAATATACTTTCTGCCTCCTCTGTGGATATAATATCACAATCTAGAATTTCTTTAGTGCTATCGCCAATACTTTTATAATATTTACCATTAAAAAAAATTTGGTATGGAATACTCAATATTTCATCTTTAGACAAAATTCCCACCGAATAATCAGTTATATATTTCCATCTATTATTTATTATACCGGTTAATCCAGTATTGGCAAAAAACACAAATTTCCGTTCCTTTATATAATTGAATATTTCCTCTACTTGCAAAGGATTATTAGAATAGATATCCAAGTAACCTATAATAATATCTTCATCTACATCAGAAACAATTATGCAATAACAATATTTGAGAATATCATCGTTAAAAATCTCAAATACCTGCCCTGCTTTGACATTATTGAACTTCTTTGGTCTATCCTTAAATTTAATCTTAACACCAGTAATAACCTTTCCATTCAACCTTCGATTATCGTATTCTAATATTTTCTTTATGGTTTTTTCAATTAATTCAATAGTGTCATCATCCAATGTATGTTTATCCATAAATAACATCTTATGGATTTGTGCAATTTTATTTTCCATTTTAAAGAATACCCTTTCCTATTTATATTTTATCTGTAATGCTTTCGTGAGACACTCATATAGTGATTATACTTCTTATTTTTTTGCTAATTGGCCGTATTTTATTTCTTAAGTTACGTTTCCCCCGCTTTTTAAATAATATCTATGTTCCAATCCTCGAGCAACATCATAGCTTAATCCTGACTTAACTACATTAAAATTTGTATCCGGGTGACCAAGTCTATGTGCTGATTTTCGCGCAGCAATGTTTTTTGTTCTTCCTACATAAACGACCTTTCCACCTTTTGATAATGTGTATACAGCATGACCAGCTTTCTTAGCTGCTTTTATTTTTGATCCACCAATTAAACCAATTGCCGCAGCCGAAGCAGCTGACTTCCAACTTTTTTTAGATTTATAGGCTTTGTAACCATCATAAGCTGCAACACCTACACTTACGGCTAACCAAAAATAATCACCATCCGGATCTACAGAAGATATAGGGCTATTCCCCGCATACGTATACCCATTCTGAGAAACAGGATCATCGTCATCTCCTGGGTGCGGATCTAACGCCAAGAAGTTCCCGTTTTGCGGGTCGTAGTATCTTGCTTTCAAATAGTAGTGCTTCGTTTCTTGGTCATAGTAATAGCTTGCATAGCGAATTTGGTTTTCCTTGGCGATTGTCCCTGTTTCGCTGAGTACATTACCAAACGCATCGTATGTGTAGGAACCTACTTCCGCGCCGGTGTGGTCAATAATCGTTGTGACGTCACCGCGTTGGTTTGTCCAGAAATAATAGGTTTTGGTGCGCCATTTTCCGGAACTATCTTGATCTTGTATCACCATTCCGACGGCTTTTCCGTTTTCATCCCATTGGTAATAACGATATTTCTGGACTTGGTCGTTTTCCTTCATTACTTCTAAGGCTAGATGATCATCTTCTCCGTCATAATAATACTCATAGGTTTTAGTTCCGACAATCTTTTTAGTCCTTAGTCCTTCTTCATCATACTCGTATTTGGCTACTTCTTTATTGGCCAAAGTAGAAACCTTTGTCTGCGCACCTAAATCATTGTATTCATAAATGAACTGATCATCTTTCTTTACATTCCCGTCGGCATCATACGTGAAGGTATTAGTATCATTTTTTGCAATAATCTGGTTACCATCATTATAACTGAATTTTGTTACTTTTCCATTTTGAATCGATGCTAACCTGTTACCAACTTTGTCATAGCGATATTCATTTATTGTTCCATCTGGCAAGGTTTCCTTTATCAGCTGCTCATTGCCATCATATTCATACTGGCTTGTCCCATGTCTGTCTGTAACTTTTAAAATATTTCCCGACTTGTCATGTGCTTTGGCTAGAGTTATTGATTTCATAAACTTTTTACTCTTTGTATATAAAAAATAGACCCCTGTTCAAAAATTTAAACAGAGATCCCTAATAAAATTATTTGTTTAGCTTCTTTTTATAATTTGCTTTTATAATTGATTGTATTTCTAATTCACCTACTATCCCTAAGGGGTTAAATATACTTTCTGCCTCTTCTGTGGATATAATATCACAATCTAGAATTTCTTTAGTGCTATCGCCAATACTTTTATAATATTTACCATTAAAAAAAATTTGGTATGGAATACTCAATATTTCATCTTTAGACAAAATTTCCACCGAATAATCAGTTATATATTTCCATCTATTATTTATTATACCGGTTAATCCAGTATTGGCAAAAAATACAAATTTCCGTTCCTTTATATAATTGAATATTTCCTCTACTTGCAAAGGATTATTAGAATAGATATCCAAGTAACCTATAATAATATCCTCATCTACATCAGAAACAATTATGCAATAACAATATTTGAGAATATCATCGTTGAAAATCTCAAATACCTGCCCTGCTTTGACATTATTGAATTTCTTTGGTCTATCCTTAAATTTAATCTTAACACCAGTAATAACCTTTCCATTCAACCTTCGATTATCGTATTCTAATATTTTCTTTATGGTTTTTTCAATTAATTCAATAGTGTCATCATCAAATGTATGTTTATCCATAAATAACATCTTATGGATTTGTGCAATTTTATTTTCCATTTTAAAGAATACCCTTTCCTATTTATATTTTATCTGTAATGCTTTCGTGAGACACTTATATAGTGATTATACTTCTTATTTTTTTTGCTAATTGGCCGTATTTTATTTCTTAAGTTACGTTTCCCCCGCTTTTTAAATAATATCTATGTTCCAATCCTCGAGCAACATCATAGCTTAATCCTGACTTAACTACATTAAAATTTGTATCCGGGTGACCAAGTCTATGTGCTGATTTTCGCGCAGCAATGTTTTTTGTTCTTCCTACATAAACGACCTTTCCACCTTTTGATAATGTGTATACAGCATGACCAGCTTTCTTAGCTGCTTTTATTTTTGATCCACCAATTAAACCAATTGCCGCAGCCGAAGCAGCTGACTTCCAACTTTTTTTAGATTTATAGGCTTTGTAACCATCATAAGCTGCAACACCTACACTTACGGCTAACCAAAAATAATCACCATCCGGATCTACAGAAGATATAGGGCTATTCCCCGCATACGTATACCCATTCTGAGAAACAGGATCATCGTCATCTCCTGGGTGCGGATCTAATGCCAAGAAGTTCCCGTTTTGCGGGTCGTAGTATCTTGCTTTCAAATAGTAGTGCTTCGTTTCTTGGTCATAGTAATAGCTTGCATAGCGAATTTGGTTTTCCTTGGCGATTGTCCCTGTTTCGCTGAGTACATTACCAAACGCATCGTATGTGTAGGAACCTACTTCCGCGCCGGTGTGGTCAATAATCGTTGTGACGTCACCGCGTTGGTTTGTCCAGAAATAATAGGTTTTGGTGCGCCATTTTCCGGAACTATCTTGATCTTGTATCACCATTCCGACGGCTTTTCCGTTTTCATCCCATTGGTAATAACGATATTTCTGGACTTGGTCGTTTTCCTTCATTACTTCTAAGGCTAGATGATCATCTTCTCCGTCATAATAATACTCATAGGTTTTAGTTCCGACAATCTTTTTAGTCCTTAGTCCTTCTTCATCATACTCGTATTTGGCTACTTCTTTATTGGCCAAAGTAGAAACCTTTGTCTGCGCACCTAAATCATTGTATTCATAAATGAACTGATCATCTTTCTTTACATTCCCGTCGGCATCATACGTGAAGGTATTAGTATCATTTTTTGCAATAATCTGGTTACCATCATTATAACTGAATTTTGTTACTTTTCCATTTTGAATCGATGCTAACCTGTTACCAACTTTGTCATAGCGATATTCATTTATTGTTCCATCTGGCAAGGTTTCCTTTATCAGCTGCTCATTGCCATCATATTCATACTGGCTTGTCCCATGTCTGTCTGTAACTTTTAAAATATTTCCCGACTTGTCATGTGCTTTGGCTAGAGTTATTGATTTCATAAACTTTTTACTCTTTGTATATAAAAAATAGACCCCTGTTCAAAAATTTAAACAGAGATCCCTAATAAAATTATTTGTTTAGCTTCTTTTTATAATTTGCTTTTAAAATTGATTGTATTTCTAATTCACCTACTATCCCTAAGGGGTTAAATATACTTTCTGCCTCCTCTGTGGATATAATATCACAATCTAGAATTTCTTTAGTGCTATCGCCAATACTTTTATAATATTTACCATTAAAAAAAATTTGGTATGGAATACTCAATATTTCATCTTTAGACAAAATTCCCACCGGATAATCAGTTATATATTTCCATCTATTATTTATTATACCGGTTAATCCAGTATTGGCAAAAAACACAAATTTCCGTTCCTTTATATAATTGAATATTTCCTCTACTTGCAAAGGATTATTAGAATAGATATCCAAGTAACCTATAATAATATCTTCATCTACATCAGAAACAATTATGCAATAACAATATTTGAGAATATCATCGTTAAAAATCTCAAATACCTGCCCTGCTTTGACATTATTGAACTTCTTTGGTCTATCCTTAAATTTAATCTTAACACCAGTAATAACCTTTCCATTCAACCTTCGATTATCGTATTCTAATATTTTCTTTATGGTTTTTTCAATTAATTCAATAGTGTCATCATCCAATGTATGTTTATCCATAAATAACATCTTATGGATTTGTGCAATTTTATTTTCCATTTTAAAGAATACCCTTTCCTATTTATATTTTATCTGTAATGCTTTCGTGAGACACTCATATAGTGATTATACTTCTTATTTTTTTGCTAATTGGCCGTATTTTATTTCTTAAGTTACGTTTCCCCCGCTTTTTAAATAATATCTATGTTCCAATCCTCGAGCAACATCATAGCTTAATCCTGACTTAACTACATTAAAATTTGTATCCGGGTGACCAAGTCTATGTGCTGATTTTCGCGCAGCAATGTTTTTTGTTCTTCCTACATAAACGACCTTTCCACCTTTTGATAATGTGTATACAGCATGACCAGCTTTCTTAGCTGCTTTTATTTTTGATCCACCAATTAAACCAATTGCCGCAGCCGAAGCAGCTGACTTCCAACTTTTTTTAGATTTATAGGCTTTGTAACCATCATAAGCTGCAACACCTACACTTACGGCTAACCAAAAATAATCACCATCCGGATCTACAGAAGATATAGGGCTATTCCCCGCATACGTATACCCATTCTGAGAAACAGGATCATCGTCATCTCCTGGGTGCGGATCTAATGCCAAGAAGTTCCCGTTTTGCGGGTCGTAGTATCTTGCTTTCAAATAGTAGTGCTTCGTTTCTTGGTCATAGTAATAGCTTGCATAGCGAATTTGGTTTTCCTTGGCGATTGTCCCTGTTTCGCTGAGTACATTACCAAACGCATCGTATGTGTAGGAACCTACTTCCGCGCCGGTGTGGTCAATAATCGTTGTGACGTCACCGCGTTGGTTTGTCCAGAAATAATAGGTTTTGGTGCGCCATTTTCCGGAACTATCTTGATCTTGTATCACCATTCCGACGGCTTTTCCGTTTTCATCCCATTGGTAATAACGATATTTCTGGACTTGGTCGTTTTCCTTCATTACTTCTAAGGCTAGATGATCATCTTCTCCGTCATAATAATACTCATAGGTTTTAGTTCCGACAATCTTTTTAGTCCTTAGTCCTTCTTCATCATACTCGTATTTGGCTACTTCTTTATTGGCCAAAGTAGAAACCTTTGTCTGCGCACCTAAATCATTGTATTCATAAATGAACTGATCATCTTTCTTTACATTCCCGTCGGCATCATACGTGAAGGTATTAGTATCATTTTTTGCAATAATCTGGTTACCATCATTATAACTGAATTTTGTTACTTTTCCATTTTGAATCGATGCTAACCTGTTACCAACTTTGTCATAGCGATATTCATTTATTGTTCCATCTGGCAAGGTTTCCTTTATCAGCTGCTCATTGCCATCATATTCATACTGGCTTGTCCCATGTCTGTCTGTAACTTTTAAAATATTTCCCGACTTGTCATGTGCTTTGGCTAGAGTTATTGATTTCATAAACTTTTTACTCTTTGTATATAAAAAATAGACCCCTGTTCAAAAATTTAAACAGAGATCCCTAATAAAATTATTTGTTTAGCTTCTTTTTATAATTTGCTTTTAAAATTGATTGTATTTCTAATTCACCTACTATCCCTAAGGGGTTAAATATACTTTCTGCCTCCTCTGTGGATATAATATCACAATCTAGAATTTCTTTAGTGCTATCGCCAATACTTTTATAATATTTACCATTAAAAAAAATTTGGTATGGAATACTCAATATTTCATCTTTAGACAAAATTCCCACCGGATAATCAGTTATATATTTCCATCTATTATTTATTATACCGGTTAATCCAGTATTGGCAAAAAACACAAATTTCCGTTCCTTTATATAATTGAATATTTCCTCTACTTGCAAAGGATTATTAGAATAGATATCCAAGTAACCTATAATAATATCTTCATCTACATCAGAAACAATTATGCAATAACAATATTTGAGAATATCATCGTTAAAAATCTCAAATACCTGCCCTGCTTTGACATTATTGAACTTCTTTGGTCTATCCTTAAATTTAATCTTAACACCAGTAATAACCTTTCCATTCAACCTTCGATTATCGTATTCTAATATTTTCTTTATGGTTTTTTCAATTAATTCAATAGTGTCATCATCCAATGTATGTTTATCCATAAATAACATCTTATGGATTTGTGCAATTTTATTTTCCATTTTAAAGAATACCCTTTCCTATTTATATTTTATCTGTAATGCTTTCGTGAGACACTCATATAGTGATTATACTTCTTATTTTTTTGCTAATTGGCCGTATTTTATTTCTTAAGTTACGTTTCCCCCGCTTTTTAAATAATATCTATGTTCCAATCCTCGAGCAACATCATAGCTTAATCCTGACTTAACTACATTAAAATTTGTATCCGGGTGACCAAGTCTATGTGCTGATTTTCGCGCAGCAATGTTTTTTGTTCTTCCTACATAAACGACCTTTCCACCTTTTGATAATGTGTATACAGCATGACCAGCTTTCTTAGCTGCTTTTATTTTTGATCCACCAATTAAACCAATTGCCGCAGCCGAAGCAGCTGACTTCCAACTTTTTTTAGATTTATAGGCTTTGTAACCATCATAAGCTGCAACACCTACACTTACGGCTAACCAAAAATAATCACCATCCGGATCTACAGAAGATATAGGGCTATTCCCCGCATACGTATACCCATTCTGAGAAACTGGATCATCGTCATCACCCGGATGCGGGTCTAACGCCAAAAAGTTTCCATTCTGCGGGTCATAATACCTTGCCTTCAAATAGTAATGCTTCGTCTCTTGATCATAATAATAGCTTGCATAGCGGATAGGATTTTCCTTGGCAATTGTTCCAGTTTCACTCAAAACATTGCCATAAGCATTATACATATAAGATCCTAATTCCGCACCAGTCTTATCTACGATGGTTGTTACATCACCACGTTGATTTGTCCAGAAATAATAGGTTTTGGTTTGCCAATTTCCAGATTGATTTTTATCTTTTATTACCATTCCTACGGCTTTTCCGTTTTCATCCCATTGGTAATAGCGATATCTCTGAACTTGGTTGTTTTCTTTTGTTGCCTTCAGCGCTAAATTATTATTTTTTCCGTCATAATAGACCTCATAGGTTTTGGTTCTGACAATTTTTTTCGTTCTTAAACCTTCTTCATCGTACTCGAATTTGGCTATTTCTTTACTTACCAAGGAAGCGGAGATA
>CCFE01000019.1 GCA_000752035.1 Bacillus rubiinfantis | reverse complement strand
ATCATTGTATTCATAAATGAACTGATCATCTTTCTTTACATTCCCGTCGGCATCATACGTGAAGGTATTAGTATCATTTTTTGCAATAATCTGGTTACCATCATTATAACTGAATTTTGTTACTTTTCCATTTTGAATCGATGCTAACCTGTTACCAACTTTGTCATAGCGATATTCATTTATTGTTCCATCTGGCAAGGTTTCCTTTATCAGCTGCTCATTGCCATCATATTCATACTGGCTTGTCCCATGTCTGTCTGTAACTTTTAAAATATTTCCCGACTTGTCATGTGCTTTGGCTAGAGTTATTGATTTCATAAACTTTTTACTCTTTGTATATAAAAAATAGACCCCTGTTCAAAAATTTAAACAGAGATCCCTAATAAAATTATTTGTTTAGCTTCTTTTTATAATTTGCTTTTAAAATTGATTGTATTTCTAATTCACCTACTATCCCTAAGGGGTTAAATATACTTTCTGCCTCTTCTGTGGATATAATATCACAATCTAGAATTTCTTTAGTGCTATCGCCAATACTTTTATAATATTTACCATTAAAAAAAATTTGGTATGGAATACTCAATATTTCATCTTTAGACAAAATTTCCACCGAATAATCAGTTATATATTTCCATCTATTATTTATTATACCGGTTAATCCAGTATTGGCAAAAAACACAAATTTCCGTTCCTTTATATAATTGAATATTTCCTCTACTTGCAAAGGATTATTAGAATAGATATCCAAGTAACCTATAATAATATCTTCATCTACATCAGAAACAATTATGCAATAACAATATTTGAGAATATCATCGTTGAAAATCTCAAATACCTGCCCTGCTTTGACATTATTGAACTTCTTTGGTCTATCCTTAAATTTAATCTTAACACCAGTAATAACCTTTCCATTCAACCTTCGATTATCGTATTCTAATATTTTCTTTATGGTTTTTTCAATTAATTCAATAGTGTCATCATCCAATGTATGTTTATCCATAAATAACATCTTATGGATTTGTGCAATTTTATTTTCCATTTTAAAGAATACCCTTTCCTATTTATATTTTATCTGTAATGCTTTCGTGAGACACTCATATAGTGATTATACTTCTTATTTTTTTGCTAATTGGCCGTATTTTATTTCTTAAGTTACGTTCCCCCCGCTTTTTAAATAATATCTATGTTCCAATCCTCGAGCAACATCATAGCTTAATCCTGACTTAACTACATTAAAATTTGTATCCGGGTGACCAAGTCTATGTGCTGATTTTCGCGCAGCAATGTTTTTTGTTCTTCCTACATAAACGACCTTTCCACCTTTTGATAATGTGTATACAGCATGACCAGCTTTCTTAGCTGCTTTTATTTTTGATCCACCAATTAAACCAATTGCCGCAGCCGAAGCAGCTGACTTCCAACTTTTTTTAGATTTATAGGCTTTGTAACCATCATAAGCTGCAACACCTACACTTACGGCTAACCAAAAATAATCACCATCCGGATCTACAGAAGATATAGGGCTATTCCCCGCATACGTATACCCATTCTGAGAAACTGGATCATCGTCATCACCCGGATGCGGGTCTAACGCCAAAAAGTTTCCATTCTGCGGGTCATAATACCTTGCCTTCAAATAGTAATGCTTCGTCTCTTGATCATAATAATAGCTTGCATAGCGGATAGGATTTTCCTTGGCAATTGTTCCAGTTTCACTCAAAACATTGCCATAAGCATTATACATATAAGCTCCTAACTCCGCACCAGTCTTATCTACGATGGTTGTAACATCACCACGTTGATTTGTCCAAAAATAATAGGTTTTGGTTTGCCAATTTCCAGATTGATCTTTATCTTTATTACCATTCCTACGGCTTTTCCGTTTTCATCCCATTGGTAATAGCGATATCTCTGATCTTGGTTGTTTTCTTTTGTAACCTCTTGCACTAAATTAGCATCTTCTCCGTTGGGAATAGTACTCATTAGTTTTTGTATCAATAATCTTTTTTGTATACAAAAGATAAAAAAAGAGAAGTAATTACACTTCTCTCCACAATTTCGAAACCGTAGTGTACTTAGAATTCACTACGTTAATAAAACAAACGATACCGAATACTCACATGTTAATTGAAGTTCTGTTAGGTTCCATCATTCCAATTGGTCAAAGTAATGCTACTTTACCAAGTAGATTTTGGAAACCCATCTAAATTACCCGGGAATGATTATTCATTTATTCCTTTATACATCCAGTATTTTTTCGATTTGTTCTCTTTAAAAATATTATTTCCATTTTCAACAATCACTAATGATGCTCCATCAAATGTTAAAAATACACACCCTGAATTTTTTGACAACTTACATTTTGGTATCCAAGTTTCTCCTTCAAATAATTTTATTATACTATTTTTTTTTACCTTCTCAAATTCAACAGAAATACTATCACCTAAACATAATAAAGCAATTCCATTTATTGAGCCGACTTGATAAAAATAGTCCACAATTTTACAAATATGGTTCTCTGAAAAGGAGTGAGCAATCAAATAGATATTCTTATGATTGGGACTAAAAATTTCATATTCTATCAATTCCTTTTTTAAATATCCTTCAATTTCATCAATCCCAAATTCTTTTATTGAAATTACCGCTTTTTTTATATCATTTTTTAATAATGCCACTAAGGCTTCTTGATCATTGTCAGCAAAATATGCCTCAAATATATTCGAATAGTTTTCGATGATATACCCTTGCTCCTTAACATTAAGGGACTGAATTTTATTAAATTCTAACTGGCTCATGATTTCCCCCCTTATTCCCATTCCACATTTTTTCTAGTAGGATAAATAAAATAATGTTTATTTTTTTTATATTTCCAATGAAAATGTAGAATTTTCGTTTTGGTACGCTTTTTATTTTCACGTATTTGATGATTATCAAGGGCAAATAACCTAGAATCAGTATTTTTATTTGCCTTTTTTCTTCTGTTTACGATTGCAAAGATTCTTCCACTACGTTTATCGGGACCTTGTATGGTCCATTTTCGTTTTTTCCAAGCCTTTTTTACTGATTTCCAACCCTTTTTCCCCGATTTTTTCAAAACTTTAAGTAGCACAGGTACTATTCCTCGATTTCCATCTGGATCCACTGTTGTTACCGGATTATTATTCGCATACGTATACCCATTCTGGGAAACCGGGTCATCGTCATCTCCTGGGTGCGGATCTAATGCCAAGAAGTTCCCGTTTTGCGGGTCGTAGTATCTTGCTTTCAAATAGTAGTGCTTCGTTTCTTGATCATAATAATAGCTTGCATAGCGGATAGGATTTTCCTTGGCAATTGTTCCAGTTTCACTCAAAACATTGCCATAAGCATCATACGTATAAGATCCTAATTCCGCACCAGTCTTATCTACGATGGTTGTTACATCACCACGTTGATTTGTCCAGAAATAATAGGTTTTGGTTTGCCAATTTCCAGATTGATTTTTATCTTTTATTACCATTCCTACGGCTTTTCCGTTTTCATCCCATTGGTAATAGCGATATCTCTGAACTTGGTTGTTTTCTTTTGTTGCCTTCAGCGCTAAATTATTATTTTTTCCGTCATAATAGACCTCATAGGTTTTGGTTCTGACAATTTTTTTCGTTCTTAAACCTTCTTCATCGTACTCGAATTTGGCTATTTCTTTACTTACCAAGGAAGCGGAGATAGGCACCTAATCTTTCAGATATTTAATCCTTATTATAAATAAATGGTGGGACAAGCAACCTGTCCCACCCTGTCTACAACTACTTATTAAAATTATGATTCAATTCCTAAACCAGTAACCACAAAATGTGATTCTACATTTCCGGGTGTAAATAATCTCCAATGTTCATTTTCAGTTGATTCGTCTGGAAATATTTCAATATGAAGCTCATTATTTAAAAATATTTTTACACCACCATAACTATCGGCAAGAACTGAATCAACGATACCACATGATTGATTAGTTTCATTAAATTTAACAAATAATTCATCACACCTATTGTTGCCAATAATATCCCAATCAAAATCATTATCTTCATCATTTTCTTCATACCATTCGGAACTAGGTATATAAATATCCTTAGATGCAATTAAGATTTTTTCATTAGAACATATTCTCCAACTGCATTGTACATTAATAGTATATTTAGTTACTGATTTCTCCCCTAACTTATCTTTTAAAATAAAGTAATCTCCAAAGCCAAACCAAACCATATTAGATGACCTTCCCGCAATTTGAAATGGCAGGCCCAAAATTTGCGTTAATCTTTTTTCAATTTCATATTTCATACTCAATCACTTCCTTTTACCATTTTCCTTCTTTAATATCTTTTGCAATTTCATCGATTTGTTTATAACTATAATTCCTATGAGAAATCGCATCATGGAGTTCTCTTCTTTGAGCTTTATTGAGTTTTCGTTTACTAACAATAGAATCTACTTGTTTATTTTGAGCTTGATTATTCCTCGGTGTTCCTTTGTGCTCTCTTTCTTTCTTTTTTTTCTTTTTCTTCTTAGGCTTAATTTTATATTTCTTTGTTGTTCTAACAAGTTTATAAACTTTTTTTCCGCCTTTGTATAGTTTATAACTACGATATACAATTACTACTCCAACAATAATATATTGGGCATATTCCCCATCGGGATCCGTCATCGAAACTGGATTATTCCCTGCATACGTATACCCATTCTGAGAAACAGGATCATCGTCATCCCCTGGATGTGGGTCTAACGCCAAGAAGTTCCCGTTTTGCGGGTCGTAGTATCTTGCTTTCAAATAGTAGTGCTTCGTTTCTTGGTCATAGTAATAGCTTGCATAGCGAATTTGGTTTTCCTTGGCGATTGTCCCTGTTTCGCTGAGTACATTACCAAACGCATCGTATGTGTAGGAACCTACTTCCGCGCCGGTGTGGTCAATAATCGTTGTGACGTCACCGCGTTGGTTTGTCCAGAAATAATAGGTTTTGGTGCGCCATTTTCCGGAACTATCTTGATCTTGTATCACCATTCCGACGGCTTTTCCGTTTTCATCCCATTGGTAATAACGATATTTCTGGACTTGGTCGTTTTCCTTCATTACTTCTAAGGCTAGATGATCATCTTCTCCGTCATAATAATACTCATAGGTTTTAGTTCCGACAATCTTTTTAGTCCTTAGTCCTTCTTCATCATACTCGTATTTGGCTACTTCTTTATTGGCCAAAGTAGAAACCTTTGTCTGCGCACCTAAATCATTGTATTCATAAATGAACTGATCATCTTTCTTTACATTCCCGTCGGCATCATACGTGAAGGTATTAGTATCATTTTTTGCAATAATCTGGTTACCATCATTATAACTGAATTTTGTTACTTTTCCATTTTGAATCGATGCTAACCTGTTACCAACTTTGTCATAGCGATATTCATTTATTGTTCCATCTGGCAAGGTTTCCTTTATCAGCTGCTCATTGCCATCATATTCATACTGGCTTGTCCCATGTCTGTCTGTAACTTTTAAAATATTTCCCGACTTGTCATGTGCTTTGGCTAGAGTTATTGATTTCATAAACTTTTTACTCTTTGTATATAAAAAATAGACCCCTGTTCAAAAATTTAAACAGAGATCCCTAATAAAATTATTTGTTTAGCTTCTTTTTATAATTTGCTTTTAAAATTGATTGTATTTCTAATTCACCTACTATCCCTAAGGGGTTAAATATACTTTCTGCCTCCTCTGTGGATATAATATCACAATCTAGAATTTCTTTAGTGCTATCGCCAATACTTTTATAATATTTACCATTAAAAAAAATTTGGTATGGAATACTCAATATTTCATCTTTAGACAAAATTCCCACCGGATAATCAGTTATATATTTCCATCTATTATTTATTATACCGGTTAATCCAGTATTGGCAAAAAACACAAATTTCCGTTCCTTTATATAATTGAATATTTCCTCTACTTGCAAAGGATTATTAGAATAGATATCCAAGTAACCTATAATAATATCTTCATCTACATCAGAAACAATTATGCAATAACAATATTTGAGAATATCATCGTTAAAAATCTCAAATACCTGCCCTGCTTTGACATTATTGAACTTCTTTGGTCTATCCTTAAATTTAATCTTAACACCAGTAATAACCTTTCCATTCAACCTTCGATTATCGTATTCTAATATTTTCTTTATGGTTTTTTCAATTAATTCAATAGTGTCATCATCCAATGTATGTTTATCCATAAATAACATCTTATGGATTTGTGCAATTTTATTTTCCATTTTAAAGAATACCCTTTCCTATTTATATTTTATCTGTAATGCTTTCGTGAGACACTCATATAGTGATTATACTTCTTATTTTTTTGCTAATTGGCCGTATTTTATTTCTTAAGTTACGTTTCCCCCGCTTTTTAAATAATATCTATGTTCCAATCCTCGAGCAACATCATAGCTTAATCCTGACTTAACTACATTAAAATTTGTATCCGGGTGACCAAGTCTATGTGCTGATTTTCGCGCAGCAATGTTTTTTGTTCTTCCTACATAAACGACCTTTCCACCTTTTGATAATGTGTATACAGCATGACCAGCTTTCTTAGCTGCTTTTATTTTTGATCCACCAATTAAACCAATTGCCGCAGCCGAAGCAGCTGACTTCCAACTTTTTTTAGATTTATAGGCTTTGTAACCATCATAAGNCTAGAACCAGCTTTATATGCTTTATACCCATCATACGCTGCAAATCCGACATTTACAGCTAACCAAAAGAAATCACCATCAGGGTCTACTTGTAAAACAGGGCTATTCCCCGCATACGTATACCCATTCTTGGAAACCGGATCATCGTCATCTCCTGGGTGCGGATCTAATGCCAAGAAGTTCCCGTTTTGCGGGTCGTAGTATCTTGCTTTCAAATAGTAGTGCTTCGTTTCTTGGTCATAGTAATAGCTTGCATAGCGGATAGGATTTTCCTTGGCAATTGTTCCAGTTTCACTCAAAACATTGCCATAAGCATCATACGTATAAGATCCTAATTCCGCACCAGTCTTATCTACGATGGTTGTTACATCACCACGTTGGTTTGTCCAGAAATAATAGGTTTTGGTGCGCCATTTTCCGGAACTATCTTGATCTTGTATCACCATTCCTACCGCTTTTCCGTTTTCATCCCATTGGTAATAGCGATATCTCTGAACTTGGTTGTTTTCTTTTGTAACCTCTAGCGCTAAATTATCATCTTCTCCGTCATAATAATACTCATAGGTTTTGGTGCCGATTATCTTTTTCGTTCGTAAGCCTTCTTCATCATACTCGTATTTGGCTACTTCTTTATTGGCCAAAGTAGAAACCTTTGTCTGCGCACCTTGATCATTGTATTCATAAATGAACTGATCATCTTTCTTTACATTCCCGTCGGCATCATACGTGAAGGTATTAGTATCATTTTTTGCAATAATCTGGTTACCATCATTATAACTGAATTTTGTTACTTTTCCATTTTGAATCGATGCTAACCTGTTACCAACTTTGTCATAGCGATATTCATTTATTGTTCCATCTGGCAAGGTTTCCTTTATCAGCTGCTCATTGCCATCATATTCATACTGGCTTGTCCCATGTCTGTCTGTAACTTTTAAAATATTTCCCGACTTGTCATGTGCTTTGGCTAGAGTTATTGATTTCATAAACTTTTTACTCTTTGTATATAAAAAATAGACCCCTGTTCAAAAATTTAAACAGAGATCCCTAATAAAATTATTTGTTTAGCTTCTTTTTATAATTTGCTTTTAAAATTGATTGTATTTCTAATTCACCTACTATCCCTAAGGGGTTAAATATACTTTCTGCCTCCTCTGTGGATATAATATCACAATCTAGAATTTCTTTAGTGCTATCGCCAATACTTTTATAATATTTACCATTAAAAAAAATTTGGTATGGAATACTCAATATTTCATCTTTAGACAAAATT
>CCFE01000018.1 GCA_000752035.1 Bacillus rubiinfantis | reverse complement strand
GAAACTATCTTTTTCCCTGTTTTTAGTCTTGACCCACCTATTGCTCCAATCGCTGCGGCTCCTGCTACCTTTTCCAACTAGAACCAGCTTTATATGCTTTATACCCATCATACGCTGCAAATCCGACATTTACAGCTAACCAAAAGAAATCACCATCAGGGTCTACTTGTAAAACAGGGCTATTCCCCGCATACGTATACCCATTCTTGGAAACCGGATCATCGTCATCTCCTGGGTGCGGATCTAATGCCAAGAAGTTCCCGTTTTGCGGGTCGTAGTATCTTGCTTTCAAATAGTAGTGCTTCGTTTCTTGGTCATAGTAATAGCTTGCATAGCGGATAGGATTTTCCTTGGCAATTGTTCCAGTTTCACTCAAAACATTGCCATAAGCATCATACGTATAAGATCCTAATTCCGCACCAGTCTTATCTACGATGGTTGTTACATCACCACGTTGGTTTGTCCAGAAATAATAGGTTTTGGTGCGCCATTTTCCGGAACTATCTTGATCTTGTATCACCATTCCTACCGCTTTTCCGTTTTCATCCCATTGGTAATAGCGATATCTCTGAACTTGGTTGTTTTCTTTTGTAACCTCTAGCGCTAAATTATCATCTTCTCCGTCATAATAATACTCATAGGTTTTGGTGCCGATTATCTTTTTCGTTCGTAAGCCTTCTTCATCATACTCGTATTTGGCTACTTCTTTATTGGCCAAAGTAGAAACCTTTGTCTGCGCACCTAAATCATTGTATTCATAAATGAACTGATCATCTTTCTTTACATTCCCGTCGGCATCATACGTGAAGGTATTAGTATCATTTTTTGCAATAATCTGGTTACCATCATTATAACTGAATTTTGTTACTTTTCCATTTTGAATCGATGCTAACCTGTTACCAACTTTGTCATAGCGATATTCATTTATTGTTCCATCTGGCAAGGTTTCCTTTATCAGCTGCTCATTGCCATCATATTCATACTGGCTTGTCCCATGTCTGTCTGTAACTTTTAAAATATTTCCCGACTTGTCATGTGCTTTGGCTAGAGTTATTGATTTCATAAACTTTTTACTCTTTGTATATAAAAAATAGACCCCTGTTCAAAAATTTAAACAGAGATCCCTAATAAAATTATTTGTTTAGCTTCTTTTTATAATTTGCTTTTAAAATTGATTGTATTTCTAATTCACCTACTATCCCTAAGGGGTTAAATATACTTTCTGCCTCTTCTGTGGATATAATATCACAATCTAGAATTTCTTTAGTGCTATCGCCAATACTTTTATAATATTTACCATTAAAAAAAATTTGGTATGGAATACTCAATATTTCATCTTTAGACAAAATTTCCACCGAATAATCAGTTATATATTTCCATCTATTATTTATTATACCGGTTAATCCAGTATTGGCAAAAAATACAAATTTCCGTTCCTTTATATAATTGAATATTTCCTCTACTTGCAAAGGATTATTAGAATAGATATCCAAGTAACCTATAATAATATCCTCATCTACATCAGAAACAATTATGCAATAACAATATTTGAGAATATCATCGTTGAAAATCTCAAATACCTGCCCTGCTTTGACATTATTGAATTTCTTTGGTCTATCCTTAAATTTAATCTTAACACCAGTAATAACCTTTCCATTCAACCTTCGATTATCGTATTCTAATATTTTCTTTATGGTTTTTTCAATTAATTCAATAGTGTCATCATCAAATGTATGTTTATCCATAAATAACATCTTATGGATTTGTGCAATTTTATTTTCCATTTTAAAGAATACCCTTTCCTATTTATATTTTATCTGTAATGCTTTCGTGAGACACTTATATAGTGATTATACTTCTTATTTTTTTTGCTAATTGGCCGTATTTTATTTCTTAAGTTACGTTTCCCCCCGCTTTTTAAATAATATCTATGTTCCAATCCTCGAGCAACATCATAGCTTAATCCTGACTTAACTACATTAAAATTTGTATCCGGGTGACCAAGTCTATGTGCTGATTTTCGCGCAGCAATGTTTTTTGTTCTTCCTACATAAACGACCTTTCCACCTTTTGATAATGTGTATACAGCATGACCAGCTTTCTTAGCTGCTTTTATTTTTGATCCACCAATTAAACCAATTGCCGCAGCCGAAGCAGCTGACTTCCAACTTTTTTTAGATTTATAGGCTTTGTAACCATCATAAGCTGCAACACCTACACTTACGGCTAACCAAAAATAATCACCATCCGGATCTACAGAAGATATAGGGCTATTCCCCGCATACGTATACCCATTCTGAGAAACTGGATCATCGTCATCACCCGGATGCGGGTCTAACGCCAAAAAGTTTCCATTCTGCGGGTCATAATACCTTGCCTTCAAATAGTAATGCTTCGTCTCTTGATCATAATAATAGCTTGCATAGCGGATAGGATTTTCCTTGGCAATTGTTCCAGTTTCACTCAAAACATTGCCATAAGCATCATACGTATAAGATCCTAATTCCGCACCAGTCTTATCTACGATGGTTGTTACATCACCACGTTGATTTGTCCAGAAATAATAGGTTTTGGTTTGCCAATTTCCAGATTGATTTTTATCTTTTATTACCATTCCTACGGCTTTTCCGTTTTCATCCCATTGGTAATAGCGATATCTCTGAACTTGGTTGTTTTCTTTTGTTGCCTTCAGCGCTAAATTATTATTTTTTCCGTCATAATAGACCTCATAGGTTTTGGTTCTGACAATTTTTTTCGTTCTTAAACCTTCTTCATCGTACTCGAATTTGGCTATTTCTTTACTTACCAAGGAAGCGGAGATAGGCACCTAATCTTTCAGATATTTAATCCTTATTATAAATAAATGGTGGGACAAGCAACCTGTCCCACCCTGTCTACAACTACTTATTAAAATTATGATTCAATTCCTAAACCAGTAACCACAAAATGTGATTCTACATTTCCGGGTGTAAATAATCTCCAATGTTCATTTTCAGTTGATTCGTCTGGAAATATTTCAATATGAAGCTCATTATTTAAAAATATTTTTACACCACCATAACTATCGGCAAGAACTGAATCAACGATACCACATGATTGATTAGTTTCATTAAATTTAACAAATAATTCATCACACCTATTGTTGCCAATAATATCCCAATCAAAATCATTATCTTCATCATTTTCTTCATACCATTCGGAACTAGGTATATAAATATCCTTAGATGCAATTAAGATTTTTTCATTAGAACATATTCTCCAACTGCATTGTACATTAATAGTATATTTAGTTACTGATTTCTCCCCTAACTTATCTTTTAAAATAAAGTAATCTCCAAAGCCAAACCAAACCATATTAGATGACCTTCCCGCAATTTGAAATGGCAGGCCCAAAATTTGCGTTAATCTTTTTTCAATTTCATATTTCATACTCAATCACTTCCTTTTACCATTTTCCTTCTTTAATATCTTTTGCAATTTCATCGATTTGTTTATAACTATAATTCCTATGAGAAATCGCATCATGGAGTTCTCTTCTTTGAGCTTTATTGAGTTTTCGTTTACTAACAATAGAATCTACTTGTTTATTTTGAGCTTGATTATTCCTCGGTGTTCCTTTGTGCTCTCTTTCTTTCTTTTTTTTCTTTTTCTTCTTAGGCTTAATTTTATATTTCTTTGTTGTTCTAACAAGTTTATAAACTTTTTTTCCGCCTTTGTATAGTTTATAACTACGATATACAATTACTACTCCAACAATAATATATTGGGCATATTCCCCATCGGGATCCGTCATCGAAACTGGATTATTCCCTGCATACGTATACCCATTCTGAGAAACAGGATCATCGTCATCCCCTGGATGTGGGTCTAACGCCAAGAAGTTCCCGTTTTGCGGGTCGTAGTATCTTGCTTTCAAATAGTAGTGCTTCGTTTCTTGGTCATAGTAATAGCTTGCATAGCGAATTTGGTTTTCCTTGGCGATTGTCCCTGTTTCGCTGAGTACATTACCAAACGCATCGTATGTGTAGGAACCTACTTCCGCGCCGGTGTGGTCAATAATCGTTGTGACGTCACCGCGTTGGTTTGTCCAGAAATAATAGGTTTTGGTGCGCCATTTTCCGGAACTATCTTGATCTTGTATCACCATTCCGACGGCTTTTCCGTTTTCATCCCATTGGTAATAACGATATTTCTGGACTTGGTCGTTTTCCTTCATTACTTCTAAGGCTAGATGATCATCTTCTCCGTCATAATAATACTCATAGGTTTTAGTTCCGACAATCTTTTTAGTCCTTAGTCCTTCTTCATCATACTCGTATTTGGCTACTTCTTTATTGGCCAAAGTAGAAACCTTTGTCTGCGCACCTTGATCATTGTATTCATAAATGAACTGATCATCTTTCTTTACATTCCCGTCGGCATCATACGTGAAGGTATTAGTATCATTTTTTGCAATAATCTGGTTACCATCATTATAACTGAATTTTGTTACTTTTCCATTTTGAATCGTTGCTAACCTGTTGCCAACTTTGTCATAGCGATATTCATTTATTGTTCCATCTGGCAAGGTTTCCTTTATCAGCTGCTCATTGCCATCATATTCATACTGGCTTGTCCCATGTCTGTCTGTAACTTTTAAAATATTTCCCGACTTGTCATATTCATAAGTGAATGCTTGGCCTGGTGCCGTCTCTGTTCCTTTTTTGTACTGGATGGACGTTAGGTTGTTGCTGCTGTCATAAGTATAGCTACTCTTAAACAATCCGTTATGGAAGCTGACATCCGCCTTATTCTGCTTCAGATCATAACTATAATCCATACGGATGAGAGTGTCTGTTTCTGAGCCAGACGTCACACTTTTCACTTTTCCTTCATCGGTGTACGCCATTGCTTGATTCATCTTGAATGTCTGTGCCGAATCAGTATACTTGACTGTTTGATTAGAAAGACGGCTCATTTCATCGTAACCGTAAGTGGCAGAATAGCTTGGTCCTTGTGTATAATTCTCGAGTAAATTATTTGCTGTGTAATCAAAGGTCTTCTCCAATTTGTTGTTGGTTACCAAATCGTCAAATACCCTGTTCACTAGCTGTCCGGCATCATCATATCCATTTTTCCATTTTAGCGTATCCTGTCCGGCTTTATTTCTGATAGTAACTGTGTCTAACTGGTCAACATTATCGTACTTATAATTTGTTGTAATCCCTGACTGAAGTTGAGTTTTTTGCAGGTTTCCATTTATATCGTACACATTTAATACTTTCATGGTATTGGTGCCACTTACCGGATATACCGACTCTACCAACTGGTCATTCCCATCATACGTGTATGTCTTCGTTTTTCCATTGGCATTGGTTAAAGAGGTCATATTCCCATTATCGTCATAATCGTAAGCTGTTGTATGGCCATTCCCATCTGTTACAGAGGTTTTCAATTCAGGATTTAATAAATCAAACGTATAGCTGGTTGTTCGCTTTTCTCCATCGGTTTCACTTATAACTTGACCGTAATCATTATAGGTAGTGCTAGTTGTATTACCTCTGGCATCCGTTTTTGTCACTTTTTTATTTGCTTCATCGTAATGGGTGAGTGTGTAGGTGTCATTTGGATAGATAACTTTTGTTTCTCGACCATATAAATCGTATTCATATTTAGTTAGTTCTTCTCCTGTTAGGCTCGTCTCCAATTTATAACCCTTATAGGTATTGACCGTTTTAACACCATTAGGGTCAACTTTTTCAAGCACTTGATTTTTATCATCATACTGGTACGAGGTTACTTTTCCTTCTTTATCTATCTCTTTGATTACATTGCCATTGGCATCGTATTGATTGGTTTCGGTCCTACCATTTTCATCTGTTTCTGCTAGCTCATTATAGTTAGAATCGTATGTTGTCTTACTGGTTGTACCGTCCTGATTGATTACTTCCGCCACTGCAAAAGTATTGTTAACCGTATCTCGTTTGTAAGTGGTTGTTTTCCCCTCAGTATCACTTACCTGATAGGTATTGGCGCTTTTATCATATTCATATGTCGTTTCAATTGATTCCTTTCCATTTGCCTGCGGCGTTAGAATGGATAACAGATTAGGTTCGTAACTAAATGTGTTCGTATTATTCTTTCCATCCTTAAAAACGGTCATATACCCACTGGTATCATCGTATTCATAGGAGTTGTTGATATTTTTAGCTGTTCCCGCTGCTTTAACTGTTGTACCAGTAAGCTGATCTTTATCATCATAACTGTACTCAATCCAACGATCCTTAAAGCTTGTTTTATTCAACAGATTTTTGGAATTATAAGTTAGTTTTATGCTGTTCCTTATAGTGGTTCCATTTGCATCCACTTCCGCAATTTCTGTTAGTTTATTTCCAGTATAGCGGAATAAGATTCGATTATTATCACTATCTTGATATGCCTGCAAACGATATTTATTAGTATCCTCAGGATCAACTTCAAAGGACTTGATAAAACCATCCTTATCTGTAAGAGTAAAACCAGCTTTACTATTTACTGTTGCATTTTTTAAGGTTAAGTATTTTCCTTTAGGTGATGTGAAGCTGCCAGAAGTTGAGTTAAAGACAAATTCATGCCTCGTACCATCTTCATCCCAATACAAGAAGTTAAGCGAAGTTGCGGATTTTTTCACTAAAGCTTCGTTCCCGGCAAATGTCCAACCTTTACCTAGTACAGATGATTGACTTGATTTGGAATTGTAGGAACGGGTAAAATCAAATCCAAGCTCGCCTCTGGTGAACAAAGAATGATCTGTGACTTTTACATTAAAGTTTCCAGTTGTGACATTGACAGAACCTTCCGCATTCCCCATTTGATGAGTACCATAGGTATAATAATCCTCCAAACCCAAAAGAGAATCATCGGGAGTTATTGTCGCATATACATTCGATGATGCTGCGCTGAGTCCTCTTGGCCCATCCAGCTTTTCCTTTTCGGCAGTATCCGGAGACTTTTCTTCCATGTGGTAATAAGCCTGTACATTTAGTAGGTACGCCTTTTTATCAAGTACGGTCTGATTCGTAGTTCCGATTTCCTTATACTCATTTGTAGGATCAACCGGTAAGTTTTCTAAATCATCAAAAAGGGAAATTCCCTTTGTACTCCAATTTGTAACTTTACCAACATCATGGCTATCATAGCTTTTGCCATTAAAGATATTAACAATATAGCCTCCTGCGTCTTTTACAGAGTTCCATTTGATATTAACAGCACCAAGATTCTTTACATCATCTACGATTTCAGTTGTGACTGTAACATTAGCGGGCTTTTCTAATGGAATATAGCCGTATTGTGAATCTGAATAAGGTGTTACCCCTAGATCAGAGACTGCCTTTATCCTAATAGAATAGCGTTTAAAAGTTCCGTACCCTCCTGAGTTCAGATAAACTGGGTTAGGGTTTGCCGCTAGTTCCTCTCCCGTTTTATCATGATGTAAAGCAAATTTCCCTGCAGCGATTTCTGAATCTGTTGGCCATATTTTTTTCCCTTTTGTTGACCAACTCGTTACATTTCCTACGGAAAATTCCTCATAGTTCTTCCCATTCAATATTAGGACTTTATAACCCGTTGCACCGTCAACTGGCTCCCAAGAAATATCCAACCATCCTCGACCTTTATTTACTGAATCCGAATCAGGATAGCGACTTGCTTTTACAGTCGGTCTATCGGGAATGTCTATTTGATTATATGGTATCGCTTTCTTTACTTCTGATGATGCTGGACTGTTACCGCTTGGATAAACAGCGACAACCCGGAATCCGTATTCCTTTCTCGTCGTGGATGTACCGCTTTTAGCAGAATAAAAAGCACTTGGATTAACAGGAAGTTCTACGCCTGTACCATCCAATTTATAAGCCGAGCTAGTACTGTACGGTGACTTAGGAAATATCTTTTTGCCCTTGGATGTCCAACTCGTAGCTGTTCCTGAGTAAACAGTCTGATATCCAACTCCATTATACATTTGCAATTGATAGGAAGAAGCCCCATAGATAGATGGCCATTTAACATTGACATATCCATCTACCTTTCCAATGCCATATTGGCTTGCCGTTACAGTTGGGTTCTTCATGGTAGGATAATGGTAGCTTATGGTTATCTTGGCTGATTTGGCACTTTCAGCTGCAGTTATCTTTTTCCAATAGGTTTGACCGTTGCCATTTACATGAAATTTAAAACCTTCATTTGCATATTTAGCATCCACCCAATCCTGAACGGTCTGCTTCACATTAAAGGTAGCCCATTGGTCTCTAGCCACAGTCGTGCTCGTAATATTGGTGGAACTTGGTTTATTGTTCCAAGTTAATTTATCTGCATTCCAATACGCATTTGCTTTATCTACCCACAATCCTGTTTTTGTAGTTGTATAGTATGAATGAGTTACATAAACTTTTAACTCTGCTGCATCAATGATTGCCCCTTTCAAGTCTCCGACAATAGCAAACTTTATAAAGGCATAATTCGTTCCTGTTGTACTATCATATTTTCCAACTTTTAATACGTACTCCCCTTGAGCAGAATCCCACTCTTTATTATAGTTATTATCAGGATAAGCACTTGAAACGAACGTATCTCCCAGCGCATCAATAGTAACGGAAGGGTCTACATAAACCGGATATACACGTTCAGGTGATTCCAGCCACATTTTATCAACTACTAAATTGATAATATATCTGCCGTCGCCATTCTTTTTTAATTCATAGTGCAAATCTCTAGACTTGACACCATTCCCTAAAGCATCGTTGTAATTTGAATCTTCCATAACAGGACTTGGAAGAACAAATACAGATTCTTCTTTGTCCGCACTCTCATAGAAGACAATAGAGCCGTCTTCTTTTAATTCAGGAATCAAGTCTGTTTCTAGTTCATAATTAAACTGATTGATACCTGTATATTCTTTAATAATCCAGTCTTCCTTCACTTCCGTATTTAACGATACATGGCGAAGGTCAATCCCCTTAAATAAATTCTCATAGGTCACCTTGTTTTCATCTTGTTTGGTTATTGCAGACAAATTCGCCTGAATTTCTCCCTTGCCATCGGATGCGGACAGATTAGTAAACGTTAGCAAATGATTACCTATCCGATAAGTGATTTCTTTGTCACTAGCAAACTTCTTTGGATAAGAGGCTTTTAGTTTCGTAGATTCCGGTTCAAATGTCCCCTCTGCTTTATTAAATTCAAGATCTGTTGAGATTTCTTCCCATTTGCCATCAACTTTTTGATGAATAGGATCCACATAAATTTCTTTCGTGAAATTTCCATCTTCATCTACATAGGTTTTTGAGAATTCATCTCTTTCTGTCAGTACTTCTGTTCCCTCTGGTTGGCTTCCTACTTGTGTTGTCTGCTCTCCATCCGTTGTGAAGTCATTCTCCTCTGCCCCAGTACTACCTGGGATGGATGTCAGGAGCAGACTCATACAAATCAAGATGGAGAGATATTTCTTTAATAAACTCACTACAAATCCCCCTAACATTTTACATATTTTCCAATCCCGTTTATTATATCCCTATATTTTTCTGTTTTTCTATCAAAACTCTTCGACAAAATATTCTATTTTTAAACAAGGATGGGGGATTTATATTCGTTGATAGGGCCCTGTTTTTATAGTTATCTAAGTTTTTTAAACTACTTGATTCGAGGTATTTGTATGTGCTAATCTCATAATATTTAGAGAGCAGGGATTGTTTAGAGTATTACATCATCTTGGGGGTGGCTATTTTTGCGGAAGCTACTACGCATTTTGTTTTGGCTACTGTTTTTTTGGTTGGCGTTGGCGATTTATTTTACCAATCGGTTGCTGTATATGAAGAAGAAGGATGAAGAGGTTATTGTCAGGCGAGAGAAAGAGGCAGGGCGGTTGAACCCGGAGCGCTTGCAAGTACTGCCAAAGCGGCATGTCGATATTGCCTCACCATTTGGTTATATGCTAAAAGCAGTTGTGGCCGAACCCTATCAAACCAATCGCTATGTGATTATTGCTCATGGCGTGACCGAAACGAAGGTTAATTCGATTAAATATGCGGAGCTTTTTCTCGAGCGCGGCTTTAATACGTTGATTTATGATCATCGCCGGCATGGGGAATCGGGAGGAAAAACGACCAGCTTCGGCCATTATGAGAAATTTGACCTGCAAGCAGTTGTCAATTGGTTGAAGCAGGAAAAAGGGCCTGATTTATTGGTAGGGATTCACGGGGAATCAATGGGAGCTGCGACCATGCTATTGTACGCCGGACAGCTTGAAGACGGGGCCGACTTTTATATTGCCGATTGTCCGTTTTCCGATTTTAAGCAGCAGCTGGCATACCTTATAAAAAAAGACTTTAAAATCACGCCGAGTCTCTTACTGCCACTGGGGAGCGCAGTTCTTCGTCTTCGCGATAACTACTCCCTTCGTCATGTTTCACCGATTTCGGTTATTGAAAATATTCATCATCCTGTCTTGTTTATTCACAGCCGAAAAGATGATTACATTTTACCGTCGATGACAGAAGAATTGTTTCAGCGAAAAAAGGGCCCCAAAATGCTTTATATCGCGGAAAACGGAGGCCATGCCCAGTCCTTTAATGAAAATCAGGCCGATTATGAACGGGTGGTCGATGAATTTTTGCAAACGTATGTGGTTCCTGAACAAGACAGACTTTTCCATTAGGATTAGTCTGTCTTGTTCTTGATGATGAAACTCATCCGCCCGTTAAGAATTTGCTGCGGACTTTTCAGTTGAAAGCTATTGCTACTTTCTGAAAAGTCAATTGTCATTTGTTCATCAAAGAAGACCATTTTTTGCTTCTCAATATAAACGGGCCGATTATTGGTGGGTATTTCGACCTCAGTATCGTCTAATTCGCCTGTGAACCACAAGGCAGCAACTCCGCTGACTGCTCAGCCACAGTCATCTGTATCATAGACGAGCTTTACATAACCTTCTCGTCCTGCTATTTTTTCATTTATCTTTGCGTACGCTGTATCGGTAATGAAAATCTCCATGTTAGCTCACTCCCTTTTTTATCACATAGATGATAGTAACATATGCTTCAAGTGAACTGCTCTCATTTTGCTTATTGTTTTTGATTGCATTTTCATATTATTCCAGTTACTCTCAATATAAATACACTTTCTAGGAAGGGTGAACAGGATGTCAAAAGTGCAAATCAAAGTAAATGATAATGGCTCACTAAGAATTACAGGTGATGTGGAATTATTGGACGGGGCAGGAAATGTGTATACGACAAAGCCGTCTTTTTCCCTGTGTCGCTGTGGCTTGAGTAATAATAAACCGTTTTGCGATGGTTCCCACAAGGGCAAGTTCCAATCAGAAGTTCGGGTGCCAACAGCAGAATAGCGGTAGTGAGCGGTTATCCAATTTTGGAAACCGCTCCCCCTACTTGTCAGTAAGCCGGATATCGGCAATTGTTTCAAAGGAAATGACATGCATTTCTTCAAAACGGTCGACAAGATGAAGACAGTTAGATAACATATCTACATTGCGAATTTTTCCAATCACGATTTCATAGTTATGGTTTCGATAATGCGTAATTGTTACATACTGATTATATTGTACGGCATCAGCGACAACCTCATTCATCAGTTCAAGCTGTTGCTCATCGAGTTCCTTTTTCAGTTCATACCGGTCCTCTTTTACCCAATCACGAAGCATTTTTACATGCTCTGGAAGCATCATTGACGTCCATTTGATTTTTCCACGATCGCGAATCATACCCTCGCCTTCTTTCTAGTGTTTCCTTAGCAGTCTTTTACATCTTATGTCCCCCAACAAGTGTTGCCCGGTGTTTGGCTGTTCCTCCTGCTGTATAAGAAACCGCCCTTAATAACGAACCAGGTCCAAAACGTTTACGGACAGAATCGACTACATAACCCAGCTTCCTTCGTTTGTAAGCACCGCTATCAAAAAGATCAAGCTGCAACTCATAGTCATCAACCATATTGCTTAGTGCAAGCGAAATCTGCCTTACTGTTTTGCCAGTATAATGCGCTTGAAAAATTTCTAGGCAGACGTGGTAAAGCTCCATCGTCACATTTGTCGGCTGCCGGATTGTCCGCGAACGATGAAAACCGCCGCCATATTCATCTTGGCTGTAACTAATGCCAAGGCTGACCGTTCTTCCGGCTTTACGGTGGTTTCTTGCTCGAAAGGCCACTTCCTCACACATTTCTAAGATGACATGCTTGATTTCTTGCTCATCTTTATAATCCCTCAAGAGAATTTGACTTTTTCCAAAGCTAATCTGTCCTTCAATTATAGGTGCACCTAGATCAGAAAGATCAACTCCCCAGGCATGATGGTAAAGTTGATTGCCCATAATTCCAAACTTTTTTTCCAGAATCGATAAATCATATTGTGCAAGCTGCCCAACTGTGAAAATCCCCATACTATTCAATGTCTTTTCAATACGTCTGCCAATTCCCCACATTTCCCGAAGCGGCGATACCTTCCACAGTTTCGTTTGCACGTCATCATATGTCCATTCTGCAATCCACGTTTGTTTTGCTTCAAGGTCAAGACAAAGCTTGGCAAGCAGCATGTTAGGACCAATACCAATCGTACAAGGAAGCTGAAATTCGCGTTCAATATCATTTTTAATTTTCCTAGCGATTGTTTGGGCATCGCCCCATAAATGGACAACCTCGTCCACTTTCATAAAGCTCTCATCAACACTGTACACATGGATTGCCTCTTTCGGAACATAGCGATTAAAAACACGAGTAATCTCTGTTGAAATCCGCAGATAGGTAGCCATCTTGGGTTCTACAATGCGAATTTTGGGGTCATTAGGAATTTCAAACAGCCGTGAACCTGTCTTGATGCCAAATTCCTTTTTTAATCGCGGTGAGGCCGCCAGTACCACGCTGCCCTGCCGCTGTTTATCACCAACAATTGCAATATAAGATTGTAACGGATCTAGTCCCTCCATTACAGCAGAGCAGCTAGCATAGAAGCTTTTCATATCAATACACAAAATTTTATTTTGCGGCAGTAGGCTGTAATCAATCATTGCTTTTCCCTCATTATCTTCTAATCGAACACTCGTTCTTTATTCTATTCTATATCTTATACGAATATTCGTTCGTATTCAATGGTAATTTTTATCATCTATGCCCTTGCATTACTAATACTTTTGGGAATTTTCGAACTTTATTTGTGAACAGAATATGACATTCATCAATTATTCATATTTTTGTATAATTATAGCGAATTAATCCTTGATTTACGAATAAATATACAATATATTTTATATATTCGACGAAATAATGTAATGATTTTAACAGTCCGTCCATAATCTATATCACAAAATAAATCACTTCCGTTACGGTAAAATAAAGATATAGCCATGGACTCTCTTACCTAAAGGAGGAAGAAAAATGAGTAATACAGGAGAAGCTTCAGTCAATCAAGCTCAATCCGAAGGGACGGCCAAAAAAATAGGGCTCTTACCGTTAACAGCACTGGTTATCAGTTCCTCTATTGGCGGCGGAATATTTGGAATTCCGTCCGATTTAGCCTCCGGCGCAGCGCCAGGACCAGCTTTAATTGCCTGGACAATCGTTGGCTTTGGAGTGCTAATGCTTTCACTTTGTTTTAATAATTTAATGAAAAAACGTCCAGACTTAGACGGTATTTTTAGTTATGCGGAAGAGGGCTTTGGCAAATTTGGCGGATTTATCAGCGGCTGGGGCTACTGGCTGTCAGCATGGCTAGGAAACGTGGCGTTTGCAACTATGATTATGAGTGCCTTCGGTTATTTCTTTCCAATTTTTGAAGGTGGACAGAATATTGCTTCCATTATTGTAGCCAGCATTATTATGTGGGGATTAACATTTATTGTTAATCGCGGAGTTGAGAGTGCAACAATATTAAATTTAGTCATTACCGTTTGTAAGTTGATTCCACTGTTTGTATTTGTTATTATCGGTCTCTTTGCCTTTAAAATGAATATATTTACCGCGAATTTTTGGGGAACTGTTTCAAGCAATATCGAAACAGGTGAAGTTTTCAATCAAGTAAAAAATTGTATGATGGTTATGATGTGGGTATTCGTCGGAATCGAGGGTGCTTCCATTCTCTCCTCCCGGGCTAAAAAGAAATCAGATGCCGGTAAAGCAACTGTCTTAGGTCTATTAGGATTACTAGTTATCTATGTTTTTGCTTCCATCATCCCATACGGAATCATGAGTCAAGAAGAAATTGCCTCACTGCAGCAGCCATCTATTGCTTATATTTTCAAAGAGGTCGTTGGCCCTTGGGGTGCTGCCTTTATCAATATTGGGTTAATTATCTCACTGCTTGGCTGCTGGCTATCATGGACAATGCTGCCAGGAGAAACAACATTATTAATGTCGAAAAAGGAATTATTACCAAAAGCTTTTGGACGAACAAATAAAGCAAATGCCCCTACATTTTCTTTAATCGTTACTGCTGGACTTATTCAGGTCTTTGTCTTTACTTTCTTATTTACTGATAAAGCATATAACTTTGCTTACTCACTTTGTACAGCGTCTATTTTAATCTGCTATGTATTTGTCGCCTTATATCAAGTAAAATTATCCTACCAAAATCGGGCCCAAAAAGGTGAAATTGGTCAATTAATCATTGGTATTTGTGCACTAATATTCCAAACATGGGCTATTCTATCATCAGGACTTTCATATATGCTGTTATGTTTCACAGCCTATATCCCTGGTATCTTCTTCTTCATTAAGGCACGTAAAGAACATGGCGCAGCAAAAGCCCTTTCGCAAAAAGAATGGCTGGCAACCATCGTCATTTTCATCGGGGCAGTGATAGCCGTATATTTACTTGCAACAGGCAAGGTTCAATATTAATTGAGTTTAATAAATCAATGAAAAGAGGCTTTCAACATGAAAATTGCCAATTTTGGGGTTGAAGAATGGTTAAATGTCTGGGAAAATGATGCGATTTATGATATTGCCGGAAGTTCCATCGCTTCGTTTACATTAGAAGAAATTATTAGCATTGATGGAACTGACCCAAAAGAATTCTTTGAAAATCTGTTTAAAGTAAAAATGAATTACGGCTGGATTGAGGGTTCACCTGAATTTAAACAGGAAGTAAGTAAGCTATACAGGAATATCTCTCCAGAAAATATTTTACAAACAAATGGGGCAACAGGTGCAAATCTTTTGGCTCTCTATGCCTTAATTGAACCTGGTGACCATGTAATTGCCATGCATCCGAGTTATCAACAATTATTCGATATCCCCCGCTCCTTAGGGGCTGATGTAACGTTATGGGAAATCAATGAAGAGCAGGAATGGATGCCAGATATTGAGGAACTAAAGGCGATGATTCGCCCAAATACAAAAATGATTTGTCTCAACAATGCCAACAATCCAACAGGGACTGTTCTTGATGATGACGTGTTGAAGCAAATTGTTACCATTGCTAAAGAAGTTGATGCCTATATAGTAGTTGATGAAGTGTATAAACCATTAGATCCAACTGTACAGGTATCCTCGATAGTGGATTTATATGATAAAGGAATTGCAACCAATAGTTTATCTAAAACCTTCTCCGTACCGGGGGTTCGTGTTGGCTGGACAGCGAGCAATCGAGAAGTGGCCGACATATTTAGGAAATATCGTGATTATACGATGATTTGTGCGGGTGTAATCGATGATATTATCGCCGTCCATACCTTAAAGAACAAAGAAGCGGTGCTAAAACGAAACAGAGAAATAGTGTTTCGAAACCTTGAAATCTTACAAGAGTGGGTCGCGAATGAACCACGCGTTTCTCTCGTGTTCCCTAAAGCAGTATCTACCTCTTTTATTAAATTAGATATTCCAATTGACGTAGAGGAATTTTGCATCGATTTGTTAAAAACAAAGGGAGTTTTATTAGTGCCAGGTAACCGCTTTGACGTTCCTAAGCATGCTCGTCTAGGCTATTGCACACATACAGAAACGCTGAAAAAAGGACTGGCAGCATTATCAGATTATTTACGGCAATTTGATTAATAAAGCTTCAAGCGGGCACATGAAGTGCCCGCTTTTTTTCAATAGATGTTTTGACATTATTTCTTATTCAACACTCGTCTGCCAACGCGCTCAAACATTCGCGGGAATAACACAAAAGCCACACTGCCAAGGTTCATCCAGCGCGGCAGATTAATCTCCCGCTTATTCGTTAACATGCTATCAACGATTTTCCGGGCAACATACTCTGGCTGCAGCATGAACCGCTGCATATTTTTCACATATGTCCCCTGTTCATCAGCAATCTCAAAAAAGTTTGTCGCAATCGGTCCGGGATTTACAGTGGTTACACCGATATTATAATCGTAAAGCTCCATTCTTAAAGCGTTGGAATAGCCTAGAACTGCATGCTTTGTAGCAGAATACACACTTGATTTTGGCGTGGCAATTTTTCCGGCTTGTGAGGCAATATTAATAATCTGGCCCGAACGTCTTGCCTGCATTTGCGGTAATACCATGCTTGTGCATGCCATTAATCCAACTACATTTACGGCGAACATTTCTTTTATTTCTGAAATTGACGCCTCGTGGGCAGCACGAAAGATCCCAAATCCAGCATTATTGACAAGGATGTCGATACGCTCCATGACAGTTGAAATTTGTTGAAAAACAGTTTGAATTTGCATTGTGTTAGAAATATCAAGTTGGAAAACATCGATTGACACCAGATATTGAGCTTCAAGCTCAGTTTCAAGCTGTTTTAGCTTATCAAGGCTCCGGGCAAGCAACACAAGATTCGCTCCCCTAGCAGCACAGAGTTTCGCCATTTCTGCGCCGATTCCACCAGATGCCCCTGTAATGACAATATTGATTCCGTTTAATGTTCTTCTGTCCATATTGTAAACCCCTTATTTTCTAGAGTGATATGATTCACGATCGTACATATAAATAAAGTGTAACGATTTTTCATGCTAATGTCATGCGCCTAAATATTTTAGAAAAATCTAAACATTATGTATTTTAGTCCTTGACAGACAAACTATTTATGGAGCATAATCACTAGTAAAACTTTAATCTTTTCTGCAATGAGTAAGGCCAGTAAATGTAGGAATGGCGATAGAGAGTGAAGCTCCATAGGCTGAAAGGCTTCACCGCCCTCTTCCAGATTGAACCTACCTTATGAGCATTTAGGCAAAACCTAACGTAGTCCGGCGTTAACGGGTTCGAGTAGACCCTTAGTTTTTTTGTAAGGGTCAATGAAGGTGGTACCACGGAAGTTAAGACCTTTCGTCCTTTACGGATGAAAGGTCTTTTTGTATATGCGAGGAAAAGGAGCGAATTTTATGAAAAAAATGGCAATTATTGGCGGCGGTGCAATGGCCGAAGCATTGATATCCGGAATGATTGTGAATCAATTTATCAAGAGCGAAGATATTTGGGTGACCAACCGCGCTAACCAACAAAGATTACAGTATTTAGAAACAGATTATAGTGTTAACACTTCCTATGATTACAGCGAGCTGTTTTTAGGTGCTGATATTGTCATCCTGGCAGTTAAGCCTAAGGATACCGCTGCGGTAATGGAACGTATTCGCAAGTATGTGACGGAAGAAATGCTAATCGTTTCCGTTCTCGCTGGTATTTCGCTAAAAACGATTGAACTGCTTGCGGGCAAATCGCTTGCGATTGCGCGAGCGATGCCAAACACCTCGGCAGCCGTCGGGAAATCGGCAACGGCTATTGCTGTGAATCAACGCGTTACAGAAAAGCAACTAAAAACAATCCAAAGACTATTTGAAACCGTCGGACTTGCTACCTTTGTCGAAGAGAAGCAATTGGATGCCGTAACAGGACTATCAGGAAGCGGCCCTGCCTATATTTATTACCTGATTGAAGCAATGGAAAATAGTGCACGTGAAATTGGCTTAGAGCAACAAATTGCTAAGGAGTTGATTGTTCAAACCTTAATTGGCGCTGCCGAAATGGTCAAAAGTTCAGCCAAGTCAGCAAAACAGCTAAGGCTGGACGTAACTAGTCCTGGTGGAACGACGGAGGCTGGGGTTCAAGTACTTGAAGATAACGAGGTCCAGCGAGCGTTTATTTCCTGTATTAAAGCAGCTGCGGCAAGGTCAAAAACGATGGGAGAGTCACTGCGTTTAGAACTCAAAGTGCATTAAAGCACCTCAAAAAAATCGCTAAGGCTGGATAACACATGATTTTTGAGACATTTGCTATACTAAAAGTGGTCAACTTTCTAAAGGAGGTATAAAGATGACTGTTAAATTATTTTCTCCTTATACAATAAAAGGGGTCACATTCAAAAATCGTATCGTGATGTCACCAATGTGCATGTATTCCAGCCATAACGAAGATGGCCATCTGCAAAATTGGCATCGCACTCACTATGTCAGCAGGGCTGTTGGACAGGTGGGTTTGATTATCGTTGAGGCCACCGCAGTTACTCCTCAAGGTCGAATTTCACCACAAGATTTAGGAATTTGGAGTGACGAGCATATTAACGGTTTCCAAGAGCTTGTCGGACTTGTTAAAGAACATGGAACAAAAATCGGTATCCAACTGGGGCATGCTGGCAGAAAGGCGGAATTAACAGAAGAAATCATTGCCCCTTCTGCCATTGCCTTTAATGAGTCAGCGAAAACTCCAAAAGAAATGACAAAGGCCGACATAAAAGAAACCATCGAAGCTTTTCAACAAGGGGCAGAACGCGCCAAAAAAGCTGGCTTTGATGTAATTGAAATTCATGGAGCACATGGATATTTACTCAATCAGTTTCTCTCGCCGCTTTCGAACAAAAGAAGTGATGAATATGGCGGAACAGCCCAAAATCGTTACCGGATTCTTCGTGAAGTCATTGATGCTGTGAAAACCGTTTGGGATGGACCGCTGTTTGTTCGCATCTCGGCACATGACTATCATGAGGGTGGATTAACTCCCGAGGATTACATAGTAGTTGCCAACTGGATGAAAGAGCAGGGTGTTGATTTAATTGATGTCAGTTCCGGTGCAGTTATCCCCGCGCGAATCAATGTGTACCCAGGCTATCAAGTTCCATTTTCGGATAAGATTAAACACGGTGCGGAGATTGCAACAGGAGCAGTCGGCTTAATTACCTCGCCAATCCAAGCGGAAGAAATTTTGCAAAATAATCGGGCTGATTTAATCTTCCTTGCCCGTGAATTATTACGTGATCCCTACTGGCCGCGTACAGCCGCAAAAGAACTTGGCGCCACCATCGAAGCACCAAAGCAGTACGGGCGCGGTTGGGTATAACAGCGAAAAAGCACTTACCTTGGAGGTGAGTGCTTTTCTAACTGGAGCGAACGGTAATTTCCTTAAAATCTGCTGCAATGTCGGTATTAGGAAAGATTCCTTGCGCCTCAGTCACAAGATTTCCCCAAGCATCACGGTCATAGCGTGAACTGATGTGAGTTAAACAAAGCTGTTTACAGCCTGCTTGTTTTGCAACTTTAGCAGCTTGCAAGGTGGTTGAGTGAAAATAATCAGTTGCTAGCATTTCCTCTCCTGCTGAGAAGGTAGCTTCATGAATTAGTAAATCTGCATCCCTAGCTAGACTAATCGCATTTTGGCAAAAACGTGTATCACCTAAAATCGTGATAATCCTCCCTTTCTGTACCGGTCCCACAAACTCGCTCGGATTAATTACCCGGCCATCACCCAATGTGACCGTTTCACCATTTTTTATTTTTCTAAAAATAGGTCCTGGCTGCACCCCTGCTTCCTGCAGTTTATCGGCAAGCAGGGTACCAGGTCTGTCTTTTTCAATGACTCGATAACCGTAAGATGCTATCCCATGGTCAAGCAAACGAGCCTCCACGATGAATTGCTCATCTTCAAAGACAACACCTTCTTCAATTTCAATAACCGTTAAGGGGTATTTAAGAAATGTTTGACTGACCGCTAAACTGATATGTAAGTACTCCTTAATCCCTTTAGGTCCGTAAACAGTAACCTCCGTGTCCCCGCCTTGAAAAGAACGGCTGGATAAGAGACCAGGCAGACCATAGATATGGTCACCATGAAGATGCGTCACAAATATCTTTTCAATCCGCCGCGGTTTTATTGATGTATGTAAAATTTGATGCTGCGTAGCTTCCCCTGCATCAAACAGCCAAACAGCACCACGTTCCTCTAACAATTTAAGCGCGATTGAAGTTACATTTCGCAATTTTGCCGGCATGCCCGCTCCAGTCCCTAAAAAGAAAATATTCAAATTAAACCCTCCGTTTACGAGTATCCAATATGGTTACTATACCATAAGGCATTTTAATTACCCAAGTTCTTGTTCTTGATAAACAAGCATTTCTATACATGTAAATCAAACTAGTTGAGAAATCTAAAAGAAACGGCTACTATTATTTTTGTTCAACAATACATATTGCATCTAGAAAAGGAGTAACCATATCGTGGAACCAAACATGACTTCATTAATAATGATTTTCGGAGCAACCGGAGATTTGGCCAAGCGCAAGCTTTTCCCTTCACTATACCGTTTATTTGAACGCGGGAAACTGTCTGAACAATTTGCCGTGATTGGTGTAGCAAGAAGGCAGCTGTCTAATGATGGCTTCCAACAATCTGTGAAAGAATCCGTTGCTGCAGCATTAGGTGAAAAAGGCAATCTTGATCAATTTGCTTCCCATTTTTACTATCAGTCCCATGATGTATCTGATTCCGACTCTTATATTTCCTTGAAAAAACTTGCCGACGAGATTGACGAACATTATCACCTAAATGGAAATCGAATTTTTTATCTAGCCATGGCACCTGAATTTTTTGGTACCATTGCCCTCCATTTGAAAGCTGATGGATTAACAGATGTGACAGGTTATAAACGTCTCGTCATCGAAAAACCGTTCGGACATGATTTAGAATCTGCGAAAGAATTAAATAAACAAATCAGAACCGCTTTTTCTGAAGAGGAAATTTACCGGATTGATCATTATTTAGGGAAAGAGATGGTGCGTAATATCGAAGTAATTCGCTTCGCAAACGCGATTTTCGAACCGCTTTGGAACAATCGCTATATCTCAAATATTCAAATTACTTCAAGTGAAACTCTCGGTGTTGAAGAAAGAGGAAGGTATTATGATTCAAGCGGTGCCCTGCGAGATATGCTGCAAAACCATATGCTCCAAATCGTGGCACTTTTGGCAATGGAACCACCCATTAGCTTAACTACCGATGAGATTCGCTCCGAAAAAGTAAGAGTATTTCGTTCATTAAGGACAATTGAAAGCCATGAAATTAGTGATTATTTTGTTCGCGGACAATATGGTGAAGGAATTATTAATGGTGAACAGGTACCAAAATACCGCGATGAGCCGATGGTTGATACAGAGTCCAATACCGAAACATTCGTCGCTGGAAAAGTCATGATTGATAATTTTCGCTGGGCTGGCGTACCGTTTTATATCCGCACCGGAAAGAGAATGGAAACTAAGTCTACAAAAGTAGTCATTCAGTTTAAGGATATTCCGATGAATTTGTATTATCAACCGGAAAAGATGCTTAATCCGAACCTCTTAGTGATTCATATCCAGCCTGAAGAAGGCCTGACGCTCCACTTGAACGCCAAACAAGCGGGAGGCCATCTCAATGCACAGGAAGTGAAATTAAGCTTCTCCAATTCAGGGACATATACGATGAATACGCCGGAAGGCTATGAAAAACTGCTATTCGATTGTATGCGCGGTGATGCAACCAACTTTACTCATTGGGATGAAGTTGCCTATTCCTGGGCATTTGTCGATAAAATTTCACAAGTATGGGCAAGAACAAAGGCAGACTTCCCTAACTATCCTTCCGGCTCAATGGGTCCAGAAGCAGCAGATAGACTTCTTGAAAAAGACGGATACCATTGGTGGCCGATTACAGATTTGGAAGTAGAGAATTGCAGATAACTTCAGGGCAGTTCACGAGGAATATACACTAAAAAATAAGCTTCACATTGCTGCTGCCAGCTGTGAAGCTTATTTTTCTTTTTCCTCAGAATGATGTGGAAATGAACGGAGAAAATCCTTGTTAAAGCTAGTGGCAGTTCCGACATCGTCCTTGGAATCGACTTGATGCAGTCCAGCACTTTCAATAATATGCTTGCCGTATTTTTCCCTTAGGTTCGAGAGCGTGTGTAGCAGCGGTTCCTTTTGGGCTTCTTTTTCATATGAAAACAAATCTAGCTGCTTATAGGCATGATCGTGCTCCACTAAATCAAATCCAGTAATTCCCAGCAACCGTACCGGGTCTCCACTCCAGTTTTTTAAAAACAGCTGCTTAGCTTTGTCAGCAAACTCTTCTTTACTTGAAATGGGATTGGCAAGCCGTTTACTTCTCGTAATCGTTTTACGATCCTTATAGCGAATAGTGATACCAATCGTTGCCGCGAGGACATTTTTTCGCTTCATCCTAATAGAGACAGTCTCTGCTAATGACTCCAACACATGAAAAAGTTCTTGCTGATTCGTAACATCGCGCGGAAGTGTGGTAGAATTGCCAATACTTTTAAACTCCTCAATCGCTTCAGGGTCGACCGGACGATCGTCCTTTCCATTGGCTCGCTCTTTTAAGCGAATACCATTGATGCCAAGAAGTGATTTAAGCTGCAACTCATTAGCATTAGCTAAATCACCAATCGTTAAGATTCCAATTGTTTGAAGCTTTTCCGCCGTTTTTACGCCGACCCCATGCATTTCATTGGTTGCAAGGGGCCAAAGAACTGCTTGAATATCACGTTTGCGCAGAATCGTAATCCCTAGCGGTTTTTTCATATCAGAAGCCGTTTTAGCTAAAAATTTATTTGGGGCAATGCCAATACTGCATGGCAGGTCAAGCTGTTCAAGGATTCGATTCTGAATGCTTTTGGCAATTTCGATTGGTGTGCCGAGTTCAAAGCTATCTGTTATATCCAGGTAACCTTCATCAATGGATACAGGCTCGACTAGTGGTGTAAATTGGCGTAAAACCTCAAACATGGCCATTGAGACCGTCCGATAGCGATTAAAGTTTGGCTTTTTGACAATCAATTGCGGGCAGAGTTTTTTAGCCTCCCACAGCGGCATCGTTGTTTTTACACCAAATCGTCTTGCCTCATAGCTGCAGGTTACAATTATTCCTCTGCGCTCTTCAGGATTGCCGGCAATTGCCAGTGGCTTCCCCTTAAGAGAGGCATCATAGGCCATCTCTACTGAGGCGTAAAAGCTATTCATATCAACATGTAAAATCACACGGCCGTTTTTTGGATACATCTCTCTTTTCATAGCGACACATCCTTACTTACCACTTCTTTTATTATTATACCAAAAAAGAAGAACCTACAAAGTTGCAGGCTCTCCCTTAAAATATTACTGATTTACCACTTCGTCAATAACAGCTAATGTCATTTCTGCCAGCTTGTACAGTTCCGACAGCGGCATCCGCTCATTTGTTGTATGGATTTCCTCATAGCCTACAGCAAGAACTACGGTTGGAATGTTGAAGCCATTAAAGATGTTGGCATCACTGCCGCCGCCGCTCTGCTGCAATTCACAGCCCCGGCCGATTTTGGCAGCTGCCTTTTTAGCAATTTCAACGACTTGGTCGCCTTCACCAAATTTAAAACCTGGGTACATAACTTCAACTTGAACTTCCGCTTTTCCACCCATATCAGCTGCCACGGTTTCAAACGCTTCCTTCATTCTTCCTACTTGAGCTTCCATTTTTTCTTGGACAAGTGAACGGGCTTCCGCTAAGATATCGACACGATCGCAGACAATATTTGTTGCCTGTCCGCCTGCAAACCGGCCGATATTTGCCGTTGTTTCCGAATCAATTCGTCCTAGCGGCATTTTTGCGATTGCTTTTGCGGCGATGGTAATCGCTGATACACCTTTTTCAGGGGCAACACCGGCATGAGCTGTTTTTCCATAAATCGTTGCCGTTACTTTTGCCTGTGTCGGGGCGGCCACGACAACATTGCCTACTAGGCCGTCACTATCAAGAGCATAGCCGTATTTTCCTTGTAGAAGTGCTGGGTCAATGGCCTTTGCTCCATGCAGTCCTGATTCCTCACCAACTGAAATTACAAATTGGATTAATCCGTGTGGCAGGTTTTGTTCTTTTAACAGCCGGATTGTTTCAATCATCACAGCAATACCGGCTTTATCGTCAGCACCTAAAATCGTCGTACCATCCGTTACTACATAGCCATCCTTCACAGATGGTTTAACTCCTTTTCCTGGTGTTACCGTATCCATATGGCAGGAAAAATATATCGGATCGACTCCTTCTTTAGTAGCGGGAAGGGTGCAAATCAGGTTGCCAGCACCATGTCCGGTAACAGCCATGGTATCATCTTCAAAAACCTCTAAACCTAAATCAATAAATTTTTGTTTTAATACCTTAGCAACTTGCGCTTCGAATTTTGTTTCTGAATCAATTTGGACAAGCTCGAGAAACTCATGTAACAGACGTTCTTGATTCACCATTTTGTTGACTCCTCCATGTTATGTAATCACTATTTCAGTATACCTTTTACGGTCCCCATCAGCAATCATGAACGAACTCCCGATAACTATAGAGGAATATTGCCATGCTTTTTATATGGCCGCGTTTCCTTTTTCGTTCGCAGCATTTCTAATGCTTGGATCAATTTGATACGAGTTTCCCGCGGATCAATGACATCATCAACCATGCCTCGAGCGGCGGCTACATATGGATTAGCGAATTTGTCACGGTATTCTTCAATTTTCTGCTGCCTTACAAGCTCAGGATTGTCGCTATTTTGGATTTCCTTGGCAAAAATAATATTTGCTGCCCCCTGCGGACCCATAACGGCAATTTCCGCATTTGGCCAAGCAAACACAAGGTCAGCTCCGATTGACTTACTATTCAGAGCAACATAGGCACCGCCATACGCTTTTCGTAAAATAACAGTAAGTTTAGGTACCGTTGCCTCAGAGTAGGCGTATAAAATTTTTGCTCCATGGCGAATAATTCCTCCATGCTCCTGTTTAACACCAGGGAAAAAGCCAGTTACATCTTCAAACGTGATGATTGGGATATTAAATGAATCACATGTACGAATGAAACGGGCTGCTTTATCGGAAGAATCGATATCAAGTCCACCTGCCATCACCTTTGGCTGATTGCAGACGAGCCCCACTGTCTCACCCTTCAGCCTTGCAAAGCCAACGACAATATTTTTGGCAAAATCCTGCTGTATTTCCATAAAGGAATCTTGGTCAACAACCTGTTGTATTACTTTTCGGACGTCATACGGACGAACGGCATCAAATGGAATCACGTCCGTTAAATCCGGACGGTAGTCATCGTCTTGATTTACCTCAACAAGCGGAGTTTTTTCCTGATTATTTTGCGGCAGATAGCTTAGTAGTTTTCGCACCTTTTTTAGTACTTCTTCCTCTGTTTCCGCCCGAAAATGGGCATTCCCGCTAATTGAATTATGCACACTGGCACCGCCAAGGTCCTCAGCAGAAATTTTCTCACCAGTCACCGTTTCGATTACTTTTGGACCGGTAATAAACATCTGGCTTGTTTTTTCCACCATAAACACAAAATCGGTAATCGCAGGGGAATAGACAGCTCCGCCTGCGCATGGCCCCATGATCACGGAGATTTGCGGAATCACCCCCGAATAAATCGAATTTCGGTAAAAAATATGGCCATACCCGTCTAACGAGACAACTCCTTCCTGGATTCTCGCTCCCCCCGAGTCATTAAGGCCAACAAATGGCGTTCCATTTTTGGCAGCTAAATCCATCACCGTGGCAATTTTTTGGGCATGCATTTCCCCTAGGGCACCACCGAAAACGGTAAAATCCTGTGAAAATAAATAGATAGGCCGGCCATTCACTTTTCCATATCCAGTTACCACTCCATCACCAGGACCTTTTTGTCCATCCATACCAAAATCAGCTGTCCGATGTTCAATAAATGGATTCAGTTCGACAAATGTGCCAGGATCGACCAAGAGTTCAATCCGCTCGCGTGCCGTCAGCTTCCCTTTTTCATGCTGTTTGGTTATCCGTTCATCACCGCCCCCAAGTTCAACCTCTCTCCGTCTATCATAAAGCTCATTAATTTTTTCATAGATGTCCATTGTGATTATCCCCTTTATCTTTCTTTTCACAAAGCTCGAATAGAACACCTGCTGCTGCCTTTGGATGCATGAAGGCAATATTGGCCCCGCCTGCGCCTGGCCTTGGACTTTCGTCGATCATCCGAATCCCTTGTTCTTTCAATTCGGCTATTCTTTGTTGAATCGATTCGACTCCAAGAGCAACATGGTGAATACCTGCACCACGTTTTTCAATGAACTTTGCTACTGCACTTTCTTGGGACATTGGTTCCAATAATTCCAGTTTCGTTTCCCCAGCTTGAAGGAAGGCAACCTTTACCTGCTGACTTTCCACCTCTTCAATCCGTAACAATGGAAGCTGTAATACTTCCGTATAAAAGGGCAGTACGGCCTCAAGCGAAGTGACAGCAATCCCAATATGGTCTACTTTTTTAATCATTCCGTTTTCCCCTCTATTCTGAATTGAAATACTCTTCAACTATTATTTATTCGTGAAAAAATTAATAAATCCTTCCTGCATTGCATAGTAGTTTCCGTTGTTTAATTAGGCTTTTCCTTGTAAAATAAACAGTAAGCATATAAGTAACAAGGAGGTTATATTTTGAATAGCAAAAAAACAAGAAAAATCATTGTCTATCTCATGCTGTTTGCCATGCTCGCTTCCACCCTCCTTATCGGAATCGGCCAATTCTTGTCATAAAAGCAAAAAGCAAAAACGCCTTGAACAGCCCCGACAAGCATAAGAGAAGATGGCGAGAGGGTTGCTTTTTAACCTTCTTGACAGATTGGCTTATGACCTCGAGTGGCTAGGCGCTCCTCGAAAAAGCTCTGCTTTTCCTTTGTGCGATGTAATGATGCCGAAGTGTTCCTTGTGGAGCTAAATTCAAAAAAGGGACTATTCTCTATATTGAGACTAGTCCCTTTCATTTCTATTTAATCGCACCTTGCTCTTTGGCTAATGTTTGAAAAGTTTTTTTTGAGTTGGTGACTAATATTTTTGTCCCTATGGGGATTTGGGAAAATAATGAGCTGATGACTTCATTTTGCATGCGAATGCAGCCTTGTGATACGTATTTACCAATTGAAGCCGGTTGATTGGTTCCATGCAAACCATAAATTCTCCCGTCAGTACCTTTGGCATCGAAACCAATCCATCTGGCACCAAGCGGGTTTTTAGGATTGCCACCGGGAATTTTGCCACGGCGGTAATAGGGATTTTCTGCTTTAACCGTAATGGTAAATAGTCCCTCAGGGGTAAGATCCTCTGTTTTGCCTGTAGCCACACTGACAACCGTCTGTACTCTATTTTCATTAATTAACGCCAGCTCATTACTGCCTTTGTTCACAATGACAAACGGGTCTCCTGGAAGCGGGTTTGCTCCTAATGGCCAAAGCGGAGATAGAAAAAAAGCAAGCAGAATCGTCAACATACTGTTCACATATATCCACCTTCCTTTTTCTCTTACTTTGCCTCAATTAAGCACTTTCCATTCTTTCTTTGTAAATATAAAAAGTCAACCCCTCTAAAAGAGATTGACTTTTTGCCTAATATTAAACTTCGTCACAATATTTATCAAATTCCTGCTGTAATTTAGCTACTACAGTTGCTGGATCGAAGCCTTCAATTTGATGTCTTTCGACCATTGAGCAGATTTTGCCATCCTTTAAGAGCGCAAATGATGGTGAAGATGGCGGATACCCGGTGAAATAGCTTCTTGCCTTTTCAGTAGCCGCTTTATCTTGTCCTGCAAAAACAGTAACTAGATGGTCAGGCCGCTTATCATAATGAACTGCGTATGCTGCTGACGGACGGGCAACACCACCGGCACAGCCGCAAACAGAATTAATCATTACCAATGTCGTCCCTTTCCGCTCCAAAGCTGCCTCTACTTCTTCTGGTGTTGTTAACTCCTCGTATCCGGCATCTGTAATTTCCTGTCTTGCTTGCTGGACAACATCATTCATGAAAAAATTAAAATCCATACTCATAAATTATCACTCCTCCTTCCTTAACTCTATACTTATATATATTAACAGTAAAAACGTAATTTTTCCAAGCTGTAACCCTTATAATATCGAAAAGACAGTGAGCTTGGCCCCTGTCTTTTCTTCAATTCTTCAATTATTTTTCTGCCTTATAACTAACAGCCTTACGGGTACTTTCTGCCTTACCTGTTCTAATGATACTGACATATACTTTGCCAGATTTTTTTCCTAATTGCTTGACTGATATGGTTACAACAGATTTGGAAGCCTGTTTGCCAGTCAGTAGTGTTCCGCCTTTACTTGTTTTATATAGCTTAATGACATCACCTTTTTTTAATCCCTTAACCGTGATCGTGTCAGCTTTACGCTTATTATTAATCACTTTCACTTGTGAACTTTTCAATGGAGTTGATGGCTTATACATAACCGAAGTCATAACACTGTAAAGCACACTACGGCGTTTATCTAACGTTTTTAAGAACTGTTCTTCTGTAGCATTTTCATCGAGCGATGACTTGTAACGGATTTTTGTAGCTGTTACCTTTTTATTGATTTTCCATATTTCATTTGAGAATTGCAGCTTAATACTAGTTAGGCCGCTACCATCGTCTACTCCCGTAATGTACAAGGTCGATGAAGACTTACGCTCATAAAACTTCTTATCAACTAAAATACTAGTTTTAAGATAATTTTTCTTCGAAGCAATACCCAGATCTTTCGGGTTAAATTCCACTTTAATTTGTTTTAATAGGTCGGTTAGGGAGGATACTGTAATCTTTTCCGTATCACCTGTCATTGTGTTTAATTCAGTTATAGCAGCTGCTAATTGTGTTAATGCTTCTTTATCATTTAGTAAATTATCAATTAGAGTGGTAAATAGCTTCGGTAATTCATTACCGTAAATGGTCGCATTGACTCTATGTCCACTAACCTTTTCCCCTTGTACCTTCTCGGTAACTGACTTTACACTAATCTTTTTTGGATTTGGCAAATTCTTAGCAATCGGATTCATTAATTTTACTTGTAAGTCTTGAATCCATTTTTGGTCTTGTGCACTTGCGCTATCAACTGGCATAACAATTGGTTTAGAAGCATTATCTAAAGATAGCACTACTTTCTTTTTATCCATATACATCTTGAAAGGGATTTTCCCTTGCTGCAAGCTAATATTACCTGATAATGACGCAGTACTGCTATTTTGTAACTTTGTTCGTACTTCTACCTTGGCATTATTAAAAATATCTACTAGTTTAAGAAACTCTTTATCTTTTGCTCTCTTTTTGTCTACAGTTAATTTCAAAGAAACCGTTGTTTTGCTTTCAGAAGACTTAACCTTTGAATTATTCAGAATCATTTCATTGAGGTTTACACCTTTAATCGATTGACAACCGGTCATTACTAAGACAGATGCAATCATAACTAGAATGATTTTTTTTAACATGGTACACTCTCCAAAATTAGTTTATAGGCAATAATTGTCTGAAACTATATTGTAAACTGCTTCCTAATTGTGTTAATCCCTCCTCAAGGAATTTATCATTCTCACGAAGATATAGTACCATTTTTCGAATCGCCTGAATACTAAAATTTGACTATTTTTCACAAAAAAAAGCGATAATCGTCAAATTATCGCCTTAAATTATGAACTATTTAGACAGAAATCTATTAAATAAGAGCTCTGCTCCCGAAGCTACGGTTATTCCCCCTGCAATCACTTCATTCTCTATCTTTGGCAGCAAATTCCGAATATCAGGGTGTTGATAAAAATGGTACTGAAGCTGATCGATAATCAACGCATGCAGCCATTCCCGGGACTGGCCATTTCTTCTTTCTGTAAAGACTCCGGTTGTTTTCCCGCTGTCGACAAAGGTTTTAATCACCTTCCAAATATGATCAATACCATCGCCGGTTAGGGAAGAGCATGTATGTGCTTCAGTCGTCCAGCCTTTCGTCGCCGGCTGGAGAAAATGAAGGATGCGATTATACTCATGCTTGGTTTTTTCGGCTCTAAGTTTATTTTCTCCGTCAGCCTTATGAACAATAATCGCATCTGCAAGCTCCATAATTCCCTTTTTCATTCCTTGTAATTCATCACCGGCGCCAGTTAAGACTAAGAGGAGGAAAAAATCGACCATATCACGAATAATCACTTCACTTTGGCCAACACCGACAGTCTCGATTAAAACAACATCAAAGCCAGCAGCTTCACAAACAAGCATGGATTCACGTGTTTTACGATGAACGCCGCCCAGCTTTCCTGCGGATGGCGAAGGCCGAATAAAGGCTCGGGGGTTTCTCGTCAGCTGCTCCATCCGCGTCTTGTCCCCAAGAATACTGCCGCCGCTAATACTAGAACTGGGGTCAATGGCAAGTACTGCTACCTTCAAACCTAAGCCGCAGAGATAGCTGCCAAACGCTTCGATAAAGGTACTTTTTCCGGCACCTGGCACACCGGTAATTCCAATACGAATGGCTCCTCCGCTATAGGGCAATAATCTTTGTAACAGCTCCTGTGCCTTTTGAAAATGCTGCACTGCATTGCTTTCGATTAACGTAATCGCCCGCGCCAATAGACTTCTATCGCCATTTATCACTCCATTAAACAATTCTTCAACTGTCGGTTCTGCAGAATTACGTTTCTTAAAACGTCCCCGCTTTTGCAGGGAAGCAGCTGGTACCTCCAGCTCTTCCCCTTTTCTAATAACACTGGAAAATTGATTGGGTTGACGGTTATCATGCCGTTCTGGATTGCGATTATTAACCATCTCTAGTCCGCCACTTCCTCATATCCTAACTGCTGGTAGATTGCTTGGATGACCTTTTGTGCTGATACAGGAATAACGGTTCCCGGGCCAAAGATAGCAGCAGCACCATTATCATATAAAAACTGGTAATCCTGTGCCGGAATGACGCCGCCAACAACAACTAAAATATCCTCACGTCCCAGCTTTTTCAGCTCAGCCACAAGCTGTGGCAATAAGGTTTTGTGACCGGCCGCGAGCGAACTCATGCCAATGACATGAACGTCATTCTCAACCGCTTGCAGTGCAGTTTCCTCCGGTGTTTGAAACAATGGGCCGATATCGACATCAAATCCTAGATCCGCAAACGCGGTCGCAATCACTTTTGCTCCGCGATCATGGCCGTCCTGCCCCATCTTCGCAATTAATATCCGCGGGCGTCTTCCTTCATTTGCCAAGAAGTCATCCGCCATTTGTTTCACGATTACAATTTCTTCTTCATTATTGAACGCCGAGCTATATACACCACTGATTGATTGGATCGCAGCTTTATGCCTTCCTGCCACTTTTTCTATCGCATCCGAAATTTCACCTAGGGTTGCGCGAACCCGGGCAGCTTGTACTGACCGCTCCAGCAAGTTTTCACTACCTGTTTTTGCTGCTTCTGTTAAGGCGTTCAATGCTTCGCGGACCTTCTGCTCATCACGGCTAGCTTTAAGCGCATTTAATTTTTCGATTTGCTTTAAGCGGACGGCAGTATTATCAATATCTAAAATATCAATCGGTTCTTCCTTATCAAGCCGATAGCGATTGACACCAATAATTGTCTCTTGGCCCGAGTCAATTTGGGCCTGTCTTTTTGCTGCTGCTTCTTCAATTCTCATCTTTGGCAATCCTGTTTCAATTGCTTTGGCCATGCCGCCAAGGCTTTCAATTTCTTCGATATGTTTCCAAGCCCGCTTAACTAGTTCGTCCGTTAGTCTTTCGACATAATACGATCCAGCCCACGGGTCAATCACTTTTGTTATACCTGATTCTTCTTGAAGAAATAACTGGGTATTCCTCGCAATCCGTGCAGAAAAATCAGTCGGCAGGGCGATTGCCTCATCAAGGGCATTCGTATGAAGTGATTGGGTATGACCCATTGCTGCCGCATGAGCTTCAATCAATGTGCGTGTTACGTTATTAAATGGATCCTGTTCTGTCAAACTCCAGCCTGATGTCTGTGAATGAGTACGGAGGGCCATTGATTTCTCATTTTTTGGTTCAAAGCTTTTCATCATTTTAGCCCAAATGAGTCGAGCGGCACGCATCTTGGCAACTTCCATAAAGTAATTCATGCCGATGCCCCAGAAAAACGACAGCCTTGGAGCAAACGAATCAATATTAATGCCAGCTTTAAGGCCTGTTCGAACATATTCCAACCCATCCGCTAAAGTATAGGCAAGCTCTAAATCAGCTGGTGCCCCAGCCTCCTGCATATGATAGCCAGAGATACTGATACTATTAAACTTTGGCATGTACTTTGCCGTATATTCGAAAATATCAGCAATAATCTTCATTGACATTTCCGGTGGATAAATATATGTGTTACGAACCATATATTCTTTTAAAATATCATTCTGGATTGTGCCTGACAATTTTTCCTGACTGACGCCTTGCTCCTCCGCTGTGACAATAAAAAAGGCAAGGATTGGCAGTACTGCCCCATTCATCGTCATTGATACAGACATTTGGTCTAGCGGGATACCAGCAAACAGCGTTTTCATATCAAGCACTGAATCAATCGCTACACCGGCCTTGCCAACATCGCCGACAACTCGAGGATGATCGGAATCATAACCACGGTGAGTAGCCAAATCAAAGGCAACAGATAAACCTTTTTGACCCATTGCTAAATTGCGTCGGTAAAAGGCATTGCTCTCCTCAGCAGTTGAAAATCCAGCATATTGTCTTACTGTCCAAGGGCGATTAACGTACATGGTTGGATACGGTCCCCTTGTGTAAGGAGGCAGCCCCGGCAGATGATCGAGATGTTCTATGTCCTCAACATCCTCTTTTGTATAAAGCGGTTTTAGCTTAATTTGTTCATTCGTCTCAAACAGTAAATCTCCGATTGAACCAGCAATTTCCTGGTTAATTTTTTCCTGCCATTCCGCTTTGGACATTGTGGGCTTGTTACCAAATAATGTTGCTTGTTGAAAATCGGGCTTCTTACTGTTCATTTGCCAACACCTCCATTTCTGTTAAAATGGCCGCAAGCGTTTGATAGCAATTACTTTTGACATGAATAAATTGATTAATTCCTTCATCAAGCCACCGTTTCTGGCTTTCTTCTTCAGGTAAGCCGGCTAAGAAAATGGTTGCTTCTGGAAGTTCACGTTTAACCGCAGCTAAAATAGAATAAGCAGAAGATTCATATACTTCATTGCTTCCACAGAAGCAAATAAATTGCGAGCTACCTTCATTCACAAACTGTTTAGCAGCCTCTTCTGATAAAATTGGCTGGCTCTCAATTGCCTTTATTCCGCCGGCAGCTAAGAAGCCTCTCATAAAATCAAGTCTTGCTTTATGCTCCTTAAATTCACCTAAACAAAGTAATGCAACAGCAGGGGCAGTTCCTGTTAGTTCTTCGAGCTGTTTTGCTCGCAAGCGCAATTTTTCATATCGTTGAGCTAATCTTCGCTGTGGTATGGCATTACTTGCAATACTATTTTCTGAAATAAAGATTTGTTGAGATACATTCGATGAGATTGTTTCTTCTGTACGGGCATAAACATTTGTCCCAACTATGCTCTGTTTCCGAACCTCAATATCATGATTTCTTTTTTCAAAAACAGTGGCAATTTCTTCTTGAAGCCAATTTGATTTCAGAGCTGCAATCATTCCACCCTTTGCATCAATCTTTTGGAATAGACTCCAAGCACTTTCAGCTAATTGATTTGTTAGTGATTCAATATACCAGGAACCACCGGCAGGATCGTTTACCTTTTGCAGCATGGCTTCTTCCTTTAAAATAAGCTGGATATTACGAGCAATTCTCTCGGAGAATAGACTGGAACCAGTCAGTTCATCAAATGGTTCCACATGTAAGTATTGGACCCCGCCTAATACAGCCGCAAATGCTTCATTGGCTGACCGAAGAAGGTTGACATGCGGATCAAAGATGGTTTTTGTAAAGCTGGAGGTTTCTGCAGTAATTTCCATACCGCGAACTTCCGCGTTTGCGCCATACAATTCACCAATCCGATTCCATAGTAATCTTGCTGCCCGAAGTTTCGCTATTTCCATGAAAAAATTAGCCCCAATAGAAAACTTAAATATCATCTTTGATAGAATTGTTTCAAGGTCAACCCCACGCTCGGTAAACCATTCTAAGTAAAATACACCAGTGGCTGCCACAATCGCTAATTCCTGAACGGCGTTTGCCCCGCCATTATGGTATGGAGTTGTATCAATAAGAACGGTTTGTAACTCTGGGAAACGTTCATTTACTTCAATAAGCTTATCTGCCCAATTCTCGGGCATTCCTTCTGATAAATCACCATCTTCAGCCAGTAATGCAAGCGGATCACTGGCAATGTAACCGGATAGCAGACTACTTTTTTCAGTAAATTGTGTAAGACTATCAAGCAATGCGGAATGGTTTACCCCTGCATTAATTGCAAATGGAAAGTTTATCAGATTATCTGTCAATAACTCTGGAAAGTTAGCAATTACCTCTTTAGAAACTGTAAAGGAAATCGCTGTTTGTCCTTTTTTACATGCTTCTTCTAACTTTTGTGATAATTCTTCAACCGTTTTATATGGAACCCGCTGGGCAATCTTCCACATTTTTTCTTGGTAGCCTAACGGATAAGTGCCTCTTCTAAAATCAGGACCACCAGGATAATTGGAAGGATGCTGATCATCCTGCCTTGTATAAAGCGGTTTCAAAATAATACCTTCATATGTATTACTTTGCAATAACTCAATGGATTTTCCTTTTAATGATTGCTCTGCTTTCAACTTCCAGTCAGCAAGTGTTTTTATCCCAAAATTCAGACTCTTTAATTGTTCCAAAACTTACATCCCCCTTTCGTATCATTATACTTTTATTTTAGGATACAATATGTATTCAAGCAATGATAACGCAAGAAAAGTTACCAGTATTAAACAAATAAGCCACCAAAGAAATGGCGGCATGTTAAGTATGGATTAATAAATGGATGTAGTATTTTTTGTAGTATTTTCAATGATTTCTTTTACTCTTGCTAGGAAGCGTCCACATACTAGTCCATCTAAGATACGATGATCCAAGGACATACATAGATTTACCATATCTCTAACCGCAATCATACCATTGTTCATTACAACTGGTCGTTTCACAATGGATTCAACCTGCAAAATTGCAGCTTGCGGGTAGTTGATAATGCCCATAGATTGAACGGAGCCAAACGATCCGGTATTGTTAACGGTAAATGTTCCGCCTTGCATATCATCAGCTTTAAGTTTCCCATTTCTAACATTGACTGCAAGCTCGGAAATCTCGCGGGCAATCCCCTTAATTGTTTTTTCATCGGCATTTTTAATGACTGGAACAAACAGGGCATCATCTGTTGCAACCGCAATTGAGATATTAATATCTTTCTTCTGAATGATTCTATCTCCTGCCCACATCGAATTGATCTGGGGAAATTCCTTTAATGCCTGTGCTACCGCCTTCACAAAGAAAGCAAAGTAAGTTAAATTGAACCCTTCTTTAAGCTTAAATTCATCTTTAATAGCATTTCGGTATTCCACAAGATTCGTTGCATCCACTTCCACCATTGTCCAGGCATGTGGGGCTTCATGTTTGCTCCGGAGCATGTTTGTCGCAATGGCCTTCCGCACACCTGTAACGGGAATTTCAATATCCCCTAGAGAAACTGGAATATTATGTGCTGATGCCGATTTAATCGGCGCCGCTTCCTGCTGTATGGAGACAGTTCGCTGAACATCTGTTTGTTCGACAGTAAGTTGTCGGGTCTCGGCAGTTGGAATATCACCCGACTCAATCAATTTTATTAAATCTTTTCTGGTAATCCGGCCACCAGCACCTGTGCCTGACACCAATGCCAAATCAATCCCATGTTCTTGTGACAGTTTTAGAACAGCGGGCGAATAACGAGCTTTTCTGTCTGTACCTGAGGCTGACTTTATCTCATTTTCGTCATCAGCCTGGTTACTACCTGCTGCTTGTGCTTCACTAGAGTTCCCGCCATCGATTTCAATGGTACAAATGATTTCACCAACAGCAAGTGTATCTCCTTCAGCTGCGAGCAATTCCTTGATTACCCCAGTAAAAGAAGAGGGAATCTCTGCATTTACTTTATCGGTCATAACTTCTGCGAGAGGATCATACTTAGCCACGTGATCTCCTGGTTTCACCAGCCATGTGCTAATCGTTCCTTCGGTTACACTTTCGCCTAATTGCGGCATTTTTATATGTTCTACTGCCAATGAGTTTACCTCCTCTGTTTCATTTCATCCAATTGTTAAAAATCCGCTAATTCACGCATCGCTCTTTCCACTTTTTCCGGATTAATCATAAAGAATTTTTCCATTGTCGGTGCATATGGCATCGCTGGTACATCAGGTCCTGCCAGTCGTTTAATTGGCGCATCCAATTCGAACAAGCAATATTCGGCAATGATTGCGGCGACTTCACTCATAATACTTCCTTCTTTATTATCTTCGGTCACCAATAATACTTTACCTGTTTTAGCGGCTGCTTCGATAATGGCTTCCTTATCAAGTGGATAAACCGTGCGCAAATCAAGAATATGGGCTGAGATTCCGTCATTAGCTAATTTCTCAGCTGCCTGCAATGCAAAATGAACACAAAGTCCATAGGTAATGACGGTGATATCCTCTCCTTCCCGCTTGACATCTGCCTTGCCAATCGGAATTGTATAGTCCTCAGCTGGGACTTCACCTTTAATTAACCGATAGGCCCGCTTATGTTCAAAGAATAGTACTGGATCTTCGTCACGAATGGCAGCCTTTAACAATCCCTTAACGTCATAAGGAGTAGATGGCATGACTATTTTTAAACCAGGCTGGTTGGCAAAAACCGCCTCAACAGATTGTGAATGATACAGGGCTCCGTGAACTCCGCCGCCGTATGGAGCACGAATAACCATTGGGCAGTTCCAATCATTATTAGAGCGGTAACGAATTTTCGCTGCCTCCGATATTATTTGGTTTACTGCCGGCATAATAAAATCAGCAAATTGCATTTCAGCAATAGGACGCATTCCATACATGGCTGCCCCTATACCTACTCCCGCAATGGCCGATTCCGTAAGTGGAGTGTCAATGACCCGATCTTCGCCAAACTGTTCATACAGCCCTTGCGTTGCCTTAAATACACCGCCCTTTTTCCCAACATCTTCCCCTAGCACAAACACTCGCTCATCACGTTCCATTTCTTCGCGAATCGCCATTGTAACTGCATCAATATATGAAATGACTGCCATATTTCATCCTCCCATCAATTTCCGTAAACAAACTTTAAGGCATCCTCAGGAGCTGCATATGGTGCCTGCTCTGCATAATCCGTTGCCTCGTTGACTAATTTCATCACCCGGTCATTGATTTCCTTTTCTAAATCATCAGTTAAGACACCGGTTTCCTTAAGATAGGCAGCAAACGTCATAATTGGATCCTGGGATTTTGCTTTTGCGACTTCATCTGGTGCACGATACGAACGGTCATCATCATCTGAAGAATGTGGTGTTAATCGATATGATACCGTTTCAATTAAAGTTGGACCTTCCTCCCGACGGCCGCGCTCTGCTGCCTCTCTGACAACCTTGTAAACTGCTAATGGATCGTTACCATCCACGGTAAACCCTGGCATTCCATAGCCGATGGCCCGGTCGGAGACTTTTTCACAAGCTAATTGCTTTTCAATAGGAACCGAAATCGCATATTTGTTATTTTCACACATGAAGATAACCGGAAGCTTGTGAACGCCAGCGAAATTAGCCCCCTCATGGAAGTCACCTTGGTTAGAAGAACCTTCGCCAAAGGTTACAAAAGAAACAAAATCCTTTTTCTCCATTTTTCCAGCTAGAGCGATTCCAACTGCGTGAGGCACTTGGGTGGTAACTGGAGAGGATCCGGTAACAATTCTGTTTTTCTTCTGTCCAAAATGACCTGGCATTTGCCTGCCACCTGAATTTGGGTCCTCTGCTTTAGCAAAGCCTGAAAGCATGAGTTCTTGTGCAGTCATTCCAAAAGTTAGTACCACACCTAAATCGCGATAGTATGGCAATACGTAATCCTTCTCTCGATCTAGCGCAAAGGCAGCGCCGACTTGTGCCGCTTCCTGACCCTGACATGAAATAACAAATGGAATTTTACCTGCGCGATTTAATAGCCACATGCGCTCATCAATCCGACGAGCTAAAAGCATCGTTTCATACATTTCCAAAACGGTTTCATCATTTAAACCTAACGCTTCGTGCCGCTTTTCTATCACATAACCCATCCTCTCATTTTTTCTTCATGACCATATCCATATACCTAGGTATGTCACTAAGCTTTTCCAGTTATATTAGTAACCAAACCAAACCCTACCCATGAATCGCATTTCCATCCACTGCCAATGCTGCCTCTCCAATAGCCTCTGATAAAGTTGGGTGCGGATGAATTGTTCCTGCAATTTCCCATGGAACAGCATCGAGGACCATTGCTAATCCTGCTTCAGAAATCATGTCTGTTACATGAGGTCCAATCATATGAACACCGAGTAAATCATTTGTTTCTTCATCAGCGATGATTTTAACAAATCCATCTGATTGGCCATAAACTAGGGCTTTTCCTATTGCTCTAAAGGAGAATTTTCCCACTTTTACTTTATGCCCATTTGTAATCGCCTGTTCCTCCGTCATTCCTACACTCGAGACTTCCGGACTGCTATAAATACATCGGGAAATGAGCTGATAATTAAGCGCTGAAGGATTTTTTCCTGCAATATGCTCAACAGCTGTTATTCCTTCATGAGAGGCAACATGGGCCAGCTGTAACCCGCCAATTACATCACCAATCGCATAGATGTGAGATTCTTTTGTTTGAAAAAATTCATTCGTTACAATGAATCCTTTATCTATTTGGATTTCAGTATTTTCCAAGCCAATTCCCTCGGTGTTTGCCTGGCGCCCGACAGAAACAAGCATTTTTTCAGCTAAAAATTCCTTTATGGCACCTTTTACTTCTGCGGAAATCCGTACTCCATTATCGCGCACAAGTGTTTCTGGTAACACCCTAGCACCGGTAACCAGCTTAATTTTCCTTTTCTTTAACAATCGCTGCATTTCCTTGGAAATTTCATGGTCCTCTGTAGGAATAATCCGATCGGCATACTCAATTACCGTCACTTCCACTCCAAAATCAGAAAGCATAGAAGCCCATTCTATTCCAATAACACCACCGCCAACAATTATGATGGATTTAGGCAGGGTCTCCATCTCTAATGCTTCATCAGAGGACAACACATACTCACCATCAATGTGAAGTTCTGGAAGTGATCTCGGCCTTGAACCAGTAGCAATAATCACATTTTTCGGGATCAGCATTTCATTTTCTTCGCCATTGTTCATTTCCACAGAAATAGTCCCCGGCATTGGTGAAAAGATAGATGGTCCGAGAATCCGTCCCAGCCCTTCGTATACATCGATTTTCCCCTGCTTCATAAGATGCTGTACCCCTTTATGAAGCACATTAATAATATTGTGCTTACGTTCCTGTACCTTAGTGAAATCTACCGATACATCACTAGTAATAACACCAAAATCCTCTGCTCGTTTTGCTGTTGCGTATACCTCTGCACTTCTTAAAAGAGCTTTACTCGGGATACACCCCTTATGTAAACATGTGCCCCCAAGTTTTCCTTTTTCCACGATTGCTGTTTTTAAACCAAGCTGTGATGCACGGATAGCTGCAACATATCCCCCAGTACCGCCGCCTAAAATTACTAAATCATATTCATGTGCCATTTTGCTTCCTCCCACTTTTTGATAGTGCTGCCCTTTCATAGTTGCCAGGATATATCTTTACTTCTTCCTCTCCTCGTAAAACACGAAGAGCTCCTTCTGCCAGCGCTTGAAGTTCATTTTCACCAGGATGGACAATGACATCGGCAATCCAATTAATTCTGCTCATGATGGCAGCAACAAATTCCTTACCATATGCTAACCCGCCTGTTAAAATGATTGCATCAACTTTTCCAAATAGAACTGCACTTCCCGCCCCAATTTCCTTTGCAACTTGATAGGCCATCGCCTCGTAAACGAGCTTTGCTTCTTGATCTCCCGCTGCTATTCTTTCTTCAACTTTAACAGCATCATTCGTACCAAGATAACCGACTAGCCCGCCATGGCCAAGGAGCATCTTCATAATTTCTTCGCGATAATATTTCCCGGAAAAACATAATGTGACTAAATCCCCTGCAGGTACTGTGCCAGCTCGTTCAGGACTAAATGCCCCTTCACCATTAAGTCCATTGTTGACATCAATAACTCGCCCTTGTTTGTGGATTCCTACCGTAATTCCGCCGCCCATGTGAACGACGATTAGATTTGCCTGATGATAGTTCTTTCCTAATTCTTTGGCGACTCTTCTTGCGACTGCTTTTTGGTTTAACGCATGAAAGATGCTTTTACGTTCGATTAACGGAAATCCGGAAATTCTTGCAAGTGGATCAAGTTCATCAACTACAACGGGATCAACAATATAGGCGGGGATGTTTAGACCTGAGGCAATTTCAAATGCAATTATACCGCCAAGATTGGATGCATGCTGACCGAAGTATCCCGCGCGCAAATCCTCTAGCATTAACGCATTAACAGAATACGTTCCCCCCTCAATTGGTTGCAGTAGTCCGCCACGTCCGCAGACAGCATTTAATTTTGATAAATTAATTCCTTCATAGTCAAGCTCTTCGAGGATGATTTCTTTTCTGAAACTATATTGGTCAATGATGTTGGCGTAAGAATGTAGACTGTTGATATCATGGCGGATTGTTTTTTCAAAGATAGAGATTTCATTCTCGTAAATCCCTATTTTAGTAGATGTCGAGCCAGGATTAATGACAAGTATGCGGTATACATTTTCTAGCAATAGCATAACCTCCATCATAAGCTTCAATCAGTGGGGGATGAAGAAAACTTCCACTGATTGAAGCTTCACTTTATCTTGTTCTTCTGCGGCTCAATATATGGTGCCCATTTTGTAAAAATTGGCTTCGGGAATTACGAACCTTTTCAATTCGCTCTTCAGCCATTCGATTGGCGGCAACATAAGTTGGAATGTGGTCACGCTTCGATATTTCAATAACCTTTTCAATTGAATGATAAATAGTTTCCACCTTTTTCATTGCTCGCTCACGATTATAGCCATAGAGTTCGTCAGCAACATTGATGACTCCCCCGGCATTAATGACATAATCAGGTGCATAAACAATCCCTAATTCATGAAGGATATCGCCATGTCGGGATTCTTTTAATTGATTATTAGCAGAACCGGCGACAACTTTAGCTTTCAACTGTGGTATTGTATCGTCATTAATCGTTGCCCCTAAGGCACAAGGAGCATAGATATCACATTCAACACTATATATTTCATCAGGGGCGACTGCTTTTGCACCAAACTCTTCTACTGCCCGATTTACCGCATCTTTATTTATATCGGTAACAATTAGCTGTGCACCTTCTTCATGCAGGTAGCGGCAGAGAGTATAAGCAACATTACCGACACCTTGAATGGCTACGATCTTACCTTCTAGTGAATCGCTACCGAATGCTTCCTTTGCTGCCGCTTTCATACCGCGATAAACACCATAGGCAGTTACTGGTGATGGGTTACCAGAAGACCCAAACGCAGGTGAAATTCCAGTCACATAATCGGTTTCTTCATGAATTAAATCCATGTCTGCCACCGTTGTTCCGACATCTTCTGCAGTAATGTAGCGCCCATTTAAACCTTGAATATATCTGCCAAATGCACGAAACATTTCTTCGTTTTTATCCTTTCGCGGGTCACCTATAATAACCGTTTTGCCGCCACCAAGGTTTAAACCTGCCGCAGCATTTTTATAGGTCATCCCTCTTGCCAAACGCAAGGCATCCTCTATCGCTGCTTCTTCAGAGGCATATGTCCACATTCTCGTTCCACCGAGAGCGGGACCTAATGTTGTATCATGAATAGCGATAATAGCCTTTAATCCTGATTGTTGATCTTGACAAAAAACAACTTGTTCGTAATCATATTTCTCTAAATATTTAAAGATTTCCATGTTATTTCCTCCTCTATGTGCTATATTTTCTTATTGTCCACAATTATTAACAGTTACCTGCACAGCATAAAGCCAATGCCAGTGAGTAAAGTTTATTTTCTGCGCTATCTGTCCTTGAAGTTAACACAATTGGTACTTTTGCTCCGGCAATTACTGAAGCGACCTTAGCATTAGCAAAATAAACTAGTGATTTGTAAAGGACATTGCCAACTTCAATAGTCGGTACTAATAATATATCAGCATGACCCGCTACTTCGCTGTGAATACCTTTATGCTGTGCCGCAAATGCTGATACGGCATTGTCTAATGCCAGCGGTCCATCTATTATACAGTCAGTAATTTGACCTCGCTTATTCATCATCGTTAACAAGGCTGCATCCGTTGTAGCCTGCATTGCCGGATTAACTACTTCAACTGCAGCAAGTGGGGCAACCTTGGGCTCATTAATTCCTATTGCCTTGGCAATCGAGACCGAGTTTTGCACAATTTGGACCTTTTGCTCTAAACTTGGAGTGATATTCATCGCCGCATCCGTAATAAGTATAAGACGATTAACAGCAGATAGTTCAAAGACGGCAGCCTGCGAAAGAACACGACCAGTACGCAAACCATACTCTTTATTTAAAATGGCTGATAACAGGGTCTTAGTAGGAACATTTCCCTTCATTAACACATCTGCTTCTCTGTTCGAGACAGCCTGAACAGCCATTTCTACTGCTGCTTTCCTGTCATCTGCATGGATTACTTTGATTTTGCCGACTGTTGAACCAAGCAGTAAGCTGATTTTTTCCTGATTCCCGAATAGCAAAAATCGGGCAAGGTTTCGTTCAGCCGCCTCTAGGATTGCTTCGATTACATCCGCATCTTCTGCTGCGGCAACTGCAACAGTTTTACTCGACATTTGGGTTGCTTTCTCTATCAGCGATTCAAGCAACAAGTTGTCCTCAACCCTTTCTGCAAGTACTAAAATAAACAGCATCTACTTCAATGCAATATTTGTGCCAAACCGCAAGTAATGTAAACGCTTAAATTATTTTCTATCAACATGCAAGTTTTTTCATGGCATGAAAATTATTGCAGGCTATTTTTTGCAAGTTTATATTTCTCAAGCTTATAATACAAATTACGAACTGATAATCCTAGTGTTTTTGCTGTTAATGTTTTGTTTCCTTTCAATCTTAGCAATGTTTGCTGAATAATTTTTGCCTCATAATCCTCCACCATATCAGACAGTGAGTGCATATTGGCGAGATTGTCCTCATAGCCGCTGTTCTTTGTCATTTCTGTTCCTTGCTTCGCACTATTTAACTCCGGTAAATGAACGATATCAATGGTTGTTTCATTATAGTTCATAAAGATAATAGCTCTTCCTAAAATATTTTCTAATTCTCGAACATTTCCAGGCCATTCATATGCCATTAGCCGCAGTAATGCCGCCTCGGTAATCCCTTCTACGTTTCTTCCATAATCACGGTTTATTTTTTCAATTAGTCGTTCACAAAGAGCAGGGATTTCCTGTTTACGATTTCGTAATGGCGGGATGTGGATTGGCATCCGGTTTAAACGATAATATAAGTCTTCCCTGAACGTTCCTTTGGAAATACTCTTTTCTAGATTGACATGTGTGGCAGCTATCACTCTCACATTGATAGTTATTGGCTTGGTGCCGCCAACTCGAATAATTTCTCCTTCCTGAAGGACCCGCAATAGTTTTGCTTGGGTACTGGCAGAAAGTTCTCCAATCTCATCTAAAAAAATGCTCCCATTATTTGCTTCTTCAAATAAGCCTCTTTTTCCGCCCCTTAATGCACCTGAAAACGCCCCTTCCTCATAACCGAATAACTCACTCTCCAGTAACGATTCTGAGATAGCAGCACAATTAACTCGAATGAATTTACCGTATTTCCGATCGCTCGCATTATGTATTGCATGGGCAAACAATTCTTTTCCGGTTCCTGATTCGCCCCGCAAGAGGACTGTTGCCGGTGTTTTTGCTCCCAGCTTCGCCTGTTCCATCGCCAATATCATCTCATCAGATATACCGATAATATCTTCAAAGGTATATTTTGCTTCCAGCTTACGAATCAACTGTCTGGCCCTGTTTAATTCCCTGCTAAGCGATTTCATCTCTGACATATCATGAACGACACCAACACTGCCCTTTAATCTTCCGTTTACAATAATTGGTGCTACATTGACAATTACTTCCCGTTTATTGGGTCCAACTCGCATCGGTACACCCCGCACAGCTCTTCTTGTTTGCAGTACCTTTAGATGCATACTTTCCCCTTCAGAAATGTCCGCAGTTGCTGGTTTTCCAATCACTTTCTCCTCTGGGAGACCAGTAATTCTTGTGTAGGCAGGATTAATTAATATCCCCCGACCGTTTTCATCGACAACTGAAATGGCATCATCGCTAGAATGGATAATAGCCTGGAGCATCGTTTGAATTTCCTTAAGATTGGTGATTTCTTCGGCCAGATTTACGACTTCTGTAATATCTTTAAAGACCGCTACAGCACCAATTAATTTACCATTTTCCTCAATAATAGGAATCCGCGTTGTAATGATTTTCCGTCCATTTCCTAAGACCATTTCTTGGTTAGTTTCTGTGCGACGTGTTTCCAGTATATAAGGGAGACGGCTTTGCGGGATAACATCAACAACATACTTACCTAACACGTGCTCTTTCCTTATCCCCATCATTTCCTCAGCACGCCTGTTAAAAAGAATAATCAAGCCTTTACGATCAATTACAACCATTCCATCATTTGTGGTATTAAAAATGAGTTCTTGTAGATAGGATTCAGATTGTTGTTTCTGGATTAACTCTTCTTTTTCCTCCATTAGCTTGGCCACTAGAAAAGCAACTGTACCAGGAATTAAAACTGTCTTTCGTGGTTTGAAATTCCGGAGTTGTTGAAAAACATCTTCATCTCCTGTGACTTCTATAATGATATCAATTTGTTCAGTAAGAAATGGCTGCCAATCAGTCCCTGTTGTAATTCCCTGTGACTGGGCCATTACCACTCCCGGAGCGTCAACATTTCTGTCGACAACCGCGATAACCCTAAGTACTTCCGATTCAGTTAATATTTTTAGAATCGCGGTACCGCCCTTCCCAGCACCCACAATCAGTACATTTTGCATGTTTTCACCTCCACTATCATGGAAATTCTTTTCAGAAGAGAATGCAATATTTTTCAGATTAAATTGTAACGCTAATCTGAATCCTTGACAAATTTTATCTATGTCTATTATTCTTTTGGGAGCAAATCTTATTTTTATACCGCCTTAACGGGCAGTAAGACCCCCACTGATGAAGTTTCACTTTATGTCAATATCGGGAAGGAATTCATTTTATGACACGTATAATTGCCCTGTTAATTTTGTTAATTCCCGGCTTTTTAGCAGCTATGGGAATAAAGCTCATGCGTGATATGACGTTTGGAATTCTACAACCTCCATTCCCTTACTTAGGGCTGCAGTTTCTTATTGGCTTATTATTGTTTATTAGCGGTCTTTGGTTTATTGCCGGTTTTATTTTCCATCGCGACCGTAAACGAAATAAAGTCCAAACTCGTTTTAAATCCAAAAAATAAAAAGAGGCCATCAAGGTCTCTTTTCTCTTATGCCCTCTTTTCGTATTGTTTCCTAATGTTTATTGCTTTCTCAGGATAATCGGTAATCACTGCCGTACAATCCAAATTGAAAAGCCGTTTCAAGTCAGCCTCACGGTTAACCGTATATGGCCTGACGGCAATCCCATTCTCCATTGTGGTGGTGATAATATGGTTTGGAATGGTAGTATGTTTAGGATGAATTCCTTTTGCACGAATCGATTGCGAATATATCCACGGCATATAAATTGCCTCAAGAAAAAGCGGGGCCGTTTCGATATCAGGTGCTAACCGATAACTATAAACAACACTATAATGGTTAAATGATGATAGGATAATTCTTCTGCTTAAGTTAAATTTACGAATCAACGCTATAACCTTTTCCTCCAAACCGTTATAGGGAATTAACGCATTTTTCAGCTCGATGTTACATAGTAGTTGATTGGTGCTTAGCCATTCAAACACCTCTTCTAACGTTGGAATCGGCTCTTTCTTCGTGCCTTTTTTATTGGCATTTAATTTTCTTATGTCTTTATATGAAAAATCTTTGACAAAGCCATGTCCATTCGTTGTCCGATCAACTTTTTCATCGTGGATAACGACAATTTCACCATCACGTGTTAATTGAACATCCAATTCCAAACCATCAGCACCAACTTTTTCTGCTTCAACAAAAGATTTTAGCGTATTTTCTGCGAATGCAGCCGAGTATCCGCGGTGTGCAAAAATTTGTGTCATCTGTTCACATCCTAAGATTTAATATCGAACTTATTTACCCATTAAAACTCATAACATCTTTAGAACAGATTATGCACCTTACGGTTAAAATTGACTCCCCCACAAAAACGAAAAAGCCTCAAATGAGGCTTTTTCTATTTCTTTCAAGAGGCTTTATGCTCCAGCCGAAGTTTATCTGCAACCATGGCGATGAATTCCGAGTTCGTTGGTTTTGCTTTTGTCATACTCACCGTATAGCCAAACAGTGACGAGATAGAATCAATGTTTCCACGGCTCCAGGCCACTTCTATCGCATGACGAATGGCTCTTTCAACCCGGCTGGCAGTTGTGTTATATTTTTTAGCAATGTCAGGATATAGTACCTTGGTGATTGAACCTAGCAATTCGATATCATTATAAACCATAGCAATAGCTTCCCGCAGATATAAATACCCCTTTATATGTGCTGGAACACCAATCTCATGAATAATGCTGGTAATACTGGCATCCAAATTTTTTGGCTTCGATTCTGTCTGAGTCCGATAATTAGGGGCGGAACTCGTTCTTGTTGAAAATGGATGATTATTACCACTAACCTGACGAATATGACTCCCTAAATTATCCATATCAAACGGTTTCAAAATAAAATAGGAAGCACCTAGTTCTACTGCTTTTTTCGTTACATCTTCCTGTCCAAAAGCAGTTAGCATTATAACGTTTGGCAACAACCCTTTTTTCAAGTCACGCAGCCGCTCCAATACAGCTAATCCGTCGAGATGGGGCATTATTATATCTAATACCAATACATCTGGTTCAACTTTACTTAGCATTTCTAAACATTCTTGACCGTTATGTGCAACACCAGCTACTTCCATATCATCTTGAGAGGATATGTAATCCTCTAATAGGCCGACAAGTTCTCTATTGTCATCAACGACACATACTTTTATTTTCTTCAACTTCAGTTCCTCCCTCAAGTCATCCAAAACTATATAACTGAATATTCTCTGCTACTTCTATTCTAAATTAGAAATTCGACAATGCAACAAAAATTCCTTTCATTTTTTTAATATTTCTTAAAATAGTGAGAAAATCTTATCTTTTCTTTGTTTTTCTTCTTATTTCGACGTTAATCGCAAAATCCCCAATAAACTGCATGCGAATGTTTAATATGTTATCTTATGTAAAAAGAAGCAAAATAGGGAAAAATACCTATTTTGCGTCTGAACCAATAATTAACTAGCCTTATTTTTTGGCGTTTCATATATATTAATTCCTGCTTCATTTAACATCCATTCAATATGAACTCCATATCCTGACGTAGGATCGTTTACAAATACATGAGTTACTGCTCCAATAAGTTTTCCTTTTTGAATAATTGGACTGCCACTCATTCCTTGTACAATCCCACCTGTTTTTTCCAAAAGTCGAGGATCTGTTATTTTAATGACCATGCCTTTTGTAGCAGGAAATTTTTGCGGAATTGTGCTGACAACTTCTACATTAAATTCTTCAACTTTGTCATTGTCTACAACTGTCAATATTTTTGCCGGACCTTCCTTCACTTGATGCGACAAAGCAATTGGCAGCGGTTTATCCATAATACCATTGGATAAGTTTCTCTTTAATTTTCCGAAAATTCCAAATGGACTATTCTTATTAATATTCCCAACAATTTCACGGTCATTTGAAAAGCGGGCAAGTTTTTCTCCGGGGTCTCCGTTACTGCCCTTTTCAATCGAAGTGACGGTGGAACGTACAATTTGTCCATCTTCAACTACTATTGGTTTCTTTGTATCCATATCTGAAATTACATGTCCGAGGGCACCATATTTGCTAGTTTGTGGGTGAATAAATGTCATTGTTCCAATCCCTGCTGCTGAATCTCTTATATATAGGCCAAGCTTGTAGGAGTTTTCACTTTTATCCTTTAGGGGTGTTAACTTTGTTGTAAATTTACCATCTTCACGACTAATAACCATGTTTAATGCTTTTTTCTCTTGTCCTGCTGCTTGTACAAATGGTGCGACATCTGTCATTTTTTCGATTCTACTTCCATTGATTTCAGTGATGATATCGCCAACTTTAATTCCTGCCATTTCACCGGGGGACTTTTTCCCATTCACTGTGTTAACGAGGTGGTGACCAACCACTAGGACGCCAACAGTATTCAATTTTACACCAATGGATTGTCCACCAGGGATAACGCGAAAATCTTTAAGTACATTGACATCGACCTTTTTTATTGGAATGCCGGCATATTCTAACAGCATCTCATTTTTTCCAGATTCTTGTGCTTGTAAAGAAACCGAATGTTTTTCCTGTTGAAGTGAAATATTTGAATTAGATGTTAACTTTGCTGTGGCAGGCACAGCGTTTGTTAATTTGTAAGCTTCACCTTCAAACATGGTAATTGACTTTGGGATACTGATAAAATCACGTACAGGTTGAAAAAAAAGCATACTTATTAATGAAACAAGGAGAATTCCACCAATTATTTTTCTAATCGTCTCTAACGTCAAATTTTTCACTCTCCTCGCTTCTAATTGCTGCAAAAATGGCTACATCTTTAATTTTGCCTGCTTGCCTGTCATTTATAACTTTCTTTGATATAAAAAAAGCTACCCAATTTGGATAGCTTTTCATGTACTTACATCCTATCTGCATCAAAACATTTTTCTTAAAGTCAATTAACTAAAATTTTTTCTTAATTTCAAGAGCCAATTGTAATAGTTCTTTTGCATGCTGCTTAGTTAAATTAGTAATTTCAGCTCCCGATATCATCCGTCCAATTTCCTTGATTTTTTCTTCTTCCGATAAAGGGTTGACGGTAGAGCTCGTTCTTCCATCTTTAACATTCTTTGCAATAAATAAATGAGTATCAGCCATCGCCGCAACTTGTGGAAGATGTGAAATACATAAAACTTGCGAATCAAGCGCAACTTTATAAATTTTCTCAGCAATAGCCTGAGCAACACGGCCGCTTACACCTGTATCAACCTCATCAAAAATTATCGAGGTAACACCTTGATGTTTAGAGAAAATACTTTTTAAAGCAAGCATAATACGCGACAGCTCCCCGCCAGAAGCCACTTTTGACAATGGCTTTAAGGGCTCGCCTGGATTTGTCGTAATATAAAATTCGAGCTTGTCTGCTCCATCTTTTGTAAAATCCTCTTGACTTGTGTCAAATCGAATATCAAAAACCGTTTTTTCCATATACAATTCTTTTAACTCTTTATGAATCTGTGCTTTTAATTTCTTTGCCCAGCTTTGACGTATCTGCGTTAACTGTTTAGCTTCAATGGAAAGATCCTTTTTAATGGAAACAAGCTCTTGTTCTAAATCGTTTATATACGTCTCTTTATGTTGAATTGTCTCAATTTCTTCCTCAATTTTTGCAGCATATTCCAATACTTCAGGAATAGTTTTCCCATATTTTCGTTTTAATTGATTGATTTCATTCAAACGATCTTCGATTTCATTTAATCTTTGCGGGTCAAATTCCAACATGTCTAATTCATTTCTTAAATTTCGAGCAATATCTTCTAATTGGTAGTAGCAGCTTGCTGCCGTTTCAAATACTTCCTTATATGAAGAATCAATTGTAGCAGCATTTTCAAGATGCCCCATAACCAACCCAATCCAATCAAGGCCTTTTTGTTCTCCTTGCAGCCCGTTAAAACTTAAGTGGATAGCTTCGTACACTTTTTCAAAGTTCGCTAATTTCCTTTTTTCTTCATAAAGTTCTTCATCTTCATGGAGTTTTAGATTTGCCTGTTGAATTTCATTTAATTGAAATACAATTAAATCGAGTCTATGGGCCATTTGTTGATCATTTTCACTAAGTGCTTGAAGACGTTGCTTTGTTTGCTGATAGCGATGAAAGATTTGTTGGTACTCAGTATAAGATGAAGCGATCTCTTTACCTCCGAATCGGTCGAGTAATCGTAAATGTTTCGTTTCGTCCATCAGTTCTTGGTGTTCATGCTGGCCATGTATATCAACAAGTGTTGCTCCAATTTCGCGAAGTATGGAAATTGTAACCAATTTGCCGTTTATTCTGCAGACACTTTTTCCAGTTTGAGCAATATCACGTCTTAATATGATCATCCCTTCGTCTATATCAATGCCAAATTCGGTAGCTTTACGATAGACAGGGTGGGTAGGACTATCTATGTTAAATAGGCCCTCGATTTCTGCTTTTTCTTTCCCGTGTCGAACAAATTCAGCAGATCCTCTTCCTCCCGTTAATAAATGAATGGCGTCAATGATAATTGATTTCCCGGCACCTGTTTCCCCTGTTAAGACTGACAGCCCTCTCTGAAAGGAAATGGACAAAGAATCAATGATTGCAAAGTTCTTTATTGAAAGTTCTGCTAGCAAGTAACACAACCCCCTATTAAAGCATTTCAAGGAACCGTTTTGATAAAATGTTAACCTCTTCAGAAGTCTTACAAATAATCAATATCGTATCATCTCCGCAAATAGTTCCAATGATTTCTTCCCAATCGAGATGATCAATTAACGCACCGATTGCCATTGCATTCCCTGGAAGGCACTTCATTACTAATAAATGTCCCGCCGAATCGATGCTAACAAAGGCATCAATAAGTGCGCGTTTTAGTTTTTGCAATGGATTAAATCGCTGATCAGCAGGTAAGCTATATTTATAACGTCCATCACTTAAAGGAACCTTAACAAGATGTAATTCTTTAATATCACGGGAGACCGTTGCCTGGGTGACATTGTAACCTGCCTCTTTTAGGGCATCGACTAACTCATCCTGTGTTTCAATATCATTACTGGTAATAATCTCCCTAATTTTGATATGGCGTTGTCCTTTATTCATTCCAATTTCACCCCAACACTTTATCTATATAAAATTGTAGTAAATTGTCGCTTCACTCATATGTTAGCTTATTTTGGCGGGAATGTACATTGATAAAAATACACCAATATACATAAAAGGACAGGCTCCTGCCTATCCTTCAAGGTTATTTCGTATGAAATTCTTTATGTGCTTGTTTAACTATTTCAATAGGTGTTACCGGGAGTAAATTATCACCTAGTGACTTTTCACCTTCCCATTTTAAATGAAGTAAAAATTCTATATTTCCGTCTCCTCCGGTAATTGGTGAATACGAAAGATTACAAACCGTATAACCCTGTTGGAGGGAAAAATTAATGATTTTTTCAACTACTTGTAAATGAACGCTTTCATCGCGAACAATTCCCTTTTTTCCTACCTGTTCACGTCCTGCTTCAAACTGTGGTTTTATCAGTGCCACCACATCGCCGCCAGGCACAAGCAAAGTTTTTAATACCGGCAAAATAAGCGTTAATGAAATAAAAGAAACATCAATGCTTGCGAAATTAGGCAATTCCCCTTGGAGGTCAGCTGGTGTGACATAACGGAAATTTGTCCTCTCCATCACAATCACACGTTCATCTTGACGCAGTTTCCATGCAAGCTGGTTATAACCGACATCGAGGGCATAAGATTGCTTTGCACCGTTTTGCAGGGCACAATCTGTGAATCCACCTGTTGATGCACCGATATCCAATAAGATTTTATTTGTAACATCAAGATCAAATACTTTAAGAGCTTTTTCCAATTTTAAACCGCCGCGGCTAACATATGGAATAACATGTCCTTTTACACTAAGCGGAATATCAACTTTTACCTTTTCACCTGGTTTATCCAATCGCTCTTGATTTGAATAAACCAGCCCTGCCATAATAGCCCGCTTTGCTTTCTCGCGTGTTTCGCATAGACCACGTTCGACAAGTAAAACGTCTATCCGTTCTTTATTTTTCATGTTTTATGCCCTTTGCTGTTTTTTTCTTGCTAGAATTGCTATACGTTTGACTGCTTCTTCAATCGTTAGGCCAATCTCGTCTAGGAGGCAGCTGACGTCCCCGTGCTCAATGAAATGATCCGGAATACCCATTCGATCAATTTGTGAATGATAAAATCCTTGAGTTTGGGCAAACTCTAATACAGCACTGCCAAACCCGCCTTGGAGAACTGCTTCTTCAATCGTAAGAATTGGTATATTTCCTGAAAGTAAACTAGAAAGCATTTTGTCATCCAACGGCTTAATAAACCTGGCATTGATGACTTTAACGGAAATTCCTTGTTTATCTAGTATGGCCGCTGCTTCCATTGCCATCGGAATGGTTGTCCCAAACGTTACAATGGCTGCATCATCCCCATCCTTAAGTATTTCCCATGATCCTATTGGGATGCTCTTAAGCTCGTGGTCTAACGGTACTCCGACACCATTACCGCGAGGAAATCTCATGGCAATAGGGCCATCATCATATTTCAATGCGGTATACACCATATGCTGTCCTTCATTTTCGTCCTTCGGCATCATTAATACGATATTCGGAACATGTCGCAAGAAAGCAATATCAAACACACCTTGGTGTGTTTCACCATCTGCTCCAACTAACCCCGCACGATCAATCCCGATAAAAACGTTTAAGTTTTGCCGGCAAATATCATGAACAACTTGATCATATGCCCTCTGTAAAAAAGTAGAGTAAATGGCTAAAAATGGCTTCATATCCTGGGTAGCTAACCCTGCTGCAACTGTTGCAGCATGTTGTTCGGCAATCCCAACATCATACATTCGATCGGGAAACTCTTTGGCAAACCCTTCAAGCTTCGAACCCACAGGCATTGCCGGTGTGATAGCGACAATTCGCTTATCTTCACGAGCCAGCCTTCTAACTGTTTCACTAACCAAGCTGCTCCACGCCGGAGGCTGTTTTTGCTTTGGCTTAACAAAGTCACCTGTATCAATTTTATAAGGACCTGTACCATGCCAAGTTCCTGTTTTATCTGTTTCAGCAGGTTGATAACCTTTACCCTTTTTAGTAATCACATGTACTATTACTGGGCCTTCAGTTTTTTTGGCGTACGTCAGATTTTCGAATAACGCCTCAAAATTATGTCCATCTATAGGACCTAAATAAGTAAAGCCCAATTCTTCAAAAAACATTCCAGAAACAAATAAATATTTAAGACTATCCTTAATTCTTTCTGCAGTAGCAGCTAATTTTCCACCAACTGCGGGCACTTTTTTTAATAGAAATTCCAGTTCATCTTTCACCCATTGATATTTTCCGGCTGTACGTAGTTGCCCTAGAATATTGTGTAAAGCGCCTACATTAGGGGCGATAGACATTTCATTATCATTTAATATCACAATCATATCTTTCTTTTCATGTCCAATGTGATTTAATGCCTCTAATGCCATGCCACCAGTCAGAGCGCCATCACCAATCACTGGAACAACAAAGAACTTTTCCCTTTTGATATCTCTGGCAATCGCCATTCCCATTGCGGCTGAAAGTGATGTCGAACTATGTCCTGTTTCCCAAACATCATGTTCACTTTCTACTCTTTTTGGGAAACCGCACAAGCCTTTGAATTGTCTTAACGTATTAAATTCGGACGCTCTTCCCGTCAGTATCTTGTGGACATAAGACTGGTGACCAACATCCCATAATATTTTATCTTTAGGGCTATTAAAAGCTTTATGAAGAGCAATCGTTAATTCTACTACCCCTAAATTTGGACCTATATGCCCCCCGGTGACAGACAGTTTTTCAATTAAGAATTGGCGAATTTCCTGACTTAATATCTCTAACTCTCTGTTTGACATTCCTTTTAAAAATGATGGTTCTTTTATTGATAATAGATCCATTGACGGACCACTCGCTTTCCTGCATTTTCTCTCCGGAAATAATCTAGTTTATTTTCTAAAAAATAGCCGCTTGCACCATTGTGCAACGGCTTTTTGACAACATTCATATATACGTTGAAAATAATTATAACACAGTTATCTCCATGTCACAAATAACGCATATCAATGGTTTCTTGATGCAACGAGGTCTGTTATTTCCAGAAGAAGATTTGTATTAAGTCCCGTTTTGTTCAAATAGTCCTTTGCTTTGGTTATTTGAGTTTTGAGGGCTGCTTTAGCCCCTTCCAATGTTAACAGTTGCGGATATGTACTTTTATGGTTGGTTGTATCACTGCCGACGGTTTTACCTATAAGCTGTTGATTTCCGACTAAATCAAGGATATCATCTTGAATTTGGAAAGCAAGTCCTAAATGATGGGCAAATTGAGATAAATCCCTTAATTGACTTTGGTTTGCACCTGCCAAAATTGCACCTGCCAAAACACTAAACCGCAATAGCTTTCCTGTCTTATGAATATGGATATACTCAAGCTCTTCAATTGTTAACGTCTTTCCTTCAGCCTGCATATCTGCAACTTGGCCGCCAACCATTCCTTCTGCCCCAGCTGCCTTCGCCATTTCGACAGTAACCTGTAACTTGGTTTCCGGTGAAGCAAAATCATGAGGAATCTTATTCAGTACTTCAAAACTGTATGTTAATAAAGCATCACCAGCCAGTGTTGCAATCGCGTCACCAAATACTTTATGATTTGTTGGTTTTCCTCTTCGTAAATCATCATTATCCATACTTGGCAGGTCATCATGTATTAAAGAATAAGTATGAATCATCTCAATAGCTGCTCCCGCATATAGACCTTTTTGCGCATCAATGCCAAACCCCTCAAGAGTGGCAAACAACAGCAAAGGACGAATTCTTTTACCTCCTGCTTCAAGCGAATAAATCATCGAATCTTTGATAACCTTTGGAGCATTTAAGTCTTCAACTAACTGGCGAAGTTCATTATCCAACAGTTGTTTATATTTTTTAGTAAATTCCTCTAAAGAAAGAGATTCCAACATTATTCCTCCTCATTTATTGCAAAACTCTCTGTCCGGCCATCCTCAGTTATAATTTGTGTAAGCTGCTCTTCAACGCTTTTCAATTTATCATGACAAAGCTTTGAAAGTTCCATGCCGTCTTTGTAAAAAGTAATGGCTTCCTCTAAAGGTACATCTCCCTCTTCCAGCTTCTCAACAATCTTCTCAAGCTTCATCATTGCTTCTTCAAAGGTTAGTTTGTTATCATTTGTCACCGTTTGTCGACTCCTTTACATCTTCCACTTTACATAAAAGACTGCCGTCTGTTAATTGAATCTGAAGCCTGTCTTCTATCTTTACTTGAGTTATACTTTTTACAAGTTGTTTTTCTTCCGTGTATGTTAAACTATAGCCTCTCCCCATAATTTTTAACGGACTTAAAGCCTGTAAGGTAGAGATATTCCGCTCAAATTGTGTTTGCTTTTTCAACAATATTTGCTTCATCATTCGATGTAAATCTAATTGCACCCGTTCCGAGCGTGCTCTAGCCTCATGTAAAGCTAACCTTGGATGGCTGCGCTCCAAACGGCTAAGCAAATTTCTATGCTCATCTTTTTTTATTCGTGTTACTCTTGCTGAGCCGCGTATGAGCATTTCAGTTAGTCTGTCGACTTGTTCAAGCTTTTGTTCATATAATCTATGAGGATAACGGAAGGCATAGGATTTTTGCACTCGCTGATAACGTTCCTTTGCAAAACGATATTTCTCTTGCATCACTCTGAGCAGTCGTGTTTGTCGCTGCAAAATTCGCTCTAATAGTTCTTCAATATGAGGCACAGCCAACTCAGCGGCCCCGGTTGGAGTAGGCGCCCGCAAATCAGCGACAAAATCAGCAATAGTAAAGTCCGTCTCATGTCCAACTGCTGAAATGACGGGAATTGTTGAAGCAAAAATGGCCCGAGCCACTTGTTCCTCGTTAAAAGCCCATAACTCCTCAATCGAGCCGCCGCCCCTGCCAACAATTAATACATCAATATTTTCCATATTGTTAGCCTTCTCGATAGCTTTTGCGATAGACGATGCAGCTTGCTCTCCTTGTACTAAAACAGGGAAAACTAAAATATTCACAACTGGATAGCGTCGTTTAATTGTGGTAATGACATCTCTAATTGCGGCACCAGTAGGTGAAGTAACAACCCCAACTGTTTTCGGATAGAGCGGCAACGTTTTTTTCTTTTCTAGAGCAAACAGTCCTTCTCCTTCAAGTCTCCCCTTTAATTGTTCATATGCGAGAAACAATTCACCTATTCCATCTGGTTGCATCTGTTTAATATAGATTTGATATTGTCCACTTGGTTCGTAAACCGATATTTCACCTTTCACAATGACTTTCATGCCATTCTCCGGAATAAATTTCAACATGCGTGAATGGCTGGAAAACATCACAGCAAGGATGCGGGCTTTATCATCCTTCAGTGTAAAATACATATGACCACTGGTGTGCTGCTTAAAGTTGGAAATTTCTCCTCTTACATGAATATCACGCAAATGGGGGTCAGCATCAAATTTTCGTTTTATATATTTCGTTAAGGCATGAACTGATATATATTGTTGTTCTTGCATAATGGCTCCTTTTTAAACATCCACTAAAAAAGTCTGTCCTTATCTATTATATGATTAGCCTGATTTTTGTCGCAAAACAACCAAAAGCAGTAGATAAGGACAAATCAGCATATTAACGGTGGATACTTTCACTGGCTGCTTTAACGGTATTATATAGTAGCATAGTAATCGTCATTGGACCGACTCCCTTAGGCACGGGGGTAATAAAGCCGGCCTTTTGACTGACTTCCGCAAAGTCAACATCTCCACAAAGCTTGCCGGACTCATTTCGATTAATACCAACATCAATTACAACTGCTCCCTCTTTCACATCTTCAGCTTTAATAAAATTAGGTATTCCTACCGCCGCAATGAGGATATCAGCTTGGCTTGTATGTAACTTTAAATCTTTGGTTTTGGAATGGCAATAGGTAACGGTCGCATGTTGATTTAACATTAATTGTCCGAGCGGCTTGCCAACTATATTACTTCTTCCTACAATTACCACATGCTTCCCGGCAACAGAGATTCCAGTCTCCTCAAGAAGGATCATGATACCGAATGGTGTGCACGGTAGAAAACCATCCTGTCCTATCATCATTCTACCTATGTTTACCGGATGAAATCCATCCACATCTTTCAATGGGGAAATCGTTTCTATCACTTTTTTCTCATCAATATGCTTTGGCAGCGGCAATTGAACTAGAATACCATGAAATTTTGGGTTATCATTTAATTCAATAATTTTTCCCAATAACTCTTTTTCAGAAACCGCTTCAGGCAATTCAATAAGCAAGGAATTCATTCCTAATTCTTGGCAGGCTTTTTGCTTGTTGGTTACATATGTACGTGATGCAGCGTTATTTCCAACAAGAATCACGGCTAAACCAGGAACGATGTCATTTTCTTTTAAGTTTTCAACCATTTTGGCTATTTCAAGTCTTTTTTTCGCAGCAATTTCTTTCCCATTAATGATGGCAGCAACCATTTTTACTTTTCCTCCCCCTTGATCGTTTAGCTATTTAGTCACTTTCGAAAGAACAGCATTTATAAATTTACCTGATTGGTCATCCCCAAAAACTTTCGCTATTTCAATTGCTTCATCTAAAACAACATTTCTGGGTACCTCATCCTGCATAAATGTTAGCTCAAATACTGCTAATCTTAATAAGTTTCGGTCAACTATTGCCAATCTTTCTAAAGACCAATTCTCAAGAACCTTGCTAATGATTTGGTCGATTTCTGCTTTGTGTGCAACAACCCCTTCTACCAATGTGGTTAAATAGTCATCGCCTGCCCGTCCATCTAACACATGTTCAATTGCCATACCCGTCTCAGTATTGCTTACATCAATTTGAAAAAGAGCCTGTAATGCCTTTTCTCTAGCTGTTCTTCTTTTCATGCACTGCTATCTCCTTTAAAGACATAAATTTTTATTTTTACTTGCTATAGTATTTATCAAAACGATAATAGCATAACTAATTTCTCTGTGCACCTTTAAAAAGGCAGATAAAAAGGAAAAACCAAAGGATGTAATCCTTTGGCTTCCTCTCATATTATACCTCTTCCTCAATGACCGCTTCCTGTTTTGGTGTTTCAAATTGTACTCCGACAATGTGAATGTTGATTTCTTCAGGGTCTAAAGCCGTCATATTAAGAAGTGCCTGGCGGATATTCTCTTGAATCTTGCCAGCTACGGTTGGAATTGATACGCCAAATTTCATTAAGCAATATACATCAATCACAATTCCAGATTCCGTTAATTCTACTTTTACACCTTTTCCGTGGTTTTTCTTTCCTAACCGTTCCACCACACCGGTAGCAAAATTGCCGCGCATCCCGGATACACCATCCACTTCAGATGCGGCAATTCCAGCAATTACCTCAATGACTTCAGGGGCAATTTCAATTTTCCCATGGCTGTTACTATCTTGATCCATTTCCAAAATATTAAAATCGCTCATCACTACACCTCCATTTTTCAAACTGTCTTCATCACATCATGCAATTCAAGAAATTTTGTATTAAATTCACCCTTTACAAAATCTTGATGTTCCAGCAATTTTAAATGAAATGGAATTGTTGTATGAATTCCTTCCACAACAAACTCACTTAAGGCCCGCTTCATTCTTGAAATTGCTTCTTCCCTGCTGCTTCCATAAGCAATGACCTTAGCAATCATCGAGTCATAATAGGGTGGAATACTGTAACCAGGATAAGCAGCAGAATCAACGCGGACGCCAAGGCCTCCTGGTGGTAAATACATTTTAATCTTTCCAGCAGATGGGAGAAAATTCTTTTCTGGATTCTCGGCATTGATTCTACACTCAATTGCCCAACCGTTAAACGTAACATCATCCTGATTTACGGATAACTTTTCCCCATTTGCCACACGAATCTGTTCCTTAATAAGGTCTATCCCTGTAACCATTTCTGTTACGGGATGTTCCACCTGAATCCTCGTGTTCATTTCCATAAAATAAAATTTACGACTGTGGTAGTCATAAATAAATTCTACCGTTCCGGCACCAGAGTAGCCAACGGCTTTTGCTGCTTTTACCGCTGCACTTCCCATTTCTTCCCGAATTGCTTCATCAATTGCAGGGGAAGGTGTTTCTTCAAGTAGCTTCTGCAAGCGACGTTGAATGGAACAATCCCTTTCACCTAAATGAATGGTGTTTCCAGATGTGTCGGCCAGCACTTGGATTTCAACATGGCGAAAATCTTCAATATATTTTTCAATATATACACCAGGGTTGCCAAAAGCCGTTAGTGCTTCTTGTTGAGTTATATTGATTCCTTTAATTAATTCCTGTTCGTTTCGAGCAACTCGGATTCCTTTACCGCCACCGCCGGCCGTTGCTTTAATAATAACTGGATAATTAATTTTCTTGACAAGCTCAAGAGCCTCGTCGATATCGTTGATAATCCCTTGTGAACCAGGGACAATAGGTACACCTGCTTCCCGCATTGTTTCCCGTGCAATATCCTTTGTACCCATTTTTGTAATAGCCTCGGGGCTTGGACCGACAAAAATAATGTTGCATTCACGGCAGAGCTCAGCAAAATCGGCATTCTCAGCTAAAAAGCCATATCCCGGATGGATTGCATCACAGGCTGTCAATTTAGCAACACTGATAATATTTGTTACATTTAAATAACTATCTTTTGAAGCAATTGGTCCGATGCAGTATGCTTCGTCTGCGAGCTGAACATGGAGGGCTTCTCGGTCTGCTTCAGAATATACTGCAACCGACTCTATCCCCATCTCCCTGCAGGCACGAATTATTCTAACAGCAATTTCTCCTCTGTTAGCAATCAGCAGTTTTTTTATCATCCTTTTACCGCTCCCTTATTCAGGCTTTACTAAAAATAATGGCTGACCGTATTCTACTAATTGCCCATTTTTGACGAGCACTTCCACGATTTCACCGTTTACTTCCGCTTCAATCTCGTTAAACAGCTTCATAGCCTCAACTATACAGACGATTGATTCCTTTGTAACCTTGGAACCTGAAGTAACATAAGGGCCAGCATCTGGGCTTGGGGATGCATAAAAAGTCCCAACCATTGGTGATGTTATTTTGTGAAGATTCGCGGTTTCCGTTTCACTTACGGGTTCTGCAGCAGGTACTTCTTGTTTTGGCTGAACTGGTGCTGCTACTACTGGAGCTTCAACAGGTGTGCTTGGAGCCTGAACGGCGACACTTTGTGATACAGGCTGAACGGCTGATATTGTGACATTTCCTGTTTTCTTCATTTTAATCTTTGCGCCTTCATTTTCATAAACGAATTCATCAATACTTGACTGGTCAACTAATTTAATCAATTCTCGAATTTCCTGTACCTTTAACATTAGGTTACACCCCTTTGTTCATCTATTATTATAAGCAGCTACTAATACTATACGATATTACCTTGTAAAAGTTCAATAAGCTATTTTCACTGTTATGTGTTTTGTAGAATTTAGAATTCCTGTCTCTATCATAATATTTTTCGAAATAAAAGTACAAAGAAAAACGGAAAGCTACAGGAGCTCTCCGTTTTATGAATGGTATTATTTTGAAGGTTGATACGTTACAGCTACAAAATTAGCGTCAGCCATTTCTTTCTTCACTTCAAGAATAATTTTATTTGCTGAAGATGCCGACGGCTTTTTCTTTGCTTTTACCGTAACTCTTACATTTTCACCATCAGCACGGACAAGTGCATCGTCATATCCCATTGTGCGAATCATGGTTTCAAGAATTTCTTCCTTATTAGCTGTTTCTCGCAAATTGTCCATTTGATCCTTAATTTTACTTTTTTCATCTGCCGGCAGATTAGAAGCAGCCATCTCCAATGTTAATTCTTCTTCTTTTTCACTGCGCATCTCGTCAAGTTTCATCCGCAGTTGCTCAAATTCAGCATCACCAGCAACTGATGATAATACCGTTTTTTCATCCGTTTTTGTTTCCTGCTTTGGTTCTGCTTTTTGCTTGTCTATTTTTTCTTTCGCTTGCTCTTCTACAGCTGTCAAATCACTCTTTTGCTGCTCCGGAGAGGTAATATAGTACACCGATAGCACTACCACTAGACTTAACATTGTTAATAACCATACTGTTTGTTTCTTCAAAAGCATCTTAAAACACCCCTTTTATTTTTTAGGCATAACTGAGACTCGGTGGCTTGGCACATCCAACACTCTCGTCACAGCTTCTTTAATCCATTTTTTCACTTCAATATTTTCTGCTCCCTTAGCAACAACAAGAACACCGCGAACGTTAGGTTTTTTTGTTTCGACTACTATCGGTACTTCCTTTTCACCATTACGGATAATCACAAGCTGTTCATCAGTGGAAACTTCTTGGACCTTTCGTTGACCTCCATCACGGTCCCCCTCTTCCGTTGTCTGCGTTTTCGAGTTAGTATTCTTTTCCAATACTTTTCGATCAGTGGAATCAATGTTTACAACTACAGTGACATCACGAACCCCAAGCATTTCTTCCAATGCCTTTTTTAGCTGATTCTCATATTTTTCTTCATAATTAGCTATTGTTTTATTTCCTGCTGTCTTTTTTTGGCCGAAAACCGGCACATCCTTTGCTTCGGTCTTTTCCGTAGTTGCTGCTGGCAAAGCACTCGAACTCATATCGGTTTTAAACACGATATTACCTACTATCATGAAGGCAGCCCCAATTAACAATACGAGGAGCATGTAATGGAGCTTTCCTTTCTTCTTATCTCCTGGTTCTGCTATATGAAGTCGTTTCTTCAGCCATGAAATCGGGCCTTTATTTTTATCCATTCTCGTCATGAACCCCCCCTTCAATCGATACTTCCACTATGTCTTTCGTTAGATTCCATTTTTGTGCGAGAAATGATGCCACTTGTTTTGCTTCTTCTGCTGATGGTTGAGATGGAAGAGGTGCTTCTGTGTTAATAATAATTGGTTTTACTGTTTCGACTGTCTTAACGCCCGTATCTGGCTGTGTCAGAAGAACCATTACCTTTTGGAGGCTGTCTGCATTTGCTTGATCACTATCATTGTTCAGTTCTACATCAATATTTGCTATCTCCAATCCGTATTGTTCCATCAACTCCTCCTTCACGTCCTTTTTCAGTTGGACAGCCATTTCTTCTAAAATATATGCACGTTGTGAGGCTTGTATTTCTTTTTTCTTTGAATCTATTAAATTTTTCATATTTTTTTCTTCAGGCTGTTGTTTGCTATTGATGGAGGCGAAAGCAGATTCAAAATCACTAGATATAACCTTAAAAATAGGCGTAAGAATGATAGCAATTAGCAGTAAGCCCATTACCATCTTTGTGTATTTCCGCATACTGGAATTTGGGAGCAACATATCGATTACTGCAGCTAATAGGATAAATAGGATAATATTCGTAACCCACTCGGTAATAAACGCCATTTTGTTCCTCCTTACCTCATCATCATTGTTAAATTTCCTGCCGCGACAATGACAGTGATACTTAAAAAGAACATAAAGGAGACGATTCCAAGTGCTGCAAAAACATAGATGACGCTTTTGCTAATAATATCTAAACAGTTGACAATCGGTCCCCCTCCTAAGGGTTGGAGAATAGCAGCAGCAAATTTATAAATAAAGGAAATAAGTAATATTTTTATTGCGGGAAAGGCAACGATAATCATTAAAATCGCCACCCCAGCAATACCCACTGAATTTTTCAAAAGAACAGAGGCACCTATTACTGTATCGGTTGCATCTGTAAACATTCTGCCAATAACTGGAATAAAATTTCCGGTAATAAATTTTGCTGTCCTAATCGCCACCCCATCCGTCACAGCAGCTGAAGCACCCTGTACAGAGATAACACCAAGAAAGATGGTAAGAAATAAGCCCATTAAACCAATGCTCCAATTTCTTAGTAAGGCTGCCAATTGCGTCACCTTGTATTGATCTGATAATGTGCTGACAATGCTTAATAAGGTAGCTAAAAACAATAGCGGTAAGATGATAAACTGCATAAACATTCCACTAATATTCATCAAGAATAAAATTACTGGATGAAAGAAAGCGGCTGACACTATTCCTCCAGACGCAGCAATTAATGCCAGCAACAAAGGGATAAGTGCGAGCACAAATGAGATCATTGTTCCTATCGCATCATTTGTATATTTAATAGCAATATGAAAACTATTTAACGCAAGTATGACGAGAACCATATAGATAATTGCATAGGCAATTTTACTTACATTACTTTGTTCAAAGGCATTTTGCATTGATTGTAAAAACATACTGAAAATGGCCAGCATAATTAATGAACCTAGCAATTTACCATTGGCAACAAATTCGTGAAAAGCAAATTTTGCGAAACCCTTCCCCCACTCTGAAATGGAGAAGTGTTTCTCACCTTTTATAAAATCTATTAGACTCCCTTTTTGACTCTCTGGTAAGAATCCTCCATACTTAGTTGTAATGTCCTCCCAAAACTGTTTTAGTTCTGATAAGTCCAACGATTCTAACTGAGTATCAACAAGTTCCTGCGGTGTTATAGCTGTGGAAGCATCCTCTTTATTTTCTGAGGTTTGGGCGGCTTGTACAGTTGGAATAGAGACAGAAAAGAAGAAAAGAATAATAATAAGAATAAGCTGCAGACGCGGCTTCATGTGTGCCCCCTTTTTTCCGCAGTAATTAGCTCGGAATAAGTTTAATAATGGTCTCAATTAAGACTGTTAATATTGGAATGGCCATGGCTAGAATGATGACCTTTCCTGCTAACTCAATCTTTGAAGCAATCGCTCCTTGGCCGGCATCTTTGGTAATTTGAACTGCAAACTCAGCAATATAGGCAATCCCGATAATCTTCAAAATCGTCTCTACATATACTAAGTTAACCTTGGCATTAACTGCCAGCCTCTGAAGAAGTTGAATGATTTCAAAGATCTTGTCCACTAAAAAAAGAAAAATCATACAGCCAACAAAAACAGTCAGTAAAAAAGCGAAGTTTGGTTTCTGTTCTTTGATAATTAAAGCTAAAAAGGTTGCAATGAGGGCAATCCCGACTATTTTTATAATTTCAATCGCAGAGCCCCCCCTTCTATTGAAATAAGAAAACTGATTTGATTTTTTGAAAAAGATCATCAACGATAGAAGCTACTTGAAACAATATATAAATAAATCCAAATAACGTTACCCATTGGGCATATTCCTTTTTTCCTACTTGATCTAAAACGGTGTGTAAAAAAGCAACAACAATTCCGACTCCTGCAATCTTAAAGATAATATCGACTTCTAACCCCATTGCTTTTCCCCCTAAAATAATAAAATAATCAGTAATAATCCTGATAAAAAGCCGAGACTCTTAACCATTTTTTCGTATTTTATTTGCGCTTGGATGGCATTTGCCTCTTCCCTCTCGAGATGTGAAAGGGTTAGCATAATTTGTTTCTGCTGAGAAAAGCGATCATGGCGTCCTAATGTTTCACCAAACTGCTTCATGATTTCAAATTCACCAGTTTTTAAAGCAGTCGATTTCCAGACCTCACGTAAACTAGTTTCCCATGCGTCCCTTACGGTTGTTTCACTATTGGTTAACTTCCTAGCGAAGCTGTCAAAAAACGCTGATAACGGGTTTGAAAGCTGTTCTGATAGTCTTCTAGCGGCTTCGTGCAAAGGAGTATGCCCGTACATGATTTCTGCTTCTAGCGATTGCAGTGCAGTTTTTAAAGCCCGCAGCTGCTTTGGTCGTTCACTAAACTGCCTTGAGACTTCAAAACCGATGACGGTAGTAGCAACGATGATAAAAATAGCTCCGATTAGCTTAACCATCTATGTCACACTCACTTTATTCACTATTTCTCTACCACATTCATCGAAGATATGGGTAATCGTACCGGGTCCTCCTTTACGACTAAGAATAACGAAGCGCTGAAAAATCCTTTGGTTAAGAATTCCCTTTAATGACGGTCGTTTGCTAATTTCCTCGAGACTGTAACCGTGCGTAGACATCACCAATTGAATCCCCGCATGAATAGCTTCCTGGATTGCTTCAGCATCTTCCATGCGGCCAATTTCATCAACAACGATAACATCCGGACTCATAGAACGAATCATCATCATCATTCCCTCTGCCTTAGGGCAGGCATCTAATACATCGACCCTCATTCCGAAGGTTAATTGCGGCACGCCATTGATACAGCCGGCAATCTCACTGCGTTCATCGATAATTCCAACCTTTTGTGCATCAATAGCCTTGCTGGCACTTCCACTCGAAATAATCCGGGCTATATCTCGTAATAACGTTGTTTTCCCTGTTTGCGGCGGACCAATTACCATGGTGTTCAGCCATTTCCCTTGATAAAGGCAAGAAATTAAAGGCTCAGCAATCCCGACTTTCTCTCTTGCAATCCGGATATTAAACGATGAAATATCACGAATTGCCTTCACCTTTCCTGCTTCTAAAATGACTTTCCCAGCTAGTCCAACTCGATGACCTCCGGAGACAGTAATATAGCCACGCTTTAGCTCTTCTTCCAATGTGTAAATCGAAAAATGACTAATTTTATTTATCAAATGAAAGGCATCCTCCGGCTGAATAATATACGATAAAAATCTCGGTCCTCTCTTAGTGGTCACTTCAATCGGCCGATTAATCCGGATACGAATTTCTTCCAACTCTTCGCGCAGTTCAGGAGGGATTTGATTGATTTGGTCAGCAATATTTTTCGGTAAAAAAGGTAAAATTGTTTCCACTGCGTTTTCCTCCTCATGCTTGTCTCATTAATTAAAATGTATGCCTCTATAGAAACAATATGACTCGCAAATCTGGTAAAAATCATGCAGATTCTACTTTTTATTTTTTGCTAGAGCCAAAACTTAGAAAAAAATCAGAAAAAAAAAGCCCTAGTACCGAATAAATCGGCCTAAGGCATTTTTCTTATGATTATGCTCTCGATACGTAAGTACCTTCAGTTGTATTAATAATTAATTTATCGCCCTCATTCACAAAGAAAGGAACTTGGACAATCAATCCAGTTTCCAGTTTCGCTGGCTTCGTTCCGCCGGAAGCAGTATCCCCTTTAATACCTGGTTCAGTTTCAATTACTTCCAATTCAACAGTATTTGGTAATTCAACTCCCAAGGTTTCACCTTGATACATCATAATATGAACTTCCATGTTTTCTTTTAAAAACTTTAGTTCATATTCAATACTTGACGCAGCTAGCTCAACTTGCTCATATGATTCCATGTCCATAAAAACATGCTGGTCACCACTGGCATACAAATATTGCATTTTACGATTATCAATTTGGGCCTTTTCTACTTTCTCACCAGCACGAAATGTTTTTTCTTGAATCGCGCCATTTCGTAAGTTACGCAGTTTAGAACGTACAAACGCTGCACCTTTTCCTGGCTTAACGTGTTGGAAATCCAAGACACGCCAGATATCACCATCCACCTCAATTGTTAAACCAGTCCGAAAATCATTAACAGATATCATTCCTTATCCTCCTATAACCGTTACAAAATAATAAGTTCTTTTGTAGAATGAGTAAGCGCTTCGTTATGATCATTGGTAATCAGCGTATCATCTTCAATCCGCACACCACCAAGACCCGGGACATAGATACCTGGTTCACACGTAACCACCATCCCTGGTTGTAGTACTATATCAGACTTCATCGAAAGGGCTGGACCTTCATGAACTTCTAGCCCAATTCCATGACCGGTTGAATGTCCAAAATAATCCCCATAACCTTTCTCAGTTATGTAGTCCCTGGTTAGTGCATCTGCTTCTTTACCTGTCATTCCCGGTTTAAATCCATCCATACCGCGAAGCTGGGCATCAAGAACAATTTGGTATATTTCCTTTAACTGACTGTCAGGCTCACCAACAGCAACTGTTCTTGTAATATCAGATACATATCCTTTGTAATAGGCACCATAATCCATCGTAACCATATCACCTGATTCAATCACCTTATCACTAGCTACCCCATGTGGAAGTGCTGAACGGACTCCTGAGGCAACAATGGTATCAAATGACGATGAAGTGGCTCCCGCTTTTCTCATAAAGAATTCTAGCTCATTCGATACTTCCAGTTCCGTCTTTCCGGGACGAATAAATTCAATTATATGTTTAAAGGCTGCATCAGCAATATCCGCAGCTTCCTTTAATATCTTAATCTCTGCATCGCTCTTAATCAAGCGTAACTTTTCGATTACACCTGAAAGCGGAACAAGTTCAGCCTTTACTTCTTTTTCAAATTCTTTAAATGATGAATAGGTAACATACTCTTCCTCAAAGCCAAGTTTCTTTATCCCCAAATTCTTGACTTGTGCAGCAATTTCTTTCGGAATCGTCTCAGAAATCTTAATAATTTCAAAACCTGTACATTGTTTAGAGGCTTGTTCAATATAGCGAAAATCAGTAATAAACAAAGCTTTGTCGGCACTGATTAATACCACACCTGCTGTTCCGGTAAAATTCGATATGTAGCGACGATTATATGGGCTAGTGATCAGAACCCCATCTACTCCATGTTCTGTAAAAGCTGTTCTTAATTTTTTTAACTTTTCCATTGTTTCCACTCTCCTTTTCAATTCCATAAACGGATAAAATTATTTTATCACAACCATCTCTTTCCGACTAATATCTCACTACGTAGCCGCTTCTTTTTCCTGAACTTTTTTATTTTGATACTCATAACTAATGGAGTAGCCAATAAACAATCCATATAACATGTACAGACACATCATAGTAATAAACGTATCTCTCTTTAACTCGAATAACGGCTTTATATCTGGAAACAGAGGGTGTAAGAGTACAAAAACGATAGCAAACAAGACAATTCCGTAGCCAATGCCAAACCATAAACCATTGAAACGTTTTAAAAGTGCAGAATAGATAAAAGCAACACCTATTGAAATAATCCCTATAATAATAATAGAAACTATTGTACCAATCCAACCATATTTCCAATTTCCTAAAGCTAAGGGCAGGAGGATTACATTTGGACGAATGTCAATGAAATGTAGAAAATAAGCAAGATAGCCCATCGTCCCCCAAAAAACACCCCCAAATAAGCCAGTCCAAAAAATCATGACTGGAAAAGCCATAGGCTGTGGATATTTTTCTTTATCTTTTGTATTTATCTGGGCCATTGTACCAACCTCCAATCAATATTCGCTTTTATTATGTCCTATGACTTACAATCACTTGCATAAAAAATTTTTTGAATTTTTAACCTAGAATAGGTTCTCAATCCTAGAGGTTTTTTTATTTTTCTAGTAGAATACAATTAAGTACAGACAGATTATGTTTTTTCCTATGTACAACTTTGAAATAGGTTGGTGTCAAAATTAATGTCAAAATCACAGAAACCAATATATGGCGGTCAAGCCGTAGTAGAAGGAGTCATGTTTGGCGGTAAATATCATTACGTCACCGCGGTAAGAAGAAAAGATCACTCGATTGATTATTTTCAAATACCGCGAAAAACTAACCCTCTCTTGAGAAAACTTAAAAAAGTTCCTTTTCTCCGTGGCATTATTGCCATCATTGAAGCAAGTGCCAATGGCTCAAAACATTTGAATTTCTCCTCAGAAAGATACGATGTTGATCCTAAAGATGATGCTGCTATTAAAGAGCAAGAAGTTTCCAAGCTAACGATGTATTTAGGAGTAGCCGCCGTTGGTGTCATTTCTTTTATTATCGGTAAATTCGCTTTCACCCTTGTGCCAGCTTTATTAGCAGAATTAACACGGCCTATTTTCCCGTCTGATGCAGCTCAAGTAATTATTGAAAGTGTAATCAAGCTATTCCTGCTTCTTTCATATATTTATCTAGTTTCATTAACTCCGCTTATCAAGAGAGTATTTCAGTATCATGGTGCAGAGCATAAAGTTATTAACACATTTGAGTCCGGCGTCCCGCTGACAGTTGAAAATGTGCAAGCACATTCCCGCCTTCACTATCGCTGCGGAAGTAGTTTTATTCTTTTTACAGTCATAGTAGGTCTTTTTGTTTACATGCTTGTTCCCACCTCTCCATTGTGGTTGCGGATTGTGGACCGTTTATTATTAATTCCGGTTGTATTAGGAATTTCCTTTGAAGTTCTGCAGTTTACAAATAAATTACGCGATATCCCGGTTCTAAAATATCTCGGTCTCCCTGGACTATGGCTGCAGTTATTAACGACGAAAGAACCGGATGATGAGCAAGTAGAAGTCGCCATTCTTTCGTTTCAAGAGTTGCTAAAAAAGGAAACCGAGAGTGAAGCTTTATCAAAAAATGAAGAAATTATCTAAATTTTTATTTTCACCTGTTTAAAATAGGAAAAAATTGCTTAAGATGCTCTTAGAGGGAGGTGGCTTTCTTGAAAATACGGACATCCGTCCTTGTTGTAGGGGGATTAATTATTCTTGCCATAATCGGTCTTGTCAGCTCGTTTACTGCTAATCCTGCTGGCTTTATTCAAAACATAGCCATCATGGTTTTGATTGGCTTCGTCGTTTTTTTCGTTGTTCGAAAGCTTTCACATTCAACCCCTCAGAAAAAAGAGCAGCGGGCATTCTTGAAAGCAGCAAAACAATCTAAGAAACGGCTGCAGCAAAAGGGCGGAGAGACAAAAAGCTCTTCACTCGGCGCGATTACATCCTTAAAAAAACATAAGACCAAAAAGAAATCTCCTGCTCATTTAACTGTAATTGACGGAAAAAAAAGCAAAAAGAAAAATCGAGCGTCATTTTAACGCTCTTTTTCTTTTTGCTCGTGCTTAATTAATAACTCCATGTGTTTAAAAACCTCTTCGCATGCTGTCTGCCGATATCAACAAGCAACTTCTTCTTTTCATTTGTTAACTGAAATTCCGTTGTAAATACAGCTTCCATTGGAATAAAAATAATGTTGTCAACATGTTTTTTGGAGATGTACCGTGAATCATGTGCATCCTTCATCGTTTCAAATAAAGCCCCGAACAACTCAATACCATTTGAAATCTTATGTTTCTCATGCTCATATTCAATAGCACTTAGTTTAATTCCAAGGACGGGTCTAACTTTCTTCACTTGATCTTTATCAAACAACCACATAGGGAAGTTACTTAACACCCCGCCATCTACTAATAGGTTTAAGCCATTGACAGAGCGCAATTTCACCGGTTCAAAAAAGTAAGGTATGCTGCAGCTCATGCGAATTGCTTTAGCAATTGAGAACGCTCCTGGCACAATCCCATACTTTTCTAAGTCATCCGGTAATACGACCATTTGCCCGTTTGTTAGATCTGAAGCAATGACTCGCAGACTCTTCGGCGGTAAATCCGAAAACGTTCTCAATCCTTTCACCTCTAATTTTTCCTGCAGCCATTTTTCTAATTGATTCCCTTTATATAACCCTAAACGCCAATAAAGTAATAACCATTTAGTAAATTTTAATGGAACAATTGTTTTCCGGGCATCTAAGAAATCAGCGGGATCCAGCTCGCTAATTAATTGATAGATTTCCTTACTCGAATAGCCAGCGGCAATAAAAGCGGCAATAATTGACCCAGCACTAGTACCAGCAACTCTAACAAATTTGAAACCACGACTTTCAATCTCTTCTAAAGCTCCGACAAGGGCAAATCCCTTTATCCCACCTCCGGAAAAAACTCCATCAATATTCATGTCAGTCCCCCTCAAGATGTATAATTGTTACATCTTTAAGCGAGCAAGTGTGAAAATAGTACCGGAGACAAGGAGAAAATTTTTCCGAGTAAGCTTCATTTTCCCTAAAAAAGAAGGTTGGTATAACTCATATCTACCGGAGTCTTTTCTTTTTATAAAAACATGAAAAAGGCACCGCTGCCGATGCCTTTTAAATATTTCAAGGTAGTTTATTTATATCCTCTTCGCTCCGATGAAACGTGGTTTCCAATAACTATTGCTTGTGTAGGCAATAGATACACCTTTTGAAGATGATGACTGAATCATTTTGCCACTGCCGATATAAATGGCTACATGTGTCGGCCTGCTAGCCTTATTTGGGGCAAAGAACATCAAATCACCAGTTTTCAAAGATTTAACTCGTTTCCCCTTTTTTGAGTAATACATGTCTGCGGCGGTACGCGGTAATGCTTTTCCAGCTTTTGCAAACGAGTACTTTACTAGTCCTGAACAATCAAACCCTCTTGTTGACATTCCGCCCCATCGATAAGGGACACCAAGTTTTGATTTTGCAACCGCAATAGCTTTTTTATGATAAGTTGCCGCTGCTGCTTTATCTCCCATGGTAGTAAACACTGTGCTTAAAATAAGAGTCATAGCGAAAACTGCAATGATTTTTTTCAACATCTGGTTCTTTCCCCCTGGCGAGTTTTGATACCGTTATCATACAAAATTTGATTAACATCGCCGTGTCAGCCAGATTACATTTTTATTACAAAATTCGACTCCTTTTTTACACTTGTAATTGTTTAGTGAAATGGGAAAAGGTGTGGATATCCTCCACACCTTAAAATTACAATCCACACTTTAATTGTGCACCACAGTTGGTACATGTATTACAGCCGCCTAGTTCCTCGACATGTCCTTTGCGGCAGATTGGACAGATATTACCAACCTCAGAACCAATCGTCACATCAGTTGCCCGAAGGTCAGTGATTGTATCAACAAGTACGACAGGCTGCTTTTCGTTTTCATCAAACATTGATAACTGTTCAGAGTTATTTTCTTCTGCTTTCAGTGTTAAGACTTGAGAATCACGTGAACCGTCGACATACACTGTGCCACCTTTAGCACCGCCGCGATACAGGCGTTCATATACCTTTTCAACCTGTTCAACGGTATAACCTTTGGGTGCATTCACCGTTTTACTAATTGAACTGTCAATCCAGCGCTGGATGACACATTGGACATCTGCATGGGCTTCAGGAGCAAGATCCATTGCCGTTATAAACCACTTCGGCAGGTTGTGTGGATCAGTTTCCGGATGCCTGTCTAAATATTCCTGAACAATATCAGCCTTTACTTCAATAAACTTCCCAAGCCGGCCGCTGCGGAAGTATGAGAACGAGAAATAAGGCTCTAATCCTGTAGATACACCAACCATTGTTCCAGTACTTCCCGTAGGAGCAACGGTTAGTAAATGAGAGTTTCTTATTCCATTCTCTAGTATCGATTGACGAATATCTTCCGGCATTTTTTTCATATAGCCAGTTTCAATAAATGCTTGGCGAAGTCCACGCGTCTCTTCAAGAGTTTGTCCTGTTAAGAATGGGAAGCTCCCTTTCTCTTTGGCTAATTCGATCGACGTTCTATATGCTGTTGTTGCAATCGTTTCAAATACTTTGTCGACTAGCTTATTCCCCTCTGGTGAACCGTACTCTGTTTCACAGTAAATTAACAGGTCATGTAGACCCATTACTCCGAGACCTACACGACGCTCACCAAGTGCTTGCTTTTTATTCTCTTCCAGGAAATAAGGGGTAGCATTAATCACGTTATCCTGCATGCGGACGCCCACTGCTACCGTTTCCTTTAACTTTTCATAATTAACTGTTTTATTATCTTTATCTGCCATCTCCGCCAGATTCACAGCAGCAAGATTACAGACAGAAAATGGTGCGAGAGGGTCGGGTAGAAGACGGACGAGTTAGTAGTATAATCTACCACTTTTTCCGACCTCCCCCTGCGAACCGTACGTGCAAGTTTCCCCGCATACGGCTCTCTCAGTTAAATTTCATCGAGTTCTGACAAACTCATATCTGAATCGTTGGCATTTCCGACATAATCGTTTTTACTAAAACCATCGTTGTAGTATTTGTAGATTAAGTCGTCTTTGGGTGGTTCTCGTTTGATGACAATCCCGATTGTTCCATCAACCTCGTATTTTTGTCTGACTTTAGCGACTGACGTTCGCATTTTAACCGCAATTGTTTTGGCTAAGCTGGTTCGGTGATAATGTTTGAATCGATTCATTTGGTTAGCAACATTATCTGCCATTCGGTAATAGTTATATAACCCTCTTACTTCTGAAGCGTAAATACTGATGATTTCCGCTATGTCTAGATTGGTTAGTTCTTTCCGATGAACCGCTTTGCCATTTCGAGTAAATTTCTCTAGCTTTTTCGTTATTGCTTCTCTCGGTACCATTAGCCTCGGTATTCCGTTTACCGCTCTCGAGATGCGTCCATTTGATTTCTTGACAAGGTATGTGTTGGAGTCATGTATATACATTTCATACCCAAGGAATTTTACTGGATTTTTGAAGTTTGTGATAAGCGTTTTTTCTTCGCTTAATGTGAGCTTTAATTCAGTTGTTAGAAATTCCGCAACTTCTTTTTTTATTTGCTCTGTTAGTTCCTTGCTTCCTATAACCCCTATGATAAAGTCATCGGCGTAACGAACATATTTTACTCTAACGAAATCAGAATCCATCTCATCATGAACTTTATGGTTACGTCTTTCGATTTCTAATAGTTGATACTCATTGATAAGTTCTTGCCTTATAGGTTCGATACTTTTGAGGTCGTCTATTTTTTTCGAAAGTCTTACCATTTTTCTGTTGATGCGGTTATATATTGGATTCATTTTTCGCTTCTTTTTGTTTGTTTCGTATTTAGGAATCAGAACATTCTCTACGAACTCATCCAGTTTATTTAGATAAATGTTAGCCAATATAGGACTTATTATTCCACCTTGGGGCGTTCCTGAATATGTTTTATGAAATACCCAATCTTCCATATACCCTGCTTCTAACATACGTTTAATTAGTTCTAAGAACCGTCCATCATGTATATTCTCATTTAGGATATTTACTAAGATTTCGTGGTTAATGTTATCGAAAAATCCTTTAATGTCTCCTTCGATGACCCATTTAATACCTGTCCATTCTCTTTTAACCTGTTTTAAAGCTGTGTGACAACTTCTGTTAGGTCTAAATCCATGTGAGCTTTTACTGAATTTGGGTTCGTAAATGGCTTCGAGAATACTTCGGCTAATTTCTTGAATCACTTTGTCATAAAAGCTAGGAATTCCTAAAGGTCTTTTTGAACCATCCTTCTTAGGAATGTATACTCGTCTTACTGGTTTGAAATGATATTGCTCGTTTTTGATGAGTTCAATAACTTCATTTACTTTTTTCATTCCAAAACCATCTATTGTTTCTTCGTCAGCGCCTTTAGTCATGTTTTCTTCCTTTGCATATATCTTTCCATATGCATGAAGGTAAAAGTCTGGGTTAAATAAGTTTCGATATAGTCTATCGAATTTGTAATGTTTGTCAGATTTTGATTTACTCTCGACGATACCTAACACTGTTTCAGCCTTTTGCATTTCGCATACCTCCTCAATGTTTTGTATCTGTTTTAACCTGCTGTCCTTCGCCAGCACCCATAATGACTGATTAGGTCGGGTGTCATATATGCTTCCATATATGTGTGGGCGGCTTTCCCGCTTCCGATTTACGGCAATACCTGTTATCTCAGGTTCCTCAGACTACTATGTCAGCTCCGTTCTCCGCTAATAGATATTCAGGAATCACAGAGGTTTCACTTTTAGGGTGTAACATGTATTCCATAGTCTTTCGACGTTCCTAGCGAAGAATCAAAGGTTCACTATAATAATCACTGGTTCTACTTAGGCTTCCCGTTCGATTCTTATCACACTTATCGTGCTTCGGTGCTTAGGAGGATATTTACCTTGACGAACAGCCAATCATGGTAACTCAAGCACAATCTCATTTTAACTGCGAAGTATGAGACTCTCTGCGGTTCGAGCGAAGAATCTAGGATTAAGGCAGTATAGCTTTAGCCATATAGAACTTGGACTCGCAGAACGAAGGCTTCTCGCAGTTTACTTCCTTCTTCCGCTTTTCCGACATGCTATTGTCCCCGGTGGTATTTCTCCATCCAAGTAAGTCGGCTGTCCAGAGAGATGTTATCCTAATCTCTCACCTCTTTTAGGTAATGATTATTATGCTACCTTTCGCACCTGCTCCCCACAAGGATTCGTCGCTACTACCTGTTGTCCGTATGCTTTGGCGTTTGTCATGTTATTGGCGTTGTCGATAAAGAAAATTCCTGGCTCTGCTGAGTAGGTTGCACAGATATTGATTAAATTCCAAAGTTCCTTGGCCTTTATCTTTTTGTAAACACGCACCTTATGTCCTAACTTTTCCCACTCGCGGACATCACCAACCTTGTGCCATTCTTCATTATAAATTGTCATTTCTTCTTCGTCATAATGTTCAACATAAGGAAAGCGAAGTTCATATTCACCATTGTTTTCAACTGCTTCCATAAATTCCTTTGTTAAACAGACAGAGATATTGGCCCCTGTTAAAAATTCCGGATTATGAACGGAGTAATTTCCTCCATCTCTCAGCTTTTCCTCAGCCTCTTCGATGTTTTCTTCCGAAAAGCCGCCATTTCCAGGGAAGTCCTTGTAGCGGACAATCCCTTCATACATTTCTCTTTCTTTCTCTGTTAACGGGGTGAATTTCAACTTATCGTTTGCTTGTTTTTTAATTGTCTCATCATTTGTGTGTTCCATTAAAAAACGCAGTATTCGCGGATTTTGCATCTTTGAAATAATAAATTCAATAATATCAGGATGCCAATCCGCCAACATTATCATCTGGGCCCCACGCTATTATGTTACTACTCATTTAAGAGCGGCTAGGTCATTTCTGCCTAGCTCTTATGCTTTCACATAAGATCAGACTATATCATCAAAGAAAGAAATTTTTCATATTTTCGATTCAATCTAATATCTCCATATTTATATAGCTCTTTCGCTATCCCTGTTATTTCTTTTATGCTACTAAGGTAGAGGTCTGAACAACCTTGCTTTCTGATAACCATTTCTTGCTGTATAAAATGAAGATTATTATTCCACCGCATGATGGTTCCTCTGCTTATATTTAGCATTTTGGCTATATCAACTTGACTGTAACCTTCTTTATGGAGTTTTATAACAGATTCTATGATTCTTTCTTTGTCTCGTGCCCCATAGCCACGTTGCCGTTTGCCCTGGTTTACTCCTTCCTTTGCTCCCAATATATAAGCCTCCTTAATTCATATATTTTCGTTATATTGGATGCTTTAGGAAGTTTCAATAGTCGTTGAACGTTCATCTCCGTTTCCGGAGATGCTTCGCTGCTGATTGCCCAATTCTTATCATTTTCAAACCGTCACGCTCACCGTTGCCAGTCACGTTGTGGTTGATAAGACTCTAAGGGGGTCCCAGCAATTCACGAGATTTTATTCCCGCCGTTTGGAGCTAATTAACGGGATCCGCCCTGCTCAACTAGATGTGTGAGCTTGGCGATATCATCAAGCCATGATACTGATCCTGATGATTTTCCGTTTACGCCGCGTGCCAACGTATTTCGAGGCCGTAATGTTGACCCGTTTGTCCCAACACCTCCGCCGCGGCTCATGATTTCCATCACCTGCTTGCGATGGTCGGAAATCCCTTCACGTGAGTCAGCCACAAACGGCATCACATAACAATTAAAGTAGGTCACGTCCGTGTTGGCTCCAGCACCATAAAGAACGCGACCGGCAGGAATAAAGTTCAGGCTGACAAGCTCGTGGTAGAACTTTTCTGTCCATTCCTTACGTTTTTGCTCCGTTTCTTCAACCTCAGCAAGCCCAGTCGCTACCCTTTTGGCAATTTGCTCATAAAATAGCTCCAACGGTTTTTCAATTACATCAAGAGAGCGCACGATAACTCCAGTTTGTGCTTCTTCTGGATCGTCTAAAGCCCCGCGATAGTCCTCTTCTACTACTACTTTTGCTTTTTTATCTTCCCAATCAATTTCGAGAATTTTTCCTAGGCCTCGTGCTGGAAATTTAGGGTCCTCTTTAATCGTTAGGACAACAAAATCACCGGCTGTGAGCGTGATTTTCTCAGTATCCTTAAAAGTATAGCGATCCAGCATAACTAAACGTGAAACACCTTTATGAGTGATGTGCATATCTGGAGTTACTAGATGCACTTGCGGAAAAAGGCGGATATCTTCATTCAACCTTTCAAAGTCAATATTTAATTTTTGTCTAAATGCAACAGACATGAAAACAACTCCTTCAAAAATTAAATCTAATCCTATTTAGTTACTAGATTATATCTTTCTGCTATATCTAGTTGTTACAATATACTAAAGGTACCATAGGAAAGGAAGAAAAATCAATATATAGTGTTTTGTGAATTTTCGACACCACTACATATTGTATGTTGAGCAAAGAATATTAAATTTGTCAAACATAGAATTACATAGATTTAAGAGAAAATAAAAGCTTTAATCAACTTTATCCATAAAAACGACGAATTTTAACAAATTTCACCGGTTGCGTAACTTCATTAATGAAAATGTTCACACTTAGTAACGCAATTAAACCAATATAAAAAGCGACCAGAGATGCCGCTTCACTATCATCTTTTATAATTCCATTCGTCGCTCTCATACCGTTCCTGAGCTAGATGGTTAACAAATGCCAATTCTTGCTCCGATAGATGATATGGAATAAGCTCAATGTTTAAAGCCTCTGAAAAGCCATGATAAAAGGCTTTCTTTGCCTCATGAAGTGTAATTTTTCGAGGACTGATAGCATTAATTGCTACTGCTTTATCTTTAAACGCTCGCTGCATCCGTTCCTTGACCCGTTCGCTAGGATATTTGAATAGACTGAACAGTTTGTCTTCATCCAAATCAAGCAGGATCGACCCATGCTGAAGAATGACCCCCTTCTGCCGGGTTTGCGCACTTCCGGCAACCTTCCGCCCTTCAACAACTAATTCATACCAACTTGGAGCATCAAAACAAACCGCCGAACGAGGACTTTTTAGGGCTTCTCGTTCTTCAACTGTTTTCGGAACGGAAAAATAGGCATCTAGTCCTAAATTCTTAAATCCCTCCAGGATCCCTTCGGAAATGACCCGATATGCCTCTGTAACAGTCTTCGGCATGTGGGGATGCTCCTCAGAAACGATTACACTATAGGTAAGCTCATGTTCATGGAGTACCCCTCTTCCTCCGGTAGGTCTTCGGACAAAACCCAATCCATACTCGTGAACTGCATTCAAATCTATTTCCTTTTCTACCTTTTGAAAGTATCCAATTGATAGCGTAGGCGGATTCCAGCCATAAAAGCGGATGACTGGTGGAATCTTCCCTTGACTATGCCAATCGAGTAGTGCCTCATCTAAAGCCATATTAAAAGAGGGCGAACGATTACCAGTATCAATAAAACCCCATTTTTCTTTTTCCATCCCAAAACCTCATTTATTCTGATATTCTTTATCGTACTAAGTCTATCAAAATCAGATTTGGATGCAAAACAGAATGAACTGGAATGTTTTTATCAAAAGTTTTTTCATTAATAATCTTTATCTTTAATGACAGGACTAATATAATAAAATATAGTGGAGTTACAGCTTGAAAGGAGAAAAGACGTTGAATTCACTTTATGCTTTACTAATTATTCTAGCAGCGCTAATCATCTACTCCGTTTACAACTATTTTTATCAGAAAAAAATTGTTAAAACGATTACGGAGGAAGAATTTCGGAAAGGCTATCGGAAAGCGCAGCTCATTGATGTGCGTGAACCAAATGAGTTTGAAGCAGGACATATTTTGGGTGCGCGAAACATTCCAATGTCGCAGTTAAAAATGCGGATGAAAGAAATTCGTCCAGATTTACCGGTTTATTTATATTGCCAAAGCGGTATGCGCAGTGCTCGTGCGGCTCAGATGCTATATAAAAAAGGGTATAAAGACCTAACTCAGCTGCAAGGCGGGTTTAAAAGATGGACAGGCAAAATTAAAGCAAAGAAATAACTTTCAGAAGGTCCCCAAAAGGGACCTCTTAATTTTTTTAGATAGAAAAAGAGGGATGATATCATTGTGAATCATCCCTCTTACTATTTAGTATTAAGCTTGATATCTTAGAATAGGCTTTCGTGCCGCAGTCGTCTCATCAAGGCGGCCAACAACTGTCGTATGTGGTGCTTCTTGGACGATTTCTGGGTTTTCTTCTGCTTCCTTAGCAATTTGAATCATCGCATCAATGAAAGAATCAAGCGTTTCCTTTGACTCTGTTTCTGTAGGTTCAATCATGATGCACTCCTCTACATTAAGCGGAAAGTATATGGTTGGTGGATGATACCCAAAATCTAACAGGCGTTTCGCAATATCTAGTGTCCTGACACCTAATTTCTTCTGGCGCTTGCCACTTAATACAAATTCATGCTTGCAATGTTGGTCAAACGGCAAGTCATAGTATTCAGCCAGTCTTCTCATCATATAGTTAGCATTTAACACGGCATATTCAGTAACAGCCTTCAAACCATCCGGTCCCATGGAGCGGATATAGGTGTAAGCACGGACGTTAATACCGAAGTTACCATAAAACGGCTTCACACGACCGATTGATTGCGGACGGTCATAATCAAGTACATACTCATCGTCTTTTTTGGCAACGACAGGTTTTGGTAAAAATGGGATAAGATCCGCTTTTACGCCTACTGGGCCTGAACCGGGACCACCGCCGCCATGCGGGCCGGTAAAGGTTTTGTGAAGATTCAAATGGACGACGTCAAAGCCCATGTCCCCAGGTCTCGCTTTTGACAACACGGCATTCAAGTTTGCTCCATCATAATAAACCTTTCCCCCAGCATCGTGAATAATCTCGGCGATTTCTACGATATGTTCTTCAAATAGTCCTAAAGTATTAGGGTTGGTGAGCATTAAGGCAGCGGTATCGTCACCGACTACACGCCGTAAATCATCTAAATCAACCAGCCCATTTTCATTGGATTTTACAGTAATGGTTTCAAGACCTGCTACAGTGGCAGACGCAGGGTTAGTGCCATGAGCAGAGTCAGGAATAATTACTTTTGTCCGCTTGTGGTCACCATTTGCTTCATGATAGGCGCGAATCAACATCAGTCCAGTCCATTCTCCATGAGCACCAGCTGCCGGCTGCAGTGTCACTTCGTCCATCCCGGTAATTTCAATTAAATGTTGTTGCAGGTCATACATCAATCCAAGTGCCCCTTGAACAGAGCTTTCATCCTGTAGCGGGTGGATGTGGGCAAAACCATTAAAACGGGCAACATTTTCATTAATTTTCGGGTTATATTTCATTGTACAAGAACCTAATGGATAAAATCCCGAATCAAGGCCATGATTTCTTTTCGACAAGGCTGTATAATGACGCATGATATCAAGCTCTGATACTTCTGGAAGCAGTGGCTCTTCAGCGCGTATATATTCCTCAGGAAGAAGTGCATTCAAATCAACTTCAGGAACATCCATTTCCGGAAGACTGTATCCAATCCGTCCTGGTGTACTTAGTTCAAAAATCAGCTGCTGATCTTGATTATACATGCATATCCCCCAATTCTTTTACAAATGTATCGATTTCTTCCTTCGTTCTTTGTTCGGTTACGGCAATCAGCATATGGTTTGCCAAGTCTGGATAATCCCGGCCTAAATCATACCCGCCAATCATTCCCTTTTGCAGCAGCTGTTGATTTACCTTTTTTACCGGTTTATTTAACTTAATGACAAATTCATTATATCCGTATCCATCATAGACAACTTCGAACCCAGCCGCTTTAAAGAGGTTCTTAGCATAGTTTGCTTTTTGCAGGTTGGCTGCCGCCATTTCACGTACGCCATTTTTTCCAAGCGCCGTCATCGCAACCGAGGCTGCTAAAGCATTCAATGCCTGATTGGAACAAATATTTGATGTTGCTTTATCACGGCGAATATGTTGCTCGCGAGCCTGCAATGTTAGAACAAAACCGCGACGCCCTTCATCATCAGTTGTCTGGCCAACAAGACGTCCAGGGACTTTTCTCATTAGCTTGTTGGTGACGGCAAAATAGCCGCAATGCGGTCCGCCAAACTGGGTAGGAATCCCAAAGACCTGTGCATCACCAACAACAATATCGGCGCCAAATTTCCCAGGTGGTGTTAGCACGCCAAGTGACAAAGGATTTGAAGACACCACGAACATGGCTTTTTGTTCATGTACTACTGCTTCTAACTCTTGCAGCGGTTCAATTCTTCCAAAGAAATTTGGATATTGAACAATTACAGCAGCTACATCCTTATTGACTGCTTCTTTTAACGCTGAGATATCAGTAATCCCATTATCCACTGGGATCTCGACAACATCTAGGTATTGACCCTTAGCATAAGTTTTCAACACATCCCGATATTCAGGATGAACTGCAGCCGAAACAACAATCGTTTTCCGTCTCGTGTGACCGGCACTAAGCATCGCGGCCTCTGCAAGCGCTGTTCCGCCATCGTACATAGAAGAGTTAGCGACTTCCATTCCCGTTAATTCGCAAATCATCGTCTGGAATTCAAAAATAGCCTGGAGCTCACCTTGAGAAATTTCTGGCTGGTAAGGTGTATAAGCCGTATAGAACTCTGACCTGGAAAGGACATGATCAACGATGACAGGAATATAATGGTCATATACACCGGCACCTAAAAATGAAACATTTTGTTTCAAGTCGGCATTTTGATTTGCCAGCTTAAATAATTCTTTCATTAAAGCGGTCTCTGATTTTGCCGCTTTGATATTATACTCACCCTTAAATCTTACTTTTTCAGGGATATCGCTGAAAAGTTCATCAACGGTTGAAACACCAATTGTTTCCAACATAGCCGTTTTATCTTGTTCCGTCATAGGTAAATAGCGATGCTTCATAACTCACTGCTCCCTTTCGTTAGTTCTTTTCTCGTTTATAAAAAGGTGTAGGAACGATCTTTACTTTTAAGCGTTTTCCGCGGATTTCCACTTCTAGTTCATTTCCATGCTTTGCATAATCAGAAGATATCAAAGCCAGCCCAATATTCTTCTTTAATGTTGGCGATTGCGTACCGGTCGTTACCTCACCGATTCGCTCATCCCCTTGAAACACAGGGTAGCCGTGCCGTGGAATTCCTCGGTCTATCATTTCAATTCCGACTAGCTTTCTTGGGACACCCTCTTCTTTTTGTTTTAACAGCGCTGCTTTTCCTATGAAATCAGCTTCCTTATTTAACTTCACAGCAAAACCGATGCCGGCTTCAAGCGGTGTAATATCTGCTGATAATTCTTGACCGTAAAGAGCTAAGTTAGCTTCAAAGCGCAACGTGTCACGAGCACCTAATCCACAAGGTACAACTCCTTCTTCTTTTCCAGCTGCTAAAATAGCATTCCAAATCTCTACTACATCATCTTGCGGACAATATATCTCAAAACCATCTTCACCCGTGTAACCTGTTCTCGAAACTAACGCCTTTTTCTCGCCGATTTCCACATTCTGTTGGAATTTAAAGAAACCAATACTGCTTAAATCAGTACTCGTTAGCTTTTGTAAAACTTGCTCTGCCAGAGGCCCCTGTATGGCAACTTGAGCAATTGTATCAGAGAGATTTTTGATCGTTACATTACCTTCTACATGCTTCAACAACCAATTGAAATCCTTATCAATATTAGCTGCGTTTACAACGAGAAGATAATGTTCATCAGCTAACTTATAAACAAGCAGGTCATCAATCGTTCCTCCTGTTTCATAGCACATTGCTGTATACTGAGCCCCACCGGTTTTTACCTTACTGATATCATTTGTCATCAACTTTTGTAAGTATGACAAGCTGTCAGGGCCGTTCACCTCAATTTCACCCATATGCGAGACATCAAACAATCCCGCTTTTGTACGGACTGTTTCGTGTTCCTCTTTAATACTAGAAAATTGAACTGGCAATTCCCAGCCGCCAAAATCGATTGTCTTTCCGCCGTATTCCTTATAAGCCTCAAACAACGGAGTACGTTTTAATTCTACCATCACCTTATCCCCCTTTTTCCCATCCTTTTAAAAGCAGGTTAACTATGTAAAAAAGGACAGAAAACCCCCTTATCAATAAAAAGGATTCTCTGTCCTTGCACCTGAAAGTTTAACCAAAAAGTGGCTTTCCCCTTGGGTGGCTGCCAAAAGCAGCACTCTCCAGAGCCGCGTCCAACAAGAGTTCTTTTGCCTGAGAGATTCACAATAAATGCTTGCTCCTTCGGCGCTACAAATGTAGTCTCTCCCCTTGCTGTCATTCGCATTTATAATATTTTCCAATTTGGTCATACTATTTATACTAAAAAATAAGTACAGTTTTTAAATATTTTAAACTTTCAAAGCTATTATCATCCTACCATTAAACTACCTGGTTGAGCAAACATTTTGTAGGAAAAGGAGCTGTTTATCATGAGCGTAGATATAAACTTTAATTCCTCTTGGCAGGATGATTTTTTAGAACGAATAACTGCTGACGGTCCTTGGGCTGATTGGGAGCTTTATAAGCTAGCCATCGATATTGAGAAGCATTTGGTCATTCCTGAATTTGAAGGATTACAGGCTCCTAAGCATTTACCGAATTTAACCCCGCTTCCCCACCAGCTTGAAACTGCCAAACAAGTAATTGAGAACATGAATGGCAGAGCCATTCTTGCCGATGAAGTAGGACTAGGAAAAACAATTGAAGCAGGGTTAATTTTAAAAGAATATATGATTCGTGGTTTAGTCAAAAAGGTATTGATTCTTGTTCCGGCTTCGCTTGTAACCCAATGGGGGCAAGAACTTAATAGCAAGTTTTTTATACCAGCAGTAACGCAAAAGAAAAGCTATGTTTGGGAACAATGTGATGTGGTCGTTTCCTCGATTGACACAGCGAAGCGAAATCCACACCGCGATATTATCTACCAGCAGGATTATGATTTAGTTATTATTGATGAGGCCCATAAGCTAAAAAATAATAAAACAAAAAACTACGAATTTGTCCAAAACTTAAAAAAGAAATTTTGTCTGCTGCTGACAGCAACTCCGATTCAAAACAGGGTCGAGGAGATTTTTAATTTAGTATCACTCTTAAAACCTGGTCACTTAGGAAGCGAAACGACCTTTTTTGAACAGTACAAACGTGATTCCCGCTCCTTAAATGATAATGAACATTTAAAACAATTAGTTAAGAAAGTGATGATCCGTAATCGCAGGGGCGATACTGGAATTGAATGGACGAAGCGACAAGTTGAAACCATTGCGATTGACTTTAGTCCAGCTGAACAGGAGCTTTATCATGCTGTGTGCAGTTTAAAAAAGGAGGAAGACTGGTTTCAATCAAGTGCCTTTTCGGTCATGACTCTTCAACGCGAGGCCTGCAGCAGCAGAGAGGCAGTGTTTGTTACATTAAAAAATATGCTGCAAAAAAAGGAAAACCCTACGCCTGCATATAAGGAACAAATTGACTTTTTAATCAAGAAAGTGGAAGCAGTACAAACTAATTCAAAAGCGGAAAAGGCACTTGAACTGATACAAGGCATTAATGACAAGGTGATTATTTTTACGGAATACCGAGCTACGCAATTATATTTGCAATGGTATTTAAAACAACATGGCATCTCTTCCGTACCTTTCCGTGGCGGCTTTAAACGGGGAAAAAAAGATTGGATGCGTGAACTGTTTCAAAAGCATGCACAGGTGCTTATTGCTACCGAAGCTGGCGGTGAGGGAATTAATCTGCAATTTTGCCATCATATTATTAATTTTGATTTACCGTGGAACCCAATGAGGCTTGAGCAGCGGATTGGCCGAATTCATCGACTTGGGCAAGAGCATGATGTCAATATCTATAATTTTGCAATAAAAGGCACTGTTGAAGAACATATTCTAAAGCTATTGTACGAGAAGATTGATTTATTTGAACGTGTCATCGGAGAATTAGATGATATTTTAACAAAACTGGAATTTGGCAATATCGAAGAACATTTGATTGATATATTTAGTCAGTCAAGTTCGGAAGGTGAAATGAGGATAAAAATGGAAAACTTATCCTCGATGATAGAATTTGCCGATAGCATGACGAAAGGAGACGCGCACCCACATGCAGCAGCAGGAAATTCATAACTTTCTATTACAATACTTTCATGCAAACCATTGTCAAATAACGGAAAATGGCCTGGGTTATATAACTGTACAACTCACCATTGAACTAGATAAAGAATTAATGAACCGCCCGTTTTATTGGCATTATTTAGAGAAAACAGGCGGTGTACCAAATCCGATGAAATTAACACTCATCACTGACCCAAAGCTTGCTCCTCAACATATTAAGGGGGAAACCGTTCACTTTGGGTCACCAAGGCTACATCAAATCTTTGAGTCAACAAAAAAATTAGCTAAATTTATCCGTTTGTATGAACATCACCAGCACAATAATCGGCAAACCCCCCTGTTACCATGGATAGGTATGAATGTAAAGATTTCTTATCAATGTGACCGAAAACGCGATGAGTTTAAATCAATTGGCCTTCAGCTAATAAATGGTGCTTTAGTCGAGGACTTTCATGAACAACTTCAAGCCATCTCATTAACACCAAAGATACCGGACTATTCTTTTACCATTTCACCGTTAGTAAAGCCTGCAAGCGGTATCCGGCGAATTCAAAATTATTTAACTACATTAGTATTAAATGATGATCATACATGGGCCGAAGAGGCAAGAAAGCGCTGGGAACAGGATTTGCAGCTCCTAGATCATTTTTATGAGGATTGCAAAGAAGAAAGTGCGAGCTATGAAACTGAGAAAAAGGCCCTTCAAGAACAGTACGAGCCAAAAGTAAACATCACATTTATCAACGGCGGTCTTTTTTACCTTACAGAGAAGGCGATTTAATCAATTTATTAACGGCATCATGTGATTTTTTCACACGATGCCAAATTTTTTTGCCAAAGTTTTTAAAAATAAAGAAGGAATACCATGAATGTTGTCGAATATATTATAACGACAAAATAAAAGGTGGTTTTACCGATTAGTGAAATTGAAATTTTAGCAAACAGAATTATATCTGATGCGGCAAGAAATCAAGCTACAGATATACACATTACCCCGAGGAAGAATGACACACTCGTTCAAATCCGCTTAACTAACAAACTCATTCCCCGATTAACCCTTCCTAAAGAGGAATGCAACAGACTCATTTCCCATTTTAAATTTACAGCAAATATGGATATCGGCGAACGTAGGCGGCCGCAAAGCGGTTCGATTTTTTGTGATGTTAACGGAAAATTAATGGGACTTAGGCTATCCACCTTACCCTCAAACAACAACGAAAGCTTAGTCATTCGTCTCTTGCCGCAACAAGAACAAATCCCTTTTCACCAACTCTCGCTTTTCCCAACTATGACTAGAAAGTTATTGGCACTGCTCAAACATGCTCACGGTCTTATCATTTTTACCGGGCCGACTGGCAGTGGTAAGACCACGACCTTATATTCGTTGTTAAACGAAACAGCCCACTTATTTCATCGCAATGTCATCACACTTGAAGACCCTATTGAAAAAAGTTACGATTCTGTCCTCCAAGTACAAGTCAATGAAAAAGCCGGAGTTACCTACGCCACGGGTCTAAAGGCGATTCTTCGCCATGATCCAGATATTATTATGGTTGGGGAAATCAGGGATGCAGAAACAGCAAAAATTGCAGTAAGAGCAGCGTTAACGGGGCATTTGGTTCTCAGTACAATGCATACTCGAGATGCGAAAGGTGCAGTATTTCGGCTTCACGAATTTGGGATCAACTGGTTAGAGGTCGAACAAACATTAATAGCTGTAACAGCGCAGCGGCTAGTTGAACTAACATGCCCGTATTGTAAAGGTGAATGTCCCCCTCATTGTTATTCGAGTGGCAGATGGAAGAGAGCAAGCGTATTTGAGTTCTTATCAGGAAGAAATTTGTCTGCTACCATGAAATCGGCCAAAGGAGAACAAATTCAGACCAACTATTTAACGTTAAAACACATCATTAGAAAAGGAATCGCCTTAGGCTATATTAAAGAAGCAGAATATGAACGGCTGGTGTATGACAATGAAGAAACATAAATGGTCGGTGACAGAACAGGCCAGTTTTTTAAAAAGAATTGGCCAATTACTGGCTAGAGGCTACCCGATTGCTGAGGCAATTGCCTCGATTGCTTTGCATTTCCCTGACAATCGCAAACAGGAATTGCAAGAATGTTTGCTCTCCTTGCAAAAAGGAATACCATTTCACCGTATCTTACAAAATCTAGGTTTTCATCCAGATTTAATTGGTTACGTTTATTTTGCCGAGCAACATGGAAGTTTCGCGGAAGCTCTACAAGAGGGAAGTAATTTAGCATTGTTGAAGGATAAGGATATTAAGAAATTGGTAAAACTCTTACAATATCCAATGCTGCTGATTATGATTACCGCATTCCTGTTTGTATTCGTTCAAAAGACACTTCTTCCAAGATTTACTGAACTATTTTCCACATTAAATCTTGAAGCTAATTTTTTCACAAAGGTTGTCTATGCCTTTCAGCAATATTTCCCCATAATTCTGAACATAATGCTTGCCCTCCTATTAACAGGAGCCATTTATTATTATTTTCACTTTAGAAAGTTATCTGTTCTTAAGCAGCGGGGACTAATTGTCCGCCTGCCAATCATCGGAAAAATCCTCAAATTACTGTTTTCCCACTATTTTTCAATTCAATTAAGCTTCCTATTATCTGGCGGAATATCAGTTTCACAGTCACTTACCCTTTTCGAACAAAACAAGAAGCAACCTTTTTATAGTGAACTAGGAAAGCAGATAAAAGACAAGCTTATAAGAGGGGAAAGCTTAGAGGCTATCTTAGCTTCTTATCCCTTCTTTGAAAAAGAATTTCCAACAATTATTAAACACGGTCAGGAAAACGGGAAATTAGAACAGGAACTATTATTTTTTAGTAAGCATTGTATCACAGTCATGGAAGAAATGATTGAAAGACTATTAAAGATTATGCAGCCGATTCTTTACTTATTTATTGGATTTCTTGTTGTCTCCATGTATTTAGCAATTCTATTACCAATGTTCCATTTATTAGATGGAATTTAAGGGCTGGAGGTTAATAACATGAAAATGAACGTACTAAAAGATGATCATGGGTTTACCCTTATTGAAATGATGGTTGTCATGCTGGTGATTTCTGTGCTGCTCCTTATCACGATTCCAAACGTTGCCAAGCATAATTCCAATATTAATAACAAAGGGTGCGAAGCATATGTAAAAATGGTCCAAGCTGAGGTTCAAGCCTATCAAATGGATAATCATAAGGTTCCCACTCTTCAAGAACTGATAACTGACGGCTATTTGAATGAAAACACAAAAGGATGTCCTAATGGTCATACCATCGTAATTAGCAGTGACGGAAAGGTTACGGAAAAACCTGATGCACCTTAATCTTCATAGCCAAAAAGGATTTACCCTAGCCGAGTCCCTTATTGTGTTAACCATTTTTATAACGCTATCATCTGTAACCATCTTTTCCCTAAAGCCCCAACAGACAATGGTAGAAGATGAAGCCTTTTTAACTCAGCTCCAAGCTGATTTGTATTATGCACAAAATTATGCCATCGCTCACCAAAATGAAGTATTGGTTATTTTTATCCCCAACCAATACAGATATAAGATGTCTGAACATAAAGAACTTAAAACTATTCTGGAAAGAAAGTACTCAAAAAGTTTTTATCTTACCGAGGGCTCAATTCCTTTAACATTTAAATTTTTACCTAATGGAAATGTCAGTGGTTTCGGCTCCTTCTTCATCCGAACCGAAAAGAAGACCTATCGGTTAACGATTATGATTGGCAGGGGACGCTTTTATGTTAAGGAACAATAACGGTTATTTTTTACTTGAACTATTATTGTCATTAACTGCTGTATTTATGATTTGCAGCTACTTTATACCATTGCTGATGGATTTACGTGAACAGTCCATCACCCTGGAGATAGAAAAAAAGGCACGACAAATCCTCTATGAGGAAATGCAGGCAGCACTTATGGGGTTACCAAGCAGTCAGTCCTACCCTCTTATTGAAAATGAGATTGAATACCAACTTTATTGGCTGGATGAACAGGATAATAATCCTAAGGAGGTATGTGTAAGCGCTGATGGAAAAACAATTCACTCAAAAATTAAGGTCTGCCGTAAACTCGAATGAAAAGGGCTTTACCTTATTAGAGGTAATGCTAGCCTTGAGCATTTTTATGATTATCATTTTTTTCATTACTCCTATTTTGCAGATAATTCTTGATCCAAGAGGCAACCAGATGAAACTGCAGGAAATGGAGTGGGAGGTTTTCTCCAATCAATTTAAAAAGGAAATTCGACAATCGTCACAAGTACAGGTAAAGTCCGGAAAGTTATACTTAATAAAAGGGAATGAGACGGTTAATTATGAAAAGTACGACACAAATTTACGGAGGAGGGTTAATGATAGCGGACATGAAATTGTTCTGCAAAATGTTTCAGTTTATTCCTTTTCTCTATTAAATAATGCAGTCAAATTAACCGTTCGAGATTCATGGGGGAAGGAATACTCTATTATTGCCTATTCCATTATTGATTGGGATGTGGGCAGATGAAAATGAATCAGCAGGGCTTTACTTATCCCCTCACATTATGTTTACTTATTCTCTTCTTGTTATTTTTTTCATCAAGTATCGATAGACTATTAGCTGAAAGAAAATTGTTACATGAAACCATGTTGATCCAACAACAAGATTACTATTTTCTCTCATCAATAAAAAAGATTGAAACATTGTTAGAAACATCGGATTCAATCCCCGGTACAGCCACTTTTCATTATGAAGATGGATTAATGCTCTACACAGCTGATGCACCGCAGGGTTCCCAGCAAAAGGTAAGCTTTACACTTCGCCTCAGTTCGGGTACAACTGTCACCGCCGGAGCCGTATTCGATACGACAACAAAGAAAATTGTAGCGTGGACACAATAAGGTAAATTTAATGCAAGAAAAAAATGTGTTAATTTTGTACTGCCTGGACATACTTGTATTGAATGGTAAAGGCAGGTGCAAGGATGAAAACGAATGATTATGTAAGATATATGACAGAAACACTCGTTAAATATGCTGATTTGCCAAAAGAGGAACGAAAACGCCAGAGACTTATAAAAAAACAAACAAAAGCCTCCTTTTGGTACCGCTGGTTTGGAATTCTCCCTTATGTTTTATATTCTGAAGTAAAACGGAGAAAAAAACAAAAGTAAAAAAATCCCATAGGTTACTAAATCTATTGGGATTTTTTAACTATAAAGCGTCCTCACTGTAATTGTTACAAAATTACGGCAGCAATTGTGAACATTTTCTAAACATATAGTGTTAACATTGTAAACTTCATTCCCTCTTTATCGCGGCTGTATTATAATGTGAATAAATTACGGTGGTCTGAGGTGAAACCAGATGGAACAAACATTAAAGATAACAAACGTTTTGTCAGATCCAACACGCTATTATATTTATCAATATATTACAAAGCGTCATAAAGAAGTAACGGTACAAGAAGTAGCTGAAAATTTTAACATCCATCCAAATGTAGCCCGTCTGCATTTATCAAAACTAGAAGATGTTAATATGCTCGTATCTGAAACAAAAAAAACCGGTAAAGGCGGAAGACCAAGCAGATTATATCGCTTATCCGATGACGTTATCCAGCTTCATTTCCCATTCCGCGATTATATGCTCCTTTCAAAGGTAGCTATTCAGACAATGTTATCACTTGGTGAAATGGGAAAACAAGCATTATTCTTAACTGGTAAACGTTTTGGAGCAGAATTGATTGAACAGGAATTGGCAAAAAGAACAGCTAGTGAGGAATTACCATTTGAAGAAAAATTAAGCATCTTAAAAAATGCTGCTACACTTGCTGGATTTTATCCTGAATTTGATGCGAATGAAGATCAAACAAAAATCTATTTCCAAATATATAACTGTCCTTTTAAAGAAGTTGCAGAAGAACATGAAACTGTCTGCAATATGCATCAACAATTCCTTAGAGGTATGTTTGAAGTCTTATTCGACTCAATAGAATTAATTGAAAAAGAAAACATGTTTACCGGATGTGATATTTGCTCCTATCAGGCACTTGTTACAAACTAATCCGAAACCATTGTTTACATTATACCGCTCCTTACTTTATAATATTATTATGATGGTATTGTAAGATAAAGGAGGGGTACATATGGATCGCATGTTTAGAGTATGTGGTTTTTGGACGGGTATATTTACAGTTATGTTTTATCTAGGTGGAATGGATAAAACTGCGATGCTGTTCTTAGCCCAAACTGGTTTCTTTGTCCTGCTTAGTTATTTAAAACTATCTGAGCGTATGTATATGTACGTATTTGGAGCTTACCTAACTATCTTCTTTGCAGGCTTCACTTATTGGACTACGTTCATGATGCCGCTTGGTGGGGGACACTAAAAACATAAAGTGCATGCTAGTCAAAAACGCCGGAGAGAAACTTCCGGCGTTTTTTAATCCTCAAAATAAGCATCAAGATTGTCAGTAAGCCCCTTTTGTTGAATGATGATCTGAAAGAAGGAGCTTATACCCCCAGGCATAATTAGACTGCGAATTGCCCGATTTTTCCTGTTTATCTCTGAAAACGGGTTTGGGTCGTAATGGTCTTCTAACTCCTTTAATATGTTCAATTTTAACAGGAATTCATGTTGGCTTAACATTTTAATTCCCTTTAAACCAAGCTGCTCCCCTTTTTGCATGAGATAGTCGAGATGAATATGTGAAGTTATATCTATATCGCCAGGACTTCGTAACACATTCTCGATTAACGTATGCTGAGAAAATCCTCGTAAACTGCCTTTCAATCTTCTTGGGTCCATCCATTCCTCATTTGTATAACCATAGTCGGCTGTTACAACTATACCTCTACTTAATACAGTCTCAATCTCTTTTATGACTGCTTTCATGGCTAAGGGAATTTCTATTCGTTGTCCATTCCGCAGCTCCAATTGACTTTCTTCTAAAAATAAAAGGATTTCTTGATTGGTTAACGGGACTTTTTGCTCCTGAAATTGGTTATTGCTAATACCAATCATGATCTCGAAAAACTCACCATTGTCTTTTTCAATTACATGAACAGGTAGTGCATCAAAAAACTCATTAGAAAAAATCATTCCCTCGAAATCTTTGAGCTCGGTTAAACTCTCCACATACCGGACTGAAAAATGAGGATGAAGTAATTGAGCTTGCAGTTTTCGATGGTAGGGACTTGTTTCCAAAATGATATAATCAATGGCGGTATTTGCTGCTGCCTCCCACTCTTTTAAAAACGCCTGGGCAAATCTGCCGTTACCTGCACCAATTTCACAAAAAACCGTTGGTAATTCATGTTCTTTACTTAGAAATAAGAACCATTTCGCCATTAACCTTCCATAGATATCGGAAATATTACTAGTTGTAATAAAGTCGCCCTGACGACCGATTTTTTGTTTTTCTTTCATATAGTAACCATAGTCTGGATGATATAATGCTCGTGCAATATAGTCAGCATATGTAATTAATTTGTCAGGTGAAGTCAAAATATGGTTTTTTATATATGTATCCATATATTCTCCTCTTTGCTAAAATCCATTTAAGAACGGATTGCTATCCATTTCTGTCATAATAGTTGTCACAGTTCCATGGCCAGATAATACATAGGTATCTTCTGGTAAGGTTAACAGCTTGTCATGAATGCTTTTTAACAACTGGGCTTGATTACCTCCAGGCAGGTCCGTACGTCCAATGCTTCCCTGGAATAAGGCATCACCAGAAATAACAATCCCTTCTTTCTCAAAATAAAAAGATATGCTTCCAGGTGAATGGCCAGGAGTATGCAGAACAGTAAATTCAAAATCAGCAATTGTCATTTTTCCTTCCACTTTGATAATTTTATCAGCTGAATTTATTCTTACTTCTTCAATCATTGGAAAAAATTGCGATCCGTTTAAAGAGGGATCTCCCAACCATTTTTCCTCTTGCTTGTGAACATATACAGGAATTTTATACCGCTCGCGAATCACATCGACTGCACCGATATGATCAAAATGAGCATGAGTTAGTAAAACGGCCAATGGCTTAAGTCTTCTTGACTCAAGTAAGCGGATCAATTTCTTTGCTTCAGCACCAGGATCAAATACTAAGCATGTTCGATTAGGATTTTCAATAATATAACAATTAGTTTGAATACTTCCTAGTGAAAGCTGTTGCCATTTCATCTGCATTACCTCCGAAAACATCGATTTTATACATATATTACACCATTTTGCATTAAGGGAAAAAGCAGAACTCATTTAGGCAAAAAAATGTTATCTAATATGAATAACCGTTAGGCTCTCGACAAACACAAAAAAACAAGATAAAATAGGAAAAGAATATATATAATATTGTTACATAATTATCTATAAAAATAGGTAAAAGGGGGATTAATTTCATGGGATTGGTTATAATTTTTGCTCTAGTCACTATACTTGCTGCAATTGGCGCATTCTCCGCCCTAAAAAATAAAAACTTCTTAGGCGCATTTATGGGAGTTGCCTCCTTCGCAGTTTTCGGCTGGTTTACTCTTATGACAGTGATTAATTCAGGATACCCAACAGGAACTCACTAAAAACATATCTCCTAAAAAAAGACTGCCGCGTGACAGTCTTTTTTTCTTATCATTTTTTGTAGAAAGATTACTTGTTTTCATAAGCCGTCTTAACCAACCATGCAGCACCGATAACCCCAGCATCATTTCCCAAGGTCGCTAACGAGAAGTCTGTAGCCTCTTTTACCGTTGAAAATGTAAAGCGGTCAAATTGATCTTTTACCAGGTTTAGCAAAATTGTCCCGGCTTTTGACACGCCGCCTCCAAGAACGATTTTTTCAGGGTTTAACGTACTAGCAATATTTGCTAGCGCAAACCCTAAATGAAAGGCTACCTCATGAAGAACTTCAATAGATAATCGATCACCATTGCGAGCACAGTCAAAAACATCTTTTGCTGTTATGGAACCATTATTCTTATAGGCACTCGTCAATTCACTATCCCCGTCGTTTTTTATTACCACTTCCATTGCTAAACGTACAATACCAGTTGCAGAAGCCACAGTTTCAAGACAGCCTGTTTTCCCGCAATTACATGGTGCACCATTAATCGGTACAGAAGTGATATGTCCTATCTCTCCGGCAGCTCCGCACACGCCACGGACAATATTCCCATTGGCAATCACACCTCCGCCCACTCCTGTTCCTAATGTAACGCAAACAAGATCCTTTGCACCATTTCCTGCTCCCTTCCACATCTCACCTAAGGCAGCACAGTTCGCGTCGTTTTCAATCATAACAGGAAGTGATGTCGCCCTCTCGAGTCTCTCTTTTAATGGAAAATTATCCTCCCAGCCCAGATTGACCGTATTTAAAATGACGCCTGTTTGAGATTCTACTGGCCCTGGTGCGCCCATGCCTATTCCTGCCAGTATGCTTTTTGTTTGACCGTGTAAACGAAGTTTCTCCTCTATCGAAGCAGCAATATTTCCTGTTATATTTCTCCCCTGTTGAGAATTATCAGTAGGGACTTCCCACTTTTCAACCATTTCTCCGTTCATTGTAACAAAGGCAATTTTAGTAGTAGTTCCACCTAGATCAACACCAGCAATCCATTGTTTTAACAAATTATATCACCTAGCTCTGTTCTTTTTTCTGATCTTTAAGCATTTGGATTTCATGTCGTAAAATTAATATCGCTGTTTGATATTCCTGCGGCTCCATTATTTGTGACTGATACAATTCTTTAATCTCTGCTTCCATTAATTCAAGATTACCAATGCGATCACCAACATAAATAATTGTGCCAAATCTCTTTAAATATTGTTGTATCTCATAGACTGATTTCATCTTTCCAGCCTCACCTAACCTTTTACCAAAAGTATACTCCATCAAATGTAAGTCCTCAAGCTATGAAGCTAGCATCATTCATGTATAGCATATATTAATTGAAATAGTTGTAATGCTTAACTCAAAATCACCATATACAAGTAATAGGACAAACTGATTACCTGTTTGGAAGGACGGAATGTATGAAAAAACTGTATATATTTTGTACAATAATCCTAATTTCAGCGATATCCACCGTTATTTTTCACGGTAAATCGCAAAAGGCATTGGAGAGTATCACCTTCTTTCCACTTGCTGCGAATGTTGCCTTTAATAGTGCTGATACTTCACTGCTGCTTACTAATAAACAAGAAATAGCTTGGCAAATTCAATCAAAACTAGATCGCAAGGCATATTTACGCCAGGATGCAGGCTTACTTTATAAAAATGGCAGACTCGTCGAAACTCTCGGAGCTTGGAAAGCGAATACCAGAGAATTGCACCAATTCAAATCCATTCCAATTAGAGAAAGTTCTCTTCTCGATGCGATCACTTTTCATCATGCAGAATTACATGAAAAAAATGGGCAAATATTAAGTGCCCAAACCATGTCGCAAGACCTGCTATATGTTGTCAAACAACAGACAAATCAACTAATAAGCTTCCGGCAACCAACAACGAAGGAGCAAGACAAGTGGAGGAAGAGACTCAATCAACGAACAGAACGTATGCTACGCTACAGCTGGAATAAAGTTATAAGGCATTATTCTATTCATTTAAATGAATATCATCCATATCCATTGAATGACCTTACACAAAAGGCCCAAAAGCAATTTCCAGGGTTTACAAAAGCTGAAACCGAAAATATGATTGGCCGTTTATGGGAGGGTCTCTATAAAAATTATTTGCTTGGGATTACCAAACAAGATGGTACGAAGGTTAGCTCAATTGGCAGTACTCTTCCGTTAATCCTAGTGTCTAAAGACAAGTCTCATTTGTTAGTACTGACCGAGACTGCTGACAATGACCCTATTCTCCTTCGTCAACTGATTGCAGGTGCTGATTAATTTCTTTCACCAATTTAACGTACTGCTGCTCGTTAGGTTTGAGCTTTGCAGCCTTTTCTGCATTTGCTTTCGCAATTTTTAGTTCGTTTTCTTCAAGATTTACAAGCGCTAAATTATAATAGGCCTCATCAAACTTGGGGTCTAATGTGATGGCCTTTTGCAAATGACTTTTGGCATCAGGAAGCATGCCCTTTTTTATCTCAGTAAAGGATAGAAGAAAATACGTCCTTTCTGATGGCTTTTCAGCGAGCTTTTCATATTCTTTTAATGTCTTGTAAGCCTGTTGGTATTTTTCTTGTTTAATATAATCTTGCGCCACTAGTAATACGGATGTCTCATCCTTTGCTTTAACTGTAGGACTAAAACCATAAGAGAGAGCACCCCATATAAAGACAATTGAGATAATGAGGAAAAGCAGCTGACGAATCAAATTCTTCTTCTGCGGAAAATAGACGATCCCTGCTGCCAAGAAGCCTCCTAACAATCCACCTAGATGACCAGCATTATCGATATTCGATGCCGAAAAACTAAATATTAGGTTAATCGCAAGCACAGCCAAGAGGTTCATTCCCATCGTTCGGGAAAATAGTTTTGGATAAATCAACCCGAAAAAAAGCAACGCTCCAAAGCAGCCGTAAATTGCCCCACTAGCCCCTGCTGAAATATTTGTACTAAAAATAAAACTAGCGATAAAACCGATAACACCTGCAAACAGATAAATAAGCAAAAAACGTATTTTACCAAATATCCGTTCAACAGTTATTCCGAGAAAATACAGGGCAAACGTATTTAACACCAGGTGCAAAAATCCTATATGTAAAAATATTGGTGTTGCAAATCTCCACCATTCTCCCTCATAGATGAGTTGGTTTACCTTTGCCCCATACTTAATCAGAGTGGCAGTATTTGTACTCCCACCATTGAGCTGAAGCCATAAAAAAACGGCCACTTGGATAAAAATAAACACATAGGTAAAAAACGGTTTACTATTGAAGAGAATAGCCTTCTCTTCTTTTTCTATATTCAAGGCAAACGTTAACGTTTCTTCCTTCAAGATATATACTGCTTGCTCAGCGTAATCATCCTTGATGGGAAAGGATATCATGTGCTGCAGCCTTTCGGAAAGATGGGTAAATCCCTGTTCAAAAATACCATCTGCAAATAATATTGTCTGTACTCTGGTTTTATCTCCTTCAAGTATATACGGGTCTCCGATAAGTGATTCGTACTCATCTACAGGAGGATATTCACTAATATAAATATTTATCATCTGTAATTCGCGGCGGCCTAACTGTTGCCTTATTCTCTCACTATTCGCTGCTGTCCATTCAATATCGCGCTGTAATGATTGCGACCAACCTATATCTTCTAACTTTAACCTCACAATCGGAGATAACTTATTTTCCAATTTTTCCAACCATAGTTCTTGGTGATTCTCAAATAATTGGATGATTCGGTAACCCCAGTCAACAATAAAGGTATTGGCAAGCCTCCAAAAAATATATTCCTCTCTACTTTTCATTTCACTCCTGCTTTCTACATGTTTCTATTCTCATTATATCGAAAACAAAACATTACATGAATTAAAAAAACCATCTGCGGTTTTACCATTCAGATGGTTTTCCAAACATAGACTGCATCATTCTGTTTTTGACACCAGGCAAACTCATGATTGAACCAACAGCAAACCTCCGGAGCCACCCGGAACGAAGCAAGAGATTAACAAGCCGATAGCGATAGCGATAAACAAAATAACCAATGGAGCCAATTGTTACAATAGATGTCAACATACGAGTCATAAAGATATCCCTCCTCACCATTAGTCTGTGGTAAAGAGGCCAGTATTATCCACCTTTTTCAAAAACTTGGCCTTCTATTAGTTAAAATCAGCAATTCATGTTAATCACTTGTCATAACAGGTCCCATTGTCTGTTTCAATACATTGACAGAATGGTCGAACTTTTTCCTCTCATCATCATCTAAATCCAACTCTACAATTTCCCTTATTCCGTTTCTGTTTACTATTGCTGGAACACCAATAAAGATATCATGATGGCCATACTCTCCCTCAAGATAGCTTGAAACAGTAAGCACCGAGTTTTCATTTTGTAGAATGGCTTTCGTTAATCTAACAAGACTCATCGCAATGCCGTAAAAGGTGGCCCCTTTTTTCTCAATGATTTGGTAAGCGGCATCACGGACATTTAGAAAAATTTTATCTAAATCTTCTTTCTTGAATCCATTCTTACCTTTTGTCCAATCTGCGATGTTGATACCAGATATGTAAGCTCGACTCCACACAGGTAGTTCAGTATCACCATGTTCACCAATAATATAGGCATGAACATTTCGGGTATCAACATCAAAATATTCGCCGAGCAGATAACGAATTCGGGCCGTATCTAAAATAGTACCGGAGCCAATCACTTTTTCTTTAGGCAGACCGGAAAACTTCCAGACAGCATAGGTTAGTATGTCAACCGGATTCGTCGCCACCACAATAATTCCATCGAATCCACTAGCCATTATCTCGGAAACGATGCCCTTAAAAATCCTTGTGTTTTTCTCTACAAGATCAAGTCTCGTTTCTCCCGGCTTTTGATTTGCCCCGGCAGTGATGACTACAATATCAGCATTGCCACAATCAGCGTAACTACCGAACCAAATTTTTGTTCTTGTCGGCGCGAAAGGAAGTCCGTGGCTTAAATCCATCGCATCTCCTTCAGCTTTATCTTGATTTAAATCTATTAATACTAATTCCTCAGTTATTCCTTGGTTTAACAAGGCAAATGCATAGCTGGAACCAACGAATCCAGCACCAATTACTGCCACCCTGTTAACAAGATTTGACATAGTAATTCCTCCTTCAAAGCACACTTTGCTTATAGCGAAATTTTACTTACACTTATAGGTTGTACAATTTTACACAATATATTTTTAAAATGGTTTATCACTCTATTATAATGAAAGGAATAGAGTGAAAAAGCCTATTGCTAAAATGGAAGCAATAAACCCTGATAAGAAGTTCACCATGTCATTATCAATTAAAGCTAGTCCTTTTATTCGTACCGTGGGCTGATCACAATGAATTCTTTTTTCGGTTTCAATTCCGCAGCTTGTACACCTGAATAGTTGTTGACAGACAGCACCAAGTAGGGTATCAATAATGTTTCCAATAAAACCGAATAAGAAGATTAAAATTGCTGAAATCGTACTCATTTGGAAAAAATAAACGCCGACAACTGCAACCAACAATGAACCTGAAAGTCCTGCTATACTTCCTAATCCACTAACTGCCCCGGAAGTTCCTTTCTCAACTCGTTTACCTGTAAGTATGTAAATCGGATTCTTTTTACTTAGACTCCCTATTTCCGAAGCCCATGTATCTGAATTGGCACTGGCTAACGCAACGACAAACCCAATAACCCAAAATGAATCCATACTGATAGAATAGAAAAGACTGAATAACGCAGCTGCCCCGCCATTAGCAAACACTTGGCGCCAATCCCTCGTTGCCCCTTTGGCTAATTTATCTTCTATCGGTTTTTTTACCGAACTTTTGTACTTAGACCAGAAACTTGACGAAGCAAAGAATACTCCGAGCAATATCAGTCCCTTTACCTGAAATCCAATGTATACAGTAACTCCAATCATCATTGCAGCAAACGCGCCGGATAAGCTCAAGGATTTTACCAGATATCCAAGAATACCAACAATGATAATTAGAATAATAACGAAAATGACATCCATCATACGATTTTAATAACTTCACTTGGTGTAATGATTTGGGCGACTGGAAGATCATATTGCTCAACCGGTATATGGGGAATAATTTGTTCATCGAAAGCCAGGGAAACTGTAGGTCCAGAATAAAGAGCTAGGAAACGATCATAATAGCCACCGCCAAATCCAAGGCGAGAGCCAGAGCGCGAATAAGCTAGACCAGGAACAAGTAACAAATCGATTTGCGCTGGGAAAACCTCGGTAGTTAATGAAACAACTGGTTCCCATAAGCCATAGTACACGGATTCTAACTGAGAGAATTTCGTTAACATCCTAAATGATAATGTTTTTTTAGTTGTATCACATTTGGGCACAACTACTTTCTTCCCTGTTTCCCACGCCTTCCGAATAATTTGAAATGTATCAACCTCTGGAAAGTTAGAAACAGTTAGTCCGATTGTTGTTGCCTGCTTCCATCTTTCATCTTCAAATAATGTACAAGCAATTTTATACGAATAATCTTCATAAACCGGCTTAGAAATCTGAGACAGCACTTCTTTGACCTGTTTACGCAGAAGTTTCTTTTCATCCATAACCATCAAACCTCCTCTTTTGGACAGAAAAAAAACAGCAGGAAAGCCCCTGCTGTTTATTTTGTTTCACGGTGTACAGTTGTACGCTTTTCTCTTGGGCAATATTTTTTAAGCTCAAGACGATCTGGGTTGTTACGCTTATTTTTTGTTGAAATATAGTTACGGTCTCCACACTCAGTGCAAGCTAACGTAATATTTACACGCATGTTTATTTCCCTCCAAACGATTAAGCTTGTTCGTTCATACGACTTTTCTATAATATCATTTTTCAATTGGAAATGCTAGTTGTTTTTAAAAAGAAACGCTCATATTACTAATCATGTACGATTAGGATCCTCTCAATTAGAGCTGTGCTTATCGCTAAGCATTTAGATTATAGCGTTTTCCTGTTTCAAGGTAGATTACATTTTCAGCAATATTCGTTGAATGATCGGCAATTCTTTCAATATAGCGACAAACAAACGCTAGCTGGATTATTTGATTGGTGAAATCCGGATTTTGCGGGATATAGGTGAGTAATTCCTTGATGAGAGCACCAAACATTTGGTCTACTTGATCGTCTTTTTCCGCACATTTCGTAGCAAGCTCTGCATCCTCAGAATAAAAAGCTGTAATTGCATCTCTGACCATCTCTAAAGCGGCTTCCATCATATGCGGAATATCAACTAACTCTTTTACATGCGTATCATTCCCAATATGAACGACTGATTTAGCAATATTGACAGCGATATCCCCTAACCGTTCCACTTCAGATGAAACGCTTAAAGCGACATGCAGCCTGCGTAAATCTTTGGCAACTGGTGATTGCCTGGCAATTAACATCAGCGCTTTTTCATGTATTTCAGATTCCAGAGCATCAATAGCATTGTCTCCGTTTATCACCGTGTTTGCCAGTTCAATATCTTTATTTAACAGGGCGAGCATCGCATTTTGAATGGCTGTTTCGGCTTCAGCAGCCATTTTTAATTGCAGTGATTTGACCTCTTGTAAACTTTGGTCAAAATTTGATCTCGTATTCATGAACGTCACCCAAACCTTCCCGTAATATAATCTTCCGTTCGTGAATCCTTTGGTATTGAGAATATTTTTGTAGTATCGTCTATTTCAATTAGCTCGCCCATTAAGAAGAAGGCTGTCTTATCAGAAATCCTTGCTGCCTGCTGCATATTATGAGTCACAATAACAATGGTATATTTTTCTTTCAACTCAAGAATCAGTTCTTCAATTTTTAACGTTGAGATTGGATCGAGCGCTGATGTCGGTTCATCCATTAATAACACATCCGGCTTTGTCGCTAATGCCCGAGCAATACATACTCTTTGCTGCTGTCCGCCAGATAAACCAAGTGCTGGTGCATGTAGACGGTCCTTGACTTCATCCCACAACGCTACATCCATTAATGCTTTCGTTACAATTTCATCCAGATGGACTTTTTTCTTGATTCCATGGATTCTTGGTCCATAGGCAACATTATCGTAAATCGACTGTGGAAACGGATTCCCCTTTTGGAATACCATGCCAACCCGTTTGCGCAAGTCTACTAAGTCTGTTTTCGGCTGTAAGATATTTACCCCGTCAAAATTCACTTCACCAGTGATTTTTACATTTGGAATCATTTGATTCATCAGGTTAAGGGTCTTTAAAAAAGTCGACTTTCCACAACCTGACGGACCAATCATCGCAGTTACTTCTTTCTTTTGAATGGGAAAGTTAATCCCCTTTAAAGCATGGTGGTCACCGTACCATAGATTAAGGTCTCTTACATTGAAGATATCTCTTGTTAATGTTTGGATTGCCATGAGTACTCCCCCTTATCCGAACCGTCCGGATATATATTCCTCCGTCTGTTTAACGGAAGGATTGGTAAAGATTCTTTCTGTGTTATCATACTCAATCAAATCGCCATTGAGAAAGAATGCCGTTTTGTCTGAAATACGAGAAGCCTGCTGCATATTATGAGTAACAATAATAATCGAGTAGTCCTTCTTCAAGTCGATGATTAAGTCCTCTACTTTTGCATTTGAAATCGGATCTAATGCAGATGACGGCTCATCAAGCAGGATAACGGCTGGTTTCATTGCTATCGTTCTGGCAATGCAAAGGCGCTGTTGCTGCCCGCCTGACAATGATAATGCCGATTTATGAAGCCGATCCTTTACCTCATCCCACAGTGCTGCCTTCCTTAAACTTTCTTCAACTATTTCATCTAAAGTGCTTTTCTTTTTTACTCCGGAAAACTTAAGGGCATGGGTAATATTTTCGTAAATTGATTTAGGAAAAGGGTTTGGCTTTTGAAAAACCATCCCAATCTCTTTGCGTAATGCCACTACATTTATATCATGAGCTAAAATATTGAGACCCTCATAGATAATTTCTCCCTTCGCATATGCCCCGGGAATTAAATCGTTCATCCGATTAATGCTGCGCAAAAACGTGGACTTTCCACAACCGGAGGGACCAATTAATGCTGTTACATTGTTTTTGCCAATTCCCATTGAAATCCCATTAACCGCCCGCTTTTCACCATAAAAAATTTGTAAATTCTTCACTGTTAAAATAGTTGCCGGCTGTGACTCTCCAATTTTTTGAGCAGTTATATCCATGGTTGTTCGCTCCTTTAAAGCTGTTACCATCTGTCTTCCACCTCATTTATTTAGTTGCCGTTAAACGCTTATGAATGATGCCGCCAAGGAAGCGAGCTCCTAAGTTAAACACTAGTACCGAAATAACAAGAACGGCAGCGGAGCCGCTAGAAACTGCCTCTACATCAGGAATTAATCCTTGGGTATTTACCGACCATATATGAACCGCCAGTGTCTCAGCAGGGCGAAAGATATTTAATGGGGATTGTTCTGAAAAAGGATTCCAGTTCGCATAATCAAGTCTCGGTGTTGACAAACCCGCGGTAAATAACAATGCAGCTGCTTCACCAAACACCCGTCCCGCAGCTAAAATCGCACCCGTTAGAATTGATGGAAAGGCTGCAGGTAATATAACTGTTTTTATCGTATGCCAATGGGTAATTCCCAAAGCTAAGCTTGCTTCTTTTAAATCACGCGGTACAGAACGAATCGCATCTTCCGTTGTCCGCACCATTGTCGGCAAGTTGAACACGGTCAGCGCCAAAGCCCCGCCCAAGATCGTATAGCCCCAGCCAGTTGTATTAACAAAAACTAATAGTCCAAACATTCCAATGACAATGGATGGTAACGAAGATAAAACTTCTATACAAGTCCGAATTAAATCGGTTATTTTCCCCGGCCTTGCATATTCGGCCATATAAATTCCACCGCCAACTCCAATTGGAACTGTAATTACCATCGTAATGAAAAGAATATAGAATGAATTAAATAATTGGTCACGAATCCCACCGCCAGCCCTGACATTACTTGAAGGTGTTGTTAAAAAGTCGAACGAAATATATTTAAATCCATTGAAAAAAATGTAGAAAAATAATCCGGCTAAAATGGCCGTAATGATGATCGCGATACCGATAAAAACCGCAGTCGCTATCAGATCGGCAGTTTTACTATTCATCGGACTTTCCTCCTAGATGATAGGTAACGGATAAGAAGTATGAACGCGAAAGACATGATTAATAAGATAAGTCCCATTGACCACAATGTATTATTTTCCACACTTCCATAAGTGGTATGACCCATATTCAACGTGATAATTGTCGTTAAAGTTGCAGAGGCATCCAAAATACTGGAAGGCAAATCTCTTACGTTGCCGATAACCATTTGAACAGCTAACGCTTCACCGAAAGCCCTTGCCATCCCAAGAATAATCGCAGTTAATAGAGAAGGAAGAGCAGCTGGTACTAATACTTTACGAATCGTCTGCCACCTCGTTGCACCTAAAGCATAAGACCCTTCACGTAAATGGTTCGGCAGTGAACTCATGGCATCCGTAGCTATCGTCGTTATTGTCGGCAAAATCATAATCGCTAGAACAATCATTCCCGAGAGTAAGCTAAAGCCTAATCCACCGACATGTTCCCTAATAAATGGAACTAACACGGACAAACCGATAAATCCATATACGACAGATGGAATCCCAACAAGCAATTCCACGACCGGCTGAAGGATTTTTCTCCCCCATGACGGGGCAATTTCAGTCATAAAAATCGCAGCCCCAATCCCCAATGGTGCTGCCACAAGGGCAGACAGAAAGGTAACGGCAAACGAGCCAAAAATAAACGGCAAGACACCATAGGCTGGATTTGCTTTATCAGTAGGATTCCAGTTGCTGCTTGTTAAAAACTCAAGCAAACTAATTCCATTTTTCGTAAATGATTGCAGCCCTTTTGTGCCGAGAAAAATCGTTATCGCGATGGCTGCAGAAATCATGATGACGGCACATAGGGTTACGAGGATTTTGCCGCGAAATTCTCCATTTAATTTACTGTTCTTTGAATTTAGTAATCTATCTGCGGCAGGAAGAAGCTTTTCCACGATAAATCAAACTCCTCTTTTCTTACGTCGTCTAGGGTAAACGCCCTTTTAGCATTTACCCCTTTAATTTTCAAGGTCTGTTCACGTCTTCCATTAGATTTCTTTCTGATTCCCTTCTGCATCACGTTCAACCTTCATTTTTGTTACAGGCAAGTAACCTTGTTCTTTTAACAGCGTATTTTGAATTTCATCTGACATGAGATAGTCTAAAAATGCTTTTGCTAAATCTTTCGCTTCGCCCTTTGTATAAGAATGCTGGTAAGCCCAAACTGGAAATGCCCCTGACTGCACATTCTCTTCCGTAGGTTCGACACCATCAATAGAGAGTGGTGTAACGGTATCATCAGTGAAATAAGAGAATGCTAGATAACCAATTGCTCCATCTGTTTCGCTAATAATTTTTTTAACGGTGTTTGAAGAATCTTCTGTAATCCCCTCAGCTGGTGTTGCACCATCAAGGGCAAATTTATTAAAAACTGCCCGTGTACCAGAGGAATCAGGTCGGTTTACAAGCACGATTTTTTGATCTTTTCCGCCAAGCTCTTTCCAGTTGGTAATTTTTCCAGTGAACACATTGATTAAATCTTCTTTTGTAATATCCTTAATACCCACTTTTGGATTAACAGCTGCTGTCATTCCAACAACTGCCACTTTATTGTCAACTAGCTCACTAGCTGGTATACCTTCTTTCTCTTCAGCAAAAACGTCGGAGTTGCCGATTTGCACAGATCCCTCAGCCACCTGGGAAAGACCGGTACCAGAACCACCAGCATTTACTTGAATATCTACTTTAGGGTTTTCCGCCATGAATTCCTCGGCTGCAGCTGCCACTAACGGTTGCATTGCAGAAGATCCGGAAATCACTAGTGTACCAGAAAGTTCTTTTACCTTACCTTTGTTATCACCATTTCCTGAATCTGCTGCTGATTCTTGATTACACGCCGCGAGAAATATCATTAGTGAAGCTGCCATTACAATCATGCCCAATCTTTTCAAGCTCTTCATTTTCTTCCCCCTAAATTTCATTCGTATTTTTCCTTACATGTATAGCATAATTCTTGCCTGTTAAGCCTGTTTGAAGAGTGTGTTAAGCATTTGTAAAGTAAGTTTAAGAGTTTGTAAATACAGCAAAAAACCTGCCTTTAATGAAAGACAGGTTTTCGAGAATCTTATCCCGCCTTAACAGGCAGTAAGACCCCCACTGATGGAAGTTTCACTTTATTCTTGTGTTTGTGTATTATTATCAGTATTTTGTTCTTCAGTTTTTTTACCTTTATCCGTTTTCCGTTCTTTCTTTAGATTGAAATAAGCATCCATAACTCTTTCCCCAATAAAGTGGTTTAACGCCGGGCCGCTACCCTGGTACGCCCATGGAACAACAACCGCCATCGCCACTTCTGGATTATTATATGGAGCAAACGTAACAAGACTTAAGTTCATCACCGGTGTTCCCCATCTGCTGCGGTCTGAACCGTAATAGAACGCTTGAGCAGTACCCGTTTTTCCGGCAGGATCATATGATTTTCCTTTGAAATAGCTAACGGCTGTACCATCACCAACCTGCATAACCATATGAAAACCTTGTTGAACTCGTTTTATCCATTCATCTTTCATTTCTAGGCGATTTAATACTTTCGGTTGAATTTCCTCAATTATCGGGCCTAATTCCGTATTATTATCCATAACCGGCTCACGAATTTCTTTGACAATATGCGGTTGCATTCGATTCCCACCATTAGCAATGGTAGAAACATATTGTGCTAATTGGATCGGTGTATACGTATCATACTGACCAATGGCAAGGTCCATCAGCTTTCCTGGCAAGGTCTCTGATCCAGGAAAACCGGTCATTTCATTTGGCAGGTCAATTCCAGTACGTACACCTAATCCAAATTGGCTGAATGATCTTCTTATCGTATTAAATGCGTTAGTGTCAATCCATAATGATTGATTTGGAACATAGTTTCCCTTGGCAATTTTAATTGCTGTTTTGAACATATATACATTGGATGATACTTGCAATGCTCTCAGGTCATTAATGCTGCCAAATGTCTTCCATGACTTTTTCACCGGTGTATTGGCAATTTTTATCGGTTCATCCTTCAGTACAGTTCCAGGTTGAATCGCGCCTGTTTGATAACCAGTTAAGACAGTAGCTCCTTTAACTGCTGATCCGACGTTGTAAGAGGTAGTAAATGTTCCTTGCGCATAGTCTTGCATTTCTAATCTACCTGTATCTTTGTCCCTGACAAGCTGTTTACCGGCCAAAGATAAAATCTCCCCAGAATGAGGATCCATTAGAACAACGAAGGCACGATCCAATAGACCAGTGCTACCATATTGTCTCTTGGCCTTCCACATTTCTTCTTCAATAATTTTTTCTACCTTTTTCTGTAGTTCAGCATCAACCGTTAAAACGAGGTCTTTGCCACGTTGACCTTCAGAGACGACTGTTTGCGATAATACATTCCCAGCCTTATCGGTCTTATTATTGACCTTTGCTTTTTGACCATGCAAGACATCCTCATATTGATATTCGAGATAACTTTTGCCCACGCGGTCATTCCGGCTATAATCCTTTGCCATATATTTATCTAAACTTTCTTTTGGCAATCCCTCTTCCGATGAGGAAACATTTCCTAGAATCGTTTTTAATGTATCACCGAACACATATTTTCGATCCCAGTCTGTTGTGGTATCAACTCCCGGAAGGCTCTCTAAATTTTCACTGACGGCAGCAAATTCTGCGGCACTTACATCCTTATTTTTAATAATTTGCGGTGCCAGTGCATAGCCACTGTTCATTTTTTTAAAAATGGCTATGGCCTTAATGTCTTGTTTAGAATATTGATCAATCTCTGAATTTGGAATTCTCTCAAGCTGTAATTGATAGATTTTCTTATATTCCCACTTTTTATCATCATACAGTTTCCATTCTTTTTTGGTAATTAGTTTCTTAGCAGCCTTTGGATTTTTTATGATCCAGTAGTCTTTTTTATCACGGTCACGAACCTTTTTCGTATCTATGTCTAAAAACTCCGCTAATTTATCGGCAGTTTCTACCATCTCTTTTTGACTAGTATTCTGGTATTTCGTATAGGTAATCGCGTTCAAAGGTGTATTGTCAACAATGACTTGCCCGCTTCGGTCAAACATTTTCCCCCGCGGTACCGGGTTACTGACAGTGATATCTTCGGTTCGTTCAATTTCCCGCTTAAAATCATCGCCAAAAACAATCTGAATTTCACCGAGACGAAATATTAAAACGGAAAACAGTAAAAATACAATAAAAAATAACATGTTCAAACGAAATGGAACATGGGACTTTTTCTTTTTCTTCTTTTTATTCAAGTAATCAACACTCCCTTTTCCAAGGCTTCTCAACATATGTTTCTATTTTAGCCGATTAGGCATTTTTTTTCTATGAGGAACCTCTGCCAATTTTTTTAGAAACAAAAAAGCGACGAGTTCTTGTACACTCATCGCCATTATACAGTAGGTAACTGTACTCTTCTCATGTAAACATAAATCAACATATGCCCCGCACCTAAAAATAATAATAAAATCGGAATACTCTTTTCCGCATTAAATAATGTTACTGCAGCTAGAAAAATAAGAATCGAAACAATTCTACCGATGTTTAAGTAAATTTCCCGAACCACTATATATTCAATCCTCATTTCCGCCGCCTTCCACCCTAGGCCAATAACATCAAATGTAGTCGATATGTATGGGACAAGCAGAAGCGGATAAGCAATGGCGATGATACTGGCATATATGAGTAATTTCGCATAGGTTACTTCCCAAACAATGATGATAACAGCTACATAAAGTAGAAGGGCACCTATTAGTATTGCCTTTTTACGAAAATTCTTCTTAATATACCTAGAGGCAACAAAGTAAGCAATAAACGAAATACCTGAATTCAGTAGACCATACGTACCTAACGCCATCTCACTTCCTGTAGCTAGATAAACAAAAACAGAAATCACAAAAATAAAAATCCCTTCCCGCAGGCCCTGAAAAAAATGGGCATTTGTTACGAGACGCCAATTTTCATTTTGTTTCCTTTCCTCAATAATTCGTTTGAAATAATACTTTCCCTTTGCTGGTCGCGGTTTTATAGAGAAACTTAACACGACAGCTAAGGCAAATAAACCTAAAGACAAACCAAATACAATCATATAACCAGAAAATTTGGCAAATCTGGTAATAATGATGCCAGCAGCTATCGGACCGATCATTCCTCCAAAGGATGATAGTATCCCCAAAAAGCCGTTAAAAAAATCCCTTGTCTCTGGTTCGGTAATCTCAAATGTTAAGACATTGTAAGCCAGCCAATAGAAACCATAGCCTATCCCTAAAAGACTTCCTAACACCAATAAAAAGGTTGCTGCTTTGGACCCAATGATTAACACCGAAAGATAAAACAGCGCCAAACAGATAACACCAATTCTAAGAACAATGACACGATCAATTTTTTTAGCCCATCTGCCTGCTAAAATAAAGGTGAGCGGCTGTAAGACAACAATTGCTAGATTATATAAGGCCAAGTCCGAGTACTTTCCGGTTTGTTTCCACAAATAAATATTTACAAATGTATTCGACAGTGCCACGCTTAAGGAATATAGCCCGCCAATTATGAGTAATAATGATAAATCCCTCGTTAACTCAACATCACCCAAGAATTTTAATTTCTTTGCCATTAAAAAAACTCCCCTTTTTCTTAACAGGTAGTCTTTATCAAGGGCGTTGTTCTTATTCACATTTAACGGAAATAAAAAAAACAGCCCTAGAGCTGTTTTTTATAACCGTATTAATTATTTTGCTTCGTTATAACGTCTTGCTACCTCATCCCAGTTTACTACATTCCAGAATGCACTAATGTAATCTGGACGTTTGTTTTGGTATTTTAGGTAGTAAGCATGTTCCCATACATCAAGGCCTAGAATTGGTGTTTTGCCTTCCATTAAAGGTGAGTCTTGATTTGCTGTGCTAGTTACTTCCAGTTCACCGTTATTAACTGATAGCCAAGCCCAACCAGAGCCAAAACGAGTAGTAGCAGCTTTTGCAAATTCTTCTTTAAAGTTATCGAAGCTGCCGAACTTATTTGTGATCGCATCTGCTAATTCACCAGTTGGTGCACCGCCACCGTTTGGAGAAAGAATTGTCCAGAACAAGGAGTGGTTAGCATGACCGCCGCCATTATTGCGCACAGCCGTACGAGCAGCTTCTGGCACTGCATCTAAGTTTGAAATAACCTCTTCCACTGATTTAGATAATAATTCTTCATTTCCAGCCAATGCGTTATTTAAATTCGTCACATATGTGTTGTGATGTCTAGTATGGTGAATATTCATTGTTTCTTTGTCAATATGCGGCTCAAGAGCATCTTCTGCATAAGGTAATTTTGGTAATTCAAATGCCATTTTTATTCCTCCTATGTAATATTTGTTTGCCTTAGACATTCTTATAAGAATTATGATATAAGAATTCTTCTAAAGCTTTATATATAAGATACCAAAGTTAACCAAAACATTCAAATCATATGCTTTGTTTACCCATATATAAAATAACCAATTTAAGCAAATTAATACCATTGTAAACCTTTCGAAAATTTGTCATGATTCAAATAAATCTTGATCTGTCAACGATTTTTGTCATACTTGCAAAAATACTATTCCAATTTATGTAAAATGGATATTGACATAAAAGCAATAATTTCTTTTAATCGAGCTAGAAGGGTATATAAGGAGTGTTAAAAATGGGTGAAACAAGCTATCCAATATATCATAAATTACTCGATTTTTTTTGCAAACTAGAGTCAGTTCAAAAAATAAAAGCAGGAACGGTACTATTTCAAGAGAAGGATCCCACACACTATATATACTTGTTATTAAAGGGAACGATTGCTATTGGAAGAGTACATGTTCGCGGTAAAGAATTTATTTTAAAAATCTACAACGACCAAGAAGTAATAGTGGAGTACCAGCTATTTAAAAATAATCCTCACTATCAATTTTTTGCGAAAACATTAACGGATTGTGAACTCTTAGCAATTAATCGTGAACAATTCGAGGATTATGTCCTAACAGATCCAGAAGCGATGAATGCACTTGTCTCCTGGTTGAGCACCAGTTATCTAAAAGCCCAAATGAAGTGCCAAGACCTAATTATGAACGGTAAAAAAGGCGGTTTATACTCGATCTTAATTCGCTTATGCAATTCCTATGGCATTATGACAAAAGATGGCATTCTTATCGATATTCCTTTAACACACCAAGAATTGGCCAATTTAACCTATGGAACTAGGGAGGTCATTCAACGGTCATTAAAAGAATTAAGAGAAATAGACGTTATTTCATATGAAAACCAAAAATTTACGATAAAAAATTTACAATTTTTAAAGACTGCCGTTGATTGCCAAAATTGCCCTTATGAAATATGTGGAGTAAACTAAATTGGATGTACAACTTTATTAATAGTGAGGGTTTCCATCTTCCATAATAAAAGAGATTCCTTGTATATCTTTGCAACAAAGGCTAAAATTAAATAGTGAATTTTTGTGAAGGTGGTCAATTATGAATATATTTAAACAACTGTACAAAAGCATATATTCTCCCAAAGATATTGCATACTTCCGTTTTCAAGGGATTGGAAAAACAATCTTATATGTTTTCCTTCTAACGTTTATTTCCATACTGCCATCGATTGTTTATTTAAGTTCGGCAATCTCTGAAGGATTGGATTATGCAAAAACATTCATCACTGACGAAACACCAGATTTCTCAATTAAAAATGGCACACTAACAGCAGATACAAAAGTCCCGATTACCATAAATGAAAATGGTTTTACCTTCATTCTTGACCCTACAGGGACGATTTCGGCCGATAATGCAGCTGAACAAGACAATACCTTCGCTTTGTTAAAAGATGAATTCGTGTTAACATCTGCTGGCCAAAGTGATACATATCAATACTCGATGATGGAAGGCTTAAATATTAACAAACAAAACCTTCTTGAAGTTCTTGACAGCATCAGTGACGTTAAAGGTATTATTATTCCTGTTGTTTCTATTCTCATATACTTATTTTCAAGTGCTGCCAGCTTTATTGAAGTGTCTATCCTCGCCCTAATTGGCTTAGCATTAAAGAATATTGCTGGAAGAAAACTTAACTATGGTCATTTATGGAGGATGGCAGCATATAGTGAAACATTGCCGACCTTGTTCTTCACTATTATGGCAGCATTAAAGACACATGTTCCAAATAGCTTTGGTATTAATTGGATGGTTGCCATCATCGTGTTATTACTCGCCATCAAAGAAATTCCTAAGCCAAAAAAAGCATCCTAAACTGGATGCTTTTTTAATTTTATCCTGGTCTTTTTATAAATGGACAAGCATATGCTTGGATAAAGTGAAACTTCCATCAGTGGAGGTCTTACTGCCCGTTAAGGCGGGATAAAGTTCCTGCATGGAGGCTTGTCTAATGAAAAAATTACTCGGACTTCTATTTGCTATACTATTGATTTATGTCATATATATTGATTTAACCGTGGGAACCTTACCTTCTGCTGCTACTATAGGGCAAGAGTTCACAAGTGAAAGAGCTACGAATCAGCCTGCTGGCATTCCTTCTTTTGAAGCAAAAGTAAAACCAGGTGAAACCGTTATGACAATTGTTGAAAAGCATCTTGGTAAACCATTACCAGTACCCATAAGCGAATTAATCGCTGATTTTTCAAAGTTAAACCCAGGAAAAACACCAGAAAAAATCCAGATTGGCGCCACATATCAATTTCCCGATTACTCAAACTAAGGTGAAAGCTATTATTGTTGGCAAATATGAGGTAACGCTGTTAAAATGAATATGGTTTATTTTTAAATCCCTAGTATTGAAACCATAAAAAGGGGCGAATAACACGTGAGTGAAATTATACATCGTACCAAAACCCGTCCAGTTAAAGTCGGTAATTTAACCATTGGCGGGAATAATGAATTGATTATACAGAGTATGACGACAACCAAAACACATGATGTAGAAGCGACTGTGGCTGAAATTAAACGTTTAGAGGATGCCGGCTGTCAAATCGTTCGGGTCGCATGTCCGGACGAACGGGCTGCAAATGCCATTCCAGAGATAAAGAAACGCATCAATATTCCGCTAGTTGTCGATATTCATTTTGATTATAAGCTGGCACTGAAAGCTATTGAAGGTGGAGCAGATAAAATCAGAATCAACCCCGGAAATATCGGTAAACGAGAAAAAGTAGAGGCTGTTGTAAAAGCTGCTAAAGAACGCGGTATTCCCATCCGCATTGGCGTTAATGCTGGTTCACTGGAAAAGAAAATCCTCGAAAAATATGGTTATCCAACTGCTGATGGCATGGTTGAGAGTGCTTTACATCATATAAAGATACTCGAGGATTTAGATTTTCACGACATCATCGTGTCAATGAAAGCATCAGATGTCAATCTGGCAATAGAAGCCTATGAGAAAGCAGCTCGTACATTTGATTATCCACTGCATTTGGGGATTACCGAATCAGGAACATTATTCTCCGGTACTGTCAAAAGTGCAGCCGGTTTAGGGGCAATTATTAGCAAGGGGATTGGAAATACATTGCGGATATCTTTAAGTGCAGACCCCGTTCAAGAGGTAAAAGTTGCTCGTGAGCTGTTAAAAGTATTTGGTCTCTCTTCCAATGCCGCAACATTAATTTCCTGCCCAACTTGCGGCCGAATTGAAATTGATTTAATCAGTATTGCGAATGAGGTTGAGGAATATATCCAAAACATCAAAGCACCAATAAAAGTTTCCGTACTCGGCTGTGCAGTTAACGGACCCGGAGAAGCACGCGAAGCTGATATTGGTATAGCCGGTGCCCGCGGTGAAGGCTTGTTATTTAGAAAAGGACAAATTGTCCGCAAGGTACCAGAAGCTCAGATGGTTGAGGAACTAAAGAAGGAAATCGACCAATTAGCCGAAGAGTATTTCCAGAAAAAAGCGGCCGAGAAATAATTGAGTAAAGACCCGGTACTAAACGACCGGGTCTTTATATGATCTAGTTAAAAAAACGGTAGAATGAAGATACCGATGAGGATCGATACCGCTCCTATACCAATTGCCCATGCCCCGAGTCTTTCCGCGCCTCGTCTTCTTGCCACGAACCCGAGAATGATTCCAGCTGCTCCAAATAGGATAGGCATGACAAATAATGACAACAGTGATAAGGCTAAAGCAACACTGCCTAGACCTGTCCCCCCCACTGCCGTTTGCTGATTATTACTTTGCTCTTTTGGACGAGTTACAGGAACGGGAGCGGCAATTTCAGCCGCTGTTTCTTCTCTGTTATTTCGCGAACGGATTGGGACTGCTGCCCCTTTTTGAGGTATATCAGCTTTTTTAAGTGATACTCTCATTGGAACCGGCGCACCAATTTCCGCAGCTGTCTCTTCCTTAAAACTGGATTGTTTTTCGGATGTAGTGGATTCAGTATTGTTCATTATTTGCTGATCAATCTCTGAAGGATATGGTATCCCTTCACCAATAGCTAAAAGATTGACTTGATTCTGCGGGCTTTTGTTTCGTTCATCAGCCAATTAGCATCCCTCACTTTCAGTATTAGGAGCATTCATTATTGTCTACAAAACAACAGCTTTTACTATGTTAATGTTTAACTAAACTAGGTGATTGTTTCATTTCCCGAAAAATATTCTCAAAAAAAGTTCTTTATCAATCCTGTTTCTTTGGTAAAATTAAAGATATTGTGATGCAATTTGAAGGTGAACAAAATGAAAAAAAGATTTGGAATTGATATTGACGGAACTGTTACTTGCCCTACTTCTCTTATCCCTTTCATTAATAAGGCTTTTAATATGGATATTTCTTATGAAGACATCAATCAATATGACCTGACACCTTTTGTGAATGTCTCTAAAGATGAGTTTGCACAATGGTTTACAGAAAACGAGCCAACTATTTACCGTGACTCCCCACTTGCTAACGGGGCAAAAAGCGTATTAAATAAATGGGCAACAAGTCACGAGCTATTCTATATTAGTGCACGTGGCGCTCATTTATTAGCTGTTACCGAAGACTGGTTTACAAGGAATGGGGTATTGTTTAACCATATTGAGTTAATTGGTTCACATGACAAGATTGAAACTGCTAAGAAATATAATGTGGATATCTTTTTCGAGGATAAACATGACAATGCTGTGGCGATTTTCGAAGAGTGTCACATTCCAGTTATATTATTTGATACCCCATATAATCAAGAGCCAATACCTAAAGGGGTTATTAGAGTTCATAATTGGCATGAAGCCCTGGACTGGGTTGATCATTGGTTAAAACAACAAACATATCAGACTGTGCAATCATAAGAAGAAGTAAAAAAACAGCTTGGTTTCCAAGCTGTTTTTTTACTTACAATCCGGACACTTTCCATATATTTCAAATTTATGACCTGATATTTCATAGCCGTGCAACGCCTCTGTAACCTCGTCCATTGGGCAAGTTTCAATCTCTTTTGTTTTTCCGCAAACTAAACATATAAAGTGATGATGATGCTGGTGATGCTGTCCTGTACAGGTGAAACGGAAATGCTTCTCACCGGATAATTCCGTCATTTCTAAAATCCCCATATTGACAAACAAAGCAAGATTACGATAGATTGTATCAAAGCTTAAACCTGGGTATTCATCCTTTAATTGTTCAAAGACATCCTTTGCTGTTAAATAGCGGTCGTTATCTGCAAATACCTGCAAGATATCTTCCCTTTTGCCTGTTTGCTTAAACCCATTATCTTTCAAATATTGAATGGCTTCATGAACGTTCATCTACCTGAACCTCCTTTTGCACATGCCTGTTGATCATTATTTTTTTATAAAGAATTGTCATTACTAAAATGGCAACGGCAATCATGACAATCGTTCCCCCTGGGGCCAAGTCCAGATAATAAGCGGAAAATAAGCCACCTAAAACCGCAATCTCGCCAAAAACAACCGAATAAAAAATGGTTTGCTTAAATCCCTTTGCAATCCGAATACTTGCGGCAACAGGAATTGTCATCAAGGATGATACAAGCAAAATCCCAACAATTCTCATCGAAGCGGCAATTACAAGTGCTACCATGACGATAAAGATGAAATGAATTACTTTTGCGGGAATGCCCGAGGCTTTCGCATGCTCTTCATCAAATGAAAGAATAAATAGTTCTTTGTACAGCAATATGATTAATAAAACAACAATCAAACTAATCAGCAAAATTACCATTAAATCGGTCCTGCTAACAGCAGTGACACTGCCAAAGAGATAGCTAAACAAATCGGTATTAAATCCATTAGCCAGCGAGATGAAAATAACACTTAAACCGATGCCGCCAGATAAAATAATCGGAATCGCCAGCTCTTGATAGTGCTTATAGACACCTCTAAGCTTCTCAATAAATAAGGCCCCGCCGACCGAGAAAACCATACCCAGATAAAGCGGATTTAATCCGGTGAGGATGGTAAACTGTCTTTCAACTAACAAACTTGCAGCAATTCCAGCTAATGTAACATGACTGAGAGCATCAGCAATTAAACTCAACCTGCGAACAACAATAAAGACACCTAGTAACGGAGCAAGAAAGCCGATCATGATTCCCGTTAGAAAGGCGTTTTGTAAAAATTCATAGTGAAAGATGCTTTGGATCATGAAAGGACTCCTCCGTGCTCATGTTGATGGGAAATAAGCTGAACATCATGACCATAGAATTTTGACATCTCTTCCATTCTCATCTGTTCAAACTCGTTTATATCACCATGAAAATACAATTTTTTATTTAAACAGGCGACATGAGAAACCTTCTCAGAAATCGTGCCAATATCATGGGTAACGAGTAAAAGCGTAATACCTGCCTTTTTGTTTAATTCATTTAACATTTGATAAAAGGAATTGACGTTTTCAGCATCGACACCAACCGTTGGTTCATCTAAAATGAGCACTCTTGGGTCACTCACAAGAGCACGGGCAATAAACACCCTTTGCTGCTGACCTCCGGAAAGCTCGCCAATATTACGATTACTAAATGCCGTCATTCCTACAGAAGCTAACGCGGACATTACCTTCTCTGCATGTGCCTTTTGAAAAAATTTAAACATGCCGATTTTTTTGGTTAACCCGCTAGCGACAACCTCAAAGACGGTAGCCGGAAACCCGGTATTAAAAGAATTGGCCTTTTGTGAAACATAACCAATTTGCTGCCAATCTTTAAACTTGCTTATGTCTTGGCCAAATAAAGATATATTCCCATTCTGGAGCTTTAATAGCCCTAACAACAGCTTTAGTAACGTTGATTTACCAGAGCCATTTGGTCCGACAATAGCCAAAAAGGCACCTTCTGGAATAGTTAAATCAATGTCATGAAGGACAATATCCTTTTCATAACGATAATATACATGGTCTATTTTAATAATTGGATCCATCGTTCTCTATCTCACCTTCAAATTAAGAATCATTCCGATTTAACTTAATGTAGTATACAATAGGCGGGTGAGATTGTAAAGTAAGGAAAACATCGCTAGCATTTGTCACACTCCTTTATTAACTTCATACATTATCATCGGGGAGTGATCATTGATGAAAATTTTTGAAAATATTATTAATCATAAAATCAATACGATAACTGCGGAAGAATTAGTGAAGTACAGTAAACAATTTAATATTGCCGTAACCCTTGAGCAGGCAAGGAAAATTGCGAAATACTTAAATGGAAAAAACATTAACATTTTTAGTGACCGTGAACGTGCCCAGCTTATTAGAGAAATTGCTAAGGCAGCAGGACCAGACATTGCCCGTGAAGTTAATACATTATTTAAAGAATTGACAAAGAGCTAAAAAAGCTGTGAAAATACACAGCTTTTTTAGCTCTCGATAATTTTAGTCAGCAGGTTTTCAGCGAAAGTCTGCTCGCGGAGCATCGCAATTTCAAATTGATATGGCGCCTTTTTATTATTCTTATCTTCGCCAACAAATGGCGTTTCTAAGATTTTAGGGATATCTGTTAATTGTGGATGATGAACAATATAGTTCAGTGCATGAAAGCCAATATGGCCAAAGCCAATATTCTCATGGCGGTCCTTCCTTGCTCCCCTAGCATTTTTACTGTCATTGATATGGAGTACCTTAAGCCTGTCGATACCGATAACCTTGTCAAATTCAGCTAACACTCCGTCAAAGTCTTCCACGATATTGTAGCCAGCATCATGGGTATGGCATGTATCAAAACAGACAGATAAACGGTCATTGTGATGAACACCATCAATAATCATGGCTAACTCTTCAAATGATTTTCCACACTCAGAACCTTTTCCGGCCATTGTTTCGAGAGCAATTTGTAGCTGTTCATCTCCCGTCAAGACCTCATTGAGGCCTTCAATAATTTTCTTGATTCCAGCCTCTTCCCCGGCGCCAACATGGGCACCAGGGTGGAGAACAATTTGTTTTGCGCCAATTGCCTCAGTCCGTTCAATCTCAGAGCGAAGAAAGCGGACGCCTAGGTCAAATGTGTTAGGATTAGAAGTGTTACCAATATTAATGATATAAGGAGCATGTACGACGATTTCGTCTATTCCCTGCTCTTCCATATGTTTTCTTCCTGCCTCAATGTTAAGGTCCTCAATTTTCTTTCTGCGTGTATTCTGAGGTGCCCCTGTATAAATCATAAAGGTGTTTGCACCATAGGAAGCTGCTTCTTTGCTTGCGGCTAAGAGCATATCCTTGCCACTCATTGAAACATGTGAACCTATCTTCAACATACCTATTCCTCTCCCTTTGTTTTTTATCCCTTTCTCTGCTTTAACTTCCGCTGTCGTTTCTTTATTTTTTCCATTTCTGATTGCATTTTCTTTTTATATCCTGGTTTAACCTTTTTAGGCTTTTTTACTATGGACTTTGCCAGCATGTCAGTCTCATCTGTCTGTTTCACCCGCGTTTTCCGCCGGTTTCGATGCTCAAGTTCAATGAATTCTCCTTTTTTTAAATCAACATGCTGAAAGGTAATACCCATTTTCTCTAGGCGAATTAAAGCATCCTCATCTGCTAAATCAAAAATAGTTAACGCAAATCCGGTACTTCCCGCCCGAGCTGTTCTGCCTACACGATGAATATAAAAATCTAAATCAGATGGCAGTTCATAATTTATAACATGGCTGACTCCTTCAATGTCAATACCTCTTGAAGCCAAATCGGTTGCCACAATGTACTGGTACTCTAAATCTTGAATCTGCTTCATCATTTTCTTCCGTTCACGCGGAGTTAAATCCCCATGGACCCTGCCAACTTTTAAACCTCTTTCATTTAAATAACCAGCCAAGTCCTCAGCCATCTTTTTCGTGTTGGTAAACACAATTGCCAAGTAAGGATTATAGCTAATAAGTGCATCATAAACAAGTTCCTTTTTATCACGATGCCTTGATGGTAAAAGAAAATGATGCAGATTTTCAGCAGTTCTTTGCCGCGGCTCAATCACGACCATTTCAGGGTTTTCCATATATTTTTTTAGGAAAGGTTTAAGTTTCTCGGGTATAGTTGCTGAGAAAACCAGCATTTGCAGTTGTTCTGGCATTCGTGCGGCGACTCTGTCAACGTCTTCAATGAAGCCCATATCAAGCATCATATCAGCCTCATCAACAACAAGCGTGCTTGCTGTGTGGATATATAATGCCTGTTCATTCACTAAGTCATGAACTCTCCCCGGAGTACCAACAACAATATGCGGCTGAATCTTTAATTTTTCAATCGTTCTTTGTTTGTCAGTTCCGCCAATAAATAATTTTGTGATAATTGACTGTTTTGGCTGTGTGAATTCAGTTATTTTGCTAATCTGCTGATAAATTTGTGAAGCAAGTTCTCTTGTTGGCGCTGTTATGACTGCCTGTACTTCCTGACGATCTGGATTAATTTTCTCAAGGATGGGCAAAACATAAGCTAGGGTTTTCCCTGTCCCCGTTTGCGATTGGCCAATCACATTTTCTCCCTTTAACACAAGCGGGATCATTTGTTTTTGAATTTCAGTTGGCGTATAGAAACCGAACTTTTGCATTGCTTCAATAATAAAAGATTGGAATGTAAACTGGTTAAATTGGTTTTCGTTCATGTAGACTCCTTATGACAAAGCATTTTTATATTTTTTTAAAGGTTACTCTAGTGTGTAATCCATCGTATTATTATAGTAAAGTTCCCGAGAAATCTCCAGCCTGTACTCCTAGCATTATCATCTTTTACGTTTTAGCGCCATTTAAACAAGGAATTTTGTTTCTTAAGTAAAACACCTAAAACAAAATATAGTCAACTGCATACTTTAGTATAAGGAACAATAATGTATTATCTGACTATGTAAGGGTTATTTTCGTCTTAGCAACGGTTAAATAGCATAAAGGAGGCAATTTGCAATGATGCCAGGGCCAAGAATGCCAATGCAGGGAGGTATGGGGCAGGGACCATTTGGCGGGAGAGTCCCAATGGTTCCTCATCAGAATCCATTTAGTAGTGCGCGCCCTCCCATGATGGGACCACAGAGAAATCCATTTGGCGGATTAATGGGTGGAAATCAGCCGCAAATGGGTAGGGGAGGCCTGCTATCAAGATTATTCGGAAGGGCCACAGGAAGTGGTGGACCAGCTGGAATGATGGGACCATTCCAAGGTATGAACGGTATGATGGGAGGAGTCGGGCAAACAGCGAGTGGGGGAATTCTTCAATCCCTCTCATCTCCAGGAGGTTTATCCCAACTACTTAATAATACACAACAAATAATCAAGACAGCCCAAACCATCGGGCCAATGGTTCAACAGTACGGACCACTTGTAAGGAATCTCCCTGCCCTATGGAAATTATATCGCGGCTTTAAAGACCTGCCTGATCAAGAAGACAAAGAAAACAACAGTACTGATACTAAAGCAACTGATGAAAGCTCTAATACAGGAGTAAACAACGTTACGAACAAAAATACCCAAAAGCAAACTAAAGTAAAACAAAAGTCGGAAACGGCCCCTTCACAGCCTGCCCAGGTAAAGAAAGGCACTTCTACCCCAAAATTGTACATTTAATGAAAAGAATGTTAGACATCCTAACATTCTTTTCTTTTCTCCTAATTTTGCTGGAAAGATGTATCTTTGTAATATTTCTATTAGTTTTATATAATATTTAAAGAGTCTATTAAAATAAATATGCCCTTTTTAGGAGGATTCTATATATGCAGGTTATTAAAATTTCACCACGCGGTTATTGCTATGGTGTTGTTGATGCCATGGTCATTGCCAGAAACGCGGCTCTTGATAAAAGTTTACCCAGACCAATCTACATTTTGGGAATGATTGTCCATAATAAACATGTAACTGACGCCTTTGCCGAAGAAGGTATTATTACTCTAGATGGCACCAACCGTAAAGAAATACTCGAAAAGGTCGATAAAGGGACTGTTATCTTTACTGCTCACGGTATTTCACCAGAGGTTAGAGAACTTGCTAAAGAACGAGGACTGGTCACTCTTGACGCCACTTGTCCTGATGTAACAAGAACTCATGACTTGATTTATGAAAAGACACAGGAAGGCTATTATACAATTTATATTGGCAAAAAGGGGCACCCTGAACCAGAAGGAGCACTCGGAGTAGCACCGGGGAAGGTCTTTCTAGTCGAAAAACCAAGCGATGTGGAAGCATTGAAACTTTACCATGACAAACTTATCGTTACCAATCAAACAACCATGAGTCAATGGGACGTTCACGATACAATGGAAAAGGTAAAGGAAAAATATCCCCATGTTGAGGTATACAATGAAATCTGCCACGCCACGCAAATTCGTCAAGAGGCAGTTGCAGAACAAGCAATAAAAGCAGATGTTACGATTGTAGTTGGTGACCCTAAAAGCAATAACTCAAACCGCCTAGCACAAGTCTCTGAAGAGATTGCCGGCACCAAAGCTTACCGGATTGCCGATATTAGTGAATTAGATATTGACTGGATTAAAGATGCACAAACAGTAGCCGTTACGGCTGGGGCTTCCACTCCAACGCCGATTACAAAAGAGGTAATTTCGTTTCTTGAGCAATTTGATCCACAGGATGAATCAACCTGGGAACGGAAAAAAGGTGTTCCTCTTTCTAAAATACTGCCAAAAGTCAAGAAAAACTAGCAATTCTAAAAAACCGGTCTCAAGACCGGTTTTTTAGATAGTTTGAAATGGATTTGTATTTACTTGAGAAGGAAGGATCTCTACCTCATACCCAGCTTCACGACACATGTCTTGAAGTGTTGTTGTTAATCCCTGTTTCATCACCTTTTCCACGTTATGACCAGGATCAACAATATTAAGACCTTGCATCATTGCATCATGGGCAGTGTGGTAATAAATATCGCCTGTCACATAGACATCTGCCCCTTTAAATTTCGCCTGCTGAAAATATTTATTACCATCTCCGCCTAAAATCGCTACCTTTTTTACTCTTGCCGATAAGTCACCTACAACACGAACAGCTTCCACTTCCAAGTTCGCTTTCACCTTCTCAGCAAACTCCTTCAGCGACATCTCTGGTAACTTACCAATTCGCCCCAATCCCAGAAGTTCCCCTTTGATATCAAGTGGATAGATATCATAGGCTACCTCCTCGTACGGATGAGCTTTCATCATTTGCGATACTGTCTTCCTCAAAAGCGGTACAGGAACAACAGTTTCAATCCGCACCTCATCAACTGCCTCTAGCTGGCCTGTTTGCCCAATAAACGGGTTTGTACCCTGTCCCGGCATAAATCTGCCTATTCCTTCTGCTGAAAAGGAACAGTGGCTATAACCGCCAATAAAGCCTGCTCCTGCCTCACCAAGTACGCGACGTATTTCATTTGCATGACTCATAGGAACAAAGACCACCAGTTTCTTCAATTCCGTTTCATATGTGGGCACTAATACCTCTGTTTCTTCCAAGCCTAATGCATTTGCCAGCCAGTCGTTAACACCGCCTTTTGCAACATCTAAATTTGTATGAGCTGCATAAACAGCAATTTCATGTTTTAATAATTTTTCCATTATTCGTCCTTGGACCGTATCAGTAAGAATATTTTTTAACGGTCGAAAAATCGGTGGGTGGTGAGCAATTACCAGTTGAACTTCATTTTCAATAGCCTCATCAATGACATTTTCCAGTACATCTAAGGCAACCATCACCCGGGTTACTTTCTTATTTAACCGTCCGATCTGCAAACCAATTTTGTCGCCTTCCATAGCCAGGGTTTTCGGAGCAAACTGCTCTAGTAAGCCAATAATTTCATATCCATTAGGTGTTTTCATTCCCGATTACCTCCTCTGCCAATTGAATTTTATGTAGTAATTCCTGTTTTTTTTCAAGCACCTCAGGGGTTGGAGCCGCTTGTTCAAGCTGTTGATATATACGTTGCCAGTTTCGCTTTTCACCTAGCCATTTTTTCTTAAACACTTCATTCTGCTCAGGGGCTAGATACGGTCCAAACAATAACCCTGCTTCCAGATTGCTCTCGTAAGGTTTCAATGGTTCACCGTCGTGCTCCGCGACTAATATTTCATAAATTTTCCCGTCTTCTTCAAGGATCTCCTCTGCCAAAAGCACCCAGCTATTATTTAATAGCCACTTCCGTATGGAATTTGCACCAATGTTAGGCTGCAAAATCAGACGAGTAACGGAACCTAACTTTTCTTTACCTTTTTCTAAAATGCTGGCAATGAGTGTCCCGCCCATACCGGCAATCGTAATGCAGTTTACTTCATTAGGCTTAATCACCTCAAGGCCATCACCCATACGGACCGAAATTACGCCGGATAATCCTTCTGCCAATACATTTTGCTCTGCTGAATGAAATGGACCAGCAGCAACCTCACCGGCAATGGCAAACGGTATCCCTGAATTTTTTGCTAAATAGATGGGTAAATAGGCATGATCAGAACCGATGTCAGCTACTCTAGAGCCTTGAGGGACATATTTTGCCACCGCTGCCAAACGGGCCGATAATTTATCTTTATTCAACAAACACACCACACTTATTTCTTTTAGCTTTAGTATAAATAAAAACCCTGTAAGAAGCGAGTCTTCAAAGCTAAAAAGGTCCTTTACGGGATGTAAAGAACCTTTTTACTAAATTTAAAAACTATTATTTTAGTTTTGATACCCACTCAGCCATTATATCAACTTGATCGCCTTTTAAAAGACCTCCTGGCATGCCTGTGCCTTTACCATTGACTAGAATATCCTTTACTTCATCCTTTGAAAGACCAGTGCCTTTCAACGAAGGACCAACTGCACCTTGGTATTGATCACCGTGACAACTAATACAAGTGGATTTATAAATATCCTCTGGGTTGGTTGCTACTTCTTCTGTTTTCTCTGCACCTTTCCCCTCACCATTTTCCTTCGCTACCTCTTTCATGTCACTAAGACCTTTGAAGGATAATATAAACATTAACACGATTCCAAAGACCATTACGAGAATGAAAGGAACAACTGGATTTCGTTTCATGAATTTAACCTCCCTTATGTACGTATGCATGTTATCTAAATTAAAAACTCCCCTTCAAACATCTACTATTTTACTTGAAAATTCTCATAAGGAAAAGCCCTAAACATGTTTTTTCCTATAATTATCTTTGAAAAAATAAAAAATAGAGGCTGCGATTAATAAAAAGCCTCCTGCTCCATGCTGTTTTTCTAACAACCTATAGATCGCGAGATAATCATTCTTTGAATTTCAGAAGTTCCTTCACCAATTTCTAGCAATTTTGCATCACGCATCATTCTTTCAACATGGTAGTCTTTCATATAGCCATAACCGCCATGGATTTGCACCGCTTGGCTAGTAACCTCCATACACATCTCTGAAGCATACAGCTTACACATGGCTGCTTCTTTTGAAAAAGGCCTGCCTTGGTCTTTTAACCACGCTGCTTTGTACACCATATTTCGGGCCAATTCAATTTTCAGCGCCATATCAGCTAGCTTAAACTGAATTGCTTGAAAGGCAGAAAGCGACTTGCCAAACTGCTGTCGCTGTTTTGCATAGGCAAGTGCCTTTTCATAGGCTCCTTGAGCAATTCCAACAGCCATCGCACCTATACCGATTCTTCCACCATCAAGCGTAATTAAGAACTGTTTGAATCCTTCACCTTGTTGTCCTAATAAGTTATCTTGCGGAACTTTTACATCTTCTAATATTAGTTCTGTTGTATTAGAGGAATGAAGCCCCATTTTTTCATAATCATTTCGGACTGTGAATCCCTTTGCATTGGTGGGAACAATTATTGCACTTATTTCCTTTTTCCCAGCCTTTTCCCCTGTTATCGCCGTAATTGCTATATATTTCGCATAGCTGGCATTAGTAATAAAACACTTATTTCCATTGATAACAAATTCACCATTGTTCAATTGAGCCGTTGTTTTCGTCCCACCGGCATCTGATCCTGCATTAGGCTCAGTTAATCCAAATGCTCCTAATGACTCCCCTAAACATATCGGAATTAGATATCTTTGCTTTTGCTCTTCGGATCCGAATAAATTTAACGGTGCTCCTCCTAAAGAAATATGTGCTGAATAAGTAATTCCCGTTGACCCGCAAACTCTACTTAATTCCTCGACAACAATAGCAAAGCTGATTGTGTCTGCACCAGCGCCACCATATTTTTCAGGAAATGGTAATCCCATCAGCCCAATATCAGCTAATTTTTGAAAAATATCCCGTGGAAATTGTTTTGTTCTGTCACGTTCCACTACACCAGGTGCCACTTCCTCTTCTGCAAACTCATGAACAAGCTTTCTAATCATTAGTTGTTCAGTTGTTAAATCAAAGTTCATGCCAGCCCCCCTAAAGACAAGAGTATGCCCTTACATTTATTCATCCTAAAAAAACAAAATGTGAAAAATTTTTGAAATTAATTCTTATATAACGATAATATATATATGTATTTAATACGGTGAATATGTTTAAAAACATTGATTTTTATGACAGACATTCGTGTCTTTTCTAATTATCGAAAAATATTCCCCGTAAAAAAGTCATTAGAGCGATTTGCAAACTGAAAGACAATTCAGTAAAATAATAAGAAAAGCGGCTCTCCTATATGTAAGCGTTGCCGAATTTTCTCTATAAGGTAAAATCGTTAGGTTCACTGGAACAACAAAAAAGTTTACTTCGCATGGAAGTAAACTTTACAAACAATCTATTTTATTCTAAGAAATCCTTAAGTCGTTTGCTGCGACTTGGGTGACGCAGTTTTCTTAATGCCTTTGCTTCTATTTGCCGGATACGCTCACGAGTAACGCCAAACACTTTTCCTACTTCTTCCAAAGTACGTGTACGGCCATCATCAAGACCAAAGCGGAGACGAAGAACATTTTCCTCGCGGTCTGTCAGCGTATCAAGAACATCTTCCAGCTGTTCCTTTAATAACTCATAAGCAGCATGTTCTGAAGGAGATGTGGCATCTTGGTCTTCAATGAAATCACCGAGATGAGAATCATCTTCCTCGCCAATCGGTGTCTCTAAGGAAACAGGTTCTTGCGCAATCTTTAGGATTTCTCGAACCTTATCAGGGGTTAAATCCATATCCTCTGCAATTTCTTCCGGTGTTGGTTCCCGTCCCAGGTCCTGAAGTAATTGACGTTGGACACGAATTAATTTATTAATTGTTTCAACCATATGAACCGGAATACGAATTGTACGAGCTTGGTCTGCAATTGCACGCGTAATCGCCTGACGAATCCACCATGTAGCATACGTACTAAATTTAAAACCTTTACGATAATCAAATTTTTCAACAGCTTTTATTAAGCCCATATTTCCTTCTTGAATTAAATCTAAGAACAACATGCCACGGCCTACGTAACGTTTTGCAATACTTACTACCAGTCGAAGGTTTGCTTCTGCAAGGCGTCTTTTTGCTTCTTCATCACCCTGTTCGATGCGATGAGCTAATTCAATTTCCTCCTCCGCTGAAAGCAAATCTACGCGTCCGATTTCTTTTAGGTACATACGTACCGGGTCGTTAATTTTCACACCTGGAGGAACACTAAGATCATTGAGATCAAATTCATCTTCATCCTCTTTAGCTAGTTCCTTAATGCTTGGGTCTTCTCCCTCACCATCACCAACTAATTCAATTCCTTGATCACCAAGGAATTCATAAAATTCATCCATTTGATGTGAATCTAAATCAAAATGAGACATCTTTTCGGCAATATCATCATAGGCAAGAACGCCGACCTTTTTTCCTACTTCTGTCAATTGATGTTTCACTTGTTCTAAGGTCAATTCATTTTCGACCTCCTGTGACCGAGCTGATTTTTCAGCAGCCATAGGGAACCCTCCTTCCAAAATCAAAAACAATAAAATAACATCTATAAAGATTTTCGTAATTGAATAATTTCATTTGCAATGGCAGCGGCTTTTAAGAAATCTTTTTGCCGTTCAGCTTCGTTTTGTTCTTCCTCTTTTTCCTTTATCTTTAACATTTTTTTGTAATTCAACACCTGTTTGATATAATCTAATAATTCCTGATGTGTTAACTCTTCATTTATTGATTGCATTTCAATTGTAGCAACGATTCTTCTAAGCTTGTCATCTTGAATATAGGTTAAAAATGCTGCTGAATCAGGCTCCGCATGGCCCTCATAAAATTCAATTAAATAAGTCAAGATCGCCTGATGTTCATCAACGTTTAACATATTGCCAGAGAGCATGTCTTGGACGCGATAAACAAGATCGCGATCTTTAAGCATATGGGCAATTAGGTGCCTCTCCGCAGTATAATAAGCCGGCTTTAATTCTTTTGTGGTACTTGATATAATAACTGGCTTTACATGAGATTCGCCTTTACTTTTACCTTTACTACCCTTCCGCTTTTCAGCGAAGTAGACTTGTTTTTGCTGTTGCTTTAGAGCATCTAACGAAAGAGAAAACTCTGCTGAAAGCTGCCTTAAATAATGGTCCCTTTCAACGGCATGCTGTAACTTACTAATTTCTCTAATTATTTCTTCGATATAAGAGAGCCTATCTCCTTCAAGCTGAAGATTTTTTCCTCTACGAAAAAAAACAAACTTGAATCCCATCCATGTTAAACTGGCATCTATTACTTCACGACGAAATTTTTCGGTACCATTTTTTTTTATATACTCATCCGGATCTAAACCATCAGGCATCATCGCTACCTTGATTGAAACCCCTGCTTCATCATGGAGCATTTTTCCAGCGCGAAATGCGGCTTCAATTCCAGCATTATCCGAGTCATAACAAATAATTACTGACTGAACACTTTGTCGTAATATCGAAATATGATCGTTTGTCAAAGAGGTACCCATTGTAGCAATACCGTTATCTATACCTGCACGATCAGCAGCAATGACATCTGCGAACCCTTCAAATAACACGGCATGCTGCAATTTTTTGATACTAGTCTTAGCCTGATGATAATTATAAAAGACTTTACTTTTATGGAAAATTGCTGTCTCAGGACTGTTTAAATATTTAGGATCCTCGCGACCAAGCGATCTGCCGGAAAAAGCAATCGTATTCCCATGAGAATCAAATATTGGAAACATGATTCGACCTCTAAAGCGGTCAAAATAAGTACCATCTCTTTCACGTCTGATAATAAGTCCGGCCTTTTCCATCAGTTCAGGCGGAAAGTTCCGTTTTGAAAGAAACTTCACGACAAAATCCCATGAATCAAGAGAATAGCCAATTTGAAATTTATTAATCGCTGCTTGAGTAAATCCTCTTTCAAAAAGGTATTCCAAGGCATGCTGGCCTTCCTTTGTATTTACCAACAAATGATGGTAAAATTTACGTAAAAGTTCATGGGCCTCCTTCATCGCCTGGCTCTCTCTTGAAGCTTTCGACTCATGCTGACCGGTATTTACGTTTTTTATTTCAAGCTCTATATTAGCTTTATCAGCAAGTCTTAGCACTGCTTCCTGAAATGTGAGTCCTTCAAGTTCCATTAAAAATGAAAACACATTTCCACCAGCATTACAGCCAAAGCAATGAAAAATTTGTTTATCAGGTGACACTGAAAAGGATGGGGTATTCTCCCCATGGAAAGGACATAATCCGAAGTAATTCCGCCCTTGCTTTTTTAATTGGACATAATCGCTGATTATTTCAACAATATCAACAGCTTGACGAATTTGGTCAATTTTTTCTTCGGCAATACGATCTGCCATGAGAACAACTCCATTTTGTTTGCTACATATATTCGCCACACACCAATTAATTTCCTTCAAATTTCGACAAAATTTTAGTTAATCCCATCGAGAATCATATACGGTCTGCGGCCTCCTTCCTGGAATCAACATATTTCCACTGGTGTATGTAATCTCATCTGTAATAAAAAAGTGATTGTAAGATGCTACAAATAAAACATTAACACCATTTGCAGATGCATTTTCGACAATTTCTGTTCTAACTGACACACTACTGCATCGACATAAATCGTCGGATTCTTTTTCATATTTTTATTTATTCTACATTACTCCGCATATTCCTTCTTTACTAGTTTATTTTGTCTAAGAAAATCCATCATAATAATTGGCATTCATTACGCATTGTTTTGAATAAATTAGACATGATTCAAATCCGCAAAACAGGATTTGTGTCGAATTTTTTTTAAAACTGGACAACTCTCCCACTTGACATCTAACAGTAAATAGTTTATTCCTTCACATGCAAGTCTAAACCTAAAAGATTCATTTTTATCACAATTTTTTATTATAGTATATTTATTATCATATTGCCATAACTTTTTACAAAATAAAAACACATAATCATAAGACTATGTGTTAAGAAGTTCCTTTATAGATATAATTCAGGATTAAATTCGCAGTTTCCTCAACTGCTTTATTTGTTACTTCAATAACCGGGCACTTAATTTTATTTACTAACTGGTCAAAAAAATCTAGTTCTTCTTTTATCCGCTCAATATTTGCATAGCTTGCTTGATCATTCAAGCCTAATGAAATGAGTCTTTCTTTTCTAATATGATTTAATTTTTCTGGACTGATTTTCAAACCAAAACATTTTTCTTTTGGGACAAGAAAAAGTTCTTCAGGCGGATCGACTTCTGGAACGAGCGGGACGTTAGCAACCTTTAGCCTTTTATGTGCCAAGTATTGGGACAATGGTGTTTTTGACGTTCTTGATACACCAATTAAGACAATATCAGCCTTTAAAATGCCTCGCGGGTCTCTGCCATCATCATATTTGACTGCAAATTCAATCGCCTCAATTTTTTTAAAATAATCCTCATCAAGCTTACGAACAAGACCTGGCTCATATAAGGGCGTTTTCCCACTGAAGGCCTGAATTTCATCAATAATTGGACCGATAAGATCAACAGCCGTTATCCCTTCCTTTTTCGCCTGTTCCTTCATATATGAGCGAATTTCTGGCTTAACTAGGGTGTAGGCAATCATCGCTTTGTCTAAGAGAACAAGTGATAAAACTTCATCGACATGTTCAATATCTTCAACATAAGGAAATCGTTTTAACACCATCCCGGAGCCATTAAATTGACTAATTGCGGCCTTGGTCACTAATTCTGCCGTCTCTCCTACGGAGTCAGATACGACATAAATAATTGGTGAACTCATTTTTTCATCTCCTCCGGCACCTGAATTGCTTATTCTTCTCCTAAGGCAACAAATGCCTTTGTGATATTTGTTTTTGTTATTCTTCCGATTACTTCATAGCCACGCTCTGTTTTTTTCACTACAGGTACGGCATCGATTTGTTTTTCAATCAGTTTTTTTGCCACATCAATTAAGAGGTCATCCCGTTCACACATTGTAACATTCGGCATTCTTGTCATGATGATATGAACGGGAAGGGTTGTTAGCTCCTGTTTGCCAATACTAGCTCTTAATAAATCCTTTCGCGACAATACTCCGACCAATTGCGAGCTTTTGTCCACAACGAACAATGTCCCCACATCTTCCAGAAACATTGAGCAAATCGCATCATAGACGGATACATTTTCATTAATAACAACCGGAATTGATTGATATTCCTTGACATATATTTTCTGAAGATTTTCTGTCAGTAATTGTGTACCCGACTTTCCCGTGTAAAAATAACCTACTCGCGGTCTGGCATCCAGAAAACCAGCCATTGTTAGAATCGCAAGATCAGGCCGAAGCGTTGCTCTAGTTAAATTTAGCTGCTCAGCGATATGTTCTCCCGTTATCGGACCATTATCTTTGACGATTTGCAAGATTTGCTCCTGACGCTTTGTAAGTTCTATTGTTCTCACCACCCATAAAATGACCCATTGGCAGTTAATAAATTAAAAAGTAATTTTTTCCTGAAGAAAGCTGACTAGCTCTGTAATTGAAAGTCTTGTTTGTTCCATAGTATCACGGTCTCGTACTGTTACCATCCCGTCTTCAACTGAATCAAAGTCAAATGTAATACAGAAAGGAGTACCTATTTCATCATGGCGGCGATATCGCTTTCCAATCGAACCTGCTTCATCGAAATCCACATTAAAGTGCTCTGCAAGTGTAGCATATACTTCCCTGGCACCTTCGGAAAGTTTCTTGGATAACGGCAATACTGCGGCCTTAAACGGTGCAAGTGCGGGGTGGAAATGCATGACCGTTCTCGAAGTCCCATCTTCCAATTGTTCTTCCTCATAGGCATCAATTAAAAAGGCTAAGGCCACCCTGTCAGCCCCTAATGACGGTTCGATACAATAAGGAATGTATTTTTCATTAGTCTCTTGGTCATGGTATTGAAAATCCTCGCCAGAATATTCCATATGCTGTTTCAAGTCATAATCGGTGCGTGAAGCAACACCCCAAAGCTCACCCCAGCCAAATGGAAATTTATACTCAAAATCAGTAGTGGCATTACTATAATGTGACAACTCTTCTTCTGAATGGTCACGTAGCCTTAAATTTTCTTGCTTAAGACCTAAGGATAACAGCCAGTTTTCAGCATACTGTTTCCAAAAATCAAACCACTTTAGTTCTTCCCCAGGTTTACAGAAGAATTCTAACTCCATTTGTTCAAACTCTCGAGTCCGGAAGGTAAAGTTACCAGGCGTGATTTCATTTCGAAAACTTTTGCCAATTTGCGCAATACCAAAAGGTAGTTTCTTTCTCATCGTTCTTTGAACATTTTTGAAGTTTACAAAAATACCTTGAGCTGTTTCTGGTCGAAGGAAAATTTCATTTGTACTTGTTTCAGTAACACCTTGAAATGTTTTAAACATTAAATTAAATTGGCGAATACCGGTAAAATCATGACTGCCACAGTCAGGGCAAGCAATATTATGTTCTTTAATTAATTCTTCCATCTTTGTAAACGGAAGGCCGTCTACAACCATTTCAATTCCTTTTTCTTCAAGAGCATTTTCAATTAATTTATCGGCACGGTGACGTGCTTTACAATTCTTACAGTCGATCATCGGATCATTGAAGTTACCGATATGACCTGATGCTTCCCATGTACGTGGATTCATTAAGATACTTGCATCTAGTCCAACATTATATGGTGATTGTTGCACAAACTTTTTCCACCATGCTTTTTTAATATTATTTTTAAATTCAACTCCTAATGGGCCATAATCCCAGGTATTTGCCAGTCCTCCATATATTTCTGAACCAGGAAAAATAAATCCTCTATGCTTTGCGTGAGCAACGATTTGTTCCATTGTTACATTCATTGTTCAAAACTCCTTTTTAATTTTTTGCAAATAAAAAACTCCCATCCTTATGCATGAAGCATAGGGACGAGAGTAACCCGCGGTTCCACCCTATTTGCTGCCAAAAGTGAGCAGCCACTTTACTAGTGTCCAAGACAATTGCTCAAGAATGCCTTCCTTAGTGCTCTATACCCTAGCTTACACCGTCCTAGGTTCGCTTTTATAGATACCTTCTAAGTACTATTTTCCGTCAACGCAATTTATTAATTTAATGAAAATATAACCAAAATAGGAATGATTGTCAACTGCTGCTATAAAAGATTTCGCATTTGGGCAATTGAATCGAGAAATTTCTTTGATTTAAGCCGCAGCCCTGAATATTCTTCATAATAAGCGGAAATTACCATTTTCAGCTCTTTTTTTGTTGTATCCTTCACAGAAATACTGCCTAAACGAGATAAATCAAAATAATAAAATAGCCGCAGCAATTTAACCGTTGCTGCTGAAATTTTAAAATGATACGGGTCTTTTTCCAAACAACGATGACAAATAAACCCGCCTTCACGAATCGAAAACGAAAAACGTCCGGATGCTTCACCGCAAACGGAACATTGATTCAGTACCGGATATAATCCAATGACATTTAACATTTTCATTTCATAAATATACATCAGAATATCTGGATCATACCCTTCATTCATTAAATGAAGAGTTTGGTATAACAGTTCAAAATGATACGGATTTGGCTTTTTTTCATCTGTACATTTATCCGTTAATTCAATAATAAAGCTTGCATAGGCAGTCAAAAAAATATCTTCAGCAATGGATCGAAAAGGGGTAATGATTTCTCCTTGTTGGAGACCGCTTAAGCCCGTTCCTTTTTGAATGAGAAAATATCCATATGTAAAAATTTGGGTGATAGAGGAAAGCCGGCTATTGGGCTTTTTTGCTCCTCTAGCCATTACACCGATTTTCCCCCATTCCCTAGTAAACAAGGTAACGATTTTATTAGTTTCACCATAATCAGTCGTTCTTATGACAACGCCTTCGCATTTCTGAAGCATAGTGGTCACCATCCAGAAATGTGCAGCCAGCTTTAGATAGTAGGAAAATCAATTTGTGCTAGTTCTTCATTCGAATTCCCGGGTATTTCTTGGTTATCCTTCTCAATCTCTTTAAAAAGGAGATATGTGTCAATATTACCTGTTTGGGTAAATACTCTCCACGTTAAGTCCAACACGAAAACCCCACCTTTCAATTTATAGACTAGCTTAAATTCAGGTCCTAACCTTTACAATTATCATAGCCCGCCAGCACAAAAATCATGAGACGAAAAAATTGTTAATGTTGTCCATGCATATTCTTAAATCTGCGATAATAGTTTAGTTAAGGATTGCCTAGTATTCATCCTCGTTAAATCCATACTCACGAAGCTGCGAAATTTTATTTCGCCAATCTTTTTGTACCTTAACCCAAAGCTCAAGAAAAACCTTGGACCCAAGCAAATTCTCGATGTCTCCACGGGCGCGCTTGCCGATTTCCTTTAACATGCCGCCTTTTTTTCCAATGATAATTCCTTTTTGTGAATCACGTTCAACAATGATAGTCGCCATAACATGAATGATTTCTTTTCCTTGTTGACGTTCAATTTTATCAATTACAACGGCTAAGGAATGCGGAATTTCCTCTCTTGTCAAGTGAAGGGCTTTTTCTCTTATCAACTCAGCAATAATAAATCTTTCTGGATGATCCGTTACCTGGTCAGCGGGATAATATTGCGGTCCTTCAGGTAAATAGGTTTGAATTTGATTAAGCAATCGGTCGACATTATTACCCTGTAAGGCTGAAATTGGAACAATTTCCTTAAAGGCGTATTTTTCTTTGTATGTTTCTATAATCTGTAATAAATCGTCTGGGTGGACTTTATCAATTTTGTTAATGATCAGAAAAATTGGTGTCGTGATACTGTGAAATTTTTCAATAATATATTCTTCCCCACGGCCAAATCCTTCTTCGGCATTTACCATAAAAAGGATTAAATCCACTTCTTTTAGGGTATTCTGAGCGACTTTCATCATAAAATCGCCTAATTTATGCTTTGGTTTATGAATCCCTGGCGTATCAATAAATATCATTTGAGCAGATTCTTGAGTCAGAACACCCTGAACCTTATTACGTGTTGTTTGCGGTTTATCACTCATAATCGCAATCTTTTGGCCAATAACTCGATTAAGAAATGTCGATTTTCCTACATTTGGTCTGCCGATAATAGAAATAAACCCCGATTTATAAGCTGCATTATTATTTGAATTATTTTGCATGTAAATCCTCCAACGAAAAAGCACCAGATAAACCTATAAGAGTATTAACATAATTTATTAGCGTATCTTTTGCTGCTTGTTTCAAATGCTCTGTTTTCACTTATTTCTTCCCTTCCAGCAGAATTGCTACTGTTCTTTTATTTTACATGAAAAATCGAAAAAAATCATTACTTGTAGCAAAAAAGTAATGATAAAATTAGAATTTTCACAAAAATCTAATTTTGTTCATAAATTTGTTTTGTTCTGTCCTATTTAAAAACCACAAGCACATAGGGCAAAAATATAGTTAGTCCAATAACAATAGTAATCAATGCAAAAATGAGTACAGCACCAGCCGCCATATCTTTCGCCTGTTTTGCTAGCGGATGATATGTAGGACTAACTAGATCAACAACACGCTCCAACGCACTATTGATTAACTCGAGAGAAAACATCCCAGCTATCGCAAACACAATGAACAGCCATTCCATTTTTTCTATTGAGAAATAAAATGAGGCCAAAAGAATAATAATGGCACAAGCTCCATGAATCCGCATATTCCTTTCTTGAAGTAGAGCGCTCCAAATTCCTCTGAAGGCAAAGAAAAATGAACAGTAAAGCGGGTGTTTTTTGATTCGTTTATCGTGTAAGTCCATATTCGTCTAGAATTTCCTTTTGCAATGTAAACATTTCTTTTTCATCTGCTTCTGTCATATGATCATAACCAAGCAGATGAAGAAAACCATGAACACTGAGGAAACCTAACTCGCGGATAAACGAATGGCCATATTCCTCCGCCTGTGCCTTTGCTTTTGGTACCGAGATAATAATATCACCCAAAATACGCGGCAAGTCTGCACCTACTAATTCAATCTCCCCTTCACCGAGTTCCTCTAATGCAAATGAAATGACATCAGTAGGTGTATCTTTGTCACGATATTCCCGGTTTATTTCTTGAATCTTTTCGTTGCTTACAAATGTAAGTGAAACCTCACTATGTTCTTTAATTTTCATTTTTTCTGCTGCAAAATGTAACAGCCGCTCAATTTCCAGCATTTGCTGGTCAGCTAATTCTTCTGTTTCATCTATACTATCAATCAGTAATGTCATGCTTGCTTCACCTTCTTTATTATTTCTGGATATTCAATTCTTGAATGGAATATCCCGCTTAATGTCTCACATAGCGCATGGATAATGATTTCTAATTCTTTTAGCGTCAAGTCACATTCATTCAGCTGCCCATCCTGCAGCCGATCAGTCACAATTTTTTTCACAAGGTCTTCGATAGTTTCAGGTGTGGGCTGTGACAAAGAGCGAACTGCCGCTTCAACACTATCAGCAATGCCAACTACTGCTGACTCTTTGGATTGTGCTTTTGGTCCTGGGTAGCGAAATGCCTTTTCCTCAATCTCCGGATCCTCCTGCATTGCCTTATAATAAAAGAACTTTAACAATGTTGTCCCGTGATGCTGCTCGGCAATATCGATAATTTCCTTTGGCAGATGGTGCCTCTTTAGGATCTGCGCGCCATCGGTTACATGGGCAATTATAATACTGGCGCTTTTATCAGGTGGCAAACGGTCATGTGGATTATCACGATTCATTTGATTTTCAATAAAGAAATTCGGCCGCCGCGTTTTTCCAATATCATGATAATAGCTTCCAACGCGTGCCAAGAGCCCATTTGCTCCAATCGCTTCACACGCCGATTCTGCTAAATTTGCAACCATTACGCTATGATGATATGTACCTGGTGCTTCCATAAGAATCTTTCGTAATAGCGGATGATTAGGGTTTGACAGTTCAATTAGTCGAATCGTTGAAAGAATCCCGAAACTTGCCTCCAAGAATGGCAATAATCCAATCGTCAATACTGCAGAACCAACACCTGATACAATGGCAGTGATGAAGAAGTAACCAAATTCAATTCCTGTAAATTGTCCATTAGGCAAATAAACCAAGGCAACAATCGTTAAAAGATTTACAACAGCTGAAAATGACCCCGCTTGCAGTATCTTAAGTCTTTGGTTCTGTCTATTGAGAAAAAGCACTCCTGCTAAGGCACTAAACAGGATATAGATTCCCTCAGTAAAATTTACTGTTCCAGCTACTCCTTCATTAAATAATATACTCCCACATACCGCTAAAATAATCGAAAAAAGGACAGCAAGTTTTTCATCAATTAAAATTTTAATTAGCATTCCTCCCATTGCAGCTGGCACCAGATAGCCAATCCAAGAAAAATTAAATAGCTGCAGTAAACTAATTATTTTCATAATTAGAATGGACAGAACAAAAATAATCCCAAATAAAAGCATATCTGTTTGTCTTTTTTCCCGATGAGAGGCTGCCTGATAAAAATAATAATAAATTCCTGATAGGATAATCATAATCAAAACGGTTACACCAACAAACGGCCGATAAGAGTGTTCAGTTTGCAGCAGGCCGACGAGTTTCAGTTGGCGATATATTTCCTGATTGATTAGTTTACCTTCCTCAACAATTATCTGACCCTGTAGAATCTTAACGGGCTCAACACTTTCAGCTGCCTGTCTTCTGAGCTCCTCTGTAGCAGCTGGGTCATAAAATTCATTCTGAATGACTGCATATCTTCCTAACGTGATGGAAGCCACCCGTAAATTATCATTTAAAGTGGAATATTTTAATTCTTCCTCTACTTGTTTCTTTGCATTTTCCACTTCATCGGCTGAGATTCTCTTTGTCATAACATTATTAATGGCCGTTACCGTTAGGTCCTTCGCAATGGCTAACTCTTCATTGCTTGCCTGAACTAATGCAGTGAATACTTGGTTAGTTAGGTCTTTATTTACTGTTGATGTTAATTTTCCTTTGAGCTTGTCTATTTTTTCAGCAGTACTAGGTTCTTTTTGGTTATCTTCCTTGTTGTTATTAACTTGCTCAACTATTTCATCATTAACTTCCTGAGCCGTTTCAAAAATTGAGGTAATTAAATCAACACGATTTTGCGTATACTCCTTCTTTACGGCATAAACATCCTGAACTTGGTCACGAGCTTCCTTGCGTTTGATTTCGGTACTTTTCTTGTCCTCAACAGTTCCCGGTGAGCGTATGGTTTTTTCGGCTATTGAAAACAAATTCACATTTAACTTTTCTGGTTTCACATTATTAAACATTGCTGCATAAAGGACAATCCCGAGAATCAGAAAAAATAGTACCCGAAAAAACGAAAGATCAAGCAGCTTTCTTATCCGTACAAAGTATTGCTGTAGTTTTTCCAACTATATCCCTCCAACCACGGCCATTCAATCTTGTATCCATATAGAGTGAGAGCTTACTTTATGTAAAATGATAACAGTTTTTTCAAGAAGTTTCACCCTCTTACACATAAAAAAAGGATTACCGGTTGAAATACCAGGTAAATCCTTCTTATTTCATTATTTAGTTACCCTACTACATTTCCGTATGCCTCAATAATTCTTGCTACCAGAGGATGGCGGACTACATCACTTTGTTCCATGAATACAAAGGAAACTCCTTTAACATTCTGCAAGATTTCCTCTGCCTCAATCAAACCAGATTTTGCCCCTTTTGGCAAATCAATTTGTGTTTGATCCCCAGTAATGACCATTTTCGAGCCAAAGCCAAGCCGGGTTAAAAACATCTTCATCTGCTTATTTGTCGTATTCTGAGCTTCATCCAAAATAACGAATGCATCATCCAATGTACGCCCCCTCATGTAGGCAAGCGGAGCAATTTCAATTGTACCTCGTTCAATCAACCGCTGTGTATGTTCAACCCCCAAGACATCATGCAAAGCATCATATAAGGGGCGTAAATAAGGATCTACCTTTTCTTTTAAATCACCTGGTAAAAATCCAAGACTTTCTCCGGCCTCGACAGCTGGGCGCGTTAAAATAATTTTATTCACCTGGCCATTTTTTAAGGCGTTAACAGCCATCACCACCGCAAGGTAAGTTTTACCCGTTCCAGCAGGTCCGATTCCAAACACAAGGTCATTTTTTTTGATGGCCATAACATATTGTCGTTGACCGAGTGTCTTGATGCGAATCGTTTTTCCCTTTATGTTTTTACCTATTTCCTCTTCATATAAATGAACAAAATAATCAAGTGTCCCTTTTTGCGCCATTTGCACCGCGTACAGAACATCTCTTTGGCTGATGGTAATTCCTTTGCGAATAACTTGCATCAGCTTATCAAGTACTTTACTAGCAAGGATAACCCTTTGTTCTTCGCCCGATAAGAAAATTGATTCGCCTCTAGTTACAATTGAAACACCCAATTCCTGCTCAATGATTTTTACATTTTGATCCGAGTTTCCAAGCAAAGTTACTGCTTCTTCTGGATTTTCAAGCTGCATATTAATTGTTGTTTTCTTTTCCGTCATTCATGAATCTCCTTGGTAATCGGCTGGCCGATTGCAATGTTTTCAATTATTTTAAAATGAATATCCAGTATAACTTTACCATTTTTTATATCTTTGTGTAAAATTTTTTCATCTTTAAAAATAGCTTCCTCATCCACTAGCTTTTTTATGTCCTTTTTTGCCTGTTCCACTGCATTTTCTTCTGCCTCTTTATTCGTGTACGTTCTAATAACCGTCTCTCGTTCTCGAATGGTTCGATCGACAAAAGAAATCGGCAGTTCCCACTTTAAAAAATGGAGCTTATGAGTATTTTTTTCTGTTTTATAATCATTATATTCATGGCTGCCGAAGCCCCAAACAGGGACCTCGAACTTACCTGCCAAAAGTGAATACTTCCGTTTTTCCTTGCCATTATACACATGAAATTTCGTCTTCAGAGGTAATTCCACATGACTTTTATACCATATTTCTCCCCACACCTCGCCTTTAGCTGCAACAAGTCGTGACTCCTCACCTTCTTTTCCGATTTCACCGGATACGAGTAATTGGCCAGGCTCAACATAATCATTTACATCTACCTTCTTTTGCCCATCATCAATATCCATCCTAACAATGATTGCTTTCTTTTTCGCTACCAAGTTACGGGGGGATAATTTTTGCGGCCGTTCTGGTTCGTTCTTTTCTACTACTTGCAAATGATAGGTTGTCCCTTTTAATTCCACACCTACCCATGTCAGCGCCTCAATATTATTGGTTAATTTTCGCTGAATCCCCTCAGCATTATCAATTGAAAATTGCAACTTGCCAATTTTCACGCCCATCTTGTCCAATTCTTGACGGATTTGATATTCCGTTGCGGGTTTTGCCCCCTTTATCTCAATCCCCCAAATAATATTTGAGAGGAGAAAGACAATAACCAAAAATAATCCTGAGCCCAGTAAAAAACCGCTGTTTTTATACAATCTCTTAAGTAAAAACGGTACTCCATTTCTTCGCAAAAAAGAAATACGGCACTCGCTATTTCTAGCTAAATGCCTGATTTTCAACGCATCTTGCAGCATAATTTTAAAAGTAATCGTATTCGTACCATGACGTTTTACATTCCAAATTTGAATTCCCTGACGTATAAGAACATTGAGGAATCGCTCCATTCCCCTGCCGGAAACTTTAACCGTTACATTGCCAACTAAATAGATGATCCATTGGTTCTTCATTTTGTTCCTCCTGGGTTCTCATTGATATAAATGACTTGATCAATTTTTCCCTCTAATAAGATTTCTTCCGGTAAAATTGTTTTTATTACAAATGATTTTCCTTTAATCAATAATTGTCCTTGTTTTAACAGTAATCGGAGTTCTTTATCAGTGAAAGCCAGCAAGCCACGATGGTTCTCAATATAAATATGAATTTGACCTATCATCGTTACACGAGGTAAATCCATCATGACATCTTGAGGTAGATCCATATTTTTTGTTATCCAGCTGCGAATCCGCCTGCCCCATTTTTTTGCCATAAAAAAAAGAACCCCCTTTCACCTCATATTTATGAAGTAAAAAGGCGTTCTAGCACATTTTTTTCGTTTTCATTTACCTATTTTTCAGGCTATAATATGATATTTACATTATTTTTCATTATTAAAAAACCACAGGAAAAATTCCTGTGGTTTTTATGTCAGAATACTATGAAAGGTGTTGTTGTACAAATTTATTAACAAGTGAACCGTCTGCTTTCCCTTTAACTTTAGGCATAATTGCAGACATCACTTTTCCCATTTCTGCTTTTGATTTCGCACCGACCTCTTGTATCGTTTGCTTGACAATTTCAGCTAATTCTTCTTCAGAAAGCTGTTTTGGCATATACAATTCGACAATAGCAATTTCGGTACGCATTTTTTCAACCAGATCTTCACGACCTGCTTTATCAAACTCATGGAGGGAGTCTTTGCGTTGTTTTAGTTCGCGAGAAAGGACCGTAAGCTCTTGATCTTCAGGTAATTCCTTTACACCAAGCTTAATGGCTTCATTTTGTAAGGAGGCTTTCACCATTCGAATGACTGAGAGCTTTTCTTTTTCTTTGTTTTTCATCGCTTGTTTCATGTCATTATTTAAACGCTCAAGAAGACTCATTTAATACACCCTCTTAATACTTACGTTTTCTAGCTGCTTCTGATTTTTTCTTACGTCTTACACTTGGCTTTTCATAAAATTCGCGCTTTCTTGCCTCTTGCAAAGTACCAGTTTTTGATACAGAACGTTTGAAGCGACGAAGAGCATCTTCAAGCGATTCGTTTTTACGAACGACGGTTTTAGACATTCTCTTTCCCTCCCTCCGAAACACAACACACTAACATCAATCCATGTACCTTGCAATTATAATATAACCTCGGGGCAAGGTCAACTGAAAATCGTATATCTTAACAAGTGTAATTGTAAATTTTACGATTCTACATGTTACACCGCCGACTTCTTGAGTGAAATGCACGAATATATTAAGAGCGCCCCCCTTTAGAATGGGAGACGCTCTAGCTTACATTGCTGCTTCTTCTTGAGTAAAAACGGCCTCTTTTACCGTTTGATGATCCTCAACAATCTTGACGAACTGCCCTTCATTGTAGGGATATCCAGCTCTCGTAATTTTTACCTTTACTAATTTTCCAATCAGATCCTCTGAGGCAGGGAAGACAACCTTCATATAGTTATCAGTATAGCCTTCATATAGGCCTGACTCTGGGTCTTCTTTATACTTCTCTTCTGGGATAACCTCGAGAACTTCACCTTCGAATTGGGAGGCATATTCCTTAGCCAGTTGATCTGAAAGCGTTATTAAGCGGTGAACCCGATCATTTTTTACTTCTTCATCGATTTGATCTTCCATTCTAGCAGCAGGGGTACCTGTCCGCTTGGAATAAGGGAAAACGTGAAGTTCAGAAAACTTATGAGCTTTAATGAAATTATATGTTTCCATAAATTCCTCTTCTGTTTCTCCAGGAAAACCAACAATCACATCAGATGTTACCGCAAGTCCCGGAAGCACTTCCTTTAATCGCTCAAGCCGCTCAGCAAAAAATTCCATCGTATATTTACGACGCATCCGCTTCAGGACCGTATTAGAACCGGACTGAATTGGAATATGCAAATGGCGGACAACCAATTTAGAGTGCTTAATCACATCGATAACTTCATCACTAATTTGGCTTGCTTCAATTGAGGAAATGCGTAAGCGCTCAAGTCCCTTTACTTCTTGTTCCAGATCACGAAGCAGCATTGCTAAATTATAATCCTTCATATCTTCACCGTAACCGCCGGTATGAATCCCCGTTAAGACGATTTCTTTATAGCCTGCGTTAACTAGTTGCTGCGCTTGATGAATTACTTCCTTTGGATCACGAGATCTCATCAACCCGCGGGCCCATGGAATAATGCAAAAAGTACAGAAATTATTACAGCCCTCTTGAATCTTTAATGAAGCACGTGTTCGATCGGTAAATGCGGGAACATCCAGTTCCTCGTAAACCCGGTTCTTCATGATGTTGCCTACCCCATTAATTGGCTGACGTTCATTTTTAAATTGCTCAATAAAATCAAGCATTTTTATCCGATCCTGTGTTCCTACAACAATGTCGACACCAGGAATTGCCATAATTTCTGCTGGAGAAGTCTGGGCATAACAACCTGTTACACAGATAACCGCATCAGGATTTTTTCTCACAGCCCGTCTAATCACTTGACGGCTCTTTTTGTCACCCGTATTTGTCACGGTACATGTATTAATCACATACACATCGGAAATCGCTTCAAAGTCGACCCGTTCGTAACCTTGCTGCTTGAATAATTGCCAGATTGCCTCTGTTTCATAATGGTTAACTTTACAACCAAGTGTATGGAATGCGACTGTTGGCATTATAAACTCACCTCAGTAATTCAAAATGATAGGAAATGGCCGCCAATGTATATAGTGGGGCCGTTTCAGTTCTAAGTATTCGCGGACCTAAACCACAGAGGATAAATCCATGATTTTTCAGCAGCTCAACCTCTTTATCAGCAATTCCTCCTTCAGGACCGAAGACTAGAAGGAGTGAATCTCCTGATTTTATCTGGCTTAAAACGGAAGCAAAATTAGCTGTTTCACCGCTCCTGCTTTCTTCTTCATACGCTGCTAATTTATAATGATATTCTTTGCTTTTTACTAGCATGGCCTCTAAACTTAGAGGGCCTGTTATTTCCGGCACTATTGATCTGTGCGATTGCTCAGCGGCTTCTTTGGCAATTTTTTGCCATCTATCAAGTCTTTTTGCTGCTTTTTTCTCATCCCACTTAACGATGGACCTGGCAGCTGAAAAAGGCATAAATCTATGAGCCCCTAACTCTGTTCCTTTTTGGATTATCCATTCAAGCTTGTCCCCTTTGGGAAGTCCGCTCGCTATCGTAACGGAAATAGGTAGCTCTGTGTCCTCATCTTTCCATTGTACAACGTCTGCAACAACACTTTCATCGGTAATTTCTGCAAGCTTACAAAGAGCCTGCTTTCCCTCTATATCTACACAAATGATGGAATCGTTAATTTGCATCCTCATTACCTTAACAATATGGTAGTAATCATCTCCAGCTATAACAAAACGGCCATCATTTGCACGCTGATGAACAAAGTAGCGTTGCACACTTTACACCCTCTCTAAAACGTTTTACTCTTAATTTTACTAAAAAAATGACTGCAAAGGAAGATATGTGGGTGACTAAATAAACCAAGGGGCCCTAAAGAGGACCCCGTTTTGAAGATGCTATTTCTTTTTAGCGATGATGGCCACCCAGTCTTCCATCAAGATTGTTTCGACAATGTCGAAGTCAGACGCGTTCAACGCTGCTTTTACCTGGTCTTTTTTCTGCTGGATAATTCCAGAAGCAATAAAAATCCCTCCCGGCTTTATTACTCTCGCTGCATCATCTGTAAATCTGATAATGACTTCAGCGAGAATATTTGCAACAATGGCATCAGCACTATGCTCTTCTACACCGTCAAGCAGGTTATTTTGATTAACGGTGACTAACTGGTTTACTTTATTTAATTTACAATTTAATCTGGCTTGGGTTACAGCAACTTCATCAAGATCAAAAGCTCGAACATCCTCCGCCCCTAACATCGCAGCCGCAATACTTAATACTCCAGATCCAGTACCGACATCAATAACCCGATCACCGGGACGGACTGTTCTTTCTAACGCTTGAATACACATCACTGTTGTTGGATGTGTGCCCGTTCCAAAAGCCATTCCAGGATCAAGCTCGATAATTAATTCATCGCTGCTAACGGGTTGGTAAATTTCCCATGTCGGCACAATCGTAAATTTTTTTGAAATTTTCACTGGATTATAGTATTTTTTCCAAGCTGTTGCCCATTCTTCTTCATTTACTTCACTGATTGTTACTTTATTATGTCCAATATCAATATTGTAAATAATTAAATTATTAATAGCTTCTTTAATTGCATCGACTGTTTCCCCTAAAAAACTATTAACCGGAAGATATGCTTTAATAATAACGCCTTCTTCTGGATAGTCATCTGGATTGAGTTGGTAGATTTCCCCGAATTGATCTTCCCGTTCTTTTGTTAATTCAAATGGATCTTCAATTACTACACCGCTCGCACCTGCCTCGTGCAGGATATTAGAAATAGGTTCAACCGCTTCGTTTGTTGTATGGATACTGATTTCAGACCATTTCATTCTACCAACTCCAATCATTACTCGCCTTTAAAGGCCCGTTTTACTTTTGAAAAAAAGCTTTCTTCCTGTTCACCTATTGGTGCAGAACCGCTAATTTCAGCAAAGTCACGCAACAGTTGCTTTTGCTTATCAGTCAGTTTTGTTGGGGTAATAATCCGCACTTGGATATGCTGATCGCCAACCCCATATCCGCGAACGTTTGGCACTCCTTTTCCTCTTAGACGGAATTTAGTCCCTGTTTGTGTACCGGCAGGGATTTTTAATTTAACTTTACCATGCAAGGTTGGGACTTCAATTTCATCACCTAAAGATGCCTGTACAAACGTGATTGGCATCTCACAATAAATATCGTCACCGTCACGTTCAAAAAATTCATGTTGACGAACATGGAAGACAATATAAAGATCTCCGGAAGGCCCGCCATTTAAACCCGCTTCGCCTTGTCCGGCCATTCTTAATTGCTGACCATCGTCAATACCTGCAGGAATCTTTACATGAATTTTTTTTCGTTTCTTCACTTTCCCACTGCCACCACAGGTTGAACATTTATGTTTTATTTCTTTTCCTGTACCATTGCAATAATGGCAGGTACGGCGATTTACAATCCTTCCGAATGGTGTGTTCTGCTCAACACTTACTTGTCCTGTACCATGGCAATGCTTACAGGTCTCAGGTTTTGTACCTGGCTTTGCCCCTGTACCGTGGCAAGTTTCACAGGTTTCCTCGCGCGGAATTTCAATGTCAGTTTCTTTCCCGAAAGCTGCTTCCTCAAAGGAAATAGTCATCGTATACTGCAGGTCTGCTCCTTGTCTTGGGGCATTCGGGTCTCTTCTCCGCGAACCACCGCCGCCAAAGAAGGTATTAAAAATGTCTTCAAAACCACCAAAACCGCCAAAATCAGCACCGCCGCCGAAACCTTGACTAGGATCAGTATGACCAAATTGATCATATTGTGCTCTTTTTTGGTCGTCACTTAATACCTCATATGCCTCAGCGATTTCCTTAAATTTTTCGGCAGCATCCGGCTCTTTGTTAATATCTGGGTGATATTTTTTTGATAGCTTGCGGTAGGCCTTTTTTATCTCATCCTTTGAAGCGCCTTTACTAATTCCCAGCACCTCATAGTAATCTCGTTTACTCATGATTACCACTCCCGAATCTGTCACATAAAGATTATTTTACCACCCTGAAGAAGGGAATTGCAATAAAAACCAACCATAGAAAAAGCCAAAGTCGAGGAGTCTGACTTTGACTTTTTCACGCACTTAGAGTCGGTTTCCTATTTATCGTCCTTTACTTCTTCAAACTCTGCATCAACGACGTTATCATCTTTACCTGCATTAGTAGCAGCACCTTCTGCACCTTGCTGTGGACCAGCCTGTTGCTGTGCCTGTTGGTAAAGTTTAACCGATAAATCTTGAACAATTTGCTGCAAGGTATCCTTTTTCGTACGAATTTCGTCAAGATTGTTATTCTCAATCGCTTGTTTTAACGCGTCTTTGGCTTCATTTGCTTTGGCAACATCAGCTGCGTCTACTTTACCTTCAAGTTCTTTCAAGGTCTTTTCAGTTGTGAAAACTAGCTGATCTGCCTCATTGCGAAGCTCAACTTCCTCTTTACGCTTTTTATCTGCATCAGCATTATCTTCTGCTTCTCTAACCATTTTTTGAATTTCTTCGTCAGATAAGCCAGTTGATGATTTAATGGTAATTTGCTGTTCCTTGTTTGTACCAAGGTCTTTCGCCCGAACATTTACAATACCATTTTTATCAATATCAAAGGTTACTTCAATTTGTGGAATTCCTCTTGGTGCAGGAGGAATATCAGCTAATTGGAAGCGACCTAATGTCTTATTATCCGCAGCCATCGGACGCTCTCCTTGGAGAACATGAATATCAACAGCGGTTTGATTATCAGCAGCGGTTGAGAACACCTGTGATTTCGATGTTGGAATCGTCGTGTTGCGCTCGATTAACTTTGTAAATACACCGCCCATTGTTTCAATACCAAGCGATAGCGGAGTAACATCCAGTAAAACGACATCTTTCACATCCCCAGTGATGACACCGCCCTGAATTGCTGCACCCATGGCAACAACTTCATCAGGGTTAACGCCACGATGAGGTTCTTTACCAGTTGCTTTCTTTATTGCCTCTTGGACAGCTGGGATTCGTGTTGAACCGCCAACTAAAATCACTTTATCAATCTCAGCAGGAGTTAGGCCGGCATCACTTAATGCCTGGCGTGTTGGTCCCATTGTTCTTTCAACAAGATGAGCTGTTAATTCATCAAATTTTGCTCTTGTTAACGTCACATCAAGGTGAAGCGGACCTGCAGGGCCGGCTGTAATAAATGGTAAAGAAATCTGCGTTGAAGACACGCCGGAAAGGTCTTTTTTCGCTTTCTCGGCGGCATCCTTTAGACGTTGTATTGCCATTTTATCTTGAGAAAGGTCAATTCCCTGTTCTTTTTTAAACTCGTTCACAAGATAGTCGATGATAACTTGGTCAAAGTCATCACCGCCAAGACGATTATCACCAGCCGTTGCTTTTACTTCAAATACACCATCACCAAGTTCAAGAATGGATACGTCGAAAGTACCGCCGCCAAGGTCGTAAACAAGAATTGTTTGATCTTGGTCAGTCTTATCAAGACCATAAGCAAGTGCAGCAGCCGTTGGTTCGTTAATAATCCGTTCTACTTCCAAACCAGCAATTTTACCGGCATCCTTTGTAGCTTGTCGTTCTGCATCATTAAAGTAAGCTGGTACAGTAATAACTGCCTTCGTTACTGGTTCACCAAGATAATCTTCTGCATAAGTTTTTAAATATTGCAGAATGATAGCCGACATTTCTTGAGGTGTATATTGTTTTCCCTCAATTTCAACCTTATGTGAAGTGCCCATATGGCGCTTAATAGAAATAACCGTGTTTGGGTTCGTAATCGCCTGACGTTTCGCCACTTCCCCCACTTGACGCTCCCCATTTTTGAAAGCAACAACAGATGGAGTCGTGCGATTACCCTCAGGGTTTGGGATTACCTTTGGTTCACCACCCTCAAGTACAGCCACACAGGAGTTTGTTGTACCAAGGTCAATACCAATTATTTTGCTCATTCCCTTTTCCTCCTTAAAAGTATGTAGTTTACTGATTTACTTTAACCATAGAAGGTCGAATCACTCGATCCTTTAATAAATAACCCTTTTGGAATTCCTCAATAACCACTCCAGCACCAAAGTTTTCATCATTCCCCTGCATGACTGCATGATGCCTGTGAGGGTCAAATTCCACTCCTACTGCTTCAATTGGTTCCACGCCTTCCTTTTTTAAGGCATCTAGCAAGCCGCGGTAAACCATTTGCATTCCTTGAAGCAATGATTTGGTTTGTTCATTATCTGTTTCAATTTGCAGTGCTCTTTCAAAATTATCTAATACAGATAATAAATCTGTTGCTATACTTTGTGCTCGGTACTTTTCGCTTGCCTCTTGGTCAAGGCGGGTGCGCCGGCGGAAATTATCGAAATCAGCCTGAAGACGGAGGTAGCGATTATCAGCTTCCTCAAGCTTGGTCTTTAGGTCTTTAATCTCTGCTTGCAGTTCTTCTGTGGTATCAGCGGAATTAACTTCTTCCACATTGATTTCCTGAGTCGTCACTTCTTCTGCAGCAGATTGAGGATTGTTATCATTCTCTGTTTCCATTAATATTTCATCTTGATGTAGATTCTGATCTTTCTCTTTCGTCAACTTGATCACCTCCCTTAAAGGGTTAACTATAAATAAATATTACTATTCATCATTAAGGGGGCGAAACAATTATGATTCACCCTTACTCAATATTACCAGAGCTAATTATTTTGATACAGCCTGGTCAATGCGGCTGTTAAGCCTCCGCTAAAAAATTGCAGCAGACTGATAACTCGTGAATATTCCATCCTTGTCGGACCAAGAATCGCAATGGAGCCAACATTCTCGTTGCCAATTGAATAGGCAGCTGTTATTAAACTGCATTCTTCCATGATTTTATTGTTATTTTCACTGCCAATTTTGACATGAATGCTTTTAGAATTATTTTTTATAATACTAGTAATCCAATCTACCTGATCAATCATCGTCATTAAGTCGCGGATTTTTTCAATATCATGAAATTCAGGTTGACTTAGCATATTGGTTTTTCCACCAAAGAATAATTTCTCCGTAATTGGCAGTTTTACAACTTGTGCTAGGGTATGCAGCATTAAATCATAGTTTTGAATATGCTGTCTCAGCAGTACAGCAACTTCCTTATAAATTTTATCATTTAAATCCTCAAGCGGAACACCATTTAACCGTTCATTAAGGATGTTAACTGTTTTTTCAATATCCTCGGCTTGAATTGAAGAAGGTATAGAAAACATTCTATTCTCAACATGACCTGTGTCTGTAACAAATATGGCAACAGCTGTTTCTTTGTTCAAAGGGATAATTTGAATTTTCTTTAATTTGTTAACACTTACAGCTGGACCAAGGACAATCGAGGTGTAACTGGTTAAATCTGATAAAATACTAGCAGACCGTTGAATAATTTTTTCAAATTCAAAAATCTTCTCAGCAAAAATTGACTTAATTACTGAAATGTCCCGCTGAGTTAAACTTTGAGGTGAAAGCATATGGTCCACATAATAGCGGTACCCTTTTTCAGATGGGATTCTGCCGGAAGAAGTATGGGTTTTTTCGATAAAGCCCATTTCCTCTAAGTCAGCCATTTCATTACGAATGGTTGCTGAACTGAAGGTAATTCCATCTTTCTTAGACAGACTTCTTGAACCAACTGGCTGGGCAAAACGAATAAAGTCATCAACAATCACCTGAAGAATTAACAATTGACGATCTGTTAACAACATTCATCACCTCTGTTAGCACTCATCTAACTCGAGTGCTAATTATATTAATAAATTATCAAAAAAGGGTGGATGGTGTCAATCAAACACACCTAAAAACATTTGGAAAACTTCATTTCCTAAAAGACGCCCCTGCTTTGTTAAATATATATTATCATCGTTCACTTCTATCCATTTTTTTGCCGTTAACTCCTTTATCTCAGCAGAAAATATTTGTATGAGGTTTTGGTTAAATTTTTCCTGGAATCTCGATAATGATACTCCCGCAATTTTTCGCAGACCTAAGAACATTTCTTCCTCCATTTGTTCTGAAATCGAGACAGTGTGGTATTCTTGTACAGGCAGGATACCACGATTAATTTGCTCAAGATATTTCTTTAGCGGCCCGATATTCGACCGTCTAACCCCATCTAAATAACTATGAGCACCAGCCCCAAAACCATAATAAGGTTCGTTATCCCAATACGTTAAGTTATGACGACTTTCATATCCAGTTAGCGAAAAATTACTAATTTCATAATGACAGAGCCCATGTTTAGCCATTTCCTCCATTAATAACTCATACATATATGCCTCAATGTCTTCTCCTGGGGTCGGCAGTTTCCCCTTCTTAAATAAATTGTAAAAGACAGTTTTCGGTTCAATAATCAAAGAATAGGCTGAATAATGCGGCAACTGTAGCGATAACGCAGTCGTTAACGTTTTTTGAAAATCCGCAAGCGTTTGCGTTGGCAGACTGTAAATTAAATCTATACTAATATTCTCAAAACCAACAGAACGAATAGTTTCTAATGACGCATATACATCCTTCGCACGGTGAACCCGACCAATTTTTTTTAGCAGTTCATCGTCAAAGGTTTGCACACCCAGGCTTATTCGATTAACTCCGGCATCCTTTAATATTTGTAATTTTTCTTTTGATAAATCCCCTGGATTAGCTTCAAAAGTAAATTCGCCATTGGCTACAAGTGGAAGATAGTTGTTGATGCTTTCACAAAGCTGTTCTAGCTGCTGTTCATTTAGTGAGGTTGGCGTGCCGCCGCCAACAAAGATGGTTTCTAGTTTCTCCTCGATAGGATGCTGCGTTAAGGTTAAGCGCATTTCTTGCTCTAATCCCTTTAGATAGTCATCCACTGGCTGACCTTTTAAGAAGACTTTATTAAAATCGCAATAGTAACAAATATGTTCACAAAATGGGATATGCAAATAGGCTGCTTTAATCATTAGTTTCACTTCCATATTGAATTAAAAAGAGGTTAGATTCACCTGCTGGTTAGTCCAACCTCCTTTACACTTATTTTTTCTGATTGTTGTCATCCATTTTTAACACGGCCATAAAGGCTTCTTGCGGAACTTCGACAGAGCCGACTTGCTTCATCCGCTTTTTACCTTCTTTTTGTTTTTCAAGAAGCTTTCGCTTACGAGAAATGTCCCCACCATAACATTTCGCCAAAACGTTTTTGCGCATTGCTTTAATGCTTGAACGGGCGACAATCTTCGTTCCAATAGCTGCTTGAACAGGTACCTCAAACTGTTGTCTTGGGATTAATTCTTTTAATTTTTCAACGATGACTTTCCCTCGATCGTAGGCAAAATCCCGATGGACAATAAAGCTTAATGCATCAACTTTTTCGTTATTTAACAAAATATCCATTTTTACCAGCTTTGACGGTTTATAGCCGATTAATTCATAGTCAAAGGAAGCATATCCCCTTGTACTAGATTTTAATTGATCAAAGAAATCATAAACTATTTCCGATAATGGTATCTCATAAATAATCGTAACACGATTTTCGTCAATATATTGCATGTCGATGAAATTTCCGCGTTTTAGTTGACAAAGCTCCATAATCGCACCAACATAATCGTTTGGAGACATCATCGTTGCTTTAACATAAGGTTCTTCGATACGATCAATCTTTTGTGGATCCGGCATGTTTGAAGGGTTGTCGACGTTCATTTCTGTGCCATCTGTCATATAAACATGGTAGATAACACTTGGTGCTGTTGTGATTAAATCAATTTTAAATTCGCGTTCAATCCGTTCCTGAATGATTTCCATGTGAAGCAAGCCTAAAAACCCACAACGGAAACCAAAACCTAATGCCTGTGAAGTTTCCGGTTCGAATTGCAATGCTGAATCATTTAATTGCAATTTTTCAAGAGCTTCACGGAGATCATTAAATTTTGCTGTGTCAATTGGATACATACCGCAGTAAACCATTGGGTTTAGCTTTCGGTAACCTGGAAGCGGCTCGGTCGCACCATTTTTTGCATTTGTAATGGTATCCCCAACACGGGTATCTCCTACATGCTTAATTGATGCAGCCAAGTAGCCGACGTCACCGACAGTAAGTTCGCCCTGTGGAACCGCTTTAGGGTTATGGACTCCCACTTCTGTTACTTCAAATTCTGCCCCAGTTGCCATCATTTTTATTTTATCGCCGACTTTAACTGTTCCATCAACAATTCGGACATATACAATAACACCGCGATAAGCATCGTACAAAGAATCAAATATCAGAGCTTTTAACGGAGCATCGGGATCACCAGTAGGAGCAGGGACTGTCTTTACGACCTGTTCAAGAATCTCTTCAATTCCAATACCTGCTTTCGCAGATGCCAGCACTGCCTCCGAAGCATCTAAGCCAATTACGTCTTCAATCTCATTTCGCACCCTCTCAGGGTCTGCACTTGGCAAATCAATTTTGTTAATAACCGGTAAGATTTCAAGATCATTATCAAGCGCTAAGTACACATTCGCTAACGTCTGCGCTTCAATCCCCTGAGCAGCATCAACCACTAAGATAGCCCCTTCACAGGCAGCAAGACTGCGAGAAACCTCGTAAGTAAAGTCAACATGTCCCGGTGTGTCAATTAAATGAAAGATATATTCTTCGCCATCTTTTGCCTGATAGCGCAACTGTACAGCATTTAATTTAATCGTAATCCCGCGTTCCCTTTCCAAATCCATCGAATCAAGGAGCTGGTCCTTCATTTCACGAGATGATAAGGCATTTGTTTGCTCTAAAATCCGATCAGCTAATGTTGATTTTCCATGATCGATATGAGCGATGATTGAAAAATTTCTAATTTTGGCTTGCCGCTTTAGTCTATCTTCTCTATTCATGTATTTCACTCCTACTATATACGCCACACGTAAACTATTTTTGATTATATCAGCACCACTTATAAGATTCAAATATAAATAGCGGCACCAGTTTGGTGCCGCTATTCATTCATCTATGAACGTGCGTATCAGTTTTTTAGAGCCATTCGTCAAGCCTTCAGACATTTTCTTACCCATTGATGAAAAGAAATTATATGCACTCATCTCTTCCAGCTTTCGCTTTTTAGCCTCAATATCATGACTTGATATGTCATTGCCAAGAAATGTTGCATTAAAATCCTTTTCACTGTCAGCAATCGAAACCGCATTTTGAAAATTCGGATCGTCATACCCCTTCATTTTATGAATACCATTATTCGCCAATTCCATTCCAGTTAGGACAGAGATAAACATTAATGACACTATTAGCAAGCTTTTTACCATAAATATTTTCATTACTCACTAAACTTCCCTTGCTCTATTGTTTATTTTTTGAGTCATCAGTATCCTTATTAACCTTCTCAGCCTGCCAGTAGTAGTCGCTAAAGACATCGGCAAGAGCGTCGGCAGAACGGTTTAATTCTTCAAATGTATTATCGACACCGCCAAATTCAATTAATATGGAATTACTTGAAAGATTTTGATTGTAGATGCCATTAGATCCTGGATCCTGTTTAACCATTATCCCTCGACTTAACCCTTTATATTTACTTTGCAAACGGTCATGTAATTCCTTGGCTAATCTTACATTTTTTTCATAATTCGGATTCTTACCTCCGATAATAAATGCTAGTTTAGCATATTTTTTTCCATTAATTTCAGCGGTTGTTACCTGTTTTCTTTGTGAATCGCGATGAATGTCAATAAAATAGTGAAGGTCACGGTTTGATGACATTGCCGCTTCGACAACGGTTCGTGATTCCTGATAGGAGCGGGCAAATTTCCAACCCTTTTTGTTTAGGTTGCCTTGAATATCGGTCCTATCTACATAGGTACCAATTCCTCTATTTTCGAGACTAGATTTTAATTGGTCACCGATATTTGTCACATTAATTTTCGAATGCTGAGCCAAATCGGGGTTAGTAACACCTTTTAAATAAGGCAAGTATGATTCACGGTTATGCGTGAAATACAGGTAGACAACTTTACGCTTCCCTGTCGTTTGCTTTGGTACAGGTGAAGATTGCTGATCCGAAGTTTTTTCTAAATCCTCTAAGTTCTGTAAAGCTGCCTCACGCTCCGCTTTCATTATTTTAATTGGCGGTGCGGATTCCATTGGCATATTTGTATAATTAGTCCCTTCTCCAGCCACAAGAATTTGGCCATCAAACTGAAAAAATCCAGGCAGTTCCCGACCGAGCAAACTGCGCGGATCGTCTAAATTAATATTACTAGCCAGTTTAAACACGATATTAGTTAATGTTGGAACATCAGCTTCATGCTTAACTGTCAAAAAATGATGATTTTCCCAGCCCATTAATTGATAAAGCAATTCACCATTGACATTTGTTGCAGCATGATTAACAGAAGTTGATGAAATTCTATATTGTGGCTTTAACGAGGTTAACAATCCACTAATAGAAAAAATCAATAGTATAAACAGAATGAGCATAGCTGCGGCTTTAAGTAAACTTGTCCCCTGTACGGCTACAAAAGTTCCAGAAGCTTTTTTCATGGTTCCACCTCGCAAAACGGATTCTAGTAAATCCTATGACTTTGCTAGAGTTAGTAGAACCATTAATTTTTGTTAGTGATAGAAACTATTTCGTATAAAAGCCTGCATTTTCCTGATCAATTGTACTATGAAGAGAAGCATTTAACCCATTAGCAAGTAAATTGGCCATATCCTCAATAAAAACATCCACTTCTTTAGGTGTAACCATTAGATTATGACCCAGCGGAGATAAGACTTCATAAATTAGTTTTCTTTTTTCATCGTCTGCCAACGTACCAATAATACCAAGAAATGTTTTACGATGCTGCTCATCCGGCAAATCCTCGTCTGTCAGTTTACGGCGCTCACCGAAACTCATCCCTGCAGGTGCAAGTGCTCTTGAAGGACGATTCCCTTCTTTTAGCTCTTTACCAAAATGCTTGAGGATAAAATCAATCGTATCACTTGTTATGGAAACAGCATCGACAACAGTTGGAACACCAATGGCAATGACAGGGACTCCAAGTGTATCCTTACTTAGTTCCTTTCGTTTATTTCCTACTCCAGAACCAGGATGAATCCCCGTATCAGAGATTTGAATCGTTGAATTAACCCTTTCAATCGATCTCGACGCCAGTGCATCTATAGCAATAACGAAATCAGGTTTTGTTTTCTCAACAACGCCAAAAATAATATCGCTTGTCTCGATACCAGTAAGTCCCATAACACCAGGAGCCAAGGCACTTACAGAACGGTAGCCCTCTTCGATATTCTCGGGTTGAAGTTGAAATAAATGACGAGTTACTAGCAAGTTTTCACATACCATTGGCCCAAGCGCATCGGGTGTTACATTCCAATTACCTAGTCCTACAACCAAGCAGGAATCGCCTTTCTTAATACCGATACTAGTTAAAAAATGAGAGAATTCCCGTGCAAAAATATCAGCTGTTTTTTTCTGGATATCGGTATCTTGTTGACGAATGCCTTGTACTTCCAAGGTTAGATACCGCCCTGCTTTTTTACCAAGCTGCTCTTCTCCTTGTTTTGTCACCTCCACCAATGAAACTTTTATATCATCAACTTCCTTTTCTTTTATAATCACCCCTTCAATTTGCGAAAGATTTTCTTCTTCTTCGACCGAACTTTGGGCAAGCACCATTTCTCTTGCTTCTATAGCCAAGTCCGTTCGGATTGAGTATTTGCTTAAATCTAGAGATTCCTTCATCTAACTCACTCCTATTACGATAGAAACTATTGCTATTTTTGCCCTGTTTTACGCAAAACATGCAAGTTAACACATAACAAACACAATTCTATATTGCAATATAGGTTGCCGTTTGATAAAATATCTTTTGTTGTGAATTATCGTTTATGAATGTGTAAGTCGAGTTCATATAGTCTCGATTCTTTACAGGAGGTGAATGTAATGCCTAATATTAAATCTGCTATTAAGCGCGTTAAAACTAGCGAAGCTCGTAATGCTCAAAATACTATGACAAAATCAGCAATGCGTACAGCTGTGAAAAAAGTCGAAGCTGCTGTTACTCTTAACGATGCTGCTGCTGCAAAAGAAGCACTAGTTGCTGCTGCAAGTAAACTAGACAAGGCTGCTGCAAAAGGGTTAATCCACAAAAATGCTGCTGCCCGCAAAAAATCTCGTCTAATGCAAAAAATCAACAGCTTATAATTGATGAGGCTTAATGCACAAAAAACGATTCCGATACGGAATCGTTTATTTTTTTAGGCGGAATAAAAATAGTTCTATCAATAAAGATTTATTCATTCCACCAGTCTTCATTTGATAATCTGCCTCCGCCAGCAAATTCATTATCCGGAGTAATTCTTCATCGGTAAATTTACCAGCTTGACCGAGAGCAAGCTTTACCCGAAATGGATGAGTTTTTAAGTAGCTGGCTATTTGCTGTTGGCCGTAGCCTTTGCGTGAAAGCTCTTTTACCTGATAAATTAAGCGAAATTGGCCTGCGAGCAAGGCTAAGATCTTGATGGGCTCTTCATTTTGTTTTAACAAATCATAGTAAATCCTTAAAGCGTCTTCTAATCGGCGCTGGACAACTTTCTCAATTAAGGTGAAAATATTTTGCTCCAGTGATTTTGCCACCAATTCCTCTACTAAATGAACCGTTATGTTTCCTTGGCCTGCCGCATATAAACAAATCTTATCAAGTTCACTTACAATCATAAACATGTTTGTCCCAACAAGTGCTAGCAGCCGCTCACAGGCATGTTCATCAATTGCAAATCCACGTGAACGCACTTGTGCCTTTATCCAATTGGTTAACTCTCGTTCATTTAATTTTTTCGCTTCTATGATTTCCGCCCGTCGTTTAAGCTCTTTAGTAATTTTTTTTCTTTCATCTAATTTTTCATAGGGTGCCGCAATTACCATGACTGTATATGGAGCTGGCTGTTGTATATACGCCTCAAATCTAGATAAATTATGTTCAACTTTATCCTTTGATTTCTCCGCTGTTAAAAAAGCTGGGTTATGTAAAAATAGCAATTTTCTTTCACCAAAAAAAGGAAAGGTTTCAGCATCTTCTATCGCCATTTCAATTGGTGTTTCCTCTAAATCATAAACAGCAAAATTAAAATCGGTTTCTTCCTCTGTTAATAATTCCTTTAGAAGGATATTTTTTGTTTCATTGATTAAAAATGCTTCTGTCCCATATATTAAATAAATAGGAGCAATCTCCTGTTGTTGAATTTTTTTCCATGCTTCAAATACCATTTTCAGTGCTCCCCTTCAGTTCTCTCTATATTATCGTAATGAAGCATAGGCGATTTGACAAGGATAAAGTGAAACTTCCATACTTGATTATTAACAGCAATTGTAAAAGGGAATTAGCTAGAGCAACGCAGCCAATTCCCGATCTATAGTGAACGCCGGTAATAACAGCCCTAGGATCTGTTATTACAAAGCGGAACTCATATTGTTGTAAACATATTGTGACCACATTGATATGAAGCTATAATGACAACTCTTGTCAGCAGAGGAAAGTCATCTTAATGCACGCTGGATTTTTTATGTTAAATCGCTTATACTTATTGTTGAAATAGGAGGGGTAGATGTGAACGAATTTGAAAAGAATCCGCAAAGTATGCGAAACGATGCAGTAGATTCTGGGGTTGGATTTATCGTATCTTTTGGTTTTTTTGCAACTATGTTTATCATTGCCACAGTGATAAAGTTAATTGGTTCGTAATAATTAGCTACATAGCTCTAACTAAGGGACTGTTTAACACGGTCTCTTTTTCTTTGTTTGCTGTACCATATATTATGGCAATAAGGTGAAAAAGGTTCCTTTCCCTCGTAAAAATTGGTAAGTAATCGCCCCATGTAAATCGGTTCGATAAATTCTTGCATCCTCCTCTTCAACACGTCTTAACACCTCTTGATGTGGGTGGCCAAAACGATTTTTTTCACCTGCAGATATAAGGACAATTTTAGGTTTTACTTGCTTTATAAACACCTCTGAAGTTGAGGTTTTGCTGCCGTGGTGTCCCGCTTTGAGTACATCAACTTTAAGGTTTGGGTACTTTTTTATAATCTTCTCTTCTCCAGTTTGATCAAGGTCTCCTCCGAAAAACCAGCTAAGTCCGCCTACATTGGCATACATAGCAATCGATCCGCTATTTCGCTCACCCGAAAAATTTTGTTCAGGGCCAAGTATATAAAATAAATTGCCAGCACACTCCCATTTAACACCTTCTGTCACTCTGGTGACCTGTATATTGTTCTTTTTTGCTTGCCTGATCACGCCTTTCTCTGTTTCAGATGGATCCGCAACAGACGGAAGAAGAAGCTGGTTTACATGTAAGCTGTCGATAATTGCAAGCGCACCACCAATATGATCCATATCTCCATGCGTTAAAATCAATTTATCAATAGTTTGCACCCCTTTACTCTTCAAAAATGGCAATACAACATCTCTTCCAACTTCGTATGGTTTAGAACGTATTCTCCATTGTTCCTTTGAAAAAGTAACAGTACCACCAGTATCTATCAAATAATTCCCCTTTCCAAAAGGGAGTTGGATAAAAATACATTCCCCTTGCCCGACATCAATAACGGTGACTTCACCACAAGGATTCAGGCAATTAACTATTGGTTGAAAAGTAACTAAGCACAACAATACTGGTATAAGTGAAAGTAGTTTTTTTCGCGGTTTTTCCCAAACATAAAAAATCCTGACAATCAATGCCGAATAAAGGATAATCTCTAATAACGCTGGTCTTCCTGGAGTGAATGTAACTAAAGGAATTTCCGCGAGGGTGAGTATCAGATGATTGGAGGCGTTAATTATCCTTAAAAAAAATTCGATAAGAATACTGGGTGTCATTCCTATCAATAAGTGGACGATAAACAATATATATAGACCTGGTAGATAAAGAAAAGAAAATAAAGGAATATAAAACATATTAGCAAATATGCCAATTATAGACATTTCGTAAAAGTGATATAGTAAAAAAGGTAAGGCCGCTAATTGAGCAATGATAGAAGTTACCAGCAGCTTTAGAACTGTTCCTTGATAGTGTTTTAAAATTGCTTGTGAGGCTAAAATAATCGCTGTACTAACTGAAAAGGATAACTGAAAACCAACATCAAAAACTGTAAATGGAGACACCAGCAAAAATACCATAAACGCTATGCTAACGGCATCAATAGCTAGTAGCTTTAATTGCGCCTTCCATTTCACCGCTAACAAAATTAATAAGATCATTAAAGCAGCGCGAATAACCGATGGCGATGCCCCAGCCAGTACGACATATATAGGCAAGGCTAACAATAAAAAATTGGTCATGACTTCTCTTGTTATCCCGCATCGAATTCCAAGAAAGAAAATCATTCCTGTCAATAATGAGACATGAAGGCCTGAAATGGCAAGTAAATGAACGATACCAGTACTTTGATAGGCTCCCAACAATTCAGGTTCAAGCATGCCCCTATCTCCAAAGAGCAACGCCGCTGATAGTGAGGCAATTTCAGGAGGAAAATGAGTAGCTAGATAATTAATCCCAGAAAAACGGATTTTTTTTAACATGGACAAGGGGGTGGGTGTTAGTTGTCGGCAACTTTGCAATGGGTCAGTTTTCGTTTCAACAATCCAATAGATTTTTTTCCCTGATAAATACTTGTGATAATCAAAACTATTAGGATTCCTAGCCCTCTTTGGCTTCTCTAAACGACCACTTACGGTACAAACAGACTGAAAGAAATCCCCTCGTGCCAACTTTTCCTTTTCAGCCTGTGAGGGAAGTCTGTATCGCAATAACAGTTTTTCCTTAGTGGTTGTTTCTTTGACTTCAATTTGAAAAAGGTCTCCATCAATTTTGGGCGGCTGTAGAAATTGTAATCTAAATGTGGTTGTTGATTGAGGAAGCTTAGTTTCGTTTTGAGCAACAGCGTGTGCCCCACTTATCATAAATATGGTAGCGATGCCGATTAAAGTTATCATTCTTTCTTGATTGAAGACTTTGTAGCGATATAGTAAGAAGAAATAAACAATCAATATAAAGAAAAACAGAGGAAAATGAAGAATTACCGCCAAAATCGCTAACAGTGATGCCAACGCATAATATAAACAAGTTCCATACATGGATATGTCTTCTCCATTTTTTAATATTAATTCTTAGAAGGCGCCGGGGATAAACCGGCGCTTGACAATAGATCATTGGACAACGTTGTTAAAATCGATGACCTTGTCGATTAACTCGACCTTCTCAAGCTTAACACCTGCTTGGTGAAATAGTTCAATGGCATAAGGATGATTTTTATAATCTTTTGCATAATAAACTGTTTTAATCCCTGCTTGAATTAGTGCCTTACAGCATTGTAAACAGGGAAAATGGGTAACATATACTTCGGCTCCTTCTGTAGGAACCCCAAATTTAGCACATTGCAGTAATGCATTCATCTCCGCATGAATAGTTCTCACACAATGATTATCGATAACATAGCATCCTTTATCAATACAATGGTCGCCCCCAGCAATTGAGCCATTATACCCGCCGGCGATGATTCGTTTATCCCTTACAACCGTCGCCCCCACCATTAACCTGGTACATGTACTTCTAAGTGCGAGTAAATGGCTTTGAGCCATAAAATATTGATCCCACGAAATCCGCTTCACTTTTTCTCCCACACCTTGTCAATCCTTTCCACTAATGCAATTTCTCACTACTCTTAGTGTAAAGGTACTTGTCCTATATGGTCAATGCAAAGGTATCAGCGAATATCTACCAAATCCTGCAGTTTTTCAAAAGTTTTATCGCCAATTCCACTGACGTTTTTTAAATCTTCCACAGTGTTAAAGCCGCCATTAGACTGTCTGTATTCAATAATGGCTGCTGCTTTTGCCGGGCCTATGCCTGGCAGCTTTTGCAATTCAGTTTCGTCTGCCTTATTAAGATTAACCTTTCCTTGGTGATTTGCTGTCGCTCCCATTATCGCCTCATTTCCACCAAGAGAACTAGGTGCAGCAAGTCCCTCCTCACCTTGAGCAGGTATGTAAATCACCATCTCATCCTGAACATGTTCAGCAAAATTCACCTGCGTTTTATCAGCCTTCTCAGTAACTCCCCCTGCCCGATTAATCACATCAATCACACGCTCTCCACTACTAGCTTGATATACTCCCGGACGTTTAATTTGTCCTTTCACATCTACCATGATGGTTTCAGTCTGCTTTACCTCGTCTTTCTCCTCCACTTTTTCCTGTCCGGAAGCAGCAGAAGTTTGAAGCTCAGACTCATTTTGCGCTATTGACATAGGGTTGTCTTGCTCATATTCGTTAACATAGAAATAGCTGCCGCCAATGAGCAATATTATCCCGGCAGCAACAGGAAGCTTGTATTTAAGCAGCCATTCCTTCATAGGATTCATCCTTTCTAAAAGGTATATTTCATTCATAAATATCATAAAGTTATAAAAGAAACTGGCATGCGAAGGAGGGTGAAATATGAATATTGGGATCATCGGTACTGGTAACATGGGGAGAATTATAGTGGAGGCATTATTGGAAGGAAAGGCTATATCCCCTTCTTCAATGATGGTCACAAATAGAACGATTGCCAAAGCATTGGCACTTAAAGATGAATATGGAGATTTGCAAGTCGGAGCAAATGCTGTAGATGTAGCTGCTTTTTCTGATTTAATTTATATTTGTGTTAAGCCATTAGATGTATTTAAAGTCATTGATGAAATTAAGCCTTTTCTAACTCAGGAAAAATGTCTTGTATCTATTACCAGTCCCATCAATACTAATCAGATTGAGGCAAAGGCCCCGTGCTCAGTTGCGAGAGTGATTCCTAGTATAACAAACAGAGCATTAGCAGGTGTTTCCTTAATTACTTACGGGGGAAATTGCAGCCAACAGTGGAAAACGTCAATTGAAAAGTTGATGAAAACAGTCTCAGTCCCCGTCCTGATTGAAGAAAGAATTACCAGGGTCGCCTCTGATATTGTCAGCTGCGGTCCAGCGTTCTTTAGTTATTTACTACAGCGCTTTATTAGTGCCGCGGTTTCAGAAACAGATATTGACGAAAAAACAGCAACAATATTAGCAAGCGAAATGACTGTAGGCCTAGGTGAATTATTAAAACAAGGACATTATACGCTCCCATCACTTCAGGAAAAAGTTTGTGTAAAAGGTGGGATTACCGGAGAAGGCATAAAGGTGTTGGAGAAAGAACTAGGAAATGTTTTCAATCATTTATTCCAAGCTACCCATGAGAAATTCCGAGAGGATCTTGAAAAAGTCGATATGCAACTCTCTAACTTATAATTCGACTAACATTGATAAAATCCTGCATAAAATTATCAAAAAGCCATCTTTTTAGTCAAAGAGATGGCTTTTTAATATTTCTGGCAACAAATAAAATTCTTTCAGAGTCCGGCCGGGGGTCACCGTTATCAAAATCAGCAGTAATCGTTAATAGTTTAAAGCCTGCTTGTGCCAGCCAAGCAGAGTATTGTTCAATCGGAAATGTACGCTGATAATGAAGTTCATCGATACGGTCATATTTACCACTGTGTTCATCAAGAACAAAGAAACTCAGCTCATGCTCTACACTATAATCATCAGGACCTGGAAAACTATTCCAAATATAGGATATCGTATCATCACTCAAGGCAAACGTTTCGCGGAGAAAAACATCGGTTACTTTATAAAGAGAATGTACATCAAAAAGGAATAATCCATTGTCCGTTAAATGTTCTGCAACATGATGAAACGTGTCTTTTACTTGCTGTTCTGTTTTTAGGTAATTGAGTGAGTCACAAAAGATTACTGCAATATCAAATTTCCCTAGTCCTTCAAGCTCAGCCATATCCTGCTGAAAGAACGGGATCTCAAGCCCATTAGCTTCAGCCTTTTGCTTGGCAACCATTAACATGTCAGCCGATAAATCAACACCCGTTACTTGAAAACCTTCAGCTGCCAAACGAACCGATAATTCTCCCGTGCCACAGGCGAGATCAAGCAAACGAGGGGATGTCAGGTTATCTTTTTCGCAGCAGGAATAACTATTAACCTGTTCTTTGACAAATTGAACCCATTCATGATAAGGGGCATCAGACATCAATTCATCATATACGTAGGCGAATCGTTGATAACTCATGAGTTTAATTCACTGAGGACATCCAACCTTGGTGCGTCTCCCCAAAGTCGTTCCAAATTATAATAAATGCGTTCATCACGATGGAACACATGGGCAACAACATCACCCAAATCAAGCAGCACCCAGCGTGCCTCATCAAAGCCTTCCATTCTTTTAACATCATAACCTTGTTCGTGTGCTTTTTCGCGAATTTCTCTCGCGATTGCCTGGACTTGTTTATCTGAATTCCCATGGCAAATAATAAAATAATCTGCAATTAGCGAAATACCCTTCATATTTAGGGCAACGATATCTTCAGCCCTCTTATCATCAGCCGCCTTTAACGCCAAGGAAAGTAATTCTCGATTGTCCATTAATCAATCCTCCTATTTTTTATTAAATCGTTATACGTATAAAACGTATCTGGATACACGGTTTGATTCTTTTTTAATAAGAATATGATTGTATTTTGCACTGATTTAATCAGTGCAGCATCCAAGTTTTGCTGAGCAAGATCACGAACCTCGTCAACTCCAGGGAAATGACGGCCAGGTTCGATATAATCAGCCAGGTAAATGATTTTCTCAAGTATAGTCATCCCGACTCTGCCAGATGTATGATAACGAATGGCATCCAGAATCTCCCTGTCGGTAATTCCCGCCTCAGATTCTGTTAAAAAAGCCCCAACAGGTGCATGCCATAACTCCGAATTATATTCAAGCAGGTCAAGTGGAAACTTCTGTTCAATAATAATCTGCTTCATTTCTTCTTTTGGCCGAAACTTCGCATAATCATGAAAAATGGCTGCAGTTTCCGCCTTTTTTTCATCAACACCGTATCGTCTCGCCAAAGAAATCGCCGTTTCCATTACTCCTAATGTGTGCTGGTAGCGATGCTCCGTCAGTTGTTCCTTAACTAGTTTTAATGCCGTTTCACGTTCCATATAGATGATTCTCCTCAACATAAGCAATCACATTATCGGGCAATAAATATTTTACCGTTTTTCCATGTTTCAAACGATCCCTAATCATACTAGAAGAAATATCAATTGCCGGGACATCAACATAAATTATTGGATAGTCACTTTGACGGCTGTATGAGGATCTATCGACGCCAACAAATTGAACAAGCTTAAGTAGTTCATCAATTTTACGCCATTTAGGTAAGTATTCAATCATATCTGCACCGATAATAAAGAAGAATTGATATTGATGATACTGTTCATTGAGCAGTATCATCGTATCAATAGTGTAAGATGGGCCTTCACGTTGTAGTTCAATCGGCTGAATACGAAAAGCAGGGTTCCCGCTAATTGCCAGTTCCAACATAGACAGTCGCTCTTGATCTTTCACTGATTCTGGCCTTCGCTTGTGCGGCGGCTCATGATTTGGCATAAACCAGATCTCATCAAGTTGTAACTGATTTAAAACCTCATTGGCAATCACTAAATGTCCAATATGCGGGGGATTAAAGGTTCCACCTAAGATTCCGATTTTCTTCATCAGCTACCACCTTTTACGGAAGGGTAATTTGCTTATTTTCAACTGACTCCTTATATAGAACAATCGTGTTCCCAATGATTTGCACAAGCTCTGCACCGGAACCTTGGGCTAACTCCTGGGCAACCACTGTTTTGTCTTCTTCACAGTTTTGCAAAACACTTACTTTAATAAGCTCTCTCGCTTCAAGTGCGTCAGCTATTTGTTTAATCATATTTTGATTTACGCCACCTTTGCCGACTTGGAAAATCGGGTCTAAATGATGGGCTTGGGAGCGTAGAAATCTTTTTTGTTTTCCTGTTAACATCCGTTACCTCCTAGTTGTTTTAAAACGTTGTTGCGCATTCTTTGTACATCAGGGAAAATCCCAGTCCACTTTTCAAAGGCCAATGCTCCCTGATAGACAAACATATCAATTCCGTTTTGAATTAGCGCCCCTTTTTCCTTGGCAGCACGTAAGAATTTCGTCTCTAACGGATTATAAATAATATCACAAATTAGTGACTTGGATCTTACATTGTTGACATCGAGCGCCATCTCTTCTATGTTCGGAGTCATACCAATTAAAGTAGTGTGAACAATCAAGTCATATTCTGCTGTAATTTTCCCTGCTTCCACTAAAGCATACGCAGTTGAAGACACTGGATAGGGACAGTCTTCAATTAAATGTTGCGCTTTTGCAGCCGTTCGATTGGCAATGTCAATGATAGCAGGTTTTTCTTTAGCCAGCGTAAAATAGATGGCTCGAGCTGCACCACCCGCACCAATTATGAGAATCCTTTTATTCTTAGTAGTGGGCATTAACATTTGCAGCCCCATTAAAAACCCTGGACCATCCGTATTATATCCTTTTAATTTGCCATTTTCATTAACTACCGTATTTACTGCGCCAATACTAGCAGCTAGCTCATCAACCTCATCCAAGAATGGAATAATGTTACTCTTATGTGGTACTGTAACGTTAAAACCGCCTGCTCCTATTGCTTTTAATCCCTTTACAGCTTCCCCTAGATTTTCCGATTTTACCTGGAACGGCAAGTAACAGCCATCAATATCGTAAAAAGCAAATAAATCATTATGCATTATTGGAGACATTGAGTGGCCGATAGGATCCCCAATCACAGCAAAAAGCTTCTTCATTGTTTCTCCCCATCCTATATTCATTAAATTAATGAGCGCCTTATAATGGTTTGTACGCCTTTTGGGACATAAGCTATCACCTTTACGCCAGGTTCATTTACCGTTATCCAGCCAAGACCTGAAAATACGATATCTGTTTTTGCCTCTTTAATCATATACTCTTGCTTGACTAGCTCAGGAAAAGTAGCTAGTTGTCCCGGACGCGGCGGCGTTAACAATTCACCCAGATGGTTTTGATAGAGTTCAGCAGCCTTGTCCATTTTTGTTCGGTGAATAGGTAACTCATTGGACAAATAGCAGACAAATGAACGTTTCGGGCCACCTCTTACATAGTCAAACCTTGCCAATCCACCAAAGAACAGTGTTTGTCCTTCATTTAATTGATAGACCTTTGGCTTAATTTCCTTCTTAGGTGTAATCACCTTTAAGTCCTTTGAATCAACATAATGGGCCATTTGATGATGGTTAATAATCCCCGGTGTATCGATTAATGCCTTGCCGTCATCCAATGGAATCCTTATGATATCCAATGTCGTACCTGGAAAATGAGAAGTAGTAATCACATCCCCTTCCCCAGTTACTTCCTTAATAATTCTGTTAATAAAAGTAGATTTCCCTACATTCGTACAGCCTACTACATAGACATCTTTACCGTTACGTAATTCGTCAATCGCAGCCGCTGTTTCCTTCATCATCCAGCCTTTCCCGGCACTCACCAAAAAGATCTCTTCCGGTATTAGGCCAAGTTCCCGTGCCTCATGCTTCATCCAATGGATTAGTTTATGAGATTTTACCGACTTTGGCAGCAAGTCCACTTTGTTGCCGACAAGAATAACTTTATTTTGACCGGCAAAACGCTGAATTCCCGGCAGCCAGCTTCCATTGAAATCAAAAATATCGACAACTACTACAATCAAGGCATCAGTCTGTCCAATTCCATTTAAGATCCTCAAAAAATCATCATCCGTTAAGTTCACATCTTGGATCTCATTGTAATGCTTTAAGCGATAACATCTTTGACAAATAATCATCTCCTTCTCAAGAGCAGAAGAAGGTGCATAACCAATGCTGTCGGGATTTTCAGTTTGAATGCTGACTCCACAGCCTATACAAATATGTTGTTGATCACTCACAAATTAATCCTCCCATTGTAGCATTCCTTTTTTTCGGAACCAATTCATAATTCGCCGCTCCACAAAGCGATTAAACTTTGTAGCTAGGCCATCTGTCTGGGCAACCGGTACGACTAGGATCGTATGGAATCCGCTGCGATTCCCGCCCAAAACATCAGTCAATAGCTGGTCGCCAATGACAACAGCCTCCTCTTTTTTTATTCCCATTTGCAACAGTGCTTGCTTAAAAGCTCTTACCAATGGTTTTCTAGCCTGATAAATAAATGGTATTCCAAGCGGGTCAGCAAATGCCTTGACTCTCTCTTCATTATTATTGGATACAATCGTAACAAGAATATTGTTTCGCTTTATTTCTTCAAACCATTTTACTAGCTGTGGAGTGGCACTCGGACGATCCCACTCGACTAAAGTATTATCTAAATCGGTAATAATTCCTTTAATTCCTCTAGCTTTTAAAGCCTGCGGTGATATGTCAAGAACGCTTTTAAAATGCTCTTTCGGTAAAAATTGTTTTAACACCCGGTTAACACCTCATTATAAGAAAACTTTTTATCTCACCTTTTCTTGTACAATGCAATGATAACGAACTTTAGCCATTGATTCAAAGTTTAAGGTTTATTTACCATTAATAAATGGCTTACTAGCAGCATTACTGCTAAAAATATGACAATTTATTGAAGAAGTTATAAAAATTTTTCGACAAAATTCCACTTTTTCACCAATTGTGGATAAAGTTATTAACATTATACCCATTGTATTACCCACATTCCATCACGTTATAAACAATTTAATCACAAGTTATCCACTTATTATTGTGGATATTTAGAACGGTTGTTCTCCCCGCATAAATTTGGTAGATTAATGGTACACCACTAGAACGTACTATTCTATGTTTTTTTCATGAAAAATAGAACTTCAAAATTCGGAGGTGGATTCTGACATGCGAAAACTGTCAGATGAATTATTAATCGAATCCTATTATAAAGCAAAAGAATTAAATCTAAGTCAAGATTTTATCAAGCTCATTGAATCGGAAATTCGCCGCCGGTCATTGTACCATAAGATAAGGATGACTTCATAATCCTGCTTTCACTGGCCTTTTATAGGCCCTTTTTTTATTCTATAAGGATAAATAAGAGCATGTTTCTATTCATTCTTGATCAATCGCCCTATTTTTTCGCCCATTTTAATATCGTGTGGTATAACGATTGAGTCCTCCACTTGAAAAATTCCTTTTTCAAATAACAATACTACCGTAGAACCAAATGTGAAGTAAGCCAGTTCTTCACCCTTTTCAAGCTTTTCTCCCTTATAGGTAGTCTCAATAGAATTAACAAACATGGCACCAATTTTTACGATTGTTACATGACCAACATTTGTTTGTACCTCCGTCATGACTCGATAATTTTTTGCCAACGTACGCACCCCGTATTTTAAGCCCCATTTATTGACTGGGTACGATTTTGAACCAAGTGTCCATTGCTTTTTAACAAGACCAGCGACAGGACTATGAATACGGTGATAATGACTAGGGCTCAAATACAGAATCATATAGGTACCATTTTGATACTTTGTAAGTATCTCTTCGTCCCCTAACATCTCTTCGATAGAATATACTTTGTCTTTAACCTTCATTTCCCTTGTCTCTGTAATTGTTCCGATATCTTCAATAACGGCATCAACTGGACTAATTACAGAATCTATCGTACTGTCAATTTTCCTTGCATCATCTTTTAACTTACGGACAAATAAGTCATGAAGCGTCGGATATTGTGCTAATTCCTTCTCCATTTCCGCCTGATTTATATGGTATACTTTCGCAAAAGATGGTACCACCACTCGACTTAATCGAGATTTTGTAAACCGTTTAAGAAAAGTTGACGACCATCTGCCATTTGTTAATTCAATCAGCAGACGATAAACTAACTGCAACATTGCAAGCCCCCCAAATAGTGTAAAAATACTCTTTACGAATAGACATAAAACCTTTAGAATTAAATAATATAGAATATACTGCCAAAAATAAACCCCTTCCGGTATGAAAGGAGGAATAAATTAGTGTTTATCTTAGAGGTACTTGATCAAACAATTAAAAAACTTAAATCGCAAACAGCCAATGTCATGACATTAATAAATTTATCATTGGGTGGATTTGCCATTGTTTTTGGATTACATGGTAACTTACGGTTAAGCCTGCTACTTATTTTTATTGCGGCGCTGGCTGATCGCTTCGATGGCATGATTGCCCGTAAATTTAATATTGAATCTGAACTAGGCAAACAATTAGATTCAATGAGTGATATTATATCATTTGGGGTAGCACCTGCACTATTACTATATCAAGGTATTTTGCATGAATTCGGAGGACCAGGATCCTTTTTTACTGTCTTTTATATTGGTTGCGGGGCTTTTAGATTAGCAAGATTTAATATTACAGAAAACAATGGGTATTTTACCGGCCTGCCGATTACAGCTGCCGGATGTCTTGCCACATTAAGTTACTTGGCGATTCCTTATCTTCCTGCCCAAACGTTCTTATTTACTTTAATCATCTTATCGTTTCTCATGGTTAGCAATATTAAGCTCAAAAAAGTATAGCTCTACCCCAATTTGCCTATTGGCCTCCTGACAAAGACTTGCAGCTGATTCAAACTGTAGGTCTTTGTTTTTATTTTCCCAGAAAAGCTAAATTAAATTATCAGGACAGACACAATTTTTTGTTTTTTTCATAGGAATGGATTATAGGCTATAGTCCAACGTTACGGGGGGGATATAATGTCAGGAATCTTAACGGCTCTTGGGTATTTAATGAAGGAATTTCTATTTCTCGTATCTTATGTAAAAAATAATGCCTTTCCTCAACCCCTATCTGCTGCAGAAGAACGGAAATACTTACAGTTAATGGCTGATGGGGACCCGCATGCTCGCAATATGTTGATTGAACATAATTTACGATTGGTCGCACATATTGTAAAAAAGTTTGAAAATACCGGAGAAGATTCTGAGGACTTAATCTCCATCGGAACCATTGGCTTAATCAAGGCAATTGAAAGCTATTCTGAAGGCAAAGGGACAAAGCTTGCCACATATGCTGCTCGTTGTATTGAAAATGAAATTCTGATGCATTTGCGGGCGTTAAAGAAGACCAAAAAGGATGTTTCTCTCCATGACCCAATCGGTCAAGATAAGGAAGGAAATGAAATCTCGCTTATTGATGTTCTTAAATCTGAATCAGAAGATGTCGTGGACACGATCCAGCTCAATATGGAATTAGAAAAAATAAAAAAATATATTGAGGTGTTGGATACTCGTGAAAAAGAAGTCATCATTGGCCGTTTTGGTCTCGATTTGCAAAAAGAAAAAACACAGCGAGAAATTGCAAAAGAACTTGGTATTTCTCGCAGCTATGTCTCTCGCATTGAAAAGCGGGCTCTAATGAAGATGTTTCACGAATTCTATCGTGCCGAAAAAGAGCGAAAAAAAAAGAACAACTAAAAAAAGGGAGCGGAGAATGTTATTCCCGCTCCTTTTTTCCATCCTTCAGAAGGATTGTCCACTTCTTTCCTCCGTCTAATGATTCATAGACATCATTCTTATACGTAGTGAAGGCTATTTGTTTTATATTCCTTGAATTGACTGCTAAATACGTAATTGGATTATCATAATCTAAAAATGGGATTTGCAATGTTTGCTGTTTACTTGCTCCTGGACGCATGACTTTTAGCAAAATCTTATTATTTTCTACACTAGAGTAAAGCAGTGATTCACCTAAAAACGTTATTGCTGTCACCATGTACGGTTCCGTTATCCTTTTCATCGTATTACCGTTATTTACAGAATAATATATTCCTGTTCTTGTAGCCATTGCCAAGATATCATCATTCTCAGGATTTACTGCCAGCATTCCAAACGAATCAGCGTCAAATCCTGTCAATTCGCTTTTTTCCCAACTTTCCCCTCCATCATTTGAATAATTAACACCAGGATGCAAGCTTTCATTCTGATTTTCACTAATTACATAAATTCCGTTTCCAGAGTACCCTGCGGCCATGAAATAAAAATTTGTTTTACCATAAAAAGCGAGTTTTTCAAAACTCTCCCCTTTGTCACTACTCTTTATAATCCCCAGTGGATCTTTGAGCCCTGTTCCCTTTTGCGGATGACCGCTGGCGATAAATCCATGCTTTATCGCCTGAAAGCCCATATATTGGTGGTTATTTGTGGTGGTTTTATACCATTTCCCATCGCGATACAGTTTTAAACCCCGATTAGAAGCAAGATAAAGCGCATGATCATTACCAGGATATCCCACCCCCAGAATTCGGCTTACACTCAGTGAGGTAACTTCAGAAATTTTATAAGGAGTATCCCTTATGTTACTTTTTTCGGCGTTTTTAGAGTTTTTACTATCCTCATTGTTTGTACAACCTGCTGTTGAAATAATCAATAGCAGTAATATGCTTACCCATAGCCTTTTCTTCACTTATTCTCCCTCCGGAAATACTTATCTTTCCACTTATACCGCAGCAGTGAGATAAATGTCAAATGTTTGACTTTACTATTGCAAATAGTAAAAAACATCGACCTTATAAAAAGGTCGATGTTAAGGTACGTTACCCCTCTGAGCTTATTTCAGCTGAAATCACACAGCCAATTACTCCAGTAATAACAAAAACCACCGCTACTAAAAACATGTTATTCCACCCCTTAGGAGATTGGTCTTTACTATAAATTTATCACATTTTCACATTAACAACATTAATTTTTTTAAACATTAGATTAAATAATTCCCTTGCCCGCTACGCAAAGGCTGATAAATTAATCTATTATCGGGCCTTTTTTCTAAAAAGCAAAGACAAAAACACCAAATGCAATGGCATAATAGGTGACCTCCACTCGTATTTTCCCTAGCTAAGTGGTATCTTTCATACCCCAAATGCTATTTCCGCGACCTTTTAATTTATACATCATTTTGATAACCACCTTTCTTTAGTTGCTTTATTTGTCATTTATTCCTTTTACATCATACGATACATAGACATTTGCCGATCTTTATGCTGTTCATATAGCTCTTGAACAAGCTTTTCTTGAGCTGCTTCTTGACTGCTCACTTTCCTTTTGGAAATGGTTATTGTCAAAAATAGAATATTCAATGTCATACTAACACCTCCTTTGCATGTAATTATTATCTCTATCCATTGTTTTGCTCCTTAAAATTTGTTATTTTTTACCATTATATAGGCACAAAAAAGCCGCAAGAAGTCTGTCTCCTTACGGCCGCTTTTTATAAACAAAAACACCGCAAGGCATCATTCTCCCTGCGGCATGGATAGACAAGATAACAAATTAGCTAAGCAATCCATTCCAATCTGGTCGAATGTGAACTATTCATTTTTACATCTTTACTAACAATAGGTAATAACATCATCATACTCGACCTCCTTTGGAATTTTTTACTTACTACGGTAAGTATATCCACATTTAGCAAAATTGTAAACCGTTTTTCCAAGTTTTTTTAAAAATTTCATCACTAACAAAAAAACATCCCTGGTGGATGGGATGCAAACTAATTAGTGAAGTATTTATCGCTATCTTCCATTTCTAAAAGTCTCGTTTCACAAATCTTTGATTGTATAAAAAATAGAATCGAGACAGCCAAAAAACTAACAGATGTTAAAATCATGATTTTACTTTCCATAATGCTTTTCGCAACAGATGGAATGATGACTCCGAGGAAGAAAAACACACCTACTGCTAATAAAACAATGCCAAATCGTTTAAAATCAATCATCTTCTCATAAACCGCTTTTGCCTTTGTTTGCACTGTTTTCCCCTCCTAAACTCAAAACTTCATCATTCACTTTATCATACAATTATCGTGTTTTGCGCAGGTAAATAAATGTAAAAGGTGTAGATACAAAAGTGTCTACACCTTTTACATTTATTATAATGCTGCCACCATTTTCATTACCAATGTAGCAGAATTTGTTGCAGCCTTATCAATAAACTGGTCAAATGATATTTCTGATTGCTTGCCAGCGATATCTGACAGAGAGCGGATGATCACAAAAGGTGTACCAAAACAATGAGCTACTTGAGCGACCGCAGCAGCCTCCATTTCCACGGCTTGCACATGAGGGAATTTCATCTGCACAAATTTTACACGTTCAGGTTTTTCCATAAATGAATCTCCTGATGCAATCAACCCTCGTACCACTTGAAAATTATTTATTTCCTTTGCAGCACATTCGGCAATGGCTATCAATTTTTCATCTGCTAAAAAGGCAGCTGGGAGTTGAGGTACTTGACCATATTCATAATCAAACGCGGTCACATCTACATCATGATGACGGACTTCAGTGGAGATTACCGCATCGCCAACATGTAAGTCCGGATTTGTTCCTCCAGCAGAGCCAGTATTGATAATATAATCTGGCTTATACTTTTCCAGCAGGATAGTGGTAGACAGAGCAGCGTTTACTTTTCCAATACCTGAACGTAATAGAATAACGTCAACACCGTACATTTGTCCAAACGTAAATTCGCAGCCTGCAATCGTTTCTTGTGTCTGCCCTGCAATATGGTCTCTTAATAATGTTATTTCTTCTTCCATTGCTCCGATGATGCCTATTTTCATGTTTAACCTCCGCTGTTATCTGTTAATTTCCGCTAATTCTTCTACTTTCGTTGGCATCCAGCCCTGTCCGTCAACCCATTTTATATACACTTTATACTTCTGCTGTTTATCCTTTGACGAAACAGTCCCAACGGATGCATTCGTTGTACTGCGGTCTCTCCCTAAAAACCACACGGTCATGTTACTCTGATCAAGTCCCGTTGCATAAGAAATTGCGTTTAACATCTCCTGCCAATCAACAGAACTTGAATCATATACAGGTGCATGTTCACCTGTTTGCGAAGTACCTACAGGCTTCCACGCAGGATTTTCAATTGTTCGTACTACGTTCGATGAGCTGCCCCCGTCAGAAATAACTGCCTGTGTTTCATCAGCTTTTTCCGTTGCAGTCCCTTCCTGGTCTACATCTTGGGAACTGCCATCTTCCTGTTGTCCCGACGCTTCTTGAGATTCTTCTTCCTTCGCTGACTCTTCTTGTTTAATAGAGTCGTCAGTTTGTGTTTGTTTAACGGCTGTTTGCTTTTGTTCTGTTTTTGTTTTTTCTTGCGTCGCTGGTGTGTTTTCATCGTTTCCAGATGCAAAAATATTATAAGCAACAAAAATAATTAACGCGAGTACAATGATGATTAAACTATTTAAAATCAGGTTTGTTTTTTTCCGCTTAGCCCGGTAGCCGGAACGCGAGAATTGGTTCGTCTCTTGACTCATGTACTATCCCTCCTAAAAAAATAGGCTGTGAATATTCTAACACGAAACAGAGAGAACTTGAAGGCATTTCCCCTTTTCTAAGATAAAATATGGAAAAAACCGTAAGAATCCCATTCAACCACTTGCAATGTGCGGCCACTATTTGATTGCTAAATAAGCAGCTATATTTTTTAATACAATTCTAACTTCCTGTCGCATTGTCCAAATCGTATAGCATTTTTACCATATCGGCAAATAATTGGTTCACACCACCTCCCTCATCTGTTACATCTAAATTAACGGCCACTAAGGCATATTTCGGCTTTTGGTAAGGGAAATAGCCTGCAAACCATTTATTATGAAGCTGCTGATCTCCCTTGAATTTCCCCGTCTCGGCAGTACCTGATTTTCCTGCTACTTCGTAAGGTAAATCCTTTAACCATCTTCCCGTACCATTTGGATGAACTACGACCTCCCGTAATAACTTTTGTAATTTCATTGCCGTATAGGGACTAATGGTTTCTCCTGAAAGTTGGTTCATAGGGAATTTAGCCATTGTCGTTCCATTTTTATATTCAATCTTTGATACAACCCTTACCATTTCTTTTTGACCGCCTCTTGCAATCGTAGCCATCATATTCGCAACAGCGAGGGGGGTTCCCCGTACTTCATGCTGGCCTATGCCTGACATGGCGACTATATTCATATCTTTTCGCGCTTCCTCAGACAAAAACACCCTGCCTTTGTCCTCATCTGGAAGCTGTTTAAAATTGCTTGTGTGGTAGATTTCTCCCTCCCAGCCTGTTGCTCCAATAAGCGACAATTTTTCAGCATATTGTTCTAACGCTTGCTGATCAATACTTTGCAATTCATTAGCTAATACACCGAATGTCCGATTACAACTTCTTGCAAAGCTTTCGCTAAAATCCAACATTCCATAATCATATTTCCGCTCTGGTTTCCCATTTATTTTTTTACTGCAATTAAATAAACGATTGGGCCGGTCTAATTGGTGCTCAATCGCAGCAGCTGCCACGACCGTTTTAAACACGGACCCCATAATCTGCTGTTTTAACATTTGATTGGTTAACCCTGACCCATTAAAAGGATTCTTATTATTTATGGCTGGGCGAGAAACGAGGGCAAGAACACTATTATCCTCAATATTTAGCAAAACCAATCCGCCCTTATTAATCTCATGGCGATCAACCAGTTCTTCTGCTTTTTCTTGAATAGTCTTATCAATAGTTGTCCGAATATTAACAGGATAAAATGGGTTTGCGGGATCAGCATACTTAACATTAATTCCAAATAAGGGGGCTCCAAAACCATCTACATGATAGATAAGCTTGGAATTACCATCTGGAAGAAGAAATTCATCAAAACTCTCCTCTAATCCTGATATCCCGATTAATGTTTTCTCTGACATTTCTTTATTGGGGTAACGCTTAATAAATTCTTTTACATTTTCTCCTGTTAAACCAATGAGCTGTTCAGCAGGAATCTGAGCACGCTCAAACTTTTTTTCTACGGCAAAGACACCTGGAATGCCCAACGCATTAATTTCATCCATTTGTGTGCTCGTCAGTTCAAGTGGCTCCGTTTCACCATATGAAAATGGTTCTTTGGCTGATTGAAGCGATTGCTTCAAAGCATTTGGGGAAACGCCGATAATCTCCGCAACCCTCTTTGCATCCCATTCCATGTTTTTTAAAAATGGAAATAAAACAAGAACGTTCGATTTTTTGTATGTAAGCGGGGCTCCATTGCGATCAAGAAAGTTCCCTCTGCCGTTATCAATCATTAATTCTTGAGTCCTTTGTTTAACACTTTCATCCAGTAAGTTTACATGATGTTTGGAAAATGCCTCTGTTTCAAATAATTGAATTTGCATTAGGCGTGCCAGTAATAAAACAAATATAATACTGCAAATGACCAACAGCCCTATTGTCCGTTTTCTCCACATAAAAACACCTCGTCAAAAGTGTTGACGAGGTTCTCATTTTTCAAACTATCACTTATTTAATTGAAATAATTTTAACGTTCATTTCCCCACCCGGAGTTTGTACTGCCACCTCTTCGCCTACTTTACGGCCAATGAGGCTTTTCGCGATTGGTGAATCATTTGAAATTTTCCCCTCAAATGGATCTGCTTCGGCACTTCCTACAATAGTGTACGTTTCTTCTTCACCATCTGGAAGTTCAATAAAGGTAACGGATCTGCCTAGAGTAACAGAATCACCGGTTAATTCATCTTCAGCAATAATTTTAGCATTGCGAATCATGTTTTCAATTGTCGTAATGCGACCTTCTACAAAGGCTTGTTCCTCTTTGGCGGAATCATACTCAGAGTTTTCAGATAGGTCTCCAAAACTTCTTGCAATTTTTATTCTTTCAACTACTTCTTTTCGCTTAACCGATTTTAAATATTCCAGTTCTTGTTCGAGTTTTTCCTTTCCTGCCTGTGTCATTGGGAATACTTTTTCTGTAGCCAAAAAACTCACTCCTTCTAGTGTTCACAATCCCCCGTTAGAATTGTGCCTTGATTTATGTAGATTATTATATGCCACCTGGCAAAAAATACATAGTGCGCGTCCTAAATTTGTTAGGGCGCGCAGCTACTTTTTAGCTAACGGTGGATACGTTTCGCTATTCTTTTGCTATTGTTTCACAAAAATGACTTTTGTTCAAGAATTGTTTGAATTTTTGTCACCATTAAATCAATTGCCACATGATTTTGTCCACCCTCAGGGATAATGATATCGGCATATCGCTTCGTAGGTTCAATAAATTGATTGTGCATTGGTCTAACGACATTGATATACTGATCAATTACCGAATCAAAGCTCCTGCCACGTTCATTGATATCACGAGACATACGACGAATAATTCGTAGATCCGCATCCGTATCTACAAATACTTTGATATCCATTAAATTCCTAAGTCGCTCGTCTTCAAGGACAAGAATACCTTCCAAGATAATTACATCTTTTGGCTCGACATGGATAACCTGACTAGAACGCGTATGCAGTGTATAGTCATAAACAGGTTTGTCAATTGGTTCGTAGCGTAACAGCTTTTCAATGTGTTCGATTAATAAGTTGTTATCAAACGCTAATGGATGATCATAATTGGTTTTTAACCTCTCCTCGAAGGGTAAATGGCTTTGATCCTTATAATAGTAATCCTGTTCAATTACTAATATCGAATGTTCTTTAAAACTGTCATAGATAGCTTTGGTTACACTAGTTTTCCCTGAGCCGGAGCCTCCGGTTACACCTATTACAACCGGTTTTCGCATCATGTTAGTTCCCCTTTCGCATCATGTTGTTAGGATAAACCGGCTGATTTAATTTAAATTGAACGATTTGGAGTGGATGTCTTGCTGCATCCACTTCATTTCCTTTTTCATCCCAAATTTTCTCGATAACATGTGTGAAATTTTGAATATCCGGTCCAAAAAATTCAACCTTGTCTCCCGGTTTAAAGTGATTTCGCTGCTGCAGCGTTACCACTTGGGTATCTTCGTTGTAGTCTAGGACAAGACCGACAAATTCATAGTTTGTCTTCTTGCTATGATTACCAAACATTTGCTCTTTATACCCTGGGACACCTTCAAAGAATGCCGGTGCCGTTTCACGATTAGCACATTTATCAAGCTCTTCCAACCATTCTTGCTTAATAACAAAATTGTCTGGATCAGCACAATACGTATCGATTACTTTTCGATAGACACTTACAACTGTCGCAATATAGTGGATTGACTTCATCCGACCTTCAATTTTTAAACTGTCAATGCCAAGTTCAATCATTTTGGGAATAGACTTAATCAGATTGAGGTCCTTTGGACTCATCGCAAAGGGGGCATCCTCATCTGCAAACAAAGCTACCTCATCGCCGTTTCCTTGCAAACTGTAAAGGTCATAATCCCAACGGCATGACTGACAGCAACCACCGCGATTGGAATCCCTTGCTGTCATGTGATTACTCAATACACAACGGCCCGAGTAAGCAATACACATCGCCCCATGGATAAAGGTTTCAATCTCAATATCAACCTTTTCCTTCATTTCCCGAATTTCTTCCGCGCTGGTTTCCCTTGCCAAAACAACCCGTTCGAGTCCTTCTTCTTGCCAAAATTGGATTGCCTTCCAGTTTGAAAGTGACTGCTGTGTGCTCAAATGAACCTCAATTTCTGGAGCTACTTTGCGGCATGTTTCAATGATCAGCGGATCAGCGACAATGATGCCAGCAACGCCAGCTTCTTTTAAGCCGAGCAAATATTCTTCTAATCCTGGCATATTTTCGTTATGAGCATAAATATTAGTGGTAACATAGATTTTTGCTCCGTATTTTTTGGCAAATTCTACACCCTCTTTCATTTCTTCGAGTGTAAAATTATCGGCATTAGAGCGCAGACCGTATTCCTGCCCGCCAATAAATACTGCATCTGCACCGTAGTGCACAGCTATTTTTAATTTTTCAAGATTACCTGCTGGAGCAAGGAGTTCCGGCTTTTTCACAATTACCCGTTTACCATTAATTATTTCAGAAATACTATCTTTAACTGTTGTCACGTTCGAACTCCCTCCCTATTAGTAAACTGTTTCCTTAAAGAAAAACCCAGTGTCCAATGGACGATTTACCGGCTGAATTTCCTCAAGTCTAGCTAGAAGCTCGTCCTTTTTGTCTTCGTAGTGCTCGGGGTCTTCATAATATAAATCAATTGCCTCTCGATAACATTTAGTTACGGCAAGAATATATTCCGGGCTCTTTAATATTCCATCGATTTTAAAGGAATCCACACCTGCCTCTAACATTTCTTGCAGTTCATCAATAATACAAATATCATTTGGGCTCATGATATGGGTACCGTTCTCATCCTCAAAAATTGGGTATTTATTTTCCCGCTCTTTATCATGCAGGAACATGTTCTTTTGCGATTGGCTGTTTTCTATTTCCATCATTTTCCCCTGATACTGAAAATAATGTCCGAGGAGCGGGCGTTTAGATTGGAACATACAGCTCATTCCATGAACTTGGATTTCAATTTCCACTTCTGCTTTTTCTTTCATTTCAATAATTGCATCCATGTTTATTTCACGTGCTAGTACTGCGCGTTTAGCTCCCTTACGTCCCCAGTAATTGCATGTATACCAGTTTGTCCCTGTTGTTTCGGTACTCCAATGGAGCTTCATATCTGGGGCTGCTTCCCTTGCTGCCATTAATACAGCCGGATCACCAAAAATAATCGCATCGGCATTAGCAGTTGCAGCAAAACGAATATAGTCGGCTAATTCGTTAACTTTTTCATTATGAAAAATAGCATTCATCGCTAGATAAACTTTTTTCCCTTTAGAATGGGCCAGTTCAATGACCTTTTCAACATCCGCACGTTGAAATTCACCTGCAAGCCGCAGACCATAACGCTGCTCCCCAATTACAAACGCATCTGCACCTGCTTCAGCTAACGGAATAATATCGTCAACTGAAATAGGTGTTACTAGCAATTCCGTTTTACTCACATTTATTCACCTCTTTTTTTGCTGACAGCCACGCCATCGCCTACAGGAAGAATGACCGTATCAAAATCAGGATGGTTCATTAACCAATTGTTAAACCCGGTTATTTTTTCTACTAAGTTTCTAGTACGTTTGACCGGTATATCTGGTTGTGCCACAAGCCCTTTAAATAAAACATTGTCGGTGATAATCATCCCATGATCCTGTAATAATTTTGCATATAGTTCAAAAAATTTTTTATATTGACCTTTGGCAGCATCGATAAACACAGCATCAAATGGCGCATGAGGGCGAACTAACTCTTCCACCTCAAGTGCGTCGCCTTCAATTAGAATAATCCGGTCACTGTGTTTAGAACGCTGGATATATTGCTTTGCCAATTGAAGTCGTTCTATATCACGCTCAATTGTTACTATTTGAACTTCGGGGATAGCAGATGCCATTCTTAATGCCGAATAGCCAATTGCCGTTCCAATTTCAAGAATTTTCCGCGAGCGCTGGATACGAAGTAATTGTAACATTGCCTCAATCCCGGTGAGCTCCATGATCGGTACATGATGAAGCTCGGCAAACCGCTCCATCTCCAGCAATAATGAATCTCGTTCTGGTATTAAATCCTCAATATATAATTGCAGCTGTTCATTTAACAAGCTGCCTTCACCTCAATCCTTCTACAGCATTTTAACCAATCTACTGCTGTTTAGACATGAAAAAATAGCGTTCACAGACAACTTAACGAAATACCGCAATAGAGGTTTTCGTTATTCATAACTAACATACTGTGAGGGACGCTATAGAACATTTCATAGACACTTGAACTATTTTACCATAAAAAAAGAGGGATTGCGAACATATCCCTCAGGAAAAAATATTATTTCAAATGTCAAAATTTAATCTGACTTTGTCTTAAGGTATCACTCGGTAAGTTTTCCTTGCTTAGTAATATGCTTTGCTTTTTCGCGATTGTGTTCAGCTAATGTTTTAGTAAAAATTATCTTGCCATCAGGTGCTGCTAAAAAATAGTAGTAATTGGTTTTTTCAGGATGCAAAGCTGCTTCAATTGACATTTTTCCAGCATTGGCAATTGGACTTGGCGGCAAACCTTGATGTTTATACGTATTATAGGGTGAGTTTACTTCTAAATCTTTATAGTATACTCTTTTCTTATGCTTGCCTTGGGCATATAGAATTGTTGGGTCGGTCTGTAATGGCATCCCTTTATCAATCCGATTATAAAATACACTAGAGATTTTCTTCCTGTCCGCCTTTTCTGTGGCCTCCTCTTCTATTAGTGAGGCCATCGTTAATAGTTGATGAACAGTTAGCTTCTTACTGTTACTCTCTTCTGTATAATTAGCAAGCACGCTCTCTGTCTTCTCCAACATCACATAAACCATTTCTTCAATCGTCGGATTTTTCTTATAAAATGGATATGTAGCCGGATATAGATAACCTTCAAGCGGATACTTGACTGCAGGATTAAGAATATCATTTGTTAATAATTCGGGATATTTATTCATCAAAGCCTTTATAAATACTTGATCGTTTAATTTTTTAAAGACAGCGGCTTCGTTCTGATTTGTTGCTTTCGCCATAAGAGCAGCTATCTCCTTCAGTTGTTTGCCTTCCGGAATGGTCAACTTAACTGCTGCTTTTGCCAGTACCTTACCAGTTTTTAACCGACTGACAATTTCAGCAATATCCATGGAGGGACTGAATTGATATTCTCCGGCCATAAATCCCCCTTCATTATTAAATTTTACATAATATTTAAAAATCCTGGCATTTTTAATAATTCCATTTTTCTCGAGATTCTCGGCAATCATTGTTACTGATGAACCAATCGGAATATTCACCTTCTTTTCAATCTTACTATCAGGATCAACTGGCTTAAGAGCTGATTTTACGTATAAATATCCGCCACCGCCAATAAAGATAATAAATAAGGCCAAAATACTAGAAATGATTAAAACTATCTTTCTGACAATCTTTGCTTCTGTTTGTGATTCAAGCATTTTCTGCCGAATAATGTCCTTTTTGTCTGTTGTCATATGACTCCCCTTTCCCCTTGACTTTAAAAACATATCCAAGAAGCTTTTTTAATTTTCTAATCTAGTTTTGTAATTATTTCAGCATATTGGCTAATAAATGTCAATTTTTCGCTAAATTTGTTGATAAAAAAAGAACCGGGTACCCCGGTTCTTTCATGTTATTCTTCTTCATCTTCAAGGAACGTATTAAAAACTTCCTCCACCATATCCCATTCTTCATCAGATTCAATTGGCATTAGCTCACCAAATCCGCCATCTTCGGTTGGGATATAAGCATACGCATGTACGTCTCCTTCTTCCTCGTCCGAAGCGCCCACAGGATAAAATAGCACATAAGACTTTTCAAACTCTTCTGAATCAAATGTTAATAAGATTTCAAATAGTTCCTCATCGCCCTCATCATTGATAAGAGTTATATAACGTTCTTCTTCCTCGTGATTATGTTCGTGTACCATTTCTTCACCTCATTAATTTTTGCTGTCTAAGTAACCTTGAAGGATCATGACAGCAGCCATTTTGTCGATCACTTTTTTTCGTTTCTTTCGGCTCATGTCTGCTTCAAGTAGTACCCGTTCAGCTGCCATAGTCGTAAGCCGTTCGTCCCATAAAATAGTCGGAACCCCAAAGCGCTCCTCTATTTCAGCAGCGTACTGTTGACTAGCTTCACCGCGGGGACCAATCGTCCCATTCATATTTTTGGGGAGACCGACAACTACCATGCTCACATCATACTCTTTTATTAATTGCCCAATTTCGTTAAAACCAAACTCTTGCCTGTCTTCATTAATTTGCAGTGTTTTAAGGCCCTGTGCGGTCCAGCCAAGCTCATCACTGAGAGCAACCCCCACTGTTTTAGAGCCTACATCTAGACCCATTATACGCATCGTTTTTAAACCTCTCGTTGTTGTCTAAGATAGGATTTGACTAACTCCTCAATAATTTCGTCACGTTCAAGTTTACGGATGATGTTGCGAGCATCGCGATGACGAGGAATGTACGCTGGGTCTCCTGATAAAAGGTAACCGACAATTTGATTAATAGGATTGTACCCTTTTTCCTTTAATGCCTCATACACTTGGAAAAGAACATCATTCACATCATGTTCAAAGGGTTCCTCAGGAAAATTAAATCTCATTGTTTTGTCAAATGAGCTCATGAAAAGTACACCTCGAATTGTATTAGTTACCCATATTTTACACTACTTTGTCGATATTACAAAACAGATTTTACCCATTCCTCGACAAAAGCCAGCGCAGAATCCAGCTTTTGTGGGTCCTTCCCACCTGCTTGGGCCATATCAGGACGACCGCCGCCACCACCGCCGCATTTTGCTGCGACTTCTTTAATTAATTTCCCGGCATGGACACCCTTTTCAATTACATCTTTGGTTACCGAGGCAATTAAATTGACTTTCTCCTCTTGAGCACTGCCAAGAACAATAATTGCTGAACCAAGTTTTTGCTTCAGGTCATCAGCCATATTTCTTAAGCTATTCATATCAGCAGCTTGAACTTTAGCAGCTAATACTTTTACACCAGCGATATCCTTTACCTGTGTTACAAGGCTGCCAGCTTCTATGTTTCCGAGCTTTGCTGTCAGCGATTCATTTTCTCTCTGCAGCTGCTTTAACTCGGCAAGCAGGTTGTCAACTCGTCCAACTACCTCTTTAGGACTTGTCTTTAACTTATCCGCTGTTGCTTTTAACAGGCTAATTTGTTCAGATAATACCTGGTAAGCAGCTTCGCCGGTTACCGCTTCAATCCTGCGAGTACCCGCGCCTATGCCACCTTCAGAAATGATTTTAAACAAGCCAATGACAGAGGTATTTTGAACATGGCAGCCGCCACATAATTCCAGGCTATAATCACCCACTTGAACAACACGGACAACTTCACCATATTTTTCACCAAACAGCGCCATTGCTCCCATAGCCTTAGCTTCGGAAATTGACTTCTGACTGATTTGCACATCAATACTGTTCCAAATTTTTTCATTAACAATCCGCTCAATTTGTTCGAGTTCTTCTGGCTTTATTTGACCAAAATGCGAGAAGTCAAAACGAAGCCGCTCTGGTTCAACAAGAGAGCCAGCTTGATTTACATGCTCCCCTAGCACATCCTTTAAGGCACGGTGCAACAGGTGAGTGGCCGTGTGATTCTTAATAATTTTCGCGCGATTATATGGATCAACGGTGGCTGTTACGGCTACATTTGTTGTGAGAACACCAGACTTGACGATGACTTGATGAAGATGCTGTCCATTTGGTGCCTTTTGAACATCTTTTACAAACAGACTGACTGTTTCATTTTCGATGAGACCATGGTCAGCGATTTGACCGCCGCTTTCCGCATAAAATGGAGTTACATCCAGCATTACTTGGACTTCGTCACCAGTAACTGCTTCTTCTATTAATGCACCATTCTTAATAATAGTCGTCACAAGCGAATTTGTTTTTAATTCATCGTAACCGACAAATTTACTCTCGATGGTGATGTCTCGTAAAACACCGCCTTGAACCTGCATTGAGTTTTCATCATGACGTGCGGCACGAGCCCGTTCACGCTGGGCATCCATCTCAGCCTCGAAGCCTTCATGATCAACCTTCATCCCCTCTTCTTCGGCATATTCCTCGGTTAATTCCACTGGGAAGCCATATGTGTCATATAAGCGAAAAACATCTTCACCCTTGATGGTGTCGCTGCCATTTTCCTTTTCCTTTTTAATCACACTGGCCAAAATAGTTAAACCTTCATGAAGTGTTTCGTGGAAACGTTCTTCCTCTGTTTTGATAACTTTTTGGATGAATTCTGTTTTATCTTTTACTTCTGGGTAGAAATCAGCCATAATTTCACCGACTACAGGAACAAGCTCGTACATAAATGGCCGGTTAATATTAATTTGTTTTGCATAACGGACGGCTCTGCGAAGCAAGCGTCGCAATACATAACCACGACCTTCATTAGACGGAAGTGCTCCGTCACCTATAGCAAAGGCAACAGTACGAATATGGTCAGCGATTACTTTAAAGGCAACATCCGTCGCGTTTGCAGCTCCGTATTTTGCTCCAGAAATTTCTTCTGTAGCACGAATAATCGGGATAAATAAATCAGTATCAAAATTGGTTGGCACGTTTTGCACAACCGAAGCCATCCGTTCCAACCCCATGCCTGTATCAATATTCTTCTTTGGCAGTGGTGTGTAGGTGCCGTCTGGATTATGATTAAACTGTGAAAACACGAGGTTCCAAACCTCTAAATAACGCTCATTTTCACCGCCAGGGTATAGTTCTGGATCGTTCGGATTATCCCCATATTCTGGCCCGCGGTCATAGAAAATTTCCGTATTCGGACCGCTTGGACCCTCGCCAATGTCCCAGAAGTTCCCTTCCAAGCGGATAATCCGCTCATCTGGAACACCGATGGTATTATGCCATATTTCATATGCTTCATGATCCTCAGGATGGATGGTAACCGATAAAAGTTTTGGGTCCCAACCAATCCATTTCTCATCAGTAAGAAATTCCCAAGCCCAGACGATTGCTTCCTTTTTAAAATATTCCCCAATTGAGAAATTCCCTAACATTTCAAAAAAAGTATGATGGCGTGCGGTTTTACCGACATTTTCAATGTCATTTGTCCGAATTGACTTTTGCGCATTCGTAATTCGTGGATTTTCGGGAACAACACGTCCGTCGAAATATTTCTTTAATGTTGCCACACCACTGTTTATCCATAGCAGCGATGGATCGTCATGTGGAATCAGCGATGCACTTGGTTCGATTTGATGTCCTTTTTCTTCATGGAAAAATTGTAAAAACATTTTTCGAATTTGTGATCCGGTTAAGTTTTTCATGATTGCCCTCCATATTTATTTAAAAATTGAATACAAAAAGCCCTCATCCCCAAACAGGGACGAGAGCTTGACTCGCGGTACCACCCTGATTATGGGTATCATGCTTTCGTTAATACCCATCTCTCAATAACCTTTAACGCAGGCCTACGGCAGGATTTAACTGCACTCCGGATTAGCATTCTGCTGTCCTTCACCTAAAGCTCATTTCAGCCATGTGAGCTTCTCTCTTCAGCGCAACTTTTGGACGCTACAGATGGGCTACAGCATACTCGTTCCTTCACCATGTTTGCATTCATTCTATATGTCGAATTATATCTACCATTAAAACGTTTGTCAATCAATCATCGCGGTTAAGGGGCTTTAGATTTGACTGTCCGTTAATAAAATGATTCTTGGCATGAACAATACCTGCCTTTAGAACCGCCAACACCGGTACGGCCAGGATTAAGCCAATAATTCCACCAATTTCTCCTCCTGCCGTTAAGGCTGCCATAATAACTAGGGGATGCATATGCAGACTTCTCCCAACAATAAACGGTGAAAGAATATTTCCTTCAATAAATTGTAGACCAAAAACAATACATAATGTGATGATTACCAATTTTCCCGAAGAACTTGCGGCAATAATGACTGCAGGGACAGCACCAATAAACGGTCCAAAATACGGAATCACATTCGTAACTCCAATAATAAAACCTAATAATAAAGGATACTTTAGGTGAAAAAGCCAGAATAATAAAGCAGATAAGCTACCGATAATAACACAAACCAAAAGCTGCCCGCGAATATAACTTCCTAGCGATTGATCAACATCTTTAAGAAATAATGTTCCTTTTCTTCGTAAAGATTTGGGAGTTATATACCATAGGGTGCGCTTTAATAGCGGGAAATCTTTCAGCATATAAAAGGTGATAAAGGGGATGAGCATAAAAACAAGTGCAAAATTGAAAAATTGTACCATCATATTAATTATAACGGTCAATAACGAATCCAATTTTTCTTCAAAGGCATCGATAGCTTCATTTACTCTTGTTTGTAATCCATCGGGCCATTCTCTTGTATGAGATTGAAGCGTATGAATCCAGCCGCGATATTGCTGGGCAAACATCGGAGCACTATCGGAGAGATCTTTTAATTGATCAATCATTGCCGGTATGCCTTTATAGACAGCTACACCTATCCCTCCAAAAAACACTAAATATATAAGTAAGATAGCCCAACTTCGCTTGATTCCCTGTTCATGAAGTGCTTCTACAATTGGATGAAGCAAATAGGTAATAAACCCCGCAATAACGAAGGGAATGGCAATCACAGAAAAGATTTTGACAATCGGCAGCCATACAAAGCTGATTTTAAGGAAAACAAAGATGGCAATCAGTAACAGGAGTAAAAAGCCAATGCGGTAATACCATTTCATTCTAATATCCACAAGTTCATGCCTCCTTACGATTATTTTTTGAGACATGACGGTTAATTATGTAAAACCCCCCTCAAAACTGAGGGGGTAAGATTAAAATATTGCACGTTTAACTTTTCGTTGAATTTTCTTCATTTGCCGGGCTGACATCCAGTTATTTCTTTGTGCCAGGTTATAGGCTGCCATTCCTGCTCCAAATGCAACCATTGACGTCATCATTTTGTTCATACGTCTCACCTCGTCATTATTTGTGGACTGCACTTACGTTAAAGAGTATACCGGCGCTGGTCTTCCTCAAACAGGTCGTCAAGTGAACTTAAAGTCCCGTCCTCTTCGACTTGATGGGTATTAATGATGCCTTTGGAAACCGACAGTTCAATAAAACAGTTCCAGCAGTAATATTGATTAATACCAATTTTACCAATATCTTTACTAGCACAATTAGGACACTTTAACATTAGGAAGGACACCTCACGTATGATTTACATCGACAATGATGGCATCCTTTCCGATTGTTAAGGGTTCTTCGGTCTGAATTACTTGCTTGCCTTCCGTTATATCTGAAAAGAAGCCATCCGTAATTTCGTACCCTACGATTGTGCCCAACTCTTCCTGAAAATATACATCTTTTACCAAACCTAATGTATGACCACTTTTCGAAAGCATCATTTTTCCATCAAGTGATTGTGCCAGCGTATAGTTCGAACTGTCCTTCTTTTCTAAACCGTCTTCATCTTCTATCATGACACCATCCCAGCCAAATGAAGCAACATTTTGGAAATCCAAAAAATAGGATTGTTTGAAGAACACACCTTTTTTAACCATTAACCCTTCCACACTTCCGGTAGGTGACAAACATAGATCAGTAACAAACCCAATTTTCCTGCCGGTTTTTGTTTCAAATACTGGCTGCCCTTTTAGTAAAGAAAATGTTCGCAAAGAGTGACACCACCTTTCGAACATTGTTAGTTTCCGCCATTGGGTAAAAAATCATAAGGTGTAACGTTTTCCATGCCAATCATTGGGTCAACCTGCATCAACAAATCTTCCAATGACATTTCCTTGACGGCTGCTTCTTCAACTAGAGCTTCGGCGGCAGCACTCAACTGCAACGGCGGGATCGATTCTTGAAGTTTCTCAGTTAGTGTCGTTAATCGCTTCGCCTCATCTGCCCGTTCGATACCCATCTTTAAAGCATCTGGCTCACCGCATAAGATTAATGATTGTTTACTCCGGGTAATCGCCGTGTAAATCAAATTTCTTTGCAGCATCCGGTAATAGCTTCTTGTGATTGGCAGGATAACAATTGGGAATTCACTTCCCTGCGACTTATGAACGGAGCAGCAATAGGCATGAGTTATCTGGTTTAGATCCTGCCTCGTATATTCCACTTCATTTCCCTCAAAGGAAATATAAATGAGATCTTGTTTTTCGGTATTTTCCTTAGCATAAATAATCGAAATAATTTCACCGATATCCCCGTTAAAAACATTATCCTCCGGCTGATTAACCAGCTGCAATACTTTATCGCCTATCCGGTATTTGGCATCACCAAATGTAATCTCTTTTCGTTTGCCGTCTGGATTAGGATTAAAAATTTCCTGAAGCAGCACGTTTAGCCGGTCAATCCCTGCTGGACCGCGATACATCGGCGCCAGTACTTGGATATCCCTAGCAGAATAGCCTTTGTTTTTGGCATTTAAGGCTACTTTCTCGACGACCTGAGCCACTTGGGCAGTTGAACATTTTATAAACGAACGATCTCTTTGCTTAACGGTAATATCTGCAGGTAGGCAGCCTTTCTTAATCTCATGGGCGAGCTCAATAATCGATGATCCTTCCGCCTGTCGATAAATATCCGTTAATCGGACAGTTGGAATCCGTTCGGAGCGCAGCAGGTCTTTTAATACCTGACCTGGGCCAACCGATGGAAGCTGGTCCTCGTCACCGACCAGGATGACTTGAATATGCTCGGGCAGAGCCTTAAACAGTTGATTAGCTAGCCAAATATCCAACATCGAGGTTTCATCAACAATTAAGATTTTCCCCTCTAACGGACTATCTTCACTGCGGTCAAACCCTTCTGTTCCGGTAAATCCGAGGAGTCGGTGAATCGTCACTGCAGGCAGTCCAGTTGATTCACTCATCCGTTTGGCTGCTCTTCCAGTTGGTGCTGCCAGCAAAAAAGGAAATGGTTCATCTTTCTTTTGATAATCTTTCAGCTCAAGCGAGCATCCATGCAATTCACTATAAAGTTCAACAATTCCTTTAATAACTGTGGTTTTACCTGTGCCAGGTCCTCCTGTTAAAATCATCATTGGTGACATCAACGCTGTTTGAATTGCCTCTTTTTGTGAAGAAGCATACTGCACTCCTAATCGCTCCTCGAGGCTCCCTAGTGCTAATAAAAATTCAGATTCTGGAAATTGGTCTTTATATTCGCTTTGCTTTAAGATGCGTTGAATACTAGTAACAAGGCCTTTTTCAGCGAAAAACAAAGAAGGCAAATAGATCCGCTTATCTTCACCGATAATTTTCCCTTCCTCTTCCAATTTGATAATTTCTGCTGAGATATCGACAAAATCAATGATATCTCGTTTGTTCTCTTCAAGCAGGGCTTTGACTCGCTTAAGCAAGTCCTCTGCCTGCATATATACATGGCCTGCCTGCATGCATTCGCTTTCTAATGTATACAGACATCCCGCTTTAATCCGGTCAGGGTGGTTTCCAGAGATACCTAGCTGGAATCCAAGTTCATCAGCGCGTCCAAAACCAATTCCTTCTACATCCTCAACAAGCTGGTAAGGATTTTGCTCCATAATCCTTAGGGTCTCATCTTTGTAAACCTGATAAATCCGCATCGACAACTGTGGGCCAAAACCATAGCGATTCAGAGCAATCATCACCTGTTCAAGACCTTGATACTCCATTAACGTGTCATATAATGTTTTCGCCTTATCAGGAGGGAGTTTGGGAACAGTATCTAAGAGCGAAGGCTGACTCAAAATCTTTGAAATCGCATCTTCGCCTAAAGTTTCAACGATATTTTCCGCCGTTTTTTTACCGATACCTTTAAACATTTCACCTGACAAATAGGCAATAATGCCTTGCTTTGACTGAGGCATGTCTTTACGAAAATGATTGGCTTGAAATTGCAGACCAAACTTTGGATGTTCTTTAAATGCACCGTAAAAGATATACGTTTCCTGCTCATGAATCTTTGGAAAATAACCTGTAATAACTGCTTCTTTATCAGCATAAGTATGGTTGGTTTCTTCGACACGAATGCGAATCACACTATACAGATTTTGCTCATTGTGGAAGATAGTTACAATAGGACGACCTTTAATAAACTTGTCCTGTTGTTCACCGAACAAGTCCATTGATTCCTGAGCTGCCATCACTGCTCCCTCCTTTCGTAGTATCTGTATACCAACTAGCTTTGCTCAATAATTGTTTTTGCATGACCTGCCAACAAATGATCTGGCTGTATCGCTAATGCTTTATCAAAGTATTCCATCGCCTTGACATAATCTTCTTTAAAAGCATAGGAAACACCTAAATTATAATAAGCGTCGGAATGGTTTGCATCTAGTTTAATGCAGTTTTCAAACTGCTTCATTGCCTCGTCAATCAATTCTAATTGGGCCAAGCATAATCCATATTGGAACCTTGCTTCTGCATCTGCTGCGTCCAATTCTACTGCACGCTGTAAATAAGCCAGTGCTAATTTCCCCTGCTCAAGTCTTACAAGCGTTAAACCAAGCATAAAGTAATTATCACTGGAATCGAGCCCTTTTTTTAAAGCATTCTCAAACATTATTTTTGCATCACTGTATAGTTCTTTATTGAAGCAGAGACTGCCAGCACTATAATATGCGGCAGCAGCATTTTCATCAAGTTCAATTGCTTTTTGAAAAAATTTCAGTGCCTTTTCATCTTCTCCTAAAGCAGCAAGCACATTGCCAAAATTAATATAGGCTACTGGGTCCTGCGGATTCTCATTAATGGCTTCATTAAAAGCTTTCGCCGCTGCTTCTAAATTTCCATCCTGCATATATTGTACACCTAATTGGTTTTTGTCCACTTCGTTCAACTCCATTCTAAAAAGGAGTATACCATAAAATTGCAAAAACCCCGACTCCTTAATTGGAATCAGGGTTATATTCAGCCAACGTATGTTAAGCGTTCACCATTTTTATAGACTTCATCAATCGTGCCCCCGCCGAGGCATTCATCATCTAGATAAAAAACAGCCGCTTGTCCAGGTGTAATCGCACGAATCGGCTCATGGAAGACAACCTTCACCTTATGATCTTCCAACAAATGAACAGTAACCTTATGGTCCTCCTGACGATAACGGAATTTAGCCGTGCACTCAAATTGAGCTGGTTTCTCCCGATTAGATACCCAGCTAACATCAGTTGCATTCAGTTCATCAGAGTATAGTTTCTCATGATGGAAACCTTGACCAACATATAAGACATTCCGTTTCAAGTCCTTACCCATGGCAAACCATGGCTCACCAGACCCGCCGATTCCAAGGCCATGGCGCTGACCAATGGTGTGGTACATTAGACCGTCATGACGACCTTTTACCTCACCATCAAAAGTCTCCATATTTCCTGGCTGTGCTGGTAAATATTGACCGAGAAATGTTTTAAAATTCTTTTCACCAATAAAGCAGATACCTGTACTATCCTTTTTCTTAGCAGTCGCTAGTCCTGCTTCCTCAGCAATCTCCCGCACCCTCGCTTTTTCCAAATGACCGATTGGAAACATGACTTTGCTCAATTGTTCCTGTGACAATTGATTCAAGAAATACGTCTGGTCTTTATTGGCGTCTAAGCCACGCAGCATTTTATATTCGCCATCACGGTATTCTACGCGGGCATAGTGTCCAGTGGCTAAATAATCCGCCCCTAAATTCATCGCATGTTCAAGAAATGCTTTGAACTTAATTTCTTTGTTACACATGACATCTGGATTAGGAGTCCGTCCCGCACGATATTCATTGAGGAAATAAGTAAATACTTTATCCCAGTATTGTTTTTCAAAATTTACCGCATAATAAGGAATACCAATTTGGTTGCATACCCGAATTACATCATTATAATCCTCGGTTGCCGTACATACTCCGTTCTCATCCGTATCATCCCAGTTTTTCATAAAGATACCGATAACGTCATAGCCTTGCTGTTTAAGCAACAGGGCAGCAACAGATGAGTCGACACCGCCAGACATCCCGACCACTACACGGATATCTTTTGGATTTTTTCTTTCCATCTTCGTTCACCTCTCTTTAACAAACAATCATTTATATCGTATTTCGCAGGCGTGCAACAACGCTAGTAATGGCGTCCGCCGCCTTGAAAATTTCTTCTTCCGTTGTCGTAAACCCAAAACTAAAGCGAATCGAATTAACTAAACGCTCAGATTCCTTCCCATGCATCGCAACAAGAACATGTGAAGGCTCAATTGAACCGGCTGTACAAGCTGATCCACTTGAAACTGCAATCCCGGTTAAATCAAGATTTACGAGCATTGCCTCGACATTCGTTCCCGGAAAACTTAAGTTTAATACATGTGGCAAGGAATGTTCAAGTGAACCGTTTAGGGCAAATTCAACTCTGGCCTCTTGCAATTTTTTGATAAGAAGCCGTTTAAAGCCTTTAAATTTTTCACGTTTTATATCTCTATCCGCAACAGCAATTTCAACTGCTTCCTGGAACGCAGCAATGGAAGCAACATTTTCTGTACCCGCCCGCCGTTTTCTCTCTTGTTCGCCGCCGAAAGATCGTGGGGCAATTATAACATCCGAACGAAGGTATAAAAAGCCAATTCCCTTCGGCCCATTAATTTTATGGGCAGATACAGATAAAGCATCAATATGGCTTTCGTTCACATCTATCTTTTCAATCCCGTAGGCTTGGACAGCATCAGTATGAAATTTTGCTTGATGATTTAGTAAAATTTGACCAATTTCTTTCATTGGCTGAATCGTACCGACTTCATTGTTACCGTACATAATCGAGACTAAAATCGTGTCATCCCGTAATGACGCTGTTAATTCTGCAAGCGAGATTCGTCCTGTTTCATCAACTGGCAAATAAGTAACCTCATAGCCATTTTTTTCTAATTGTTGGCAAGTATGAAGAACTGCATGATGTTCGATCTGTGTTGTAATGATATGCTTGCCATTCTGTTTATAGCTTTCCGCTATTCCAAATAGAGCCATATTGTCAGCTTCTGTCCCACCACTCGTGACAATAATCTCATTCTCACGAGCTCCAATACTTGCAGCTAATGTTGCACGTGCCTCATCTAGATAATGCCGCGCTTCTCGTCCGAATGAATGAATGCTGGATGGGTTGCCAAATGTTTCATTCATCACCTTTACCATCTTTTCAATTACTCTCGGATGCATCGGAGAAGTAGCAGCGTGATCAAGATATATTCGTTCCATTTTCTTCTCCACCTTCAGTCTATCTTGATATCGAATTATATATAAAACATGTAACCATCGAGTTCACTATCATCGCTGTGATTAGCCAGGTCCTCTAAAGTAGTATTATCAAGAACATCACGAATCGCATCACGAATCCTTATCCACAGCTCACGTTTTGCCGGTTCTTCATCTTCAATCCCTTCTACTGGTGTAATAGGTCCCTCGAGTACTCGAATGACATCACCAGCGGTAATTTTTGAAGGGATGTCCGATAAAATATAGCCTCCATATGCCCCGCGGATACTTTTCACAAGCCCGGCATTTCTTAACGGTGCAATCAGCTGCTCCAGATAGTGCTCTGACAAATCATTTGCTTGGGCAATTGTTTTTAATGAAGTAGGGCCTTCACCATAATTTTTGGCTAACTCAATCATAATCGTTAGACCGTAGCGCCCTTTTGTTGAGATTTTCATTAACGTCTACTCCTTTTTTGAAAAATATCTATACGTGTAAGGGTATTGTACCAGCTTCCGCTCTTATATAATATGAACCTTACTGCAAGGAAAACCGCAGTAATTAGATAGGCATTAGACATTATATCATATTCTTATTTACTTTGCTTTTCAAGTCAGACAGTAAATTTTGCCCGGGAAAGACCTAATTGTTAGTGTTAAAAAAGGGACACTAATCCATTCAAAAATAACAGTATCTTCGCTCTTTTTACTTTTCCTTAAAATCTTTTAATTTCTGATAAATCGCTGCCAACCGCTTCTCTTGGCCTGCTTCTATTGGCTGATAATACTGAGTGCCTAGCAATTCTTTAGGAAGATAATCTTGTTTGACCCAGCCGCCAAATGTTCCTAGCGGATAATCATGGGGATATTTATAGCCGACATGTCCCAAAGCTTTGGCCCCAGCATAATGGGCATCGCGTAGATGCTTAGGAATATCTCCAACCTTTCCATTTTTAACGTCATTTATAGCTTTATCTAAGGCTGCATAGGCGGAATTAGATTTCTCAGATAGGCACATTTCGACAACAGCTACGGAAAGTGGGATACGGGCTTCTGGTAGTCCAAGGCGTTCGCTCGCTGTAATTGCCGCTAAGACCCGCTGACCTACAGAGGGATTAGCTAACCCGATATCCTCATAAGCAATGACGAGTAAGCGACGATTAACTGAGATTATATCACCGCCTTCTAGTAAATGGGCAAGATAATATAATGCGGCATCCACATCACTGCCTCTAATACTTTTTTGCAGACACGACAGTAAGTTATAGTAATGGGATCCCTTTTTATCACTGTATACTCCGACATTTCCGATCATATCAGCAATAATTGTATCCTCGACGATAAAGGCTTCATTCTCTCGCGGTGATGCTTGGACAATAGACTCTAAAAGTGTTAATGATTTTCTGGCATCCCCATTTGCACCTGCGGCAATTTTTCCTAATTGCTGCTCCGTGATGTTAATCTCTAGCTTTCCCAGACCTTTCTTCACATCACGTAATGCCCGCTGCAAAAGTTCTAAAATATCAGCGGCGGTAAGGGGCTCTAATTGTTTAATCTGGCCACAGCGGCTTCTAATCGCAGGGTTAACATCATGAAAGGGATTTTCTGTAGTGGCACCGATTAGAATAATATCCCCACGCTCGACATGAGGTAAGAGGTAATCTTGCTGTGCTTTATTGAAACGATGGATTTCATCTAAAAATAAAATCACTTTACCGGTCAGTCGTGTCTCCTCAACCGCAGCCTCAACATCTTTTTTCCCGGCTGTTGTTGCATTTAGCGCAATAAAGGGGATTTGTGTCGTTCCAGCAATCGCGTTAGCAATCGATGTCTTTCCAGTTCCTGGTTCGCCGTATAACAGCATCGAAGGAACATAGCCATTTTTTATCATTTTATATAAACTGGTCTGTTTTCCAATTATATTTTTTTGCCCAACAATCTCATCAATCGTTGTTGGCCGCATTCGATAAGCAAGTGGTTCAGCAAACATAAATAAACCTCCAAAAACATCGTACATATACATTATATCGCTAATAGAAGAGCTTTTAAATTAGGGGGAAATAATATTTGTATAACTCTTATATTGAACCCTAAAATGGGTACATTATGGATGCTACTATTTTAAATGAAAGAAGGTTATTATCATGGCAAAAGTCTTAATTGTTAGAGCTCATCCATTAAATCAGCGCGTCTCTCGCTCCATGACTGTAACAGACGCCTTTGTGGAATCTTACCAAGAACATCACCCTGAGGATTATATAGAGGATATTAATTTATTTAACATGAACGTACCGGAAATCGATCGCGATTTATTAGATGCCTGGGATGATTTAGCGAAGGGAACTCCTTTCTATCAACTATCAGATGCTCAGCAGCATAAAGTGACTCTGTTTAATTCCTTTACAGAGGGATTTATGGAGCAGGATAAAATAGTGATTGCCAATCCACTTTGGAATCTGAGTATTCCAACGCGGTTAAAGTCTTGGTTTGATTCCATTACGGTTGCAGGAAAAACTTTTAAGTACACCGATAGTGGCTCAGTAGGATTAGTAGAAGGAAAAAAGATTTTACATATTCAGGCAAATGGTGGCTTTTACAATGGATCAGATCCGGCAAGCCAATATGTGAAAACATTGTTGACCTTCTTGGGAGTAAAGGATTTTCAACAATTATTCGTCGAAGGTATGGATCACGCACCAGACAAAGCTGCAGAGATTGTGGAAAAAGCAGTGCAACAAGCACGAGAAATTGCAAAAACGTTTTAAGTTGAAACATGCTGACCATTCGACGGTCAGCATGTTTATTGGTAATATTAGCTAGTTTTCATCAGCAACACGATGGATTTTAATGTCTTTGAGTAATTGTCTTACAACGTAACTCGCCATAATTAAACCACAAGTAGAAGGGACAAAAGCGTTCGACGATGGGGGCATTTTTGCTTTACGGATTTCCGCAGCATCATTGCCGACAACTTTGCGAACATCTTCTCGAATCACGATTGGGCTTTCATCGGAAAACACAACAGGGATACCCTTGCGAATTCCTTCCTTCCGTAACTTTGTCCGAATCACCTTAGCAATCGGGTCAGTATGAGTCTTTGAGATATCAGCAATTTGGAAGCGGGTTGGATCCATTTTATTTGCTGCCCCCATGCTGGAGATAATCGGTATATTACGTTTTAAACATTCCTTCATCAGATGGATTTTATAAACAATCGTATCAGAAGCATCGACAACAAAATCTAAAGGATAACTAAAAATCTCCTCATATGTTTCCTCTGTATAAAACATCTTCAAAGATATAACTTCACAATCTGGATTAATTTCCTTAATACGTTCTTCCATAATTTCAACCTTTGGTCTGCCAATTGTTGATAACAAGGCAATTAATTGCCGGTTAATATTTGTAATATCGACATCATCTTTGTCAATCAACACGATGCGTCCGACCCCTGAGCGAACTAATGCTTCGGCTGCAAATGAACCAACCCCGCCAATGCCAAGAACAGCAACGGTACTGTTCTTCATGATATCAATACCTTCTTTACCAATTGCCAACTCATTACGCGAAAACTGATGCAACATAATCTATTCACTCCAAATACGTTCAAGTCATTTTTTTATTTTTTACTGTTAAAAATATATCATACCTTTCAGTAAAAACAAGTAATTTGATAGGAATTATCCAATAAAACAACAATCCCCCCTGAAGTCTTTTCAGGGAGGTGTTGAACAAAAAATAAAAATAAAAAAGAGTCCCAATGATGCCGTCGCTTTTAATCCTTTGTTTTGATCCCGCACGCAGCAGGTGGGTGTTCTATTCTCAATCTTGCAAGTCCCCTATCCGTATAAGGATGAGGCATTTGCGCAATCAAGAAACTCCGGACTCCCAATAAAAATATGTTCGGTCAAAACTTCAGGTAACACAACGTACATTTCAGGACTCTTCTTTGATTGACTTAATCATAGCATATTCTGATGCTTCCATCAAGATTTCATGTAAGCGAATTCTTGTTATTTATTAACATTTAGAGACAAGTTTAATTCATTTAATTGCACTTCTGATACCACGCTAGGAGCGTCTGTTAATAAACAGCTAGCACTTGCAGTTTTCGGAAATGCAATCGTATCTCGTAAATTAGAACGCCCTGCCAGTAGCATAACCAAGCGATCAAGCCCAACAGCAATTCCTCCATGTGGAGGTGTTCCATATTCAAAAGCATTCATCAAAAAGCCAAATTGTGCTTGTGCTTGTTCTGGTGTAAATCCTAGAACCTCAAACATTTTTTCTTGAATTGGCCGTTCAAAAATTCTTAGCGAACCGCCGCCAAGTTCATAGCCGTTTAAAACGATATCATAGGCCTGGGCTCGTACCTTCCCAGGATCTGTGTCAAGATATTGAATATCTTCGCGAACAGGCATGGTAAAAGGATGGTGAGCGGCATAATAGCGGCCTTCCTCTTCATCATATTCAAGCAGCGGCCAGTCGGTAATCCATAAGAAATTGTACTGTTCTTGATCAATTAACCCTAGCTCTTTTCCAAGTTTCGATCGTAATGCACCTAATGAGTCAGCTACTACGTTCTTCTTATCAGCAACGAATAGAAGGAGATCCCCTTCACCCGCTTCCAAGATTGCCTTTAATGCTACTGCATCCTCTTCAGAGAAGAACTTTGCAATCGGACCTTTTAGACCTTCTGCATCAACTTTTAACCAGGCTAACCCTTTGGCACCATAACGAGCCGTGAATTCTGCTAAAGCATCAATATCTTTACGGGAATATTTGTCAGCTGCTGCTTTGACATTAATTGCTTTAACTTGACCACCATTAGCAACAGCAGAAGCAAATACCTTAAAATTGGAATCCTTAACGATTTCAGAAACATCAACAAGTTCAAGGCCAAAGCGAGTGTCAGGTTTATCAGATCCAAAACGATTCATTGCTTCATCGTAACCCATTCGTGGGAATGGAACGGGTATCTCTATCCCTTTTACTTCCTTCATCAAATTGGACATCATTCGTTCCACTAACGCCAATATATCTTCTTGGCTAAGGAAGCTTGTTTCGATATCAATTTGGGTAAATTCCGGCTGTCTGTCTGCGCGTAAATCCTCGTCACGGAAACAACGGGCTATCTGATAATAACGTTCCACACCGCCAAGCATCAATAATTGTTTAAATAACTGTGGTGATTGCGGCAAGGCATAAAATTCACCTGGATGAACACGACTTGGGACCAAATAATCACGTGCACCTTCAGGAGTGCTCTTCGTCAAGATGGGAGTCTCAATATCTAAGAATCCTTCAGAGTCAAGGAAATTTCTGACCGTTTTTGTCACTTGATGACGCATTTTTAATGTTTCAAACATGACAGGACGACGGAAATCTAAATAGCGGTATTTCAGGCGAACATCCTCTGAAGCATCCGTATTATCAGAAATAATAAATGGCGGTGTTTTCGCTTCATTGATAATCGATACGGTTTCAACCTGCACTTCGATTTTCCCTGTCTTTAAATTAGGATTTACCGTACTTTGATCACGTGCAACTACAGTTCCAACTATATCGAGTACATATTCGTTCCGCACCGTTTCCGCAATGGCCAAAGCATCTTTGGAGACGTCAGGATTAAAGACTATTTGGACAATTCCTGAGCGGTCACGCAAGTCGATAAAAATTAACCCGCCAAGGTCGCGTCTTTTTTGGACCCAGCCTTTTAATATCACCTTTTCCCCTACTGCAGACTCAGGAACATCACCACAAAAATACGTCCTGCCAAACATGATTAGTTTCCTCCCTTAGATTGTAATTTTTGTAGATATGGAACGAAAGAATCGAGACTAACTTCTATTTGTTCACCCGTAGACATATCTTTTACATTGATTACATTATTTTGCAGTTCTTCATCGCCGAGGACAGCAACAACTCTTGCATGCAGCCTGTCCGCTGCCTTAAACTGCGCCTTTATTTTTCGATTTAAATAGTCTTTTTCCGCCGAGATTCCCGCTAAGCGAAGCTGTTGCAAAAGTCCAACACTATAGTCCCTTGCCTCTTCTCCTAATGCAGCTATGTAACAATCAATTTGCTCATGTGTCTCTGTACCGATTCCCTCTGCATTAAGAGCGGCAATCAGCCTTTCGATACTTAACGCAAAGCCGATTCCAGGGGTTTCCGGACCACCCAGTTCTTCAGCAAGTCCGTTATAGCGTCCACCGCCGCAGAGTGTCGTAATGGCCCCAAACCCTTCGGCATCGCTCATGATTTCAAACGCCGTATGATTATAGTAATCAAGGCCGCGAACAAGGTTAGCATCAACTTCGAACTCGATATTTAAGGCAGTTAGGTGTTTCTGTACCTTTTCAAAGTAGGCTTTTGACTCATCATTTAAATAGTCAATAATCGCAGGAGCCGTCTTCATTAACTCATGGTCGCGATCTTGCTTGCAATCAAGGATGCGGAGCGGATTTTTCTCAAGACGCGTTTGACAATCTCGGCAAAATTCTCCGATTCTCGGTTTAAAGTGGCTGATGAGTGCATCCCGATGTGCCTGACGACTTTCTTTATCACCTAAACTGTTGATGATTAATTTCAGCCTTCTTAGTCCCATTTGTTTATACAAATTCATCGCCAGAGAAATGACTTCAGCATCAATAGCCGGGTCGTTGCTGCCTAATGCTTCTACGCCAAACTGGACAAACTGGCGAAACCTGCCTGATTGCGGTCGTTCATAACGGAACATAGGCCCCATATAATAGAGCTTCACAGGCTGATTAGCAACTCCAAACATTTTTTTCTCGACAAATGCCCTGACGACAGGAGCGGTACCCTCTGGTCTTAATGTGATGCTGCGGCCACCGCGGTCTTCAAATGTATACATTTCTTTTTGAACGATATCGGTGGTATCGCCAACCCCTCGGGCAAATAATTCCGTATGTTCAAAAATCGGGGTACGGATTTCGTGATACTGATAGTTCGCACACAGCTCCCTTGCCTTACTTTCAATCTGCTGCCATAGTTCAATATTTCCTGGCAGGATGTCTTGTGTTCCACGCGGAATACTAATAGACATAGTAGAACCTCCTTTTTTGTAAAAAAACGCTAAATATATATCAATAAAGTCAGGCCAAAATAAAAAAACTCCCATCCCTTGTAAAATACAAGGGACGGAAGTTTATTCCGCGGTGCCACCCTAGTTGAAAAGCATACATTCAATGCTTTTCCGCTTAAACAGTTAACGCCTGTTACGTTCTTCTCCTACTAGAGACAAGTCTTTCAGAGAGAAACCTACGGAGTGTTCATTCATTAAGATTCATGCAGAAATGCTTTCAGCCTGAGGCATCTCCTCTCTTTTCACGAATATTGCCTTAACTACTATGCTCCATCATTGGTTCAACAATTTATTAGTTTATTTAATAATAATACGGAGCAATTTTCGTAATGTCAAGTGAGTTTATGATCTGTGTAATTGTTTTTTTAAATTTCTTACTTCTCTTAGTGTCAACCCAAATTCTGATGCCAACTCAACAGGAGTTGAATGTTGCTCCTTTTGAAAAAAATCATGAAAGTCAACGCCAAACATGTGGCCTTCTATGGATTGAATATTCATACCTTTATCACTCGCACGCATATTAATCACTCCTTCATTAGGTAACTAGTGTTAGTATCTCCCAATGTCAGTGAAAAATTGCAACGATAAGAAACAAAAAACTTGACACATTGTTGTGCCAAGCCTTCATTATTTTTTACTCTCAACAATTAACGTTACCGGACCATCGTTGACCAACTGGACGTCCATCATCGCCCCAAAAATACCAGTTTCGACCTTCACACCTTTTTCGCGGACAAGCTTATTAAATACATCATAAAGCTTCACAGCTTGCTCCGGCCTAGCGGCATTAATAAAACTTGGTCTCCTTCCGTTGGCGCAATCTCCATATAATGTAAACTGGGAAACTGAGAGGATTTCACCGCCTACATCAAGCAGTGATAGATTCATTTTTTCATTTTCATCTTCAAAAATTCTGAGATTGACAATTTTATCAGCAAGATATTCGGCATCTTTTTCCGTATCATCGTGAGTGACGCCAACAAGCAGGACCAGTCCCTTATGAATCTGACCTGTTACATTTCCATCGACAGTTACTTTTGCTTCTTTACTGCGCTGAAGAACAACTCTCATGACATTTACTCCTTAACTTAATTCATCATTCGCCGGACCGAATAAATATCGGGAATTTGTTTAATTCTGTCAACTACTTTTTGCAGATGGCTGACATTATGAATTGCAATCGACATACTGATTGTCGCCATTTTATTCCGGTCAGTCTTACCAGTGACCATTGAAATATTTGTTTTCGTTTCATTTACTGCTTGGAGTACTTCATTTAATAGCCCTCTGCGATCATAACCATTAATTTCAATATCAACATTGTATTCCTTGCGATCATTTAACGCAGATTCCCATTCTACCTGTATTAGGCGTGACTGGGCATCATTGGAATCAATATTCGTACAATCAGCACGATGAACAGAAACACCACGGCCTTTTGTGATATAACCAACAATTTCATCTCCAGGAACTGGGTTGCAGCATTTTGACAAGCGGATTAATAAATTATCAATTCCTTGAACACGGACACCAGATTCTCGTTTTTTAGTTGAAGGAAAAGTTTTTAAATCACCAACAGCATTGGTAATACTTGCCAACTGCTCTTGATCGCGTTTTTTTCGCCACTTTTCGGTGAGACGATTCGCTACCTGCAAGGCAGTAACGCCATTATAACCAACTGCCGCATACAAATCTTCTTCATTGGTGAAATTAAATTTCTCCGCTACCTTTTTCAAATTTTCAACTGTTAGTATTTCTTTTGTGTCAAATTCCATGGAGCGGATTTCACGTTCCACCAGTTCTTTACCTTTAATTACATTCTCTTCACGGCGCTGCTTTTTAAAGAAGGCGCGAATTTTATTTTTGGCCTGTGAGGTTTGTGCCAGTTTCAACCAATCTTGACTAGGTCCATATGAATGTTTGGAGGTAAGAATCTCGACAATATCACCCGTTTTCAGCTTGTAATCAAGCGTAACCATTTTCCCATTTACCTTGGAACCAATGGTTTTATTGCCAATTTCGGAGTGAATACGATAGGCGAAATCAATCGGAACCGAGCCCGACGGTAACTCAATAACATCACCTTTTGGCGTAAAGACATACACCATATCAGAAAAGAGGTCAATCTTTAATGATTCCATAAATTCTTCAGCATTATTGGTATCATTTTGAAACTCTAATATTTCTCTGAACCACGACAACTTCTGTTCAAAAGTCGAGCTGTCAGTTACTGTTTTACCTTCTTTATATGCCCAGTGTGCGGCAACCCCAAATTCGGCAATCCGATGCATTTCAAAGGTACGAATTTGTACTTCTAGCGGATCGCCCTTAGGACCAATCACTGTCGTATGCAATGATTGATACATATTTGGTTTAGGCATCGCAATATAATCTTTAAAACGACCAGGCATTGGTTTCCAGCAAGTATGAATGATACCTAATACTGCATAACAATCTTTGATACTATTAACGACAATTCTAACAGCGAGTAAATCGTAAATCTCATTAAATTGTTTATTTTGCAGGGCCATTTTTCGATAAATACTGTAAATATGCTTTGGGCGCCCTGAAATTTCAGCCCGTATGGATACTTCCTGTAATCGATCTCTTACTTCATCAATGACATTATCAAGATATTCTTCACGTTCGGCACGTTTCTTCTTCATTAAATTAACAATCCGATAGTATTGCTGAGGATTTAAAAATCTGAGCGCAGTATCCTCCAACTCCCACTTTATCTTAGAAATTCCCAAACGATGGGCTAATGGGGCGAAAATTTCAAGTGTTTCATTAGAAATCCGACGCTGCTTCTCTACAGGCAGATGTTTCAGTGTCCGCATATTATGCAATCGGTCAGCAAGCTTAATCAAAATAACTCTAATATCTTGCGCCATTGCTACAAACATTTTCCGGTGGTTTTCTGCCTGCTGCTCTTCATGTGATTTATATTTAATTTTCCCTAATTTTGTAACTCCGTCGACAAGCATAGCCACTTCCGCATTGAAGGCCTCTTCAATATCCTGCAAGGAAACATTTGTATCCTCTACAACGTCATGAAGAAAACCCGCCGCAACCGTCGCAGGGTCCATTTCCAAATCTGCCAATATTCCGGCAACCTGGATTGGATGGATAATGTACGGCTCGCCTGATTTCCGATATTGATCACGATGAGCATATTTTGCATATTCATAGGCCTTTTTCACCATTTCTACATGCTCTTCATTTAAATATCTTCTCGTCTTGTCGATGACTTGGTCGGCTGTTAACACTTGATCATTCGCCATAGAATCACCTTTATTTTCCATCTCATTTTCATTGCTGCATATAAAAAATTTACTAAGTTAGAATAATTGTTATTATTATCGAAAAAAATCATGTAGATGTAAAGCAATTCAAACTCTTTTTTCAAAATAAATACAAAGAATGTCAATTTTTCTGTCTAAAAATATAGATTTGAGTCGTTTTACTTATATAAAGAGAGCACTCTTTATTCGAGTGCCCTCATTTTCTTGTTTAATACTTCATTAAAGTTAATATATCATAGTTGTCAAGTTTTTTCCTGCCATCCAGGTAAGAAAGTTCAATCAAGAAAGCGATTCCAGCAACAACTCCGCCCAATTGTTCAACTAATTGAATTGTTGCTTCAATTGTGCCTCCGGTTGCCAATAAATCATCAGTAATCAGCACTCTTTGCCCAGGCTTTATAGCATCCTTATGAATAGTAAGAACATCCTTACCATACTCAAGGCCATAGCTTACTTTAATGGTTTCCCTTGGCAGTTTTCCTTCCTTTCTCACCGGGGCAAACCCAACACCCAACGCATAAGCTACAGGACAGCCAATAATAAAGCCACGTGCTTCTGGGCCGACAATCAAGTCAATTTGTTTGTCTTTTGCGTAGTGGACAATTTGGTCTGTAGCATATTTATAAGCTTCTCCATCATTCATTAATGGGGTAATATCTTTAAAAACGATCCCTTCTTTAGGGTAATCCGGAACAATTGCTATAAATTGTTTCAAGTCCATTATTTCAATGCCTCCTCAAATTCAACTGCCTCTTCGATGATAGCTGAAAACCATTTTTTCAACTCTTGATAGGATGAAAATAATAATTCCTTTTCAAGATTTGATTGTGCTTGCTTTTGCTGGAAAGTTATAGAGTCAGTTAAATCGCGCTTCTGTGCTTGTTTGTTTAAAGAAATCAATCCATTGTTTATTGTAACAAAATCTAGTTCATAAAACACCTTTGACATAAAATTAATCGTCTCTCGTGTCCAGCCCCGCAGTTTAGCAATTTCATCACCATATCGTTTTATGTCAATTGGTCCCTTTTTTAATAATAAGGCATAGAACCATTTGAAATGTTCACGTGTTGGTAAAATGCTAAAAAAATCACTGGCCGGTTTATAAAAATATGCATAGATTCTCGCAGGATGCTTATCCTTCAATAATTGAATTAAAAGTTCCTTTGAAGGCGGAAAATCTACTAATGCTATATTGGCAGCGCAGACATCCAAAAGCTTGGCCGTTTCCATATCATGAATGATAGATGGTTCAACACCAAGATGCTGCGTTATTTTTTCAGCCAATAATGGGTTAAACACGATTATTTTTCTATTTTCTTCAGGAACAGTGGCCGGAATGTTTTTGAGATGCTTTTGTCCGCGAAAATCAAACATCTGCCAAGAACGAATTGCTATGTCTTGGACAAAAATTTGCGGTTTACGGATATTGTTCCACTCATTGATCGACAATTCCCCAATGAGTGAAATTTTTGCTGCTGGTGAAATTTCATCAGCCAGTGATCCAAGTCCAAAACCGACACCGTCTAACTGGGCATCCTGATCCATTACCGTAAGCTTTAAATGGGTTTGCTCACTGCCAATCTTCCGAAGATTTACGATATCAACTTGATTAATTAATACCTTAGGTTTGGGGTTGTCCACCCCAAAGGGCGCTAACATGCGGATTTCATCTAATGAAGATAGCTGAATATCCTCTAAGCGGACTTCCTCATCCAGATAGGTAATTGGAGTAAAATCATCTTCTGTTAAAATAGCGTCAGCAATGTCATTTAATTTTTGTCGTAACTTCGGAACATCATCAATTCGTAACGTCATCCCCGCTGCCATTGGATGCCCGCCAAAATGAGGAAGAAACTCTCTTACAGACGATAAATGTTGAAATAAATCAAAACCTGGAATACTGCGTGCTGACCCTTTTGCCAATCCTTTTTCCTTGTCATAGCTTAGGACGATTGCTGGCCGATAGTATTTTTCAACTAGCTTTGAGGCAACAATGCCAATGACCCCCGCATTCCAGCCCTCTTTCCCGACAACGATGACTTTATGGTTGTCAATAGGGAAATGGCTCTCTACTTCTAAAAAAGCCTCTTGCGCAATATTTTGAACAATCTGCTGTCGCGTTTTGTTCAATTCTTCTATCTCTTCAGCTAACTGTTGTGCTTCAAAATTATCTTCAGTTAACAGGAGGTCAACAGCTAAATCAGCATCGCCTAAGCGTCCAACTGCATTGATTCTCGGTGCAAGTGTAAACCCGACTGTTTCTTCAGTCACCGACTGAGGCTCAATACCAGCCAGTTTAAAGATAGCTTTAAGACCTGGATTTTGTGTTAGTTTTAGTTTTTCCAGTCCTTTTTTCGCAATTAACCGATTTTCACCTGTTAAAGAAACCAAATCAGCAATCGTACCGATGACCGCTATTTCAAGTAAATGCTCCGGTACAGAATCATAAAGCGCGTGGGCTACTTTAAAGGCAACACCAACACCCGCTAATTCTCGAAAAGGATAATCACTGTCTGGAAGTTTTGGGTGAATGATCGCTAACGCCTCTGGTAATACCGGACCAGGTTCATGATGGTCAGTTATGATTAGATCAACACCTAATTCTTTAGCAATATTTGCCTCATGAATGGCAGCAATTCCTGTATCAACAGTTATAATCAGTTTAACACCGCGTTCAGCAGCATGCCGAAATGCAGGCTCATTTGGTCCATAACCTTCAGAAAAACGATTGGGAATATAATAATCAACATTTGCTCCTAGATGACGCAATGTCATGAGTAATAATGAAGTACTGCTGACTCCGTCGGCGTCATAGTCACCAAATATGAGAATCGGTTCATTCTGTTCAATTGCAAGCCGAATTCGTTCGACAGCAACATTCATTCCTTTTAGTAGATATGGGTCGTGAAAGTCTTCTTTTCCAAATAAAAAAAACCGTGCAGAAGATGGAGTGTCAATACCACGGTTAACGAGCATGGAAGCAACAAGAGGGCTGATATTTAATTCCTGAGCAAGCTGCACTGCTTGTTTGCGATTGGAATTACGCACAATCCATCTTGTTTTTGATTTTAACATCGTTCACGTTCACCTCTCAGACTTTCTTATTATACAGGAGCAACATACTGCTTTCAATCATTCTATTTGAAAAAATAAAACCGCAGGAGCTGCGGTTTTATTTCGTAACATCTATTAAACTTGTGGCTGATCTGAGTATTTTTTCTTTTCCTTAACCGTTCTAATTACACCTTTTTTCTTTAATTCCCGAGTTTTCATCACATACCAAAGCGGACCGGCGATACAGATTGAAGAATAAACCCCAACCATTAAACCGACAAATAAGGCAATGGAGAAATTCTGAATCGACTCACTGCCAAAGATGATAAGCGCGATAACAGTAACTAATACTGTTAAGACAGTATTTAACGAACGGGTTAAAGTTTGCCGAATACTTACGTTTAAAACCTCAGCAATATCTGCTGGTGTTTTAAGGCGCTTCTTCTTGTGCATGTTTTCCCGCATCCGGTCGAAGGTTACAATCGTATCGTTAATTGAGTAACCAACAATTGTCAGCACCGCGGCAATAAACGTTAAATCTACCTCAAGCCTTGTCAGACTGAAAAAAGCCACCATAAAGAAAGCATCATGCAGTAAGGAAGCAATCGCCGCAATCGCCATATACAATTCAAACCGTACACTGACATAAATAATAATTCCAATCGAGGCAATGATCAAAGCAATTACAGCATTCTTGGCCAGTTCTTTCCCAACCGTTGGCGAAACAGTACTAACGTTTGGTTCGGAACCAAATTCTGCTTTGAAGTCAGATTTTAACTTTGCGATTTCATCTTTTGAAAGCACACCAACCAAGCGAGCAGTACCAGATGTCTTATCACTGGAAATAACAATATCATCGGTGCTTATATCATGTTTCTCAAAAGCCGATTTTAACACTTCTGCGGTCAGTGGCTTATTTGAATCAACTTGTATCCGTGTACCGCTGGAAAAGTCAATCGATAAATTTAAGCGCATGACTACTAATACTATCAAACCAGCTGCCAAAAGAACACTAGAAATGGTAAAAAATTTCTTGCGATTTTTGACAAAATCAAATTTATCAAAACGAGTTGGCAAATCCAATGTGTCAACATTTTCTGAAAGATCATGGATATCGGACGGTTTTACCCCAAACCAACTTGGTTTCTTTTTAAAGATACCGCTGTGGACCCATAATCCTAATAACAGACGGGATCCATAAACCGCGGTTAAAAAGCTCATTAAAATACTGACGATTAACATGGTCGCAAACCCTTTAACAGAGCTTGTTCCATAGAAGAATAGTACAGCAGCAGTTAAAATTGTCGTCAGGTTCGAGTCAAGAATAGATGTGAAGGCATTTTTCTCCCCTGCTTGGAAGGCAGACTTAATCGACTTCCCTACCTTCAGTTCTTCCCTAATCCGTTCATAGGTTATGATATTGGCGTCGACCGCCATCCCAACCCCGAGAATAATAGCCGCAATTCCCGGAAGTGTCAGCACTCCATTCATCCAATCAAAAATAAGTAAGATTAGGTAAATGTAAATACTCAAACTGACACAGGCAATGAACCCTGGGAAGCGATAATACAAAATCATAAATAAGTAGATGATGGCAACGCCAATAATACCTGCAAAAATCGTATCATTTAATGCTTTTTCCCCAAACTTCGCACCAATAGAAGTAGAGTAAACTTCTTTCAACTTGACAGGTAACGAACCGGCATTTAATAAATCAGCTAGCGATTTTGCCTCTTCGGAAGTAAAATTACCAACAATTGAAACCGTATTTTGATTAAATACTTCATTTACTGTCGGTGCCGATAAATACTTCGGATTTTCTTTAGCAGCTTCTGTTTTAAATGAATCTTTTCCTTCTTCAAAGTCAAGCCAAATGACCAACAGATTTGAACCATAAGGTTTGCTTGAAATTTCTTTTGTTACCTTGGCAAACTTGTCTGCACTTTTTAATGTTAAGGACACACTTGGTTTGCCTTGTTCGTCGAACGTTTGCTTTGCTCCGCCCTGTTTCAGGTCAGAGCCATCCATTTTCAACTTGTCATCGACATCGCGGAAAGAAAGATTTGCCTGGGTTGACAATATTTCACGTGCCTTATTTTGGTCTTTTACACCAGCAAGTTGAACCCGAATACGATCTTTTCCCTCAATTTGAATGATTGGTTCACTTACTCCAAGTACATTGATCCGCTTATCAAGTGCTTCTGCTGTACTTGCCAAAACATCCTTATTAATTTTTTGGCCTTTTTTAGCTGGTTTTACTTCGTATAGAACCTCGAATCCGCCCTGAAGATCTAGCCCCAGCTTAATATTGTTTAAGATGTCTTTCGCTGAAACGCCTATTGTGCTGCCGATAAGCACAACGAGCAAAAAGAATGCGACAATTCTACTGCGCTTAACCATTATGTATTTTTTCCTCCTACAGCTTGTCCCATAAAAGCGAACAAGCTCTTTACTTAAATAGTAAAAAATCACTGTTTCCATTATGGAATAACTCAGAAAAGCTGTCAATTTCCATTAGTAAAAACTCGCCGATTACCATGTCCTTGGACGATAACAATGGGGTAGTTTAACTTATGACATAGTAGATGAGAGATTTACTACAGTTATTTTAATAGTTCCTTTAATTCGTTTTCATTAGCAAATGAGAACTCGGCAGTTTTATAGGATTCAATGGCAGCATAGCTAATATAATCACTAACTTTGATAGCAAAAATATCCTCAATCACCTCATAAAGATGTATATCTTCCTTTGGTTTTCGCCACTTTTTCTTCGTTAAAAATGTCCAAAGTTCTTGCTCAGTAACCGTATCATTACCAAGTAAATGAAACTCTTCTAATTTACTCGCAAGTGCTGGTTGTACTTTCGGACGATACATATCATAAGCATGGCCATTATCCATTTCTCCTGCCTCCTTCAAAAATTTGGTCTCTCTAGATTCATCACACTACTTGTCATGCTTTGTCCACCATGAAGCATATAGATAATTGTATATGAATTCTTCTTTTTTGAGAAGGTGGGAAGGTAGATGTCTAAGTTTATTAAGGGGACTTTTATCCTCTTAGCTGCAGGTCTCGTAACTAGAGTCCTTGGTTTTATTTATCGTATTGTGTTAGCCCGCAGCATTGGAGAGGAAGGGGTCGGGTTATACATGATGGCGTATCCAACATTTATTCTTGTGGTTACGCTCGTTCAACTCGGGTTGCCAGTGGCTATTTCGAAAAATGTTGCCGAAGCTGAAGCAAAGGGGAATTTTGCTGAAATCAAAAAAATACTTGTTGTCTCCCTAGCTATTACGATTAGCCTGGCTGTAATACTCACGCCATTGCTAATTTTGCTCGCACCGTTGCTCTCATCAACATTATTTACAGACCAACGAACTTTTTATCCGTTAATAGCGATAACCCCTGCGATTCCAATTATTGCAGTATCTTCGGTTTTGAGAGGCTATTTTCAAGGAAGGCAAAATATGCAGCCTTCCGCGATTTCACAGATTTTAGAGCAAGTGATCCGAATTACCTTGATTGCGGTAGTAACAAAGGCCTTTCTTCCATACGGAATTGAATACGCAGCTGCGGCAGCCATGGCTGCTTCAGTACTTGGAGAACTGGTATCGTTAATTTATTTACTTACTACATTTAAATTAAAAAAACACTTTAGATTAAGAAAAAACTTTTTTACATTTGTCCAATCCGGAAAAAGTACGTTTAACAATTTAATGAGCATTGCCCTGCCAACGATGGGAAGCAGGATGATTGGTTCCGTTTCCTGGTTTTTTGAACCAATTGTTGTTGCCCACAGCTTAGCTATTGCAGGGGTTATTGCCGTTGATGCAACAAAACAATATGGAGCACTAACTGGGTATGCGATGCCATTATTAATGCTGCCATCCTTTATCACCTTTTCTTTGGCTACTTCATTGGTCCCAGCTATAAGTGAAGCAAATTCACGAAATCATTACAAGTTAATTCAATATCGCTTGGAACAAGCATTACGATTCGTATTTTTATCCGGGGGCCTTGCAGTTGTCATCTTATATGTGCTGGCTGAGCCACTGATGGAGTTAATGTATGGATCAACGAAAGGTTCGTCTTTTATTCGATTAATGGCACCCTTTTTTATCATCTATTACTTCCAAGGGCCCTTGCAGGCTGTATTACAGGCGTTAAATCTTGCTAGGGCAGCAATGATTAACAGCTTAATTGGGGCAGCCGTAAAAACTGCCGTCATCTTTGTCTTAGCTTCACAGCCACCTTTTGGAATCACTGGTGCTGCGTTAGGAATTATGGTTGGCTTTGTATTAGTTACCTTCCTTCATTTAGCCACAGTATTCAAAAAAGTTTCGTTCACTATACATGTGCGTGATTATGTAAAAGGGTTTCTAATTATTGGAGTGACAGGTACAATAGGCTACTGGATTATCCACCATATAATTCCGTCAGAACCGCTAGTTACAAAAGTTTTGATTGCATTAGCCTCGATGACTTTCATTTATACTTTGCTTCTTTTGCTGTTTGGGCTAATTAAAAGGAATGATGTAAGCCGGATTCCATGGCTTGGCAAATTTATCACCCGTAATTAAAGAAGACACGCTAATATGCGTGTCTTTCTATTCATTATCTCTGGTATCAATGTAAAATTTTCCGTTCTCATAACTGCAAAATGAAACTTTTTTTAAATCCTTAATACCTTTCTTTTTTAACTCCTGGCGAAGCCAAAGATTAGTTTTATTAATTTTACTTAGACTTTCTTCCATGATATTGCCATCCATAATCAACGGAATAGTGATATCGCCGTTTTGGGCAGGAGTTTTGGGCTTTTTTGGGTCTTCAATTTTCTCGATAACCGATAATTTTCCCGATGTTTCTAATATGGCAAACTCCACATCAGCGATACTTCTAACATTATTTTCCCGCAGTTGCATGAGCAAATCATCAAAATTATAACGATGCTTTCTCATTGCTTGTTCATCAACTTTTCCACGGTTAATAATAATTGTAGGTTTTCCGTCAATTAGATCACGAAACCTCTTGCTCTTTAGTGAGATAAGTGCTAGCGTAATTTGAATAATCATTAATAAAACCATCGGAATAATCGTTTGGAACAAAGGTTCGTTAGTATTTTCAATTGCGATGACAGCCATTTCACCAATCATAATAAAGACCACTAAATCTAGAATACTGAGTTCGCCAATTTCCCGTTTCCCCATGAATCTGAATATTAACAGCAATACAGCATACAAAATCAAGGTCCTCAAAATTATATTAAAATAAACTTCCACACAGCTCTCTCCTTTGTAAAAGTTTCAATTCTTATGTTTCCTCTTTGTTGTAGTTTTAATAAGTGGAAAAGTCAGCCAACTATTTTAAAAAATTCAATTCTACTTTCTATTCATGATGAATATGCTTGTACTAGATAAGAAACTGTTTAATTCCTGTTAAGTAAAGCAGGTAGCAACAGTCGGATAGAGGACAAAGGGGGAGAGAAAAATCGAGTCAAAAAGCTTTGGTACAGCAATTCTGTACGGGTTAATCTTTATTTTTGCATTTGCTGCTATTTGCAGTCTCATCATTTCCTTCATCTTTAGATTTACATCAGCCGGTGAAACATCTCTTCAATACATTATCACAGCGATTTCTTTTATTGCCCTTTTTGGGGGCGGCTTCTTATCAGGGGGAAAAAGAAAAGAAAAAGGCTGGTTAATCGGAGGAGTAACCGGTCTCCTATACTCCTTAATTGTATTTTTGTTCCAATACTTGGGATATGATCGTATCTTTGATGCTGAGCAATTTATCTACCATACTTGTTACACATTAATCGCCATGATGGGAGGCATTCTCGGCGTTAATATTACAAGTACAAACTCAAGGTCTACCTAAACGGCAAACTTTTGCAAAGATAGACTATCTTCAAAATACTAAACAGGCAAAAAAAAGGAAGCCCAGTATTTCGGTGCTTCCTTTTTGTCATAAATTAAGCTTGTGGTTCCTTAGCTGTTTCCGTTACTTCACGGATCGCATTGCGATCATATGTAAGTCGGCTGCCATCGCCACATTTAATTACAGCTTTGCTCTCATCAATTGAATCGATGATACCATGCAAACCGCCAATTGTGACAATCTTGTCACCCTTTTGTAAATTGCTTTGCATAGTTTGCACTGCCTTTTGGCGTTTTTGCTGTGGGCGAATTAACAGAAAATAAAACAACACAAACATTAAAATCAAAGGAATAAATGTACCAATTCCACCTGACATCCAGTTCCCCTCCTTTCCTAATCAACATCTATCAGAAATTTCTAGCGTTTGGCTTATTAAAACCATAACGTTCGAAAAATTCTTCACGGAAATCGCCAAGCCGGTCTTCCCTAATGGCTTGTCTGACTTTCTCCATTAATCTTAACAGAAAATAGAGATTATGGTAAGATGTTAAACGAATTCCGAATGTTTCATTACAATGAATTAAATGGCGAATATAGGCTCTGCTGTAATTTCGGCATGTATAGCAATCGCAATCAGGATCAAGCGGTCCAAAATCTCTTGCATATTGGGCGTTCTTCACGACTAACCGACCTTCGCTTGTCATTAACGTACCATTTCGGGCAATCCTTGTTGGTAATACACAGTCAAACATATCGATACCACGAATAGCTCCATCAATTAATGAATCTGGAGAACCTACCCCCATTAAATAACGTGGTTTGTTTGTAGGTAAAAGTGGTGTGGTAAATTCCAACATGCGATTCATGACATCCTTGGGTTCCCCTACTGAAAGACCGCCAACAGCATAACCTGGAAAGTCTAACGACACCAAATCCTGGGCACTCTGCTTCCGAAGCTCTTCAAATTCCCCGCCTTGTACAATCCCAAATAAACCTTGGTCTTCAGGACGCTGATGAGCTTTTAAACAGCGTTCTGCCCATCGTGAAGTCCGCTCAACAGACTTTTTCATATACTCAAATGTGGCTGGATATGGCGGACATTCATCAAAGGCCATCATGATATCAGAACCTAGTGCGTTCTGAATTTCCATCGATTTTTCCGGTGATAAAAATAATTTTTCCCCACTTAAATGATTGCGGAAATGAACGCCTTCCTCTTCAATTTTGCGGAATTCACTTAAACTAAAAACCTGAAAACCACCGGAATCAGTCAGAATTGCCCGGTCCCAATTCATAAACTTATGTAATCCACCGGCCTCTTTAATGATCTCATGTCCTGGTCGAAGCCACAAATGGTAGGTATTACTTAAGATAATCCCTGCTCCCATCTCCTTTAAATCTTCCGGGGACATCGTCTTCACAGTTGCCAAAGTCCCCACCGGCATGAACGCTGGCGTATCAAATGAACCATGAGGTGTATGGACGCGGCCAAGTCGGGCCCCTGTTTGTTTACATGTCTTGATAAATTCATAACGAATCGCAGTCAACGTATTCTTTCTCCTTCCTCTATTTCCTATATGATTAACATAGCATCGCCAAAACTGAAGAAGCGGTATTTCTCTTGTACGGCTGTGTTGTACGCGAGTAATATATGCTCCCTGCCGGCCAAAGCACTAACAAGCATAATTAAGGTTGATTTTGGTAAATGAAAATTTGTTACCATACCATTAATTCCTTTGAACTGGTAGCCTGGATAAATAAAAATATCGGTCCAGCCGCTGCTGGCAATGAATCGTCCATTATGAGCTGATGCAATTGTTTCCAGCGTCCTAGTTGAGGTTGTACCGACAGTTATGATCCTGCCCCCATTCTCTCTCACCCTATTAAGTAAATCAGCCGTTTCTTCGTTCATGAGATAAAATTCAGCGTGCATATCATGTCCTTCCACATCATCTGAACTTACCGGCCTAAATGTACCTAAACCAACATGAAGCGTTATAAACGCGATATGGACACCTTTTGCCGCAATTTGTTGCAGTAGTTCCTCGGTGAAATGTAGACCTGCTGTTGGTGCGGCTGCTGATCCAGGCTCTTTGGCATACACCGTTTGGTAACGGTCCTGGTCCTCGAGCTGCTCCTTTATATAAGGGGGTAATGGCATTTCACCCAATTGTTCTAGAATCTCGTAAAATATGCCGTCATATGTAAACTGGAATACCCTGCCGCCATGTTCAGCTTCCTCCGTGCATACGGCAGTTAGCACACCTTCTCCAAACTCAATAACCGTACCTTTTTTTACTCGTTTAGCGGGTTTCACTAAAGTTTCCCATTTATTATCCTGGAGCTGTTTTAGCAGCAGTACTTCAATATTTGCACCAGTATCTTTCTTGACGCCAAAAAGGCGTGCCGGCAACACCTTTGTATCATTTAATACAAGGCAATCGCCTTCACGCAAGTAATGAATAATTTCACTAAACACTTCATGCTTTATTTTACCAGTTTCCTTGTCTAATACCATTAATCGGCTGGCAGCCCGATTTTCTAACGGTACCTGGGCAATTAATTCTTCTGGCAAATGAAAATCAAATAGATCTACCTTCATCCTTTAACATCCTACCTTTAACGAAATCTCCCTAAAAAATAAAAGATCAGGGATAAAACAATACTTAATATGACCGAAGTAACAATCGGAAAATAAAACGTGGTATTCCCTTTTTTAAAAATAATATCTCCTGGCAGTCTCCCCAAATGTAAATATGGCATTAAGAAACCGATTAAAAAAATAATCGCCCCTATCACCATTAATGTTTTGGATAATCCGCTCAAGGTGCTGGCACCTCCATGCCAAAATGGTGATAAACTGCTGACGTTACCACCCGGCCCCGCGGTGTCCGCTGCAGAAAGCCAATTTGTAATAAATAAGGCTCATACACATCTTCAATCGTTTCTGCTTCCTCACCGATTGAAGCTGCGATTGTGTCAAGCCCAACGGGTCCGCCGCGAAATTTTTCAATAATGCCCTTTAGCAGTTTATGATCGATATGGTCGAGCCCAAGCTGATCGACTTGCAATAACTGCAGCGCTTCTTTGGCAAGTGGTAAGCTGATATCACCATTTCCCTTTACTTGAGCAAAATCTCTGACACGCCGCAACAGACGATTGGCTATTCTTGGAGTTCCTCTCGCTCTCCTGGCAATTTCCACTGCTGACGGACCATCAATTGCGGTTTCAAATAATTCTGCAGTTCGCAGCACAATACTAGCCAAGTGTTCCTCCTTATAATACTCGAGCCGAGATAAAACACCAAATCGGTCCCGCAATGGGGCTGATAAGGAGCCCGCTCTCGTCGTTGCCCCAACAAGTGTGAATGGTGGCAAATCAAGACGGATCGACCTTGCACTAGGCCCTTTCCCAATTACAATATCAAGACAAAAGTCCTCCATTGCTGGATAGAGCACTTCTTCAATTGAACGCGGGAGACGATGGATTTCGTCAATAAACAGCACGTCACCAGGTTCGAGAGCGGTTAGAATTGCTGCCAAATCACCAGGCCGCTCAATGGCAGGGCCTGAGGTTGTCCTGATGTTAACACCCATCTCATTGGCAATTATCATCGCCAGCGTTGTCTTCCCAAGTCCCGGCGGTCCATATAGCAATACATGGTCCAGTGTTTCTGCCCGCTGTCTCGCTGCCTGAATGAATATTTGCAAGTTTTCACGAACCTGATCTTGTCCAATATACTGCTGTAAAGTTTGGGGGCGAAGACTCTGTTCAAAGCTGACTTCACTTTCATTTACTTCACTGGAAATAATCCGCTCTTCCATACATCATCACCTATTTTAAAAGCTTTTGTAAGGCCTTTTTAATATATTGATCTGTTGTCAGTTGTTCTTTCATTAAGTCTGGTGAGATTTTTCTCAGTTCCTTTTCCGAGTAACCAAGTGCTTGCAAAGCTAGCATAGCTTCTTCAAAAGCGTGATCAACCATTTCAGAATGGATTGGCAGCTTATCGGCGTTAAACAGATTTGGAAGGTAGTCAGGCACGATATCCTGTAATTTACCTTTTAAATCGAGAATAATTTGTCTTGCCGTTTTCTTACCGACACCGGGAAATTTCACCAGGAATTTTTCATCTTCATTTTCAATTGCATTAACAACCTGACCAACTTCTCCAGATGCAAGGATAGCCAGTGCTCCTTTAGGTCCGATTCCGGATACATTTAATAATTTCGTAAACAATTTCTTTTCTTCGCGTGATTCGAAGCCAAATAATGAGATAACATCCTGACGGACATAGTGATATGTATAAACAGTAACCATTGTTCCCATTTTTCCGGCAAAAATAAACGGATTCGGCATCGCTAATTGATAACCAATTCCGTTATTTTCAATCACGATATATTCCGGTCCAACAAAAGCAACAGTGCCTTTAATAAAATCAAACAAGCCGCTTCTCTCCCTAAATTCTAGTTGAACATAAGATTGCACTGTATTTTATTCTATCATACTTTCTTACCGGAGTTGAAGAAAATAGTACTACCCACTTCTGTACAGCAAAATCAGCCTGGTTTTTATCTTTACGCAGGCTGATTGTTAACCAACAGTGGGGGATGATGGAAGTTTCACTTTATTCTTTTGAATAGTGTTTAAACGTTTCGAGCACTTCTACATAATCATACTTTGACTTGATTGGAATCCCTTGTAACAATTCCTCTTGCTTTTTACTTTCAAGCTTCTCCATATCGAGTTGAAAAAAGGATTGGATAATTCTAGAGCTTCTAGGTTTGCCGTTAAAGATGGTTAATACACCTTCATTGGTCATTCCGAAAAAACCATTGGCTTTTAACAGCGGAGAAATATCGTCTATTTTTCTGCTAAACACCATTTTTGATTCATTTATTTCTCTTAATTCCCAATCATCATATTTAGCCCAAAAGTTCTCCATCGACCAGCAGGTTTCCTCAATTGTTTCTTGGCTAACCTCTCCATCTAAATAAATGCGTTCTAAAATAACAGTTATGTGGCGAGGTTCCTCTGCTTGCTTGTTTGTTAATAATGCAGCAGAGCTAGTCGATGATATTCCGAGAAATATTAGGAGAGTAACAAAAATAATTGTGCACCAATAGCAAGCCTTGACCATTCTTGAGAACCTCATGCCTCTCACCTCTTATAGGTAATTTACAAACTTTACATATCTAGTCTCACCTGTTTTGCAATTTTTATCCATCTATGAATGCAAGGCAAAGCCAGCTGGCTTTGCCTTGTTTCTACTTTTTATTTTCTAATGGCTTTCTTTGTGGAACATCATTGTGAATATTTCGATCCCGTCCAAGGGTACCTTCGTCAGAAATGACATTAATCGCTTTTCCTGCTACTAAGGGCCGTACTGCCTTTTGAATGGCTCTTTTCGTCTCGGCCGCTTTACTGTTATCCATGAAGGTAACCGCTATTATGATGGAATTTCCATATGAGACAGACCGAATCCCTCTGACATTATCAACATCAGCAACTCGATTACGAATTGAATCAGTCACATCATCTTGAAATTCATTGTTTACAGATGTCCCGGTATTTGCAATATTTCGATTCAAATGATCATGATAATTCATGTCACTCCTGCTAAACCGATTATCCCTTAGGAAGAAATTCCGGTCCTCCGTTGCTAGAGGTTTCGTTGGATTTGGCGGATGCCCATTCTCATCTCTCGTTTGCAGTAATTTTTCCCGTTGCTCATTGACTATTTGATCCTCATCCCCAAACGTATGATCCATCATTTCTGTAACCGGGCCATCATGGTCACGAAATAATGAGTTACGTTGGTTTGAGTGATTTTCATTTGAGTAATACCCTACATGTTGAATAGGGTTTGAAACACTGGCACCGCTACTACGATCATTATCATTCCCACAGCCCGTGACTCCTGCCAAAAGAATTGTTGAGAAAGGAAGCACCAATCGTTTCATGTTCAAGCAAAATACCCCCTCATGAAATCGTGAGCGTGAGCATACTTTACTATGCTCACTCATAGGGTGGTATTTTCATCCGATTTTCATTCTTGTCTAGGAATAGATTAACTGACAATACGCTTTATTTGCTTGATAAAATTCTTCCTTGCATAAAACTGCCTGACGGTCAAATCGATCACTTGCTGTATTTTATATTGATCAAAATAGGATTTTTCTCTAACAACGCGATTCCATTCACGGAAAATATCTGCAGGATACGTTAACGCATAAAGAAAAGCTTTATCATTCTCGTATGTTTTCATCTGTTGTAAATTAAGAAGTTTCTCAACCGACCAATCAAGATGTGGAAGTATTCGGTTCGCATATTGGATATAATCAATGACGGCAGGACCTATGTTAATTAAATCGAAATCAATTAGATACAGTTTACCGTGTTTGCTGCGAAGAAAATTATGATGGGCAACGTCTCCATGTAAAATGACAACCGGTCCTTTTTGAAAAAATAACGCGTTTGTTTCCATTCCTCTAAGGGACCAAGCAGCCCATGAGTTTAAATCAGAAAGAAAAGACTCACTTAGAAAATGCTTAAGGAACAAGTAATTACTGAAAAAAAGCTTATATCTTTCAACCCATTTTCCTAGTAAATTTGCTTTGGGTAGCAATCTTTTATATCTTGTTTCGAATGATCCTGTAACATGATGGAATTGTTGTAATAACTCTAGACCTTCCCGGCGATTATCATTTGTCTGAAAGGAAAATGTGGTTCGATGTTGTGGAATATACTCCATAAAACCTAAATAATTCCCCTCAAAAAACAGCTGGTCTTTTGCTGAAGGCTGTAAAAAAACATAAGTATGGGGAAATCCTTCTTTTTTTAAAGTAGCCGTAAATGCTTCCTGAATTTTTAATTTTCGTATCGATGAGTAACCTTTTACGATATAAGCCTGGCGGTTTGTTTTTAATAAAAGCACCGACCGTTCGAGCGCCCGCAGCTCTAGGACAGGTTCATCCAAATGTGACTGAAAATAAGAGAAGAGACGATCAAAGTATGCATCGTCTCCATGTAATCCAGCCGCTTTAACTGCTTTCGACATCGACTGACATTCCGCTTGGACCAGTTCCAGCAGGGCCTATTCCGTATGGATTCATTAACGGAGGCTGAGCAGCCTCTACAGGTGTTGTATATGGGGCACTATAGATAGGCGGTGTTGGCGGAATAAAACTTGACGGCAAAGCTGCTGGTCCTCCACATCCACAATCACCCATTGCAGCTCCAGTACTGTCTGGCAGGTCGTAAGCATAACCTTGTGGCGGTGTCTCCATCATTTGCGGATATCCATATGAAGGCATGTTATTATATGGGGCCATGCCGCCCATTGAAGGTGGTACCTGTTGTGTTTGATATCCACCTGGTCCTTGGGGCCATGCGGACGGTGGGGAACTCATTTCCATGCTTCCCATTTGTGGATAACCCTGTGCCATCGGTCCATATCCTCCTGCTCCTGCTGGCAATGGTTGCGGACCAGTCGAATAGCTAGCGGGCATTTGTCCGTAATTCATAGGCATCTGACCATAATTCATAGGCATTTGTCCATACGCCGGCATTTGCCCGTAGTACTGCGGTGCTGTACTGTATGTGCCCTGCATTCCCTGATAAGATTGCGGCATACCGCTGTATGCTCCAGGATCCATTCCTTGAGGAAATGCACCTGTTGTTGGATTAGCAGGATATGTGCCGCCTACTGCAGGAGAAATAGGATTCATAGCCGGTACTTGCGGAATAAAGGCGGATGATTCATCATCAAACTGCTGCGGCATCATGGTTGATCCGCTCGGTATAGGAGGTGCCGGAGCCATTGCTGGATTCATGTTTGCGAGCATACCAGCTGTAGGAGGCATAACTCCTAGAGGTGTCATCCCACCATATGGCGGACAAAATCCCGGACCTGGTAAAATAGGTGTTATCGGAACACAGTATTCCTGCGGCGCACAAGGAGCCTCCATTACTGGACCTGACGGCGGGCACGGGGCCTCGGGCAGGGGGGCTGGAGGTGGCGGCGGCAGCGGAATCTCTTTCTTAGGAACCTCTTTTACCTCAGGAAGGATATTTTCCGGCTTTGCAGGTAACTCTGGTTTTACAGTCATATTTGTCATATTTGTCATATAATAATTATTAATATCTATTTCAGGGACAATCTGCAGCGGCATACTTGGGGTATAAGGCGCTTTAGGAACTTCTTTCACAGGCTTCTCTTTTACCGGCATTTCCTTTATCGGAATTTCTTTCACAGGCATCTCCTTTATGATCGGCTTTTCATTGGCAAACGGATGCTCAGCAATGGGCATTTCTTTCTTTACACCTGGATTGATAGACCCTTCTTTTTTAATCGTTCCTCCGGCTGTCGGAACCTTTATTTTCATCCCGGGCATTATCATATCAGGATTGCTGAGCTGTGAATTCATCTTTTTCAGCTCTTCAAAATTCACGCCGTACTTCTTGGCGATCTTCCAAAGAGTATCCCCTTTCTGTACGATATGGATCTTCACTCTGATTTCCCTCCTATGGCATAAGTCCATATAGTGTATGTGGAAATAGGCAAATTGCTATCTTTCTTCTCAAAAACTTATGCAATTTTTTCAAAATTATGTATGTCCAGCTTGAAAGCCGGGCAGTGTCTTTCCTTTTTAAAACACAGTATGTTACTATAGAAGCATGTTTAACGGTAAGGAGCGTTTTAAATGGTACAAAAGAAGATACTTGGGGAAGAACGGAGACAATATATTTTACAATTATTAAGGAAGAGCAGCCAGCCTATTACCGGCAGCGAGTTAGCTGAAAAGACAATGGTTAGCAGGCAGATAATTGTAGGTGACATCACACTTCTCAAAGCAAAAAATGAACCGATTATCGCGACGAGCCAAGGATACCTATATTTAAAACAAGGAGCTAGCGATGTACTTTATGAACGTACTGTCGCCTGCTGTCATACACCGGCTGACACAGAGAAGGAGCTTAATATTATCGTTGATCATGGTGTAACCGTAAAAGACGTAAAAATCGAACATGCTGTTTATGGGGATCTAACCGCCTCCATCATGGTCACAAATAGACAGGAAGTAAAACAGTTTATTAACAAGCTGGAAACAAACAAAGCACCGCTGCTTTCGGAATTAACTGGAGGAGCGCATCTGCATACATTAACCGCAACAAGTGAGGCAGCCATAGATAAAGCAGAAACTGCCTTGAAAAAAGAAGGATTTTTAATGGAATGATAAAGGACCCGTTTTGAGGGTCCTTTAATTATTTAATTCAACCATAATACTTGGGTAGCTGCCAAGCAGTTTGACACTGCAGCCCAGTGCCTCCATTTCCGCTATTGCACCAGGAATCAACACTTCATCGTGCTTCATTTCCAAGTCAATAATAAAGAAGTAATTACCAATACCTGTTTTCATCGGCCGTGATTCAATTTTCGAGAGGTTGATTTTCCTCCAGGCAAATGCTGACAGTACCTGATGCAGGGCCCCTGCTTGGTCTGAAGGCAGCGTGACCATTAATGTCGTTTTATAATGATTAGAACCGCTAAGAGTCTGAAAATCAAAGGGATTTACGGACAGAACGACAAACTTCGTATGATTATAATCAAAATCATGTATATTTCGTTGAACAATCATTAATCCATATTCTTCAGCCGCCAGTTCATTTGCAATCGCAGCGGCATTTAAGTCCGGTGCTTCCATTATCATTTTTGCAGCAGCTGCTGTTGAAGAGACGTTCTCAACCTCAGCTTCATGCAAATGACTGTGGATAAACTTATGACATTGGGCAATAGCATGAGAATGACTATAGATTTTATTTACCTTTTCCCATTTATCAATGTTTTCAGGGTGCACCATTAAATGCTGTCTAATCGGCAGGGTGATTTCGCCAACAATCGGGATGTGCACTTCCTGTGTTAGATAATCCAACGTTATATTCACGGAACCTTCCAAGGCATTTTCCAGGGGAACAACTGCCAGCTCAACTTTATTCCCGGCTACTGCTTCAATACATTCAGGAATAGTCCGAAATGAAGCCAATTCGCATCGTTGAAACACCTTTTTGACTGCTAATTCAGAAAATGTTGCTTTTGGACCTAAATAACCTACCTTCACTTCTTCTACTCCCCCTAAAAAGGAAAACTAAGCATTTGCACTATGCTCCCGTTCCTAAAACCTCTACTTTCTCAACGAATTCTAATCTTCTCAACTCTGCAAGCAATACTTCAATATCATCCTCCATCTCCGAAGTATTCAATGACAAAGTCACATTCGCCCGTCCTTGAAGTGGAATTGTTTGGTGGATGGTCAAAATATTACAGCCTGAAGCAGCAACAATACTTAATAACTTTGACAATGTACCGGAGCGATCTTCTAAATGAAAGAACAGTGAAACTAGACGTTCTTTTTGAATTGCTGAAAATGGGAAAACCGTATCGCGATATTTATAGAACGCACTTCTGCTTAAATCGACCTTTTGAGCCGCATCCCAGATGGATTCTGCTTTTCCCCGCTCGAGCATCTCCTTGGCCTCAATCGTTTTTTTCATTGCTTCAGGCAATACATCTTCTCGGACTAAATAAAATTTTTTTTCAAAGTTATCCATTCTCATCTCTACCTTTTGGTAACTTTAGCCCCCATATTGAGCAGGCACCGTAATCTGTAATCATTCATTTATTCAATAAATTCGAATTCAAACTCTAATAGTTTGACAACGTCCCCATCCTTAGCTCCCCTTTTTCTTAGCGCGTCATCTACTCCCATACCGCGAAGCTGACGTGAAAAACGGCGAACAGATTCGTCACGAGAGAAATCAGTCATTTTAAACAGTTTTTCCAGCTTTTCACCGGATAGAACAAAGGTGCCGTCCGGGTCTCTTGTAATTTCAAATGCTGCAGCGTCCGCTTCATGTTTATAAACAACCCGGTTGATTCCAGTCTCTTCCTCATGGTCAAGCGGAAATTCCGGTGTATCTTCTAATTTATCGGCAATTGCATACAGCAGATCACGCAAACCTTTACGTGTTATCGCCGAGATAGGGAAAATTGGGAAATTTTCTTCAAGCTGTTCCTTAAACTTTTGTAAATTTTCCTCTGCATCAGGCATGTCCATCTTATTAGCAACGATAATTTGTGGCCGTTCAGTCAACCGCAGATTGTACTCCTTTAGTTCACGGTTTATCGTAACAAAATCCTCAAAAGGGTCACGTCCTTCAGTGGCCGCCATATCAATCACATGAACAATAACCCTTGTTCGTTCAATATGCCGTAAGAATTGGTGCCCTAAACCGACACCCTCATGAGCCCCTTCAATTAACCCAGGCAAATCAGCCATGACAAAACTGCGGCCATCTTCTGTTTCGACCATACCGAGGTTCGGGACAATGGTTGTAAAATGATATTCCGCTATTTTCGGCTTGGCTGAAGAGACAACCGATAATAATGTTGATTTGCCCACACTCGGGAAACCAACAAGCCCGACATCAGCTAACAGCTTTAACTCTAAGATGACGTCACGTTCCTGCCCTGGCTCACCATTCTCAGCAATTTCCGGTGCCGGATTTGCCGGAGTTGCAAATCTTGTATTCCCTCTGCCGCCGCGTCCGCCCTTAGCGATTACTGCCTCCTGACCATGATGGACAAGATCTGCCATCACTTCTTTTGTCTCTGCATCCATAACGACAGTTCCCGGCGGAACTTTCACGACCATATCTTTGGCATTTTTCCCATGTTGATTTTTGGACATGCCATGTTCACCACGGGGAGCCTTAAAATGACGCTGGTAGCGGAAATCCATCAAGGTCCGTAAGCCTTCGTCTACTTTAAAAACAACATCAGCCCCTTTACCGCCGTCACCGCCGGCCGGTCCTCCCTTGGGCACATATTTTTCCCGGCGATATGCAACCATACCATTGCCACCATCGCCGCCTTTCACATAAACTTTTACTTGATCGACAAACATGTCATCTTATCCTCCCATTGTTGAAATAACTGATGATACGGTCGAGGACCCCTAGGTTTTCAGCAATGCTCACTCAGCCGGCACAAAAACCGTCAATGCGAGGTCACATTCTGAAAAATCCTTGACCTCTATATCAAGTGAATGATTAATTTCAGCAAGAAATCCCTTAATCAGTTCTCTATTAATTATTATCCCGCTTAATTCAAAAAAGAAACGAATCCCCGAGGTTCCGGGATCGATTACAATCGTTAAGTCATTATCTTGGAATTCCTCTACTGCGTTATGTATACAAGAAAAGAACTGTTTTGTCCAAGTTGTTAAAAGCGCATCGTTTATTTTAACTGAATTTAGTTCTGTTAACACTTCATATTCCAATTTAAAGTTGTAATTCTCCCAATTTGCCTTTAATAAGAGCGATACAAAATTTGTTAACGGCAAATTTGACAGCTTTGATTCATTTTGTGCCTCAACAATGATGTCATCAATAATTGTCTTTACCCGGTCAATTCGGTTTAACTCAATATTCCCTTTAATCAATTGCAGCTTATTCATCCAATCATGACGTGAATAGCGCAGTATCTCAATGATATCCCAATGTTTCTCCATACCTTCGCTCCCAATAAATCTTTGTCCGAAAAACTGTTTGCTGTTAGTATAACAAAAAAACAACCACGAGTAAGCAATTTTCTATGGTTACGGGAAAATGTCTGACCTTTTGAAGATTATTTTTGAAGAGTTCTCGTTGAAGAAGTGCAAAAAGAAAACCCTAACTTAAGGGTTAGGGTTTCTCGTAAAATTAAGCTTCTTGAGCTACTGGATATACGCTCACTTTTTTGCGATCACGACCAAAGCGTTCGAATTTTACCACGCCGTCAACTTTCGCAAATAAAGTATCGTCACCGCCGCGGCCCACGTTTTCACCTGGATAAATCTTTGTTCCGCGTTGACGGTAAAGAATAGATCCACCAGTTACGAATTGACCATCTGCACGCTTCGCACCAAGGCGTTTAGCGATAGAGTCACGTCCGTTCTTTGTAGAACCTACCCCTTTTTTAGATGCAAACAATTGAAGATCTAATGATAATAGCATTTATTCCACCTCCTGTTTTTTGAAGGTAATGTTTATGTGTTTCCGGTAATCTAATTCAATCGTTCGTAAGGCTACAACCATACCCTCGAGAAGAATTTGGATTTTCCTGCTCGTATCCTCTGGAAGATTGTCCGGTATCACACAGCGAAGTAATCCTGAGTCATAATCTAACTCCGGTACAACACCTGTGAGTTCATGAATCGCATTGACAGCACCAACCGACACAGCGGAAACACCGGCACAGACAATATCCTTACCGCGCTCAGCAAAAAAAGCATGACCGCTAATTTCAAACGATTGAATCTCATCGGTTTTCGATCGATTTATCACTGCTTGAATCATCTGTGACCAACACCTTATGCGTTGATTTTTTCGATGACTACTTTAGTGTAAGGTTGACGATGACCTTGTTTTTTGTGATAATTTTTCTTTGCTTTGTACTTGAAAACAATGATTTTCTTCGCACGGCCTTGTTTTTCAACTTTAGCTGTAACAGTTGCGCCTTCAACAACAGGGCTTCCAACTTTTACAGTTTCGCCGCCAACAAAAAGAACTTTGTCAAAAGTAACTGTATCGCCAGCTTCTGCATTTAATTTTTCAATGTAGATTGCTTGGCCTTCTTCTACTTTCACTTGCTTACCGCCAGTTTCGATAATTGCGTACATAACTGCACCTCCTTCATTCAACTAAGACTCGCCATTTGCAGGTGTCTTGCTAATTTCAAAGCAAGTTCTTATAACCTGATCTGCGCGGTTGTAGCACGGGTGCTACAAACAACATTACAATCCTATCATAGTTGTAGATTAAGTGTCAATACCATTGTCGGCTGCTTTAATAGAAATCTCCGCTTCATTACCGAACTGGACGATCGAATAAGTATGCTCCTCTAAAGTCGTGACTGAAAAATAAAGCTTAAAATGCAGTAATTCTTCTAAGACTTCCTTATACGTTCCATTCGGACCTAATAGCGCAGCTTGTACCGCCTTTGTCGTTTCAATTAGAGCTGCTTCGAAATCACCATATCGATGCTCCAAGAGTTCCCGCTCTAGCCGAAAGGCAACAGTCTCAGGACTCAATACCCTTCCTGTCCCGTTGCAGACAGGGCATTTAACTTGTGTCGCCTCAGCTAGTGACACCTTTGTCCGTTTTCTTGTCAGCTGGAGTATGTCCAGCTCTGTAAAGCCAATAACCTTCGTCCGTTTTTCATCATTCATCAATTCTTGTTTGACTGCAGCAAGTATTTTTTCTTTATCTTGCCCACGTTTCATATCGATAAAATCAATCAGTACCATTCCACCAATATCACGGAGCTTCAACTGATGAACAATTTCCTTTGCTGCCAGCAGGTTCGTTTGTAATACTGTATCTTGATAATCGGTTTTTCCAGAGAATTTTCCTGTATTTACATCGATAATCGTTAAAGCTTCTGTTTCATCAAAAATAAGATAAGCACCATTTTCAAGCCAAACAACTCGCTTTAGTGCCTTTTCAATTTCATGCTCCACTAAATAGAATGAAAAAATATTTTCTTTGCTATGATAATAGCTGATTTTAACTTTCTCATTTAGGTGATCGAGCTGTTTTTTTAAACCAATATCATCGACAACCACTTCACCATCATTCATTTTTGCTACTATCTCGGTGACCAGCCCGCTAAAATGATCTCGCTGTACTACTAAACCAGGTTTCTTATGTGAAGCCACCTGTTGCATTAATTGCCGAAACTTATTTCTTAATTTTTCCAGCTCGGTACTAATATCTGTCTCCGAAGCATTCTCACTTGAGGTTCGAAAGATCAGTCCCTCTTCCTCCATTTTACATTGATTTCCCCAGTTTCTAAGTTGATCTCTCGTACTTTCATTACTAATTTTCTTTGAAATGGCAAGATAATGTCCTTTAGGCAGATAAATCAAATACGTCCCTTGAATTTCAATCAGACCTGTCACCTTGGGACCTTTGACACCAGTTGCATCCTTCTCGACTTGCACAAGCAGCTTTTCCCCTTGATGTACAAACGAGTTTATATTTTTTTGCCTGTCTGCTGCGGCAGCATATGACGGAAGCTGGTTACGGTGCAAATAAGCTTGTTTTTCTGTACCAATATCAACAAAGGCTGCATTCATTCCTGGTAAGACTTTCGTTACTGTCCCAATATAGATATTACCGACCAGAGAGTGGTGCTCAGGACGATCTATCACTAACTTTTCAATTTTGCCATCTCGTAAAAAAGCAAATCTTTTTTCCCGTGAACTGCAATTTATTACTAACCTTTCCAAATACAACGTCCTCACTTTATCTGAATTGCTACCATTATACTTTTTTTAGTATAAAAAGAGAAGGTCACTGATTTTATCAGATAATCGTCTTTCGCTAAAATAAGCATGCAGAAGCTCATTTTCATCTAAGGTTGTTTTTTCATTCTCTTTAGTTTTAATCACAATAGGATGCTTGCAGCCACGTTGGAATTTTTCCAATACATCGATCAAATAGTCATGCTCATTAGCGTGAATCGGTACAAGTTCATCTAGAACTGATTTCTTCCCGTAATAGCGTTCCAACAAAAAGCGCATAAAAATAAAGCGCCGCTGTTTCCACTCATAATATAATGAAAAAAGCAGATAAACAATCACTACCCATACATTGATATGACTAGGGGCAGTCACAAGGATAACAGCTGCAAAACAAGCTAAAGTAAGGAGAGAAATCAGAAGCATTAGTTGATGTGCCCTTGTAAACGAATATTTATAAGAGAGCAATAAAAATACCAGCTTACCGCCATCAAGCGGCCAAACCGGAATTAGATTGAACAATAAAATCATGATGTTGTATTGAAGGAACATTCCAAAGTATTCGACAGGCAGAAGGTTAAAAACAAACAGACCATAAGCGGCTGCTACCATCCAAACATGCTGCAGTGGACCAGCAAGAACAACAATCGCTTCCTCCCTTAACGGCCGATTCCCATGTTCCTCCATTTCTGCGACCCCGCCAAACGGCAACAGGGTAATTTTTTTAATCCGCCAGGAAAAAAAAGAAGCTGCAGCTGCATGCCCCAATTCATGAATCAATATAATCCCGATTAATACGCATACCTCTCGGAAATGTGCCGTTACAATGGAAAGGGCAACGATTAGCCACAGCAATGGGTGGATATGGATTAGCCGCAGCAAGTTGATAAGCTTATTCAAAGCGTATCACCTTAATCGGATCGATAAAATGCTCATCCTTTTTAACGGCAAAATAATATTGACCCTTCGTTTTGTCTTCCCCGGCAGCTTCTGATACTGTTCCAACCACAGTTCGATTTTCAATATATTGATATAACTTCACCTTAATACTGTCTAGATTTCCATACCAAGTTTCGGAGCCATCCCCATGCTGCACAACCACAGTTTTCCCCAATCCCTCTTTCACCCCAGCAAAATGGACAAAGCCATCATTGATTGACTGGACTGGTGCACCTTTTCCCGTCTCAATCATGATTCCTTGGCCGTTTTTCTCAAAGTTTTCAAGCAGCCTTCCTGTTACAGGGACAGCTCCACGTTGAACTTCTTCTTCTTTATCAGCCTGTTTATCTTCGGTAAACGGAAGCAATGCAAGCGGCTTGCCAAACTTTTCTTCATACCACTGTGAAACGACAGCAAATTTAAATTCCTTGTCCATTGTCTGGACAACAAATTTTTTTGCCGGCTCCAATACTGGCAAATCACTACGAAACATGATTGCCGTTACTAAAAATAGCAGGATGGAAGCCAAAATTTTAAAAAAGAAGACTTCCTTTTTAAATAATGGATGGCCCTCATCGTCACTTGAAGGGGATAGATAATTGTAATTATAACTGTAATTATCCTCATCACCTGGCCATACTATTTGCTGTCCATGCGCTTTGCCTTTTTTTCGCTTTGCAATTCGCCGCCGAATCTCATCTGCAGTTGATCGCGCCATACCCATCAATCCTTTTCCACTATTTGTACAAGTCTATGCTGACCAAAAAAAGAGTATGACCTGAAAAAGTAAAAAGCCTGTCCACACAAAGCAGGACAGGCTGGCAAATATTAACGGACACCAAAGAACTTTTTGAGCTTATTAAACATTCCTTTATTGACATCTTCAAGCGGCTGAAGCGGGATCGATTCACCAAGAATCCTTCTGGCAATATTGCGATAAGCAATCGCTGCTTTGCTGTTTGGATTTAAGGCAATGGGTTCCCCATGATTAGAGGCCCTGATTACTTCATCATCATCTGCAACAATTCCAATTAACCCAATCGACAAATGTTCTGTAATTTCATCTAAATCGAGCATATCACCTGTCTTCATCATGTGATTGCGAATCCGATTGACAATTAGTTTAGGGGCTTCCATATGTTTCTCTTTCTCTAGCAGACCAATAATTCTATCGGCATCACGGACAGCAGAAACCTCAGGAGTTGTCACCACAATCGCTTTATCAGCTCCAGCAACAGCATTTTTGTAACCCTGTTCAATTCCGGCTGGACAATCGATAATAATATAATCATAGTCTTGTTTTAATTCATTTATTAACTGCTTCATTTGTTCTGGTGTTACTGCTGTTTTATCAACTGTTTGTGCAGCAGGCAACAAATATAATAAACCATCAAATCGTTTATCTTTAACGAGTGCCTGGTGAATTTTGCATCTACCGTCGACCACATCAACAAGATCGTAAATAATTCTATTTTCCAATCCCATTACGACATCTAAGTTTCGAAGACCGATGTCTGTATCAACTAAGCAAACTTTTTTGCCTTGAAGGGCGAGTGCAGTACCAATATTAGCAGTGGTTGTGGTTTTACCGACACCACCCTTACCGGATGTAATAACGATTGCTTCTCCCACTTTAGAGTCCCCCTTCTAATCTTGTTAAATTAGGTCTTAACTGTATTAAAGCTTGTAATCTATCAACTTTGATTTGACGATTCTCATCAATGTAGGCACATTCCATTTCTTTCTGTTCATCAAGCGGAATATCTGGCTTAGTGATAAGGGAACTGCTTATTCTAAGCTGAGAAGGGCGCATATTTGATGCTGCAATCACCGCGTCATCATTACCGAAAAACCCGGCATGGGCAATGCCCTTTAGTGAGCCCATTACAAAAATATTTCCACCTGCAATCACAGTCCCTCCTGGGTTAATATCTCCGATAAGCAGTATATCGCCGGGAACTCTGAGCACTTGTCCGGAGCGAATTATTTTAGAAACGGTTACAATCTCATTTTCAGCACGCTGCCGCGCAGCTTCCTCTTTTGTTATAACATTGGAGACAATTTCATCAACAATCAAGTTCTTTTTATCACGGATTAGTTCTTTTAATTCTTCCTGCTGTTCTTCTGATAAGTAACGGTTGCCGGCCTCGAGCTTAACGGAAATTAGTTGATGCTCTTCATGTGTATTCGTGTTTGCCGACAGTTTTTGGTCTAATTCTTTGATGAGTTCTTCGTATGAACAGAAATCATCTAATCTCAGAATTAGACCATCCTTTGTTCCTTTTATTGTAACATTTTGCCGTTTTTTCATGGAGAATCATTCACCTCATAATTTAGAAAGCACAAGCGACTCTATAATCAGCGCTAAAGCTAGACAATTCCAATTACAAAAAAACACTCCGGGTAAGCCGGTAGGAATATGCTGCAGTAATCAGTAATCCGATATCCATATAAAAGTTCGACACGAACCGGTCAATTTCCTTTTTTTCAAACTTATTCGTCTCTTAGTCCTACGGCAATTTTATCAAACACGCGCTTCAACGGATAACAAGCAAACAGTAAAAATCCCGCATTAAGCAGAAGGGTAGGATATAGACGAATATTAACAAAGCTAAGAAAGTCAAGGTCTGTTACATGGATAAGATAATTCATTTCATAGACACCAACCTCCAGCAATGCTACACCTAATAACGATACGAAAAAAGAAACGATGAGATTGGCCTGAAGAACATGCATGATTTTTGAAATAAGATAAGTAATAAAAGGGAAGAGAAATAAATAAATCCCAAGTATTTCAACATAGACAATATCAAAGATAAATCCAAAAATGGCTGCATACATAATGGCCTGTTTTCTTCCTACAAAAATCGCTAATAAAAGCAATGTCGAGAACAAAAATCTTGGTGCTGCAATCCTTGTATGACCGAATAAATCTCCTGGCAAAAATTGCACAAATAAACTTTCTATGATAAACAGACATAAGAATAAAAGGGGAAGAAGGAATTTGTTCACAATTCCTCCTCCTTCCCGGTTGACATATCCGCTTTTTCAGGCTGCGTCATCGAACGTTTAATGATCATTACATTCTGGATATCATAGAAGTCTGCGCCTGGTTTAACTAAGGCCGTTTGATTTAGCCCGTATTGGTCTGTCTTAACATCCACAACAGTCCCAATCATCAATCCGCCTGGGAAGACACCGCCTAATCCAGAAGTGGTTACCTTTTGTCCTTTCTTAACCTTCGCCCCTGTTGGAATACTCTTAATTAATAACAATTTCTCCTTATCATCAAATCCCTGGACAAATCCATAGACATCTGTTTTCCCTTGAACAACAGCTGATATTCGATTTTTCGGGTCCATTGCACTTAACAACTGTACAGTAGAACTAAATTGATTGACACTCTTTACTTTTCCGATTAAACCATTTGCCGTAATCACGGCCATATTTTTCTTAATTCCTTTTAGCTTCCCTTTATCAATAATAATCATTTCATGCCAACGATCAGGATTCCTGCCAATAACGGTAGCTTGTTGTGTTTCGTAATCTCGCAAGGACTTCTTTTCTCCGAGAATATCACGCAATTCTTGATTATCTTTCTTAAGCGCCTGTACCTCAGCTTCAAGACTAGCAATTTTATCTACGCGTGTTTTCAGCTCTTTATTCTCTTCATATGTATTCTGTAGATCCTCGAGATTTTCAAAAAAGCCCGCAATATAGTTAGTAGGCTTGGAAACGAGGGATTGAACCCAGCCAGCTGTATCTTTGACAAATTGCTCCGGCCAGGTAAGTTTGCTTCTCTCCCTTAAAGAAAACCCAATCAATGCCACGAGAATAATAATGCTGACAAGCAAAACAATCAGGCGTTTATTCAAAAAAAACTGTGGCATTATTGATACACCTCTATTTCTGTTCTCATTCTAGTAACATTTCTCTTACCAAACTTAAGTAAATCAGGCGAACGGGATTGACGGTTATTTTGATTCTCTCGCCTTGTTTTTAAACAATTGAATATTATCTAATGCTTTTCCAGTTCCAATTGCCACACAATCAAGCGGGTCTTCAGCAATCAATACAGGCATTTTTGTTTCTTCACTAATTACAGCATCGAGATTACGTAGCAGGGCACCTCCACCAGTTAGCACAATTCCCCGGTCCATAATATCAGCAGCAAGCTCAGGAGGAGTTTTTTCTAACGTATTTTTCACAGCTTCTACGATTGCATATACTGTATCGTTTAAAGCAACTGCTATTTCTTTTGCGGTAATTTCAATTGTTTTTGGCAGCCCTGTTAATAAATCACGACCGCGAATTTCCATATTATCAATTCCCTCTGGCACCCCTGCAGAACCGATATCCATCTTAATGGTTTCTGCCGTCCGATCTCCGATTAATAAATTATAATTCTTTCTAATGTAGGTGATAATTGCTTCATCCATTTCATCACCGGCAACACGAATCGATTGACTCGTCACAATCCCGCCTAGTGAAATAATCGCAACCTCAGTCGTCCCTCCGCCGATATCAACAACCATACTGCCAGTAGGTTCCCAGACAGGCAAATTGGCCCCAATCGCAGCTGCAAATGGTTCTTCAATTGTATAAGCATCCTTTGCCCCTGCTTGTCTCGTTGCATCAATTACGGCTCTCTCCTCTACTGCGGTAATCCCTGATGGCACGCATACCATAATATAGGGCTTACCGGAAAAAGGCCCTTTATTCTTTAATGCTTGCCGGATTAAATGCTTCATCATCGCAGCAGTTGTTTCAAAATCGGCAATAACCCCATCTTTCATTGGTCTTAAGGCAACGACGTTTCCCGGTGTCCGGCCAATCATATTTTTTGCGTCATTTCCAACAGCTACAATACTTTTTGTATCAGTTTGTAAAGCCACAACAGATGGCTCTCGTAATACAATGCCTTTTCCTTTAACATATACAAGGGTATTAGCAGTTCCTAAATCGATTCCTAAATCTTTTGTTCCAAATCCAAACATAATGATGTATCTCCCTTTCTGATACGAATTACTTTAACTAGGCAGGTAATAACTTTATTATCATGTCTTATTAGATTGAATCGTAATAGTTATTTAAGCAAATAAATTGCAAAAAAATCATAAACAATATTATATCGCAACGTCAAATAAAATCATAGGCCTAGATGTATCCTTTTTCCTTCAGACTGACAAACCTATTGTCGCCAATAATTAAGTGATCGAGCAAGTCAATACCGATAATTTTCCCACATTCAACGAGCCTTCGCGTCACTTCAATATCTTCACGGCTCGGCGCAGGGTCGCCGCTGGGATGATTATGAAGGGCTATGATTGAGGCAGCAGAACGTTTTAAGGCTTCACGATAAACCTCACGAGGATGAACTATTGAAGTGTTTAAACTGCCGATAAATACAGTCTGTTTGTGAATGACCTGATTCTTTGTATTTAAGTAAAGACAAACAAAATGCTCTTGCGTTAAAAAACGCATATCATTCATTACATAATTAGCTCCATCTTCAGGGGAACGGATAATATACCGATTATGATAATTCAAATTGGTAATTCGTCTACCAATCTCAACCGCCGCTAAAATTTGAATTGCTTTTGCCGGACCAATTCCTTTAATTTGCGTGATTTCTTCTAAAGTGGCCGATTTAAGCTGCCTCAGTCCTTCAAAATGCGTCAACAGACGATTAGCTAATTGCAGAACGGATTCCTGCTTCGTTCCATTCCGCAGCAGAATGGCAATCAGTTCATGATTGGACAGGCTCTCAGGGCCATGATGGATAAAACGTTCGCGCGGACGCTCATCCTGTGGAAAGTCTCGGATCATTATTGATTTTGTTGACAACTTTTGTTCCTCCCTTTTACTGGGAGTTACTTGATGGTTATAACTGCAGCGGGTAACCACAGCTTTTTAATTCTCGGATTGTCCGTGATATTGGCAGGCCAACCACAGAAAAATAGTCTCCATTTATCTTTCTCACAAGCATACTTCCAAGCTGTTGAATTCCATATGCTCCTGCTTTATCAAGAGGTTCCCCGCTGTCTACATAAAACTGTATAAGCGCGTCTGATAACTCCCAGAACCATACTTCTGTTTTCTCATAAAACTTGGTACATTTTTCTTTTGAAATGATTGAAACACCCGTGTACACATCATGCTGCTGACCTGATAATCTTTGCAGCATCGAAATAGCTTCAGCCTCATCTGCCGGCTTACCTAAAATTTGCTGATTGGCAACAACAATTGTATCCGCGCCAATGACAAAAGCATGTTGATTTTGCGCAAAAACAGCTTTCGCTTTGCGCTCAGCTAATTCCATCACAACGTCTTTCGGTGCTAGCATTGGATCAAAGCTTTCATCAACTTCACTGCTCGAAATTGTGAATGATAGGTGGAGATTTTCTAGAAGTTCTTTTCGCCGTGGAGAAGAAGAGGCTAGTATGAGGTCCTGCATGTCATCACCTTACCTTTTTATTTTCAAGGGAGATACATATCAATCGTATCAAAAATAATGGCCACAAACAATTTTTATATCATTAAATTTTGATGAAATCTGTAAAATTATGCAGTTCTCTACCGAAATTCGAAGTATAGTTCACAAAAAAAAGTCTGTCCTGTGTGTAGACAGACTAAAACATAATTATATTTCCCAGAAAATATCGCTTTTCTAATTAATTATTGACTGTTTACAATGATAAATAAATCGCTAAAAATTTCAGCAAACTTTGCTGGGCGTCCTGTAAGTCTTTTGTTTCTTTTGAGTCTCGGAACCCTTTCACCTTTTCTTGCGCTTCTTGCAATTCTACTTTCAGTTCTTTCATCTTTCCTTTGTTTATTTCACTATCAGTTAATGTCTTTTCTATTTTAGTCAATAAATTATCAGCTTCCTGAGGAATATCATTGGTTAATAAACCACCGGAAGACACCAATGTAAGAGTTTGAAAGATTGATGGAAGGTTTTCAGCTAAGCTCTTTTCACTTTCATTAATAACTGAGATCTTCTTTGCATTGATTTCCAAAGGTTTCGCATATACATCATCTACACCGTTTTGTTGATAGTAGGCGCTCAATGCTTTTGCGGAATCAAGTGAATCCGCAATCCCTAGAAATAAATAGAACTGTTTATCAATTTCAACAGTTTGCACTGGTATTCCTAAAGATAACAGCTTATTGGCTCCTTCCTCAGCACCTTGTTCAGAACCGAAAACTCCACCTTGGATTATGTAAGTTGTTTGTTGTTTAATTGTTGCAATCGTCGTTTTTTCTGCCTTTTTCGGTGTCTCTTGCGGCTTTGGCTCCTCGACGATTTTTGGCTCGCTGACTACTTTCTCCTTCGGTTCAGTTATCACTAATTTGAGCATAAAAATGCCAATAGTAGTCCCAATTAATATGGCGAAAATCGCAGTTAAAAAAATAGAACGAAACGATCTTCCATGTTTTTTCTTATAATAGTTGGTAAAGGATACGGTTTTGTTACCAAGCTTCTTTCCCTTTTCCCCAGTAGCTTTTGCCCTGTCTCCAGCAGTATTCGAGGGTGTCTGATTCGTTTCAATTGTTTCAGGAATAATCCAGTCAAAGCTGTCATCGTCTGACTCCTGTGCTGCAGCAGATTCTCGCCGTGCTTCTTCTTGAATTAGTTTTGTCTGTATTTGAATAACTTTCGAATGATCTGGCAGGGCGCCTTTCCGTAGTTCCTCCTGATATGCTTTATGGTTATTGTTGATCTTAATTGTGATGGTCTTAGCTTTTTTTGGCTTGTCCACATGATGTCCTCCTTTCTCTAGCTCGTTCATTTTGTTCCATCCTAGCATAATTGTAAAAAAAAATAACAAGACTTTTGTCGTCTTGTTATTGATTACTTTCGTCAAATTTTTCAATTGTTCATACTTAAAAATGTTGCTGATAATTTATTAAACGGAATAGGTTGATTTTTTTCTTGATAGGAACAGAGATTTCGCCTCTCTCCTTGGAGGCAGACAGCTGTAATGGTTTGGCCGCTGGCAACTACATATGTCTCATCAGTAGGAGTTAAATAATTATCAGTATCAGGATCCTTCATTTCATCGAGATAATCCGCTTCATAAAGTGTTTTGTAGGAAATCAGACTAGGAATTCTATCATTTATGCTCTCACTTCTTAGGTATAAGTTAGCGGCTTCCTTTAATGCATAGGCATTAGCAACAAAGGCTCGGTCCGTTGCATCCTGAATGACTCTAGAAACTGAGATAATCGCAATGATTGAGATAATTCCCAAAATAACCAGGACTGCAAGTAGTTCTACTAGAGTAAAACCACCTTCGATTGAACGTTTTTTCATAAATATAACCCTTTTTAACTGAAATGGTTTATGGTTCATCGTCATTACCAGCAGAATTAGTATACTCACTCAATGGGTCCTTCTTATTCGAAACAGCAGGAATATCTAATGGCGGTAATTCCTTTTGTAAATCAACTAATTCTGGATAATAGTAGGCAGCAAGAACAGCTTCAAACTTAATAGGTTGATGGGTTTGATCTACTAAATGTCTTTCTTCTTGGCCAGTAAAAGTAAATTGTTCAATTTTAATTATTCTTTGTAAAGCCTTTACCTCTTGAACGAACCGTTCCATCTCAAAATAAGTCTCAGCTTCTCCAGATACTAAAATTGAGGTCTTTTTTATTCCACTTGGCATTGTTTGGTCTTTTTCAGATGAAGGTTTTTCCGAACCGGTTGAGCTTTCCTTTGCTGTTTCTGTTGAAACCTGTGGAACTTCTTGATTCTCACCCTCTTCTGAACTATTTAATTTAATCTCTGTAATAGTTGAACCTGAGACAATTTCAGCCTTTTCAACATTGAGAAACAGTTGGTCAAGCATTCGTTTCACTGGAACCTGCTGCTGTAGTTGCATAGTACTGACAGCTGTTTGTTTACTAGCCTGCTTTAATTTATCCTGAATAATGGTTAATTCCTGACTTGTCATTTTTAACTCTGACTTTTTCTGTTGGAGACTATTATTTACTGGGATAATATATTGATAATAGGCAAAAAAGACTAACAAGCCAATAACGAAACCACTCACGATTATAATGAGCAAATGCTTTTTGGAAAACTCGAGGTTCATGGGGTAATTCCCCCTTCCTCAATTTTCTCAGCCTTATTGATACTCTTTTTTAATTGAGTTAAATCCAGTTTTATCTCAAATTGGGCAACATATCGAGGTTCAATATCATCTCCTGGTAAGGCATCATTATTCGAATCGTCTAGCTTTGTGGTAGACTGTTCAAGGATTGTCTGTTTAGCCTCACTTATGACTGCATCTGTAATCCAAGGATATTTTAACAACGAACTTAAATAGTAGGCAGCATCGCTTTTTGTATCAAACTGAACCTGTTGATTAATCAGATTTTCCTCATTCATATTGAATTCGAGGATAAACCCTCTTTGGGGGAGAGCTTTTGTTAATTGCTGTAGGACATAAACGATATTAACTGGCTGGTCCTTTGCCCAATCAATGACATTTTCTAATTCTACAACTGATTTAGAAGATTGATAGTCTTTAAGTTTCTCATATTGTAGATCAATTATTTTTTGATTCATGACCACTTGTTTCTCTACTGTATTTAGTTCTTTCTGTTTTCCATTTAAGTAATAGGTAAAGCAAACGATGATGGTGATAAGCAGAATGAAGATAATTGCTGCAATCACATAAATAACAATATTTTTTTCATCCCTTTTTGGCAGCAGGTTAATTTCTACTAACATAATTACACCTCTTTTAAGCCAAGCCCCATATTTAGATGAAATTGCGGGGGGATTAGCTCAGTGCCTAACTGTTTTTTTAAGAAATCTTCTATTTTTATAACAGGGATTTCAAAGCGGCCTTTTAATTGCTTACATATCTCATCTAACCATGGATGATCACCATCTACATAAACCGTTTGCACTTGCTTTTTCCCTTGTTTTAAGGAATACTGATAAAAATTTAATACTTTTTCAATCTCACTATACATATCTTTAAGCGCATTTAATACTTCCTGTTTCTCACCTATAAAGTCAAATGTAAGATATGTATTCATTTTTTCCTTATAGTTCCATTTTTCTCGGTCAATATCCATGTACAAATTTCTCATAATAACTGGAATATTATCCTCAAATATACAGATATTTATAGATTGTAAATCTATTTGCACGATTAAATAGGGATCATTTGAAGAAATAGAAGCTGCATGTTGATATATTAGTCTATTCATTGCAAGGGAGGAAATATCAGCTGCAATCGGCCTAAGTTTTGCTTCCTCGAGTAAATCCATATATTCTTTTACCATATTTTCCGGGGCCGCAAATAGTAGTATCTCTTTTAAGCTTTCTTCCGCGCCATCTTTTACTCCATCTAACAGATAAAAATCGAAGACTGGGTCTTCAAATGGCAAGTGAATACTAGAACCTAGTTCCATATAAAGATATCCTCTAATTTCATCTTCTTGAATATCCTTAGGAATCGGGACTTTACGAATAACAATAAAAGGATCCGGGACAATGAAGCGCACTTGTCTTTTACTAATTTTCCATTCTGCAACACATTGTTCAGTGATTGTTGCCAGCGTATCATAATCCAAAATTTTTCCTTCTTTGATCAATCCATTTGGCAAATAATACTCACCCATTTTTTGGATTACTAAAGGGTAAGTTTGTTTTAGTTCGACAAAACGGATTGCATGGTCCTTTATGGTGAAATTTACTATTTTACGTTTACCAAGCATGAAATTGATCGCCATGTTGAAGACTCCTTACAAGATATCAATATACCAACGAAGAATGCTTTCGCCAAAAAAGTAGGCAGTAATGGTCCCTAGCGCGATATAGGGCCCAAATGGCATCGGTTTGCCTTTTTTCACTTTTCCAATAGCCATTCCTGCTATTCCAAATACGGCGCCAAATAGAGTGGATAAAAAAAAGGATAGTAGCACGAGTTTCATTCCGATGACAAGACCAATAACCGCAAACAGTTTAATATCCCCGCCTCCCATGCCGCCTTTGCTGACGATTGCAATCACAAGCAGCAAGGTGAAACCAATTAGGGCACCAATGAGTGAGTCCCACCATGGAGTGAGTGGGTGATAGAATCGTTCGGCAAAAAAAATAACAGAAAAGGCAATAAGAACTTTATCCGGAATGATCATGTAATGGATATCTGAAACAAAGATTATCACCATTAACGAGATCAGGGTCCAAGCAATTATTAATTCCTGGGACCAGCCCATTATGATAGGTGCTGTCATGAACATAATTCCTGTCGCAAGTTCGACAATAGGATAGAAGGGAGAAATGGGCGCCTTACAACGCCGGCATTTCCCCCTTAATAGTACATATGATAGAACTGGAATCAGTTCACTTGCTGTTAATGTATGGTTACAATTCGGGCAATGTGAGCGCGGTTTAACAATTGATTCGTTAACCGGTACTCGCAGGCCGACTACGTTGTAGAAGGAACCTAGGGTAATTCCGTAAAGAAAAACTAGTATAAGCAGCATGATTTATTGAACTTCTTTATCAGTTACAACAACTTTTGTTGAATTTTTATCATTAATATCTGAAATAGACGCTGCTTTAAATTCAATATACTTTTTACCTGCTGCTACATTCTTCGCAGTGATGGTATAAGTAATCTTATTTGTACTAGGATCTTCAGTTACAGTTACTGAATACGTAGTAAGCTTGGAGTCATCAACATAAGAACCCAATTGACCTTGTGTTAAGGCAGCAGCAGGTATACCATTCGCAGCTACATAAGTTTTTGCTGAGTTCAAAATTTGTACTGCATCTGCTCTTACTGCATCTTCTTTCGATTTCTGAATAATCCCACCAATACTTGGAATGGCAATTGCTGCGATAATACCGAGGATGACGATAACTGCTAGAAGTTCGATCAACGTTAAGCCTTTTTGATTTTTTAGCCTTTTACCTAATTTTTGTAACATACCCATTCTCCTTTAATAGTCAATTTGGATTATGACATTTGTCATATAACTATATTATACTAGATTAGAAAAATAATAGAAATTGTATTTTTTTGATAAATTTTGTTTAACCAACATGTTGAAAAATATCAAACATTGGGACTAAGATAGATGTTACAATCGTTCCTACTAATCCTGCCAACAGGACAATCATTAGCGGCTCCATCAAGGCCTTAAGCCGGTCTGTAGCACTTTCAACTTCCCGTTCATAGAAATCAGCTACCTTCGACAACATTGAATCCAAGGTACCAGATTGCTCACCAATAATAATCATTTGTGTAACCAACGGCGGGAATGCCCAGTGCTGCTGCATTGGCTCTGTCAACGAATGCCCCTGTTCCAGCGAATCCCGTGATTTCTTAATCACCTTTGCTACCACTTCATTTTCAACAATATTTTCAACAATGGAGAGCGCCTGTAAAATTGGAACAGAGCTGGCAAATAACGAACTTAATGTTCGCGTCATTCTTGCGATTGCTGCCTTTTGCAGCATTTTTCCAAAAATCGGCATTCTTAATAAAAAATAATCAAGATAGTATTTCGTCTTTTTGTTCTTATTGATTACCACAATGATTGTCATCAAAAACACGATTACCAGAACAACGAGCCACCAAAACTTTTGCATAAAACCGCTAGCATTTAACACAAACTGAGTAATCGCTGGGAGTTCACCACCAAAATCTTCAAACATCTCTACAAATGTAGGAACAACACTGACAAGCAAGAAGATGACAACACCAACAGCAATAATGGCAACAGTAAGTGGATAGGCAAGTGCAGAGACAATCTTTTGTCTTGTAAAGTGCTGCTTTTCATAATGGACTGCCAGCTTTTCCAGCGTATCATCCATATTTCCGCCTGCTTCACCGGCCCTAATCATATTGACAAACATGCTGGAAAATATCTTTTTATGCTTCTCAGCGGCGACCGAGAGCGGATTCCCTTCACGCAAATCCTGCTCAATGCCGGTTAATGCTTTTTTCAGTGCCTTGCTTTCCGTTTGTTTTGCTAGGATTGAAGTCGCCTCAACAATTGGTACACCTGCCCTAATTAGGGTAGCAAATTGCCTTAAGTAAATCACAAAATCCTGAAGTTTTACTGGATTACCAAGTGAAATTTCTTTAGTTAGAAGGGTTTCAGGAACCTCATTCATTTCAATTACTTTTATCCCCTTATCCCTGAGCTGCAGGATTGCCTCCCTTTTTGAAGCAGCAGCTATAATCCCCGTTTTCTTCCCTCTTTTATCCCGTCCGCTGTATTTAAACCGTGCCATCTAAGTCCACCTTTTCTTGTAAGAATGGAACAACTGCTTCTTTAGCAATCACACCAGACTGCACTAATTGCTTTATGTTCATTTCAAGAGTCTGCATTCCCAATGATCTGGATGTCTGCATGACATTAGCAATTTGATGAATTTTCTCATTCCTAATTAGATTCGCAACAGCTGAGTTGTTGAGCAATAGTTCCACGGCAGCTCTTCTACCTTTTTTATCGGCAGTGGGAAACAAACGCTGTGAAATAATTGCCACAAGCACAGAGGCAAGCTGGATTTTGATTTGAGCCTGTTGGGCAGGAGGAAACACATCAATTATTCGGTTGATTGTTGCCGGTGCGCTGGAAGTATGTAGCGTCCCTAAGACAAGATGTCCTGTTTCAGCAGCGGTAATGGCTGTTTGAATCGTTTCCAGATCTCTCATCTCACCTACCAGGATTACATCTGGATCCTGTCGCAATGCAGCTCGTAATCCGTTAGCAAAATTTTCGGTATCAAAACCGACTTCCCGCTGGTCAATAATACAATTTCCGTGTTTATGCAAATACTCAATTGGATCTTCTAGCGTAACGATATGTTTTCGTTGCGTCCCATTCATAAAATGTAACAAAGACGCCAATGTGGTTGATTTCCCACTCCCGGTCGGTCCAGTAACAAGGACAAGGCCATACGGTTTATCAGCAATTTTCTTAATAACAGGGGGAAGCTCTAATTCATCAAGTGTTGGAATTCTGGTAGGTATAACACGAATCGCCATTGCAATACAGGAACGTTGAAAGTATGCATTGACCCTGAATCTTGAAACTCCAGGAAGCCCATATGAAAAATCAAGCTCTCCTCTGTTCTTAAATTTTTCCCACATTCCATTTGGAATAATAGCTCGGGCCATTTCTTCCGTATCAGCTGGAATTAAAGGATCCTTGCCGAGCCGTTTTAACTCTCCATTGATTCTCACGATGGGCGGAACGCCTACTGTCAAATGGATATCTGATGCTTTTAGTTCAAATCCAGCTTTTAGCAAAAGGTCGATTTTCGTTTTCATCTTTAAAACCCCTAATCAGGAATGGCCACCCTTAATACTTCCTCGGTAGTTGTGATTCCTTGTTTCACTTTTAACAGTCCATCATCAATTAAAAAGATGGTTTTATTTTCCAATGCTAGTTCTCTCAATCTTGAAAACGGTTCATTATTCATAATAACCCGCCTCATGCGATCATCCACGACAAGCACTTCATGAATCGCAATCCGTCCCTTATATCCGGTCATATTACATGAAGCACAGCCTCTACCTCGAGTAACATGGTCAATTTTCAGCCCTCTTTTAGCGAAAATTTCAATTTCACGCTTTGTTGGCAGCTGTGTTTCAGCACAATCACGACAAACCCTTCTAACCAGCCGCTGGGCTACAATCCCACTTAAGGAAGAGGCCACAAGAAATGGTTCAACTCCCATATCGATTAACCGGGTGATGGAGCCAAGCGAATCATTTGTATGCAAGGTACTAAGGACAAGGTGACCTGTTAAAGAAGCTCTAATGGCTACTTCAGCCGTTTCTTTGTCGCGAATTTCCCCCACCATAATAATATTAGGATCTTGGCGCAAAATAGAGCGCAAACCAGCAGCAAATGTTAAACCAACATTGGGATTCACCTGAATCTGGTTAATTCCCTCCATCTGATACTCCACAGGATCTTCAACGGTAATAATATTTACCTCTTCACTATTTAATTTGTTTAAGGCTGCATAGAGAGTCGATGATTTCCCTGATCCTGTTGGTCCGGTAATCAACATAATTCCTGTCGGTTTTTCAATTAATTTCATAAATCTATTAAGGTTTACTTTATTAAATCCTAAACTATTAATATCATTGAGGGTTGAGCCTAAATCTAATAAGCGCAGGACGATTTTTTCACCGTAAACAGTTGGTAAGGTCGATACCCGAATATCAATTGGATGAAAATCAATATTCATCTTTATTCGCCCATCCTGTGGGATACGGTGTTCGGTTATATCTAAATTCGCCATGATTTTAATTCTGGCTGTCAGCACACCTTGCATGTGTTTCGGCAGACTTCTCTCCGTTCTTAGCACACCGTCAATCCGATTACGGATAACAATTTTCGTTTCCTGCGGGTCAATATGAATATCACTGGCCTTTTGAGTTGCTGCATTCGAAATAATTTGATTCACTAGTTTAACAATTGGCGAATCTTTATCAACAATTTTCTCTTCCTCTGATTGAATCGCCGGACCCCGCTCAAGCAGTAAATCTTCAAATCCCTCATCCATATCATAGTACTTATTAATAGCACGAAGGATATCGTCTTTCGTTGCAATCGCAGTTTCAATGTGAAATCCAGTTGATAATCTTAAATCATCAATAGTATAAAAATCCATTGGATCCGCCATTGCAACTAGCAGCTTTTCGCCATCTTTTTTTAGCGGGATGATGAGTTTTCTTTTCGCAAGTTCTTTCGGGATAAGCGTGAAAAGACTTGGATCAAAAGGATAGCGATATAATGTAATGTGGGGAATTCCTAATTGGAATTCCAAGACTTCAATTAACTGTTGTTCCGTGATATAGCCCTTTTGAATCAAGACATCTCCAAGTTTTTGTTTTGGATTCTTTTCTTTTAAGGCTGATTGCAATTGTTCGTCTTTAATTAAACCAGCTTCAATTAGTAGATCTCCAAGTCTTTTTCTCGTTTGCATCATGACTATCCCTGCTTTATTCTTATTTTGAATGGTCATTTGAATTTGTTTTATCCGTCACATTTGAATTTTTTGTCGAATCGCTCTTGTCTTTGCTAGTTTGATTTGTCTCTTTGTTTGATGCAGTGTCTTCCTCTGTTGCCGTTTCAGTTTTACCGTCTTCTGTTTGATCTGCAGCATTTGTATCATCATCAGATACTGTCTCGGTTTCAGTTTTTTCTAGACTTCGAATAATAACTTTGTTTTGTGGAGGATAAAAATCTTCGTCAATCAGCGTTTTCTCTAGTGTATTTCCACTTTCGTCCACCTTGTGCCGATATACTTTTACAAGGATACCTTCCTGCCCGGCTGTTTTCAGTCGTTCACTATTATCAGCCAGTTGTGCATCATACTGGATAATCGTCTTCGGTTGGAAAGTTTCTTTATCCTTTAACAATACCGTATAGCTGTAGCTAAATTTTGCCCCTTTTAATGCAACATAAAATAGTTTATTATTTATGATTTTAAATTTTAATTGGTATTCTTGCTGATTTGGATTTGTAAACACCAAATCCATATTATTGTTTTGATCAATCTTTGCCTCATAACCAGCTTCAGCATATGATGGTAGTTCTCTACTAATATGTCTCTCAGTAATTAAGAAATTGGTCGGGAGAACGACTTTATAAATAGCAGTCGCAATCATACTTAAACTGTCATCGGAAAGATTCTTCAAGCGATTTTCTTCTAGTAATTGCATAATTGAAACCGATGATGTTGGTTTAATAGTAATAGTCGGAAAACGCTCAGCCCAATTCTTTAATTCAAAAGCAGCCTCGGTAAATGGAACAGTGGACTCTGATAGAATCGTAACAGGTGGTTTCTTAAGTAAGTATTTGTTGAGCTGAAGAGTATGTGTCCCTGTGCTAAGAAGTGAAGTATACCCGCTTAAATCAGCTTTTAAACGGGTAATATCAACTTTATTATTTGTTAAGTTTAATTTTTCAAGGTAATTAGCTAACTCTTGGCTGTTAATCGTAACCTGCAGTTCAGTCTGCACATTAGACTTTGCGGCCTGAAGTGATTGTTCTATATCAAAAGCAAACATATCTAAGTTTACTTTTACGGATTTTTCATTATATAGAAAAATAATAGTTGTCTTCTTCTTCCATGTTTGTTGCTTTTCTTTAAGTGTTACCAATGCTTCCTTAGCATCTAAACCGGCAATATCAACTGAGCCTATCTTAGTACTCTCCGGATATTGATTTGCTTCATTGAAAAAATGGTCGTATGCCATGGCACCATATGTTGAAAAACTAAAAATAAATACTGTACAAATCAATAAAACTAAAAAAAACTTCACTTCCCGAGGATTTCTCATATTGAGTTCCCCCTACCACTAAGCCTGTACATTCATTGAAATATCGACTAAAACATTAGGCCCTTCTTCTTGAGCCTTTTCAATATCTTCGGGGGTTAATACAGTTCCTGCTTGAAAAAGAATATTTCCATTCGTGTCGTGAATATCTTTTAAGATCCGCTTACCATTAAGAATTTCGATTTGTTTTTCTTTTAGAGCCTTCATATCAACTTCATCTTCAATAGGATAATTCGAGCTACCCGCCTCGATTGCGGTCTCCCCGCTTGAAGGAGCAGCGTTCTCAATTATCTCTGCTGTGTTGGCTTGTGAAGAATTTTTGCTGTTAGCATCTAAATCTGAAATGTCACCCATAAAATGGCTGCTTGAATCCTCTTTTACAATGATAATATCTTTACCAAATGTAAGGACGAATTCAGAATGTAAGGCGACTTTATTATTTCCGACCTCAAGCTCCATCCCAAGGATATTTCCAGAGTTATCGTCAACAAAAAATTCTGTTACGGTACCTAAGAGCTCGCCTTTTCTAGTCATAACTTTTGTATTGGTAATTTTAATCTTTTTATTTACGAGTTGATTTGTAATGGGAATTTCGTTTAAATCAATAACAGCACTTTCACTTTCCACTGTTACAGCGTATTCACCAATTCCCACAACCTTTTTAAACGGAACAGCCTTAATACTGACTTGCCAATCTTCATTATCTATTGTTAAAAAATCGATTGAACCTTTTTCTGGATTTATTACTAAAGATTTTACTTTTCCTACTTCTACACCATCGGAAATACTAATAATTGGCAAACCTGTTATTTGAGAACTGCTTTTCATCTCATTCACCACACCTAATCATATAAATTTCTCTTACTTTCATTATAGATAATAATACACTCTAATTTATAACAAATTTCATTGTTTTTTTGAACAAAGTGACTTAAAAAATTGTATTTCTTGTAATAAAATAGGGTAATTTGTAACCTTTTCTTCTAACTCATCTAAAAGTAACGGTAATTTTTCTACTTTTCCTGTCGACAAATAATGGCGAGCTAACAAGATTGCAAATGTGTAATATTCAGCAACCGGCAGCTCTGGGTGTAAACATTCCTTTAAAAATTGTTCATAGTGCGTATCATCGACTATTTTCTTCTTAAGTTCAATTTGGGACAGCATTGTCGCAAAGAATTGTTTATGAATGGCTTCCTTCTCATCGTATAATTCTGGTTGTGTGTCCATTTCTACAGTGGTTATAGCCATTCTCTCCTCGGTATCAAAATCAGCAACCGCCAATTCAAATTCCTCTACTTCCGCACTCACGGCAACTTCCTTATGAGCTATTGAAGGAATAAAATCAATTGAGTGCTTCAATTCATCTTCTGTTTCAACCGGAAGAGAATCTTCATTTTTGATAGATACCGAAGTTTCAACTAAGTTGATAGCTAGCTCTGGTGCCGCCACATCGTTGTTTTCATTTTCAATAGCGATTGTTTCATCCTCAAAAATCAACTGCTCCAATTCTTCCATATAATGATTTGTTACTGGTTCTTGTTCTGGATTAACATCAGAGATATACTGATTTTGATCATTTTTTGGATCTTGATAGTCAAACTCGTTATCTCGTTCTTCTAGTCCCTCTGGAAGCTGAAGTTCATCCTCAAATCCTTGTAACCAATTATTCTCATCCTCTAAGGTTTCAGTTATTAACTGTTTACCATCAGTGTTTGTTTCATTGACAAATTGGATTTCATCAACATCCAATGTTTCCGTTTGCGCTGAATCTTCCTCAACACTCTCTAATGACTTTACAATGTTCAAGAAAACCTCATCATTACTAGGCTGATGATTGGCAATAGAGCTACCAAATGTTTCATTAACTGGCTCTACAATGGGATTCTCCTGAGCTTGAGTTTCGAGTTTGTTTGACATCATTTGATTGTCATTCATGAAGATTATTGATTCCAATTTTTTAAATGCTAATAAAACGATTAGAAGAATAAATAATAACAGGATGAGGTAAGCTTGCCAAAGAGTAAAAATACTCTTGGATACCAAGCCAACTAGGGAAACTAGCAATGATAGTGCTAAAATATATAGTTTTCCTTTCATTGTTATATTTAACTTTAAAAGAATAAGTAATGGAGCAAGAATAATAAGTGACAGCAGCGCAAAGATAACCTCAGCCATGGAGTTACTTCCTCTCAAATAGTATAAAAGTATCACCGATTCGACAATAATTATATTTTTCCATGTAAATTCTCCTATAAATAGACATATAGATACAAATTCCTACTTTAAAATATTGTATAATAAAATAGGAATTTTTAAAAGAAGGGAGAAATTATGAAGCTAAGAAAATTACTATTTAGTGCAAACGGCCTAACGCTGATTGAAGTACTACTTTCACTGACAATATTAAGTATAGTGATCTTAGGTGTTATGCAATTTTTTAATCAAGCCTATTCGTTTACAAATTCCAATCAAAATAAAACCGTTGCTATAAATGTCGCCCGTAATGCGATGATGTTTATGGAAAAGCAAAGTTTTATTGAAATGAGAAAAGATTTTGATGAACACTCATCAGAAGAAGGTTCTTTATTTATTTGTAATAACAAATATCAATTAACCTGGGGAGATACTTCAGTTCCAACAGGATGTTCACCTATATCTATTAATAATATAAATTACCATGTTACGATTCTGCCGGCTTCTAATGAGGATTCAGAATCATATATGCTGCCGTTAAATGTCAAAGTAGAATGGAAAGTCAACAATAAACAATATTCGACTGAACTTGAGGGAGCAATAAAAAGTGAAGATATTCGATGAAAAAGGAATTACTTTAATTGAATTGTTGACAACTGTAACAATTTTAATGATTGTATTGCCCATCATCTATGGGGTTTTTACATCTGGATTAAAGCTTTACAACAAGATTCAAATTGAGGGGCAGCTAAGAGATGACGCCGACTATGCTGTGACGATGATTATGAATACCTTTTACTCTTTTCCCTTCGATGAAGTGCAACAATGTGGATCAAATTGTATTGAATTAATCGACAATAAGTATACAAAGGTAGAGAAAGTTTCCAAGGATAAAAGCTTCTATGGCATACAGCAAAAGGCAGAGAAAGATTCAGAAACACGTAAAGTAATCAAATTTATTCCCGACTCTGATGGAAAAACAGTACTGAGTATTGACGGGAAAATGCTAGATGATATTTCGGGTTTTAGCAATGTTAGTCTGTCTTACACTTGTGACAACAGTAACATCTCTCTGATTAGTTCTAACTGTGAAAATGGAGGTATCATTGATATTGAATTGCAATTTAATAATAGCCGGTTAGAAAAACCTTATACATTGACAAGCCAATTTGGTTTTTAGGAGGCAGTTGCATTGATAAATAACCAAAAGGGAAATGCGTTAATTACCGTGCTTCTCATTTCTTTAGTTTTTACAGTATTAGGCTTAGCAATTATCTCTTCCTCAATTAGCGGCACTAATCGAGTTGAAACTCGCAAAGCAGATATAGATGTCTCTTATAACGCATTAAATGTAGCCGATGAAATTACAACCAAAATTGCAGAATCATTAAATACAATAAAATTACAAAATTATATGCAAAACACCAGTGGTAAAACGATCATATATTCCACTTTTGAAACAGAGCTTGAAAAATTATTAATCGGCATATTAACAAACATTCCGGAAAAGCAAAAAGCGAAAATTGACTGTATTAGTATTATCGATGAAAGCGGCAACTCTCCCAAGGTGCTGGGATCAGCAAATCCTTGTACAACGGAATTAAGCAGCTTTCCACCCTATTCAATTAACACAGATGAGGACTTTACCAGAGTATTTGAGATTGTCTTAAAAACCAAAAATCCTAATGATAATCAAGGCAAGATACAACGAACAGTTCGGAAACGACTGATCCTTTCACCGCTGCCGAGCTTTTTGAAATACGCTGTTGGTTCCTACTCGGAAGGACAGGATTCCGGACTATTCATTAACGGCTCACCTAATATTGTTGGCAATGTGTATGCGAATAAAATGAATATAAACAGTCATGCTGAGTATCAGCTAAGAGACATGACAGCGACGAAATATATTGATACACCTATGCCCTCAATAAATGGAGATATTTACAGCAGTACGGCAAATCTGCTGCCACTTATTCAGAACGCTGATAATTTTTATAAAAAGAAGGTACCTGCTCTTAAACACGATAGTCAATTTGTCGATATTAACTTCAAAGATACTTTCTTTGAAGAAGCAAATAAAATCTTATCAAACAATGATTTATTATCAATTAATACTGATATTGGCGATGATTTTAAGAGTAATTTAACAAAGCAAATTCAATCACTGAAAGTCTTTAAAACGATAATAAATGATGACGGAGAAATCACAAAAGAGGAAGTAATTGATAGACCTTTATCGATTATCAAAAAAGACAATAAAGATGAGCCATTACAAGATAGTTACTTGCTCGAAAGTGAGTCCGAACCAATTGAATATGATGAACCTATTAAAGTAGATGGCGATTTTGTCATTATGAGTACTGGTCAGCCCATTACTTTTAATGACAAATTAGTGGTCAATGGCGACTTATATGTTGTAAGCTATCATGATATTTCTCTTAATAAGTTATCTGTATCTGGAAATATCCATTTGATAAATTTTAATGGAAAATTACAAGTGAATGATACGATTATTTGTGGTGATAGTTTAAAAATTGAATCTAATGTGGCTAATCAAAGCGATTTAGCAAAAGGGATTGAAATAAATGGCGGTGTCATAACCGGGGGAAATCTTAGCATCAATCCAATAGATACTTCTATTACGATTAATAATACCATTATTACAAATGGCTCTTTTACCATTTTAGGAAATGATGAATTAGACTCCGCTAGCCCAAGCATAGAAAACGATGAGGTACGCTTCAACTCAGTCGTATATGTAGGAAATACAGCAGCGATTTCCAATGTCAATATATTGGGCGCTAATGACAATCAAGGCGAATTAATATTATTGTCAAATAGCGATTTAATGATGACTAGGATTAATGAATTTAACAACTTCGTTGATTCATCAGAAAAAAATCAACCCAATTATTTGCCTGAGGATTCTAGTAGTATAAAACCATTAAAGGCCTTTTTCTATACAGAATCTGAAGCGAAACTATATGGAGTTGGTTCCCTCTTTTATATTAATGGTGGGTTATTCGCTAAGAAAAAATTAGAAATAAATGCAATTCGCGGCAATGTCACTGAAATTACTAATCTGCCCACAAAATCATTTCAAGAAGGGCAATTTTCAAGATTTATCGTCAATTTTGACAGCAATGTTCTTTTACAAAGAATTGAAGCATTGCCAATTGTTGATTATCTTCAACTATATTCAGATGAATTAATATTAGAGTAACTTTTAAAACCTCGTTTCCCAAGGAAACGAGGTTTTGTTTTTACCAGCGGCCTTCACCACTTGCACCTTTATTATTACTAGAGTCGTCATTGTCTATGACCTCAAATAAAGCAGAATCATTTGGTTGGCTGCCATCTTTTTGTTTTTCAGCAATGGCCTCTACGGTTGAATAACCAGTATCTTTCCCAACAATAACCCAACTTCCATTTTCCCTTTTTACTTCTACTTTATCAGACATCGTAGAAGTTACCGTCGATATCACTTTATTGGTAGCGTTAGCTGGATTAAAGATAAGGTAATCGGTAATTGAGGCTTTCTCACCTTTTTTAATCTTAAACACAGCTTTTTTAAACTTAATCTCTTTTAATGGAATATATGGATCAGTGACATGGATAGGTACTATTACGACTATGTTTGACCCATCTTTTGCTTTAATAATTAATTCGGTATTCCCTTCAGCTACACCAATAATACGATTGGCATCTGAAAAATCAGCAATCGATTTATCCCCGATTGTTATCTCTAATTCATTATTGGAAGCATCAGCAGGAAGAATATTAACTGTAAAACCTTTAGTGCTTCCGACTTCCAATTGGATTACTTCAGGATCGACTGTTATCGATTCTATTTTTCTGACTATTGTAATTGTCTTTGCAACCGGATTAATATTATCGCGGGCAAATCCACCTTCGGCCTTGAGTTTAATGGTGTTTTTTCCTGATGTAGTTAATGAAATCATTTCATCAGGTTTTATTTCTTTCCATAAAGAACTGTCATTCAGCTGATAATAATATTTAACTTCCTTTCCTGGAATAAGTTGAGAGAGTTTCACATTAACATCTTCATTGGCCTCATCACCAGATTGATATTGTTTACTGCTCGTTTTGCCGATCAGCTGAAAATCAGGGCTTAGATAAATTCTTACAGATTCATTATCAAAGTAAGTAATAACAATGGAAGTGTTATCGTCCCCAAATATCATATCCTTAACTGGTTTATTTTTTAAAGCAAAATCGTTTGGAAACTCCGTTTGGGAAATAATATTCTTGGTCGTATTATTTATTTTCGTTATTACCCCTAACGAATCGCCTTCGTATAATCTATCTGGAAACTCATTCAGCCTTACCTTCATATTTATAACCTGGTTAGAAGGGGCAATCGTTGTCTCCTGAGTTTGTGCAAATCTGCTGTCTTTATATTGCAGAATGGCCATTGGCATTACTGTATTGCTCTGTGCCCAATCTGCTTGTAATGATAATAGCGCTGTGACTTGAGTTGGGCTAAAATTGCCATTGGCATAATTTATTGTCTGAGAAATGTCAATTTGTGCTGCCTGTTTGCCATTATAAGTAATTAACTTAACCACAGCAGATGGAATTAACGAAATCCCTTCAGGCAAAGGCTGAATAATTCTTAAATTAGTTAATGTTCCAGTAACTGTATTATTAATCAGTCCATATGGTGATAAAGAGTATTTAACATTATATTGATTTGATGTTTGATTACTATTCGAAATCTTAATCAAATTATCAACTGTATTAGACACACCTGATAAAAGCATCGAACCTTTGAAGCTTGGCGGTGCATCTGCTTTAACTTCAATTGTGACGGGCTCATGTTTGACTGTAATCGTTTGGCCATTTAAATTTTTATAAGTTAAATTGATATTGTCAAATGTATACGTTCCCGTTTCCGAAAAACTGAATGGAAAACTAATATCCTTAGATTGATTCACTTCTTGGTTAAATGGGAAGTTAAAATTAAACTTATAAATTGCCGTATTGCCGTCAAGCCTTGCATCTGTTCCCTCTACCAAGCTTACTTTCCCGTTAAATTTGCTTAAATCTACAGATACCTCACCATCGATTGCAGGCGTGGCAATGTCTTTTGATATATCTTGAAATATGCTTGAAATATTATCCGTATTCGCTTGACGTGCTGAAACACCGGTTTTCGAAGACAGTTCACGTAAATAGGCCATATCCACTTCAGAGTCACTGCCGAAGCCAATGGAGAATAATTTAATATTATTTTGAGCAAGTTTTTCGGCCCTTGCAGATGCATGAAGCTTTATATTGTTTACAGTTTGTGATACATTTTGACTTTTATAATACCTATTTCCATCAGAACCATCAAAATATACTCTATTCGTCATTGATGAGCCAGTACCGTACAGCTCATAGTGAACAGGCACGGTTTCAGTAACCTTCTCTTCCCCCCAACAAATAAAGCCCAAACATTTCTTCTTTGTGTACGTTACTTGTTCTTCATTTATTGAAAACGTCGGCTGACCATCAGTCATAAAAATGATATATTTGTTATTTTTTGAACCTTGAAGAAGATTCAAAGCTTTATCAAATGATTGAGTATAGTTTGTTCCACCCTGTGCTGGTAGACTGCTCACAGTCTGGTTAATTAAGTCTAATCCCTGATTTACATCATTTGGTGAGAAGTATACTACTTTATTAGTTTCTACATCTGAACCAAAGGGAATTAAGGCAAAACGATCATTCGGTCCTGAGATTTTTTTAAAATAACTTACTGCCTCCGTCAACGCACTTTTAGCACTCGTAAATTTTTGCGGATTTTTACCTGATTCGTCCATGGATCCAGATTTATCAAAAATAAAAACCACATCTATTGGATCCCGGTTAGCGCCCGTTGACATTCCTGATGGCGTTAAATGCACATCAAGGTTACCTAAGGCATTTTGATTTTGTGGTTTAACCACAACAGATTGCGATGATTTGACATTAAAGTCAACCTTTGCGGTACTATCAGTTTGAGCTGAAGTTCTATTTGTCCATCCGAGTAAAACGATTGCAACTATTATTCCGACTAGAGCTGTTACTTTTTTCATTAACAGTTCCACCCTTCCATTTAAGTTGAGGGTAATATTTATCTAAAATGATGCTTTTTTCCTAATCTGCCTCTACTAGTAGTATACCAAATACCCAAACTTTACAAAATACAAATATATATAATATATAGTAATTTTTCTGATAATAACTTCGATAATCTTTGACTTTTGCAGATGGGGGTAGACAACTATGGAAAAAGGCCGATTCTACGAATCGACCTTTTCCAATAGATTATTAACACGCTGAATACTCTGCTACTCGATTTCTTCCAGCCCGCTTTGCACCAACATAGAGGGCACGGTCGGCGTGGCGGATTAAAGCAAGCGCATCTTCGGCATCTTCGGGGGCAGTTGCAACGCCAATTGAAACGGTAATATTCGCCTGCTGCGCTGTTTGTTGCAGCGCTTGCTTTAGCACAAATGGACGATTAGCGATTGTTTGCCTGATTTGTTCCGCAAGATCAAAGGCTTCTGACTTTGTTGTATCTGGTAAAAGAACAACAAATTCCTCACCACCATAGCGTGCAACCGTCCCACGGTCACCAACTAATTGACAAATCCTCGTGGCTAATTCGCAGAGAATTTCATTTCCGCTCTGATGTCCGTATACATCATTAACCCTTTTAAAATGATCAATATCAAGAATAATTAACGATAACATGCGGCGATCAAAATGCATGAGTTTATCAAATTCCTGCGTCAATAAACTATCAAAATAGCGATAATTATATAATTTTGTCAACGCACAACGCTCACTTTGCATCTTTGTTTGTTCATAATGCTTGGCATTTTCAATTGCTACGGCAAAGTATGAACAGAGAATCTCTAAAATCATTAGCTGATATTTTTCATAGGCCCGCTTTTGCTTTGAGGCAAGAACGAGCACACCTGTCAGCTTGCTGCTTCGTTCAATTGGGACACTTAAAATACTCTCTGCATCAAGTGGGATATCATCGTGTGCATAATGCTGCCATTTTTTCCGCGTTGGAAACAAATATGCCTTATGATGTGACCATGCAAGAGCACTGATGCCTTCATTATTTTTCACTACTGTACTACTATTCTGCTGCGGTATACCATTTTCCAGGCGCCGAACCGATTTCAGCTTGCCGTTGTCTAACTCAAAAATAAAGGCATAATCGACAGGCAACATTTCACATAGTTTCTCGATAAACAAATCCATCACATCATTTACATGCAGATGTTCAGCCATTTGGTGACCAATCTCAGCGGCCTTTTGTAAATATTCATTGACTCTTTGACTAGAATAATAGAGATTAAAAATAAGTGAAACACTGATAAACGGCAGTCCCACAAATAACAGCGCTAATAAACCAACCTGTTTATAGAGAATATACAAAACAATCCCAATAGGGAAAGTAATAATTGTGGTAATTGTTTCGACATAGAAATCCTTTCCGAAAAAAGGCTCTTTATAAATATAACGCAAATGAAACGATATGATAATTTGGTTTAAACTATAGTTAATAGCAGCGTAAAGAAGAGCTAGCCAGATTGAATGAGTATCGTTGCTCAATCTCGGGTCAAGTTGACCGCCAAGAGCATAATAGATGATGCCGCTGACAAAGGAAACAATAAAAAACATATATAAATTTAACGGGTAACGAAACCATTGATCTCGCTGGTATATCTTTAAGCGCAACAATAAAACCACTACGGCAGCTTGGGCAAAAATAATTTCCACAAACAGCCCAAAATTTAAAAAGGTTGCTAACGCCACCCACTGTATCAAGAAAACAAACATTCTATTAATGACAATCGGGGTAGCTGCTACAATCAACGTTAGCAGTAAAAATGCTAGCAAATCAAGCCATTTTCCTGCGATTTGAGGAGGATAAAAGATATAGGTAAACCATAGTCCGGCTGGAACCAGCAGCAGCCAAGCCACAAAGGCTGCTTTTTTGATATTCGGATGAATATCCATCTTACCTCCTCCTCTCAAGTAATAATATTATTAATTCAAGATAAAATTATTTTACCAAATAATGAAAGGCTTGTCACAGTGAAATCGTCTTATTTTTCAAATAATATGTTAGAAATGGCTTTACCTCTGAGATAAAGTAAAGTGAGCCAGTGATCACCAATATACTGTTATCCTTGAGCCCATCTAGCACTTCTGGGATATAGGAATGCCAATCTGTGACAGCCTGCTTCCGCTTTACATTGCTAATTAACAGAAAATCTTCGGCTTTCGCCGCACGCGGAAAATCGAAGCTGACAAACGATATTTCGTCGGCAATTTCATCAAGCCTTGCTATCATCTTATCATACTTTTTATCCTTTAAAGCAGCAAAGATGATGTGAATATCACGGTCAGCATAACGTGTTGTTAGAATTTGCGCTAATGTATCTATTCCTTCGTTATTATGGGCCCCGTCAATGATTACCGCTGGATTGTTTGAGAGAACCTCAAATCTCCCCGGCCAAAAAGCCTGCTTTAATCCCTTACGGATTGCTTGCTGTGATATGGTTAAAATGTGCTGTTCATCTAAATACATTGCAGTCACAACTGCTAATGTGGCATTTTCGGTTTGATGGCGACCAAGCATCGTAATTTCGAGATTAGCGAACGTGTCCGCACCTCTTTTTACGTTAAAACTCTCCCCATCAGTCATTGCCTTGTAGCTGTCGATGATAAAATCAACACCAAGCCGATAAAGCGGGGCAGCTTTTTTTTCAGCTTCATCAGTAATTACCTGCAACGCTTCATCTTGTTTGACGGCCGTAAAGATTGCCGTATTTTTCTTAATAATCCCTGCCTTTTCAAAAGCAATTTCCCCATATGTTTCACCAAGTATATTCGTATGATCAAGACCAATATTCGTAATAATCGAGGCTAGCGGTTGAATAATATTGGTCGAATCATAGCGTCCGCCCAAGCCAACTTCATATAAAACGATATCTACATTTGGATGATGAGAAAAATAATAGAATGCCATCGCTGTAATGATTTCAAACTCTGTCGGCCCTCCTAAATCGGTACCCTCCAGTTCAATTGCTAACGGATAAATCACATTGGCAATTTTCAGTAATTCTTCGTCACTAATCGGTTTGCCATTCACACTAATCCGTTCATTAAACTGTTCAATATAAGGTGAAGTAAATGTCCCGACTGTAAACCCGGAGGCCTGAAGGATGGAGCGAAGAAAGGTAACCGTCGACCCCTTCCCGTTTGTCCCGCCAATATGAACTGCTTTTTTACCTGCTTCAGGATGGCCAAGCTTGTCCATCATCCATTCCATTCGCTTTAACCCCGGCTTAATCCCCAGTCTTAATCTCCCATGAATCCATTCAAGGGCTTGATTATATGTTGTAAACATGTTGACACCCCCATTTGTTTAGAAATAAGTGAAGACGAATCACTCTTTAAAGCGATTCGCCTCACAGTTTTTAGCCTCTTAATTCGTTCAAACGCGCTTCAACAATCTGTCTCTTTTCTAAATAATCCTTCTCTTTTGCCCGTTCTTCGGCAACAACATTTTCCGGTGCTTTTTTCATAAAGCCTTCGTTACTTAATTTCTTTTGAACCCGCTCGACTTCTTTAGTTAATTTAGTTAATTCTTTCTCCAAACGGGCGATCTCTTCCTCAATATTTATTAATCCCTCAAGCGGCAAGATAATTTCCACCCCAGTAATCACGGCCGTCATTACCTTATCTGGTGTCTCCATTTCGATTCCCATCTGCAACTGTTCGGGATTACAGAAGCGCTCAATATAGGCGCGATTCTTTTCAATTGTGTTTAAAATCGCCTCATCCTTTGCCTTAACAATCATATTAATTTTCTTGCTTAGTGGTGTATTAACCTCAGCACGAATATTCCGTACCGAGCGAATCATTTCCATTAACAGCTTCATTTCCTGGGCTGCTTCGTGATCGGAATATTCAGGTCTTACTTCAGGCCATTTTGCTACCGTAATTGATTCACCTTCATGCGGCAGGTTTTGCCAGATCTCCTCGGAGATAAATGGCATAAACGGATGCAATAAACGCATCGTTTGATCTAATACATAAGCAAGAATTGAGCGGGTTGTTTTCTTGGCAGCTTGATCATCGCCGTACAATGGCAGTTTAGCCATTTCGATATACCAATCACAGAAATCATCCCAAATAAAGTTATAAAGGGCACGGCCGACTTCACCAAATTCATAGCGCTCTGATAATTTGGTAACGTGGTCAATGGTTTCGTTCAAGCGAGTTAAAATCCACTTATCTGCCACTGATTTTTCGCCGCTAAAGTCAATTTCTTCATAGGTTAACCCGTTCATATTCATCAATGCAAAGCGGGAAGCATTCCAGATTTTATTGGCAAAATTCCAAGTCGATTCTACTTTTTCCGTACTATAGCGCAAGTCCTGCCCTGGCGAGGTTCCTGTTGAGAGGAAGTAGCGAAGCGCGTCGGCACCATATTGATCAATAACCTCCATTGGGTCAACCCCGTTGCCAAGCGACTTACTCATTTTCCGGCCTTGTTCATCGCGGACAAGTCCGTGAATCAGAACATCCTTAAACGGACGCTCGCCAGTAAATTCAATCGATTGAAAAATCATTCTCGATACCCAGAAGAAAATGATGTCATAGCCAGTTACAAGGACATCGGTTGGGAAATAACGCTTGTAATCGAAAGCTTCAGTATCAGGCCAGCCCATTGTCGAGAATGGCCATAATGCAGAACTGAACCAAGTATCAAGGACATCCTTGTCTTGTTCCCAATTTTCAGGATCTGCTGGCGCCTCATGATTAACATATACCTCGCCTGTTTCTTTATGATACCATGCAGGAATACGATGACCCCACCATAGCTGTCGCGAAATACACCAATCGCGGATGTTTTCCATCCAGTGAAGATAGGTCTTCTCAAATCGTTCGGGGACAAAATTGACTTTATCCTCTTTTGCTTGCAGGGCAATTGCTGCTTCGGCAAGCGGCTGCATCTTTACAAACCATTGTGTTGATAAATACGGTTCAACAACGGCGCCACTCCGTTCAGAGTGACCAACAGAATGGAGATGGTCTTCAATCTTGAATAAAACACCTAATTCCTGCAAATCTTTGACGATTTGTTTGCGGCACGCAAAGCGATCCATCCCTTGATACTTACCTGCCTTCTCATTCATTGTGCCATCCTCATTCATGACGAGAATTCGCTCTAGATTATGGCGGTTACCGACTTCAAAGTCATTCGGGTCATGTGCCGGCGTTATCTTCACCGCCCCGGAACCAAATTCCATATCAACATAATCGTCCGCCACGATCGGAATTTCCCGGCCAACGATTGGCAAAATAACGGTTTTGCCAATTAAATGCTTATAGCGCTCATCTTCTGGGTGCACTGCAACCGCGGTATCCCCGAGCATCGTCTCAGGACGGGTTGTCGCAATCTCAATCGAGCCGCTGCCATCTGCCAACGGATAACGCATATGGTAGAATGCCCCTTGGACATCCTTGTAAATAACCTCAATATCGGAAAGAGCCGTTTTCGTCGACGGATCCCAGTTAATGATGTATTCTCCGCGATAGATGAGACCTTTACGGTAAAGGGTGACGAATACTTCGCGAACGGCCTTTGACAAGCCTTCATCAAGCGTAAAGCGCTCACGTGAATAGTCTAAACCAAGCCCAAGCTTGGCCCATTGCTGGCGAATATGTGCAGCATACTCCGCTTTCCACTTCCATGTTTCTTCAACAAACTTGTCTCTGCCAAGGTCGTAACGGCTTTTGCCTTCACTCTTGAGTTTTGCTTCAACCTTTGCCTGAGTGGCAATCCCGGCATGATCCATCCCTGGAAGCCAGAGGACATCATAGCCCTGCATCCTTTTCATTCTTGTAATAATATCCTGCAGTGTCGTATCCCAAGCGTGACCTAAATGCAGCTTTCCGGTTACGTTTGGCGGCGGGATGACAACCGTATACGGTTGTTTATCCGCATCATCTTTCGCTTCAAAAAATTTACCCTCAAGCCACCACTGATAACGCCCGTTTTCAATTGTCTGTGGATCGTATTTACTTGGCATTGATAATTCTTTCGTATCCAATTAATAATCCTCCTTATTATTTCTAACAACAACAAAAAACCCCATCCGTCATAAAAGGACGAATGGAGTTTGCTTCGCGGTACCACCTTTTTTCCAATCAATAAATGATTGGCACTTCATCAGATAACGGATGTTCTCCGTCTTCTGCTACTGGGAAAATCAATTTGTTCGCAGAAGAAGCTCATGGGCGACCTTCCGATGTTCTGCATAGGAAATCTTTCAGCTGCTGATTTCCCTCTCTTAAAGCAGGCGGCATCGTACTCTTCCCTGTCGTTGCCTGTCAAATTTTTATATATCTTATAGTATCCAAAAGCAGTAGATACGTCAATCATGTTTACCTAAATTATTTGATTTTATACCTTTGCAATTTCTTGTTAGCACAAAATTTGGGATTATACATACAATACAATACTTGGGAAGGGGGAGGTTCACAGTGAGGAATTTACAAAAGGTTAAATACCGTCCCTGGTTTCAAACGTTTAGGAAGTGGAGCGGACAATTAATTGGCCCGTTTATTATTTTTCAATTATTAAGGACACTTATTTTTCCAACAATTGTGGATATTTTCCTATTATCATTATTTATCATTGTCGCGATTTCACTATATTGGGAAATTATTTAAGGAGCCCTTTCGCCAGCTTTTGGCTAAGACTGGGCTCCTTCTTTTGCCTGTTTAGCTGCTGCTTCACTTTCCTGCTGCTGCTTTTCAAATTCGGTCATGCGCATCACGACATACTCGGTATTTTTTAAATACCAGTATCGCTGCTGCAGCTTACGCACATATTTATATTCGTTTTTCGCCCCCTGGGTACGATAATACTTCTCAACAATTTCAATCGCTGGTATTGGATAGGCTAAATAACTTGTAAATAATAGTCTTTCATCGGCTTTAAAGGGGAAGTATTTGAAATAATGAAAGAGCAAATCGATGGCATCATCACTGCGCTTTGGACCTGTATTCAATGTCCGTGATAAGTAGGGCAGCAAATCATGAATTGGTGAGCCATAAGCAGCCTTTTCAAAATTGATAAAGTATCCATATCCTCGATTATCATAAAGAAAATGCTCTGAGGACAGCTTCCCATGGGTAACGACCATACGTGCTTTTTCATCATCTTGCGTCTTTTCAAACCATTCCTCCAACTTTGCCTTTGAAAAACGTAATGCCTGACTGATTTCGTTGTAATAGAGGCAGAACAATAGTTCAAAAGGAGACATATACGTTTGTCGTTCACAAATATCGATGAAGCCGTCAAGGAATTCCTGATGTTTCTCCAGTTGTGCAATCGATTTTTCATAATGCTCCATTCTTTCTTCTTTATTGATCGTTACTTCTTTGGCAGAAAGAGTATGGAGCCGGGCAAGCTCACGAAAAAGCTGATGATTTTTTTGCTGTCGGTTTTCTTTGTAATCATTCGTCATCCACGGCATCAGATAATAAAGATTATTTTGATGTAAAACGGCATATCTGCCGTCCATTGTCGGATAAATGGGGACAATCCGGTTAAAGCCCTTTTGATATAAAAAATGGACATGACGGATAAAGTCGGTTCCAACCGTTGGAGAAATCTGTTTTAAAGCGAAAATTCCTTTATCACTATAAATCTTTAGGATACTTCCATAGTTCTCAATAAACTGTGCCTTCAACTGATAGTGCTCAAGTATCGGAGCAACGGTGTCAAGCAGGTTCGAGTCATGCATCTAACTCAACTCACTTTTTTTAGTCTGTGAAAAGAAGCAGAGCAGGTTTAAAAACCCGCTCACATCTTTTGGCTATCTTCTATTTTTTTGCCAGTGTTGCCGGAATGTATAAAACCTGGCCTTCGAATACATCTTGATTCGAATCTAAGTTATTAACGCGAAGCAAATTAGCTACGGATACATCATAACGTTCTGCAAGGCTGTCGACAGTATCGCCTTTCTGGACGATGCAAACCTTTAATTTCACCTGTGCAGTTCCTTCATCTTTACGGGCAAAAAACTCCGTCAAGGTCATGGTCTTACTCTTAGAAAATAGCTTCGTTTTCTTATGCTTTGGTTTTTCCGGTGAGGAGGATGAACTTTCGTCTTCTTGGCTATGTTCATGGTCATCGTGCTCGGTAAGTTCAGCTTCCATCTCTACTTCGGCCTTGACCTCATTTTCTGTGTTGATTTCTTGTTCTACCTCTTCTTGTGGTTTTCCTTCACTCCTGCCTTGCTCACCAGCAAGTAAAGGCTCAGAGACTTGCGGTTGGTATTCCTCAAAAACATTGATAGGCTCAACTGCTTCCTCTTCCTGATAATGGAATGTTGGAAATTGTGGAAGAACTGCTTCTGGCTCTTCTTCCTCCTTCGGTTTTTTTGCCTCCGCTGAAAATAGAAAACTATCAGCCTCTGTTTCTTCTGATGCCTGGGATGACTCCGTACGGCTAGTAACAGCTATTTCCTGCGGCTCCTCGTGAAATTGTTCCTCACTTTGCTGCTCATATAGACCGCTGATGGTCAATTCGGCAGTCAGCTTCAAACAGCTCCGTTCAGGGATGGAATAATCAAATGAGTCAACAAGTACATCAATATCATATATACTTTGAATCCGGGTTTGAGGGATGGTTATATCAACAGGAAAGCGATGTGAAAATTCACAATTTCCTGCTTCTCGGTCAGCAACTTGCTGGACAAATTTTTGAGAAGTTACATCCCTCTCCTCGCTATCTTGGCTGTCTCCACATCTTTTATATTCGCCTGTTAGCACAAGCGATCCACGTATCGTTACGTACTGGTCATTTTCCTGAATGGTAATGTCCGGGTCGAGCGAAATAGATAGAAGTTCCTCGACTTCCTGTCCTTTTCGGAACCATAGGGACTCCTCCAGAGAAAATCTTAGTGACGATTGACTCTCTTGGGACAAAGCGACTCCTCCTTTCGTTTCCTTTACGTAAAATCACTATGTCACTTACACTTTATGAAGGACCTTTTTTAAATATGATAAAAAGCTAGAGGAATAGGAAAAGTTTTTGCCTAAAAGGATTTCAAAAGAAAAAAGTGATACTGATAGACCAATAGGCCTACCAATATCACTTTTGAACATATGGATGTTTATTTAGAATAGCCCCGTTACTTCTCCTTGGCTGCTAACATCGATTCGCTCGGCTGCAGGTACTTTTGGCAAACCAGGCATTGTCATCATCGCACCTGTGATTGCCACGATAAATCCAGCACCGGCTGAAACCTTTAAATTCCGGAAAGTCACCCGGAAACCTTTCGGCCGGCATAATAAGTCTTTATTATCCGAGAAGGAGTACTGCGTCTTGGCCACGCAAATCGGATAACTGCTAAAGCCCATTTCAGTAAGTAATTGCAGTTCTTTCTTTGCTTCGCTGGTAAAATCCACCCCATTTGCGCCATATATTTTAGTAGCAATCTTATTAAGCTTTTCTTCAAGCGAATCTTCATCATCATAGACAAATTGGAAATGATTTTCTTCTTCAACAATTTGTTTTACTCTCGTTGCTAATTCTAAACCGCCAGTTCCACCTTTAGCCCAAACATCAGCGCGAATAGCATCGACACCACAATTGGCACAAGCCCGTTTTACTGCTTCAATTTCTTCATCTGTATCTGTTGGAAATTTATTAATTGCCACAACCAATGGTAGGCCGTAATGGTTTTGGATATTTTCAATATGTTTCATTAAGTTAGGCAAGCCGTCAATTACAGCAGTAACATTTTCCTGGCTTAATTCCTTTTTATCGACGCCACCATGCAGTTTCAACGCGCGGATTGTTGCCACCAACACGACGGCATCCGGTTGCAGCCCTGCTTTGCGGCATTTAATATCAATAAATTTCTCAGCGCCTAAATCAGCACCGAAACCTGCTTCCGTAACAACATAATCAGCATACTTTAACGCCATTTTAGTAGCAATGACACTATTACAACCATGTGCAATATTGGCAAATGGGCCGCCGTGGATAATCGCTGGGGTTTTCGCCAACGTTTGCACCAAATTTGGGCGAATGGCTTCTTTCAATAATACGGTCATCGCTCCCTCAGCCTTTAAGTCCCCCGCGGTAATTGGTTTTCCCTCAAAAGAATAGCCGATAACAATATGTCTAATCCGTTCCTTTAAGTCCTCGAGATCATTTGACAAGCAAAGAATAGCCATAATTTCAGAAGCGACGGTAATGTCATAACCATCTTCTCTAGGGACGCCATTTGTTTTTCCATTTAAACCATTAACAATATAGCGCAGCTGCCGGTCATTCATATCGACAACACGTTTCCAAGTGATTCTACGGCTATCAATTCTTAGTTCATTTCCATGGAAAATGTGATTGTCAATCATTGCTGCTAATAGATTGTTTGCTGCCCCAATGGCATGAAAATCACCAGTGAAGTGAAGATTAATGTCTTCCATCGGTACGACTTGAGAAAAACCGCCGCCAGCAGCACCGCCTTTAACACCAAATACGGGCCCTAAAGATGGTTCACGAAGAGCAACAACAACCTTTTCTCCTTGTTCGTGGAGGGCATCAGCTAAACCTACCGATGTCGTTGTTTTTCCTTCACCAGCAGCCGTTGGTGTAATCGCTGTCACTAATATTAATTTTCCATTTGGTTTATCTTTTAAGCGGTCGAGTTCATGGATATCTAATTTTGCCTTGTATTTTCCATATAAATCGAGTGAATCTTCATCAATTCCGATACTTTTTGCAATATCGGTAATCGGCAGCATCTTATTTTGGTTTGCAATCTCAATATCTGTTAAGAATGCCATCTTCATTCTCCTTTTTCTTTGTCATCATACTAAAGATTTTTCAATTTCATCGTAAATATAGTCAGCAACCTCAGTACCTTTGGCTAAAAGAGCTTGTCCTTTTTCCGAGTATTCATTTCTAAATTGCTCATCTTTCACGCCACCAATATTGATAAGAACATTTAACCAGCTGCCATATAGTCCTGATTTCATTGTCAATGCTGCCACCCCTAAATCACTGGCAGCATTTGTATTGGACTTACCAATCGCTTTTGCTGTTAGTTCTAGTCCTTCGAGAATTAATTCCATTGTGTGATATGGAACCTGGGTCGCATATTGAAGAGCTTCTTGCATGGCAGCTTTTCTTTTTTCTTTATCTTCATCAGTTTCTTTCGGCATTGTAAATACTGCAGAAACTTTATTAAATGCTTCTGTATCAGCGTCAATTGCATTTAATAATTTGTCAGTAAGCTCCTTCATGGAACTTAATACGGGTTTCATTTCTTCGTCGAATTCAGCATATTTCTTTTTCCCAATCGTTAATTCACATACCATTCTTGTTAATGCAGCGCCAACAGCAGCGGCTAATGCAGAGGCCGAGCCACCTCCAGGAGCTGGTTCATCAGATCCTAGTTTCGCAACAAAGTCCGTAATTGTTAAATCAACTAATCTTTTTTCCATTATGATTCTCCTCATCTACTATTAGTGGGGTTGTCCTACATGAACAGTTTCTGGAACTGTTTCAGCAATTGAATCTTCCCCTGGAACACTAGCTTTTTTTCTCCCTTTCAGTCCAGAGCGGATCATTTGGACAGCTGTATAAATAACTACGACGAAAATGACTTTCTGTAATAACCCAATTGGCATATTTTTTACCAGGAAGGCAGCGATGACAACACCAATTGGTCCACAAATGGCATAAGCTAGAGAAGCTTTACGGTGATATTGGCCTTCTTTGACGTATTTGGCACCAGAAATGGTTTGCATGAAAGCTGTTGCACCAGTCATTAGTGGGTAAGCAGTCAGTGGAGATAACCCAAGTACGAATGACATCGCCATAATTGGGGCATATTGGCCAATTCCAAGACACGCGGCAACACCAACTACGAAACACCAAACAAATCCGATTCCTAATTTTATTCCCCGTAAGCCAATATCCACGCCATCCATGGTGAATAGATTGATGAAACCAGCGAACATGAGGAATGCTACAATAAATAAGGCAACTCCCATACTCCATTGAATTTTGATTTCCGGTAATTTTGAGACAATTGAGGCCCCGAAATAAGCACCAAGCATCGTGGCACCAATTAACACAACTAATGTTAAATAATCTACCTTTACAATACTGATAAAAATCAAGGCTTCAAAAAAAACAGATGACGTTGTTCCTACGTTCAAAGTGCCAGGGATTTTTTTATCCGGCATCATTTTGCCAAGTTTAAAGGATGCTGTTGACGTTGCAAAACTACCAATCCCTAGCGTATCGAAAAAGTTAAACACTGTTCCGAGAATACCAAATGTAGCGAATTTTGATTTCGACTCTTTTTCAAGTGTTCCTTCTTTATTTGCCTTGATATAGTCCTTGATGAAGATAACAAAGTAATTAAGGAATAATAACACCAACACTCCTAAAAGGACTTTAATGAACATAAGTAGTTCCCCTTCCCAATTTATTAGGAATTTTTTTAAAACAAGGGGCATTTAGTTTGATGCAAATGCCCCAGGTGTAGAGATGTTACAAAGTTACTGGTTGGAGGTGATATTCAATAATTTGTTCTGCGTCAAAGCCAATTAATCCCATGTTGTCTTCTAAGACTTTTACTAATGTTGCAAAGTCTTTACCATCAAACTCATATCCGAATGCTCTAGCAGCCTCAACAACATATACAAGTTTTAGTGGTCCAACAAGTTCTGTTCCGATGACTTTTGTTCCACGTTCTTCTGCTTTCTTAGCAACATAATCACGCAGCATTACAAGTGGTGTTTCTGTGCAATTAAATACGTTCATGGAGACAGCTGTACCAGGTTTACCTTCATCTTTAAAGCCAACACTCTTAATTGATAGCCATCCTTGTTCTTCACTCTTAACTAGTTTGGCGATTTCTTTGGCAATGCTAACATCTTCAGATTCTACGAAAACGTTATAAGCAACTAAGCCTTCATAGTCAGCAGTTACAGTACAAGCACCCATCTTAGCATCCAATTCACCATTAACAGATAGATCAGGTTTTCTTGTTTCATAATCTGGATGATTTTTATCTTCTAATAGTGCTTTTAAGCCTTCATATTGTCCGCGGCGAATATTTGTATTTGATTTTTTGTAATCTGTACGGGCATTCAATCCAGAAAAGTAAACCGGAACTTTATAATGATCAAATAAAGACTGTCCGAGTTTTTCCGCCAATGCAGTTGTTTCTTCAATCGTAACGTTTTCCAATGGGAAAATTGGGAAGGTATCAAGGGCACCGATACGAGGGTGATCACCTTTTTGTACCTCCATATTTACATGCTTGTAAACTGCGCCAGCCATAGTGAGCATAGATTCCTCTACATGATCTGTATCCACAAGGTAGGTTAAAACTGTTCTGTTAAAATTATGTTCTGGTTCAACTGCTACAATTTTTACGGAGTCGACTTTTCTTACTGCCTCTACAACTTCATTTATTGCCTCGAGGTTTTGACCATCACTAAAGTTTGGAACGGCTAATAATAGTTTCTTGCTCATAATCTACTTCCTCCTTAAAGGTGTTTGGTTGTTTTTTACTTACACCTTGATTTTAATTTGTAAGCGTCTATAAAACGTCTATATACAAGGAAAGAAGGTTCCTTTTTTCATTGACTTCTTGTGACGATTTTATGAACAAGAGAACTATTGAAAGTATTACAATCTAGAAAAAAAGCAGCTCCAATTCACATCTTGCTTGAATTGGAGCTGCTTGCATATGAGTTTTGTCACCCTATTTATCAAGTATTAATTGACCAAGTATTAATTGACGGTCAGTAATTGATTCATCTTTGCTAGCATGTCTTGTAACTGATGTCTTATCGTAGAGATAAAATATAACGAGCCGGTAATAATTAAAAAATCATCATCATTCATTAAGTTTAACAATGCTGTCACGGCATCATGCCAGTTGTTTGAAATGTTTACTTGCTGCTGGCAATTCACTGCTATTTCGCCAACGGATAAAGCAGACTCATAGTCAAATGAAGTTATCGTTAATTGCGCTTGATCAATATTCTCCAGTAACCCAATCATCCCAGATACATCTTTTGTATTAATAGCCGAAAACAAGATGTAACATGTGCTGCTTTTCGACCTTTTTGCTAACATCTCTTCTAAATTAGCTTGTAATCTCTCTATTCCAGGAACATTATGAGCCCCGTCTATAATAACTAGCGGTTGTTTTGAGAGGAGCTCCATCCTCCCTGGTATAAATGCATGGCTAAAACTTTCCTCAATGACTTGCCAATTGACGGTTAACTCCAAGTATTCCATAAATAATAAATACATTTGTAATGCCATACCAGCATTCTCAACTTGATGCTTTCCCAATAAAGAGATAGTCAGAAATGGAAAATAATAGATATCATTATTAAAGGAAAAACATTCTCCTTCAAGCGGTTTCGTTACGATATGGCGCGGGAAATACTCTTGATTGTACCGATATATCTGAGCACCAAGGCTACTGGCTTTTACCTCAATCACCCGCATCGCATTCTCAGGTATATTTCCAGTTACAATTAGGCTATTTTCTTTTATTATTCCTGCCTTTTGTTGGGCTATTTTTTCAATACTATTCCCTAATATTTGCATATGATCTAACCCAATTGTCGTAATACCAGATACAATCGGATGGCCCACGTTTGTAGAATCCATTAAACCTCCAAGTCCTGTTTCTATAATTGCTACATCTACTTTTTTTGCTTGAAAATAGCCATACATCATTGCCGTTACATATTCAAATTCTGTAAGTCCTGAGAGTACTGGATTTTTATCCATTTCCGTGACAATCGGTTCCAGCCTTTCTACTAAGTAAATAATATCTTCATTGGGAATATGACAGCCATTAATACAGATACGTTCATTGAATCTTTCAATTGCCGGTGAAGTATAGGTTCCAACTGTTAAACCCGTATTTATAAATAGCTCCGTTAAATAAGCTGCCGTCGACCCCTTTCCATTTGTACCGGCAATGTGTACAATATTTATTTCATCCTGAGGGTTTCTCAATTCTTTTAAAATGTATTCAATTCTGAATAATCCTGGACGAGACCCAAAGCGCTTCCTACTTAGAATACATTTCATTGCTGTTGCAAGTTTCTCATCCATGTTCTCTCCTCGTTTCAAATTTATTATAATTAGCGATTAACATATACAGTAGTCCAACATTTATTGGCAAGAGTACAATAGTTTTAATGATTCTTGGCAATGCAAATAATGAGCTGCCATACATAATTTTGAGCCAGATTGGTGTTAATATTAAATTAACAATAATCATCTCTAGTAATACTGCAATTATTATTCTAGTTAAAGTTACTTTTTTCTTATGCAGTACTAAACCATAAATCACACCCATCACGATAGCATTTAAAGTAAAACCTGGGAAGAAGAAGCCATTGGGCCGTAAAAAGAAGCCAATTACATCAGCAGCAGCAGACGCAATACCTGCATTAATTGGTCCATATAAATATGCAAGTAAGGCAATGGGTAAAAAAGCAAAGCCAATTTCGAGAGTCGGTCCTAATGAAAGTGTCATCTGATTTAGCACAAGGTTAAGCGCAACTAAAAGTCCGGTTACTGTAATTTGTTTTGTAGTTATTCTACTATAGGTCGTTGTTGTTGGTAATTGTCTCTCGATTCGCATCGTTATCTTCCTTTCAATTCTTACTAAGATTAGTTTGCATGATTAGTGATTACTTGTTTAAAACGATTGTCTTGACTAGGATTAACTGTCTGCTTTTGCCCACTAGTTTGATGATATGCTAGAGCATAAAATCCGCCAACAAAAACAGCACCGCCAACAGCATTTCCTAACCATACAGGAATAATATTTATTAGAAACTCCATCCAGGAAGCTTGGCCGACAAATATTGCCGCTGGAACAATAAAGAAATTAGCAACAACGTGCTGAAAACCAATTAACACAAAAATCATGATTGGAAACCAAATAGCTAATATTTTGCCGGCTGCATCTTTTGCACCATAGCAAAGCCAAACACTCATCCCAACAAGCCAGTTACAGCCAATTCCGGAAATAAAAGCTTGAACAAATGTTGCATCAATTTTTGCCTGTGCAGTCGAGATCGTTTTTTCCAAAAATATGCCTTCCGTTAAACCAATCAGATGCCCGAAAAAATAAGCAACAAACACAGCTCCAATAAAGTTAAAAATACTCACGATACCCCAATTTTTTAGCACTTTTAAAAAGGAAACTTTTTTCGCACACCAAGCAATACCAACTGCCATCATATTCCCCGTTATCAGTTCGCCACCTCCTAATAAAATTAAAATAAGTCCAATCGGAAAGACAGTTGCTCCAAGAAAGTGCGAAAAGCTGCCCCATTCCTTTGGCATATTTCCCGAAACGCGTATATACGCCAAATAGCCAAGTGCAATGAATGCTCCACCTAAAAACGATAAAATCATAACCTTAAGAGATGACATTTTCGATTTTTCCGTCCCTTTTTTTACCGCAACCTCAAAAATTTCATCTGGACTTAACCCATTCATCTTGTTGTCCCTCACTTTCTCCTTCTTAACAGTTTCAATAACTTCATTTCATGTTATATTTGGCTACCTTTTCTCCCATCATTACCAGCGTCATCATCTCACCCTCATTCTTAATGAATCTTACCTTGTAACTAAAGTTTAAAATGTCCCCATCTATAAAACGTCAAAAATCGCAAATTACAACAAAAAACCTTAAATCGATTGATTTAAGGTCATTTGATTTGCTTTCCATTTAATGTTATTTATATTCTTTTTCGTTTATATCTAACTCGGCATATTCATCCGTAACATATTTGTGAAAAACATCGTATAGCGGTTGATTTGTTTCCATCTCCATAGCGATTGCTTTTTTAAGCTCTACGACACTGAGTAATTCTTGTGGATTTTTTAGGATTTGAGCATGCTCATCGGCATCCTGCAGAAAGTTCAGTGCACCGTGGTAATCTTTTTCCCTTAACAGTAATAAACACATATATATTTCTGCAAGAGGCTGACTTAAATTATAAGCAAGTTTGTTATAAATGACGAGGGCACTCTCTAAATATCGTTTTGATTCAGTATAATTCCCTGCGTGATAACAGGCCACGCCGGCATTTGTTTTAAATAATGAAAGACAGATCCAATAATTGACTTCATTACAAATTGAGATAGCTTTCTGATAGTATTGCAGAGCTTCATCAAAATTCCCCTGATCTTTGCGAAGGATGCCAATATTATTGTAACAGGCTGCGATATTTAAGCGATACTTTTCGAATGAGACTACATTCTGGGAATGAATCCTAATACCTTCACGAAAATATTCTTCCGCTTTCTCGGCATTTCCCTTTAAATATTCATACATTCCTTGATACCTAATCCACAGTCCTCCTTCTGCTGTATCTAAATTCACAAGCGGCAATGCCTTCATTAATACGTCTTTCAACACTTTTGTATTACGGGTTTGAATGGCATAACAGCTCTTTTGCTCTAGTCCTTTCAAGAGAAAATCCTTACTGTTTACCTGCTCCGCCAATCGAATCAAGTTTTCAATATCTTCTAATCCACTTCCATAATAACCTTTTCTGATATTAAAACGCCCTATCAAGTACAAAACATTCATTTCGAACATGATTATATCCTTGTTGACGGGATAATCATGTTTAACCCTCTGTAATTGGGAAACTAAGTTTTCTAAGTTTTCTTCAATGTGACTTTCTCCAATGTATAGCTTATTAAATGACTCATGATCAAAATTAATCGTTGGAAACCGCTCATGGATAAAATTTAGAAACATTGAAAGGTTTTTTATTTGATATCTTAACGCCTCAATATCATTACAAGCCTTCTCATAATGATAAATTAGCTTATAATAAGTATCGACATCACTTGGATGAGAATGTAAATTTAGTTGGAGAATATCAGCAATTCGATTATGCAAGATCCTTTTTTTGCCTTCAGGTATTTGCATGTACTCAAATTCACGTAATTTCTGGTGAACAAAAGCGTAACAAATATCTTTTCGATTGGTAATTTCCTTTAATAGACCTTTCTCTACAAGTGATTCAGCAGCCTCAATTATATCTAGTTCATCTAAATCAATAAAGTTTTTTAGAATTGAAAGTGGGGCTACATCATAGAATAGTGAAGCAATTTCGACGATTCTTTTTTCAAATTTATTGAGGTCAATAAATCTTGATTTCAAAACATCCATCATTCTCGTCGACATCTTCGTATTGGTTGGAGTATTAATCATAGCCTGAATATATTCAGTTAAGAAAAAGGCATTACCTTCCGTTTCCTGATAGATTTCATGAAACATATTGGTAGTATTTTTCTCCTGCGGTAATGCTCTTTCAATGTAGCGTTTGACCTCGCATTCATTAAAAGCCATTAATTCTATTGTTTGGACTTTAGCATAGTTATTAATATAGACAAGAAATTTTTCTAATTCTGGATTCATTTCCTTTCGCATTGTTAAGAGGAACAAGCAATTACTCAGTTCGTCATTCACCATTAAACTATCTAGGAGACGCAAACTCAGCGCATCCATCCAATGGATATCTTCAAACACAATAATTAGTTTTTTTTGATACGAAACTAATTTCAATACTTCTAGTATCACATCTTCAATTTTAAACAAATTAAGGGAATCATTGGTCGATCTCGGAACATTGATGATTTCCTTTTTATAATTCCCAAATTCCGGAGCCACATTTCCTAATACATCTAACAAAAATGACGGAATCGCAATACTCTTAGCCTTAATCAGTTTTAACAAATTAACTAGAATGGTTTTCCATGGCCGCAGTACATAGTTTTCTTCAAACTGATAACAATTTGCTTCAATCGTATTACCAGCATTATCAGTTAGATCATGTAAAAAATACTCCTTTAGTCGTGTCTTTCCTACCCCCATATCACCACTTATCAAAATAGAATGATATTGCTGTTGTTCTTTAAATGCCTGGTAATTTGTTTTTAAGAAGTGGATTTCCTTATCACGACCAATAAAGAATTTCTTCGATTGTTTAACCTTCTCCCTATCATTCAATAAATCGAGGACTTCATGATACACTTTTCGTGCTTCTTCATTTGGTGCAACTTCAAGATCTTTCAGTAATAGATCGGATAATTCATTATAAATTACAATAGCATTGGAATATTTCTGCTGCTCTTTAAAGGCGTTCATTAACTCAATGTAACCTGTTTCGTCATATACATCTAAATCAATGATTTTCCGACATATGTTCTCAAGTTGAAGATAGTTTTTACTTTCTTTATATTCAAGCATTTTAGTTTGTAAACGCTGGCTATGAATAAAATTACAATCGTCCCTGACCTTATACATCCAGCGTTCAAACTCATCAGCATCTTTTAATGAATATCCTTTTAGAAATTCTCCTTGGTACTGTTCAAGATAATCCTCAGACTGAAAAAAATCATCATAATCTGATTGTATCCCTACTTCTTTATTTATTGAAACTGATGTGAGGCCATAAAAAGTGAACAGTTCAATATTTGCAAATAGTTTTTTTAATGTATATAGGGCATTTCTCAAGTTTTTTTTTGCGTTTTTATCATCCATATCGGACCATAATAAAGTAGCAAGCTGGTCTCTTGAGGCTATTTTGTTCACTATTAAATAATAAAAGAGTGCTTCTGCTTTACCATAAGGAAAAGTGATTCTCCGATTATCAACTGTCGTCAAATAGTTACCAAACAGATTCACTTTGATTGTTGCCATTCTTTTACTCCCTTCTTTTCATCAAAGAACATGAAGTTATGACATTAGAATGTTTTCAAAACCAGCGTAAGCGATTACACAGTAACTCATTATCATTATAAATCATTATTATTTGATTTTTTTCACAACTTTGCAATTGAAAGTGACAAAATCGTGTCAAAAAAAGGGTGTTCCAAAAGGTTATATTTTTGGAACACCCTCTTTCATTTTTATTTAAGCTTTGAAAATGCCACTTCCGCAGCCTTGATTGTTTTTTCAATATCTTCATTTGAATGCTCTGTCGATAAGAAAAGACCTTCAAACTGTGATGGCGGTAGGAATACGCCTTGATTAGCCATTTGCCGATAATACTCAGCAAAGTATTGCAAATTGGAAGTTTTGGCTTTTTCGTAATTAATCACTGCTTCATTTGTAAAGAAGAAGCCAATCATTGAGCCAGCACGATTAAAGGTTATCGGGATATCGTACTTTTGGGCTGCTGCTTGAAAGCCTTTTTCCAGCAAATCACCTTTACGGATAAAATCCTCGTAATGCCCTGGTGTTAACTGGCTTAACGTCTCATAGCCGGCAGTCATCGCTAAAGGGTTACCTGATAATGTACCCGCTTGATAGATTGGACCGCTTGGCGCGATTTTTTCCATAATTTCTGCTTTTCCGCCATATGCTCCGACTGGAAGACCGCCACCAATTACTTTTCCAAGACATGTTAGATCTGGTGTGATGCCAAAGTAGCCTTGGGCACAGTTATAGCCAACTCGAAAGCCAGTCATCACCTCATCAAAAATCAGCAATGCACCGTACTCGCTCGTAATCTCACGAAGACCTTGCAAGAATCCCGGCAGCGGCGGAACTAGCCCCATGTTACCAGCAACTGGCTCAACGATGATACAAGCAATGTCGTCACCAAATTGCTCAAAAGCGTATTTTACCCCTTCAAGGTCATTGTATTGCACCGTAATTGTATTGGCAGCTACCCCTTCAGGTACTCCAGGACTGTCTGGCAAACCGAGCGTTGCTACACCCGATCCAGCTTTAATTAACAGCGAATCACCATGACCATGATAACAGCCTTCAAATTTTAAAATCTTATTGCGTCCAGTATAGCCACGGGCTAATCTTAAAGCACTCATCGTTGCTTCCGTACCTGAATTAACCATCCTGATAATTTCTATTGATGGCACTCGCTCTTGGACTAACTGTGCCAATTTGTTTTCCAATAATGTTGGTGCCCCAAAGCTTGTCCCTTGCTCTGCTGTTTTTTTCAAGGCTTCAACAACACGGTCATTCGCATGTCCAAGGATTAGCGGTCCCCATGAGAGAACATAATCGATATACTCATTGCCATCAATATCGTAAATTTTTGAACCCTTCCCGCGTTCCATAAAGATGGGATCCATATTAACCGATTTAAAGGCGCGCACTGGGCTGTTAACACCACCTGGCATTAACTTTTGGGCTTCTTTAAATGCTGCTATCGATTTCGTGTACGAACGCATTTTACTCCCTCTTTTCTGATATTATTGATCTTCTCTTAACCAACGAATCGCGTCTTTGGCATGGTATGTAACAATAAGATCAGCGCCTGCGCGCTTCATCCCTACCAGCATTTCCAGTACGGTACTTTTTTCATCAATCCAGCCATTTTGCGCTGCTGCTTTAATCATTGAATATTCGCCGCTGACATTGTACACAACGACAGGCAGGTTGAAATTATTTTTGATATCGCGAACGATATCAAGATAAGGCATCCCTGGCTTTACAATAAGGAAGTCCGCACCTTCGACGACATCAGATTCTGCCTCTCTAAATGCTTCCATTCTGTTGGCTGGATCCATTTGATACGTTTTACGATCGCCAAATTGCGGGGCACCTTCTGCAGCCTCACGAAATGGTCCATAGAATGCAGAAGCATACTTGACTGCATAGGACATAACCGGTGTCTCAGTAAATCCAGCTTCATCTAATCCAGCGCGAATTGCAGCAACGAAACCATCCATCATGTTAGAAGGGGCTATAATATCTGCACCTGCTTGAGCCTGACTGACAGCTGTTTTTACAAGTAAATCAAGTGACTCATCATTTAAAATTTTATCCCCTTTAACCATTCCACAGTGACCATGGCTCGTGTATTCACAAAGACAAGTGTCAGCAACGACGAGCACATCAGGGAAATGTTGCTTAATATAGTGAGTTGCCTCTTGGACAATCCCGTGATCATGAAATGCCTGTGTACCGCACTCATCTTTCGTTAACGGAATCCCAAATAATAAGACAGCTTTAATCCCATGGGCAGCAATGTCTTCCATTTCTGCATGCAGATTGTCCATTGATACTTGGAACACACCCGGCATAGACGAAACTTCCTTACGGATATTTTCACCTTCATAAATAAATAACGGATAGATAAAATCCTCCGCTCTTAAGTGGTTTTCTCGCACAAGCGCACGCATACTGGCACTTGAGCGCAAGCGGCGATGTCGTGAAAATTCTAATTCCATTGTTTTTTCCTCCAAGTTATTTTGTATTTGATTTAAAAACTGCTGACTGATTAAACTACTTTATCCTTGTTCTTGCGTTAAAAATATCGTCAAGCTATTTATCATATCCTTTATCGTGTACTGAGATGGTGACGCATGAACTAGCAGTTTATAATCTCGGAGCCGTTTTTCTGTAACTGGTCCAATACAGGCAATGATACAAGCCTTCAGCTGCTCCTGAAGCCCATATTCCTGCACCACTTGCATCAAATGATCAACTGTTGACGGACTCGTAAAGGTAAGAATATCCAGATTCCCTTCTGAGAGCATAGCAGCCAGTTTAGTGCGGCTTGCTTCCGGCAGATATGTCTCATAAATAACAACCTCATCCACCTCAGCACCAGCATTTCTAAGTGAGGCTGCAATAAAGTCACGGGCAAGATTTCCCTTTGGAATTAATACTCTTGTGCCTTTATGTATCAACGGCAAAAATTCTTCGACAAATGCCTCAGCAACATAGGCAGTTGGTACAAAAGTAACGTCTAAGCCTCGCTCATGTAAGATAGCTTCAGTTCGTTTGCCAATGACGGCAATTTTCGGTAACCCCTCGACATAGATAGGAAATGAAAAAAAAGTCTCTACCGTGACATTGCTTGTGAAAATTAACCAGTCATACGTATCAAGTCTTGCTAAACATTCTTCTAGCATTTGATTTGCCGCAACCGGGCGAAAAGCAAGCAGCGGGATTTCAATCGGAATCCCCCCGTTATCGACAATTAGCTTGGAGAGTGATGCTGCTTGCTGCTTTCCTCTCGGAACGAGGATTTTCTTACCAGTTAATGGCAGTGTCTTAATCATTTTCCTTCAAGCTCCTGCTTCACTCTGTCAATTAAATCCTTTGCCCCTTTTGCAATTAACAGGTCTGCTGCCTTAAGTCCAAGTTCCTCAGGATTTACTCCTCTTACTTCCTCTTTAAAAATCTCCTTGCCATCAGGTGACCCGACTAAAACATTCAGAACAAGTTCTTCCTCTTGAGTGTTATCCACATAGGCGTAACCGGCTATTGGCACCTGACAGCCACCTTCCATTTTTTGCAAAAAGGCACGTTCCGCACGGACTGCTTTTTCAGTCATACTACAAGTAAACTTGTCTAGAAGCTGACGCAATTGATGATCATCTTTTCGGCATTCAATGGAAAGAGCCCCTTGACCAACCGCAGGGATACAAACATCCGTATCAAGAAATTCCGTCACGACTTCACGAGCCCAGCCCAATCGTGATAAACCTGCTGCCGCTAGGATAATGGCGTCATATTCTTCCGATTGTAGCTTAGCTAATCTTGTGTCGACATTTCCGCGGATCCATTTAATTTCGAGATCGGGACGCTTCGCTAATATTTGTGCACTGCGACGTAAGCTGCTTGTTCCAATAACAGCACCTGGGTTTAATTCCGCAAGCTTCACATGTTGACGGGAAATTAATACATCGCGGTGATCTTCTCGTACTGGGACACAGCCAATCGTTAGACCTTCAGGCAATACAGCTGGCATATCCTTCATACTATGGACAGCCATATCAATTTCTTTAGAGAGCATGGCCTGTTCGATTTCCTTAACAAACAATCCTTTACCGCCCACTTTTGAAAGGGTGACATCTACTATTTTATCCCCTTTCGTAACAATTTCCTTCACTTCAAACTCAAAACTGGGATCGAGTTTTTTCAATTGCTCAATCACCCAGTTAGTTTGTGTCAAAGCCAATTTGCTTCGTCTAGAACCTACGATAATTTTTCGCATGATTGCCTCCTAAATTATGAGTACCATAAATGAAAAGTAGATAATCTCCCAAATAGGAAGAAGTTGATTAAGACTATGAGGAATGATGCAGCATTCCAAAGGGCTAGTTTTTTTCCTGATAGATTTTTTACTGTCCGCAAATATAAAAATATACTATAAGCTGTCAATAACAAAAACGATCCAATAATTTTCATATCATACCAAGGCATCCCTGGCAGTTTGATGATGGCCCATTGAAGGCCAAGAATTAAACTTAACATCAGCATTGGTACACCAATCACAGCCAATATGTAAGAAAGTCGTTCAAGCCTTTCTAAATCTGCGAGACGAATTAATCGAGGCCCCCATTTTTTCCTTTTAAGCAAATCGTATTGCAGCAAATACAATAATGAGAACACGAAAGAGAGAGAAAACGCCCCATAGGATAGAATCGCCATAGTGATATGAATCAATAGCAATTCAGATACCAGTTGTTCAGCCATTACATGTGAATGGGATGCACTAGGAGCAAATGTATGAATGGCCATGACAATAAAGCCGAGAATATTCGTGAAAAACACAATAAAATCAACACGTAATAAGCGGTTTATTCCTAAGGATAATGTTACTAAAACCCAGGCATAAAAATATAGTCCCTCAAAGATGGTCAACACCGGAAAGCGGCCCATCTCTTTCATGTAAAGAATCAAAAACAGTGTCTGCAAAACCCATACAAATGCAAGTAACCAGAAGGCAATCCTGTTTGCCTTCCGGTTATGATGAATAAAATCAAAAAAATATATCAACACACTTAGGGCATAAAAAATGACGGTGATTTCATGTACCCTTGTCATAAAGATACTGCTCATGAAGAATAGCCTCCCTTATGAAAAGGAAGCCTGTGCTGCTGGAACCGACTGTGACATGGTCACAGCTGTCTGTGCTTGTTGTTCCTTTACAAGCTCTTCAATATTAAAAATTTTCATAAAGAAATCAAGTGCTTGTTCACGGTCGGGTCTTGCAGCCAATTCCTTTGCTTGTAAAATTGGATCCTTTAACATTTGATTGATAATACTCTTCGTATGTTTGCGCAGTACTTTCAGGTCACGTTCGGAAAGATTTGGCAGCTTTCGTTCCAAACTTTCCATTGTCTCCGCCTGAATACCAAGAGCCTTTTCCCGTAACGCTGAAATGACAGGAATCACTCCAAGCATCCCAAGCCACTGTTTAAAGTCGACAATCTCGTTTTCAATCATTAACATAATTTTTTCGGCAGCTTTTTTACGTTCATTTAAATTAGCCTCGACGATTCCCTCAAGATCGTCAATATCATATAAAAATACATTCTCGAGTTCAGCAATGCTAGGATCTAAATCCCGTGGTACTGCTATATCAACCATAAATAACGGCTTGCCTTTGCGCCTTCTTTCGACATGAGCCATCATCTCTTTCGTAATGACATAATTATTTGCACCCGTTGAGCTAATAAGGATATCAGCATCTGCCAATGCTGTTTGTAATTCATCAAGTGACATTGCCTGCCCGTTGAAACGAGTGGCTAAATCTTGTGCTTTTTCATACGTTCGATTAATAACGGTAACTTTTTGAACTCCATTTCCGTACAAGTTCTGAAGTGCTAATTCGCCCATTTTTCCTGCACCAAGAATAACAACGTGCTTATTTACAAGCGAACCAAAGATTTTTTTTGCCAGCTCCACTGCTGCATAGCTGACAGACACGGCATTTGCACCAATATCTGTTTCAGAGTGGGCACGTTTGGCAAGCGTAATCGCTTGTTTGAACAGATGATTAAAGACTGTTCCGGTGGAACTATTCTCCTGCGCGATCATAAAGCTTGTCCGGACCTGTCCGAGAATTTGCGTTTCGCCTAAAACCATTGAATTCAAACCACAGGTGACGGTAAATAGGTGCTCGACGGCACCGTCTGCTTCATATATGAAGAGATATGGAGAAAATTCAGCTTGTGCAATATCAAACCAATCAGCTAAAAATTCTTTAATATAATATCGTCCAGTGTGTAATTGATCAACAACGGCATATATTTCCGTACGATTGCAGGTTGACAAAATGACATTTTCCAAGATACTTTTTTTCGTGTTTAATACTTTCATTGCCTTAACAAGATCGGTTTCATTAAAGGTCAACCGCTCACGAATCTCTACAGGGGCAGTTTTATAGTTCAGACCGACCACTAAAATATGCATGTGCTAATAGACACCCCCAAAAAAGATAATCCAATTATAGTACAATTGTACCATGTCATGGAAAAATTTTTAAACAAGATACAACGCTATATGTTAATATAGAGAATATTGAATAGATGTTTATTAAAACTTTCTCCTTATGTACAGTATCAAAAAATTCGACATGATTCAAGTGAACCTTACTGGAAGTGGTGATTACGATGAAAAGTCAACGTATTTTTTCCGGAATAATTCTGATAGGCTTTGGTGCCTATTATTTATTACAACAAGCTGGAATCACCCTTATACTCCAATTACCGGTCTGGAATGTGTTACTAATCATAATTGGTTTTGCCTGCTTAGGGCAGGGCTATCTAGCGAATGATGCTGAGTTTATCCTTCCAGGGGTCATCATGTTTGCCTTTGGTGTCCACTTTCAACTGGCAAGCAAACTTGATTTCTGGCCCGATAATCATATGGGTATTATGCTGTTTATCATTTCAATTGGTTTCTTTCTTCGATTTCAACGAACGAACAGCAGTCTTTCACCTGCATTCCTGTTTCTGATCATCTCAGTCATATTGTTGTTTTATGATCAGATTGGCAGTTATTTTGGAATCTTACAAAGCAGTGCTAGTTTCGTTTGGAAGTTTTGGCCGGTATTGCTAATAGTGGTTGGTATTTATTTTATCTTAAAAAGAAAAAAGTAACCGTCCGGAATCCACCTGTTCCGGACGGTTTTTTTACACACCTAAAAATCTTTCAATAATTGTCCAAGCTTGATCCTTTCCTTCGCCCGTTTCGGAAGAAAATAGGACAATTTCATCACCTTGTTCAAGATCTAGTGTTTGCCGCGTGACTTTTAGATGTTTTTGCCATTTTCCTTTAGGAATTTTATCCGCCTTTGTAGCAATCACAATACAGGGAATCTCATAGTGTTTTAAGAAGTCATACATCATGACATCATCACTGGTTGGCGGGTGGCGCAAATCAACAATCAAGACGACAGCTTTTAATTGTGTACGAGTTGTAAAATAAGTTTCAATCATTTTCCCCCATGCTGCCCGCTCTGACTTTGACACTTTGGCATAACCATAACCAGGAACATCAACAAAATGAAATAGTTCATTGATGAGATAAAAATTTAGCGTTTGCGTCTTCCCTGGTTTTGATGATATCCTCGCTAGTCCTTTACGGTTTAACATTTTATTAATAAACGAGGATTTTCCAACATTCGAACGGCCGGCCAAAGCTATTTCAGGCATATCACTTTCAGGGTACTGCTCTGGTTTCACTGCGCTAATAATAATTTCTGAACTGATTACCTTCATAAACTTTCACCTTCTCGTAACGCATGCTTTAACACTTCATCAACATGGGTTACGGGGACAAACTCCAAATCATGACGAACACTTTCTGGAATATCATCAATGTCCTTCTCATTATCCTTTGGCAAAATAACCTTCGTCAAGCCAGCACGGTGGGCACTGAGCGTCTTTTCTTTTAACCCGCCAATTGGCAATACGCGGCCCCTTAAAGTAATTTCACCCGTCATCCCGACCTCACGGCGAATCGGCTTTCCAGTTAATGCTGAGACAAGAGCAGTAGCAATTGTGATTCCTGCAGATGGGCCGTCTTTTGGTACCGCTCCTTCAGGAACATGAATATGAATATCATACTTTTCATAAAAATCTTCTTCTATTTCTAATTCATTCGCCTTGGAACGAACATAGCTAAAAGCTGCTTGTGCTGATTCTTTCATTACATCGCCTAGTTTACCTGTTAAAACAAGCTTGCCTTTTCCCGGGGCAAGTGAGACTTCAATTTGCAGCGTATCTCCGCCGACGGTTGTATACGCAAGCCCCGTTGCTACTCCAACCTGATCTTCTGATTCCGCTTGACCATAGTGGAATCGTGGTTTTCCGAGAAAATCTTCTACCACTTTTTCTGTTACGACCACACGCTTCTTATCTCCGGAAACAATAATTTTAGCCGTTTTCCGGCAGATGGCCGCCATTTGCCGTTCAAGGCTGCGAACTCCAGCCTCACGAGTATAATAACGAACGACCTTTACTATCGCCTCATCACGGACCTGAAGCATATTCTTTGTTAAGCCATTTTCTTTTATTTGCTTAGGCAGCAAGTGGTCTCTAGTGATATGGACTTTTTCCAGCTCTGTGTAGCCAGGTATTGATATAATTTCCATTCTATCTAATAATGGACCTGGTATCGTGGCAAGATTATTTGCCGTGGCAATAAACATGACCTTCGATAAATCATAGGTCTCTTCAATATAATGATCACTAAAATTATGATTTTGCTCAGGATCTAATACTTCTAATAGGGCTGACGATGGATCACCGCGAAAATCACTGGACATCTTGTCAATTTCATCTAGTAAAAACACTGGGTTGATTGTCCCCGCTTTTTTCATCCCTTGAATAATTCTTCCTGGCATTGCGCCCACATATGTTCTGCGGTGACCGCGAATTTCTGACTCATCGCGTACCCCGCCAAGTGAAACACGGACAAAATGGCGGTTTAGCGATGTTGCGATTGAACGTGCAAGACTTGTCTTTCCGACACCCGGAGGTCCAACGAGGCAGAGAATTGGTCCCTTTAAAGAATCCGTTAATTTCTGAACCGCTAAATATTCGAGAACGCGTTCCTTTACTTTTTCCAAGCCATAATGATCTTCATTAAGGATTTTTTCCGCCCGTTTGATATCAATTTTGTCATCTGTCTTTTGGGTCCATGGAAGGGAGATGAGCCAGTCAATATAATTACGGATAACCGAACTTTCCGCAGAACTTGCAGGCACCTTTTCATACCGATCAAGCTCTTTCATTGCTGCCTGATGGACATGCTCAGGCATTCCCAATTGATCAATTTTCTTTGCCAGTTCAGCAATTTCACCTGTTTTTCCTTCCTTATCTCCCAATTCCTTCTGAATCGCCTTCATTTGCTCGCGTAAATAATATTCTTTCTGTGTTCTTTCCATCGAGCGTTTAACACGCTGGCCAATTTTTCTTTCCAAATTGAGTACTTCTTTTTCATTATGAATGATATTGATTACATAAGTTATTCGATCTTTTACATCAATGATTTCTAATATTTCTTGCTTTTCCTTCAACTTAATCGGCAAATGAGATGCTATGATATCCGCCATTCTTCCCGGCTCTTCAATATCAGCCACAGAAGCAAAGGTTTCTGCAGAGATTTTTTTAGATAGTTTTATGTATTGTTCAAAGTAATCAAGCATTGTTCGCATTAATGCTTGATCCTCAATATCTTTATCCGCCCGGTCCTCATAGGTGTTAATCTGGACTAAGTAGTAATCATCTTCATCATGAAAGGATACAATTTCGGCACGCTTGAGGCCTTCAACCAGAACACGAATTGTGCCATTCGGTAGCTTCAACATCTGTTTGACCTTCGTTAAGGTTCCAAAATGATAAAGATCTTCTTCAGAAGGGTCATCGATGCCTACATCTTTTTGTGTAGTTAAAAAGATTAAATGATCCTTTACCATTGCTTTTTCAAGAGCCTGTACCGAGCGTTCACGGCCAACATCTAAATGCAACACCATCGTCGGAAAAACAAGCAAGCCACGTAATGGCAAGAGAGGGACGGTTATTTCATTAGTATTCGTCAACGTACTGCACCTCCAACTGTAACTTTGTACTAAACGTAAGCGTCTTTGTACAAATTCTATCTCATTTATATTTTAGTGTCTAATTTTAATACCATAAGTTATCGAACAATAATATTATTTTTTCCCGATACACACGAAAAAACTCCGGTTTGTTTGCTTTTCAAACCGAAGTTCTCTGCACAGTCTCTAAATCGATTCTTTCTTTGTTAATTCCACGGAAGCCGGAATCACATTGTTTTTTTCTGTTCCATTTACCAAGGCAAGCTCAAACACTTCATGCAAATGAGTAACCGGAATAATTTCAATACCATTTATTTCATTTAACAAAGTTTGCATATTTTCTTCAGGAATAATGACTGTTTTTACACCTGCTTTTTTTGCTGCCTTCACTTTTGGATAGACACCGCCGATTGGTTTTACATTACCATGAATACTTATTTCCCCAGTCATCGCAACGGTATTATTTACCGGAATTTGATAAATGGCAGAGTATATCCCTGTTGCCATTGCGATACCAGCAGAAGGCCCATCAATCGGTACTCCTCCTGGGAAATTCACATGGATATCGTAGTCGTTAGCTGGGACTCCCATAGAGCGCAGGACAGTAATGACATTTTCAATCGACCCTCGAGCCATACTTTTTCGTCTAATCGATTTACCTTGCCCGCCAATACTCTCTTCTTCAACAATTCCAGTTATATTAATTGTTCCCTTCTCTTTAGCTGGAATCACGGTTACTTCTATTTCAAGTAATGCTCCGGAATTAGGGCCATAGACTGCTAGGCCATTCACAAGACCTACTTTCGCCATCTCATTAACGGTCCGCTCCATTCTAGGTGTCATTTGACTCGATTGAATCACCCATTCAATATCCTCATCTTTAATAAAGTCCCGCTCTTCTGTAATTGCCAGTCCTGCAGCAATTTGAATCATGTTGACGGTTTCTCGGCCATTTCTTGCATATGAAGACAATGTTTGGACTCCAGAGTCGCTAATGTTCAGTTGGACCTTTGTTGCAGCCTTTTTCGCCACCGTAACAATTTCTTCTTGTGTTAAATCACGGAAGAAAACCTCCATACATCGTGACCGAATCGCCGGAGGAATTTCACTAGGTGTTCTAGTCGTTGCTCCGATTAATCGAAAGTCTGCAGGGAGCCCATTTTTGAAAATATCATGTATATGAGTAGGAATTTGGGTATTTTCCTCATGATAATAAGCACTTTCCAAATACACTTTCCGATCCTCTAATACTTTTAAAAGTTTGTTCATTTGAATTGGGTGTAGTTCTCCTATTTCATCGATAAATAGGACCCCGCCATGGGCATTTGTTACGGCCCCCTGTTTCGGTTGAGGTATTCCCGCTTGTCCCATTGCCCCTGCACCTTGATAGATAGGGTCATGAACCGAACCAATTAAAGGGTCAGCAATCCCTCTTTCATCAAATCTAGCGGTTGTGGCATCCAATTCAATAAATACAGCATCGCGTTTAAAAGGAGATTTAGCATTCTTTTTTGCTTCCTCTAATACTAATCGTGCTGCCGCTGTTTTGCCAACTCCCGGAGGCCCATAAATGATAACATGCTGTGGATTAGGCCCGCATAATGCAGCCTTTAATGATTTAATACCGTCCTCCTGGCCCACGATGTCTTGAAAACTAGTTGGGCGCACCTTTTCTGATAAAGGCTCCGTTAAAGAAATAGAGCGCATTTTCCGCAGCTGCTCCATTTCTTTTCGTGACTCACGATCGATTGACACCCTTTGTGTGCGTTGGTTTTTTAATAAATTCCAAAAATATAGCCCAATAATAATTCCAAAAAACAATTGAATAAATAAGGCTATCCCCGTCCAGCTCATATTTTTTTCCTCCTGCACCATAAACTATAAGTAATACTATTAAGTATTTCCTGCAGGCAGGTGGAATAAACAAGAAATTTAAAAGACCTGGTAATCTTCACCAGGTCTTCATAAGTTTACGCAGATTTTTCTTCAACAATTACCGTTCCATCTTCTAAGATTAGCTTTGGAACACTGTTATTTACAACTGTATCCTTTGTAATAATACATTTTGTAATATCATCACGTGAAGGAAGATCAAACATAACATCAAGCATGATAACCTCAATAATCGAACGCAAACCGCGTGCGCCAGTTTTCCGTTCAATCGCTTTTCGGGCAATTTCTTTCAATGCTTCTTCTTCAAATTCTAATTCTACACTATCAATTTCAAGCATCTTTTGATATTGTTTAACGAGTGCATTTTTTGGCTTTGTTAAAATTTCAATCAATGCTGCCTCATCCAACTGTTCGAGACTAGCAATAACTGGAAGACGGCCGATGAATTCTGGAATTAAACCAAAGCGAAGTAAATCCTCCGGCAGCACTTTAGAAAGAAGTTCCTTAGAAGAAATTTCCTGCTGTTTTGGATCTGATCCGAAACCAATAACCTTCTGTCCTAGACGGCGTTTAATAATAGGTTCAATACCGTCAAATGCTCCACCGCAAATAAACAAGATATTTGTGGTATCAATTTGAATAAATTCCTGATGCGGGTGCTTTCTTCCTCCTTGTGGCGGAACACTGGCTACTGTACCTTCTAAGATTTTTAATAGCGCCTGCTGAACACCTTCACCGGATACATCCCGAGTAATCGATGGATTTTCAGATTTGCGAGCAATTTTATCGATTTCATCAATATAAATAATACCCTTTTCTGCTTTCTCAACGTCGTAATCTGCGGCTTGAATTAATTTTAATAAAATATTCTCAACATCTTCACCAACATACCCTGCCTCTGTCAAGGATGTTGCATCAGCGATTGCAAATGGGACATTTAAAATCCGTGCTAATGTTTGCGCCAATAACGTCTTCCCGCTTCCTGTCGGTCCAATCATACAAATATTACTTTTGGCCAATTCAACATCATCTATTTTGCTATTCGAATTAATCCGTTTGTAGTGATTATAAACGGCCACTGATAACGCCTTTTTGGCTTGGTCTTGACCAATTACATATTCATCTAGAATTTCACAGATTTCCCGTGGTTTTGGAACATCCTTGAATTCAACTTCCTCTTCTGTACCTAGTTCTTCCTCGACTATTTCTGTACAGAGCTCGATGCATTCGTCACATATATACACTCCAGGTCCCGCCACAAGCTTTCGGACTTGATCTTGAGTTTTTCCACAAAACGAACACTTTAACTGTCCTTTTTCATCATTAAATTTAAACAAACCTTTCACCCCTTGGCAGATAAAAAATTCCTTATTGTTAAATGCGACCCCACACAAACTTTGTATTTATTGAATAGTATGTATTTTGCATTGTAACATATTAAGCGAATAGACTGGAAATAAAAAGCTTTATTATAATATGTCTTTTAAATCGGTGGGAATCGCCATGTTAACATATGTACTCATTAATCTTAACCATATTTACAAAAAATAAATCGTATATTCTTTGGAAATATTAATTCGCTTTAAAACTTATTTTTCCTGCCTATTCTTAAAAGTTCCCTACTGACATTATAGTATGTAATTCATAAAAAGTATAAAATGAGATACTTGGCAAATATAGGAGATATGTAGACGTTCCTTATTGAGAAACCCTCTGTAGAGAAAACAAGGCACGACCAAAATCGTGCCTTACTTCATTTCTGATTATTTTTTATGTTCGATAAGGAAGTCTACCGCTTTTTGTAGTTTAAGGTCATCTTTAATGCCTTCAACTCCGCCTAAAGCAGCTTTGATATTATCAACTGTCATATTGTACATGCTAGCCATTTTCTCAAGCTCTGCATTCACATCATCATCAGTTGCTTCAACGTTTTCTGCTTTAGCAATGGCTTCAAGTGTTAAATTAACTTTTACACGTTTGCCTGCATCTTCTTTCATTTGCTCGCGTAAAGCTTTCTCATCTTGTCCTGAAAATTGATAGTAAAGCTCAAGGTTCATACCTTGCATTTGCAGACGTTGTTCGAATTCTTGCAGCATGCGATTTACTTCATTATCAATCATCACTTCAGGAATTTCAACTTGGGCATTTTCAGCAGCTTTCTCAACAAGTGAGTCTTTTAAGTGATGGTCTGCATCATGTTTTTTGCTTTCTTCTAGTCTATTTCTGAGTTTGTCCTTCAAAGCATCAAGCGTTTCAACTTCATCGTCGACGTCTTTAGCAAACTCATCATCAAGCTCTGGAAGTTCTTGCGCTTTGATTTCATGAACTGTAACCTTGAATAGGGCTGGTTTATTAGCAAGCTCTGTGGCATGATATTCCTCTGGGAATGTTACTTCCACATCTTTTGATTCTCCTGCTGCAAGACCAACTAATTGCTCTTCAAAGCCAGGGATAAATGAATTAGATCCTAATTCAAGTGAATAGTTTTCAGCTTTTCCGCCTTCAAAAGCTTCACCATCTACAAAACCTTCAAAATCGATGACAACAGTGTCGCCTAGTTCAGCAGTGCCTTCTTCTTTCAGTACAAGCTCTGCATGGCGTTTTTGTAGTGATTCGAGTTCTTTTTGAACATCTTCATCCGTAACGGTTGTGTCTAATTCTTCGATTTCTAAACCTTTGTACTCACCAAGAGTTACTTCAGGCTTAACAGTAACAGTTGCTTTAAAAATGAGTTCTTTACCTTTTTCCATTTGCTCAATATCAATTTCCGGACGATCAACAGGTTCAATTCCGGTTTCATCGATTGCATTGCCATATGCTTCTGGAAGAAGGATATCTAATGCATCTTGGTAAAGTGATTCAACACCAAAGCGTTTTTCAAATAATGGACGTGGCATCTTTCCTTTACGGAAGCCAGGAACATTTACCTGCTTTACTACTTTTTTGAACGCCGCATCTAGGCCTTCACTAACCTTGTCGGCACTTACTTCAACCGTAAGAACACCGCGGTTTCCTTCTAATTTTTCCCATTTTGCAGTCATGTTTTTCCCTCCAACATCTATTCTCATTTCATTCGTTACGGGGTCATTTCAGGAGACTTGTCCACTTAAGTCGTACCCTTTTTTGTAAAATATCAATTTTTACACAATGCAACCCCTACATTATACCATAGGATTAATTTCTTTCAACAGCAGTGTCTATAGATTGGAATAAGAAATTTTCTCAATGGATTCAATTTGCTCTATAGCTCGCTTAATATCTTCCGCCACTGCCTCATATTCTTTGGCAAACGTAGTTAATTCTGAATCTATTCCGAAGTACTGATTCGCGATAATATGAAAGGCAGCAGCCCAGGCGAAATTGCTTTCCGGCTGTAATTCAAAGGGATAAGTAATAAAGAAAATTCGCTCCACTAATGAAATGATATTCTCATAAAGTGCCGGATTACTGTTTTGTAGCTTCCATTCCAATTTAGCTTTTATGTCCCCCATTTTCGGCTGCACGCTTACGTCGGGCAGATCAGTGGGAATTACACTTTTCTCAATCGATAATTTATGTACAGTTACCGGAACGTTTATTTCTTGCTCTTTTAATAGCGTCAACAGCATAGTTTTTAGAAACGGGTATCCAGATTCGGCCTTTAAGTACTCTGTTATTTCCTGCAGATATGGCCTGATATTTTTCTCAGCAAGATTTGAAACTAAGAGCATTTGTTCCGTTAAGCCTGTCACTGAAAAAAGTTCAAGCAACTCATTGTCGGGCTGTTCATCTTGTGGAGAAGAGTGATTCTCAGCCATTTTTTTACTAAATTGCAGTAACGTTAAAAAATGCTGCAACTTGTCAGGCGGGACTTCTTTCTCCTCCAATAGCGCATCTACTGTGACGATAATCTCATCGTATTCATGAAGCTGCATGAGCACGGTAACATATAAATCAACCATTTCGAAATAGTCACCAATGCCTCTTAACAGCATTTCCTTTATAAGCCCCTTAGCTTTCTGGAAGGCAGATGCTTCAAAGTAGGCAATAACAAGGCCGAGCAAAATCTCTTCATTATCTGGATCGTATTCTCTCGCCTCATTCAGCAGTTCAATCGCTTCGGTATAATTTTTCGCGTGGAGACTGTCGATCCCCATCTTCGTTAATCTTTTTTCAATTCCCGGAAAAAGAATAATGTTGTCCTTTCTATGTATCTGCTCCCGTTTTCCCATAAGATATCCGCCCTTTGGCATATTGTTGAAAATTAGTTTAGCATAATAAAGTGAAACTTCCAACAGTGGGGGTTTTCTTCATCCCCCACTGTTGGTTAGAAGCAGAAAGGCGTATCACAGAAAAAAACTCACCTGTTAAATGGTGAGTTTAAAATATCGGTATGTAGTATGGCGTCCCAGGAGAGGTTCGAACTCCCGACCGTACGCTTAGAAGGCGTATGCTCTATCCAGCTGAGCTACTGGGACGCGATATAAATTATCAAGGACAAGATTTATTATACTATCCTAATATGTAAAAGTCAACACCCTAAGAGAATTTTTTTGAGAGGGGAGGCCTTCCCCTCATTTTTCAGAAATGAAACTCTCGCGCTAAATTGGAACTCTTCCTGCCGTTTACCTCAAACACTGACAATTTAACTAACTGACTTTGAATGTCCAAGATAACATACGTTTTTTCCGGTCGCACTCGCGGCAGCCGAATGCTGCCAGGATTAACAAAAAGCACGCCATCAATCATCTCAGCACCCAATTCATGGGAATGGCCGAAACATACAATATCCGCCTTTACTTCAGCAGCGCGATATTGTAAACGCATTAATGATGATTTAACCGAATAGTGGTGACCGTGGGTAATATAAATTCTTTTCCCGCTAACTTCTTCCAACAGTTCCTGAGGGAAATCAGCGAAATCACAATTACCCGCAACCGTTTTGTAGCCCAACATTGCTTGCTGACCCGGCATCAATTGCGAATCACCGCAATGTATCATGAGATCCACCTCTTGCGAGTGCCGCTCGCGAATGTCGATTAACTCCTTTGTTAACCCATGACTGTCGCTGACAATCAGCACTTTGCTCATGCTTGTTCAGCTCTTTCAAAAAGCGAATCCCACTTGGCCTCTAGCTTTTTTAACGCATTGGCACGGTGGCTGATCGAATTCTTTTCCGTCGAGGAAAGCTCAGCCATGGCAATTCCTTTTTCCGGTACAAAAAATATCGGATCATACCCAAAGCCGTTTGAGCCTTTTCTTTCCTCTAGGATTTGTCCTTCACAAGTACCTGACACTGTAAATGTTTCTTGTCCCGGAATCGCAACTGCAAGCGCACAGTAAAACCTTGCTGTCCTGTTTTCCTCGGGGACTTCCTTTAATTCTGCCAGCACTTTATCGATATTTTTTTCATCGTCCTTCGGTTCGCCTGCATAGCGCGCCGAATATATTCCCGGCCTGCCGTTTAAGGCATCGATAACTAGTCCTGAATCATCACCAATAACGGGCTGCTTTAAATCAGCTGAAATCGTTTCAGCTTTTAAGATTGCATTTTCTTCAAAAGTTGTTCCTGTCTCTTCCACTTCAGGGAGTTGCGGATAATCTAGCAAAGTACGAACCGCAATTCCTCTTGGTGAAAAAATTTGTTCAAATTCCTTGGCTTTTCCGCGATTTTTTGTCGCAATAATGATTTCCTTCATTATAAGCTCCCCTTTGATTAGTAAGTCTATCTTTTTTGTGCGTTAATTTTTGTTACGATTTCATCTCCAAGGGCTGTTTTTTGGTACTCAAATAACTGAGTGATCCCTTCTTGGCCAGCCTGGAGCAAGCTTTGCAGCTGACTATATGAAAAAGTAGCTTCTTCTCCCGTTCCCTGCAATTCAACAAATTCACCCTTACCTGTCATGACGATATTCATATCAACATATGCTTTAGAATCCTCTGCATAATTCAGGTCAAGTACAGTTTGATTATTGGGTAAAACACCGACACTTGTGGCCGCTAAATAATCGAGGATTGGGTATCTTGGTAATGATTTCTTTTCTGTTAATCGATGTAATGCCAAGGCCATTGCCACAAACGCCCCTGTTATTGAGGCTGTTCTAGTGCCACCATCTGCCTGTATGACATCACAATCAATCCAAACTGTCCGTTCACCAATCGCGCCAAGATCAACGACTGCCCTTAAAGCCCTGCCAATCAGGCGTTGAATCTCCATTGTCCTGCCAGAAACCTTACCCTTTGATGATTCACGGATATTCCTCGTCTCAGTTGCACGCGGAAGCATTGCATATTCAGCCGTAATCCAGCCCTTTCCTTCTCCTCTCATAAACGGCGGTACGCGGTCCTCAATACTGGCTGAACAAATCACCCTTGTATTACCTACAGTTATTAGGACAGATCCCTCAGGATGAATTAAATAATTAGTTTCAATATGTATCGGTCTTAATTGAAGTGCTTCTCTGCCATCGACACGCATCATGACTCCTCCTTTATTTCAACTATATATGATAATAAATTAAGAAAGAGGCGGCATAGAAGCCAACCTCCTTAGTGTCCAATATATAGTATAACAAAAAAATTTTTTTTAAAAACTACCTGTATTGACTTTTTCTGGTCGAGTTACTGGTTCAGTAAGTTTCTTTCCTTGGTCATTTTTTAGTTCAGCATTCCCTTTCACCTGCACTGCTACCTTTTCAACACCTTTTTGCTCTGTTAAGGTTAAAACCAATGAGTCGAGCAAGTGCTGGGAAACTTCCTTTTCTTTAAAGCTATTATAGAGATTTTCATTAAAGTTTAGGGTAACTTTTCCGTTCTCATATTTCGGCGAATCTAATAACTTAACATCCGGCGCAAAATCAGATACAAGATTAGATTTTTCGCTTGGCCCTTTAACCAGTTCGTTTACTGCAGCTGTAATCATCTCCTGATCATTGTTACTAACCCTGCGTGTTACTGGAACATAATAATATGAGCCCTCTTCACCACCGATGAAATACACTGTAACCGGCTTTGTATTAGTAATATCGACAACATCAGTTGTATCGATATTTATACCAGAAGCTCTTGTCAGATTATCGCCAATCGGAGTGCCCTTAACAGGCATCTTTGTTAATGGATGACCATTCATTGACAGTTTAACAGAGCCGACATTATCAAATTGAGTTAATGTCCAAGTAACCGATTGAAGGATCTTCATCTCATCTTCCGGTTGATAATTTTTAAATTCCTTCGAAAAATCTACCGTAGCTACCCCATCTTGAATATCAACGGAAATATCGGTTTCCTCAGGAATTACAGCTCTGAAATCATTCGGAAGCAGTTCAGAGACCGGGCCATTAACGACTAAGTGTTCAAGGGCCTGTTTTGCTACTGATTTAGTCGGTTGTAGATTAAGAGTTTGTGGGACAACATAACCATTTTTATCAATTAGGTAAAGTTCTGTTTTAATTGACTTTGTATTTTCTTCAGCAGCTTGTTTTTTATCCTGTTCTTTAGAGACGGATACCGTTTTTGGCGGATCAATTTTTTGCTTTGTTTCTCCCCCTAACAAGCCGCAGCCGGATAGAAGAAACGTGGAAGTGAGGACCGTATATCCGATAATCTTCGCTTTCTTTTTAGCCATATTTTTCCCCCCAGAAGACAGTTTGTACTAATATGTATACGAGCCTATGAGAAAAATAGACCGACATTAAGAAGAAAAAAATATCTATAACAAAAAAAGACCCCAACTTTAAAAAGATGGAAGTCGTTTACAGTTTAATTTTTTTGACTACATGATCCAGAAAAAGAGGACCAAGCCACTGTGATGCAATTTTTGAAAACATCCACGATGACCCGGATGTATAAAATTCATGAACCGGTTCGTTTTCTTCAGAATTGTATTGTCCATTATATTCAAGGATTGCACTTACCTCTCGGGCTGTTTCATCGCCCGAACTAATGACTTTAACGGTTTCACCCATTTCTTTTTGAATGAGGGTTTCCAGTAAAGGATAATGCGTACAACCTAAAATTAAGGTGTCCAAATGCTGTCCTAATAGTGGTTTCAATGAATCACGGACTATTCTTTCAGCAATTTCCCCCTCGTATTCACCACTTTCAACCAAAGGAACAAATTTTGGACATGCTTGACTTTTAATGGATAGACGGCTGTTTAATGATTTTAATGCTCTTTCGTATGCACCGCTTTTGACTGTTCCTTCTGTGCCAATGACCCCGACCCGATAATTTTTGGTTATCTTCACAGCTGCCCTAGCGCCGGGGTTAATCACCCCAAGAACAGGAATTGATAGTTCTTTCCGTATGTCATCAAGTGCCGCTGCCGTTGCTGTATTGCAGGCAATAACAAGCATCTTAATATTTTTCTTTAATAAAAAATTCGTCATATCCCATGTAAAACGTCTAACTTCCTTTGTCGTTCGCGGACCATAGGGACATCGAGCAGTGTCTCCCAAATAGATAATTTTTTCATGTGGAAGCTGTCGCATTATCTCCTTAGCAACCGTTAACCCGCCGACACCGGAATCAATAACACCAATAGCTTGTTTCAAATTTTCTCGCCTCATTTTTAGCCAAAAGGAAAACTAATTTTTAGTATGAATCCTTTTCTTTTAATTTTAGCTGTCACGCATTTCATGATGAAGTTTTTCCAAACACCGTTGAAAAAATTTAATTTCTTCAGTCGAAAAGTCTTTTAACACTTCTTCTAAATATAACTGTCGCTTTTTGATAACTTCATCAATGATTCTCTTTCCTTCTTGCAGCATGTGAATTTGGACAACGCGACGGTCATGTGGATCTTTAACCCGTTGTACTAAGTGGTTTTTCTCCATTCTATCAACTAAATCTGTCGTAGTGCTGCACGCCAAAAACATTCTATTAGATAATTCCCCAATTGTCATATCTCCTTCTTCAAACAGCCACTGGAGGGCAATAAATTGGGGCGGCGTGATTTTATAATGAGTCAGCATCTCTCTGCCCTTTTGCTTGATAATGCCAGAAATATAGCGTAAATCTTTTTCAACAATTGCAACAATATCCTGTTCAATTTTCCGAGAATTTTCGTGGCTCATTTCGTTCACTCTCCCGCTACAGGCTTCTCTTTAACGTAAATTTAGCTTGTCCTTATTTTCTACTTTTTCTAAATAAAATTCAAGCAAAACTAGTAAAATTCCATATGTATGATGGATACTAAGCTAATAACGAAGGATATAAAGCATGAACCGGCGTCCAAAATGGATGCCGGTCATGTTTAAAGTTCTAGCTCTCCCATACGAAGGAGTTCTACAACTGCCTGTGATCGCCCCTTAACACCAAGCTTTTGCATGGCATTTGTGATGTGTAGTGTTTGCAAACCAAATCAACAAAGCTATTCCATGCCTTTTGAAAAGTCACAGTTCAATTGATAAAGTCGATATTACATTTTACTCTGGTTCTTCGAATGTGTATTTTAGGTCGACAATTCCATCAGGGTGAATGATTATTTCCTCAATTAATGTTTGAAAAACATCGAATAAATCCTGATTCTGATTACTTAGCTCCTTAAAGGCATCTTTAACACTTTGAACATTCGTTTCAATCGTTTCCGCTTTTTGAATCACAAACAATTGATTATTGGTCTTGGAAATGATGGTATCTATTTCTGAACGCTTCTTTTCAAATTCTTCCTTGCCGATTAAACCATCCAAATATAAATCGAGCAAATTCTTTTTTCGTTGTTCATTTTGTTTTACCATTTGTTGAAGCTTACGTTCTTGTTCTACCAGGTCATTTTCCAAATTTATTTGTAGATTTAATAAAACCGATTCACCTTTCTTCATTAGCAAGTTGAGGATAAATTCTCTAAAATCCTCATATCTTATCGGTATATGGTTTACACAGCCATGAGTTCCTGCTCTGCGATATTGAGAGCACTTTAAATACTTCCACTCAATTCGTTCACCCTGTTTATTTTTTTTATATGACTGAACGATAACCATATTTGACCCACATTCTGAACACTTTGCAAGATATCGAAATTCGTTCCAAGGTGTAATCCGGACTTTATTAGACTGAAAATGTTCTTTATTAGCCTTTTTCCATGTTTCATTATCCACTATAGCAGGATGGTGATTTTCAAAAACCAGCCATTTTTCTGGTGGATTTCTAATTTGCTTTTTCTTTCCTCCAATCTTCACATTTGTATATTGATTTAAAATGAAAGTCCCTTTATAAATGGTATTTCGTATCAACCGCTGAACAGACGTTAGTTGCCATACCTTATTGTTTTTTGGCTTTATTCCTAATTTGTTTAATTCGTTAGAAATCTTCTTGAAACCCCAACCCTCGTTATACCATTTATACATTTGCCGGACAATCCTGGCCTCTTCCTCCTTTATTTCCAGCTTTTGTTCCACACGGTTATAACCGTAAGGGATTTTCCCTATATGCTCTCCACGTCTCACTTTTGCTGCTAAGGCAGCACTGATACTTGAGGATAATGTCCGACTATATTGAGCGGCGAACAAAGACCATAACTCAAATGCCATATCATTTTTTCCAGCTTTGTTTGAGTCATACCCTTCTTCAACAGAAATAATCCGAACTCCATGTGCTAAAAATACTTCGCGAAGTTCCAGCGAATCCTTTAAGTCACGGGCTAAACGAGAAATAGATTTAAAGATAATAGCTTCAATTTTCTTCTGCTTCGCTTTCTCAAGTATTAATTGTATAGCCGGCCGGTCGACAAACAGTGTTCCACTAATGCCCTCGTCTTTATAAACACATTCTTGATCCCAAATGAACCCATTTCTCTCTAGCCAGTTCCGACAAATATCCATTTGGTTTTCAACCGATGAGACTTGTTCATCTCTATCTGTTGATACCCGAACATAAACGGCATACGGTTGCATAAACTTTCACCTTCTTTGTAACACTGTATTTCTACGAAGCTAGCTATATGCAACAAATCCTCTTATCCGTCACTCCCTCAACTGTTTCATGTATGGTGAGAAAGTAGTTCACTTTTCCTCGAATAACTGGGTTGACTTTTTTAATCCATTTCTCCTTACTAAAAGTCTTGTCTTATTTCCTTTTCCTGTTCAGCCCATTTTTCAGAAGAAGCCGTTCACGAAAATTACAATCTCTCAAAAAAATTTGACAATAAATTCAAGGCGTACTCGAGATTACTTTCTTAAACGGTTAGGTTATAATAATTTTCAATAAATAATAGGATTTTTTTACAATGATATCTAAAAATATATACTAGAATATAGTGATGGAATTTGGGGAGGAAGGGTGGATGATGAAAGCTACTTCTGAAATTATTTCGCTGCTAAATGAGTTAGACAACAATAGAATTGCTGACGATTTAGAAGGTCAGGACATTGACTTTAAGGAGTGGATTCAACGAAGTTTCGACGACAATATAAAGCTAATGATTAAGATGGCAGTGTGCATGGCTAATGGTGGCGGTGGGAGTGTTATTTTCGGCGTTGCAGATAAGAAAAATGGCAGGAACAATGCAATTAAAGGAGTTCCTGCCAACTTGGATTTATACGCCATTTCCAAGCGAATATACGAAAAAACGGAGCCTCATCTGACACCACATTTTGATTACATCGATGTGCCATATGGAACGGGAAAGCTGCTAATCATGCATGTATTCCCTGGCATGCCGCCATATACAACAACCGATGGAGCAGCAACCATCCGCCAGGGAAAGGATTGTATTCCTTTCACAGGAACGCTAAGGAGGCAAATGGTTTCAACTACTTCAGAGCAAGATTTTACCGCGGAAGTTATATACGAAGACTGGAAAAAGCTCTTTTCTCCTTCAGCCATGGAAAAAATCCGCGAGATTTTAGTCGAACAGCGGGCCCCCGAACTGCTTCAGCAAATGAATGATGAAGACCTACTTGTATCTGTTGGTGCGTTAAAAAATGATTATTTAACAAAAGGAGCTTTATTACTTGTTGGTAAAACTGATGCGATTACTAGGCTGATTCCTCAATACAGTTGGGGTTATAGGAAAATGGTTAGCGATACAGATTATATTATTAAAGAAGATGGCAATCAAGCTATTCCTATTGCTCTCTATGAATTAGAAAGATATATTGCCTAAGATAATCCGTTAGTGACGATTCAGTCCGGTTTAATTCATCCAGAATTCCATACCTATCCCGTATTAGCATTGCGTGAAGCTTTATTAAATGCTTTCGGACACCGTGATTACCGCATGCTTGGCTCAGTTATGTTAAAGCAATACAGAGATAAATTAATCATTACAAATCCAGGAGAATTTATTGGCGGAATAACGCCGCAAAATATATTGCACCATCCTTCTGTTACAAGAAATAGCCATTTAATGGACCTGCTTGATAAATTAAAGTTCGTGAATCGTTCCAATTTAGGTGTACCGCGTATTTATCGCTCTTTACTTATTGAGGGAAAAGAACCACCGGTCTATCGCGAGGTCGGAAATCATATTGAATTAACCTTTATTGCATCCCCGTTAAATGACGGATTCAAAAGTTTTGTAACTGCGATGACAAATAGGGGCTTCCATTTGGATACAGACCACCTTCTTATTTTGCAATATTTATTGCGTCATGGTGAAATTGATACCGCAACGGCTGCTGAAGCTACCCAACGAAACCAGGAACAAGCAAGAGAGGTTCTAAGTAAGTTATCAATTGAAATGAAGCTTATTGAGGCAATTGGACGCGGAAGAGGGCGTTACTATACATTATCAAAAGAAGCTTCTGCACAATTAAAAGGAGATATGGCATACGAACGGCAAGCCACATTAGATGCCGAGGCTATAAAGATAAGAATATTATCCATATTAAAAGACCGGCCGCTCCGAAATAAAGAAATTCGTACAATGACAGGATTAGACCAAAAACAAGTTCAGCGATTAATGAAATCCCTTTATGACGAGGGGGTAAGGGTTGTTGGAAGAGGACCTGGCGCAAATTACGTTTTAGACAGAGAATAAGGACAAAAATACGGACAGAATAAGGACAATAATTTGCGTTTAATATCCGACAATTTACCTTTTTAAACTTAATCAGGACAAAATGAGGACAAAAATAAGGTCAGAATAAGGACATTAGTTATAATCCCAATTGCGAAAAACTAATAACAGAAGAGCCTAGTTTATTTTCACCCTGAGCTGGAATCTTCTTTATTAAACATATTTTGTAGTAGCAATAAGACCTAGAATCAATAATTTCATTAACATTCCTGTCAACGGTTTCATTTTTAGAAGCTTTTGCACCTATACCAAATGTTACGTGCTGGGCAGATAAAAATAAAAACTTGAGGAAGGAATCTCCTCAGGCTTTTAGCTATAACCGTAACATCTCCTATTGGTTGTCGTTTTCCATGTCATCACTAGATAGAGGAAGACTTTTGTTTAGATTTTTAATTTTACCAAAATAAAATTCGAATGCTTTGAGAAAGGCTGCTTCTAACTTTACCGTACCATATGTTTCCTTACCCAACTTCAACGGAGAAGACGACTGGCTCATGCTGCATCACCTCAAGACACTATATGCCTGTGCCATTGAGGGACGACCCAACAAAATTTCACTTAATTACGAAACCCTGATATATCAAGGTTTAGTTCAGTTTGCAATTACTACGCATGGCATTCGAAATATGATTTCGAACCGTCTTTTCGCTTATAAATAATTCACCAGCGATTTCTTTTGTTGTTTTGTCTTGTACTAACAGTTCGAATACTTCTCTTTCTCGTTTGGTGAGTAATGGCTTGTGAGTATATTCATTCTCCTTCAAGTATTGTAACCCTCCTTGCCTTCGCCAGTTATGCACCGGGGGTGGGTATATATTTAGTCACCATATCATATGATTACTGTTCAACTGTAGTGACAGTATTTACTGTGAGAGCAAGGAAAATTAAAAAAATAGACAAAAGGGTCTACGATAAAGTGAAACTTCCATCAGTGGGGGGGTTCTTCATCACTGATGGTTAGTTGAACCAATCGGACCTTTACGGGCAGTTGATCCCCCACCTAGATTCCTTATAGACTCATAATCGTGAGGCGGGGGGCTTACTGCCCGTTAAGGCGGGAAGAAATGGATAATTAAGCTTATTTACTTTTTGCATAGATAATATAGCGTTTTGGTGCATTTCCAACATAACTAAATGGATAACAGGTGGTTAATAACAGCTCTTCTTCCTTATGCTGCAACGTAATGGTACTCGTATCGTCTGCTTGAACAATCTTTGTATGAGTGATTTCATAAACAAAATCTCCATAGGACATTTGAATTGTTAAGACATCACCAATTTTTAGTTCGCCTAGGTGGCGAAATACAGTATCCCTATGTCCAGACAAGACGATTTGTCCTTTATCACCTGGAAAGTACGAACCTTTATAATGACCGACACCTTTTGCTAAATCATCAGGGTCGGTCCCTTCGATAATTGCCAGCTCTGCAGATATTCTGGGAATTACTAAAAGCCCAACTGTATCTCCCATAAGCGGCTTATTCTTTTGTTTATGTTGCTGTCCGTCTTTACTAATTTGCTGGTTTACTACAATCTTCTTCGCATCTTGTAACGAAGCATTCGTTTTTATTTTCACGTCAGCCCATTGCCATAACCCAAGGCCACAAATTACTACTCCAGCTAGTATCAATAAACTTGAAAACTTTTTTAACATTATATAGTTACCATTCCTTTAAGGTCCTTATTACCATTATAACAAGGAACTAATTGGCAAAAAAGAAAAACCTCCCTTTCCATTGAAGAAGGAAAAGAAGGTTTCTCTGTTATGCTCTGTCACTTCCAAAGAAGTTCTTAAAAGATTGTAGTGTAGCAGCACGGTTCACAGCAGCAATCGAAGTGGTAATCGGAATTCCTTTCGGACACGCTTGAACACAGTTTTGCGAATTACCACAGCCTTGCATTCCGCCGTCTTCCATAAAAGCATTGAGGCGTTCGGCTTTATTCATTGCTCCAGTTGGATGAGTATTAAATAAACGCACTTGGTTAAATACAGCAGGACCCATAAAGTTAGATTTGCTGTTAACATTAGGACATGCCTCCAAGCAGACACCGCAAGTCATACATTTAGATAATTCGTAGGCCCATTGCCGCTTCGATTCAGGCATACGCGGCCCCGGTCCTAAATCATACGTTCCATCAATTGGAATCCATGCTTTTACTTTCTTTAATGAATCAAACATCCTGCTGCGGTCAATCTGCAAGTCACGAACAACCGGAAACGTCTTCATTGGCGCCAGACGAATTGGCTGCTCCAGTTTATCAATCAGTGCCGAACATGCTTGACGCGGCTTTCCGTTGATAATCATCGAGCAGGCACCACATACTTCCTCAAGACAGTTCATTTCCCAAGTAACCGGAGCAGTAGCTTGCCCTTTAGTATTCACAGGATTTCTGCGAATTTCCATCAACGCCGAAATGACATTCATATTTGGACGATAGGGAACCTCAAATTCCTCCTCATAAGGAGCAGTTTCCGGATGATCCTGACGGGTGATAATAAATTTTACTAGTTTAGTTTCTGCCAATTTTTCCTACTCCCCTTTCTTCTAGTGCTTCTTCGTATAATCGCGCTCTCGCGGCTTAATTAAGGAAACATCAATATCCTCATAATGGAAAGCGGGAGCAGAGCTGGAATCAACAAATTTTGCCATCGTTGTTTTTAAGAAGTTCTCGTCATCACGTTTAGGGAAATCAGGCTTATAATGAGCACCGCGGCTCTCATTCCGATTGTAAGCTCCTAGTGTAATAACGCGTGCTAATTGTAACATATTTTCTAATTGGCGGGTGAAAGTTGCACCTTGGTTACTCCATTTAGCAGTATCATTTATATTAATATTTTGATAACGTTCTAATAGCTCTTGAATTTTTGCATCTGTCTTTAGCAATCTATCATTATAGCGGACAACAGTCACATTATCTGTCATCCACTCTCCAAGCTCTTTATGAAGAACATAGGCGTTTTCCGTTCCGTTCAAGGACATTATCCCATTCCATTTTTCCTCTTGCTCTTTAACATGACGGTCAAACACTGTTGAAGAAACAGCGTCGGAACTCTTTTCAAGACCATTGATATAGTCGACTGCGTTTGGACCGGCAACCATACCGCCATATACGGCAGAAAGTAAGGAATTAGCACCTAGACGGTTGGCTCCATACTGCGAATAATCACATTCCCCAGCAGCAAACAGTCCAGGAATATTGGTCATTTGATCGTAATCTACCCATAGACCGCCCATGGAGTAATGGACAGCAGGGAAAATCTTCATCGGAACTTTACGCGGATCATCACCGACAAATTTTTCATAGATTTCAATAATACCGCCCAATTTAACGTCCAACTCATGCGGGTCTTTATGTGATAAATCAAGATAAACCATGTTTTCGCCATTTATTCCTAGCTTCATGTCAACACAGACATGGAAAATTTCCCTTGTAGCAATATCACGCGGTACAAGATTTCCATATGCCGGATATTTTTCCTCTAAGAAATACCATGGTTTACCATCCTTATACGTCCATACACGGCCACCTTCACCACGTGCTGATTCGCTCATTAAACGCAATTTATCATCACCAGGAATAGCTGTAGGGTGGATCTGAATCATTTCGCCATTTGCATAATAGGCGCCTTGTTGATAGACAATAGAAGCAGCAGAGCCTGTATTGATGACCGAGTTAGTTGATTTTCCAAAAATTATCCCCGGGCCGCCGGTTGCCATGATGACTGCATCAGCAGCAAATGATTTAATTTCCATTGTTTTTAGATCTTGAGCGACAACACCACGGCATATACCTTCTTCATCAATTATAGCGCCAAGAAATTCCCAGCCTTCATACTTTGTCACAAGTCCCGCTACCTCGTGGCGTCGAACCTGTTCGTCCAATGCATAGAGCAACTGTTGACCTGTTGTTGCTCCCGCAAATGCAGTACGGTGATGTTGTGTCCCGCCAAAGCGTCGGAAATCAAGCAGTCCTTCAGGAGTTCGGTTAAACATAACCCCCATACGATCAAATAAATTAATAATTCCCGGTGCAGCATCACACATTGCTTTAACTGGTGGCTGATTAGCCAGGAAGTCCCCGCCATAAACTGTATCATCAAAGTGAATCCACGGTGAGTCACCTTCACCTTTTGTATTTACCGCTCCATTAATTCCACCTTGGGCACAAACAGAGTGAGAGCGTTTAACCGGGACAAGTGAAAACAATTCAACAGGTGTTCCATGTTCTGCAACTTTTATCGCTGCCATTAAGCCAGCTAAGCCACCGCCGACTACGATCACCTTACCTTTACTCATTGGTAATTCACTCCTAATTCTATTTCCGATATTTGTCTGATTATAAAGATGTAAAAGTTAGTATTAAATTAAATGAAAGCAAACATTGTCCGTACTCCAACAATGGAGAGAGCAACAAAAACAATCATCGTCACGTATGTAGTAATCACCTGTGAACGTGGAGAAATCGTTAAACCCCAAGTCACCATAAATGACCATAAACCATTGGAAAAATGAAAAATAGCAGAAATAATACCGATCAGATAAAAACCAAACATAACTGGAGATGATAGAATCTCATGCATCATTTGGAAATTTACGTCGGTTCCATATAGTGCATTGGCTAAGCGTGTTTCCCAGACATGCCACGCGATAAAAATAAGCGTAATAACACCTGTAATCCGCTGTAAAATAAACATCCAGTTTCTAAATAAACTAAAACTACTAATATTGTTTTTTGCTGTAAATGCAATATACAAACCGTAAATTGCATGATACAGAATCGGCAGGAAGATGATGACAATCTCTAGCACATAACGAAATGGTAGATTTGCCATGAAATCAGCTGCCTTATTAAAAGATTCACTTCCACCTGTAGCAAAGTGGTTGACAGTAAGATGCTGCAACAGGAATATTCCAATTGGAATAACCCCGAGCAATGAATGCAATCTCCGATTAAAAAACTCGCGATTACCCGCCATTAATGTAAAGAACCCCCTTTGTTTTTTCCATGATGTTAAGTTTTCCGCCTATCTTATCCCCTTAAAAAACTTAGCATCAATGTGACAATTATGTGACATGTTCATTTTACTCCCAACATCATAGAGCGTCAAGGAAACGGATACATGATTCTTTACTTATAAAAAGAAATATTATAAATATTTAGTCTGTTGAAATTTGTTTTTTATTTACAACAAGCAACGTGCTTCAATATAATTACCAATATTTTTTAGCTGCTCCAGTTTCTAAATTGGGGATATTAAAGTATTATCAACAATAACTTTGAAATTAACAGCGTTTTCATTCTTACATTTTAAAAAACAGTAATGAAACTTTACCCGAATTGTATATAATAGAATGGTAGAAAAGAGGGGAAACTTGTGAAAGAAACGACTGCTGTAAATCAATTAGTTTCAGACAATGAATCGAAATCCATATCCATGTTTGGCTATGAATTAATCCGGGAAATTCTGCTGCCGGAAATACTTGGTCAGGACACCCCTGAAATATTATATTGGGCTGGTAAGCAGCTTGCCCGCAAATTCCCATTGGAGGACTTTGATAAAATAGTTGATTTTTTCGATAAGGCCTCATGGGGACAGCTAACTTTGAAAAAAGAAACAAAAAATGAACTTGAATTTGAGTTAAAAAGCCCGCTTATTGTTTCACGTGTCAAAAAAAAGGCAGAGCATTTTTTTCAATTAGAAGCAGGTTTTCTAGCACAACAAATTCAAGCACAAAAACAAGTCATGACCGAAACCTTTGAACACCCCATCAAAAAGGCAAACACCGTCACCTTTACCGTGAAATGGGACCATAATGATTCCTTATAAGGATGGCAGGCAACTGATGCCTGCCATCCTTGCTTTTTAATGAACACCGAGAGCATCAAGTTCGAAGGCGTCGTGTAACACTTCCACTGCTTTTTGCATGTAGCGTTCCTCTACAACTGCTGAAACTTTAATTTCGGACGTGCTCACCATTTTCACCGCAATATTGTTAGCAGCTAGAACTTCAAACATTTTGGCAGCAACACCCGGATTTGAAATCATTCCTGAACCAACAATGGATACTTTTGCTAATTTATTTTCCGCATCGAGCTGCTCATATCCTAGCTTTTCCTTATGGTCTTCAAGGACATTCAATGTTTCCAGCCAATCATCGGTATGTATCGAAAACGAAAGATTCGCTGTTCCCGCTTCAGTTGTGCTTTGAATAATAATGTCGACGTTAATTTGATTTTGCGCTAACGTAGTAAAAATAGTCGATAAACTTGTTAATGAATTTTGTAATCCCAATACCGTAACTTTCGTAATTTCGTCTTCGAAAGCGACCCCTCTAACAACTAAATTTTGTTCCAATGTTGCTTCCCCCTCAATTATTGTACCGTTCACTCTCTCCATACTTGAGCGAACCTCAAGCCGCACTTGGTAATTTTTTGCAAACTCTACTGCCCTTGGATGCAATACACCAGCCCCTAAATTGGCAAGCTCAAGCATTTCATCATATGAAACTGATAATAATTTACGGGCCTTTTTCACATATCTTGGATCAGTGGTAAACACACCGGTAACATCAGTGTATATATCGCATTTATCTGCCTTTAGTGCAGCCGCTAATGCGACTGCTGTTGTATCAGAACCACCACGTCCTAGTGTTGTGATTTCGCCATTTTCAGTAATTCCTTGAAAGCCAGCGACAATAATAACCTTGCCTGCCTTAAGCTGCTCCTCTAGCGCTTCCGTATTAATCTTGATGATTCTCGCATTTCCATGCACAGGCTCTGTTATAATTCCTGCTTGCCATCCTGTATAGGAAACTGTCTGTATTCCTTTCTCTTGCAATGCCATTGAAAGCAAAGAAATCGTCACTTGCTCCCCGGTAGAAAGCAGCATATCCATTTCCCGTTTACTTGGAATTGTGGTGATTTCTTTCGCCATATTTACTAACTGGTCTGTTGTTTTTCCCATTGCCGATACGACAACAACCACATGGTTTCCTTTATCTGTTTCCTCTTTTACGCGCTCGGCCACATTCACTATGCGCTCTGTGCTCCCAACGGAGGTTCCCCCAAACTTTTGGACAATAATCCCCATTTTCTCCCCTTCTTTCAGCAAAATAAAAAGCAATGAGAGATTATCCCATTGCTCAATAAACACACGAAAAAAATAAATCCTGTGCAGACAATGAAAAGATAGCTCTCCAAGACGTCTTGTCTTGACAATCCGGTATTTTTTCAACACAGGACCAGCAAAGAAAGCAATGAGGCTTTCCTCACTTCGGCGAACGTCCCTTTCCAGGCTCTTCCTTGAAGCTCATCCTTCTCCGAACCTGTACTATTGAAGTTCGCACCTCTACCTTCACTTTTAACGCATTAAAGTGATAGTAAATTAAATTTTCACTCATTATAGCATAGCCATATTTTTCTGACAATCACTAATTCTGTAATTTTTGCATTAATTCTTCCGCAACTTTTTGCGGCAAGCCAATGGCCCTAAATTCCTCTAGACCTGCTTCCTTCATCTTTTTCACTGATCCAAAATGTTTAAGCAATTGTTTTTTTCGTTTTTCACCAATACCAGGAATATCATCTAATAAAGAATGAAAGGCACTTTTACTGCGAATTTGCCGATGAAATGTGATCGCAAACCGATGGACTTCATCTTGGATTCTTTGCAGCAAATAAAATTCCTGACTGTTTCTTGCTAGGGGCACTATTTCAAGCGGATTTCCAAACAAGAGTTGCGATGTCCTATGCTTTTCATCCTTCACCAATCCTGCCAACGGAATATCAAGGCCTAATTCATTCTCCAATACATCCCTGACTGCTTCAACATGACCTTTACCACCATCAATGATAATTAAATCAGGCAGGGGCAGATTGTCTTTTAATGCTCGAGAATATCTTCTTCTTGTAACTTCCCTCATTGATTCATAATCATCTGGTCCTTGAACTGATTTAATCTTATACTTCCGATATTCACGTTTATTCGCTTTCCCATCACTAAACACAACCATTGCTGATACCGGATTCGTTCCTTGAATGTTGGAATTATCGAAGGTTTCAATCCGATGCGGCGTATAAATGCCGAGTAGATTACCTAGAGTTTCAACTGCCTTAATGGTACGTTCCTCATCTTTTTCAATTAGTGAAAACTTCTCATTTAAGGCAATTTTGGCATTTTTGATTGCCATTTTGACAAGGTCCTTTTTTTGACCGCGCTGCGGCTGTAATACCCTCACTGCAAGCAGTTCTTCTACCATTGTGACATCGACATCATTCTGTACAAGAATTTCCTTTGGTTTAAAATGATTTGGCTGCTGATAAAATCGTCCGAGAAAGGTTAAAATTTCTTCTTCTGGCTCGTTATAGATAGGAAACATCGAAACATCCCGTTCAATCATTTTTCCCTGGCGGATAAAAAAAACTTGGACACACATCCAGCCTTTATCAACTGCATAACCAAATACATCACGATCGGTGAAGTCTGTCATGGTAATCTTCTGCTTTTCCATAATCGTTTCAATATGGTGAATTTTGTCGCGAAACTCCTTGGCTCGTTCAAAATCCAGTTCCTCAGCGGCTGCAGTCATTTTCTCTGTCAATTCTTTCTTTATCTCTTTGTAGCCACCATTTAGAAACCGAGTAATTTCATCGGTTATTTGTTTATATTGTTCCTCGCTTACCTCATTGACACATGGTGCCAGGCACTGTCCTAAATGATAATACAAACAGACACGATCAGGCAGTGTCGCACATTTACGGAGCGGATAGATTCTATCTAATAGTTTTTTTGTTTCATTAGCTGCACCGACATTTGGGTATGGTCCAAAGTATTTTCCCTTATCTTTTTTGACCTTTCTCGTGATGATAAGTTTGGGATGTCTTTCCGCAGTGAGCTTTATGAATGGATACGTTTTGTCATCCTTCAGCATGACATTATATTTTGGATCGAATTTTTTAATGAGATTTAGTTCCAGCAACAGTGCTTCGATATTAGAGGAGGTCACAATATACTCAAAGTCTTCGATTTCATTAACAAGCCGCAATGTTTTTCCGTCATGTGAGCCGGTAAAATAAGAGCGGACACGATTCTTTAATACTTTTGCTTTACCAACATAGATGATCGTACCCTGACGGTCTTTCATTAAGTAGCAGCCAGGCTGATCTGGCAAAAGAGTTAATTTTTGTTTTATCGTTTCATTCATTCCGGCTACTCCTTCCGCCAATATATTACTCTCTAAAATAGTAAATGAAAGCTCCTGTAAAGGAAAGGGGGTATCTTTTGGGAAATAAAAAACCTTTACCAGATTTCCCTGGCAAAGGCTTTATCCTGATCTGGATCTAAATATGCTTTTGCAGTACTCCTGCTAACGCTTCTTTTGGCTGGAAGCCGACAACTTTGTCAACCACTTCCCCATTTTTGAAAACCAGTAATGTAGGGATACTCATAACACCAAAATTAGCGGCTGTTTGTGGATTTTCATCTACGTCAAGCTTAGTAATTTTGACTTTATCACCTAATTCAGCATCAAGTTCTTCGAGAACAGGAGCAATCATTTTACATGGGCCGCACCATGGTGCCCAAAAATCAACAAGAACAAGGCCTGAGCCTGTTTCAGCAGCAAAGTTTTGATCTGTTACGTGTGAAATAGCCATCTAATTGGACCTCCTAAATATTTCTTCAAAACCTAACGAAAGTATACCATCGATTACTATTTATCGCTATTAATATGTTTCGAAACTAATTTTCCCTATTTTTCAACTGATATGCAAAAAGCGAGCTGCAGATGAGCCGCTCGCAAAAAAAACAAAACACATTATTATTTTATGATTGCAGTACCTTTAATTTTTTGAACTCCTCCGATAACATTGGAACAACTTCAAACAGGTCACCGACAATCCCATAGTCTGCTACCTTGAAGATATTTGCTTCTGGATCTTTGTTGATTGCCACGATTACTTTAGAATTGGACATTCCGGCAAGATGCTGAATGGCACCGGAGATACCACAAGCTATATACAGATCAGGTGTAACGACTTTACCTGTTTGACCGATTTGGAGAGAGTAATCGCAATATTCTGCATCACAGGCACCACGTGAAGCACCAACTGCTCCGCCAAGTACATCTGCTAATTCCTTTAGCGGCGCAAATCCCTCTGCACTCTTCACACCACGGCCGCCGGAAACAACTACTTTTGCTTCACTTAAGTCAACACCTTCTGTAGCTTTTCTAACTACCTCTTTAATAATGGTACGAAGGTCTTTAATTTCCACAGAAACAGCAGACACTTCACCGCTGCGTGATTCGTCTTTCTCAAGCGGTGCGATATTATTCGGACGAACTGTTGCAAAAATCAAGCCGTCTGTCACAATTTTCCTTTCAAATGCCTTACCGGAATAAATAGGTCGAGTGAATACAATATTTCCGCCTGTTGCTTCTACAGCTGTTGCGTCTGAAATCAGACCAGAAGAAAGTTTTGCAGCAATTCTCGGTGAAAGATCTTTTCCAAGTGCAGTATGTCCAAAAATGAGACCTTCCGGTTGTTCTTGGTCAATGACTGCTAATAGTGCTTGGGCATAGCCGTCGGAAGTATATTGAGCTAATTTTGCATCTTCCACCACTACGACACGGTCTGCACCATATTTTATTAACTCTTCACCTAAAGCGTTTACAACATCACCGATTAAAACCCCTACAACTTCTCCACCTTCTGCTACTGTTTTAGCCGCAGCAACCGCTTCAAATGTTACATTGCGCAATGAACCGTCACGAGTTTCTCCTAATACTAAAACTTTTCTAGACATAGTAGTTTACCCCCTGCAAACGAATTTTTATAAAAGAATAATTATACGACTTTAGCTTCCGTATGAAGCAGTTGGACAAGTTCTTTCACTTGATCACCTAATTCCCCTGATAAAACTCTGCCTGCTTCCTTTTTCGGCGGCAAATAAATTTCAATTGTTTTTGTTTTTGCTTCAACATCGTCTTCTTCGAGATCTAAATCATCTAATTCCAACTCTTCTAACGGCTTCTTCTTCGCTTTCATAATTCCCGGAAGAGATGGGTAACGCGGCTCATTTAGACCTTGTTGTGCAGTGACTAATAACGGCAGGCTTGTCTCGATCACTTCCGAATCTCCTTCGACGTCACGAGTTACCGTTACAGTGCTTCCGTCAATTTCAAGTTTCGTAATCGTTGTTATATATGGGATACCCAATAATTCAGCAACACGCGGACCGACTTGACCTGAACCGCCATCAATTGCCACGTTACCACCCAAGATTAAGTCAACTTCTTGATCTGAAAGATATTGAGCAAGAATTTTCGCCGTGGTAAATTGGTCGCCATCCTCAACATCATCTTCTGTATTAATCAAAACAGCCTTATCAGCTCCCATGGCAAGCGCTGTTCGTAATTGTTTCTCAGCCTCCTCATTTCCTACTGAGATAACCGTTACTTCACCGCCATTAGCGTCACGGACTTGAATTGCTTCTTCAATCGCATATTCATCATATGGATTTATAATAAATTCAGCGCCATCTTCATTAATTTTTCCAGCAGAGATTGAAATTTTCTCTTCAGTGTCAAAGGTTCTTTTCATCAATACATAAATGTTCATCGTCTTGGTTCCCTCCTAAAAAAATTCAAACATTTATTTTAGTTTGAAAGATTATGAAAATTATTGGTAAAAATTTTTGAAGCATTTTAAAAAAAAGAGTGACTATTCACCGATAAAATGCGGTGGTCTTTTTTCAATAAATGCTTGGATTCCCTCTTTAGCATCGTGAGAGATAAAGACCTCGCCAAATAACTCAGCCTCTTTTTTCATTCCTTCATAGAAATTTTCTGTTTTTGCACAGTTTAACAGCTGAATTACAGCATTGATAGATACAGGACTTTTCTTAGCAATCGTTTGCGCCAGCTTATGGGCTTGATCAAAGACTTCCTCTTCTGGGTAGGCGTGGTTCGCTAACCCATATTGCACTGCTTCCACACCGGTAATTGGTTCAGAAGTAAACATCATTTCCGCTGCCCGCGACACACCTACATACCTAGGCAGACGCTGTGTACCGGCAAAACCGGGGATGATGCCTAACTGCAACTCTGGAAGTCCCAATTTAGCAGTCTCACTAACCAAACGGATATGACAGGCCATAGCCAATTCTAACCCACCACCTAAAGCAGCACCGTGAATGGCCGCAATGATTGGCTTGGGGAACTTCTCGATTCGGTCAAATAAATCTTGTCCAAACCTTCCTAGTTTTTCAAAGGCTTGTGAAGAGTCCACAGTTGTAAATTCTTTAATATCTGCTCCCGCTGAGAAAAATCGTCCTTCCCCATGAATAATTAGCACCCGAATCTCCGGTTCAGCCTCAATTTCATCCAATACAGTTGAAAGTTCTCTTAATAATTGTGATGAGAGGGCGTTTGCGGGCGGACGCTGAATTGTAATGGTGGCAATTTGGTCTTTGCTGCCCCATTTCAAACATTTCATTTTTTAGTTCTCCTCCTTCCATTCATCCGTACACTAGCGATTTCCAAACCCATTGATTAAAAGCTGATGAACAGGGCCAGCCAACGCATTCAAATCATATTTTTCTTCATTCATCACCCATGAAGTCACCGTTTCATCAATTGTCCCGAAAACCATTTGCCGTGCAAGCCGGACATCGAGATTGCTTGAAAATTCTCCATTTTCTTTGCCTTCTATTAAGATTTTATCAATCACCATTAAGTAGCCTTTTAAAATATCATTAATTTTCAAGCGTAAATCCTTGTTTGACTGACGTAACTCCAACTGTGTAACAATGGCTAGATGATGATCTTCCGAAAGCAATTGAAAATGAGCTTCAATCATCATTAATAACTTCTCCATTGCCGTCGCTTTTCCTGCTATCATTTGGTCTATTTCTTCAATAAAGCTTCCCATTTTTTCTTCAAAGAGGGAAATAAGTATATCTTCCTTATTCTTAAAATAGAGATAAATCGTACCGTCAGCTACACCGGCTTGTTTAGCAATCTTGGAAACTTGAGCCTGGTGATAACCATTTTCGGCGATAGCAATCACTGCTGCATCAATAATTTGCATATACTTTGGTTTTGTTTTTTTCATGGTTTCCCCCCTTTGAAATTAGGAAATGAGAAGGCCTTCTGTTGAAGCTAAAATCAACAACTATATTACTCACAAAAAATATGAATGAATCATCATTCATATTTTTATAATAGTTATTATCTTTATTTCTGTCAAGAAATCAAGCGGAAATTTGCTTTACTTTTTCTTGCAAGTAGTATGGACAAGCTTGCTTTCAAAAAAAAATAAAGACTTAAGCTTGCTTTTTATGATCTGCGTCGATTTTTCTCTTTTCCTCTTCGACCAAGGTTCTTCTTAAGATTTTCCCCACAGCGGTTTTAGGCAATTCATCTCTAAATTCATACAATCTTGGTACTTTATATGCCGCAAGATATTTTCTCGCAAATTTGTTGAGTTCCTCTGAGTTAGTCTGGGAACCTTTTTTCAAAACTACATAGGCCTTTACCGTTTCTCCGCGATACGGGTCAGGTACTCCAGCCACAACTGCTTCAACTACATCTGGATGCTCATATAATATTTCCTCTATTTCTCGCGGATAAATATTATAGCCACCTGCGATAATCATGTCCTTCTTGCGGTCAACAACATAGAAATACCCGTTCTCATCCATGTAGCCAAGATCTCCTGTGTAGAGCCAGCCATCCTTTAACACTTCCGCCGTTTCATCAGGACGATTCCAATAACCCTTCATAATTTGCGGACCCTTAATGACAATTTCACCAATTTCCCCCGGAGGGAGCGGCTCTTCCTGACCAATCGAAAGAATTTTTGCATCTGTATCGGGATACGGTACCCCAATACTGCCTTTCACCTTTTCGACATCCCATAAGAAGTTGGCGTGGGTAACAGGTGAAGCTTCCGATAACCCATAGCCTTCAACAAGCTTACCGTTTGTTATTTTTTCGAATTTTTGTTGTACATCTACTGGCAGTGGCGCTGAGCCACTAATACAAGCCTCAATCGAAGATAAATCATATTTTTGTATATCCGGATGGTTTAGTAACCCGATATAAATAGTTGGGGCACCAGGAAATAAAGTAGGTCTTTGCTTATGAATGGTCTTTAATGTTTCCAAAACATCAAATTTTGGCATTAATATCATTTTACATGCCATTTTTACTGAGAGCAGCATACAGCATGTCATCCCATAGACATGGAAAAACGGGACAATTCCTAGGACAGTCTCTTCCCCTGGCTTACATTTATAAACCCACGCTTCAATCATTGTCGTATTAGCCATTAGATTCTTATGTGTCAACATGACACCTTTTGGTGACCCCGTTGTGCCGCCCGTATATTGAAGTAATGCTAAGTCTTCATCTGGATTGATAGCAATTTTCGTTAATTTAAGCGGTTTCATTTTTACTATTTCCGAAAGCAGGTGAGAATTCCCCTCGTGTTTTACCTTTACAATCATCCCATATTGTTTCTTTTGAACAAATGGATAAAGAAGATTTTTCGGGAAAGGTAAATAGTCTTTAATAGTTGAAACGATAACATGCTCTAATTCCGTCTGCGGCATTACTTTCGTTACTCGGGGATACAGGATATCTAAAGTGATTATCGCCTTTGCTCCAGAATCCTTCATTTGATACTCTAGTTCGCGTTCTGTATATAATGGGTTTGTTTGGACAACTATCCCTCCAGCGAACAGAACAGCAAAGTAACTGATGACTGCTTGCGGACTATTGGGAAGCATAATCGCAATCCGATCGCCTTTGTTGATTGACATTTTAGTTTGTAGATAACCTGCAAGTTTACTAGCATCCTCGTACAGATCCTTAAAGCTCATCTCCTTTCCCATAAAGTGGATCGCGGTTTTTTCTGGAAACTTCTCGGCAGACCTCTCTAAATAGGAATGTACAGGCTCTGAAGAATAGTCAATTGTATGGGGAATTTCTTTCGGGTACATCTTCAGCCATGGCATTGATCCCGACACATAAAAACCTCCTTATACAAATATTTCTAAAAATTCCAACTACTACTCCTATTATAGTACAGTATGCAATGAATAACAATTCACAATTATTACTGTAAATAAAAATCACCGCTAATAAAGGCTGCGATGATTTTCATTATGAACGATAATGCTTATAAACTTATGTTAAAAATACAAGATAGACAATACCAATAAGCAAAAACACGCCGCACAAGCCAATTAATACTTTAGCTAACGTCTCCACTATTTCTCTCCCCTTATGAAATCCCAGCGCCAATTACATAAGATAATCCAACTGAAATGATTAGCGAAATTAACCCTACTGCGCGATTATCATTTTGAATTTCCTCATCTATACGAAATTTTGGTGTTAAAAATTCGAAAATAAAATAACCAACTAGTAAGAGAAAAAAACCATAAATCCCCCAGCCAATCATCGATAATAGAGAGGTATGCTCTTCTATCGTATGGCGAAAAATATTTGCTACGCCAAAGATCTTCCCACCCGTTGCCAAGGCAACGGCTACATTCCCTTTTTTAATTTCCTCCCAATTTTTGTATTTTGTGACCAATTCAAATACTGCTAAAAAAACAATCATACACAAAATAACGACACTGTAATAGGCTGCGATTTGAATATATTCATTATCCCAAAACTTGTCCATTGTCTTGTCTCCTCGGACATTATTTAAATTCAACAACAGTAACTCCAGTCCCACCTTCACCAGCTTCACCAAAGCGAATCTTCTTTACCGCACGATGATTACGTAAATATTCCTGTACACCTTGTCTCAATGCACCCGTACCTTTTCCATGAATAATCGAAACACGCGGATAACTAGCAAGCAGGGCATCATCAATATACTTTTCTACCTTTAGGAGTGCATCTTCATATCTCTCTCCACGTAAGTCTAACTCTAGTTTAACATGAGAGTCACTGCCTTTCACTATTGCAAGCGGTCTTGTTTCCTGTTTTTTTGTTTGCACACCAATATATTCCATATCTTTTTCTTTAACCTTCATTTTTAAAATTCCGATTTGAACTTGCCACTCATCCTCAGACACTTTATCAACTAAGATTCCTTTTTGGTTGAAGGTGTTTACCTTTACCTCATCCCCAGGCATATACCTGTGTTTTTGGTTTTTCTTTGCAATGAGCTTAGCCGATTTTTGCACTTCCGGTGCTGCCTGTTCCAGCCGTTTTTTGGCCTCAATTAATTCATGTTCTTTAACTTCAGCATGCTTTTCGACTCGCATTTTGCGCAGATCCCGAATGACATCTTCCGCCTCTTTTTTCGCCGCTGCAACTATTTCTTCTGCTTGTTGCGCTGCTTTTTCAATCATCGTATCTTTTTTATCGTAGAATTCAATCATCTGCTTTTGCAAATCCTTATGCAGTTTTTCTGCCTGTCTTAAAAAGTCTCGAGCTTCCTGTTCCGCACGTTCTGCCTGACGTTTACTTTCTTCTAATGACGCAATCATGTTATCAATCTGATTTGTGTCTTCACGAATATGGGAGCGCGCTTGTTGAATGATCCAATCCTGGAGACCTAACCGTTTGGAAATTTCAAAAGCATTGCTTCGCCCTGGTACCCCAAGCAAGAGCTTATAGGTTGGACTTAATGTCTCTACGTCAAATTCAACACTAGCATTTAAGACCCCTTCACGATTATAGCCGTACGCTTTTAATTCCGGATAATGTGTAGTAGCAACAACTCTCGCACCGATGCGGTGGACTTCATCCAAAATTGAAATTGCTAATGCCGCGCCTTCTTGAGGGTCAGTACCAGCACCGAGTTCGTCAAATAGAACCAGACTGTTGCTGTCAACTTTTTTTAAAATCTCAACGATATTGACCATATGCGATGAAAACGTACTTAAGCTTTGTTCAATCGATTGTTCATCACCGATATCTGCATAGATAGCATGAAACACAGCCAATTCTGAACCATCCTGAGCAGGTATTTGCAGACCAGCTTGCGCCATTAACGAACATAGTCCAAGCGTCTTTAAGGTGACTGTTTTCCCTCCCGTATTTGGACCCGTGATGACAATGGTCGTGTAGCTGTCACCTAGCATGATATCATTGGCGACGACCTCATCAACGGGAATTAACGGGTGCCTTGCTTTATACAAAGTAATTCGTCCTTCATTATTCATCAACGGCATCGTGGCTTTTATTTTTTTACTGTATCTTGCCTTTGCAAAAATAAAATCTAAGTTACCCATTACCGTTACAATGATGGCAAGTTCATGCTCGTATTCCGCCGTTTTTGCTGATAGCTCGGACAGAATCCGCTCTATTTCCAATTGCTCCTTAACGCGAATATCTTGGAGCTGATTGTTTAACTGGACAATCACCTGCGGCTCGATAAACAGTGTTTGTCCTGAAGAACTTTGGTCATGAATGATTCCGCCGTAATGACCTCGATATTCTTGTTTAACAGGAATGACAAACCGATCATTACGAATGGTAATGATCGCATCCGATAACATTTTCTGAGCACTGGAAGAGCGAATCATACTCTCTAATTTTTCCCGTACGCGCGCTTCATTTGAGCGGAGCTGATGCCTCAGCGAGCGCAGCAATTCACTGGCACTATCCAACACCTCACCGCTCTCGTCTATTGCCTGTTTAATGTCCTGTTCAAGGTTTGTTAACGGCACGATTTGTTCTACTTGTGCTTTTAAGTGCGGTAGCTCTGTCCGTTCATCATCTAATTCTTCAATGAATCGTTTCATCTGCCGGCTCGCATGTATGGTGCTAGCAATTTGCATCAATTCATGGGGACTTAACACACCGCCGATGCGGGAGCGCTTAATATGAGCGCGAATATCAAAAATTCCAGACAGCGGTACATGACCTTTCATTCTTAGCACAGCTGCCGCTTCATCTGTTTCTGCTTGGAGTTTAACAACCTCAGTAAATTCAGTAGACGGCACTAAGTTTGTGATTTTTTCTCTTCCGAGCGGAGAAGCGGCAAACTCGGCGACCTGTTCCCGTACTTTGGTGAACTCCAAAATTTGTAATACTCTATCTTGCATGAGGTTCTCCCTCCTTATTTTCGATTATGTAAAAACTGGAGTAATTCATGGGGTGCTAGAGCATTTAACACCGTCGTTTTTTTTAGCCAGCCCTTTCTTGCCGCTGAAACGCCAATTTCCATATGGGATAATGTTTCCTTTCTATGCGCATCAGTGTTAATAAAAATTTTCACCCCTGCCTCCTGGGCTCTGTGCAAGTACTCGGGCTTTAAATCCAAGCGATTCGGATTAGCATTTAATTCTAAGGCAGTGTTTGTTTCCTTCGCCAATTGAATAAGCATGTCAATATCAATTTCATAGCCATCGCGGCGGCCAATCTTTCTCCCGGTTGGATGGGCAATGAGATCAACATGGGGGTTTTTTAGAGCCGTCGTTAACCTTTCCATTATTTTTTCCTTCGACTGCGAAAATGCAGAATGGATAGAGGCAATAACAAAATCCATTTCGGCCAAGATGTCATCTTCATAATCCAAAGAGCCATCAGGCAATATGTCCATCTCTACACCTGATAGGATTAGAATATCATCGTATTTGTCATTAAGCCGCTTTATTTCCTGGTTTTGCCGTAGCAATCGCTCACGAGAGAGGCCGTTGGCAACCTTTAAATATTGTGAGTGATCAGTAATTGCCATATAACGGTAACCTTTGGATCGACAGGCTTCAACCATTTCCTCAATAGTATGAGCACCGTCACTCCAAGTCGTATGCATATGAAGGTCTCCTTGAATATCAGATAGTTGAATTAAGCCGTAATCTGCGGTAAATGTATCAACTTCTTTACCATCTTCACGGATTTCCGGTGGAATATATGGCAAACCGAAATGATGGAAAAATTCAGCTTCCGACGTAAAAGTTAAAACTTCTCCTATTTCAACTATTTCAACACCATATTCACTGATTTTTTCACCGCGTTCTTTCGCCAGTTGCCGCATCCGAACGTTATGTTCTTTTGAACCAGTAAAATGGTGCAGTGTCGTAATAAATTCCTCGGGCCTTACTAAGCGAAAGTCAACGGAAACATCATAATCTAATGCAAACACAAGTGAAACCTTTGTTTCACCGGCGCCGATAACTTCTTTAATATCCGGCCAGTTTAATAGCTGCTCCCGTACCTTCTCCGGATCCACAGTTGCAATGATAAAATCAAGATCTTTAATCGTTTCCCGCATCCTTCTTACACTTCCAGCGCGAGAAAATCGTTCAATAGCATTTAATTTAGACAGTTTTGTTTCAATCCGTTCTGCTAATGGCAGCATATAAGCGATAGGCAGCCGCTCTGGTCTATTTCCTGTGTTAGCAATGGCCGCTAATATTTTTTCTTCAGTCTTCTTTCCGAAACCAGCAAGAGCTTGTACTTTGTTTTTCCTGCAAGCCTCCCGTAAACTGGTCACATCAGTAATCCCTAATTCCTTATAGAGCTTGGCGATTTTTTTTCCACCAAGACCTGGCAGCTGTAGAAGTGGGATTAAGCCTGCAGGAACCTGTTGCTTTAATTCCTGTAGGACAGATGATGTGCCTTGTTTTATGTATTCATCGATAACAGCAGCTGTCCCTTTCCCAATCCCGGGAATCGCAGTATAGTCGTCAATTTCTGCTAAACTGCGTTCATCAGTTTCTAACGCGCCTGCCGCCTTCCGAAAAGCCGACACCTTAAAAGGATTCTCCCCTTTTAATTCTAAGTATGTAGCAATCATCTCAAGTAATTGAACTACTTCTTTTTTAATTACTGTCATGGTATCCACCTGCCTTATTGAACAATTATAGTTTACCCTTTAATAGAAAAACTTCTCTGCTACAGAGAAGTTCGCGCAGCTATATTAACAATCCACCAATTCTTTAACTGCTCTGAAAGAATCGGTGTGTCATTGACAATAGCACTTGCCAAAAACGACTGATCTAATAATGTTTGAAACTGCTCTATTGGCATAAGCGCTCCAATATACAGGACAACAAACACCAGCAAATATACTTCTAAAAACCCTAAAATTCCCCCTGCCCAGCGATTAAACTGCTTAATAATTGGTAAATGAGCAATGAAATCGAGCATGGAACCAATTACTTGTAAAACTATTTTTACAGCAAAAAAGAGAATCACAAAGGATATCGCCCGGTAAAAAGCTGATTCCATATCACCAGAGTTTGTTAAAATTTTCAACGTTGGGTCGTTTCCAAAGCTGGGGTAGGGAATCCACAAAACGAGTTTTGGCGCTAATTCATTGTAGTATAAATAGGCAACGATATATGCGATAATAAAACTTGTTAGATGAACAAGCTGTAAAATAAAGCCTCGTTTAAGACCGACGAAGAATCCAAAGACAAGAAAAATAATAATAGCTATATCTAACATAAATTACAGTCCCTTTTCATTTTGTAATGCTGCATGGAGCCGTTCCAGTTCATCTTTCATTTTCAGATAATCATTAACTGCATTAATGGCAGTAAGAACTGCTAGTTTACTCACGTCCAGCCCAGGATTCTTAGAACTGATTTCACGCATTTTATCGTCAACCAGTGAGGCGACATGCCGGATATGGTCTGTACTCTCTGCACCTAAGATGACGTATTGAGTACCAAAGATATCAACGGATATTCTATTTTTTTGCTTATTAGCCAACGTTACTGCCTCCAATCAAAGAATCCTACTCTTTATCATAACATGAACAAAAAAAACGGAAAAGTCAAAAGAAATGTGGTGGTTTATTTAATGGGACAAGTGGTTTTAATTTGTGAGAAGGACGAAATTGAGGAAATGAAAAACTATTATCGCAAACAGGTTACAGATAAAAATCCGCCTGGTAGCATATTTACTGCCAAGACAACTGGTTGCTCTATTACCGCCTATCGATCAGGTAAGGTTCTTTTTCAAGGAGCAAACTGCGAAAGTGAAGCGGAAAAATGGCGAGTTTCTGATGGTAAAAAGCAAAAACCGGCGGGAGCGGGAACAACAGCAAAAGCAAAGAATACGGCAAAAAATACTCTTCCAGCAGGTTTCAACAAACTGTCTGTTATCGGCTCTGACGAGGTGGGGACAGGTGACTATTTCGGACCGATTACAGTAGTGGCAGCATATGTAAAAAGCGAGAACATTCCCCTATTAAAAGAGCTGGGCGTCAAGGATTCGAAGGAGTTAAATGATGAAAAAATCATCGCCATTGCCAAAGTTATTAAAGATGTTATTCCCTTTAGTCTGATGACGTTAAAGAACGAAAAATACAATGTGGTTCAACAACAGGCCGGCATGACCCAAGGGAAAATGAAGGCGTTGCTGCATAACCAAGCGATACTGAATGTATTGAGAAAAATTTCTCCAGACAAACCTGATGCTGTTTTAATTGATCAATTTGTGCAACCAAGTACATATTTTCAGCATCTGAAAGGGCAAAAGGAGATTGCCAGGGAAGATGTGTATTTCAGCACAAAAGCAGAGGGGATCCATCTTGCGGTTGCTGCAGCCAGCATTCTCGCCCGCTATGCTTTCATTCAATATATCGATAAGCTTAGCGGGTCGGCCGGCTTTCCGATTCCCAAAGGGGCAGGCGCCCATGTAGACGAGGCTGCGGCTAAGCTTATTTTGCAGAAAGGCCGCCAAAGCCTTGGCCAATTTGTAAAACTGCATTTTGCGAACACCGACAAGGCACTGGCCCTTGTGCAGAAAAAAAGACGCTACCACCGAAAATAGAAGTTTATTAGCGATTTTTTGAGTGGTATTAGCGATTCGAGAGTTTTATTAGCGATTTTCAGTCACTTATTAGCGAATTTCAATCACTTATTAGCGAATCAAGAGTTTTATTAGCGAATTTCAATCACTTATTAGCGATTCGAGAGTTTTATTAGTCAAGTCTTGATTCTTGTGTAAATTTCTAGCCAACAGTTTCAACGATTATTGTGGGGAAGGAGTGTCACTCCCCCCATTCATTTTTTTTGCGAAACTTCCATGGGTATTTCACTTCATATCCGGGGAGGGGTGTCAAATGCCTTTCAATTTGACAGCCCTCCCCGGATATGAAATCATCCATGATGGAAGTGAAGCTGAAAAATTAACGTAGATTGCCAAAAAGTGCTCTCCTCTTGGAGTATGAAGTCTCCTGATATTGCATCAATACAGCGCCAATTAAACGGAAGGCAGATTGCGTATTAGGAAACACTCGTATGACCTTCTCCCTTCGGCGTAGTTCCTGATTCAGCCTTTCAAGGGAGTTTGTGCTCTTGATAAAGACACGTACATTTTCTGGGAAGTTCATATATTGGATGGCATCTTCGAAGCCATCATCCAAGAGTTCCAAAGCCCCCTGGTATTTAGTTTCATTCTCGAAATGGCTCATGACCTCATCCTTGAACTTTCGAATGTCATCCATAGTCACTGCTTTGAATATTCGCCTAATCATCGTGCGTATTTCCGAGGAGTCCTTTTTAGGTAGCTTGTCCATGATATTTCGCAAGAAATGGACATTGCATCTTTGCCACGAGGTGCCAATGAACTCACGCTGTATAGCCTTTTTCAGGCCCTGATGGGCATCAGATATCACCAGTTGAGGAGACTGGAGGCCACGTGATTTAAGGTGTTGGAGGAATCGGCTCCAACTCTCGTAAGACTCCGCATGGTCCACGCTTAACCCTAGGATTTCCCGCTTACCGTGGTCAGTGATGGCAGAGGCAATATAGACGGCTTTTGAGACGACCTTTTGGTGCTCCCGGACTTTAATGTACATAGCATCCACAAAAAGAAAAGGGTAGTAAGTGGTGTTTAATGGCCTCTTAGACCAGTCGTTGATGACTGGGTCTAGTTTCTGGGTCAATGTGGATACCAGTGATTTGGAGACATTTTCCCCACAGAGCTGTTCTACGATATTAGTGACTTTCCTAGTGGAAACGCCATTGATGACCATCTCAAGCATGGAGAGGATCAATGCCTGATCCCACCGTGCATACTTCTCAAATACAGAAGTGGTAAACTCCCCATTACGGGTCCTTGGGACCTTCAGCTTGATCTTACCAATGCTCAACGTCAAATCACGTTCATAGTAACCATTACGATAATCCCTACGCTCGTCCGAGCGTTCATAGGAGGAAACCTGTAAATACTCATCCCTCTCCTTTTCCATAAATTCATTCAACACCAATACAATGGCTGATTTCATCACCATTTCGATATTAGAATTCATGACAGATTCTTTTAAAAGGTTGATATCTAGGTTAAACTGTAATTGAGTCATTTTATTTTCCTCTCCTCATTGTTTATCATCGCTGAAAACAGTGTTGACAAGAGTGAATAAAATGACTCATTCTTTTTACACAATTATATGGACTTAATCGTTTTATTAGCGATTCGCTTTTTACCATGGGAATTTTTTTGGAAAATATACCCGAGCTTTTTTTGTCCCAGAAAAAGCTAACTTCTCTGACATTAATAATCTTTTCGCTGTATGGATGGATTGTATATGCGTAAACCTTCGAAACTGCTTATTGGTAATCTCCATTTCGTAAAGTAGAAAATAGTCCAATAGTGCATCTAGGTGGGCATCCACAGAGAAATGATTGCAGTGAGGGCAATACCATTTTTGTCTTTTGCGAATCATGGCGAGTTGCTGGCAGTTGGGACAATGAACACCGCTCAATAATTCGCCATGACTTATTCCATATTTTGATAGAAGGACATTGGTCGGCGGGGTATTTATTTTCACCAGACGGCGGCAGATCTTTTGAAGATTTTTATCATTGAGAATGGGGGTGGGATAAATTTTTTCAATAACCTGCATCTTAGTAAGGAATGCGTCAGCTTTGCATATCCGTGGCTTTACCTGTCTGGCATGGGGGCCTGTTATGACATAGGTTGTATAGGGATTACTGATGACAACAATATAATCAATTGGAACCGCTGGAAATCCGTTAGTAGTTAAAAATTTTCGGATATATTCTTTATGCCTTTTTGCTTGGGCAATTGGATCAGCGTAGCCTTTTTCGGTATCATTATTAATTTGGATGAATTGTTGATTATCCGTATCAAAGACCAGTTTACCAGCCATATTCTTTACATCGACAATTTGAAAAAATTCGGGAGTAGCTAAAAGAGTGTCAATTTGGCAGTTGTAGTTGTTATCAGGGAGATTTAAATCGTGAAGGATTCTGTATTTTTGGGGTGGGAGGAAACGATAATAGTAATCAAGCGATACTTCCCCCTGATAGCCGGCCTCTCTTCTCTTACATTCCTCTAAAATAGCCTGGTATTTTTCATGTCTCTGTGGCAGCCGACGGAGAATTGCCTTCAAGCTGAGAAGTTTTAATGGAATTGACCTTGATTTTACGATCAAAACAATCGCTCCTTTCGAGTTTAATTACTGATTCTGGTTGAAGAGTTAAAACTCCTGCTGCATTTCACCGAATTTCGCAAAAAAGTTTAACTTAAAATATTTTATTAGCGAATTTCAGTCACTTATTAGCGAATTTAAAGTTTTATTAGCGAATTTCAATCATTTATTAGCGAATTTAACTTTTTATTAGCGAATCGATCTATCCAACGAAAAAAGCTAGCCCGAAAGCTAGCTCCCCCCATATTTTAGCAAAAGCAAACTATAAAATTTGTCGCATAAATTCAATTAAGCTGCTTGAACTTTTCTAACGGACTCGCCAATCGACGAGTTTTCACATTTAACCGCGCAGTACTGCTCCTGCTTTTTCTTCCAATGCTGCGAGTACTTGTTTATGAACTTTTGTTACTTCCTCATCCGTAAGTGTCCGTTCTGGATCGGCGTATTTTAACGAGAATGCGATCGACTTTTTGCCTTCCTCCATCTTATCGCCTTCATATAAATCGAATACTGTTGCCGCCTTTAATAACGGTGCGCCAGCCTCGAGAATAATTTCTTTCAACGTCGCTGAGACGGTATCTTTGTTCGCCACTAGGGCAATGTCTCTTGTGATGGACGGAAAGCGCGGGATGGTCACGTATTGTAGATCATCAGTTTCTTCCTCGAGAACAGCTTGCAGTGAAAGTTCAAACACATAGGTATCTTTTAAATCCAGCTCTTTCTGAACGCTAGGGTGTACCTGTCCGACAAATCCAATCCGTACTCCGTTTAGGAGGATTTCTGCGGTTCTGCCAGGATGCAAACCATCGACTTTGGCCTGAACATAGCTCACTTTATCCGCTAGGCCAAGTTTGGCAAACAAGCCTTCTAAGATTCCCTTTAGCACAAAGAAATCAACCGGTTTTTTTTCTGCCTGCCAGGAGTTATTTACCCATAAGCCAGTAATGGCAGCTGCCAAATGCTCGCGTTCATTAGGAAGCTCTGTCGTGCCACTTGATAAAAAGACATTGCCAAGTTCATAAAAAGCGACACTATCTATCTGGCGGGCATTATTATATTTCACTGCCTCTAACAGTTGTGGCAAAATGCTTAACCTTAATACGCTGCGATCTTCGCTCATCGGCATGGCAAGACGAATTGGCTCGCGTTTTTCGAGTGCATATTGAGCCGCCTTGTCCTCACTTGTAAGCGAATAAGTGATTGCTTGGTAAAGGCCCGCTCCTTCAAGATAATGCCGGACTACACGGCGTTTCCGTTGGTACGTTGATAATTTCCCTGGAGTTGATGAACCAATCGGCAAGGTTTTTGGAATATGATCATACCCATAAAGACGGGCAACTTCTTCAATCAAGTCTTCTTCAATCTTGATATCACCGCGGCGGGTTGGTGCTGTTACTGTTAACATATCGCCGTCGACAGATGCCGCAAATTGCAAGCGGTCAAAAATTTCTTTTACTTGAGTCATTTCCAGCTCTGTTCCGAGCACGCGGTTAATTTTTTCCAAAGTAATTGAAACAACAGCTGGTTCAATTGTTAATGTATCAACCGCAACGGTTCCTTCTAACACTTCCCCGCCCGCGTATTGTGCCATTAAATAAGCAGCACGCTCTCCTGCGGCACGCACTCGGTTGGGATCGACACCTTTTTCAAAGCGGGCGCTGGCTTCACTGCGCAACCCATGGTCTTTCGATGCTTTTCTAACCGTCTGCCCATTAAAATAAGCGGATTCTAATAACACTGTTGTCGTATCAGAAGTAACCTCAGAATTAGCGCCACCCATCACCCCGGCAAGAGCAACTGGTTCCGTTCCATTTGTTATCACAAGATGATCAGACGTCAATGTTCGTTCGACATCATCGAGAGTAGTAAACTTTTCGCCATCATGAGCCCGGCGAACAAGGATTTCTTTGGAACCAAGGCGATCATAGTCAAATGCGTGCAGCGGCTGGCCATATTCCAATAAAATATAATTGGTAATATCAACAACATTGTTGTGCGGCCGGATTCCAGAATTCATTAATCTAGTCTGCATCCATAGCGGTGATGGACCAATTTTGACATTTTTAATTATTTTTGCTGCGTATAATGGATTATCTTCTGGTGTCTCGACAACAATCTTGATGTAATTCGACGCCTTTTCAGCCACAGGTTCAAGCTTAGTTTCTGGAAGCTTTACTTCTCTACCTAAAATAGCGGCAACCTCGTAAGCAACCCCAAGCATACTCAAGCAATCTGATCTATTTGGTGTAAGCCCTAGTTCAAGAATTTCATCATCTCTGCTTAATTGGGCGAGCGCATCTGTTCCAACTTCAGCATCGGCTGGAAAAACAAAAATTCCTTCCGCATATTCTTTCGGTACAATCTTGCCTTCAATTCCAAGTTCCTGAAGCGAACAAATCATTCCGTTAGATACTTCACCGCGTAATTTTGCCCGTTTGATTTTGATATTCCCTGGTAATCTCGAGCCAACAGTAGCGACCGCAACCTTTTGCCCTTTGTCAACATTTGGTGCCCCACAAATAATTTGCACGGGTTCAGCTTCACCGATATCAACCAGACATTTGTTTAACTTCGTAGCATTGGGATGCTGTTCACGCTCAAGGACATGACCGACGACAACCCCCTTCAACCCTTCATTAAGGATTTCAACCCCTTCAACTTCAATACCGCTTTTGGTGATTTTTTCTGCCAGCTCTTTGGCGCTGATTCCAGTTAAATCAACATAATCCTGGAGCCATTTATATGACACGAACATTCCGATAACCTCCTATAATCTCTACCTTAATTTATTCCTCAACGGCAAACTGCTTCAAGAAGCGCACATCATCTGTATAAAAATGACGGATATCATCAATTCCATATTTCAACATGGCAATCCGTTCCGGCCCCATCCCAAAGGCAAAGCCGCTGTATTTCTTGGCATCGTACCCTGCCATTTCCAAGACGTTTGGATGAACCATACCAGCACCAAGAATTTCAATCCAACCGGTATGCTTACAGACACTGCAGCCATGACCACCGCACATCTTACAGGAAATATCCATCTCAACAGATGGCTCTGTAAATGGGAAAAAGCTTGGTCGCAGTCTAATTTCGCGGTCTGCACCGAACATTTTTTTCGCAAACACCTCGAGCGTACCTTTTAGGTCGCTCATGCGGATGTTCTCCCCGACAACGAGACCTTCGATTTGCATAAATTGATGGGAATGTGTCGCATCGTCATTATCGCGGCGATATACTTTGCCTGGGCAAATAATTTTAATCGGCCCTTTGCCTTGATGTTTTTCCATCGTTCTTGCCTGTACTGGTGATGTATGAGTACGTAATAAAATTTCTTCAGTAATGTAGAAGGAATCCTGCATATCACGCGCTGGATGTCCTTTAGGCAAGTTTAGTGCTTCAAAGTTATAATAATCCTGCTCCACCTCAGGTCCCTCTGCTATTTCATAGCCCATCCCGATAAATAGATCTTCAATTTCTTCAATAATTTTAGTCAATGGATGATGACTGCCAACTTTAACCGGACGCCCTGGTAGTGTGACATCAATCGTTTCCGCTGCTAGCTTTGCTTGAACAGCCGCTTCTTCTAATTCAGATTGTTTTTCTTCAATTTTCGTCGAAATCGCTTCACGAACTTCATTGGCAAGTGCCCCCATAACGGGACGCTCTTCAGCAGACAGCTTGCCCATCCCTCTTAATACCTCAGTAATCGGACCTTTTTTCCCAAGATAGGCTACACGAATGTCATTCAATTCTTTCAAGCCCACCGCTTGGGTCACTTTTTGAATCGCTTCCGCTTGCAATTCCTTTAATCGTTCTTGCATCAACTTTTTCCTCCTTTTTTGTTGGTGCCTGGCACCCATTAGGCAAATAAAAAAACCCCATCCCAAAAAGGGACGAGGTTATAGTCGCGGTACCACCCTTATAAACACCTATGTATAGAAACAGTGTTCACTTCATTAAGATAACGGCGTTTGCCGGTGCATCTTTATACGCAGTAAAAGTCCGAAATGGACATTTTGCTTTACGTGGTCCCGATGCCGACTCTGGAGGTGAACTTCATATACCCTTTCCATAAAAGTGCTTACAGTCACGGCACTTTCTCCCTTGATGGTCCATGGTAGAATACTTTTCTCCGTCATCGTCTTTACTTTATTAACATTGTTCAATATTATAGCTTAATTTGGCTTCTGTTTCAAATAAGTTTTAACTATTTTGTAAATAATATAACAGTATTCCGGCGGCAACAGCAACATTGAGCGATTCACTTTTGCCGTAAATCGGAATATACAAATTCGCTGTTGTTTGTGATAACAGCTCTTTATTTACACCACTGCCTTCATTGCCAACAAGGAGCGCAAATGACTTTCCTGGCAGTGTTTCTGAATAAACAACGGCTCCTTCAAGCGCAGTCCCATAAACAGGAATCTGCTTCTCCTTTAGGCGGTCAATCCACTCAGATAGTTCCCCGCAGATAACAGGCAGATGAAAATGACTGCCTTGGGCCGAGCGCAATACCTTTGAATTGTAGATATCTACGCTGCCGCGGCCAACAATCACCCCATCGATACCGGCAGCATCAGCGGTCCGAATCATCGTCCCCAAATTTCCCGGATCTTGAACGGCATCAATTAACAAAAATGTTTTTCCGTTATCAAGCCGTGCATCCGTTTTTGGCTGGCGGCAAACGGCATAAATCCCTTGTGGTGTTTCTGTTTCAGACAGCGACTTGGCAATATCGTCTGTGATCATCGTAATTGAAACTGTGCCGAAGTCAAACCGAGAAGGCACGCCAATATTTTCCGAAACTATTACCTCGATAACTTGATCCTCTTGTTTAAGTGCCTCCTCCACTAAATGGAATCCTTCAATGATAAAAGTTCCTGTACGATCCCGCTCTTTTTTCGTTAATAGCTTTTTCCATTGTTTTACTTGTGGATTTTGTAACGATTGAATGTATTTCAATATGTTTTTCCCCTTCTAAATACCTTTGATTTTAATATTATAGCGAAAATACATAATAAAACCAAAAGGAGAAAATTATATTAAAGAAAACATGTTATTAAAGGAGTGGACTCATATTGAATTTGAACTTACGGAATGCAGTTATTCACAATGTCTCTGGAAATACGCAGGATCAATTACAAGATACGATTGTCGATGCGATTCAGAGCGGCGAGGAAAAAATGCTCCCAGGCCTAGGTGTACTATTCGAACTCATCTGGCAGAATTCATCCCAAGAGGATAAAAAAGAAATGCTTAACACTCTGGAAAATAGTTTAAAGCGTTGAAAAAAAATCCCTGGCGCCTAATGCCAGGGATTCCCGTTTATTCATAGATAATTTTATCAACCGTTTCACGATCTAACCGCTTAATCACTTCGGTAATTAGTTTTACAGCATTCTCGAAATCATCGCGGTGAAGCATTGCCGCGTGTGAATGAATATAACGAGTCGCAACGGTAATTGCCAGTGCCGGTACACCGTTATGTGTCAGGTGAATGGAACCAGCATCAGTACCTCCACCCGGAATTGATTCAAATTGGTATGGAATGTTAAGTTCATCAGCAACCTCGGTGACAAAATCACGCAGTCCTTTATGAGCCACCATTGAGGCATCATAGACAACAATCTGCGGTCCTTTGCCCATTTTGCTCATCGCTTCTTTTTCGGTAATTCCCGGGGTATCGCCGGCAATACCGACATCAACAGCAAAGCCAAGATCCGGCTCGATTTTATATGTAGCTGTTTTGGCGCCACGAAGGCCGACTTCCTCTTGAACGGCTCCTACCCCGTAGACCACGTTCGGGTGGTCGACACCTTGAAGCCCTTTTAGGACATCAATGGCAATCGCACAGCCAATTCGGTTATCCCATGCTTTGGCAAGCAGCATTTTTTCATTATTCATTACGGTAAATTCGAAATACGGCACAACCATGTCGCCAGGACGCACGCCCCACTCCGCTGCTTCTTCCCTGCTGGTGGCACCGATATCAATGAACATGTCTTTAATTTCAACCGGTTTCTTACGTGCTTCAGCAGATAGGACATGCGGCGGTTTTGAGCCAATAATACCCGTTACATCACCTTTCCGCGTTACAATTGTCACGCGCTGAGCGAGCATCACTTGCCCCCACCAGCCGCCAACAGTCTGAAAGCGCAGAAAGCCTTTGTCATCAATTTGCGTTATCATGAAGCCAACTTCATCTAAGTGGCCGGCAACCATAATCTTTGGTCCGTCTTCTTTACCAACCTTTTTGGCAATGATACTGCCAAGGCCATCGTAACTGATTTCATCCGCTAGTGGCTCAATATACTTCTTCATGACTTCACGAACTTCACGCTCATTGCCGGCAATACCCCTGGCATCGGTTAAATCCTTGAGCATCGTTAATGTTTCATCTAACTTTGCCATCCTAATTTACCCCCATTTCATTATGTACAAGACTCATTATACCGAAAAAATAAAAAAATTAACAAACTTCTGCTAAATAATTTGGCTCTTTGATAATGTACTTCGTTTTTTTGAAAATATGTCCTTTTAGTGATTATTTGTAACCTTAGGTAAATTTTTAACGTGTAACATAAATAAAAACAAGTATCCCAATGTCGGATACTTGCTTGCTCTAGTCAGTAGTTTCTTGAATGAAAAAGTTATTTTACAATTAATACTGGACATGTAGCCTTTTGCACTACGTAATGGCTGACACTTCCCAAATGCAATTCCTTTAACAGGCTTAATCCCCTGCTCCCCATGATAATAAGGTCTGAATTATGTTGCTTTACAAATTCCAAAATCATCTGCGATGGATTCCCATCTAATACAATTGTTCGGGTTCTATTTGGAAGGGATGCTAATTTTTCCTTAATCGTGGTTTGTAATTCGCCAGCCGCTTTACGTTGGGTTTCCTGCTCGAGTTCAAGGTTATAAATGGGCTTCCCTGTGATTTCCTTGTTGACAACCGTAAGTACATCCAATTCAATTCTTTTATCCTGTTCTGTAAGCGTTATAGCCATTTCCAAGGCTTTTTGACTCAATGCTGAACCATCATAGGGTACAACTATTCTTGAATAAACAGTTAACATTATTGCCAACCCCCCAATATCATTTATTATTACTACTCTATTATACATTAGGAAGCATTGGCAACTGTTACAAATATTTACTTGATATGGACAATTTGGTGAAAAATTTATTTGAAATTAGTATGAATGGTTATATTATTTAACATTCAATATTTGGGTTCCGTTTACGCTATTTTATACCAGAAGATCCGAAGCCCCCTGTACCTCTCTCAGAACCTGATACTTCTTCAACTTGGGTGAGTTGTACTTTGGCAACTGGGGCGATCACCATTTGCGCGATCCGCATTTGCTTTTCTACCTTGAAGTCTTCTTTTCCATGGTTGATGAGAATGACTTTAACTTCCCCTCTGTAGCCCTCATCAATTGTCCCCGGGCTATTTAACACAGTGACAGAATGTTTTAATGCTAGGCCGCTTCTTGGCCTTACTTGCGCTTCCGTTCCTTCCGGCAGTTCTAGAATAATTCCGGTACTGATTAATTCCGCTTCGCCAGACTTAATCAGCTTTTCTTCTGCGGCAAACAAATCGAATCCGGCATCACCTGGATGAGCTTGAAATGGTAACATCGCATCCTTATCAATTAATTTTACCTTCAAATTATAGTCCATCGCGATACACCCCTTTATAGAAAAAGCCATCCTCATCACAGAGAATGGCTGTATTTTAAGATTATTTGTTTAATTGCGCTTTAGCAGCTTCTGCTAATTGGTTGAAAGCACTAGCATCACTTACTGCTAATTCAGCAAGCATTTTGCGGTTTACTTCGATACCAGCAAGCTTTAAACCGTGCATTAAACGGCTATAAGAAAGACCGTTCATACGAGCTGCTGCATTGATACGAGTGATCCAAAGTTTACGGAAATCACGCTTTTTCTGACGACGGTCACGATAAGCGTAGTTTAATGATTTCATGACTTGTTGGTTTGCAACTTTATATAATGTATGTTTTGAACCGAAATAACCTTTAGCTAATTTAAGAACTTTTTTACGACGTCTGCGAGTAACTGTACCGCCTTTTACACGTGGCATTGATTTTCCCTCCTAAGATAAATCGAAACTTTCAAAATTACTTCATGTTAGTTAATAATGAACGAATACGTTTGTAGTCACCTGATGAAACAAGTGATGATTTACGAAGTTTGCGTTTTGCTTTTGTAGATTTATTTGCGAACAAGTGGCTTGTATAAGCGTGGTCACGCTTTAATTTACCAGATCCTGTTTTTTTGAAACGCTTTGCAGCGCCGCGGTGTGTTTTCATTTTTGGCATTTGGGATATCCTCCTTATTACTTTTCGATTTTCGGTGCTAAAACCAAGAACATGCTGCGGCCTTCCATTTTCGGATGTGACTCAATGGTAGCTACTTCCTTGCACTCTTGGGCAAATCGGTCTAATACCTTTTGGCCGATTTCTTTATGGGTAATCGCACGACCCTTGAAGCGGATAGATGCTTTTACTTTATCGCCTTTTTCCAAAAATTTAATCGCATTACGAAGCTTTGTATTAAAGTCATGCTCATCAATTGTTGGACTTAAACGAACTTCTTTCGTGGTAATGATCTTTTGATTCTTCCGAGCTTCTTTTTCTTTCTTTTGCTGCTCGAATTTAAATTTGCCGTAATCCATGATTCGGGCTACCGGAGGCTTCGCATTTGGTGCAACAAGCACTAAATCAAGATTCACTCGTCCGGCAATCTCCAGCGCTTCGTTTTTAGATTTAATCCCTAATTGTTCGCCATTTTGGTCAATCAGACGAACTTCACGTGCGCGAATCCCTTCATTTACCAACATATCTTTGCTAATAGTTAGCCACCTCCAAGTTTCATTCACGAATACAGTGTTCGGGTCAAGAAAGTTATCGCCAGGCTTACTCTATAAACCTGATACAGACACTATATTGAAGCAACAGGTTTAATATGTTTTTTGCAATTTCAAGGAAATACAAAATAAAAAAGTGCGGATGACTGCACCCGCACTTTATGAACAAAGTAATAAACGAAAAAGTTCACATAAAACCTGCCAACTGCTTTCAGCGTCAATCAGGTGAGAAGCGGGGTGCTTCTTCTTTTCCCAAGATTCGTATTCAATTTTTACTCTAGTAACTATACCATATGCAAAGAATGGATGTCAAATGAAGTTTTTTATGACAACGTTGTTTATTTTAACAAGAAATTAAAATTTATTCAATAGCTATTACTAAAAAAGAAGAAGCCGAGATGGCCTCCTCTTTCAATCAAACTAAATTCTCTTTACTTCTGCCTCTAACGCAGCAATAAAATCTGCTAGGCCTTGAGTTTCTGACTTTTGCTCGCCGTATTTACGGACGTTGACGGCATTGTCAGCTACTTCTTTATCCCCGACCACAAGCATATAAGGGATTTTTTTCATTTGTGCTTCACGGATTTTATAGCCAATTTTTTCATCACGTTCATCTAGTTCAACACGGAAGCCTTTTGCCTTCAATTCCTCCTGAACTTTTCTCGCATAGTCATAATGAACATCAGGAGAAACAGGAATGACTTGTACTTGTACTGGTGCCAGCCATGTAGGGAAGGCTCCTTTGTATTCTTCAATCAAATAGGCAACAAAGCGTTCCATCGTGGAAACAACTCCGCGGTGAATAACGACTGGGCGATGCTGCTTGCCATCTTCACCAACATAAGTTAAATCAAAGCGTTCTGGCAACAAGAAGTCCAATTGTACTGTAGATAATGTTTCATCTTTACCGAGTGCTGTCCTTACCTGAACATCGAGCTTAGGACCGTAGAAGGCGGCTTCTCCTTCAGCTTCGAAATAATCTAGACCAAGATCATCCATCGCTTCTTTTAACATGCTTTGGGCTTTTTCCCACATCGCATCATCATCGAAGTATTTCTCTTTATCCTGCGGGTCACGATAAGATAAACGGAACGAGTATTCCTTAATATCGAAATCCTTATAAACTTCGAGGATTAACTGAACAACCCGCTGGAACTCTTCCTTAATCTGGTCAGGGCGGACAAAAATATGGGCATCATTTAATGTCATGCCACGAACCCGCTGCAGCCCTGATAGCGCCCCTGACATTTCATAGCGATGCATGGTGCCAAGTTCAGCAATCCGGATTGGCAGCTCACGATAACTGTGAATTGCATTTTTGTAGACCATCATATGGTGCGGGCAGTTCATTGGCCGCAGTACTAACTGTTCATTATCCATATCCATGACCGGGAACATATCTTCATGATAATGATCCCAGTGACCGGAGGTTTTATACAACTCTACATTTGCCATAATTGGTGTATACACGTGGTCATAGCCTAAACTAACCTCTTTATCAACGATATAACGTTCGACAATGCGGCGGATGGTGGCCCCTTTCGGCAACCACAGTGGCAAGCCTTGTCCCACTTTTTGTGAAGTAGTAAACAGGTCAAGTTCCTTGCCTAGTTTACGATGATCACGTTCCTTCGCTTCTTCAAGCAAGCGCAAATGCTCCTTCAAATCCTCTTTTTTGAAAAAGGCTGTACCATAGACACGTTGCAGCATTTTATTATCGCTGTCACCGCGCCAATAAGCACCGGCAATACTTAGTAATTTAAATTCTTTAATTTTTCCCGTTGATGGCACATGGACTCCGCGGCACAAATCAAAGAATTCACCTTGCTCGTAAATTGTAACCGATTCTTCTTCAGGGATTGCTTCAATTAACTCGAGCTTGTATTCATCGCCAAGTTCCTTATAAAGTTGAATAGCTTCAGCGCGACTTACCTCTTTCCGAACAATCTCCAAATTCTCATTAACGATTTTCGTCATTTCTTTTTCAATTTTTGGAAGGTCCTCGGGAGTTAGTGATTCTTCTAAATCCATATCGTAATAAAATCCGCCTTCAATCACAGGGCCGACACCAAGTTTTACATTTGGATAAAGCCTTTTCACTGCTTGCGCCATCAAATGTGCAGTACTATGACGTAATACCTCAATAGCCTCTGGTGAATCGGGAGTAACAATTTCTATTGAACCGTCTGCTAAGATAGGACGGCGAAGGTCAACGATTTGTCCATTCCACTTTCCGGCAATTGCTTTTTTCTTTAAGCCAGGGCTAATGGATGCAGCGATATCTTCTGTTGTTGTCCCTTGTGGAAACTCCTTTACGGCCCCATCTGGAAACGTAACTTTCACTACATTTGACATGTAAATTCCTCCAATCTTTTTTAAAAAATAAAAAACCCGTCCCTATGAAAAGGGACGAGTTGTTATTAACACGTGGTTCCACCCAAATTCTCAATTTCCTGTTCTTACTCAATAAAGGAAATTGACTTTAGCTCAGGTAACGGCTGCAGCCGTCAACAATTACTTTCTTCGTTCAAGAAGAGTTCACTGCTGAAGTTTAAAGGTGGTAAGTATCTTTTTCGTGTTGGGAAACTTTCAGCCAAGGCCTCCCTCTCTAGTAACCGTAAAAAAATACTATTGTCCTTGTCATCACTTTATAACATATAATTGTCAAGCATAATCCGTCTCAACTCAAGATAAAGACATCTTTGCTCTATTCGACTATGTACGTTATTATAATGACTTCAATTTGAAAAATCAAGTTCCATAACGGCTATAATGACAAATTATTGCAACAGTTTACGTGAAACATCCAAAGAATGACAAGTAACCTTTTTATTTAGCATCTCTGTTAAGGTTGCTTCTGACCGCAATTCCACTCTCTCTTCAAAAATAGTACGAATCGTTCTTACGAGCAGGGCATCAGGATTTTTTGTATACAAATATACTTTTGTCGGAGCAAGTGAAAGCAGTGGAGCAATGGTTGCTGAGTCAATATAAACTGGATGATTGACCAATAGTTTTCGGTCAATCATTTTCGTTAGTTCCCGTCTCTTAATTTCAACTAATTCATCGTTATAAAAGGTAATCTTTTCATCTAGCTGGAGATGCAGCAAAGGTAGCTTTGATTCCTGTCCAATCAAAAAATCCCGCAGCATTTGAATGAAAATTTGATACTCCTGCTCCAATTTGTATTCGTCAATGGAAACTTGAATATAGTTTTCTAGCAGTCTTAAATACGGACGCAAGCGAAATTTGACAAAGGAATCAAAGGAAAAAGAACTGTTTTCTTGAACAACATGATTGATTGCGTCTCTAATCAAATCATCTAAATTTGTTTCCTGTAAAAATATCTCCAAGTCCTTTCGCTGGCCATCAAGGATAGAATAAAGGATATTGAGGATTTGCTGCTGCTCCTCCACATCTTGATAATAATAATGATTCCGCAGTATTTCCCGTAACCAATCATCACGTTTTACGCTTGTAACATAATCATGAATAACTTCGGTAATTTGCTTAAAAAAATCCTTGATGTGAGACGGATAAGATATTTTTACTATATGTCGATCTTCCAGAAGAAGAATCTGTTCGTGGACATAAAATTTCTGCACATGGGTATAAAACCGCATTGCATCCATCTTATTTTGGAAGATGATTTCAACCAACCAAATCCCCCCTTACATAAAATCTTTGTTTTAATATATATGGGGAACTTGACCAAAATAGAAGCTGATGCAATCAAGGTTTTCAAAGAAAAAAGAACAGAAAAAAAAGACCACTTCACCTGCAGTAGTCTTTACAGATAATTTTATCAATGACGACGGTTTGGACCTTCAACTCGAACAGGTTCACTCAATGCACGAATTCGCTCCATAATCCGCATTGCCTTCATCTTTTCTTCCTCGCCTCGTTGGCTATACGTCAGATGATGCTCTAATCCTTGAAAATCAAAATTCGAAGTAAAAAAAGTCGGTAATTTTTCGAGCATCCGGAATTGAAGAATAGGTCCGAGTACCTCGTCTCTTGTCCAGCTTGAAACTGCTTCAGCGCCAATATCATCAAGCATCAAAATCGGCTCTTTTTTTAATGCTTCAATCTTTTCATTTAACGTAGCATCTGCAATCGAGCTCTTCATCTCCCGCAACAGTTCAGGAACATAGACAATCATCGAAGAGATTTGTTTTTTTGCTAACTCATTGGCAATGGCTCCTAATATATATGACTTACCAACACCAAATTTTCCATATAAATAAAGACCTTTTGGCTTTTCTCCTTTTTCATAATTCATTAAAAAAGTCGCAGCCTGATCGCCTGCATCGAGTCTCCCCGAGTCACCTTCAAAATCTTCAAAGGTAGCTTGCAAAATATCTCTAGGTACATAAAGACTCTTGATTAACCTTTCATTTTTCTTTTTCTCATCAGCGATGATTTTTTTCGAGCAGCGCTTGTAAACAATATCGATGGAATTACGGTTAATCACCAACTCTGGCTCATACCCTTGCATGAAATTTATACATTCGTTAAGACTTGTACATTTACGGCAATCCTTGCTTTGGTCCATGTATTCAAATAATTTACTAATACTTTTGTTAATCATTTCATTGGTTAATTCATCTTGATGCTTGACTAAAAAGGCCCTAATTTCAGGATAATGCAGGACTTTTTGCCGCTGCTGTTCATATCGCTTTTGAAAGCTTGCACTTGCGGCCAATCTATTTAATGTGTTATTGATTCTTTCCATGATTGCTCACCACCTATTTTCGAAAAGCCTTTAATTTTTCTTCCATCGCTCTTCTTTTAGTCTCAATATCATCAGATACTTTCTCAACAGACTTTTCCTGTCCATCTTTTTCGGTAAACCATTCAGGAATCATCTCGGTTCGAACTGGTTTCTGTTTCTTTGTTTTTCGCTCCTGAGAACTTGTCTTACTTTCAACTTTCTTCGCCAGCTCCATTGCTTCTTTAACCGTTTTAACCTGCTTTCGTGCCCAATGACTGGCGATGGAATCAACTAATGCTCTAGAAAACTGCATATCCGATTTTCTCATGACAACATCAATGAGAACATTTACGACTCCTGGTGGAAGTTTATATTTTATCATTACTTCTTCTAAAACTTTTAAGTTAGCCTCCGAAGGCTCTACACCTCCAGACATTTGTTTAAAAACTTCCAGCGGCGGCGTTGTTTCATAGGAACGGATTAATTTTTCTTCTGCTGTTTGCGGCTCTGTCAGTTGTACTTGATAAACTGCAGGCTGAGTTCGATTAATCAGGCTAGGAAGTTGATCATAATGAACGAATTGATACCAGTCGCGGGCACCTTTGCGAAGATCATCAATATTAATTTCATCATGCTCATTAATAGCCCCTAAAATAAAATTCTTCATTTCAATCACATCAATATTATAGAGAAAAGCAAGATTGCTGATTGCGTTTTTCACCTTGGCTGTCAGTGCTTTCTTAGGAACAAGCGACTCACTTAACCCAGCCATTAACAAATCAAAATCAAAGGTAGTATGAGCCATTTGCAGAGGATTTGCCTCTGTGCGCCCAATATACCGGTGCTCCTCCCCTGGCTCCATTTCATTCGATAGTCCCTGGACATACTCAATACTTTTCGGGGAGGCAGAAGCAAACACATCATGAAATGGCTTGGTTACCTCTTGATACGCCTCAGTAGCCATCTTTTTATCAGAAAAAAAGCGCTTTAACCGGGCAAAATGAGTTTTGCCGATTTTTTGGTATAAATAAATATTTAACAAGCCATCTGAGAAAAACTGATCGGGGTTTAACGGTGGTAATAGTTCATAAATAAAAGACCGTTCTTCATCTTGAGTGTTGACGTATGTCTTTAACAAACCAATTCCCTCTAGCTTTAACCTCGCCTCATAAATTTGCTTTAAATTAAGACCTAATATATTCATCAATAAGTGGTGTGTAGAAGATTCCGCCCATAAGCGATTTTCCTCCATTTCAGACCAAAGAGTCATATATAAGCTATAGCAAGTTGACCCAATTAAAGGCTGATATAAAAGTGTCAGCACTTTTCGGTCATACTCATGAAGCAAACCATTTGCTGTGACCATATAATGATCGATTGGAAGAATTTCCTGCCAATGCTGCACCATCTCTACTCACCTTTCTTTTTTTAAAAAAATAAGTATATGAAAAAAGAGCCAAAGCCTGCTTTAGCTCCCTATGATTTTTCTTTTTTTAATAATTCTTTTAATTCCTCAATAAATACATTAATATCTTTAAATTGGCGATAGACAGAAGCAAACCGAACATAAGCTACCTCATCGACATTCGCCAGTCGATCCATGACCATTTCGCCGATAGCTTCACTTTTTATTTCAGAAATCCCCTGACTGCGAAGTTCCTTTTCAACACCATGGGTAATATCTTCTAGTTCCTTAAGAGCAACGGGGCGTTTTTCACAAGCCTTAATCAAGCCCCGCAATATTTTATCACGGCTAAATTCTTCTCTTGTACCTTCTTTTTTGACAACAATTAAGGGGATTTCTTCAATTTTTTCAAAGGTTGTGAACCGATAGCCACATTCCTCACACTCTCGTCTCCGTCTGGTAGCTCGTCCTTCATCGACAGGCCGGGAATCTAGTACACGAGTGCCATAGTGCTGACATGAAGGGCATTTCATTATTTAATCAACTCCACCTCTAACGACAATACATGACAAAAATTCGCTAGTTTTCTTAATCTTATCTTATAAAAAAGTATACAGTACGACAAGTGGGAGGATTATTTTTTTACAGCGAGATTGTGATGTTGTTGATTAAGTTTTTGATAAAATGAACTAATCCGGCCTGTTAATTGTGGATAGATACCAAATAACGAAAATTTATCAGTAGAAATGTTAAAATCAACTGCGGTTTCCAACGGTTTAACGGACACAATAGTGGCAACGAGAAAGCAGGGAAACGGCTTTTTGACTTCAACGGCAATTTCTCCATGTTCTTTTGATACAGTAGTTATCTGACAATCGGCATCATCTTTAAATATCTTTTCTGCAGAATCAAATATCTGGTTAAAAGAACCTTTATAATAATGCGTTCTTAAATTCTCGTCTTTGTGGTGATCAGATGTCTCAACTTCTTTTTTAAAGCGAGTAAAAATAGTCAATAGTAAAGCCATCGAACTCCTCCAGTAAAAAAAGTAGTAATATGTATTATTATAAATCATTTGCTGTCAGAATATAAAAAGGGGTGTAGCTGCTACACCCCCAACTTCGTCAATTTTTTTTAAAGCACTTTTGCCTGCTTTACTTCAACAGGCCCCATTCCTCGTGGAATTTCAATGTTTTCACGTGTTTCAGCCTTTAGCGCTTCAGCAATATAATCCGCGGCAATATTCGGATTTAAATCACCACAAGTATATACATCAATACTTGCATAGCCGTGTTCTGGAAAGCTGTGAATAGTCAAATGAGATTCCGAAATAATCACAACCCCGCTTACACCCTGCGGTGCAAACTTATGAAAGGCTACCTCGCGAATTTCAGCACCTGATTTAAGCGCAGCTTCCACAAAAGTGGTCTCAATAAACTCCATATCGTTAAGTTTTTCAAAATCGCATCCCCATAATTCAGAGATTACATGACGACCCATTGTTTCCAAATTTTATTCCCCCTTTTGCCTTTTGAGATCCTTCTTAAAACCTTATCTAACTGGTATCGAGTAACTACCACGGGGGAAAGTTAGTCCAAAGAGGTCCTAACCCTTTAAGTAGTCCATCAGTACCCAATTTCAAAAAGTTCACGATGACTAGTATACTTGGTTTATATTGATTTTGCAACTATTTCTATTGAACAGGTATTAATACAGTTAATAGTAAAATAAAAAATGCTGTCGAATGACAGCATTTTTTATCGCGAATCTCTTAACCTACCTTTACTTGAGGCTTTTCCGCCATTTCTTCAGCAACATAAAGACTTAGGTCAACAACCCGAGCGGAGTATCCCCATTCATTATCATACCAAGCAAGTACTTTTACCTTTCTATTGCCCATAACCATTGTCGACAACCCGTCAATGATTGCTGAATGATTATTTGTGTTAAAATCAACCGACACTAACGGCTCCATGGTAAAATTCAAAATCCCTTTTAAAGGACCATTTGCCGCCTCCATAAAGGCAAGGTTAACGTCGTCAACTGTTACATCTTTTTTAAGGTCAACTACTAAATCAACAAGTGAAACATTCGGTGTTGGAACTCTTAATGCCATTCCATGTAATTTGCCTTTTAATTGCGGTAATACGAGTGACAATGCTTTAGCAGCCCCCGTCGTGGTCGGAATAATAGATTGTCCGCAAGCACGGGCTCTGCGCAAGTCTTTATGTGGATTATCAATATTTTTCTGATCGTTTGTATAGGCATGTACCGTTGTCATTAAACCGCTCTCAATTCCAAATTTCTCATCTAACACTTTCGCCACAGGAGCAAGACAATTTGTTGTACAAGAAGCATTTGAAATAACATGGTGTTTTTCTACATTAAACACCTCTTCATTAACACCCATAACAATCGTTACATCTTCATTTTTTCCAGGAGCTGTAAGAATTACCTTTTTAGCACCAGCTGTTAAGTGTAATGCTGCTTTTTCTCGGTTATTAAATTTTCCCGTTGCTTCAATAACAATATCAATTCCCAACTCTTTCCATGGCAGCTGTTCCGGGTTACGATTATTCAATAATTTCACACGCTTACCATTTACAAGCAACTCATCATCTAATGGAACAATCTCCCCCTTGAATGTTCCATGATTCGTATCATATTTAATTAAGTGAGCTAATGTTTCCGCCGGATAGCTCGCATTGATTGCGACTACCTCCAGTTTATTTTCAAGGATTGCTTGTCTAAAGACCATCCTTCCAATTCTCCCAAATCCGTTGATAGCAATTCTTGCCTTCATTCTTACGGCCCCTTCCGTATTAATGTTATACTTTATATTCTGTATAATCGTTATTAGTATAACACATTAACTTCAAATTGTGCTGAATAAAAGCTCTATTTTTACATGTTTTTTTATTAAAAAAAGTTGTCATGTTGTTAAACTAAAAAAAGAAGGAACTATGTCCCTTCTTCATGATTTTATCCGCCTTAACGGGCAGTAAGCCCCCTGCCGTTTCACTTTATTACTCTTCCATACTCCAGTCTGCTAAAATCTTCAACAATTGTATCCTTGTATCAGCAATTGTGCCATTGTTATTAATCACGGCATCAGCAAGAGGTACCTTTTCATTCAAAGGCATCTGCGATTGAATCCTTGCCATTGCCTCTTCCGCAGATAATTGGTTTCTTTCCATCAATCGATGCAGTTGAACGTTTTCATCTACATACACTAAAAGGGTCTTATCAACCATAAACGTTAACTTACTTTCAAATAACAAGGGAATATCAAGCACAATGATAGGATCCTGATTTTGTTTCGCCTTTGTTATCTTTTCATTCATTCTCTTTCTAACTTCAGGATGAACAATTTCATTTAGAAGCTGTCTTTGTTTTTCTTGATGGAAAATAATTGAACCAAGCTTTGACCTGTCAATTTCACCATTTTCCGATAATATTTCTCGGCCAAAAGATGCGACAATCCTTTCATAAGCAGGCTCACCAATATTCACGGCAAGTCGCGATTCAACATCGGCATCTATCACAGTAATCTTCATTTCTTTAAATATATTAGATACAGTGCTTTTCCCACTAGCAATACCACCTGTTAAGCCGATTACAATCGTCATTAACTATTCCTTCCATTCCATTAAATTTTCCATATTCCAATAATAATTAATAATATTCCTGGTAAAAAGGTGAACCGCTGAATCCAATCAAACCGATGCAAAAATGTTCCGCTCCTGATTCCTAACAAAACAAATACTGAGCTCATTGTGGCAACAGATAGTGCCAAATAAATCGGTGAAAAGCCTAGCATGGCTGCGCCTATTCCAGCACCAAAGGAATCAAGCGATAAGGCAAAGCCTAACATCAATGCCTCAATACCAGTAATTGTACCAGATTGGTCAAAATCAGCAGACATTGGTTTTTTTAATATGTTAATTGCCAGTCCTAAAGAACGAATTTCAATTTTTACAATTGTTTTTTCCTGTTCAATGGGTTCCTTTTCTTTATCTGGCCGAAAAAATTGGTATAAAACCCAGACTCCCAAGGCTATCAGAATAAAGCCTCCTAAGCTAGCGGTTAATCGAGGTGATAAAACCCTTTCAAGGCCATGCCCGATGGATATGGCAATTAGTAAAGAAAGAGCCGAACAAGATGCAATGATGAATATCGACTTTAGCGGCATTTCCATCTTCCGTAATCCATATGTTAATCCAACACTAAAGCTATCAAGACTTAGAGCAAAGGCTAATACGAGAAGCGAGAATAACTGACCCATGTTGTCTAGGACTCCTTCCTCCAAAATCACTACGATAGTATATGGCAGGAGCCTATCCTTTGTGTTTTATTATTCTCTTCTCTCCTAAATCCCTTTACTTTTTAAGCTTTTGACAGTTTGGACAATAGTGGGTACCCCTGCCGCCTACAGTAATTTTTTCCAACGGCCGGCCGCATTTTTTGCATGCCTCCCCTTTACGTCCATAAACATTTAACTGCAATTGAAACATGCCGATTTCACCTTGTGAATTTATATATGATCGGATGGTACTGCCGCCCTTTTCAACTGCTTCCGATAAAGTAGCGGCGATTTCATGATGTAAGATGGCAATTTCCTGCTTTTTAAGTGAGTTCGCCAGCTTTTCTGGATGAATGCCTGCGCGAAATAATGCCTCATCAACATAAATATTACCGAGACCTACGAGCAATTTTTGATCAAGCAGGGCCGGTTTCACCTTACGGCTTGTTTGTTTTAACTTCTTTTGTAAGTATTCCACTGTGAATTGTTCTGAAAACGGCTCTGGGCCTAAATCAGCCAGCGGCGCTTTAGAAAACTCGTCACCTCTTTTATAGAGGTGCATGGTTCCAAATTTACGGACGTCACGATACCTTAACTCTGTTCCGTCGGTAAAGTGAAAAATCACATGTGTATGCTTATCGACTGGCTCATCTTTTGGGTAAAGTGCATATCTCCCTTCCATTCGTAAATGGGATACTAACGCAAAATGATGAGTATAAAAGATTAAAAATTTACCACGGCGGCCGACATCGACGAATGTTTCCCCTTTTAAAGCATCGATAAATTGTTCTACCTCAAGTGGATGCTTAATTATTTTTGACCACGTAATTGTAATATTAGCGATTGTTTTATTGAGTATCAGCTGTTGTAATGTTTTTTTGACTGTTTCAACCTCTGGCAGTTCTGGCATAAGTAAAAATCTCCTTATTTCGCATCAAACCAAGTTGGGCCATAAGCATAATCAACCTTTAATGGCACAGCTAATTCGATGGCATTTTCCATAACTAGTGGAACCAATTTCTTTAGTATTTCTATTTCCTCTTTAGGCGCTTCAAAAATCAGTTCATCATGTACCTGTAATAACAACCGTGTTTTTAACCCCTGTTCCTTTAATGCCTCATCCATATCAATCATTGCTTTTTTGATAATATCAGCAGCGGTTCCTTGTATTGGCGTATTCATCGCTGTTCGTTCCGCAAAGCTTCGCAAATTGAAATTCCGGCTGGTGATTTCAGGAAGGTACCTTCTGCGTTGGAGTAAAGTGGTGACATAACCTTTTTGCTTCGCACTGTGGATAATATCATCCATATACTCTTTTACTCCAGGGTAGCTACTAAGGTAACGATCGATAAATTGCCCAGCTTCTTTCCGGGTTATTCCTAGGTTTTGTGATAGTCCATAATCGCTGATACCATAAACGATACCAAAATTAACTGCTTTTGCTTGCCGCCTCATATTGGCGGTCACTTCATCACGGTTAACATGAAAAACTTCCATCGCAGTTTTCGTATGAATATCCATATCATCTTTAAACGCTTGGATTAGTTTTTCATCACCAGCGATATGAGCAAGGACACGAAGTTCAATCTGCGAGTAGTCCGCAGCAAAGATAACCCAGCCTTCTTCAGACGGTACAAACGCCTGACGAATCTTACGTCCTTCTTCCAAACGAATTGGAATGTTTTGCAGATTAGGGTCAATTGAGCTTAATCTGCCCGTTGCCGTTAAGGTTTGTTGAAATCTCGTATGTACCTTACCTGTTTTCGGATTAATGACCTTCAATAATCCTTCAATATACGTTGACTGAAGTTTCCCTAATTGGCGATAAAGAAGAATATGCTCGACTATTTCATGGTGTGAGGCTAATTTCTCTAATACATCTGCAGATGTTGAATAGCCCGTTTTTGTTTTTTTGATTACGGGTAAATTTAACTTTTCAAATAAAATTATCCCTAATTGTTTAGGCGAATTAATATTAAATTTTTCCCCAGCTAAGGCACATATTGTCTCTTCAATTTCTATCAGGCGTTCACCAAGCTCGCGGCCCATTGCTTCCAGACGCCCCCGTTCCACTTTAACACCACAAGATTCCATGTCTGCCAAGATTAGCGACAGCGGCATTTCAAGATCAGTAAATAGTTCATATTGTTCGTTTTTCCTTAATTCATCATCTAGTTTTTCTCTTAACTGCGCCATTGCCAGCGCCTTTCTTACCAGGTGTTCAGAAACCAAGGAGAGATCTGGTATCCTCTGCTTAGCACCTTTGCCATAAAATGATTCGTCAGATTGAACGTTTTCAATTCCATACCTTTTTGCTAGAGAATGAATATCTTCCTGCGATTCACTAGGATTAATAATATAAGAAGCAATGAGAATATCGAACTCCGTACCCCGTAAATGAATATCGTATCGTCTTAAGGAAACCTCTGATCGTTTAACGTCATAGACAGTTTTTTTTCTGTGTTCATCCTCTGCCCAAGTTTTAAAAACGTTCGATTTTAAAGCAAGATCAGTCGGCAGAAAGAACGCCCCATTTTCGTTCACGAGGGAAAAACCAAGGATATCAGCATGATGATAATTATCCTCAAGCATCTCAACATAAAAGTAATTATCCTCAGTAAACAGTTCGTCAGTAATTTCACTAGGGATAACGAACTCTATTTCCTCAAAATGTGCTGTTTCTGACTCATTCACGTCATCAGTTAACTTGTCCAATAAGGATGAAAAGCCCAATTCCTTAAACAAGCTGATCATTTTCTCCTTTTGATACCCTTCATAAATAATATCCGCTAAATTCACTTCAATCGGGGCATGTCTTTCAATTGTAGCAAGCTGCTTACTCATGATTGCTTTATCAACATTTTCAGCCAGCTTTTCTTTTAGCTTTTTTCCACTTACCTGATCTAGTGATTGAAGTAGGTTTTCTAATGTGGAGAATTCTTTAAGGAGCTTAATTGCCGTCTTTTCGCCAATTCCAGGAACACCAGGAATATTATCAGAAGCATCTCCCATTAATCCTTTCATATCGATTATCTGCTTAGGAATTAAGCCGTATTTTTCCTTTATATGTTCTGGTGTATAAACCTCAATATCCGTAATCCCTTTTCTTGTAATACCAACGGTTGTTTCTAACGATGCAAGCTGTGTCAAGTCTTTATCTCCAGAGATTATCTTTACTTCAAATCCGTCTTTCTCAGCAGTCAAAGACAATGTACCAATAATATCATCCGCTTCGTAATTTTCTAGTTCATATCGAGCAATTCCATATGCATCTAGAAGTTCTCGAATAAACGGAAATTGTTCCGATAATTCTGGCGGCGTTTTTTGTCTGCCACCTTTGTATTCTTCAAATTGCTGATGACGAAATGTTGTTTTACCCGCATCAAATGCTACTAATATATGCGTTGGTTTTTCTTCTTCAAGAATTTTCATCAGCATCATTGTAAAGCCATAAACGGCATTTGTATGAATTCCCTTGTCATTATTAAGTAAGGGAAGTGCAAAAAAAGCTCGATAGGCGATGCTGTTTCCGTCTATCAGTACTAATTTTTTTTGTTCCATTGATGTCATCCTTCCAGACCAATTATTATTCTTTATTTAATTCAATGATAAATTCGCTGCCTTTCCCCGGCTCACTTCTGACGAGAATATTTCCATGATGTGCCTCGATTAGATGTTTTACGATGGCAAGACCTAAACCCGTGCCGCCGGAGTTTCGGCTTCTGGCACGGTCGACCCGATAAAAGCGTTCGAAAATCCGCGGAATTTCTTCTTTGTCTATACCTACTCCAGTGTCCTTAACATGAACCCGAATATATTTCCCATGATCCTTTAGAGTCACCTTTACTTTACCTGAAGCTGGTGTATACGTAATCGAGTTGTTAACTAGATTTATAAAAACTTGCTTTAAACGATCCATATCACCGTTGACGATTACCTCATCTGAAGGGCTTTGATAGTGTAATTGGATATTTTTCGTCTCCGCTTTTCTACTTAATAACGTGATGACTTCCTCAAGTAATGTATGGACATTAAACGGCTGCTTGTTTAATTGAAATCCTTGCTGTTCAATTTTTGACAGTTCCAGCAGGTCTTGAATCAACGATTGTAATCGTTCACTTTCCCTTAAGATAATTAACAGAAATGCCTCTAATGTCTCTTGATTTTTCATCGCGCCATCAATAAGCGTCTCTGCAAATCCTTTTATCGAGGTGACAGGCGTTTTCAGCTCATGGGAAACATTGGCCACAAAATCTTTACGCATTTGCTCAAGTTTTTTCAATTCTGTAATATCATGAAAAACGACTAATACACCTTTCCAAACATTATTTGTCCCAATAATCGGGACACCGTAAACATCAAAAAATCTTCTTTCTATTCGTAGTGGAATTAATAATTGTTTACTTACTTTCGTTTCCGTACGAAACACTTCTGCAACTAATTGACAAACTTCCTTTTGATCAATTACTTCATAATATAGCTTCTTTAAATACGTCAACGGATTGATTTGAAAAATTTCAATATATCCTTTGTTAATCAAATTAATAAAGCCACGGCTATCAATCAAGATTAATCCAGCACCAATATTTTCAATTAATACGGTTAAACGATCCTGTTGCATCTCCTGAGCTTTTGTCAGCTCCTGCAGATTTCCTGCCAGCATATTTATAGATGTTCCCAACATTCCAACTTCATCTGTGCTCACAGCTGAGGTTCTTGCACGATAATTACCATTTGCCAGTTCAATAGCAACAGATGTAGCTTCTTCGATTGGCTTTGTATAGCGAGACGTTATTATGATGCCAAGATATAGAATAATAACTAAAGCAATTCCTAAACTAATTGAGAGAATCCACCATATCTGCCGATAAGCCTCACTTAGTTCATTGTTTTTGGTACTTAAAAAAATATACCCTTCCTTTTTTCCGTTTTTCATCAATGCTTTCCAATAATAGTGCAGATCATAACCATCTGCCTCTTCAAGTCTGTCCTCACTATTTGACTGCTTCTTCATTACTTCATGGATGATTTTCTTTAGACCGCTTGAGTTTGGATTTTCGTCTTTACCACTGTCATATAAAATTAATCCTGTTGGGTCTGTAATGGTAGCTCGAACATTTAACATATCACTAATTTTGCGGACATCTTGTTTATTAAATGATGAAACCCCACCGTTTTCCTCAATGTAGATACTTAGGAGATTTTTTTCAATTTTTAATCGTTCATTAAAGGATTGTAAATAATAGCTCTTAAACAGCTGCCCAATTAAAATTCCTAATCCTATCAAAACAATGATAATTAAAGAAATAAGTGCAATTAAAAGCTTTGTTCGAAATTTGCTCATTCACCTTTTGGCTCCTCTAATTTATAGCCAAGTCCTCGAACTGTTTTGATGTAAGTTGGCTTACGCGTATCCGCTTCAATTTTTTCTCTTAAATGTGAAATATGTACGTCAACTATTCGGGTATCACCAGCAAAATCATAATTCCACACAGCACTTAGCAATTGATCACGCGTTAGAACCCGCCCTTTATTTTGTGCAAGATAAACAAGCAATTCAAATTCTTTTAATGTTAATTCCAGCAATTCCTCTTTAGAGTAGGCCTCAAATTTTTCAGGATATATCGTTAACTTTCCAATGGTAATGGTTAATTCCTCCGCTACATTATCTTCCGAAACAGGCTTCTGCTGTTGCGTTCTTCTTAAAATCGCTTTTACACGGGCAATAACTTCGCGCGGGCTGAAGGGTTTAACCATATAATCATCAGCACCTAGCTCAAGACCTAGGATTTTATCCAATTCATCATCTTTCGCCGTTAACATTAAAATAGGGGTCATGATTCGTTCCTGTCTTAGCTGTTTGCACACTTCCATCCCGTCTAGCTTTGGGAGCATTAAATCTAGGACGATAATATCCGGTGATTCAAGTTCAGCCAACTGCTTCCCCTTTTCTCCATCCATCGCAGTAATCACATCAAAACCAGCTTGCTCCAAATTATATTGAAGCAAAGTTACAATTGACTGCTCATCATCAACAACTAGTACTTTTGTTTTCATAGTTCCCCCCGCTAATCTGTATTAACTGCCTATATCCCATTATAATATAAATCTGTAGAGAATACCGACACATCACTATTTGACTATTTTCCTAAGCAAAAAAAAAACGGGCAAAGGTCTCCCCTTACCCGACTTTTTAGTTATGCTAAAACATTCATAACATTACGGACTGAATCCACCGATTTATCTAACGCTGCTTTCTCATCTGCAGTTAGTTCAAGTTCAATTACCTTTTCAATGCCATTAGCACCTAGTATTGTAGGCACCCCGAGGTAAATTCCTTCATAGCCATATTCCCCTTCCAAATAGGCAATTGTAGGGAGGACACGACGCTGGTCTTTTAACATTGCTTCACACATTTCAACAAGTGATGCCGCCGGAGCATAGTAGGCACTTCCATTGCCAAGCAGGTTGACAATTTCCCCGCCGCCTTTTCTTGTCCGTTCAACGATAGCTGTTAATTTATCCTTAGGGATTAATGTTTCTAATGGAATTCCCCCGGCATAGGAGTAACGTACCAACGGCACCATATCATCACCGTGGCCTCCAAGAACAAATCCGGTAATATCCTTAACGGAGAGATTCAACTCTTGGGCAATAAATGTTCGAAATCGTGCCGTATCAAGCACACCTGATTGGCCGATTACGCGATTTTTTGGAAATCCGGATTCTTTATAGACGGTGTAGGTCATTGCATCGACCGGATTTGTTAAAACAATGATGATACAGTTTGGTGAGTATTTGACAATTTCACTCGTAACGCTTTTCATTATATTTTGATTAGTTTGCACCAAATCATCACGACTCATCCCCGGTTTACGAGCGATTCCTGCGGTAATGACAACGATAGCTGAATCCTTTGTATCTTCGTAGTTTGAGGTACCAATAATATTAGCATCGAAACCTTGGACAGGGCTTGCCTCCAGCATATCAAGAGCCTTTCCTTTAGTTGGATTTTCCATTTGCGGGATATCAACCAATACTACATCCCCAAGTTCCTTTTGAGCAAGTAAAAAAGCCGTTGTTGCACCAGTAAATCCACCGCCAATTACAGAGATCTTTTTACGTTTCAATGACATAATCTTATCTCCTTTGCTTTATTAATTTAAATAGGACTGTTCGAAAACAGTCCATATTTATCTGGCTACCCTTTATTATTCCATATTTTTGATTAACTCGTCTGCAAATTCAGAAGTTTTCACTTCAGTTGCGCCATCCATTAAACGAGCAAAATCATATGTGACTACTTTTGAGGCAATTGTGTTTTCCATTGATTTTACAATCATTTTTGCAGCTTCATTCCAGCCTAAATGTTCGAGCATTAGAACACCGGAAAGAATAACAGATGATGGGTTCACTTTATCTAATCCAGCATATTTTGGTGCTGTTCCATGTGTTGCCTCAAAAATGGCATGACCCGTTTCATAGTTAATGTTTGCACCTGGGGCAATACCAATTCCGCCAACTTGTGCAGCAAGAGCATCAGAAATATAGTCACCATTTAGGTTCATTGTGGCTACCACATCAAATTCACGTGGCCGAGTTAGAATTTGTTGTAAGAAAATATCTGCGATTGCATCTTTAACAATAATTTTCCCTGCTGCTTCGGCTTCTGCTTGAGCCTTATTTGCTGCCTCGGAGCCTTGTTCTTCTTTAATACGATCATATTGAGCCCATGTAAATACCTTGTCACCGAATTCTCTTTCTGCAAGCTCATAGCCCCAGTTTTTGAAGGCACCCTCAGTAAATTTCATAATATTACCTTTATGAACAAGTGTTAACGATTTACGGCCTTCTTTAATTGCATAATTAAGGGCAGCACGAACGAGACGTGTGGTTCCTTCCTCGGAAACAGGCTTAATTCCAATACCTGATGTTTCCGGGAAGCGGATTTTCTTCACACCCATTTCATTTTGTAAGAAATCAATTAATTTTTTAACCGCATCAGAGCCCTTCTCATACTCGATACCCGCATAAATATCCTCTGTATTTTCACGGAAAATAACCATATCAGTATCTTGTGGACGTTTAACTGGTGATGGTACCCCTTCAAACCATCTAACCGGACGTAAGCAAACAAATAAATCCAACTCTTGGCGTAAGGCAACATTCAGAGAACGAATCCCACCGCCTACAGGAGTAGTTAATGGACCTTTAATGGCAATCAGGTACTCTTTAATTACATCAAGTGTTTCTTGTGGAAGCCATTCACCCGTTTGATTAAAGGCTTTCTCTCCTGCTAGCACTTCTTTCCAGATTAATTTGCGTTCACCCTTATAGGCTTTTTCAACCGCTGCATCTAATACACGATAAGAAGCCGCCCAAATATCTGGACCTGTTCCGTCTCCCTCAATAAATGGGATAATTGGATGATTTGGAACATTTAATACTCCGTTAGTAACCGTGATTTTTTCTCCTTGCATGTGTATCTCCCTCCTGCTTATGTAAAAAGCGAAAAAAATTATAGTGTAGACTGAATCTAAGGTTAGAGACATTTGCCCCTAACCTTACAATCCATTTCTATTGAATCAATTTTTCGAATAAAAGTAAAATATTATCCTCTTAGTTCGATTGGAACATATTTTTGCATACCAGGACCGGTATATTCTGCCCGTGGCCGAATAAGGCGGTTGTTGTCATATTGTTCTAGAATATGTGCAAGCCACCCAGAAACACGACTGACGGCAAAAATTGGTGTCATTAAATCATGGTCAATGCCCAGGCTATGGTAAACAGAGGCAGAATAGAAATCAACGTTAGGCGGTAATTTTTTCTCGCCTGTTACAATTTCTTCAATTTGTACAGACATATCATACCAATGTGGTTCCCCGGTAAGTTCCGTTAATTTCTTAGACATTGCTTTTAAATGCTTGGCGCGAGGATCACCTTGCCGATAGACACGATGTCCAAAGCCCATGATTTTTTCCTTCTTAGCCAATTTGCCGCGTACATACGGCTCAACATTTTCAATCGTGCCAATTTCCGTCAGCATTTTCATGACGGCTTCATTGGCGCCGCCGTGAAGCGGACCTTTCAATGCCCCAATTGCTGCTGTTATACCAGAATAAACGTCAGATAAAGTTGCTACACAGACGCGAGCTGTAAATGTAGACGCATTCAATTCATGATCTGCATGAAGTACCAATGCCTTATTCATCGCTTCTACAGCAACTGGCTCTGGCTCTTTACCTGTCAACATATAGAGGAAATTAGCTGCGAAGCTCAAATCATTTCTAGGTGCAACCGGCTGCAGTCCTTTTCTTACACGAGCAAAAGTAGCCACAATCGCAGGCATTTTTGCCTGAAGTCTAATTGCCTTCCGATAATTGGCTTCTGGATCCATCACATCTGCTTCTTCGTCATATAAACCTAACAAGGAAACCGCTGAGCGAAGTGCTGCCATCGGATGTACCTTTTGAATTGGGTACATGCTAAAGTGTTCAATTACTTCTTTTGGTAGAGAGGCATTTTCAGCGAGCTGCTGTTTTAGTTCTCTCAACTGTTCAGCAGTTGGTAATGTTAGATGCCATAATAGATAAATAATTTCTTCAAAACTAGCATTTTCAGCTAAATCATCAATGTTATAGCCAACATAAGTAAGTGTGTCATCAATAATTGAGCTGATTGAGGAAGTTGTTGCAACTACCCCTTCTAGACCACGAGTAACTGTCATGATAAAATCTCTCCTTTGCTTTCAATTTTCCCCATTTCCCATATTTCTTAATAAATGGTTTTAAACCGGTTCCTATAAAGGTCCCTTTCAATTTGCTGAAATAGCCGACTAATTTTTCTCGTTGTTACTATCGGACTAGTAAATTAAGCCGACTGAGCGATTGCTCGGAAGTAAAGCAGATTGATGTATGCCCATTCAGTAGAAAAAATTAAAGATAAATTTCAGTATCCACCATATTAAAATGGTATATGTAAAAAAGGATACGCTTACAAGTTCATTATAAACAATAATCAGATTTTTGTGAATGGGAAGGAATTCAAAATACAAAAAAATATTATTTTACAAAAAAGCAAGATAACTGATTATAGTGTTTAGTGAATTTTTTATCAATTTACTATTTTTAATAAAATTATTGTACCATAGTATCTGAAGAAATAATAAATGAGAGCTCTTGGATAATGAAACTTTTTAGGCAGGTAATCCGTAGATATACCAGTCATTTTTCTCTTTGGAAAATTATGCAGAGTTAAGTATAAATGATAAAATAGAAGAAAGGTTTAGTAAGGAGGACTATCATTGAATTTAAAGTACCTATACCAGACACTAAGATTTCTTTATGTTATTGGTGTTATTGTATTAGGGTTTCTTTGCTTTTACTATTTATCAAAAGTTACATATCCCTTTATAATCGCCATTATCATCGCATTTATGATAAATCCGGCTGTAAATTTCTTTGAAAAAAAGGCGAAAATGCCTCGGGCACTGGCTGTCATCGTTGCGCTTATCCTCCTAATTGCTGTAGTTGCTGGATTAGTTACCCTTTTGGTAGCTGAAATTGTATCCGGCGCTAATTATTTAGCAAAGGTTGTCCCACAGCATCTCGATACATTAATTAATTATCTCGAGGATTTTTTTACGGCACAAATTATCCCGTTATACAATCAATTAGCATCAACTTTTAAGCAATTGGATACAGGGCAGCAAGACACCATTATTGCTAATATTCAAAATGTAGGAAAGACGATTGGCACGACTGTTGGTAATTTTATAAAAAATTTATTTGGCAATATTCCTACCTTTTTCTCATGGATACCTAATGCTGCAACAGTCATGATTTTTTCATTATTAGCTACATTTTTTATTAGCAAAGACTGGAAACGACTATCTGTTATGGGTAGCAAAATACTGCCACAGAAAGCGAAAACAAGTGGAAAAACAGTGTTTCTAGATTTAAAAAAAGCATTATTTGGTTTCCTTAAAGCTCAGTTAACGCTTATTTCCATTACTACTGTTATTATTCTAATCGGATTGCTCATTCTCCGTGTAGATTATGCGATTACAATTGCCCTGCTTACAGGTATTGTCGATATTATTCCATATCTTGGTACAGGGGCGGTGTTTGTACCATGGATCATCTATGAGGCGATTGGCGGTAATATGGGGCTGGCAATCGGTTTAGGTATCCTTTACATTGTCGTCCTTGTTCAACGTCAAATTATGGAACCTAAGATATTATCCTCAAGTATTGGTTTGGATCCATTAGCAACCTTAATCGCCCTATTTGTTGGGTTTAAATTATTCGGATTTCTCGGATTGATCATTGGGCCGGTTACACTTGTCATTTTTAACACGCTTTATCGCGCTAATGTTTTTCACGATTTATGGATATTTATCAGAGGCAAAGAGATTTAAAAAAGTCAGCTCCGGACTAGGGAGCTGACTTTCTTATTTCCTATCCTCTTTTAAAGAACACTTGCGTGGCCGTTATAGATAATGCCTCTAGCAGCATCAACCGTTACTTCTTGGCCATCGTTAAATAAACTTAAAGCATTTTCTACACCTACAATAACAGGAATTCCTAAGTTTAAGCCGACTACGGATGCATGGCTCGTTAACCCGCCCTCCTGTGTAATGAGTGCAGCACATTTTTCAATCGCTGGAACCATTTCACGATCTGAACCGATGGTGACAAGAATTGATCCTGGCTTAACTTTTTCTAATGCTTCGTCTGCATTATGGGCTAGTACTACTTTTCCAAAAGCAGATTTACGGCCTATTCCTTGTGCCTTTGTAATGATATCACCAACAACATGAATTTTCATTAAATTGGTCGTCCCAGCTTCGCCCACAGGTACACCAGCTGTTATGACAACTAAGTCCCCACGCTGAACTATTCCGCTATTTAAGCTTTCCTCAACTGCAATTTCAAGCATTTCATCGGTTGTTGTAGCACATTTTCCGAGCTGTGGATATACACCCCAAACGAGCGAAAGACGGCGACAGACTTTATCGTTCGCAGTCACTGCAATAATCGCAGCCTTTGGACGATATTTTGAAATCATCCGAGCGGTATGCCCACTCTCAGTAGGGGTTATGATGGATTTTACATCCAGATTCAAAGCCGTATGAGCAACTGATTGACCAATTGCATCGGTAATATTGTGCTCCGCATTCTTGCTGCGATGAGATAATATCTCCTTATGATTTAAGGCCTGTTCCGCCCTTGAAGCAATATTATGCATTGTTTGCACAGCCTCGACTGGATAAAGTCCGGCAGCTGTCTCTCCTGAAAGCATAATCGCATCAGTGCCATCAAAAATAGCATTGGCCACGTCACTAGCCTCTGCCCGTGTCGGCCGTGGGTTGCGCTGCATGGAGTCAAGCATTTGTGTTGCAGTAATGACTGGTTTACCTAAAGCATTACACTTCTTAATAAGCATTTTTTGGACGAGCGGTACTTCTTCAGCTGGAATTTCCACACCTAAATCACCACGCGCAACCATCAGCCCATCAGAGACTTCAAGAATTTCATCAATATTATCCACGCCCTCTTGGTTCTCAATTTTAGGAATAATATTGATATAAGCAGCATTATGTTCTTCTAATAAACGGCGAATTTCTAAGACATCCTTTGCACGTCGAACAAAAGATGCTGCAATGAAGTCTATTCCCTGTTCAATTCCGAATAAAATATCTTTCGTATCTTTCTCAGTAATCCCCGGTAAATTTACCGAAACACCAGGAACATTCACACCTTTTTTATTTTTTAATGTACCGCTGTTTAAAATTTTTGTGTGAATTTCTTTACTTTCGTGGTTAATTGATAGAACCTCAAGGCCAATTAAACCATCATCAAGAAGTATCTTAGAGCCAACTTGAACGTCTTCAATTAACCCTGGATATGTAACTGAAATTCTCTCAGTAGTTCCTTCGACCTCATTCATCGAAATAATTATATTTTCTCCGGATTTTAATTCGATTGCACCATTCTGCATATTATGTGTACGAATTTCCGGACCTTTTGTATCAAGTAAAATCGCCACTGTTTTCCCAGTTCGCGCTGCTGCTTCCCTGATATTTCGTATTCTCATTCCATGTTCTTCAAAGTCACCATGTGAAAAGTTTAAACGGGCAACATTCATACCGGACTTAATTAACTGTTCTAGTTTTTCAACACTTTCACTTGCGGGACCAATCGTACAAACAATCTTTGTCTTTCGTAACATTCTATTTCCTCCCTTGTGAGTCGGTTCAAGTTTCAATTTATTGAAACAGGAAATTAAATAGATAATTCTTGAGATAGCTGGTAGAGATTAAGATCAAGCTTATGATGCTTGCCAAGCACTTCAATAATATCATAATCAACAAGAACATTGTTTTCGATTCCTACCGCACGACCGCCTTTTCCTTCAATCAAAAGTTCCACAGCTCGCGCTCCGAGTCTGCTGGCTAGCACTCTATCTGATACGGTTGGTGAGCCGCCACGTTGAATATGACCTAGGACTGATACCCGCGTATCCATGTTAGTTACTTCTTTTAGTTGTTTAGCAAACTCAACTCCGCTGCCGACTCCTTCAGCGATAATAATAATACTGTGCTTCTTGCCGCGTTGCTGGCCTTTACGAAGCCTCTCGGCAATTTCCTGGATATTATATTTTTCCTCAGGGATTAGCACCGTCTCTGCTCCGCCTGCAAGACCTGCCCAAAGTGCAATATCTCCGGCATCGCGTCCCATAACTTCGATGACAAATGTTCTTTCATGTGATGAAGCGGTATCCCGGATTTTATCAATCGCGTCAATTACAGTATTAAGTGCTGTATCAAATCCGATTGTCACATCTGTACCTGGGATATCGTTATCGATTGTTCCTGGAACGCCGATGCAAGGGAAACCTTGTTCTGTTAAAGCTTTGGCACCACGATATGATCCATCACCACCAATGACCACAAGCCCCTCAATTCCATGAGCCCGCAACTGCTCTATTCCTTTTTGCTGACCCTCTCTTGTTTTAAATTCTGGGCAACGGGCAGAGCGTAGCATTGTGCCACCGCGATGAATAATATCACCAACAGACCCCAGTTCAAGCTTCTTAATATTTCCTGAAATCAAGCCAGCGTATCCGCCGTAAATCCCATACACCTCAACATTATGATATATAGCTTTTCGAACAACTGCTCTAATTGCAGGATTCATTCCGGGAGAATCGCCGCCGCTCGTTAATACACCAATTTTCTTCATATTTTCACCTCAAGACTGTAATAATAAATTATGTAAAAATCGTAAATAAGATTTTTAGACAACCTGTTTTTATTATTCACATAAAACCTTGCAATATTATTAAAATAACATGAAGGAAAGGCTATAACAACCTTATCCTACCCCAATATCAATAGCCAGAATAATCAACGAATTGCAACCGCTTTTTCGCCAAAATGGAATCGTTATCCTGCTAAAAATAGGTAAAGAAAAAACGTGCTATTGTGGCACGTTTTTCTTTATACCTGTACATAATCATTAATCAAGTCAAATTCGCCGATTTGTCTAAAGCGATTATATCTATCCTCAATTAGCTTTTCGGGAGAGAACGTTAACAGCTCTTTTAATCCAGTTATAAGAGTAAATTCAATGGCTTCAGCTTGCTTTTTCACATCTTTATGGGCACCGCCCTTAATTTCAGGAATAATCTCGTCAATAATTCCTAATTGTTTTAGGTCAGGGGCAGTAATTTTCATGGACTCAGCCGCCCGCTTTGCCTGTCCAGCATCCTTCCATAATATTGCAGCAGCGCCTTCAGGGGAAATAACGGAATAAGTGGAATTCTCGAGCATAAAAATTCGATTGCCTACACCTAAGGCAAGTGCACCGCCACTGCCGCCTTCCCCAATGACAATACAAATCACTGGAACTTTTAGGCCGGCCATTTCAAATAAGTTATGTGCGATTGCTTCACTTTGGCCCCGTTCTTCAGCTGCCTTTCCTGGATAGGCTCCCTTGGTATCAATAAAACAAATAATTGGCCGATTAAATTTATCAGCCTGTTTCATAAGTCTCAAGGCCTTTCTGTATCCTTCAGGATGTGGCATACCAAAATTTCTGCGAATATTTTCCTTTGTGTCCTTTCCTCTTTGGTGTCCAATGACGGTAACTGGCAACCCCTTAAATTTAGCAATACCGCCAACAATTGCTTCATCATCAGCAAAAGTCCGATCCCCATGACATTCAAAAAAGTTTTCAAAAATATGCTCAATATAATCAAGGGTTGTCGGCCGATTAGGATGACGTGCTATTTGAACACGATCCCATGGTTTAATATTTTCATATATATCTTGTTCAAGTTTCACTAAACGGGCTTCTAACTTGCTTATTTCACTGCTTAAATCAACATCAGTACTTTTCGTAAACTCTTTTAACTCCGCAATCTTTTTTCTTAGTTCAACAAGCGGACGTTCAAATTCCAGTTCTCCTACCATGTAATTTCCCCTCCTGGCTGATGAATTTCAAGGATATTAGCAATTTTTTCAGCTAATTCTAGTCGGGAAATAATTGCATCCAGTTGCCCATGCTTTAAGAGAAATTCAGCTGTTTGAAAATCTTCCGGTAGTTTTTCACGGATGGATTGTTCAATGACTCTTCTGCCTGCAAAGCCAATTAAGCTCTGTGGCTCTGCGAAGTTATAATCTCCTAAGGAAGCAAAGCTTGCCGATACACCGCCAGTAGTGGGGTGTGTCATGATTGAAATAATCAGCCCGCCCCGATTACTGAATTTCTTTAAGGCTACACTAGTTTTAGCCATTTGCATTAAACTAATCGCACCTTCTTGCATTCTTGCACCACCAGAGGCAGTGAAGATAATAAACGGTACTGATAGCTCATCAGCCTTTTCGATTGCAAGGGTTATCTTTTCACCGACAACAGAACCCATACTTCCCATTCGGAACGTAGCATCCATAATGGCCACAACCACTTTGTGACCACCTACGGCACCCAGTCCCGTTACCACGGCTTCATTGAGCTTCGTTTTCTGGCGGTCTTTCTCCAGCTTCTCTAAATAATCAGGAAAATCTAGTGGATTCTTCGAAATCATATTTTCATTGAATTCTTCAAAACTTCCCTCATCGAGGAAGCTAGTAATACGCTCTCCAGAATTCATCGGAAAATGATACTGACAGTGCAGGCATACCTTTTCATTTTTCATCAATTCTTTTGTATACATAATTTTCTTGCAGGAAGGGCATTTTGTCATAATTCCTTCCGGAACATCTTGTTTTGCGGCTTCGGTTGGAATAGTTGCATATTTTTTCTTTTTGGTCTGAGTTTTTGTAAAAAGATCTTTCAGTGCCAAGTTATTAAACCTCCTTGTGTAACACCTGCCGGTTGTAATACTTTTCCAGTATGAACTATCAGCAGTCTTTCTCTCGATCAACAATCTCATACGTGCTCGATAAAGAAAAGTGGTCAGACCACTTATGATGAAAAATGCCCTTATCTTAAGGCCTGTACTATCTTACTATAAAATAAAAAAGCATATAATTTTGTTAGAATTTGTCGCTATAAACCAGACAAATTTCTTAATTTCATATAGGCAGCAATCATAGCTTCTTCACTTTTCTCCGCTAAAGCATCCAATATTCGCAGATACTCCTCATGTTTGTATCTTGGTGGCGTGTGTACTAATGAATGATAGTAATCCTTTAAAATAGACCAAATTCTACCAATTAAATAATTGTCTGCTAAGAGCATCATACGATAAAAAAATTCTTCATCGTCAATGGCGGCAGAATGAACAGTCCAGTCAATCATATGATTTATATCCACTTCGTCTATTCGCTTTAGCACTAAGCGCAAACAATCAATTTCAATCAGATTTTTCGTTTCAAATACATCCCGCTTTGCCTTTTCATCTTGCAATATGAACGTGCTAAGGATTTGAACAAGCTGATGTCCACGAAAATCACGAAGATATGTTCCTTCTCCTCGCCTTGTTTCAATTAATCCCAATAACTCCAATGATCTAAGCGCTTCTCGAACGGAAGAGCGCCCGACATTGAGGCGCTCAGACAACTCACGTTCAGAAGGTAATTTATCACCGGGTTTAAGCCTATCCGTGCCAATCATTTCCCTTAATTGCTTGACAATTTCTAAATACACTTTTGAATTTGTCACTTAACTATTCACTCACTTTTTCCAATAAGAGCGAGCCTTTTGGTTTTTTCCTTGACTTCTTCAGGGTCTACTTTAATTCTGGCCACTCCGGTTTCCATTGCTGCCTTGGCTACTGCTGCTGCCACATTAGGAGCAACACGGGAATCAAATGGCCCAGGAATGACATAATCTGGGTTCAATTCATGATCCTGAATTAATCCAGCAATTGCTTCGACAGCGGCGATTTTCATTTTTTCATTGATATGGGTAGCCCGAACATCCAGAGCCCCACGGAAAATACCAGGAAAGGCTAAAACATTATTCACTTGGTTAGGGAAATCAGAGCGACCAGTACCTACCACCAGGGCTCCAGCAGCCTTAGCTTCATCAGGCATTATCTCAGGCACTGGATTTGCCATTGCAAAAATAATTGGATTTTGATTCATGGAAGCCACCATTTCTTTCGTTAAGGCACCAGCAACAGAGACCCCAATAAATACATCTGCGCCCTTTATAACCTCTTTGAGTTCTCCCGTTAGATTATCCCGGTTAGTGAATTTGGCTACCTCACTTTTTACTACGTTCATTCCTTGAGGGCGGCCTTCATAAATAGCTCCTTTTGTATCACACATAATGATATCTCTAACACCATAGCTATGCAGTAATTTAATAATCGCTATCCCTGCAGCACCGGCGCCGCTTGCAACGACTTTTATTTCCGTCATTTTTTTCCCAGTAAGTTTAAGGGCGTTGACAAGTCCAGCAACGGTAACGATTGCTGTTCCATGTTGATCATCATGGAAAATTGGAATATTTGCTTCCTTTTTCAACCTTTCCTCAATCACAAAGCAGTTTGGAGCAGCAATATCTTCTAGATTAACTCCGCCAAAGGTTGGTTCCAGCAGCTTAACTGTTTCAACAATTTTGTTTACATCTGTTGTGTTTAAACAGATAGGAAAAGCATCGACTCCCGCAAAGCTTTTAAATAAGACGGCCTTCCCTTCCATAACCGGCAATGCTGCTTCTGGACCAATATTTCCCAAGCCCAGTACAGCCGTTCCATCAGAGACAACAGCCACCATATTCCCTTTCATTGTATAATCATAAATTGTTTCAGGCTTTTCATAAATATCTTTACAAGGTTCAGCAACACCAGGTGAATAAGCTAAACTTAAGTCGTGGGCGTTGCGGACAGGTACCTTTGATTTTGACTCTAATTTTCCTTTATTAATTCGATGCATATGTAATGCTTCTTCTCTCAAAGTCAAGAAATGTCACCTCTCTAATAATTACGAGCTAGAATCAACATCTTAACAAAGTTCATCATCTTTAGTGGTCAGACCACAACAATCTCTTTTTACACTATAACATATCTTAAAATGTTGTAAAGAATTAATCTTTTAATACCACATTTTGACCTCCCAAAAGTGCTCGTAAAGATTCAAGCAGCTCTGGGGTTGGATGTACACTCTTCTCCACACCTAACTTGATTGTTTTATGGCTAGCTTCAAAATGGAGAATAACGTTTGTACCTCCTTTATTTCTTTCAAGTAGCTGATTAACTTGCTGAATGTTTTGATCTTGATGTACTTCTCTGCTTATCTTTAGGTATAGTGTGGGCTGTCTACTTGGTTTCCTACTTATCCAATACGCTAAATCCTGAACTTGATCGATAATAAATTGCAGTTTCCCCTCCCTTTCTTCGATTTTCCCTGCAAGCAGAACCATTTGTCCTTGGTTCAATAATGCAGAAGATCGCTTGTAGACAAGTGGGAATGCAATCGCCTCCATTTCACCACTTCCATCGCTTATGGTCAAAAACGCCATTACCTCACCTTTTTTGGTACGAATAGTTTTCACAGTAGAAATATAAATTCCTATCTGAACATGCCGCATTCCTGCACTCAACTGATATATTGATTTGGCTCCTTTTTGTTTGAGTGCATCCTCATAAATAGAAAGTGGATGATCAGAAAGGTATAATCCAAGTGCCTCCTTTTCAAAAGAGAGTTTATGTTCTTGACTGATTGGATCTACTATTACATATTTCGGCTTAAGATTAAATTCTCCTTCAAACAAATCAATTTGATTCGTTATATCCGGTTTAAATATTTGTGCATGTTCAATGGCAACATCAAGAGTTGCCAATAAAACTGCACGATCTTTGCCAAATTCATCAAAGCTGCCAGAATGGATTAAATATTCAAGCGTTTTCCGATTAACCACTTTTAGAGAAACTCTTATGCAGAAATCAAATAAATCGGTGAATTTTTTTTGCCTTCTAGCTTGGATAATTTCCTTTAGTGCGCCAATACCTACCCCTCTAATTGCTGCCAGACTATAGCGAATACCACCTTTAACCACTTGAAAGGTGTACGTACTTTGATTTATTGAAGGTGGCAAAATATCAATACCCATTTGCTTCGCTTCCATAATATACTGGGCAATCTTTGCATCATTTCCAATTACTGAGGTCAAAAGACCTGCCATAAAATACTCGGGGGCATTTGCCTTTAAATAAGCCAACTGATAAGCAATCATGCTATATGCAACCGCATGGCTGCGATTAAAACCATAATTAGCAAAGCGAACAATTAAATCATAGATTTCATTTGCGAGTCCTGCATCATAGCCCTTCTTTAGAGCTCCTTCAACAAAGTGTCCGCGCTCGCGATCAAGTACTTCTTTTTGTTTTTTTCCGACTGCTCGGCGCAAAAGGTCGGCTTCCCCCAATGAAAATCCAGCCATGATTGAGGCAATCTGAATGATCTGTTCTTGATAAACAATGATGCCGTAAGTACTTTCAAGTATTGACTGCAAATCTGGGTGATGGTAGTCAATGGGTTTACGGCCGTGCTTTCTCTCAATAAATAATGGTATGTTCTCCATTGGACCAGGTCGATATAACGCATTTACCGCGACAATATCTTCAAATCGTGATGGCTTCAGCCGTTTTAATACTTTTCTCATTCCTTCTGATTCCAATTGAAAAATACCAGTTGTCTCACCCTTTGCTAATAGCGAAAAAGTGTTAGGATCATTTAAAGGAACAGAGCGGATATTTATTCTTTTTCCGGTATTACGATGGATAGACGTTAAAATCGATTCAATTAGCGATAAATTCCGCAAGCCTAAAAAATCCATTTTGAGCAGACCTAGTTCCTCAAGATATTCCATCGAATATTGGGTTAGATACACTTCATTAGATCCTTGTTGCAGCGGAATTAAATCAATCAGCGGCTTTTCACTTAGCACGACACCAGCAGCGTGCGTCGATGTATGCCGCGGGAGCCCCTCTAATTTTATAGCTGTTTCGTATAGACGTTTGTTCAATGGACTAGCCTGGACAAATTTTCTAAGTCCTTCAGATTCATTGTAGGCCTCAGTTAAATTTACCCCTAAGCGCGAAGGTACGAATCTGGACAATTGATCCAATTCCTTTGTATTCAATCCGAATACTCTCCCAACATCTCGCAACGCTGCTTTCGCTGCTAACGTCCCAAATGTAATAATTTGAGCTACATGCAGTTCCCCATATTTTTTGGCAACATAGGCAATAACTTCATCACGGCGGTGATCAGGAAAATCTATATCGATATCTGGCATTGTTACTCGTTCCGGATTCAAAAAGCGTTCAAATAAGAGGTGATGCACAAGCGGATCGACATCGGTGATGTATAGAACATATGCCACAAGTGAACCAGCTGCCGACCCCCGTCCCGGACCTGTTAAAATACCGCTTTCTCTTGCATACTTCATAAAATCCCAGACAATTAAAAAATAATTACTAAACCGCATTCGTTTTATAACTGATAATTCATATTTTAAGCGCTCAACATATTCCGACGAGGGGGAAGAAAAGCGCTCATGAAGTCCTTGAAAACATAATTGTTCGAGGTATTGGTCTGCTGATACCCCCTTTTCACCTGTTGGGAAGGATGGCAAATAGGTTTTATTCAGTTCAATATTAACTTGGCATCTGCTAGCAATCCGGCTGGTATTTTCTATCGCTTGCGGAATATCAGCTAAGCAAGCGGCCATTTCAGCCGCTGTTTTTAAATAAAATTCCTCGCTGCCTAATTTTTCACGATCATCATCGTGTAATTTTTCCCCATTCTTGATTGCCAGCAGACATTCATGTGCAAAGGCATCGTCCTTTTCCAAATAATGTACAAAATTCGTGGCAACGAGGGGCACGTTTAACTCTTTAGAGAGATTTAGCAACTGCGGCTTTATTTTAACTTCTTGTTCCAATTGATGATTCTGGATTGAGAGGAAGAAATTTTCCTCTCCAAATATAGTTCTATATTCCTGGATTAATTTTTGCGAGAGTTCTCTATCACCATTCAATAGAGACTGTTCAATCTCTCCCTCAAATCCTGGTGTAATAGCAATTAGACCATCCGCATAATGCCGCAGCCATTTGATAGGGAGCCCCTTATCCGCCTTTGTTTGTACGGCGCTTGATATTTTTAATAGATTTTTAAATCCTAGTTCATTTTCAGCTAGCAAAACAAGCGGATGTGCCTTATTTTCCATTTTGGTGCTGACAATATCTACTGTTAAACCTAAGATTGGTTGAATTCCGTTTTGTTTACATTGTTTATAGAATTCAATGGTGCCGTACATTACATTTCTATCTGTTAAAGCAAGAGCACGAAATCCTTTTATACGGGCATTTTCGATTAAATTAGAAATGTTAGCTGTACTCGTTAATAAGCTAAATGCACTATAAACATGCAGGTGAATAAAAGACATTTCTTCACACCCTTACTTCAAATTTCACATTCTATTATAGAACGATACAGAAAAAAAAGAAAATATGTTCTCATACAGAGGACAATTCTAGTTGTCCAATTAAATATTCATAATTCTTATACCCTATCCATATACATGAAGCAGGACAATTATTTTTTAACATAAGGATGGCGAATCCATGAAAGAAATTGGCTTTTTTCCGGCGTTTATTGAAAGTTACTTTATTGCCTTCGGGGTCTTGCTTGGCGGAGCATTAATCGGGGGCATAGCCTCATTTTTGACTGGACAACCCCCGCTGACAACCGTCTATCGGCTTTCGTCGGCGCTTAGAATTTGGGCTATTGTAGCGGCGATTGGCGGAACTTTCGATGCTGTTTATACATTTGAACGCGGTTTATTAAACGCCGATACAAAGGATTTATTTAAACAATTTTTATTAATTCTTTCTGCTTTAGGCGGAGCGCAAACTGGGGCGCTAATTATCAATTGGCTGACACAGGAGCATATATCATCATGAGGATTCCACCTTATTATCGAAAACCATCATGGCAACGTTTCTTTGCGGGTATGGCAATTGGCGGAGCGATTAGCTGGTGTATTTTTTTATACATCTTCGGCGTTTGGCAGGAAGATTATGCCAAGCTCATTCGTAAACAGGAAAAGGATATAGCAGAATTAAATAATGATATAAAAATTTGGAAGGAAGATTATGCGGAATTAAACAATCGTAATTTAGAGACAATTACTGTACAAAAGATTCGCATTAAAATTACCAATTGGGAAAAATACAAACTTGACCAGTTTAGTGTCTTTGAAACAGAGGAAGCTGTACGGGACGATATCAAAATTGTATTAGCGAAAGATTTAGAAACGGTAGCAAAAAGTAAAGAGCTGGTGAAAAAAATTATTGAAAATAAGCCGATAAAAATTAATGAGAAAAGGTACAAGCTTAAAGTAAAGGAAATGGTTATCTTTACAACACTGACGGTTGAATTAGAAATTCAATTTGACGAATAAGAAACGGTCCGCTTCTGTCGGGCCGTTTCTTTTCGTTTTTTCTTGAAGGTTACTCACAAACTTTGTTGAGTTCGCGGATTACATCAGCGGTCTGGTCCCAAGAATAAATCGAAGCACCCGCTGCGAGCGGATGACCACCGCCATTAAATTTTCGTGCCACAACGTTAATAATCGGACCTTTAGAGCGCAGTCTAACTCTAATTTGATCCTGTTCCTCAATAAAAAACACCCATGCCTTAATGCCCTTAACATCTCCGAGAATACCAACAAGCAGAGACGCCTCGGATGGTTTAGCTTGATATTCCTCGAGCAATTCTTTTGTAAGCTTTACGATGGCTACACCATTATCCTGAAACTCAAAATTTTGTAAAACATGTCCTTGAAGCTTGATAATATTTGGTTCCAGCTCATACATCTTGTCGAACAGTTCAGTTCGCGAAAATTGATAATGAATTAAATCCCCAGCATAGGCAAAGGTTTTTTCCGTCGTGCTTGGAAATAGGAATCTTCCGGTGTCACCGACTATGCCAGCAAATAGGAGTCTTGCTGCCTCATCATTAATGGTTAGTCCTCTATCTTTACCGAAAAGATAAAATTCATAAATCATTTCACTGCATGAACTAGCAGTTGTATCTACCCATACTAAATCTCCATATGGATCTTCATTTGGATGATGATCAATTTTTATCAATTTTTCACCTAATGAGTAGCGGGAATCACAAATCCTCTCGGCATTTGCGGTATCACACACAATTACCAATGCCCCATTATACACAGAATCCTCAATACGATCCAACTGGCGCATATATAGAAGAGTTGGCTCATCTTTCCCAACCGCATAAATATTTTTTTCAGGAAAGGATGCTTTGAGAATCTCGACTAATCCGCCTTGCGATCCATATGCATCCGGATCAGGGCGTACATGGCGATGGACAATAATCGTTTCGTATTGTTTAATTAATTCCAATATTTTTTCTTTCATATACATTCTCATACCCTTTCATTTTAAAGCCCCGTTATGGCATTTTCCTTTAAATACCGTTACAATAATAAGTAACTCAACTTCTGGAGGAATTTGAATGTTTGCCTTAGTTTTTCTAATTGTTATTTTATTTGTTTGCTATTTATTTTATAAAACACGTTACTTTCGCAGCGATCGTCCAGTAGAAAAGAAATGGCTGTCAGCGAAATCCAATATTGCGCTTGGACTTTTAGTTAGCTTATTTGGATTGAATCACCTGATTTTTATTGCAGAGTCTGCCATTAATGTGATCGTTGCCTTTATATTCATCGTATATGGCGGCGTTTTTGCATGGAGCGGATTTAAGAAATATAAACATTACCTCCCATTCGCAATTGCAGAAGCAGAGGAACTCAATGCTGCTCAAGAATAACAATTCGAGCCGCTTCTTTAGCAAGAAGCGGCTTACTTGCATTGTCAAGCTAATCCGTTATTTTAGTTTCTATCAATCAACTGGCACATCATCATTGCTTTTCCAACGAGCACCTTGTCATTAAATACCTCAACGTCTACTTTTCCAAATTTACGGCCGACTTCAAGGACTTTTGGATAAATTTCCAATCTACTTTCCATTTGTACAGGCTTAATAAAGTAAATGGTCATATTTTCAACAACTAGATCACCTTTTTTATATCCACGCAGAACGCGATTAGCAGCATCGGTAACAATCGTAGTAAATACTCCGTATGAAATTGTTCCAAGATGATTGGTCATTTGTGGAGTAACTTCCAATGAAAATACATCTTCACTCTTTGCCTTGTCAGTCACAAATTCCATCTGGTTTGTCACGATATCATCAATAGTCTCGCCAACCTGCGGCTGTCTTTGATTCATTTGAAGTGCTTTTAGAACATCCTGCCTGCTGATAATACCTTCTAGATGGCTGGAATCATCAACAACTGGCAACACTTCAATGCCTTCCCAAACCATCATATGAGCTGCAGAAGCAACACTTGTTTTACCGGTTACTGTCATTGGATGCTTGGTCATAATTTTATCAATTGAAGCTTCATGATCTTGACCTAAAATATCTTTACTTGTGACCATTCCCTGAATTTTCAAATTCTGATCAACAACAGGATAACGGCTATGTGTTGTTTGCCTGTTTAATTCATGCCAAGTGGATACCTTATCGGATGTTTTCAAATAATGGGTATCTGATAATGGAGTTAAAATATCTTCTACAAGGATGATTTCCTTTTTGATTAACTGGTCATAAATTGCCCGGTTAATCATTGTCGCAACTGTAAATGTGTCATAACTAGAGGAAATAATCGGTAATTCGAGCTGGTCTGCCAGTTTTTTTACATGATCCTCCGTATCAAATCCACCTGTTATTAAAACTGCAGCACCTGCTTTCAGAGCCAGCTCATGTGCCTGGATCCGGTTTCCGACAATTAATAAACTGCCAGCATCTGTGTATCGCATCATCGCTTCTAATTTCATAGCACCGATCACAAATTTACCTAAAGTCTTATGCAGGCCGGTTCTTCCCCCTAGCACTTGACCATCTACAATATTTACAACCTCAGCATATGTGAGCTTTTCAATGTTTTCCTTTTTCTTACGTTCGATACGAATCGTTCCTACACGTTCAATCGTACTGACATATCCTTGATTTTCTGCTTCCTTTATTGCTCGATAAGCCGTACCCTCACTTACACTCATCGCTTTTGCGATTTGTCTTACCGAGATTTTTTCACCAATCGGGAGTCCGTCAATATATTGCAAAATTTGTTCGTGCTTAGTAGCCAAGACCTTCACCCTTTATATTTACGAATTCAATTAAGATACTAAATTCTATTATAAGGTTTATAAGGTCTTCATTCAATGAAGAAAAGCAATAGTACATTAGTCCTTTAGATTTACATTAAAAAGACCGTGACTTTCGCTTAGCTACTGCTGAATGCACCCTTTGCACTCGTTTTTTAGGGGCGAATAATAAAGCACTAAAATTGCCAGCAACAACAATTAAGGCAAATAAAAGCCATGAAATCGTGAAAACACCCTCAACCCCTTCTGCACGAATCGAAAGCCGTGGTACAGCAAAGTAAAGCATGACCCCGCAGAGTAATAGACAAAGTAAATATCTGTTTTTCTTCAATGTTTATTCCCCCTACAATTATGACTGCTTGTTTTATCTTTATGCAGTAATCGGGGAAAAAAGTATGTGAATTAGCGATTAAATTTCTAAAACATCTCCAGGATTCATAACCTTTCCATTCTTGGCTTCGAGCAATTCAATAAATTGATATGGATCTTGTTTGATAGGCGGGAAAGTATTGTAATGAATCGGTACTACCGTTTTAGCCTGTAATAATGTAGCTGCATAGGCGGCATCTTCAGGACCCATTGTAAAGTTATCACCAATTGGCAGGAATGCAACATCAATCTCATGACGTTCCCCAATCAATTTCATATCGGAAAATAATCCTGTATCACCAGCATGATAAATCGTTTTCCCTTCACTGCTAAAGAGGATTCCGGTCGGCATCCCGCAATAGACAATCTCATTATTTTCTGTTGCGTAGCCGGAGCCATGAAAAGCTTGAGTAAGCTTCACCTTCCCAAACTCAAATTGATAAGCCCCGCCAATATTCATACCGTGGGTCTTAACTCCCTGCCAGCTTAAAAAAGTAGTAAGATCAGCATTAGCAATTACTAGCGCATCGTTTTTCTTGGCTATCGCAACTGTATCGCCAACATGGTCATTATGACCGTGGGTTAAAATAATTGCATCAACAGATAATTCCTCCGCCTTTAAATCTGTCAAACTATTGCCCGTAATAAATGGATCAATTAATATGGTTTTACCATTGGTTTGAATTTGCAGAATAGAGTGTCCATGATATGAAAGCTTCATTCTTCCATCTCCTTAAAAATTATTATATGTATGTACTTCCATGCAAACTTAAAAATTCCTTCTACATTTATAACCATTCTTCGCCTGTTTTAATAGCAAAAAGTAATTTAGAGTTTACATTTATCCTGCTAATTGTTACCCTCAAAGTGGACAAATTGTTTAAGGGAGGCTGCATTAATGAAGCAACGTTTAGAAAAATTGCAGACATGGATGAGAGAAAATGAAATAGAAGTTTCTTTCTTAACTTCATCAGAAAATGTTTTTTATTTAACTGGATATTACACAGATCCTCATGAACGGTTATTAGCACTTGCTGTCTTCCAAGAAGCTGAACCATTTTTAGTATGTCCAGCAATGGAAGTTCATGATGCCAAGCGTTCTGGTTGGGAATATGAGATTATTGGCTACAGCGACATTGATCATCCATGGGAAATGATCAATCATGCTATTAGCGGACGGACACAGTCTGTTGCAAAAGTTGCCATTGAAAAAGAGCATATGAATGTGGAACGTTATGAACAGCTTCAGCAATTATTTACAAAAGCCATGTTCGTTTCAGCTGAAGAAAAGCTTAGAAGACTGCGAATGATTAAAGATGCAAAGGAATTGAAAATCCTCGAGGAAGCCTGTGCACTTGCTGATTATGCTGTTGAATTTGGAGCCAGTGAAATTAAAGAGGGAAAAACAGAACTTGATGTCTTGAATGCTCTAGAGTATGCACTTAAACAAAAAGGTGTAACAGAGATGTCATTTGCGACTATGGTGTTAACTGGAGCTAACGCCGCATCACCACATGGTACTCCGGGAAATACGAAGATTCAAAAAGGAGATTTAGTTTTATTTGACTTGGGTGTGATAATTGACCGCTATTGTTCGGATATCACAAGAACAGTTGCTTACGGCGAAATTAATGACAAGCAGAAGGAAATTTATGATACCGTGTTAAAAGCACAATTAGCTGCCATTGAAGCGAGCAAACCAGGAGTAACCGCAGCATCAGTGGATTTAGCAGCCAGAAAAATTATTGCCGATGCCGGTTATGGTGAGTATTTCCCACATCGTCTTGGACATGGCCTTGGCATCAGCGTTCATGAATATCCTTCCATGACGGAAACTAACGGGCTAATAATTGAAGAAGGCATGGTTTATACAATTGAACCAGGTATCTATGTTCCAGAAGTTGCCGGTGTCAGAATTGAAGATGATGTTTACATTACGGCCGATGGTGCAAAAATCCTAACCAAGTTCCCGAAAGAACTACAAATACTAAAATAAAAACAGGAATAAATTTACATTGAATTACAGTTAATTATCCTGTATTATACTCTTACAAGCTGCGTTGTACGTAACGATAATAAAGTTTTAACCTTTAAGCTGTAATAGGGAGTTTTAAAGCAAAGTAAGAATGACAGACCTCTGTCTATATGACATGGAGGACAGGCAGGAAGCTTTGTGCGAACACCCACTTTGAGGAGTGGTGGTTTAAAACTTTCTTATATGAAGATACGGCAATGGCGGCTATCATTATTAAGTTAAAAACCAGCCTCAAAAAGGCTGGTTTTTATTGTGCATGGAAAAAGTTTAACGGTTTAAACCAATTTGTTTAAATAAAGAACGGGAACCCACCAAAGAACGGATAACCAAAGCCAAACCCAAAACCGATTGGAGCGCCAAAACCAAAGCCCCACGGTCTGCCCCAGCCAAAGCCCCATGGTCTGCCCCAGCCGAATCCCCATGGCCTACCCCAGCCAAAGCCGCCCCAAAGGCGGGAATCATCAGCGACAGGATAATTTACCTCATGATGATATGGCATTACCTGCTCGAACCCTGAGCCAGCATACATATTTGAATTCATATGTTTTTTTACCTCCTCCAATGTTTTCCCTAAAAGGATATGCACCTTTGCCCTTAGATTCTTGGGTTAACGCCCTCTTACAGTAAATTTCCCAACTAATCTAAAAGGCCGCCATATTAGGCAGCCATCCCGCATCTTTTTACTTGTCAGTTAAAGAATAATTCTCGCCATTACCATCTTCAGCTTGACCAATAAACCCGCTGTTATAAGCATCCATTATTTGCTCACTCACAATATTTGTAGCCTGTTCATCAAATACAAAATAGCCTTGCTTCTGTGATTCCTTTTTATTCATGCTGAAAAACTCCTTTGATATTTTAATTACTATATTATTGTTCGAAAAATTGCAACAGTTATGCGCTGTTAAATACTGTATAATAAAGGTGAGGAGATGATAATCATGGGACTTAAATACCAAAATATTATGGTAGCAATTGATGGTTCAAAAGAGGCTGATTGGGCTTTTAAAAAAGGAATTGAAATCGCCAAAAGGAACAATGCAAAAATGCTATTAGTTCATGTGATTGATACAAGATCTTTCGCAATCATCGAAGCGTATGACTCCGTTGTCGGCGACAGAGCAGAAAAACTAGCTACAGAAATGCTGGAAAATTACCTGCAACATGCCCTCGATGCAGGCGTTACTGATGTTCAATATGAGATTGATTTTGGTTCTCCTAAAATTCGTATTGCCAGAGAATTGGCTAAAAATCATGAGATTGACCTCATCCTGTGTGGTGCTACAGGATTGAATACAGTAGAAAGATTCTTTATGGGCAGTGTTTCCGAACACATTGTCCGCTATGCCCCATGTGATGTTCTCGTAATTCGTAAAGAAAAAGAACTAGTGGATGATGATACAGAGTAACTCGATTTATGACAAAGGACGAAAGTTGTTCACCAACTCTCGTCCTTTTTTTAATTTTCCCGCCTCAACGGGCAGTAAGACCCCCACTGAGGGAAGTTTCACTTTATTAACGAAATTTTCAGGATTATGTAGTACAATCATAGATAAGTACATCATTTTCGGAGGCTTACTCTATGGAAGAACATTTTTCTTATGACAACCGACTCGGCATTTATATCCCCGTTTTAAAGCTGGACTGGGACGAATATAGTAAGGAGATTCAAGAAGAAATTCTTCTCTATTGGGAGAACATTCGTGGTGCTATTCCTGATCGAATCATAGAGCTTGAAAATGAAATCAATCAAAAACAAGCACAGTTGAATGATGAAAATGATTTTTCCCGCTCTTGTCAACTCAATAGTGAAATTGCCGAATTGGCATCAATTATTAATGACTTGTGGCTTTGGTATCGCGCAAACCAAACGATTTCAGCAAAGATACATCATTGACAAAACTCCCTTAATAAGGGAGTTTTGTTATAAGTCTTTCTTTAATTCTCTTACCACATGTCCCAGCTCCGGCAGTATTAGTTTATTCATCGCAAGCCTTACAGCACCGGTAGAACCCGGTGTCGAAAATACTGCTTTATCATGAATGACCCCAGCAATGGCGCGCGATAATATTGCGGCAGAGCCAATATCCTCTTGATAACTCAACATTCTAAATAATTCCCCAAATCCAACCATTTCTTTCTCAAGTAAAGCTTGAACCGTTTCAATTGTCACATCCCGCTTGGCCATGCCCGTGCCGCCATTTGTTAAAATGACTTCAACAGCATTATCTGCACACCCTGCCAATAGTGCTCGTCTAATCGAATCTGCTTCATCTTTTACAATTTCATAATCAACTACTTCATGTCCTGCCTGCTTAAGCAAATCAATCATTAATTTACCACTTTTATCAGTTTCGACATTTCTTGTATCACTGACAGTAATAATTTTACAGTTAACACTTCGTCGTGCTTGCTGCTTATGTTCTTCTACACTCAAAGCTAACACTCCCCTTTACTCTTTAAATAACGAAGTTGATAATATTTGTGAGCTATGTTTGTTACCTTGCGGGTTAATTGATAGTTTGTTCCAGCTCCGATAGCCATACCAACAAGGGGAATTCCTTGGATCAGTTTTTTTCTAAATAACATAATAACGATGGCCTTTAACAACTGTTTAAACGGCTGATTAATCCATGAAATATCGGTAATTTCTTCTTTACCTTCATAAAAATAACTACCTTCACCTGTTTCTAATCCTTCCACCAATGAGCACCAGGCAGCCTTTAACATGTGAGGCGGCATTGTACCTGTATGAAATACCTTTAACGATGTCATCATTTCATATGGTGTATTAATTTCATGTCCATAGGCTGTAGCGATTAACTGGACCGCGCGCAGGTTAACAACGGCTATTGCCGGAATATCTGCGGCTAATAAAAGTGGCCCTCCTGTTCCAGATAATCCACCTTGTACAAAAGAATAGAATCGATGCCGGGAGATTTGCTGCTCTGCTATGTATTGCAGTTGATGAATCGTTAAATTGCGGAGGTCATCTATACCTTCAATATCCTTTTCAAAAATTCTCCCTGTAGCCATGATTCTCTCCTTAGCATCCTGTTGAAACTGAGAACTTTGAATCATACCGTGCAAATGAAACAACCAAGTATCAATGAGAGAGAAAAAATGACTTTGAATTGTTTTCGGTAACCGTGAAAAGGTCTTTTCAAGATACTGCTCATAAGTAATTAAGTAATCGTTATTTTGAGAATGTAATAACTGCTCTTCCCACTCCCGTATTTCATTCAACACTTTACTCTCCTGATTATTAAGCGGCATTGTAACCCCTCCTAATAGATGGATGCTATTTCCAGTATATCACAAAGCCCGCCTGAACATTAAAAGGCAAAAGCTCAGCAGCCTTTGCCTTTTAATGAGTTATTTTGTTAATCTTACAACATCGCGGGCAATCATCACTTCTTCATTGGTCGGAATAACTAATACTTTAACCGGTGAATGAGGATAATTGATGAAGGCTTCTTCGCCTCTAACCTTATTTAGCGCTGGATCCCAATAAACCCCCATAAATTCTAAACCTTTTAACACATTGGCACGAATAACATCACTGTTTTCTCCGATGCCCGCAGTAAAGATAATCGCATCAACACCATTCATGCGTGCCGCATAAGAGCCAATGTATTTGTGAATTCGATTTGAAAAGACATCTAAAGCAAGCTGAGCCCGTTCATTTCCTTGTTTAGCTTCCATTTCGATATCTCGTAAATCACTTGAAAAACCTGAAATTGCTAATAGGCCACTTTTTTTATTCAATATTTCTATGACTTCTTCAGCTGTTTTCCCTGTCTTTTCCATAATAAATGGTATAATCGCGGGATCAATGTTACCTGATCGTGTCCCCATTGTTACACCCGCTAGTGGTGTAAAGCCCATGGATGTATCAATGGATTTACCACCCTGGATTGCAGCAATACTTGCTCCATTTCCTAGGTGGCAAGAAATTAAGCGTAACTGTTCAAGCGGACGCTCTAATAATTCAGCTGTCCGTTGTGATACATATTTATGACTTGTACCGTGAAATCCATACTTCCTTATCCCATACTTGTCGTAGTATTCATATGGAAGACTGTAAAGATACGAACTTTCTGGCATCGTTTGATGAAATGCTGTATCAAATACAGCCACTGCAGGAACATTCGGAAGTGCGGATTTAAACGCTTTGATCCCTATTACATGTGCGGGATTATGTAACGGTGCCAAATCAGACAGGTCATCAATTGCCTGTAAGACTTCATCGGTAATCAGTGCAGAATCATTAAATTTCTCACCACCGTGGACAACACGATGACCAGTACCTTCAATCTCACTTAATGATTTAATAATTCCAAGTGATGTTAGTCGGTCTAACAACATTTTTACCGCTACATCATGGTTTGGTATATCCAATGTTTCCTGAATTTTTTCACCGTTTACTGTTATCGTAAAGATGGAATCATGTAAGCCAATTCTTTCAATTAAACCTTTCGTAATAACCTCTTCTTCCGGCATTTCAAATAATTGGAATTTTAAAGAAGAACTCCCAGCATTAATCGCAATAATCTTTGCCATTAGCATTCCGCTCCTTTCAGAACCTTTTATGTCTTTCAGATATTTTTAATATGGTCTTAGTTTGTTCATAATACCTTAGGATTAAATCCCCAAGTTTTCATTTAAACATTGTAAAACTAACATTTCAAGCGTATTTTTAGGATGCAATCGATTACATGAAAATAAAGATTTATTCTGAATTTTGGGGTTGAGAGTAGAAAAAAGGATGATACCTAAGTGATATCATCCTTTATTTTCTTGCAGCCACTTTTCAATTTTACTAAACATCTTGTCCATTTCTGTTTTGTTTGAAAGACTTGGTAAATCTACTAAGAGGGCCTGTTTTGGAGGTTTAATCTGATCAGCTTTCTTTTGCAGCATTAAAATACTTTTTGCAGCATGCTTTTGTTTAAACATATTTTCAGGAAGATGCAGCAGTCCTTGAATGTAAAGATGTTCCTTTATGTAGTCATGAAGTTTTCCTGCTTGTTCACTTTCAAACAGCCCGTTGGGGACCAGGAAAAATAAAAATCCACCTGGCTTTGTATGTCGAACGCTCTGCTCAATAAATAAATGATGCGCATAACTATGGCCGTGATCCGCTTTTAATTGGTAGTCTGTTGCACGAATATCATTCGGATAATAGCCCACTGGTAAATCAGCAATAACTGCATCTACCGGATCAATAAACAATGGGTCGAGACTATCTTGATTAAAGAAGCGAATCGGCTGCTCCTGTAAATTAGCATTTACATAGGCAAGTTTAATCAACAAATCATCAATATCAATACCAACAGCTTCAACCTGTTTCCCGATAAAATTCAGCACCGTTAACAATAAATTTCCAGTTCCTACAGCAGGATCTAATATTCGAAAAGCGGGTTCTTTATTGAACTTACTAACGAGATACGCCATCAGCATCCCAATAGAATCCGGCGTCATTTGATGATTTGGCTGCACGCTTTCCTTCATTCCTTTTAAAATTACAAGTTGAAACGCCTTACGGATTTCCTCATTTTTAAATTGATGAAGGTGAATGCTCTCATACTGCTTTTTTAACCATTTACTTGTTAATTCACTTAGTTCCTCTTGAAGGATTGTATCTTGGAAAAGATTTTCACCCGTTTCTGCTAATGCCTCTAAATAAGAACAGCCAAGTTCTTCCTGTAAACGAAGAGCTGTCTCGTTAAAGAGCGTATATAATTGTTCTACTGGTGTTGTTTGCAATCCTATCCCTCCTTTTTACTGTTAAAATTATAATCAGTCTATACATTTTTAACAAGTTAAAAAGGCCTCGTCCAATAGACGAGACCCCCAGTCTACACACAACTTACTTAGCGTTTCTTGCGGCTTCGAGAGCTGCTTCATAATTTGGATGGTTTGTTGCTTCACTTACATATTCAACATATGTAACCGTGTCAGAAGAATCAACAACAAACACAGCACGGGTCAATAAGCGTAATTCTTTAATAGCAACTCCATATGCCTCACCGAATGAAAGCTCTCGATGATCAGATAATGTTTGCACGTTTTCAATGCCAGCTGCAGCACACCAGCGCTTTTGCGCAAATGGTAAGTCTACACTTACCGTTAATACCTTAACATTACCTAAACCACTTGCTTCTTCGTTAAAACGACGTGTTTCTGCATCACAAACACCTGTATCCAATGACGGTACAGAAATAAGTAAACGAACCTGTCCCTTTGTATCGTCTAATGTAACTTCAGATAAGTCATTTGCTAAAACCTTAAAGTTTGGCGCTTTATCCCCCACCTTTACTTCGTTTCCAACTAAAGTAATCGGATTCCCCTTAAATGTAACATTAGCCATTTCTATATCCTCCTTTGTTCGATCAAGCCGTGCAGATTCCGAGTAGGAAAAAGTTGGGCTGTCACTATGTACAGTGTAAATATATCCTGTCATAATTAATTTTGCAATTAATATGATTTTTGGAAAAATCATCATTTCAACCCTTAATCGTAAAGAAACTCGCCGTGTGGCGAGTAGTTACCTGCAGATTATTTATTAATATCGATGTCTAAGTCAATCTTCGGTCTGTTGGAAGTTGAAGCTTGGTCATCAGTTTGCTGGCTCGATTCATCTTTCTTGGAGAACATTTGCTGAATCTTTTCAACCGCCTGTGGAGCAAGTTCTAAGATTTTTTCATACAAATGAGTACTTTCATCTAAATGAAGCATTTTAACTCCTTGTGAGTTAACAATTAAAAAAGCAATAGGGGTAATGGAAACACCTGCACCGCTTCCTCCGCCAAAAGGAAGCTGCGGATTTTGCCCTTGGGCTTGATGAGTTCCAGAGCTGCCATTCAGATTAAATTCACTTCCGCCGGCTGCAAATCCAAATCCAACCTTTGAAACCGTTAAAATAACACTTCCATCAGGTGTTTCAACCGGATCACCAATGATTGTGTTTACATCAATCATTTCTCTTAAGCTTTCCATTGCTGTTGTCATTAAGCCTTTAATAGGATGATCTGCCATCGTAATTTCCTCCTTCTTCAGACGAATTTAGTTTTATCATTCGGAAAGTCTGTTTTATTTGAGAAACGATGTTTTTCGCCTCTCCAGAATTTAATGAACTTTAATCCTGCTAAAATAGCATGCCCGATTCGAAACCGAAACATACATGAAAGACGTGTACCCAAAACGGCACCTTGAAAATGCGGTGTTACTGCTATTTGCGGTATTGCCGTTAATTTAAAATAATGACTAATTAGAGCGATAATACTCCCTTTAATTGTCCAAAGTGCACCAGCCATTATCGCTGTAGAGGCCGCATCGCCCACGCCTATAAAGGTCTGCCATTCAAATTTTTCCACGTTTATCTTACGTAAAAATTTCCTCACAATCACATGTACTCCAGTAATCTTGTGCAGCAATCCCTTTCCTTCATCAAACTTTTCCGCTAACTTATTCTTGGTAATCTTCTCAGTCTGCTGCTGTTGTTTTTGGTTGGAGGAAGAGCCTATTTCTGAATGTTGCTTTACAATCACACTTGGAGAATCGTCGTCTACTTTAACCATGGGAACATGGTAGGTATAACGAATCAACCCGAACCATATGCGAAATTGAACCTGCAAATCATCATTATCCTGATGGTGTTGATAAGTAATAATAACAGTAAGCTGTGTGATTAATAGCAAGAAGAATAATAGCAGGAGTGCCAGCAAAATATATAGCCAAACCAAGATATTCACAACCCTTCAGCCTGCTATTATTTCCCCTTGTCAAAAAATTAAACCTGTCAATTTATGCGTAGTTCGTTAAAGGTACCCCATTTTTCTTTTAGATATTTGCTATCAGCTTCGAATTGTTTCAAAAATAATGCTAAACTAACGTTAAAGAGAGCTAACTTTGGCAGCAATAGAAGTATGGTATTATCCAAAGGAGTGGGACCAAAATGGCTGAGAGAAGGAATATATATTTTTACCATAAGCATGATGAAGAAACACTGCAAAAGACGGCATCGCTCGTCAAAACAGCAGAAAACTATGGTTTTACCATTGTTGACGACTCCCATAAGGCAAACATCATAACTAGTATTGGAAATGACGGTGCCTTTCTTCAAGCGATACGCAAAACTGGTTTCCGTGATGATTGTCTTTATATGGGCGTCTCCATTGAGAATAACTTAAATATGTATTGCGATTTTACCATTAACCAAATCCCTACAATAATTGAAGCAATGGTAAATGAGCGGCTTGAGGTTCGCCGTTATCCGCTTATTGAAGTTACCATCGACGGTCAGGGGACATTTACCTGCCTCAATGAATTTAGCATCGTTACCCCTATTATCAAAACACTGGAGATCGATGTATATATTGATGAACTTCATTTTGAAACCTTCCGTGGTGATGGCTTAATTGTTGCTACCCCAACAGGCAGTACTGCCTATAATAAATCAGTAAATGGGGCAATTGTTGACCCGTTGTTGTCGTGTATGCAAGTTAGTGAAATTGCCTCCATTAATACTAATCACTACCGAACGCTTGGTTCTTCGTTTATCCTTGACAAAGAAAGAATGCTGACGCTAAAAATTGTTTCAGAAACTAACGATCACCCGATTATGGGTATGGATAATGAAGCTCTAAGTATCCGTGAAGTAAATAATATTCAAATTCAACTCAGCACAAAAAAATTAAAAACGTTAAAACTAAAAGACAATTCCTTTTGGGAAAAAGTTAAGAGAACTTTTTTATAACAGTTTAACAACATCAAACAACCTTATCCTAAAGAGGATAAGGTTGTTTTTGTTATGATGCCTTTTCTTTTAGTTTTCTCTCTGTTAAATTCCTTGTAGTTGAGAATGTGTAGATGGATAAAGCTGACCAAATAAATACAAATGAAATCAGTTGCACTTTTGAAAAATGTTCATGATAGACGAAGATACCAAGCAATAGTGAGATGGTTGGCGATATATATTGGATAAATCCAAGCAGTGACAAAGGAATCCTTTGCGCCCCCATTGCAAAATAGAGAAGCGGTACAGCGGTTGCGGCACCAGCACCAATTAACAAAATACTCGTCATACTATCAGCCGCCAGAAAGGCATTTGTTCCATTTAAGAATAAGTAGCCTAAATAAATAGCTGCAACAGGAGTAATCACCAATGTTTCCAATGTCAAGCCGACAGAGGAATCAACATGAATTAACTTTTTGGCCAATCCATACAACCCAAAGGAGATTGCTAATCCCAGCGCCACCCATGGGAAGCGTCCATAAGCAACCGTAATGATGATTACCCCGATAGCAGCTAACCCAAAGGAAATATATTGGTAAAATGATAGTTTTTCTTTTAAGACAAACATCCCTAATAAGACACTTACAAGTGGATTGATATAATAACCAAGGCTAGCATCAATGATATGGTCATTATTAACTGCCCAAATATATATATACCAATTTCCGCTAATAAGAATAGATGCCACTATCAGAGCCATAAACTGCCTTTTATTTTGTATTAACGTCTTAATCGTACTGAAAAATAAAGAGTATTTGTTGGCAAAGAGCAATACCATAAGCATAAAAATAAATGACCAAAAAATCCGATTTGCCAGTATTTCTTGAGCTGATACTCTATCTAAAAACTTCCAATATATCGGTAATAATCCCCAAAGAAAATAAGAAAAACCCGCATAGATAGTCCCGAGCTGTGTTTCACGATTGTCTTTCATCTCTCCAATCCCCTATTCTTTCTAGTCTCGAAATAATTTTAATTATACATCGTTTTCACTAAAATAGGGGACTGTTTTGCATATAAAAATTTGGAAATTCTTTCATATGCTTGATTAATAAATTAAACGCCCTTAGAAACAACGGTACATTTTCATGCTAATCTTGCTTGGTCGCTGCCAACTCTTTTTGCCGTAACTCAATCCGGCGAATTTTACCAGAGGTTGTTTTTGGAAGTTCAGTGATATATTCAATTTTCCGCGGATATTTATAAGGTGCTGTTAAAACCTTTACATGTTCCTGCAACGTAGTTGTTAAATTTGGTGTATTGGGATCAATACCTTCTTTTAAAACTACATAGGCCTTCACAATAAAACCGCGGATTTCGTCCGGACTGGCCACCACGGCACATTCCTTCACAAACGGGTGCTTAACCAGTGCATCCTCCACTTCAAAAGGTCCAATGGTATAACCCGAGCTTATGATAATGTCATCACCGCGGCCTTCAAACCAGAAATAACCATCCTCGTCCATTTTTGCTTTATCACCAGTTACATAATAATTACCACGGAATTGCATCGCAGTTCGTTCAGGATCCTTGTAGTAATTTTTGAACAAGGCCGGTGTTTCTACATGGACAGCGATATCTCCCACTTCACCAACCGCACAAACCTCTCCTTCCTCATTTATGATTTCTACACGATTGCCCGGAGTCGGTTTCCCCATCGATCCTGGTTTCAATTGCATCCCTTTCATGACCCCGACTAGCAAGGTATTTTCGGTTTGGCCATAGCCATCACGAACATCAACATTGAAATATTTTTTAAATGTATCGATAACTTCTCGGTTTAACGGTTCACCAGCGGAAACAGCACTATGAAGATTAGGCAAATGATAGGCATCCAACTGGTCAACTTTTGCCATTAGGCGGTATTCTGTCGGTGTACAACAAAGGACATTTACATCATATTTTTGCAACAAACTCAAGTATTTGTTCGGTTCAAATTTACCATTATAAACAAAACCTGTGGCACCGGAACCAAGGACAGAGAGGAATGGACTCCAAATCCATTTTTGCCAACCAGGTCCTGCTGTTGCCCATACCGTATCGCCTTCTTCGATACAAAGCCAGTTAGCCGCAGCAGTCCTTAAATGAGCATAAGCCCACCCATGAGTATGAACGACACCCTTTGGATTCCCCGTCGTTCCAGAAGTATAGGATAAAAAGGCCATATCATCTCTAAGTGTACTTGCCATCGCAAGCTCATCACTTGCGTCTCCCATTTCAGCATCTAAGTGAATCCAGCCCTTTACATTATTTCCAAGTGAGAATTTTATCAATGGCTGAACGGAAGTTATATTGACAAACTGATCAACATATGGATAATAACTTACTATTGCCTTTACATCACCGTGGGATATTCGGTATTGCAAATCTTTTTCTCTTAACATTTCAGAGCTTGGAATAACGACCATTCCAGACTTTAATGCCGCCAAATAAACAACATATGCCTCAATTAGACGCGGCACCATAACGAGGATGACATCACCTTTATGTAAGCCGCTTGCTTTGAATACATTACCTGCACGATTTACCTGTTTAACCAATTCAGTATATGTGACTTGGTGCACATCCCCGGACTCGTCTTCCCATTTTAATGCGAGCTTGTCAGTATTATCAGCAAATTGCTCCACTTCGCTGACAAGATTATAATGCTCTGGCGCGATTAGTTCTTCACGGTTCATATTACTCCTCCTCTTAATTTTGGCTAACTAAATTATACAAAATTATTTTAAAATTTTAAATTATTATACGATAAATTATTCAAAAAAGAGAGTGAAGGGAATCCTTCACTCTCTGTAGCCATTATATTATGTTAAAGTTTAGCGGGAAAAGCCGCCTAATTGTTGCTGCGCCATAGAAACGAGACGCTTAGTGATTTCACCACCAACAGATCCGTTAGCACGTGAAGTTGTGTCAGCTCCAAGGTTTACACCAAACTCTTGGGCAATTTCGTATTTCATTTGTTCAAGAGCTTGCTCAGCACCTGGGACTAATAATTGATTGGAGTTGTTGTTGTTTGCCATGTGATTTTCACCTCCTTGTGAGTATAGAATGTGTAAAATCACATGGGAACATTCTTTATTTTTATTGGTAATTGTTCACAATACAAGAAAAACTATACATTTAAAACAGCTCATCAATATCAGAGGCTGGTTCTCTGCCCGGTGTGATTGTCAATGTTTCAACCGCCATAATCGCCTCTTTTATTAACGGTTCAAAGTCAAAATAACTTTCATATTGTCTGACTTTCTCTCTCTTTGGTTTCGTCTTTGGTGATGCTGGGACGAAAATAGTGCAGCAATCTTCATACGGGCGATTAGAAATATCGAGTGTATCAATCGCCTCAGCAATTTTAATAATATCATTCTTATCCGTTGAAATTAACGGGCGCAACACAGGCGTATTGGTTACGTCATTAATTGCATACATGCTTTCAAGCGTTTGACTGGCTACTTGTCCAAGACTTTCTCCTGTAATGATCGCTAGTCCTTCCCGCTGTTTTCTGATTTCATCAGTAATCCTTAGCATCATTCTTCTTGTTGAAGTCATCGTATAATTCTCTGGGACTTGTTCTCGAATGGCCTGCTGGACAGTAGTAAACGGAACAATATGCAAGGTAATCGAACTCCCAGCTATTTCTGCCAACTTTTTAGCTAAATCAATAACCTTTTCTTTTGCTCGTTCACTGGTATAAGGCGGGCTAAAAAAGTGAACCGCCTCGAGCTCAACTCCTCGCTTCATTGCTTGATAGCCGGCAACTGGGCTGTCAATTCCACCGGAAAGCATGAGCATCGCTTTACCGCTTGACCCCATCGGTAAGCCGCCAGCACCAGGTATGGTTTCACTTGATAAATATACAGCCTCTTTACGTATTTCAACACGTAGATTAATATCTGGATTTTTCACGTTTACCTTTAAGCCGGGGATATTTTGCAACAAGTAACCACCAATATTATGATTCAATTCATCAGTATTTAATGCAAATGTTTTATCAGATCTTTTGGCCGTTACTTTAAAGGTTGCACCGTCTCTATATAAAGATCGAACTAATTTGAGTGCGACCTCCTTTATGACTTCAATATCCTTATCTACCTTTACTGCTGGGCTAAACGATTGAATCCCAAAAATTCGTTTTAATTTTTCAATAACTGCTAGTTCGTCTTCCCCATTTAAGACAATATACATTCTGTCATGACTTGCTTCAATTTTTATTTTTTGAAAAGGAGAAAGAGCTATTTTGACACTTTTTCTAAGCTTTTCAACAAATTGTTTGCGATTCCTGCCCTTAGTAGATATTTCCCCATAGCGTATTAAAATACGATCTATCATCATCGATTCATTATCCTTCCTAATTGTTTTACCGTTTTATCAATCACAGCCGCCGCTTCTACTGCTTCTTCAAGTGTACTATCAAAAGAAAGGCTAATCCTAATACCACTTTCTGCTAAGGTTTCTGGCACTCCCATTGCAAGTAATGTCGTACTCGCAGATTTTTTCTTGGAAGAACAGGCACTGGTAGTAGATACAAAGATTTCCTTCTCCTCTAAGGCATGAATGAAAACTTCTGATTTTATCTCTCTTAATGAAAAATTTAAAATATGTGGTGCGTTATTATCAATCGGTGTATTAATATGAATGGCCGCATTTTTGCTTAACTCTGCACGCAACAAACCTTGAATTTGTTTCATGTGGGCAATTCCTGGTTCACCTTTTTCAAATGTCATCCTGAGAGCCTTTGCTAAAGCAACGGCACCGGCGACATTTTCTGTCCCGCTCCGAAGCTGCCGTTCTTGGTTTCCACCGGAAAATAGCGGGGTAATTCTTACACCTTCTCTAACAAACAGACATCCTGTTCCCTTCAAGCCATGAAACTTATGGCCTGAAAAAGAGCAAAGGTCAATCCGATCTTTCCGTAAGGACAGCGGTACTTTCCCAATCCCCTGAACAGCATCAACATGAAACAAAACAGTCGGATAGTTTGTTAGCAGTTCACCAATTTCTTTTATTGGCTGGATTGAACCTACCTCGTTATTCACCAGCATAACGGAAAGTAAAATGGTATCTTTTCGAATTGCCTTTTCGATATCAACAAGAGAGACACGTCCATGCTCATCAACAGGTAAATAGGTGATTTCAAACCCTTCCTGTTCGAGCTGCTCCATTGCTAAGCGAACGGAGGGATGTTCAATACTAGTTGTTATTAAATGTTTGCCACGATTCCGGTATTGCATTGCAGCACCTTTAATTGCCAAATTATTACTTTCTGTTCCTCCAGAAGTAAAATAAATTTCATTCGTTCTCACCTGCAAAAGCTTGGCTACTTGTTCTCGCGCCTGAGACAAAAGCTTTTCTGCCTGCCCGCCAAAGCTGTGTAACGAAGATGGATTGGCAAAATGTTTGCTAGAAACGGTTATAAAAGAATCAAGTACTTCCTTATATGGCTTTGTGGTTGCACTGTTATCAAAATATATCATTGTTACTCACCTTTCTTATGCCAATAAGAATTTTAACATAATTGGACTTTCTTTTTAAAACAAAATAAAGAAACCGGTTTACCAATATTTGGGCAAACCGGTTTTTTCACTAGTAAACAGTTTCTTCAATCGCTGCCTTAATCTTTTTTAACGCTTCTGAATCAACAGATTCAAGTGATACGGCCACTTGTTCTAAAGCCTCTTGATAGTCATAACGTCTAAATGCCTTCTCTGCCTCCAATAATCCTTTAGCTACCGCAGGATAATGACTTCGATAACGATTGCCATATTGAATGGCTTTCTCAGCAAGCATAACATTTTCGATTAACTCAACTGTTGCATTTAACAGCTTTTCTACGGTTACAACAGCTGTTTCTAAATATTGGTTAAGTGCAGAAATATTGAGAGGTTTTTCTTCTAGCTGAACACGAACATTTTGAATACTTTCATTGGCATCATGAAATAAATATTTATAGTCTTCCGGAAGCCCAGGAACATTGCTTCTTTGTACAAGGCGTGCAGTTTCTGCTACCTTTTTAGTTAATTCTTTAACTTGCTCTCTAGCTTCAAATTCATCTTTACGTAATTCCTGTAATTTTTGCGCAAACGACTGCTGCTCTTCCATAATTAATTCAAGCCGTTCTTTCACTTCAGCTAATTCTTCGCTAATTACAGATTGGGCAGTTTCATTTTGAGTGATTTTTTCCAACAGTATGTCATAACGTTTACAGATTACATCGAGTTCTTTCTCGAGATTTGCCTGAATTTCAAGGTCTTCATCCAATAATTGATAACTAGTCTGCACGTCGATAACTTCAGCTGATAAGTGGCTATTCTCAGTTTCAGCAGCCGTCATCAAACTGATGGCTGCTTCTTTATTCTTTTCGACAAAATGCTTTGCATATACTTCTTTTTCTAATAAATCTAACATAATATCAATTCGATCCTTAACCTCTTTCGTTCCTTCCAAAACTTTTTCGATTTCCAGCTGTTGGATCAGGCTGAGATTTTCTTTAAGTTTTTCTTGTAAACGTTCATTTTCATTTTCAACATTCAGATGTTCCAAATAATAGCCTTGTTCTTTCATTTCCTGGTAGCCGGAAAGAACTTCTGATAGCTGGTTAGGCAATAATGATTGATTTTCAATGAGCAGTTGGGGAATTTCGCTCATATTTGTCTTTAATGATTCCAGCTTTCCATGAATGAACAGGACAACCTCTCGGGCTTCAAGATAATCTCCGTGCTCTGTTTTCTCATCATATTCATGAAACTTTTGGGTTACCTCATCCAGTCCCGCCTCGAGTAGTTTTTCTGCACTGCCGAAATGATGACGGTGAGCAAGCAATAATTTCTTTGCCTCACGATATTGTTCCTTTAGTTCTTCAATTTCCTGGCGGTTTTTCTCTTCGCTACCGACCAGCTCATGTAATTCCTCTAATATAGTATTAATTTCTTGTTCAGTTTCCTGTAACTGTGCGGCAATTTTCTCTTGAATTGTTTTTGCCTTTGTAAAACGATAGTGATCAATGTATTCCTCAGCATCAAAAAGCATTTCTTCAAGACTGGGAAGCTTCACTGTAATAACTTCATCCCATTGATTACGCCACCGTTCAAAAAGCTCTTCTGTTTGTCCTGTCATATTTAATTGTTTTACTTTTGACATTTCCTCTGGTATTGGACGATTGAACAAGTCAATTTTCCATGCTTCTAGACGATCCATTTCTTTAAAATATTTTTTCTTTATAATATATCCCATTACAAAAATGACAAGTAAGAGGATGAACGGTCCAATGATATATATCACTTGTAAGCCCCCTATTCCAACCGACAATGATTCCTCAATTATGTACGAATTAATCTATTTAAAAAAGTGATTGTTATTTATTCAATGCCTTAATGATACCATGTAAACGACAATTTTTGACTATTATTTTCAATTTTTTTGTAAAAAAAATAGCGTTTCCGCTATTTAATCAACTTTCCCTTTTTCATGGGTATATCCGAACATAATGTATGGTCAATCCAGGCAAAAATATCTTTTAAATATTTCTGAGCAAAGAATTTCTCATGGGGGAAGATATATAGTACTTCACGCATATAAAAAGTATTCATAAATGGCATCATCAATAACGCTTTAAGCTGAGTGATTAAATACGGAATGGAATGTGGACGGAATTCATCCCATTCAAATCCTCGCTCAAATATTTTTTGCAAATAATATTTCTCCTTTATTGAATACGTCGCCATTATCTCTCGGGACACTTGTGAATGAACCGCCATTTCACGATACACAAAGCTGGCAAGCTGACTATTTTCACATTGAAATTGCAGTAAATCTGCCACCAACTGTTTTAAACATGTGCGAGCTCCTTTTTCTATGGAAGTATAAGCCGCTTCGATTTTTTGGGTGTATCGCTCAAAAAAGTGTATAAAGCAATATTCCAAAAGACCTGCCTTATTATCGAAATAATAAGATATGGTGGCAGAGTTAACTTTTGCGTGGCGGGCAATATCTCTAATAGAAGTTCCTGCATATCCCTTGGAATTAAATAAAGTAATAGCCGCTTCTACAATCGCTTCCTTTGAATTTTTTTTCATTAATAATCCCCCTTCGAGCATCCCGTCTCCTTACTATAAGGATTCTTGTTGTCACAATTGATTCCTTCATGAAAACATCGACAAAGGCTGCTCACTTTCTCTCTTTTTTGATAAAATAGACTATAAACTTTTAGAGAAATAGGTGAAATTACATGTTTAACGTCGAAAAATATTCGAAGAATCGTGAAGAAAATTATCGTCTCGTCACTAAACAGCTAGCCGCTTTGCTTGAAGGTGAAAGCAACAAAGTGGCAAATCTCAGTAATGCGGCTGCATTATTAAATCAATTCCTTGATAAGATTAACTGGGTGGGTTTCTATTTAATGGATAGTAATGATGAATTAGTATTAGGTCCATTTCAAGGACTTCCTGCCTGTGTCCGGATTCCAGTTGGTAAAGGAGTATGTGGTACAGCTGCCTTGGAAAAGAGAACCATTCGTGTAGCAGATGTCAATCAATTCCCCGGACACATTGCCTGCGATGCAGCTTCTCAATCAGAGATCGTCATTCCGATAGTAAAAGAGGGAAAGCTTATTGGAGTTTTAGATATTGATTCCCCAAAAACAAACCGCTTCGATGCCCTTGACCAAGAACAATTAGAAGAATTTGTTTCAGTGTTAGTCAACTTCCTATAGAAAAACTCGCCCAGAGGCTTTGGGCGAGTTTTTCTAAATTTTAGCAAGTGCTTGCTCAAGGTCGTCCTGAATGTCCTCCCATGCCTCAAGACCAACAGAAAGCCGCAGTAATGTATTTTCAATCCCCATCTTTTTGCGTTCTATTTCTGGAACAACCGCATGGGTCATGGTAGCAGGGTGCTGAATCAATGTTTCTGCATCTCCGAGACTTACTGCTATTTTCACTAATTGCAACTCATTCATGAATTGTTGAGCTGTTTCTTTTGAGCCGCTAACTTCGAATGAGATCAGCCCTCCCGGCTGCTTCATTTGTTGTTTCATAATGTGATAGTCAGGATGTTCTGTGTCACCCGGATAAAACACCGCGGCTATCTTTGGGTGATTTTTTAAAAATGCAAACAACTTTTGGGCATTTTCCGCATGTCGATCCATTCGAATTGGCAACGTTTTTAAGCCTCTTAACAGCAGCCAGGCATCAAAAGGAGAGATAATCCCACCCATGTCTTTTTGCGTTGTTTTTGCAATCCGCTCAATCCATTCCTTTTTGCCTGCAACAAGTCCGGCAATGACGTCACCATGACCACAAATAAATTTTGTTGCGCTATGAATGACAACATCACAGCCTTTTGTTATTGGAGTTTGTAAATAGGGAGAACAGAAAGTGTTATCAACAACAACGGGAATTCCCTTCTCTCTAGCTACATCGACAGCCATTTCCAAATCAACAAGCTTCATCGTCGGATTAATGGGTGTTTCAATATAAATTACCGCAGTATTGGGCTGTATGTCCTTTCGCAATGTTTCAATTGAATCCATCCTTGAGAAACTATGAGAAATAGCATACTTTTCTTCATACATTTGCAGTAAGCCGAATGTGCAACCGTAAATACCTTGTGAGCAAAGAATATGGTCGCCCGTTTTCGTTAAATCTGTAAGAACAGCACTAACTGCTGCCATCCCTGATGAAAAAGCAAGTCCCGCTTCACTTTGTTCAAGTGCAGCAATTCGGTCCTCCAAGATTTTCACTGTGGGATTTCCCAAACGGGAATAAACATATCCTTCCTCAATGCCTGCAAATCTCTTCTCTCCCTGTTCAGCATTCGAAAATGTAAAGGTTGATGATTGATATAAAGGAGGCACTAAGCTTCCGTGATGCTGACTTTCCTGGTACCCGGCATGAATAACTTCTGTCTCAAAACGAGTCTTTTTTCCTTTCATCTTGGCCGCCCCTTCCGTCGAAAACGCTATCAATAACTATCATATGTGCAGACCCATCTTCTGGTTATGATTACCGATTCAATAATTCCTTAATGAATATGGTTAGTTTGAATAATGACTCTATTTTTACCAGCTGATTTTGCCTTGTATAAGGCCTCATCAGCCCGTTTAAATAATAAAGCATACGTATCAGAGCACCCTTTACACCAGTAAGAGACCCCGCAGGAGACGGTAATCGGCGGTTTAGACCCTTCTGCTAGCTTTTTCATTATCCTTTTCGCAACAACTGCTCCATCTGAGGCCGTTACCATCGGCAAGTAAATGGCTAGTTCCTCCCCACCCCAGCGTGCTCCTATATCATGTTCACGGATGCTTGTTCTAATGACATTAGCAACTTGAATTAGTACTTCATCTCCAACTTGATGGCCGAATTGATCATTAATTTCTTTAAAATTATCAATATCTATTAAAATAAGTGCACCTTGTTCGTCTTCTTTCATGGACTGACGAACCTTATTATCTAAAAATTTCCGCGAATAAAGCTTTGTCAGATGATCAGTTTTGACTAATAACTCAAGGCTTATATTCAGTCTTTGCGCGGCCTCATGCAACAATTTCAACTGAAAAACTTGCTGCTGGGAGGATTGATAGAGATAAGCATTTTCCAATGCCGAACCGGCGCTCTCTGCAAACAAGGAAATGAAATGAATTTCCTCTCTAGAAGGTGGATGGGGTGTTTTTATCTGCAGTACTCCTTGTACTCCTTTATGTCCCTTTAACGGTATATACAAGATGGTAGCTTTATTCGTAAGGGATTGTTCGAATTGAATTTCTCCGCTAGAATATGCCTGCATCGCCATTCTATTATCACAGGTGTTATCAAGTTTTATTATTGAATGCTGAGTGTCTTGGTAAGTAGAATTTGAAAGAAACAGTTTATAAGAATAGCTTGAAAAATCTTCGTGTAAAATAGTAAGCATCTTATTAATTAATTTGTCTACATTTATAAATGCATGTAGTTTCTCACTGATTTCATATAACTTCTGATAATTCCAAGCTTGAACTAATAATTTTTTCTCAAGGGCATCCATTCTATCTCCACCTAATTTTCGAAAACATGATTAATTCCAAATATATACACAATAACCTAATTATAGTCAATTTGGCTTAATATTTGAATTGATATTTTGAAAAGAGGAAGAATGTCCTATATTTAATTGAATGAAACAAATTGCCTGTCTGAATTCCCCTTGACTTTAGAGGTATAAAAATAATATAATAGCAGTTGTGTAAAATATTGCAGCCTATGAGAACACTTTAATTGATTCATTTTGTTCCTCACAAACACTGGTGATGGTGCATCGTGTAACCCTCTGCTGCTAGGGCGAAGGTGCATGAAAACAAAATGACTGTTAATGTCGTTTCTTAACGGTTTTTATTTTACCTAAATAAAAACACGAAGGAGGAGTCATCACATGGCTCGTTATACCGGCCCAAGCTGGAAATTATCCCGTCGTCTTGGAATTTCTCTAAGCGGCACAGGTAAAGAATTAGAAAAGCGTCCTTACGCTCCTGGACAACATGGTCCAAACCAACGGAAAAAGCTTTCTGAATATGGATTGCAATTACAAGAAAAGCAAAAACTTCGTCATATGTACGGAGTAAATGAGCGTCAATTCCATAACTTGTTTGTGAAAGCAGGTAAAATGGGCGGCGTTCATGGCGAAAACTTTATGATCCTTCTTGAGTCTCGCCTTGATAACCTTGTATACCGTTTAGGTCTTGCGCGCACTCGTCGTGCAGCTCGTCAGTTAGTTAACCACGGACATATCATGGTTGATGGTTCTCGTGTAGATATCCCATCATACCGCGTAACTCCTGGTCAAACAATCAGCGTACGTGAAAAATCACGCAACCTTGATGTCATTAAGGATGCAATTGAAGCTACTAACTTCGTACCTGATTATCTAACTTTTGATACAGATAAATTAGAAGGTACTTTCACTCGTTTACCAGAGCGCTCTGAATTACCTGCTGAAATCAACGAAACATTCATCGTTGAGTTCTACTCTCGTTAATTAATATGCTTTGTAAATAGCATATTCAAAAACCCTAGAAACCTTGATATATCAATGGTTCTAGGGTTTTTTGTTTGTATTCAGCTTTGTAGAATAATGTATTCTCCCCCAACCATTTGGGGGAGGTTTTGGGGGACGTTTTTAGAAAAAAATAAAAACATTTGTGGACAGACGCTTAACTAAATTTAAAAATGTAGATTATCTAAAGGAGATCAGTAACATGGAAAATGAAATTCTCGATAAATTCCTCAACTTATATAAAGGAACACCAGAAGAAGAATATGCATTGAAATTAGGTAATCAAATAAATGCAATGATACTTGAAATTCAAAATAACCATTCAAACTTGATTAAAAAATATTTCGATGCTTTTAATGAATCAAACGAGTACTATAAAAACGAGACCACTCAATTACATAAAGAATTAGCCAATTCAATTCCCAAAGATTTGTACGAAGAAGCAGTAGAAAATAAAAAACGGAGTCAAGAAATTATAAGCATCATAGACAATGAAATATATACTCGTATCAATCACTTTTTATACAAATCAGCAAATGCTGCTGCTAAGGGTGAACCCACAGGCAACTATGAATTTGTTATTAAAGAATTAATAAGTTTACGGGATATGATTAAATATAGAAAGGAAAGTATTGATTATAAAAAAGAGAATTTAAGGGTGTATAAATAATTTTGTGTCAGTCTTTGACAAGCATTTTTCTACACTTTGTAAAGTTCTTATCTAATTCTCTATTGTAAGGGAATGGCAGAGTAAGGAGAATAATAATTTACAAAGTTATGGTAATTAAAATATAAAAAGCCAAATTTCTCAGTATTGTAATTGAGAAATTTGGCCTTAGTTACTTCATTAAAGCGCCTGATTGTGGAATATCGTTTTTCAACTAAAGCCCCTTGTAGTTTAAATATAGAAACGATTAAAAAATGCAGGTATATAACGCCAAGAATACAGCCTTACTCAAAATGCACTAAACCATTACTGTTAATCGGTTTCTACTAACGGCATAAAAAGCTGTATAAATAATGTTCATAGGAAAAGCCAAACTTTCGTTTGGAAACGTTTATTAGGTTTATTGATGTAATACGCTATAAATCCTTAGTTCCAAATGGCGTTCGGTTTAGGGGGAGTTGGATTGCATGTTTACGCTTTTTGTTTATGTGACACCAATACTTGACTTATAAATATATTATTAGTAAAATAAGCATCAATTGAGACGAAAAAGTATCAATTGATGCTTTTTATAATTAATTAAGGGGGCTGAAATAATGGTATTAACACATAGTAATGATGCTCTAATAAAGCGAGTTGCACTTGCAATGGCAGAAAATCCACGCTACACATTCAAGGAACTAGCAGAAGTATCGGGTGTAAGCAAGGCTACATTACATCGGTTATGTGGAACTAGAGAAAATCTTGAATCTATCTTATTAAATAAAGCTGAAATCACCATAGAATCAATTATTAATGCAGCAGAAATGGACCATGAAAATTATATTGATGGATTAAGAAATTTAATTTTTACCTTCTATGATGAGCAGGAAATTTTCAGATGGCTTTTTTCTCGACCATGTTCAGGGGCAGAGAAATATTATAATCCTTACTTTACAGCTTTGGAAAGTTTCTTTTTAAGAGGACAAAAACAAGGCGTTTTTCGGATTGAACTAAGTGTTGAATTTTTAGCAACTATATTTACTTCTAGTATTGTTGCATTAATCGATGCAGAGCGTACAGGAAGAGTTGCTAAAATGGGCACGAAAGAAGCATTTGTAGATTTCTTTTTGTCTGGTATTAAACAAAACTTAATTAATCCACTTTAAATATAAAGGAGAAGTTATTCTATGAGTTCTAAAGTCGATACTGGTGATTACAAAGATACATCATCAAAAGTAATGAAAAGAGTTGTCTATAATCGATTCGGAGGTCCAGAAGTACTTGAGGTTGAGGAAACACTGATTCCCCAACCGAAAAAGGGACAAGTACTCGTCAGAATGTTTGCCACTTCCATCAACGGCGGTGACTTACAGGTACGAAATGGTGGGTCTGGTAAGTTAATTAACAAATTTGCGAAATTCCCTAAAACCATTGGTCAAGATGTAGTCGGGAAAGTAGACAAGTTAGGACCTGATGTCACAGATTTCAAAGTTGGGGACATGGTATGGGGAAATACTACAACTGATACAAATGCTACAGCTCAATATGTTGTTATAGATACAAATAAGCTCTCATTAATGCCTTCTAAAATATCTCCAATAGAAGCTGCAGCATTTCCGTGTGCAGGAATCACCGCTCTAGTTGCTTTAGTAGATAAAGGGAAATTAAAAGCTGGTGATCAAGTCCTTATACGTGGAGCAGGTGGAGTCGGTATTTTTGCTGTACAGATTGCAAAAGCACTTGGAGCCTATGTTACTGTACTCGGTTCAAAAGCTACCACGGACGAATTAATGAATTATGGTGCAGATAAAGTATTCGACTATCGCAAAACATCACCTGAAGAACTTGAATTGTTTGACATCATCTTTGATACCGTAGGAACCGAGCAGGATGCTTTTAGAAAGAAACTTAAACCAGATGGAAAATTGCTCACAATTACAATTAGTGTTTCAAAACTAATCAGCGTTGCTCTTTCTACACGGCACGGACAGCATCGAACTCGCTTGGTAATTGCGTTTCCCAATCGTAAAAACCTTACATACCTTGCAAAGTTGGTCGATGATGGTGATATCGTTCCTGTTATCAATTCAATCTATCCAATGGAGCGAATTGTTGAAGCTCATCGACATGCTGAAAGTCGTGGTATCTTAGGGAAAATTATTATTACTATACCTTAATCTTGAACAAGGCGAGGTTAAAGAAAGAGCCATCCTGCAAAGGATGGCATGTTTATTTTAGATATAAAAAGATTAATTTTACTTTAGTTGTAACGCCCACTTCGTTAATTGAAAAAATGCACCCAAAGCGTCGTTTGAGGATATTTCTTTGTTTACCATTGAGAATCAGTATAAATCTAGCTAGACCCCTTATTAAACAATTTGGCCTGATTGTTTAGTAAGTCCATTTTATAAAATCTGTATAAATAATTTTCTCAATCATTTTTTCTAGTTAATCTTTCTGTATCCCATAATCCCCTAAAACTCCGACTTCTTTGGCATTCCATCTTAAACCTTGTTCTCTAATGCCTTTCAAAAATTCATTTTTTGCTAATAAAAATTGTCTTTTATAATTTCCGTTTTCTTACGATATTTTAATTTTTACCAAGTTGTACATTAATGACTAGAAATATCAAAATCCAAAAGTACACTATTTAAAGAACACTTTCTATTAATAGCGATGCCTAAGTAATGTACTTTGTCGAGCAAGATTGATTGGACAAACTATATTACTTGTGAAAAGTCTATTACTCACGTTATTGGCAATGTTCGAGATGCAATTTTTTGTGCTGACAATATTAGTGAAAAATGAACTCACAAAAGTGTTCTGCCAAACAAATAGCATTCACCCTAAAGAAAGGAGAAAAGACAATGCAGGATAAAATTGTCTTAAAGAAAAATGCAAGACAACGTTTGGAACTAACTACATCTGATTTACAGCTATTATTATTCTTAGAACAGCAACGAATGTTAACGCTGCAACAATTCTATCAATCTGCTAAACACTTAATTGAAATGAAAATTACAGAATATAGTTTTAAGAATCGAATCCGGAAATTTGAGGAATATCATTTGATTCGTGGCGATCATTTTAGTGAAGGGTTTAACGGGGAACGCTTTAAATTCCTGTGTATTGGTAGCAAAGCTGTGGATTTGTTAATAGAAAATAAACTACTCGACATTTCTTACAACAAATCAAAAATCTACAAATTTAATCAAAAAAAGAACCTTATGCATTTTTTAGCGACGCAACAGGCAGCAATTAATATTTTAACTAATTTAAATGCGGAAATAATAAGAGATCCGATTACAGAAGAAATAAAGTACTCTATTCTCTATAATTTAACTTCCTTTTCTTACTCGCCGGCTATTTTTCCATACACAGAATGGATAAGGAAACATAAAAACCTACATCGGCAAAATAGTGGAGCATATCATGCCAGAGTATCGAAGTACATGACAGCAAATAAATCAAATACAGAAATAAACGGAATCACAATGATGATTGTAAAACCAGATTGGATTATCGAATTAAAAGGAAGTAAGAAAGTAAGAGATGCAATCATTAATATTGAATTGGATATGGGAACGGAACCTATCGATACATTGGCACAAAAAGTTTTTAAATACGCTATACTTGCTGAAAAAAACCCAGAATCCCTTCACATTATGGACATTGTAGTCGCGGATAACAGCTTCTCAAACCGTTCCACACTGAGCAGTGGAATTAAAAGGGCAGAAAACATAAGGAAACAATTTATATCAGATTCTGCACTTGCAAATAGAGTAGAAAAATCTGGTTTAAAAATAATTGTTTCCTCTTTGAAACAAAACGATAAAATAGTATATGAAGCACTATGTAAATACTAATCAATACTGTTTAGGCGCAGTCATTCATTTTGAATGACCCGTTTACATACTAAATTAAAGTGATATTCATCAGAATACACCATTCGATACCATTAATAGATACCATAATGAATCGCTGTAATATCAATACTTCCTCATCTTAGCCTTCGTAGTTTTCTTCCCCAATTTTATCAATCGTTACGATAGATGGTAACTATTATTCAAAGTAATGAACTTTTACAATCGTTATTACCCCATAAAATAGCCCTTATCATGAGATTGGTAACTAATATGAGATACCATGACAAACATTAGCAAACTCTCTATTTAGTTAATTTTATTTTTATTTTGTTAGTTCTAGTGTCTAACATTAGTTACGATTAATCGTTACCATATATCACTTTGACAAGATTGCCAAAGTATTCCAGTAATACACGGAACAATTGATGTTTAAGACACTTTCCATACAATTATCAACTTTATAGTAAGTAATATGTACAAAAAAATGACTCCTGTTAGAATCTAACAGAAGCCATCTTTTCATATCTTTAAACCTTCATTTTTACCATTTTTCAATAATACTCATTGAACCTTTCGGAAATACTAATCGATGATTTTCATCAAACATCGGCATTTCGTTTGCTTGAAAAATGTAAAATGCCTCTCCTTCTATCATTGCTTCCTTATTTGCTTTATGCCGAACTTCAAAGATTGCTCTTGCTTCATCCAGCGTCATTGCATCAATCATCGCGAATTCTTCATCTGTCTTCTTTGTTTTTCTTACTACATAATATTTTTCTAATTGTTTCATTTGTTTCCCTCCATTTGATTTTTTATATAAAAAAACATCGCTAAGAATGCCAACGATTTTTCTCGTCACACATCTTACCGATGATTTTTAACTGATATCTTGACCAAAAGGCCGTTTTTATTAAATTTGCTCATAAAAAAAAGAAAATAAAATATCTATTACATTATTATTTTATATTACACATTACCCCTTTTTAACCCATTCCATTAAATTTGCCTCTTAAAACAACAAATTTACTTATGATAAGTCGATTAGTCTGATCTATATCACATAAATTAAGAAGTTAGAAAAAGCCGCTACAATGTTTAGAGGCTTTTTTAAAGGTTATCAATGATGTTTTTTGTTTTTATGCTGCGTGTTTTGTTACTTCCTTTAATACTTTAGTTGCTACCTCTTTTGTTGCTTCTGGATTTCTAGTCATGATGTATGTAATTCCACCTGCAAGTCCTACTAAAGTTACACCTGCAAATACTGAAACAATAATTGCTGGCTTGCCACCAAATCTAACCGTTTTGTTATTATGGTTATATTCGGCATAATCTTTTTCATTTTTGTTATTTTCCATTTTAATCATCACCCTTAGCTATTTGATTTAGTATTTCTTGTAAATTTGCTTTAATCCAGTATTAATTTACTTCCGCTCTAACAACGGGGATGATTGTCATAGTTGCAAATAAAGTTGTAATTGCTACTGGATTATTTCATTTTCAATTTATTGACTATTTTTTCATCCCACGATAAAACTGACCATGTGCGTCTACAGAACCCACCCTCTCCATTATCTTTTTGCCTAATTTGACCACCAACTTGCTTACCTAGTTCCGTTAAGGACCAATTGCCTTCTTCGCCATCGAGGAAGCCCTTGTCTTTCAAAAACAAATATACTTCTTTAACTGTAATTCCTATTTTTTCCAATTATTCCAACAGACATTCTCATAAAGTATTTACCTCAGTTAGTCTCTTTTTTTTGTTAATACGCCCTTTGCATGAAAAAATTTCTTTTCTCGTTTTTCTGCTGTTCCTTTGGCTTTTCTAACATAATGATAGCGCGTAATTTTAGGTTGTACAAGACTTACGCAAGGTATATAATTCATCTCGAATGGAGGTTCTCTATAACATGGATGACTTATTAAAAGAAAAGGAAACGTACTGGAAAATTAGATTAAAAAAGTGTATGGATGCAGGCAGATATACTCAAGCATCCTTTGCTGAAGCCCTAAACAATAAATATGGAACTAGTTATGGCCAAAAAGATGTCAGCCGATGGATGAATACAGGAGCCAAAAATAAAAATGGAGAAGTTGGCTTTCCAAAATTCGATACTATGCATCTAATTGCAGATTTCTTTAGTGTAGATGTTGGCTATCTCATTGGTGAAACTGATGAGACCTCGTTTTCAGTGGAGAAGGCGTGTTCTTATATGGGCTTGAATGGCGAAGCGATAAAAGCCATAAGAGAAATTACTCACCCTGAAAATGAAGCATCTTACATGAGGAAACATATGAGAGAGTCTTTTAACAAGTTTCTTTCAGCAGAGGGCTTTCCTAATTTTTTTGATAGGCTACATGATCTTCACCTTGCATCTATATTACCAAATCAAGAGAATCGCGTATTCGACACCCAAGATAGTGAAATAGACTACATCCGTGGTTTAGAGTTCAAAGGGAAAATTGCACGATATGAATTGAATGAAGCTCTGATACTACTAGTTAATGAATTATACTCTAACCAGCCACAAGTAGATTTGAACATAAAAGAATGAAAAATATAACTTATATTAGTATATTCAAAGGTTTCCAACACAACAAAATACCAAGTTATCTTGGATGAACTATGCTGGCATTTAATTAATCATATTGAACGTTGCCATTTTTGTTTTTTGTCTACACAATCGAATATTCAATTAATAAGGACATAAACCCTTATGGTTCTATGCCTCTTTATAGATTAGCTTATTAAGCTTCTATCCGTTTGTTTAAGCGGAATTCTTCACAAAATGCTCTGAAAAAGAGATTGTTTATTGCGCGTCATTTAGTCTACTACAAATACCTGAGTTCCTCCACAATCTGACCCGATTGTATAAAGCTTTTCATTTAACGTAAGATTCGAATCTAAAATGTAAAAAGGTCCACACAGTTTTGAACTGGGGGACCTAATTTTTTATGGTTCCTACCAAAAACCATAAAAATTTCCGGCCAGAGGCCGCTTCATGCAAATATATTATTCCAAACTAATCCATAAATATCAAGGATGATTTTACTTACTTACCTTATAATTCACCATTTATCAAAGCGAACACTCTCTATCTTACCCATTATTAATTCACGCTAGGCTGCCTAGCAGCTATTCAACTATTTTCTTCATAAACAGAGTAACTAAAATCAATATAATCCTCTAGATGAGCTTTTTCTTCAGAATGATTGATTCCCCATCCGTAACGTTGAAAGTCCTGACCACCGTCTATGAAAATTGCACCACACTTACATCGCTTAAAATCATTGCTATGTTTTGACTCGATGATGTCATTGCACTTTTTGCAGCGTACTTTGTTTATAAGTATTTTTTTCATTGGATCATCCCTTTCCGGTTTCTTGATATAGGATCCATCATTTTCAATTGTTTTTCTTGTTTACTCCATCTATCCGAACTATTAAATATCTAGTAAAATTATACTATAATCGTGTTCAATCGTGGATTGCGTTAATAGTTAGGAGGCAATTAAAATAAATTTAACCTACAATAAAACACTCGTAAAAAACAGTTTTGTTAATGATATTGATTTAGCAATCAACTCAAAAAGAAAAAAATACGCAGATTATCATAAATCAGTATTCCATATTCATACACCAGCTTCTCATGATTATAGATTATTTGAAAGTTTAACAGCTGAAAAATATACGGAAATGTCAAATGAAGATTTATTTAGCATAGCCATAAAGGAACACCTATTTCCTGAAAACAGCTTAACTTTTGAAGAAGCAATGGAAATTGCAAACCAAAATAAATATTTTGAAACATTAAAAGAATATTTAACATACTTATTAATGGCCAAAAAATTGGCGGATGAGAATGTAAAATTAGCTGTTATTACTGATCACAATACCATCTTAGGGTATGAAAAGCTCGTTCAGGCTATAAATATTATTAATAATTCTTTTTCTTATAAAATATATACAGATACTTTATTAGGTATTGAAATTTCCTGTGCTGATAAATGTCACGTTGTAGGTATATTTGATGCTAAGCAAGAGACAATTAATCTCCTAAACAATTGGATTTCTAGTAACATAATGGATTGTATATCAGGGACATACCAAACAAGCTTGAATGTCTTAACAAAAATAAATGAACTTGGCGGAATTGGCTATATTGCCCATATAAATAGTTCAGATATCTTTAAGCCGGACTTTCTAAGTGGTGGATACAAAGATCGTTTGTTTAATTCAATAGATAATAAATTATTAGGTGTGTCTTATTTAGATAAAATTCCGAGAGTGATAGAAAATTTAAAAAGATACACCAATGAGGATTATAATTTTGTATTAGATGAGGATTCACACAGTTTAGATGCGTTAGCAACTAAGCCCTTTTGGATTAAAGGACAAAAAGTCAACTTTACAATGTTAAAAAATGCAATCAGAGACTTCGAGATTTCAACCGAATATAAGGAACCTGAAAAACCAAATGTATTCATTAAAGGTATTGTGGTTGAAGAAGATGGATTTCTCTCAGGAATAAATGGAAACGGAAATTTTAGTATATCATTTTCTGAATCACTTAATTGTTTTATAGGCGGTAGAGGAACAGGAAAAAGTACTGTTTTAAATACCATCAATTTTGTCCTTTCTCAAAATGTTTACGACGAGAAAACTTTGGAAAATATTTGTAAACAAGGAAGGGTTTGTGTTGTTTGCTCATACAATAGTGAGGATTATTATATTATTTTCAATACTCCTAAAATGGATAAAAAGCAGTATACTTCTATCTTAGGGTATTTTAACAATGACCTTGACAATTATAAATATGACAAGAAATTTATCTTTGAACCTAAGAAAATAAAAGATATATCATTAGAAATGTATATTCAGCTCTTTAAAAAAACCATCATTCAAAACCAAGAGTATATTGAGGAAATAACAAAGAATAAGAAAAGTCTCCTTTCAAACTTTTTTTATAGAAGATATTCTGTGAATGAGTTGGTAAGAACCTCCAGCTCAGATGAAATTACTGATTTTATCCGAGAAATGATGTTCAAAAATGAAGTACTTTCCGACAAAAGGAGGGTTGGTAATATCACTACTATTAAAGGTTTAAAACAGAAATACAAAGAGTTACCAGCTATCTTAAAAGACAGGAAGATTACTGTATATAATACACTTGACAGTTTTAATGCTAACCATGTAAATCAATTAAAAATCACCTACTACCAAAAAAATATTAATGAGTTAATGCTTAACTGGGTTGAAATTTTAGAAGTAAAAATGGAAAATTCAGATAATTATTTTGAGAAATTCAACATAAAAATTGAAGATTTAATTGAATATTTATCTCTTTTAAGTGAAAAATCTGATCCTATTAATGTTTTTTTATTACTTAGCGAAAAGAATTATAATAAAATATTAGATTTGGAGAATATCAAAAAACATACTTCTTCCCTATCTAAAAAACAAGTAGACGAGGGAATTATTGATATATCGAGTAATAATGTAACAACATTTTTTGATATTATACGCCGAAGAGTACTGGAAAACGGATTACCTCATGCAGTCGAACTAATAAAAAACTACTTACTGGATATTGATGAATTTGATTTAGAATTTAATATAAATAACATGGAAACAAACAGGTCAGTTGGAAAGATGTTTAAAAGCGTTAAAGAATTATCTTTAGGCCAAAAAGTGGTTGCTATGTTATCATTCATTTTATCTTACAGTGATTTTTCAAATGATTATACGCCACTAATTATTGATCAGCCAGAAGACAATTTAGATAATAGATATATCTATAAAAATTTGGTAAGCGATTTAAGGAAAGCCAAATCAAAACGGCAGGTAATAATCGCAACACATAACTCTACAATTGTTACAAATTCCAAAGCGGAACAGGTAATTGTCATGGCATCAAATAACACTAATGGCTGGGTAGAAGCAACTGGATATCCTACCGAAAAATCAATTTTATTACACATTGTAAATTTACTTGAAGGTGGGGTCGAATCCTTCAAACATAGACAGTTTCTTTATCAAGATATTTTAATTGGGAAATAAAATTAACAGTAACATTAATTTATCATTTCTATTTGTTAATTGTTGAATATTGAAAAGCCCCAATACGCAATAAATATACCTTGTGTATCGGGGCTTTTTTCATACTTTCCAGATCATTTTCTCAACTCTTTATAGGCCTCTTTAGCCACTTCTTCTAATACAGTATTGTAAAATGAACGGTTCTCAAAAAGTTTTGAATATGATCCCATTTGTTCTAAATATAATTCCTGAGCCACTCTTTCGAATACATCTGGAAAAATACTTTTTTCAAATATCTCTGCATCATTATTTTGTGCAAATCGTTTTAGCTTCTTGTTTTCTCTAACCGCTTTTTTGTAAATTCCTTCTACTATAACCCTATCGGAATCTGTAAATTTACCTTCAAATCGCTCATTCACACGTTTAATTATATTTTCCAATAGCTCATCTTCTTCTAGAGGCTTTACCCCAGTGTCAATGGATTCAGGATTTTTCAATACATTATAACCAGCATTTTTTTCTAACGCAATGTTACCTTCGAAAGTCCGTTCCAATTTGTAATACTCAAGTTTTAACTTATCCTCAATATTTATATTTTCCCGTTTATTCTTAGGAATAAATTTAATTAAGTAAGAAGTAAATACGTATTCTTCATGTAATTCTTTATCGAACATACGAGTTAATTGTGTAATATAGGAATACCACTTATTAAAATTACGGACAGTTACTCTAAATGTATACTGAGTTTCATCATCAAGCTCCTGATAACGATTAATGATCGGCTTTAAAGCACTTGCCATTTTTCCTAAATCCGTATCTGTTTGTTTCCCCTCTTTAAAATACATCTTTACTAATTGCTGTATATCTTGATCATTATAAACCTTGAAATTACGTAATTTCGTTTTAGTGTCATAAATCAAGTTAACATCAATTTCTTTATCTAAAGAAGTTACTTCATAGTACGGCTCAAAGGCTTTTTTAATATCCTCCGCTTCATTAACAAAATCCAAAATAAAGGTATCCTCTTTATCAGGATGCATTCTATTTAATCTGGACAATGTTTGAACAGCCTTTACTCCCGATAACTTTTTATCAACAAACATCGTGTGCAGTAATGGTTCATCAAAGCCTGTCTGATATTTCTCAGCAACAATCAACACATTAAAGCTGTCAGTATGAAACTCTTCTTTTAGCTGGTTTTCAGAAATTCTTTTTCCATCTTTGGTTTTATTCAAGCTAGACTCTCGGAACTCTTCATCTCTATCATTAACTACACCTGAAAATGCCACTAAAACATCCATATCAGTGTAGCCTTTTTTCTTTATATAATTTTTAAACTCGTGAAAGTAACGTACTGCATGTAATCGGGAGGCTGTAACAACCATTGCTTTTGCTCTTCCCTTAATTTTATTTCTCGTTACGTCACGAAATTGCTCAATCATAATCGCGGTTTTTTGCTGCAAATTATGTGGATGCAATGATTCATATCTACGAATTGCTTTAACCCCCTGTGAAGCCGGGAGTTCTGGATTATCTGGTGCATCTTTAGCAATTCTAAATGATGTTTTATAAGTCATATAGTTTTGTAGGACATCCAAAATAAATTCTTCTTCTATAGCTTGTCTCATGCTATAGATATGAAATGGTTTAAATGAACCATCCGATTGTTTTGTGCCAAACATCTCTAATGTTTTTTCTTTCGGCGTAGCAGTAAAGGCAAAGAAGCTAAGATTACTATGTTTTCCATGTGTTAACAATTCTTTAACAAGTTTATCTTCTTGATCCAATTGATTGGCTTCTAGTTCTCCCTCAATCTCCGCATATTCTCTTAATGCTTCTTCAGTATCAGCTAATGCTGACTTTAACTTTTTAGCACTTGTCCCTGTTTGAGAAGAGTGGGCCTCATCAACGATAATGGCAAAGTTATTACCTTTATTTACTTCAACCTCTTCATAAATAACAGGGAACTTTTGAAGAGTAGTAATGATTATTCTTTTCCCATCGTTAATTGCATTTTTTAAATCCTTTGAGGATTTATTTTCACCGATAGTCTCTACAAGCCCGGTAACATGGTCAAAGCTTGAAATTGTATCTTGTAACTGTCTGTCTAATACGGTTCTATCAGTCACAACAATTACCGAAGAAAAAATAGACTTATTCTCTTCATTGTGCAAACTTGATAAATGATAAGCCAGCCAAGCAATACTATTTGACTTTCCTGAACCTGCACTATGCTGGATTAAATAATTTTCACCACTACCATTTATACGAACATGATTCACTAATTTCCTTACAACATCCAACTGATGAAATCGTGGGAAAATTAGTTTTGAAGAGATTTTAGTTGTTTCTTTTCCATTCTTTATTACCTTTTTCTTTTCTACATCCAAATGCATAAATCTTTGCAAAATATCCATCAAACTATCTTTTGCGAGAACCTTTTCCCATAAATATGCTGTTGCGTATCCTTCCGGGTTAACAGGGTTTCCAGCTCCACCCACTTCACCTGCACCGTTAGAACCCTGATTAAACGGCAAAAAGAAAGTATCTTTACCGTTTAATTTAGTTGTCATCCATACCTCATACAAATCTACCGCGAAATATACCAACACACGTTTATTGAATTGAAAAATTTGTTCACGTGGATCCCGGTCATACATAAATTGTTTTTTAGCATTTTCTACAGATTGTCCTTTAATCTGATTCTTCAATTCTAAAGCTACAACTGGAATTCCATTTAAAGATAGGACCATGTCCAATGTATTATTATTCTCAGTTGAATAAGCAAATTGACGTGTTACTGTTAATCGATTTGAATTATAATCTTTAATTATCTTCTCGTTTAAGGTTGATTCAGGTCGAAATGAAGCTACTTTAAGCTTAACTCCACGATCGGTAATTCCATATCTAAGAACATGAAGTAACCCATTGGTTTCTATTTCATCATTAAGTCGCTTGTATAGCTTTTTCTCTGTTTCATCCTTATAAATTTTTTCATACCGTGTCCAAGCTCTCTCTTGTGTTTCCCTGATATACTCTAATAACTGACTTATATCAATCGCTTTTTCTTTACTGTAATTTACTTGATTTCCCTTTATGTATCCACCTTTATTTAAGAGATATGACTCTATATCTTCTTCAAAACGTTTTTCATTATCTTGGATAGTCAATTAAATGACCTCCTTTTTACCTGTGACATATTCATAAATGAGTGACCTCTTAAATTGTTCCATTTCGTTAAGAAGCTCTTCTTTACTATCAATGAGTTCATCAATTTTTTGTATTTTCCTTGTTAAAAAATTAACGATTTGATTTTGCTCTTCAATACTAGGAATAGGAAAATAAAAATTCAAAAACTCATCTGTCGGCAATCTCCATCTACCATGATTTGACACTCCTTGACCAAATCCATAGAAGGTTTTATTTAAGTAACAGCCCTGTAACAAGTATTTAAAATACTCATGATTAAAATCAATATTGTTTTTAAATCTAAACACGCGATAATCAGGACTTGTTACACCAATATACTTAGAACAATCAACCCAACCAGTTAATAAGTCCATATGATTCATAACAAAATCATTGATCTCTACAATTTGGTATTTACTGTAATCAGAGGAAAGCTGACCCTCATTACTTTGAATATCTTTGATTTTCAATCCCTTTTGGGTTACTGATAGAACATCATAACCTAAATCATTTGCAATAATTTTTTTTATTTCAAAGATGTTTTTCAACTTACTAACTTTCCAATGAAATGGAATGCTACCTAGCCATTCCACACCAGTCTCTTTCATTTCCACATTTGGAGTTAACCCTTTAGTAACAGCTTCGATTATAAGTGATTGCATGTATTTTTTTAATTCAATAATAGAAAGTTTGGTTTTGTCAATTAGGTTCTCAACTTGAGAAACCTTATTATCTAAGTAATTTGATATCTTAACCTGTTCTTCCACTGGTGGAATTGGAATAGCAAAGTTCATTAAAGTTTCATTATTTAATGTCCATCTATGTTCAAATGAAACCCCTTTTCCATGTGCAAAGAAAACTAAAGACCAGTATTGTAACTTAAAATAGTAATCATAATATTTACTAGAACATTCATTTTTGCTTCTTAAATTGATATATGCAGGACTAATAACGCCTTCTATAAATGAGTAATTACAATTAGCTCCACTTGTTAAATCCATAGGGTTTAACAATAAATCGCCTTCTTTTACTATACTGTAGTTGTCATAACTAGCAGCTAGTTGGCCTTCATTATTTGAAATATTTCTCTCTTTAATACCACTTCTTGCAAGAGAAAGTACTTTAGGATTGTTCTCATTATTTATTTCTTTACTTCTAAAGAATAAATGTTTTACCTTACCTACCTCCCAATGTACGGGAATCTCACCAATCCACTCTATTCGACTATCTTTCGTTGGTCTACTCATCTATTACCACCTCCTGACCAGACAATATCTCGAAGTCTTTATGTATTTCTTCTTCTAGTTGTTTAATTCTTGTAGCTATATCCTCTGTTTTTTCAGGCTGAGTAAATTTATAAAACAATCTAGTGAAAGGTATCTCATAACCAATTTTCGTTTTCTTTTCATCAATCCAAGCATCTAAGTTAAAAGGTTTTATTTCCTTTTCAAAATAAGTTTTTATATCCTCTTTTAATGGTATTTCTTCAGTATCTCTTTTTGTAGGGTCAGGTACTTTTTTTCCATTTTTCATGATTAAATTACTAAAATCATCATACTGAGGTGTCTCTACAGTGACCTTATAGTATCCAAATTCAATATTATCAAGAATTTTCGACTCTACAGATTTCTCGTTGAGATAATACTTTTTATTTAAGAATTCTCCATATGCATGAACTATAATTTCTCTACATTCAGGAGTAATGTCAACTCGTTTACTCCCAATTCTTTTACGTCTCAACATATACATATTAGATGCATCTATCAATTGAATTTTTCCGATTCGATGCTTTGGTTTATTTTTCGTCAGTATCCAAATATACGTTGCAATTCCAGTATTGTAAAATGAATCATTCGGTAATTGTATTATTGCTTCAAGCCAATCGTTCTCAATAACGTAACGACGAATTTCACTTTCTCCACTGCCAGCAGCACCTGTAAATAGAGCCGAAGCATTATGAATTATTGCCATTCTACCAGTATTCTTTAATTTACTAAGACCGTTTAATAAAAATAGGAGTTGTCCATCATTTTTTTTCGGCAAACCTACTCCAAAACGGCCATGTTTACCCTTATCATGCTCTTCCTTAACTTTTTTATATTCCGATTTCCAATCTGTTCCAAATGGAGGGTTCGAAATACAATAATCAAAAGTAAAACCTTCAAACATGTCATTACTTAATGTATTTCCTAATTTCATATTCTCCGGATTACCACCCCGAACCATTATATCTGCTTTTGCAATAGCATAAGTTTGTTCGTTTATTTCTTGACCGAAAGTAGTCACTTCTGCTTCTGCATCTAATGCTTTTAATCGCTCTTCCATAGCACTTAACATCTGAGATGTACCCATTGTTTGGTCATATACTGTCTTAGCAACACCCTCATCAATAAGAACGTCTTTTTCTTCTGCAATAAGTAGGTCTGTCATGAGATATATAATATCCCTACTTGTAAAGTGGGAACCAGCTTCTTCATCATAGCTCTCTGAGAATTTCTTAATTAGTTCTTCAAAGATATACCCCATGTCCGTGCTTGTTATTTTGTCTGGTCCCATATAGGCTTTTTCTGAATTGAATTCTTGAATAATAAAAAATAACTTATCATTATTAGCTAATTTTGTGATTTCTCTTTCAAAGTCAAAGTTCTTCAAAACATCCTGTACGTTTTCGGAAAACCCATGTAAGTAAGCAAGGAAATTTTCTTCAATATTGTTCGGATCCGATAATAAATTTTCAAATGTATAATTGCTGATATTATAAAAAACATAACCAGATGCTTTTTGTAAAAATCCACCTTTTACTTCTAAGTGTTTCACCTTTTCATATGTCTCCAAAACTTTATCCCTCGTAGGTAATAAAGTGTCATGAAAGCGTTTAATTACTGTCATTGGTAAAATCACTTCGCCATACTCATGTGGCTTGTATAAGCCTCTTAGAGCATCAGCAATGCTCCAGATTAAATTTGCTTTTTCCTGTATATTTGTGCCTGTTTGAATATGTCTTAATTCTTCATTCATTGATTTATCCTCCATATATATAATCCATTATGCTTCTATTATTTATTATATCTTTGTTCTGATTTGCTCGGCTTTATTTTTCTTTTTAGCCCTAACAAGCGTAGATACCGAAATCCCAGTCATATCTTCCACTTGTTTATACGAATGATTATCTAGTAATGATAATGCATGATTAATTTGCTGCCTTGAAAATTTTTTTGGCCTCCCCTCTCGGAAGTCAGGATTCTGCTTTGCCAACATTTTCCCTTCTTGAGTTCGTTCTACAATCATATCTCGTTCAAACTCTGCAAACGCTGAGAAAATCGTGAAAATTAACCTTCCAGTGGGTGTATTTTCGATAACTCCCATATTCAATACATGAACTTTAATATTCCGTTCAAATAAATCTTTAATGATTTCAAGAGCATCTTGTGTACTCCGAGCAAAACGGTCTAGTTTTGTAACAACCAACGTATCTCCTTCTTGTAACATATCAATCAACTTCTGAAATTCAGGTCGCTTTTTGTTTGTCCCTGAATATTTTTCTGAGTATATTTTGTCACAGTTTTCATTCTCTAACTGTTTCAGTTGAACCTGTAAATCCTGATGCATCGTACTTACTCTTGCATACCCATATTTCAAATAACCACCCCTTTTCATTAAAATTTGAGATATATTTATGAACATAAGTATTGATTAAGCTTGATACCCCTATTTTATAGTACTATGGTATCATGTTCAATACTTTGAAGTTTTGACAATCTTTCAACTTGAACTTATCCATGAAATTGTCACTTTATTTATATAGAGAAGTACCTCGTCGTAAAATGACGAGGTACTGAAACTGTAATTACAACAAAAAAAAGCTGCCTAATGACAGCTTCGACTATTATTATTTTGCCACTCTAATTTTTTTCCTTTAACAACAGCTGCTAGCACCGATTAAAACTAATCCAGCACCATTTTGATTTTCCTCTATATCTAATGTTAATTCTTCAGTACCCGTAACTTTTGAATCGAAGGCTACTTTAATTCCATTAATCGTTTCGATCTTATCCGATTCTATCGGTGGATCTAAGGTGATCGTAAATTGCGGGCCACAACATCCCGCAACAGTAGAAAGACGAATTCCTTCTGCTCCTTTTTCTTGTAAAAAGTTCTCTAACAGTTGTTTAGCCCCATCTGTAATTTTCATTTTATTTCTCTCCCTTTATATTTACTATGCATTTGGATAAATTCTTCTCAGTGTCTCTTTCATCTCTGGTTTCACACTAATTTTTGGCCGTACGTTCTTAGCCATCTCTTCTGCTTCTTCGATTGTACTTGCATTTCCCAAAGCCAATAATGTACCGATTGCAACAGTACCTGTACGGTTACTCCCACCTTGACAGTGGAAATAAACGTTTTTCCCTTCATTATACGCATTCACAACCTGTTCAATGGATTTCTTAACAGATTCATCTTGGCGTTCAGCATCGTCCACAATAGGGCTGTGTATACGATTATAATTAGAGCTAGCCTTTGGAGATTCTGCTCTTAAATCAAAGATGACATCTACTTTTTCATTTTTCATCATATCTTCTACATCATCTGCACCACCGATGTAAATACGTTCCTTTACTAATTCTTGATAATTCTTTGTTGTCATGTTTTCCCTCCTGCTATGATGATTTACTCCAATCATGAACTGCATTTCCTTCTAAATATCTTTCCGCATCTAGTGCTGCCATACATCCCGTACCGGCGGCAGTAATCGCTTGACGGTATTTTTTGTCTTGTACATCCCCACAAGCAAATACCCCCGGAACATTGGTTTCAGTAGTACCGGGTACAACATTGATATACCCTGTTTCATCTGTATCTATCTGACCATTCAAAAATGATGTATTTGGTTTATGTCCGATAGCGACAAAAATCCCATCCGTTTCAATAATCTCTTCTTCATTGGTCTCATTATTTTTCACTTTTAACCCTGTAACACCATTTTCTCCTGCCATTACTTCTAGTGGTGTTTTATTAAGTTTCCAAGATATTTTTGCATTTTCTCTCGCACGATCCTGCATAATTTTTGAAGCTCGGAGTTCATCTCTTCTATGGACAATGATGACTTCACTTGCAAACTTTGTTAGAAAATTCGCTTCTTCCATAGCAGAATCCCCACCGCCAACGATAATCACTTTTTTACCGCGAAAGAAAAACCCATCACAAGTGGCACATGTACTAACTCCGCGACCTATGTTCTCTCTCTCTCCCGGTATATTTAAAAGTTTTGCGGAAGCACCTGTTGAAAGGATAAGTGATTCCGTTTCAATTTCACCAATACCGTTAACATCTAAGCAAAATGGTTTCTTTGATAAATCTATATTTGTAACCCAGCCTCTTTTAAATTCAGCCCCAAAACGCTCTGCTTGCTTTCTCATATTCTCCATTAATTCTGGTCCCATGATTCCGTTAGGAAAACCCGGAAAGTTTTCAACCTCTGTTGTAAGAGTCAACTGTCCGCCCGGTTGATCACCTTCAATCACAACTGGTTTCATATTTGCTCTTGCAAGATAAATAGCAGCTGTTAACCCTGCTGGACCTGTTCCTAAAATCACCACTTTTTCCATACTCGATTCCCCCACTGATTAATGAATATAATCTTTTAGCTTGTTGTACCCAATTTTTTCTTCTGGTAACCACGGAATAACGGCACACTTTTCAGACTTGTTATCCCTCACTTCTTGAATCCATTCTTTTTCTGCCAATGCTTTCCCTTTTAAAATAGGATCGTTTGTATTAGTGGCAGATAAACTTTGATTAATGACCCACCATTTTGGATTTATACTTGCCCGTCTTAAATCGTCTTGTAATCTAGATGCTTCTAAAACAGGTGTCGCTTCTGCCAGTGTGACAATCACTACAGATGTTTCTTTTGGATTTCGAATTTGTGGCAACAGTTTTCTTGCACTTTCTGGCACTTCTCCTGTTGACCTTTCGATTTCTTTACTATAAGACTCTGAGGCATCTAATAATAGTAAGGTATGCCCTGTGGGTGCTGTATCAATGACGACAATCTCATTTTCCGATTTAGCTACAACTTCTGCAAAGGCTTGGAAAACGGCAATTTCTTCTGTACATGGTGATTCTAAATCTTCTCTTAAATAAGCAAGTCCAGCTTCATCTAAATCCTTACTCGATTTCGAAAGCACTTCAGCTTTGTACTTTTCAACCTCTTTTTTCGGACTAATGCTGCTAATGGTTAGGTTTTGATTTAGATGACCACTTTGGAATTGATAGTCCAAATGTGCTGCCGGATCTGTAGTGGTTAAATGGACCTGATGTCCTTTTTCAACTAAGCCAACTGCGATAGCTGATGCAACAGTTGTTTTTCCAACACCACCTTTACCCATTGTAAAAATCAACTTTGTACCTTTTACTGAAAAGTCATCAATGACAGCTTGTAATCCCGGAAGATTTACGGATGGAATTTCTTCATTCAAAGTTGCTAAAACTTTGGATGGTTTAAACAAGTTTCGAAGGTTTTCTACACCTGTTAAAGAATAGGAAACATACGGTAACGAGTACGTAATAGTCTCATGTAAATTATCCGGAATTTGTTTTAACGCATCTCTTTGTCGATGATAAAAAGCAGATGAGATTTCATCGTTCTCATTGTGATTTTGAAGAAGGCCATTTATAATGAGCATTTGGTTTTTAATTCCAATTTCTTTCAGTTCCTTTGAAGCACGATCTGCTTCTAAAAGAGATGAAACATCTGGTCTGGTTACCAATATAAGCGTCGTTTTAGAAGGGTTAGAAAGGGCAGATACTGCGTTTGAATAAAGACTCTTTTTATCTGCTAACCCAGATAAAGGGCCTAAACAGGATGCGCCATGCGTACTTTCTTCTAAAAATCCATTCCAAGCTGTTGGGAGTTGTAAAAGGCGTAACGTATGACCAGTTGGCGCTGTATCAAAAATAATATGGTCATATTGATCTGTAATTTCACTATTTGTAAGAAAACCCGTAAACTCATCAAATGCAGCAATTTCAACCGTACAAGCACCTGACAATTGTTCTTCCATCGTAGCCACTACTGCTTCTGGAAATTTATCACGATATGGACCAACCACACTTTCACGGTAAGCTTTTGCGGATGCTTCTGGGTCAATATTGCTTGCAAATAAATTTTCAACGGCTGGCACTGCTTTTGGGGTGCTTGTAAGTTCGATTCCAAATACATCTTGCAGATTAGAAGCAGGATCTGTACTTATTAACAATACACTTTTTCCACTATCCGCCAATGCTACTGCTGTTGCACAAGCTGTCGATGTTTTTCCTACTCCGCCTTTTCCTGTTAAAAATAAAAATTGAGTATCAACATGATTCGGACTAAATAATGGATACATATCTTTTGCCTTCTTTCGAATGGATTATAGTTGATTTAAATTAAACGAAATTCGTGATTTTGGTTTTTCATATAATTCTTCTGGTTTTACTCCAAACCATTCTGCAAATTCTTCATTTGTAGGGTAGCTTCCCACTTTTACTAACTTGTCATTAACTAAAACCACTGGTAAGGCATTCGGTCCTTTTTCTATAAATACACGGTTTATTTCTTCATTTTCCGCAAACTTATCAGGATCACTTGTTAGTTGGTATCGTTTAATATTAAAGCCCTTTGACTCTAATGAATAAACAGCAGACGCTACTCTAGTTAACTCTGGATCAACACTTGGTCCACATACTCCCGTGGAACAACACATTGCAGGATCAAAAATCTCAACTTTATTCATGTAAAAGCCTCCCAATATATTATTAAATAAGCATTTACTTATTTGTTTATTTAAAGAAAACCAAGAGGAAATCCTCTTGGTTATTCTATTGTCTGCTTATTCTCCCGTTTCCGCAAAGCGTTGGATTCTTTCACCAATTTCATCACGAACACGTTGGAATACAGCCCACTTTTCTTCCTCTGTACCTTCTGCTTTTGCGGGATCATCAAAGCCCCAATGATCACGTTTTACGTGTGGTGGTGTCATCGGACATTTATCCGCAGCATCTCCACATAAAGTTACAACAAAGTCCGCATTATTTAGAATTTCAGGATCTATAATGTCTGAAGTTTGATTTGAAATGTCAATACCTACTTCACTCATGGCTTTAACAGCATTTGGATTTAATCCATGTGCTTCAATTCCGGCACTTTTTACTTCCCATTCATCACTGAGATGCTTTTTAGCCCATCCTTCTGCCATCTGGCTACGGCATGAATTACCTGTACATAAGAAATAAATTGTTTTTTTAGACATAATATCATTCTCCTTTTAGATAATTAATAAAGTTAAAAACAGACCTAGTAAAGTGATAAATAAGATTGGGATTGTTAAAACAATACCCGTCTTGAAATAAGTTCCCCATGAAATTTTAACCCCTTTTTGAGATAGAACATGGAGCCACACTAAAGTTGCAAGAGAACCAATTGGTGTAATCTTTGGACCTAAATCAGATCCAATGATATTCGCATAAATCAGCGCCTCTCGGATAACACCTGAAGTATTGGTTTCAGCAATGGCTAATGCATCAATCATAACCGTTGGCATATTATTCATGATGGATGATAGGAAAGCTGCAATAAAGCCCATTCCTATCGTCGCAACAAATAACCCTTGCTCGGCAGTTGCCTGAATAACACTAGCTAATGAATTGGTTAGCCATGCATTTCCTAGACCATATACAACAATGTACATTCCAATTGAGAAAAACACGATATTCCACGGAGCGCCTTTAATAACTGCTTTTGTATTAACGACTTTACTCCTTCGAGCCACCAATAAAAAGACAATAGCAATTATCCCTGCCACAATTGAAACAGGAATATTAATGAATTCACTTGAAAAGTATCCAATTAGTAATATCCCCAAAACAACCCATGAGAGACGAAACATTTTTGGATCTTTAATGGCATCTATCGGTTGTCTTAATTTAGATAAATCATACGTTTTTGAAATGTTTTTTCTAAAATACACTAATAACACCGTAATCGTTGCAAGCAATGAGAATAAGTTCGGTATAACCATCCTAAAAGCATATTCTACGAACCCAATTCCAAAGAAATCGGCAGATACAATGTTAACTAAGTTACTGACAACAAATGGCAATGAAGTTGTATCTGCGATAAATCCACTTGCCATAATAAACGGAAATACCAGTTTTTCTTTAAAATTCAAATTACGCACCATCGCTAGGACAATCGGTGTCAGGATTAAGGCAGCGCCATCATTAGCAAATAATGCAGCAACAATCGCTCCTAAAATACTGACATAGACAAACATTTTTACTCCATTACCTTTAGCAGCTCTTGCCATATGCAGTGCGGCCCATTCAAATAATCCAATCTCATCTAAGATTAATGAAATAATGATAATAGCGACAAAAGATAATGTTGCGTTCCAAGTAATGCCGATAACTTCGAACACATCGTTAAAACCGACTACACCCACTAGTAAAGCTAGGATGGCTCCACCACAGGCAGACCAACCGATATTCAATCCTTTAGGCTGCCAAATAACTAAAATGAGTGTTGCCAAAAAAATGACTGATGCTAATATTGCAGTTATCAAATTCCTTACCTCCATTAGTCACACGAGATACGTAACCCCTGTTCCTCTAATTCCTGTAGTTTATAATCTTGATTGGGAAGACGTTGCAGTAAATCTGTGATTAATGGATAATAGTCACTATCTTTATTCAATGAGTAAATAATCCATTGCCCTTTTCTAGTTTCCGTAACAATTCCAAGATCCTTCAATTTACGAACATGCTGACTAATAGCAGGTTGGCTCACTTTAAAAATTTCAACAAATTCGCAAACACAATAATCATTCGTGGCCAGCATTTTTACCATCGTTAATCTTGTCTTATCACCTAAGAGCTTTAAGATAGCTGCAACTTTTTCAATCTCTACCGTGGCTAATTGCAAGATGTACACCTCCCACATTGACCTAAATATAAACAAATAACAATTCGCTTATATAATAATTTACTTATATAATATTTCACTTATATATGTTTTGCAACTGTTTTTTTATTAATTTATTAAGAAAAAATGAAAACAAAAACCTTTGTAATATCAAAACAATTAATTCTTATACGCATCAATTTATGATAAAGTAACGATTGTATTTTATTTATTATTGTTAGGAGATTACAATGAATTTAATCGAAAAGTTATATACTTTTATTATTTTTTTAGCTGTAATTATTGGTTTAAGCATAGGACAAGTAGAACTAATACGAGCTAATGCGGAAAGTTTTATTGTCCCTATACTAGTAGCTATGTTGTATATTACTTTCTTACAAATTCCTATTGAAGAAATATGGATAGCTTTTAAAAACATTAAGTTTACATATACTTCAATCATTATAAACTTTGTTTGGACACCTATTTTAGCATGGCTACTAGCATTAGGTTTTTTAGGTGACAATCCAGCATTATATATTGGATTCATTATGCTGATGGTTACACCATGTACTGATTGGTACTTAATCTTCACAGGGATCGCAAAAGGAAATGTTGCATTATCAACAGCTATCTTACCTCTAAACTTAATCTTACAGGTCATTTTGTTGCCTATTTATCTTCTTATTTTTGGGGGAACAACAGGGGTTATAGAATTTTCATTTCTGATGGATAGTATTTTAATTGCTCTATTCTTACCTTTAGTTTTAGCTTTTCTAACAAAAATGGTCTTGAGAAACAAACAACAGTTAAGAGACAACCTTATCTCTAACCTCAGCGTGTTACCTATTATTTTTCTTAGTCTTGCTATCGTTGCGATGTTTGCTTCGCAAGGACAACTATTGCTTGATAACCTAGATTTAATGTGGCAAATCACCATTCCGATCCTTTTATTTTTCATCATTAATTTTGTTGTTGGCCAAAAGGTTGGACAGCTTATGAAGTTTCCATACAAGGACAGAGCAAGTCTGGGTTTAACTACTCTAGCAAGAAATTCTCCAATCGCTTTAGCAATTGCCATGACTGCATTCCCAGACCAACCTTTAATTGCTTTAACACTCGTTATTGGTCCTCTGTTAGAGTTGCCTATTCTTGCTATTGTTACTCAGCTTTTACTATTTATTTCCAAAGATAAACAAACATCATAATCATAAAAGCACATATCATTTTAAATAGATGTGTGCTTTATGTTTTATTACTGCATCTTGTTTTATTTGTTGAAAACGAAAGCAGTGAAAATTTATATCTAGCTCTTTTTATTAAGATATGTTTTTTATATAAGTTGTAACATTCCCTAAACAACAACTACCTTGTGGATTGTTTACCTCACAGCCACATCGGTTTTCTTTTATGTTTTCGCGAATATGTTCTACTGGTTTAGGAGTAAGTCCATTTTCCACATATTGTTTAATTTTTTCTTTTGTCCAATCAAAACAATAACAAATTGGTGTAGTTGCTGATTCATCTTTTTGATGTACAGCTACCTTCAAGTCAGATACAAGGTACTTTTTATTATTCGTATCAAAATAGACTACATCACAGACTTTATTTGAACAAAAATAATGATTTTCTTTAGCATTTAATGTTTCTAATGCAGATGGTTTAAGTAATGATTTTAGTGTAATTAACTTTACATTCTTAGCCTTATTTTTGCATGATGGACAACTACCATTATTTTCAACTTTTATTTCTTTGACGTTACTACAACAATCCCCCATAATACTTCTACCTTTAAAAATTTATTATTTCGTAAATTTTCTACTGTTTTCTTTTCTTAATTCATTAAAGCCTCGATAATAGGACATTCGTAAATATTTTTGTTTTCAGGACATCTTTCTTTAAGGTCTATCAACATTTGTTCATTTTTTTTAGATCTTCAATTTTACGCTGGATGTCCCCTAATTTAAGAACAGTGAAATCATATATGTCACGGCACTTTGTTTCGTTGTGATCAACAACCCCTAGCAATTTGTCAATTTCATTTAAGGTAAAACCCAATTCCTGCATCCGTTTTATGAAATGTAATCGATCAACCGTTTGTGGAGAATACATTCTGTATCCTTTTTCGGTACGATTTGGCACTGGAATTAAACCTAAACGCTCATAATACCGAATAGTCTCCTTGTTAACACCACACTTTTCAGCTAGTCCCCCAATACGATATCGCATCTATCTCACCTCAAATATATTATAAACCCTGTACCATAGTACAGGGTCAAGGGAAGTTCTATTTACTATAGTATCGACCACTTCCAACTGCTATTTTTCAATAAACCTAATTATTGTTCACAAAAAGTTAATAATAAAAAACAACAAAACTATAAAACTAGTTTTATACTTATAGTAGGAGGTTGAAACATATGCATATGGAAATACCACTTTCAACAAAAACAACTGTAAAAGATAATCAAGAAACAAAAAACATTGTAAATCAATCTGAAGAAGAACTACCATTTTTAAAAGAAAATGATAAACGAATGGAAAAAGCAGAGTTTTTCAAAGCGTTGGGGGATGAGACGCGATTAAGAATTATTGGGATGTTAGCGATTGATGACTTATGTATGTGTGAAATAGTATCTGGTTTGGATATTCCAACCTCTACTGTTTCACATCATTTGAAACTCCTAGAAAGAGGAAATGTGATTAGGTCTCGGAAAGAAGGACGTTTCACCGTCTATCGTCTGCAAAGAGAAAAGGTTCTTCCTTATTTAAGGTAAGAACAATAGAAAGAAGGAAAATATTATGGAGATATTTTCGTGGCTGAATGACCAGCTTCTCAAAATGGAATGGCTTTCTGATCTAGTCAAATTGCTTGTGCAAAGAGTTTTTCAACTTCCTATTGAAGAAAGACTCGGAGGAAGTATACATTTTTTTATCTATGACACCATTAAAATTTTTATTTTAATGACTGTTTTAATCTTTTTCATATCCTATATCCAAAGTTATTTTCCACCTGAAAGGACAAAAAAACTTTTGGGCGGGATCAAAGGGATAAAAGGAAATATTCTCGGTGCATTACTTGGAACGATTACTCCCTTCTGTAGTTGTTCCAGTATACCCATCTTTATCGGTTTTACATCTGCAGGATTACCATTAGGTGTCACTTTTTCTTTTTTAATTTCTTCACCGATGGTAGACCTTGCTTCTTTTCTTTTATTAACGTCATTCTTCGGAGTGAAAATCGCTTCCATTTACGTAATTGTTGGTTTAATCCTTGCCGTAATTGGCGGTACACTTATTGATAAATTGAATTTAGGAAATCAGGTAGAATCCTTTGTAACATCAGGACACAGCAACATAGATGGACAAATAGAAGAGTTAACTTATAAGGACAGAATCAACTATTCTGTTGAACAGGTAAAGTCCATCTATAAAAAGGTTTGGTACGCCATTCTTATTGGTGTTGGAATTGGTGCATTGATTCATAATTGGATTCCACAATCGGTTATTGAAACAGTTATCGGAGAGAACAACCCATTTGCTGTTTTAATTGCAACCCTTGTTGGCATACCTATTTATGCTGATATTTTTGGAACTTTACCAATTGCAGAAGCTTTATTTGGAAAAGGTGTAGAAATAGGAACCATCCTTTCTTTTATGATGGCCGTTACAGCTTTATCCCTGCCTTCTCTAATTATGTTAAGTAAAGTAGTGAAGCCAAAATTATTAGCTACTTTTATCGCTATATGTGCTTTAGGAATTATTATTATTGGTTACACATTTAATTCGCTGGATTTCCTATTTTCATAGGGATTACCATATTTTTCACCATATTATATTGTTAAGGAGATGCTTAAATTGATTATTAAAGTATTAGGACCCGGTTGTGCAAATTGTAAAAGATTAGCAAACAATGTAGAAGTAGCAATTGAAGAACTTGGTATAGATGCTGCTATTGAAAAAGTAACAGATTTTAAGGAAATTGCAAAATATGGGGTTATGAGTACACCTGCACTCGTTGTTGACGAACAGTTAATAGTTTCAGGAAAAGTGCCTAAATCTGAGGAAATAAAAAAGTATCTACAATAGATTTAAATAAAAGGATCGGTTATTCGTAAAAATAAACAACCGATCCTTTTTTATCCTTCTAATGAGTAAATGGTCTGGGGGAGTAATTGTGATTCTGTAATGAGCTAAGCTTACACAAGGCATAATTAACCCCCTCTTATAATGAAATCCGTTAGTCAGACGTTATCATCTAATATTTCAATAACAAATTTTGTCTCAAGCTCTTCAACAACTTGCCAATCAGAAGCAGTTGTGTCTGGTCTGATTGGATCACATTCAGAACCAGTTCCAATTTTATCAACAATAACAATCATTTTAAAACAACTCCTTAATCATAAAGTTTTCAAAACGTGTCTCTAAATCTCGCTTACTTTTTATATAAAAAGCTTTATTAATATTCCTTGTTATAAAGTCATTATCGATACTTTCCTGCTCTAATACGTATAGCCTCAATACATACATCTACTAACTTTTCATCGTTCACAGCACAAATGATTTCCGCTACCGAAACCTTATAATCATTATAAAGAGACATTCCTAAATCAACCATTCTTATGGTTGAACCTGTCAACGCAGCAGCATTATGACCACGTTCATCGTCAAAAATATCAGCAAGGGGACCACAGCTTAGATCAATATTATCCTTACAAAAACATTTAAATACTTCGGGGTATGAAGCGATATAAATATTTGCTTCATACTCTAAATCTTTACCGTGGCTTAAAGCATATAATTGCATCAGCCATTTATAATTTTCTAAATGTTCATCGTTAGCAAAATACATATTATTCCCCTTCCTTTATTCAAAAATAAGATAACTACTACCGACAACAAAAATATCAATTCATTTCTTCTATATAAAAATGACTTTGCTACAATTCTATTAATTATCCACAAACTACCATTACACTTTCTCTGGGAATAATTAAAATTCACTATTGAGTACACAAAAGTACACAGTCATTTATTATTTTAGTATTATGAAACCCTTTTGTTACAGTCTTTCTTCGTCAAAGTACAGAAAGTACCCAGAGTACTCTAATTTAATTATCACTCTACTAAATAAAAAAATATTATTTTATTAGAACATTTTCCGGAGAATTACATGTACATTATTATTTAGAGTACTTTGAGTACTTTGAGTACCAATATGTTTAAATACTTTATTTATCAACATCTATTGCAGTACACAGAATCTAACTTTGTTGAATCATTTGCGTACTTTGGGTACTGCAAGGATTTTCAATTGTAAAATCAAACCCTAACTCCTTAATACAAGACGGATTCAAAACAACTGCAGTGAATTTATTATTACCATGCTTGATTTGTTTATAATCAACAACTTTTTCATTTCGTGTAAACTGTTGGGTATACCCTCTCTTTGCCCACTCACGCCTAATCATTTTTTCTTCAGGTCCAAGAAATTTCTTTAAGAAACTTGGCATCAAGCAAATCGTGTTGTGATGATAAACGGCCTTTATATCATTAGGTAGATTATCATAATAGATATCATTTCTTGTACTATCTAACTCATATAACATTTGTTCAAGTATCTCTTTAGGCTTATCCAGTGCATGATTTTCCTTTGCTATTTCATCAAAAAGGCAGACTAGTGTATTTAAATCTATATCAAAATTAAAACCTTTATTTAAAACTGAACCTGTAAAATGAACAGATGCATAGTATAGACTTAACCTTGTTAAAACTTCGTTATCCTTCGATTTTTTCATATATAATTCTTTGAATTTATAAAACTCGCGAATGAAAATGTTCCTTTTCTCCCGCCAATATTTTATAAATTCAACACCAATAGCCCCATGATTTTCGTTCATTGCCTTATATATATCCGAAAAAAATTGATGATCGACTTTAACAAACGGTTGATCTACAATTGAGATAATCCTTGCCGCCGCACCCCCCGCCTTTGCAGCGTAATCCGCTAAGGAAACTTCACCAGTACTTATCAAAATATTGTTCCAAGTCGCTTCTCTTTGTGATCCCTTTAGACTTCCTCTACCTTTAGAGCGACCACCGCTAAACATATAAATAACTGATTGTAATATTCGTTCATCAGCCTTTCGAGTATCGTCCATAAATAAAGGAAAACTATTTAAGAACCCAGCCTTACGCTCTATGGAAACTCTGGTTGCATTCCATTCGTTTATTAAGCTCTCACTGCCCCAAACACTTCTAGCAACCTGTAAGGATGTTGACTTCCCCTGTGAAGTTGGCCCGGATAGGTCTATAATAAAAGGACTTACTTCTAAATCGTGTAAAATAACTGATGCAAAAGAAGCCAAAACAATAAATAGCACTTTGGGGTACGCCTTAATTCGATCCAATACTTCATTTTTCCAAGTTTCTGGAGTCCCTTTTATTTCGAACCCTTCAAGTAACTGGCGTTCTCCAATGTCGTTAGGTACAATCTCCACACCACAAGACTCTAATGGATGAATAAAGTTATTCTTAATACGGCCTAACCTCTCAACCATATGGCAATGTTCCAACCCATTGAATGATAAATACTTATCAAAATAGTTAATCAAATCTTTGTAATTTATATCGTTTACAGAAAAACCTTTATCTGCTAATGTTAGTAGTTCTTTTCTAGTGGATAGAGTACTGGCCGGTACAATTTCATGTTTTTCTTGCCCCCGATTCATCCACGTTATCTCATAATGAACGCTGTTTCTTTCGATATTTGAAAACTCTTTTATTATCTTTGGAGCCATACGTGAAACTATTACCTCTTCTTCAACTTCCACCCCTTTTACTTTTCTGGTCACAGTCTTAAATAGCTTGTTACCAGCTATGAAATAAGGTAATGGGACCATTGTATTGGAAGAATGTGCATCAGCGATATTATTTTTCATTCCGATTGCGATAGGACTGTTAATGATATTAGAATATTTACAACCGTTACATACACCAAACTCTTCGTTAATTGAACTGCAGGTTCTTGGTTTCATTTTTGAGCGAATTTCTGTTATTTTTCGATTCGTTTCACTTTCTGTGTAACTTGGATGTCCCACACTCCATTCATGACAAATCTTTTCATAACTTTCACAATAAGCGCCGATTGAAAGTGCAGCCATCCATTCGGAATATGTAGCACTCTCTTTGTTATCTAAGTAAGATTGAATGAAATTACAACCTTCTATAATGGGTTTAACTTTTGCATCTGGCAGTTGAGGCTTTCTATCTTTTATCCCATGATTGTTATTTGAAGGGTTTTTTATTTCCAATTCTTCGATTGCATTGCGCAATTCCATTAATGAATAGCGGTGATCAGACATTTTCAAGGTGCTTACTAACTTCGGTTGTTCCTTACGATTATATGTACCCGGAACCCTCAAAACCCTTGCTAAGTCACTTGTATTATCAATGTGAAGTCCTTTTTCTTTTGCTAATCGAATGAATACTGATTGAAATCTCTTCAGCATTCTATCAGCACTTTCACGATCATTTTCCGTTAATATACGTACTGCTTCATCAAACAACCAATAACAATGCCATCCACCACCACTATTAATCATAATAGACGGCTCTAAAGGAAATGTATCTAATATAACTTTTGCTTCTTGTTCATTTGGAAGGTTCTTAGCTGCATGTTTTCCACCCTTTATATCAATTTCCACCCACACACCGGGTAAATATAAAATATCCGTGTTTCTACCTCTCTCATACTTACCAAGTCGTTCTTTTCGTAAACCCACACCAATATATACGTTATATTCCTTAGCTAACATCGTTGAATCAAAAGCAGCTGTTTCTATTTCCTTAACTTCATACCATTTAGTTTCTTTATTTTCAGAAGTCCACAAAGAAAGAAAACCATTATTAATTTTGCCATATAAAGCATTAAAAAAATCACTTGCTAGTTTTATGCTTTGGCTTTCATTCATAATATCACCATCATTTCGTACAGTATTAATTGTTAAAATCTACTTAAATTTTCTAGATCAAAATTATGGTCTTTTGATATATTGGTAGTGTATTAATTTTTAAAAATCAATGTTGGAGCATTGAATTCGACCTTTGTAATAATCTGTTGTTCTGCTTGATTACAATTAATTAAATTCGGTTAAAAACTTAGTTTATTTTTCAGTATAAATGGTTGAAACTAGCAAATAGATTAAGCGTCTGTCCACTACTATTTTTTTATTTATCTATTTACCTCTATAACTAGTTGTCTATACTTCTTTTTACCATTCGTTCATAATTTCTCTTATCACACGTTTCGATTCTTCATAAAACCAGTACCTCTTACCTTTTTCTTTTCTTCTTTCCAATAATTTCATTCGTGGATCACGTAAAAACTCAACTTCTAAGGTTGATCTACTCATACATGTTCGTTTAGACATTTGATCAACATCCCAAATAAATAACGCTTCTTCTATAGACTCTTCTAGTTTTTGATTAATATAATTTCTAACCTCATCTTGATTAACATCAACTTTTATCTGTGCCATTTGCATGTAATCTTCCTCCGCTTTTTGTTTTTTTGTTAAAACAAATTATTTCTCCATTTTCTCGTAAAACTTTAAATGGACTTAATTTGTTTCATATTCGTAAGTTAATATAGTTTGTTTAACATTCTGATTGATTTTTAATGCATTCGTTAATTATTAAACAAACAAATCAAACTTTTGTTAAACTTATAATAACAACACTTTGTTTTATCAGGCAAAAAATAACCCTCGGAAATTTTTCAAACATTTAAAGTTGCTATTTTTATATCAATATTAGATAATAATTATCAAAGAGGTGGGGATATGAATTATGCAGATTTATTAAGATGTTATATTAAAAAATCAAGATTAACTTTAGATGAAATATCATTAAAACTTAGACAACAAGGAATAGCAGCAACAAAACCTTATTTAAGTAAACTTCAAAATGGAAAAACCCCTCCAGCAAGTGATAAATTGAATCAGGCACTTGCAGAAATCACAGATGGAGATGCCAAAAAGTTACAGTGGGCCTCATTTGTTGAAAAGGCGCCAGAAGATGTTAAAAGGTTCTTTACTTTAGTAGAAAATCCATTAATGTTTTCTCTATTAAAAGTAGAAGAAAAATTCCCCGGATTTTTAGAGGGTAAATATAAAGGTAGTAATCTTACCAAAGAGATTATGTATTCCGAAGAGTTTAAGCAGTTTTACGATTTATTTGGAGCTTTTATTGAAGGCATAGAAAAAGAGAATCAAAACCCTATATCAAAAGAGGAATATGAGGAAATATATAAAGAAGAACCACCATTAGAAAAGGGAAAAGTTATTCAAATTAATCTATATGAGGCTTATCTAGATCATGCTAAGAAAACTATAAATAAAACTCCTGACCAACTACTAGATGATGTTACATTCTTTAATGTATATACAGAAGCCTTTCATGCCCTTGAATTAAGATTAGACCAAATAATAGCAAACTCTATAATAAGAAACGGTGCTGAACCTGAATGGGCTACAGAATACATTGAAGGTCTTTCATTAAGAGAAAAGCTTGAGTCTGATCTAAAAATACATTTAGGTTATGATATTACTGCTGAATCATTTTATACGGATTTAGTGAACATTATTAAACTAAGGAAGCAACCTGCTAACCCTTTAGCTAAAACAGAAAAAAAGACCGCAGAAAACATAATAAATATAATTGAAAATGCTATTAAAGCCATTAATCTAAAAGTTAATGAAAATGGTTTTGAATGACATTATTAAATTTTAGGAGGTGATGCCGTTTAATATCAATCCCCCATAAGCGTCTGTCCACGTTTGAAAGGGAAGATATTCATGAAAAAATACAAGTCCAAAAAAGATAATGATTTATACTATTACTTTAATGTTAAAAATGAAAAATTATGGGGATACCGTTATCGATATTATGATGCTCTCGGAAAAAGGAGAGAAAAGTCTCAACAGGGATTAAAGTCCGAAAAAGTTGCATACCGTGCCTTACTTGAAGTAAAGGCTAGTATTCTCAATGGTGAAGTAAAGCAAGTGGAGAATTCGAATTTAACAGTCTCAGAGTGGCTGGATATTTGGTTTGAAACTCATAAAAATGACTGGGAAATTACAACACAATTGCAACGAGAAAATGCTATTAAATATCAAATGAAGCCGATGCTTGGAAAATATAAGTTAGCCGAATTAGACAAGACCACCTATAAACGAGTATATATTAATAAACTTTTGGATTATTATGAACCTAGTACAGTACAATTATTTCATCGGCTCTTTAAGGTTGCGATTAACGCAGCAGTGGATGATGAAATTATTCCACGCAATCGTTTCAAGAAAATAACCATTCCAGTTGAAGAGGTAAACGATAACTTTCTCACAGCTAAGGAATTGAATGAATTTCTTAAAGCTGCTAAGGAATTAGAGAATATTACTAATTACACACTCATCTTACTTTTAGCATATACAGGTGTGAGGAAAGGTGAAGCTTTAGGGTTAAAGTGGAATAATATAGACTTAGAAAATAATAAAATTACCGTTGAACGTACTAGAGATAAAAAAGGGGCCCGTACTCCTAAAACGAAAAATAGTTACCGGACTATCAGAGTTGATAATATTTTAGTAAGCCAATTAAAACTGTACCGTACTTGGTGCAAGATGACAAAGCTATCATTCGGTAAACACATTTCAGACGATGACTTTGTTTTTATCTCATATCAATCTGGTACTCCAACCGGAGAAAACACATTAAAATATAGTTTTGACCGAATCATCAAAAAAACGAAGTTAAAACGAATTACTCCACATGGATTACGTCATACCCATGCAACTATTTTGATTAGCCAGAAACAACCTGTTAATGTTATTGCTGATCGGTTAGGTAATACACCCCAAATGATTTGGGATACTTACGGTCACATCTTTAAAGAGATGGAAGAAGAATCAGTTATTGCATTCAGCCAAGCATTACATTTCTAATATTGGGGGAGGTTTTGGGGGAGGTTTTCAATATAACCGCCTCAAGCCTTGAAAACACTAGGGTTTGTAGGACTATTGAGTTCTACTCTCGTTAATTAATATGCTTTGTAATTAGCGTATGCAAAAACCCTAGAAACCTTGATATATCAATGGTTCTAGGGTTTTTTGTTTTTCTCCCACCAGTTTGGGGGAGGTCTTGGGGGATATTCTTGAAAGAAAATAAATATTGAAATAAACGTAAAAGTTCCGTCTATCCTGGGAAATACTACTATTTCCCTCGAATTAAGGGAAGTTTTTCCTCTTATCACTTCCAAATCCTTGGATTTTGCCTCATTTAGAGGTATTAAGAGGAATATCGAGACTGTCGATTAAGTTTTAGTTTATTCCACTTCTAACCCTTATTTCACATACTTTGTGAATTTTATTGTTTTTTTTCACAAACTTTCTATTGTTTTTATATATTTTCCCTTTCCAGGGCCCTCTATTTATCCTGATTTTCTTAATTTGGGCAGACGGGGGCCTTCACACGATTTTCGTATTTTTTGTAACGATAAAAGCGTCTAAAGGGTTCAGCTAATTCCTTTACCATAATTTTTATATTGATCACCATGGCCGTCAATTTGGACCCAATCCTTAACTTTACTCTCCCTCTTGTTCTTGGTTTCCTAAGTCCATGGTGATTGGCAAGTTCGTTATTCGTTCTTTCCACATCGTAACGATCCCTTAATGCACTCTTTCCAACTTTGGTTTGATTATAGGATTTTCCTTCTTCCATGACTTCATAATAATCACTGATAAAGACGGTTCGGCCTTTTTCATTGGTGGTACATTGTTCAAACATTGGGCACGCTTTACAAGTGTTCGCTTCGAATTTGTATTGATACCCCTGACTCGAGTTATTTCGAACTTTTTTAGAGGTCGAGTATCCTTGAGGACAGGTGACCTCATTCAATTTTGCATTATAAACAAACCAATCGGGCTCTAACAATCCCGTTGGATTTGAATTTTTTTGTATAGGTGCGGTCAATAAAATTTGCATCTCTGTTATTTTCTGGCGATTTTCACCTGTTCCATAAGCCGTATCACCGATAACCTGGTCCGGTACTATCCCATGACGATTGATCACTTCCTCCACCATCGAGACAAGACGTTCTCCATCCCATTCATTACCTGGAATGGGTTCAGTATTCAGAATTAAACCGTGCTCTCTTGACTCTAAGACTTGGATTTTATCTCCGGTAAACTTCAGGGATTTCGATTTGTATCCACTCCGAATTTCCGGGTCATAGGCACTACGGATACGATCTTGTGGCTTTTCTTTTTTGGCTAATTCTTGGTATTGAAGTGGTTCCTGTTCGGTACCTTTGGACTTATCCGGATCGATTGGTTTGGCGTTCTCTTGTAAAATTTGATAGAGGATAGCTTGAAGCTCCAAACAGCGAAGCTGCTGTTTATCTTTCTCCCATGTCCAGAATATAGGTTGTACCCTTTCACTTTCTAGCCAATGTAACAGACTATAGGCTTCCACCACTAGGCGGCTAAATAATACCAAACGATCCTTTTCAGGTGTTTGATCTGAGAGCCGTTTAAGAAAGCTTTTGAGAGCACAGTCTTGTAAAAAAAAGGCATACAACTTCTGATATGTACGCTTGATGTGTTGAATAATTTGAAGGATTCCTTGTTGGATTAAACGGTAAGCACCCACCTTTGCAATGTTGGCATACGTATGAAAGGAATCAATAAGCCAACGATCACCTTCCTTCCCCCAAAGCCCTTTTGCCAAAGCTTGGGAAAGAATATGGTGATGACATGCATCAAAAAGGTCAGAACCCATGCGATCTCGATCGAGTCCCAAGGTACTATGATCAAATCCGTTAAAAGCTACGGGTACTCCCAAAAAACGTTTTAAATGAAGATGATAAAGAATAGCCTCTTCCATTTCACGATCAGAGTAATTGTGATAGTGTTGAGCAAAATGAATTTTTAATTTTAAGGATGGGGCATAAGGACGTTGTCCATTGGGGGAATACAAGGGCGCACAGAGTTTATCTGCGAAGGAAAAATCAACTACTTGTTCCACTCGGCTCCAAAAAGGATGGGGAGGAACTGAAGAGAATACTTCATAATCTGATAAAGTTAACTGACCAAATGTTTTATATTGAATGAGCGCCATCACAATCACTCCATATATAAGGTATATCTTAATTTTACCGAACTTATGGAGTGAAGTGGTGGATTAAAATTATAGGATTTAGAAAAGTTTGTGAAAAGATAGTTCCCATTGAGTTAATCGACAGTCTCATATCTACGTCTATTTCTGACTTTTAAGCCTCAAAATTTTCATTAGACGGAAAATCTCCGCTTATGATTCTCTGGTCAAAGCAATAAACAAAAAGAGGATGCCCAAAAAGTTATAATTTTGGGACACCCCCTTTTTATTCATTATTTCTATGAGCTTGTAATACTTCTTAACATATAACCTAGACCAGGATAGGTAACAATATATTCCTGTTTGTACTGTAGTAAGTCTTTTATTTTTTTTCTAATTCTAGCAATTCCCACACGTAAATATTCAACGTCATCGCGATATTGTGCACCCCAAACTTCTGTTAAAATATTTTCATGTTGGACAACTTTATCTAAGTTGAGAGATAGGATTTCCAAAATTAAATACTCTGTCTGTGTGAGTTTTAACTCAGCATCATTAATCCAGCATCTTCTACTAGCAATATCAACGGTCAATTCCCCAGTTTGAATGGATGGACTGCTCACTGGCTGCTTTTCAATCAGGCTTGGTTGGCTCCTTCGTAAAACGGCATTAACTCTAGCAAATAACTCATCTAATGAAAATGGCTTAGTTAAATAGTCGTCTGCCCCGAGATTTAATCCGTGTACTTTATCTTGAGAATTCCCTCTCGCAGTTAGCATAATAACTGGAACCTTTGAAAACTTCCGAAGCTTTTCGAGAACACAGAAGCCATCCTGACCAGGCATCATAATATCAAGTAATATCAGGTCTGGTGAAATCAAATCAAATTTATCGAAAAGTTCTTCACCAGATGTCACAGTTGTCACTTCATAACCGATTGATTTCAAGTTGGCGGAAATAAACCGTAATATTTTCGGCTCATCATCACAAATACAAATCCTTTGATTCATCATCAGAAACATCCCTCCTCGTTGGGAAGTAAAGTGTAAATGTGCTTCCCTTCCCTAATTCACTTTCGACTACTATTTTTCCGTCATGCGCCTCCATAATCCCTTTACAGATAGAAAGCCCTAATCCTGTTCCGCCAGTTCTTCTTGTTGCAGTTCCGTCAACTTGATAAAAAATATTAAATATTTTCGTAATATGATCCATTGATATACCAATTCCATTATCAGAAACTGCAATAGTTAAATAATCTGTCACTTTATCTAAGATAACTTCAATCTGTTTCGAATCATTGTCATTATAACGAAGAGCATTTGTAATTAAATTGATAAGTACTTCTTGCACCCTACTCTTATCAGCATAAAAAGAAGGATATTCTTCTAGATAATTTCTAAAATGAATCGTTGCATTTTCCCTTAATTTTTTTGGAATTTGAGCGATTGATTCTTCTATAACATAATCGGCACGAATCATATTTCTCTCTACATACATCGTACCTGATTCAATTTTTGATATATCTAACCAATCATTAATTAATTGCTCAATTCTCTCGATATCTTCATGAACACCTTCCAATAGTTCTTGTTGAAACTCTGGATCCCAAGTTACATCCTTACGTAATATTGTTTCAACGCTTCCCTTAATGTTGGTAATAGGTGTCTTAAATTCATGAGAGGTTAATGAAATCAGGTTATTTTTTAATTTATCAATTTCTTCTTCCTTCGTAATATCCCGTAGTAATAAACCTTCGCCTATTTTTGTATCGTCCATCATAACGGAAAATCTAAATAAATTATAATAATGGGTTTTGCCAGATTCCTTCTTATATTCCAATTTTAACTGGATTAAATCATCATTAAAAAATTCTAAAAGCCGTTCAGGATTAATATCAAATAACAAAAGGAATCTTTCAAGAACATCATCTAAACCAGTTAATGTAAATGTTTCTATATCTTTATCTCCAATTACTTTAATGAAAGATTCATTTATATATTCAACCTGTTTATCATTGTTTAATAACAAGAGCCCTTCTGACATACTCTCCAGGACTGCCTCAATTTCAGCATGCTTATTTTTTAAATCGATAGTTCGAGCTTGTACCCTTTCTTCAAGTTCTGAATTTAATTTCAGTAACTCACTTTTCCTTTTCTCAATTTCATCAACCATATTGTTAAAATGTAAAGAGAGTTCCTCCATTTCCTTAGGACCATGAATTGCTTTTTCTAATAATCTTTTGTTTTTTATCCCTTTTGTATAATCTTTTATATATTGAAGTAGATATAATATCGTTTTCTCGATACGATTTGTAAGAAACATACTAATAGCGATAAGGAAAATGACCGTAAAAATAATAAAAAAGAAAATGGTAAAAATTGCATGTTTATACGTATTGGTAATTACGGTTGCTGGTTTTCCAATCCAAACAGTCCAACCATCAAAGGCTTCGATTTTCTCATAGGTTATATATTCTTTTTTTCCGTCTTCACCTGAAGTAAAGTAAGCCCCACCATTTCCTCCTGGTTGTTTTTTTATATATTTAACGATTGGGTTTGTCGATAAGTTGATAAGTTTAGAAGCATTATCGATGTTTGGGTGGACGATAACGTTATTCTCCTTATCTAACACGACTGCATAGGACGCTTTCCCAAAGTTACGATTCTTTATATGATCTTCTAATGCTGATAAATCTAATGCCCCCAAAACATATCCTTCTAATTCATTATTACTATTTAGAATGGGGCTAGCAATAATAACAAGTAAGCGTTCCGTACCACCTCTTCCCGGGAAAACTGAGGAGATAACGGTTCTTTTTTCCTTGAGCAATTGTTTATAATACGGTCTATCACTGAAATTGAATTCTGCCTGTTTGCCTTGTTCGATTATTTCGGGATAAAATACAACAGATTTTCCATTTTTATCTCCAACATAAACATTAACAAATCCGGGGTATTGTTCCTTAATGACTTTTAATTGATTTTTAATTGTATTATCGTTCTTCTTATTAAAGAAAGGCTCTATTGAACGAGCTTGTGCTTCAATGGCATGCTTGTATTCATCTATATAATTGATAATATAAGTCTCAAGAAATTTTGTGGTCTGAACCTGGCTTTTCTGATTTTCATCAATTAATGAGGATAATTGATAGATTTGAAAAGCACCCAAGCACAGTATAGAAATTAGCGTGATGGTTAAAAAGGAATAAATTAATTCCCTTCTAAAAGATCGTGATTTTCTCATAGCTATTTGATCCCCTAACTAAGACTGTTTGGAACTTAGATTACACGGATAAGGATTTGAAACAGAAATCATTTCTATATCAGTATAATATAATTAGTGTTTATGAAAAATGGTATCAGCAATGAAAACATATGCCAATACCATTATGCCCAATTATTTATTTTGTGATTGCAGTTGATACTTCCTCCTAGCTGACAATATTCCAAGTAAGATACCAAATAATGTATCTATTCCAGAACTATGTCCCACTGACAGTAAACTTAGCATGCTCTGTTGTAAATCAGATACATTATCTGGCCTATTTAAATGATTAATGACATCTGTAACACTCGAGCTGAAGTTACCCCGAAGTGCATGTAATAAATATTCTCTGCCTATATCTGTAGTAATAGATTCATGCAGTAATATTTTTTTTAGCACCTTTAAATACTCTTCACTTAACAAGTTTGCTGCCGAGTTTAGTGCTAATAATCCAACAATATGATCATCACCAGATGGGGTTAGTCCTTTTCCTCGTCCCAGAAAATAACGTAACACTTCTTCAATAGAAGTATTGTCCTGTGAAAAAACAATATCTACTAATTGGATTAATTTTTTTGTTGTTTCATCTTTAGGCAGTTTTTCCTCAAAGAAATCCATCATAAACTGCTCAATATTTACATTTGTACCTGTTGAAACTCCATACCTTACTAAAGTTGTAATAAATCCCCTTATATTCTCAAGTACATGAGAACTATTCATATCGAGAGGAAGTATTACATGGGTAAATGATTTACCTTTTTCAAAGCTTATTGTTGATCCATTTGCGAAAATTAAACAATTAGATGCGGCACTCCATTTAACAGCTAACAAGGTTTGGACATTTTCTAACAACTGTTTGATTGCTTCCTGTTGCAAATGGATGCCAAAAGGGAGCTGGCCATTCTTGGTTGTTCCAATGAAAAATAAAGCGTCACCCATCTTAATATTTAAACCATTAGTAAAAATACTGTGTACAAAGCCGCTGCTATTTTTATTAAGAAAAGGAGGAATCTGTTGATGAAATTCCTCCACATACAATGTCTTCACTTATGACACCTTAAATAATTCCTAATTTTTTTGCATATGCCTCAAGCGCTTTTTCAAAACATGCTTTAGGTGCACGAACGGTACCAGCTCCAACCTGTCCAATACCGGCTTGCTTATGAGCAATCCCAGTGTTAATTACAGGTTCGATTCCAGTTTCAACAACTTTTCGTGCATCAATTCCAAGACAGGTACCTTGAAAATCCCATGTTGGAATCGTAAAGTTTTGATTCTGTCCAATACAAATTTCCGTCATTTCATTGCTTGTATTTAATGCATCTTGAAATCCGCCTGCTCCGACAAAGCGGGTAACACCAGGTGCAGCAATCATCGCCATTCCACCAACACCAAACGTTTCTGTAATTGCACTGTCACCAATATCTGGATTCGCATCCTCTTGAGAATAACCAGTAAAGAATAGCCCTTGTGGAGTATTAACTGGTGCCGTAAACCATTCATCGCCCATACCACTTATTCGAATTCCAAAGTCTTTACCGTTCCGGCACATTGCCGTTACGACTGTTCCTTCTTGAACGGTTCTAGCGCCATCTAATACTGCTTTACCTGTTGCCATCGCAATATTTAAGAAGAATTGATCTGTATCTGCTAAGAATTTAATGACAGCTGCCCGATCTTTATCATCCATATCTAATTGGACGATATATGGACTAAGTTCCTTAAGAAAAATTAATGATGCAGCAATATTACGCTGATGGAACTCATCACCCATTGTAATCGCCTTTGCAATCATGACATTGATGTTCAAACCACCGTCGGTTAATTTTAATGCTTTTCCGATTGTTGGGCCAAGTACGTCTTTCATCCAATTTAATCGGTTAATAACCTCTTCAGAATAAGCGCCAAAGCGGAGAACTTTACCAATTCCTTCATTCATAATGCAATATGCCTCATTGCCTTCACTACGGTTTTCAACGACAAATACAGGCATATTGGCAGAAGTAATTCCGCCCATTGGTCCAACCGCATTTACATGATGACAAGGGATAAACTGTACTTGGCCACTTTCGAGCATTTTTCTTGCTTCTTCTTCAGTTTCTGCCCATCCTTCAAAAAGCGAGGCACCAATACACGACCCTTGCATAGGACCTGTCATATCATCCCATTGAATTGGTGGTCCAGCATGTAAAAGTACTTTTCCCTCATTTAGTTCTTGAATTTTTTCCTTTGCAGGAACAACATCTACCAAAAATGGAGCTGAATTAACAATTTTATCTATCACTGCTTTATTTGCTTCGTCAACTGATTTGAATGTCATTTTAATTCCCCCAAATTCCAACTATTTTTCAAAATGAAGGGAGACAACGATGATTGCGTTAACTCCCTTTCTACATGCTTTACTTCATTTCACTAAATGGTTTGCTTAGTAGATTTAAGATTTTTCTCATTTTTTCATTACCGCCAGCAATTGGTTTCCAATCATAGTGAACAACTTGTCCGCCAGTATTGATAATGGCATCAGTAAAGCTCTTCAAACCGACATTAATAATTCTTGGTTTTTCATTTACAAAGTCTACAATTTCCTTTGACACAGATAAATCAAAGTTTGTTGCTTCAGTATCCACATGAGGCTTGTTATTTTCATTTATCGATAAACCAACAATATGAAGGGCTGTTCGAACAGCTTGGTTATTATTATCTGTAACGATAATACCGGCTTCCTTTAAGCGGTTAATATGTCCTTGGTAATCCTGTGGATCATTTTCAGTTCCACAAACAGATGCAACAACATAAATGGTTCTTCCATTTTCCTTAGCTTGAGCAACCGCCTTTTGTATTGAAGGAAGTAATGCACTTGCCATATCTTCATGGGAACCATAGCCAAGTACAAAATCAAGAAGAATGACAGCCGTTCTTTCGTCTTGAGCGGCCTGTTCGATGAACTTAGCTCTTGTTCCAGGATCAATCATTGGATGTGGCTTTCCTTGTGTATATTTATCATCACCAAGGTCAACAACTTCATAGCCCTCTTGTTTTAACACATAGCCTTCTTCATTTTTAATTTCAGTTCCTAGGCCAAGTGCATCTGAAATTAATACAGCCGCTTCAGAAGCTAATGTTCCACCTGAGAAAAGCCCTTTTATCGCTGTTTGATTAGCTGTTAAATTAACATTTGCGACTTCATAGACACCACTGTTATAATCATCTTTTATTTCTTTACCATTCACTAAGTCAACTGCAATACGAGCTGTTTCCTCTAACGTATATGCTTGATAAACATTCCCTTCGTGTTTAGTTGGTTTTTCCCCCAAGAAAATGGCAACTACTGGCTTAGATAAACTGTGCAATAGTGCAACAACTTGGTTTCGAACTGCTTTTGCAGGCGGCTTCGAAATAATCACAATCACTTCTGTTGGTTTATGTGCTTCTAAAGCTTTGATTCCGTCCATCATGGTAATAGCGCCTACTGGTTCTTTTAAATCACGGCCGCCTGTACCAATAGCATGACTCACGCCTTCACCAAGTCGATCGATAATGGTGCTTACTTCTTGGATACCCGTACCTGATGCACCTACGATTCCGATTCGCCCTTTTCTCACCACATTAGCGAACGCCATCGGCATACCATCTAATATTCCGGTTCCGCAGTCAGGTCCCATTACTAGAAGTCCTTTTTCATGTGCCTTTTTCTTAAGTCTAACCTCGTCCTCTATCGGAACATTATCACTAAATAGGAACGTATGTAGGCCTAAATCAATCGCCTTTTCAGCCTCTTCTACAGCATATTGTCCAGGTACGGAGATTAAGGCAAGATTAGCATTGGGCATAATATTTTTCGCTTTATCCCAAGAACGAACGGATTCAAATTCTTGTCCTCTGTTACTGATAGATTGATTTTCTAGATATTGTTCTGCTTGTTTTACTACTTCATCAACTTTATTTTCATCATCAGTATCAATGACTATTGCCATATCATTAGATTCGGCTTTTTCTAATTCCTCAGTATATAAACCAGCATCTTGGAAAATTTGTTTATTTGCTGGAGTCCCCATCATGATTTGAACTTTATTAATTCCTTCTGTCGCTACAACTGCATTTGTCAGCAGCATTAAGTTAATGGAGTCTTGATAGGAGTTCTTCTTAATAATTGTGTAAAGCACGTTTAACCCACCTCAACTTTTTTTGTTCTCCCGTTTTCTATTTAAAAAAAGTAAACGGAATTTGATTTAGCTTTAATTGTATTGTAAAGAATGACGCCTTACAGTCGAATAAAATTGAAAGTGTATACATTGCAAAAACATTAAACTTTACCGCTGTTCGACCAGCTAAAAACAAAAAAGGCATTCTCCCTATTTAAGAAGAATGCCTTTTTGTTTGCGCTATATTTTAATAATTTTTCAATTAATTGGTTGCTGGTACGTTACGACGGTGCTTCTCATCAATAAACATACTTGAGATGAAGCCAACAAAAATCAGTGCTGCAGCAAAATAGAAGCCTGCGTTTAAACTTCCAGTTACGTCTGTTAAGAATCCTGTAATATACGGAGATAAAATAGAACCGCACATCCCAATAAAGTTATAAAACCCAAATGATGTACTGTAAGCATGTTTAGGTGCATTGTCAGCAACTACTGCAACAAGCACTGGATTAGTACTGATTTTGCCGAAGATCCCATACGTAATTAGAGCAATATATAATATTGTCATACTGTGGAAGGCAACGATAGACATTGTTGCCAAGAAGGCGACTGGTAACATAACTAATAACACTGGTTTTCGTCGACCCATTTTGTCTGCAATCCAGCTAAATAAAATCGACCCTGGAATTGCTGCCCATGGAACAAGTGATGCTACGAAGGCTACTGAGCCGCCTGTAATTCCCCGTTCATGTTCAAGATAGTAGGGTAACCAGTTAATGACCACGAAGAAGCCATAAATCGAACAGAAAATAGTAACATATGCTGCGTTTAAATTACGGTTAAATAAATCTTTCATTTGCAGTTTTTGTCCAGCATTTTCACTTGCTTTTTGTTCCTTCGTTTTTGGCTTATCTTTAACAACCCACGCCATTGCTAAACCAATTAAGACAATTGGAACTGCAATGATGAAAAATGGCGCTCTCCAGCTCATCCCGTAGACATCAACTGCATAACTTGAGATGTAATATCCTAGAGATGTACCAAATGCCATCCCACTGTTAATAATCGCACTACCTAAAGTAATTCTGTTCGCAGGAATTGCTTCGGATGATAAACCATAAGAAGGGCCATAGAAAAATCCCTGAAAAATACCGACTAATAACCAACTAAACATAAAGAAAGTGAAATTTGGCATTAGTCCAGTCACAGCTGAAAATACACCAAAAAGAATAACACCTGGGACAAGCACTCGCTTCTTCCCTATTTTGTCGCCCATAATTCCAGATGGAACATTAAGAGCAGCGTAACCTAAGAAGAATAAACTCATAATCATACCGAGTTGTGCACCACTTAGATTAAATTCATTTTGAATATTACCCATAATTGGATTCAAAATAGTTCGTTGTGCATATAAAGCGATCCAACCCAGGAAGAATACAATTACAATTTTTACCCAATAAGGAATTTTTCCTTGTTGGACATCCTGAGACGCTCTAACATCTGAATCTAAGACATCTGCCATCTTGTTTTCCTCCTACACTTTATTGTATTGATTAATAACAAAGCCTTTGTTCTCACGATCATAAAGTAACAAAAGGGCATTCTCCCTATATGAGAAGAATGCCCTTTTGTTTATTGTATAATCCAAAAAATTTTTTAGTTAATTGGTTGCTGGTACATTACGTCGATGTTTTTCATCAATAAACATACTTGAAATGAAGCCAACAAAAATAAGTGCTGCAGCAAAATAGAATCCTGCATTTAAACTTCCAGTAACATCTGTTAAGAAACCTGTAATGTATGGAGATAGAATCGAACCGCACATACCGATAAAGTTATAAAAACCAAATGATGTACTGTAAGCGTGCTTAGGTGCATTATCAGCAACTACTGCAACCAACACAGGGTTTGTACTAATTTTACCAAAAATACCATACGTAATAAGTGCAATATATAGAATTGTCATACTATGAAATGCTACGATAGAAATTGTTGCTATAAAAGCAATTGGTAACATAACTAATAATACTGGCTTACGTCGGCCCATTTTGTCAGCAATCCAGCTAAATAGTATAGAACCTGGAATAGCTGCCCATGGAACAAGCGATGCGACAAAGGCCACTGAGCCGCCTGTAATACCGCGTTCATGCTCAAGGTAATATGGTAACCAGTTGATTACAACGAAGAATCCATAAATTGAACAGAAAATAGTGACATATGCTGCAATTAAATTCCGATTAAATAAATCTTTTGCTTTAAGTTTTTGTCCGCCATTTTCAGCAGCTTTTTGTTCTTTCGTTTTTGGCTTATCTTTAACAACCCACCACATAGCTAAACCAATTAATACAACTGGAACTGCGATAATGAAGAACGGTGTTCTCCAACTCATCCCATAAACACCGACTGAATAACTTGAGATGTAATATCCTAGCGACGTACCAAATGCCATCCCACTGTTTATAATTGCACTACCTAAAGTAATTCTGTTCGCAGGAATCGCTTCTGATGATAAGCCATAAGAAGGGCCATAGAAGAATCCTTGGAAAATACCAACCAGTAGCCAACTAAACATAAAGAAAAAGAAGTTTGGCATTAATCCTGTTACAGCAGCAAATGCTCCAAAAAGGATAACACCCGGAACAAGTACACGTTTCTTACCTATTTTGTCGCCCATAATTCCAGATGGAACATTTAGAGCTGCGTAACCTAAGAAGAATAAACTCATGATCATTCCGAGTTGTGCACTACTTAGGTGAAATTGATTTTGAATATCCCCCATAATTGGATTCAAAATCGTGCGTGTTGCATATAAAGCAACCCAGCCCAGAAAGAATACAATTACAACTTTTACCCAATAAGGAATTTTTCCTTGTTGGACCTCCTGAGTTACTCTTATATCTGATTCTAATGCTTTTGCCATCTAGTTTTCCTCCTAGCTTTATTATTTTAACGATAGCAAAGAGATAATAATTCCTTGGCTTTACTGTACGATAATCACCATTGCAGTCGAATAAAATTGAAAGTGTTTGCATTACAAAAACATTAAAATTTCATAAAAGAGGAGGATTATTAACAATAAAAATCCTAGAAACAAGACGTTCCTAGGACTTTTAATGTTATTTATCAATACATTTTTGAAATAATATTGTTGTTTCCATTGATACCGGGTTAATTTGCCGATTTTTTTACTAGCTTCTCTTTTGCATGATCTGCTGGTTTTCCGTCAACAGGTTTTTCGTTAGGTTTCGCAGCAGCTCCGACTTCAACCACATTAGATGGTGCAGATTCATGACCGGCAATGTCAACTGTTGTTATATAGTATGAACCGTCACCTGCTGTAAACGATCGTTTTGAACCATTTACGACACTGCCAACTTTTTTTCCGCCGCGATAAATTCGGTAACCTACTACATCGTGGTCGGAAGCTTGTGACCACTGCAATGTTTTGCCATTTACCTTGACCTGGACTGGTTGTGGCTGTTTCCCATTATCAGACATTTTTGCTGTAGAAACAAGAATTTTCCCCCACCGCTCTTGCTGCGGAATCAATTGATCATATTGATAAAAATTGCTTCCTGTTATTCTCCTTACAAAATCAGGGTTAAGGATCATCCCTGTTTGGGCAAACTCTTTTGGAGTTGAATTCAATGCTAAATATCTTTTTCCGCCTATGGTGACAAATTTTCCTTCTATTAGGCTATCATCAACTTTCCGCGGGACATTATTCACACTGAAATAATCACTTTCAACTAATCCAGCTTTAGCACATGCTGCAGAAGGAAGCAGCCCTGAAACAGCACAATACGACCGTCTAACAATCCCATTCGGCATCTTAAATGATTTCTTCGGTGCAATCAGTTCCGGTTTAATTTTATAGGCTGCATTCATTAGCTGTGCCCATAAATTATTTGTCCGCTGGTTGTAGGACATCCCATATGTTTTGAGTGATTTTGGCGTGTCATAACCTCTCCATAAGCCGAAAGTAACACTCGGATTAGTAGCAACAAACCAAGAATCAATATACTGATTTCCAGTTCCAGTTTTTCCTGCCCAGTCGGCACTAAAGTTTAACTGACTCCTGATTCCTGCCGCCGTTCCAACGTTTACGACATCCCTCATCATATCCAATGTGAGATAGGCCGTTTGCGGCTTAAACACTTTTACCGGTTTTACTTTATGTTGATAAACAACCTTACCCTCTTTATCAATGATTCTATCAATTAAATAGGCATCGATAAATTTGCCGCTATTAGCAAATGTACTAAACGCATTGGTATTTTCTTCAATCGTCACACCATTTTTCATTGAGCCAATACTAGTGGCTAGATTCGTATAATCCTCTTTCGTTAATGAAGAAAAACCCATCTTTTCGAGATACTTTGCCGGGCGCTGCGAAACAATCTCCTTATATAATTTAACAGCAGGAACGTTATACGATCTTGCCAAAGCAGTGCGGGCAGAAACAATACCGTGATAGCGATAATCATAATTATGCGGCCATGGACTGCCGCTAGCTGGATTAAGCTTTAGTGCTACGTCAGGCAGTGCTGTACCTGGTGCTGCTTTTCCAAGCTCAATAGCGGGGGCATAAATAAGCAACGGTTTCATTGTCGAACCATTTTGCCTAATCGCATTAGTGGCATGATTAAGCTGATGCTCCTGGTCATACTTTCTTCCACCAACAAAGCTAATAATTTTCCCCGTTTTATTCTCAATTAGCATGGCCCCAACTTGGACAGGCTCCATAATGGTTTTCTCCTCACCGGTTTCAGGGTCTAGCTTTTTCTCCGGCTTATCAGGTCCGTACCATTGATAGCGATCCTTTACTTTTTGCATCGCATCATAAATCTTTTTATCAATTGTTGTATGGATTTTGTAGCCATTTTGCCGTAAATCATGGGCTGCTAACGTTTTATATTTATATTGTAGAGACTCATCCTTTTGCAAATCTTTTTCCGAAAAGCCGTCTTTCTGAGCCAATACGGTTGTTAAGACATCAATAGCCCGGCTTTCAATCTCAAACGCCAGCCACGGATATTTTTCGACTGGGTTCGATTGGGGCGGAATAAAATCCTTTGTTATATCATAGGATACTGCCTGTTTGTATTGTTGTTCGTTAATATATCCACCATCAACCATTCTCTTAAGTACCGTTTTCATTCGTGTAAGGCCGGGTTCAAGATTTTCCTTAATTGTACCTTCCCTTGTAAACGGAGTATAACCGAATGGACTTTGCGGCAATCCTGCAATAAAGGCTGCCTGTGGCAATGTCAATTCATTTGCCTTTTTTCCAAATATCCCTTTTGCGGCCGCTTGAACACCGGCAATATTTTTACCTGACGAGTTTCTTCCAAGCGTACATACGTTTAAATAGGCCTCAAGTATTTCCTTTTTATCAAAAAATTTTTCGAGACGAAGTGCTAATAATATTTCATTTGCCTTTCTTTGAAAAGACACTTCATTTGTTAAGATTTGATTTTTTATTAACTGCTGTGTTAACGTACTGCCGCCAGATTGAATTGGTGCATTCGTAACTTCTTGAAAAAGTGCTCGAAAAACAGCCTTTGGAACGACACCATTATGTTTATAAAAGTATTCATCTTCAGTTGCGATAACGGCTTTAATCAAATAATCTGACACTTGTTCGAGAGGAACTTCTTCGCGTTCGAGGTCTGTCCTTAATTTCCCTAGATAGACATTATGGTCAAAATAAATTTGCGATGTTTCGGTGTAGTTATAAATATCCTTTTTCATACTTTCATAGGAACGCACCGGTTCATCCTTTACAAGTGAAGCAAAATAGCCTGCCCCCACTCCCGCGGCAAACGAACCACCAATTATAACGACTGTTACAATTAGCAAAAATAAATTCCAGATAACGGAATAAGTAATCCTAGCACCCTTCACGGTTTTTCTATGGGTAAGTATGGTAGTAATGGATTTAGCTTTTTTTATCCAAGCCTGCCATTTTTCATTCATTCATTGCACCCACCTCATCTAAAATTACCTATCATTATAACATATAGGGGAATAGAAGATTGACAATATTCAACATTTTTCCAAAACTACTATCTGTTATTTGACATGGTATCAACTTTATGTTAAAAAGACTATAAGTTTACAATTTCATGTAAAGGCTTTGAAGGGAATCATTAGTTCTTCTATCCCTGAATATAGAGAGGCAGCGGCTGGTGAAAGCTGTCGCAAATAGAAGAATGAATTACATCCTGGAGCTTTCTCTGCGAACGACAAACTGCAAGTAGTGGAGAACGGTGATAACCGTTATTGTTTTCGAGTTGGAGGAAATTTCCTCAAGCCGGGTGGTACCGCGTATTTTACGTCCCTGCATTTTTTGCAGGGACTTATTTTGTTTATTGGAGGTTTTTTTAGGATGGATTTATTAGAGGACTTAAAATGGCGAGGGATTATTTATCAGCAAACCGATGAAGAAGGATTGAAAGATGTATTAAGCAAGGAAAAGATTTCGCTCTATTGCGGGACCGACCCGACAGCTGATAGTCTGCATATTGGACATCTGGTTCCATTTCTAACACTGCGACGCTTTCAGCAGCATGGTCACCGTCCTATTGTTCTTGTCGGTGGTTCCACTGGTTTAATTGGAGATCCAAGTGGAAAAAGTGAAGAACGAAAGCTGCAAACTTTGGAAACTGTCTTAGAGAATGCTGAGGGAATAAAAAAACAATTAGCCGCTATCTTTGATTTTGATGGTGAAAATGGCGCGATCATGGTAAACAACTATGATTGGACAAGTTCAATGGATGTAGTTACGTTCCTTCGTGATTACGGCAAACATATTGGAATTAACTATATGCTCGCAAAAGATACGATAGCTTCTCGACTGGAAACAGGGATTTCCTTCACAGAATTTACTTATACAATTTTGCAAGCAATGGACTTTAATTATTTGTATGATCATTACAATTGTAAGATGCAAATTGGCGGCAGTGATCAATGGGGTAACATTACCACTGGGCTTGAACTAATCCGCAAGATGCATACGGAGGAAGCAAAGGCTTACGGGCTAACGATTCCGCTAGTCACAAAAGCTGATGGAACAAAATTTGGTAAGTCCGAAGGGGGGGCAATTTGGCTAGACCCTGAGAAAACAACACCATATGAATTCTACCAATTTTGGATTAACACTGCCGATGCTGACGTCGTCAAATACTTAAAATACTTTACGTATTTAACTCGTGAAGAAATCGAGCAATTAGAAGTAAGTGTAAATGAGGAGCCACACCTTCGAAAAGCACAAAAGGCGCTGGCAGAGGAAATGACTCGCTTGATTCACGGCGAAGCAGCATTAGAGCAAGCCATTAACATATCACAGGCCCTCTTTAGCGGCAATGTCAAAGCTTTATCAGCGGCTGAAATTAAGCAAGGCTTTAAAGATGTGCCAACATTTGAAGCATCTGGGGAAAATTCACTAGTAGATTTGTTAGTGGCAGCTAAAATCTCGCCATCAAAGCGGCAGGCACGCGAAGATATCACAAATGGGGCCATTTCAATTAATGGCGATAAAATCACCGATATCGCCTATGTCCTTCAAGAAGGGGATCGTATCGAAGGACAATTCACGATCATTAGACGAGGGAAGAAAAAATATACGTTAATCAAATACTAAAGTGCGAACGTAGTTTGATTCGCTAATATGCGCGCTGCAGATTCGCTAATATATTTTAAAATTCGCTAATAAATGGACCAGATTCGCTAATATATTTTAAAATTCGCTAATAAATTGTGTAAATTCGCTAATAAGTGGGTTTACCTCCATTAAATTGAGAAAAAAGACAGCACATCCACGTGATTGTGCTGTCTTTTTGAGAGATTAATCTTCCATTGTTGATAGATCCCCAGTCGGTAAATCGAGTTCCCAAGCTTTTAAGACACGGCGCATGATTTTTCCGCTTCTTGTCTTTGGCAGCTTATCACGGAAGTCAATTTCTCGAGGTGCCGCATGTGCAGCTAGACCCTTTTTCACAAATTGGCGAATTTCCTCTTTTAATTCCTCTGAAGCGGTGTAGCCATCCCTTAAAGCAACAAATGCCTTAATAATTTCGCCGCGGACAGGATCAGGCTTGCCAATGACACCAGCCTCAGCAATCGCTGGATGCTCCACCAATTTACTTTCAACCTCAAATGGCCCGACACGCTCTCCTGATGTCATAATGACGTCATCCACACGTCCTTGGAACCAAAAGTAGCCGTCTTCATCCATATAAGCTGAATCTCCTGATACATACCAGTCACCATTCGGCATAAAGTAAGAGTCATATTTTTCCTGGTTGTTCCAAATCGTATGCATCATTGACGGCCAGCCCTTCTTAATCGCCAAATTCCCCATTCGATATGGCGGCAACTCATTTCCTTGATCATCAACAATCGCGGCGATTACACCTGGAATTGGTTTCCCCATCGAACCAGGCTTAATAGGCATACATGGGTAATTGCTTATCAGTTGTCCGCCCGTTTCTGTCATCCACCAGTTGTCATGAATGCGTTTATTAAATACCTTTGCACCCCATTTTACTACTTCAGGATTTAGTGGCTCACCAACGCTTAAAACGTGACGCAGACTGCTTAAATCATATTTTTTGACAAGCTCATCGCCGGCCCCCATTAACATCCGGAAAGCAGTTGGCGCACTATACCAAACGGTTACTCCAAAATCTTCAATCATTTTATACCACGAATCAGGACTGAAGCGTCCACCGATAATGACATTTGATGTTCCTGTTAACCATGGGCCGAAAATTCCATATGAAGTCCCGGTTACCCATCCTGGGTCAGCCGTACACCAGTAAACATCATCCTCTTTTAAATCAAGGACCCATTTTGCAGTCTGGTAATGCTGAATCATCGCATTATGTACATGCAGAACTCCCTTTGGTTTTCCCGTTGAACCAGATGTGTAATGCAGAATTAAACCATCTGTCCGCTCAACCCATTCAATGTTAAGTTCTTTACTAGCGCCTTCAAACTTCTCTAAAAAGTTAATAAGAATTCCTTGCTCTTTAACATTTTGTCCAACGAGGAATATATGCTTTAACTCAGGAAGATCCTGAACTGGAACGCGGTCAAGTAATTCTGGGGTCGTCACCAATACTTTCGCCCCGCTGTCCTGCAAACGATCCCTGACAGCACCTTCCATAAAAGCTTCGAATAGCGGGCCTACAATAGCGCCAAGTTTAATTGCACCTAAAACAGTAAAATAAAGCTCCGGAGAACGAGGCATAAAAATAAATACTCTGTCGCCCTTTTCAACATTTCCATAGCTTTTCAGCACGTTACCGGCTTTATTTGAGAACTCCTTCATTTCTTTAAAGGTGTACTTCTCATTCCTAGAACCATCTCGATAGTAGAGGGCAATTTTATTTTTTCTAAACGTTTCTGCGTGGCGGTCAATTGCTTCATAAGCCATATTGACAAGGCCTGTTTCACTCCAGGAAAATTCTTTCTCTGTGTCTTTCCAGTTGAATTGCCCATACATATCATCATAATTTTTTAAATTATGATTTCCTTGTATAACTGGTAACGCTTCCAATTTCATTAAATCTCCCCCTCGTATAGTTGATGAGAATATTATATTATAAATATATATTATTCACAATTTTAAAAAAATATATTTTTATCTACAATTTTCATAATAAGCAAATTTTCCCTATATCCAAAACTGAAAATTTGCTGAAATCACTTTTTTATACAGAAAATTATGTATAATAGAAGTTAGATTATTGTTTTTTCTAGGGGTGACCTAATGGAACATAAAAAAACTTATCATGCCAAGGAACTAACAACTCCTTGTGGTACATTAATCATTGAGGGCCCTATTTCTTCGGAAGCACTGAAAGGCTTTCACTTTCACGAAGACTTAGTTGCGTTTCGCCCCCCTGAACAGCAGCATAAGGCATTGATTGGAATTGCTGACTTACCAGAAGGCAGAATTATTGTCGCGAGGCTCCACAATACAGTAGTTGGTTATGTTACATTTCTCTATCCAGATCCACTTGAACGCTGGTCAGAAGGTAATATCGATAATTTAATAGAATTAGGTGCCATTGAAGTCATTCCTCAATTTCGCGGGTGTTCAGTCGGTAAAAACCTGTTGCTCGTCTCGATGATGGATGATGCTATGGAAGATTACTTGATCATTACTACGGAGTATTACTGGCACTGGGATTTAAAGGGAACAAAACTAAATGTATGGGAATACCGAAAAATCATGGAGAAGATGATGAATGCGGGCGGGTTAGAATGGTATGCAACCGATGATCCAGAAATTTGTTCCCATCCAGCTAATTGTCTGATGGCAAGAATCGGCAAACGGGTTAATATGGAAACAATTCAAAAGTTTGATCGTCTGCGCTTTATGAATAGATTTATGTATTAAAAAAATCCAGCTTTCCTTTTGAATCTCTTTATCTAGGGGGTACCTCCATGATTGTAGAAGAAATCATGAAAACGGATGTAATTGCATTACAACCAACAGACACAATTGCCGATGCTGTTCGTGTGATGGAAACCTATAATATTCGTCATATTCCAATCATCGATAGTGAAAACCATTTGGTTGGACTAGTGACGATTTCCCAACTTAAAGAGGCAACTCCATCCACTTTCAGAACAAATGAAAATCCTGATGATTTAAAAAAGCCGTTAGAAATCATCATGAAAAAAAATATTATTACCGGTCATCCCTTAGACTTTGTCGAAGAGATTGCCGCAGTTTTTTATGAACATAAAATTAGTGCACTTCCGATTATTAAAGACCACAAGCTTGTGGGAATTATAACGGAAACCGATATTCTCAGAACAATGGTCGAATTAACAGGGGCACACCAGCCTGGTTCGCAAATTGAAATAAGAGTCCCAAATATTACGGGTGTCCTCTGTGAGATTGCTGCCATTATTCGCAAGCGGAATGCCAATATTTTAAGTGTGTTAGTTTACCCGGATAAACAGGATGATCAATACAAAATACTTGCCATTAGGGTACAGTTAATGAACCCCACTGGTCTCATCAAGGACCTTAAAGAAGCGGGTCATGAAGTATTATGGCCAAATCTGCCGGGGATTTCCTTATGACAGACCAAGCAGTCTTCATTTTTTCCGAGGAGTTGCTTAATTATAAATTTAGCAAACATCATCCTTTCAATCAATTCCGGTTACAATTAACAGTAGACTTATTAACAAAGATGAACGCGCTGGATCAAAGCCAAATCATCATGCCAAGAAAAGCATCTGAAGCTGAATTAGCACTTATTCATGACCAAGGCTTTATCGAGGCGGTAAAAAAAGCAGGCAACGGTTTATTAGCAAAAGAAATTGCTGAAAACTTCGGCCTTGGCACTGAAGATACGCCAATTTTCCCAAACATGCACGAAGCAAGCTCGTTATTAGTCGGCGGCACGCTGACCGCTGTTGATGAAGTCATGACTGGCAAGGCCCATCACGCACTGCATCTCGGCGGTGGATTACACCATGGCTTTCGCGGAAAGGCATCTGGTTTTTGTGTCTATAACGACAGCTCAGTAGCCATTAAATATCTGCTGGAAAAATATCATGCCCGCGTCCTATACGTTGACACAGATGCGCATCATGGAGACGGAGTGCAATGGTCTTTTTATGACGAACCGAATGTGTGTACACTATCAATCCATGAAACTGGCCGCTATTTATTCCCCGGGACAGGAAATGTTAATGAACGTGGACAGGGAGCCGGCTACGGATATTCATTTAACATTCCGGTCGATGCCTTTACTGAAGATGAATCTTGGCTCGATTGCTACTATCAAGCTTTTAGAGAGATTGCTGAGTTTTTCAAACCAGATGTGATCCTAACCCAGAACGGCGCTGACTCACACTACTATGACCCATTGACACATCTATCCGCGACAATGAAGATTTACCGGGAAATTCCGAAGCTTGCTCATGAACTCGCTCATCAATATTGTGATGGTAGATGGATTGCTGTCGGTGGCGGCGGTTATGATATATGGCGTGTTGTCCCGAGAGCATGGGCGCTAATATGGCTGGAAATGACAGAAAACACAAACTCCTACGGACTGCTGCCAACCCAATGGGTGGACTTTTGGCAAGCTAAATCCCCTGTACAATTGCCAAAGGAATGGGATGACCCAGAGAATCTTTACGCTCCTATTCCTAGAAAGGCGGAAATAACCGAAAAAAACCAGCTTACATTGGAAAAAGCATTATATCCGATAAGAAGCCAAAGTAAAACGCAAACATTATAAAGAAAAGCCGGCGCAATGGCCGGCTTTGTTATTGCTCTTTTGTTGATTGGCGATGTTCAATTCGATGTGGCAATACAACAATCTGCTCTTCCACTTTTTCCTTATTCATGAGTTTAGTTAAGAGACGCATTGCAACTGCACCGATATCATATAATGGCTGGACAACCGTAGTCAGCTGTGGACGAACCATTAATGATAATCTTGTATTATCGGAAGTAATTACCTCTAGATCCTCAGGAATCTGAAATCCTTTATCCTGTGCCCCATGAACGACTCCTAAGGCCATTTCATCAGCCCCAACAAAAACGGCAGTAGGTTTTTCCGGGAGCTCTAACATTTTTTCAATTGCTTCAAGCCCAGAATCATATGTGTAATCACCTTCAATAATAAAATCCTCATTAAAAGGAATATTCCCTTCTGCCAGCGCTCGCTTATATCCATTCAGTTTCTTAACCGTGATATCGGGTTCATATAACGGGCCATTCACAAAGGCAATATGTCGATGGCCTCTTTCGATGAATTCCTTAACAGAATCAAATGCTGCTTGTTCGTAATCAATATTTACCGACGGAATCGTCTCCGTAGGTTCAATTGAGCCAGCTAATACAATTGGTAACTGTGATTTTTCAAACTCAGTTACATGATCTTCCGTAATATGGCCGCTCATAAAAACAATTCCATCCACTTGTTTTCCAAGCATAGTATGGAACAAATGCAGTTCCTTATCTTTATTTTGGTCAGAGTTGCTGAGTATGATATTATATTTATACATTGTCGCAATATCTTCTATTCCTCTGGCAAGTTCAGCAAAAAAGATATTTGAAATATCAGGGATAATCACACCAACAGTGGTTGTTTTTTTACTTGCCAGCCCTCGGGCGACTGCATTAGGGACATAGCCAAGACGCTCAATAACTTCTAATACCTTTTTCCTTGTAACCGGTTTAACATTCGGGTTACCATTCACTACACGTGAAACGGTTGCCATCGAAACATTTGCTTCGCGGGCAACATCATAAATAGTAATATTATTCACTATAAACACTCTCCTAAAAACGAACCTTGTTCTCTTTATTTTACATCAGCTAGTGAAAATCTAGTCATTGTGATAAAGTAAACAATCCTAATATGTACTAATAATACGACAAGAATAAGAATGCCGCAATTCTCTATTGAATCTTTCCAAAAAAAAACCTTCTGCAACAATATGCAGAAGGTCAATATGTCGGTATATGGATTATTAAACACGAACGAAATTAGCTGCCAGCAATTCTTGGTAGAATTGGCCAAATTGCTCTAAATTCATTTGCTGCTGAGAATCAGATAAGGCAACTGCTGGATCTGGATGAACTTCAGCCATGACTCCATCTGCACCAATAGCAATTGCTGCTTTTGCACAAGGAAGCAATAAATCTCTTCTTCCGGTAGAATGAGTAACGTCTACCATTACTGGTAAATGAGTTTCTTGCTTCAGAATCGGAACAGCAGAAATATCAAGGGTATTTCTTGTTGCCCGCTCATACGTACGAATTCCCCGTTCACAAAGAATAATCTGTCCATTTCCTTGAGCCATGATATATTCGGCAGCATTAATAAATTCTTCGATTGTTGCTGCTAATCCTCTTTTTAACAGTACTGGTTTATTGATTGCCCCGGCTGCTTTTAACAATTCAAAGTTTTGCATGTTACGGGCTCCAATTTGAATAACATCGAGATACTCGGCCGCCATTTCAATATCTGCCGGATTGACAATCTCACTAATTACAGCCATATCATACTCTGTCGCAACCTGTTTTAAAATTTTTAACCCTTCAACGCCCAAACCTTGGAAGTCATACGGTGATGTTCTTGGTTTATAGGCACCGCCTCGCAATAGCTTTAAGCCTTTTTCTTTCATCGACTTAGCCACAGTAGCTACTTGTTCATAAGATTCGACCGCACATGGTCCGAACACAAAGTGCTGCAGTCCATCCCCAATATTTTCACCTTTAACATTAATAATCGTGTTTTCAGGCTTTTTCTTTCGAGAAACGAGCAATGCTTTTTTATGATCATCTTTTTGTAAATCTAAACCTGCTTTGAAGATTTCCTTAAATAGATGATCTATTGTTGCGTTATCAAATGGTCCATCATTATTTTCTTTGATTTTATCAAGCATCATTCTTTCACGGACTGGATCAAACCGGAAAACACCCTGACTTCCCTTAACATGTCCAATCTCTTGAACGAGCTGGGCTCTTTCATTGATTAACCTCAATAATTCTAAGTTTAATTCATCCACACGCTCTCTCAATCGATCCAATTCATTAGTGCCCATAATCGCCCCATCCTTTCATTTTAACAATCAGTAAACCAAGTACGCTATAATGGCTCACAAAGTTATGTTTGAATTTTACAACAATTTTATTAGGCTTTATTATAACGGAAATAAAATTGTTTGTCACCTATTTTTACTTTATTTCTTAAACGCTTTTAAGCACTAAAGTTTTTTATGGTTTATTCTAGTTATTATATTTTTGAATACAAAAATTGGTGCATCGTTTTTCTAAAAAACGAGAAGGATGAGCAGTTACCCTTTCTATGCTTCTGACCAAGCGTCAGTTAAAGAACGGTTGGTAATGCTCCAATGGGAAGCATTCCATATCGCTTTTCCACTTGAAAAAAGAAGCGCCTGCGGCGACTCGTGCTTTATTTGAAAAATATCAGCAATTTCATTGGACAATGGACGTGCTTCTTGAACAGCTAAGTAATAGGCTGGTACATTAGGATGTTCTCCTGTAAATTTTTCAAATTGCTTATATGCCTCGTGACTTATCGGACAAGTAAGGCTGTGCTTTAAAACAAAAAATTTACTTTCCTCATTTAAAAGCTGGTTAAATTGGTCACTAGTACTTATTTTTTCAAGCATTTTTTAACCCTCCAAGATACAAGTACATTAGACTTGCAAAAAATAAACGGTGAAGTTATTTTACCACTTCACCGTAGGGATAACAATTAAACTGACCTATCTAAATATTAGCGGTTAATCCGGCTTTCCTGTTCATCAAAGGCTAATTGTGTTTCAACTAATTTCTTTCGTATATCCTCATCCTGTAGTTTACCTTTTTTTATAGCTTTTGGAGTTGCTGACTCACTTGTATGTACTAATGATATATACTGAACCTCAGGTTCCTTATCCTTTTCTGTTTCTTGTTGGCCATCATTGCCCCCTCTAACCTTATTCAAGGCACTTGTTGATTGCTCAAAAAGTTCATGTGATAAATCAACCGTCTTAGTCTTCACAAGGTCGCTAAGCTGCTCAGCTTTCGTCGTAATCGAACCGGCATTGTTGCTAATAGTATGGCGCAATTCCTTTCCCGTTTTCGGAGCGAACAATAGGGCTGCTGCTGCGCCGATTACCCCGCCTACAAGTGCACCAAGCACAAAGCTGCCAGTGCCCTCTTCATAGCGATACTGATGTTTCTCTTGTTTATCACGCTTAGTCATACTTCTTCAGCTCCTTTTTCTAGTGTGAGCGAACTTTTCGTTTTTCGTATAGTCCTTCTTCTCGTTTTAATTCTTTTCTTTCTTGCCATTTATCTTTTAATTCAAGGAATACATTGCTCCATTGAATAATCTGCGAGACTTTCTCTTTACTTTCCTCAACCTGCCCTTCAACAGTATGGGAGATGTTTTGCAGAATTCCATTGAACTTTGAAACCGTATTTCCGATATCCTTTACTGCAATGACAACGCTGTTAAGATTTTCCGATTTTTGCTGAATATCATCTGCAAGGGTATTGGTTTTTTGCAATAGTAATGTCGTTTCCCTTGTTACACCGTCAAGCTGTTTCTCCACTCCTTTTAATGTTTCGGAAACACTGTTGAGAGTTCCCTGAAGCGAAGTAAGCGTTTTAGCTAAAAAGATGACAAGTACAAGAAATGCGATGGCGATTAAAGCAACGCTTAAGTATAAAATGATTTGCATTGTCCTACCTCCGTACTAACTATCATTATGTATTACCAAACTAATGTCGAAGTAAACCTCGTTTCTATCTTATACTAGTTCAAGCTTTTTGTCTTATTTTCCTGCATGTAGTACTAAATTTTTTCATTACTTGAAGTATTAGAAAAGGAGTTAGAAAAAGGATACCAATAATTGGCATCCTGTTCTTGTTGAAAGTAATCGTAATGTGTTAAATCAGCTGCTTTTCATATGCCTCTTGGAACTTTTGGATATCACCTGCACCCATAAACAAGATAATGCTATTTTCATGCTGTGTTAACACAGATGTATGATCTTCTGCAAGAATTTCTGAATCAGCGATTTTATCCTGCAGGTCATGAATCGATAATTTGCCATGGTTTTCGCGGGCAGAACCAAAAATTTCACATAAGTATGTTTTATCAGCCAGACTGAGACTATTAGCGAAATCTTCAAGAAATGCTTGAGTTCGTGTAAACGTATGTGGCTGAAATACTGCTATAATTTCTTTATCCGGGTATTTCTGCTTTGCCGCCTGAATGGTCGCCTTGATTTCAGTTGGATGGTGTGCATAATCATCAATTAAGATTTGCGAACCGACCCTTTTTTCTGAAAATCTTCTTTTTACCCCTTTGAATGTCGTTAATCTTTCCTTTACAATTTCTGCATTCATTGCTTCATAATGACAGAGACCAATAACCGCTAACGCGTTTAATACATTATGATCGCCGAAAGTTGGAATGGAAAACGTATCATAAAAGGTATTGCGAATAAAGACATCAAAACTCGTACCTTCCGTCGTTTTGATAATATTTTTTGCCTGGTAATCATTACCTTCGTCAAATCCATAGAACAACACTGGTACCTTTGCTTGAATTTTCTGCAGTTGCTCATCATCACCACAGGCAAAAATCCCTTTTTTTACTTGCATGGCCATCTGTTGAAAAGCAGAAAAGACATCATCAATATTGGCAAAATAATCAGGATGATCAAAGTCTATATTTGTCATGATTGCGTAATCTGGGAAATAGGATAGAAAGTGTCTCCGATATTCACAAGCTTCAAACACAAAATACTCTGCATCCCGCTCCCCTTTACCGGTTCCATCTCCGATTAAAAATGAAGTCGGTTTGCTTCCGGATATTACATGTGCCATGAGTCCGGTCGTCGATGTTTTCCCATGTGCACCTGTAATGGCAATACTAGTGAATTTTTGCATGAAATCGCCTAAAAAACGGTGATAGCGCACAATTGGCAAACCTAGCTTTGTTGCCTCTTGAATTTCCTCATGAGTGTCTGGAAAGGCATTACCAGCAATAATGGTCATTCCTGGTTTTATATTCTCTTTCTGAAAAGGTAAGATTTTAATTCCTGCTTTTTCAAGGGCATCTTGGGTAAAAAAGTGTTTTTCAAAATCGGAACCTTGCACATTAAAATTCATATCATGTAACACCTGTGCAAGTGCACTCATTCCTGACCCCTTTATACCCACAAAATGGTAAATAGTCATAGAAGAACCTCCAACCAACATAATACTGTAAAACAGTATATGACATCTGTCTTTAATTGCTTAATGAAACTTTCTTCAGCTTTTATTAGTTTCATTCCTTGAATAAATCATATTTCATTATTATAGCACTGTTCATTTATAAAAACTATTGAATTCAAAACTGTTAACATAATCGCAATAAGATACTACTTAGTATGAATCCTAGGTTATAAAGCATACTTAAGCGAAGAAAAAACTAATTGGAATCATGGATTGCCTCCAAATCAGCCGCTGAAATCAATACCTCACGTGGTTTACTCCCATTCGCACTTGTGATATAGCCATTCTGTTCCAACATATCCATCAGTCTGGCAGCACGATTATAACCGATTTTAAAGCGCCGCTGCAGACTTGAAGTAGACGCGGCACATTGGTCAACGATAAACTCACATGCCTCATAAAATAATTCATCTTCGTCTTCCGTAAGCTGTACCTTCTTCAATAATTCCTCTTGTTCGAACAAATAATCAGGTTCACGTTCATTACGAACATGTTCCACAACCAAATCAATTTCCTCGTCAGAAACAAATGTTCCTTGCAAACGGACCGGTTTTGATGAACCATTTTCCAAAAATAACATATCGCCACGGCCTAGAAGCCTTTCTGCTCCACTGATGTCAATTATCGTCCGAGAGTCAATCTGCGATGAAACTGAGAAAGCAATCCGTGTTGGAATATTAGCCTTAATTAAACCAGTTATGACATCAACAGACGGCCTTTGCGTAGCAATAATGAGATGAATCCCACAGGCCCTCGCCTTTTGCGCAATCCGGCAGATTGCTTCTTCCACATCGGCCGGTGACATCATCATTAAATCGGCCAGCTCATCAATGATGATGACGATATAGGGCAGTTTATCACTGTAGCGTTTATGCTCCAGAGCTAATTCATTAAAGCGGTTAATATCACGGACACCTGTATGGGCAAATAATTCATAGCGCCTTTCCATTTCATCAACAGCCCATTTTAATGCAGCTGTTGCCGCCTTTACATCAGTAATAACAGGACTGACAAGATGTGGAATATGATTATAAGGTGCCAATTCAACCATCTTGGGATCAATCAGGAGAAGACGTAAATCTTCAGGAGTCGCCTTATATAAAAGGCTGACTAAAATCGAATTAATACACACGCTTTTACCTGAACCTGTAGCTCCTGCAATCAATCCATGAGGCATTTTTTTCAAATCAGTCACAATCGGCATCCCCGCAATATCAAGTCCAAGCACTGCAGTTAAAGGAGATGATGGTTGATTAAAAGTCCCGCTACCGATGATTTCACTGATTGGAACCGGTCTTGCTGTTCGATTTGGGACCTCAATGCCAATCGTGTGCTTCCCTGGAATAGGAGCTTCTATACGGATGTCTCTTGCCGCCAAACTCAACTTAATATCATCGCTTAAATTGGTAATTTTGTTTACCTTTACACCCGGCTCCGGCTGTACCTCAAAACGAGTGACTGAAGGTCCTTGTGTAACATTTACTACCGCTGCTCCTACATGAAAGTTCTCTAGGGTTTGATTTAAAATCAGCTCCTGTTGTCGCAGCCAGTCTAAATCTTTCCCCATTGGAATCGGAGGATGAAGCAGACTAAGATTAGGAAAATGGTAGTCGCCTGTTTTCATGGCTACAATTGCTTCTTGCCTTTTTTCGTGAGGAAAGCTGCTATCGTCATTTAACGGTTTTTGCGTTTTTTCAAGCTCCTTTACAGACTCATGAACTTTTTCAAGCGCGTTTGCAGGCTTTTGAGGTTTTTCAGGCTCCTTTGCAGGCTTTTGCTGGTTATCCATTGCTTTTGTCTGTTGTTTCAGCTCCCATTTTTGTTTATCTTGTTTTAACATCATTACATTAAATGGCAGGTGCGACCTTTCCTTTCTTGCTTCCTTTCTTTTATCGATGTTTTCCTGATTTAAAAGGAGCCTTGCAGGTTCTGCTTTCTCCTCCACTGGCTGAGCCGTTTCATCCGGAGGATTTTCGCTCTCTAGACAGGAAAACTCTTGTGTATCTTCCGCTTGTTCCCATGCTGCTGGTTGTTGTACTATGTTGTGCTCTTCTTCGGTGTTCATCAGCTTGTTTTGACTAACTTTCTCTTGTCGGGCAGAATTGAGAAGAAATTCCTCCTCTTTGTTTTTCACAGCCCGTTCTTGAAAAAGTTCTGCCGTGTCAAAATTACTTAGTTCATGTTCTACAATCGCACTGGTTTTCTGCGGACGCTTGAAGCCAAATACCGGTGAAGGAATATCGGTTGGATGAAATGGCTGACGTATTTTGGCGGATTGTTGCACTTCTTTTATTTGTTGCTCTCTCTCACCTTTAGGAGCGTGCCTCTCATTAGAGTTTGTTTCAATAAATTGATGGCTTCTAGTTCTTTGCCTCACCCGTTCGCTTGCTTGAAGTGGTTCTTGCCTTGATATTGCAGTAGAACCTCTAGGATATTGATAAGATACTTTTGCTTCGACATCTTTTAGACTGTCATTAACTTTTTGTAATAGAATCTCTCCCGATTTATCATTATGAAAAAAGGACTTGTCAGATTCATCTTCCTCATCTTTTTTAAATTTTTGAAACAAGTCTTGAAACCAACTCAAAACAATCCCTCTTTCTGCATTCATCTATCATTCTATTTTATCAGCATTTCCTATTTTTTCGACATATTTCTGTACAATCCAGCTAAATTCACTTTAATTCTACCTAAAGTAGGAATAATTCAATGTAAAAAGGACCATCTCTGGTCCCTAACTTTACGCTTATTTGTGATTGCGAAGAATAAATATCGGCTCCAATTCTCCATCTTCGAAATAGAAGGATAATGCGGTAATCGGAACGTGCCCACTGGTAAAGAAGCTCATCGCCATTTCCGAGATGACATCATATCCTCGCTCATTACGAATATCACCAATAATTAAGACATCTTGATGTGGGATAGCGACAACCATTTTCCCCTGCACTTTCTTTTCCATCTCATACAGAAAACCTTTGTTGAGTACTCGACTGGCATCATAGCCATCATTTGTATTGATGAAATAGAAAGGATTACCGGCGACATGGTCCTCCTTTAACGGAGCTGGTAATGAACGTACATTAAACATTGCAATTTCTTTGATCCTATTTGCATCCCAGCCTTCACTTTCAATGATTCGTGAGTCTAGCAGTCGATATGTTTTTCCCATATCGTAGGCGTAATAGATTTTGGTCTCCGCTGTATGCTCATCAGTTAGAAAAGGTACCCCCTCCTCCGCTTCTTTAGGAAAGGAGGCAGAGCGTATAACTGGAAAAATCTTTTTTTCATGGTCAGTTAACTGCACCGAACTTTCCATTGCTTTAAAACCTTCTTCAACATAATAGACAACTTCCTCTATTGCCTTTTCTTGTACGTTATGCCAATTCGCAACAATCCCTGAAAGGGACAGGGTAATTCCTTTTCCAGTCTGTTTACTTTCAATTCGCAGCTCATCTTTTTCGCGATTATAGGCAAGGACTCGGTCCTCCCCTGATAAACGAGACTCTAGTATGCGTTTCATTTTTAAACTATCCATTTTCATCCTTTAACCTCCTCCACTGCTAGGAGCCTTTCCTCTTATTATTTTACATGAAAAAACTCCTTCTCCAAAGGGGAAGGAGACGTTACTTATTTCAAGCTGTCAATAAAGGTTTCAATCTCTTCTTTCGTTTTTCGATCTTTGCTGACAAATCTTCCTAACTCTTTTCCTGACTCATAGGCAATAAAGCTTGGAATTCCAAATACATCAAGTTCTTGGCAAATATCGATGAAGTCGTCGCGATCGATATGTACAAAGGTATACTCAGGATAATTTGCTTCAATTTCTGGTAAAAATGGTTCTATGACGCGACAATCCGGACACCAGCCGGCTGAGAACATAAAAATCGTCTTTCCTTGCTGGCGAAACTCTTCAAATTGTTGTACTGATTGTAAATTTTCCAACTTGAACCCTCCGATTATTATTCCTTTATAGTTAAAGACTATTTTGAGTAAGTAATATTATGTAACTGGTATCTCCACTGACCGACTAATAGATTCATCACATGAGTGAACATCTCAGCTCGTGTGACCATGCCGGTAGTAAAGACCCCAACAGCCCCTTCCTGTTTGCTAACATTTTTCTTCTTTGCATAATCCTCCATAACCGGCCCAAGCTCCTCCCCGCCGCGCAGCCTTACAGCCACTTCTTCAGGAAGCAGAATTCTCGCACCTCCGGCGATGATGGGGTCCATTTCTTTAGAAGCTAAGGCACCCCAATTACAGATATACAGACCTCGGCATGTGTCTTGAACACCGCCCTCGAGTCCAATTCCAATATCGCCATTGCCCTCAAGAAGCGCTCCTTGAGCCCGGTTGATGGCCCCTTGAATCGTTTCCTCATCGGAAAAAGGCTGAGCGTTTACCCCCGACGGGATATCAAGCGGAATAAACTCGGCTCTTTGATTGGAAAAACTATTCTGTACAGCAGAAATTTTTGCTGGATTTTTTGAACCGATGATGACTCTCATTGCTGTCTAGCATCTCCTTTGAAAACGGGCATCCAAAAATGCCCTCTGTTCGTTAGCAATTTGCTTTAATTGTCTCCACTGTTGAACGGTCACAAGCTTTTACAAGTTTAACTAATAACTCCTTCGCAGCGGCATAGTCGTCAACATGAATAATTGAAGCGTGTGTATGAATATATCGTGAACAAATTCCAATCACAGCACTTGGAACGCCTTCATTTGAGAGGTGAACACGGCCGGCATCTGTGCCACCTTGCGAGACAAAATATTGATATGGGATATGATGCGTCTCAGCCATATCGAGCACAAACTCCCTCATTCCTCGATGAGTGACCATTGACCGATCGAGAATGCGCAGCAATGTCCCTTTGCCAAGCTGGCCAAATTCATTCTTGTCGCCGCTTGCGTCATTTGCCGGACTGGCATCTAGAGCAAAAAAGATATCAGGTTTAATCATGTTAGCAGCTGTTTGCGCACCGCGTAAACCAACCTCTTCTTGAACAGTTGCTCCAGAATAGAGAACATTAGGCAAGCTCTCATCCTTTAATTCTTGAAGCAATTCAATCGCTAAGCCGCAGCCATAACGGTTATCCCAAGCCTTCGCCAATATTTTTTTCTCATTGGCCATTGGCGTAAATGGACAGATTGGCAAAATAGCCTGCCCAGGTCTAATCCCCATTCTTTCGGCATCTGCACGATCATCGGCGCCGACATCAATCAGCATATTTTTCTGCTCCATTGGTTTATTCTTCTTGGATTCATCTAGAAGATGCGGTGGAATAGAACCGATCACACCAATAATAGGGCCATTTTTTGTCATTACCTGCACCCTTTGCGCTAGCAATACCTGACTCCACCAGCCGCCAAGCGGTTGAAAGCGAAGCATACCGTTGTCGGTAATTGCGGTTATCATAAAACCTACTTCGTCCATATGACCTGCTGCCATCACCGTCGGGCCATTTTCATTGCCTTTTTTAACCCCGAAAATACTTCCCAGTTTATCTTGAACAATCTCATCAGCATACGGTGATAATTGCTCACGCATAAACTGGCGGACAGCATGTTCGTTTCCGGGAGCTCCAGGCAGCTCTGTTAATGTTTGAAAAAGTTTCAAGGTTTGTTCGTTCATTGAAAGTAACTCCTTTGATTTATAAAGTGAAATTATGTATTCTTTTTCAATTTTACAGAAATAATCGTTATCTTACCAATATTTCATTTTCTATATAAGTATAAATACCCTCACATGACTAAATAAGTTATACTTAAACGGAATAGAATGACTATTATTTTCCAATTTTTTGGAGTCGGAGGTGCTTTAAAATGAACTGGAAATCATTTATGATTGGAGCGGCCATTGGCGCAATCAGCGGTTATTTAGTTAGAGAACTGGCAGCGAAGAATTCGACATTATCCCCTGAAAAAGTGCTAGATAATATAAAAAAACAAGTTGGTCAGGATGGAGTGATTACCGGTTCTTGGATTCATATGAATGAAGAACCTTTTGAGAAGCAGAAAGTTTATTTTAAAGTCTACAAAGGCGGTATTTCCAAACTTATTGACGATGTCAGTGAACAATATGAATTTATTGCCGATGCCAAAACTGGTACACTTATCGATTTTCAGCAGCTTACCTGATGGGCAGGTTAGCTTGAAAACTGACAACTGGTTAAAAAGAGCCGCGAAATACGGCTCTTTTTTCATTATTTTGTTCTTTTGATATTGTCACTAATTTGCCCATCTTGGTCCCATTTTACTGCACGATAATAGGCGTCATGATAAAAAGTAAACCACGCATTATTGGACACCCCATATGGTTGCCACTTGCCCTTTGCAGCAATTGACTCCATTGGGTAGTCATCATAAGCCATTACCCATAAAACATTTTGGTGCGCATGTGTGGCAAGAATATCGGCCATATGGATAGCCATTTCATCATGATCCTCAATGATGATAATCGAATGACCATTGCTGTGCCCACCGGTATGAACCATCTTGATTGGGCCGAAGCTCCATGACTCTGTAAATGTTTCGACTTGCGTTTGAATTGCTTCCCAATTTTCCTTCCAGTATGTATTTCTTGAGCGGACATTCGGATGACGCATCTCATCCCATTCAATCTGGGAAGTGATAATCTTAGCATTAGGAAAAACTGACCTATACTCTCCTGCTTCCGGCCTCGTCAATCCACAGGCATGATCAAAATGTAAATGAGTCATTAACACATAGTCAATGGCACTAGTATCAAGTCCTAGACGTTGCAATGATTCATCAAGCTCGGATTCTTTTGTAACACCATAGTTTCTCATCTGTTTTTCTGTTAATTTACCCTTGCCGATACCAGATTCAATTAAGAAATTCTTTCCATCCGCTTGAACGAGAATGGGATCAGTTGGTAACTCAATTTGGTTTTTATCATTAGGTGGATATTTCTTTGCCCATAATGCCTTAGGCACTACCCCAAACATCGCTCCACCATCAAGATTCGTCATTCCACCTGACAGCCAGGTTAACGTAACATTGCCAATTTTCAGTTTATCCATCCCATATCAACTCCTTTACCTAAGTTTACCATGTTCAAAACTAAAAAAGAACAACTCCGCATGAAAGAGTTGTCCTAGCAATTACGATTGAAATTGTACTTCACAGCGATAAATTCGATTACCTTTTTCCGAAAATTTCTGTTCATATTCTGTCATAATATTACCATGAACATCACTATGATGCAGATCCAGGCTAATAAACTTCAATAGCATTCCATAGGCAGAAAAACTTAGCAACGAATATTCAAACAGTCCTTGATTATCCGTTTTAAAATGTACTTCGCCACCATCAATCATGATCTCTTCATATAGTTTCAGGAAAGACTTGTATGTTAATCGTCGTTTTTCATGACGGGTTTTTGGCCAAGGATCAGAGAAATTTAAATAAACTCGTGAAACATCATTTTTCGTAAAATATTTTGCCAAGTCATTGGCGTTAACATTTAGCAATTTTAAATTTGGCAAGTCAGCCTCAATTAACCGATCAAGGGCTGCAACAATAACACTGTCAAACAATTCAATCCCAATATAATTAATATCCGGATTTGCTTTAGCCATTTCCGTAATAAAGTGACCTTTGCCTGTTCCTACTTCGATGTGAAGCGGCTGTGCTTTTGCAAATGCTTCATGCCATTTTCCTTTATATTCTTCAGGATTTGGGACAACATATTGTGGAAATTGTTGAATTTTCTCCTTTGCCCAAGGTTTATGTCTCAATCTCATTTAGTGGCACTCCTATATTATAAATTTCGTTCAAACCATATCATGAAGCTGTTTTTCGTGCAAGTGTATAAACAAAAAAAGAATTCACAAGCTAAATGTGAATCCCCGTTTAAATTTTTGAAGAAAGGATGGTTCATTATGCCACTAAGCCATCATGACCAAGTGTCACTGCTTAAGGACATCTTAAATGATCATCAGACCGACTGCTGTGGATCAACAGCTGAATGCGAACAATTGGAACGTATTACTAAATCTCTTATGGTTAATACAAACATTGACAAAAATGTAAAAGGTATTTTGCAGGATGTTTATTATTACAGCCAAGAGGGTGCCCAGACTGCTGATTTAGATGAGCATATTACAGCAAATCAGGAAAACTTATCCCAATGGGTTAATGATATTGATCAACTTTTTTAATTATAGAATTTCTCGTAAAAAGTTAATCCATTTATGCATTTCTTTCAAACGTTGTTTATTTTTATGCCATTGAATCGATGAAATTGTGTGAAGAACAACATACCACTTCATCCGCAAGCGCAAATGTTCAGTCAGGTCTTCACCATACATCGAAAGCCAATCGGCCCAATTATGTTCAGGAATGTACCAGTATAAAAGCATTCCTAAATCGATTGCCGGGTCGGCAATTGAAGCCTCGTCCCAATCAATTAAATACAACTGGTTGTCTTCAGCAAGCAGCCAGTTGTTATGGTTTAAATCACCATGGCAAACAGCTTTTTCTTCACAGTGGACATAATTTGCTTCGCGTTGTAAAAAGGTTAATGCACTTTTTACTTCTGGTAATGAAAGAGTTTCGGTATCAACCTCGTGAATGACTGATTGGTAAATCGTCTCAGGATGCAATGGAGACTTTTCTAAACGGCTAAGCATACTTAGCATCGGCTCTGAACGGTGAATTTTTTTTAATAGCTTGGCTACAAGTTCTTGATTCATTTCTGATGGCTTGAGTTCACGGCCTTCAAGCCACTGCTGCGCTGTAATGACATCCCCATTTTCCAAGCGCTTTGTCCAAACAAGCTTAGGGACAATCCCTTCAGCTGATAGCACCGCTAAAAAAGGCGATGAATTTCGTTTGAGAAAAAGGCTTTGATTTTCATACTTTGCATAAAATGCTTCACCAGTAGCTCCACCAGCAGGAGTAATCTCCCACTCTTGTCCTAGTATATGTTCCAACATTGTTCACCTTCAATTTATGCCGTTCTAATGGTGGCCTTCCCATCCATTACCTAAATGAGAGGGAATCATATGTTTACTTTTAGGTAAAACCCCTAGTGTTCGAAGGTGCTACCTTTTTCACAGCCATTCCCATTAAAATTTACACGTTAAATAAAAAAAAGCTATTGATATATTTTTCTACAATAGCCATCCTTATAAATTTTATCTCCAATTGCCTTTTGTCGTCAAGTCATCTTTTTCAAGATTAGTATATGAAAGTCCATCTTATTCAATCAAGCATCAATTCCCTTTGTTCTTAACGGGAAGTTGACTAACTCTTTATATTTCGGCAGTTGCTGTAGCTGGGTTTCATATAACACCACCTCAGCAACATTAAAAGATAAACTTTCCGGTTGCAGTTTTCCCGCGAACTTCAACTGTTCCTTCTGAAATGGACGGTCAGAGTTCCATTTTCTTGCTAAAGTAATATGGGGTCGAAACGGTCTTGTTTCGAGTTGAAAATTCACTTGTTCACAAGCTTTATAAACCTTATTTCTAATTGATTGAAGTTCAGCGCTCGGTGCTACCGCGGCCCAAAACACTCGTGGGAATTGTTCTCTGCCAAACACCCCAATCCCATCGATTTGCAAAGTAAATGATTGAACATCTGCCAGGGCCACTCTTACTTTTTCTACAGCTAAAGCTAACTTTTCAGATTCTGCAGCACCTAAAAAGGCTAAAGTAATATGTAAATCTGCATGATACACCCACCGGCTGAACGGGAAAATTGTTTTAAATTCCTCCATTTGATTTTGGATTACTTCTTTTGTTTCTAGAGGGATTTTTGCAGCAAAAAAATAATGAGTCTTCTGGATCATCCCATCAGTCCTTTCCCTAATTAACTCTAGTTTTAATACAATTTATCTAAATTATGTAGACTCAGCAAAAAGACGCGGTATCTAAGACCACGTCTGCAATCAACCTTTCACAAAGATCCGCACTGTGCTTCAATCCTTTGCTTAAATAAACTTTGCAATCTTCGTGTAAGCGGACCTGGTACTCCCCTCCCAACTTGTCGGGCATTAACTGCGACAATCGGGGTTACTTCACTAGTTGTACTGGTAAGAAAGAGTTCATCAGCCTGTTCTAGTTCACGAATGGTAAACGAGCGTTCTTCTACTGGAATACGATGTTCAGCACAGAGCTCGAGGATTACATCCTTGGTAATCCCTTTTAATATAAGTTGATTGGATGGATGGGTGATGACGACACCATCTTTTACTAGTAAAATATTGGAGGAACTTCCTTCAGTAATCACTTCACCACGATGTTGAATAGCCTCATAGCAGCCATGTTCTACTGCCTTTTGCTTTGCTAAACTATTCCCAAGAAGATTTAAACTTTTAATATCACAGCGCAGCCAGCGAATATCCTCCGTCAGTACAGCCTTCACCCCTGAGTGGAGAGTGGCTGTCGGAATTTCCAGCTCTTTTGTATACGCCACTAGATTAGGAATGATATTTGCAGCTGGAAAAGCATGGTTTCTAGGTGCAGTTCCTCTGGTAATTTGCAGATAAATAATCCCAAGTCTTAAATTATTTTTGTCTATCAATTGGTCAAGCAAATTCCTCAACTGTTCTTGCGTATAGGGAAGCTTAATGCCTATGTTGTCTGCACTACGGGAAAATCGATCCATATGCTCTTTAGCGGTAAACATGACCCCATTGTAGACACGGATTACTTCGTAAACACCATCACCAAACTGATAGCCACGATCCTCTATATCTACTTTCGCCTCTGTTCGGTTAATAAACTTCCCATTAACAATTACCCAAGCCATTTCCACATCTCCCCATTATAATTAATAGCAATATTTTATCAATTTTAACCTACAAAACGAAAGAGGTATTTCCAAAGTATACGTTAGATTATTTTTACAGAAAATTCAATTATTTAGTCATAATTATCTAACACAAAGCCATAACATTAACTAATAAGTATATGGAAGGGGGAGCATCTAACGAACTTGCAGCTAGTATAGAAAAAGATATTTATGAAACTTATCTATTTTGGTAGAAATTTTCAGAAATTGTGGGTACAATAGAGGTAGATGTATGACATCTACTATTTCAACAAGTACTTCGTAATAAAGGAGATGTCTTAGCGGAGAAGAAGACTACATAGGTTGAAGAGATATCTTCAAATAGGCTGTCGATTGAGGGATTACGTCGTGGGTTTGAAAAAAGGATAGGGAGTGGTTCTTTGAAACCGTCAACTAACCGAATGTTAAACCGCATCAAATGTATCTACATGTTTATTAACAAAAACGGTATTGTTACAACACAAGAACTTGTAGAGGAATTTGGTATCACTCCTCGCACTATTCAACGGGATTTAAATGTTTTAGCCTATAATGACTTGGTTATCAGCCCAAGCCGCGGAAAATGGACAACTACCCATAAGAAGGTGAAGATGTCATCATAATGAAATTAAACAAAAATAATACTAACATTAGCACGCAATTCTAGCGTGCTATTTTGTTGCTCTTTTATAGGAAAATTATTTGCCAGCCAAGAATTGTATGTGCGGCACAGGACCGGCTATGGTTCGCCATTGATAATTGACAATTTTCTCAAAAATGCTATATTAATATAAAAAGCTTTAACACTTAAAAGCGTTTAAGCAGAATAGTAGAGGGGAAGTTATGGGGAAAAAACATCAGGACCTACAAAAAGGACTATTACCGCGACATGTACAATTTATTGCCTTAGCAGGAATGATTGGTACAGGAATTTTTAAAGGAAGCGCTGACACATTGAAAATAGCTGGACCCAGTGTTATTATTGCCTACTTAATTGGCGGACTATTACTGTTTATTATTATGGCAGCACTCGGAGAGATGGCCCTCGCCTATCCTAATCATAATGTGCAGCATTTGGTTAACAAGGCATTCGGTTTTCAAATATCATTCATGGTCGGCTGGCTTTATTGGATTAACTGGATTATTGTTACAGTAGTAGAATTAGTGGCAGCCGGAAGTTTTCTGCAATTTTGGCTTCCTTCCATACCTTTATGGCTATTAAGCTTGATTTGTGCTGTCATTATTATAGGTATAAACTTATTTCAAGTAAATTTCTATGGTGAATTGGAATTCTGGTTTGCCAGTGTGAAGATTATCGCCTTAGTTGCCTTTATTATTTTAGGCTTTTTGTTGCTTATTGGCATTATTCCAAATGAAATTCATAATCCGCTGACAAATTATACAGCATATGGTGGCTTTTTTCCTCATGGCTACGGTGGAATATTTAGTGCATTTTTAGTGGTAATGTTTTCTTATGGAGGCGCCGAATTAATTGGTGTTGCAGTGACAGAAACAAAAAATGCCGAGCAGGTGTTACCCAAAATTATAAAAAGTGCAGTTTGGCGGGTTATCATTTTTTACATTTTTCCCATTCTGATTATTTGCGGTCTCATGCCCTGGAACAAGGTTACTGGAGAAGATAGTCCATTTGTTCAAGTATTTACGGTTACCGGGCTCCCGGGAGCTGCCCATATCATGAATTTCGTCCTTCTAACGGCCGTCCTGTCTGCTGCCAATTCCGGGATTTATGCGACTTCAAGAACGTTATATTCAATGGCGCAAAGCGGGGTGGCACCGACTGGATTGGCGCGAACTTCAGGGAAAGGCATTCCCATTGTTGGCATCTTAATTACCAGCTTGGCGATCTTAACTGGCGTCTATATTGCCTATCTAACACCAAGTAATGTAATCGGCTACCTTATGTCGATTCCCGGGTTCACCGTAATGATTATTTGGATGAGCATTTGTGCAGCCCAATTAAAGCTCAGACCACATTACAGCAGCCAGCCAAACTTTCGTGTTAAGGGCTTCCCATACACAACAGGTTTTGCCTTATTTGCCTTAGTGGTTATCTTTATTGGATTTGTCTTTAACCCAAATAATATTGCGGGAACATCTGTAGCAATCACTACCATTATAGTCTTAACGATCTTCTCCTTTATTTCTAAAAGAACACAAGCAGTTACCATTTAAACCAGCCCGCAATTGGCGGGCTACTTTTCTTTTTTGACTAGTTTTTCAGAAACTATTGCCCACTCGATAATAACGCTTGAGCAATTCCAATAAAATACTCTGATTCGCGAATGATGTGATTCAGTACTACTACCGCTGTCTGATTAGCACTAACAACACTACTATGCTGTTTTATTTGCTGACATAGTAAAATAAACTGTTCACTTTCCTGAAGGCAATAGGATACTAGCTGCAGAACTTGTTGATATAATTGAGGTGATACTTGCAAGCCAGATCTAATAACAGACTCAATATAGCGGACAACCTGTCCATGTGTTGCTGCAAGCGCCTGCTCCCATTTCTTCAGGGCATCTACAAATTCAGGTTCCAGCCCAGTCACGAGTTCACGGATGACAACCGTATGTTCCTCTTCCTGATGCTTCCAAAACTCAGCTTCATCTAATATGCGCAATGGCATTTGCTGCCCATAATAAAATTGCATGTATACCCCTCCCATTCGTAATCTATGAAATGAGCTGGGAAAATATGCTTAATCCTTTGGCGTTGCTATTTTTCATTGGATGAATAGTAGAATATAGGGAAGAGCAATTTTCGGCTCTCCCCTAGACAATATTTTTCCCATAAAAAATTTCATCCATTTCTAGCTTAATTCTCTCTGTAATTTCATCGATTTCTTTTTCAGACAGTTTTTCTTTCGTATAACCGAATAAATAATTATTTAAATCAAAATTTCGGAGCTTGCATTTTGTATGAAAGATATTCTCCTGATAAACGTTGACGTCAATCATATCAAATAACTCAATCACATCGTCTGGAATATAGTTCTGAATGGAACTGATTTCATGGTCGATGAACAGCTTATGTCCATCCTTATTCCTTGTGAAACCGCGGACACGGTAATCGATTGTCATCACATCTGTTTCAAATACGCGGATTAGGTGATGCAGAGCCTTCAGCGGCGAAATTTCTCCACAAGTGGATACATCAATATCCGCTCTAAAGGTGCTGATTCCTTCGTCTGGATGATATTCAGGATATGTATGGACAGTTATGTGACTTTTATCTAACTGAAGCACCACCGATTCTATTAAAGGGCCGGGTGATTCCTCGAAGATCTCCGATGACTGATTTTCAACAGGTTCTTCTGATATCAAAAAAGTTACACTTGCTCCCGCTGGTTCAAAATCTTGGCTTGCGATATTCAACACATGAGCTCCAATAATTTCAGCAACTTCTTGCAGGATCCTTGTCAGTCTTTCAGCACTGTATTGCTCATCAATATATTGTAGGTATGCTTCACGCTCTTCCTTTGTCCTCGTATAGCAAATATCATACATATTAAAACTTAATGATTTTGTGAGATTATTAAACCCATGCAATTCAATTGCCTTTTCATGTGTCAGTTTCACCATAACTCCTCCAAGAAAGTCATTTTCTATTAGAATACCCATTATTGGCATTCGTTACTTATCTTTCGAAAAACTTTAGATTGTTCCTATTGTAGATGATATATAAGCAAAAAATTACATAGAGATTAAATTATAATTATTATAATCTAGTATTGACTTTAAATTAATAACTGTTATAATTAATTTAGATAAGATAATTAGGAGGAATTAACTATGACATTAGAACAAGTACTTAATCAACAAATTGCTAACTGGAATGTACTGTATGCAAAATTGCATCATTTCCATTGGTATGTAAAAGGGCCACACTTCTTCACACTACATGCCAAATTTGAGGCATTTTATGAGGAAGCGGCTGCAACTGTTGATGAATTTGCCGAGCAGCTATTGACGATTGGCGGTAGCCCTATCTCTACCTTATCAGAATCACTGCAGCTCGCTACAATTAAAGAAACAACTGAAAAATTAACCGCCGAGGAAATGGTTGATACAGTTATTAATGATTTTACTACCATAATTGATGAATTAAAGTCCGGCATCGAAGTGGCTGAACAAAACCATGACGAAGTTACCAGCGATATGTTCCTCGGAGTAATCGCTAAACTGAATAAACACAACTGGATGCTAAGAGCATTTCTGCAAGCTTAACTTGTCGACGATAAAAATAATAAAACAGCAAAGTGTGTGGCAACTGCTAGCCATCGCTTTGCTGTTTTTATGCAATTTATTGCTTAGATCGCCTGAATAATTCTTTCATCACTTCAGCGATTTGTACCGAATTTGGGTTTCCTTCATTGTGTAATTGATTAATAATGTTCGTATAATCTGCCTCATTTCGGTTCTGGCTTAACTTATAAGCAGCTTGAATTTCTTCTACTTTAATCTTGAAGCCAACAATTCCTTTCAATTCACTTTCCAACAATTGAGGAGAAAGTGTATCCCATAGAACTGGTTTTTCACGGTGTTTTTCATATTTTTCCAGCATTAGTGTTAGTTCTTCTATCAGTTCATCTTTCTTTAAAATACTTGCTTTACCATACATATGGACAGCCTGATAGTTCCATGTCGGAACCTCTTCATGAGAATACCAAGAAGAGGAAATATACGCATCTGCCCCTTGAAACATGGTAAGAACATTTTCACATGTTTCAAATGTTCGCCACTGTGGGTTCCCGTAAGCCATATGGCCGGTAAGATAATAATCGTCGTCTTTTTTACTTACCTCTAACGGCAAATGTGTGGCAATTGGTTTCCCTTGTTTGGTTGTCACAACTGAAGCAAATGAGTTCTTCTTTACAAACTCCCATATTTCAGCAGCATCTGTAACCTTATAGTATTTTGGAATATACATGATAACCCGCCTCAAGAAAATTTTAGTTAAGTGATTTCACCATGATAAGATCAGTCTGTTCTTCATCACCCATATAAAAAGAATGAGCTCCGTTCTGAACAAATCCTAATTTTCTATAAAATTTAATGGCCTTTTCATTCTTTTCCCAAACGCCCAACCAAACTTTGGCTTTATTCTTTTCATTAGCGATTTCAATTGCCTTATTTAGAAGATATCTACCAAGCCCTTGACCCTGAAACTTTCTTCTGATATAAATCCGTTCCACTTCAAATGATTCATCACCCATGTTTTCTGACTGAGCTTCATTCGTATTAACCTTTAAATAACCAGCAAGTTCCTTATCAACGTAGATGAAGAAAAATTGCGAGAAACGATTGGATAGTTCCTTATCTAACTGTTCCAAATGAAAGGCTCTTTGCAAATATGCTGTAAGATTTTCTGGTGTATTTTGCTCTTTGAATGTATCATTGAATGTTTCAATGCTAATTTCTTGGAGTTCTGCTAAATCTTCATGGCTGCACTGTTTAATATCTATCAACACGCTTGCATATCACCTCACTAATCCCTATTGGACTTTTTGATTATCTCAATAGTTTCGCTTATTTCCTTTTTTTACAAACTCCCAATCAACCTCGATATTTTTCCTAACCCTTTGGAGCAGGCTTGACAGAATTTCAGCTTCGTCCTCGGTTAGTCCAGAGATGGCAACCTGATTTGAATAATCATTTTCTCTTTTTATAAATGGATATACATTTTTACCTTTCTCTGTTACGAAGAGTCTTTTAATTTTTTTATTATCCTCATCATTTTTTCTTTCAACAAAGCCGTTCATCTCAAGTTTTTTTATTGCTCGTGCTGCCGTTGTTCGATCTACCTTTATCATCTCAGCTAGTTTTTCCTGAATGATCCCCGGATGTTCATAAATGCGTACTAGGTACAAATATTGCCCTTTGGTAAGTTCATATTCTTTAAATTCTATATTACTTATCGAATCTAAGGCCCTTGCAATCATGCCAATCTCACGTAGAATTTCCTTCATATTTTCGACTCCAAATGAGTAATTATTCTTTCAAGGCAACAATCTACAAGGTTATTTCTCTTTTCTCGATATTCATAAAGTTAATTTCAGTGGTTCCGCCAAGATATTTTTGGGTTAAATGTGCTAGCTCCTCGACCGCGGCTTGGAGGTCATTACGTCTGTTAGGGTCTACAGATTCAATAATCAAAAACGCGTTTACTGTATTCTCCGTCAGCATACTACGCTGTCCATCCCGCCAGTTCCAGCAACGGCAGATTGCACCTTCATCATCTTTATAAATGATTTCTCCTGGCAGGGCATTATCATTTTCTTCATCACCCAATGCCAAGAAAGACTCACCACCAACTGCCTTTGTCAATAATACGTCTCCTTGAAAGGTATCGATATCTTCTCCCCCGCATGGCAAACCATAGGTTAGGGAAACGGAATTGTAGATATCCACTAATGGGTTAATCGTGCCTACCCCTTTGCCTTTGTCAACCCGTTTTAATAAGGCTTCAATTGAGCATCTAACCCCCTTTTTTGTTTTAAATTGTTTATATGCTTTTCGCCAATCGGCAATAACTTTGTTTTCGCTAAAAACTTCTTCGGTAAGAAACTTTTTCGCTTCATGATTGCTTTTTTCCAACAAGGTATTAATTTCCGGTCTGATATCTTTCACAGATTCTTCCGTGTTATGAATCCCTTTTGCAACAACAACTCCTATCTCAGCCTGGGGAAACAACTCCCAAAATTCATCAGTAATTAAAAACTTAGTCATTATTTGTCATCTCCTTGTGTGTTTTTTGCTTTAAAAAAATATTATAGCATTTTTGTTGTAATTACAACAAAAAAATAAAAAAGGCAGTGCAATTTCAATTAGGTGAAATCCACTGCCTTTTCTTTTATATTTTATCTTTGTACCGTTATTTTTGTTGTCTTGCCAACGTTGCCAGCCCTATCTTTTGCATAAACATATAGAACCCGTTTCGTTTTTTGCTTGGAAATTTTCACTGAAAAAGATCCTCTCTTACTCACTGTTGCTGAACCGATTATCTTTTTACCATATTTTACATAAACCCTCGCATAGGCTTCTGCCTTGCCAGTAACTTTCGTCGACCGAGATGTTATCTTGTTTACTTTTGGTTTTGTAGGTGCTATTTTATCTTTCACTTTTACTGTAGTTGCTTTACTTGTATTTCCGGCTTTATCAGTTGCTGTTACCGCTAAAACAGTATTTTCCTTCTGGAGTGTTTTCATAGAAATTGAATAGATTCTATCCTTGTTAGCATAACCAGAACCAAGTACTGTCTTACCCTTTTTGATAATAACCTTAGCACCGGCTTCAGCTTTCCCGGTTACCTTTTTACTATTATTTCTCACTTCATTGACAGTTGGAGCAGAAGGGGCAGACTTGTCAAGCACCTTAACAACAGCAACTGGACTTCTGTTTTTTGAGGTGTCTTCTACATATACTGTTAAACTTGTTCCTGCTTTTTGTTTGGCAATTTTCACATTGAAACTACCATTTGTGGCAACTGTGGCAGAACCTAAAAAAGTCGAGCCTCGCTTTACATAAACTTTACTGTTTGCCTCTGCTTTTCCTTTTATACTTGTATCGCGATCACTAACTGCACTTACACTTGGCTTAGTCGGAGGTGTATAATCTTTTCCTGGTTGGACAAGTCTATAAGCAATTTTTGCACCTTTATCCGCCGGTATAGTGAAATTATCATTAACTTGCTTAACAATTGCCCCGCCACCCAACAATTTTCCAGGAGAGCCATTATAAAGCCGTGGTTGCAGCTGATTAAACTCCGCTTTTCCTTTAAAGCCATACGGACCTGTGGGCTGCTTTAATAATAAAGCACCGCGGAAATTAGTCATAAACTTTCCAAACGCCATCGATGGATTTACATATTTTTTCACCACGTTTTCGACAGCTTTATAGTCATTATTTCTATCTTGCAAGATTTCTTTAAAAATCGTATCCCCTTTATTAGTTTGCAGTTTTACATACTGAGAAAATAGATAAGATAGCGAATAATTTGCTAGTACATCTCCATAATTATCCCAATATAGCAGAGAATGACCAGCTGCTATTGATGATGAAGCATTATAATAGCTAATTCGATCCGTTAACACCTTTCCGGTATATATTTGTTCAGCTGCCATTGCCAAGCCTTCATCAAGCCAAATATCCATTTGTCTGTCACTACTCTCAACAAAAATGGTTTGATTAAAATTCACCATATGCTGAAATTCATGTGCTAATGTTGTAAAAGCCTTTGCTACATCTTTTGAGCTTGATAGTCCCATTGTTGGATATGTATCAATATAGAAAATCTCAGAGTTATTGGAATAATCAACATCAAAAAGATCACCAGGCCAAAAATAACCTGCTACATAGCCCCCGTAGCCTGAAAAACCATCTTCAATATCAAAGCACAGGATATTAATTTTGCCGTCCCGATTGACATCAGATTCTTTTGCAAAATTATTTGTCACCGAACCATATATTTTTTTATCAAATTCAGTACCTAGTTTAATAGCATCCTGTGAAGTGATTTGATTATTATGCACCCAAATATTCGCTTTTGTTCCGCTATACAACAATTTGGCATTAATTTGTTTGTTACTATTATTTGTAAGATTCGTTACCCAGAAATTTTTACTCGCTCCTACATTATAAACTGACTTTTTCTGGTATGAATTATTTTCAAGCTTTGCCTTATTTTTTTTCAAATCAAATGGTTTAATATAATCCATTTTATAGGCTTCAGGCATCAGTTTTTTGTTAATTGCGTACTGTTGATTATCAATCATAAATGTTCCCGTGTACTGTGGTTCATTGCCATTTACTGATTCATTACTGACAATAGCATATTTTGCTGATTGTTGAACATTTTCTTTTCCCTTTACTGCAGCTGGCATTAGTAATGTCATTGCCAACCCTGCTATAAGAACTTTTCGCATTTTCCCCACCTGGTTTCCTCCTATTAACAAATATTTACACCTTGTCCATTATAGATGAGAGAGTAAGTAGTCTTTGTCGAAAAATGTTCTTAATAACGAATTTTATTTCCTGTTTTTTCGACAAAATAACCCAGACAAAAAAGCGGTCGATTGACCGCTCTTTCTTCTATTTCACTTGATAATTTTTTAGTAATTCGATTTCTTCTTCGGTTAATTGGCGATACTCTCCCAATTCCAGTGTTTCATCAAGTGTAAGTGGCCCCATCGAGATTCGCTGTAGATATATAACCCTTTTTCCGACTGCTTGGAACATTCGTTTCACCTGATGAAACTTGCCCTCAGTAATCGTTAATTCAATATCTGAGCGGATTCCCGACTTAAGAATTTTCAACTTACCAGGCTTTGTTTGATAACCATCATTGAGAGTAACCCCCCTGGCAAAAGCAACGACATCTGCCTCCGTCACTTCTCGGTCAATAACAGCAAAATATGTTTTGGGGACATGCCTCTTTGGTGACAATAAACGATGAGCAAGCTGCCCATCATTCGTGATCAATAGCAGCCCCTCAGTATCTTTATCAAGCCTGCCGACAGGAAAAGGCTCATACACCTGGTCTTCAACCGCCAGCAAATCAATGACAGTTTCATCTTGAGAATCTTCCGTTGCCGATACAACTCCTGGCGGCTTATTCATCATCAAATAGATAAATTCTTGGTATTCTATTACCTCTCCATTTAAGGTTACGGTCTGGGATTGCGGAACAACCTGTTGCTTGCCATCTTTCACAACAATGTCATCAACCCTGACTGCACCACTTTTTAACAGCTGTTTAACCTCTTTACGACTGCCATATCCAAGATTGGCCAACATCTTATCAATTCTCAACGACTCGTCTCCTTCCTGCAATTTTAAGCTTTGTCATGAAGCGGTCGACTTTAGTACCGAACAAACGTCTGACGAGACCTGATTTTAAACTTACATAACCATAAATAACAGCACCGGTTAGAGCACAAATTATAATGATAATAACGGATTGCATTTTAGATTCTGGAGATAAGAATAGCAGTAATAGCTGATAGATGATTTCAGTACCTAACCACATCAATCCGGCGAATAAAGCAATGAGCAAACTTCGACGCCAGACAAGGCGGAACGGATAACGTGCAAATGTCTTAATCACAATAATATTAATCATGATTGCTGCTAAATATCCAAGAGTAGTTGCCAAGACTGCGCCTTTAGTTTCCATCATTTTTATCAGCGGAATATTCAGCGATAATTTTACCAATAAGCCTACAAGTAGACTTAACACAGTAAACCGCTGTTCATTGATTCCTTGCAAAATTGCCGCCGTTACTGAAAATAACGAAAAAAGAATCGCTACTGGTGCATACGCTCGTAGTATTTCTGTGCCCACGATGTCATGCTGATAAAAGGCTGTGTAAACCGGCTCTGCCAGTAAAGACAAGCCGATCGCTGCCGGTAAAGTCAAAAACAGCAAAACCTGAAAGGATTGATTTAATTGGTGAATTAAATCTTTTCTATCCCCTTCGATAAATGCCTTTGTTATACTTGGCACAAGTGTTAGTGAAAAAGCAGTTGCTAATGAAACCGGGATAATCACAATTTTATGTGATTCAAAATTCAACATTGAAAAGTACTCTCCGGCAACATTCTTGCTAAACCCCAGCTGCATTAATGTTTTGCTAAAGGTAATCTGGTCAACCGCTTGAAATAATGGGTTAGCAATACCGACTAAAACAAACGGAAAAGAATAGAGGATTATTTCCTTATAGATTTCACGAAGAGAGATATTAATAGTCCCTTTATCCTGTGCTAATAATTGATCCAAATACGGCTTCCGTTTATACCAATACCAGAATAACACTGCCAAGCCCCCGAGAGCACCAATAAAGGCAGCAAAAGTTGCTACACTAACAGCCGTAACAATTTTCCCATTAAAAAACTTTATAACAACAAAGGCACCTAATAACACGAAAGTGATTCTAACAATTTGTTCCACAACTTGAGAAAGAGCGGATGGACCCATCGATTGATGGCCTTGAAAGTAACCTCTAATTAGACTCATAAAGGGAACAACAATCAAGGCAAAACTGACAGCCCGCATGACGGTTGTGACGTTAGTCAAATTAGCTTTTCCACTAGTGCTCATTTCTGCTAACACAGGAGCAGCCAAATACATGGTCAGGAATGCGAAAAAACCAGTCAACAGCATAATGACTAGACCTGATTTAAATAATTTCCGACCAACAGCATATTCTTCTAAGGCGTTATATTTTGAAATAAATTTTGAAACTGCAAGCGGCACACCCGCGGTGGCCACGCTGATAAAAATCGTATAGGGTACATATGAATACTGATAAAGAACGGTTCCTTCCCGGCCAACTATTTGAAAGAATGGGATAACATAAAGTAATCCCAGGACTTTTGAAAGTATCGTACCAATTGTTAAAATAAAGGTACCTCTTAATAGCTTAGATTGCATAGAATCCCTTCCTGACTAGAAAATGCGTGTGCCATCATGAAAAGTATTTTCGACCTTTTTTGCACACTATTAGTAGTGTACAACTTCTTTACCTCCGATGCTACTGACAACTTTGTATTTTTTTCAAATTCGTCTTTTTTGCAAAAAGTGTTTATAATGGGATGAATCTATGTAAAAGTTGGTGGAAGTATGAAATTTGATGTAATCGTGATTGGCGGCGGTCCTTCAGGTTTAATGGCCGCCATTGCCGCCGGTGAAACAGGAGCCTCCGTCCTTCTTATTGATAAAGGAGACAAGCTTGGTCGCAAGCTGGCAATATCCGGTGGCGGACGCTGTAATGTGACAAACCGACTGCCAGTTGACGAAATTATTAAACATTTACCTGGGAATGGGAAATTTTTATATAGCGCTTTTTCCATCTTTAATAATGAAGACATTATTACCTTCTTTGAAAATCTCGGAGTCATGCTTAAGGAAGAAGATCATGGAAGGATGTTTCCTACCAGTAATAAAGCACAATCCGTCATCGATGCGCTGTTGCAGGAGTTAAACCGCCTGCAGGTAAAAGTCGTGAAAAACAATCCTGTTGCTGATGTTCTCTATGAAAACGGTCAGGTTGCTGGTGTACTATTGAAAAATGGTGAAGAGTACTCCACAAAAACTGTGGTCATTGCCGTTGGCGGGAAATCGGTGCCTCATACTGGTTCGACCGGGGATGGCTATACCTGGGCGGAAAAAGCTGGACATACCATTACTGAGCTATATCCAACCGAGGTTCCACTCACTTCGACTGAACCGTTTATTATGAATAAAACCCTGCAAGGTTTATCATTGCGGGACATCGAATTAAGTGTCCTAAATCCTAAAGGGAAACCAATCATTACCCATCGGATGGATATGATTTTCACCCATTTTGGGATAAGCGGTCCTGCCGTATTGAGGTGCAGTCAGTTTGTCGTAAAAGCCATGAAAAAATGGAAGATAACTGAAGTTACGGTGAGCCTCGATGCTGTACCAGATAAAACTGGTGAGGATCTCTTTCAGCAAATCATTAAGCTGATTAAGTCTGAACCAAAAAAAGGCATCAAAAATACGTTAAAGGGCTTGCTGCCTGAACGTTACTTGTTATTTTTATTAGCTCAAAACGAAATTGACCCATCAACACAGGGGGCTGCTATCCCGCACGAAAAAATTCGCCATTTTTGCAAAAGCTGTAAACAATTTCAGTTTAACGTAAATGGCACACTCCCGCTTGAAAAGGCCTTTGTAACCGGCGGCGGGGTATCTGTCAAAGAAATCGACCCAAAGACGATGCAGTCAAAATTGATGCCTGGTTTGTTTTTTTGTGGTGAAATATTGGATATTCACGGCTATACAGGCGGCTATAACATTACCTCAGCACTAGTTACTGGCAGACTAGCAGGAACAAACGCTGCCACTATAGCAATGGCCTGACCATTTAGGTCAGGCCTTATAAATAATCATTGCCGAAAAGCAATAGATTTGCTCTTCCTCATCTTCCTCGGGAAAGGCTGCCACATTATATTTAATGTCTAACAAACTTTTTTCGTCCAACCCTTTCAAAAAGCGGTTCATTTCTTTTTCCAAGTCTTTTTCATGTTCCCGATCAAACAATTTTACTTGAATCATAAATCTCACCTCTTTTTAACAGTTTGGACAAGTTTTTAGAAAATTAAAATAGATTACAAAAAAAAACGACTCCCGAAGGAATCAAAAAGGGGTTTCTTTAAAGGTGAAATACAGTACATCAAAGGCAAATAGGATGAGAAATCACAAATAATTTTCTCACCCCATTTTTGTTTGTATCGCTGTTAGAAATAGAATAGCTTATAAAATCGCTATCTAGTTCACATAGTAAATAGAAATTTACGATTAGATATTCTCTATCTGAAAATTGAATAGCTAAAATAGATGTAAATTACACCTGATTTCCCTGTATTAGAAATTAACGGAAAAACTCCGTTTATTTTGGGAAATACCACTATTTCCCTCGAATTAAAGGAAGTTTTTCCGCTTATATGATTCAAATCCTTGGATTTTGCCTTATTTAGAGGTAGTAAGCGGAATTTCTCCCCTTATATCTGCCTATTGGGCCTCAAAATTTTCATTAGACGGAAATTCTCCGCTTATGATTTTCATACCACTATTTGGCGAATACCTTAGCGAATTACCATGTTGTTTTCCATAAGTTAATTAACCTGTTTTCCACTTCTTGTACTCCAAAAGAGAAACCGTTAGAAGGAATCGTCTAAATGGTTTTTCCATGCCAATTCAGCATGCCGCCAATCATATTGCACACTTTATACCCCTGTTCCTGCATGTAATAACAAACATTTTCACTCCGGCGGCTGGAGCGGCAGATGAAAATATACTCCTTATCTTTGTCAAAATAATCAAGGTGAGCAGGAATATCTCCCATGCGGATATGCTTTGCACCTGGAATCATCCCCTCCGCTACTTCTTCATCTTCTCTGACATCAACAAGTTCAAGCTTTTCCCCTGCTTCGAGCTTCTGTTGCAGCTCCTCAGGTGTGATTATCTTAATTTCTTCCATCCCCATCATTCCCTTTCTTGTCTTAAAGCTTAAGGCACCATCATCGAAGAATTAGTGATGCCAATTATTTAATTCGCGACGATATTCACTAGCTTGCCTGGTACAGTAATCACTTTGCGAACTGTTTTCCCCTCAATCAGTTCTTTGACACGGTCATCGCCCATTGCCAAACCTTCTAATACATCTTTACCGGCATCTTTCGGTACGACTAACTTTGCCCTTACTTTACCATTCAATTGCACAACGATCTCAATTTCATTGTCCACGAGCTTTGCCTCGTCGTATGCAGGCCATGCTTCGTAAGAAACCGTCTCGCGATGCCCTAATTTCTCCCAAAGTTCTTCCGCGATATGCGGAGCAACAGGTGCTAATAATTTTACAAAGCCCTCAATATAAGACTTCGGTAAAACCGTTGCTTTATAGGCTTCATTAATAAAGACCATCATTTGCGAAATCGCTGTATTAAAGCGCAAGCCTTCATAATCCTCGGTCACTTTTTTCACTGTTTGATGATACACTTTGTCTAGACTGGCAATCTCTTCAATATCTTGAATTTTTGGATTAAGCGAACCATCCTCTTCAACCAATAAACGCCAGATTCGGTCTAGGAAGCGGCGTGATCCGTCCAAGCCGTTCGTGGACCAGGCAATTGAGGCATCAAGCGGGCCCATAAACATTTCATATAAGCGCAGTGTATCTGCACCGTGGCTTTCAATAATATCGTCTGGATTGACAACATTACCTTTTGATTTACTCATCTTCTCATTGCCTTCGCCGAGAATCATTCCTTGATTAAATAACTTCTGGAACGGTTCTTTAGTAGGGACAACACCGATATCATATAGAAATTTATGCCAGAAGCGTGCATATAGTAAGTGAAGAACAGCATGCTCAGCACCGCCAATATAAATATCAACCGGCAGCCAATGCTGTAACTTTTCCGGTGAAGCCAGTTGTTCGGCATTCTTCGGATCAATATAACGCAAGTAGTACCAGCAGCTGCCAGCCCATTGCGGCATCGTATTTGTTTCCCGACGGCCCTTTTTCCCAGTTACCGGATCGACAACGTTTACCCATTCTTCAATATTAGCGAGCGGTGACTCACCAGTTCCCGATGGTTTGATATCGGTTGTTTTTGGTAGAGTTAAAGGTAATTCGGCTTCAGGTACAGCCGTCATTGTGCCATCTTCCCAATGAATAATTGGAATTGGCTCGCCCCAGTACCGCTGGCGGCTGAACAACCAATCGCGCAGGCGATAGGTCACTTTTTTTGTACCTATTCTTTTCTCTTCTAACCAAGCAATCATTTTGGTAATAGCATCTGCTTTATTTAAGCCATTTAAGAAATCGGAGTTAACATGCTCACCATCGCCAGTATAGGCTTCGGTAGCAACATCTCCGCCAGCAACAACTTCCTTAATCGGCAGGTCAAATTTTTTAGCAAATTCATAGTCACGCTCATCATGAGCAGGTACGGCCATAATTGCTCCTGTTCCGTAGCTAGCTAATACATAATCAGCAATCCAGATTGGCATTTTCTCGCCATTTGCCGGATTGATGGCATACGCACCGGTAAAAACACCTGTTTTCTCTTTGGCTAAATCTGTACGTTCAAGATCGCTTTTTGCTTTAATCTGCTCCAGATAGGCCTCGACATCAGCTTTTTGTTCCTGTGTTGTAATGGATTCTACCAGTTTATGCTCTGGGGCTAGGACTGCATAAGTCGCACCAAACAATGTATCAGGACGGGTTGTGAACACAGTGAATGTCCCCTCGTGTCCGTCTATTTGAAAATTGACCTCTGCACCCTCGGAGCGGCCAATCCAGTTCCGTTGCATTTCTTTTAAGCTTTCTGGCCAATCAAGCTCTTCAAGATCTTCTAGTAAGCGGTCAGCATACGCGGTAATTTTCAACATCCATTGGCGCATTGGCCGACGTTCAACAGGGTGACCGCCGCGTTCACTTTTACCATCAATAACCTCTTCATTTGCTAGCACAGTACCAAGAGCCGGGCACCAGTTTACTGGAACCTCATCGACATAAGCGAGCCCTTTTTCCCATAGTTTCAAGAATATCCATTGTGTCCACTTATAATATTCAGGGTCGGTTGTGTTGACTTCACGATCCCAGTCGTAGGAAAAGCCTAATGCTTTGATTTGTCTACGAAACGTATCAATATTCTTAGCGGTAAAAATAGCGGGATCATTACCAGTATCAAGCGCGTACTGCTCTGCCGGTAAGCCAAATGCATCCCAGCCCATCGGATGCAGAACATTGTAGCCTTGCATCCGCTTCATCCGTGAGAGAATATCTGTAGCCGTATAACCCTCTGGATGACCAACATGGAGGCCAGCACCAGAAGGGTAAGGAAACATGTCTAACGCATAGAATTTCCTTTTATCGTATTCCTCGCTCGTTTTGAACGTTTTTTCTCCTTCCCACTTTTCTTGCCATTTTTTTTCGATTTGACGATGATCGAAACTCATACTTGCTTCCTCCTAATAGAAAATAAAAAAACTCTCATCCCAACACAGGGACGAGAGGATCTATGTATGTATCTTCCCGCGGTACCACCCACATTAGTGCAAATGCACTCGCTTCATTCCTCCTTAACGCGGAAAACGGCAAACATTACTTTTGTTCATGTCTGCAACTCCTAGGCGAGTTCATGATGTCCCCGGTTGACTTTCACCAGCCGTCAACTCTCTTTCAAACGGGTTTGGCACCACTACTACTCCTGCTCACTGTCATTATCTACTTATTCCTATAATATAATCACTATTTTATAAAATTTTCTAACAGGTTGCAAGCGACTGCAGCCCAATTTTTGTTTAGAGCTGTTTTCTTCATCTTAACCGCATTAACAAAAATAGAAAGGCACATTAGTGCCTTTCTATTTTTATCTTCAGTTCCGTAGAAAAAATATTTAGGAAACTTCTTTTTGCTTGTCTTCTTTATGTCGGTACCCGTCTTTCCAGAAGTCCGCATTATTAATTCCATATTTAGATGAGTCGAATACTGGATCTTTTCCTTGTTTAAGTTGTTCCTCGTAGTCCTTTAAGGCAATCGCCGCTGGTTTAAATAGGAGCAGGATTGCAATTAAGTTCAGCCAAACCATTATTCCAAGTCCAATATCACCCATTGCCCATGCTGTTGTGGCGGTTTTTACCGACCCATAGAAGATCGAGCCTATAAGAACGAGTTTTAAGACAACAAAAGCCTTACCACTATGTTTGCCCCGTACTAGATAAGCCAGATTTGTCTCTGCGATATAATAATATGCATAAATCGTTGTGAACGCAAAGAAGAAAAGGGCAATTGCAATAAATCCTGGGCCAAATCCAGGTAGAATGGTATCAACTGCTGCTTGAGTAAAGCCTGGACCAGGTTCTACTCCTGGTAGATTTTCAGTTATCGTCTTTCCGGTTTTTTCATTTATAACATTATATTGATTTGTAAATAAAATCATCATTGCCGTTGATGTAACTACTAAGAATACGTCCAAATAAATGGAAAATGCCTGCACTAAACCTTGTTTAGCTGGGTGAGATACTTCAGCTGCTGCAGCTGGGTGAGCACCGGTACCTTGGCCGGCTTCGTTTGCATAAAGTCCCCGTTTTACTCCCCACATAACGGCTGAACCAATAATTCCACCAAATAATTCTTCTGTTCCGAAGGCGCTTTTAAAAATTAGTGCAAATACTTCAGGAATTTTATCAAAATTAATTACTACTATTGCAATTGCAATTAACAAATATCCAGCAGCCATAAAAGGAACGATAAATTCTGCAACTCTCGCAATACGTTTAACTCCACCAAAGATAGTAAAACCAACAAGTAGCACAACTGCTAACCCTGTAATTGTTTTATCAATTCCAAAGGCATTCTCAATTCCATCAGCAATCGCATTTGCCTGTATCCCAGGCATTAATACTGCCATCGCAAGGAGTGTCGCAACTGCAAAAACAATAGCAAACCATTTCCAGCCAAGTCCCTTTTCAATATAGTATGCTGGACCGCCTCGATACTCCCCGTTTTGCTTTTCTTTATAAATTTGTGCCAGCGTGGACTCAACGAAAGCTGATGCTGCGCCAATGAAGGTAATAACCCACATCCAAAATACAGAACCAGGGCCACCAAAAGCAATTCCCGTGGCTGTTCCTGCGATATTCCCTACACCAATACGCCCTGATAAAGACATCGCTAACGCTTGGAATGAGGATACTCCTGCATCCGATCCTTTCCCTGATGCTATCAACTTTACCATTTCTTTAATGTGTCGAATCTGCAAAAACCGTGTACGAAAACTAAAATAAATGCCACAAAAAACAATAAATCCAACCAAAACTGGACTCCACAGCCAACCGTTGACTGTGTTTACAACTTGATCAAGCATGATAACCTCCCAGATTAAAATAAAAATATTAATATGATAGTTATATAACAATGATGTCGTTTAAATTATATATTAGAACAGTATTATCTGACAATATATTTTTTGCCTATTCAGATTTTTTGAATATGAGATATATTTGTAAATTTTCACACAATGTTGTCGCCAATTCCAATAAAAAAAACAGTAGGTACATTCCTACTGTCCGTGTGGGGTGGACAAATCATCACATTTGTCCATGGACGGTGCCAGGCACCATTTTTAGTCTCCGATCATACACAATCGTGGTAATGAAGGCTATTAAGAATAATCCAATAAGGATGAAGATGAGGGCGGTTATGCTGTAGATGTCGACGATGACTCCGCCGAGTACAGGGCCGATCATTCTGCCGCCTGTTGCCGTGCTATTGACAATTCCCTGATAAAAACCCTCCCGTCCCTTTGGTGCAAGACTGAAAGCAACAGTTGGGACGGCAGGCCAAATAAACATTTCTCCAATTGATAAAATAATCATTGCTGCCAGGAATCCAGAAAAAGCAACTGCTTTCCCAACAACTAAAAATGAAACAATAAAAATACCAATCCCGATAAGCATTTGTATTTTTAATGATGTCTCGAGGCGATTTAACACACTATTCAAAAGCGGCTGGCCAAGGACTATAATCGCTCCATTAATGGTCCATAATAGACTATATTGTTTGAGCGAAATATCAAGATCCTGTGTATAAGAAGCAATGGTCGTTGTCCATTGACTGTAAGCAATCCAACATAATAAATAACCAATACAAAGAATAAACAGGGCTTTAACATTCCATTTATTAACCGTATCTAATCTCGCATTCTTAGAGCCCTTTTGGTTCGTAATAGACACTGAAATACTTTTGTAGCCAAATACAGCAATGAATAGGAACAATATGTACATTACAGTGTTGGCAACGAAAATAAGTTGAATTGAATAATCTGCGATGACTCCACCAAGTGCTGCACCTACCGCAACTCCTAGGTTTTGCGCTACATACAGGGCATTAAAGGATTTACGGCCACCTTCTTTCCAGGCCGAGCCTGCCATGGCATACATTGCTGGAAAAATAAGCCCCGAACCGAAGCCGACAATTGTCAAAAACACGATGTATTCCGGCCAACCATGCCAAACTGACATTCCTCCGAGAGCAATTAACGAGATAAAGATACCGAAAAGAATGGATAAATAACCGCCGACCTTATCAAACAAATGGCCGCCGAATAGATTTCCAATAACATTTGCACCCGAGTTCAACATGAGAACAAGACCGGCAACCGATAAAGATTTTCCAAGATGGTCGTGAATATAGATAGTATTTAAAGGCCATAAAAAAGAAGAGCCTATAGTATTCACTGCCATCCCAATAACTAAAAGCCATAAGGCACGCGGCATGAAAAACGCTCCTTTTTTCAATAATATATAAAGTGAAACTTCCATCAGTGGGGATGTTACTCCCCGTTAAGGCGGGATAAATTTACATAATAAGAATTTTAGACCTTTTCAGCGACTGTGGCAATTGTTTTATTTGTTTTTTTTGAAATAATAATCTTTAACAAAAAACTCCCAACCATTTCAAGCGGTTGAGAGTGATAAAATAATGATGACTGCTTATTCCGGATGAAATTTGGATTGAACCGGCTGACCTTTTTTCTCGTATTTCCTTTTTGCCTGCTTGATTAAATCAACATCTCGTCCGAGCTCAATGTCTTGATTGTTTATGCCGTTTCGCGTCTTTTGCTCAGGGTTTTGCTGCTTGGAACGTTTTTTCAAAACTGTTCTCCTCCTCTTGTTCCCTGTAGTATCATATTATTCTGCAGCTGCTGGATTTGCAGTCTCATTCGATGAAGCTGTTCCCGTTGCGGCCCATTCGCGCTATGGGCCATTGTCGCAATATCCTGATACGTCTGCTCTAAACGTTGCAATGCTTGAATATAGTCATCGTCATTATAATGCTCTTGCAGGCTGCTTTGTTTATATTGCTCCTCTGCATAGCGGATTGTATCTTCAACCTGCTGTGTTAATGTTTCCATTGAATCACGTGTAGCCATGTAATGAACCCCCTTTCAGTCAAGCGTTGAAGCCTGTTGCTTCATTTCTTATTTTGTTCCCATTTCTTTTTCCTATGACTTCATAATTACTGGCAAATCGCTCAAATCTAATCTAGCGCTGTATTGAAACAATTACATTTGAAGAAGCTGTATTTTTCATGATAAAATTAATTTTATGCAAAATTTTTTAACAAGGAGGTTTGCTGAAATGCTTCAGACAAAACCTTTTCCATATGCATCTGATGATAAACGTTACCATACATGGAATTACCATTTACGCCAGCAATTTGGCCATAAGGTATTTAAGGTCGCACTTGATGGCGGTTTTGATTGTCCAAACCGCGATGGCACCGTCGCACATGGAGGCTGTACGTTTTGCAGTGCTGCAGGCTCCGGGGATTTTGCCGGAGACCGGGCCGAAAGTCTGGAAAAACAATTCCACGATATTAAGGAAAAAATGCACACTAAATGGAAAGATGGCAAATATATGGCCTATTTTCAGGCATTTACGAATACCCACGCACCAGTTGCGGTACTGCGGGAAAAATATGAAATGGTACTCAAGCAGGACGGAGTCGTCGGACTTTCCATTGCTACTCGTCCTGACTGCCTGCCTGATGATGTAGTAGAATATTTGGCTGAATTAAATAGAAAAACGTACCTGTGGGTCGAGCTCGGTCTACAAACAGTTCACGAGCAGACCGCCCAGTTAATTAATCGGGCTCATGATTTTCAATGTTATATAAACGGGGTGGAAAAACTCCGCAAACATGGTATCCGTATTTGCTCCCATATTATCAATGGGCTTCCATTGGAAAATTATGAGATGATGATGGAAACAGCACGCCAAGTAGCCACGCTAGACGTCCAAGGGATTAAGATCCATTTACTTCATCTTCTTAAAGGAACACCAATGGTGAAGCAATTCGAAAAAGGGCTGCTTGAGTTTTTATCACAAGAAGACTATGTAAACTTAGTTTGCGACCAACTGGAAATTTTACCCCCGGAAATGATTGTCCATCGGATTACCGGTGACGGTCCAATTGACTTAATGGTCGGACCGATGTGGAGTGTCAACAAATGGGAAGTATTAAATGCGATTGATGCCGAATTAAAGCGTCGTGACAGCTGGCAGGGGAAGTTTTTCAAAGGAAGTGCAGCTAACTTATCATGAAATTAGAGCGAATTCTGCCATTTGCAAAGACCTTACTACAAAAAGCAGTGAAAAACGGGGATATTGTCGTGGATGCCACCATCGGAAATGGCCATGACACTGTATTTTTAGCAGAACTTGTAGGCGAGCATGGGAAGGTCTATGGCTTTGATGTTCAGGAGCAAGCGATTTTGGCAACGAAGGAAAGGCTTATTCAGCATTCTTTGCTTGAGCGGACAACCCTTTTTCACGAAGGGCATGAACGGGTTACGCAAAATATCCCGCTTGAAGAACACGGAAAAATCACAGGAGCAATCTTTAATTTAGGTTATTTACCTGGAAGTGATAAAAACATCATCACCGAGCCAGAAACGACCATAGATGCAGTCAGCCAGCTCCTTAACATTATGGCACCGGAAGGCATCATTGTCCTCGTCATTTATCATGGTCACGATGGTGGTGACATAGAAAGAGATGCCCTCCTCAACTACTGTCGTCATTTAGACCAAAAATTTGCCCATGTAATAAGGTACCAATTTATCAATCAACAGCATAATCCGCCATTTATTATCGCGATAGAAAAAAGGTAAAACCAGGCTGACAATCGCCTGGCTTATTACATTTTTGCCACCAGCCTTGTAAAAAAGGCTGGGGCAGATCTTTGCAATGAGCGATAAGCTAGTCCATTTAAATAGAAAAAATAACTTATCCAGCCGCTGGATTTAATGATATCTTTCGCCAGCTTGCGAACATTCTTCTGTTTGCGGACCTTTGAATCTGACAAATACACACCTAATAAGCCTCGATTAATTAATTGATGGAAACTTTTATGAGGGAGATACTCAATATGTTTATCAGCCTCCACCACAAAATACTTTAAGCGGTTAAACAAGGTTTCCTGATTTTCATAGTAAAAACAAAAATTCAAATCACCGCCAGCTTTATCTTCTTCCTGATCAATAAAATAATCCAGTAAGATGTGAAGACCTTGAATATAGGGGAAATAGCCGTTGCGAATATTCAAAGCATCTTCAGGATTAAAATCATCGCGAAACGCATAAGACACGAGACAAAAAATACCTAATGTTGAACCAGAGCATGCCGAGAATTCATACCACTCCATTTCCGGCAGCTCATGCTGATGCTGCCGGAACCAATGTTCAAGACGCGGAACTCGTTCTTCCTTCTTTACATGCTTATGTATTTGCAAATCACAGTAATACTGACACAGCTCTTGCAAGTAGTCTCTAATCACTTGATAGTTATCTATCTGCTTCAAAACCGAGCGACACGTTTCCGACAAGTCATACAGATACCCCGCATCATCTTGTTCTGCACGGAACCGATAGTAATTTTTCTTCTTTGCTTGTAACAGCAACGCAGCACTCATCGACTCATGAAGCGCAGCGAAATCGTTAGGATCGAGTGATGTGCTGCGGTCACATAAATTATCAAGATAATCACTAATTGTTTGATAGGCCACAATAAATTTTACCGCAAGTTTATAATCCTTTTTTGCAGTCAGTGCAAGAATGGCCCCGCCCTCACAGTGAAATGTTTTCTGCTCAATGCTGGCCAGAGCCTGTCGTCTTAGCTCCGGATTAGGGATTTTTTGAGCGCGGCTTTTCCAATAGGCCAATTCTTGGTGAACAGCTGGTAATATTTTACGATAAACCCTTGACATTAGGGTGAATGGCTTCATGGAAAATCACAACCTTTCTAGACAATATAACCAATGGATTTCAACTGGCTAAAAACAAAATCTTTTGCGTATTCAAAGACCTCTTCCCGCTCAGGTTCATTAAAAATTTCATGATAGCATTTTGGCCATTCTTTAAATCTTTTTTCTGATAGAGGAGCACGATTAAACCAGTCTTTAACCGCCTCCTTATTCACGATTTTATCATCACCGCCTTGCATCAGCAGCATCGGAACATCTTGAATCCTCTCCAACTCCGTAAATGCCTGTTTGACAGCATAAACTAACTCACGATACCACCTAACGGAAACCTTTGTCACATAAAGTGTATCATTTGAGTCAGCTTCTCTGACATCTTCATTTCTCGTTGCCATTTGTACTGTTAATCCAGCCTTTATCCTTAATGTTGGATAAACAATATTGAGCAAATGCGAAAGGATATCCATCATTTTCGGCGGTGTATGCATGAGACCTAAACAAGGTGAGGAAAGAATGATACCAGCAATATTAACATGTTCCTCTTGTAACAAACGAATGGAGACCAATCCCCCCATACTATGCCCTAGCAGAAAAACAGGCAGTTCATAGCGGTAAGCAGCCTGTATCCAATCCTTGACTTCTATTATGTATTCATCAAAAGAGTGTATATGACCGCGGTTTGCTCTAGTTGTCACTCCTTGCCCTGGCAAATCGGACATGATGACATGGAAGCCTGATGAACGCCACATTTCAATCAGCCAGCCATATCTTTTATGATGTTCCATCGCACCGTGAACAATGACAATTACGGCTTTTGCTTCCCCTTCTGCTTCCCACTTCCACATATACTTTCCTCCTATATTACTTTCGTTCATTATTGGTTATTTTACCACAAAGGCAGTTATTAAGTTGTCTATTTGCCAGTTTGACAAATATCAAAATAAAACTTTTGGTTTTTCAAGTATATTTCGATAAAATTACTTTATTATCTTAAAAAGAGGAGGAACGCTATGATTTACCCCTATAAAGACAAATATCCAATTATCGCTGACTCTGCCTTTATTGCTGATTATGTTACCATATCTGGAGATGTTCAAATAGGCGAGGAATCCAGCATCTGGTTTAATACTTCCATCCGTGGCGACATTGCCCCAACCATTATTGGCAAAAAAGTAAATATCCAAGACAATTGCGTCCTGCATCAAAGTCCAAATAATCCCTTAATCATTGAGGATGAAGCAACAATTGGTCACCAGGTAATCCTTCATAGCTGTATCATAAGAAAACAAGCATTGATTGGAATGGGCTCAATCATCCTTGATAGTGCTGAAATTGGTGAAGGCGCTTTTATTGGCGCTGGCAGCCTTATCCCACAAGGAAAGATCATCCCGCCTCATACTTTAGCATTCGGCAGACCCGCCAAAGTTATTAGAGAATTGACGGAAGAAGATAAAAAAGAAATAGCCCGTATCTACCAAGAATACGCCAGAAAAGGACAATACTATAAATCACTTCAACAAAAATAAGCACCGCTCGGGTGCTTATTTTTCGTGCTTGCTTTAACTCCACTACTGTTTGAGGTTTATTTTATTTTGCCAATACCTTCTCCTTCTGATACTCAGAGGTAAAGGAGAATACTTGTTCAATATAGACTTGATGCCAAACCATAAACATTAGAACGGTCCAGATTTTCCGACTGTTGTCAGCTTTCCCTAAGCAGTGATCATCGAGAAGTCTCAATACATAAGACTTATTAATAAGGTGATCAGTCTGACTATCACGGATAATCGTTTTTACCCATTCGTTCATTTCCGCCTTTAACCAATGACGGATTGGAACCGGGAAGCCGAGCTTTTTACGATTTAATACATGTTCAGGAACAATTCCTTCCGCTGCTTTGCGTAAAATATACTTCGTCGTTCCATTCGCTGTTTTCAGACTGGTCGGAATTTTTGATGCTACTTGGAATACTTCCTTATCCAGGAACGGCACCCGCAATTCTAATGAATGGGCCATGGTCATTCTGTCTGCCTTTAACAGAATATCACCTCGCATCCAAGTATGAATATCAATATACTGCATTCGATCAACCGGGTCATAACCGCGTGATTCCTCATAAAGTGGCTTGGTGATATCCGTATACTGTAATCCCTCACGATACACGTTTAAAAGCTCGCGTTTTTCTTCTTCCATAAACATTTTCGCATTACCGATATAACGCTGTTCCATCGGGGTAACTCCGCGTTCAATGAAACTTTTACCCTTCATCCCCTCCGGCATCATCGCGGCAATTATTTTCAAGAAGCGATGAAACACACGAGGAATCTTGTTAAAAATTGCTAGATCCTGTGGTTCACGGTATATATTATAACCGCCGAATAATTCATCGGCTCCCTCTCCGGATAAAACAACCGTTACATGCTTCCGAGCCTCACGAGCCACAAAATACAGTGGCACACATGCCGGGTCTGCCAGCGGATCATCCATATGCCAGATAATTCTAGGGATTTCTTTCATGTATTCCTCGGGTGAGATTATATAGCTGATGTTTTCCAACCCAAGCTTATCAGCAGTTTCCTTAGCAACGTCAATTTCGCTGAATCCATTATGATCAAACCCGACCGAAAACGTTTTGATTGCTGGATGAAACTCTTTAGCAATTGAAACGATTAATGATGAATCAATACCGCCAGATAAGAAAGAACCGACAGGAACGTCGCTGCGCATATGCATTTTAACTGAGTCAAATAATACATCACGAATCTCTTTAATATAATCTGTCTCCGATTTATGCACAGGTGCAAAATGAGCCTTCCAGTAGCGCTTGATTTTCATTTCCGCACCAATTTTTTTTGTAAAATAATGGCCTGGTTCTAATTTTTTTATTCCTGCCGATAATGAAGATGGCTCTGGTACAAACTGATAGGTTAGATAATGCTGAAGTGAGTCATAATCTAACACATCGTTTTCCAAAGCTAGTAAGATGCTTTTTTTCTCTGAAGCAAAAAAGGTTTTTGCACCAGCTGTAAAATAAAAAAACGGCTTAATGCCAAACGGATCACGAGCACCATAAACAGTTTGTTCTTGTTTATCCCAAATGACAAAGGCAAACATCCCCCGGAGTTTTTCAACAGCTTTTTCACCAAAATGGCTATAAAGGGCGATAATTACCTCAGTATCCGAACTTGTGGCGAATGTTAATCCAGCCTTGACCAGTTCTTCACGCAATTCAACGTAATTATAGATTTCACCGTTAAAAATAATCCAATAGCGTTTATTTTCATAAGAAAGCGGCTGATGTCCCGCTTCAAGATCAATGATACTCAGGCGACGAAAACCAAACTGGATATGGTCATCGTTAAAATAACCAGCATCATCCGGGCCGCGATGAGTAATGATATTATTCATATTTTGAAATTGCTTTTTTTGTTCTTCATGATTGCTTTCTGCTTTGTCATGTACACAGCCGATAAAACCGCACATTATGTACCTCACCTACTCCATTTCTACATCCATATGGATCGTTGCATTAAAAAAACATACTATCTAATACTACCACTTTTTTTTACAAAATTGGATAGTCAACTAAAGGAAATTTACATATTTATACTTTGTTCCTTTATCTTAATTTGTAAACATTCTATAACGGTTAGTGGAATCCTGAACAAATATTTAGACGAAAAATAAAAAAAGGAGTTACACATAATATGCAACTCCTCCAAAATTTATCTAACGGCTTCTGATTGAGTCCGAAGCGCCTCTGCTTTATCTGTTCGTTCCCAAGGTAAATCGACATCTGCTCGGCCAAAATGACCATATGCAGCTGTTTGTTTGTAGATTGGACGGCGTAAATCCAACATTTTAATGATGCCAGCTGGACGAAGATCGAAGTTTTTGCTGACTAAATCAACAAGAACATCTTCACTTACTTTCCCAGTGCTAAACGTATCAACAGAGATCGATACAGGTCTGGCAACACCAATTGCGTAAGCGAGCTGTACTTCACATTTTTCAGCTAAGCCAGCTGCTACAATATTTTTAGCTACATAGCGGGCAGCATAGGCAGCAGATCGGTCTACTTTAGTCGGATCTTTACCAGAAAAAGCACCCCCACCATGACGGGCATATCCACCGTACGTATCGACAATAATCTTGCGGCCTGTTAAACCTGCATCACCTTGAGGTCCGCCGATAACGAAACGACCAGTTGGATTAATGAAATATTTTGTATTCTCATCAATAAATTCTTTTGGAACAACTGGGTTAATGACATATTCCTTAATATTGCGCTGAATTTGCTCAAGTGTAATTTCAGGGTGGTGCTGAGTTGAAATGACAATTGTGTCAATACGAACGGGCTTATTATTATCATCGTACTCGACAGTAACCTGCGTTTTACCATCTGGGCGTAAGTATGGAAGAATATCCTCCTTGCGCACTTCCGTTAAGCGACGTGCTAATTTATGAGCAAGTGATATTGGAAGCGGCATAAGTTCCTTTGTTTCATTGCAGGCAAAGCCAAACATGAGTCCTTGGTCGCCGGCACCGATCGCTTCGATTTCTTCATCAGTCATTTGACCTTCGCGAGCTTCAAGCGCTTGGTTAACCCCCATGGCAATGTCTGGAGATTGCTCATCAATAGAGGTTAGCACGGCACATGTTTCGGAGTCAAAGCCATATTTTGCCCGATTATACCCAATTCCTTTGATCGTTTCACGAACAATTTTGGGAATATCTACATATGTAGAAGTAGTGATTTCTCCAGCCACTAGTACCAATCCAGTTGTGACCGAGGTTTCCGCAGCAACACGGGCATTTGGGTCTTGCGCTAAAATAGCATCTAATATCGAATCAGAGATTTGGTCACAAATTTTATCAGGATGACCTTCTGTAACTGATTCAGAAGTAAATAAGCGTCTTTTTGTTGACAATCCGAATTCCTCCTATTAAATGAAGTACAAAGAGTAAGATGGCTAAGGTTGACTTTACTAGTTGAACCTTGATTTGAAACGGAACTCATTCCCTTAGTAGTATGTTGTATAAATGGGGAATTTATTTAGCAATTTAGAACCCCCAGTGTGGTTATATTCATGAAAAATATAAAAAACCTTTCCACTGTGAGGAAAGGTTTTATGCACAGTATTGCGTTCCTTTCGCTCTTATCGTTCAAGGTCATGCCTTGCATCAGGTTAGCACCGTTGCAAAGAATTGTCACTTTCATCGTTGCAGGTTGCTGGGTTTCATTGGGCCTGTCCCTCCACCAGCTCGGGATAAGAGAGTATCCGTTCAAGGTTAAATCTTATCGTATAAACACTAGCTATGTCAATGAATTTTTTAGTAAAATTGAGAGAGATAGCTGTAAATATTTTTTTGATTAGTATAGACTAATGGTTTCAATGTGTTATACTAATTAAAGAGTATGAATATGTTAAAAACTAAAAAAGGAAGGTTTCTATCATGAATTCAGTTCACGTTCCAAACGAACTTAACCAGCTGCTAAATGAAAATAACGTACTAATGCAATTATCTGTTCCTCAGTTAGTTGAAAAAATCTTAGCCCGCAATGAAGGAACGTTAACTTCAACAGGTGCAGTTTGTGTTTCTACAGGCAAGTATACTGGCCGTTCTCCGAAGGACAAATTCATCGTTGTCGAAGAAACATCAAAGGATAAAATTGACTGGGGTCAGACCAACCAGCCTATCACTGAGGAAGTATTCACTAACCTCTATCATAAAGTATTAGATTATTTAAAACAAAAAGAAGAAATTTTTGTTTTCAAAGGCTTTGCAGGAGCAGACAAAAAATCACAACTACCCATTCAAGTTATTAATGAATTTGCTTGGCATAATTTATTTGTTCATCAATTATTCATTCGCCCAACAGCAGATGAATTATTATCACATAACGCTCAATTTACGGTAATTGCAGCCCCTAATTTCAAAGCAGATCCTGCTGTGGACGGAACCAATTCGGAAACCTTCATTATTATCTCGTTTAAACATCGGATTGTCCTAATCGGCGGGACAGAATATGCTGGAGAAATGAAAAAATCAATCTTCTCTGTAATGAATTACCTACTTCCTGAAAGTAATATTTTTTCAATGCATTGCTCCGCAAATGTTGGTCAAGAAGGCGACGTAGCCTTATTCTTTGGATTATCCGGCACGGGTAAAACCACACTCTCAGCTGATCCTAATCGTAAACTAGTAGGTGATGACGAACATGGATGGTCATCTAGCGGAGTCTTTAATGTTGAAGGCGGATGTTATGCAAAATGTATTAATCTTTCACACGAGAAGGAGCCGCAAATTTTCGATGCAATCCGTTTTGGTACCGTCCTAGAAAATGTTATCTTGAATCAAGAAACAAGAGTGGCTGATTATGACGATAACTCATTAACTGAAAATACACGTGCAGCCTATCCAATTGACAATATCGATAATATTGTCAATCCAAGCATAGCCGGTCATCCACATACAATTGTCTTTTTAACAGCTGACGCCTTTGGAGTCCTGCCACCAATTGCAAAGCTGACAAAGGAACAAGCAATGTATCATTTCTTAAGCGGTTATACTTCAAAGCTTGCCGGTACAGAGCGTGGAGTTACCACACCGCAGGCTACCTTCTCAACTTGCTTTGGTGAGCCATTCCTACCGCTACCTGCAACACGTTATGCCGATATGCTTGGTGAAAAAATTCTTGAGCATAACGTCAATGTATTTCTCGTTAATACAGGCTGGACAGGTGGAGAATACGGTGTTGGAAGCCGTATGAAGCTATCTTATACAAGAGCAATGGTGCAAGCTGCCCTTGAAGGAGAATTAAATGAGGTGGAAACCGTTAAAGATGCAATCTTCGGACTTCATATTCCACTGCACATCGCCGGAGTCCCTGATGAGGTTCTTCAACCTCAGAAAACGTGGGATGACCCACAAGCCTATGAGAAAAAGGCAAAAGAGCTTGCCGCTCAATTCCGCGAGAACTTTAAAAAATTTACGAACGTCTCTGCCGACATCATTGAAAAAGGCGGACCGCTTAAATAGATTGCAAAATGGCGCTCCCAGATTGTGGGGCGCCATTTTTTTCAATCTATCTAAAACTGCTGTTAATTTGTAGAGTTCAGAGAAATTAACTGATACGTAATTTTGGTTTTATTATTCTCCCATTCGACTTTTTTAATTAGTGCTGACCCGCTTGTATTACTGTCAAGTACTTTTCTGACATCCACTGGGATATCAAGGGGATATAGTCGATAGCCTTCCTTCTCTAAAGTAAACAAATTTTCTCCAATACGATTTTCATTCCCTTTTGTCACAATGAGGGTGTTTAATTCTAGGGGCATACCCATATTAATCCGCTCCTCTGCCAATTATAATTTTATTTTACCATCTTTTGCTTAGCCTTTTCATCCATTTCGCAGCATCTTGTACGACCTTTCTGTTAATTGCAGGAGGAAAGTAGTGAGTGAATTCCGGGAAATACCATGACTCGACACTTTTCTGTAATTCCTTAAGCCGTCTTTCTAACCGATAGGCATGCTCAATTGAGACATTATGGTCCTGTACACCATGAATGACAAGGACGGGTACAGCCAGTTTTTCCAATTGATAAAGAGGGGTTCTACTCTGATACCGTTCCGGAAATTTGGCTGGTGTTCCGCCAATTACCCGCTTCATCATTCTCCGCAGATCCTTTCGCTCCGTATAGGTTAAGCTCATGTCACTGACACCACCCCATGTAACCAATGAGGCCGCTTCCGGAAATTGAATTCCCGTTAAGAGGGCCATGACTCCGCCACGTGAAAATCCAAATATATGTATATGCTTTACTTCAGGATGTGATTGTAACAATTGAAAGGCAGCAAAGGCATCCTCTCTGTCATCCCCAGCAAAATCTTCATTCCCTTCCCCGCCCTGATTTCCCCGATAATAAGGGGCAAAAACAATAAACCCTTCTTGGGCAAATTGGGCAATCCTTGCTGGCCGAACCTTACCGACATTTTTAATCCCGCCGCGCAAATAAAGAAAACCATCAGAGGTTTGTACATACTTGGGCACTGCTAGCATACCTTTTACCTTTAAACCATTAGAAAGGTAAGTAAGTTCCGTTAGTTCGACATTTGGATTGGGCGAAGGGAATCGCTTGCACTCGATAATTTTTCCATTGTATTCACTCACGATTTTTCATCCTTTTTTACAAAGTATTAAAATCTAGAAAAACAATAAGAGTCTGTTTCACTGCTTTTGCTCGTTAGTTTCGCCCTTAAATATAGTATGAATTCTACAGTCGAAAAATCTGACTTATTTCTTATCTTGAAGATAACCAAGACATTCCGCAACAACCTTATCCTTCATGATAAAGCTGTAATCATCGCCAAATCGTTTCTGCAGCAGATTACCTTCAATTAATACGGGACCATTTGTTTCGAAATAACTGGTTGTTGTCTCCAAAGAATCAGCCTTTCCCCAGAATACTGCTTTAACGAACGTACCACCCTCATCAAACACCCGATAGTGAGCAATATGCTGTAGTTCAGTAATAATAGCCCCTGTCTCCTCATATACCTCTCGTCTTGCTGCTTCTTCCAAAGTTTCTCCAGGCTCCCGTTTGCCGCCAGGAAATTCAAGTCCACGCAGTTTATGATTGGTTAACAGCCACTTATCTCCAAATTGGCAAATTACAAATACATGCTGAGCCTCGTCGCTACAATAATGTTTTGAAAAAACCAGCTCTACTTTATTACCATGTTGATCAAAGAATGTAATCATGTCAAAACCACCCTATAATAGGAATTCTATTCTATTATAAAAGAAAAAAGGAAAATCCTCGAATATTGGATTTCCCATGACTGTTATTATTGTAGAGGTAAGATATCCATACTTTCAATATGAGTTTTAGCCTCTTGATCTCCTAGCTGATAAATCATAGCATAAATTTGTTGGATGGTACTATCATAGGCATCATTTTGACGATCATAATGATATTGAACATACGGTACATGCGCTCGAAAGAAATTTCCCCACTCATTCAGATAATTACTGTCCATTAGAGACCGAAGCTGATGAATCTCCTCATCAGTTGCCTCAATTTTAAAACTCCATGTTGATGCTGTCGCACTTTGATAAATACCTCCAGTGCCGACATCAATATAATAGGTGTCTTTTTGCTCCGACATATTGCCACCCCTTTTGTTCTTAGTAATCCCCAAAAATAAAAATTTATTCTTAGCCAAAATTCGATTCATTTTTCAATATGGGATACAATATAATAAAGAAATAAAAACTGGACAGTTGATTTTTGAATGATGTCAGTCATGAGAATTTTTCAATTATAGATCAATTTAAAAAATCTAAACACAGGGGGTGTGTCAATTGAAACTAATTGATGAGCTATTTGAAATGTACCGTAATAAACTTACAGGTGATGAAGAAGATATCGATATGCTGACTTTTGCCTTTCTTGAAGAAATGTCATATGAAGATCTGTTGGGCTTGATTCACGAAATGGATAAACAAGAACTTTATGATCTAATGGGATTGTATTTAATTGAAAGCCTAAAAGGGAAATTTGCTCAAGAACAATATGGGCAGCAACGCGCGCATAGTTATTATCCACGGAATATCCATTAAAAAGTACATACCAATCATCGGGAAACTGAAGAATCAGTTTCCTATTCTTTTGCTCATGATACAATAGAACTAAAGGGGGATGGAGAAATTTGACTACTGTGTTAATTGTTTCAATTGTCATTGTTTTTGTCGTTCTTTTATTAGCAGTACTGACTACTTCCAAAGCATACTCGTACAAACATACGGTTGATCCCAATCCGATTGACCAGCTTCCTGCTGCCAACCAGATCCAGGAGCAACAACATTCCAATTCTGATTTATAGCAAAAACTCGCCTTAGGCGAGTTTTTCATTTGATGTTATGCAGAAATCTGTGTTATTGCTGACAGTTATGATATCTTGTAGATATACAAGAAAAAGGAGAAAGTTTATGTTTAAAAAAGTATTTATCGTTCTTATTCGCTTTTATCAAAGAGTTATCTCACCTTTAAAGCCGCCAAGCTGCCGCTTTTACCCTACTTGTTCTCAATATGGATTAGAGGCTATTCAGCGCTTCGGTGCATTAAAAGGCGGATACCTCACCATCAAACGTATCTTAAAATGTCACCCGCTCCATCCAGGCGGTATTGATCCAGTACCTGATACTTGGGGCCAAAGGAAAAAAACTCATTCTTGATACCCATCGATAATTAGATCCAGCTTCCCTGTTTTAGGATTGATAACTAATCCATGCACAGGGACATGACTTGGCATGAGCGGATGATTTTTAATAATATCTACACTATGGATAACACTATCAGCAACATTATCAAAACCGTGCAGCCATGTCTTGATATTAATACCCGAAAAAGCTAATGTCTTGAGGGTTTCCTCGCTAATCCCCTGTTCCTGCATATGTTTTAGCACTGGCTCTGCCTTTAATCCGCTCATCCCGCAATCATGATGAGCAATAACCATAACTTCCTGTGCCTGTAATTCGTAAACAGCAATTAAAATACTCCGCATAATACTTCCAAATGGATGGGACACAAGCGCACCGGCATTTTTAATGATCTTTGCGTCACCGTTCCCTAAATTTAATGCCTTTGGGAGTAACTCTAATAAGCGCGTATCCATACAGGTTAAAATAACCATCTTTTTATTCGGATACTTAGTCGTTTCATATTTTTCATATTCATGATGGTCGACAAATTTTTGGTTATACGTAAGTATCTCCTGTAATAATTTTTGCTCACTCATAGCATACGCCCTCTCCATATTTCTCTTATAAGCATACATAACATCACTAAAGGTGTTCAAATTTTTACTACTTGCTTTTTTTCATTATTTTTTGTAAGATACTTAAGGTAATCGGAATCATTACGTATTAGATTAATAAAGTGAACCTTCCATCGGTGGGGGTCTTACTACCTGTTAACACGGGACAAATTTTTTTCGACAATAAATCGTAATAAATACGATTTATGACGAAAGGGGCCTTTTATGAAAAAATTAGTTCTTTACCTTTCTATTATTTTACCATTAAGTTTCATCCTGTCAGCCTGTACAAATGAGCAAACGCCGAAAAAAAATGGTCAGCTGCTTATCTATACCACTGTCTACCCATTGCAATACTTTTCTGAGCAAATTGGTGGTAAATATGTTGAAGTACATACCATTTACCCGCCTGGAGCTGACGAGCATACTTTTGAACCTTCGCAAAAGGATATGTTAAAACTCGCTGATGCAGATTTATTTTTCTATATAGGCCTTGGTCTTGAGGGATTTGTTGACAAAGCAAAAGAAACACTAAAAAATGAACATGTCAGCCTGATTCCTACTGCCGAAAATCTCCAGCTGCCTGAGGGGGACCATGAACATGAGGAAGAAAGTGACCATGACCACAATAGTGATAAAAACCCTCATGTTTGGCTTGACCCTGTTTATGCCAAAGAACTGGCTGCTGTCATTCGCGACCAACTAGGAAAAGAACAACCAAACCACAAAGACTATTTTGAGGAAAATTATCAGAAAATCGCTGCCGAGTTAGATGATTTAAATAAACAATTCGAAACAATAACTGCCCAAGCAAAACATAAGCAATTTATTGTTACTCATGCTGCATTTGGTTATTGGACAGAACGGTATGGAATTAAACAAATAAGTATCTCGGGATTATCCACTACTAATGAGCCGTCTCAAAAGGCTTTAGAAAAAATTATTTCCCTCGCTGATAACGAAGGGTTGAAGTATATTTTATTTGAACAAAATGTTCAGTCTAAGTTAGGAGAAGTTGTTCAAAGAGAAATAGCGGCAAGAGCATTGCCTGTTCATAACTTAGCGGTATTGACCGAAAACAATGTAAACGATAAGGAAACATATTTTTCCTTAATGAACAAAAATCTAGATACATTAAAGACCGCCTTGAATGAATAGTTCATCTATAATTGTGAAAGAACCAGGCAAAATGTCTGGTTCTTTTTTAAAAAGTAAATACCTTCTTTGCTTTTATCGTCTCATTTAATCTTTTTTCATTAATACAAAAACCAATTCCTGATTCAGTTGGAACTTCGACCACACCATTTTTCACGGTTACTTCTGGTGAGATGATATCCTCCTCCCAAAACCGGCTAGAAGCGGAAATATCTCCTGGAATTGTAAAGCCAGGAAGTGAAGCCAAAGCAATATTATGAGCCCTTGAGATGCCAAACTCAATCATCCCGCCGCACCAGACCGGGATATGTTGTTGAAAACAATAATCATGAATCCGCTTTGCTTCATAAAGACCGCCAACTCGGCCCGCTTTTATACTTATTACCTTGCAGCTTCCAAGGTCAATTGCATTTTTTGCATCTTCAAACGTCACAATGCTTTCATCCAAGCAGATTGGCGTTTGCAGTTCTTTTTGTAACGCAGCATGCTTGATAATATCATCAACCCCAAGCGGCTGTTCAATCATCAGCAGTTGAAACTCATCTAGTGACTTCAAGCGGTCGATGTCCTGTAACGTATAGGAGGAATTTGCGTCTGCCATCAGCGGAATTTCAGGAAAATGGCGCCTAATCTCTTTCAACAACGTAATATCATGTTGCGGGTTAATTTTCACCTTAAATCGCTGGTACCCTTCCTCCATATAACTGTCAATCTGCTTGAGAGCATTTATGATTGAATCGGTGGCAATCACGACACCGGAAGCAATAACTGCCCGCTCACCGCCTAATAATTTCGCAAGCGGCTGCGATTTGTTTTTTGCATACAAATCCCATAAAGCCGTTTCTAGCGCCGCCTTTGCCATATAATTACGACGAACGGAGCGGAAGCGCTCTGCTGCCTGCTGTGGGTGTTGAATCGGATTATGCTGCAGCAAAGGAATCAACAAGTCTGTCAACATATGCATACTAGTTTTCACTGTTTCTTCGGTATACCATGGCGTAGAAAATGCCACTCCTTCACCATATCCTGAGCAGCCGTCCTGATCAGTAACTTTGACAATAATCCCTTCGCGAACTGTAACCGCACCTAAATGGGTTACAAACGGTGACTTCAGCGGCATTTCAATGACAAACAACTCAACTGTTGCAATATTCATTAACAAAGCCTTCCTTTATTCAGCTGCTCTTTTAAAGTTCTTCGCAGCAATTTGTTTGAAGCATTCCGTGGTAAAGAGTTCATAAAATAACAGGCCTTGGGTATCTTATATTTTGCCAGCTGGCTGGCACAAAACTGTTTAAGTTCTTCCTGAGAAATTACTTTAGAATTTTTTAGTACGATAAACGCTACCGGTACCTGTCCCCATTTCTCATCGTCAGCCCCTACAACACCAGCCTCCTGTACCTCGGGATGAGCTAACAATACAGACTCAATTTCAGCCGGATATATATTCTCTCCGCCAGAGATAATTAAATCCGAACGACGGTCAAGAACGTATAAAAAACCATCTTCATCCATATATCCAGCATCACCTGTATGAAGCCAACCATCACGGAACTTTTCATTTACTACATCAGGCCGATATAAGTAACCAGGGGTCACATTTGGGCCCTTGACAACGATTTCCCCTTCTTCCCTCGGATTTGCTATTGTTCCATCATGACGTTCAATTCTAATTTGTGCTGGAAATAATGCCTTTCCCGCTGAGCCAAGCTTAGTAAAGCTATATTCTGGGGAGAGTGTCACGATTTGTGAGGAAGTCTCAGTCATTCCGTACGTCTGGAAGACCGGAATTTGTTTGTCCATACATGCCTTCAAAAGCGGTAACGGCGCTGGCCCTCCTCCTAAAAGCATACAGCGAACAGATGATGGAAACTCCCTGTCCTGTATGCAATCGACAACGCGCGTCAGCATCGTCCCGACTACGGACATGATCGTAACTTGTTTTTCTTCCATATCCCTCATGGTTTGTTCAACATCAAATTTTTCATGTAAAACGATTGGCATCCCATAAATAACGCTTTTCATCAAAATTGAAAAGCCGCTAATATGAAATAAGGGAACCGCACATAGCCAGCAATCTCGTTCTGTAACTCCTAAGTTTAATGCCGAACCAATTGCGCTCCACCAATGGTTTCCATATGTTTGAATAACTCCTTTCGGGTTCCCCGTTGTTCCTGATGTATACATAATCGTACATATTTCATCTAAAAAGATCTCTTCAATTGGATTGACATCAAGTGGCTCCTGGAGGAATAGTTTTGTTTTTGTAATCAACGATAATACCGGGAGCTGCTCGGCAAAAATAGGCGTTAAATCAGCAAAAGAATCCTCCATTATGAGCGCAACTGCTTTTGAATCATGCAGTTGCCAAAGTAATTCAGCGGCTGTTAACCGATTGTTTAAAATGATTGTTTTAACGCCAATGAGCTGCATTGAAAATAAGATAACGACCGAATCAAGGTGGTTACCCAATAAAACTGCTGCAAATTGCCCCCTTTCTAAACCAAGCTTGTTTAACTGGCCGGCGGTTTTGAGGGCACGGTCGTACAACTCCTTAAACGTCAAAGATTGCTCTTGAAAGTAAATCGCGGTCCGCTCCGGAGTTAAATAGGCCCGTTGCTTTAATAAGTTTGGTATAACATTTTGCATCCTATCACCTTCTATTTATCCCGATTGGTCAACTAGTTATCAGAGACGGATGAAGAAAACACCTCTGATTGAAATTACTTTACGAAAAACAGCTTGATGAGATCCATCAAGCTGTTACTTACTTCGTTAATTATCAAGGAAAACGTGGGAATTGGCCAAAATCGGGCTTCCGTTTCTCTTTGAAAGCATCGCGTCCTTCTTTTGCTTCCTCCGTTGTGTAATAAAGCAAAGTGGCATCGCCGGCAAATTGCTGTAGCCCAGCTAACCCGTCAGTGTCCGCATTCATCGCTGCTTTCAAGAACCGTAATGCGGTAGGGCTCTTTTCGAGCATTTCCTCACACCATTTTATTGTTTCTTCTTCGACCTGCTCTAGCGGCACTACCGTGTTTACTAAGCCCATATCAAGGGCTTCCTGAGCATTATACTGACGGCATAAATACCAGATTTCACGTGCTTTCTTATGTCCAACAATTCTTGCAAGATAACCTGAACCATAACCTGCATCAAAGCTGCCAACATTCGGACCAGTTTGTCCAAAGATTGCATTATCAGCTGCAATTGTCAAATCACAGACAACATGAAGGACATGACCACCGCCAATTGCGTAACCCTTCACCATCGCCACTACTGGCTTTGGAATCACACGAATTAAACGCTGTAAATCTAGAACATTTAACCGTGGAATTTGATCATCACCAACATAACCACCGTGACCGCGTACTTTTTGGTCACCGCCTGAACAGAATGCCTTATCACCGGCACCTGTTAAGATGATTACACCAACATTGGAATCATCGCGAGCATAAGCAAACGCATCAATTAATTCCATTACAGTCTTTGGTGTAAATGCATTATGTACATGTGGCCGGTTAATTGTAATCTTAGCAATTCCATTATATGTTTCGTAAATAATCTCATCGTATTTACGTCCTGGAACCCACTCCACTGCCATTAAAAACAACCCCCTTAATTTTGTTTATTTCGACACAAAAAGTCACTTATTATTGTACCAAATTTTTCACTATCTTCCACATGAATTGCATGACCAACATTTGCAACTTCAATCCAGTTTCCATGTTTCAGGCTTTTCATCATCTTTGCAGCAATAGCGGAAAACTTCTCGTCTTCCTTACCCGTTATTAATAGGACTTCACACGTTAATTTCGTAAGCTCATCCCACCAAGACGGCTGAGAGCCTGTACCCATTCCTAATAAACTATTGACCAAACCAGTCGGATTGTTCCTTAGCCGCTGCTGACGAATAGTTTCCCTAATCTCTAGCGGCAGTCGCTTCATTGTCGTAAATAACGGAATCTCTTCCCAATAATCAACAAAGGACTCTATCCCTTGTTCTCTAATAAAATCTGCGAGTTTTCGGTCACTTATTCGCCGCTGCTCACGAGCATCCTTCGATTGCAACCCAGGTGAGGAACTTTCTAAGATTAAGCTGCTAACCCGCTCAGGGTAAAGAATTGCAAAGGTAAGCGCCAGCCTGCCTCCCATTGAATATCCTACCAAATCAACCTTCTCAATACCCAAAAAATCGATTAAATATTTTAAATCTACTGCAGCGGCCTCAATTGAATAACGATGAACGTCCTCAGGCGCTTCTGTTTTTCCATGACCAATAATATCGGGCACAATAAGTTTGGAATGCCTCCCCCATTGCTCACAAAACGGGGCCCAAGTTGTAAAATCCCCAGTAAAACCATGTAATAGAAGGGCCGGAAAGCCATTACCGCATTGCTCAATGTGATAGCGGACTCCGTTCACCATCATCATTCATTCTCACCCTTGACAAAATTCGCTATTTCCTGGGAAACAGTCTGCCAAAAATCACGATGCTCATCACGATTTTGGTTCCTCTTTGTCACTACTTCATAAACTTTTATGCCACTAATCTTTTGTGATTTTTTCAATTCAGTTCTGAGGTGATCCCAATCAGTAATCTTTGTAAAATAGCCATTAAACATCCGCACAGCATGTTCGAACTCAATATCTAACGGTGTGCCAAACAGTAATTCGAAATGTTTCGGATGCTCTGATTGCGGCAGAAATGAAAAGATGCCGCCACCGTTATTGTTGATAAGAATAATATTGATATTGATATTAAATTTTTTCGCCGCGAGCAAGCCATTTAAATCATGAAAGAAGGTTAAATCTCCTAACACTAGATAAAGCGGCTGTGAATAGAGAGCTGCACCTATGGCAGTAGAAACAGTCCCATCAATTCCATTGGCACCACGATTAGCAATTATCTTGATATTTTTATTATTATTGAGGAAAAAACTATCTAAATCACGAATCGGCATACTATTTCCCACGAACAGTGCTGCATTTTCAGGCAGGATTTCAGCTAATTGATAAAACAGCTTGCCTTCACTTAGATTTGAAAAATCTTCTACCTTTGTCATACCTTCTTTTGTCAGTAAATTAAGCTGCTGCCATTTTTCTAGGTATTGTGTCGAATTGATTTCTTCTATTTGGGATAACAGCTTTTCGCAAAACACTGTTTCGTGACAGAAAATCATATCGGTAGATAACACAGCGGGATCTCTCCAACCGCCGCCGCCATCAATCACAAATTGATCAGCTGTCGGATTCTCTTTAATAAAGATTGTTAATGCCTTTGAAACTGGCATCGCACCAAAACGAAGGATTACATCAGGCTTTAAATACGTTTTCGCCTCTTCATTTCTTAAAAATGTATCGTATGTATCAATAATTTGTTCAAGATTATGGTTCCCACTTCTTAACTGTGATAAAGGATCGGCTAGTATCGGATACTTAAGAACTGCTCCTAGCCGAGTAACTGCCTCAGCAAATTTTTCATCGCCAATATTTCCGCATACGATCATACCCCGCTCTTTTCCCTTTAGCTTTTCAGCAATATAGGCGAAATTCTCATCTTGAATGATTAACTCCCCAGAATGAACCTTAACATATCCTTCAGAACGCTCAGCTAGATGAAAGAGTTGTTCATCAAGTCGTGGGATAAGCGGCTCACGAAGCGGAAAATTCAAATGTACAGGGCCTGCAGGGGCCTTTTTAGCAATAGCTGCCGCCCGAGAACACACAGTTCGGGCGTAGCGAATCATTTCTGCACTATTTTCTGGAGGTGCCATCTCTGCAAACCATTTAACATGATGGCCATACAGATGAATTTGGTCAATTGCCTGAGGTGCACCAATTTCACGCAGTTCATGTGGTCTATCAGCCGTTAATACGAGCAATGGTACTCTGGCATAATGGGCTTCAACGATCGCCGGAAAATAATTGGCTGCTGCTGTACCGGATGTACAAAGAATCGCAGTCGGCCTGTTTGTCATCTTGGCAATCCCCAGCGCAAAAAAGGCGGCCGAGCGCTCGTCCACATGAATATGGACGTTTAATTTCGGATGCTCCGCCAACACCAAAGCGATTGGTGTTGACCTCGATCCAGGACTGACAACAACATCGGTAATGCCTGAATGAACTAGTTCTGCCACAAAGGCAGCAAGATATACTGTTAATGATTCTTGATGACTCATATTATTCTCCCCCAAGGGCTCTAAGCATTGGTCTAAATTTTAAGCCTGTTTCTAAATATTCACTTTCTGCTTCAGAATCCGCCACTACTCCACAACCCGCAAATAATGAAGCTTCTTTTCCCTGCAACAGGCCTGAACGGATAGCAACGGCAAATTCCCCGTTTCCGCGATAATCCAACCACCCCAGCGGACCAGCATAAAAGCCGCGATCCAGCTCTTCGACTTGTCTAATCTTTTCAACCGCCTCCTGTTTAGGAAGACCGCCAAGGGCAGGTGTTGGATGAAGCTTTTCGACTAAGCGCAGCAAAGATGTATCTCTTCGTGACTTTCCAATAACTGGTGTATAAAGATGCTGAATGTCTCTAATTTTCATTAGGGTTGGCTTGTCAGGAAGGATCACCTTGTCACATGATTCCTCCAACGCATTCTTAATCATGTCCACTACATATTGATGTTCACGTAAATTTTTCTGATCATGTAATAATACATCGCCCAAATACTTATCTTCTTCTGGTGTACTCCCTCTGGAAATAGAACCAGCAAGACAGGTAGAAAAAATCTCGTCTCCTTGTTTTTTAACAAGCCTTTCAGGAGTGGCACCGAGAAAACAGTCTCCATTAGATTCAAACGCAAATAAATAACTTTCATGCTGTTGTTCAAATAAACTTCCAATCACCTTCTCAGGTGTTAACGGTTTGTTAAATGTAAGCCGCAATTCACGAGCTAAAACTACTTTTTTCAATGGCCCCTCTGACTGTTTCAACTCATTTGCCACGCTATCAACTGATTTTTTCCAGCTGTCTGCTCCCTTTTCTATTTTTTCTATTACTTGAGCAGACTTGGATTGCACTGATCCTGATATCAATAATTTATTTCTTTCCTCATTAATTTTCTCAAAAAGGTACTCATCATCATGTTCTGTACAAATAATATTTGTTGTTAAATATGTCTCATCATCAATAACCGTCAACATATATTTGGGTACATAAAACAGAGAATCGGGATATTTAGACCAGAGTTCCGTTTTCTCTTTATACGGGTCAAAGGAAAAACCACCAAAAATAATCGGCCCTGTCCCTATTTTTGAGTAAGAATTAAAAATGATACAATCCTCTAAAAATGTCTTCCATTCTTTTTCAACATGAAAAAAGCGGTCAGAAGCCTGATCCGACTGAATTTGTCTAGATATTCCTAAACCAACAAGGAAGATTTCATCCTTGGGATCCTTCCAAAAAAAGCGTTCTCCTAAAAAGTTTGCTTTTCCGACATGATAAAATGTTAAAGGATTTAAGTAATCCATTTTATATACTTCACTTAATAATATAGGGCGTCCCAGCTCTCTAGCATATCGAACTGCCTCTAAGCCCCTTTCTTTTAATTCTGTTTCCTGAATGGTAACCAAAGAAATATCCCCCCAAAAAACAGCCGCAAGAACTGTTATCCATCCAATTAAGCACTATTAGGTACTACTCTCATTGTAAAGAAGTCGACAACGCTTGTCACTACTTATACCAATACAATCCTATTATAAGCTAAATTTAAAATAATGGGTTAAAATCGGCTTTTTTGCTATTATTCCCGCGATAGCAATTCATAATCAGTAAAAGGCAGGTTCTTCTAGTTTTGAAAGTAATATTTAATTGACAGGGTTACCTAATTTCCCTACACTTATGGTTGAAATAAAATAAAACCAAGCAGTTCCTTAAAAAAATATATAATGGGGGGAGAACAAGATGCAGTCAAACTTGCAGCAAGGTTCAAAACCAGTGCCTGATTCAAACAAAGGATTTCAGGTTTGGTGGCAGATGACTCGGCCTCATACTTTGACAGCTGCATTTGTTCCCGTATTGCTCGGGACAGCTCTTGCACTTAAAGAGGGGAAAATACATTCAGGTCTCTTTTTGGCGATGTTGATCGCCAGTCTGTTAATCCAGGCTGCAACCAATATGTTTAATGAATATTACGATTTTAAACGCGGTCTTGATAGCGAGCATTCTGTTGGGATTGGCGGTACAATAGTACGTGATGGTATTAAACCTAAAACAGTATTGCGGCTGGCACTAAGCTTTTATTGTATTGCACTTTTGCTTGGAGTATATATTTGTATCAACAGCAGTTGGTATCTAGCTTTAGTTGGACTGATTTGTATGGCTGTTGGTTATTTATATACGGGGGGACCAATGCCAATTTCCTATACGCCGTTTGGTGAAGTACTTTCCGGACTTTTCATGGGGATGTTCATTATTTTAATTACATTTTATATCCAAACCGGATCAGTTACTACTGGAAGCGTACTGTTTTCTATTCCAATCTTTATTTTAATCAGCGCGATAAACTTATCAAACAATATCCGCGACCTTGATGGTGATAAAGAAAATGGCCGGAAAACTGTAGCCGTTTTATTAGGAAAAAATAGGGCAGTAACCTTGTTGGCGATGATGTTCATCTTTTCATATCTATGGGTTTTAGGACTTATTATTAGTGGAGCAGCACCAATTTGGACAGCCTTAGTCATCCTCAGTACCATTAAGCCAATTAAGGCTATTAAAGGTTTCAAAAAAGGCAGCCTGCCCATTCAAATGGCTCCTGCTATGAAAGCAACAGCACAAACAAATACATTCTTCGGCCTATTATTTGCCGTAGGGATATTTGTTGGTCATTACTTTTAAAGGGTGGTATATAAAAAGCTTCTGCTAATCTGCAGAAGCTTTTTGTCTCGCCTTAACGGGGGCAGTAAAACCCCCACTGATGGAAGTTTCACTTTATTATAGAGAAAAATAGTGAATAAAATGCAAAAATCCTGATAACAAATTGTTACCAGGATTTTGAGTATGACCCCTACGGGATTCGAACCCGTGTTACCGCCGTGAAAGGGCGGTGTCTTAACCGCTTGACCAAGGGGCCATTATAAACGGAGAAGGAGGGATTTGAACCCTCGCGCCGGTTACCCGACCTACACCCTTAGCAGGGGCGCCTCTTCAGCCACTTGAGTACTTCTCCATATGGCTCCGCAGGTAGGATTCGAACCTACGACCGATCGGTTAACAGCCGATAGCTCTACCACTGAGCTACTGCGGAATAATAAAAAAATAATGGGCCTAAATGGACTTGAACCATCGACCTCACGCTTATCAGGCGTGCGCTCTAACCAGCTGAGCTATAGGCCCATAATGGAGCGGGTGATGGGAATCGAACCCACGACAACAGCTTGGAAGGCTGTAGTTTTACCACTAAACTACACCCGCGTTTATCTTATATTGGGATGGGGCGACTGGAGGGAATCGAACCCTCGAGTGCCAGAGCCACAATCTGGTGCGTTAACCACTTCGCCACAACCGCCATATTTTTTAAAATAGTGGTGGCTCAGGACGGAATCGAACCGCCGACACAAGGATTTTCAGTCCTTTGCTCTACCGACTGAGCTACTGAGCCATATTATGTTTGGTACCCTACAGATAAAGTTTACGTTAAGTCCTTTGCTCAAAAGAACTTCCGTTCTTTCTCGCAGATTGCCGTAGAAGCTTTTTCAGTGAGGTAAGCAATCTGCTCTACCGACTGAGCTACTGAGCCATATTTAGTGGCGGTCTGGACGGGACTCGAACCCGCGACCTCCTGCGTGACAGGCAGGCATTCTAACCAGCTGAACTACCAGACCGTATTGCGGGGGCAGGATTTGAACCTGCGACCTTCGGGTTATGAGCCCGACGAGCTACCGGACTGCTCCACCCCGCGATAATAGAATAAATAAAGTTTGGACCCCTGCACCTTATTTCTGACCGCCCCGATTTTAGAATGATAATTCAAGAAGCGATTCAATCGGTGCGCTGTGGATTATTCGAAGAAGCGTATTCGAACGTGCTCCACCCCGCGATAATAGAAAATATTGATTTCATCCATGCCTTTAGACACTGACTGTCCCCATCTCAGAAAGCTAATTCAAGTAGCAGCTTGATGGGTACAACTCGCAGATTATTCATAGAAGCAACGCTCGTTGCTCCACCCCGCGATAATAGAACCTATAAAATATTTATGGCGGAGGAAGAGGGATTCGAACCCCCGCGCGGTTTAACCCGCCTGTCGGTTTTCAAGACCGATCCCTTCAGCCAGACTTGGGTATTCCTCCATAAACAATATAAAAATTAATGGTGGACCTTGTAGGACTCGAACCTACGACCGGACGGTTATGAGCCGTCTGCTCTAACCAGCTGAGCTAAAGGTCCTTTAAAATTGGTAGCGGCGGAGGGGATCGAACCCCCGACCTTACGGGTATGAACCGTACGCTCTAGCCAGCTGAGCTACACCGCCAAATATAATATTTAAATCAAAGTGGAGCCTAGCGGGATCGAACCGCTGACCTCCTGCGTGCAAAGCAGGCGCTCTCCCAGCTGAGCTAAGGCCCCATATTATAATAATGGTCGGGAAAACAGGATTCGAACCTGCGACCCCTTGGTCCCAAACCAAGTGCTCTACCAAGCTGAGCTATTTCCCGAGCTTGTAATTTTCTATGGCGCGCCCGAAAGGAGTCGAACCCATAACCTTCTGATCCGTAGTCAGACGCTCTATCCAATTGAGCTACGGGCGCATATTTAATGGTGCCGAGGACCGGAATCGAACCGGTACGGTAGTCACCTACCGCAGGATTTTAAGTCCTGTGCGTCTGCCAGTTCCGCCACCCCGGCAATATGGAGCGGAAGACGGGATTCGAACCCGCGACCCCCACCTTGGCAAGGTGGTGTTCTACCACTGAACTACTTCCGCAAATTTATGATGCGGGTGAAGGGAGTCGAACCCCCACGCCTTACGGCGCCAGATCCTAAGTCTGGTGCGTCTGCCAATTCCGCCACACCCGCATTATTTAAATGGTGAGCCATGAAGGACTCGAACCTTCGACCCTCTGATTAAAAGTCAGATGCTCTACCGACTGAGCTAATGGCTCAAAACTATTTTTTAACATCTAATTGGTGGGCCATGAAGGATTCGAACCTTCGACCCTCTGATTAAGAGTCAGATGCTCTACCAACTAAGCTAATGGCCCGGACAACTATTTCGGCCAATTAAAAATGGTCGAACAACATGCCGGCCAGAGGACTTGAACCCCCAACCTACTGATTACAAGTCAGTTGCTCTACCAATTGAGCTAGACCGGCATTATAATAACAATTCATGGTGGAGGATGACGGGATCGAACCGCCGACCCTCTGCTTGTAAGGCAGATGCTCTCCCAGCTGAGCTAATCCTCCATATTATTATATAGCCCGGCAGCGTCCTACTCTCACAGGGGTAAAACCCCAACTACCATCGGCGCTGAGAAACTTAACTTCCGTGTTCGGTATGGGAACGGGTGTGACCTTCTCGCCATCACCGCCGGACTATTTACTTTTTGAGGTCATTCCCTCAAAACTAGATAATACAGAAGAAGTTCCATTTAAGAACGAGT
>CCFE01000017.1 GCA_000752035.1 Bacillus rubiinfantis | reverse complement strand
ATATTTAATGGTGCCGAGGACCGGAATCGAACCGGTACGGTAGTCACCTACCGCAGGATTTTAAGTCCTGTGCGTCTGCCAGTTCCGCCACCCCGGCAATATGGAGCGGAAGACGGGATTCGAACCCGCGACCCCCACCTTGGCAAGGTGGTGTTCTACCACTGAACTACTTCCGCAAATATAATAATGCGGGTGAAGGGAGTCGAACCCCCACGCCTTGCGGCGCCAGATCCTAAGTCTGGTGCGTCTGCCAATTCCGCCACACCCGCAATATAATGGTGAGCCATGAAGGACTCGAACCTTCGACCCTCTGATTAAAAGTCAGATGCTCTACCGACTGAGCTAATGGCTCATACCTAGATTTAAAGGTGCCGGACAGAGGACTTGAACCCCCAACCTACTGATTACAAGTCAGTTGCTCTACCAATTGAGCTAGACCGGCATTATGCTTGTCTATTTTTTTATGGTGGAGGATGACGGGATCGAACCGCCGACCCTCTGCTTGTAAGGCAGATGCTCTCCCAGCTGAGCTAATCCTCCGTTATACTAGCCTGGCAACGTCCTACTCTCACAGGGGTAAAACCCCAACTACCATCGGCGCTGAGAAGCTTAACTTCCGTGTTCGGTATGGAAACGGGTGTGACCTTCTCGCCATCACTGCCAGACTATTTAATTGACACTATTTTATTATAGTGTTTTTTAGAAAAATTTCAAGAGGAAATTTTATTTTTTTCATTCCCTCAAAACTAGATAATGCAGAAGAAGTTCCATTGAAGAATGAGTATTTTTATTAAGCGGACGCTTCTGCTTTTCGTTTATTGTCTAGCTGCAGCGTCCAGCAACTAGTGTCTTTCGGTCCTTTCCCTACGATAAGTCAACATCGAATCACTAACGCTCTTCGTGTTTCCTTTATCTCAGTCAATGCCCTCCAAGCCATACGTTGCTAAGCGAACGCTTCCGCTTTTCGTTTTGGTTAAGTCCTCGATCGATTAGTATCAGTCAGCTCCACATGTCACCATGCTTCCACCTCTGACCTATCAACCTGATCATCTTTCAGGGATCTTACTAGCTTGTGCTA
>CCFE01000016.1:180000-240933 GCA_000752035.1 Bacillus rubiinfantis | reverse complement strand
AGCCAGGATCAAACTCTCCAATGAAGTTGAGTTGATTAGCTCATAAAAAATAACGTTGGCTTCATTTCAAATAGAAATGAATGTTTTATTGTTGACGTTTTGTTTGTTTAGTTTTCAAAGGACAATCTTTACTATCGCTAAAAGCGACTTTTATATATTAACACGTTGTTTTTTAAAAGTCAATAACTTTTTTCTTCATTTTTTGAAGAGTTATTGTCTCGCAACAACAGATATAACTATACCACCAACAAATTATTTCTGCAATAGTTTTTTTAACAGGCCTACCAAAGTTCAAATTTTCAAATAACCCTACTGGTTTAGGTTAAAAAAACGCCGTCCAAAAACGGCGTTTTTTCATATTAACGGTGACGCATTAACGGGAATAATAGAACATCGCGAATTGATGGTGAATTGGTCAACAGCATAACTAAACGATCAATACCAATTCCTAAACCACCAGTTGGCGGCATTCCATATTCTAGTGCTTCGATATAATCTTCGTCCATCATATGTGCCTCATCGTTACCTTGCTCGCGTTCCTTCAATTGTGCCTCAAAACGTTCCTTTTGATCGATTGGATCATTTAGTTCTGTGAAGGCATTAGCATGCTCACGGGCGACAATAAATAGTTCAAAACGATCTGTAAATCGTGGGTCATCATCATTTTTCTTTGCTAGTGGTGAAACTTCTACTGGATGTCCATAAATAAATGTTGGTTGAATTAATTTTTCTTCAATTTTTTGCTCAAAGAACTCATTGACAATATGGCCAAATAGCATATTATCATTGATTTCTACTTGGTGTTCCTTTGCTAAAGCACGTGCTTCCTCAACACTCATTTCTTTCCAAAAGTCAACGCCAGTGTATTCTTTAATAGCATCAACCATATGAAGTCTTTTCCAATTAGGTTTAAGATCTACTTCGTATTCACCATAACGGATTGTAGTTGTGCCTAACACATCTTGTGCTACGAAGGCAATGACATTTTCCGTTAGATTCATAATGTCATGAAAATCTGCATATGCTTCATACAGTTCAATCATGGTAAACTCTGGATTATGTCGGGTAGATACCCCTTCATTTCGAAATACGCGGCCAATTTCATAGACCTTCTCAAGGCCTCCGACAATTAACCGTTTTAGATGAAGCTCAATTGCAATACGCATATATAATTGCATGTCCAATGCATTATGATGAGTAATAAATGGGCGGGCAGCAGCACCGCCTGCAATCGCGTGCATCATCGGTGTTTCTACTTCTAAATATCCATGTTCATCTAAATAACGACGCATTGAGCGTATAATTTTACTACGAGTAATAAATGTTTCCTTGCTTTCTTGACTCATAATTAAATCTAGATAACGCTGACGGTACCGCTGTTCCACATCCTTCAAACCGTGGAATTTGTCAGGTAGTGGTCTAAGCGCCTTCGATAAGAAAACAAAATCCTCAACCTTTACCGATAATTCCCCAACCTTTGTTTTAAACACAGCACCCTTGACACCGACAATATCACCTAAATCTGCGGAGTTAAAAATTTTGTATTGTTCTTCACCAACAGCATCCTGTCTAACATAGATCTGAATCTGTCCGGTTAAGTCCTGAATGTGCGCAAACCCAGCCTTTCCTTTACCACGTTTGGTCATAACCCTACCGGCAAGGGATACCTGAATATTTTTTGCTTCCAGTTCCTCTGTATCCATTTCACTGTATTGTGCAATTATTTCCTGACTATTGTGAGACCGCTCAAAACGCTTACCAAATGGATCTATTCCATTAGCACGCAATTCAGCCATTTTCTCACGTCTGACCATAATTTGGTCATTTAATTCTTCATGACTCACAATTATCCACTCCATTATATCTTATTATGTAAAAACGCTATAAACGCGTATTTGCACTTTTTAAACATACTCTATTATTTTACACAAATTTTAGTTTTCAGACATATAGAAAAAGATAAAAACTGCCAGTCTTCTCCCGGCAGTTCAACTAATCAAAGATATTATAGAAAAAGGGCCACTTAATGTCAACTTATCCAACAATTGCTCTATCTTGCTCTTTTGCTTCAACCTCAAGAACGAGGTCGTTTAATAAACGAGCTAATTGCTCTCTCGTTTGACATTCATTAATGGCATTACGCACCATCGCATTACCTTTGATGCCCTTTAAATACCACGCAGCATGTTTACGCATTTCTCGGACTGCAATATGTTCATTTTTTAACGCAATAAGGCGATCGAGATGCTTTAAGCATACATTGATTTTCTCACGAACAGATGGTTCTCCTATTAGCTTCCCTGTCTCCAAATACTGTACCGTGCGGTAAATCATCCACGGATTGCCCAGAGCAGCTCGTCCAATCATGACACCATCTGCACCCGTTTCATCCAACATTCGTTTGGCATCTTGCGGCGTTTGCACATCGCCATTGCCAATCACTGGAATATTTACCGCCTGTTTCACTTCGCGGATAATTTCCCAGTTGGCCTCGCCTTCATACATTTGAACACGCGTTCTTCCGTGAAGGGACACTGCCTGGCCGCCTGCTCGTTCTACAGCCTGGGCATTTTGGATCGCATAAATATGTTCCTCATCCCAACCCATCCGCATTTTCACTGTTACTGGCTTTTCAACAGCGTCTACCACCGCGGCTACCATTTCATAGATTTTATTCGGGTCAAGCAACCACTTTGCACCAGCATCAGATTTAATAATCTTCGGTACAGGACAGCCCATATTGATGTCAATCAGATCAGCATTTGTATTTTGATCAACAAATTTCGCTGCTTCAACGAGCGTCTCTTTCTCACCGCCAAAAATTTGCAGGCTCAACGGCTTTTCCCGCTCATCAATATATAACAGATTCATTGTCTTTTCATTTTTAAAAACAATCCCTTTGTCGCTGACCATTTCTGCACAAACCAATCCAGCACCAAACTCTTTTACTGTCAAACGAAAGGCTGAATTACAGACACCTGCCATTGGTGCTAGTACAACAGGATTTTTCATTTCAACATTTCCGATTTTTAGCATAGTAACCTCCTCGCTGTATCAATTTTTCTAAGCTTATCTATTCTTTCGGGGCTAGTTCCTCTAGTGAAATCTTTAAGCTGCTTGCAATCTTAAACAGCAATTCCTCCGTAGGCATGCGGTTACCCCGCTCAATTTCTCCAAGTATCGATACTGATATACCCAATTCCTTTGAAAAACCTTCCTGTGTATATCCCTTTAATTTCCGATATGCTCGAATACGTCTTCCCCATTTTTCCGCTTCCATAATCGGACCCCTTCTTTATCTGGTAGTTCAGTAATCAAAGCTGCAATAGGCCGAGCCAGTCCCGGCAATTTTAATTCAGGCTTCATTTCAATGAGTGGAACTAACACAAAAGCCCGATCAAACATTCGAGGATGTGGGACAATAAGTGTTTCTGATTTAATATTTTCTTGATTAAATAGGAGAATGTCAAGGTCAATTGTTCGTGGCCCCCACTTAATCTCCCTTTTTCTACCAAGCTCTAATTCAATATTTAAACAACGTTTTAATAATTCAAAGGCATTTAATTCGGTATTGACCTCAATAACCATGTTCAAAAATTGCTCTTGCTGTTCATAACCAACAGGGTCGGTTTCATAAATAGATGAATAATTTACCAAATTAATATTGCTACTGTCGGTTAATTTATTAACCGCTGCAACTAGATTATCATAACGGTTGCCCACATTTGAACCAAGGGCAATCACTGCATTGTTCTTCACTATAATCTACTCCTTGTAATTTCGACAGCAACAGACTCATAATGGCCGGGAATTGGCGGATCAGGTTTTATTACCTTTACCGTCACTTCAAGTACTAAGGAAAATTGAGTTAATACCTCCGCGGCTATCTTTTCCGCAACGGCTTCTAGCAACTTATAGGATGTCCCTTCGACAATGTCTTTACATAATTGGTAGAGTTCACCGTAATGCACTGAATAGTGTAACTCGTCTGTTTCCCCTGCCTTTTTCAAATCAACCGATGCCGTCAAGTCAACTGAAAAACGCTGACCGAGTATCTTTTCTTCTGGAAAAACACCATGATAACCATAAAACTCCATCCCCGTAACATAAATTTTATCCAAGCAGCTCACCCTTTCCCATCATCGCATCCATCATTTTTGCCATTCTGCTCATTTCTTTAACATCATGAATACGAATGATTTGACAGCCCTTTTGTATACCAAAACAAACAGTGGCCCCCGTACCTTCCATTCTTTCATTTACAGGCAAGTCCAATGCTTGTCCAATCATCGATTTACGGGATGTTCCTAATAAAACCGGATAGCCGAGCATCTCCAGCTTATCTAAATTTTGCATCATCGTAATATTTTCTTGGTAATCTTTTGCAAAACCAATCCCAGGGTCTAGAATGATTTGATTGTCCTTCACACCTGCCTGTTTGACCAGCGCAATACTTTCAAACAAATCATTGATAACATCCCTAACAAAATGATGATAATTCCGGTCATGGCGATTATGCATTAAGATAATCGGAACTTGGTATTTTGCTGCTACCGAAGCCATATCCTTATCAGCTTTTGCCCCCCATATATCATTAATGATATGGGCTCCGGCTTCAATTGCCTGTTTAGCCACCTCTGCTTTATATGTATCAATCGAAATTGGCACGTCCACTTGTTTCGCGACCGCTTCAATAACAGGGATGACTCGTTCTAGCTCATCTTCAGCAGCTACAGCAGCAAATCCCGGCCGTGTAGACTCACCGCCAATATCAATAATATCCGCACCATTGGCAACCATTTCTTGCGCATGTTCAACTGCTCGCTCAAGCACACTAAATTTCCCACCATCTGAAAAGGAGTCCGGTGTTATATTTAAAATGCCCATTACATAGGTTCTTTTTAAAAAATCCAGTGTATAGGGACCACAGTGCATTTTCCCCTCTGTTGTTTTCATCCTTCATTCCCCCTCGTATTGAAAAAGTACTACCTGTTTTATCATACCTAAAATTCTTAAAGGATTCATTTTTGCTCAGAATTATAACATTTTCATGAACAATAAAGTGAAACTTCCATCAGTGGGGGTTTTCTTCATCCCCCAACTAGATTCCTTATAGACTCATAATGTTGAGGTGGGGGTCTTACTGCCCGTTAAGGCGGGATAAATACATTATTATTCTTTCTGCAAGAATTTTTCAATAAATTTACCTATAGGTTTGTTAAAATTATTGTGGGCACCAACTTTAAAAAAGGGGTTGAAGCAATATGAAAATTTTCGATTCCCATCTTCATATCATTGATAATAGGTTTCCTTTACTACCGAACCATGGATACCTGCCAAACTATTTCTCCTGTCAAGATTATCGAAAAAGTACCGAGAAGTTAAATATTGTTGGGGGTGCGATTGTTTCGGGGTCATTTCAAGGGTTTGACCAGTCGTATTTAAGTGACGCTATCCAAACTCTTGGTGATAACTTTGTAGGGGTTACTCAATTACCATATGATACCTCCGATGAAGAAATCATCAGACTAAATCAATTGGGTGTGAGGGCGCTTCGGTTTAATGTAAATCGCGGAGGCTCAGAGGAAATATTATGTTTGGATTATTTTGCCAGTAGGGTTTATGAGTTAGTCAGATGGCATACAGAGTTATATATAAATTCGAAGCAACTGCCAGAACTCACATCGATTATCGAAAACCTGCCTGCTGTATCTATCGACCATCTCGGCCTTTCAAAAGATGGCTTTAGCACCCTGCTCTCATTAGTTGCTAAAGGTGTTAGGGTAAAAGCAACTGGATTTGGAAGAATTGACTTTGATCCTCAAGAAGCAATAAAAGCCATACATAATATAAACCCAGATGCCTTGATGTTTGGAACTGATTTGCCGTCAACAAGGGCAAAGAGACCTTTTCAACTAACTGACATAGACTTAATTATCAATACCCTTGGAGAAAAACAAGCAGAGAGGGTTTTATACAGGAATGCGGTAAAATGGTATTTAAATAAATAAATATGTCCATCAAACGGCCCAGTTAGAACCCACTTCCTGGGCCTTTTTTAGTTCACCGTTTTACTGAACAAATGTAATTAAGACTCTCCTTGTATTAGCCGATGTCCTTTTCTTCATTTATTGAGTAGCTATTATAAAATTCTTCTATAAAAGTTATTAATGGTTTTAACTTTTTATTTACTTCGTCATTTTCATTCCAGCCAATGCCCATTGTGATTTTTATCGGCGGATTTAGCGTAAAGGCTTGAATATCAGGGTCATCTTCAATATAACTTCTTAATAAAAAAGAACTCGCGATATTACTTTTTATTGTCTTTTTAATACTGTCAATCTTATTGGTTGTAAACATAATATCTGGCAGAAACCCTTCCTTCAGACAGATATTTGTCATGATTTCCTGGTAAATATGATCCTTTGATAGTGTAACAAATCTCTGCTCACGAAGATCCTGAATATCAATACTTTTTCCACATTTCACTTCATTAAATTTGGACGTGCAAAAAACTACTTCTTCCTGAAACAAAGGAATAGTCTTAATTTCACTTATGTTAACAGGAAAAGCAAAAATTCCAATATCGGAATTACCTCTTTTTAAATTCTCAAAAATAGTATTGGAACCGTTCTCAGAAATTTTTAATGATAACTGTGGAAAATATTTTTCGAATTCCATTATTAATTTTAAGAATAAAGAATTATACATTAAATTTGAGACTTCAAGAGTAATATCTCTATCAAGGTTCTTCACCTCAGCAATTGCTGATTCAATACTGGCCAAAATTTGCTGGGCTTTTATTTGAAATACTCTTCCCTTTGGCGTTAACGTAACGTACTTTGTTGTCCTTGTGAAAAGTTTTACATTTAATTCTTCTTCTAGCTGATGAATTGTATTTGTGACCGTTGGTTGTGAAACATAAAGCCTCTTGGCAGCCTTTGTAAAACTTTTCAGTTCTGCCACTTTACAAAAATACTCCATATGCTTTATATCCATAGCAGTCTCCTCTATCCACCTCTAATTTGAATCATAGTTTCCTATACCTATCATAATGTATATTTATTAATTTTGGTTATAAGTTCATAAGAATTCACAATTTAATCAATTTTGAAGACTATGCAATAATAATATTATACCAGCAAGGTACATCGCTTAATGACAGGAGGTTTAGAAATGAGTGAATAATCTTCACAATTAATAATTATTGCATATCATGTGAAATAGTGAGCAATTTAACGTGACATAGGAGGAAAAAACATGGACGTTTTTTATGTAGTCTTAGGCATTATTGTAATAATTGCAACGATTTATTTCCTTATTAAAAAAGTGGAAGCAAGAATGGTTCTAATGGCTGCTGGTCTGTTCATGGCGATCATCGCTGGTAAACCGATGGCTGCATTTACTGCTTTTTCTGAGCGTATGGTAACAGCAGGTCTTATCCAAGCAATTTTATCCGTTATGGGTTTTGCCTACGTAATGAAGTTTACGGAATGTGATAAGCATCTAGTACATTTAGTTGCTGGGGGGTTAAAGAAAACAGGTGTATTCCTTGTTCCGTTAGCTGTTCTAGCTACCTTTGCTATCAATATTGCCTTGCCAAGTGCAGCAGGTGCAGCAGCCGCTGTTGGTGCAATCTTTATTCCTGTCATGATGGCTGCTGGTGTGAATCCTGCTATCGCTGGTGCTGCTGTCTTAGCCGGTACATTTGGCAGTATGTTAAATCCGGGTTTATCACACAACGCATTTGTCGGAGAAATTACCAAATTAAAACCAATGGAAGTTGTTTCTGTTCATGCTACCGCATCCATCGTTTCTGGTATTATTGCAGCTGTTACTCTTGGTATTATCGCGTTTATTTTTAAAGAATATAAAGGTTATGAAACGTCAGATCATATTGGTGAAGATATCGAGAAAGTTAAGATTCTCCATGCAATCGTTCCGCTCGTCCCAGTCATCATTCTTGTGTTAGGGGCTACGGTTGTTCCAGCACTTGCAATGGGTGTTCCAGAAGCGATGTTAATTGGTGTGATTGTCAGTTTAATCGTAACATTGAAAAGTCCTACGCAACTTGTTCAATCCTTCTTTAATGGGATGGGAAAATCCTATGGCGACATTATGGGGATTATCATTGCTGCGTCCGTATTTGTCGGAGGGCTTGACGCTATTGGACTCGTCCAAACTTTCACCGATGCAATGATTCATAATTCCAGTATTGTAAACATTGCAGCTACATTCGGTCCTTTCCTTCTTGGTGTAGTAAGTGGCTCTGGTGATGCTGCTGCCTTTGCCTTTAATGAAGCCGTTACACCACTTGCTGCACAATTTGGAGTTGATCCTGTAAATATGGGTAGTATCGCAGCCCTAGGCGGTGCCTTAGGCCGGACGATGTCTCCGATTGCTGGAGCAGCCATTGTTTGCGCAGGGATTGCTAAGGTTAATCCAATGGAATTAGCAAAACGTAATGCACCTGGAATGATTATTGCAGCAATTGTATCGATGATTATCCTTTTATAGATATCTACTAACCCATTTTGGCGCTATTAATGTCATTTTCTCAATAAATGGCTAAATAACCTTCATATATCAGCATTGATTAATGAGTTACTAGCGCCTAACATAATTCGAATGGAGCAGTATAACATGGATGTTATTACATTAAGAAGGGATTTTCATAAATATCCTGAAGTGGGGTTTACTGAATTTAGAACGGCGGCAAAGGTTGTCGAAATTCTTACATCATTGGGTTATGAAGTTTTATATGGGAAAGAAGCAATGGATTCTGATTCACGTCGTGGGGTACCCCCTGAGCAGCAATTACAAAAAGCATATGACAGAGCCCTCGAACTAGGTGCTGATGCAACTATTTTAGAAAAGATGAAGGGTGGCCATACAGCTGTAGTTGGTATTTTAACAGGTAAAGAACCTGGGCCTACAGTAGCTTTCCGCTTTGATATGGATGCACTGCCTATAAAAGAAAGCGATAGCGCAGATCATTTTCCTGTAACAGAAGGCTTTGTTTCCCTTCATGATGGGCAAATGCATGCTTGTGGCCATGATGCTCACACTGCTACTGGTCTTGTGCTGGCTGAAAGATTAGCAGATGGGGATTTTGCCGGTACCGTAAAGTTAATATTCCAACCGGCAGAAGAAGGCGTACGAGGTGCGTATTCTATCGTTCAAAAAGGCATGCTTGACGATGTAGATTATTTCTTTGGAATGCACTATGGTACCGGGGTTCCTTCTGGTGAAGTTTGTACTGGATCCTCTGGATTCCTTGCGACTACCAAAATGGAAGCAAGATTTTATGGCGTTTCTTCTCACGCTGGTTCGGAGCCTGAAAAAGGTAGGAATGCACTATTAGGTGCAACAACAGCACTGTTAAATATCCATGCCCTGCCCCGGTTCAGCTCTTCTGTTACACGTATTAATGTAGGAATACTTGAGGGAGGAACTGGAGCCAACATCATTCCCGATAAGGCCAGAATGGTCATTGAGACAAGAGCCCTTACGGAAAGTGTAAACAATGAGTTAGAAGAACGTGTTCGAACTATTATTACGCACAGTGCTGCCATGCATGGACTCAGCTATGAAATAGAAGTAAAAGGCGCTGCTATTCCTATAAACTGTGATGAAGAGTTAATGTCAGCTGCAGCCGAAGAGGCGAAAAAAGTAAATACCTTTGCTAAAATAGAGGGTTATGCTAATTCCACTGGAAGTGAAGATGCTAGCTATATGCTTAAACGCGTTCAAGAAAAGGGTGGAAAGGCGACGTATATGATAGTTGGATCCGATATCCCCGCACCACACCATAACCCAAAATTTGATATTGATGAAAAAGTACTGCCGAATGCAGTCGATTTTCTTAATGCCATTGCTAAAAGATTTTTAACAATATCACGTGCATAAGTTTAGGGGAGACCAATCTAAGATTGGTTTCCCCATAATATGATTCTCTTTAAAGCTTACATAGTAGTTTTTTAAATTTTAACAGTAGGTGGCGGTAAAATGTCGTTAGTAACTTCCCTTTCAACGCCAAGCATGGGTGTTAATGCTACTCGAATTGCAAAAGATTTAGAAGGTATCAACCAATTTGGGGCATTGCCTCAAGGCGGGGTTACACGGCTGGCACTTTCTAGTGAAGATATGAACGCTCGCGAGTATCTAATTCAAGAAATGAAAGCAGCCGGCTTACAGGTCAGAACAGATGCAGTCGGAAATATTTTTGGTAGACGTGAAGGCAAACAGAATCTAGCACCGGTGTTAATGGGCTCCCATATTGATACTGTTCCAGAAGGTGGCTGTTACGATGGTGTTGCTGGTGTAGTAGCTGCTCTCGAAGTTATTCGTACTCTTAACGATGCAAACGTAGAAACAGAGCGCCCCATCGAGGTGGTCAATTTTACAGCAGAAGAGTCAAGCCGCTTTCTATCATCAACCATTGGTTCAAAATTTATGAAAGGCACATTAAGCCTGGAAAAAATTAAAACGATGTGTGATAAAGATGATATTTCACTATATCAAGCATTAAAGGATTCAGGCTACGACCCAGATGCATTGGAGACTGTGAAAAAACAATTTGGAGACTATCACGCCTATATTGAATTGCATATTGAGCAAGGTATTGTATTGGAAGAGTTAGGAAAACAAATTGGCGTCGTACAGGCAATAGCGGCACCAACGAGATTAGCTGTAAGGGTCGTCGGCAAGGCTGATCATTCTGGCAATACACCCATGACTATGCGTCATGACGCCTTAACAGCGGCTTCAGAGCTAATCCTCGCTGTCGAACAAATTGCCAAGGAAAAAACCGGATTACAAACCGTAGCAACTGTAGGCAATGTAGCAGTAAAACCAGGTGCTATGAACGTGATTCCTGGCGAAGCGCAATTATTGATTGATATCAGGGACATCAATAATGATGATAAAGAATTAGCGATTAAACTATTGCTGCAAGCTATTGAAGAGATTCAAAAACGTCGTGAAGTTGCCATTACTTATGACTTTTTAAGTGATGAGAAGCCGGTACAGCTCTCCTCCCGTATTTCAGAACTGATCCGCAATGAAACAGCGGCGTTGAACTATCCATATTATCAAATGCATAGTGGCGCAGGCCATGATGCAATGAACTTAGTTCCAATTACAGATGTAGGAATGATTTTTATCCCAAGCAAAGACGGCATAAGCCATAATATTGCCGAGTATTCATCAATTGAGGATTTAACCGCTGGTACTACTGTGCTATTAAATAGTATGTATAAATTAGCAATGGAGGCTGTTGAATAATGAGTGTCGCTATTAATGAGAGTGTTAAGAAAATTGAAGATAAATTGATTCAATATCGCCGGGATTTTCACCAATATCCTGAACCAGCATGGACTGAGTTTAGAACAACTAGTAAAATTATTCATTACCTTAAAGAGTGGGGCTATTCTATCAAATTTAATTCCGATATTATCGCTGAAGAGGCAATGATGGGCGTCCCTAGCGAGGCACATTTAGAGAAATGCATGCAACGGGCGATTGAGCAAGGAGCTGACCCCGAATTAGTGCAATTAATGAAGGGCGGAAAAACAGGTGTCGTCGCAGAGTTAGATTGTGGACCTGGACCAGTTATCGCCTTGCGTTTTGATATTGACTCCAATGATATCCAAGAGGTAGAAACAGACGATCATCGCCCATATCGTGAGCACTTCTCTTCAAAAAATCCAAAGGCAATGCACGCCTGCGGACATGATGGTCATGCGACGATTGGCTTAGGTACAGCGGAAATACTTGCCTCTATGAAAGACCAACTAAGCGGCAAGATTCGAATTATTTTTCAACCGGGTGAAGAAGGGGTACGCGGTGCGCGCGCAATGGTTGAGGCAGGAGTTGTCGATGATGTCGATTACATTATTGGCGGCCATATTGGCTTTAAGGCAGAAAATAACGGTGATTTAATTTGTGCAACCAATAAATTCTTAGCAACGACGAAATTAGATGTCATTTTCACCGGTAAACCTGCACATGCCGGGGCAGCACCACAAGAAGGGAAAAACGCACTGTTAGCAGCAGCGTCAGCGGCCCTTAACTTGCATGCTATTTCCCGTCATGGCGAAGGTGCTTCCCGGATCAACGTCGGTGTTTTTGAAGCAGGTCAAGGCAGAAATATCATCCCACCAAATGCCCTTATAAAATTAGAAACAAGAGGCGAATCGAGTACAATCGATCAATACATGGTCGCAGAGGCAAAACGGATTGTCCAAGCGGCAGCTACAATGTACGATGTTACCTGTGAAATCAAGGTAATGGGTGGAACAAGCAGCGGCACAAGTGATTTAGACATTGCCGATATTGTCGCGGAGTCTGCACAGGCAATCCCTTATTTTACAAATATCGTGAAGTCTATGGACTTTGGGGCTGCAGAGGACTTTGCCCATTTACTAAGTACGGTTCAGGAGAACGGTGGAAAAGGTACGTATTATATGCTTGGAGCTAAGCGGGCAGCAGGTCACCACGATGATCATTTTGATTTCAATGAAGAAGTTCTTGCTGCAGGTGTGGAGCTAAATGTTCGTACAGTGTTAAAAGTGGCTGGAAAGGCACAATAACAGCAGTTTGGATTAAGCAGAGGTGCGACTGACCGTCGCACCACAACAATGAGCCCGGCAAATTGCCGGGCTCACTATTGTATAGATTATTCTGCATCATATTGGTATAATGCAGTACTTAAATAACGTTCACCATTGTCAGGAATAATGGCCAATACCTTTTTCCCTGTTCCTAACTCTTTAGCAACTTTTAAGGCCGCATGGATCGCTGCACCCGAGGAAATACCGCCGAGAATCCCTTCTTCCCGTGCTGCATGGCGGGATGCTGCAAATGCTTCCTCTGTATTAACTTGGATAACCTCATCATAAATGTCTGTATTTAGCGTATCAGGTACAAATCCAGCGCCCAACCCTTGAAGCTTATGCGGGCCTGGTTTACCGCCCGAAAGAACTGGCGAATCCTGTGGCTCAACTGCAACAATTTTTACATTCGGGAATTTTTCCCGCAATACACTTCCTGCACCTGAGATAGTTCCACCTGTACCAATCCCCGATACAAATGCATCTAGCTGATCCATCTGGGCTGCAATCTCTTGACCTGTTGTTCTTTTATGGACTTCAGGATTTGCCTCATTTTTAAACTGCTGCGGCATAAAGTAGCCTTTTTCTGCAGCTAATGCCTCTGCTCTCGCAATTGCACCTTTCATTCCTTCCGCTCCTGGTGTTAACACAAGCTCGGCACCATAAGCGCGCAGCAAATTCCTTCTTTCCAAACTCATTGTTTCAGGCATAACGAACACAGCATTATAACCTTTAGCTGCTGCCACCATTGCCAGCCCAATTCCAGTATTACCGCTTGTTGGTTCAATAATCGTATCTTTACCAGGCATGATTAGACCCTGCTCCTCAGCAGCTTCAATCATTGCTAAAGCGATACGGTCTTTTACACTGCTTCCTGGGTTAAAGTATTCTAATTTTAAATAAACCTCTGCACTGTTTTCATCTACAATCCTATTGAGCTTAACAATTGGTGTTTGACCGATTAATTCAACTACTGAATTTGCAACACGACCCATGCTAAAGCACCCCTATTCCGAGTAATTTTATTGGATTTATATACTTATAATGTACCAACTTAAAGCTTGTTTTGTCAATCGGTTTAATCTGAAATTTCATAAAGAGTTATAAAAGAAAACACAGAAGGACTCTTCTGTGTACAAAGTACCCTGCTGGTATGACAACCCTATTTTGCCTCTTGCTCAAGCTGCTCTAATTCTTCTTTTGAAAAAAGATATTTTTGATTACAAAAATGACAATGGGCCTCTGCTTGGCCATCTTCCTCAATCATCGCCCTAATCTCGTGTTTCCCTAAGCCGACAATCGCATCGGAAAAACGCTGTTTTGAGCAGTTGCATTGAAACTTCACTGGCATTGTTTCAATGATTTTTACATTCTCTTGTCCAAATAATTCATCGAGAATTTGTTCAGGATTCAGACCTTGTTCAATTAGTGATGAAATCGGTGCAATTGTTTTTAACCGTTCTTCTAGCTTCGTAATGATTGCATCTTCCGTCCTTGGCATAATTTGCAGAATAAAACCACCCGCTGCTAAGATGCTGTCATCTGGATTGACCAGAACCCCGACACCGACAGATGAAGGTGTTTGTTCAGAAGTTGCAAAATAATAGGTAAAATCCTCACCAAGTTCTCCAGAAACAAGCGGGACTTGTCCTGAAAAGAAATCACGCAACCCTACATCTTTGACAACAACGAGCAAGCCGTCTGTCCCGACTGCACGGCGGACATCGAGCTTTCCATGTTCATTTGCTTCAAAGTCAACATGGGGATTGCTTACATAACCACGTACAGCACCCTTCGCATTCGCATCAACGAGGATGGGACCAAGTGGCCCGCCACCATCAATTTTTATTGTTAACTTTTCGTCGCCCTTCAACATCGCACCCATCATAACCCCTGCCGTCATTGCCCTGCCTAATGCCGCAGAAGCCGTTCGCCAAGTAGCATGACGACGCTGCGCTTCACTAACTGTCTCAGTGGTTCGAACAGCATATGCTCTAATACTTCCGTCATATGCTAAAGCCTTTACCAAATAATCACTCATTCATTTTGCCCCTTTCTCGCTGCTATTCCTTAGAATTCCCTACATTTCGTTTATAGATAAGCAGTAATCCCTTTAACGTTAAAAATGGATCAACAACATCGATTACTGTTGTTTCATTGGCAATTAGTGGTGCCAATCCGCCAGTAGCAATCACAGTCGGTCTCTGCTTGCCTTGATCCGCCATTCGCTTGACAATTCCTTCTACTTGTCCAACATATCCATAGACAATTCCAGCCTGCATAGCGGCAACAGTATTTTTACCAATAACCCCTTCAGGACGAGCGATTTCAATTCGCGGCAGTTTAGCTGCTTTAGAATAAAGCGCCTCTGTTGAAATGCCTATTCCTGGCGCAATCGCTCCACCCATATACTGGCGCTGTTCATTAACATAGCAATATGTCGTAGCTGTGCCGAAATCAACAATAATCAGCGGACTTCCATAGTCATGAATGGCAGCGACGGCATTAACAATTCGGTCGGCTCCAACTTCTCGAGGGTTTTCATATTTAATGTTTAAACCTGTTTTAATCCCCGGACCAACGACAAGTGGTTTTATATGAAAATATTTTTGACACATTCGTTCTAATGCCAGCATGATTGGCGGTACTACCGAGGAAATAATAATACCGTTTATATCAGCAAAGGATAGTCCAGCATGTTCAAATAATGCCTTTATGCTCATCGCAAACTCATCTTCAGTCCGATTTCTACTCGTTTCAATCCGCCAGTGATGTGTAAGCTCATCATCCTTATATACACCGAGTACCATATTTGTATTGCCAACGTCGAAAACAAAAATCAACCCTATCACTCACTTTTTTATGAGAATTTTTCTTTTTTCATGCACATCATATCATAATTCACAAGAGATGAAAAAACAGAGCGCCTTATAAAAAGCGCTCTGTAGTAATTATTTATTATAGTCAATCTCATCTGGAGGAGTATCTAAAAATGATTTCTCTTCTTTAGGTTCCTCTTCCTTCATTTTATTAATATTGACTTTGAGGTCATCTGGCTTTTTCGGTCCAATCTGAACTGCCTCAAGCTTCTCATTTTTTTCCGGTAAGCGACCATTCTCCACTAAATACTTAATCTGTTCAGCATTTAATGTTTCTACCTCTAGAAGTGTAGTCGCAATAAGGTCGAGCTTATCGCGATTTTCGGTAAGAATCTTCCGGCATCGCTCGTAGGATTCTTTAATAAATCGCTGAATTTCAAGGTCAATTTCATAGGCAATTGCGTCTGAGTAATTTTGCTCATTATGAAGGTCACGACCCAAGAATACCTGACCGCCTTGACCTTGGCCAAATTGTAAGGGACCAAGTTTATCGCTCATCCCAAATTCAGTAACCATACGGCGGGCAATCCCCGTAGCACGTTGGAAGTCGTTATGAGCACCTGTACTTACCTCACCAAAGACAACTTCTTCGGCAACGCGGCCGCCAAGTAAGCCAACGATTTTATCAAGCAGTTCCGGCTTGGTCATAAAGTAGCGGTCCTCTCTTGGTAGCATCACGGCATAACCACCTGCTTGACCTCGAGGAACAATCGTTACCTTGTGGACCATATCAGCTTCATCCAAAATTAAGCCAATGACTGTGTGACCAGCTTCGTGGAAAGCAACAATTCGACGTTCCTTTTCAGAAATAACCCGGCTCTTCTTCGCTGGACCGGCAATAACCCTATCGGTTGCCTCATCGATATCAATCATATCAATCTGTTTCTTATTTTGTCGGGCAGCAACTAGCGCCGCTTCGTTTAAGAGGTTTTCTAAATCTGCACCGGAAAATCCAGGTGTTCTCATCGCAATATTTTTTAAATTCACAGACTCTGCTAACGGCTTATTACGGGCATGAACACGGAGCACGGCTTCACGACCGTTAACATCTGGACGGTCAACTGTAATTTGCCGGTCAAAACGGCCCGGACGCAATAATGCTGGATCCAAAATATCGGGACGGTTGGTAGCTGCAATGATAATAATTCCTTCATTTGCCCCGAATCCATCCATTTCAACAAGCAATTGGTTTAATGTTTGTTCACGTTCATCATGACCGCCGCCAAGACCAGCTCCACGCTGACGGCCGACAGCATCAATCTCATCGATAAAAATAATACATGGGGCATTTTTCTTCGCATTTTCAAACAAATCACGAACACGGGATGCACCGACCCCAACAAACATTTCAACGAAGTCTGAACCGGAAATGGAGAAGAATGGTACTCCTGCCTCACCTGCTACTGCACGAGCAAGCAATGTTTTACCAGTTCCCGGAGGTCCTACAAGGAGAACGCCTTTTGGTATCCGTGCACCAAGTTCAGAGAATTTCCGCGGGTCTTTCAAAAATTCAACAACTTCGACCAATTCTGCCTTCTCTTCATCAGCACCAGCTACATCTCTAAAACGTACCTTTTTCTTGTCATCATTGTACAGCTTCGCTTTTGATTTGCCGAAGTTCATTACACGGCTGCCGCCGCCTTGCGCTTGATTCAGTAAGAAGAAGAATAAAATAAAGATGATCACAAATGGAATAATCGATGTAAAGAAGGTTACCCAGCCACTTGTTTCTTTAGCTGGCATAACTTCAACCTTTGAATCAGCCTTATCAATTCGATCTAAAATTTTCTCACTGTTTGGGATATAGGTGATAAACTTTTTATTTCCTGCTTCCAATTCTCCACGAACTTCAAACACACCGCGTTCTGGTTGCATGGAAAATGATTTGACTTCACCATTTTCTAACTGTGTGACAAACTTATCATATGAAATATGATCAGTGGGCTCGTTATTTCCATTAAAGAAGCTTACGACGCCAATAATTACTAAAAATATCAATAAATAAAAGATGGTGTTACGGAAAATCCGATTCATCTCTTACCTCCTCCCGCGTTAAAACAGACTATATAAAATAGTAGCATAGAAATTCTGACAATTTCAAGAAATTACCCTTAGCTATAAGGGGTTATTTGCACCTTAACAAACACTATTATTGGGATTTTTTATTCATTATTGCTATAGACTTCCGGTTTTAAAACCCCAATATATGGGAGATTACGGTATTTCTCCAAATAATCGAGTCCGTAGCCAACAACAAATTCATCTGGCACGATAAAACCTACGTAATCTGCTTTTATATTGCTCTTCCTACCGGTTGGTTTATCTAGCAGCGTAACAATTTTAATTGATTTTGCTTTTCGATAACGGAATAAATCAACAAGATAACTTAGCGTTAATCCGCTGTCAATGATATCTTCAATAATTAAAATATCTCTGCCTTCAACTGATGTATCCAAATCTTTAAGAATCTTGACTTCACCCGAGGATACAAGAGCAGTGCCATAGCTTGACACATCCATAAAGTCCATTTCCAGGTAACAGTCCATCCGTTTTAACAAATCAGCCATAAACGGCATGGCTCCCTTTAATACCCCGATTGCCAATGGAAATTTATCACGGTATTCTTCAGTCAACTGTGTTGCTAATACCTTAATTTTTTCTTGAATTGCTTCTTCTGTTACTAAGACTTTTTCAATATCGTTGTTCATCATACATGTGCCCCCTAGAAGATGTTTACTTATCATATGTTAGTTGTATATAGTACTTTGCTGTTGGCTGTATACCTTCCAGTGCTGACTTTTTGATTTCCGGAAGCCAAATAATACAATCCTCTCCATCTGTCACTACAGGCCATGTATTTCGTTCTTGAAGCGGGACTTTTTGATTAATAAAAATATCCTTTAACTTTTTTGTACCTTGCATCCCTTTAACCGTCATTCGATCACCAGTTTTCCTTGTACGAATAATAATCGGCCATTTAATACGGTCAGCTGCAAATAGAGCAACTTTCGAACGAGGCTGCGATATCTCCTGATTAGTACAGGTAATTTGTATCCGGGCTCCATTCGGTAATTGCACATCCCCTGGTTCATCCATGACCACGTAGAATGGTTTGGCATCTTGCTTGCTTCCATGGAATGAGAACGTTAAATCGCCATAGGATCGGTACACCTTTAGCCCTTCAGGGAAATCCAGTTTTCCAGACGGCTTGCCATGATTGATTAAATGAAATACTTGATCAATATGTAATGCAGAAAGAGCAGTTGGTTTTTCTTTGTAAAGATAGTTTAATATTAGTTGAATCCCTCTCCTTTGTAAAGGTAAAGGCATCTGTGAAAAACGAGTAATATCAATCGTTATTTCTGACGATACTTTGTTTCTCATTACTCTATTCATTTCGTGGACAGTTAATTCCTGCAGATACGATTCATCTGTCAATAAATCCTCACTAAAACGCTGAAACTGTTCATGCACTTGCGGATTTTCTTGTTTTAAAAATGGGAGCACTTGCAAACGATATCGATTCCGACTATACACCCCTTCTTGATTACTTGGATCCATCCTCGGATCAAGCTGATGTCTTTGACAATATTGGTTTATATCAGCCTTTGTTACACATAGAAAAGGCCTAAAAATCATCCCTGATTGAAACGGGCGCAAAAAGCGGATACCCGCCCTCGCCATTCCCGTACTCCCTCGGGTCAAACGCATCAATATCGTTTCTATTTGGTCATCTCCATGATGTGCGAGAGCAACATATGAGGCATTATGCTTTGCCATGATGGCAGCATAAAATTCATACCTTGCTTCGCGCCCAGCAGTCTCTGGACTGTTTCCAGTCTCCTGCATCAATTCTGGTACGTTTACTCTGCTCATTTCAAACGGTATCTGATGCTGTTTACAAAAATTGCTGACAAACATCGCATCTTCATATGATTCCTGTCCCCGAAACATATGATCAATATGTGCAGCAACGATAAATAAATTGTTTTTATCCCGATTGCAAAGTAAATAATGAAGAAGAGCTAATGAATCTGGACCTCCTGAAACTCCCACAACAATGCGTTTATTTTCTAAGTTGAATCCGTGTTGAAAAAGAAAGTCCCTCACCTTTGTTTCCAACATAAAATACACTCTTCCTTAACTATTAGATACCATCTAGTTTACTACTTTCTTTCAATATGTTTCAAAACATAGGTTTCCCAATGCGATAAAAAAATTTCCTGATCAACAATCATTACTTTATACGTTTTGCTCTCTAAGAAGTTTCATTATTTTATTGAAGTTTTATCAAAATATATAGCGAATAAAAAAGTCCCGCTACAATTGAAATTACAACATATTCCAGCAAGTGACGTTTTCGCTTGTTTTTGCGATATCGCTGCCTAGTCAATGGCTGGTGTTTGCCATGCGGACGATTGATAGACTGCTGGTTCGATACATTAGTTTTAGTCATCCGATTTGACTGTTTCGACTGCCGCATTGCACTTTTCTCTTTTGGACTATTAGATTTAGATAAACAGTTCAGAAGTGCTTGACGCATTTCATTAGCATTCTGATAGCGGCCTTGAAGTGCATTCACAATAACATTTTCAAACGGATGTAAGTCTGGACTTTTCTTAATGGCTTGTTTAAGCTGAACGATTCCGCCTTCTGACTTCAAAAAGCGCTTGGGATAAGCCGTATTGATCATAATCATGGCAACCGCGAATAAATCATAGGTTACTTCCGCTTTCCTTGAACCGAGCCCCCAATAACCACGATCAAAAAATTCAGTAAATTCCTTAATGGACCTTCCTTGTTTTGTTGTACCCCCTACATCAATACATCTTATTTTCGGCGGAGGACCAGATACAATTAAATTTTCCGGTTTTAAGTCACCAAAAATCCAGCCATGAGAATGAAGCTGAGCTAAATCATTTAGCAACTGAAGAAATAAAATCGGCACCCACGCTCTTCCTTTTTGCTGTATAAATGTAAGCAAATCTGGCCCTTTGATATATTCCATTGCATAAAAAGAAGTCAGCCCATATCTCGTTTGCCAATCATCAACATCAAGCAAAGAAGGCCCAAGGGACTGAGACCCCTGGACCTTTGCAAAGGATTTTAGTACGTTTACCTCAGAAGTAATCGACATCCCACTATCACTCATTTTTAAAGCTGCGTACATTCCTTTGAATTTAGCCAGATATACAATACCATTTGCTCCCGAGCCTAATTCCTTCATAACGACGTACTGATTACCATGCCACTTTCCCGTTATCACTGTTCCAGGATTCACTTTAGACTGATTCTTCGAAGTATGATTCATCATCATCTGATAAAAGGCTCCTTAATGAACTTTTTTGCTCAAATGAGGACAGCGCCGCTCGTAATGCAGGTCCTGTTGGTGTAATTCCACCCGTGGACAATTGGGGGAAAATACTCGTCAAGCTTTTAAGATTTGGTGTCCAGTCCAGCAATTTTTCGACATGATTCTTTTTCCCGGGAAATACTTGCACTGAAAATGTATTATTTCCTGTCCGTGCTGTCAAGCTAAGAGACAGATCAAGCAGGGCTTCTTTGACCGTCTCAAGTTTATGCTTCATACTTGCGCTTGTGTCAACTAGAACTAGTACTTCTAAATCAACCGTCTCACCTAGTTCATCAACAACCTCCATGACCTCACCGCGCTTGTCCGGGGGTAGATTCTCCATTGTTTGTGAACGCCCTAAAATTTGCTGCAATTCCCGATTTACCACTCCTTGAATGGTTTGATTCATAGCCTTGCGCGTGACCATCTGAACCGTTTGTGAAAGTTGCTGTGTATAAACAATTTGACTTACTCCGCCTCCGGACAGAGCGATGCCTTCTATTTCCGTCATTCCCTTTTCATCAATTACATCACGGTCAATAACGCCAATCACATTTACGGTAATTCCTTGTTCCTTGGCAAGTGCCGCCATTGCAATCGGGTCTTCACCCTGGTTAGAACAACCATCTGTTATAAGCAATATTTGACGAATTTTCCCTGTGTACATAAAGCTTCTCCCTCCACGCCATGTAATTGTTACCATTTTCGTCCTTGTGGAAAGGATTTATACATAAAAGTTGCCCTTTAAGGGTAAATTAATTAATTAGGCCCAGCGTTTATGTTTAGGAATGGGAATGGAGGCCCATTTTGGGGTGTTATGACGAAGCTTCGCCACCGCGACCGTCATATCGTCATCAATCATATCAGAGCGGGAGCGAATTACCTCCTCAAGAATTAAATCAGCTATTTCTTGAGGGTCATCTGTTTCTAATTCAAGTAATTTCCGCTTCATCCATAAATCGTAATTTTCCACATGTTTTGGCCCTTCAAACACCCCATCACTCATCATAATTAGTAAGTCGCCAGCTTTTAATTGTTCACTGACAACATCTACCTCAAACTCCTGGAGTATACCCATTGGCAAGTTACTAGCTTGAATTTTTATAATCTTATTTCCCCGTTTAATAAAACTGGGAGTTGAGCCAATTTTCAAAAATTTAGCACCAGCACTCTTTAAATCAATCATAACCAAGTCTAATGTGGAGAAGATTTCATCTGTCGTTCGTAACGAAAGAATCGAATTTACGGATTTAATCGCGATTTTCTCTTCAATCCCTGTTTGGAGAATTTTTTGCAATAACTGTAATGTTTCCTTACTCTCATAATGAGCTCGCTCACCATTTCCCATTCCATCACTAATGGCAAGCGCAACTTTACCAAAGCCCAGCTCTATGGTTGAATAGCTATCACCAGAAATGAGACCGCCATCCTTTGCTGCATGGGCAAATCCCGTTTCAACGGTATACGCTTTAGACGATCTAAATGTCGTATGACAAAAACCCCCAGCATGAGCGGCGCATTCCTCCTTTTTCACTACAATTGTTTCGCCAAGTATATCAGTAAGCATCGGAGCGATTAATTTCTCACACTCTCCATAGCCATTGCAAAACGGCACTGCCATTTCAATATCGATATTTCCCGGTTCAAGACTGTAGATCTCTACATGATCGATTTGAATTCCAAACCCGGAGATGGCCTCCATAATCTGCTCTTCCTGCTTATAATAATTTTCTCGTTCCCTCTGAATCTCCTTGGCAAAATTGTCCATTACTTCCGATACACCTAATAGCTGGTCGGCAACTAATTGGCGACTTTCTTGGACCTTTTTCTTTAACTTTTGACTAGCTTGAAAAAAGGTCAGCTCTTGGCCAATCGTATCATAAACCTTTTTAGGACGAGAACAAATTTTTTCCCATTCCCTTGAAGCCCTCAAGGAGATTACGCCATCATTGCGATCCATTTCATGAATAATTTCTTCCATCGCTGCATAGGTTGTGGTAAAGTTCTTTCCCCAACACTGTTCTTTTTTAAAACAGGTTTGACAAGATTTTGCGGTAACATTGCTCATGAAATAATCCAGTTCCCGTTCAGTTTCATCTTCCTTGGACAGCATATCCATTTGTGAAAAGCTTTTGGAAAGTGCATTAAACACACTCGAAAATTGGGAAACCCGTTGTGCGGTTACGTCACGCATTTTTCGCATATATTTCTGTTGTTCCGCTGTATACTCCGGTGTTCCAGGGATATATTTTGCTAATTTGGAAGTAAAGGCTTGAGGAGTGATAAGAAACAGGGATATAGCTGCCGCAGATTCAAGCAACATTTGCTGTAACGAACCATTTCCTTCGCCATACATGCCAATTAGTAGAGTAGCAATCAGCAAACCAAAAGAAACACCAATTTTTCTCCCTTCCTTCAGTAAACCGCTTAATACCCCAGTAAAGGCTAATAAACTCATATGGTAGAAGCTGGAGACACTTGCAAGTGTAAAAATCAGCCCGGTTACTACCCCCACCGTTGAGCCAACCGCCGCTCCCGCGATAAACGAAAAAACCATTACTAGATAACGGGCTAATATATGTTCTACCGATAAATCATACACCTTCCAGCCAATTGTCCCCGTCATAACAGAAGCAAGCATAATGATTAAACAAACAATTTCCTCTGTTTTTAATAGCTGCTTTCTTTTATAAAGTGTAAACAGCGGAATACTTTGTAAGAATATCAGTGTTAAAATAAAGGCTAAACTTGCTTGAACTCCTACCATCATCCCCTCATATAAGGTAATCTCCTTGGCTAAAATGAATGACTCCCCAAGTTTACCAGCTCCGAGGATAGCTGCAACATAGAAGGGCAGCGCCTTCATTTCACTCTTTAGCCATTTTTGACTGGCGCGAAAAACAAGAATAAAGAAAAGAGTAATGATAAAGGTAAAGGCGGCGTTAGCCAATGACAGGGTAGCTGCACCAGCTATTAATCCAAGAAGGGCAATCGGGGCCCGATCTCTTTTTATTAAGTAAACAACAGCAAAAAATGGGAGACTAAATGGGGTCAGTTTTGCCAAAATGAGCGCACGTCCAAGCAAAAACCCAAGTATACATAAAAGGATTCCCTTTTTTAGAAAAAGGGTTTCTAGTAAAGATTGTAGTTTCTTTAGTATATTACGTAAATGAAGTCTTGGCGGATGAAGATTTACTTCACCGACTGGTTCTACTAATCCGCGTTCTATCTTTTCCATATAACCACTCCCCTGCTATTTTCTAGTTGTTGTCTATTATAAGATTACTAGATTTAAAAGTTTGTCAAATTAGTGAACAGGAACCCTTATTTCGTTCGACTGTTTTCACTATATTTAATCAAATAATAGTAGGTATCCCGATGAGCTGTCGTTATTTTAGAGCCTTTTTCAAAGTTCATGACACTATTTCAAGTTTTATGTCATAACAAAAGGTGCCAGCGTATAGCTCGCACCTTTTGTTAACAGTAAAAAAGACAAGTCAACTGGTGACCTGTCTGTAAAGTCTGCTGTATTTTAGAAAAGTTAGCAGCAAGTTAACCCCGTCTTGCTCCTCTTCCACCGCGTTTTGATTCTGTATTTCGTTTTAGAGAAGATAGGCGATCTTCACTATCCTTTAAAAAGCGAGCCATTTTGGATTCAAAGGTCTCCGTTCTATTGCCTCCGCGGTCATTTGCCTTGCCTTGACGAGGACGTTGTGAATGGGAGTGCCTTCTTTCTGTCTCTGGCCGGTCCTTTGCTTTTTTAATTGACAGGCCAATTTTCCCATCCTTTTCAACATTAAGGACTTTGACTTCGACTTGATCACCAACCTTTAAGTGATCATTGATGTCTTTTACATAATTGTCAGCAACTTCACTAATGTGTACCAGCCCTGTTGATCCATCCGGCAGCTCCACAAACGCTCCGAAATTCGTAATCCCTGTTACCTTTCCCTGTAACTTGCTGCCTACTTCGATTGACATAAAAAAAATGTTCCTCCTTAAAAGTTTAAAAAATCATACTTACTTTATATTATACAGAAAGGAAAAATTAAGTGTCAATATAACTGTGTATTGGTTCATTTTTCCTTATCATCATCAGGAATTGTGAAAATGATTTCGCCCTTTTTTGAGAAAAAGTACTCTTTTCTTGCCAGTTTAGCAAGATATTCCTTGTCATTTAATTTTAAAATATCCTCTTTTAGAATACTTTCTTTTTTCTTTAACTCAGTAAATTGCTGCTCAAGTTTTTGCTTTTGTGCTGCTTTAACTTCTAATGTTGCAGATTGAGAAAGAAGGCTTGATATCATGAGATAAGCAATAATTGATGCAAGAACAAAAAATAACGATAGACGTCTAATCAGTAACTTTCTTTTCCTGGCGGAGGCAATTTCTGCATATTCCTGCTGCTGAACATAGGTTGTCTGTATTTTTGAAACATTCCTCTGGTTTACCGCTCCCATGATCGTGACCCTTACCCTTTCTTATTCTTTTCTCTTCTTCCACTTTTGGACCCATTTATCAAAGTATTTCGCTATTTTCTTGAAATTTCCTGCTATTCTATTATATAACTTCTCGACTTGTTTTTTAAGGCCTTTCGGCAAAAGTCTCCAAAATATTAACAGGATTCTTTGTACTATTGTTAAAAGTATGTGTAATACCCAGCGTATCACCCGATAAACAAATGTGACAAGTGTCCAAAGTCCTCTGCCCAAACCCAACACAATCATGACAACAAGTTGAATAAGACCAACTATCGGTTGGTAAATGAGCAGATGAAGGGTTTTTTTGACAAAGCGGTAAATCTTAATAGCAGCTTGAATCAGTGCCTCTAAAATTCGGAGATAGATTCCTTTTAGCAAACTTTGGTAAGCAGCAAATCCACATAAAAGGGCTAGAAAGATATAAAACCTTATTTCGCCTTGATTGACTAAGAATAATATATAAAATATAAGAAGAGCCTGGATTACCCAAAAAAAGACATCATTAAAAAAGACAATCCACTGCTTTCGCTTGGGGCGCTTTAAAAAGCGTTGATACGTATCAAACATGGCGCCAAATATTGACCCCATGCCTATCATCGAAAGCATCGTAATAAATTGGGTTGAAAGTGTCATCTGAATAACTTGCTAAAGAAGCCCTTAGCTTTCTCCCCATGTTGTTCATCAAGGTACACTAAGTCAAATATCTTTCCTTTTATTGAAACAATGCCCTTCTCAACATCCAAATTCTTCATTTGCAGGTTTTGCCCTTTAATTGCTAAAAACCCCATCACCGTCTCTAAAAGAAACTCCTCGTTGTCAAAGCTTTCTACTTGTTTGACACCTGTAATATCAAGAAGCCTTCTCCCCCGCATGATGACATCATGATCCGGAATACTGCCTTTTGTTGTGTTTGGCTCATAAATTTGGCTCATCGTTTCATCCCTCACAATCATTTGTACAACCATCTTGTACATTTGTATGTGAGAAATGAAAAAATAGAACAGGATTACTCTGCCTCGTAATCCCCTGAACCGACCCTTTCTTCCTTTAAGACGCTATACATTTCTGCTGCTTCTTCCTTACGTGTTGTCTCTTGAATCCTTTCAATTCGTACCGTTATCTTTCTTTGCCCCAGTCTTAATGACAATTCATCGCCGACTTTAACTGTTGAACTGGCCTTTGCTTCCTTTCCGTTTATTTGGATTCTGCCTTGATCAGAAACTTCCTTTGCCAATGTCCTTCTTTTAATTAATCTCGATACCTTTAAAAACTTGTCTAAGCGCATTACAACTCAACTCCTTTTCTATATGCCCTTACGTTTCGCTTCATCCCAAAATTGATCTAGCTCATCAAGCGAATAGTCTGCAAAGCCTTTACCGCTCTCATTTACCCGTTGTTCAATAAACTGAAAGCGGCGAATGAATTTTTCATTTGTTGCAAATAGAGCCTCCTCGGGGTTAATTTTTAAAAAGCGAGCTATATTCACCAAGGCAAATAATAAATCGCCATACTCCAGTTTGGCCCGTTCGCTACAATCCTCCGTACCATCAAGTTCAGCAATGAATTCCTCGAGCTCTTCTTTCACTTTCGCCAAAGCTGGAGTTATTTCCTCCCAATCAAAGCCGACTTTTGCTGCTTTTTTCTGTAATTCATAAGCACGCAACAGATTAGGCAGAGCATATGAAACATCGCTAACAATTGATTCATCGGAGGCTTCTTTCCCCTTTTCTTGTTGCTTTATCTGCTGCCAATTCGTGACAACTTCTTCGGCATTTGCTGCTGAGCCGTTTCCGAAGACATGAGGATGACGGCGGATCATTTTTGCTGACAATCCCTCAATCACGTCATCAATTGAAAAATAGCCTTCATCTGTGCCAATTTGCGCATGAAGCATCACCTGTAAAAGAACATCCCCCAATTCCTCAATTAAATGGTCAATGTCCCCGCTGTTAATCGCATCGATAACCTCATATGTTTCTTCAATTAAATACTTTTTCAGTGACTCATGTGTTTGTTCTTTATCCCAAGGACAGCCTTCAGGACCTCTTAATTGAGCAATAATGTCCCGCAGTTTATGAAAGTTTTTCCACAGTATCTGCTCATCGTTTACTGGCGGGACATAGACAGAGGTTAGATTATTCAGTGTGACATTCCGGTCCAATTCGTATAGCGGAACTGTTGATACCGTTTCATCGCGGCTACCAGCTGCTGTTACAATGGTCACCTGATAATCATCAGGTAATTTTTCCATTAACGTTAATTTTACATTTGACGCCGTAAATTGATCGTAAACCTGGCTGATTATCAGATGCTGACTCACTTGCAGCATATTGGAATTGAGCGCTGTTCCATCCAGCAATTGAAAACCCTCCACAGGGTCAATCTTTAAGGCCGTAAAGATTGCATCGATAAAGCTTTGCCCTCCGCTAATCACAATCTCTATGCCTTGTTTTGGACCGTCTTCTATCAGGAATTGTACCGTTTGCTCGGCGACAAGCGGATGCCCTGGGACCGCATAGACTAAGTCTTCATTTTGAGCATGTTGAAGTAATAGATCGACAATTTCTCGGTAAACATCCTCAAATTGGTCATATTTTTCATAAATACCATCAAAAGAGGTATAACTCATCCCTTCTCTTTCTAGTTCCCTGACAACTGGGTGCTCTTTAGTTCGTAAAAATAGATGGTCAGCAGCTAATAATTTACGGTAAACACCCAACTGCAGCTGGGTTATATCCCCTGCTCCCATACCAATAATATCAATTCTTTTTACCATATCTTTGATCCCTTCCTGATACCAAATGGATTAATTTACCTCCAAACGGAAATAGTGCCAGCTCCTCCTCAAGAAATATCTTCCCTTTGATGATCAGGAGCATAAATACATAGCCGCCGCAAGCAACAGCTGATAGAGCTTGAATAGCTGCGGCTGTTCGACTAGCATGATGAATACCGAGTATTCCCCCCGTTAACAAGAGAAACCCTTTTAAAAAGATAACCATAATTAGTGTGGAACCGGCTGTTACCATCCAAAAACGAAATGGCACTAGTGATGCAGCGACTATTTTTTTTAATTTCGAATAAAACACTATACATAGTATTGCTAATGCAAGTATAGAAGAAACCGCCGCCCCCATTGTTCCAAGTAATGGTACAAAGATGATATTAAGTGCCAATTTAACTGGAAAAACCAGCACAATAGCGGTTGCCGGAAATAGCATACTTCCAATCCCTTGCATGATAGCCCCAATCGTTAAAATAATTGAGGTAAATAAAATGACAAAGCTAAGAACACTCAATAAGTCTGAGCCGACATCATTTTCAAATAACATGATATTCGTTGGTTGAATAATTGCCCATAACCCAAATGAGGCACCCATACCAATGACGATACTTACTTTAACAGCCAGAACAATCTTCTCATATAAATACGTTGCCTTTGCTGCTATTCTTTCTCTTGTAATCAGCGGAACAATTGTCAGGGACATAGAGGTTGCAGCAACTGTTCCTAATTGAATTAACGGCTGGCCGCGGTCAAATATTCCTTTTAAGCTTTTAGCCATCGTCTGTTCTACGCCGCTCGCCGTTAATAGCGAGTAAAGGTTTAAAGAATCTGCTAATTGGATAAAAATTAATAACATGCCACTAAGACAAATCATCAATCCCTGTGAAAGAAGTGCCTTTATAACTGGTAAAGCTCTGGTACGGAATTGGAGTTGTCTTTCTTTCTGGGGAATAAGCAACTTCCATTCACGATAAGTCCAAAGAAAGATAAACAAAATAATAGCTGCGATGATGCTTCCCGTAATCGCGCCAATCATCGTGCCGGCGCCAACATGATATAGGGAGTAACCTCTGTCCACAAATAGAAACGCGATGAACAAAATGGTTGCAATTCGAACGGTCTGTTCCCCTACTTGTGAGCAGGCCGTTGGAATCATATTGCCAGTAGCCTGAAAGTATCCCCGTAATACAGACACAATCGGAAATGTTAAAAAAACACCGGCTGCCACCTTAATAAGAATGGCCAATTTGCTATCGTTCATCCATTCCGCAATTTGATTTGCCCCCAAAAACAGGACAATAAAACAAATAATACCGATAAATTGTAAAACTAGATAGCAAATAAATAACTGGAAGCGTAATTCTTCATCATTTCCTTTTTCCAACTGCTCTGTTAATAATTTAGAAATGACTACTGGGAAGCCTGTGGTTGCCAGCACTACCGCAATTGCATAAAAAGGATAAACCTGCTGATATATATAAAAACCAATATCACCAACAATATTTTGAAATGGGATCCGGTAAAGTGCACTAAGAACCTTTGTAATCACTGCTGCAAGCGTTAAAATAAACGTACCTTTTAGTAAAATCTCTGTTGAGTGTACGGATTTCATTGGTTCACCTGCCAAAATTAAACTCTAAAGTAGTATTATAGCACAGGTTCAATCACATTTTGGAGCAGTAAAAAAGACAGCAAATGCTGTCTTTTTTGTCTAGCTCCAACGGCTATCGCCTAGCAAATTTCAGGCCTCCTCCCTACGATAAGTCAACATCGATTCACTTCGTTCATCGTGTTTCCTTTATCTCAGTCGAAGCCCTTCCAATTTGTACGGCGATGGTCAAGCCGTTTCCGCTTTTCTTTCTAGCTCCAACGGCGATGGTCAAGCCGTTTCCGCTTTTCTTTTTAGCTCTAGTGGCTATCGTCTTTTTCCCTATTGCTCCATTTGTCTTGCCAGGAAGCCTGCTGCTGTTTCTACTGCCTTCTGCTCAACCTCGCTCATCGTTCCCTCTTTTGAGAAAATAACGACAGCCCCAATTGGGTCACCATTTGCAATGATTGGTCCAATTGTATAAGAGGCGATTGGCTCTTCATTGCCTTCAATCAATGCTACATCGCTTTGTTGGGAAGTAAGTACAGAGTTTCGCTCTTCCATTGTCTTCTCGACTAAATTCCCAATATTCTTATTTAGATAATCCTTTTTTGAGCTCCCGGCTACAGCAATAAATGTATCTCGATCACAAATTAACACCGGGTGACCAAGACTATCAAATAGCGCTTCAGCATACTCTTTGGCAAAATCGCTTAATTCGCTAATAGGTGAATACTTTTTTAATATAACCTCTCCATCACGATCCACAAAAATCTCTAATGGATCACCTTCGCGAATTCGTAAAGTTCTGCGTATTTCCTTCGGGATAACTACTCTTCCTAAATCATCAATTCGACGAACTATTCCAGTTGCTTTCATTCAAGGTTGCCTCACTTTCATCTGATGATTTTTCAACTTGGCGAACAGAAAAGCGTAAGCGCCTCGGTCAGGGGCTAAAGCTTGACACTACGCTTATTTCCTTTACTTGAAATCTTCGCCAACTTTGAACTTAGTATCTTTCATCTAGAAAGTTCTATTCACAAATTTTTCACAGATACAGGAAATAACACCTTGTCTTGTCATTGTGAACGGCTTAAATGAATGGATATCAATCGTTAAGAAACTGGATTTTCTTGACTCTTTTTCGCTAATGGGATTCCTTTCACCATTTCAAATACGATTTGAAGCCATTGTACAGTCTGGTAATCCTTCGTATTGACGATAATTTTTAGTTTTTTTCCTTCCATCCCAGGAATGACCGAGCGGCCAAATTGACTGCCAAGATGGAATAGCTTACTGCCGTCAATCGTATTTGTCATCTCTTCATCCAATAGAATGGTCACATCTTGTTTAACCTGTTTAATCGACTCGACACCATTGTTGATCGCTATTACCTTCATTTCGGAAATCATGAATAAATATGAAACCTCATCTGGATATTCTCCAAAGCGATCCAACATTTCCACTTGGAGCTCTTCCACATCAGCCAGTGTATCAACACCCCTAAAGCGTTTATACATCTCAATTTTTTGATGTCCATCTTTGATATAACTATCAGGTATATAGGCATCAATTTCTAAATCAATTTCAACCGATTTCTTCACCTCAGCATTAACGTCACCAAGTTCTAGCTTGCGCTCTTCAATAGCCTCTTTAAGCATTTGCGAATATAAGTCAAAGCCAACAGAATCGATGAACCCATGCTGCTGTGCCCCTAACAAATTACCTGCACCCCTAATGGATAAGTCTCGCATCGCGATTTTAAATCCAGATCCCAGTTCGGTAAATTCCTTAATGGCCTGAAGCCGCTTTTCAGCCACCTCAGTTAAAACCTTATCCTTTCGATAAGTAAAATATGCATAAGCAACTCGATTGGATCTGCCGACACGACCACGCAACTGATAAAGCTGAGATAAGCCCATGCGATCAGCATCATGGACAATTAAGGTATTAACATTCGGAATGTCAACACCTGTTTCAATGATGGTCGTACTAACGAGCACATCAAATTCACCAGCTAAAAAACTAATCATCACGGACTCTAATTCATTTTCTGTCATTTGTCCATGCGCAAAGGTTACTCGAGCATCTGGAACGAGCATGGATATCTCTTCAGCCTTTCGTTCAATATCCTCAACCCTGTTATATAAAAAGTAGACTTGGCCATCGCGTGCCATCTCACGTTCAATGGCTTCACGAACAAGTGCGCCATTATATTCCATGACATATGTCTGCACAGGGAAGCGATTCTCCGGAGGGGTCTCAATTACCGACAAGTCACGCACTCCCAACATCGACATATGAAGTGTCCTTGGAATCGGGGTTGCCGTTAAGGTCAACACATCAATATTTGTTTTTAGCTTTTTAATTTTTTCCTTGTGGGTAACGCCAAAGCGCTGCTCCTCATCAATGATTAATAATCCTAAATCACGGTAGACAATGTCTTTAGATAAGAGGCGATGCGTACCAACGACAATATCAATTGACCCTGCCTTTAACCCTTTAATAGTCTCTGTTTGCTGCTTTCGTGACCGAAAGCGGCTTAAAATGCCAATATTAATCGGATAATCTTGAAATCTCTCTCTTAGAGTCTCAAAGTGCTGTTGTGCCAATATCGTTGTTGGTACAAGGAAGGCCACTTGTTTTCCATCAGTAATTGCTTTAAAGGCAGCTCTGATGGCAACCTCTGTTTTCCCATAGCCAACATCGCCGCATAACAGGCGATCCATAGGTCTTGCCCGCTCCATATCCTTCTTGATTTCGACGATGGAGCGCAGTTGGTCCTCCGTTTCCTGATAAGCAAAAGACGACTCGAATTCTCGTTGTAAATCACCGTCAGGAGAGAAGGCATAACCAACTGCCGCTTCCCTTTCTGCATATAATTTAATCAGGTCATCAGCGATATCTTCAACAGATGATTGCACCTTGCGCTTAACTTTCTTCCAATCGCTACCGCCAAGTTTGTATATTTTGGGCTCTTTTCCTTCTGAACCAACATATTTTTGCACAAGGTCAATTTGCTCAACTGGAACATAGAGCTTGTCTGTCCCTTGATAACGGATATGAAGATAATCTTTATGAACCCCATTAATGACAAGCGTCTCTATTCCTAAATATTTACCGATTCCATGGTTCACATGGACAACGTAATCCCCTACTTTTAACTCAGAGTAGCTCTTAATCCGCTCTGCATTGGATAATTTTTGGCGGTGTTTTGATTTTTTTACACGCTTATTAAACAATTCTTCTTCCGTAATGACAGCCATTTTTTGCAGTGTTAATTCAAAACCCGTTTGCAGACTTCCCTTCATAATCTGTGCCTTACCTGGAATAGGCTGCTGATTTGCGTCTACAACACTAGCGGAAATTTGATAATCCTCGAGAACCCGCTCTAGCTTTTTTACCCGTTCATCATCAGGCCCTAAAAATACAACTGCATAATTTCCTTTAATCCAACGGTCAACTTCTGATTTTAACAGATGCATTTGGCCATGAAAATTTTGCATTTGCTTACAAGCAATATTAATAATATTTTGCGGGCTTGTATTGGCCACATGCCGTAAAAATAGGGACAAATAAACAAGTGGTAACTCATTTTTTTGGATAAGTGATAGTAATTGATGCGATAACTGAAGATCATGGATAATTTCACCCTGGGCTAATAGTGACGCATACCATTCGGCTTCCTCTTTAACAAGCGTATCATTCATTTCCTGTACTCTGCTGATTTCATCAATAACAACCAATCCGTTTGCTGGCAGATAGTCTAGTAAACTAGTAGGTGTTTCATAAGCAAGTGAAACATATTTAAAGACTTGCTCAGGTCTTTGATTATTTTTCAACTGCTCTAATTCGAAGCTAATGTTTTGGGAAAGCTGTATTTTTACTTGTTCATCATTTATCTTTCTTAAGCTTGCTGCTAAGCCAGTCTCCAGTTTGTCAATGATACGCTGGTAATGCCGAGGCTCCAACAGAATCTCAGTAGCGGGGCCTATTAGTACCTCCGCTACTTTCTCTCGAGACCGCTGATCTTCTAAGGAAAAATAACGGATAGACTCAATCTCTGTATCAAATAACTCAATCCGCAGTGGATTTGCCTCGGTAAGGGGATAAATATCAATAATTCCGCCTCTGACACTAAATTCCCCTGGGGTGGTTACCATCTCTTGACGGGTATACCCCATCTCAACAAAGGCAGCTAAAATGTGCTCAAGATTGATATCCTCCCCTACTTTAAACGTAAGCTGATGTTTTTGCCATAATGATTTAGGCGGTAGGATCTTTTTCACCCCAGCGATAGGCACAATACAGATTCCCTTTTTATGTTTACTCCAGTAATTTAACGCTTCAATTCGCTGCGCCTTAAGTTCCGGACTAGCAATGCTTAATTCCGCAGCTATCAGTTCATTGGCCGGAAATAGATATACTTCTTTTTCACTTACTAGATTGACAATATCATCATAGAGTTTCTGGGCCTGTAATAGATTATGCGTTACCAGCAGAATTGGCCGGTCCATCTGTTCGTACAATGCCGCTGTTAAGACCGTCCGAGCAGAGCCGGATAATCCGGCGATTAATTGCTCTTTTAATCCTCCATCTATTCCAGCTATACACGCGCGAATATCATCCTGATAAAGGAATAATGATTTTAAACCATTCAAAGGCTCTCCACCTCCCTAGTAGAATAAGCGGATACGTCTGTTGTTCCGCTTGTCTTGTTGCTATTATGTTGTATTTCCTTACTATCAATTAATTGTTTATAAATTTTCCAATAATACCAATAGAAAAACGCTTTGGATAAATAGTCCAAAGCCTTGTTAATGAATGAGGAAATCATATTGATGGTAATCGGGATTTCGTTCCAAGCTTTCCTGACAGTCTTCACAGATGGCAGTAATATGAATATCACCTGATGAGTCATACATGACCATATCCTGCCTCTCTTGCTCTGTTAAGGTATGCAGGCCAAGGTCTTCCGAATGGATGGATGCCTGATTAATAGTTCCCAATTTCACACCGCAATGACGACAATGGTAATGAACAGCCAACGCCTGTCCCTCCTTAGTTTGCATCTACTTTTATTAGTATGAACGCAACAGAAGGAACTTATTCATTTGCCTTCACTACTGTAACAATCTCTTTACTATCTCTCCATTGTATGTAGCAAAGTCCTGAAACATTACTGATTGTACTCATTCATTACTTGGATGAACGGTTTTATAAGCCATGCTTCACAAGCATCAGCACTTTTAACTATAGCCGTTTCGATCTCTTGCCGCTCATTTAAGCGGAAGCTTCCTAAAACATAATCAGGGACAGCCACACCTGGCTCCGGCCGATCAATGCCTATACGAATTCGATTAAATACTTGAGTCCCCAAATGGGTTACTGTTGATTTAATACCATTGTGACCTCCTGGGCTGCCCTTTTGCCGCAGGCGAATTTTTCCTACTGGTAAATCAAGATCATCATAAATAATGACCAAGTCATCTAGCGCAATTTTGTAATAGTCGAGCACCGCCCTGATACATTCTCCCGATAGATTCATATAGGTTAATGGCTTTAATAGGAGAAGCTTCTGACCTGCAACCACACCCATTCCGTATACTCCTTTTAATTTCGCCTGCGTCAACGGGATATTTAAGCGGGTGGACAATTCATCAATCACAGCAAACCCGACATTATGTCTTGTATGTTCATATTGCTTTCCGGGGTTGCCCAAACCAACAATACACTTCATCTAATGTCCCTCCTCTCATTTATTCTAAATTTTCCGAATGAACTGTGTCTGCAATATTCTGAATGCGATAAAAGACGTAACCTACGAAAGGTTACGTCTAAATCTATACTCCACAACGACAGAGAACAACTGTATCATGAACTGCTGAGTAAGACAACCGGTATAGAGAAAAAACTGCCTACTCTTTACCTATAGGCTCTGTTTCTCTTCCTTCCTCATTGTCAGGGTGTCCGCCTTCTTGCTGTTCACCAGCGTTAATTTCCTCTTCCTGCTTTGGCGGCAAGATTGAGGCAATGACTTCATCATCAGTATGATTTATTGTGAAATCACCTTGATGAAGAATATCTGCTACCATGGCTGTCTCGCCAACTTGCAGATTAGTAACATCTACTTCAATTTGCGGCGGGATTTGATCAGGCGTCGTCGTAATCGACAGCTCATGCATGGTCTGCTGAAGAACCCCGCCATCCTTAACACCTGCTGCTTCACCTGTTAATACAAGCCTTACATCTACAGTTATTTTCGATGATTTATCGACTGCAAAAAAATCCACATGGATAATATTTTGTTTAATAGGGTCTTCTTGGTATTGAGATAGAATCACGTCTACTTGATTGCCATTGATATCTAGTGAAATAATACCATTCCTACCTACCTGTCGAACCGTTTTGGTTAAGTCAACTGAACTGACAGATACAGGCTTATTTGCAACCTTAGCACCATAAATAACCCCTGGGATATCCCCGTTACTACGGATTTTCCGTAATTCAGAACGGCGTAACTCTTTTCGCTCTTTTGCTTGTAAAACAGTACTCATGAGTGTATTCACCTTCCTATTTTTTTCATAAAGCCTCTTTTTAAAATGCCCGAAAATAGGAAGGTCTAAACATCAATTTGTTCAAGGTAAATCAAAGGTTAATTCGTAACGATTAATCGAATAGGGTGCTTACAGATTGTTCTTCGTGAATTCTAATAATAGCTTCCGCAATTAACGGAGCTACTGATAGACTTTTAATTTTTTCAATCTTTTTCTCTTCCGGAAGGGAAATCGAGTTAGTAACAATCAGCTCTTTAATTTTTGAATTTTGAATTCGTTCGATTGCTGGTCCTGATAAAACCGGATGTGTACAGCTTGCGTATACTTCTTTAGCACCATTTTCTACTAAAGCATTAGCCGCAAGTGTAATGGTGCCTGCAGTATCAATAATATCGTCAATCAAAATAGCTGTTTTCCCTTCGATATTACCAACGATATTCATGACTTCTGCCACATTAGGTCTTGGACGGCGCTTATCAATAATAGCAATTGGCGCCTTCAAACGTTCTGCCATTTTCCTTGCCCTGGTTACTCCGCCATGGTCCGGAGATACTACCACGATATCACCGTTTAATTGACGATTTTTAAAATAGTCAGAAAGAATTGGTACACCCATTAAATGATCGATCGGGATATCAAAGAAACCTTGAATTTGCGGCGCGTGCAAGTCAAGCGTTAATACCCTTGTCGCCCCAGCAGTTTCCAAAAGGTTGGCCACTAATTTTGCCGTAATCGGTTCACGTGAACGAGCCTTTCTGTCTTGACGGGCATAACCATAGTAAGGCATAACAATATTAATCGTTTTGGCTGAGGCCCGCTTTAAGGCATCAATCATAATTAATAATTCCATGAGATTTTCATTGACAGGCTGGCTGGTTGATTGAACAATGTAAACATTGCAGCCCCGTACGCTTTCTTCGATGTTGATTTGGATTTCACCATCACTAAATCTGTGGACGGCACATCTACCTAGTTCAAGACCTATTTCTTTTGCAATTTCTTGCGCTAAAGGCAGATTAGAGTTTAAACTGAATAACTTAATCTTTGGATCTAAATATTGATTCGACATCGCGGCCTCCGTTATGTTATTTCTTAAAATTTAATTTATCTACGTAGTTTTCTTTGTTCACTTGATGTGCTCGGGCAATGGACAATGCCTTTCCTGGAACATCTTTGGTAATCGTTGAACCAGCGGCAACATATGCGCCCTTCCCAATTGTTACCGGTGCAACTAAATTTGAGTTACAACCAATAAATACATCATCTTCAATTTTCGTTAAATATTTATTTTTTCCATCATAATTGACGGTAATCGAGCCGCAGCCAATATTAACACCGCTGCCAACTTCAGCATCACCAATATAACTTAAATGTGACGCCTTACTTCCCTTGCCAAATACAGCCTTTTTAATTTCAACGAAGTTGCCAATTTTTACATCATCAGAAATAGATGATTGCGGACGGATATGAGCGAATGGGCCAATATTAACTCCCGACCCAATTGAACTATGAAATGCAGCTGATTGACGGATAACTGTTCCATCACTAATTTCACAGGATTCAATTTCCGAATGCGGCCCAATCTGACAGTCCATGCCAATCTTCGTTTTTCCTCTAATAATTGATCCCGGGAATATAACGGTGTCTTGACCAATTTCAACATCAGTTTCAATATATGTGGTAGCAGGATCAACAATCGTGACCCCGTTTCGCATATGTCTTTCATTAATCCGTGAACGCATTAACCGCTCTGCCTCTGCCAATGCCACACGGTCATTTACTCCTAATGTTTCATCCAAGTCCTCTGTTTGGTAAGCAGACACCACTGCTCCTTGCTTTTTCAGGATTTCAATGACATCCGGCAAGTAGTATTCTCCTTGAACATTATCATTTGAGACCTTTGTTAACGCTGCAAAAAGAGCCTGGTTATCAAAACAATAAGTTCCAGTATTTATTTCCTTAATTTCACGCTCTGCCTCAGAGGCATCTTTGTGTTCAACGATTTTTTCAACAAAACCCTCATCATTACGAACAATACGTCCATATCCTGTTGGGTCAGCTATTCTCGCCGTTAAAATAGTTGCCTTCGCCTTTTTTTCCTCGTGGTGCCTGAACAAGGCCTCCATTGTTTCAGCTTTGATTAACGGGGTATCACCGCAGACGACAATGGTTACGCCAGTTTTTCCGGCTAGTATACTCTCAGCTTGCATAACAGCATGTGCTGTACCAAGCTGAACTTCCTGCAATGCATACTGTGATATTTCACCTAACTGTGACTTTACTTTTTCAGCACCATGGCCAATAATGGTAACAATTTCGTCTATGTTAAGTCTGTTAATCTGATCGACCACATGTTGAACCATCGGCTTGCCGCATACTGGGTGTAAAACCTTATAAAGTTTTGATTTCATCCGCGTACCCTGTCCAGCGGCTAAAATCACAGCATAACGATTAGACATGGACAATCCTCCAATATAAGCTTTTTTACCCTTTTGCCTTTTTATCCATTAAAAATATATCGTAAACAGTTAATCATTTCAAGGAATGATGGATATCTTTTAGAGGAGATTTGGAGAAGATAGTGGTATAGTTGGTGATATTTTACAAACAATAAAAAGAGCCTTCAACGAAGAAAGGCCCTAGTTGTGTACATCCTTAGGAAGCTCCGGCTTCTTCAAATTCAACTTCTAATTCACCTAAACGGTGGTACTCAGCCAATACAGCTTCTTGAATTTTTCCGCGTGTTCCCGAATTTATCGGATGCGCAATATCGCGGAATTCGCCATCAGGAGTACGTTTGCTTGGCATTGCAACAAACAAGCCATTATTGCCATCGATGACACGAATATCATGGACAACGAATTCATTATCTAAAGTAATTGAAGCAATTGCCCGCATACGGCCATCCGTATTTACGCGGCGTAATCTAACGTCAGTAACTTCCATGTGCTCACACCCTTTTCCTAATGATAACAAGCTAGTTTATTAATTCAACAAATTCTGTTGGATTCCTTCTTTATTTTTAAATTTTTTCGAAAAATAAGGGCGAAATAGAGAACATTTTTAAAATTTAGATTTTTAGTTACAAAAAATATAGGATATTTTTAACTTTACCCTATATAACAAATTGCCAAGAAGTTACTTTACTACGGCAATTACTTCAATTTCAACTAATACATCCTTAGGTAAACGAGCTACTTCGACACAGGAGCGTGCTGGTTTATGTGTGGAGAAATATTCTCCATACACCTCATTAACGGCGGCAAATTCATCCATGTTCTTAATAAATACAGTTGCCTTTACAACGGTTTCTAACGAAGCCCCAGCAGCTTCTAAGACTCCTTGTAAGTTTTGGAATACTTGGTGAGTCTGCTCCTTAATACCGCCAGATACGAGCTCACCTTCCGCTGTTAAAGGAATTTGTCCGGAGCTATAAAACATATTTCCGGCAATAATCCCTTGAGAATATGGTCCGATGGCAGCTGGAGCTTGATTTGTTTGAACTACCTTCATGATTATTTCCCCCATTCTAGGATATAAAATAATTTCCTTCGTGAACATTAATCATTTTTTCCTTCATATTCACGTCGGATAATTTTACCAATGATAAATAAGTATCGACCAGGCGTTCCTCTGTCTTTTCCGCCTCAACTAAAACAGCAATCCCGGCCACATGAGCATTAAATTCCTCAAGCATACTAATCATGCCTTTAACTGTACCGCCTGCCTTCATAAAATCATCGACAATTAATACCCGAGAGTTTTCCTTGATGCTCCGTTTAGAAAGAACCATTGTTTGAATCCTCTTGGCTGAGCCTGATACGTAATTTATACTTACCGTTGGGCCCTCGGTTACTTTGCTGTCTCTTCTGACAATCACAACCGGGACATTTAATTGACTGGCAACAGCATAAGCAAGCGGGATTCCCTTTGTTGCTATCGTCATAACGACATCAATATTCGTTTCCGCATAAGCAGAGGCAATGATGCGGCCCGCCTTTTGCACAATTTGGGGATTACCCAAAATATCTGTCAAATACAAATACCCTCCTGGCAACAACCGATCTGAATCAGCAATTAACTCACAAAGTTCCTTTACAAACGGCCTTGCTTTGTCCATGCTGACCTTCACAAAAAATTTAACACCGCCCGCTGCCCCTGGGACCGTTTGCAACGTCCCGATACCGCGCTGCTCGAATGTTTCTTTGATAATCGCTAAATCTTCACTTATTGAGGATTTAGCAGAAGAATAACGCTCGGCAAAAAATGTAAGTGGCACTAGCTGACGTGGATGGTCTAGTAAATAATTCGTCATATCAATTAATCGTTCACTGCGGCGAAACTTCATAGCAATCCTCCAAAAAACCGTATATTCTATTAAAAGAATACTATTAATGTGCGTCTTTAATCAAGTGTATGTCGTTCTCCAAGCATTCTTACTGCAAAAACTTGGTCACAAAATCCTCGTAAACCATTATAAATTCGATGCATTCTGGAATCGTGCTGAACCAACCCAAAAACTGTCGGCCCGCTCCCGCTCATCAATACCGCATCTGCTCCGAACCGTTTCATTTGGTCCTTTATCTGTGCTACTTCAGGATGAAGATTTAATGTTACATCTTCGAGAACATTGCCGACATTTTCACATACCCTTTGATAGCTATGTTGATGGATTGCTTCCATCATCGCCTGTATATTTGGATGCTGAACTCCGTCAATTTGCAAGCGGCGATATACTTCAGCAGTCGAAACACCGATAAATGGCTTTGCTAAGATAACCCAACAGGTTGGCGGGGCTGGAAGTGCGGTGATGCATTCCCCTCTTCCCCTCGCCAATGCCGTACCGCCGTACACACAGAAGGAGACATCTGAGCCGATTTCACTTCCGAGTTCGGCTAATTGATCAATGGCTAACCCAAGATTCCAAAGCTTATTTAGCCCCCTTAAAGTAGCTGCAGCATCACTGCTGCCGCCCGCTAATCCGGCGGCAACCGGAATTGTTTTTTCAATTGAAATGATAACTCCATGTTTTACTTGGAAACGCTCCTTTAACAGCCGTGCTGCTTGATAAGCTAAATTTCGCTGGTCATCTGGAACATATCGATTATGGGAAAGTATATGTATTTTATTATCATGCGATAAAGATAATTCAACCCGATCAGCTAAATCAATCGTGGTCATAATCATTTCAACCTCATGATATCCATCAGGTCGTTTATGTAAAACATCCAACGCTAAATTAATCTTCGCTGGCGCCTTGACTAATAGCTTCACGCTCGTCCACCTACTTTAAAAATTATCCGGTTCATTACTAACAAAATCCACAACTAGCACAGCAAAGGATTCCTTTTCAGTTAACCGTTATTTTCCGTATCATTTTTTGTCCTATTTTACCACAAAATGAACGTTGTCAGACGTATTAGAATGGAAAAGTTATTAAGATTATCATTTTACCATGAGAATTTCCAGCGTAAAAGCGCGAAAAATAATCTTGACCGGGAGATACATCCCGGTCAACTGTGGTAGATGTTTTATTTAGAGTTAGTAAGCGACTGTTTTCTTTAGGACGAAATACTATTGAGGGTTCCGATTAGCGATTTGCTTCTGAGCGAGTTCGATAGCCCGCTTCACCATATTCCCTGCATCTCTTGCGCGAATGCCACCCCAACCTTCCTTTTGGACAACATCGTAGAAACCAAGATCTTTTGCAAGTTCCTCTTTAAATCGGTCGGACATCACGCCTCTTCTTCTGCCCATAACGAAACAACTCCCTTCATACCACAGTAGTTTTAGTATGGAGAGTTCATCAACCTTTCATAATCGCCAAAAAATTCCTTGTAAATAGCAAAAAGCAGCAAACGCTTGGTTTACTGCTGCCCGTTGCCTCTATTCTAACTTAACGCTGCATGTCCTACTGTATCCTCGTAAAAGGTTATTTGAACTGTTTCCGTTAGCACATCAGCATAGCTATAGGAAACGCGTTCAAAAGCATTTTCCTCCTGATCCAATTCAATTACAAAAACTGAAGGATAGGTTTCGGCAAGTACACCGGAACGTTCAATTGTTTTACGACGGCCTCCGTTTGCCTTTAATAACAGTCTCTTCCCTAAATTAGAATCAAGGGCTTTCTTGATATCTGCTAAGGTTTTAGTCATTCAGTCCACCTCACTAATGTTAAGTATAACACTTTTACACCTATATGTCAAAACAAAAATATAAATTATATCAGTCCGACAAAAACTTTGTCAATATATTTTTTTCTACTTTTTTTTCTGAATTTCAACATTTTTAGTTTTGCCTTAATAATGCGGAATATGTATCAAAAAAAAATGAAATGGGGGCAGGTAATATTATGTGTTTGGAAAGGCCGTACCCCCTATCCGTCCTAAAAAAACTATTCTTCTTCCACAGGATGATAAGGCATTCCTGTCCTTAAAACACCTCTAGTTTCAATTCCACCTAATCCCTTCTCTCCAGTCAGAGTATTCCGCAAAACATCCCATACATTAATTCGTTCCATAAATGGAGTAAAGCTAATCTTGGCGACAATATAGACTGGATCTAAAGCATGTATATTGATTCGCGATGGTGAGCTAGCAAAGTTGGCACCAGCATGGATCAATGACTCAAAATGGGATTGGCATGCTCCCGCGAAGATAACTAATTGGTCAAGATGGGGTATTTTCCTTCTTGCCTCTTTAACAGTCTGGACAAAGTGTTTTGAATGACGATAAGCATTCAAATCATTCATTTTTCCTTTTGCTTTAGAATAGGCGTCATGTCCGGTGATGACTATTATATCTGGGCGATAATAATCAATTAACCCGCCGATTTTCCCTGCCATTTCCTTTTCATTACAATGAATCCCTAAAACAGGCACACCTACTTTTTCATACAGAGTTAAGCATTTTTTTAAATAGGTGGGGTCACCATCTAAATGCAGTACTTTTCCCGGTATTTGAAAATAGCTGCTCTGTTTTGCATATCCTCCTGTTGCTGCATACTCCTGCCTCTCTCTGAGTAAATGAACATCCTGAGTAAAAAGCTGTAACGATTGCTCTTCAAGTTTACGATACTCCTGCTGCACCCTTTGTCGCTCCATTTGGTTCATCACAATCAGATCATCATAAGGTGCATCTGCACACAAGCGAAAATCCTCGCCATATAGAAATACAATCTTTTCACCTTTAATAGTGTGGATTTCCATCACCCGAAAAAGCAAATCACAGTTATAAGAACGTCTTCCAACAATATCATTTATTTTTATATCCACGGCCGTCACTCCAAGCTAGACAAAAAATAGCCTCAATATCGTTTCCTTTCATAGGCTATGCGAAAATATGCGACAATGTGAAAAAAAGACCTGTATAGGTCTTAGTGAAAATAGGGATATAATTCATCACTTAAGGTAGCAAATTCTTGCAGTGATAGAGTTTCGCCTCGTCTTGTTGGATCAATCTCACTTACTTGAAGTGCCCTGAGAATGTCTTCCTTTTTTTGTTTGCCTTCTGGCAGCTGGCTCGTTAAATTATTCAGCAGCGTCTTCCTCCTTTGAGCAAAACTAGCCTTCGTCACTTGGAAAAAGAACCTTTCGTCTATTACAGCTACTGCGGGACGATTGCGCTTTGTTAGACGAATGACAGCTGAATCCACATTAGGCTGCGGCATAAAAACTGTTTTCGGAACAATCATGACCGTCTCAGCTTCAGTATAATATTGAATAGCAATCGATAGCGACCCATAATCCTTCGTCCCTGGCCGGGCAGAAATTCGGTCGGCTACCTCCTTTTGCAACATACAAACAATCCCACGGATAGGCAGCTGATCCTCGAGCAGTTTCATGATAATCGGGGTTGTCACATAGTAAGGCAGATTGGCAACAACCATCACATCACTTACTTCGGCAAACTCCTCTTGCATAACAGTCTTAACATCAGCCTTCAGTACGTCATGATGAATAATTTTTATATTAGAATAGGGCGATAATGTATCATTTAAAATGGGCAATAAGCGCTGGTCAATTTCAAAAGCAACGACCTTTTTGCTTGTGCGTGCTAATTGTTCCGTCAAAGCACCAATTCCTGGGCCAATTTCGATAGCACCTGAATTTTTATCTAACTCAGCAAAACTAACGATTTTCTTTAAGATATTCGGATCAATTAGAAAATTTTGCCCTAAGCTTTTTTTAAAGGAAAATCCATACTTTTCTAATATTGCTCGCGTTCTTATCGGGGTCGCTATGTCCTTATCCATGTTTTTCCTCCTCTTTGTTTATCACCCTTAAGGCTAGAGCAAACTCCTCCTTGCCAATTTGAAACATCATTAGGCGTTTATGCAACTGTTTGCCGTTCGTATAGCCGATTTTTAATAACTTGCCAAGCTCGATTCGTCGTTGTTTCGCTCCTTCGCCGCCAATTAATCCGGCAATGATCAAATCATCTTGAGTAATTTCTTCAACCAGACCATCTTGCGTGAGGACGGCATCCTTCAACGCTGCCTTTATTGCCTCAGGACTGGCATGTTCTACCCCAACACCCTTACCGCCTTTTGCCAGTGCCGCTTCTTTTGGCAGAAAGGCATGCTTACAGCCCGGCACTTGTGCTGCGATTGTTTTTCTTATTTTTTCACCTGGATAATCAGGATCGGTAAAAATTATTACACCTCTTGCTTCTTGGGCACGTTTGACTTTGTCAATTGTTACCTGATTCACTGCTGAACCATTTGTTTCAATGGTATCTGCCTCAACAGCTCTTTTTATCGCCGTTGTATCGTCCTTGCCTTCGACTACGATTATTTCTTTAATTCTCATTTTTCCTCCAAAATTTAAAAATTGAAAAAAAACTGAAACATTTTTGTAATGTCCAGCGTCTATATTTATGAAACCGTTCATACAATAGGATTGAACTGAATGCAGTAATGGTTGTTTTTCGTTTTACAGTATAAAGGACTTTAATGAAAAAGTAAAAAAGCAGAGGAACTTATCCCTCTGCCAATTAACACTTATTGCAAAATCCTAATCTTTACTTTTTTTCGGCCCCAGCGATAGGCATCTGCTTTTGAAGGCATAAAGAGATCAATCTTATAGCCCTTTATTGCTCCGCCGGTATCGGCAGCAACCGCATAGCCATACCCTTCAACATACACCTTTGTTCCCAGCGGAATAATTCGCGGATCGACAGCAATTACTTTGGCGTTAGGATTAGCACGAAGATTAAATCCCGTTGCTGTTCTTCCAGAGCAGCCGCTGCAATACGCTGTATAAGCTGTTGCTGTGACGTAATACTCCTGCCCCGTTTCTTGCCCGCGGGAAACCTGGAGATTAGTATCTTTTGTGCCGACAGCAACTACCCGATCACGCTTGTTGGCTATGACTTTTTCATTCATTAATTTTCTTGAAACCTCTTTACCATTTTCTAATATGACTTCATATTGTTTTGCAACAAGTCCAGGCCTTCCGGGTGTAACAGTCTTTTCCTTCCCTTTTGGCAGCCGTTCATCCTTTTTGGTAATGACAGCAAAGTCCAGCTTTTCTTCCACTACATCGGTGACCTTTTCTACGCGAGTAACGTTAACAGTACGGATAGTAGCAATTGGTTCTGTTAACGATGGCTCAACCCGGTCTAGTTCCTTAAGTGTGATTCCCTGCTGTGTTAAAAAGTCAGCGACCGTAGTCGAAGTTGACCAAACCTCATGTTGTTTACCGCCATCGATGAGCTGCAGGCGAATTGCCCTTTTAATCCCTACCTGCATCTTATTTTCGATAGCTGATTGTAATTGAGGTGTGATTTCATCATGTTCATTTAAGGTGAGCTTCTGCTCTTGTAAGAACTCCGCGACAGACTGTGCTGTTGTCCATATCGTTTTCTTCTCGTTGTCGTTGACAAGCGTAACCTGTTTTGCTTGCTTCCAAACCACATTTAGCTGATCTGTCACTTCATGATGCGGCTTTGGCTGCAAGTAATCGTTTGAGCGCGTTGGAACATCCAGTTCTTTCATTAAGTCTTTAACGGTATCGGCGTGAGTTTTGACTATCCTTTCCTTACCGTTTAGGGTAACTGCAACTGCCTTCTTCGAGCCTTCATAATATGTAACCCCAAAGGTAGTCATTAATACTATGAAACTAGAAAAAGTAATCGCCGCATTCCTACCGCTCAAAGATTTGGAAAACAGGCCATTCATGTTTTTGAATACGATGAAAAACGCCTCCTTTTCCTGGAGAGATTAGTTAGAATCAGACCGTCGACTGTCCACCCTTCCTCACTTCTGTGAATGTATTTCTAATTATGCACAATAGTGGGAATGTTGCAAAGATAAACTTATCGACATGGTTATCCTATGTGGAAAAGGAGACATGTAGAACTTTTTGTTATTCGAAAAAATTAAGACAAGCTTTTGAAGCTTTCGACATATTTCTTTATCAGTTTATGGCGAAACATTTTTTTGCGTTTGCGGTAGTCGCTTCCGCAACTTCTTCAGCAGTAAGTCCCTTGATTTCAGCTATTTGTTCTGCAACTAACTTTACATAACCTGGTTCGTTCCGCTTGCCGCGAAAAGGATGCGGAGCCAGGTATGGACAGTCGGTTTCAATCAACAACTTGTCCAACGGAATGGCTGCGGCCACTTCCTTTGGTTTTTTTGCATTTTTAAACGTTACAGGCCCGCCAAGGGAAATATAAAAATTCATGCTTATACATTCAATGGCTGTCTCTGGGCTGCCGCTGAAGCAATGCATAATTCCCCCGACTTCCTCAGCACCTTCCTCTTTTAAAATTGTGATAATATCAGCTGTCGCCTCGCGATTATGAATGACAATTGGCAGCTTCACTTTCTTCGCCAAGCGAATTTGCTTGCGAAAAACCTCCTGTTGAATATCCTTCGGAGACTTATCCCAGTGATAATCGAGCCCCATCTCTCCTAAGGCAACAACTTTACGATGAGCAGACAACTCCTCTATCCACTGTAAATCAGCATCTGTCATATCAATTGCATCAACAGGATGCCAGCCGACACAGGCATAAATAAAATCATATGCTTCCGCAAGCTCCATGGCTTTTGTAATTGTTGCCTGGTCAAAGCCAACAACAACCATATTTTCTACTCCTGCTTGCTGTGCTCTTGCAATGACCTCTTGCAAATCATCATTATATTGTTCATCATTCAAATGAGCATGTGTGTCAAATAACATGAAAATTCCCCTTTCTTACTAACTCCATTTGTCATAATGACATAGAAAAAGGGGAAATACCACGAAATTTGTTTCACGTGGAACATTTCCCCCTTGTTACTATTTTACTTTTGAGCCATTTGGTAACGATTGATCAACCGTTGCTAATGATAGCTGTCCATCTTTAGAACCAGCCAAAATCATTCCCTGCGATAATTCCCCACGTAGTTTAACCGGTTTTAGGTTGGTTATACAAATAACCTTCCTGCCGACTAATTCTTCTGGTTTATAGTATTGGGCAATTCCTGATACAACCTGCCGTTTTTCATATCCAAGATCAAGTTGCAGCTTCAACAGCTTATCGGCTTTTTTTACCGGCTCAGCCTCGATGACTTCTGCTACCCGCAAATCAATTTTCATGAATTCATCAATCGCAATTTCCGGTAATTCTTCAGGCTTTTCTTCAGCCTTTGGCGTTTCCACAGTTCCACCGCCTTGCATTTTTGCCTTGATAAACTCAACTTCCTCGGCAATTTCAAGTCTTGGGAATAGTGGCGCATCTTTTTCAACCTTAGTCCCCGTTGGAATGGCACCAAATGTTTTTAGACTTTCCCATGATTGTAATGACTCGTCATAGATACCGAGCTGTTTAAAGATTCCGCCAGGTGTCCGCGTTAAAAATGGCTTTAACAAAACAGCCATCCTCCGTAATGACTCTGCTAAGTGAACCATAACGGAAGCGAGCTCCGTTTGCTTACTTTCATCCTTAGCCAAAGACCATGGCTGTGTTTCATCAATAAATTTATTTGTTCTACTGACAAGCTGCCAAATGGCTGTTAGAGCAACGGAAAATTCCATTTTTTCCATTGCTTCCTCATACTTTTTAACTGTCTCTTTATTTACTTCAAGCAGTCCCTCGGTAAATTCACCTGTTGAACCGGTATACTCAGGAATAACCCCCGCAAAATATTTTTCAATCATTGCCACGGTACGATTTAATAGATTTCCTAAGTCATTGGCTAAGTCAAAGTTGATTCTTTCGACAAACCCTTCCGGAGTAAACACCCCATCTGCACCAAAAGGTACCTCACGCAGTAAGTAGTACCGCAACGCATCAAGGCCATAACGGTCGATTAATGTAACAGGGTCAACAACATTCCCCTTAGACTTCGACATTTTGCCATCTTTCATTAATAGCCAGCCATGGGCAAATACTTTCTTTGGCAACGGCAGATCAAGCGCCATTAACATAATTGGCCAATAAATTGTGTGGAAGCGAACAATTTCCTTACCGACAAGATGTACATCTGCAGGCCAATAGTTTAAATATTTCTCATCATTTTCGGTTCCATAACCAAGTGCTGTAATATAGTTGGATAGGGCATCAATCCATACATAAATTACATGCTTTGGATCCCCAGGAACTTTAATCCCCCAATCAAATGTCGTCCGGGAGACAGCCAAATCTTCTAGACCTGGTTTAATAAAGTTATTAATCATTTCATTTTTTCGGGACTCAGGCTGAATAAAATCTGGATTTTCTTCATAATATTGCAGCAACCGATCAACATACTTGCTCATCTTAAAAAAGTAAGACTCTTCTCTAACCTTTTCCACTGGGCGACCACAGTCTGGGCAATTGCCATCAACAAGTTGTCGGTCAGTATAAAAAGACTCACATGGCGTACAATACCAGCCTTCATATTGATCAAGATAGATATCACCCTGTTCTAATAGTCTGGCAAATATTTGTTCTACCACTTGCTTATGGCGATCCTGGGTTGTGCGGATAAAGTCATCATAGGAAATTTCAAGCTTTTGCCAAAGCTCGGTAATCCCGCTGACAATTTCGTCTACATAGGCTTGCGGTGTAATGCCTGCCTCTTCTGCTTTACGCTGTATTTTCTGGCCATGTTCATCAGTACCTGTCAAGTACATAACATCATATCCACGCATCCGCTTATAGCGAGCCATTGCGTCACCAGCAACCGTCGTATAGGCATGACCTATATGTAAATTTCCACTTGGATAGTAAATAGGCGTTGTTAAATAAAAAGTTTTCTTTTCCTCCATTATCGTTCCCTCCTCTAATAAACAATGTTCTTAAGCCCCATCTAACAAGTATTACCTGATTTGCCAATTTCTTATCATCAAAATATACCGAAAAACCAGCCCTTGTGCAAGAAACCGAACCTTTTTTACGTAACTAGCAGTAAATCTCTGGTTACACCCATAAAAATTTTACCATATCCGAAGTGTATAGTTGAGTAGTTTATTTATAATTGTAGATTATTGTCGATTTAGCAATATGGACTATTTTTTATTATTATTAACTGTATAATATTTTAATTAGTTTATTTAATAGTTATAAGCTCACTCCTTCATAATAGCAATCATTTAAGGGTTAGAAAAAATTTCCCTATTTTTTCAAAATAAAATTATTGACGAATATGGGAAACGCTGGTATTATTAATTTATAAAAAATTTGTCGAATGATGGCGAATTAAAATATATACATTATCGCAGTGAGAGGAGATTATTAAATGAAATCTACAGGTATTGTCCGTAAAGTTGATGAATTAGGCCGTGTGGTTATTCCAATTGAACTAAGACGTACACTTGGAATTGCTGAAAAAGATGCTCTTGAAATTTATGTTGATGATGATCGTATTATCTTAAAAAAATACAAGCCAAATATGACTTGTCAAATTACTGGGGAAGTTTCTGATGATAACCTGTCTCTTGCCGGTGGAAAATTAATTTTGAGCCGGGAAGGTGCAGAATTATTAATTAAAGAGATTCAAAGCCATTTTGAATTAGCAAAATAATCCTTTACTTTACAAAGCAACAACTTCTTCCTATTAAAATATTGAAGGCTCCGAAGCATGATGGCTTTGGAGCCTTTTCATTAAACATTTACTGTTCAATATGATAGACCTGATATACCTCACGTTTATTCATACCTCGGTCTTTCGCTGTTTGCTTAATAGCTTCTTTGGAGGAAAGTTGCTTTACAGAAATATAATGATTGACATGTTCTACTACCGATAGTTCAGTCCACCAGCTATTATTCTCCTCCACTTTATCTTTCGTTCCCTCAATAATAAGGCAAAATTCTCCGCGGATTTCACTCTCATTGGCCCATTGCATCAATTCCTCAATGGTGCCTCTGATAAATTCCTCGAATTTTTTTGTTAGTTCGCGGCATAACACGGCCTTTCTATTTCCTAAAACTTGCCCCACTAAACCAAGTGTTTCCTTCAATCGATGAGGGGATTCATAGAAAATTAGTGTTGCCTGCTGCTGTTTTAATTCCTCTAATTGCGCTAATTTCTCCCGCTTATGTCGATGGAGGAAGCCGTAAAAATAGAACGGCTGGCAGGGAAGGCCCGAAGCAACCAACGCGGTTATCGCCGCATTCGCACCAGGCAGCGGCACAACGGTAATTTGCTCCTCGACTGCAGAACTAACAAGTTCATAACCCGGATCTGAGATAGCTGGCATTCCGGCATCGCTTACCAAGGCGATTTTAAAGCCCGCTTTAAGCTTTTGAATAAGCTTCTCACCGCTCGATTCTTTATTATGTTCATGATAGCTCACAATCGGGGTGGCAATCTCAAAGTAATTGAGTAGTTTCTTTGTATTTCGTGTATCCTCTGCTGCGATCACATCGGCCTCTTTAAGTATGCGGACAGCCCGATAGCTCATATCCTCCAAGTTACCGATTGGTGTTGGGACAAGATAAAGAACTCCCTTTTGCTCCTCATTGTCGAAACTCTTTTGCTGCCACATGAGCATCACCCGTCTCCTTCTTAATATAGTCCAGCTTTTGTTTGCGAGTTAACTGTTTAAACTGATACTCTGCCTGCATTGCTTCCCTCTTGGTATGAAAACTTTTTGCAAGAGTCAGCGTTACCGGTCCTCTGCCACGAGTATACTTTGCCCCTTTCCCTTGATTATGAAGCTTGACCCGACGTTCAAGATTATTAGTGTAACCACCATATAAACTGCCATCCGCACATGTTAGTACATAGAAAAAATGTTCAAGACTCTCCATATAAAATCTCTCTTATTTCCTTCGTATATTCATTATCTTTATTGTAAATAGTCAACGGTTTTTCAATTTTTAAATCAGGGCGGCCGTCTTTTATTGCTTCTACCAAAAGCGTATTTGCCTCTTTATCAACCTTAGGGTAGACAAATTGGATTCGCTTCGGCTCCAAGCGATATTGGCGCATAAGTGTGATTATATCAAGGAGCCTGCCAGGCCGGTGGACAAATGCCACTTTACCGCCCTGTCTAACGAGGTCACTCGCGGCCTTTATTGCATCTTCCAATGTGCATAATATCTCATGACGAGCAATGGCAAGATGTTCATTGGGATTAATTTCGCTCTTTGGCGGCGTAGTAAAATAGGGCGGATTACAAGTCACCACATCAAATTTTCCATACCCTAATTGCCGCGGCATCTCCTTAATATCACCTAGAATCATCTCGAGCCGATGTTCGAGTCCATTGTATTCGATGCTTCTCACCGCCATATCATAAAGGCGCGGTTGAATTTCTACCCCGGTGATGGTCCCTTTTGTCCTCGCACTTAAAAATAATGGAATTACACCGTTACCACTGCAAAGATCAATCAAGTTGCCTTTTTGGATAGGAACATAGACAAACCTTGCCAGTAATACGGCATCAAGGGAAAAGGCAAATACAGACGGGCTTTGGATGATTCGTAGTTTTTCTGCTAACAAATAGTCTAATCGTTCATCGTCCTTTAATGTGGCCATTGTTATCATCCTTCTATAAAAAATAGAGGCTGTTCTTACTTCAGCCTCTTTCAGATTATTTCTTATTCAAAAAGGAAAGGCAAAACAGACAATCGCCCTCTTTACGAAGACTGCCAAAATGAAGATTGCAAATGTGAAAACCCTCATGATATAAACGGGCAAGATTATCATATCCCTCACCCACATCATAAGGCTGCACATTAGGTGAGGTGGATTCATGTTCTCCAGCAGCAGTCTGAACGTCTCCTTGATTCTCGGCTATTGCCTCCCGTTCTGCCTCTGTCATTATATCCAAACGACGTCTCAGGTGTTCATTCTCAAGCTTTAAATAATGGTTTTCTTCCAATATTTCAGCAAGGTGCTGTTTCAATTCCCCTAGTTGCTGATATAAATGGCCAATTTGTGTTTCCATATTGCTTACTGATTCAAATATTTCCTTTTTATCCACGCCTTCCACCTCATTAATCTGTGGATTGTATCGAAAAGGCACCTTCTTTAATTATTTCATCCAACGTATATTCAAGAACACGCTCTTGTTCTGTTAATTCAACCTGAAGCACCCGCTCCAAAATATTTAACCCGACTACTTTCCCCATTCCATTTGGCGTTTCAATCATTTCACCAAGATCAGGCAACGCTTCTTTTGCTGATTCATATTCATCGTTTTCATATTTTAAACAGCACATCAACCGGCCGCATAGTCCCGATATTTTCGTTGGATTTAACGATAAATTTTGGTCTTTTGCCATCTTAATAGAAACAGGGTCAAAATCTCCTAAAAATGTCGAACAGCATAACATTCTTCCACATGGACCGATTCCGCCGAGCATTTTTGCTTCATCGCGAACGCCTATTTGCCTAAGCTCAATCCTTGTCCGAAAAATCGCCGCCAAGTCCTTAACCAATTCGCGAAAGTCGACACGGCCATCGGACGTAAAGTAAAAGATAATTTTATTGCGATCAAATGTATATTCAACATCAACCAGCTTCATATCCAGTTGATGCTCACTCACCTTTTGATTACATAAATCATAGGCTTCTTGAGCAGCCTGCTTATTTTCTTCAACAATCATTCGATCCTTTTGGTCCGCAATTCTAACCACCTTTTTCAAGGGGAGGACGACATCATGTTCCTCTACCTGTTTACGGGGAATGACTGCTTTACCATATTCAACCCCACGGACGGTTTCAACGATAACAAAGTCATCTTTTTGAATGGGGAGGTCACCAGGATCAAAATAATAAATTTTCCCTGCCTTTTTAAAGCGCACTCCTACAACATCATACAAAAGTAGATCCCTCCTGAATTTTCAACACAAGCTGTTCCATCATCAGCTGAGGATTCATATTAGCGTCGAGCTTCCTTTTCGCTTCAAGGATAGCCGACATTTGATTCGAAAGACGCCGTCCAGATGTATTTAAAGCAGCCTGTTTCAGCCGTTCACGTTCACCTTTATACACAAGATGTTCCTCTTTATCTAATTGGATATATAGTAAGTCTTTAAAAATAAGAAGTAACAGATCAAGACCAAGATGTATTTGCTGTTTTTCTTTAAAATGTTGGTACCAATCGCTTTGAAGTGTAACCATTGCCTCAAAGGGATTTTTATTCAATACCTCATATAATTTTACCACTATTTTTTGAGCTTGTGCAAACCAATCATCACCATTTAATTGGAGTGCTTCCTCAAGATTATTGGTAAGTTGTGAAAGCAGCGGTGCCTTATTAGCATTTACACCGTGTTCAATCAATTGCTTCACCATCACATTTGGCGGAAGAGGTTCAAATGTTATTATTTGGCATCTTGAAAGTATCGTAGGAAGAATTTTTTGAGGATGCTCCGTTAATAGTAAAGCTACTGTCTGTGCGCTTGGTTCCTCAAGAAACTTTAACAAACTATTAGAAGCACTGGTACTCATTTTTTCAGCATCGACAATCAGGTAAACTTTTTTTAGAGATTCTACGCCTTTTTTGGCGAACTCTGCCTGTAAATTCCTAATCTGTTCTACCTTAATGGACGACCCATCCGGCTCCACAATATGGACATCCGGATGGTTCCCACTATTTATTCGTCGACAATGATGACATGATTCACAAGGTTTATAGGATTCAATCAAGGATTCACAAAACAGAGACTTTGTCAGCAGCAAGCCAACATCCTTTTTCCCTGTCCCTTTAGGCCCCTCAAAAAGATAGGCATGTGCTACCCGCTGTTTTTTTAAACTATTTTTTAACATTCTTAAAACTGTTGGCTGCAACTCCTCTATTTGCTCCCATGTTTTACCCAACCTAATCACTCACTTATCGTCATTTTAGAAATGTAAAAATTGTTCTATTGGTAGTACAAAGACAGTTGCCCCGCCGACCTCTACTTCTACTGGATATGGAACATAAGAATCTGCGTTACCACCCATAGGGGACATAGGAGACACAAGCTGATCGCGTGCCCGGCAATTATCCTTAATAAGTTGGAGAGCACGGTCAACCCGAATATCCTCTGTACCAATCATGAATGTGGTATTGCCTGATTTTAAGAAGCCGCCAGTACTAGCAAGCTTGGTTGCACGAAAATTATTATCTACTAAAGCCTTCGATAAACGATTACTATCTTGATCTTGGACAACCGCAATGATTAATTTCATGGTAACACCTCTCCTTTAGACCCGATTCAATTTACTTTCCCTATATTATAACAGTTTATCGACCTGCTTTCATTGTAAAAAAAGGTGGAGGGGATTTTTTTACAATTTTATCGATAATATAAAAAAGCCTTACATTGAAGGCTGATTTTCTAGCTTTTCATTAATAATTTCCAGTGTTTGCTGCAAAACTTCCTCAATCGAAGCAGAGGCGTCAATTTTTATCATCCTATATGGAAAGCGGTCCAGAAGGATATGATAACCCTCTCGTACCTTCTCATGAAACTGTAGATTTTCTAAATCAAGACGATTAATTTCACGCCCTTTATTCTTATTAATCCGACTTAGCCCTAATGAGGGTTCGACATCGAAGTAAATTGTTAAATCTGGCATCATTTGTTCAATGGCAAATTGGTTAATCTGCCAGACTTCATCAAGTCCCAATCCGCGGGCATAGCCTTGATAAGCAAGCGAACTATCTACAAAACGGTCACATAAGACAAGCTTGCCAGCAGCGAGAGCTGGCTTAACCCGTTCAATTAAATGCTGGCGTCTTGCAGCGGCATAAAGTAGCGCCTCAGTTCGCGGATCCATTGCCGTATTGTTCGTACTTAAAATGACTCGACGAATCTGCTCAGCAATATCAATCCCCCCAGGTTCTCTCGTTACCAGTGAATTCTTAAGCTTGCTGGCAGCCATGTTGATGATGGTTGATTTTCCTGCTCCATCCGGCCCTTCAAATGTGATAAATATACCCTTCATCTAAGATACCTCCAACGGTTACATTCTTATGTTGTAAAACACTTTCAGCCGTCCTTGTTTTAAAGCCGTACCCCCTTGAAATTTTGCACCCGAGACTAACAAATTTCTGAGCTGATGTAATTTTCCTTCTGTTATTAGTTCTCCCTCTAACAGTAAAGGAATTCCCGGGGGATATGGAGTAATCTGCTCAGCGCATATTTCCCCTGCTGCTTCCTTTATGTGAATCTCTCTGCTAGGCAGTATCGACATAGTTTTATAGTCAAGCGCTAAGGAAGAGACCCCATTGCTAATATTTGTATATTCCTGATTCTTTTCAACAGTGGGGAAAGCAGCTAACCGCAATTTTATTTTTGCTGCTGCTGTTTCTAACGGGAACTCCTGATCAGTCTTAAGCAGTGGGAGTACTAGCAGTACATTCTCTGGGTCTGCTAATTCCGTATAGATTGCTTCTGCTTCTAGCTGCTTCTGGAGTTCATATCCATTTAAACTGCAACATGACTGAATTGTAACTTTTAACAGGTCCCCCCCTATGGGTTCAGGATAATCTAACACTTTGATCTGCGGTATAGACACTAGCAGATTTTTAAATTGCTGTATCTTCTCCTGTAAAAACAATCGGTCTTGATAATTATAAGTTGCTAGATAAAATCTTGCTACATCCAGCGATGCCATAATTGGATACGATGGGCTGCTTGACTGAAAAATTTCTAGATAATATTTAACCCTGTCCAGAAATAGCAACTTGCTATTGAAATGAAGAAATGCCCCCATTGTCATTGCAGGTAAGGTTTTATGTGCTGATTGAACGACAATATCCGCCCCCATCTTTACAGCTGAGGTTGGAAAAGGAGATCCAACAATAAAATGCGCTCCGTGTGCCTCATCAACTAAAACAGGTATATGGAAATCATGCGCTTCATCAATAATTCCTTGTAAGTCATAAACCATCCCATAATAATTAGGATAAGTTAAAATAATCGCCTTTGCTTCTGGATAAAGGCTAATTGCTCGATTTACGGTACTAACACCAATGCCTTCTGCAACCTTCCATTCTGGATTATATTCCGGCTCTAAAAAAATCGGATTAGCCTTTGCTAATCTTAAAGCATGCAACACCGACTTGTGACAATTTCTTTGAACGAGAACAGTGTCACCCTCTGTGCACGCGGCCATAATCATTGATAAATTTCCAACCGTCGAACCATTGATCATAAAATAACTCTTTTGCACTTGAAAAACTTCAGTAAGCAGAGTCTCCGCTTCCAAGATGACACCTTCGGCAGCATGCAGATCATCTAACCCTGATAACTCTGTTACATCAAGCTTTAATAGCTGTTTAAAATATTCCTTATGGCTGGTAAAAATTTGACCATACTTATGACCAGGGACATGAAAGGATATGGGATTAGCCTCTGCATGTCCCATTAATGCCTGTACAATCGGTAATCTAGATTGAGCATCCATTTAAACTACTTCCTTTTAAATTGTCGTTTCTATTTTAGCAAAAAATCAATTCCAGCTGTAATTTGTTTTAAAAAAAGAAAGCCCTTTGATAGTAAGGACTTTGTTAAGAATATATTTCAGGTACGGTTACTTTTTTTAACTGTTTTAAAAAATATTTATACTTTGGATCACTTGTATCTGTTTGGATTAATTCATTTTCACAGTCCACACAAAGAAAAGAAGTGTATAGATGTATTCCTTTAACCTTTTGTTCTTCACAAATAACACAGGTTTCTTGTAAAGCCTGATGTGCTAAATTTGAATTCAAGTTTTCCACCTCCATACACCATTCTGCCCGGCTTCAACAATTTGTATACAATTTTTAGAATCTTCGATCCGCATAATTATATTATGTTCTATTTTCCCTTTGGGTGTATGTCTAGGTAGAATTATTGTAAAAAACAAAAAAGACAACCTTCTTAGATTGTCTTTTTTGTTTTTGCCCGGCAGCGTCCTACTCTCACAGGGGTAAAACCCCAACTACCATCGGCGCTGAGAAACTTAACTTCCGTGTTCGGTATGGGAACGGGTGTGACCTTCTCGCCATCACCGCCGGACTATTTACTTTTTGAGGTCATTCCCTCAAAACTAGATAATACAGAAGAAGTTCCATTTAAGAACGAGTTATCGTTTTGGTTAAGTCCTCGATCGATTAGTATCAGTCAGCTCCACATGTCACCATGCTTCCACCTCTGACCTATCAACCTGATCATCTTTCAGGGATCTTACTAGCTTACGCTATGGGAAATCTCATCTCGAGGGGGGCTTCATGCTTAGATGCTTTCAGCACTTATCCCGTCCGCACATAGCTACCCAGCGATGCCTTTGGCAAGACAACTGGTACACCAGCGGTGCGTCCATCCCGGTCCTCTCGTACTAAGGACAGCTCCTCTCAAATTTCCTGCGCCCACGACGGATAGGGACCGAACTGTCTCACGACGTTCTGAACCCAGCTCGCGTACCGCTTTAATGGGCGAACAGCCCAACCCTTGGGACCGACTACAGCCCCAGGATGCGATGAGCCGACATCGAGGTGCCAAACCTCCCCGTCGATGTGGACTCTTGGGGGAGATAAGCCTGTTATCCCCAGGGTAGCTTTTATCCGTTGAGCGATGGCCCTTCCATGCGGAACCACCGGATCACTAAGCCCGACTTTCGTCCCTGCTCGACTTGTAGGTCTCGCAGTCAAGCTCCCTTGTGCCTTTACACTCTGCGAATGATTTCCAACCATTCTGAGGGAACCTTTGGGCGCCTCCGTTACTCTTTAGGAGGCGACCGCCCCAGTCAAACTGCCCACCTGACACTGTCTCCCACCCCGATAAGGGGTGCGGGTTAGAATTTCAATACAGCCAGGGTAGTATCCCACCGACGCCTCCACACAAGCTGGCGCTCATGTCTCTCAGGCTCCTACCTATCCTGTACAAGCTGTACCAAAATTCAATATCAGGCTACAGTAAAGCTCCATGGGGTCTTTCCGTCCTGTCGCGGGTAACCTGCATCTTCACAGGTACTATAATTTCACCGAGTCTCTCGTTGAGACAGTGCCCAGATCGTTACGCCTTTCGTGCGGGTCGGAACTTACCCGACAAGGAATTTCGCTACCTTAGGACCGTTATAGTTACGGCCGCCGTTTACTGGGGCTTCGATTCAGAGCTTCGCGTGAGCTAACCCCTCCTCTTAACCTTCCAGCACCGGGCAGGCGTCAGCCCCTATACTTCGCCTTGCGGCTTCGCAGAGACCTGTGTTTTTGCTAAACAGTCGCCTGGGCCTATTCACTGCGGCTTTTCAGAGCTATTCACCCTAAAAAGCACCCCTTCTCCCGAAGTTACGGGGTCATTTTGCCGAGTTCCTTAACGAGAGTTCTCTCGCTCACCTTAGGATTCTCTCCTCGCCTACCTGTGTCGGTTTGCGGTACGGGCACCTTAAATCTCGCTAGAGGCTTTTCTTGGCAGTGTGGAATCAGGAACTTCGGTACTAGATTTCCCTCGCCGTCACAGCTCAGCTTTTACGGTGAACGGATTTTCCTATTCACCAGCCTAACTGCTTGGACGCGCATGACCAGCAGCGCGCTTACCCTATCCTCCTGCGTCCCCCCATCACTCAAACGATTTAGAGGTGGTACAGGAATATCAACCTGTTGTCCATCGCCTACGCCTTTCGGCCTCGGCTTAGGTCCCGACTAACCCTGAGCGGACGAGCCTTCCTCAGGAAACCTTAGGCATTCGGTGGATGAGATTCTCACTCATCTTTCGCTACTCATACCGGCATTCTCACTTCTAAGCGCTCCACCAGTCCTTTCGGTCTAGCTTCAACGCCCTTAGAACGCTCTCCTACCACTGACATCGTAGATGTCAATCCACAGCTTCGGTGATACGTTTAGCCCCGGTACATTTTCGGCGCAGAGTCACTCGACCAGTGAGCTATTACGCACTCTTTAAATGGTGGCTGCTTCTAAGCCAACATCCTGGTTGTCTAAGCAACTCCACATCCTTTTCCACTTAACGTATACTTTGGGACCTTAGCTGGTGGTCTGGGCTGTTTCCCTTTTGACTACGGATCTTATCACTCGCAGTCTGACTCCCACGGATAAGTCTTTGGCATTCGGAGTTTGTCTGAATTCGGTAACCCGATGAGGGCCCCTAGTCCAAACAGTGCTCTACCTCCAAGACTCAAAACCCGTGAGGCTAGCCCTAAAGCTATTTCGGAGAGAACCAGCTATCTCCAAGTTCGATTGGAATTTCTCCGCTACCCACACCTCATCCCCGCACTTTTCAACGTGCGTGGGTTCGGGCCTCCATCCAGTGTTACCTGGACTTCACCCTGGACATGGGTAGATCACCTGGTTTCGGGTCTACGACTACATACTAGTTCGCCCTATTCAGACTCGCTTTCGCTGCGGCTCCGTCTCTTCAACTTAACCTCGCATGCAATCGTAACTCGCCGGTTCATTCTACAAAAGGCACGCCATTACCCATGAATGGGCTTTGACTACTTGTAGGCACACGGTTTCAGGATCTCTTTCACTCCCCTTCCGGGGTGCTTTTCACCTTTCCCTCACGGTACTGGTTCACTATCGGTCACTAGGGAGTATTTAGCCTTGGGAGATGGTCCTCCCAGCTTCCGACCGGATTTCACGTGTCCGGCCGTACTCAGGATCCACTCAGGAGGGAACGAAGTTTCGACTACAGGGCTTTTACCTTGTATTGCGGACCTTTCCAGGTCGCTTCATCTACTCCGTTCCTTTGTAACTCCATGTTGAGTGTCCTACAACCCCGAAAGGCAAGCCTTTCGGTTTGGGCTGTTCCCGTTTCGCTCGCCGCTACTTAGGGAATCGCAATTGCTTTCTCTTCCTCCGGGTACTTAGATGTTTCAGTTCCCCGGGTCTGCCTTCATTACCCTATGGATTCAGGTAAAGATACTGCTCCATTACGAGCAGTGGGTTTCCCCATTCGGAAATCTCCGGATCAAAGCTTACTTACAGCTCCCCGAAGCATATCGGTGTTAGTCCCGTCCTTCATCGGCTCCTAGTGCCAAGGCATTCACCGTGCGCCCTTTCTAACTTAACCTACGGCTAATTATAAGCTTCATATCTCTGCGTCAGCTTCTAATTACCTTTTTCCCTCTTTCGGCTAAAAAAATAGCCTTACTCTAAGGTTTAAAACCTAAAATGGCGATTACTCGGTTCTTTCTTGGTTACTTCTTCTTTTGCGTTATCTAGTTTTCAAAGAACGAATTTGGTGGAGGATAGCGGGATCGAACCGCTGACCTCCTGCGTGCAAAGCAGGCGCTCTCCCAGCTGAGCTAATCCCCCAATATTATG
>CCFE01000016.1:157500-177500 GCA_000752035.1 Bacillus rubiinfantis | reverse complement strand
CTTTACGCCCAATAATTCCGGACAACGCTTGCCACCTACGTATTACCGCGGCTGCTGGCACGTAGTTAGCCGTGGCTTTCTGGTTAGGTACCGTCAAGGTACCGGCAGTTACTCCGATACTTGTTCTTCCCTAACAACAGAGCTTTACGACCCGAAGGCCTTCATCGCTCACGCGGCGTTGCTCCATCAGACTTTCGTCCATTGTGGAAGATTCCCTACTGCTGCCTCCCGTAGGAGTCTGGGCCGTGTCTCAGTCCCAGTGTGGCCGATCACCCTCTCAGGTCGGCTACGCATCGTCGCCTTGGTGAGCCGTTACCTCACCAACTAGCTAATGCGCCGCGGGCCCATCTGTAAGTGTCAGCTTGCGCCGACTTTCAGCTTATCAACATGAGTTGATAAGAATTATCCGGTATTAGCACCGGTTTCCCGGTGTTATCCCAGTCTTACAGGCAGGTTACCCACGTGTTACTCACCCGTCCGCCGCTAACCTTCAAAAGCAAGCTTTATCAGGTTCGCTCGACTTGCATGTATTAGGCACGCCGCCAGCGTTCGTCCTGAGCCAGGATCAAACTCTCCAAAAAGTTCGAGTTGATTAGCTCATAAAAAATAACGTTGGCTTCATTTCAAATAGAAATGAATGTTTATTGTTGACGTTTTTGTTTGTTTAGTTTTCAAAGAGCAAATTTAGTTGTCTTTTTCAAAAAATATCACTCAAGACGACTTTATTAATATAACATTTTTAGTTGATAGTGTCAACAACTTATTTTGTTTTATTTATCATCTTAGTGACGACTTTTAATATAGTACATGAATTATAAAAATAAGTCAACACATTTTCTAAACAAAAAAATACCGCAAGATTTTTGCGGTAAATTAAATCACCCATTGTTGAATGGCTACTAATACAAATAATCCTGGAATTCCAAGAAACCCCGATATAGCAGATGTGACAAAATTAATCGGTACATGGATTCCATAATGATTACCTACTACATTCAAAAAAAATAAAAACAAAGCTCCAATAATTAATTTTATCGCTGCTTGACCGATAAATCGGACTGATTTAAAAGGAGCCCCAAATAATAATATTAATACTACAAGTCCTGTTAATATAGAGACTACAAAAATTGGTTGCAAGATTGCCCCCCCTTTTTTTTAAAGGTCATTTTAGTTCAAGATATGTACAAGTTATCTAAATTAGACCAATTATGAATATGGGGTAGCATTGTGAGAGGCGAGAGCGTGTTATCTTCGTAAAGATATTCTTCTTTGTTTTGCTTCTCGTAATAGGAATATATATTTAGCTTCAGTTATTTTTGTTTGACAAACAACCTCTTCTGATGGATCAAAACATTTATCTAACAGGCTTTTTTCTTGTTGCCATTGCTCTTTAAACCTGTTTAATTGCGTGATTAGCTTTTCATCAAATTCTTTACGCAGCCATTCTTTACGTCGAAATAGCATGTGCAATCCCCCTAGATATCCGTGTATTTCCTCATAATTCTCTTCGACCTTCTAAGGCTTTCGATAAAGTCACCTCGTCGGCATATTCAAGGTCACCGCCAACCGGCAATCCATGAGCAATTCTTGTTGTTTTAATACCTGATGGCTTGATTAAGCGAGAAATATACATTGCTGTAGCCTCACCTTCAATATTTGGATTTGTAGCTAAGACTACCTCCTGGACAGTTTCATCTTGGAGCCGCTTTAATAAATCGGGTATATTGATATCCTCAGGTCCTATTCCATCCATAGGTGAAATTGCTCCATGTAAAACGTGATACAATCCGTTATATTCTTTCATTTTTTCCATAGCAATTACATCCTTTGGATCCTGTACTACACATATTATACTCCGATCACGCCGTTGATCCTCACAAATATAACAAGGATCCTGGTCTGTTATATGACCGCACACTGAGCAATACGTTAAATTTCGTTTGGCATTTACTAGCGCTTTTGCAAAGTCGAGTACCGTATCTTCCTGCATGCTTAATACAAAGAACGCTAGACGAGCTGCTGTTTTGGGCCCAATCCCTGGCAACTTCATAAAACTATCGATTAATTTTGATATCGGTTCAGGATAGTGCATATTATTTTCTCCTTATAAAGTGAAACTTCCATCAGTGGGGGTTTTACTGCCTGTTAAGGCGGGATAAAAAGGAAAAGTGCCCTGGTAATTAGACGGCACTTTTTCACATTTTTCCTTAGAAAGGTAAGTTCATTCCCTTTGTAAATTGTCCCATTGTATTGTTAGTCAGCTCATCTGCTTTTTTCAAAGCATCATTGACTGCCGCTAACACTAAATCCTGGAGCATTTCAATATCATCAGGATCAACTGCTTCCGGTTTAATTTGAACATCAACAACTTCTTTATGTCCCGTTACAACAACGGTAACCATCCCGCCACCAGCAGTTCCTTCAATTTTTTCTTCACCTAATTTTTCCTGTGCCTCTGCCATTTTCTTTTGCATCTTTTGCATTTGCTTCATCATATTTTGCATATTTCCCATTCCGCCACGCATCATTCTTTCTTCCTCCAATTTAATTGTTTTTATAGAAAAATGAATCTAAGAGTTTTCTTAGTCATTCTAATCAATAATTTCCACAAAATCAGCGCCAAATAATTTTTGCGCTTCCTCAATATGAGGTTCTTTCTCTTGAAGCGTACTGCCGTCAGTACCAGTACCAGCATCATCAATATGATGACTGTTTAAGAAATTCTCACGAATTGTCAGCCACTGTTCTTCAGCAACACCTAACAATTGGAATCTATTCCCCGTTAGTTTGTGCAACGCCAACGTAACTGCATCAAGGAAATCACTGCGATTCATCGCCATCTGACAAATCATCTCGTGCTTAAATTTGATAATAATCGCAGCAGTTGAAGCAGCAACAGGTTCAGCCTCATTTAATAATGCCGCGTGAGATTTAAGCAGACTGGATTTCATTTCAACCCAGTTCCCTTTGATCAAATTCAGGTCATGTTTTGTTGCCTGTTTTAAAACTTCATTAATTTTTCCTGTTTGTGGTTGGAAGGTACCTCGCGAACTTCTTGTTGATGTCTTTTGCGGTTTTGGAGCCATCTCCTGACTTTCTGCTGGAACACCGTTAGTCTTTAATTTGTACAGTTCATGTTCGAGCTGCTCAATTCTTGAGAGTAATGGTTCCATGGCACCTGGTTGGGTTGATTCCGTAATTTTTGTTTCAAGTTGGCAAAGCTTTACAATTGCCACCTCTAAGAAAATTCTTGGATGGTTTGTCCACCGCATATCCTGCTGTGTTTTATTAAGGAAATCAATTTGCTGGTATATCTCTTCCATTGAAGTATTTTCTGCCAATAGGTTAAATTCTTCATCCAGCATTACTCGTTCCAATGATTCCTCTAACTGTGGTGCTGCTTTATATAACAGCATATCACGGTAAAAAAGAATAAAATCCTCAATAAAACGTGCTGGATCTTTCCCGTGAAAAAGGAGCTCATCCAATGCTGCTAAACCGTTGACCATATCCTTTTCGTGGATAGCTTTGGCCATTCTATTCAAGAAGTCTTGCGAAACTGCGCCTGTAACCGTCAATGCATCTTCAACTGTAACATAATCTTGACTATAAGAAATTGCCTGATCTAGTAAACTTAACGCATCACGCATTCCGCCCTCAGCAGCCCGGGCAATAATCTGTAGTGCCCGCTCATCACACTGAATTCCAGATTCATCTGTAATGAGTTTCATCCTGTTAACAATGGACCCCGCCGTAATCCTTCTAAAATCAAAACGTTGGCAACGAGAGATAATTGTTAATGGAATCTTATGCGGCTCAGTTGTAGCTAAGATGAAAATAACATGTTTTGGCGGTTCTTCTAATGTTTTCAACAGAGCATTAAAGGCACTGATTGAAAGCATATGAACTTCGTCAATGATGTAAACCTTATAGTTAACGGCAGTCGGGGCAAATTTAACTTTATCAAGTACATCCCGCATCTCCTCTACCCGGGAGTTAGAGGCAGCGTCAAATTCCAAAACATCAGGAATAGTTCCATTTGTAATCCCGCGGCAGGCTGCACATTCATTGCAGGGCTCGGAAACCGGGGCTCGCTCACAGTTAATCGCTTTCGCTAATATTTTGGCCGCACTTGTTTTCCCCGTTCCCCGTGGACCGGAAAACAGATAGGCATGGGATATTTTTTGTTGAAGCAAGGCGTTTTGCAATGTCTTTGTCACATGTTCCTGTCCCACTACATCAAAAAAGGTCTGCGGACGCCAAACACGATATAAAGCCTGATAAGCCACAAGACATCGCCTCCTTCAAAAATTTTTCATCCTATCCATTATAACGTATCAAAATACTATTTTCCAAAGAGTATATAAAAAAACTCACCCCAAGACTTTGGGGTGAGTAGTTAATAGGCATATGTAATAACTGCCGTGCACCTTCCTTCGACTGACACCCATAGGCGTTACTTAAGCAGTTAGCTCGGCCCAGGCACCCCTGCGGCACATGGGAGAGTCCACTTAATGCTGCTTCCTTCCGGACCTGACATGATTCATGGATTCCCATTGCGCAGGACCCAGGCGTCAACACCACTTACTTAAGGCAGCCCTACAGGATATCAGCCTCGGGAAGGGATTCAGTCCCGCTAGAGCGGATTGCGGGTACAGGGCACCGCTACCTCCCCACCTAGCACGGCAAAGTTGATACCAAATATTAAGTTGCGTCGTATCTGACGCCTTTTTAGTATACAAACAATCGGGCAAAAATGCAATCATTAACAGCTGTAAGTTTTTGTAAATTATAATTCCTGCTGTTTCACTTGTTTTTTCCGTTTACGAATTCCTCTAAAAAAGTTAGACAACAATTCCCCACATTCCGAGGCCAATATACCTGCAGCCACCTCACTTTGGTGATTAAAGCGGGGATCAGCTAATAAATTCATCAGCGTCCCAGCACAGCCGCCTTTTGGATCGCTGGCACCATAGACGACTCTTTTTACCCGCGATAAAATAATCGCACCAGAACACATCGGGCAAGGTTCGAGCGTGACATAGAGAGTAGTATCTTCTAAACGCCATGATCCTTGAATTTTGCAGGCTTTATCAATCGCCAGCAGTTCAGCATGTGCAAGCGAGTTTTGCTTACTTTCTCGTAAATTATGTGCCCGGGAAATAATTTTGCCATCATGAACAATGACAGCGCCAATCGGTACTTCCAACAATTCTTCTGCCTTCTTCGCTTCCTTAATCGCTTCCTTCATATAATATTCATCTAGATTAACCATACTATAAACCGCCTTTAAAAAGATCTACAACATTCTCTGAAAAGTAAATTAGCCTCATTATAGCATGAAATCTAATTCACCTTCATAGAATGGTGATAGCGTATGTGGTGCTATAGGAGGGATAGTAATGCAAATTCACGTGGTTAGACAAAATGAGACGTTAACAACCATTGCGAGAACGTTTCAAACGACAGCGCAAGAGATTACCGCGGCAAATGATCTCCCTAATCCTAATAATCTTGTCGTTGGGCAAGCACTAGTCATTCCGATTGTCGGCCAGTTTTATTTCGTTCAACAAGGTGACACATTATTTTCCATTGGGCAGAGATTTGGGGTCCCCTATCAACAACTAGCTTCAATCAATCGTATCCCGGTGAATCAACCATTACGTACTGGACTAAGACTTTATATACCCCAAAGTACTAAAAGAAATGCTGAGTTTAATGCCTACGTTGAACCGCGCGGCACTACCGTTGCACCTGTTTTAGAAAACAGTGCCCGCGAGGCTGCGCCATATTTAACTTATTTAGCCCCATTTAGCTTTCAAGCCCGCCGCGACGGTTCCCTGAAAGAACCATTGCTAAATCAATTTCCCGCCATCGCCAGAGCCAATCGCAATACATTAATGATGGTCATCAATAACCAGGAAAATGATCAATTTAGTGACGAACTGGGTCGTATATTGCTTAATAATATTCCGGTTCAAGACAGGTTTTTAAATAATATTGTCAGCACTGCTAAAAAATATGGCTTTCGTGATATTCACTTTGACTTTGAATTTTTGCGCCCTGCTGACCGCGAGGCCTATAACCGCTTCCTAAGAAAGGCTAAGCAGCGTTTCCAAAGAGAAGGCTGGCTGATGTCAACCGCACTCGCCCCCAAAACAAGCCGGGGGCAAAAAGGGTTATGGTATGAAGCACATGACTATCGAGCACATGGGGAAATCTCCGACTTTGTCGTCATCATGACGTATGAATGGGGCTATAGTGGCGGACCGGCAATGGCTGTATCACCAATTGGTCCAGTAAGAAGAGTCCTTGAATATGCCCTTTCAGAAATGCCAGCAAACAAAATCTTAATGGGGCAAAATTTATATGGGTACGACTGGACACTGCCATTTGTCCAAGGGACTGTGGCCAGGGCCGTTAGTCCGCAGCAGGCCATCCAGCTAGCCAGTCGCTATCGTGTCCCAATTCAATATGACACCACAGCGCAAGCCCCCTTCTTCAGATACACTGATGATGCGGGAAAACGGCATGAAGTTTGGTTTGAAGATGCCCGCTCAATCCAGGCAAAGTTTGACCTTATCAAGGAGCTAAATTTACGCGGTATGAGTTATTGGAAGCTAGGCCTTGCCTTCCCGCAAAACTGGCTATTAATTGTTGAGAACTTCAACGTAACAAAACGTTAATCTAACCTAAACTGCCTATAAATCGGCAGTTTTTTTTGCGAAAAATTCCATATCCTCCATATCCCTTCCTGCAGCAGATTATGATAAAATATTCTTTGTGTGTAGAAAGATGTGTCGTTTTTTAGCATATTTTATCAGCAAAAAAATAAACAGAGCCTAATCTGGCTGTAAGATAGAACTGTGTCGCCACTGGAGAAGGAGGAAAACAAATGGGGGAGATACCCTTTATTACTGTTGAGGGACCGATTGGTGTAGGAAAAACCTCTCTCGCCAAAACAATTTCAGATAGATTTCAATTTGCACTTCTAAAAGAGATTGTTGATGAGAATCCCTTTTTAGGTAAGTTTTATGAGAATATTGAGGAATGGAGTTTCCAAACGGAAATGTTTTTCCTTTGCAATCGTTTTAAACAACTAGGGGATATCAACACCCATTATTTACGTAAAAGCCACGCGGTCGTAGCTGATTACCATATCTTTAAAAACTTGATTTTTGCTAGACGAACATTAAGCGGTGAAGAATACCAAAAGTATTATAAAATTTATCAAATCTTAACGGAAGATATGCCAAAGCCGAATGTCATTGTTTATTTGAATGCCAGCCTAGAGACTCTCTTAAAGCGCATTGAATTGCGTGGGCGCGAGGTTGAAAAGAATATTAGTCCACTTTATTTAGAACAGCTGTCTATTGATTATGAACAGGCGATGGCCGCCTATGAGACAGAACATCCGGACATCCCAATTCTTCGCTTTAACGGTGATGAATTGGATTTTGTAAAAAGTGAACAAGATTTGCAGTTTATTATGGATACCTTATTATCAACATTGAATTCAGCTAAATGGATTAACACATTATAGAATTGGGGGATGTTCGTGAGTATCGTAATAGGTGGAATGATTGGCCTTGGAAAAACAAGTGTTGCTGACATTTTACAGTCACACTTCACAAGTAAAGGGATTGAAAGCAAAGTATTTTACGAAGCAGTAGATGATAATCCGATTCTGCCGCTTTATTATCAATTAACACCAGAAGAATTGGACGCAAAAAGAATTCCTTTCTTGCTACAGCTATTTTTCCTAAATAAACGTTTTAAAACAGTAAAAGATTGTATAAATTGGAATAATCCTATATACACCATTCAAGACCGTTCAATTTATGAAGACTGGTATTTTGCTTATGTTAATAAAAATTTGGGCCGAATTTCTGCCCTTGAATTTAATATTTACGAAGAACTCGTTGATAATATGTTAGAGGAGTTAGCAGAGCTCCCTAAAAAGGCACCAGATTTAATGGTTTACCTTAAGGGATCCTTCGATACTGTCCTAGACCGCATCATGGACCGCGGGCGCAGCTTTGAGATTAACCCTGAGCTAAAGGAATATTATTTTGAGGTTTGGAAGGGATACGACGAATGGGTTATGAAACGCTACGATGCTAGTGAAGTGCTTATTATAGATATGGACCAAACTGATGTTGTAAACAGCAGGGCAGATGCTATTAGAGTATGTCAGGATGTAGAGCAAAAATTAAATGAAATCCTCTTTAGCGTAAAAAAAGCACATATTGGCTAACAATATGTGCTTTCTCTCTAAAAAAAAATCGTTACAATCATCTGTAACGATTTTTTTATCTCCAGTTTTTATGCGCGATTATATCATTGTGGCGGAGGAAGAGGGATTCGAACCCCCGCGCGGTGTAACCCGCCTGTCGGTTTTCAAGACCGATCCCTTCAGCCGGACTTGGGTATTCCTCCGTTCAACAAAAGATAATTTATCATAAATCCCATATAAAAGTCAACGCCAATTTATAAAATTAACAGGCAGGCGGGGTAGCCCCGCCCGTGTTGATTCAACCAATTACAGCGGTTTAATAACCTCGCGGCCACCCATATAAGGACGCAGTACAGTTGGAATGATGACACTGCCGTCTTCCTGCTGGTAATTTTCCAAGATGGCAGCAACCGTACGGCCAATCGCAAGACCGGAACCATTTAGTGTATGCACATGTTCAGGTTTTGCCTTCGGGTCTCGGCGGAAGCGAATGTTTGCTCTTCTTGCTTGGAATGCTTCAAAATTACTGCATGAAGAAATTTCGCGATAAGTCCCGTAGCTTGGCAGCCATACCTCAATATCATATTTTTTTGCCGCTGTGAATCCTAAGTCTGCCGTACACATGCTTAACACATGATATGGCAATTCCAACAACTGTAATACACGCTCGGCATCATTCGTCAGCTTTTCCAACTCCTCATAAGAGTCCTCTGGCTTAACAAACTTCACAAGCTCTACCTTATTAAATTGATGCTGGCGGATTAGCCCTCTTGTATCGCGTCCAGCTGAACCAGCCTCAGAGCGGAAGCAGGCACTATAAGCGGCATATTTGAGCGGGAGCTGCTCACCATTTAAAATTTCATCACGATATAAATTAGTGACAGGCACCTCTGCCGTTGGAATGAGGAAATAATCTTCACTTTCAATCAGGAAAGCATCCTCTTCAAATTTCGGCAGCTGCCCGGTCCCTGTCATGCTGGCACGGTTTACCATATATGGCGGTAATACCTCGGTATATCCATGCTCATCAACATGAAGGTCAAGCATAAAACTCATTAAAGCTCGTTCTAAACGCGCCCCTAAACCTTTGTAAAAAACAAACCGGCTTCCAGTAACTTTACCGGCACGTTCAAAGTCAAGAATTCCAAGCTTGTCAGCAACCTCCCAATGTGGCTTTGCTTCAAAAGCGAATTCCCGGATTTCTCCCCATTTGCGTATCTCCACATTGTCATCTTCTGATTCACCAACCGGTACACTTTCATGAGGAATATTCGGGATACTCAGGAGTAGCTGCTCCAATGTTTCCTCTACACCACGCAGTTCATCGTCCAATGTTTTAATACGGTCACCAACCGCGCGCATTTCTTGAATCAAATGTTCAGCATCCTGCTTCTCACGCTTTAATGCCGCAACCTGCTGTGATACCTCATTACGCTTTGATTTTAGCTTTTCTGACTCGACAATTAACTCACGCCGCTTCTGATCGAGCTCCTCAAATCGTCCTAAATCGGTTAAATCTTCACCACGATGTTGCAGTCTTTCCTTCACTTCTGAAAAATTCGCTCTTAAAAATTTTAAATCGAGCATGTATTAACACTCCTTTTCATTATTCTGCATGTTGATCTGCGGGTTGGGTAATACATCTGCGCACTTTATTACAATTTTTCCTCATAAAACACAAAAAACTCCCATCCCCAAAACAGGGACGAGAGTTACCCGCGTTACCACCCTGGTTAACAGTCAATTAAACTGTTCACCTCAAAAAAATTTAACGGTTTTCCACCGAAAGTACTTACTAGTTTCCTACTCAAAACATTCGGTACCTTACTCGAGGAGGGATTCACAAGTGCTATTCACCGATTTTCACCTACCATCGGCTCTCTACAGAATATACAACCTATTACTAGTTCCTCTCATTGCTTTCAACAATATGTTTTTGTAGTTCTTAATTTACTATAAGTATAACCTAAATGCAACCGGTTATTCAGCTTTAACTGCCTGTTTTTGTCTGGCTTCCTTCACCATTTTTACAAAGTAGGCCGTAATGCGATGGTCATTAGTCAATTCTGGATGAAAGGAACATCCTAGGAACTGTCCATCCCTTGCGGCAACAATACGGTTATTATGTTTAGCCAGTACTTCAACATTTTCCCCAGCCTCCACGATATGTGGGGCGCGGATAAATACAGCTGGAAAATCATCAGCAATATTCCTGATCGCGAGGTTAGCTTCAAAGCTATCAACTTGGCGGCCAAACGAGTTGCGTTCAACCGTAACATCCATGACGCCAATATGTGGTTCCTGATAACCTGCTAAATTTTTCGCTAAAAGAATCAACCCTGCACAGGTACCAAACATCGGTTTGCCAGCTTGGGCAAATTCCTTCAAGGCATCCAAGAAATCATACTTATCAATTAATCGCCTCATTGTGGTGCTCTCACCACCAGGGAGAATAAGACCGTCAACCTCGTTTAACTCTTCCTTATGCTTAATTGCAAGTGCTGTCACGCCACAAGCCTCTAATGACTGAAGATGCTCACGAACAGCTCCTTGCAGTGCAAGAACGCCGATTTTAATCATATTATTGACTCCTTTATTGTAAAAACAGAACTTCAGAGAAGTTCTGTTTTTTTATAAATTTATAAAGCGAACTCCGCTTTTCTTTTTACCATCCTCTGTCTTGCATTCTTTCTGCTGGTGCTAGTGATGAGATTTCGATACCTTTCATCGGTGTTCCAAGATTCTTCGAAAGTTCGGCGATTAATTTATAATCTTGATAATGTGTTGTAGCCTCAACGATGGCTCTAGCAAATAAAGCAGGGTTCTCTGATTTAAAGATTCCAGAACCAACGAATACGCCATCTGCACCTAACTGCATCATTAATGCTGCATCAGCAGGTGTTGCTACACCGCCTGCGGCAAAGTTTACAACCGGCAAACGACCCAACCGTTTGATTTCAAGGAGGATTTCGTATGGTGCACCTAGTAATTTAGCCTCTGTCATTAGCTCATCTTCATTCATGGAAACGACCTTACGAACTTGGGCATTCACTTTACGGATATGACGTACTGCCTCAACAATATTACCTGTTCCTGGCTCGCCTTTTGTACGAAGCATTGATGCCCCTTCACCAATTCTGCGTGCAGCTTCACCTAAATCACGGCAGCCGCAAACAAATGGAACAGTGTATTCTTTTTTATTTAAATGAAACTCTTCATCAGCTGGAGTTAATACTTCACTCTCGTCTATGTAGTCTGCACCCAATGCTTCAAGCACCCGTGCTTCAACAATATGACCAATTCTTGCCTTCGCCATAACAGGAATGGAAACAGCATTCATGACCTCTTCAACAATCCTCGGGTCTGCCATTCTAGCAACACCGCCTGCTGCCCGAATATCAGAAGGAACACGTTCTAATGCCATAACAGCAACTGCGCCCGCCTCCTCCGCAATCTTTGCCTGCTCCGCATTCACAACATCCATGATGACGCCGCCTTTTTGCATTTCAGCCATACCCCGTTTTACACGATCCGTACCAGTTAACATATCAAAATCCCCCTCTTATTTTTAATATTAAGAAAAATCCTTTCATAGTTTTAGAGAACCATTAACTAGAATAATATTTTCCATACACACATTAAAGCAACAAAAAAGGATTCCTGTCAAGGCAGGAATCCTTTTTTTAGGGAACTTTCGGATAAATTCAGTGCTATATCCCTATATCTTTTTAATTAGAACCAGCCTTTTACAGTTGATGAAATGCCACCCCAAACATCACCAAAGAAATTGCCAATTCCCCGCATCATTAATACAAACCAGTTAGCCTTTTCAACATCATGAGCAGCCACAACCGGTACTTGAACCTTATCGTTACCTTCCTTTGTCAGGTAGCTAATTTTATCACCATTTTTCGGTTCAACCGTTAGATAGCCAATTTGTTCGCCCTTTTTAATTGGCGCTGTTAACTCACCATTCTTATTCAGCTTGGATTTATCCAACACCAATACTGGTTTATAGTTCTGTTTCGCTCCATTTTCAACTACCATTTCAATGGCTGATTTTGTATAAATTTTAACCTGATCATCTTTACCTTTAATAACTGGAAGAGCTTTATGACCTTTTACTGCATAGTGCTTGGGTACAAGTTCTTCCTTTGTCGTATTGCTAAAGGCGTAGTCTAACATCTTTCTTGTCTCATCAAAGCGCGATTTATAATCTCCTTTTCCACTTGCATTCACCGCATTTTGAACAACGGTAATAAATCTTTTACCGTCTCTGCTTGCCGTACCGGTAAAGCAATAGCCAGCAAAATCTGTTGTACCAGTCTTAAGACCATCCATTCCTTGATAACCATAAACTAACGAAGGAAGCATCCAATTCCAGTTTTTCATTTCAATCCGATCATCTGTTCCTTCACGAAATACCTTCATTGGAGTGCTGGCTGTTTTTAATACATCTGGATATTCATTAATCAAGTGGAATGCCAATGTTGCCACATCACGTGATGACATCACGTTCTCCTCGTCTGCATCAGTTCCTTCAGGCTGTTCCCCTTTATAATCTTTATTATTTAGACCCGTTGAGTTAACAAATTTTGTTTGTTTTAATCCAAGCTTTTGGGCCTTTTCATTCATCATCTTGACAAAATTAGTTTCAGATCCGCCAATTATTTCTGCCAATGCAACGGTCGCACCGTTAGCAGAATAAATAGCCATTGCTTCGTATAACTCGCGAACGTTATATTTTCCGTCTTTACGCAACGGAACATTTGAAAGATCTCTTGGCTGGGATATCTTATATACAAGATCACTAACAGAGTACTCTTGGTTCCATTTCACTTTACCCTGTTTAATGGCGTCTAGTAATAAATATTCCGTCATCATTTTTGTCATGCTTGCTATACCAAGCGGACTATTAGCATTTTTTTCATAGAGAATCTTACCTGTTTCTGCATCTACCAAAATTGCTCCGTCAGCATGGATATTTAAAGGTGCTTGCGCATTCGCTTGCTTCGCTCCTGTAAACAGGCTGACAAATAAGAGCATTGCCATTATACTGGAAGTCACCTTCCAAAAAACATCTCTCTTCACTATTATGCCCTCCAACGATTTAGTACACTTTGGTTATTTTATCATAACTCCATAGTAAATCATAGATAGAGCATAGCAACAAGTTATTACCAAATGAAATAAGGCTTTATGATTATTTTATTAAAAAAAGAGAAGCAAACCGCTTCTCTTTTTCATCAAATAATGTGGTTTACATCGAATAATTTGGTGCCTCTTTGGTAATTTGCACATCATGGGGATGGCTTTCTCTTAGACCGGCACCAGTCATTCTAATAAATTGCGATTTAGTTCTTAATTCCTCTAGATCCTTTGTACCACAGTAACCCATACCGGCTCTTAAACCACCAATTAACTGGTAGATAGTATCAGCTAAAGGACCTTTATATGGTAAACGTCCCTCAATCCCTTCAGGAACGAACTTTTTCGCATCCTCTTGGAAATAACGATCTTTAGAGCCTTTCTCCATTGCTGCCACCGAACCCATGCCTCGGTAGACTTTAAAACGACGACCTTGAAAAATCTCTGTCTCACCTGGGCTTTCAGATACGCCAGCTAGAAGACTGCCAAGCATAACCGCATTTCCTCCAGCGGCCAATGCCTTAACAACATCTCCCGAATACTTAATGCCACCATCAGCAATAATGGTCTTACCATGTTTCATCGCTTCTGTAGCACAATCATAAACAGCAGTAATTTGCGGCACGCCTACACCAGCAACCACTCTCGTAGTACAGATTGACCCTGGTCCAATTCCAACCTTGACGACATCTGCCCCAGCTTCAATCAGCGCCTTGGTAGCTGATGCAGTAGCCACATTTCCAGCAATAATCGTAAGATCAGGATATTTGTTTCTAATTTCCCCTACAGTATCTAGAACCCCTTTTGAGTGTCCGTGAGCCGTATCAACTACAATAGCATCAACATTGGCTTTAACCAGAAGTTCAACCCGTTTCATTGTATCCTTTGTAACACCAACTGCAGCACCTGCCAGCAGCCGTCCCTGTTTGTCCTTGGCTGAATTAGGAAATTCAATTACTTTTTCAATATCCTTAATCGTAATTAACCCTTTTAAAACTCCGTTGTCATCGACAAGTGGTAATTTTTCAATTTTATGTTTTTGCAGGATTTTTTCTGCCTCCGCTAAGGTAGTACCCACTGGTGCAGTAATAAGGTTCTCCTTTGTCATAACATCGGAAATTTTATAAGAATAATCCTGAATAAACCGTAAATCTCTATTGGTAATAATGCCAATCAGTTTTTGTTCTTCAACATTATTAACAATTGGAACTCCAGAAATTCGGTATTTTCCCATCAGATGCTCAGCATCATAGACTTGTCGATCAGGAGTAAGGAAGAATGGGTCAGTAATAACTCCGCTTTCAGAGCGCTTCACCTTTTCAACCTGCTCTGCCTGTTGTTCAATGGACATATTTTTATGGATAATCCCTAATCCACCTTGACGGGCCATGGCAATTGCCATTTCCGATTCTGTAACTGTGTCCATCCCGGCACTAATAATTGGTATGTTCAGCTTCACATTAGGTGATAATTCCACCTGCAAATTTACATCCCTTGGCAGAACTTCAGACTCTCCAGGTATTAACAACACATCATCAAACGTCAAACCTTCTTTTGCAAATTTGTTTTCCCACATTTTTAAGGCCTCCAGGACAAAAATATTATTTGTAGGTTATCAATTGGACAAACTACTGTCAAGGGAGTTGTGTTAAGTAAGACTATTCTGAAAAAGGTGGTATAAGTGAATATAATAAGTAATAGTTGGACAAATTTTAATTGTTTTTTTTCAGCAGAATACTGTCAAAGATACTTGAAAAATTGTTATCAAACGATGGATATCCATAACCCTGAAGCAAAAAGCTATGAAAATTGCTATCCGTTTCTTTATTATTTGGAACATGGTCAAATATATTATCAACAGGCAGAAAACTCTCCGCTCATTTTAAAACCGATACTGCTCTTTTATGGTCTCGTCCATTTAATTAAAGCCTGTATTTTAACAGTCGATCCTTCATATCCAGAATCAACTGCGGTCTTGGCACACGGGGTTTCAACACGAAAGCGGAAAAAACAAAACTATTTATTCTTCCACGACGAAGTAAAGTTTCAAAAAAATGGTCTTTTCCCTTATATGTCAGAGAAATTATTCAAATTGAAACAATTGGAAGGGGAAAAGGCAACCATGGAGGAATTATTGCAACTAATTCCTGAGTTAAATGAGTTATTTCTTTCGCATGAAAGCAAACAAACCTTTGAAATTGTACATACAAACGGAAATGAATTCTATCTTTCTGACGCTGTTCTAGATTTTTACCATATGACTGAGAGCCGGTTTATGGAGTTTTTATCATCAAAAATGAATAAATCGATAGAGTTTTTTGGTGAAGATGAAGGTGAAGGGATTCGTTTTAAATTGTATAACACAGAGCATTCTCTTATCGCCCCACTAAAATTTAGTGCAGCTAAAAATAGCTGGATGTTCCCACTCCAGAAAAGTAAGTTTATGAATTTTCCTGAACTGCTCATTCATTATTTATTACTTTACAATTTAAGTATGATCGCCAGGTATGAGACAGAATGGTGGAGCGAGTTAGTAAAAATGATGCCTAACCGTGATTATCCATTTATTTATACCTTTTTGCAGATTGCCCAATATAAAAACCCCTTTCTTGTGTATCAGTTTCTGCAAAGGTCTGATAATAAGTTCTAAAGAAAGCTTCACTTTTAGCTTATGCCAACAAAAAAGACAACCTTTGCAGATTGTCTTTTTTGTTTTTGCCCGGCAGCGTCCTACTCTCACAGGGGTAAAACCCCAACTACCATCGGCGCTGAGAAACTTAACTTCCGTGTTCGGTATGGGAACGGGTGTGACCTTCTCGCCATCACCGCCGGACTATTTACTTTTTGAGGTCATTCCCTCAAAACTAGATAATACAGAAGAAGTTCCATTTAAGAACGAGTTATCGTTTTGGTTAAGTCCTCGATCGATTAGTATCAGTCAGCTCCACATGTCACCATGCTTCCACCTCTGACCTATCAACCTGATCATCTTTCAGGGATCTTACTAGCTTACGCTATGGGAAATCTCATCTCGAGGGGGGCTTCATGCTTAGATGCTTTCAGCACTTATCCCGTCCGCACATAGCTACCCAGCGATGCCTTTGGCAAGACAACTGGTACACCAGCGGTGCGTCCATCCCGGTCCTCTCGTACTAAGGACAGCTCCTCTCAAATTTCCTGCGCCCACGACGGATAGGGACCGAACTGTCTCACGACGTTCTGAACCCAGCTCGCGTACCGCTTTAATGGGCGAACAGCCCAACCCTTGGGACCGACTACAGCCCCAGGATGCGATGAGCCGACATCGAGGTGCCAAACCTCCCCGTCGATGTGGACTCTTGGGGGAGATAAGCCTGTTATCCCCAGGGTAGCTTTTATCCGTTGAGCGATGGCCCTTCCATGCGGAACCACCGGATCACTAAGCCCGACTTTCGTCCCTGCTCGACTTGTAGGTCTCGCAGTCAAGCTCCCTTGTGCCTTTACACTCTGCGAATGATTTCCAACCATTCTGAGGGAACCTTTGGGCGCCTCCGTTACTCTTTAGGAGGCGACCGCCCCAGTCAAACTGCCCACCTGACACTGTCTCCCACCCCGATAAGGGGTGCGGGTTAGAATTTCAATACAGCCAGGGTAGTATCCCACCGACGCCTCCACCGAAGCTGGCGCTCCGGTTTCTCAGGCTCCTACCTATCCTGTACAAGCTGTACCAAAATTCAATATCAGGCTACAGTAAAGCTCCATGGGGTCTTTCCGTCCTGTCGCGGGTAACCTGCATCTTCACAGGTACTATAATTTCACCGAGTCTCTCGTTGAGACAGTGCCCAGATCGTTACGCCTTTCGTGCGGGTCGGAACTTACCCGACAAGGAATTTCGCTACCTTAGGACCGTTATAGTTACGGCCGCCGTTTACTGGGGCTTCGATTCAGAGCTTCGCGTGAGCTAACCCCTCCTCTTAACCTTCCAGCACCGGGCAGGCGTCAGCCCCTATACTTCGCCTTGCGGCTTCGCAGAGACCTGTGTTTTTGCTAAACAGTCGCCTGGGCCTATTCACTGCGGCTTTTCAGAGCTATTCACCCTAAAAAGCACCCCTTCTCCCGAAGTTACGGGGTCATTTTGCCGAGTTCCTTAACGAGAGTTCTCTCGCTCACCTTAGGATTCTCTCCTCGCCTACCTGTGTCGGTTTGCGGTACGGGCACCTTAAATCTCGCTAGAGGCTTTTCTTGGCAGTGTGGAATCAGGAACTTCGGTACTAGATTTCCCTCGCCGTCACAGCTCAGCTTTTACGGTGAACGGATTTTCCTATTCACCAGCCTAACTGCTTGGACGCGCATGACCAGCAGCGCGCTTACCCTATCCTCCTGCGTCCCCCCATCACTCAAACGATTTAGAGGTGGTACAGGAATATCAACCTGTTGTCCATCGCCTACGCCTTTCGGCCTCGGCTTAGGTCCCGACTAACCCTGAGCGGACGAGCCTTCCTCAGGAAACCTTAGGCATTCGGTGGATGAGATTCTCACTCATCTTTCGCTACTCATACCGGCATTCTCACTTCTAAGCGCTCCACCAGTCCTTACGGTCTAGCTTCAACGCCCTTAGAACGCTCTCCTACCACTGACATCGTAGATGTCAATCCACAGCTTCGGTGATACGTTTAGCCCCGGTACATTTTCGGCGCAGAGTCACTCGACCAGTGAGCTATTACGCACTCTTTAAATGGTGGCTGCTTCTAAGCCAACATCCTGGTTGTCTAAGCAACTCCACATCCTTTTCCACTTAACGTATACTTTGGGACCTTAGCTGGTGGTCTGGGCTGTTTCCCTTTTGACTACGGATCTTATCACTCGCAGTCTGACTCCCACGGATAAGTCTTTGGCATTCGGAGTTTGTCTGAATTCGGTAACCCGATGAGGGCCCCTAGTCCAAACAGTGCTCTACCTCCAAGACTCTAACTTCGTGAGGCTAGCCCTAAAGCTATTTCGGAGAGAACCAGCTATCTCCAAGTTCGATTGGAATTTCTCCGCTACCCACACCTCATCCCCGCACTTTTCAACGTGCGTGGGTTCGGGCCTCCATCCAGTGTTACCTGGACTTCACCCTGGACATGGGTAGATCACCTGGTTTCGGGTCTACGACTACATACTAGTTCGCCCTATTCAGACTCGCTTTCGCTGCGGCTCCGTCTCTTCAACTTAACCTCGCATGCAATCGTAACTCGCCGGTTCATTCTACAAAAGGCACGCCATTACCCATGAATGGGCTTTGACTACTTGTAGGCACACGGTTTCAGGATCTCTTTCACTCCCCTTCCGGGGTGCTTTTCACCTTTCCCTCACGGTACTGGTTCACTATCGGTCACTAGGGAGTATTTAGCCTTGGGAGATGGTCCTCCCAGCTTCCGACCGGATTTCACGTGTCCGGCCGTACTCAGGATCCACTCAGGAGGGAACGAAGTTTCGACTACAGGGCTTTTACCTTGTATTGCGGACCTTTCCAGGTCGCTTCATCTACTCCGTTCCTTTGTAACTCCATGTTGAGTGTCCTACAACCCCGAAAGGCAAGCCTTTCGGTTTGGGCTGTTCCCGTTTCGCTCGCCGCTACTTAGGGAATCGCAATTGCTTTCTCTTCCTCCGGGTACTTAGATGTTTCAGTTCCCCGGGTCTGCCTTCATTACCCTATGGATTCAGGTAAAGATACTGCTCCATTACGAGCAGTGGGTTTCCCCATTCGGAAATCTCCGGATCAAAGCTTACTTACAGCTCCCCGAAGCATATCGGTGTTAGTCCCGTCCTTCATCGGCTCCTAGTGCCAAGGCATTCACCGTGCGCCCTTTCTAACTTAACCTACGGCTAATTATAAGCTTCATATCTCTGCGTCAGCTTCTAATTACCTTTTTCCCTCTTTCGGCTTAAAAAATAGCCTTACTCTAAGGTTTAAAACCTAAAATGGCGATTACTCGGTTCTTTCTTGGTTACTTCTTCTTTTGCGTTATCTAGTTTTCAAAGAACGAATTTGGTGGAGGATAGCGGGATCGAACCGCTGACCTCCTGCGTGCAAAGCAGGCGCTCTCCCAGCTGAGCTAATCCCCCAATATTATGTTTATGGTGGGCCTAAATGGACTTGAACCATCGACCTCACGCTTATCAGGCGTGCGCTCTAACCAGCTGAGCTATAGGCCCATTTTGTATTGAGAAGAGACTTGTTCTCTCAAAACTAAACAAGGCATCTTCCACGAATAATCTTCAAGATTAGCCTTCTTAGTTTTGCTTCAAGCTGCCTTANGTAAAGATACTGCTCCATTACGAGCAGTGGGTTTCCCCATTCGGAAATCTCCGGATCAAAGCTTACTTACAGCTCCCCGAAGCATATCGGTGTTAGTCCCGTCCTTCATCGGCTCCTAGTGCCAAGGCATTCACCGTGCGCCCTTTCTAACTTAACCTACGGCTAATTATAAGCGTCGCATCTCTTCGTCAGCTTCAGTCGTTCAAATCCTCACGTGCCTTAGCACGCTCCGGTTTTCACTCCTTCGCTTCCTTGACCTGCTCGCTTCTAATTACCTTTTTCGGCAAAAGATAAGCTTCATATCTCTGCGTCATCTTCACTCGTCAACATCCTCAC
>CCFE01000016.1:0-155000 GCA_000752035.1 Bacillus rubiinfantis | reverse complement strand
ATTAGAGTCACTAAGCGGAATTTCTACCCTTATATCGACTTATTAAGCATCAAAATCTTCATTAGACGGAAATTCTCCCCTTATGATTCCCATTCCCGCCCCTATCCCTTTACGATTACCATACCCTTTTGTTAGTTATTTAACCTGTTTACCTGCCTTTTGCCCCCTCCGAACGATACCACTTTATATTTATTTAGGATTTCCCTGTTCTTTCCGTAGTTTAAATTCCATAATGTATCATATATTTCTTTTCTTTTGTTGCCTGAATAATTTTTGAAGCCAGTTCACTAAGTTCGTCAGAAATTTTAAAGTACCCCGATGATGTGACTACATTATAGAATAATGATAAAGATTCAGGCGGAATAATTGTTATTCCATAATAGTCTAATCCTAATTCTGGGCGATTAATCGATTGAAAGTATGTTTTCATTATTGATAAGTTTTCAATTAAACCACTGATAATATTATCATCAACAGAAATACATTCGTATACCTGAGGGGTATAGTCATTGTATCTCTTTTGGACATCAAAATTTTCAATTATCCCAATTTCGTGTACCAAAGGCACGGTAATCACCCTTTCAACAAGAAATAACCTTTCTTCAACGTGTCTGCTCAATCTCTTCCTTTTCATCCACTCAGCGCCTAACACTTTATAAAAATTCTAACTGGCCCAATTGTGCCACAAACAGTCAGATTAGAGAACAGCTAAAACAAAAGGGAACGCTATAGAAGCGCTCCCTCACTCTGTTATTCATCATCATTTTCAACAGAACCATCTTGAATTATTGGGCTGTCAATAACTCCTGCATCGTTGCCGTCGGTCTCACCACTGATTTCGTGATCTACTTCTTCTTCTTTCTCAACCTTGGCCACGGTGGCAACATACTCATTTTCATTTTCCCTTAGGCTGATGAGTTTTACCCCTTGTGTATTACGGCCCATTTTTGAGATTCCAGCTACATCAATTCGGATTAGGACACCGCCAGTTGTAATCAGCATCAAATCTTCTTCACCAGTTACGGTTCTTACTGAGACAAGCTCACCGTTTTTCTCGGTAATATGGCAGGTTCTGATTCCTTTACCGCCTCTACCCTGGATGCGGTATTCTGAACATGAAGTCCGCTTGCCATAGCCTTTTTTCGTTACTATTAAAATGTCATTGTCTTCCTCAAGCACTTCCATGCCAACGACTTCATCGCCGGCATCTAAAGTGATTCCCTTAACACCGGTAGCAGTACGGCCCATAGACCTAACGTCATCCTCTGGGAAGCGGATCAACATTCCCTTTTTCGTACCAATGATTATATGTTTTTGTCCATCAGTTAGACGGACAGAAATCAATTCATCGCCTTCACGAAGATTTACTGCGATTAATCCATTATTACGGATATTAGCAAATGAAGTTAGCGGTGACCGCTTTGAAATTCCTTCTTTTGTTGTAAAGAAGAGATACCAGTCATCGACAAATTCCTCGATAGGGATCATCGCATTAATCCATTCACCCTTATCAATCTCAAGCAGATTAATTATTGGGAGACCTTTTGCCGTGCGGCCATATTCAGGAATTTCATAACCTTTAGCACGATAAACCTTTCCTTTATTCGTAAAGAACAGGATTGTATCATGTGTTGACATCGTGATTAGATGTTCAACAAAATCATCCTCATTTGTTCCCATTCCTTGAATTCCCCGGCCGCCACGTTTTTGGGCCCGATAGGTAGAAACAGGGAGCCGCTTAATGTAACCATTATGCGTTAGCGTAATGACGATGTTTTCACGCGGGATTAAATCCTCATCCTCAATTGTTTCAATTCCACCGGCAGCAATTTCCGTACGGCGTGTATCATTGAAACGGTCTTTGATTTCTAATAATTCCTCACGAATGATTTCAAGAACCTTTTCTTCATCTGCTAAAATTGCTTTTAATTCGGCAATAAGTTTAACTAGTTCCTGATACTCAGCTTCAATTTTCTCACGTTCTAGGCCTGTTAAACGCTGCAGACGCATATCGAGAATTGCCTGGGCTTGCTTTTCCGAGAGATTGAATTGTTCCATTAATCCTGTACGAGCTATTTCAGTTGTTTGTGAATTTCTAATGAGTGCAATAACTGCATCTAAATGATCAAGGGCAATTCGTAAGCCTTCTAAAATATGAGCTCTCGCCTCGGCCTTACGCAATTCGAACTGAGTACGGCGACGGATGACAACTTTTTGGTGATCTAAATAATAGACTAAGCATTGTTTCAGGCTTAATACCTTTGGATGACCATCTACAAGTGCCAGTGTATTAATGCCAAAGCTTGTCTGCAATGCCGTTAATTTATACAAGTTATTGAGCAGGACATTGGTATTGGCATCTTTACGAACTTCAATGACAATACGCATTCCTCTCCGGTCAGATTCATCTCGTAAGTCAGTAATTCCATCAATCTTTTTATCGCGCACTAATTCAGCAATTTTTTCAATCAATTTTGCCTTATTAACTTGGTATGGCAGCTCATTAACGATGATGACATCTTTACCATTGGCCTTTTGTTCAATTTCTACCTTTGCCCTAATGGTAATTGAGCCCCGGCCAGTTTCATAAGCTTTGCGAATCCCGCTTCTCCCTAAGATAATTCCTCCGGTTGGGAAATCTGGGCCTGGAATAATTTCCATCAATTCCTGAGTGGTGATGTCTGGATCATGGCTGACAGCTAAAACCCCTTCAATTACCTCGCCTAATTGATGCGGCGGAATGTTCGTAGCCATCCCAACAGCAATCCCTGTTGTCCCGTTCACTAACAGATTCGGGAAACGTGCTGGAAGAACTACCGGCTCTCGTTCTTCACCATCATAGTTATCTTGAAAATCGATCGTATCTTTGTTAATATCCCTTAGTAATTCCATTGAAATTTTCGACATCCGTGATTCTGTATAACGCATTGCTGCCGCAGCATCACCGTCAACGGATCCGAAGTTACCATGGCCATCTACCAGTGGGTAACGGTAGTTAAAATCTTGGGCCATCCGAACCATTGTTTCATAAACTGCAGAATCGCCATGTGGATGGTATTTACCAATTACGTCACCAACAATACGGGCAGACTTTTTATATGGTTTATCGGCATGAATACCCAGGTCATGCATTGCGTATAAAATTCGACGGTGCACTGGCTTTAAGCCATCACGGACATCCGGTAGTGCACGTGAAACAATAACACTCATCGCATAATCAAGAAATGAAGATCTCATTTCCTGGCTAATATTTACTTCTTTAATTTGCGGATTTGGTGTTTCAGCCATTGTTTAGTACCTCCTATAAAGGTGATCATACCTACAACTACTCAATGAAAAGATTCTAAAAAAAGAAAAAGGAGGATAGCGGCCACCCTCTATCCCTTTTTGCCAGTCTACTCTTTCCATTGTTCTATCTAAACGTTCTAAACCTCTATTAAAAACTAAATATCTAAATTCTTCACATATTGAGCGTTTGCTTCAATGAAGTTGCGACGCGGCTCTACTTTATCGCCCATCAGCATTTCAAATGTTTCATCAGCTTCAATCGCATCATCAAGACTAACCTGAAGCATTGTCCTTGTTTCTGGGTTCATCGTGGTTTCCCATAATTGCTCCGGATTCATTTCACCCAAACCTTTATAGCGCTGAATATTTGGCTTCGGCTGACTTGGCAGCTCAGCAAAAATCCGCTCAAGTTCCTTATCATCGTAAGCGTACTCGATTCGTTTACCCTGTTGCACTTTATATAATGGCGGCTGGGCGATATAGACATAACCGGCTTCGATAATATTCCTCATATAGCGATAGAAGAAGGTAAGCAGCAATGTCCGAATATGTGCTCCATCGACATCAGCGTCTGTCATGATAACAACTTTATGATAACGAGCTTTAGCAATATCGAAGTCCTCACTAATTCCAGTTCCGATTGCGGTAATCATTGCCCGCACTTCAGCATTGGAGAGAATGCGGTCAAGTCTTGCCTTCTCAACGTTAAGGATTTTCCCTCGTAATGGCAAGATTGCCTGAAAATGTCGGTCACGTCCTTGTTTAGCCGAACCACCGGCAGAGTCACCCTCAACGATATACAATTCGCTTTCTGAAGGATCTTTAGAGGAACAGTCAGCGAGCTTTCCGGGCAGACTTGAAACTTCTAAAGCACTCTTACGGCGGGTTAATTCCCGTGCCTTCTTGGCGGCAACCCGTGCTCTTGCTGCCATTAAACCTTTTTCAACAATTTTTTTTGCAACCACTGGGTTTTCTAATAAGTATTTTTCGAAGTAGGAGGAAAAAACCGTATCGGTAATCGCCCGCACTTCCGAGTTTCCTAGCTTTGTCTTTGTTTGTCCTTCAAACTGCGGATCAGGATGTTTAATGGACACGATCGCAGTTAAACCTTCGCGGACATCTTCCCCAGATAAATTTGCATCATTTTCTTTAATCAGGCCATTCTTCCTAGCATAGTCATTGATAACTCTTGTTAATGCTGTTTTAAATCCGGCCTCATGTGTACCACCTTCATAGGTGTGTATATTATTAGCAAAAGAGTATATGTTATCTGTATAACCTTCATTGTATTGGAGCGCCACTTCAACACTGATGCCATCGCGCTCTCCATCAATGTCAATCGGCTCATCATGAATGACTTCCTTCGAGCGGTTTAAATGCTCAACATATGATTTAATACCACCCTCATAGTGATATTCGGTGCGTTTGTTTTCAACCCGCTTATCTTCAATCGTTATTTTCAAACCACGATTAAGGAAAGCTAATTCACGAATCCGAGTTGCAAGAATATCATAATCGTACTCTAATGTTTCGGTGAAGATTTCTCCATCAGGTTTAAAATGAGTAATAGTGCCAGTAGTATCTGTTTCGCCAATCACCTTTAGATCAGCAACAGGTACACCACGTTCATATTTCTGATAATGAATCTTACCATCGCGGTGAACAAATACTTCTAAGTAGGACGAAAGAGCGTTTACTACCGAGGCACCTACACCGTGCAGCCCGCCTGATACCTTATATCCGCCGCCGCCAAATTTACCTCCGGCGTGAAGGATCGTCATAATGACTTCAACTGCGGGGCGACCCATTTTTTCTTGAATACCAACTGGAATTCCGCGGCCATTATCCTTTACGGTAATGCTGTTATCCGCTTCAATCGTGACATTGATTTCAGTACAGTAGCCTGCGAGTGCCTCATCAATACTGTTATCAACAATCTCCCACACAAGATGATGAAGGCCTTTACTGCTCGTCGAACCAATATACATTCCTGGTCTTTTTCGAACAGCTTCCAGCCCCTCAAGAACTTGTATTTGATCCGCATCATACGCTTGCTCCTGAACTGTCTTTTGCTCCATTGTCACTTGATTCACCTACACTTTCTTCCTTGAGTAAATCTATTTTTAGAAAAATAAATTTCTTATAGCAGTTCCTGTATATTCGTTTGTATAAAACGCTTCTTAATAGTGCCAGAAGCAATAGGGGATAAATACACATATTGATCAGTAATAATCACTGATTTAAACGGATTTTTTGATAAGTTGACCAATTTTTCTTGAAAATGCAGTAAAAATTCTCCCATAATCGCTGAATCTTGGACACTTTCCTTATCCAAAACAGCAATAATATCTTTACCTCTAATATTTAGGTCTTCCCCGATATGAATATACATAATTCACCTCAATTGAGCTTCTTAACGTCACCGGAGACCACCTCAAATGTAGAGGCCTCCTTTAATGTTTGATGATCAATTCCGTCCACATTTGTTGTTGTCACAAACGTTTGAACTTTCCCCTGGATTGTATTTAATAAATGGGATTGGCGATAATCATCAAGTTCTGACAAAACATCATCAAGAAGCAAAATTGGATATTCACCAATTTCAGCATGGATTAATTCAATTTCTGCCAATTTGACAGATAAAGCCGTTGTCCGTTGTTGACCCTGTGAGCCAAATGTTTGCACATCACGGCCATTAACAAAAAATAAGATATCATCACGATGGGGGCCAAACAATGTTGTCCCCCGCTCTATTTCTCTATTTTTTACTTTTTCAAATTTTTCTTGAAAGCTTGCTACTATTTTCGACAAGTCCAGACTATCTAATACGTCAACAGAGGGTTTATATTGAATTTCAAGCGATTCAAGCCCTCTGGAGATACCTTGATGGATCGGCTTTGCCCAGTTTTGCAGCAAACGAAGGAATTCAAAGCGCCTTAGGACAATTTTAACAGCCATTCCAATAAACTGCTCAGTTAAAATGTCCAGCATGGTTAGATCACTTTGCTTTTTAATCTGCATCATTTTTAAAAAGTGATTACGTTGTTGGAGAATTTTTTGATATTGGCCACTATCATGTAAATAAACAGGTGATACTTGGCCAATTTCCATATCAATGAATCTTCTTCGAACTTGAGGACTTCCTTTTACTAGATTTAGGTCTTCAGGGGCAAACATAACCACGTTCATATTGCCAACATACTGGCTTAATTTTTGCTGCTCAATATGATTGCATTTAGCCTTTTTTCCTTTCTTTGAAATGACTAATTGCAACGGCAGTGAGCTATGTTGTTTTTTGACCCTACCCTCTATTGTAGCATAATCTTGGTCCCAGCGGATAAGATCTTTATCATTTGAAGTTCGATGTGACTTAGCCATAGCCAAAACATAAATGGCTTCCATTACGTTTGTCTTCCCTTGAGCATTTTCCCCTAGAATGACATTTACCTTATTTTCAAACTCAACAAATAACTCTTGATAATTGCGATAATCTTTTAAGTTTAACGATTCTATATACATGTAAACGTCCCTCATTAAATGCTAAAAGCGGCTCTATCAACTTAATTTTCTAACTTCTATCGTAAAGCTGCACACAGTTATTCGGTAATGACAAATTCGCCAACACCAACAATTTGGATCCTATCACCAGTTCGAAGCTTTCTACCTCTGCGCTGATCTTGTTCACCATTTATAAAAACCTCATGTTCGTTTAAAAACCATTTAGCCATTCCGCCGGATTGGATAATATCCGCAAGCTTTAAAAACTGGCCCAAAGTAATAAATTCTGTATCCAGCTTGATTTTTTCAGGCAATTCGTCACCCTCAATCATAAAAATGTCTCAATAATTTATTTTACTAAATATCCAGTTTTGTTTCAAACAAGTGAAAAATCGTAAAAAGCCACCAATAAAATGGTGACCTTTACAAATTTAATATGTCCTTACTGGTAATATCAATTGCAGGATTGTTTCATCGTTTAAAGGCTTGATAACAAACGGGCGCATGGCTCCTGTGAAATTCACCGTAATATCGGTACCTTCTAATGCCTTTAAGGCATCCATCATATATTTAGCACTGAAGGAAATTTTTAAATCCTCACCTACAACCGACTCACTTTGGACTTCTTCAATAACCTTGCCGATTTCTGGTGTATTGGAAGAGATTTCAATGATCCCATCCTCATGAGTTGCAAGTTTTACAACATTATTTCTGCCTTCACGGGCCAATAAAGAAGCACGGTCAATTGCTTGTAAAAACTCCTTTGTATTAACGGTTATATCTGTCTTACTTTCAGTAGGGATCAACCTCGAAGTATCGGGGTAATTTCCTTCTAGTAGTCTCGAGAAAAACAATAAATGCTTTGCTTTAAATAAAATTTGATTTTCGGTAATGACTATGTCAATCGGTTCATTACCATCATCAATAATTTTACTTAATTCATTTAGGCTCTTTCCCGGAATAACAATATTATAACACGTATCATAATCTGCATCGATTTTTGCTTTGCGCAGTGCTAACCGATGGCTATCTGTTGCAATACAGTTTAATTCCCCATTCTCAATCTTCCAGTTGACACCTGTCAAGATTGGCCGTGTTTCTGATGTTGACACAGCAAAATGTGTTTGCCGAATCATTGCCTTTAACAAGTCAGTTGGAATTTGAAATTTATTATTTTCTTCAATTTGCGGTAAATGTGGATATTCTTCAGCATCAAGACCAATGAGATTAAATTCTGATTTACCTGAACGAATAACCGTCTGCAGATGATTCAAGACTTCAATTTCAACAAAATCAGTTGGCAGTTTCTTAACAATTTCACTAAAAAACTTAGCCTGCAGGACAATCGCACCAGGCTGTTTGATTTCAACAATCTCATCTCCTGCTTCTTCTTTAGGGATAAAAGATTCTATTGAGATATCAGAATCACTGCCGGTTAATGTAACTCCTTCTGCTGTTGCCATCAGTTTAATTCCCGTTAGGATGGGGATTGTTGTGCGAGAACTGACAGCTTTCATTACATCTTGAACACTTTGAACGAGTCTGTCCCTTTGAATTATAAACTTCATTTTCAAATCCTCCGTTTAGGAATATTTTTTTTTACGCAGCATATAATAATAATTTATTTAAAAAAATCGTAGAAGTACTAGTAGGCCTTGTTAACATGTGGATAACTCGGAATCATCATGGAAACACAGCCTATCCACATGTGGACAGACTGTGTATATCAGCAAGATAGTTATCCACTATTTCAACAAAAAAAAAATAAAGTGCTGAAAAGCAAAATTTCTCGTGCCTTAAATTTTTAATTGCTCGTTTAATTCCTTCATTTGCCTTTGCAACTGTGCATCTGTTTGTAACAGCTTTGAAATTTTCTCGTGAGCATGGATGACTGTTGTGTGGTCGCGGCCGCCAAATTCCTCTCCTATTTTCGGTAAAGAATAGTCGGTTAATTCACGCGATAAGTACATCGCAATTTGTCTTGGAAATGCTACTGATTTTGTTCGTTTTTTAGCTTTAAAATCCTCTAGCTTTACATTAAAAAGTTCACCGACTACTTTTTGGATTTCATGAATAGTAATGACTTTTGGTTTCGAGCTAGGAATAATATCCTTTAATGCTTCGGCAGCTAAATCAGCATTAATGTCTTTATTAATTAACGATGAATAGGCGACAACACGGATTAAGGCTCCCTCGAGCTCACGGATATTGGAATCAATTTGATTAGCAATATACAGCATTACTTCGTTTGGAATATCCAGACCATCTGCTTTTGCTTTCTTCCTCAATATTGCAATCCTTGTCTCTAAGTCAGGCGGGGTAATGTCGGTAATGAGTCCCCACTCAAATCTGGAACGAAGGCGATCTTCTAACGTTGGAATTTCCCGCGGCGGTCGATCACTGGAAATAACAATTTGTTTACTCTCCTCATGAAGACTGTTAAACGTATGGAAAAATTCCTCTTGTGTAGACTCTTTTCCAGCTAAAAATTGAATATCATCTATCAGCAATACATCAACATTGCGATATTTATTGCGAAAACTTTCAGCGCGATTGTCGCGGATAGAATTGATAAATTCATTGGTAAATTTCTCAGATGACAAATAAACCACTTTTGCCGACGGGTTATGTTCTAACACATAGTGTCCGATTGCATGCATTAAGTGAGTTTTTCCTAACCCAACTCCTCCATAGATAAACAATGGATTGTAAGCTTTCGCCGGAGCTTCTGCAACTGCCAGCGATGCTGCATGGGCAAACCGGTTGCCTGACCCAATTACAAACGTATCAAATGTATACTTAGGAATTAACACACTTGTCGGAAAATCGCTGTGATCATCTTCTTTTTTTGTCTTTTTTGGAGGTGTTTGTATGTCTAATTTTTCTTCTTTTTGATCATGGGGAATGACGAATTTTGGTGTTAAATTTTCCCCGGTAATATCATACAAAATGGTTGAAATAAGTTTTGAATAACGTTCTTCCAGCCAATCACGAGCGAATTCATTTGGAACATGAATGACAAGCAGATCGCCTTGAAGGGAATGAGCTTTAGTGGACTTGAACCATGTTTCAAAGCTGGGCTTACTGATTTTTTTTTCAATATTGGAAAGAGCTGCTTGCCATAAGTCCGCAATATTTTCCAACGGTTTTCCCTCCTTACTTTAAATTATCTATTGCTCTTGTTGTTCTAAAAATGATATCCGTACAGCTATAAAATTAGTAGCCTATGAAAAATTAATTGTGGAAAACATATATAATAAGGATAAAAGGCAGAGTTTCGACAATATCCACTTCCTGTGGACAAGTTTTTACAGAGTCACTGGATAACATGTCCACAGGTTATCCACAAATTGTGGATAAGATTATTTCGTCACGAAGTTATTCAGAGTGAAAACACAAATATAATATCAAATAATATGGTACTATGCAATGGGTTTTCAAAACTTATCCACAGCAAGAACACCCTGTAAATAAAAATTGTCCACAGATAGATAATTTGTTTAAAACCTGTCAATATCTTGTGTGGATAGTGAAAAAAATGTCGATTTTTATCCACATACTATTTTCGGTTGTTCTTTAGAGAACACTCGATATGTTTAGATAAGTATTTTTAGAGAAGGAAATGGAAATTAGGAACAATCTTTGGCGGCTAGTTGACAATTTACCAGGGACATCTTTATAATAAGTAAGACTGTCATAAAAAATTGAGTTTGGGGCTTTTCCTTTTAGGAGGTGTCATATATGAAAAGAACATATCAACCAAATAAACGTAAACATAGCAAAGTTCACGGATTCCGCAGTCGTATGAGCACAAGCAACGGACGTAAGGTTCTAGCTCGTCGCCGTCGCAAAGGTAGAAAAGTATTATCAGCTTAGACCACTGAAACGTCTCAGTGGTCTTTTTTTAAATATTTTACAATACAGCGTTAGCGAAATCGTATTAAAAGATGTTAGAGGAGTTTTTATGAAAAAGGAATTCCGAATTAAAAAAAACCAAGACTTTCAAAAGGTATTTCAACAAGGCAGATCGTTTGCCAATCGGCAATTTGTTGTTTACGCCCTGGCAAAGGAAGAACAGGATTTCTACCGTATTGGTTTATCCGTTAGTAAAAAGCTCGGTAATGCAGTAACACGAAATAGAATCAAACGCTATATTAGACAATCCATCTTAGAGCTAAAGGATCAGCTTATCCCAGGACATGATTATGTCATTATTGCTAGAAAGCCGGCAGCTGAAATGGATTTCTTTGCAGTAAAAAACAGCTTAACGCATGTATTTAAGGTAGGAAGGGTTTTAAAAAATACAAAACATTAACTATTTATTCGAGCAATTTTACTAAAGAAATGTTAAAATTACCTATGGAATCACTATATAGGAAAATAAATACATAAATCATATTGTCATCATTTTTACTATAGTTTGAGGGGGAATAATTGTTTGAAGAAACGAATACTTCTTGTCATTGGAGTTATTTCTGTCTTCCTGCTGCTAGCGGGATGCAGTGAAATTAATCAGCCGATTACGCCGGAAAGCAAAGGTTTTTGGAATGAGTACATTGTTTATCCGTTGTCAAGGTTTATTAAAGAAGTTGCCTATTTACTAGGTGGAAATTTTGGGTTATCAATTATTGTAGTTACTCTTATCATTCGTTTGGTCATTTTACCATTAATGATTAAACAAACAAAGAGTTCTAAGGCTATGCAGGCATTACAGCCAGAAATGCAAGCTCTTCGTCAAAAATACAGCTCAAAAGATCAAAAGACACAGCAAAAGCTGCAGCAGGAAACGATGGCTTTATTTCAAAAACACGGTGTAAATCCAATGGCCGGCTGTTTTCCATTATTAATTCAAATGCCGATCCTAATTGGTTTTTATCATGCAATTTCGCGAACACCGGAGTTAAAAATTGGAGAATTCCTTTGGTTCAGCTTGGGATCGCCAGACCCGTGGTATATACTGCCAATTGTGGCGGGTGTTACAACATTTATTCAGCAAAAAATGATGATGGCAGGTACCGAGAACCAAAATCCACAAATGGCCATGATGGTTTGGATGATGCCGATTATGATTGTGATTTTTGCAATTAGCTTCCCAGCAGCTTTGTCGCTATATTGGGTTGTCGGGAATATCTTTATGATTGTGCAGACCTATTTTATTAAAGGGCCGGATTTAAAAGCAGCACCAGCAGCCGGTAAAGCGGGAGGAACTAAAAAGTGAAACAGGTAACTGCTACAGGACAGACAGTCGAAGAAGCAGTAGAATCAGCTTTAGCACAATTAAACACGACGAAAGAACAAACAACAGTTGATATTATTGATGAAGGCAAACGGGGTATTTTAGGAATATTTGGGTCACGTCCGGCAGTGGTAAAAGTAACCGTTGTCATCAATCCGATTGATGAAGCGAAGAAATTTTTAACACAAGTGAGTGCCCAAATGGAGTCCCCAATATCAATTGACGTTAAACAAGATGGCAGACAGGTGTATTTTACGCTATCTGGTGAAAAGATTGCTTTGCTGATTGGAAAGCGTGGACAAACTCTTAACGCACTGCAGTATTTGACGCAATTGGTGATTAACCGTTTCTCAGAACAATACTTAACGGTACTACTCGATGCTGAAGATTATCGTCAGCGAAGAAGTGATACATTGGTTGGACTTGCAGAGCGCTTGGCGCAAAAGGCAGTAAAAACGGGAAGAAATGTCAACTTAGAACCAATGCCATCCTATGAGCGGAAAGTCATTCATACGGCACTAGCGGATAATAAAAAAGTTGCTACAAGTTCAGAAGGTGTTGAACCACATCGATATGTAGTCATAACACCGGTAAGGAAATAAAATTCAATAGAAAAAGCTAAAGCACTCTTCCGAAGTGGAAGGGTGTTTTTTTACGGGAAAAATTGAGCTGTTGATATCTTTGATTTTGAATTTAACGCTTCACTTTATTGTTATTCACATGTGGATAAGTTAAAATAATACAAGGTTGCTTTTTGATTGTGGATAAGTCAGTACTTAAAAAGCTAAATGATTTATGGTATTCTATTTTTTTGTCGATAATCGATTTACTATTAAGATATAACTTCAGTTGAGTGAGGTGAAAAAAGATGTTAGGTAGTGACACAATTGCGGCTATTTCTACACCGATGGGGGAAGGGGCTATTGCAATTGTTCGTTTAAGCGGGGATGAAGCGATTGCGGTTGCTGATAAACTCTTCTATGGTGTTGACGGGAAAAAGTTATCACAGCAGCGAAGTCATACCATTCATTATGGCCATATCCGTGATCCGAAAAGTGGTCAAGTGATTGAGGAAGTTATGATTTCCATCATGAAGGCACCAAAAACGTTTACTAAAGAGGATGTTGTTGAAATAAATTGCCATGGTGGGCTTGTTTCAGTAAACCGTGTATTGCAGCTGATTTTAAATCAAGGAGCACGCTTAGCTGAACCAGGCGAATTTACCAAACGAGCATTTTTAAATGGACGGATTGATTTATCCCAGGCAGAAGCGGTAATTGATGTTATTCGTGCTAAAACAGATCGGGCGATGAATATCGCTTTAGGACAAATGGAAGGACGACTCTCAAAGTTAATCCGTCGCCTGCGTCAGGAAATCTTAGAGATATTAGCCCATATTGAGGTGAATATTGACTATCCTGAGTATGATGATGTTGAAGAGATGACTCATGGGATGCTGCTGCCAAAGGCGCGTTATGTGCAAGAGGAAATAACTAAGCTATTGCAAACGTCTCAGCAGGGTAAAATACTGCGAGAAGGGCTTTCTACAGTTATTGTAGGCAGACCGAATGTTGGGAAGTCCTCGTTATTAAACAGTCTTGTTCAGGAAAACAAAGCGATTGTTACAGATATTCCGGGTACAACTCGAGACGTAATCGAAGAATATGTTAATGTCCGCGGTGTACCATTAAGATTGGTGGATACGGCTGGCATCAGGGAAACCGAAGATATTGTTGAACGAATTGGTGTCGAGCGGTCCCGTCAGGTGTTAAAACAGGCTGATTTAATTTTATTGGTATTGAATAATGCTGATATACTTACACAAGAGGATGAAAATTTATTTGCAGCCGTAAAAGGAATGGATGTTATTGTAATCGTAAATAAAACCGATTTACCGCAGCAAATTGATCTTGAAAGAGTGAGAGAATTAGCCGAGGGACATCGAATTGTGACGACATCATTACTCGAAGAGCGTGGGGTTGACGAGCTCGAGGAGGCGATAGCTTCATTATTTTTTACTGGTTCCATTGAAGCCAAGGATGCTACCTATGTCTCTAACAGTCGCCACATCGCTTTATTAAACCAAAGCCTGCAGGCAATGGAGGAGGCAATTAACGGAGTTGAAATGGGGACCCCGATAGATATTGTTCAAATAGATTTAACCCGTACATGGGAACTTCTAGGAGAAATTATTGGTGATAGTGTCCACGAAAGCCTAATCGACCAGTTATTTTCGCAATTTTGTCTCGGAAAGTAGATTTTGCGGTAATTTTTCCGTCTAAGCGGAAAAGGAGGAACAGAAAAAGTTATGCAGCAATATGAAGCAGGAAATTATGACGTCATTGTCGTCGGTGCTGGACATGCTGGCTGTGAGGCTGGCCTTGCGGCGGCAAGAATGGGCGTAAAAACATTAATGATTACGATTAATTTAGATATGGTGGCTTTTATGCCATGTAACCCTTCTGTCGGTGGTCCGGCGAAGGGAATTGTTGTCCGGGAAATTGACGCACTCGGTGGCCAAATGGCTAAGAATATTGATAAAACCTATATTCAAATGCGGATGCTGAATACCGGTAAAGGCCCGGCAGTGCGTGCCTTAAGGGCACAAGCAGATAAAAATGCTTATCAGCATGAAATGAAAAAAACGCTTGAAGAAGAGCCTAATTTAACATTAGTTCAGGGAATGGTTGAACAACTAATTGTTGAGGATGGGGTTTGCAAAGGAGTCATCACGAAAACGGGAGCCATGTACCGCTCTAAAACAGTTGTCATTACAACCGGTACTTTCTTACGCGGTGAAATTATTATCGGTGAATTAAAATATTCCAGCGGACCAAATAATCAGCAGCCCTCGATTAAACTTTCAGAACATCTAGAGCAGCTTGGTTTTGAGCTTGTCCGCTTTAAAACAGGGACACCACCGAGAGTAAATGGTAATACGATTGATTACAGCAAAACGGAAATCCAGCCAGGTGATGAAGAACCACGTGCTTTTTCATATGAAACAACGAAATTTATTACCGATCAGCTGCCATGCTGGCTTACTTATACGAATGAGCATACACACCAGTTGATTGATGAGAACCTGCATCGTTCACCGATGTATTCCGGGATGATCAAAGGAACAGGACCACGTTATTGTCCTTCAATTGAAGACAAGGTTGTTCGCTTCAATGATAAGCCGCGTCATCAAATCTTTTTAGAGCCAGAGGGCAGAAATACCCAGGAGGTATACGTACAAGGTCTTTCTACCAGTCTGCCTGAGGATGTTCAGCATCAGTTGCTTAAAACTGTGCCAGGGTTAGAAAATGCTCAATTGATGCGTGCTGGTTATGCCATTGAATATGATGCAATCGTCCCAACACAATTATGGCCGACATTGGAAACAAAGGTAATCAACAATCTTTATACAGCAGGGCAAATCAATGGGACCTCAGGATATGAAGAGGCAGCCGGTCAAGGCTTAATGGCAGGAATTAATGCCGCTCTCAAAGTACAAGAGCGCGATGAACTAATCCTCAGCCGTTCTGATGCTTACATCGGTGTCTTAATTGATGACCTTATTACAAAAGGAACGAATGAGCCGTATCGTTTGCTCACTTCCCGTGCAGAATACCGGCTGTTACTCAGACATGATAATGCTGATTTACGTTTAACTGAGATAGGCTACAAAATTGGCCTGATTCGTGAAGAGCGGTATCAAGCATTTTTAGCAAAGAAGGAAGCAATCGAAAAGGAAAAGGAAAGATTGCGTACAACCATTCTTAAACCATCACATGCAAATGTTCAGGAATTGCTTAGAAGTCTTGGCGGCAGTGAATTAAAGGATGGCATTCGTGCCTCTGATTTATTGAAACGTCCAGAAATGACCTATGAATTAGTTGAAACACTGACAAAATCAGAAGCTCCTCTAGATGCTGATTTAAAGGAGCAAGTAGCAATCCAAGTTAAGTATGAAGGCTATATTGAAAAGTCATTACAGCAAGTAGAGCGGTTGAAAAAAATGGAGGATAAGAAGATTCCGGAAAATATTGATTATGATGCGATTTCTGGTTTAGCTACGGAAGCAAAACAAAAGCTGAAGAAGATTAGGCCATTATCGCTGGCACAAGCATCAAGAATTTCTGGTGTCAATCCTGCTGATATTTCTATTTTGCTCGTCTACCTCGAACATGGCCGGATCGCGAAGATTTCTAATGAATAGCGAGGATATGTGGCAATGAATAATGAACAATTTTCCAAAAGCCTAGAGGAAAAAGGAATAAGTCTATCAGATAAGCAACTTCAGCAATTTTCACGCTATTATTCCACTCTTGTGGAATGGAATGAAAAAATGAATCTTACAGCGATTACAGACAAAGAAGAGGTTTATCTCAAGCATTTTTACGATTCATTGACGGCAGCTTTTTATTTCGATTTTACAAAGCCGCTTCGTATCTGTGATGTCGGCGCGGGGGCAGGTTTCCCCAGCATTCCGTTAAAAATTGCCTTTCCGCAGTTACAAGTCACAATTGTCGATTCGCTCAATAAACGGATTTCATTTTTACATCATCTTGCACATGTGTTAGAGCTGGAGGATGTACAATTTATCCATGACCGGGCAGAAACCTTCGGAGTGAATCCTCAATATCGGGAACAGTTTGATATTGTTACTGCAAGGGCAGTAGCGCGAATGTCAGTACTAAGTGAGCTTTGTTTGCCGCTAGTAAAGGTTAACGGGCATTTTATAGCCTTAAAGGCAGCAAATGTGGAAGAAGAATTAACCGATGCGAAAAAGGCCATTACCGTATTAGGCGGTGTACTTGAAGGCATCTCGACGTTTATGCTTCCAGTTGAACAGTCGGAACGAAGCATTCTTCTGATTAGGAAGGAAAAGCCAACACCAAAAAAATACCCAAGAAAGCCTGGGACACCTGGAAAAACTCCAATACAGTAATTATTTTGGGGCAGCTTTTAATTATTGCAGTAAAATTTCTAGGCCGGAAGTGCTGACAAATTTTTTGCAAAAATGTTATCCTAGGCAGGAAGAAGCATTGTTAATAGAGAATAAGTTATAGGGAGTTTTGAAAGGTGGTGTAGGGGATGAAAAGTTCGTTTACACGTTTTTTTGGCTTTGGTGACAAAGGAGAACAAACGGTTGAGCTTGAGCAAGAGCTCGATGTAGAGAGAAATGATGAAATCAAAAAAATACCCATCGATCAAATTGTTCCTAACCGCTTTCAGCCGCGCACCGTATTCGATGAAGATAAAATCGATGAATTATCGCGAACGATTCATATACATGGGATTATCCAACCTATTGTTGTCAGGGAGTTTGCTGCAAATCAATTTGAGATTATTGCTGGTGAGCGCCGCTGGCGGGCGATGAAAAAGCTTGGCTGGACCGAAGTCCCGGCAATTATTAAGGATTTAACCGATACAGAAACAGCCTCGATTGCCTTGATTGAGAATCTGCAGCGTGAAGAATTATCACCATTAGAGGAAGCAATTGCCTATGGGAGGTTAATTGAACTGCATAACTTAACGCAGGAGGCTTTAGCGCAGCGCTTGGGCAAAGGTCAGTCAACTGTTGCCAACAAGTTGCGGCTGCTGAAATTACCACAGCCTGTTCAAGATGCCTTACTTAATAAAGCAATTACTGAGCGGCACGCTCGCGCCCTTATCCCGCTTAAAAATCCAGAGAAACAAGTGGCGTTGCTTGCAGAGATAATCGAAAAGAACCTGAATGTGAAGCAGACTGAAGACCGCGTCGTCAAACTGTTAGAGGAAAAATCAACTAAGCCAAAGCCGAAGCGCAAGGCATTTAGCAAAGATATGAGAATTGCCGTCAACACCATTCGTCAATCGTTAACAATGGTAACTGACAGCGGCATTAATCTTGATGCCGAAGAGGAAGAATTTGACGACTTTTATCAATTTACAATCCGGATTCCTAAAAAGAAATAATCATCGTGAAAGAACCAGACATACAGTTTGGTTCTTATTTATTTTTTGGGAAATTATCTCTTAATCCTTTGGAATATTTTTTGAAAAAAAACTCCAACCTGGAAGTTTCATGTTAAAATAGAGGAATGGAAATTTAACTTTTATCTCGTAAGGAAAATCGATAAAGTAGAATTTTGCTAGAATTTGAGTAGTAAGGGTGGGTGACATCGTGGGTAAAATCCTTTCAATCGCGAATCAAAAAGGCGGGGTAGGAAAAACAACTACCTCTGTCAACCTAGGCGCCTGCTTAGCTTATATTGGTAAACGAGTCCTGCTAGTCGATATCGACCCGCAAGGTAATGCCACTAGCGGGGTTGGGATTGAAAAGGCTGTAGTTGAACAGTGCGTATATGATGTCTTAGTAGACGACGTAGAGGCAAAAGAGGTCATTCGACCAACTGCAATAGATAACTTATTTGTCATCCCGGCAACTATTCAGCTTGCTGGTGCAGAAATTGAACTTGTTCCAACTATCTCTAGAGAGGTTCGATTAAAACGGGCATTAGAGGAAGTCAAAGATCAATTTGACTTTATTATTATTGACTGTCCTCCGTCTTTAGGACTGCTGACGCTTAACGCCTTAACAGCCTCCGATTCTGTTATCATCCCAGTACAATGTGAATATTACGCCTTAGAGGGACTGAGCCAATTACTAAACACAGTGCGATTGGTGCAAAAACATCTCAATCAAGAGCTAAAAATCGAAGGTGTCTTGTTAACGATGCTTGATGCCAGGACAAATCTCGGCATTCAAGTAATTGAAGAAGTGAAAAAATATTTTCAGGATAAAGTATATAAAACAATCATTCCCCGCAATATACGTCTAAGTGAAGCACCTAGCCATGGGGAACCGATTATTACCTATGATGCAAAATCACGCGGAGCCGAAGTGTATTTAGATTTGGCAAAGGAAGTGGTTGCAAATGGCTAAAGGTTTAGGAAAAGGATTAAACGCGTTTTTTCCCACTATGGAGGCTGGAAAAGAGGATACGGTTCAGGAAATTAAATTGAAAGAACTGCGTCCAAATCCTTATCAGCCACGAAAAACCTTTCATCCAGAGGCAATTGAAGAATTGAAAAATTCGATTATCGAGCATGGAATTCTGCAGCCGCTAATTGTTCGAAAAAGCATTAAAGGATATGAAATTGTTGTTGGAGAGCGCCGTTACCGTGCTGCCAAAGAAGCAAAGTTAAAAACAGTTCCCGCTGTTGTAAGGGATTTTACCGAGCAGCAGATGATGGAATTGGCAATCCTTGAGAATCTGCAGCGGGAAGACTTAAACCCAATTGAAGAAGGACAAGCCTATCAAACCTTGATGGAAAAGTTGAATCTTACCCAAGAGGAAGTAGCTAAACGATTGGGAAAAAGCCGTCCGCATATTGCTAATCATATTCGTTTACTGTCCCTCCCGCCCAATATTCAAGAGTATATTTCCAATGGAAAAATTACCATGGGGCATGGACGGGCTTTATTAGGGTTAAGGAAAAAAGCCAGTTTACCCTTAGTGGTGGAAAAGGTTATGAAAGAATCGCTGAATGTCCGTCAATTAGAAAAGTGGATTCAACAATTAAATGAAAATGTTCCACGTGAAACAAAAAAGCCGGAAAAGAAAAAAGACGTGTTTATTTTGGAACATGAACATACGCTACGAGAACGGTTTGGGACAACGGTAAACATTAAGCAAAACAAAAATAAGGGAAAAATTGAAATTGAGTTTTTCTCACAAGATGATCTACAACGAATTCTCGAGATTCTTGGGCAAGACGAATCATTATAGCCATCTTACCTGATGGCTATTTTTAATTAATCAGGGGTTATAACTGTATAATAAGGGGAATCAACATGTTTTTACTAGGCACACTTGTGAATGGATTATTGATCATTGTCGGTACCATCTTAGGAAGACTGTTAAACCGTATCCCGGAACAAATGAAAACAACCGTTATGTATGGAATTGGTTTATCTGTGATGGTGCTAGGACTACAGATGGGACTCAAAAGTGATAACTTCTTAATTGTCATCATCAGTCTTGTAGTTGGCGCTGTAATCGGTGAATTATTGAAACTAGAAGATAAATTAAATGACGTGGGAAAATGGCTGGAAAGTAAGGTAGGCTCTAATGGTAAAGGAAGCATCTCAGAGGGTTTTGTAACCGCCACATTAATTTTTGTCATTGGAGCGATGGCAATTATTGGTGCACTTGACAGCGGGATTCGTGGTGATCATGATGTGTTATACACGAAGTCGATAATAGATGGCTTTACCGCCTTAATTCTCTCTACTACACTTGGAATTGGGGTTATTTTTTCAGCTGTACCGGTAATCTTATATGAAGGCACGATTGCGTTATTTGCAACACAAATTAATCAAATAGTGCCAAAAGTATTAATGAATCAATTTATTATCGAGATGACGGCAACTGGCGGTATTATGATATTTGCTATTGGCCTCAACCTGATTGGTTTGACAAAAGTAAAGGTGGCCAATCTTTTGCCAGGGATTATTGTCGTTGGGATCATTGTTACGCTCATGTATTATATTAACTGAATAAATAAAGGGAACTCCTTTTAAACATTAATGGAGTTCCCTTTCTACATCAGCCGTTTTTTCCTCTATTGTTGTCTTTTGGTAGAGAAGTGAGGCAAGATAAATGCCATCAGCAATGGTCTTAGCCATTTTCATGACCAAATGCAAACGTGTATTCTGTAATACAAAAAACTCCATAAAGCCACTGATATTGACGATTCCGGTAATATGTATGTCGCCAACAGCTGGCAGCTCCTTATTTACACCAGCACCGGGTTTAACTGGTCCATGACCGATTTGAATGACACCAACATTTTTTATTCTGCCTAGGCAGGCATCAATTCCAATTACAAATGGGTTAGTGTGTGTTTCCTGAATTTCCTTTAGTCTTTCTGTTAAATTTACGGCATGAATAGGTTCTTCAAGAGTTCCATATACATGAAACGATTGCAGCCTTTTCTCAGTTAGTAATGTGCCAATCAGCGGTCCTAGTGAATCCCCTGTAGAACGATCCGTTCCAATACAGACGAAGACAATGGGTCGGCTTACAATGGTTGGCATAAATGCTAGCAGCTCAGAAGCAATATTTTCTACTGCATAGGAATCATCATGTGTGATGTGTGCCTTCGTCCTGCGTTCGAAAATGCGTGCTTTAAGATTCATTCAGTCACCCCTTAACAACTTCGAGTTCGTTGTTTTAACATTATACGGAAAATTTCGAATTTCTATACATGAACGATAAAGAAAATCAAAATATAGTGTCTTGACTATTCTCTCTAGAAAAAAATTGATAAAATAATAGGGATTGAAAGTTTCACTTTATTAGAAGGTGGTTATATATGAGTTTCACGGAAAAAGGAATGCAAAAACTGTTAGCAAAGTTTGAAAATGAAGATACATGGTTACAACTTGGAGAAGGATTAATAAAAATTATCATTATTATGGCGATTGCCAAAATTGTCATTCGCCTCGGGAAAGTGGCGATTCATAATATTTTTAAATTAAGAAATCTATCGCCGTTAAGTACATCGGAACGTAGAGAAGAAACGCTAGCAAAGCTATTGGATAATACGCTTACGTATGTGGTGTACTTTATTGCGTCTATGATGGTCCTCTCCATTTTGGGAATTGAGGTTAGGGCGCTGATTGCTGGTGCAGGAGTTGTCGGTCTAGCTGTCGGTTTTGGGGCACAAAGTTTGGTGAAGGATATTATTTCCGGCTTTTTTATCATTTTTGAGGATCAGTTTTCAGTTGGCGACCATATTCGGGTCGGAGAATTTGAAGGAAATGTTGAAGCGATAGGATTGAGGACAACAAGAATCAAAAGTTGGACAGGGGAAGTGCATATTTTACCGAATGGCAGTATCACACAGGCAACGAATTTTTCAATCAATAACAGCATTGCTATTATTGATATTGCGATTTCATATGGTGAAGATGTTGAAAAAGCACAAACTGTGATTGAGGATGCTCTTTCAACGATGACGACGGAATATGAGGAATTGGTAGCACCTCCTCAGTTGCTGGGGATTCAAACGATGGGTCCAACCGAGGTAGTGTTAAGGATTATTGCCGAGACATTGCCAATGCAGCATGCTGCCGTTGCCCGGATGATTCGCAAGGATATTAAAGTAATTTTAGATGAGAATGGAATTAAGGTTCCTGCTCCGAAGTTTGTGATGTACCCTGAAAAGTAGAGAAACTAATAAGGACGGCTGTTTAAGCTACATAATAGAAAGGAGAAGTGAACATGGAAGAAAAGGCATTTGGTTTAAATGATGTAGTGGAAATGAAAAAGCAGCATCCATGTGGTACCAATCGCTGGAGAATCATCCGCATGGGAATGGACATCCGGATTAAATGTGAAGGATGCGGCCACAGCGTGCTAATCCCGCGCAGAGAATTTTCCCGGAAAATGAAGAAAATTTTAGTGAAGCATGAAGAATAAAAACTTCATGCTTCTTTTTTGGGGTGTAAAAAAACGCTTAGAGATGATTATGTTTCTAAGCGTCGATATCGGGTTATATTTTTTCGATGTTAACGAGGCAGTCATATAGAGTGCTGCCCAAGCCATTGTCGGATGGGCGGCTGGAAGTGAGGGTGTTAACAGGTCCACCAAACTTGCGCCAAATCCCTTCATCAATATTAATCGTGTTTGGATGGGCACCTGTAAGGATGGAAACAATGCCTTTAACTTCTCCGCGGTCATTCCAAACTCTGACTACATCGCCATTTTCCAAGCTTAATTCTGCAGCAATATTTCGTGCAACTTCAACCTTAAGGTTTACCTTGCCGCCTAAAAGATGATAGTTTTGCGAGTGATTGGAGCGTAACGGGTGAATGGTCAGCAAGTTGTATGGGTACTTCTCAGCGCGTAATGGGTCAGTCCATTTCGATTCCGCTGGGACTGACAGAGTTAATAAGCCGCTCCCCAGCTTTTCTTCGCCTAATTGAGATGTGAATTCAAACTTACCTGATGGGGTGGCGAACCTCTTGTCATACCAAGGAATTTTCGCCACAGGAAGCTCCAATGTTCCTGTTTTTTTGAGTTTTTCTAATGTGATCCCCTTTGCCACCAGCGGTTTGAGCGTTATGTTAAGCCATTCTTCTCTTGTATAAGCAAATTCATCGCCAAATCCTAGCATTTTAGCTAATTCCGTCCAAATCCATACCTCCGACTTCACTTCACCAGGTGTGTCTTGAATAAGCTGTGGTCCATAGTTAACATAATGATGATACATCGAGGAATAGTAGAAATCTTCCTCTTCAAATGCCGTCGTTGTTGGCAATACATAATGTGCTAGCTTGGCTGTGTCAGTCATAAACTGCTCGATTACAACTAAGGTTTCAACAGATGTAAATGCCTTTTCAACAACGGTGGAATCAGGGATCTGTGTTAACGGGTTGCCACAGGTGACGATAATCATCTTGATTTCAGGGTCAGTGGCTGCTAACACTTCTTCTGCTTGCTTCATGATCGAGAATTGGCGATGCTGCTGTCTGCGGTTTGGCAGGATCAACTCAGCAAAGGCAAAGCTTTGTCCGACTTGAATATTGGCATAATTCGCACCACCGCCGGCGATGCCGACGTTGCCGCTGACAGCAGCTAGCGCATCAATGAGGCGAATCGTATTGCCGCCGTTTTTATATCTTTGCAAGCCTAGTCCCATGTAAATGGCTGTAGGTTTATCAGTAAACACTTCGGCTAATCGTGTAATTGTCGCAGCAGGGACTTCCGTCATTTCGCTTAATTTTGTAAGTGAAACTTCATTAAGCAGTTTTTTTAAGTCGCCAAAGCCATAGGTGAAATGTTCAAGGAAATGGCGGTCTTCAAGGCCGAGGCGAAGAATCTCCTTGATGATGCCAGCTGCCAATAAGCCGTCCATCCCTGGTTTAATCGTGATATGCTCGTTAGCAATTTTGGCTGTAGCATTAGCTAACGGATCAATCACAAAAAGTTTTGCGCCTCGCTTTTTAACCTCAAGCAGCTTTTCATAAAAGTGCATATTGGTGCGGGCAACATTGCGGCCCCAGATTACAATATTTTTACTATTGTAAATATCCTCAGGTTCATGGCTTAGGGCATTGCCGAAGTCCCATTTTTGCGCCTCAATTCCAGCTCCCCAGCAAAGTGAGCCATAAAGCTCGGTGACTCCGCCATAGCAATTAAAGAAGCGCTGATCAAGATTCTTCAATATCCCATTATTGGCATAATCATGGCTGTGCAACACAGCTGTAGTTCCATAGCTTTCTTTGATGTTGTCCAGCTTGACGGCAATTTCATTGAGTGCCTGGTCCCATGATATTTGCTGAAATTGACCGTTTACCTTTTTTAACGGATACAGAAGTCGTTCCGAAGAATTCGTTCTAGCCTCAAGCATCCTGCCGCGGCCACAGATTTTCCCTTTGGTAATTGGATGATCAGGATCACCATCTATTTTAATGATTTTGTCATTCTCAATTGTCACATGAAAACCACAGCTGTCCCAGCAATTTAACGGACAAGCTGATTTGCCTGTTTTTTGCATCTTCCCACCCTCGTATCAAAAACTTTTAACTAAGGATAATACAATTTATCCAAAAATACTATGCTATCTTATTTGAAAAAAATCCCATAGTTAATCTATGGGATAAGATGTGTTCAATGATATTGTGGTATATCTAATACTAGCTTATAAGAATCTATTAAACTATATAAATTATTCATCTGGTAAACTTGTTTAGCCGCCCAGCCAATATCTGACGCATATTGATGTGTCGGCTTTTTGACAGTTGCCGCTGTCTTTGGATTCCAGCGCATTTTATAAAGAGTATCCTGTCCGGCATTTATATACCCATTGGCGATAAAATTGGCACCACCAATAATAGCTGTCTCCGGGGAAAGCCAGCCGGCATTATAAGCAAATTGTGCGCCGCTATTAACTGGATCTGCATCGTAGGCGCCAATTCCATACATATTATAAACAGTTTTTCCGTTAACCTGTACGCCATTTGCCAGTTGTGATTTACCGTTATTTGTTTCTAATAGTGCATGAGCGATTAAATACATTTCATTAATTCCGTATGTACTTCCGGCCTTCATAAACGTAGAAGCCAACCCTTGTAAAACACCTTTTCCGGATAGGACACGATTATTTACTTCATTTACATTTATGTTTGCAGTTACAGATAGCTTTAAAAATTGCAGCGAATCTGCCGTATTACTAAGGAAGTTTTTAGGGTTTAAATAATAAGCAACATCATCAGGACTAGCGTTTACCCAAGTTTTATTATAGGTAACTTTATACCAGTCATATCCATCCTTGCCTTTAACTTTAGCAAGAATTTGTAATTTTTCTTTATTGTTTACTGATCCAATGCTCCAATATTCTGTGCCAGCACCACCTCTGACTCTCCAACCGGCGCCATTTACAATGCCACTATCAGTTCCTGTTAATGTTAAGGCATCGGCACGTATGTAGGCATCATATTTTTTATCGGTTTGCGGGTTGGCAGCCATTTGAATTTTGGTCATGTCTGCTAAACTAAGATTGTAACTCTCGTAATTTTTTTCAACACTGCTTCCCGTTGTATTCGGATTAAACGGTGCTGATGTGGATAAAAATTGTGTGCTGACATAACCAGTTTTGCCATTTGCCGTTACTTGTGACCAGCCATTTGCTTCGGCTATAACAGTAACAATGGTTCCACGTGCGAGTTTTGTGACGATGTCAGCTTTAGTCGAAGATGCTGCACGCATATTTAAACTTGATCCGTAGACAACATTTACATATTTTTCAATAGTACCCGGCTTTGTTTGCTCGGTGTCATTGCCAGTAGATGGCTGTGAACCTGTATTTGTATTTGTATTTGTCTCTCCAGTTTGTCCTTTGTCCCCGGAATTTGGGTTTGTAACAGGCTTTGTTGAATTACTAGCAGTTGTTCCAGGAGCTGGTTTTGTGCCAGACAAAAATGCAGAACTAACATAGCCTATTTTGCCGTAGGCTTCAATTTTGGCCCATCCATTTGCCTCAGAGTAAACGTTGACTTGAACACCCCTAGAGAGCTTTAATAGAACAGAAGCTTTAGTAGTAGCGGTTTTTCGCATGTTTAAGGTTGAACCAAGATTTACATTAACATACTTTGTAATCGTTTTAGCCGGCTTTTCTGAAACTGGTTGTTTGTCTGCCTGTTTTGTAACCAAAAACGCAGAACTAACGTAACCCGTCTGCCCATTAATTTGGATTTTGGCCCAACCATTTGCTTCTGTGATGACGTCAACTTTTTTACCGTTCGTAAGTTTGGTCATAATAGCAGCACTGCTTGAAGGTTTTTTTCGTACATTTAGACGCGACCCAGAATTGACATTAACATATTTTGTTGTTTTCTTTATCGTTGCAGGGGAACTGCTAGTACTCTGTTGTTTATCGGTTAAGAACGCAGAACTAACATATCCTGTTTTCCCATATACTTCAATTTTGGCCCAGCCGCCAGAAGTCGAATAAACTTTCACAGCCGTCCCTTTAGCTAGTTTAATAATAATAGATCCAGTAAGGGAGGCACGGTTGCGCATATTTAATGAGCCAGATTCCACCTGAACATATTTGGTTGTGCTAGTTGCCACTGTTTGTGTAGTGAAACTTGTAGTGTCTTTCGCCTTTAAAAATTTTGTACTAACATAGCCGACATTCCCATTGACATTTACCTTGGCCCAGCCATTAGACTCAGCATAAACAGAAACGGCCGTTCCGTTCTTAAGAGAACTAATAATGTCAGAGGAGGCAGAGGCACTTTTCCTTAGGTTTAAGGTCCCATTATCGACGTTAACGTATTTAGTTATGGCTGTGGTGGAACCCGCTGCATTTGCTGAGTTTGCTATATGTTTATTTGAGATAAATTCTGAACTAACAAAGCCGACTTTTCCGTTGACATTTATCTTAGCCCAGCCGTTAGACTCAGCATAAACAGAAACAGCCGTCCCGTTCCTAAGAGAACTGATAATAGCGGAAGATGAAGACGCACTTTTTCGTAAATTTAAGGTCCCATTATCAATCTGAACATATTGAGTTGTTTTTTGCTCTGCAGCTAGAATAGTTTCCTGAAAGGCTACTGTTGATAATACGGCCAGTGCAAATGTTGGGATAATTGCCTTTTTTATTACACTTCCCTTGACTCGGGGTTCTTTATATGTACGATGTAAAATAGTCGAATTTTCCATGTCTCCCCCTCAATTTCATCTATATTATGTTAAAAAATCCCTCAGTACGACATAATTGGTGATTCTTTTATAATAAATTTTACCATATTTACTAGAGTTGTAGAGGATTTTGTTGAAAATTGCAGAAATTACTGTCCTTTTTGTTTTAAAAAAATATCCTAGACTAAAAGTTTAAGGTTGCTGCAGCTTTTCTTGTTTTTTTGCAAGCAAATGCCTATAATTGTGAGAGGCAATTTGTCCGTAATTCAGGAAAAATTTACTTTAAAATAGATATATTTGAGGAGTGAACATATATGGCTTTAACAGCTGGGATTGTCGGCCTGCCAAACGTAGGAAAGTCGACTTTATTTAATGCCATTACTCAGGCTGGAGCAGAATCTGCAAACTATCCTTTTTGTACCATCGATCCGAACGTTGGGATTGTAGAGGTTCCAGACTATCGTCTGCAAAAATTAACGGAGCTAGTGCAGCCCAAAAAAACGGTACCAACCGCGTTTGAATTTACCGATATCGCAGGAATCGTCAAAGGTGCCAGCAAAGGAGAAGGTTTGGGGAATAAATTTCTCTCTCATATTCGTGAAGTAGACGCTATCTGTCAAGTGGTCCGCTGCTTTGCCGATGAGAATATCACCCATGTCTCCGGTAAAGTTGAGCCGATTTCTGATATTGAAACGATTAATTTAGAATTAATCTTAGCCGATATGGAAACGGTGGAGAAGCGGATTAATCGCGTAGAGAAGATGGCAAAGCAAAAGGATAAAGATTCGATGGCTGAATTTGAAGTTCTCTCGATGCTTCGTGAGGCCTTTGAAGCTGAAAAGCCGGCTCGGTCTATTGAGTTTTCTGACGAACAACTAAAAATCGTTAGACATTTACATTTACTTACAATTAAGCCTGTCCTTTATGTTGCTAATGTCAGTGAAGATGATGTGGCAGACTCATCAGAAAATGAATACGTACAGCAGGTTCGTGAATACGCGTCCAAGGAAAATGCTGAGGTTATTGTTATTTGTGCCAAAATTGAAGAGGAAATTGCTGAACTTGAAGGCGAAGAAAAGCAAATGTTCCTTGAAGAATTGGGAATTGCAGAATCTGGTTTGGACCAATTAATTCGTGCAGCTTACAGTCTGCTTGGCCTCGCTACCTACTTTACCGCAGGGGTGCAGGAGGTTCGTGCCTGGACATTTAGAAAGGGTATGAAAGCACCACAATGTGCTGGGATTATTCACTCTGATTTTGAACGTGGCTTTATTCGTGCAGAGACGGTTTCATTTGAAGATTTAGTTGCTGCGGGGAGCTATAACGCTGCTAAGGAAGCCGGCAAGGTCCGCTTAGAGGGAAAAGAGTATGAAGTAAAAGACGGTGACGTTATCCATTTCCGTTTTAATGTGTGATTATGAGTGTCAGGCACTACTGCCTGGCATTTTTTTATTTGTAACTATAGTTTTGCGTTTTATTAGCGAATTTCACCATGATATTAGCGATTTTAGAGTTTTATTAGCGAATTTCACCATTATATTAGCGAATCTAGAGATTTATTAGCGTTTCCGAGAAAAAATTGCTTTTCCACCCAGGCTATGATATAATTTGAACTTGTGAGTAATGAATATTGCTCCTTGCCCATTATTAGGGCCGTTAAGACCAAAAGGAGGTGACCGTGATGAGTAAGTACGAAATTATGTACATCATCCGCCCAAACATTGAAGATGAAGCGAAGAAGGCTCTTATTGAGCGTTTTAACACTGTTCTTCTTGATAATGGTGCGGAAACTGCTGAAACAAAAGACTGGGGTAAACGCCGTCTAGCATATGAAATCAATGATTTCCGTGATGGCTATTACGAAATCGTAAATACAACTTCTTCAGCAGCTGCAGTGCAAGAATTTTCTCGTCTTGCAAAAATTAGCGAAGATATCATTCGCCACATCGTAATTAAAGAAGAAGAATAAAACGAAAAGCGGAAGCGACCGTTTATCGGCGTATGCCCTGGAGCACTTCGACTGAGATCAAGGAAACACGAAGAGTGTAGTGATTCGATGTTGACTTATCGTAGGGAGAAGGGTGAAGGGCACTAGCTGATGGGAGCTGGAGCTAGACAATTATAAATTTCTCAAAGCGTTCCACGTGGAACATTTTGGAAAGGTGAGGAGTTGAATTCTGATGATGAATCGTGTCGTGCTTGTTGGCCGTTTAACAAAGGATCCAGAATTACGCTATACACCTAGTGGTGTAGCAGTAGCTACCTTTACATTAGCGTGCAATCGTCCATTTTCCAATCAGCAAGGTGAGCGCGAAGCTGATTTTATCAACTGTGTTGTTTGGCGGAAGGCTGCTGAGAATGTTGCTAACTTCTTAAAGAAAGGCAGTTTAGCTGGTGTGGATGGCCGTATTCAAACTCGAAATTATGAGGGACAAGACGGGCGCCGTGTATATGTAACAGAAGTATTGGCGGAAAGTGTTCAATTTTTGGAACCAAAAAGCGCATCAGGCGGCAATAGCGGCAGAAACAACAACGACTTCTACGGTGCGCCACCACGTGAACCCCAAGGGGATCCGTATGGAGGCGGTAATCAGAATCAGCGACAACCATCCAATCAAGGGTTTACCAGAGTGGACGATGATCCATTTGCAGGAAGCGGTCAAATTGACATTTCTGATGACGATCTTCCATTCTAGAAAACCAGTTTTGAATAAATAGCGATAAGGAGGGAATTCTCATGGCAGGAGGACGCAAAGGCGGACGTGCAAAGCGTCGTAAAGTGTGCTATTTCACAGCAAATGGCATCACTCGCATCGACTATAAAGATGTGGATTTACTTAAAAAATTCATCTCTGAACGTGGAAAAATTTTACCACGCCGTGTAACTGGAACAAGCGCAAAATATCAACGTAAATTAACTGTTGCTATCAAACGCGCTCGTCAAATGGCATTATTACCATTTGTGGCTGGTGAATAATAAAATTGTATATTTAATAAATTGGAGGACCGTCAATGACGGTCTTCTTTTCGTTATACACAAAATATCATTGGATTACAAACATACAGAAATGTGTTATATTCTCAAGTTTGACACCAAACAACGCCAAAAACATTGTTATTACAGTGTTTTGGCGTTTTTTTATTGCTCTAAAATAACGTACTATTTTCCCTTTTTTTGTTTGTCTAAAATTTTTTTTCATATTTTTTTTAGTTACTATTTCAAAATCGGTTCTAAAGCCAAAAGTATGATGTAAAGTGCACTTCCAAATATGGTACAAAATAAAATGAAGTGGCTAACTTTTGTGATAAATACTGTAAAAATAGTAAAAAAATTCATAAAAAAATAAAGGAATTTTACAAAATTTGTAGAATCTAATTTAAAAAAAATGCCCATAAAGGGTAGATTTTTTTCTTAAATATTTTATAAAAAGTACGTGGAAAGATGAAGAACAAGATTTTAACGACTGTTTGTGCTTTAGGAGTATTAGTGGGGGCAGGTAGTGCTAGTGCAGGAACTGCCAAAATATCTTATGCCAAAACACTTCCCTCGCTCACCATGAATGTTACATTAGGAACAGATACTAAAAGTAATAATAGTAAGGCAAAAGTTGTAAATTCTGTTGTAGGTTCTACATATAAGACAAACATGTGGCATGCCATGGGTGGGAGGGCAGAAACTAAAGTTTCACCAACAGCAACAGGTGTGACGGATAACGATACAAGAAATTTTACAATCGACCAAAGTGCAGTTGGCAGAACTATTGGACTAGTAGCAGAAAATGCAGCTTGGACATCTGTAACTGTTGAAATTGCTGGGGCTTGGTACCCAGACACTAAATAATTGCTACATTAAAAAGCTTGACTCTCTAAATTTTAATTATGAGAGTCAAGTCTTTGAAAAGGGGTATACATAATGTATATAGAGTTAATAAGGCTTTTTAAGAATAGAAATTTTTACATCAGTATTTTGGGATTATTACTAATAGTATTAATGTCGGTAATAACTGGAGTGAGGAACTTTAATGAAAATTATAATTTATACCAAAGTTTATTTAAGAATAATAAAGAGGTATTAGTGTTTGTTTCCCCATATAAGGAGTGGGTGGGGCTTTCTATCTCGAATGTATTTTCTTCATTATATTATTTCTTATTTCCATTATTGATTTCGATTTCATTAACAGATTCAATTTATATAGATAAAAATACTGGAAATATCAATTACAGTTTAATGCGTATGAGCAAGGTATCGTATTTTTCAAAGAAGTTTTTATTCACATACATAATATCCTTTTTATTATTTGTTCTTCCATTGGCCATTGGAATTCTTTTAATTAATATCTTGGCAGGTCACTGGGACTACTCCAACTATACAAATTTTTATAAAGAAATGTTAGAAGGAACAGTTAGTTTACCTGACGATACTTTTATAGGAGATAAGAAAGATCTATTTTCTGATTTACTAGCTAAGTCTCCATATTTATATATAGCGGTTTATTATCTCTTAGGAGGGTTATTCGCCAGCGGGTACATTTGTATTGGGCTTGCATTCTCATTAATAAATAATAATCGATATTTAATTATTTTCTTTCCACAGATAGTTTACATTGGGTCATGGTTAATCTTTACTGTTGTTGGAAAATTATCTTGGGATCCCTTCAATTTTTTAGATCCTAAGCAACCAGTTGAAGGATTATCATACACAATAATAATCTATGTTTATTTTATCCAACTGATAATTGCTTTAATTATGTATTTATATGGAGTGAAGAAAAACCGTGATGTATTTTCATAGATATATTACTTTTGTATTTCAAGATCTAAAAGTGAAAATGAAACTAATAATTATAGTAATGGGAATAGTAACATTACTAATGTTTGCAGCAACAGTACCAGGAAATTCAATTATCTTACTAAAATGGCATTCTACCAAAGATTATGTGTTACTTTTTCGATATGAATTTTTTCATATTCCTTTATTTTTAATTCTAATGGGTTCAATATTTAAATTAACCGATTGGCAAATTTTAAGAAGGTTTAATAGTAGAGAGCAAATAGGCACATATAAAATATTCACAGTATTTGTAATTTCTATTCTTTTCTCGATAATAATGATGTTGTTAGGGAGTATTTGTACTTCTGTAGTAAAATTCATATTTTACCCTAACATAATAAATTACACTTCCATATTTCTTTATGTACCGGAGTCAGAACAGAAGAATTCATTTGCATATTTTGCATATGTATATTTCTTTATAACTACTATTATAGGTTTAATTTTCATTTCACTGGCAAACATTATTAAAAATAAAATACTAAGTGCAATTATTTTAATCGTATTTGTTATATTAGATAGGTTTACATTTAGTTTGATCCCATATTTTATGTATTTGAGCGAAATAACATCACCAATAAGTAATTTTTTCGTATTATTTTCTGTACTAATTATATTAATAAATTTAGTCCATTTTACATCAAATAATATAAATTATTATAATCAGGAAGAAAAAATATGAAATATTTATTTTTAGAGTTTAGGCTTATAAAAGAAGATATTCTTAAACTGTTAATTGTAATTATACTAATCCCAATATTAAGTACAGTAGTTTACTTACAGAATAACCTTGTTGAAAATGGTTGGGTTTTAACCGATGCGATGAGTTTATTATTTGGTTCAGTTCAAAATTATAAAATGAACTGGATATATTGGATATTCTTTTGCTTCGGTTATGTTATATTAAATCAAATACTTTGGAAACCCAGATTGAAATATTTTGAATACAACTTACTTATTCTTCAGCAAAATATAACCCTTTTTTGGATAAATAAACTAATAATGGGGTTTGTTTTCACTTTGATATATATATCAGCTTCATTTTTTATTGCCATTTGTGGATTTAATATATATAAGGTCAATTTACATTTAGGTTCATTAATCTTTCTACAATTTCTTTTTATTGTCGTAAACTTTTACTTACATTCAATAATTTGGGTGTTTCTAAGAATGTTTATTTCTACTAATATAGCAAATTTGACTATTCTTACTCTCTTTTATGTGAGTGTAAATATTCCAAAAATATATTTACCATTATATTTTAGTATGATTGATAATTTTACGGGGAAAAATATGTTGATTCTAACGTTCATTTCTGAGTTTCTATTAATATTCGTACTTGGATATCTTATTCTAATGAAAGGAAAATTAAAAGACTATTATTAGGATAGAAATTAATGAATCAAATGGTTACAGCCATTGAATTGACCCAGTTGTGCCATCATTTTGATCCACCCGTGACAAGAAAATGATCTATTTGAGAAAAAGGTGATCCAATCCACAGTGATTTTTGCTGTAAATATTACCAACTTAATTAAGTGGGGGAAAATATGAATAATATTCAATTGACTAATGTAACTAAAGTAATAAGAGGAAATATAGTATTAAATAACATTAACTTGGTACTCATGAAAGGAAAAGTTCATGGTTTTGTTGGACATAATGGCTCTGGAAAATCTATGTTATTTAGAGTTATTAGTGGATTAGTTAAACCAACAAGTGGAACTATTAATGTCTTTGGTGACGTTTTACATAAAGATATATCTTTTCCGAAGAGTACAAGTATTATTTTGGAAAAGCCGGGATTTTTAGAACAGTATTCGGGATTCGATAATTTAAAATTTTTAGCAGGAATAAACAAAAAGATTGGTAATATTGAAATAAAAAATGCCATTGAAAGGGTTGGACTCGATCCTAACGACAAAAGACCAGTCAAAACTTATTCCCTTGGAATGAAACAGAAGTTAGCAATCGCTCAGTGTGTTATGGAAAAACCACAATTAATTCTTTTAGATGAGCCAATGAATGGGTTAGATGAAAATTCTGTGAAGAAAGTTTACGATATTATTAAGGAGGAAAACGTACGAGGTGCAACGATTCTGTTAACATCACATAATAATATTGACATTGAATCATTATGTCATCAAGTCTATTCAGTGAATTCTGGTAATATTGGAATAAAAAGTAATGTTAGTTAACACTTTTTGATGATTTATTATTTTCCACTTAATNATGGGCCTCGATCCTGTCGTCGCGACTTAAGTATACGGGTCTGGCTTTAAATTCACTTTTCATGATACGAAAACACTCCTCAATTTCCCAACGCCTGTGATTGAACTTTATAATGGCAGGAGCATGATCTTCTAAATTTGTACACACAGCATAAAATCCATCAAATAATTCCTCTTTTGCGATGGTTTCCGCATTAATTCTGTAGAGCTCTTTGGCTGCAATTTCTCCATCAGGAGTTACACTTGTTTTCTCAATAAAGCGTTTATAATCATTTTGGTTGTGTTTATTTATCTTTGAAGGAGTAGAATCAACAGCTTTTACAGCACGGTCAATCTGCGATTGACGAATTCGCCGCTGGTAGTCCCTGTACTTGATCGAATAAGTTACAATCAACTTCTGTTCTAACCCATTCTCTTTAATCCAACGCTCCTTATAAAAGGTTTTATCAGCAAACATCGTTTCGTCTACATTTGTAATGTCATAGGTCTCACGATCCTCACCAAGCCTCCAACCCTCTGGAGAAAGAGCCCAATCCTTTAAATGTTTTTTTAACTTTTTAATGGATTGAGTAGTAATAAATGCGCGATCATCCTTATCATTAAACTTCCTGTTGTCCGTTGAGGCAAGTCCAGCGTCCGTGCAAACAACGAACTTAGATAAGTGGAAGTCCTTTAAGATTTTTTGTTCTAAAGGTTTTAATGAAATCTGTTCATTGGTATTCCCTTTGTAGATACTGAATGCAAGAGGAATCCCATCCCCATCCATAAAAAGTCCCATCTGGACAATAGGGTTAGGTCGGTGTTCCTTCGAGTAACCATATTGCTTTAAACCTTCCTCCTGTTCAATTTCAAAGAAATAATTCGTACAGTCATAATAAAGAATGCCAGTATTTCTTTTGGAAACTTTCAGGCTATTTTTGTACAACTCAGATTGAATAAAATCATTTTCCTTGGCGATCACTTCAAGGGCACGGTAAACATGTTGGAGTTCAAAATCAGGTTGTTCAATGAACTTAGAAGAGAGATGGTGGGTAGCAAGCTTGGAAGATGGGAAAATAATTCTGCCGTATAGTAAGCGCGACAAAATTGAATTTAGGTTAAATGAAAACTTGTATCTGTCAGAGATTTTACTGCAGATTTTATGAAGCTGTAACTCATGATAAATCTGTTGGAGAAAGAGGTAACCGCCATTAAAACTGCGACGGTCCTCTTTTTCAATCAACTTTGTAGGTGAGTATTGAACCATAATCTTACGCTTATCTTCTTTTTCCCTTTTATTAAGTTCAGCAATGTACTGTTTGGCCCATTCGATGGGGTCTTGACCATCTAACTTTTTTAGAAGTTCATCATATGTACCAAGCTTTTCAACAACCTTGGAGGAATGTTTCCCGTTCTTATAGGTGGATTTAATAACATAAAGAGATGAAGAATTTTTAGATTTGGTAATTTTTAATCTCATAACCAGCACCCCCAGATAGCTATATTATATCACATTACTCAAAATTACTCAATAGAAAAGAGAAAAAAATTGACGTTTTTCCATTAAAAAAAGCCCTGTTATCAAGGCTTTTCCCAATTTTGATATTTATGTAACTGTCAAAGACCCGGGAGGAAAACGTACGAGGTGCAACGATTCTGTTAACATCACATAATAATATTGACATTGAATCATTATGTCATCAAGTCTATTCAGTGAATTCTGGTAATATTGGAATAAAAAGTAATGTTAGTTAGTTAACACTTTTTGTTTTTGATGATTTATTATTTTCCACTTAGTATCTAACCAGAAAGTGTAGCCTTTAATCATTATCTCTATTATAATAAGAGTAAAGTAAATTAACTGTTGCTATCAAACGCGCTCGTCAAATGGCATTATTACCATTTGTGGCTGGTGAATAATATACAAAAGGCACCCATTTGGGTGTCTTTTTGTATATTAGGATTTTATTAAGTTGACGCATAGCAGCATCATTGCAGAAATAGCCATGATGCTGGCAACCCAAAGCCAGGCAAGCTGCATGTCTCCGGAATCCATAGCAACAAAAATTGCTGTGGGAATCGTTTGTGTTTTTCCAGGGATATTGCCGGCGAACATCAGGGTGGCACCAAACTCCCCCAAGGCTCTCGCAAAACTTAGAATTGCACCAGAGATTATCGTTTTCAGGGCAAGTGGGATAGATATGGAAAGGAAAACCCTCCATTCACTCGCTCCATCCACACGAGCGGCATCCTCAACGACCCCATCAATAGTTTCAAACCCCGCTTTTGCAGATTGATACATAAGCGGGAAGGCAACAACCGTAGCAGCAATGACGGCTGCCCATTTGCTAAACATCAGCGGTTGCTGAAACACCCATTCCAATGCCTGTCCAACGGGACTGTTTCTTCCAAAAATGACAATTAATAAAAAGCCAACAACAGTAGGCGGCAATACTAAAGGCAGTAAAAAGAACGTTTCAATGAGGACTTTTCCCTTAAACTTTCGATGTGCCATTAATTTCGCGCAAACAATTCCTAATAAAATCACAAACGCACCAGAAATAACGGCAATTTCTAAAGATAATTGAATTGGTGACCAAAAGTTTGTTGTCATAATGATGGCAGCCTCTTAAACCCATATTTTTCAAAGATTTTCATAGACGCATCGGTATTTAAAAATTCGAAAAATTCAAGGGCCTCTTTCGGGTGAGAGTTATTCTTAATTATCCCTGCTGGATAGATAATGGGTGTATGAGTTCTTTCCTTGGCAGTTGCTGCAATCTTCACTTTTCTTGATACCATCGCATCTGTTGTATACACAATTCCCGCGTCAACATTTTGTGTTTCTACATATGTAAGAACCTGACGAACATCCTTTGCATAAATTACTTTTCCTTTAATATCTGGCCAGATATGTAATTGCTTAAAGGTCTCGATCGCATATTGCCCCACTGGTACAGACTCAGGTATCCCAATGGAAATTTTATCTGCTTTGGGCAGTTCGGCGAATTTACTGATTCTTACAGATGAATCTTTTGGGATAATTAATACAAGTTCATTACCTACTAAATCAACAGATTGGGTCCTTTTTATAATCCCGTCTTGAATCAATTGATTAAAATTTTCCTTTGATGCTGAAATAAACAGGTCAACAGGGGCTCCATGAGCAATTTGCTGCTGCAATGCTCCAGACCCGCCAAAGTTATAGTTGATGCTCACATGAGGGTAGTCCTTCTCAAAGGCAGCCTTAATATCTGATAAAGCGTCCTGTAAACTGGCAGCAGCCGAGATTGTTAATTCAACCATTTCTTCATCTGATTTATGTGTTTGTGGAGAGTCAGTTGTTGAGCATCCTGAAATGATCAGTAATAAAAGCAAAAATAATAGGGACTGTTTCCTCATTCTGTTCTTCCTTTCCATTCTACCTATTATCATTATACAATGTTATATTTAATTATGATTAGTAGTTATATCGTCAATCAATAAAGAAAATTCATAAATACGTGATATCGACTGGTTGAATCGAGCAATATATGTAGCTACAATTAAGAATAGGCTTTCCAGTAAGTTTAGGGGTGAAGAAGTGAAAAATGTTGGCAAACTAACAGAAGGTGCTATTCTTTTAGCTGCCTTTACTGCAATATTATTACTTACCATTTATATACCAATAATCGGTACCATATTAAATTTTGTCTTGCCACTTCCATTTATGATGTTTGCGGCAAAGAATAATCTGAGGAATATTATTGCTTTTTCTGTTGCGGGAGCGTTCCTTTCCTTTATTGCCGGATCCTTTATGGGGTTAGGATTTATGTTTATTTATGGCTTAATTGGCTCCGTAATTGGATATTTACTGCAGAAAAATATCAGCCGGTCGATGATTTTAGTCTCTAGTTCCGTCATGTTTGTGATTGGCTTGGTGATTATGTATGTTGTCAGTGCAGCTATTTTTAATTTTGATATAATCCATGAACTGACTCGAGTCTTGCAGGAATCAAACAAAATGACACAGGATTTGCTGCAGTCAATGGGTCAGACAGAGCAAATTGAGCAGTTAAACAAACAAAATGCTGCGATGATTAAAATGTTAAAGACGCTGGCTCCGAGTCTGTTAATTATTGCTTCGATTGTTTCTGTGTTTGTTATCCAATGGATTTGTTTTCCAATCATTAAAAGGTTTGGAATCAACGTTCAACCGTGGGGCCATTTCCGCAATTTATCTTTGCCGAAAAGTCTTTTGTGGTATTATCTGATAGCGTTGGCAATTAATATCCTCGGCCATCCAGCCGAAGGAACGTATTTATATACTGTGATCATTAATGCAATTTACATATTGGAATTATTCATGGTTATACAGGGGCTCGCATGTATCTTTTATATTTTTTATCAGCGATCAGTGGCGAAGGGACTGGGGGTTGGTGTGGCAATTCTCGCTTTCATGATTCCTGCGGTTCATTATATAATAATGATAGTAGGGATCACTGACTTAGGATTTGATTTTCGAAAGCGGTTTGAAAAAAAAGAGTAAGACTTTCGAGTAGGAGCTGAAAACTTTGCCGTCATTTTTAGAAAAGAGGTCGATTCGATACCCTTTCTACGGTCTAATAGGAGTTACCCTTGTACTGCTCATTATTCTATTGCTGTATAATTGGATTTTGAGTCTTGCAGGTTTTATATTAATGTTTATTCCGATATATTATATGTTTGTCGTTGATCAATACCAACGGAAGGAAGTTGAAGAATACATTTCCACTCTATCCTACCGCGTTAAAAAGGTTGGCGAAGAAGCTTTGCTAGAGATGCCGATTGGTATTATGCTGATCAATGATGATTTCTATATTGAGTGGACTAATTCATATCTTGCTTCTAGCTTTGATGAAGACACTCTAGTCGGCCGGTCGCTTTATGATATCGCGGATCAATTAATTCCGTTAATTAAACAGGAAGTGGAGACCGAAATTATTACGCTTCATGAGCACAAATTCCGGGTCATTCATAAGCCTGAAGAGAAGCTTCTTTACTTTTTTGATGTGACAGAACAAATGGAAATTGAGACATTATACCAGAATGAGCGTACAGTAATTGCGATTATTTTCCTGGATAATTATGATGACTTGACGCAAGGTATGGATGACCAAAGGCGCAGCAGCTTTAATAATTTAGTTACTTCAATTTTGAATAAGTGGGCCCATGATAATGGAATTTTTCTTAAACGGGTTTCATCTGAACGATTTATTGCTGTGTTTAACGAGGAAATTCTCCGTTTCCTTGAAAAGGGAAAATTCACCATACTTGATGAGGTGAGGGAAATGACCTCACAGCATAATGTTTCCTTTACGTTAAGTATTGGGGTTGGTACAGGGGTGTCTTCTCTACCTGAGTTGGGGGTTCTAGCCCAATCAAGCCTTGACTTAGCATTAGGCAGAGGTGGAGACCAAGTAGCCATTAAACTGCCGAATGGAAAGGTGAAATTCTATGGCGGGAAGACCAATCCAATTGAAAAACGCACAAGGGTAAGAGCGCGGGTCATTTCTCATGCTCTAAAGGATTTAATTACCGCGAGTGATAAAGTCATCATTATGGGGCATAAAAATCCAGATATGGACTCTATCGGCGCCAGTATTGGTATCTATAAGGTTGCACAGATGAATGAAAAGGCTGCCTATATGGTCATCAATATGCTTGAAGTTGATAACGCTGTAAAACGTTTAATGGAGGAAATTCGCAGTCAGGAACAATTATATACACGTTTTATCAGCCCAGAGGAAGCATTAGAAATGGCTACCGACAAAACTCTTTTGGTTGTTGTTGATACGCATAAGCCATCGCTAGTGATGGAAGAGCGGTTGCTGCAACGGATTGACCATGTTGTCGTCATTGACCACCATCGGCGCAGTGAAGATTTTATTGCAAATCCGCTGCTTGTTTATATGGAACCGTATGCATCGTCCACTTCTGAACTGGTGACTGAGTTCCTTGAGTATCAGCCAAAACGGGCAAAAATTGAAGTAATCGAGGCAACGGCCTTGCTGGCAGGCATTATTGTTGATACGAAGAGCTTTACACTCAGAACTGGCTCAAGGACCTTTGATGCCGCTTCTTATCTTAGAGCTCATGGAGCCGACACAGTCTTGGTACAGAAGTTTTTGAAGGAGAGCATTGATACATATAAACAGCGGTCGAAACTAATTGATTCTGTCTATTTTTACCGCAATGGAATTGCCATTGCCAAGGGTAGTGAACAAGAAATGAATGATCAAGTCATTATTGCTCAGACTGCTGATACATTATTAACCATGGATGGGGTGGCTGCCTCCTTTGTGATAGCAAAACGAAATGAAGAGGTAATTGGCATCAGTGCCCGTTCGTTAGGAAATATCAATGTCCAAATCATTATGGAAAGTTTGAAGGGCGGAGGTCATTTGACAAATGCCGCTACCCAGCTGACAGGCTTAACGATTGCGGAAACAGAAGCAAAATTAAAGCAGGCCATTGATGAATACTTTGAAGGGAGTAAAAAAGAATGAAGGTTATTTTTTTAAAGGATGTTAAGGGAAAAGGGAAAAAGGGGGAAATCAAAAATGTCGCTGATGGCTATGCCCAAAACTTTCTCTTAAAGCAAGGTTTAGCCGTAGAAGCAACCCGCGCCAATATGAGCACATTAGATGCACAAAATAAGCGGGAGGAAAAGCAGGCCGCTGAGGAATTGGCAGAAGCGAAAAAGCTGAAGGAAAAATTGGATCAAATTACAGTGGAATTAACTGCTAAAGCAGGCGAAGGCGGCAGAATATTTGGTTCCATTACATCGAAACAAATTGCTGAAGAATTGCAGAAAAAGCATGGTATTAAAATTGATAAACGCAAGATGGAATTAGCGGATGCGATTCGATCTCTTGGTCAGACAAAGGTTCCTGTAAAATTGCATCATGAAGTAACGGCAACATTAAAGGTTCACGTTAAAGAGATATAATTATTTAAGTTGGAGACTTCGGTATAGCTGAGGTTTCCTTGTTGGAAAAAGGGAATAATATTTCCCAGTTTCGAAACTGAAAGGCAATATGATAGAATAGTAACAGAATGTAATGAAATGTGATCGGTTATAACTGGTCACTTTTTCTTTTGGAGTATGTATCCTTCGATAAGGAGGTTTTGCTTTTATGAGTGATTTATTTGCCGACCGCATGCCTCCACAAAATATTGAGGCAGAGCAAGCGGTTTTAGGGGCGATTTTTCTAGAGCCGTCTTCGTTAACAACAGCTTCTGAAATTCTCATTCCGGAAGACTTCTATCGTGCCGCTCACCAAAAGATTTTTAACGTGATGTTAAAATTGAGTGATGAAGGAAAAGCGGTTGATCTTGTAACTGTAACGGAAGAATTATCAGCGGCAAAATTAATAGAGGACGTTGGCGGTGTCGGTTATTTAAGTGAGTTGGCAGGCTCTGTCCCGACAGCTGCAAATATAGAGTATTATGCTAGAATTGTAGAAGAAAAGTCTTTATTAAGAAGATTGATTCGAACGGCAACGAACATTGCCAGCGATGGGTATACCCGTGAGGACGAGGTTGAAACCGTACTAAGTGAAGCGGAGAAAAGCATTCTCGAAGTGGCACAAAGAAAGAATGCCGGTGCCTTTCACAATATTAAGGATGTCCTTGTGCGGACGTATGACAATATTGAAATGATGCATGCCCGTGTAGGTGATATCACAGGTATTCCGACTGGGTTTGCGGAGCTTGACCGAATGACAGCAGGCTTTCAGCGCAATGATCTGATTATTGTTGGTGCCCGTCCGTCTGTCGGGAAAACTGCATTTGCCTTAAATATTGCCCAAAATGTCGCGATTAAGGCTGGTGAAAATGTAGCTATCTTTAGTCTCGAGATGGGGGCGGAGCAGCTCGTTATGCGGATGCTTTGTGCCGAGGGAAATATTGATGCCCAGCGACTGCGGACCGGTTCACTGACAGATGAGGATTGGAGCAAGCTTGTTATGGCAATGGGCAGCTTGTCTAATGCGGGGATTTTTATCGATGATACTCCTGGAGTGCGGATGAATGATATTCGTGCCAAATGCCGCCGTCTAAAGCAGGAGCATGGCTTAGGGATGATCCTCATCGATTACTTGCAGCTGATATTAGGAAGCGGCAGGCCGGGTGAAAACCGCCAGCAGGAGGTCTCGGAAATTTCTCGTGCGTTAAAACAGCTGGCCCGTGAACTGCAAGTTCCAATCATCGCTCTATCGCAGCTTTCTCGGGGTGTTGAACAGCGGCAAGATAAACGGCCGATGATGTCAGATATCCGTGAATCAGGTAGTATCGAGCAGGACGCAGATATTGTCGCCTTCCTGTATCGTGATGATTATTATGATAAAGAATCGGAGAATAAAAATATCATCGAAATTATCATTGCCAAGCAGCGTAACGGTCCGGTTGGCACCGTGCAACTGGCATTTGTAAAAGAGTATAATAAATTTGTAAACTTAGAGAGACGCTTTGATGATGCGATGTCGCCTCCTGGAGCTTAAAAATGGAAATAAAGCTGTCTTTGGTGGTCTGTTGTGGAGTTTTTCAACAGATTATCAAAGGCAGCTTTTTTACTAGGTTGCTATTAATACGAACAAATTTATATTTTTAAAATAAAATGTTCGGGTTTTATTGATTTTTCTTTCTGATATTGGTAAACTAGGGGAGTGAAAAATTATATTTACTTACTAGTTAATTTCGGAGGTGCCTTTCATGTCATCAGTAGTAGTTGTTGGTACACAATGGGGAGACGAAGGAAAAGGAAAAATTACCGATTTTCTTTCTGAAAATGCAGAAGTAATTGCACGGTACCAAGGTGGAAATAATGCAGGCCATACCATTAAGTTTAATGGCGTTACCTACAAATTACATTTGATACCTTCTGGGATTTTTTATAAAGATAAAATTAGTGTGATTGGAAACGGAATGGTGGTTGATCCGAAGGCACTGGTTGCGGAGTTAGCATACCTACATGAAAAAGGCATCACTACCGATAATTTAAGAATTAGCAATCGGGCACATGTCATTCTCCCATATCATCTTAAATTGGATGAAGTCGAGGAATCTCGTAAAGGCGCTAATAAAATTGGCACAACAAAAAAAGGAATTGGCCCAGCTTATATGGACAAGGCTGCCCGCGTGGGAATTAGAATCGCTGATTTATTAGACCGCGAAATTTTTGAAGAAAAACTGGAACGGAACCTAGCAGAAAAAAATCGTTTATTCGAACGAATTTATGAGGTTGAAGGTTTTAAAAAGGAAGATATTCTTGATGAATATTTTGAATATGGTCAGCAAATAAAACAGTATGTTTGTGATACGTCTGTTGTCTTAAACGATGCCTTGGATGACGGTCGCCGCGTTCTGTTTGAAGGAGCCCAAGGGGTTATGCTTGATATTGATCAAGGCACCTATCCGTTTGTGACGTCATCCAATCCAGTTGCCGGAGGTGTGACCATCGGTTCAGGTGTTGGTCCATCAAAAATCACTCATGCTGTGGGTGTATGTAAAGCTTATACCTCCCGTGTTGGTGATGGCCCGTTCCCGACTGAATTACATGATGAAATCGGCCAGCAAATTCGTGAAGTCGGTCGTGAATATGGCACGACTACAGGCAGACCACGCCGAATTGGCTGGTTTGACAGTGTGGTGGTCCGCCATGCCCGCCGTGTCAGTGGGTTAACCGATCTATCATTGAATTCCATTGATGTGTTAACAGGGATTGAAACGTTAAAAATTTGTACAGCTTATCGTTATAAAGATGAAGTGATCACTGAATATCCGGCAAGTCTGAAGGTATTATCTCAGTGCGAGCCAATTTATGAGGAGCTGCCTGGTTGGACAGAGGATATTACCGGCGTCAAGTCACTAGATGAACTTCCTGCCAACGCACGCCATTATGTTGAGCGAATTACGCAACTGACAGGAATCCCGTTATCAACTTTCTCTGTTGGCCCAGACCGTACACAAACAAATGTCGTCCGTAGCCCATGGAGACAGAATTAAGTTGCAAATTACTATGGGAAGGCTCTCAATTAGGAGAGCTTCCCTTTTTTATAGTCATCAAGAAATCATTACTTTAAAAAAATTTATTAAAAAACTATTGCAATAAAATCATTATCCATGCTATTATAAAAAGCGTCGTCACAATATGATACGAGCCATTAGCTCAGTCGGTAGAGCACGAACGAATAATCTACTTCGAGTAAGCTTCAGAGTACCCATCGAGTTGCTACTTGAATAAGCTTACTGAGATGGGGACGTCGTAGATGCCTTTAAATACAAAGAAGTAACCACTATTTACCTATTATTATTTATTTCGAGCCATTAGCTCAGTTGGTAGAGCATCTGACTTTTAATCAGAGGGTCGAAGGTTCGAGTCCTTCATGGCTCACCATTTTTCTTAGAAAAATGGCCCCTTGGTCAAGCGGTTAAGACACCGCCCTTTCACGGCGGTAACACGGGTTCGAATCCCGTAGGGGTCATCGGAAAATAACGGTCTGGTAGTTCAGCTGGTTAGAATGCCTGCCTGTCACGCAGGAGGTCGCGGGTTCGAGTCCCGTCCAGACCGCCACCTTACATAATTTTGAAAAGAGTCAATACGGCTCAGTAGCTCAGTCGGTAGAGCAACGAGCAATGCATCAGTGAATAGGCCACGAGTTGTACGCGCCGAGCAGCATCTTGATTCTACTTCCTGAGGTGCGGACAAAGGACGATTACAAAACATTCTTTAGGACATATAATTTAATACGGCTCAGTAGCTCAGTCGGTAGAGCAAAGGACTGAAAATCCTTGTGTCGGCGGTTCGATTCCGTCCTGAGCCATCTAAAAAAAGCTTGAGTACTCAAGCTTTTTGTTTCTCCTCTTTTTGCCACCTGAAATTAAACCAATAGCCTAAATCTCCTAGGAATTCTCCCTTTTTCTTTTCTCATAATATAAATATAGGAAAAATTCCCTATTATATTTCATAAAAGATAGCAAAATTTCAGCTAGTATACATTTCTGTTACATTATCAAGACTCCTTAATTTTTTCAAAAAATCTATGTTAAATTAAAAAAGGCCAAGAATTATGGAAAATACATATATGGTCGAAAGTACTAGAATAAAAGGTTTTTGTAAGGAGGAAATATGTTTTTTCTACATAGAAAGCCAAAATCCAGGAATTTATTACTAGTCAAGACTTCTGTGATTACAATGATGGCTGTCTCAGCAATTACCTTTAGTAATAGCATGAGTGCATTTGCCGATTATAAGGGCAATAAGGAATCGACAACTATATATAAGGTATATGTTAACGGTACATATGCCGGAAATATTACTAATAAAGAAATGGTTGCACAGATTGAGCCGCAAACGAAAAAGATGACCAAGCAACAAATAGAGAAAACGCCAATAGTCCAGTACATACCAGAACAGGTTCTTAACAATACTGAGACTACTACAAAGACAGTGCAAAACCTAAAAGATGTCTTTCAACTTAAGGTAGAAGCTACTGCAATTACGATTGAAGGAAAACCGATTACCTATGTTGATAGTAAAGAAACAGCCGAGCAGGTGTTGAAAAGCTTAAAACTCCACTATCTTACTAGTAAACAATTGGCAGAGGTTGAAGCTGGAGTTGCCACCACGGAAAGTACTCTGCCAGCATTGAAGGTAGATGAAACTCGGATAACAGATGTTCGGTTATCAAAACAGGTTTCAATTGCAACACATAGTATTGAACCGGAAAAAATATTGACTCTAAATGATGCTGTAACCTATTTACAAAAAGGAACATTACAAGAAAAGGTCTATACGGTTCAAAAAGGTGATGTTCTCGAAACGATTGCTCACAGTCATGGATTAACAATTAGGGAAATTATAAAATTGAATCCCGGTATAACGAAAAATTCACTGTTAAAAGTGGGACAAAAGATAAACATTACGGAACCTGCTCCTTTTGTTAAAGTCATTGTAGAAAGGGAAACAAACCAAAAGGAAAAAATCCCGTTTACAACGAAGGTAGTAAAAGATTCCTCCATGCCAAAGGGGGAAACAAACGTTAAGCAAAAAGGGAAAGCCGGATTGCAAACGGTCATTTACAAAATTACTGAACAAAATGGTTCCATTGTAAAAAGGGGAAAAGCGTCACAAGATATAATCAAGCAGCCAGTCGAGCGCATAATCGTCAAAGGTACAAAGGTGATACCTTCACGTGGTGAGGGCAGTTTTTCGTGGCCGACAGTTGGAGGCTATATCTCGAGTCAAATGGGGCAGCGTTGGGGAAGAACGCATAAAGGAATTGATATTGCTGGACCAAGTGACAGAACGATTAAAGCGGCTGATAACGGGGTCGTTGTGAGAGCTGGTTGGGGCAGCGGTTATGGTAATATGATAATTATCGACCATCAAAATGGTTATCGTACACTATATGGCCATATGTCCAAGCTAAAAGTAAAGGCTGGCCAAGTCGTTTCAAAAGGAATGGCTATTGGCGTCATGGGATCGACAGGAAATTCCACTGGAGTCCATCTCCATTTTGAAGTCTATAAAAATGGCAACTTACAAAATCCCTTAAAATATGTTAACAGATAAAAGTCTCTAGAATAGAGGCTTTTATCTGTTTTAGCGATTAGTAAAGGATCAGCTTCCGAACTGTAAAATACTTGTAATTAGTGAATTTCGGCAAAAATAGTGGTAAAGTAAAATAGAATAGTTATGACCTTTAACAGCTTTTTAATAAAGATAGATAGGTGAGTCACTCTAAACGAGAGGAGCAATGGTATGGAAAAGAAAATTCTTATCGTTGATGATGAAAAACCAATTGCAGATATTTTACAATTTAATTTAAAAAAAGAAGGTTATCAGGTTTATTGTGCCTATGATGGCAATGAGGCACTTGAGTTAGTAGACGAAGTTCAGCCGGATATGGTCCTGCTGGATATTATGCTTCCGGGCAAGGATGGCATGGAAGTGTGCCGGGAAATACGCAAAAAATTTGAAATGCCGATTATTATGCTAACCGCAAAGGATTCTGAAATTGATAAGGTACTGGGGCTTGAACTAGGGGCAGATGATTATGTAACAAAGCCATTTAGTACACGGGAATTAATTGCAAGGGTGAAAGCCAACTTGCGCCGCCACCAGCAAGTTATTTCGCAAACAGATGCTGAAGAAGACAATAATGAAATTACGATTGGTTCGCTTGTGATTCACCCTGACGCCTATGTTGTTTCCAAGCGGGGTGAAACGATTGAACTGACTCACCGTGAGTTCGAATTACTACATTATTTAGCCAAACATATTGGTCAGGTGATGACAAGAGAGCATCTGCTGCAAACCGTATGGGGCTATGATTATTATGGTGATGTACGGACTGTCGATGTTACGGTAAGACGCCTTCGGGAAAAGATTGAAGACAGCCCGAGTCACCCAGCATGGATTGTAACAAGACGCGGGGTGGGATATTATCTACGAAATCCTGAACAGGAGTAGTGACTTGTGAAAAAAGTTGGTTTCTTTCGTTCAATACACGTAAAATTTGTGATTATCTATGTCCTCCTCATATTAGTAGCGATGCAAGTCATTGGTGTTTATTTTGTCAAACAACTAGAGACAACACTGCGGACTAATTTCCAAACTTCGATTAAGGAGCGGGTAAATTTACTAGCTTATAATATTCGGGAGGAAATGGTAAAAGAAAGAACACCTGAAGACCCATTATTGGAGGAAGCAATCGGAAAAGTATTACGAGACTTTAAGGCAGTCGATATTTCTGAGGTACAGGTTATTGAGGGACGATCGCTTAAAATCCTCGGAACATCTGACGCTAATAATCAGGCACTTGTTGGCCAAAGAACAACTGAATTACGGGTTAAACAGTCGATGGTGTTAGAAGAAGATCAAAGTGTCATCCAGATAGATCCGCAAACAGGACATCGCATATGGGTACTATCGACACCAATAAAATCAGGAAAAAAAGTTCTCGGTGCCATCTACATCGTGGCCAAAATTGAAAATGTGTTTGCTCAGATGAAAACAATTAATGGCATATTTGCAACTGGAACCGCGATTGCGTTGTCAATTACAGCAATACTGGGGATTTTATTGGCCCAAACAATCGCCAAACCGATTGCCGATATGAAAAAGCAAGCCTTAGCAATGGCAAAGGGCAATTTTTCCCGCAAGGTGCAAGTATATGGCAATGATGAAATTGGTACACTTGCCAGTACCTTTAACCACTTAACGAAAAAATTGCAAGAAGCTCAGGCAATGACAGAGGGTGAACGGAGGAAGTTATCCTCTGTTCTCTCTTATATGACAGACGGCGTTATTGCTACTGACAGAAAGGGACGAATCATTTTAATTAATGAACCGGCTGCAGAAATGTTGAATGTTTCACGTGAAACAATTCTGTCCCTGCCAATCGAAACGGTTTTAGGTTTGGAAAACAGTATTACATTTGATGATTTACTTGAAGAAAAGGATTCGCTGATCTTAGATTATAGTACGAAATCCAAGCCTTATATTCTTCGTGCCAATTTTTCTGTCATTCAAAAAGAGACGGGCTTTGTCAATGGATTAATTGCCGTTCTTCACGATATTACCGAGCAGGAAAAAATTGATGTAGAACGTAGGGAATTTGTCGCCAATGTTTCCCATGAATTACGGACGCCATTGACGACGATGCGCAGTTATTTGGAGGCCTTGGCTGACGGTGCGTGGCAGGATGAGGAGCTTGCACCGAACTTTTTGGATGTAACGAGGACAGAGACTGAAAGAATGATCCGCCTCGTCAATGACTTATTGCAGTTATCAAAAATGGATAGTACCGACTATAAGTTAAATAAAGAATGGGTTAATTTTGTAGTATTTTATAATCGCATCATTGACCGTTTTGAAATGTCGAAGCAGCAAAATGTTAGCTTTAAACGGATGCTGCCTGAGCATGCTGTCTTTGTGGAAATCGATGAAGATAAAATGACCCAAGTGCTCTATAATATTATTTCAAATGCCTTGAAATATTCTCCAGAAGGTGGGATCGTTACCTTCTCCATTAAAGAAAGAGATAATGAGATTATTGTCAGCGTGTCTGATCAAGGTGTTGGAATTCCAAAGGATAGTATCGGAAAAATATTTGATCGCTTCTATCGTGTCGATAAAGCTAGGACTCGTAAATTAGGCGGTACTGGTTTGGGTCTAGCGATTGCCAAAGAAATGGTTAAGGCTCATGCCGGAAATATATGGGCTGATAGTAAAGAAGGGGAAGGCACGACAATCTCCTTTTCCCTGCCGTATGATGCTTCTGAAGAGGATGAATGGTTATGAGATATGAAAATATTAAATCAATCATTTTAACGTTCCTAGTCTGCGTAAGTATTTTATTAACCTGGAATCTTTGGACATATCAGCCTAATTATGAGACTATGGATAGCCATAACTATGTTGAGGAAGTTAACTTAGGTGGAAAGCAGGAAGTCTCAAATGTTATCCTCCCCGATCAAGTATTGTATCATATAGATGGAAAACATTATGGGACGAATAACAGTGGGGAATTAGATAAGGTCATTAAAGAAGTAAGCAAGTGGACTATTATTGATGTGAAAAACGTGACAGAAAAAGTACCTAATTTCAATGAGTTAATCCACGGTTCAGGTAATGCAGAAATTGTTTTTCCTAATGAGGTACCTATTGAATTATACCGCAGTGTTCTTAATGTTGAGGGGAGAAAAATTCCTTCCTTCAACTTTGACCGAATTATTATCAATGTTGAGGATTCCGGTAAGAACAATGGGGTGATGTATTTCGCCTCAACAAAAGTCCGTCATGTTTATGAAAGTCATATTTCCTTAACCGATGTCAGTTCATTTAGGCGAAGCTTTTTCAACCAGGCAAAAAAAATGCCAACTTATTTTTCCTATAAGCCAACCAAAAACCGTACCATTTTTTTGCCTGAAGAAGAAACAAAAATGACGACAAATAATTTTATCCTTAACACTCTCGATTCTGATAAGATTAAAGAGGCTCTGTTCGATGATCCGAGTTTTGTGCAAAAAAGCATCATCTCAACGGGTGAAGAATATACGAATGATTCTAGTAAGATGACCGTTAATAAAGATAAAAATATGCTGTCCTATGTGAATCCAACCGTTGAAGATGATTACGTAGAAAATGCCTATGATTTAGTAAAGCGCAGTATTGATTTTGTTAACGAGCATGGCGGTTGGACCGACCAATTTCGCTATGTCGCAAAAGATGAATATAACAGGTCGGTAACTTTTCGTCTCTATAGTAGTGATGGGTACCCGGTTTTTAATGATTACGGACTATCGGAGATTACTGAGGTTTGGGGCCGAAATGACAATCGCTTTAAAATTAATAAATATATTCGCCCAAACATTTCAATGGAACTTGCATTGGCAACAGAAGCAAAAGATGTAACCCTCCCCTCAGGTTATCAAGTGCTAGAATTGATACAGGGCAAAGAGGATTTTAAACCGGAACTTTTGGAACAAATCGTTTTAGGATATCAAATGAAGAAGGTTTCTAATGAGAATCGATTAGTTCTCTTAAAACCAGCATGGTTCTATCGCTATGATTATAGCTGGGAGAGTATTACTAAGGAAAATCTAGGGGGAACTTCACATGGATTGGAGTAAAATCAAAACGATTTTTATCATTACGTTCCTCATCTTAGATGTATATCTCCTATTTCAATTCATGAAAATTCGTGATGCCAATAAGTATGAAGTGATTAGCCAGACATCTTTTGAAGAGAAATTAAAGGCAGACGAAATTAAATATGGTGAGCTTCCCAAAACATTAATGAAGGCACAATACCTGAGTGCAAAGCCTAGAATTTTTACGGAAGAAGATGTTGCAAAGTTAAAAGGACAAAGGGCTATTTTAGAAGAGCCAAGTACTACCCTTATTGTTAATCTCGAAAAGCCGCTTCAACTAAGTTCTAAACTTGAGTCAGCTGATGTGACTGCTTTTTTAAAGGAAAATATCTTATATGGTGATCACTATCAATTTTGGGAGAAGGATGAAAAGCAGCAGACTCTGACGTATTTTCAACAATTTGAAAATTACCCATTGTATCAAAATATGAATGGGAGAATTGTCTTTAAATACAACGCAAAAAATCAAATCGTTTCCTACCAGCAAAACTATTTAGAAGGCATGGAAGAGTTGACAGCGAAAGAGGAGATTTTACCACCTTTAAAGGCAATTGAAAAATTGTATCAAAAGGGAATGCTTAAGCCAAAAAGTAAGATTACCAAGGTGGAACTTGGTTATTCGACACTCGTTAAGTTTGCTGCCTCCCAAGTACTTGCCCCTACATGGCGATTAGAAGTTAACAATAAGGATAGTTTGTTTGTCAATGCCTTTGAGGGCCAAATTATTGATTTTAACAGCGATGAAAAAATGAGTGTGGAGTGAGTGAAATGTCATTACGTTATAGCATCCTAGCCAGTGGGAGTACGGGGAACGCTCTCTATGTAGAGTCTGATGAACATTCCTTTCTGGTAGATGCGGGATTCAGCGGCAAACAGATGGAATCGCTGTTTCAACAGATTGACCGCGATATCAGCAAGCTTTCTGCTATCTTTGTCACACATGAGCATAGTGATCATATAAAAGGAATTGGCGTACTGGCCCGTAAATATAGATTACCAGTCTATGCGAATGAAAAAACATGGCGAGCTATGGAAAAATTGGTGGGTGTAATTCCCGCTGAGCAGAAGTTCATTTTTAATATGGAATCAGTAAAAAGCTTTGGCTGCGTTGATGTAGAGTCATTCGGCGTGTCACATGATGCAGCGGAACCAATGTTTTACACATTCCATCAATCCAATAAGAAGTTGGTGTTGATAACAGATACGGGCTATGTAAGCGACCGGATGAAGGGAATAATCTCAAATGCGGATGTGTATGTTTTTGAATCCAATCATGATGTGCAGATGCTGCGAATGGGACGTTATCCTTGGAATATCAAGCGACGAATCCTGAGTGATGTTGGACATGTTTCCAATGAGGATGCCGCAATCGCCTTGAGCGATGTTATCGGGGATCAAACAAAAAGAGTCTATCTTGCCCATCTAAGTCAGGATAATAATATGAAGGATCTGGCCCGAATGGCTGTCTCGCAAACATTAGCAAGCCGCGGGTTAATCGTCGGGGAACGGTTTAGTCTATATGATACTGATCCAAAGATACCTACAACTTTAACCGCCGTATAGAGTTATGATGGAGTGAGCACGTCTCACTCTTTTTTGATGCGTAATTTTTAGAAAATCTGTAAAAATTGAGTATAATTGTATTGATAAGTCTAAACTATATGGTAGCGATCATTTCGAAAGAGAGGAATGGTGTAGAAGTGGGTTATTACGATGATCACTCACCAAATCGGTACAATGGGCAGAAGGGAAACAAAGGCGGCATCTTTATTGCCAGTCTAGTGGGTGCGATTATAGGCGCTCTTATAGTGATGATTGCCGGACCAGTCTTATCAGATAAGGGAATATTGCAAAACAACGAGCAAGGTAATCAACAAACAGCTGAAACGAACACTGATAATAATGGGAATAATATCATTCATCAGCAGGTAGCTTATGATGTCAAAACAGATACGACGAAGGCTATCAATAAAGCAGCTGATGCGGTAGTCGGCATCAATAACATCCAATCGACCAGCTTTTGGTCTGATAATGGTACTGACAATTCTGATGAAACAGCAGGTACCGGATCAGGAGTGATTTATAAGAAATTCGGAGGCAAGGCATTTGTAGTGACAAATCATCATGTTGTTGAAGATGCAACGAAGCTTGAGATTAGTTTAGCTAATGGAACCAAGCTATCTGCCAAGTTATTAGGCAGTGATATCTGGACGGACTTAGCGGTTCTTGAAGTGGACGCTTCAAAAATAAAGCAAGTCGCCGAATTTGGCAATTCAGATAGTTTAAAAATGGGAGAGCCGGTGATTGCCATTGGAAATCCGCTTGGACCAACCTTCTCCGGTTCGGTGACACAGGGGATTATTTCAGGGTTAAACCGAACGATTCCCGTCGATATCAATCAAGATGGGGTGATTGATTGGCAGTCGGAAGTATTACAAACCGATGCCGCGATTAATCCAGGTAATAGTGGTGGTGCCTTGATTAATATGGCGGGGCAGGTCGTGGGTATTAACTCCATGAAGATTTCCCAGGAAGCGGTTGAGGGCATAGGCTTGTCGATTCCGATTAATTCTGCAAAGCCAATCATTGAAGATCTTGAGACATTTGGCAGTGTCAAACGACCATATATGGGTGTCGATTTGAAATCAGTTGATGAAATTCCTGCATATTACCAACAGGAAGCATTGAAGCTGCCGCGCGATGTAAATCACGGTGTTGCCATCCGCCAGGTAGTTTCAGGATCTCCAGCCGCACAAGCAGGTTTGCAAGAGTTAGATGTAATTGTCAAGATGGATGGACAAAAGATCAATGATGTCATTGATTTACGTAAACATCTCTATCAAAAAAAGAAAATTGGCGATAAGATGACCGTTAAATATTATCGGAATGGAAAGCTGAAGGAAACAGCGATGACGCTGACCGGCGATAAGATGCAATAGCTATGCAGTATAGCAGGAGGGTGAGTTGTTCACTGTCCTGTTTTTTTTCGCAAGCAGTATGATATAGTAACGTGTAGGAAAATAATTGAACACATTAGTCGTGAGGAAAGGTGTAGGTTTTCAATGATTTATTGCTGTGAGGAACATGTAGAGTTAGGACTTGATGTCATTGTGGATGAACATGAAACATTTCCGGTTTTAACGAAGCTTGATGTGGATAACTTATCAACAACCTGTGAATTTTGTCAAAATAGGGCTGTATATCTTGTGGCGAACAAATGATTTCATACAAGATGTGGATAAAAAATGTGCATATGTGGATAACTTCTGTGGATATCTTGTTTGTAAGCTGTTCGTAAACAAAATGAAAAGGGCTGTGGATTGTGAATATCTCAATAATAACCGTTGGGAAGTTGAAAGAAAAATATCTAAAGCAGGGCATTGCGGAATATTTGAAGCGTTTATCGGCCTATGCCAAGCTGGAAGTGCTTGAAGTCGCCGATGAAAAGGCCCCGGAGGAGTTAAGCGAACTAGAAATGCTCCAGGTCAAACAAAAAGAAGGCGAACGAATCCTGGCAAAAATTAGCGCCGATACCTATGTCATTGCCCTGGCCATCCAAGGCAAAATGCAATCATCCGAGGAGCTCGCCGATACATTGGACAAGCTGGCCACCTACGGAAAAAGCAAAATCACCTTCGTTATCGGGGGGTCATTGGGATTGAGCGATGATGTATTGAAGCGAGCCAATGAACAGCTCTCGTTTTCACGCATGACCTTCCCCCATCAGTTGATGCGGTTGATTTTGGTAGAGCAAATTTATCGGGCATTTCGGATTAATCGGGGTGAACCGTACCATAAGTAAGCACATAGTTTGTTGAAGAAGAAACATCAAAGGATAATTCAATATCTTTGATGTTTCTTTTACTTGGGGGATTACCTTTATTAGCAGTAATCTTATTAATTATGGAGTGGAGGAAATCCTTTTGTTGTTCTGGGGGCAGAGTAGCTAATATTTTAGAAATGCACTTAACACATTAGAACCTTGCTCCCAAGGAGATTTCTTTAATTGTAGGTTTATTTAATTCAAATTGAATTCTATTATAATGGAGTATCACTTACAGATTTTCTTGTGACTGTTCATATCCTTCTTTTTCTGCATGCCCTAATAAGTAAAGAAACGCAAAAGCTGGAATACGAAAGATTTTCGTATTTGTTTTGTGTTTTGTTATGCCGTAATCATCGTCACCACGAGTTACCACAATTGCCCCTTTTGTAAGAGAATCATTAGCCCATTCTACAATTGCCTCGTTTTCAGAGATAGTAGAATTTTGTCTGTACTTCACTTCAATTAAGATACGACCAATTGGGAATGAGACAATGATGTCTATTTCTTTTTGAGTTTTAGCATCCCTAAAATACCCAATGGTTGGATGTTGACCATAGAAGAAAGTATGGATATGTTTATATACTGCAGTTTCGATTATTGTACCCATTTCTAATGGATCGGTTAGAACCTCTTCTCCCAACATTAATACAGCATTGCGAATGGCAGGATCGGCTAAATAAACTTTTGGTTTGGACTTTAATACTTTTTTCCCTTTAAGTTCGAAGGGTTTACTTGTATAGATTAAATTCGCATGCTCTAATAATTCTAAGTAATTGCTGATTGTTGGTCTGGATACACCTATTTCTTTAGCAATTGTTTCCGCTACGACAATATTCCCACTGGTGATACATAGGTATAAAAAGATTTTCTCAAACTCAGAGACATTTCGTATATTGAACAAAGATACGATATCTCTTTTTATTACCTTATCTACTACATCTTCCCGAATAATTTTCTGAGCAAAAGAAATATCTTGGGTTTTTGCAACTTCGGGAAATCCTCCAATTAATAGGTATTGATGAAAATGCTTTTGCAAAGGTTGTAGAGAAAGCATAATAGTAGTGAGTGTCTTTTCATCTAAATGACCCAATTGAGTTGGTTTAATATTTTTCGGTAAGTCTGGTTTATTTGCCCCAATTAGATCAATATACTCATAAAATGAAAGTGTTGGTATCTTTATTTGTGTCCATCTCCCGACTCCACTTTCACCCATTTTTGTGGCAAGTACAGGACTTGCAGAGCCAGTAGCCATAATTTTATAGGAAGGGTGCTGATCATATAAGGTCTTAAGCCAAGTATCCCAATCAGAAGCATACTGGATTTCATCGAAGAATAAAAATAATTTTTCAGAACCCTGTGAGATATTATTTTCAAACACTTCAAGAATATCACCAATATCACATAGCTTAAGCATTGGGTGATCATAAGACACATATAGTATCTGCTTAGGGGATGAAGTTCTTAGAATATCACTTATCATTTGATACATAATGGTTGTTTTTCCTACTCGTCTGGGACCAGAAAGAATGACTTCACGTCTAATATCAGAGTGATAGAAATATTTTTTGGCTTCGTAAAATGCTAAGCGTTTAACTGGCTTTTCAAAATCACGAGGGATTTGTCCACTATTCCACCAGGGGTTAAAGCCTAATAAGACTTTCAGGATTTTTTCTTGAGATATAAAGGACATTGTTTTCACCTCTCACATTGTTTAATTATATATTACATTTATTCAGTAAAAGTTTAAAGTATGTTTTACATTTTAGCCGAATATATGATAAGTTAAACAAAAAAAGTATTAGGCTCAAACTAATACAATAAATTGAGGAATCGTACTTACTTCCGAAATTGAATAAAATGGATATTAATAAATAGTCCAATCAATTAAATATATCCATTGCCTTTAGATTGATACGCTGAACGGTAGCATAAGTAAATGAGTTTTTTTATTTATTGTTCTATTACCTAATCTTTCCGTTTTGTCTTCTATACTTGGTATAATGTCTATATCGAGTTAGGAGGTGTATTTTATGGATATTAAAGAAGTTATTCAACAAGGTGAAACTAAGTATGTAGAGTTTAAAAGTTGGAAGAAAGCAAACAAGAAAGAACTCATGAATATCTTAACAAATGAGGCTGTGGGCTTTGCTAATACAGATGGCGGTATCATCTTAGTCGGGGTTGAAGATGATGGAGAAATTACCGGATGCAATGACTATGATGAGCAGAATATCATTGAGAGTATTTATGACAAGACGATACCTAAGCTGTTTACTGATATTGATGTAATAAAGATTGCCAATAAAGATATTATAAAAATAACCATTCAAAAATCACAAGAAATTGTCGCTACTTCAAAAGGTGTTGTATATAAAAGATTAGGGAAAAATACAAAGCCATTTTATCCATCAGAATACACCTCAAATAGTATAAAAGGATTTAAAGGGGACTATTCTGCTAAGATTATTGAACCTACTACCAAAGAAGATATAGATTTTACTGAAGTAGAGCGATGAAAGCTAAAAATACAATCTCGTGATAAAGATTCTACTTTATACCAATCAGACAATATTACGTTCTTAAAAGACTTACGATTGATTGATGTAGTTGACGATGAAATTCTGTTAACAGTAGCAGGATTATTATTTGTTGGAACTAAAGAGGCAATTGCTAAATATATGCCACAATCAGAAATAATTATCCTTACATATAATGAGGGGCAGACTGAATACCATAAGCGTTTAGAATTAAAAGTTCCATTAATCCAGGCTGTAGATAGAATTCAACAATTTTTTGAAGATAGAAATGGAATTCAGAACATTCAAATGGGACTATTTAAATTGGAAATTCAGGATTATCCTATTAATGTGTTCCAAGAAGCGCTTTTAAATGCTATTTCACATCGTGATTATGAAAGCACTTCTTCAATATTTGTTAAGTTTTATCCGAACGAAATTATAGTTGAGAACCCTGGTTCTTTTCCATCTGGAGTGGATAGTACAAATATTATCACACATCCTTCTTCACCAAGAAATAAACTAATTGCCGAAGTACTTCAAAAACTTAGATACGTCCAACGTTCCGGACAAGGAGTAGATATCATATTTAAAGATATGCTTTCATTGGGAAAGTCAGCTCCAGAATATAATTTATACTCTGAGGCAGTAAGTTTGACTTTAAGAAGTAGCTTAGAGGATATAGAATTTCTGAAGTTTATTACTAAAGAGGAAGAAAATAATGGCGAGTTTTCAGTTTCAGAAATATGTATTTTAAAGTATATTAAATCTTACAAAACCATTACTCTAGGTAAGGCTGCGGAGGTAGCTCAAATAACAACTCAATCAGCAGCAAATGTTTTAAATAAACTTTGTCAAAAAAGAAATATTCTACAAAGGGAAGCAAGAAATAAATATATGTTTACTCATCGAGTTTACGAAAGTTTAGATGATAATATTGAGTACACAAAAGATAAGGATTTTGATGAAATTCAGGCTAATGTAATGATTTTGGACTACTTAACAAAAAATAAGTATATAACACGTAAAGAAGTGGAGAGGCTTTGTGGATTTTCACCAGCTACAAGTAAAAGAATATTAAAGGATTTAAGAGACCAGGAAAAAATAGTTTTAGAAGGACAAAATAAATCCAGTAGATATAAATTAAAAAAATGAGCCGCAAATGAGCCGCAAATGAGCCGCAAATGAGCCTATAATTGCGATAAAAACCTCATTTAAATACATCATGCTGAACCGTACCATAAGTAAGTGGAGATTTTTAAATATAGAACGCAGGAGCACAATATGGCTTCACTTTTTTCTTATTATAGATTGACCTTATTTTGAATGAATGTATTTTTGTTTTTTGAACAAAATATTTTCATCCACAAAGGAAAAAGGTGATCGTTTTGATGAAAAAATTGAACCCTAGGCTTATCTTGGTACTCATTTTAATACTTCCTTGGTTTACAATCCCCTTTCTAGGAAAAGAGTCGGTTAAAAAGTTCCTGCCTACGAGTTTGTGTATATGTGTGGCTGTAAGGATTATTAATCATATTGCCAAAAAGCGGAAATGGTGGTGGTTTTATGAAAAACTCCATCCTCGTCTTACAGGAGTATTTCCCTTACTATGGGGCCCATTTTTTGTTTCCTCGATGTGGGTATTAAAACTTACATACGGCAATTTATTAAAGTATCTAATGTTTACTCAGGTATCCCATTTCTTTTTTACTTATTTCATCATGGATTGGTTTAGAAATGCGGGGATATTGTCACTTGTCCGGATGAAAAAAATGCAATTACAGTTACTTTTTTTAGTGGAGTCACTATTTTTATACATGTTTCAAGTTTTTATAGAAAAACTTATCTCTAAACAAACGGCTGTGAAATAAACTTCAGCCGTTTGTTTTTGCGTAAAATAAAAAAATGCGTCAATAAGAGTTCTACATTCGTCTCCTTTGATGAAGATTTATTTAAATCAACAACATTAGAGTACATAACTATGAAAAAAGGAATAATCGTGCTTATTTTAACGGTGGTATTAAGCATTATGATAACCGCCTGTTCCGTTAGCAAATGAATTACATTAGTTACCGTTACCTTATTTACAAAGTAAATTCTAACCTAAAAATTTAGAAAATTTAAAGTTGTGCAACATATATTCGGGTGATATACTAGAAACAAAATATAATCATGATTATAAAGTGATTATGGTTATTATATGACTTTGATTAATAATTTTCAGAATGCGCTAAAAATGAGTAAATAAATCATGATCATGACTACTTTATGGCGGATGCAAATGACAAAGGGGAGGCTAAAACATTGTCAACAGAATATAAAGAGGGGAAAGTTATCACTAAATTTCCTTATTCGTTTCAGACGATTGAAAATACTTGGATTGAATTAAAAGATGGAAGTAAACTTTCAAGTCGCATCTGGCTGCCTGAAGTTGCGGAAGGTCAAAAAGTACCCGCGATTTTAGAGTACATTCCTTACCGAAAGACAGATGGTACAAGGACAAGAGATGAACCAATGCATGGATATTTTGCCGGACACGGTTTTGCGGTAGTCAGAGTGGATATGAGAGGTTCAGGGGAATCAGATGGTTTGCTGAAAGATGAATACTTAAAGCAAGAACAAGATGATGCACTAGAAGTGATTAAATGGATGGCAGATCAAAATTGGTGCGATGGCAATATCGGTATGATGGGTAAATCTTGGGGAGGCTTTAACTCACTTCAAGTTGCAGCCAAAAGGCCCAAAAATTTAAAAGCCATTATTACACTCGGGTTTACTGATGACCGATACAACAACGATATTCACTATAAAGGCGGCTGTCTCTTAAATGACAACTTCTGGTGGGGGGCTATTATGTTAGCCTATCAGGTGCGTCCACTTGATCCTCATATTGTGGGCGAAAGCTGGCGTGAAAAATGGCTGGAAAGATTAAATGAAATGCCTCTATGGATGGCACAATGGATGAAGCACCAGACAAGAGATGAATACTGGAAGCATGGTTCAGTTTGTGAAAATTACGATGACATTGAAGTGCCAGTTCTGGCCATTGATGGTTGGGAAGATTCCTATACGAATACTGTATTCAGCTTATTGAAAGGGCTATCAGTCCCTAGAAAAGGAATTATTGGCCCTTGGGCACATGTTTATCCTCATGATGGTGTTCCAGGACCAGCAATGGGCTTTTTGCAGGAAGCTGTAAAATGGTGGAATCATTGGCTAAAAGGAATCGAAAACGACGTGATGGATGGACCAATGATGAATGTTTGGCTTGAGGAAAGTATGCCACCTTCTTCCATTAAACCGGTTAGTAAAGGAGAGTGGGTCGGACTGGATTCATGGCCATCAAATGAAGTTAGTACGAAAACGTATCAATTGACTTATGGTAAATTACTAGAAGAAAGAGATGAAAAAGAAGAACAAGTGTTATTAAAAACGCCATTAAATCACGGCCTTTTATCTGGTGAATGGATGGGGGCTGGTGTACTGGGGGAAAGTCCGTCAGACCAGCGATTAGATGATGGGATGGCGATGGTGTTTGAAAGTGATATCTTAGAAAACCCATTAGAAATAGTAGGCTATCCAAGATTCGAAGTGCAATTATCGAGTGACAAACCAAAGGCAATGCTCTTTGCGCAACTTTCAGATGTGTCCCCAGATGGGGCCGTTACCCGAGTTTCCTATGGTGTAATGAATTTAACCCACTTACATGGACATGATCGAGTAGACTTGCTGAACATAGGTGAGAAGGTACATGCATTTGTTGATTTAGACTGCTGCGGACATAAGTTTAAAGCAGGGCACCGGGTGCGTTTATCGATTGCTACTACTTTTTGGCCAATGTTTTGGCCAATGCCAGAGGATGCAACACTTACGTTGAATCTGGAAACTGCTAAGTTTACATTGCCAATCTTTCATGGCAGCCAGGTGCAAGGACCAAATATGAATCCTCAAAGCGCGCCATTAACTCCGATGACAATCCTTTCAGAGGGAAAAGTCGATCGTTCAATTTCATACGATATTGTAACCGATACATGGACATGCATAACGGATGGTGTAGGAGGGGTATTTGGCGAAGGGGTTTATCGCTTTGATGAAATTGATGTTACAGTTGAACACAATTTGAAAAGAGAGTTGACATTAAGCAACGCTGATCCTCTTTCCGCGAAATATACGATTTATCAAAAAATGAAAATTGGCCGTGAGGGTTGGTGGATAGACGCTGACATTACCGTTACGCAAACTTCTGATGCGGAAAACTTTATCATCGTTGGTGAAATGGATGTGAAGGAAAACGGCCAGTTAGCATTCAAGAAGAATTGGGACCAAAAAATTAAACGTGTTGGACTTTAAAAGGCCAACAATTGGAGGGAACAGATGGAAGGAAAATTAAGGAAAAATATACCAACTCTTATCATTTTAATCCTTGCAGGTGAAATGATTTATACATTGCCTTATTTTCGAAACTATTATTATGATGTATTTCTAAACGACTTTCATTTAACTAATACACAAATGGGTTCGCTTGGTAGTGTGTTTGGAATTACTTGTTTGATTTCCTATATCTTTGGAGGGTATGTAGCAGATCGGTGGAAAACGAAACACTTATTGACGCTTTCCTTAATCGTGACAGGTGCTTTAGGCTTTACCTTACTATTGTACCCCCCTTACCCTGTATTGCTCTTAATTTATGGGGCTTGGGGAATAACATCCATCATGACCTTTTGGGTAGCATTAATTAAAGCTGTCCGTTCGTTAGCCTCTGAGAATGAACAAGGAAAAGCATTCGGCTTTTTTGAAGGCGGGCGTGGTGCTTCCAAAGTGATCGAATCAGCTTTAGTGTTAGGACTCTTCGCCTTTGTTGCTAAGCAAATGAGTGACAAGGTAGCATTGTCTACGGTGATAATTTTCTATTCTGTGTGTTGTATTGTTTTAGGGATTATAATTATGTTCATTTATAAGGATCCTGCACAAAGCAACAGCAATGGTCAAGCAAACGAAACTGATCATTCAAAATTTAATTGGGATATACTTTGGAAGATTTTAAAAATGCCAACCACCTGGCTGGCGGCCATTCTGATCTTGACGTCTTATGCCATGATTAATAGTTTCTACTATATTACCCCTTATGCAACGGCAGCCTTTGGTGCTTCAACCATCATTGCCGCCGCTTTGGGTTACTTTTCACAATATTGCCGTCCTGTCGGAAGTTTTACCTCTGGAATAATTGGGGATCGGATTGGGATTTCCAATATGGTCATCATTGGCTATAGTTTGTTGGCAGCCGGTTTAGCTGCTCTCATCCTATTACCCGGAAAGCCTTCTCTTATCTTATTACTCTTAGTCTTTATCGCCATTGTTTATGTATCCATGTATGCATTACAGGCAACGCACTTTGCTATTTTGGTAGAAGGAGACTATCCAGTTGAAACAACAGGAACAGTCGCTATACCATTAATGATCATCGGGTATAGCGGGGAAGTCTTTATGCCATTTGTTGCCGGGGCTTGTTTGGACCATTGGAGTGGTACAACTGGATATAAGGTATTATTTGCCATTTTATTAGGATTGACAATCGTTGGCTTGATTACCGCCATTATTTGGCAAAGAGTAACGAAAGAAAGACGAAGGGAGATTTCCATTCATAGGAAAAAAATGAAAGCAAGTTAGCCGAAAACACGAGTATGAAAAAGTGATAAAAAGAAGAGGTTTCCTTGAAAGTCCAAAAAATAAAGAAGCTGGCGCTAAACGTTTTGTTTTTTGCCAGCTTTTTAATTTTATACAATTAATCTATCATTGAAATTGACCTATATCTTTTTGTGAGGGGAATAGCTATGAAGAAAAAAGAAATGCAATTGAGCCGCATGTGGAAATACTTTGTGGACGCTACTGCTGAAATTATTGAAGAAGAAGGTGTAGACAATGTAACAATAAGGAAAGTTGCGGATAAAGCAGGCTATAATAGTGCAACCATTTATAACTATTTTTCTGAGATTTCCCATTTAATCTTTTTCGCTTCTATGAAATTCTTGAAAAACTACACAGATGAAGTAGCTGTTTATATTGAAAAAGGAAAAGATCCAATTGAAAAGTATTTATTAGCATGGGAATGTTTCTGTCATCACTCCTTTAAGCAGCCGCAAATTTTCAATGCGGTATTTATTATGGACTTAGGTGATCAACCCGAAAAGATGCTCGAAGATTATTATAAAATCTACCCATCTGATTTGATTAACATTCCCGAAGAGTTAAAGACTATCCTATTCGAACGTAATGTGACAAAACGGGGAAGGTCTTTTCTAGAAATTGCACTAAGAGAGGGCTATATTAAAGAGGAAAACGTTGATGCAATAAATGAATTAACTATTTTAGTTTGGCAGGGAATGTTTACAAACATCTTAAATAATCGCAAAAGCTATGATTTTCAGGAGGCTGCTAACACCACGATGAACTACATATCAGCGATTGTCTACAACGCGAACCGATTTGATTTTCAAAGGTGGAACTATGCCACTCAGTAATAGCATGCTCATACCGTATAACATCACTTAAATAATTTCTAGGGTCTGTCAAAATCCAGTAAATATAAATTATGAGCTGAACGATGAGTTTACAGTCTTCAAAGGCATCATTAAGATAACCATACTACAAGAAAAAGGCGTGATAAGACGAACCAGCTTACACGCCTTTTTTAATATGACAAAGGAAAAATGGATCAGAAACGAATTTATTATAGATTTATTTTTGTAAAATCATTGTGCATAGTATAATAAACTTTAGGTTTCATTATTTTTTCAAATTAATAAACCATGGTAACCAGAAAAAATAGAAGGTTTAATGGAAGCCATTAAAAGGAAGGTATACGAAACATGTCAGAAGATTATCGTTCTCGCGTAGAGCGGAAAAAGATGCAAGGCCAGCAGCAAAGGGGTGCAAAACAGCAAGGGAGCGGAAAGCGCGGAAAAAATGTATGGAAAAAGATTTTCTATACTTGTCTAACCCTAGGACTTGTACTAATCCTAGTGGGCGCTGGTGCTTTTCTTTGGATCATTAAAGATGCGCCGAAGTTTGACGAGACGTTACTAAAAGATCCATTATCATCTGAAATATATGCTGCTGATAAGAAAACTTTAATTGCCGAAGTGGGTACAGAAAAGCGGGATGATATTACCATTAAGCAAATACCTGATGTTCTCAAAAATGCGGTATTGGCAACTGAAGATGCCCGTTTTTACAAGCATCACGGAATTGATGTGAAGCGGACACTTGTTGCTATCTGGACGAATTTCACTGCGGGTACTTCTCAAGGTGGAAGCACGATAACACAACAAATTGTAAAAAATTCATTCTTATCAACGGAAAAAACAATTACACGTAAGGTGCAAGAATGGTATTTAGCCATTCAATTAGAAAGACAGTTCACTAAAGATCAGATTCTTGAAATGTATTTTAATAAGAATTTATACGGAAGTGATGTGTATGGGGTGGCCAAAGCTGCAGATCGCTTCTTTGGCCTGGGGCCGGACGAATTAGATCAATTGACGCTCGAACAAGCGGCTCTCCTGGCGGGGATTCCGCAAAGCCCAAATAATTATATCCCAACTGTTGAAAGTAATCTTGCAAATGCTGAAAAGCGGAGAAATTTGGTACTTCAATACATGAATCGACACGGCTATATTTCTGAAGCAGAAATGGAGAAAGCGCAAAGTACACCAATTGAAAAAACATTAAATATTCAACAAAAACAAACCAATAAATACCAGGCATTTGTTGATACAGTGATTCAGGAGGTCCAAACCAAAACAGGTTCGAATATATTTGAAGATGGATTAAAAATTTATACGACCATTGATCCGAAAATTCAGCAGATAACTGAAGATGTCCTATCTAGCAATGAATATATTAGCTATCCAGAAAATGATAGGTTGCAGTCAGGTGTGGTTATTTTGGACACGCAAACAGGTGCAATCAAGGCAATTGGGGGCGGCAGAAATTACCAAACCGGCGGTTACAACTATGCCACAAAGATTAAACGTCATCCGGGTTCAACGATCAAGCCGATTCTTGATTATGGCCCAGCCATTGAAAAGTTCAAATGGTCGACGGGACACATACTAAAAGACGAGCCGTATAAATACTCTAATGGAACTCCCATTCGCAATGCCAGCCGTTCATATGCTGGAAGTAGAACCATTAGGGATCATCTGGCATGGTCAAGAAATATTCCTGCCTTAAAAACGTATCAAGAAGTTGGGGCTGACGATGCTACGGATTTTGCTAATAGTCTTGGTTTCCCTATTACCGATACACAAAAGGCAAATGAATCGAATGCTATTGGCGCCATTGATGCTGCATCTCCGCTAATTATGGCAGGTGCTTATGCCGCATTTGGGAATGGCGGTTATTATATTGAACCTTATACGGTTTCGAAAATAATTTATGAAGATGGAACCGAAAAGAAATTGGCTTCAAGTAAAAAGAAAGTGATGCAGGATTATACGGCATTCCTCATAACAGATATGTTGCGGACGGTTGTGGATTCCGGTACAGGGACAATGGCCAATATTTCCGGTCTTGATATCGCAGGCAAAACAGGAACTACCAGCTTTGATCAATCGGCTATAACGAAATATGGTCTGCCGGGTAATGCAACACGTGACGCGTGGTTTGTTGGTTATACACCGCAATACACCGGTGCGGTTTGGACAGGCTACACCGAAACGAAAACGGCAGATGATTATTTAGGAAGCAAGAGTGCCAGCTTTTCTAAGTTAGTGTTTAAAGCTATCCTGTCTCGGGTAGACGCAAGCACAGAAAAATTTATACAGCCAAGCAGTGTTGGAAAATCTGGGAATGAATACTACGTCAAAGGCGGGGAAAAACCGAAGCCACCAAAGCCGAATAAACCAACAGATGTGAAGGCATCTTATGATGAAGCTACAGACAGCATCCAATTAACTTGGAATCATACATCTGGAAATAGCTCTGAAACAACCTTTGAAGTTTCTTATACTGTGGATGGAAAAACAACTAACTTGCCTTCCACAGGTGACAGGCAAGCGGTGCTGCAAAGTCCAGAGAAGGGAAAAACCTATGTATTTACTGTTGTTGCTGTTAAAGAAGGCGTCAAGAGTGATGCAGCAGCAGCTTCCTTAACGGTTCAAGGAATGGATGAAGTACCAATAAGCCCAAGTGATTTGCAGGCTAAATATAATAAGAATTCGAATCAAATTGTCATCAGTTGGAAAAACAATAATGCCGATGAACAAAATGTGAGCTTTGTAGTTACGTATACGGTTAATGGCAATACCCAAACGTTAACAACAACACCAGGTACAAATGCAACGTTGAGCAGCCCGCAGCCAGGACAACAGTATGTCATTACGGTAGTGGCTACCAATAATGCAGGAACTAGCAAGCCGGTTTCAACTACTGTTCTAGTGGAAAATACAGAGAGTGACAATAATAATAACAACAACGAGAATACGAACGGGGCAGAACCAGCGACTGATGAAAGGGATAATAACGATACCCAACCATGATGATGCAAGTAGGGATTGGGTTTTCAAAAATGAAACTTTTGGTAATGGATGGGTAGGAGGCATATAAATAGATGAGAGTAGGAAGTGATTAAATGAATCAATTTCTCCAGATGGGGGCAAATACCGTTTTAAGTTCCCCAAAAGGTACTGTTACTGTTAGCTATGAACTTTCAAATATGATAGATGTTTCCCTAACAGCCTTTCTTTTAACTGATACTGATAAGGTACAAGGAGATAGCGGGATTATTTTTTATAATCAACCAACGAGCTCTTCGGGTGTAGCAACCCTTTTACCAGTAGAAAGGATAGGTAATACACAAGTACAGAGAATTAATTTTGACATGAGTAAAGCTCCTGAAGGAATTAATAAAATAGCGATAACTCTGACAGAGGATAATAGTACGGGGTTTGCAAATGTAAAGAATTTAAAGGCTGAGATAAGCACCGAACATATTGTTATCCAGTTAACTCCATCTGGTTTCACAACTGAAAATGGGATTGTCGTATTAGAACTATATCTAAGAAATGGCCAACCAAAGGTAAAATCAATCTGGCGCGGGTTTAATTCAGGGCTTGAAGGGTTATGTAAAAATTATGGTGTTGAGGTTGAATCTGATGAGTCAAATAACCCTTCTGAACCTAAAACTATACAAAAACAAACTTCAAAGGAACCTGATAAGACTGTAACGGTTCCTGATAATAGACAAAACGCGTTGTCATCAATAAGTCTTGAAAAGGTAAAGGGAAAGGTAAGCCTCGAAAAAGGCCAAAAACCAGTAATCATTGAAAAAACACCAGAAATTACCGCTACGGTATCTTGGAAGACAGGGACAGATTATGATATCTATGCTTTGGTTTATACAAAGAATGGCAGACAGATAGATGTAGCGATGTTTGGGGCGCAAGGAACTCCTCCCCTCAGAAGTTTTGGCAACGGAGCAGTGGAGCATATGGGAGATGTGGGAAGAAATAGCGGATCAACGAAGACTGAGGTTATTAAGTTAAGGTTAAATAATGATATTCTCGCCGTTGTTCCTGTCGTTTATTCTGCTCAGTCAAATGGGACAGGTTCATTCTATCGATACAAGGTATCCATGAGTATAGATAATCATCATGGAACTTCGGTTACCATATCTGCCAAGAATGCAAATAATAATGATAGAATATATTCCTGTGTGCCTGGAATCCTTCATAATACCCCAGATGGAGTCATTATCAGCCCATTGGAGCTTTATAGTGCACCGAACTCGGAGCGTAGACCTTTACTTAAGATGGGGTCGTCAAATATGGTAGAAGTGATCATGGATAAAGGGCCAATAAATGATTACAAGTAGATGATCGATTAGATAAAAGCAAGATACTATACATTAATCCTGAGTGAAAGCAGGAAACTCTTGTTTAATTGAGTTTTCCTGCTTTCACTTTGTATTGTATAGATAGGTCCAAGGTATAAGTCTTGACTGTATTCATGGATTCTAAAAATAAGTCCCCGTTTAATTCACCAAAAGCCTGCTTTCACTTGTAGGCCACGAACTTATCAACCGATTGAAATGGCCCCATATTCACAACAGATCCATTATCCATGCTATTAATTTTAAACCGTTGAGAAAGACATCTTATAACTTTTTTTGAATTTACAATAAATTCAGTCACTTGTAGAGTCGAACACTTTTTGCTAATTAATTCATTGATCTGATCATGAAATTTTGGGAAAAAAGGGAATAGGTTAGATTTTGTAAAACCATTAATAGTTAAGCACCCTATCTGATTAATAGACGGAGAAATTTCCCTTATTAGTAAAATTGCCATCGAATTTGCTAAAATAGACGGAGGAATTACGCCTATTGATTCGAAAAGTACGAAAAAGGGGGATTTTGCTTTACATAAACGGAAAATTTTCCTTTATTTCTCCTGAAATGAGCCTCATTTTTTAATTAACGGAAAAATCTCCTTTTATTTTTAACTCACTAATCGACATGTTCCCTTTCTGGAAAGGTGCTTTGAATGGAAACCCAAGGGGAATAGATTGACAAATATAAGAATTCTATTAAACTAATAATAGTTCAACCATCAAATTCCTTCTAAAATTTCTGCAAGTTTTTATTTCCCCTTTACTTTCTCTTTCTTTTTTACTCGCATTTTAATAAGCTATCCAAAGTTCAAATGAATAAATAAAGAAATTTTTCATTCCTGGTAATTAATTATGTATGGAAAATAAATGTCAGTATGGAAGGATGTGCTACCTGGCTTTTTTGGCCTACCTATTATCTATGTAAATGTACTATAAAAGATATAACCATAAAATTATTATACAAGGTCTAAATTTTTCGCAACATTTAATGTAAGTGTACACAAGAAAAGACCATTAGATAGGAGTAGAGATGCTATGGGGTTTGAAGAAGAATACCATACCTTTATGAATATTCACTTACAGGCAAGAACCGGTGAACGGTTGCGACGCTTACAAGAAGGTCACAACCATGCTGAAATGTTGTTTTTGAAGCAAGTGTGGTGGCCTTTATTTTTCCATTTCAAGTATCTTCATCCAGAATATGAAATTGATGATTTTAAGGATGGCAAAAGGTATTTGGATTTTGCTTATATTCGTCCCGCTTTCCGAATTTGCCTCGAAGTCGACGGGTATGGTCCTCACCTAAAGAACATAAGCAGATGGCAATTTTCCGATAATCTGGAACGCCAAAATCAGTTGGTGATTGACGGATGGACCGTAATACGCTTTTCTTATGACCAAGTGAAAGAAAATCCTCGTCGATGCCAACAGATTGTTCAACAAGTAATTGGCCGATGGGTGAGCGATGAACTGGACGAGACATTTCTGTCCCTTCTCGAAAAGGAAGTGCTCAGGTTAGCGATTCGAAAAGGGGAAGCGATATACCCTAAAGAGGTTGAGAAGTGTTTAAAGCTAAGTGACAAGACCGTAAAAAAAATCCTCCATCAACTCGTCGATAAAAATATACTACTGCCCGCATCTGGCATTAAGAGGGTTCGCTCTTATCGGGTGGGTGATCAAGTTAAGCACCCTATCTGATTAATAGACGGAAAATTTCCGTTTATTTAGTAAATTATATTAAAAAAGGTTCAAATAGACGGAGGAATTCCGCCTATTGATTCGAAAAGTACGAAAAAGAGAGATTTTGCTTTGCATAAACGGAAAAATTTCCTTTATTTCCCCTGAAATGGGCCTCATTTTTTAATTAACGGAAAAATCTCCTTTTATTTTACTTCTGCTGTTATACCTCTAATTATTATAGAGTTAGTTTAGCATACACACTAGCATGGCATGAACTGTAAAGTTGCTGTTATAAAGAAAGGGGTTGATAGTCCTGGTAGCCCTGCGGACAAATTCCATATAGTTCTTCTTTCTATCTGCGGCATTTGGTAAAAATGAAACTTTCAACCTTTGAATTTACAATGTATATAACTATTCAGAAGGCATATATTTTGTTTACAATATTTATATATTTTTTGGTTGAATAAATAGTTTTAAGTAGTAAAAAACTGCCCGGAAACTCGGTAGCATTGTAAAATGGCTGTGAATTTCCAGACAGTTATTTAAGAGTTTAGTTTCTCGCTTTTTCAAGACTTATAGATTTATACGGTTATGTCATTTAGATATGGCTTCTTAATAGCGCCATGTCACTACCTATATTTGCTCGGGGAATGACAGGCACTTTTTTACAAATGGTTATTAAAGACAGGCTTGATATTCACTCATAATATTGTTGATGATCGTTTTAACTGGTAAGATGTCTTTAATTTCATGTACTCTTGCTCCGGCAAAAACGAGACCATTCTCGCAATCTCCGTTCATAGTGGTAATCAGAGAATCAAGCGTACAGAAACGGTAAGAACAATTTTTTAAGCAATCTTTACAGTTCTTAATTTTTACTTTCTTATCATCAGAGATTAGGTCAATAAAGTGATTCTTAATGGCGCGCCCCTGGAGACCAACTGTTGTTTTCACTAAAACGGTATCTTCCTGCTCGGCCTGCACATATTTTTCCTTAAAAGATAATGGTGCATCACACTCTTCACTAGCAACGAACCTAGTCCCCATTTGTACCCCGGATGCCCCCACACGTAAAGCTCTTGCAAGATCTTCTCCCGTCATTATTCCCCCAGCAGCAATAACCGGAATTTTAACTGCTTCTACTACTTCTGGCAAAATATCAAACAAAGGTCTATCGGTGCCAAGATGCCCGCCAGCCTCATGTCCTTCCACAACCACTGCAGCAGCACCAAGACGTTCTGACATCTTAGCTAGCCTTGCGGAGGAAACGATTGAAATGACAGGAATGCCCGCTTCCTTACCCCATGCATACATATCTCTTGAAATGCCAGCACCTGAAATGATGAAATCAACCTTTTCATCAATGGCTGCCTTCATTTTTTCAGCAAAATCATTCATCGCAAACAGAACATTTACGCCAATATAACCTGAATTCTTTATATTTGCTCTGGCCTTTCTTATATGAAATCTCATTTCATCGACAGTAATTCCGGTTCCAGAGATAATCCCAATTCCTCCAGCATTCGCAACGGCAGAGGCGAGCCCGCTTAAAGAAATTCCTACACCCATACCGCCTTGGATAATGGGAAACATCGGTATCATATGACCAATTTTTAATTGTGGATAGTTCAAAATAAAAACCCCATTTCATTACGATTTTTAAGTGAAGCAATATTTTCACTCATTGTAACAATCGGGATTATTTTAGAATAGTGACGTATGTAATGGTTGTTATTAGAAGTTGGTCATAAAACTCTAATTGTCACAAAATGTCCATAGAATAGGTTACTTCTGCTTTTTTCGAAAGGGGAATTCTAATCAATTTCTCTATTAGTCTACAACCGCCACTATTTAAAGGGGAAATTTCGGAAGTTCCCCCAATTTTCGCTTCTGGAGAATTGAGGATAAGCAGACATAAAGTTAATGAGTATAAAAGAGTAATCTAGATTAGGATTTGTTTTGAAAAGTAACCTATCACCGTAGCGTATGGCGGTTAAGGCAAGCGGTAATTCCTGTCTAAATATTTCAGGTTCTTCGCCATTTTGTGTGGGTGAAAAAGAATCCCCCAATAGAGTTAGAGGATAAGCTCCTTCTCAACTCTGATAGTTTTCCATTTTACCGGAAGGCTGTCAAGGAAAGCACTTGACAGCCTTCCGGTAAAATGGAGCTTGGTCTGTAAGTTGAGAAGGACCTACCCTTGCTTATGTGGTTCTACCCGAATCATTAGTTTATTAGCCGTTGCGTAAATCATCGCAATGAAGTTTTTGGTTGTCCTATATCCTCTTGCTTTGCGCTTTGCAGCTTGAACCAAACTGTTAATACCTTCAAGTAGGCCATTGGTCATTTTAGATACGAACCATCTCAAAATGCCTGGCTCATGTTTTTTTAGTGTCTGAGCTACTTTTACCATAGGTTCTAATTGAGATCGGATTGCCCAGTTATACCATTCTTGAAAATAAAATGGGGCAAATAGTTTGGACTTCGTCCATAATTCTTGAAGGGAAAGTTTCATACGATAAGCTCTGGCCGTTTTTAAGTTAGTGTCTTTTAATTTTAAAACCTTTTCTTGTTGCTCTTGATTTAGATTTTGCCGATTCTTTAGCCATAAATAACGAGTCTTTTTTAGGCCGGGTTCATCATTTTGTTCCATTCGTCTTACTTGGTCCAAGGCCTCATTGACTAGTTTCATCACATGAAATTTATCAAAGGTTAGGTGAGCCATGGGAAACTCCGTTTCAACGCCCTTTTTGAAAGCTGGAGACATGTCACTACAGACTTCTTCAATGTTTTCCGGGTTAATCCCGTTATCTTTCAAAAAGGTCGAGAACATCTTCAGAACATTGGCATCTTTTCCTTCTGTGGCAAATAAAACACGCTTGGTATCGACATCCACAAACAAGGTAACATATTCATGACCGCGCCGGCTGGATGTTTCGTCAATGGCAATACGTTTAACGTTAGATAGATCTAATTCCTTCATGGCTTTATCAACATAATAATGAAAGACACGCCATAACCGGGTGTCATGCTCGCCTACTTTTCGGGCTACAGCTGCCACAGGCATTTCTTTCATAAGCTGCATAACTTCTGATTCAAAGAACCATGTAAATCCAGCACCGGGCCGAGACCAGTCCACATGAATGGTACGGATTTTTTTACAAAGGTCACACTTCGTTCTAGGAAGTCTGGCGTGGAGGATGGTCTGATATTGCCAGAAATCCAAATGCCTCCATGTACGGTCATCATCTAAAATGTCGTGTACTTTGGCATGTGGGTGACCACAATGGGAACAGATAAATTCTGCACCACGTTTAAAATCTATATAAACATCGAGAATAAGATCCTTTGGATTCAATTCATACTCAACCACATACCAAGGATCTTCAATATTTAAAGCCTTTTGAAACACGCTATATTCTTGATTAAAATCTTCCATTTGGACCACCCCGGATAATAATATTTCAAACTATTATCCATTATGGTCAGGTCTAGGAATCTTTAAACCAATACTATTTAGCGAAGAAGCATATTTCATTTCGCTTTGCTGAGATATTTTCGTCATATTCTCCTTGATCGATATATAAATAAACAGAGTAGTAAAGGGAGCCACCATGTTGTCTCCATTCACCTAATACTTCATCCCTCATACGATTGATTTTTCCCCATGCATATTGAATCCCTAGTGTTAAAAATAAATCTCCCGTTACATCTGAGTGAGTAAGTGTGTAGCACCTTGGAATAACAGGTCCTGTGGTAGTAATTCCATCTCTGTATTCAACAGATAATTTTTCAGGATTAAAATGACTCAGAGCAATCAACTCCAATCAGTTTTCATACAACAGTATGCTGATTTTTATTTTTCCATTCGAAAACTAATTAGAATGAATCGCAGGGGGAATCTAATCAATTACATTTAGGATTAACCATCAACTGGAGGGCGTTTTCAGATTTGAACAGGTTCTCGGAGTAAAAATGGGTTGATGAGATTGTAAAGAAGAAACTAATCATTTGTTATTTTCAGCCCATAGTCACGGCAAGTTAACGGTTTGTAAAAACCCCTAATAAAAATTGAATGCGCTCTCGTGATTGCTTTATAATAAAAGGTAAGACATTGACCTTTGAATGTTCCTTGGATTTGCTAAGTAATATATTAATACCCAAATGCCTGAATTGTGTCTGGAGCCCTGTCTAGGAACCGGCATTTTTTTAAACCTAAAGATATAAAAAAACTTACTCTAGTGAGTAAGTTTAACCATTATATACACTATCACATGTTCCAGGTTTTGGTTCGTAAAAACAATGTTCTTTAAATTGTCCAGTATGAGGTTGGCCGTACCATGTAGGAGGACATGGAGCATGTGGATTAAAATACCAAAGGGCATATTTTGCTGGGTGATCTCTCCAATAATCTAAATTTAATTTTGCCAATCTTCTTTCAGAACTTCTTGATCTCTGATAAAATACATTCCCTTTCTGAACGGCTTCAAAAGAAAAATTTCCTCCTTGGACCTGATAAATAACTTGATTAATCGTTCTCAAACCTTGAAAGTCTAAACAGTTTGCTATAAGACGGTTCACAATTACATTTCCAACATATAGCATTCCTTGTTTTCCTTCACCTTCAGCTTCGGCTCTCATCATCCTTGCCATTAAGTCAACGTCTGAGCTTCGGTAATTTACTCTTGGCATTATTCCACCCCCAACATATAGTATGAAAAAAAGCCTGTACTCATGTCATGTTTTAACCGCTTAAGAAATTCTTAAGAAATTCATCAATAATTTCATAAGAACTATCCGTTACAATTAACTTCATCCTAGGAGATATATTGGTAATTCTGCAGGCTGTTATTTAGGTTTGCTGAAAGAGGAAAGTTATCTAAAATAAAATCATAAGCTGAAACTTCCATCAGTGGGGAGCTTACTGCCCGTTAAGGCGGGATAAAGGGGAGATGAAAATATCTATTCATTTTGAGGAGTGACTATTTTTGAACATATTGGTTTGTGATGATGATAAGGAAATTGTTGATGCAATAGGAATTTATCTAGAAAATGAAGGCTATACAATCTTCAAAGCTGCTAATGGATTAGAGGCAATCGAACGTATTGCTAATCACCAGATTCATTTGATCATCATGGATATTATGATGCCAAAAATGGATGGAATCAGAGCAACGATGAAGATTAGGGAGGAAAACAACATCCCCTTAATTATGCTTTCCGCCAAATCTGAGGATTACGATAAAATCTTAGGTTTAAATATAGGCGCAGATGACTATATGACAAAACCGTTTAATCCCTTGGAGTTAATTGCAAGAGTTAAATCGCAGCTAAGAAGATATACGACTTTAGGAAGTCTGGAGACAAAGAGCCATGTATACCGGACGGGCGGACTTGAGATTGATGATGAAAGTAAAATTATTACAGTTGATGGGGAGGCAGTCCATCTCACACCTGTGCAGTATAAAATTTTAAGGCTTCTTACTGCCAATGCCGGGAGAGTTTTTTCCATTGAAGAGATTTATGAGAAAGTATGGCATGAACCATCGTTTAATCCGGAAAATACTGTAGCCGTTCATATCAGAAAAATTAGAGAGAAAATCGAAATTAATCCGAAAGAGCCAAAATATTTAAAGGTCATGTGGGGAGTGGGCTACAAAGTTGAAAAAATATAGTCATTCAATTACAGCAAAACTAATTGTGTTTATAATGATGATTACATGTTTTACCGGTGCAATAAAGGCAATTGTTGATTTAATTGTAGTAAATGATAGCGATGCGAAAATTATTTTTGAAGACAGCTATTTTCACAGTATGTCCTTTGTGCAGGAAAGTGAGGTTCTCGTGGGCAACCTTACCAGCTTAGTAGGGACATACAAAAATGAAAAGCATATTTTAGCGGGCGGAACGATTAGCGAAGAGGAATTAAGGTTGATAAGAGATGGTTTATATTCCGACTTTATGGATTCAAAAAGTTATAATCCTAACTTAAGCGAAGAGGAAAACCGTGAAAGATTTAATAAGGAATATGCAGAAAAGATAGGCAAGGAAAAGGAAAAATGGATTAAGAATGATTTAAAAGAATACCATTACTTATTGCGAACTATTAAAGAGGTTAAAGAACCATTGTATTATGCTGCTGTTGGTAGTGATGTATATACAAACAGTACAGATGCAGGAAAAGAGCAATTTAAAACCTATCCAGCCTATATGGTGTTCGATGGATATAAACAGGAAATTTACCCAAAGGAAATAGTTAAAAATAGGCAGTTAAATTGGATAACAGAGCAAATAAGCGGAATGAACCCTGATACCAAGATTTATCTTGCTTTTACCGATACGTTCTTACAGACTAAGATATCCGAATGGAAAGAACTTAAGGCTGATGCAACGAAATTATTTAATAGTTTCTTACTGTTTTCCTTAGGATGTATGCTCACCTTTTTCTATCTTGTTATGGTAAGTGGCAGAAGATTCTATAAAGATGGGGAACTGCATCTGCACGCAATTGATCGCTTATATGTTGATGTGAATATCCTGCTATGTGCAGGTCTTACCGGTGTTTGGGTCGGTCTGGCTGCTTTGTTGAATGAAGCAGGCCCTGCGGCTTTATCCAAATGGGTGGTCCTCATCACTATTCCAATTTCTGCAGCTGCTTTCGTACTTATTCTCTCCATTGTAAGGCATATGAAAAATCGGACATTTTTCAGACATACGTTAATCTCTCTGCTCATTCACGGAATCGTTGTGTTTATAAGAAATGTGTACGATAGCGGCAGTGTCGGGGTGAAGACAATCCTCATTGTCATTGGATATCCACTCTTGGTTGCTGCAACGTTTTTTATGTTTCCAATAACTATCGCAGCAGCTGCCTGGTTTACCTTGAAGAAAGTCAAGGCATTTAATGCGATAAAGGCCGGGGTAAGGAGAATAAAGGCCGGGGACATCACTCACAGTATCGATGTTGATGAAAAGGGAGAGTTTGCCGGACTTGCAGCTGATATCAACAGCATTACCGATGGTTTGAAAAAAGCAGTGGAAAGCGAGTTAAAGAGCGAAAGGTTAAAATCGGAGTTAATCACGAATGTATCCCATGATATCCGTACGCCTTTGACATCGATTATCACGTATGTTGATTTGTTAAAAAGAGAAAATGATCCATCAAAGGTCCAAGAATATATTGAGGTACTGGAACAAAAATCAAAGAGGTTAAAAATCCTGACAGATGATTTATTTGAAGCAGCAAAGGCATCCAGTGGCAATATTCCAGTTCACCTGGAGCGAATTGATCTTGTCTCATTACTTACTCAGGGACTGGGAGAGGTAAGTGAAAGTATTGAAGAGTCAGGTTTAGAGTTTAAGCTGAATCACTCGATGGAAAAGGTATATATTGCCGCTGATGGACAGTTATTTTGGAGATCAATTGAGAATGTATTATCCAATATCTTCAAATATGCTCTTAAGGGTTCAAGGGTTTACATTGATATTGAAGAGGTAGGCAATGAGGTCCAGCTAACATTCAAGAACATCTCAGCTTATGAATTAAATATTTCCGCCGATGAATTAATGGAACGTTTTAAAAGAGGCGATGAATCAAGAGCCAGCCAGGGAAGCGGCTTAGGTCTATCGATTGCCAAAAGCCTAATTGAGAATCAAGGTGGGAAATTTATGATTCAAATTGATGGAGATTTATTTAAGTCGATGATCTATATTCCTAAAGATACAGGTAAATAATAATAGACGTGTTCCACGTGAAACAATTATGTGGGTAGAAAAACTGCATCTTTAATAGGTGCAGTTTTTCATTTTATGTTTAAAATTATAGTAAGAGATGCGAATTTAACCCATGTGTTTAAAAAAACCCGGATATTCATTTACTACTATTTCTTCCTCTTCTAACATCATATGGAGATGAACGGAGGCTAAAAAATAGGCCTCTTCGACATCTTTTTCAATTAATGCTTTTAATAGCCGATAATGTTGGTTCATGATTGTTTTCCAATTAAGATCTTCTGTACTGACCCGTAACCAACGGAACCGTTCGAGATGGATATTATGGTCATCTAACCAGTTCCAGACCTCTTGTCGTCCTGCAATCTCGAAACAAGTTGAATGAAAAAGATTGTCATTATAGAAAAATGCACGTCGATCTTTTGTTTTCACTGCTTTTTCTTGTTCTTCAATTATTGTTTCTAAAATTCTCTGTGTTTCTGTTGTTAGTTTTGCGCAGCATTCAATCATAATTTGTTTTTCTAAATGCTCCCGAACAAAACGGGCATTCTTAGCCGAAGCTAGGTCAATCAATGAAATATAGGTACCGCTTTGTGGAATCGTATACACTAGTTCTTGCTGTTTTAATTGAATTAATGCTTCCCGGATAGGTGTACGTCCAATCTCCAACATTTCTTCTAATCCCTTTTCAGAGATTTTTTTCCCAGGCTCTAAGTCAGAATAGATTATTTTTTTACGAATTGCATTATAAGCTTGTGCTTTTAAGTTGGATGTCATCAGTCTTGTCCCTTTTCTTTATCTCTATAACGCTATTATAGCTAAAAAGACTTATAAAGAAAATCTAATATATTAGTTTTTTGTGAAATATCTATGAAAGCGGTGTATTTATTGATTGACACCGCTTTTTTATTCTTATATAATTCAAATATCAGCAAAACTAATATATTAGTTTGGAGGGTAATCTTGTGGTTTCATTAAAAAATTGGCAAGATTCAATAGCAGATTTACAGAAACTCGGGATTGAAATTCCGAAATTTGATGTAAATAAACTCAAAGAAAATGGTAAAAACAATCCAGTTTGGTTGCATTTTGGAGGTGGAAATCTTTATCGCGGTTTTCACGCTGAAATTGCACAACGGTTAGCAAACCAAGGAGAATTAACTTCTGGTGTTGTAGTTTGTGAAACATTTGACAATGAAGTCGTAGATCAGGCTTATCAAGCCTATAACAACGATATTTTAGAAGTAGTCATGCATGAGGACGGAACGTTAGATAAACGTTTGATTGCCGCAACAGCTGACAGTTTTTATTGTAATCCACAAAATGAGGCAAGTTTTTCTCAAGTAGCCCGCTATTTTGAAAATCCAGCCTTGCAATTTACAACTTTTACGATTACAGAAAAAGGTTATAGTTTAAAGGACCCTAATGGGAACTTCTTTTCAGTTGTAACTAGTGACATCGAAAATGGTCCAGAGAAAGCCCAACATACAATGAGTATCGTTGTTAGTCTTCTGTATAAACGGTTTTTGGCAGGTGAGTTGCCAATTGCGATGGTATCTACTGATAACTTTGCCCAAAATGGAAAACGATTTCAAGAGAGTGTTTTAACCATTGCGAGGGAATGGAAAAATAAGGGGTACGTTTCAGAAGCCTTCATTGTTTATTTAGAAAATGAGGAAAGAGTCAGCTTCCCTTGGAGCATGATTGACCGGATTACACCAAATCCATCACAAGCGGTACAGAAACTATTAGAAGCAGATGGCTTTTCCGATATGGATATTATTCATACCCAAAAACGTACCAATATTGCACCGTTCGCAAATACTGAAGTGGTCCATTATTTAGTGATAGAGGATCATTTTCCAAATGGCCGTCCTGCCTTAGAGAAAGCTGATGTCATTTTGACTAATCGAAAAACAGTTGATAAGGCAGATACGATGAAAGTTACGACTTGTTTGAATCCGTTGCATACGGCATTAGCAGTTACCGGCTGTCTGCTGGATTACACATCTATCTCTGCAGAAATGCATGATGAAGATTTGGTAAGTTTGATTAAAGAAATTGGCTATTATGAAGGATTGCCAGTTGTTGAAAATCCTGAAATCATTGATCCGAAGCAATTTATTGACGAAGTCATCAATCGTCGATTACCTAATCCTAATATTCCTGATACACCACAACGTATTGCCAGCGATACATCGCAAAAAGTAGCCATTCGTTTTGGAGAAACGATTAAAAAATATGTAGCTAAAGACAAAGATGCTAGTCAATTGACATTTATTCCGGTTGCAATTGCCGCATGGCTGCGATATCTCATGGCGGTAGATGATAATGGCGAAAGCTTCCAGCCAAGCCCGGATCCATTACTAGAAGATCTGCAACAACAGCTTACTGATATTGAGCTTGGTGTACAAGATAGTCAAAAAGTTCATGAAGCGGTTATGCCGATACTAGCTAATGAGACAATCTTTGGATCTAATCTATACGAGGCAGGTATAGGAGAAAAAATTGAAAAAATCTTTACTGAAATGTTAACGGGAACGGGTGCTGTTCGTAAGACATTGCATCACTATGTAACTGAATTTGGAGGAAAATAATCATGGAAATGACTTTTAGATGGTATGGTGCCAGGGAAGAAAAGATTTCCCTGGAAGAGGTTCGTCAAATTCCGGCAGTCAAAGGGATTGTAGGAACGTTGATGGATATTCCAGTCGGAGAAGTTTGGCCCAAAGAACGAATCAAGGCATTAAAAGACGAAATTGAAGCAGCAGGGTTAACTTTAAAGGTCATCGAAAGCGTAAATATTCATGATGATATCAAGATTGGTTTGCCCACACGTGATAAATATATTGAAAACTATAAACAAACAATCCGAAATTTAGCTGAATTCGGGATCGAGGTTATCTGTTACAACTTTATGCCTGTATTTGACTGGGTAAAGTCTGACTTAGATTATAAATTGCCTGATGGGTCTTCAACTTTAGCCTTTGTTGCTAAAGATATCCCTGAAGATCCCGAGGAAATCATCCGAAAAGTTGAGAATTCCAGCAATGATTTTTCCTTACCTGGTTGGGAACCAGAACGTTTAGCTGAGGTGAAATCATTATTTGAGACTTATAAAGAAGTTGATGAGGATAAACTGCGTGAAAACTTTGCCTACTTCTTGAAAGCAATTATTCCTACTTGTGAGGAAGTCGGTGTAAAAATGGCAGTCCATCCAGATGATCCTCCATACTCAATCTTTGGGTTGCCGCGAATCGTAAAAAATCGTGAAGACTTAGATTGGTTGTGCAATGTCGTAGACAGCCCTTGCAATGGGATTACCCTATGTACCGGAAGTATCGCTGAAGATCCAGCCAATGATGTCTATGCTATTTTAGCTGAATTCTGTAAACGTGACCGAATTCCATTTGCTCATGTACGTAATATTAAATTTATTCAGGATAAAGATTTCTATGAGGCGCCTCATAAATCAGAATACGGTTCTTTAGATATGTATAAAGTCTTAAAAGCTATGTATGACAACGGCTTTGATGGCTACATTCGTCCAGACCACGGACGCATGATATGGGGGGAAACAGGTCGTCCTGGTTACGGTTTATATGACCGTGCATTAGGCGCAACCTATCTAAACGGTTTATGGGAAGCAATTGTAAAGAATAATTGATTATGTAGGGGGCTTTAACATGTTAGCAGCAAAGGTTTTTGGAAAAGAGGATTTGAGGTTAGTAGAAGTAGAAAGACCAGCGCTTTCAGAGGAATCAACTGAAGTAATTATAAAAGTTAAAGCTGCAGGTATCTGTGGCAGTGACAACCATATCTATCACGGACAAAACCCGTTTGCCACATTACCGCGAGTGATCGGTCATGAATTTGTTGGTGAGGTGGCTGAAATAGGTGATAAGGTGACTGGACTAGAAATTGGTGATCATGTTGTGGTAGAACCAATTACGTATTGTGGAAAGTGCTATGCATGTCGCCAAGGGATGCCTAATGTTTGTAAAGATTTAAAAGTATCGGGAGTCCATGTCGACGGCGGAATGCAGGAATATGTAAAAATCGATGTTAAACAAGCACATAAAATTAATAAAAATATTCCATGGACAACTGCTGTATTAGCGGAACCATACACGATTGCTGGAAATGCAACAACTAGGGCGAAAGTGGAATTAGGAAAAACTGTGTTAATTCAAGGAGCAGGTACGATAGGGCAGTTAATTTTAAGAATGGCAAAAGCTAAGGGAGCATCAGTAATGATTTCAGATGTATTAGACTCCCGCTTAGAATTTGCCAAATTAAATGGCGCAGACAGAGTTGTAAATGTTGTAAATGAAAATTTAGCCGAGAAGCTTGACGAATGGACAAATCAAGAGAGGGCAAATGTGGTCATCGATGCTGCTTGTACAAGAAAAACATTCGAGGATTGCTTTGAATTCGCTTCAGTTGCTGGTGCAATTGTACCTCTAGGAATGTCTGCAGAACCTTGTCAAGTTGCACAGAAACCAATCATGCAAAAACAATTAACAGTTTACGGTTCAAGATTACAAGCTTATCAGTTTGCTCCAGTTATTAAGGCGTTAGAAGAAGGAATGCTAACAGATGATGGAGTGGTTACGCAGACATTTTCAATTCATGATATTCAAGAGGCCTTTGATTTAATTAATAAGGAACCAGAGAAAGTAAGAAAAGCTGTTATTACCTTTGATTAATTAGTTACCGCAGACAGATTTATAAATACTAAAGAAAAGTAATGGAAAAGTACAACAAGCGGGCAAATTATGATTGATATTTATGTTTCTAGATATGATAAGTTGATTAGTTTGCCCCTTGCTAGGATCAGATAAGAAGAAAAGCTGTTATTACCTTTGATTAATTAGTTACCGCAGACAGATTTATAACCTGCTGGTACCGATGTATTTGTAAGCGTTTTAACAATGGGGATAGTGGAAAAATGCTTTGTTTTTGATTAATTACCTTTGTCTTGTCAGACAAATAAGGAGAGAGCATTATGAAAAATAAAGATACTGACTATCAAATTTCAACTAAAGAGTTAGTTAAGGTAACTGCTAGTGGCTGGTTGGGCACTGCAATGGAGTTTATGGATTTCCAACTGTATTCATTGGCTGCAGCAATCGTATTTAATCAGATATTCTTTCCGGAAGCTAGTCCTGCAATGGGCTTAATTATGGCAATGGGAACCTACGGAGCTGGTTATGTAGCCCGTTTAGTCGGTGCTTATATTTTCGGACGAATGGGTGATAGAATAGGAAGAAAAAATGTTCTCGTTGTCACAATTATGATGATGGGTATCGCTACCGCACTAATCGGTGTGTTACCAACTTATCAACAAGTAGGAATTTTAGCTCCAATTTTATTAATTGTGTTGCGAATTATTCAAGGACTAGGGGCCGGCGCTGAAATTAGCGGTGCTGGAGTAATGGTTGCTGAATTTGCAAAACCTTCAAAACGTGGCTTAGTAGGTAGTTTTGTTTGTTTAGGGACTTCATCTGGAACACTATTAGCGAACTTGGTTTGGACAATTATCTTGACAGTTCAAACAGAACAGCAGCTGCTTGCGTGGGGCTGGAGAATTCCTTTCTTCCTATCTTTATTAACAATGATTACTGCAATTATCATTCGTATGCATATTAAGGAAAGCCCAGTTATGGAAGAAAAGAAAAAATTATTAATGGAAGAAAGAGAAAATGCAGTACAACATTCAGGAGCTAACTTGTCTAAAAATAAAGCAAACGTAGCAAAAACTAAAAATGGCAAGAGAAACTTTCTTATTGCTTTAGGTCTCCGCTTTGGTCAAGCAGGTAATAGTGGGTTATTACAAACATATATGGCAGGTTATATTGTAACAATATTGGCTTTAGAAAAAACTGTTGCAACAAATGCTAATATTATTTCTTCACTAGTATCCTTTATTACAATTCCGATAGTAGGGTATATAGGTGATAAAATCGGCAGGAAAAAGATGTACATGATATTATCTTTAGCAATGGCGATCTTTGCCATTCCAATGATGATGATGATTGATTCAGGTAATCCAGCAATTATTACTATCGCTTTAATACTAGGGTTGAATATTGGGGTACAAGGAATGTTCGCTCTCGAAAATGTTGTTTTGGCTGAACTGTTTGGTTCGAAAAATCGAATGACTTTGATGGCTTTGGCAAAAGAAATTGCAGGATGTATCGCTACTGGATTTGGTCCTGTCATTGCTGCAGCGCTTGTCGCAGCCTTTACCAATAGCTGGATTCCACTTGCGGCTATGGTTATTTTCTTCTCCCTATCTGCCTTTATCAGCGCATTTGCATCAGCTGACACCACTGGCAGGGACTTGAATGAACTTGAGGATGCTGCGTAAATTGTTAAAGAGAAAGAAGGATTTAAATGAAAAAAGTCAATATTTTAAATAGATTGGAAAGGGCCGGCGTAGTAGCAGTTATTCGCGGTGAATCAAAAGAAGAAGCTTTAAAAGCAAGTCACGCTATTATAAATGGAGGAATGAATGGGATTGAATTGACCTTTACGGTCCCTCAAGCCGATCAAGTCATTGCTGAACTTGCCAGAGAGTATGCTAACAACAAAGATATTGTGATTGGTGCAGGAACCGTGTTAGATGTAACAACAGCTCGGCTGGCTATTATGGCGGGGGCGCAATTTGTTGTCAGTCCTTGCTTCGATGGAGAAACAGCAAAACTCTGTAATCTATATCAAATCCCTTATTTACCTGGGTGTATGACAATCAATGAAATGAAGACTGCCCTGACTTATGGGGTGGACATTGTCAAATTGTTTCCTGGTAGTGCTTTTGGTCCAAGCATTGTCAAAGCTTACAAAGCTCCAATCCCTTATTTGAACATTATGCCAACTGGCGGGGTAAGTCTAGAAAATATGGAAGAATGGTTCAAAGCTGGCGTTATATGTGTCGGTGTTGGTGGAAATCTGCTGGCACCAGCGGCAACTGGCGACTTTGACAAGGTCACTGAAGTGGCTAAACAATATATGGAAAAATACAAAAAGATTAAAACAAATTAGGGATTAAAGGAGTGGAGACAATCAAATGAGAGTACTAACTTTTGGTGAAATGATGTTACGATTGAAACCACCGGCTAATGAACGAATTTTACAAACACAAACATTTGAAGCAGCATATGGAGGTGCTGAGGCAAATGTAGCAGTGTCCCTAGCACTGCTAGGAAATGAAGTAGCTTATTTATCAAAATTTCCTGATAACTTACTTGGTCAAACTGCAACAGCTACATTGCGAAAATACGGTGTTGATACGAGTAAAATTTTAACCGGAAATGGACGTCTAGGTATCTATTTCTTTGAAAAGGGAGCCAGTGTTCGTTCAACCAATGTCGTCTATGATCGGGCGTACAGTGCCTTCTCACAAATGAAAGCAACCGAATTTAATTGGGATGAAATTTTTAAAGACATAGATTACTTCTATTTTTCCGGCATCACTCCAGCAATTTCTGATGAGTTGGAATATGCAGCATTAGAAGCTTGTAAATTTTGTAAGGCTCATGAGATTCCAGTAGTCTGTGATTTGAACTATCGGGGTAAAATGTGGACACCAGAAAAAGCACAAACTGTTATGGGTAAGATTATGGAGTATGTCACTGTATGTATCGCACATGATGAGGATTTTGAAGCTACGCTCGGAATTAAAGCCTTTGATGGGGATGATTCCCGAGGAATTGAACAAAAAGAATCTTTCAAAGCAGCAATGGAAAAAGTTCAAGTGCATTATCCAAACTGTAAAATGGTTGCCAGCATTTTACGCAATATCTATTCCGTAGAAGATAGTGAATGGACTGCCTTATTATTAACAGACGGTGTCTTTTATGAAACCCCTACTTACAAGATGCATGTCATGGAAGGAGTAGCGGCTGGGGATGCCTTTGGTGCGGGGTTATTGCACGGGTTACTACATGATTACTCACCATCTGAACTCGTACAGTTTGGGTTGGCAGCCAGTGTATTAAAACTTACGATTAGCGGAGATCTGAATTTGATTTCACAAGCTGACATTAGAAATGTAATGAAAAGTAATAATGGTGCACGACTGGAAAGATAAACGTTTTGCTTACAATAACTTGGTTCTAATTGTAATAGTGATTTGGGGCTGAAGTACAACATGTACTTCAGCCCTTTGTTTGGAATATGCTAAATTGCCTACATCTAAAGATAACAGAGTAGTTAGTTGGGTCTTTTGCTCCATTTTTTCCCAAAACAACCCCAAAATCCCTGTAAAATGCTATGATACTTAATGGTAATTAATTAGCAGGAGGGGGAAAAGTGGATGGAATTCAAAAAACTGTCATTTTGTTGGCTTGTTCTAATTGTCCTTTTATTGAGTGCGTGTGGAAGTGATGATAAAAAAGAAGTGACAAAGCCTGCAACTGCGGAGAAAAAAGAAACTAAGGCTACAGATGTTGAGGAAAAGCCAAAAGAGGACGAAGCTGTTGAAACGAATACTGAACAAAAAGTTGACGATGGTGCAGTCCTGAATCCATATATAGAAGAAGATTTGAATGCCGACGTGGAAGTTGTTTATACAAATAAAGACCCTCAATTAAAACACAACTATAGTGATGATGTTTCGGTTCAGATTGATGAGTATCAAATTGTCCATGTAACAAATATGAATGAATCGAGCAAATCGAATTTCGATGGTGAGGATGAGGGGTACATCCTTACATACAAAATGACATTAGATAACAAATCTGATCAAGATGTGTACTATGCAGGAGGAGTTACATTACAGTCAGATGACGGAATGGATTATATCATACCAAGACAGCATCTTGTTGACCGAAATCAATGGCTTAAGGATAAAAGTGCGAAGAACGTTTCCCAATTTTCTAAAGGGAAAAGCTTTACTGGGATGAACGCACATTCAATGACAAAGGCCCAATTTGAAAAGCTGAGTTCGCCTACATTAAAAATTGATGCCTTATTCCTTAATGATGATGTTTCAAAAAAATTAGGGACTCCCGCGGTCTTCAAGCTTCCTTTTAACGATAAAGGTGTGGAGAAATCTGCGAAATCATCTCAGCTTTACCAAGATAAAATGGTGACAGATAATATTGCAGATAAGGAAGTGTTTTTTGAAAAAAATGATATTAACGAAACAAAGGAAATTGATGGCGTTAAAGTCACGTTAAACGGTGTGCAATATGCAAATGTAACCCCAACGGCTGCTTATAAAAAGAGCTTTTCAGACTTCGGTGATAATGGAGTAGTGGCCTTAACCGTCAAGATGACGATTGAAAATGGCAGTAATACCCCATTTGAGAAATTTCTTGTTGATAGGAAACTACTTATCGATAAGAATCGTGGGACGATGCTGAATCAAGGTATGCTTGAGCCAAATTACAGCGGCACCTCCAAGCCTGGAGATAAAGATGAGTTCCTTACTGTCTTCTTATTCAGAAAAGATGAGTTTAGCATCTTTAAAGAATTTGAGCTAAAGGTTGGCCCGCTTAAAGATAGTAATGCCAAAGAGTTATTTAAAGAGAAGACTGTTTCCTTCGATTTACCTGTGAAGAAATAATGGGATGCTAATCCGGTTCAACATGCTGTTCAGCTTGAACCGGATTTTTTCTGCTTGCTTAAACTTGCTGTCTTGGCATTACCATTATTTTTTTACCTATTTGGGGTAATACCAGCGAAGCTGACACCACCCGCAATAGGAAATATCAAAGGTTAAATTACGTTGTTTACGTTAAATACTTCCAATACACATACCCCCATCCTGTAGGATGGGGGTAAATAAAGTTGTTTAAAAATCTAAGTTTTATACAACAATCGCGCCCTATAAGGGGTACGGCCAACATTTTGACGTAGAAACCACGCTTTTACCTTATCGATAGAAAGCTTATAAATGGTTGCTGCAACCCCAATTATAGCAAAAAGGGAGTACAGAAACTTGTGCTCCCCTTTGGAAAAAACTGAACCTGTTCCTGATGGTGTTCTGTCCTATTGATATTCTAAGTTAAAGTCAAAAAAAGGTACGTTAAGACAAAATTAGCCAATTTGTTTAAAATTATCATAATTTTACGCTGTAGAATCTCATTCCAATTTCCGAAAAGTTGTTTTGTTAAATATGAATTGCTTAAATGTCTTTTTATGTTTTACTCAATCGAGTTAGCAATTTGCACCAAATTTTCAGGTGTTATTTTGTTAGAAACCTTTTTATCTAATCCTAGCATGTATTGCCAATTATCTTTTTCAAAAACAAGAAAATTCATAATATGGTCATTCAAATAAATTGCTTCTTGCCCATTTTTAAGTGTATATACTTTTTGATTACCACTATTTTTGAAAACCAATTTATTTTTTAAAGGTCGAATATCTATTTTATAATTATTTTCGGGTGATTTTTCATTTACAAAATGAATTGACAGGAAATCATTCGTATCGTACTCCTTATCTTCATAAAATCTTCCGAATTCATGTGTGAAAGAAAGAGAAGGTTTGATTTTGGGGAATTTCACATCTTGTTTAAAGTGATTTTCAAACTCCTTGACTGCATCTTTAACAGGTTTATATCCAACTTCAGTGAACTTTTCCTCAAAAGAAGGAGGAGTATTTACTTGATTTGCATATACCATTTCATTAGCTAATAATAAAATAATGAAACTGATCATCGATATCATAAAATAAAATTTTCTAATCATTTACAGATCTCACCCTTATCCTCAAAATATATTCACTCTCAATTAAATGTCTTAATTAAACTAACATTTCTATATTAGTATAACTACATAAAAGAGAAATATACGATTTCTATATTTAGCAATTAAAAATTGGTTCTTACGTTCAACTGGTGAAGGACGTAGTATAATAAAAATCAAAAGAATTGCTTAACATGAACTCTATTTGTTGGTCATGTCCTGATTCAATTTCTTACAAAAAAACTAATAATAAATCTACGTTACATTGTGAACTTAAAACTGCTACCTAAAAGTAGTGGAATAAGAGTCAATGAAATATTGAAAATTCGAAATAATAAATAAAAAAATAATCCCCCATAATATTTTTTTTACTCTTCCCCGTCTAATCATTAAATAAATATTTGTATGTATTATTGGGTTGAAATCTGTCCGAAACCACTACACCTTGATTGAATCGTTGATGAGTCCTTACATGTTACTTTTACCCTATAATAACCAGCTCATGGTACTTTAGCATAAACTGTATTGTGAAAAGCTATTTCCGGAGTAAACACATTACCACTTGAATCTACTAATTGTGTTACTAAATTAAAAGCCCCAGTAGAACTATTACTCACCGAAAGTGACTGCCCATAAATTGCGTATATAGAATCTGAATAAAAGACTTTTGGAGCGCTGTTTGTAAAGTAAGTAACATTCACTTGCTTACATTGAACACCAGCCCATGAACAGTCTTGTTTTGATGAACCAGCTAATGCTGGTATTGTAAACGCACCAAAAATACAAAAACTTAACAAAAATGAAATTAAATATTTCTTTTTCCCTTTTACCAAATTGAACACTCCCTCTTTAGAATTTTCAATATCATAAAATGACTCTATTAATCTAGTACCTTTTCTCCTTTCTATTACTTCATTCTTAAAAAGTAATTTTTGATATTTTGGTAGTAATTTATAAATTTGTAACATAATACTAATAATTCTCCGGTAACAAATTTTTCCTTCTATTATTTAAAAATTTTTAATATTTTTAATAAAATGGAATTTATAATAAAACATCGTAACTAAAACGACCATTTCTGTTACATGGAGTAAAAAATAATATTTTGTCTGCCAATCTAGCATAAACAACGTAACAAAAATATGTAACAAAGTATTTTGTACCACTTTGAACTGCACCGTGAAGTGAACTATAAAGCATTGAAAAAACCTATTAATCCCGATGAGTTTATCGCAAATTTAAAGGAGGAAATAAAAAGGCATTAAATAATTTAGATCAAGGAATCCCTAAAAATAATAAGGTTCGCATTTTAGCAAAAGGAAAAGGAAATGGAAACGGCCGAATTTCTATTTCTCCTTTTGATCCGGTGCCGGAGCCAGTGGACCTATCACGCCTAAAAGCTGAAATTATGAAACGATGGCCAATGACGAGTTTACTAGATATCCTCAAGGAAGCTGATTTGCGTGTAAACTTCACAGACCTTTTTAAAACAGCTGCATCAAGAGAGGTCATTAGTAAAGATTTGATACAGAAGAGGCTTATATTATGTTTATACGGTTTGGGGACAAATGCAGGGCTAAAGCGAGTTTCAAATGGGGAACATGGAGAAAAATATAAAGACCTATTATATATTCGGCGAAAATACATTGATAAAGATAATCTGCGTAACGCTATTGCTGAGATTGTTAATGCCATTTTACGAAATAAAATGACAGATATATGTGGAGAAGGAACAACTTCCTGTGCTTCAGATTCCAAGAAATTTGGTGCGTGGGACCAAAATCTAATGACTGAATGGCATATTCGGTATAGAGGTAGAGGTGTAATGATTTACTGGCATGTGGCTAAACATTCAACCTGTATCTATTCTCAGCTAAAATCATGCTCTTCTTCAGAAGTAGCTTCTATGATTGAAGGAGTGTTGAAGCATTGTACGAGTATGGAGGTTGAGAAGAATTATGTAGACAGTCACGGCCAAAGCGAAGTAGCATTCGCGTTTTGCCATCTCCTGGGGTTTCAGCTTATGCCAAGATTAAAAGCTATCCATTCCCAAAAACTGTTTAAATTGGATATGATGGAGCGAATTCCAATTGATGAAGTAAAATCAGAAAATGTGTATTTTTAATATTATTCCTTATTGCGGGTAGTGACAGCTTCGCTGGTACTACCCCTATTTCTCAGTGATTAAATGAATCCAAGCTTCTGAAAAGTGCAGACGATTCCGCCGGTGCGGTTTGGATTCGCAAGTAATACGCTACAGTTTAACCCCTTTTTGAGAAAGGGGTTAAACTGTAGCGTATTACTACTAAAAATTTTGCAATACAACTATACTAAGATTAGACGTTTCAATTATTTTCAAGGGAGGAACTGGAATGTTTACATCAGTAAATGATTTTTTAAACGAATGGAAACAAGAAGCAGCAGTTACAAAAAAGGTATTGGACGCGCTGACCGATGAATCGTTGAGTCAGGAGGTTGCCCCGGGATTATATAGCATTGGGAGTTTGGCATGGCACATTACTGGAGCGGTTTACTATTTTCCTTCACAGGTAGGAGTAAACTTCGAGGCTCCAGATCTGCAGAAGGAAGCACCGAAGTCAGCTGCTGAAATCAGTGAGACCTACCAAACAGTAAGTCAGCGGTTATCACAAGCTGCTTCTGACCAGATTTCAGAGGAAAAAATGAACGAAGTGGTGAATTTATTTGGGACGGATATGCCGCTCCAAGCCGTTTTCCGTCTCCTCATTCAACATCAGGCACATCATCGCGGACAATTGACGGTTCTGATGAGACAGGCTGGCCTGAAGGTTCCTGGCGTATATGGTCCCAGCAAAGAAGAGCTGGAAGCAATGAAATCCTAAAAAAATAGTGCTAATGTCACGACCCCGATGGTGTTTGTTTAATTTAAACCGCAGCGGGGCGTGGCATTTGACAAGGGTTATTTTAATAATCCTTTGATATCTTCTTCTATCTTCAATGGTGATGTTGTTGGCGCATAACGCTTAAAGACATTCCCGCCTTTGTCGATTAGGAATTTAGTAAAATTCCATTTTATATCCGATGTGAATAACCCCTTTTTCTCTTTTGTTAAATATCTATACAGCGGATGAGCCGCTTCCCCTTTTACGTTAATCTTTTTAAATAGCGGAAAGGTCACTCCAAAATTAATCTGACACGTTTCTGCTACTTGTCCATCAGAACCAGGTTCCTGATTCTTGAACTGATTACACGGAAAACCTAATACTTCAAAGCCTTGCATGCTGTAGCGGTCATGTAACTCTTGCAGTTCTCTCAATTGTGGAGCGAAGCCGCACTTTGTCGCTGTATTGACGATTAATAACACTTTCCCTTTATAATCCATTAGTGACTTTTCTTCACCGTTGATCAAAGGTGCTGAAAACTGATAAATAGTCATACCAAACCCTCCATTCTTATTCCGCTAAATCATTTGTAGCCGATAAATACATCTTTTTTAATTTGACTCTTGGCTATATTTTTGTTTTTTAAATAGGTAGCGACGGAGTCAACCATGGTTTTCTCGCCAGCCACGTAAAATCTGCCATTATGTTTATGCATGGTGATAAATTCATCTATTCCTTGATACAAGTCTTCTCTAGCGTTTAGGAAGTTTACTTGAATGGACGTCGTTTTTGCTATTTCAGCCAATTCATCTTTATAAAGGAAGTTCTCGCCCCTGCTAATATAGAGCAGTTCCAGCGGTGCGGTACGGTTAGGGTGATGTTCCGCCTCCTTCAGCATCGCTCGAAACGGAGTAATACCGATCCCTCCAGCAACAAGTAGCGAAGGATGATCATCATTGATGTAAAGAGGACCAATCGGCCCGCGCATACTAATTTTCATCCCTTGTTCTAATTCTAACATGGCTTTTTTAAATTCACTTGGGTTTTCACCAATTCGCATCGATATTTTGACTATATTCTCTGAAGGTGCCGATGCCAAGGTGAATGGCCGAGTTGGCTTGTTTATCTTTTTATGCAGGATTGTGAAAACTCCATGTTGCCCTGCTTTCCACGATAGGTTTTGCTCTTTTTTAAAAATGAACGTATAGATATCGTCAAATTCTTGATAAACCTCTACCAATGCCAGCTCCCTCTTTTTAAAGAGAGGTGCTATATCCCCTAGAATCCCCATTACCCCATCCCCTTTTTTATTTTTTTAATTAAAACAATTTACATTCGCGATTGCAAATTCTTCAAAGGTGCGCGGTTGTCTGCCTGTTAATTTAAAAAAGTCATCTGTCACATCTTTTGCAGTCCCCATCCTCGTCATAAAATACAAGGCAACCGTCACATTTACGTATGCTTTATCGAGTCCGCGATTGTTAATATAATATCTTCTATATTTCAGATATCCTGGTTTGGCGTAGGTAATGTGCTTCTCTGTAACTTTGCTTAAGATCTCTGCTACTTGGTAATAATCTAGGGCCTCTGATCCAGTAATGGTGTGAGCAGTATTTTTATATTTTTCAGGATTGTGCAGTAAAGTGGCGACAGAAAGCCCAATATCCTCTGCATCGATAAAACTTGTTTTGCTATTTCCTGCAGGAATGAAGATTTGGTTCTTCTCTTTAATTTCAACAGAATGAACGCCTGATACGTTTTGCATAAAGAACCCGGGCCGGATATGGGCATAGGGAATTCCAGATGCTTCAATATATTTTTCAATTTTATGGTGAGGGGGAATTGTATTTTTTTCCACCCCCATAAGTGATAAGAACGATACCAATTTTATCTTGTGCGCTTTCATTGCATCAATGAATGGGTATAAGTCTTCAGGTTTTCCAAGGTGAGGCGGTCTCATCAGGAAGACTCGATCGACATTTTCGAGCGCGTTGGTAAAGGTTCCCTTATTGGTAAAATCGAAGGTAATGGTATCCACCTTATCTTCAAACAATTCACTTAACTTCTTAGGATTAGTACCGGCAGCTACTACTTGTTCCCCCATGTTTGCCAATTCTTCTGTTACATACCGACCGACATTACCTGATGCCCCTGTTACTAAAACTTTCATGATAATCCTTCTCTCAATGATTTTATAAAATTAGACCAGTCTACATATAAGATTGTTAAAGTACCAGTTCTGTCTATTGCAGTAGAACTGGAATTTGTTTTGCAACTAATCGTAATGGTTCACTATTGCCCATTGTAAATGATAGTAAAAATGCCCCTTCAACCATTGTATTGATAACAATGCCTAATTCTTTCGCATGATTTGTCTCATATCCGGCAGTTAATAATTTCTGGGTAAACGCATCTTGAAAATTTTTATAGGCAGTTTGACATGCTTTTCTTAATGGTTCGCTGATAAGAGCTGTTTCAAGTGCAATTGATGCAATCGGAACGCCGCCTTTACCCCCATATTTTTGAAATTGCGCTGCGATATCCTCGACAAACCCCTGAATGGCCTTTACCGGATCGGGTGAAGAATCTAGGCCACATTTTATTTGATCAGAGACAAATTTAGCAGTCAATTGCACCGCTTCAAGAGCTAGTTGTTCTTTACCACCTGGAAAATGATAATATAATGATCCCTTTGGTGCGCCGCTTTCTTTAGTAATTTGATTTAATCCAGTTGCATGATATCCTTGCAACTGAAAGAGCCGAGACGCCGTCTTGATTAATTTATCCTTTGAATTTTCCTTCTCAGTCATTGTATTACCCCATTATAAAAATTATACCAATTGGTCTATATAAATAGTAGAGGATGCCTTTTGTTATGTCAACACACTTTAGGTGTAAGTTGGGGATTTTGCTGAAAAATTAATAAGTTTCTTAAATTTTTCACCAATCGGGAACTAGTTCCTATTTCCTATTTGTTGAAGATTGATATACTAAAATAGTCTTAGATCCTTGTTTGTGATACAACCACAAGGTTAACGCTAGTATAAGAGACAACATTACATACATTGAGGTGTACTCCAACATGAAGAAAAAGAACAAAACCATCGTCTTTATCTCGTTATTCGTCCTTTGTGTGGCTGGAGGGATTTTTTATATGAAACCCCCTTTCATCATGAAGTATTTCACAGATACTAATGCGAAAGCCGCTACAAAAATCACCGATCCCGAGAAATTGATTGCTTCCATGCCGACGAAAGAGCTAGAATCACAGACGGTTGCCTTTGAAGAAATGACTGCTAATCTAAAAGGAGAAGGTTCATTTGTCGCCCTGGCGATTAGTGCGGTAACGGACAGTAAAGAAAGTGCTGAAGAAGCAGGCAAACGGGAATTTCAATTAAAGGATTATCTTATTCGTGAATTATCCACCACCACTTCAGACCAACTAAAAAACCAAAAATTTGTCGACTCCTTCTTGAAGAAAGCGCAAGACCATCTAAACCAACAACTGGAAGAAGGCAAGATCTTAAAACTGTATTTAACAAAGAAAGTCGTCCAATAAGACTTAAGAATCCTATCACTAGTTGATAGGATTTATTACTGCATTCTTTATGTCTTCCCTCTGGAAATCAAGTAAAACTACCAGAATGAATGCTATGTTACTATATTTTTAGGGAAAGTATGGTGAAACATTAGGGAAATGACTGTCCTTACTATTTAATCAGGGGGTCATCGAGTTTATAGCCAATGGCGCGGTAAGTTTTGATATATGCTGATTTATTTTTTTCCCCAAGCTTTTCCCGTATATGTGAGATATGTACATCCACAATTCTTGTGCCACAAGAGTAGTCATTCTTCCACACAGCACTGAGCAATTGTTCGCGGGAGACCACTCTGCCTTTATTCTGCGCTAAATAGAAAAGCAATTCAAATTCCTTTAAGGTTAATTCTAATAGATTATCTTGGAAATATACTTCAAAATTACTGGGATAGATGGTAATTTCCCCAATGATTATTTGTTTATCCTCCATATCATTTTCGTTTGCAGCTTCTAACGGTGGCTTTGCCCTTCGTAAAACAGCCTTTACCCTGGAAACAACCTCCCTGGTACTAAACGGCTTCACGATATAATCATCTGCGCCAAATTCGAGCCCCAAAATCTTGTTAATTTCTTCATCCTTAGCTGAAATCATGATAATGGGAGTCATGATCTTATCTTGCCGAAGCTGCCTACATACTTCCATTCCGTCCAATTGCGGGAGCATTACATCCAATATGATAATATCCGGCGCTTCCGATATTGCAAGTTTCAGACCCTCTATGCCGTCGGTTGCAGTTATGATTTGAAAACCTGCCATTTCTAAATTATATTCCAGTAAGGTAATAATCGACGGTTCATCATCGATAAGTAGCACTTTAGTTTTCATAATACCCCCCGTAAAATCTTTGCTTAGTTTACAAAATAATCTAGAGAAAGAAAAAGTGATTATCTCCAATTTTATGAAACAATTGTTAACCAAATATAAAGTGCATGTTAAGAATTATTAATGAATGGAAAACCTGCTAATCTTTCATTCCTTTGAGTAAATTTGTTATTTACACAGAATTAAAAGTTATTAACCTAACATTTACTTTTAATTTATTCTCCGTTAATACTTGTTTTTTATAGTAATCCTTGTAAGGGAAAACAAAAAAAACATAGGTTAATAGGAGGAATTTTAGCAAATGAAAAGACTAAAACATCTAAGCCTGTTCGCATTACTCACGGCATTATTGGTGGTCATGGCTGCTTGTGGAAGCGGCAATGAAAAGCCAAAAGGTAGTGCCAGTAATGAAGCACTGAAAACAAAGGAAAAGAAAGAGTTATCGGGTTCGTTGGTCATTTCAGGTTCATCGGCAATGCAGCCATTAATAGCAGCCGCGGCTGAGGAATTTATGGCTGAAAATCCAAAGGTAGATATCCAAGTAAATGCAGGCGGATCGGGTACAGGCCTTTCTCAGGTTGCAGATGGATCTGTTCAAATCGGTAACTCCGACGTATTTGCGGAAGAAAAAGAAGGTATCCCGGCTGACCAGCTGGTTGATCATAAAGTCGCTGTTGTAGGGATGACTGCCGCTGTTAACCCAGACGTTGGTATTAAAGATATTAAAAAGGAAGATTTGATTAACGTTTTTACTGGGAAAATTAAGAACTGGAAAGAGCTTGGCGGTCAAGATCAAAGGATTGTTCTTGTAAACCGTCCAGATTCATCAGGCACACGGGCAGTATTTAATAAGTATGCCTTAGATGGGGCAACACCTGCTGAGGGGATTACGGAGGATTCTTCTAATACTGTAAAAAAAATAATTAAAGAGACAAAAGGTTCTATTGGGTACTTGGCATTCTCCTACTTTACTGATGATTCTGTAACACCGCTGGCGATTGATGGGGTTGAACCAACTGCTGAAAATGTCCAATCCGGCAAGTTTCCAGTATGGGCCTACCAGCACTCTTATACAAAAGGAGAAGCAACCGACTTAGCGAAGACATTCCTTGATTACATGATGTCTGATCATATTCAGAATGGTCTGCTGCAGGAACAAGGCTATCTTCCAGTCACCAAAATGCAGGTAGAACGTGATGCTGAAGGAAACCAAAAGGAAATTTAAGATTAGACTACAATGCCTGATCTTGGAGCATAAAATGCCAAGGGTCAGGCAGTTTTTTCACCAATAGCTTCTAGTAGGAGGAATATGCATGGACGAGATAAAAAGGAACTTTACCAGCACCCGATACTTAATCCCGAAGATTTTTCAATTATTTTTGAACCTATCCCTCATTTTACTAGGAATCATCATCGCTTTTTTACTTGTGAAGGAATTAGTTGTTTTCCTGCAAATTTTGCTTAACGGAGGCAGCAATGATTTTAAATTATTCCTAGCCAATATCCTCATCTTTTTCTTATACTTCGAGTTCATTTCGATGATTGTGAAATACTTTAAGGAAAACTATCATTTCCCAATTAGGTATTTGCTCTACATTGGGATTACCGCGATGGTAAGAATCATTATTGTTGATCATGACCACCCAGTGAATGCCTTCTTCTATTCGTTAATCATCTTAATCCTAATCATTGGCTACTTCATTATTAATTTAACTCCACGTGAACGGCAGGATATTGCCCTGTTCGTAAAAAAGCAGATTTGAAAATATATATCCGGACACAATACTATTAATCTTAATAGTTATAATTACAATTGGTATGAACGTTTTGGTAAAAAATCGAAAGGATTGATATTTTAATAATTGACAAGTTTAACATAGCCAAAAAAAATTGCTATTGTACTTCTCTTTGATAATCAGGATTAAAAAGAGACACCTTTACTTCCTGGGTGTCTCCTTTTTAAGAATTTCCAATCATTTAGCTACAGCTTATTTAATATAACCATCCCCGACCAATTCCTTGGCAATTACTTTCGTTGGGATAGTGAATTCTACTGCCCCCATATAACCAGGGGCCACTTCATATTCATCAAATGAGATGACTAATTTATGGTCCTTGTTAATGTAGAAGTTTTGCTTAGCAGAAATGCTGTTAAACAAATCTTCAGGATTTAGGTCTTCATTTCCTGGACTATCGCTGAGCCAATATACTTTATTTGGATCCCGCTTCATTTCCTGCCGCATTTGATCTTTAATATTCTCACTGATGGTGTTGATGTAATTATCTGATTTAAACAAAATTGGCAGGGTAAGGAGAATCTGTTTCTTCTTATCAATCGTATCGTATTTAATCGTTTCCGCGGCCGACGCTTGAGTTTTCACAACATAACGGCCGATTGAGAATAGTCGTTCATCATCTGTTTTTACTTCAAAGCCAGAGTCAACTGATAAATGACCGCCGCCAGACTCTTTCATTTTTTCCATTTCCTTTGTAAATTCCTGATATAATTGTTTACTCTCAGATAAATACTTTTGATTTAGGCTGCTTTCCAATTGTTTATTTTCTATGTTGGAGACCTTTGGTACTTTAATACTTGCATTATAATCTTTTTCGTTTTTGTTAAATTCAGTAAAAGTAATGACCTTCACAATTGAGCCAATGACGGGTATGTCAGATATGCTCTTGGCTAATGCTGGGCTTACATTTACAGATACTGCAAATATGGCTGCTGCAGCAACTAACCCGGATAATGCTTTATACCGGAATGTCTTTTTCTGTTGCGGCTGTTCGGTTAGCGCCTGCTGAACTACGTCATCCAGGTTTTCCGGGATAGGCAGATTTTTATATTCGGCTTTTAGCTCTTCTAATCGTTTATCCATTTCTATAACCTCCATGGTTTAAAAGCTGGTCCTTTTTGATGACAATTTAATTTAATCCTGTTCCAATTCGATTCGCAGTAATTCAAGTGCACGATATAGTCTCGTTTTAACAGTGTTTGGCTTTTCTTGGAGCACCTCGGCTACTTCATCTATTGTTAGATCCTCAAAAAATTTAAGTACAATAACGCTGCTGTACTTCAGAGGTAACGCCTCTAGAGATCTTTTTAAATCGATATTTTGGTAGGAATCATTTTTTCCCTTACTAAAATAATCAAGGTTTGTTTCATCTACGATTGTGACCTTTTTCTGTTTGCGAAGGAAATCCAAGGCAGTATGCACCACGATTTTATAAAACCAGCTTTTTACTGAGTTGGCTTTTTTTAAGGATTGTTTTGCTGTTAACGCCTTCCGAATAGATTCCTGGACGATATCTAAGGCGTCTTCAGAATTCCTTACATAGGTGTAGGCTAACCGATAAAAATCCTCCTTGTTTTCCTGAATAAATTTGATTAGCTGATCTTCTGAGTTATCGTTCCACATGAGAAATAGAGCTCCTTTTTTTCCATAAATACATATCTGCAGGTATGTTACGTAAAATAGACGCACCATTTAAAAAAATAGTTTTTACATGCTAACAAAAATTCTTAAATACCGAAGGGAATAAGCGCCCGCGATTGGGGGATGGATGAGCTGGCACAAAATTTATGAATAAGTAAAAGGAGCGATTTCAAAGAGGAGAACTTAAGACAATCTTAAGTTTATAGTAGTATAGTTAATCCAAATTCACGAAGAGGACAAATAGTTGATAGGAGGATTAGCTGATGGTAAAGCTCGGAAAATGTAAGATTCTACTTGCTGCCTCGGTAATTGGGTTAGGAACAATTGGTTACATGCCGCTCACGTCGTATGCAGAAAGTACAACAGAAATACAAACGGTTCAGGAGTCAAATCTGCTGTCTAATTTAGAAATTGAAGGGCTAAAGCTAGACCAAACGTTTTCACCCAGTGTGAAGGTCTACACGGCCACGGTGGAAAATGAAGTTCAAGAGATTACTATGCTGTTAACAAGCAACGTTTCCAGTGCTCAAATTATCGTGAACGGGAAGTCTGCAGGAAATGGCACTTCGGGTACGTATTCACTAAAGACTGGAAAAAACATTTTTTTAATCACGGTTAAAAATGGAACCAGTAACTCTAGTACGTATAAGTTAACAATTACCAGAAAACAAAATGCTAATAATTCATTGAAAAACATTGAACTATCAAATGGTGTGTTGTCGCCGCATTTTTCCCCAAGTGTTACGAGTTATAACATTGAGGGACTAACTGACAAAACAAAGATTAAGGTAATTCCTACTGCAGCGGAAAAGACAGCAACAATGAAAGTTAATAATAAATTGGTCACAACTAACGGTATTACCGTTGATATCCCTGTTGGCGAAAGCACGATTCGGATTACTGTAACTGCAGAAAATGGCGCGTCAAAAACATATACTTTGCATAGCAAGCGTTCGGAAAATAATGATAAGACACCGGATAAATCAAATCCCGGAACATCAGATGGTACGAAGCCAGCAACTGGTTCATCTCCGAACACCAATCAGAATAAAGGCAGTCAGCAAAATAATCAAAAAGGCACTGTAGCTGCATCAACACAGAAATCCGGAACAACGACATCAAGTACGGTACAAAAAACTAGTAAGGCCATGCTTTCAGCGCTAACTGTTTCAACAGGCACATGGGATAGTTCTTTTGATAAGGAGGAATTTACTTACCACATTACTGTAGCTAAAGGAACAGAGAAGGTCACGATTTCACCAACCGCAGCATACAGCAGTTCAACGATAAAGATTGAAGGTGACACTAAAAAAACAATTAAGCTTGAGGATGATGACAAGACCGTCATCTCCTTGGTCGTCAACTATGATGATGATGACAGAAAAACCTATGTTCTTGTATTTGATAAAAAATAACAAAACTGTTCTCAGTATATTGGTACAGCCATTCTTAAGTTGGGTGTCATGCACTCCTTTAGAATGGCTGTTCAACTTTTGTAAAAGGTTTTGTCTGCTTTTTCTTTTAAAAAGGATATGGCATACTTTCTCTTATAAAGAGAAAATTCCAGATAGAATGGGGAGTTGAGTGATGAACTGATAAATTTGGGTTAGCCCAACGATTATTTTGGATCCCGATAAACTTAGTGAGATATTGGTAATTTTGTAGAGTTCTATTGACGTTTTTTGGAGGTCTTATGTATGAAAAAGGTATGGTGGAAGGAAAGTGTTGTTTACCAGATTTATCCACGAAGTTTTATGGATAGCAACGGTGACGGTATTGGCGATATCAGAGGGATTATCGAAAAACTAGATTACTTAAAAGACCTTGGTATCGATGTCATTTGGATCTGTCCAATGTACAAATCCCCTAATGATGATAACGGCTATGATATTTCTGATTATCAAGATATTATGCAGGACTTTGGATCAATGGCTGATTTTGATGAACTTCTACATGAGGTTCATAAACGCGGGATGAAATTGATCTTAGATTTAGTGATTAATCATACAAGCGATGAACATCCATGGTTCATTGAATCAAGGTCATCAAAGGACAATCCGAAACGGGATTGGTATATATGGCGGGACGGTAAGGATGGTAAAGAACCCAATAATTGGGAGTCCATCTTTAATGGCTCAGCATGGAAATACGATGAACTGTCGGGCCAGTATTTTCTCCATCTTTTCTCAGAGCGGCAGCCGGATTTGAATTGGGAGAACCCAGCTGTACGTAATGCTTTGTACGAAATGGTCAACTGGTGGCTCAATAAAGGCATCGATGGGTTCCGCGTTGATGCCATCTCTCATATTAAAAAAGAGCCGGGGTTACTCGATATGCCAAACCCAGAGCAGTTAGAATATGTTTCTTGTTTTCCAAAAATGATGAATGTAGAAGGAATCGATGAGTTTCTCACTGAATTCTCACAAAAGACGATCAAAAATTATGACATCATGACGGTAGGCGAAGCAAATGGTGTCGGGCTTGAAGATGCTGACAAATGGGTTAGCGAGGAAAACGGCTATTTCAATATGATTTTTCAGTTTGAATTCTTAAGACTTTGGGAAAAGAATGCTGACGGTAAAGTTGATGTACTGGCCCTTAAGAAAAATCTATCGAAATGGCAGACCGGACTTGAAGGCCGGGGTTGGAACGCATTATTTATCGAAAACCATGATCAGACTCGCCGTGTATCAAGCTGGGGAGACGATAAGCAGTATTGGAAGGAAAGTGCCAAAATGCTCGGCACGCTATACTTCTTAATGAAAGGTACGCCGTTCATCTACCAGGGGCAGGAAATTGGTATGACGAACGTCCAATTCCCTGCTATCGACGATTACAATGATGTCGGGATGATTAATTATTACAAGCTTGAAGCGGCAAAAGGGCGCCCGCATGATGAAATTATGAAGGTGATTTGGAAGCAGGGCCGCGATAATTCCCGGACCCCGATGCAATGGTCGGCTGACAGCATGGCAGGGTTTACGACTGCAAATAGCACATGGATGAAGGTAAATCCAAATTATCCAAACATCAATGTAGCACAACAACTAGATGATCCCGACTCCATTTTAAATTTTTATAAAAAATTAATCCGCTTGCGAAAAGAACAGCAGTTATTTGTTTATGGAACGTATCAACTATTATTAGCAAATCAACCAAGGCTCTTTGTTTATACACGTACATTAGGCGAGAAAAAGGCATTGGTGATCAATAATTTTTCTAATCAAAGCACACGATTTAAGGTACCTTCGGGTGTTTCCTATCATCGGTCGCAATTGGTTCTTACCAACTATAACTATGACATAACTGACCAGAAATTAAGACGGGAATTTACATTAAAGCCTTATGAAACACGGGTCTATTTATTGAATAATAATTAAGGGGTATGATTAAATGCAAAAAAGGCTGACAAGGCATCTTGATTAGATGATCTTGTTCAGCTTTTTTTGCCATCTGTTCAAGGTGGAACAAACTATTAAATAATGTTTTCATGGTATAGATCTATTCTATTGATAACGTAAAAAGGAGTTATCTTCAGTTGTAATATACTGAATTTTCAGTCATAATTATATAGATGTCTACGCTGTTTTAACTTGTGAATGAAAGAGGCCAATACATTAACTCTTTCCTATTTTATAAGCAATAGTCGTTAGGAAATAGACAATATGGGTATGGAATCTTTCTGGAGAAATGAAAACACAAAGGGGAGGAATATGGATGGCAAGCTTAATGGAGGATAAGGTTGGAATTGTCACAGCAGCTGGAAGTGGGATTGGACGAGCTAGTGCACTTGCTTTTGCAACAGAGGGAGCAAAGGTTGTTGTTTCAGATATCAATGAACAATTAGGTCAAGAAACTGTTCGTTTGATTAAAGAATCAGGCGGTGAAGCTTCGTTTGTATTTTGCAATGTGGCTAAAGAGGAACAAGTTGTACGTTTAGTTCAGCAAACATTGGAGCTATACGGAAGATTGGACTGGGCTCATAATAACGCAGGAATTGGTGCACCTTCAAAGCCTGTTGTCGAAACAAATTCAGCGGATTGGGACCGCTGCCTTCAAGTGAATACAACCGGCTTATATTATTGTTTAAAACATGAAATTGCTGCAATGCTTGAATCAGGTGGCGGAGCAATAGTCAACACAGCCTCAACCTCTGGATTACTTGGTTCAGAAAATTTGGCCGCATACAGTGCGTCAAAATGGGCGGTAAATGGATTGACGAAATCAGTTGCCTTAGAGTATGCCAAAAAAGGTATCCGGGTAAACTCTATTTGCCCCGGAATGACGTTAACTCCAGCTGTTGAAGCATGGAAAAAAGAGGTTCCCGAACAAGCTGCCTATGTTGAGAATGATATTCCACTAGGGCGGATGGGTAAACCGGAAGACCAAGCCAATGCCGCAGTATGGCTATGTTCAGACAAAGCTGCTTATATCACAGGAGTAAATCTTGCGGTTGACGGCGGTCAAACTGCAAAATAAAAAATTAGTGCCTGGCACCACCGTATTTTGTCGAATAGAACGACATTACTTAGGTGGCTCCGGGCACTGTTTTTTTACTAACGACGATGTTCGACTAGGTCAATTGCCCCCAAGACAATGTGGGCCAAACCGAACCCAAATACGGTGTTGGCAATCATTTTGTTGGAGCCTCGTTTTTGCTTCAGTGCATAACCAGTGGCTGTGACCGCTGAACCTAATACAGTTGGGATTAATCCTTCACGAATATTCAAATCAGATCCCTCCACATCGATGTTAGTAGGTGTAATCCACCAATTATTACTATTTCCTTAATTAAAGACCAATATCCAAACAGGCCGAAAAAATTCAATTACGTTGATTTCACTTAATCGTATGGAAAAAATCAGATGATTTATACTTCTTGCATATCCAAAGCCGACAAATTCTATAGGAATATTATTGTTTTTCTAACCTATTTGCAGTAAAATAAATACGTTATTTTAAAATAAAGAATATTTGATATCTAGGGGGCAAGGGAAACATTCAACTGAGATTAGAAATTGTTCACTGAACGGATATTTAATATTGAAATAGCTATAAAGCTATCTATCTTACGAGAGTGCATCAAAATTATTTCAAAGGGGGGCATACGATGAATTGGACTGTCATTGAAGAGAGTATTCCTCTGTTCGGACAAGGACTTTGGCTGACGTTAAAGCTGTCCTTTTTTGGAATCATGGGCGCGGCTATTATCGGTCTTTTGTGCAGCTTTATCCAATATTTTCAGATCCCTTTTCTACGGAAGCTGTCCGCAGCTTATGTAGAATTATCAAGGAATACGCCATTATTGATTCAGTTATTTTTTATTTATTATGGCCTTCCTGAGATTGGAATCAAAATTCCGGCCCAAGTTTGCGGCGTTATCGGCATTATGTTTCTCGGTGGCGGCTATATGGCAGAAGGATTTCTCGGGGGCTTGCATGGAGTGCCTAGATCCCAAGTTGAGTCAGGGCTGGCAATCGGGTTAAATCAATTTCAGCTGGCACGGTATATCATTTTTCCCCAAGGGTTGACGCTCAGTGTCCCGGCATTTGCCGCAAATATTATTTTTCTCATCAAGGAAACGTCAATCTTTACCGTTTTGGCGATTCCGGAATTGACCAATACAGCGCTTGACTTGATAGGTATGTATTACCATACAAACGAATATTTGCTGTTGCTGGTTTTGGCATATGCCGTCATTTTAATTCCATTGTCGATCTTATTGACATGGTTAGAAAAGAAGGTGCGTTATGGAACATTTGGGAATTAATATCTTCTTTGACGGTATCAACCTTCAACGAATCCTCGGTGGTCTGTATGTTTCTGCGAAAATTGCCTTCTTGGCTATTCTAATTGGGGGCTTACTCGGGGTCATTCTAGGAGTTCTTAAGACGTTTAAAAATCCTCTATTACTGGCGATTTTGCGCGTGTATTTGGAGTTCTTCCGCTTCGTGCCGACCGTTGTGCTGTTGTTCTTATTTTATTATATCCTGCCGCAAAGTTTTAACATGAACTTAGATTCAAATACAGTGGGAATTCTCGTGTTTAGTTTGTGGATGGCGGCAGAAATGAGCGACATCGTCCGCGGTGCGTTAATTTCAGTTCCGCAGCATCAAGTCGACGCCGGAAAGGCAATTGGCTTAAATCGCTTGCAGCTTTATCGCTATGTGCTGCTGCCGCAGTCGATTCATCTAATGATTCCCGCAAGTATTAATCTGATGACTAGAATCATTAAGACAACCTCATTGCTGTTACTCATCAGTGTGATGGATGTCATCAATGTCGGACAGCAAATCATTGAGGCAAGCAGACAGGAATATCAGGATGGAGCCCTTTGGGTCTATGGGTTTATCTTTATTTTATATTTTATTTTATGCTATCCGCTTTCCTGGTGGGCAAAACGGTTAGAGCGACGGGGAAAGGAGAAGACAAATGGCTGAGCATCTGTTAAAGGTAGAACATTTAGAGAAATCTTATGGTGACAAACAAGTGCTGCGGGACATCAGTTTTGAGGTTGACGAAGGTAATGTGGTCGTCCTCCTAGGGCCGTCGGGATCAGGAAAAAGCACTTTGATTCGCTGTTTAAATGGACTCGAGGATTATCAAGCTGGTTCGATTGTTTTCAATGGGGAGACAATCCAGCCGTCGGAAAAAGTTTGGCGTGAACTGCGCCAACAGATTGGGATGGTTTTTCAAAGTTATGATTTATTTCCCAACCTGACTGTTATGGAGAATATCCTCCTTGGTCCAATGAAGGTTCAGCGGCGCAATAAAGCTGAAGCCACCGAACAGGCCTTAAGTTTACTTAAGGAAGTTGGTATGGAGCAATATGCCGATGCTTATCCGCGGCAGCTCTCCGGCGGGCAGAAACAGCGGGTGGCGATTGTCCGTGCGCTGGAGCTAAATCCCAAGCTGATGCTGTTTGATGAGGTTACGGCATCACTTGATCCAGAAATGGTCCGTGGCGTTCTCGAAATTATCCTGCGATTAGCCAAGGATAAGATGACGATGGTGGTTGTAACCCACGAAATGAATTTTGCCCGGCAAATTGCCGATAAAATCCTGTTTCTTGAGGATGGAAAAATTCTCGAGCAGACGGCGGGGGAACAATTTTTTATCAAGCCGCAGACCAATCGGGCACAAACATTCCTTGAAAGTATGGATTTTTAATCACATCAAGATATAAAAACAATAAATGGAGTGAAGAGTCATGAAGAAATCATTGGTAAAAGGTTTACTATCAGCAACTGTACTTACACTAGGACTGGCACTTTCGGGTTGCGGCCAGTCATCATCATCAGACAGCGGATCCAGTAATCCATCCAGCGTCTCAGCAATCCAGAAAAATGGAGAGATTAAAGTGGCTGTTTTCGGTGATCTTCCGCCATACGGATGGGTGGATAAGGACGGTCAGCGTCAGGGCTATGATATTGCTTTAGCTAAACAAATTGCCAAGGATTTGGACGTTAAAGTTAAATTTGTTCAAGTAAATGCCAACAGCCGTGTTGATGCCTTAAAATCCAATAAAGTAGATATCGTATTAGCCAACTTTACAGTAACTCCTGAACGGAAGCAGGTCGTCGACTTTGCTGAACCGTATATGAAGGTTTCAATTGGTATCGTTTCACCAAAGGATGAACCGATCACCAGTGTTGACCAATTGAAAGGGAAAGAATTAATTGTCAATAAAGGAACAACGGCGGAGAATTACTTTACTACTGAGCAAAAAGATGTGAAACTGCAAAAATATGATTCAAAAACACAACAATTTAACGCATTAAAGAATGGCCGGGCCGTGGCCTTGGCTGACGATAACTCCTACCTATACGCTTGGAGCAAAGACCATCCAGATTTCACAGTTGGAATTAAAACATTGGGACCGAATCAATACATTGCTCCAGCTGTTAAAAAAGGAAACAAATCACTGTTAGATTGGACGAATAAGGAAATCACCAAATTAAACAAAAATGGTTTCTTTGAACAAGATTACAACGAGAATTTAAAACCATATTTCGGCAGTGATGTAACTGCAGAAGATATTATTATTACGAAATAACGATAAGTGCTAGGCACCACCCACCATCCACATTTTAGAAAACGGGGGGGTGCCTGGCACTATTTTTAGCTATCCATCGTAACGCTCCTACCAGGATAAAAGGCTAATTGCGGGTCTAAACGGTTTTCTTTTGCTGTTCGGGCGCTTGGAGTGAGCCTATAGACGGCTGTGTAACTGCCTAGAGAAGAGCGGTATTTTTTAACATGGGATGGCGACAGGCTTTTATCATAGTAGCCCGGCACGTACTTATCCAGCATTGCTTGCATTGCTGCGGTTGCTTCACTTAGGTCCGTTACCCTATCAAGTTTGCCAAACAGCATTACACTCATATAAGCAGTATCCGTCTTGGCTGGTATAGGACTGACCATCGTTCCAAAATCCTCGGCAACAGTAAAGCAGCAGTTTGGATTAGCTTGAATTAAGTCAATTTTTCGCCCATGTGCCGCACCGTGAAAATATAGAGCCCCATTCAGCCAGACGAAATTTAATGGTACTACATAAGGAAACTCCCCATCTGTTAAGCCAAGATACCCCGTCCGTGCCTCGCTTAAAAATTGATTGATACGCTGATCATCTGTGCATTCCAGTTTTTCCTGCCGGATGTTATCCATTCTTCCATCCCATCCTTCCTATTATTTACAACCAGTTTAGCATAAGGGGAGTGTTGAAAATTAGGAATTGTTGATTATTTCTTCAATTAAAAAAAGTTAATTCTGATTTCGTAGCGTCCCCTTTTTACCATCACGACTCTTTCTCATGCGCTTCGAGTAAAGAAACGCAGCCTTTTTACCCTGGTATTGATACGTAAAACAGCCACTCTTATAATGAAACTGGGTACAATTTTTTAGAAAAGAGAGTAGGATCGCAATGGCTATTTTAAAAAATGACTGGGCACCGTTTCTTGAGGTTGAGTTTACGAAACCATATTATCAGCAATTGCGGAAATTTTTGTATCAGGAATACAAGACGAAACAGATCTATCCTGACATGTATGATATTTATAATGCGCTTCACTACACGCCGTATAGTGGAACAAAGGTCGTGATTATTGGTCAGGATCCTTATCATGGACCGGGGCAGGCGCATGGGTTAAGTTTTTCCGTGAAACCGGGAGTCGGAATCCCCCCATCACTAAAAAATATTTACAAAGAGCTGGAGGCGGATTTAGGTTGTTACATTCCCAATAATGGATACTTGGTTAAGTGGGCTCAGCAAGGTGTATTAATGCTGAATGCAGTGTTAACTGTCCGGGCGGGATCACCAAATTCACATCAAGGTCTCGGCTGGGAGAACTTCACTGATAAGGTGATAGAAACATTGAACGGCAGGAAGACACCGGTAGTGTTTATCCTGTGGGGAAACTTTGCTCAGCAAAAACAACAATTAATTACCTCTTCACACCATTTTATTTTAAAATCCCCCCACCCGAGCCCATTTTCGGCTAACAGGGGTTTCTTTGGCAGCAAGCCATTTTCCCGCACCAATGCCATTTTGCGCAAAATTGGGATGGAAGCGATCGATTGGCAAATACCCAATTTATAGTTTACTAGAGTAATTTTCCTTTTAAGAGGTCATATGCGGCTATATTAAATGGCGACGGAAAAAGGGACGTGGTCCTAACACGCTGCTTTTCAGTAAAAAATCTCGGCTTATGGTAAAGTCGAGATTTTTTCGTCTAAAGGAAATATTTGTATAAGGGATAGGCAGGTGCAACTACGCCTATGTCCTCAAATTAAGACTCGCCAATTGGTTAAGTTTTTTTACCTGCTAGCAAGGGCTAAAACAACAAGTGCAGAGTCTGTCTTGCCCATTGGGGAGAAAAAGGCGGTCAAGCGGTAAAAAGATTAACTACCCGTAAAGGTCCGATTGGTTTAACTAACCGTAAGTGAGGCTGGAGAACCACCTATGAATAGATGTTTAAATTTACACAGTTAAACAAGTTTAAAAAGTTGCAAACTATCGAATAACTTGCTAGTATTTAAGTGTGAAATATTTAGACATCTAAATAAAAGGGGTAATACGAATGAAACTTAAGGGGAAAGTTGCAATTATCACTGGAAGCGCTTCCGGCATTGGCAGGGGAATTGCCCTAGCAATGGCGAAGGAAGGCGCACACATCGCCATCATTGATGTAAACGAGGAGAAGGGTAAAGCAACATTGGCTGAGGTCAATCAATTTACAGAGGGGTTACTGTTTATCAAAGATATCTCAGTAAAAGAAAATGTCAATGAGATTGTTGCTGCCGTAGTAACGAGATTTGGAAAATTGGATATTCTGGTCAATAATGCTCATGTCTCTAGACAGGCACTTTTCACCGAAACAACGCAGGAGCATTTGGACTTATCATTTGGGACAGGCTTTTATCCAACGTTTCACTTTATGCAGGCCGCTTATCCTGAATTAAAGAAAACCAAGGGGAAAGTCATTAATTTTGCTTCTGGGGCCGGACTTGATGGACAGGTTACGCAAACTTCTTATGCAGCTGCAAAAGAAGCGATTCGGGCGATTTCCCGTGTCGCTGCAAATGAATGGGGTCCGGAGGGAATTAATGTCAACTTGATTTCACCAATTGCGCTAACACCTGGTGTTGAGCAATGGCGTGACAGCGCCCCGCAATTATATCAGGAAATGCTGAACAAAATACCACTGCGTCGCCTCGGTGATCCAGAGCAGGATATCGGCCAGGTAGCAGTATTCCTAGCAAGTGACGCAGCCAATTATATTACAGGCCAAACCATTATGGTCGATGGCGGTTCAATCAAATTACGCTAATTAGTCATTTCTAATTATACTAGCGATTCTCAATGAGATATTAGCGATTTTCCAGTTTTATTAGCGATTTTTAAGGAGATATTAGCGATTTTTCAGTTTTATTAGCGATTTAAAAAACAGCAACTATATTTAATAAATTTTTAACAAAGGGGATATTTTTCAATGGGACGTTTAGATAACAAAGTGGCAATTATTACTGGTGGAGCTTCTGGTATTGGTGAATCCATGGTTGATCTGTTCAGCAGTGAAGGCGCAATCGTAATTGCCGCTGATATCAATGAGGCAGCTCTGGAAAAGGCAAATCAAAAGGAAAATGTTTATGGGATGAAGCTAAATGTCGCCTCTGATGAAGACTGGCAGGCACTAGCGAAGGAAGTAAATGACCGTTTTGGCAAAATCGATATCCTTGTCAACAATGCCGGGATTTCTTCGGAAAAATCATTCCAAGAGATTAATTTGGATGACTGGCAGAAAATGCTGGCTATTAATGGATTTGGTCCATTCGCAGGAATGAAACATGTGGCACCGTATATGGCTGCACAGAAGAAGGGATCCATCATCAATATCTCTTCTTATACGGCACAAATCGGTCAAGGATATAACCATTACTCCGCGTCAAAAGGAGCAGTGCGTGCGATTTCGAAAGCAGCTGCAACTACTTTTGGCTGGCAGGGAGTGCGTGTAAATGCACTGTTCCCAGGAATTATTGAAACACCAATGACGAAAGGTTTGAGCACATCGAAGGAGCTCCTTGGCCGGTTAATCCAAGCAACGCCACTGCAGCGATTAGGCAAGCCTGAGGATATCGCCAACGCGGCCTTGTTCTTAGCCTCAGACGAATCATCTTACATCAACGGTGCTGAACTTGTGATTGACGGTGGATTCTCAGCACAATAAAAGGTATGTTTTATACAGGCCCCTTCTCCGAGATGAGGGGCCTGTATTTGTAGAAAGCGAGGATGTAGAATAATGAAGGAACAAACTATTTTTGAACTTATTCATTTTATGGATAAGGTTACTAATAATTTAATCATCCAGTGGAATAAACAGTTTAATGAGGATCTCGGCATTTCCCATATTCTTGTTCTCGCGCATTTATTGGAAAATGGAAAAAGCCGCCCCTCTGATATAGCGAAAGTCTTGGGATTGACCCCGCCCACGCTAACCCATCTGTCGGAAAAATTGGTAAAGAAACAATTAGCGATACGAGTGTTAGATGAATCCGATCGGCGGATTATCTACTTAGACATTACCTCTCGCGGAATGGAGATGGTACAGAAGGCCAACAAAGAAGGCGCCACCCTGAGAGGTAATCTTTTTCAAAAATTAACTGAGGAAGAGCGGGGGCAATTGCTGAAGATCTATGAAAAGCTGAATGGCGCATTGTGAGCCAAGTAGCGGATGTATTTTTGGGAAGAATCAAACTATTTCTGCTAAAATTAGATAAAATGGTATTTTACTAGTAAGGGGTGGTTAACGTGGGTTTTACAGTGAATAAAGAATGGCTGATAGAGCAGCTAGATAATGAGCAGGTAATCATTGTGGATTGTCGCTTTGAATTAGGGAATTCGAACAAAGGAGAGCAACTCTATCAAGAAAGTCATGTTCCCGGGGCAGTCTACTTTCATTTAGAAAAACAACTGTCGGCACCTGTCTCCCAGCATGGAGGAAGGCATCCGCTCCCCGCTGTCAATCAATTCAAGCACGAGATTGAGAAGGCAGGAATCGACCAAACGAAAACGGTTGTTGCCTATGATACCGGAGAAGGGCAGTTTGCCGCGCGCTTCTGGTGGCTGCTTTCCTTTATCGGCCATGACCAGGTATATGTGTTAAATGAGGGCTTTAACGGCTGGGTGGAAGCTGGCTATCCAACAACGCAGGACGTGCCGCAAACTTCACCAGCTCAATTTGACGTCAAGCTGCGAAACGAGATGCTAGCAACCTATGACGAAGTAAAGGACATCGTCGCGAACAAGAAAAAATCACCGATTTTAATCGACTCCCGGGACAGAGCCCGTTATCTGGGAGAAGTGGAACCCATCGATCGCATCCCTGGCCATATTCCCGGCGCCATCCATAAGTTTTGGGCGGAAGGATTGGACAACGGTACATTTAAAACAGCGGAAGAACAGAAAAAGAGATTTGCGAAACTCAACCAAGACGAGCCGATTATTGTCTACTGCGGTTCCGGCGTAACCGCCACACCAAACTATATGGCCTTAAAAATGGCCGGCTACCAGCGGATAAAGCTATATGCCGGCAGCTATAGCGACTGGGTCTCCTATGATGACAATCCGGTGGCAACGGGAGAAGAAACAAAATAATTCCGGCTGCGATGCTGAACGAGAGTAATTGTGTGCCGAACGAGAGAAAAGTGTGTCGAACGGGAGAAACCGTGTGCTATCCGAGAGTAATCTGGTGTCGAACGGGAGAAACTGTGTGCTGAACGGGAGAAACGGTGCCGAACGAGAGAAAAGTGTGTCGAACGGGAGAAACCGTGTGCTATCCGAGAGTAATCTGGTGTCGAACGGGAGAAACTGTGTGCTGAACGGGAGAAACGGTGCCGAACGAGAGAAAAGTGTGTCGAACGGGAGAAACTGTGTGCTATCCGAGAGTAATCTGGTGTCGAACGGGAGAAACCGCGTGCTGAACGGGAGAAAAGTGTGTCGAACGGGAGAAACTGTGTGCTATCCGAGAGTAATCTGGTGTCGAACGGGAGAAACCGCGTGCTGAACGAGAGAAAAGTGTGCCGAACGGGAGTAAAGTGTGCCGAACGAGAGAAAAGTGTGTCGAACGGGAGAAACTGTGTGCTATCCGAGAGTAATCTGGTGTCGAACGGGAGAAACTGTGTGCTGAACGGGAGAAACGGTGCCGAACGAGAGAAAAGTGTGTTGAACGGGAGAAACGGTGCCGAACGAGAGAAAAGTGTGTCGAACGGGAGAAACTGTGTGCTATCCGGGAGTAATCTGGTGTCGAACGGGAGAAACCGCGTGCTGAACGGGAGAAACCGTGCCGAACGAGAGAAAAGTGTGCCGAACGGGAGAAACTGTGTGCTATCCGAGAGTAATTTGGTGTCGAACGGGAGAAACCGCGTGCTGAACGGGAGAAAAGTGTGTCGAACGGGAGAAACTGTGTGCTATCCGAGAGTAATCTGGTGTCGAACGGGAGAAACGGTGCCGAACGAGAGTAACCGCGTGCCTTTCCGAGAAAAAGCAAGCCTTAATGACATACGGAAAACCCCTTTAATAACAAACAAAGGGGTTTTCAGCATGGGAACATTACTTCTGTTTAGCCAGCCATTCTGCTAAAATTTTTGCTTCTTTATCGGAAACAAGTCCGCTAGGCATCATGCCTTTTCCATTTTTTATTTGTTTATACAGTTCGTCCTCTGTCATCCGGGAACCGACCTTTTGCAGGTTTGGCCCGTCCTTTCCAGAGAGGTCTGCGGCGTGACATTGCATACAGCTGCGGTTATAAATTTCCTGAGCCTGGGCATCAACAGAGTTGGCTTTCGACGATTCATCATTGCCAGCCTTCCCCTTTGCATCCTCTGGATGACTTTGAGCTGGTATTTTGCCAACTGCTGAGTATGGTACAAATTGAATCTCATGTGGCATTCCTTCAGCAGGAATTTCATTAATCAGCTCCCCGTTATCGGTGTCCCAAATTTGAACGCCACTTAAAGTTTTCTCCCCTAAGTTATACGGATAACGCTTCGTATCCATCCCATGATTAAGTGTCCATAATTCTTTGCCATCCGGGCTAATTCCTGTATGGCCTGGAATGGAAGTCGCGGTGGAATTCCACTTGGTTTTATAATCCTTTGTGGAAAGTTTGAATAACTGTTTTTCATTTCCACCGGCGGCAAGATAGGCATAGTTTCCATCTGGACTAAAGGATAGATGGATGGGAGACTCTTTAAATGGCAGCTTTTTCTTTACTTTCATACTGTCAACATCAATAATAGTGATATTTTTAGCACCCATCACACAGACCCAGACCTGTTTTCCATCAGGAGTCAGGTTGATTCCATGCATCATCCCATCAACAGGAATCTCTTTGACAATTTCATTTGTTTTCCAATCAATCGCAATGACCTTATTTTCCTGGTCGATACTCGCCCAAAGATAGGGGGAGTTGATGACTTTTCCCTCCCAATACATTGATGGTGTAATGTAGTCGGGTCCTTTCCCTGTTGGCAGGTCCTTTATCTTCTTACGGGACTGAGTGTCAATGACAGAAATGGTACCACCATGTTCATTGGCCACATACAAGTATTTATCATCAGGTGATAGGGCTGAGTGATGGCCGCCTTTGCCAGCCGGCGCCCGCCATAGTTCCTTGAAGCTAACGGGATCAAAGGCAATCACCTGTGACGGCTGATCATAATTAAACCAGTCGACAGTATAAGCTGTCTTGAAATCCTTGGAAAAAGTAATCGCATGGGTATCATTTAAATCTGGATAAAGGTTTTTAGTGCGCTTTGGTTTGGGACCACCCATATCAATCATCGAAATTAACTTGTGATATTTGGCATCGGCAACCCAAACCTTGTTGCTGTTCCCCCCGCCAATAAAAGCGATACTGTCACTACCTAACTGCCCGCCGGCTAATCGTTTGTCCAAGTCAGCCGTTTTCTCCTGTTTGGACACAGTGGACGTATTCTCCTTTTCCTCTGTTTTTGCACAGCCGCTAAAAACAACCATCATAAAGATTAGCAAAATGTTTGAAAATTTTAATATCCTCATTTTCATACCCCTTTCATTCCTTAGTATTTAAAGGAGATATGAAAAATATAAGAAGTTATTTCTAAAAATTTTCACAAAAAATAAAACTACTTAGAGACCTTCGAGACTAAAACATCAGGCTTCTAAATAGTTTTATGTGAATGATTATTCTTCTTTATAAAAACGTTCCCCGGTTTCCGGGTTGAAATAAACAACCATTTTCTTGTTGGTTGTTGGATCAATGGATACCTCATTTGTACGAATGAAGCCTTTAGGTACTCGTAGTCCGTGTTTTGTTTTGAAGCGGCGGTCCCAAATGAGCCACGAGCTAATAATTAAGATAACTAAAATGATGAGCTGGATACCGTAAAAGCCTATAATCCATTTCATAGGTTATTCCTTTTCAACTATAACCGCTGTACCATAAGCTACAATTTCACTCATATTTTGACCAATTTCACCTGAGTCAAAGCGCATCATAATAATCGCGTTTGCCCCCATTGCCGCTGCATTCTTCACCATACGGTCGATTGCCTGTTTTCTGGCGTCCTCGAGCATCTCTGTATATTGATTAATTTCTCCGCCTACCAGCCCTTTAAAGGAGGCCATAATATCCTTCCCAATTCCTCGGGCCCTTACAGTCAAACCAAATACTGGTCCTAATACTTCCGTCACTTTATGGTTCGCGACTTTTTCAGTCGTTACAATAATCATTATGATCCGCCCCTTATTAAAATAGTTGATTACATGTTTATTTTACTTTCAAATGGCTATAAATACCATTCATTTCCTGTAAAATGAATTAATTTTAAAACGCTTTTAGTTGGTGAGCAAATGAACATCGTGAAATAAACTCCTGCAAATAACCCATTTGCCATCATATAATATTAAATATTTTAAATCTATAAATAATAGTGTTACACTATAAACAGGTTGATCTGGAAAAGGTGTATACTATTTATGCCCTGGCACGTGAGGATGACGAACTGGGGGGAGCTTACACCCTTTCTGAAAATCATAGGGGTATAAGGGATGGGAGAAATGAGTAACCAACAATCAACTACAGACGTTATCTTAATCGGCGCTGGAATCATGAGTGCAACATTAGGGACACTCTTGAAGGAATTGGTGCCGGAATGGAACATCACAGTGTTTGAGAAGCTCGAAAACGCGGGAGAGGAAAGCTCTAATGAATGGAATAACGCGGGAACGGGACACTCAGCATTGTGTGAGCTTAACTACACCGTCGAAAAACCAGACGGATCGATTGATATAAGTAAAGCAATCAAAATAAATGAACAGTTTCAAGTTTCCAGGCAGTTTTGGTCTTATCTTGTTAACCACAATTTAATTCGTAATCCACAGGACTTTATCATGCCATTGCCGCATATGAGTTTAGTCCAAGGGGAATCAAATGTTGCTTTTTTACGGAAACGTTTTAAAGCGCTTTCGAACAACCTATTGTTTCAAGGAATGGAATTTTCCGATGATCCGAAAAAATTAAAAGAATGGATTCCGCTAATTATGGAAGGCCGCAACTCAAATGAACCGATAGCGGCGACGAAAATTGATTCAGGCACGGATGTCAATTTTGGCGCATTAACGCGGATGTTGATTGACCACCTAAAGAAGCAGGATGTAGCTATCAAATACAAACATCAAGTAGAAGATATTAAACGCACTACTGACGGTCTATGGGAATTAAAGGTATGGAATATTGACAGTGGTTACATTGAACGCCATAGAGCCAAGTTTGTCTTCATTGGCGGCGGCGGTGGCAGTCTGCCTTTATTGCAAAAGACTGGGATTCCAGAGAGCAAACATGTTGGCGGCTTCCCAGTCAGCGGCTTATTTTTAGTCTGCAAAAATCCGGATGTTGTTGCTAAGCATCATGCAAAGGTGTATGGCAAAGCAGCAGTTGGCGCACCACCAATGTCTGTACCGCATCTTGATACAAGATATATCGATAACAAGAAGTCATTATTATTTGGCCCGTTCGCCGGCTTCTCACCAAAGTTTTTAAAAACGGGTTCAAATATGGATTTAATCGCTTCTGTAAAGCCAAACAATGTATTTACCATGTTGGCAGCAGGGGCAAAAAATATTCCATTAACCAAATATCTGATTCAGCAGCTAATGTTATCGAAAGAACAACGAATCGAAGAACTGCGCGATTTTGTACCAAATGCAAAAAGCGAAGACTGGGATATCGTGGTAGCAGGACAGCGGGTGCAGGTCATTAAGGATACGGAGACAGGCGGTAAAGGAACGCTGCAATTTGGTACGGAGGTAATCAGTGCAGCTGATGGCTCAGTTGCGGCGTTACTCGGAGCTTCGCCAGGGGCTTCTACCGCCGTTCATGTCATGCTTGAAGTAATCAAAAAATGCTTCCCGCAATACTTAAAGGTTTGGGAGCCAAAACTGAAAGAAATGATTCCGTCTTATGGTAAATCACTTGTGGATAATTCGGATTTATTTCACGAAATTCATGCTTCCACCGCACAAGCACTTGGTTTAATCAAGAAGGAACCGTTACAAACAGGGCGCAGTGTATCCTAAAAAACAAATACTACAGGACCATATGAAAAAGTAGAAAGAACCTCCCTAATAATCGGAGGTTCTCTTTTTTGGTTGAAAGAGAAGAATTGTAATGGACGAGAACCTGGTGAAAAGCGAAAAGTTGTCCGAAAGAAGCAGTCTAATGGACAAGAATTTGGTGGAAAGCGAAAAGTTGTCCAATAGAAGCAGTCTAATGGACAACAATTTGGTGAAAAGCGAAAAGTTGTCCAATAGAAGTGGTCTAATGGACAAGAATTCGGGAAAAGGCGAAAAGTTGTCCAAAAGAAGCGGTCTAATGGACAAGAATTTGGTGGAAAGCGAAAAGTTGTCTGATAGAAGCGGTCTAATGGACAACAATTTGGTGAAAAGCGAAAAGTTGTCCAATAGAAGCAGTCTAATGGACAAGAATTCGAGAAAAGGCGAAAAGTTGTCCAAAAGAAGCGGTCTAATGGACAAGAATTCGAGAAAAGGCGAAAAGTTGTCCAAAAGAAGCGGTCTAATGGACAAGAATTTGGTGAAAAGCGAAAAGTTGTCCAAAAGAAGTGGTCTAATGGACAAGAATTTGAGAAAAGGCGAAAAGTTGTCCAATAGAAGCAGTCTAATGGACAAGAATTCGAGAAAAAGCGAAAAGTTGTCCGAAAGAAGCGGTCTAATGGACAAGAATTCGAGAAAAGGCGAAAAGTTGTCCGAAAGAAGTGGTCTAATGGACAAGAATTTGGTGAAAAGCGAAAAGTTGTCCAATAGAAGCAGTCTAATGGACAAGAATTCGAGAAAAGGCGAAAAGTTGTCCGAAAGAAGCGGTCTAATGGACAAGAATTTGGTGAAAAGCGAAAAGTTGTCCAATAGAAGCAGTCTAATGGACAAGAATTTGGGAAAAGGCGAAAAGTTGTCCAATAGAAGCAGTCTAATGGACAAGAATTTGAGAAAAAGCGAAAAGTTGTCCGATAGAGGCGGTCTAATGGACAAGAATTCGAGAAAAAGCGAAAAGTTGTCCAATAGAAGCGGTCTAATGGACAAGAATTCGAGAAAAAGCGAAAAGTTGTCCAATAGAAGCGGTCTAATGGACAAGAATTCGAGAAAAGGCGAAAAGTTGTCCGAAAGAAGCAGTCTAATGGACAAGAATTTGGTGGAAAGCGAAAAGTTGTCTGATAGAAGCGGTCTAATGGACAACAATTTGGTGAAAAGCGAAAAGTTGTCCGATAGAGGGCGGTCTAATGGACAAGAATTCGAGAAAAAGCGAAAAGTTGTCCAATAGAAGCGGTCTAATGGACAAGAATTCGAGAAAAGGCGAAAAGTTGTCCAATAGAAGCGGTCTAATGGACAAGAATTCGAGAAAAAGCGAAAAGTTGTCCAATAGAAGCGGTCTAATGGACAAGAATTCGAGAAAAGGCGAAAAGTTGTCCAATAGAAGCAGTCTAATGGACAAGAATTCGAGAAAAGGCGAAAAGTTGTCCAATAGAAGCGGTCTAATGGACAAGAATTCGAGAAAAGGCGAAAAGTTGTCCAATAGAAACGGTCTAATGGACAAGAATTCGAGAAAAGGCGAAAAGTTGTCCAATAGAAACGGTCTAATGGACAAGAATTCGAGAAAAAGCGAAAAGTTGTCCAAAAGAAGCAGTCTAATGGACAAGAATTCGAGAAAAAAGCGAAAAGTTGTCCAAAAGAAGCGGTCTAATGGACAACAATTTGGAGGAAGGCGAAAAGTTGTCCAAAAGAAGCGGTCTAATGGACAAGAATTCGAGAAAAGGCAAAAAGTTGTCCGAAAGAAGCTAACGGTCTATGGGACAAGACCTCCAGAACAAGCGGAAAATTGTCACGGCCAGAATATATTTACTTGCCTTTTAGGCTAAGTACCACAACATCGCTATCCCACCTTATGGGCTCCCTTCCCCCCAATCGGCAAGTTTTCATAAAACTCAACAGACACAAAATCGCCACATGTAAATTCTGTGAACTTTGTTGTTGGTATGAATAGTATGATTTATCCTACATATAGGAGGTGTTGACCATGATGCATCATGGGAAGTTTTTTGGAACAACGAGTATAGGTGAAAGAGGCCAGGTGGTAATCCCTGCGGAAGCTCGGGAGGAATTGAATATTCAACCAGGCGAAAAATTTGTCGTTTTTGGTGATGCTAGAAAAGGTTCGGTTGTTCTGGTTAAATCGGAAATTCTCGAGAAATTTGCCAACTTCTTTTTTAACAAATCAAAACGATTTGAAAAAATGGCCGCTGAAATCCTTGAAAAAGCAGAGGCGGATCCTGAATCAGAAGACTAATAGCTAACTTAGGACAGCACACATGCTTGTCCAATCATGAATATGGAAATAGGAGTGGACAAGGATGGGTGAACTGATCCGACTCATGCGGAATAAAAGATTTCGCAAAACGTTTTTTATGTTTTTCAGATTTTTTGTTCAGTTTTGGTGGCTGGGAAGACTAAAGCGGTTTCTATCTAAAGAAAAGAGCGAGCAGCGGTACCGAAAGATTTACGCGGCACAAGCAGATACCTTTACCAAGACAGCCATTGAACTAGGCGGACTGCTTATTAAGTTAGGGCAATTTGTCAGTTCAAGAGTTGATATTTTACCGAAGGAGTATACCGATAAACTTTCCCAGCTTCAGGATTCTGTAGCACCGATTGCGACAGAGGCTACTGTGAAGAGAATCGAAGAAGAATTTTCATTATCAGTTGCTGATCTCTTTACTTCCTTTTCCAAACAGCCTGTGGCAGCAGCATCATTAGGACAGGTACATAAGGCAGTTTTGAAAAATGGTGATACTGTTGCGGTGAAAGTGATGCGGCCGGGGATTGAGAACATAGTTGGACTTGACTTAGCAACGTTCAAACTGTTAACCAATCTTGCTCAGCGATTCACAAAAATAGGTAAATTTGTTGACCTTGTCGATGTGTACGATGAATTTAAAGAAGTGATTTCAGACGAACTTAATTATCTTACAGAAGCAAAGCATCTAGAAGCATTTCGTAAGCAATTTCAGGATTTTCCTGGTGTTGCAGCGCCAAATCTATACCATGATTTTACGACAAGCAAGGTGCTCGTCATGGAGTTTATCGAAGGAGTGAAGATTAATGAACTCGATAAGCTCAGCGGGAACGGGGTGAATCAGAAAAAACTGGCTGCCATCCTATACTTATCATATCTAAAGCAAATAATGGAGGATGGTATCTTTCATGCCGACCCACATCCAGGGAACTTGCTTGTCAAACAGGATGGGACTCTCGTCTATATTGATTTTGGCATGGTTGGCCTAATATCTGAACAGATGAAGGACAATATCGTCAAGTTGGCCCTTGCGATTTATATGAAGGACCCCGGTGGAATGGTCGAGGCGTTTGACAAATTAGGGTTCTTACGCAAACAAGCAGACAAGTCGGCCCTAGCAAGAAATATAAAAGTAATCCTTTCCAACTTCACGGAGGATGGCTTTAAAATTGACAGCTTACAAAATGAAGAATTTCTTGAAGAATTACGCGAGTTTCTTTATCAACAGCCGTTTCAAATTCCAGCACGGACAACTTTTCTAGGAAAAGCAATTATGTCAGTTTTTAGTATTTGCAATGGCCTTGACAAGGAGTTTAATCTAGTGAAGCTCACTAAACCTTATGTCGAAGACTTGCTTGTTAGTGATGATGACAACATGCAGCCGGTCAAAAACCGCTTGCTCGATCAAGCCAAAGACAGCCTCCTCTCCGTCATTCCAGCGGTTCGTAAGCTGATTCATCTAGTCGATCAGATGGAATCAGGCGAATTCCGGCTGGCTCCTTCACGATCCTATGAAAAACGTGTTGCCCAGCAACAGGCCTTTCAAACGCGGAAAATGATTATGGCAATGTTCGGAACAGGTGTTGTCATTGCTGGATCACAGCTATTTGATCAGCACACTTCAGCGGGTATGATTATGATGATTGGTGGCGCACTGATCACGCTGCTTCAAGTTGCTACACAAAGGACAACACAGCGGAGAAGAAGACCACACCCATCTTTTTCGGGAAAAAAATAACTAGAAGAGCGCTAGACAGGATTATTTGCTGTCTAGCTTTTTTTACGTCGGTGACAAATGATTCTCAATATTGTTACAAACAAGAGGAGAGCTCCTTCTTTTCACCTTTATAAAAAGCCTACAAAGTTTGTAAGGAAACATTGGTTACTTTCAACATAGATTAATGCCTGATAAGGACTATACTAATTTAGATAGTGAAATCGCTTCACTTTTAATGTAAATAATTGGCCTTTATGGTTGGAAATTAGAAAAAGAAGTTAGTAATTTGGAGGCAGAGGTATGAAGAGGCAGAGTATTTCAACTAAGGTTTCCCTTGTCTTATTTATCGTTATTGCTGTTGTTCTTTTTGTTGCTGCAATGGTTATCAATATCAACACAAAAAATATCATGACGGAAAATATTCAGAAGGAAGTATCTATTGAAAGTAAGTCAGTCTCTAATCAAGTCAATCATTTTTTTGAGAAAAAAGGACAGCTTGTCGATCAAATCACGACAAATCCATCTGTTCTTCGCTATCTTGAATGGGCAGGTTCACGTGATAAGGCTCGGACAAACCGATATTACAAAAATGTTGTTCAATCGCTTGATGCAATTAAAGAAATGGATTCTGATGTGGCGATGGTATGGGTAGCGAGTGAAAAGGGAAATTTTTTAATGGGAACAGGAAATGTTCTGTCTGCTCCTGATTTTAATCTTTCTGAGCGCCCATGGTATAAGCCGGTTACAAATGCAGAAGGAGTCTATTACACTGACCCTTATATGGATCAGGTATTCGGTAAAGTAATCTTAAGTGTAATGAAGGAAGTGCGAATTGGCGACGATGGGATCGGAATTGTTGCCATTGATATTTTCCTAGATTCCATTCCTTCCATCATGGAACAATATAAGATGGGGAAATCAGGCTATAGTATTTTAATGGCACCTGATGGAAAAGTCATTTATCATCCAGATGAAAAACAAGTCATGAAGGATTCGCTTACAAAGCAAAAGGGAGATATCGGAACGATTGCCAAGAAAATGATTGCTGGAAAAAGCGGTTTACAAGAAGCCGAAATTGATGCTAAACAGTATTACGTCGGGTATGAGCCAGTTAAGTCAACCGGCTGGTCCGTTGCCACCGCTGTCACACAGGATGAAGTTTTTTTGCCACTTAAAAGTATGACGAAAAATCTCATAATCTATTTTTCAGTCACAGTACTTATTTTAGTGATTATCACTTACCTATTATTGAAATATATGTTAAAAAATCTTTCCGGGATGTCAAAAATAATAAATAAAATAGCCACAGGTGATTTAACATACCGGCTTGACGTTAAGTCAAATGATGAATTAGGTCATGTTGCTAAGGATTTAAATAATATGCTGGATCACTTACAGGAGCTGATCCGAATTGTCCAAGATGATTCAAAGCAGGTAGCGGCTTCTTCGGAGGAGCTTAACATCAGCGCGGACCAAACCGCACAAGCTGCCCAGTTAGTTGCAACGTCGGTTGGCACCGTAACAGAGGGATCTATGCAACAAACAAATAATACAAAAGCAGCTGCCGAAACAGTTGTCACTATGTCTGAAACGATTCAGTTGGTATCAGCGGACTCAGATCGGGTCGCTAAAAGTTCTGAAGAAGCTGTACAAAAGGCAAAATTGGGTGAAGATGCGATTGTCTCTGCAATGACGCAAATGGAAAAAATAAATGAAACGGTAAATGCCGCTGCAGATATGATTGAAAGGTTGGGAGAGCGTTCCAAGGAAATCGATCAAATTGTCGAGGTGATTTCAGCTATTTCGAACCAAACAAACCTGCTGGCGTTAAATGCATCAATTGAAGCAGCACGGGCTGGTGAGCAGGGCAGGGGATTTGCTGTTGTTGCGGATGAAGTTAAGAAACTTGCGGAGCAATCTAACTACGCTGCCGGCCAAATAGGAGAGCTAATCAAACAAATTCAGAGTGATACAGCGACCGCAGTCAATTCTATCACGAGCGGTACATATGAGGTAAAAAAAGGCTCGGATGTTGTCCAGACAGCAGGAGTGAAATTTACGGAAATAACGGGGATTACCTCTAAGGTATCGCAGCAGATGAATGCTATTTCTTCCTCTATCCGGGAGCTATCATCAGGGACAAGTAAGATTGTGGCAATGATTCAAAATGTCGATGGACTAGCAGATTCAGCACGGGAAAGTTTTGAACAAGTTGCAGCTGCTGTGGAAGAACAGACGGCAACTCTTGGGGAAATTGCCTTATCAAGTCAAGAACTATCGACAATGGCGTCCGACCTTCAGGAGGCTGTTGCAAAGTTTAAAATTTAACAGTTTGTTATGTTTGATAATTTTTTAAATCAAGTAAAGAGCATGAGGTGGTCTCTTATGGGACGCCTCTTTTTTATTACGATTGAAGTAAATCGATATATCGACTATAATTATCGATATAATAAAGGAGGCTTGAAATGAAAAAACGCAGAGGATTTGTGCAAATGGCGATTTTGCATTTGTTGGAAGAAGAGTCGATGCATGGTTATCAAATAATGAAAGAGTTAGAGGAACGCTCCAACGGTGCTTATTCGGCAAGTGCCGGAACGGTGTATCCAGCTCTTCAAGAATTATTGGATCAACAATTAATTGAACTACATGTGGAGGCAGATAAAAAGATTTACTCTCTCAACGACAATGGCAAACAACGACTGGCCGATACAGCTAGACATTGTGAAGGTGATTTTTGGACTGAATGGAAAGAGCGGATGGTGTGGAAAAATTCCGAGCAGTCAATCCAATTACGGGAGGCAATGGGCCGCTGGGAAAGGGAATTTCACAAGGCCGTCAAACAAGCACGAGGGAATCAGGACTCAGTACGTGAATTAATTGCCTTACTTGATGAAATGACCAGCCAATTAAAAACCAACCGTGATAAGTAAGAGGTGATGTCATGAAAGCTATTACCAAATTACTGCATTATATGAAGCCCTATAAAGTATTTGCCATTCTAGGGCCGCTTTTCATGTGCATGGAGGTTGTGATGGACCTCTTCCAGCCAACAATTATGCAAAAGATGATTGATACAGGAATCGCCCAACAAGATAATGACTATGTCCTTAAAATGGGTCTGCTAATGTTGGTATGCGCCGTTCTTGGTTTAATTGGCGGAGCGGGGAGCTCTGTGTATGCAGCAAAGGCGGCTGTTCCATTTGCTGCAGATATACGCCGCGATATTTTCCAAAAGATAATGCAGTTTTCCAATCGTAACAGCGATACAGTTGGGACAGGAAAATGTATCACCATTGTAACCAGTGATATTGAGACCATCAAACAAGCGGTTATTATGACTCTGCGTGTTTTTGTTCGCGGGCCGCTGTTGTTTATCGGCTCAGTCGTCATTGTTTGGCTGTCGGCTCGAGAGCTATTTCCTATCTTATTAGTTTCTATTCCGATTCTGATGATCTTGATTACCTTTTTTTCCGTTAAGTCTGGGAAGCTTTTTTTACATGTGCAAAAAGCGATGGATGGAGTAAATACGAAGCTGCAGGAAATGTTGGCGGGAATTCGGGTAATTAAAGCGTTTGAGCGTCAAGACTATGAAAAGGGGCAGTTTAGAACGGTCAATGAAGTGCTCATGCAACGAAATATGACAGCGGAGCAGCTCGTTCTCACCTTAATGCCAATGATGATGTTCATTGTCAATTTAGGAATTATCGCCGGCCTTTGGCTGGGAGTGATAAAAGTTAACGAAGGTACCCTTCAAGTCGGGGTTATTTTAGCTTTTATTAATTATTTGAACATCATGATGAATGGGCTGATGAGCTCTAGCCAAGTGTTAATGCAAATAGCCCGCTCGTTCTCCTCAGCTGGGCGAATTGTTCAAGTAATTGAGACAGAAGTTGATATTGTTGAGCATAATGCTTCGAAGCCCTATCAGTCTGTCCGCGGTGAAGTGGAATTTCGTCATGTGAATTTCAGTTACAGTAAAAATGGCGAATCTGTACTTACAGATATCTCGTTTACGGTCAAAGCTGGGCAGACAATTGGTATTATTGGTTCAACCGGTAGTGGTAAATCAACGCTCGTTAAATTGATTCCGCGACTGTATGACCCTGATTGCGGGGAGATTTTCATTGGCGGGCAGAATATTAAGCAGATACCACTAGAAAAGCTCCGCTCAATGATTGGCTTTGTTCCGCAAAAAGCTGAGTTGTTCTCCGGGACAATCGCAGCTAATCTACGATACGGTGATGAAGCAGCGACCGATGCCGATTTGGAATGGGCAGCAAAGTCAGCTGCAGCCGCTGAATTTATTGAAAGATTTGCTAATAAGTATGAGCACCAGCTTATGCAAAGTGCCACGAATTTATCAGGCGGCCAAAAGCAGCGGCTCTCAATGGCCCGAGCGTTTATTCGCAAACCTAAGATTTTAATTTTCGATGATTCCACTTCAGCGATTGATGCGCTGTCTGAATCAAAGGTCCAGCAGACTTTAAAGTCAGCTAACGGTAAACAGACGATATTTATTATTTCAGCAAAAATCTCGTCAATCATCACCGCCAACCAAATTCTGGTCATGGAAGATGGAAGAATGGTTGCCAGAGGCACACATCAGGAATTATTGGCTACGAGCAAAGTCTATCACGATATCTATGCTTCCCAAACAGGAAGGGAGGTTCAAGTGGGATGAGTAAACCTGTTTCACAACCTAGTCCTAACATCATTAATCGGGCGCGTGGTCCACGCGGCTTTGGCGGCCCAGTTGTAAGAGCCAAGAATTTTTCCGGGACAATCAGACGAATTTGGCGCTATATGGAGAAACAAAAAAGCGCTCTACTAGTTTCCATCCTGTTTGTCCTTGTTTCCACCTTATTGGGGCTCGCCGCACCATATTTGATTGGCAAGATTATTGACGACTACATCATCCCTAAGGATATTACTGGAACGGTAAAGGCATTAGTTCTGCTCGGTATTGTGTACTTGACGACAGCTGTATTCACTTGGCTGCAGGGCTTTATGATGGTACGAGTTTCGTTACGAACGATTCGTAAATTGCGCCAGGATTTATTTGATAAGTTTCAAACCTTGTCACTGCGATTTTTTGATTCACGAACACATGGCGACCTGATGAGCCGAGTCACGAATGATATTGACAGCTTGAATAATGCGCTTAGTCAAAGTGTGATTCAAATTTTTTCGTCGCTGCTAATGGTTTCCGGAGTGGCCATTGCGATGTTTTCCTTGAATTGGGTGCTGGCAATCGTCGCATTGCTAGTGATTCCCTTAATGCTTTCAATAACGAAAAAAATTATTACTTACAGCGGCAGTTATTTTATTAGCAGACAACGTGATTTAGGAGAATTGAACGGATTTGTGGAAGAGGCGATTTCCGGTAAAGAAGTTATTACCCTGTTTGGTAAAGAAGAAAGAATGAATGAGCAGTTTTCAATAGTAAATGAACGGCTGCGGGGTTCCGCGATGGCTGCCGATACGGTTTCTGGTTTTCTTGGCCCTGTTAATAATTTTATAAATAATATTGGTCTCGGTCTTATTATTGCGGTTGGTGCGATGATGACAGTGGAAGGGATGGCAACGGTGGGGATAATCGCTGCCTTTGTCACCTACTCACGTCAATTCTTCCGGCCGATTAACCAGTTGTCCAACCTATTAAATATGTTTCAATCGGCGATTGCCGGGGCTGAGCGTGTCTTTGAAGTCATGGATGAAACGCCCGAGATTGTCGACAAAGCAGCGGCTATTATCGCAGATAGCTTGAAAGGTGATGTGGAATTCTCCAATGTAGACTTTAGTTACCAGGAAGGAAAGCCGATTCTAAAAAATATTAATGTTCATGTCACCCCTGGTGAAAAAATTGCTCTTGTCGGTCCCACGGGTTCAGGCAAGACAACATTCATTGGATTGTTGATGCGCTTCTATGATGTAACTAAAGGGACAGTTAAAATTGATGGCACCGATATTCGCGACTATCAACTTGGCTCTTTGCGCAAAAGAATCGGTGTAGTGCTGCAAGATACGTTCTTATTTTCCGGTTCGATTATGGAGAATATCCGCTATGGACGGTTGGAGGCTACAGATGAGGAAGTAATTGCCGCTGCAAAAATGGCGTCAGCTCACCAATTTATCAAGCATTTGCCTGCTGGCTATCATACGGTGATGACATCCGGCGGCACAAATTTAAGTCAGGGACAGCGGCAATTATTGGCGATTGCTAGAGCTATTTTAGCAGATTCCGATATTTTAATTCTTGATGAAGCGACTTCTAGTATCGATACCAATACAGAGATGGAGATTCAAAAGGGGATTAGCAGATTAACAGAGGGTCGAACTAGCTTTGTCATTGCCCACCGTCTGAAAACAATTGAAAAAGCGGATCGGATCTTCGTCGTTTATCAGGGAGAAATTGTGGAATCGGGTACCCATCAAGACTTGCTGAAGAACAAGGGAATGTATGCGGAAATGTATGAAAGTCAATTTCAAATCTAGGAATAATGGATTTTCATAGGAAAATAGATTGGGACTCATTGATTGATGTTGCTGGCAGGGAATTTGCAAACCGCATTCTCTGCTATTTTTTTGTTTTCGATAGATATTAATAATTTCTTAAGGTTGTGAGTGTACAGTAAAGCTAAAGCAAGATGACAAATTAAAAGGAGTTGACTTGTCATGGATTTTAATAAAGACCCTCATACAGAACTAGAACAATTAGAACGTGAATTACTATCTTCTCCTAAAGTGGAGGATCATCAAAGAATAGACCTACCAGAGCAAAAGCAAGCAAAAAAATCAAGAATGAGGGGATTTGCTTCAACGTTGGCAGCAGGTGTGATTGGCTCGGTGCTAACATTAGCGATTCTCCCAAATACCGACTACATCCAGAATTTTTCCGCCAACAGTGAGAGTCAGCAGTCGGTCACTTCCCAGACTAGTACCCAAAGTGGAACTGCCACTACCAGTAAAGTGACCACTCAGCCAACGGCCGCATCGGCGAATTCACTTGCCGATACAGTCGAACGGGTTTCAAAGGCGATTGTTGGTATTGTAAATTATCAGCAACAACAGCAAATGGGAAATAATTTTTTCGGAAATGACAGCAGCAGCACTTCTGAAGCTGTAGAAAGTGGCTCGGGCTCAGGGGTTATTTTTCAAAAAAATGATAACTATGCCTATATCGTCACCAATAATCACGTTATTGAAGGTGCCTCAAAGCTTGAAGTTTCCTTGGCTGATGGAGAAAAGGTAACCGCCGAACTAGTCGGTTCAGATGCATTAACTGACTTGGCAGTTTTAAAAATTGATGCCAAAAATGTCTCAGCTGTCGCCGAGTTTGGCGAGTCATCTAAGCTCCGTGCCGGTGATCAAGTCTATGCTATTGGTAATCCGTTAGGGCTTGATTTATCACGGACGGTCACCCAAGGGATTGTCAGTGCTGTCAACCGCAGTATTTCTGTATCAACGTCAGCGGGAGATTGGGAGACGAATGTCATTCAAACAGATGCGGCCATTAATGCGGGAAATAGCGGTGGTGCCCTTATCAATACAGCGGGACAAGTCATTGGAATTAATAGTATGAAAATAGCAGAATCTGGGGTTGAAGGATTAGGCTTTGCGATTCCAAGTAATGACGTTATTCCGATTGTGAATCAATTGATTGAAAAGGGAAAAATTGACCGCCCTTATTTAGGAGTTGGCCTTGCTGATGTTGCTCAAGTGCCACAAATGTATTTACAGGATCTGCCTAGCAATGTAACGGAAGGCGTCGTCATCACAAACATCGACCAAGATTCGGCTGCCTCCCATGGAGGACTTCAGGTGAAAGATGTAATTGTTTCGATGAACGGGACAAAAATTACTAGCTCGACCGATTTACGGAAGTACTTATATTCGAAAGTAAATAATGATGATGAGATTAAGTTTGGAGTATATCGTGATGGTAAAAAAATCACTGTGAAGGTCGAGCTGTCAGACTAAAGTGAAACTTCCATCACTGGGGGTTCCAGCACAATTTTTTTTAAAAAAGAAAGGGAGGATTACAAAATTGTCTTTTTTAAAACAATATAAGAAAACAATCGTCGTCATCGTATTACTGATGGCTGTGATTGCAGTAACTCTGGGGGTTACATTCAGTAATAATGACACAGTAGCAAGTATTAATGGCGAGAAAATTAGCAAAGATGAATTATACAATGAATTGGTTGAACAATACGGCTCAGATACAGTTAACCAATTAATTGCCGATAAAATTGTTGCAGCGGAAGCAGAAAAACAAAACGTAACCGTTTCAGACTCCGAATTAAATAAACAGATTGCACAATTACAAGAATCCTACGGAGGCGAAGAGGCTTTTAACCAGACATTAGAAAGCAATAATACGACAATAGAAGCCGTGAAGAAAAATATGAAAAATTATTTGTTAGTGAAGAAAATCCTTGAGCCAGATATAAAGATTACGGATGAGGAAATGAAAACATATTTTGAGGAGAATAAGGATTCTTTTGCGCAAGCAGAGCAGGTTAAAGCAAGTCATATCCTTGTTGCCGATGAGAAGACGGCAAAGGAAGTTAAAAAGAAGCTGGAAAACGGTGAGAAATTTGCCGACTTAGCAAAAGAATATTCAACAGATGAAGGCTCCAAGGAGTCAGGCGGAGAACTTGGATATTTTTCTAAAGGAACGATGGTATCTGAGTTCGAGGACGTTGCCTTTACGCTGGCTGAAGGTAAAATCAGTGACCCAGTAAAAACAGATTATGGCTATCATATTATTAAAGTAGAAGATAAAAAGAAAGCCGCTAAGGCAAATTATGCCGACAGCAAATCAGCAATTAAGGAAATTTTACTAGAGCAAAAGGTAGATTCACAGTACAGCACTTGGCTTGAAGACAAGAAGAAGGATTATGATATTAAAAACACCCTTGAGCAGGCCTAATAGCAATCAGCATATTCATGAAAAAGTACCCTGTAGAGCAGGCAAGAAACAAGTCTGCTCTACAGGGTACTTTTCGGTTTTTTAAAGGGAAATTGATTCTAAAGTTAGAGCTACTACTTGTCCAATGTAAAAAATATTAATTTCCCTGTTTACTTTCACCAAGTTTTCACCATGCTCTATTAAACTAACATCATCGACAACGAAAGGAGGAATGGAAATCATGAATATGAAGCTAAAGAAAGGACTGTTTTGGGGGGCGTTGATCACTCCAATTGTTATCGCAATCTCATTTCTTTGCGGTGGAGGCAATGCTTTTGCTAGAGGCTTCCACGGTCACGGCGGCAACCCTGGCGGACCGGGTGGAATGGGTCATCAAGGCGGCTTTGGTGGCGGTCATCAGATGATGCAAGGCCCACATCAAGGCGGTGGGTTTTCATGGTTAGGATTGCTGCTAGTCATTATCATTGTTACAGCTGTGGTCGTATTCCTTGTGAAGTGGTTAAGAAGAAAATCAAAAGCTTCTGCTATGAAGCAGTTCATCGATACGTCCCTGATGAGTTCATATAGTCCTACTATTGAGCAAAATGCAACTATTTTAGACCAATGGGAACAAAACATTCATATAAAAAAGGAGAATAAATAACATGGGTATTTTTAAACGAATCAAAACAATTGCAAAGGCAGATATCAATGGATTGTTAGATGGATTAGAGGATCCAATTGCCATGTTGAATGAATATTCACGAGAAATGGAAGAAGAGATGGCTAAAGCGCAGCAGGCATTATCGCGGCAACTATTCGTAGAAAACAAACAGGCAGCGCTTATTCTTGATACTAAAGCATTAGTAGAAAAGCGGACTCGCCAAGCAAAGTTAGCTATTGAACAGGGTGAGGAGTCGATTGCTAGGTTAGCCGTCCAGGAAAAACTAACGCATGAACGCCAATTAGCAGTTTATGAGCAGCAATTGGAGGCTATTAAAGGGCAAACGGATACGCTAAAGGTAAAAATTAAGGAATTGCAGCAAACCTATCAGGAATTACAGCATAAAAAAGTTCTGTTGGCATCACGTGCTAATGTGGCACAATCGATGAAACAAATTCAAAAGGCAACCGTTTCATTTAATACCGATACGCTGGTAAGAGGAGTTGCCCGTGCCGAAGAAAAAATATTATTAATGGAAGCAGAGGTACAAGCCTCCAATCAGTTTTCTAACCCGCTACTTACTCAACATGCTGCAGCCGTAACAAATGCAGTTGCTGAGGAGGAGCTGAATCAAGAATTAGCTAAATTGAAGCAAGAACAAATCAGTTTAGAAAAATAATTACGGGAAAAAGAAGCACCAGCACCTGTGAAGTGATGTGCTTCTTTTTCTGTAGAGAAAGGAGATGATGACATTGTTTCAACAACCATTCCCGATTGTGATTTATTTAGCTGTGGCCTTGCTAATGACTCGTATTCCTTTTCTCCGCGTGTATTTTGCCCAGTGTAATACGCTGCTCCATGAGGTTATTCGTGTCTGTATACAAGGAGGAATGACAAAAATTCACCTACATCAAGCCAGCGCTGCACAAATGCTCTCAACAGGAAATTCACGGTTCAAACAAACTGTTATCACATATGCAGGATATACAGGAGCATCATTGGCAGCTATCGGTTTATTCTATCTTGTTTCGAGACAACAATACCATGTAATCCTATATTTATTTATCGGATTCATGACTGTTTCGGCCCTAATGTGGATTCGTAATTTTTCGGGTTTCATCTGGGCATTGTCATTTGCCGCTATTCTAACTCTGCCGCTTTATTTCCGGTATGAAGTCGTGATTATCCATGCTGGTATTTTCCTTGCTTCAATGGTTCTAGTCCAGTCCATTTTAAACGGGATTGACGTATGCCAGCATATGATCAGAGAACGTAAGAACCCAGCAAGAGAGGGTTTTTTTGCCCATATCAAATTGCTGCCATTCCTGTTATTTGGAATGGTACTACTCGGACAGTCTCTGTTTGTAGGGTATTATATTATCAAAAATTTAGTTATTCTATCGTTTCATTTTTCATAAAAAGAAGCAAAAAAGAGAGCAGAATGATATAATCTGCTCTCCTACTCTATTTTTCCCCTTTGTTTGATTCATAGATTAGTTACGAATGAGATAGTCAAACGCACTTAATGCAGCAGTTGCACCTGATCCCATCGAGATAATGATTTGCTTATAAGTACTGTCGGTACAGTCACCTGCAGCAAATACCCCAGGAACATTTGTAGCTCCTCGTTTATCCACAACAATTTCTCCCATTCTTGTCCGTTCAATTGTGTCACCCAACCAGTCAGTATTAGGGACAAGGCCAATCTGAACAAAAATACCTTGTAATTCAATATGCTTTTCAGCACCAGTTTCGCGGTTAATATAGGTAATTCCGTTTACTTTATCAGTACCAGTAATTTCCTTTGTTTGGGCGTTCTTAATAACCGTCACATTCGGCAGACTATAGAGACGCTCTTGAAGGACAAGATCGGCCTTCAGTTCGGAGGCAAACTCAAGAACAGTTACATGGTTAACAATACCGGCTAGGTCAATCGCTGCTTCAATACCGGAGTTACCGCCGCCAATAACGGCAACGTCTTTGCCTTCAAATAATGGACCATCACAGTGCGGACAGTAAGCTACCCCTTTGTTCTTAAACTCTGCCTCACCTGGAACCCCGACATTACGCCAGCGTGCACCGGTTGAAATGATAACGGCTTTGCTTTTTAAAATTGCTCCACTTTCAAGCTCCACTTCAACGAGGTCTTTCTTTTCTAAGCGTTTTGCCCGTTGTAGATTCATAATATCTACTTCATACTGCTTTACATGTTCTTCAAGGCTGGCGGCAAGCTTAGGACCTTCCGTGTACTTTGTACCGATTAGGTTCTCAATGCCAAGAGTATCCATAATTTGGCCGCCAAAGCGCTCTGCCACAACACCGGTACGAATACCTTTCCGTGCTGCATAGATGGCTGCACTGGCACCAGCAGGACCACCGCCAATGACAAGCACATCAAATGGGTCTTTATCAGAAAGCTCAGAAGGATCTGGCATGCTTCCCATTTTTGCTAAGATTTCTTCTATGGACATCCGGCCGCTGCCAAATTGTTCTCCATTGAGGAAAACGGTTGGCACTGCCATAATCCCTTTGCTTTCGACTTCCTCTTTGAAAGCTGCCCCGTCAATCATTGTATGTGTAACGCCAGGATTTAACACGCTCATCACATTCAATGCCTGAACAACATCAGGACAGTTATGACAGCTTAAGGACACGTAAGTTACAAAATTATATTCACCTGTAAGGCTTTTAATTTGATCAATGACCTTCTGATCCACTTTTGGAGGTCTGCCGCTTACTTGCAGTAATGCTAGTACAAGTGAGGTAAACTCATGGCCAAGTGGAATCCCGGAAAAAACAACCCCGGTGTCTTCGCCGATGCGATTGACACTAAAGCTTGGTGTTCTCTCCAAAACGGCTTTTTCAAATTTGGTTTTCGGTGACATGGAGGCTAGCTCAGTAACGAGAGCTAGCATGTCCTTTGATAATTTATCATCGCCTGCACTGACTTTTAGTAGAATATCATTTTCCATCAATTGCAGGTATTGATCAAGTTGTGCCCTAATTTCCGCATCTAATATCATCTAAAAGCACTCCTTAAATTTTACCTACTAGGTCAAGGCTTGGCTTAAGTGTTTCACCAGTTTCTTTCCATTTAGCCGGGCAGACTTCACCAGGATTGTTGCGTACATATTGTGCTGCTCTAATTTTATCAATTAATTGGCTTGCATCACGGCCAATACCGCCTGCATTGATTTCAAGTGCTTGGATGACACCATCTGGATCGATGATGAATGTACCGCGGTCAGCAACGCCCTCTTCTTCGATAAGCACATCAAAGTTACGAGAAATCACATGTGATGGGTCACCAATCATAGTATAAGTAATTTTGCCGATTGTATCTGAAGTGTCATGCCATGCTTTATGTGTGAAATGAGTATCAGTTGACACAGAGTATACTTCTACACCTAAATCTTGTAGAGTTGCGTACTGTTCTTGAAGGTCTTCCAATTCAGTTGGGCAGACGAAAGTGAAATCTGCTGGATAGAAGCAAACAACGCTCCATTTACCTTTGAAATTTTCTTCAGTTACTTCTACGAATTCACCGTTTTTGTATGCTTGTGCTTTGAATGGTAGTACTTCTTTGCCGATTAGAGACATGTTAAATTCCTCCTAAAATATATTTGCTACATAGATAGCTTTTCCAATTTTTTTTGGAAAATAACCTATCTGTAATAACTTTTTGTTTATATTAATTATTATATAGGGTTAATTATATTTGTCAACCAAAAAGACAATAATTATTTTAATATGATAGTTACTGTTGTGATAGTAAGATTAATATAAACTAAACTAGAGAAAAAAGCTATTAAATTACTTTGATAAATTCTCAAAAGGAGATATATCCTTGAGAATTAAAAAGGTTACTAATGTTATGTGAGTTTACAAGAATATAATAATTTCGACATTGACGGATAGGATGGCGGGGATTATAGTTGACGTATAAATATAATACGTTATATAACGTATTGCTACCAAATGGTTATTGTTGTTGGTTAAAATAGTTAATACAAGTTAGGAGGTTTTTATATGAAAGTAGCTGCAGTTGGTTATAGCTGTATGGATGTATACGATAATTTAGATAGGTCGTATCCAACTGGCAATGGTGTCGATTTTGCCCTAAATATTAAGAAAAAGGGTATACATGCTTCGGTGGTAAGCGCAGTAGGAAAAGATAGGTATGGTGAGCAAATGCTCAAAACATTAGCTGAAAGTGATATTGATATTTCTCACTTGCGAATCGAAAAAGGCTCAACGGCTGTCATTCATATGCAACTCATTAATAATGATCGGGTACATGGATATTCAACTGATGGGGTAATGGCTAATTATTATTTAACGGAAAGCGATTTTGAATTTATTAAACAGCATGATTATATACATACAGATTATTTTGGCCGGGTGTATGGCTTGCTACCGGAGTTTAAAAAAGCGGGCTGTCAGGTGGTGTTTGATTTTTCTGAGTTTTTGGAGGACAAGGATATTCATTTGATCATGCCTCATGTCGATTATGCCCTCTTTTCCTATTCAGGTCATGACCAATGGATAGAAGACAAGATGAAATGGGCTCATTCACAAGGAGTAAAAGTAGTGGTAGCCACGTTTGGCGAAAAGGGAAGCTTAGCGTTCGATGGGCAACAGTTTTATGAAGGCGCTATTACAAAGGTAGAGAAAGTAACCAATACTGTTGGAGCTGGAGATTCATTTTTTGCTGGGTTTATGGCAGGCATCATCAATCAGCTATCGATTCCTGAATGTTTACAGCAAGGGGCTGATTTAGCAGCAAATGTCATTCAACGATTTGAACCCTATTAATGAAATTCTAGTATAAGAGGAGAATTGATATGATTATAGATGCACATGTTCACCCGATTTATTTTGATATGATTTGTCAAGACGAGAAGAAGCTGCAGTTTAGAACAGAACAATTTGGTGTATATAAACAATCTCCCTATGATTATGAAGAAATTGCAGTAGAGATGGATTACGGTAAAATTGACCGTTCGATTCTGCTGCCCTTAGATTTAACGACACAAAGCGGCGGCTATATTGTCTCGAATGAGGAGATAAAAACAATTATTGACCGTTATCCTAACCGCTTTATTGGGTTTGCCAGTGTCGATCCTTATCGAGAAGATGCACTGGAAGTAGTGGAGCATGCTTTTAAAGATTTAAAATTAAGCGGGCTCAAGCTGCATCCTGCGAAGCAGAAATTTTACCCAGATGATGAAAAACTCTGGCCAATCTATCAGAAATGTCTCGAGTATGACAAACCGATTCTCTTTCATGCGGGCTTAAGCTGGGAGCCCAATTCATTAACAAAATATGCCCATCCGCTGCATTTTGAGCGAGTAGCGATTGAATTTCCTGGTTTGCGCATCTGTTTAGCCCATTTTGCTTGGCCGTGGGTGAAGGAAATGATGATGCTGCTGATTAAATATCCAAATGTTTATACAGATACTTCGATGCTTTACTTGGATTCTTTTGAGGATTTTATGAACCGCATTTTCATGAAGGAAATGGATCCGTTAACTTTAGAACGTAATTTTAGTAATCAGGTACTATTTGGCTCCAATACGCCGCGCTTCCGAGCCTTTAAATTTAAAGCAGCGATTGAAGCACTGCCATTTAGTGAAACGGTAAAGGCAAAAATTTTTGGCGAGAATGCGTTAGCATTTTTGGGAAAGGATGTTTCACTTGATTAAACTAGTTACGCTTGCAAAACTATCGCAATCTCCGGTTGAAATGATTAATATCACTGATGATGTTCATAAGGCTGTTGAGGAATCAGGCATTATCAATGGCCTAGTTGCAGTCATCACAGCCCATACAACAACAGGAATCACCGTTAACGAATCGCTTGAATGCGTAGAAACCGATATGTTGGCACGGCTTGAAAAACTTGTCCCCAATGATGATCACTATATTCATGCCCACTTTCTGCCATCGTATGGGGCAACCAGTAATAATTCTCCGGGACATTTAAAGTCAATGCTGCTCGGGAATAACTGCCTATTTCCGATAAAAGACGGAAAAATCATGTGCGGCTCGGCACAAGCGATTTATTTAGTCGAGTGTGATGGGCCACAAAGACGGAAGGTATATGTGCAAATGATGGGTGAGTAAACAGGTTATCTATACATTTTTTGTAAACAAAGGAAAGTTCTATCTGGTATAGGTAGAACTTTTTTACTGCATCTGTTAGTTTCCATGTATTTCCTTGGACTATGTTGTTAAGAGGTCTATACTTAACTTAAATGTAAATAATAGATTAGGGGATTTTGGTAATGAAAGGGTTACGATGCTTGTGCAGCTTACTGGTGGTACTGGCGGCTGTTTCGCCACTGTCAATTGATCAGCCAGCAAGTGCAGCAACTGTGCTAAAACAACAATATAGAGTCTCTACTGGCGTTACCTACCAGGATTATAGACTTAGTTCCTCAGCAAGAAAGCAGGCTGTAAGAGTTTTAAAAGTTAATTTAAATGATCGGTTTACTAGAATTGAGGCAGGGATACCTAATCCGCTTAATAAGTTATCAAGGGTAGTTGCCAGAGCATTGACCTATTATGCCCCAAGACATCAGGTAGTCGGAACGATTAATGCTTCCTTTTTTGGCTCGACAGGTCTGCCTGTATATTTTATTGCCCAAAGTAATCAATTAATTAATGCTGGAAAACTCCCCGTTGGAAAAACCGAATATGCCAATGAACCGATTGCCTTTGGGATACAAAATGGCAAGGGAATGATTTCCCATTATAAGTTGGACTTCAATTTTATACTTAATGGTCGTTCATACCCAATTACAGCTTCTAATAAGAAAAGAACTGCAAATCAATTAATACTCTATACACCAGGAAATCCTAGTGTTTATACGAATACAAGTGAAAAAGGAATTGAAGTGGTAGTGGGAAAATTAAATTCGCCGCTGCGCTTGAATTTTGGTTCGAAGGTAACTGGGGTGGTGACGCAGATACGAAATTATGGTGACAAGAAGAAGCTGAGGATTCCTAAGGATGGCTTTGTGTTGTCAGCCCCCGGGAAAAAATCAACCTTAAAAAGCATCCGTAAAGGTGACTCCATTGCCCTTTCAGTCGATATCAATAACAGCTGGAAAGGGGCTTCTTTTATACTTGGCAGCGGCCCATTGCTTGTAAATAATGGCAAGGTATCGATATCTATGGATCCTAAAAGTCCCAATGCGATTACAAGAGCGCCGCGAACCGCAGTTGCCATTGATAAAACAAAACGCAATATATTTTTTGTCACGGTGGATGGAAGGCTGCCAGGTTATAGTACAGGGATGAATTTAACAGAGTTTGCTAAATATCTAGTCAGCATAGGCGCATACCAAGCACTGAACTTAGATGGCGGTGGTTCAACGACAATGGCCGTAAGAAAGCCAGGAAGTTCGGTTGTAAAACTGGCCAATACCCCATCTGATAAACGTGAAAGGTTGATCTCGACTTCATTAATGGCGGTATCAACCGCACCAATTGGGCAACCACGCCATCTGAAAATACATAAGTCTACTAATAGTGTGCTATTAAAGGGTTCATCAATACATATTTTAATAGATTACGTGCTTGATCAATATTATAATCCTCTAAGAGCTTCAACCAGGAATATTAAATTGACCAGCAAATGGGGTTCTGCAAAAGGCACGACGTTTACAGCAAGAAAGGCAGGAAAAGGAAGTATAAAGGTGCAATATCAAAAGGCTGCGGCGACAGTTCCAATTGAGGTAGTGGATAAACTGGCTAAACTGAAGCCTTCGCGAAAAAGTGTAGCGATTCGGAATGGAAATACGGTGAAGCTGTCAATAAAGGGTTATGACAGGAAGGGGCGAGCCGTTGTAATGAGTCCCAGCTCGGTCAAGTGGTCAGTTACTGGAAAAATTGGCAGCATTTCTAAGGGTGGCACTTTCAAAGCGGCGAAGAAGTCAAAAGGGAGTGGGAAAATCATCGCTGCTTATGGAAAAACAAAAACGACTATTTCGGTGAAAATAGTTTCTAAGAAGAAACATTAACAGGTTTTCTATCTCGATCGTTCTAATAGAATATAAGAATTTTTTGGGTAGTTGATAAATTTTGACAAAATATTCAGAAATATTATGCTATCTTCAGGTTAACTATTAAACTGGAGAGATTAACTATGAAGAAAGTGATATTGCTGTTTGTTGTTTTGCTAGGAATGTTTTTCTTTGCTCATCCCTCGGAAGCGAAGGGGTCCTCGCAATTGCTGATTATTAACAAGAAAACGAATACTCTCGCCTTTTACGAGAGTGGTAAACTAGTGCGGACGTTTAAGGTGGCTACAGGGCGGACAAGAGGTTTAACACCTGAGGGGAAATTTATGATTGTCAATAAGATTGTCAATCGCCCCTATTATAAGGAAAAAATTCCTGGCGGTGACCCGCGCAATCCGTTAGGGAAACGCTGGATGGGCCTCGATGCCAGAGGAACATATGGAACAACCTATGCCATTCATGGGAATGCTAACGAATATTCAATTGGCCGGTATGTCAGTTCAGGTTGTATTCGGATGCATAATGCTGAGGTCGAATGGTTATTTAATCAAGTTCATCACTACACTCCTGTAGTTATTACATATTCCAGCAGCAGTTTTGCCGCGCTTGCCAAGGCACATAGCAATGGCTGGCAAGAATATAGCGGCAAGCGGTATTACTTTGTAAATGGAACGGCGAAAACCGGCTGGCAAACGATTGCTGGGAAAAAATATTTCTTTAATGAGAGCGGCGTGATGCAAACTGGCTGGGTGTCAAGCGGCGGCAAAAAGTTGTATCTTGGGCCTAATGGTGCGGCTAAAGTCGGCTGGTTTAAGGAAAACGGCAAAACGTATTATTTTGATGAAAACGGAGCGGTACACACAGGCTGGTTAACCGACCAAGGGAAACGTTATTATTTTTCCAAAAATGGTGTTATGAAAACGGGTTGGTTTGAGGATGATGGTAAAAAGTACTATTTTGCTAAATCAGGCGAAATGCATTCGGGCTGGTTACAGGATGATAATAAATGGTATTATCTTGATCAATCAGGCACGATGCAAACGGGCTGGGTTAATTCAGAAGGTACATGGTACTATTTGAATGGAAGTGGATTTATTGAAAATACGTGGTTAAGCAGTCATCACGGACCTGATTTTTCGGGAAATAATGATTCCGTCGCAACAAGCTGGCTGCAGGTATCTGGAGAAAGATATTATGTTGATGGTCATTCGCCAACTATAACGAGCTGGTTAAAGTATGAGGAGAAGTGGTATTACCTTTATGTGAGTGCCGATATGGCTGCAATTTCACTCAATGATCATTCAGAGTTGGAAACGGTCGTAACCGCGTCGACGCAAATTCAATAACTTTGAACCGGGAACAAGCCGCGATTGCTGCAATCGTGGCCTGTTTCGTGTGCAATCAGTGTTGTTTATTTGGTAATTGTTTGCTTGGCGCATTATCACCTTGCCGCTGGCGGTTTTTGCGATCTTTTTCCTGACGTTCATGCAATTGCTTGACAAACTCATGTGTGCTGCCTTGATTCTGATTCATGGTATGTCCCCTCCTTTTTCGTAGTTAGTGTACCCATTGGAGTGGAAACCATGTAACGGTGACAAGGATTTGATGGGGATGTCAATGGGATTTTATTTTATTAGCGAATTCGAGATGGATATTAGCGAATTTTTTATTTTATTAGCGAATCTGAACCGTTTATTAGCGAATTTCAGATTTTATTAGCGAATCGAAAAAAATCCCCCATTGCGGGGGATTTTTTAAATTAGGCCTTGGGTAATCATAACATCCGCTACTTTAGTAAATCCGGCTATATTGGCACCGACGACTAAATTACCGGGGAAGCCATACTCTTCTGCGGCTTTAACGCTATTTTGATAGATATTCACCATGATTTCATGAAGCTTGCGGTCGACTTCTTCAAACGACCAAGACAATCTCGCGCTATTTTGTGCCATCTCCAGTGCTGAGACAGCTACCCCGCCGGCGTTTGCGGCCTTTCCTGGAGCGAAAAGGACCTCATGATTTAAAAACACATTGACAGCATCAAGTGTTGATGGCATGTTGGCACCCTCACCTACGGCCCTGACACCATTGGCCACTAACATTTTTGCGGCTGTCTCATCGATTTCATTCTGGGTCGCACAAGGTAGAGCAATTTCACAAGGTATCGACCAAATACCTGCGCAGCCCTCAAAATATTGCGCCTGTGGGTGAACGTTAACATATTCGTAAATGCGTTGGCGCTCGACCTCTTTAATTCGTTTCACAGTTTCTAGGTTAATCCCATTTTCATCATAGATATAGCCGTTAGAATCGCTGCAGGCTACAACCTTTGCCCCAAGCTGCTGGGCTTTTTCAATCGCATAAATGGAGACATTTCCTGAGCCGGAAACAATTACCGTACTGCCTTGGAAGCTTAAGCCTTTATCCTTTACCATTTCTTCAACAAAATAAACAGTACCGTAACCGGTTGCTTCAGTTCTGGCAAGACTGCCGCCATATGGCAATCCTTTGCCGGTAAGTACACCTGCTTCAAAGTTACCACGAAGCTTTTTATACATCCCAAACAGATAGCCGATTTCCCGTGCCCCTACGCCGATATCACCGGCTGGAACATCGGTATCTGGTCCAATATGGCGATAAAGCTCTTGCATAAAGCTTTGGCAGAAGCGCATGATTTCGCCATCGGATTTGCCCTTTGGATCAAAGTCAGCCCCTCCTTTGCCACCCCCAATTGGTTGGCCTGTTAGCGAGTTTTTAAAAATTTGTTCGAAGCCTAGGAATTTAATGATGCTGGCATTGACGGAAGGATGGAAGCGAAGGCCTCCTTTATAGGGGCCAATGGCGCTGTTGTATTGGACGCGAAAACCGCGGTTTACTTGAATTTTTCCGGAATCATCTACCCAGGGAACGCGAAATGAAATGACTCTCTCTGGTTCAACAATTCTCTCGAGAATCCCCTGCTCGATATACTTTGGCTGTTTTTCTAATACGGGCACAAGTGAGTCAAAAATTTCCTCAACCGCCTGGTGAAATTCACATTCAAAAGGGTTACGGCGTTTGACGGTTTCAAAGACCTCACTTACATATTTCCGAACCGCCTGCGTTCCGGATTGTTTTACTTCTTCAATTGTTTGCATAGGAATCAACCCCTTTGATCATTTTACTTGTTGTTTTTACTGAATTTTCTTTTTATTAATGCTGTTTTATTTTATAATGGATAAATAATCTAAGCAATATGAAAAATAGATAGGTTTTATGCCGAAATGAGATTGATTTGGAAGGAGGGGCGGACGCTTGGAGTTAAGACAGATTCAATATTTTATTGAGGTGGCGAAGCGGGAGCATGTAACAGAGGCTGCCCATGCGCTGCACGTTGCCCAATCAGCAGTTAGCCGACAAATTTTTAATTTAGAGGAAGAATTGGGCATCCCTTTATTTATCCGCGAGGGAAGAAATGTCAAACTGACACCGATTGGCGAAATGCTTTTGGAAAAAATGGAGCAGGCCATCAAGTTGATTGACAGTGCTAAACGCGAAGTGGAGGAACAATTGGATCCTGAAAAAGGGACGATTCGGATTGGCTTTCCGAGCAGTCTAGCGGCTTATACCATGCCTACGGCCATCTCCGCATTTCGTGAGCGCTATCCGCAGGTGAAATTCCAGCTCATTCAAGGGTCTTACGCCCATTTGATTGAGGGTGTTGCCAAAGGTGAGTTTAATTTAGCGCTTCTCGGCCCCGTTCCGAAGCGGGTCAAGAAGATTACCGGCAGGACCTTGTTTACTGAAAAAATTGTCGCGTTGCTGCCGCAGCATCACCCGCTGGCAGCGAGAAAAATTTTAAAATTAAATGATTTGCGCGCCGATTCTTTTGTGCTGTTCCCCAGTGGGTATATTTTACGGGAAATTATCGTAAATGCCTGCGGTCAGCTCGGCTTTGAACCAGTGGTTGGTTTTGAGGGTGAGGATATTGATGCCATCAAAGGGCTGGTGTCAGCTGGGTTAGGTGTCACGTTAATTCCGGAAATTACCTTAATTGACGGTGTGCCGCGTTCAACGGTAAAGATTCCCGTTACCGAGCCTGATGTGACGCGGACTGTTGGCATCATTATTCCTAGCGAACGGTCGCTGCTGCCAACCGAGCAGCTATTTTATGAATTTCTCGGCGAATTTTTCAGCATTCTTGATCGCTATAAGAATTAAAAATGAAGCCAGTTACCGGTTGACTTTTCCTTCAACCTGGTAACTGGCTTTTCATTTAAAGGTTAGTTTGCTTTTTGTCTGAAGCAGCCTGTAAATTTCGAGGTTAGTTTGCTTTTTGTCTGAAGCAGCCTGTAAATTTCGAAGTTAGTTTGCTTTTTGTTCAAACAGTTTGACAATTTTAATTACAGTTTCGGTCGCTTTGATCATATTGTCAACTGAGATAAATTCATATTTGCCGTGGAAGTTTTCGCCGCCAGTAAAGATATTTGGTGTGGGCAGTCCCATAAATGAAAGCTGCGAGCCGTCGGTACCACCGCGGATTGGCTGGATGATTGGTTCGATATCCAGGCTTTCCATCGCCTGTTGGGCAATCTCGACAATCTCTTTAACCGGTTCAATTTTTTCACCCATGTTGTAATATTGATCGTTTAATTCGAGCTGGATGTTATCAGTTCCATATTTCGATTGGAATTGTTTCACAATATTTGTCAATGTGTCCTTGCGTTTGTTGAAAATTTCTCGGCTGTGGTCGCGAATAATATAGTTTAGCTTCGTTTGTTCAACATCACCGTTAAATGATAATAAATGATAGAAGCCTTCGTAATGTTCGGTATGCTCTGGTGCCTCCTGGGCTGGGAGCTGACTATGTAATTCCATGGCAATCTTCATCGAGTTAACCATTTTGTCCTTTGCTGAGCCTGGATGAATGTTGTTGCCTTGGATGGTGATTTTTGCTGCTGCAGCGTTGAAGCTTTCATACTCCAGCTCACCAAGCGGCCCGCCATCAACGGTATAAGCGTATTTGGCATTAAATGCGGCAACGTCAAACTTATGCGGTCCGCGGCCAATCTCCTCATCCGGTGTGAAGGCAACGCGCACCTTGCCATGCTTGATTTCCGGATGTTGAATAAGGTAATCCATTGCAGTTATGATTTCCGTCACTCCGGCCTTGTTGTCAGCACCAAGCAGCGTTGTGCCATCTGTGGTGATGAGCGTGTGACCGTGATAGTTTTTCAAATTTGGAAAGTCGTTCGGCGAGAGAACAACATTTAACGTCTTGTTGAGCGTGATGTCGCCGCCATCGTAGTTTTCATGAATTTGCGGATTGACATTTTTGCCGGTAAAATCTGTCGCTGTATCAACATGGGCAAGAAAGCCAATGGTTGGGACGTTGTCTTTGTCAGTGTTCGCTGGTAAGGTCGCCATCACATAACCGTTGTCATCAATCGTAACCTCTTTCATGCCGATCTGTTTGAGCTCATCGACCAGCATGTGGAGCAGCGTCCACTGTCCTTCAGTCGACGGACAAGTTTCGCTGTTCTCATCTGACTGCGTATCCACCTTCACATAGGTAGTAAACCGCTTAATCAATTCATCTTTCACAGTGCTGCACTCCTTTATCATCTAGTGTACTTGTTTATCATATCACTTTGAGGGGGCGGATACACATTTTTTCAGCATGGGGGCGAGGGCAATTACTAATGGTAACAAGTGGCTATGAAAATTACTCTTGTAAGGAGTGCGATTACTCTCGTAAAAAGTGTGTTTACTCCCGTAAAGAGTGTGTTTACTCTCGTAAAGCGTGCGATTACTCTCGTAAAGGGAGCGATTACTCTCGTAAAGGGAGCAAACACTCTCTCTGGCAGAGATTACTCCCGTAAAGAGTGCTGTTACTCTCGTAAAGAGCACAGTTACTCTCGTAAAGGGAGCAAACACTCTCTCTGGCAGAGATTACTCCCGTAAAGAGTGCTGTTACTCTCGTAAAGGGAGCAAACACTCTCTCTGGCAGAGGTTACTCCCGTAAAGAGCACGTTTACTCTCGTAAAGAGTGCTGTTACTCTCGTAAAGAGTACAGTTACTCTCGTAAAGGGGGCGAACACTCTCTCTGGCAGAGGTTACTCCCGTAAAGGGCACGTTTACTCCCGTAAAGAGTGTGTTTACTCTCGTAAAGAGCACAGTTACTCTCGTAAAGGGAGCAAACACTCTCTCTGGCAGAGATTACTCCCGTAAAGGGCACGTTTACTCCCGTAAAGGGTGCGATTACTCTCGTAAAGGGGGCGAACACTCTCTCTGGCAGAGATTACTCTCGTAAAGGGCACGTTTACTCTCGTAAAGAGTGCTGTTACTCCCGTAAAGGGTGCGATTACTCTCGTAAAGGGAGCAAACACTGTCTCTGGCAGAGATTACTCCCGTAAAGAGTGCTGTTACTCTCGTAAAGAGCACAGTTACTCTCGTAAAGCGTACAGTTACTCTCGTAAAGGGAGCAAACACTCTCTCTTAGAAATGCCCCCACCTTTTTACGTAATTGGTTTTTCCCTTTTTAAAATAAATCGTACACGTTCCTCACTGAAGTTCATTAAATATACCCGATCCCGGTATGTGCCTTGAGTGTTAAAATTCATCCCTTTTAAAATACGGCTGGCCGTCTTGATATCCACTCCCAAAAACTCGCGGCACTCGCGATTTGTGATTGTGCGCTTCACCAGTAAAAACCACTCGAGCAAAGCTTGCTCATGGGCTAATGGGTCGCGTGTGTCACAAAATCGACAAGCCCATGACCGTGGTTTTTTCACCATGCCGACTCTGCCGCAGGCCGTACAGCGGACCCCAGATTGGAACTCACGATAAGAAAGGTTGTATACGTCACTGACGGGCTGCGGAATAAAGCGATGATGATTCGCTAGCAGATCAGAAGATAGCCAATTAAAGGTATCCTGAGATAGCAGCGGCTCCTGTCGTGGCAGTGATTTCAAAAATGATGGAACTAAGGTTGGAAATAGGATCTTCGTTCGGGATGGGGGTGTTCTGACAATCTGTTTTGGGTAGGCAAGGACGACTGCGCCGTAGACGGGAAGCGTGAACTCGCGGCGCCAAAGCCATTCTTTCAAAAACTCACAGTTTCGCTGCAGCTGTGCCGCCGGGTTTTCATAGCCGCAAATCTGGCCATCCTCCTTCGTGCTGATTAATTGCGGCGGGTTCTCTTTGAAGTCGAGGACGCCGCTGATATTTTTCACTTCAAAAATCAATCCAAACCAAGGAGTTAAGCAGTGGGTGTCAAACTGGGTATCAGATGAAAGGGACAAGTCGTGAAAGATGTGGTTCTCGAATGGAAAGGGGGATTTAACGAGGACTTCGGCCAACCGTTCTTCCCCGCCGATGCCTGCTTCAATAGCGGCCTGTCTTGCGGATAACACGGGTACAACAGGATGGTGCTCGGGAAGTCGGGCTTGCGCCGCAATCAATCCGGCTAATGTTAACGATACATCTCGATTTTTAATACAAATGACAATCACCTCCACCCGCATCGTAGCACATTTTTCAAGCTAATACGATAAAGTTCGCAATGTTGTAAAAATCAACTCGCATCCAGCGGAGGAGTATGCAAAACTTAAGAGCAAAATTTTCTTACAACATCATTGACCACTGGGGTCAACAAGGAATATACTGTAATTGACCGCAGTGGTCAAAAGGAGGCGAAGCAGAATTGTTTGCAAAATTTCTCAACTTAGATAAAGAAAAACAAGACCGCATTATCAATGCCGCCATCAAGGAATTTGCCCAAAAGGGGTACGACAAAGCGTCGACGAATGAAATCGTCAAGGAGGCGGGGATTTCAAAAGGCCTCTTGTTTCATTACTTTCAGAACAAAAAACAATTATATTTATTTCTATTTGACTATTGTTATGAGCTAATTGCCAATGAATTTTACGAAAAGATTAATCTCAACGAGAGGGACTTTTTCACAAGAATTCGCCAGGCGGTCGTTATTAAAATGGAGCTGCTGGCCGTTCACCCTGACATCTTCCGCTTTCTGCAAGAGGTGTTTCTCGACGATTCAGCAGAAATCAAAGCCGAGTTTGAAAAAAAGAAACAGCAGCTATTAGATATCAACTTTGCCAAAATGTATGAAAACATTGATAAGAGTAAGTTTCGCAGCGACATCGCGCTCGAAAAAATTTTAAAAATCATTACTTGGACATTTGAAAAATTAAGTGAAGAGGAAATGGCCAAAGCGAAGCTGTCACCAAAACATGGCATCGATTATCAAAGGGTTCAAGTAGAGGCGGAAAAATATTTCGAGGTGCTGACAAAGGTGTTTTATCAATAAAGTGAAACTTCCATCAGTGGGGGTTTTCTTGCCCCCCCACCTAGATTACTTATAGACTCGTAGTCTTTAGGCGGGGGTCTTACTGCCCGTTAAGGCGGGATAAAATTTTTAACCACAGGGGGAACCTGCGATGAATGTGATTGAATTGAGCGGGCTTACAAAAATGTACGGAAAGGCACGAGGAATTAGCAACATTAGCTTCACGGTAGAGGAGGGTGAAATATTCGGCTTTATCGGTCCAAATGGTGCCGGCAAGTCGACGACGATCCGCACGATGCTGTCTCTGATTTATCCGACGAGCGGCAGTGTCAAGATTTTTGGAAAGGACGCCATAAAGTTTGCCCCGGAAATAAAAAGGGAGATTGGCTACCTGCCGTCAGAGGTCTTTTACTATGACAATATGAAGGTTAAGGATCTTCTTCACTATTCGGCTAGTTTTTATAAAAAGGACTGCAGTGCGCGAATCAAGCAGTTAGCGGAGATGCTTGACCTCGACCTTACTAAAAAAATCGATGACCTTTCGTTTGGCAATAAGAAAAAGGTGGGAATTGTCCAAGGGCTGTTGCATGAGCCGAAGCTGATTATTCTTGATGAACCGACAAGCGGCCTCGACCCGTTGATGCAGCAGAAATTTTTCGACTTGTTAAAAGCAGAGAACAAGAAGGGTGCAACGATTCTGTTCTCCTCGCATATCCTCAGTGAAGTACAGAAGCTGTGCGACCGCGTCGCGATTATTAAAGAGGGTGAACTCGTCAAAGTTGAAAAAATCAGTACTCTTAAAGAGCAAAATCATAAACGCTTCCGGCTGGAGACCACCGCGCCGCTGCCACAAGGCCTCTTACAGCTTAGCGGGGTGCAGGATTTGCAGATTGATGCCAACCATGTGAGCTTTCTTTATAGTGGGAATATCAATGAGATTGTCCTGAAGTTGTCGCAGTTGGAACTGGCTAACCTCTGGATCGAGGAGCCGGACTTAGAGGAAATCTTCATGCATTATTATGAAAAGGAGAATTAAGGCGATGACGATATTTTTCCATGAATGGAAGATGAATCGCAGGTCGACCATTACGTGGTCACTTTCCTTAGCTGCCGTTATTATTTTGTTTATGTCCTTGTTTCCGTCAATCTCAAGGGATGCGGACACCTTTAAGCAGGTTCTCGAAAACTATCCGGAGGCTGTTCGCAAAGCGATTGGTGTCTCGCTTAATTCTATCACGTCTTTACTGGGATTTTACGCGTATGTGTTTACCTATGTGGTGTTATGCGGTTCAATTCAGGCAATAAATCTTGGGCTCTCACTGCTGTCAAAGGAAAGTCGGGATAAGACCGCAGATTTCCTTTTGACTAAGCCGGTCACACGGGGACAAATTATCACGGCAAAGCTTTCGGCGGCACTGGCCTCGCTGATGTTGTCGAATTTAATTTTCATTGCAACCGCATGGCTATCGATTAAAGTCGTTACTGACGGAGTATTTGAAGCGAAGCCGTTCCTTTTAATTTCGCTGTCGGCTTTTCTAGTAGAATGTTTGTTTTTAGCACTAGGCTTGGTGGTTTCGGTTTGTGTGCGAAAAATAAAAACGGTGCTGCCGCTCTCACTAGGAATCGTGTTTGGGCTTTTTATCGTTAATATGTTTGGCTCGGTGATTGGCGAAAAGGCGGTCCGCTATTTGACGCCGTTTCAATACTATAGTTCAGACTATATTATCAAACATCAAAGCTATGAAGTTCGCTTTATCATTATTGAAATCATTATTATCAGTGTAGCGGTTGCAATCAGTTATCTACTATATACGAAAAAAGATATTCATTCGGTGTAAGGGGTGTGGATGTAGTGAATGTATTTTGGCGGGAAATGAAGGCTAATCGCAAGTCGCTGCTGATCTGGGCCGTTGCGCTGTTGTTCATGGTAGTTGCGGGAATGGCCAAATTTGCAGGGTACAGTTCTTCCGGTCAATCGATAAACGAGTTGATTTCACAAATGCCAAAATCGCTCCAAGCCATGATGGGGACAGGTGACTTAGATCTGTCAACGGCGGCCGGCTTTTACGGGATGCTTTTTTCTTATTTATTACTAATGGCAGCCATCCATGCGCTAATGTTGGGTGCAGGTATCATTGCCAAGGAAGAGCGTGATAAGACGGCTGAATTCCTGATGGCAAAGCCAATCTCTCGCAGCCGGATTGTTACCGCGAAGCTTCTAGCGGCAGTGGTAAACGTCGTCTTTTTTAATTTGATTACCCTCGTGCTGTCGCTTGCCATGGTGAATCATTACAGCCAAGCAGGTGAGTCATTGGCGGATATTTACCTATTACTAGGGGGGATGTTGTTGTTCCAGTTAATCTTCCTATCACTGGGAGCGGCCATTGCCGCAGCGGGAAGGCGGCCAAAGCGGGCAAATGGCTTAGGAACGGGAATTCTCTTAATCATGTATATAGTATCAATCGCCATCGATTTGAAAAATCAACTGGAGCCGCTGCAATACTTTACCCCGTTTAAATTTTTTGAAGCGAAAAGAGTGTTGTCAGATGGAAATCTAGACCCAGTGTTCTGTGCCATTAGTATGGTTCTTATTCTATTGTTCGTCATTATCACATATAATTCGTTTAAAAAAAGAGATTTACAAGTCTAAAGACCGTTTTTGCGGTCTTTTTTTGTCATTATTTTTGGAATTTTTAATAGTCTGAACATATTGACGATATTTACTAGATTCAAATAGAATAGAGCGGTATCCAAAAGATAGAATTTAATCTAGTAATTAACAGAGATGGGGGAGAAAGATGAGCTTAAGAAGATGTTTACCGCTAATGTTAATTTTTCTAATGGTATTCTCCAGTGTTGTTCAAGCTGCTGTTCCTAAAGTACCGCAAAGTAAACGGGCGAGCAGCCAGCTAGCAGATGTGAGACATAAGTTTCAAAAAACAATTGATCGGAAAGAGGTGGAGAAGCAGTATAAAAAAACGGATAAAGTCCGTGTAATTGTTGAGGTGGAAGGAGAGCCGGCAATTACCTATGCAACAAAGCAAGGTAAGAAATATAGTGAACTAGCAAAATCGGTGAAAGAAAAACTAGAAAATAATATCGTTACCAAACAGCAGACGGTAAAAAACGAAATCGCTAAAAAGGCGATTAATATGAAATTTAAGCAACGTTTTACGACAACATTCAATGGATTTAGCGGTGAGGTTGAATACGGAAAACTGCCGGCGATTAAAGGCATTTCCGGTGTCTCTAATGTAACGATTGCCCATGAATATGAGCGGCCAAAAACCAAGCCGGATATGAAATACAGTAAGGAAATCGTTGAGGCGCAAAAGGCTTGGGAGGCGTATGGCTATAAAGGTGAAGGCATGGTCGTCGGCATCATTGATACCGGTATTGATTCCAGCCATAAAGATATGAAACTAAATGATAAGGCGAAGGCGGCATTGACGGAAGGAAAAGTGAATGCACTCAAAAATGAAAAAGGGCTGCCAGGTGAATTTTTCAATGAAAAAGTCCCTTATGGCTATAACTACTACGATGAAAATAACGAAATTCTCGATTTAGGACCGGATGCGTCCATGCACGGAATGCATGTTGCCGGGACGGTTGCGGCAAATGGTGATGAGGAAAAGGGCGGTATTAAGGGAGTTGCCCCAGAGGCACAACTGCTTGCCCTTAAGGTATTCGGTAATGACCCGGAAATGCCATCCACGTGGAGCGACATTATCATTAAAGCGATTGATGATTCAATTAAATTAGGTGCAGATGTGAATAACTTGAGTTTAGGGTCAACAAGCGCGTTTGTTCAGGATGATGACCCTGAGCAAATGGCTGTAAAGCGGGCCGTTGATAACGGTGTGTTAATGTCGATTTCCGCTGGAAACTCAAATCATATCGGCGATGGTTACTTCAATCCGCTTGGGTCAAACCCTGATTATGGCGTTGTCGGAGCACCAGGAATTGCGACAGATTCCTTACAGGTTGCTTCTGTAGAAAATAATTATCTCGATTTAGACACAATTACCTATTCATTTGCGGGTAGTGAAGCAGGAAAGGCACCGTTCTTATCGGCAGGGAGCGCTGACCCATTAAAGCAAAAGCAAAAATCGTTTGAAATCCTCGCAGCTGGTCTTGGGAAACCGGAAGATTTTGAAGGGAAGGATTTTAAAGGGAAATATGCGCTCGTTCAGCGCGGTGAGCTTGCTTTTGTGGACAAGGCGATCAATGCCCAAGATGCTGGGGCTGCAGGTGTGATTATTTACAATAATACGACCGGATTTGTCAATATGGCGTCAGATGAATACATTAAAATCCCTCAGTTATTCATGCTAAAGTCAGATGGTGATCAGATTCGGGCCCAACTCGATGAGGGTGTGAAGGCAACAATCGAATTCAAAGGTGATAAACAGACTGTCCAAAACCCAACAGCCGGGGAAATGTCGGCATTTACTTCCTGGGGTGTGACACCTAACTTAGACTTTAAGCCTGAGATTACCGCGCCTGGCGGCAATATTTATTCAACCTTAAATAATAATCAATATGGCGTAATGAGCGGGACATCAATGGCTGCTCCCCATGTTTCCGGCGGTGCCGCACTTGTGCTCGAGCGGGTGAAAAAGGACTTTGCCAACTTGTCCCGTGCAAAACGTGTAAACATGGCGAAAAATATTTTAATGAATACGAGTAAGGTTGCCCTTGATAAAGGGACATATAACGCATATTACAATCTTGGAAACCCATATTCGCCACGCCGTCAAGGGGCTGGAGTGATGCAGCTGCATTCTGCTTTAAGTACCCCAATCGTGGCTACAAACGCGAAAACAAATGAGGCAAAGGTTGCCTTAAAAGAGATCAAAGATAATAAGGCTTCATTTACACTTAAAGTAGAGAACTTCTCTGATAAAGAGGTTATCTACAACGTTGACGGAAACGTGCAAACAGATCTAGCGTTCGAAGATGAGGAAAGCGGCTTAGTGGTTGACGAAATGGAAGCACAGGGAATCTTTAAGGACGGAACCATTTCCGAAACAAAGCCATGGCTTGGCAAATATCCAATTTCCTTTAGTAAAAATAAAATCTCTGTTCCCGCAAAAGGAAGCACAACTATCGATGTAACACTTGATTTAAATGATACGATTGATTGGGCTAACAATGTGCCGCTAAAAGAACTGTTTAAAAATGGCTATTTTGTTGAAGGCTTTGTCACCTTAACCGATGAGCAGGATGAGTATCCGGTTGTTTCCGTGCCGTACGTCGGCTTCAATGGTGACTGGAACCAAGCGCCAATCGTGGATAAGGCAATTTATGACGGTAAAGAGGCAGAGTCGTTCTATGGCTATACTGGAATGTTAACGATGGAAGGTGATCCAGATGAATTTGCCTTCTTCAGCTATCTGGGTTACAACCCGGCAGATGAGTCGCTGAAGTCAAAAAATATTGCCATCTCTCCAAATGGCGATGGTATGCAGGATCTGGCGCTGCCTGTCCTATCATTTTTACGAAATGCTAAAACGGTAGAATACAAGATTACGGATAGTGATGGAAATACGCTACGCAAATTAAAGTCCGACTCGCAGGTTGTTAAAAACTTTAATGATGGTGGCAATGGTGAACAATTTTATATTGATTTGGAAAATGTCTGGGATGGAAAAGTAAAGAACAAGACCGTTGCCGACGGTCAGTATTATTATGAAATTGCTGCGGGGATCGATTTCCCTGGTAAAGAGCCGCAAAAGGTAAAATTCCCAGTAATGGTAGACACAGTAGCACCTAAAGTACAAGCCAGGATTGATGGAAAAAAGCTGTCGATTAACTCTACTGATGGAGACGGCTCAGGTGTAGCATTCTATGATATCTTAGTTGGTGGAAAGTCAATGTTTGCTGAGGCAGGCGTGCCATTAGCAGCCGGTGCTCAGGAATACACCTTTGATGAGACACCGGTTGGCCTAGTCGAGGTTGTCGCCTATGACTATGCAGGGAATAAGAGCACAGTTGAACTGCGTGGCGGTACCGATAATACCATTCCATTTATCAGTGTTTCTTCTATTGGAGCAAAGGGTGTTTACCAGACACATGAGTTGCCTGTGGCTGGATATGTTAGCGACCAATCGAAGTTGCGCAGTCTTTCGCTTCAAGTAGAGCCAAAGGGTGGCGAAAAATATCCTGCCCAAACGGTAGAATTTGCTCGCAGTCCGTTTGGCGGGGGATACTATGATTTTGAAACACAGGTCGATGTGAAAAAAGACGGAGTCTACAATATCCGCGTCTTTGGTAAAGATGATGCAGGCAACAGTATCGATTACTTGATAAACAGTATAATGGTGGATACCACAGCGCCGAAAATCAAGGTAGATGTGCCGAAAAAGGTAAAGGCCAATGTTTCCTCTGTTGATTTGAAGGCGACGATTACCGATAACTTTGATCAGCTACGTTATCTTGTTGACGGTAACGAGGAGTTCTATCAGAAAAATAAAGAGTCATACGAAATGAAGGGCCTAACTAAAGAGGTTACAACTGCTTTAGAGTTAGAGCCGGGTAACAACACATTCACATTGGAGCTCACTGACATTGCCGGTAATAAAACAATCGAGGAAATTACAATCTTCCGCGGTGAATCAAAGTATAAGGTGAACTATTATGATGGCAGCAAAGTCGTAAAAACCGTTGAAGTTGAAGATGGCGAGAAGACAAGCGCACCAACCGCAGCGAAAAAGTCGGGATATACTTTCATTGGCTGGTATAAGGATGCCAAGTTTAAGGCGAAATTTGATTTTACTAAGCCGATTATCGTTGATACCAATGTCTATGCACGTTATGCGAAGAATCTCGCGGCACCTGGAAAGGTAAAAGCAATTTCTGCTGAATATAATAAAGTTACCGTCAGCTGGGCAAAGGTAAGTGGTGCCAGTACGTATGATGTCTATCGTGCTACATCGAAAACCGGTAAGTACTCCAAAGTAGCCACGGTAAAAGGCACAAGCTTTATCCAAAGCGGTTTAACAACCGGTAAACCATATTACTATAAGGTGGTTGCTCATTCCACCGTAGATGGTGTGAAACTCTCCAGTCCAAATTCAGTGGTGGCTAGCGTCAAGCCTACATTGAAGGCACCAAAGTCTGTAAAAGCAGCAAAGGCCAGCAGCACGTCAATTAAACTTTCTTGGGGCAAGGTAAATGGTGCCAGCGGCTATCAGGTTTACCGGGCTTCGTCCAAAGCCGGGAAATACTCCTCGGTTAAGACGGTACCTTCCGGAAAAACAGTAAGCTTTACAAATTTAAAACTGACAAAAGGAAAGACATATTACTACAAAGTCAGGGCATACCGCGTTATTGGCGGCAAAAAGGTATACAGCTCATACTCAGCGGTCGTCTCGAAACATTTAAATAAATAGCATTGTAAAAAGAACGCTCAAATCCTTAGCGGGTTTGGGGCGTTCTTTTTGTATGCGTAATCTAGGTGGAAGTTCCTGAGTTATATAGATAAATAAAGAAAAATCACTAATCACCCGTTTTATGTATTGACTTTATGAAAAAATGATATTAATATAGTAATTCCGATGAGGAAATAATTTATAGATTTCAAGAAAGAAAAAAATGTTATTGACTTATCGGAAATGTTTCGGTAATATATATAAATGTCGCTGCTACAAAAAAATTATTTAAAAATAATAATTGACAGCGAGTTATCGAGATGATATAATAATTTATTGTCAGCTTAAAAATTGTTCTTTGAAAACTAAACAAACAAAAACGTCAACAATAAAACATTCATTTCTATTTGAAATGAAGCCAACGTTATTTTTTATGAGCTAATCAACTCGAACTTTTTGGAGAGTTTGATCCTGGCTCAGGACGAACGCTGGCGGCGTGCCTAATACATGCAAGTCGAGCGAACCTAATAAAGCTTGCTTTTGAAGGTTAGCGGCGGACGGGTGAGTAACACGTGGGCAACCTGCCTGTAAGACTGGGATAACACCGGGAAACCGGTGCTAATACCGGATAA
>CCFE01000015.1:0-20000 GCA_000752035.1 Bacillus rubiinfantis | reverse complement strand
ATTTTCCACCGCTGTTAGAACCAATAGTGCATCCGCATCGACTAACTCAGCTAATTTTTCAGAGGCGAAGTCCTTATCGATTACTGCTTCCACACCGACAAGCTTGTTATTTTCCTTCGAAACAGGAATTCCGCCGCCGCCGCTCGCAATAACGATATTGCCGCTTTCAATTAAATCAGTCACTGCTTTTTTCTCAATAATATCAACTGGTTTTGGCGAAGGCACAACACGTCGGTAGCCGCGGCCTGCATCTTCCTTCATTGTATAGCCTTTAGATTTAGACAATTCATCAGCTTCTTCCTTTGTATAGAAAGAACCGATTGGCTTTGTTGGGTTTTTGAAAGCTGGGTCATTCTCGTCAACTAATACTTGAGTTACCAAAGTTACGACATTTTTATCAATCCCGTTTTCAGCAAATACTTGGTAGAGCGCGTTTTGCAGCCAGTAACCAATCATTCCCTGACTCATCGCACCGCATGTATCAAGCGGCATCGCTGGAAGCTTATCGCTTTGGTTCATCTGCTGTTGAAGCACGATATTTCCCACTTGCGGTCCATTTCCGTGAGCGATGATTAATTTATGTCCGTCTTGAATTAACTTTACTAATTGTTTTGCGGTATTTAAACAAGCCTGCTTCTGATCTTCTGCTGTTGCACCGTTTCCGGTTTGAATGGCGTTACCGCCTAAGGCTACGACAATTTTTTTTGCCATTGAGTTGGTCCCCCTTACTATGTTGTAATTTTCCCTGTTGCTAGCATGACAATGGCGACAATTGCTAATAGGATGAAAATAATTGCCCAAATAAGTTCAAATGGCTTAAAGGTTTTTTCACCATTTTCCTTCTGGGCGATGCGAAACACTAGTATCCCAATCGCATATAATACAGCTGTTAACACTAGATAACTTAGTCCGGCAGCATACAACAGCCATATGCCATAAATTGAGGCAACGATTCCGATAAACATTTGTTTGCCTTCCTTTTTCTGGCTGCTATATTTTACCTGGTATAAGGCGGAGAATAGGTATGGGACTAAGATCGCTGAGCTTGCTAATGAGTAAGCAAATTGATATGGTTTGTCAGAGACAAGTAATGTTAATAGAAAAATCTGTACCAAAATATTCGTAACTACTAAGGAATTAATTGGCGCTTTATTCCTGTTTTCTTTCGCAAACATTTTTGGTAGGATTCCATCTTTTGCCGCTAGATACGGTAATTCGGCTGCGAGCAATGTCCACCCTAATAAGGCTCCTAATAAGGAAATAATTAGGCCCAGATTGACAATTGCCGCTCCCCAAGGACCAACGATGTCTTTTAATACATAAGCCATTGATGGACTCTTTAGGTTAGCTAGTTCCCCTTGGGTCATGACGCCATACGATAATAGTGATAACAGTACATAGATGATTAACGTTGACAGCAAGCCAATAATGGTGGCTTTACCAACATCGCTCATTTTCTCCGCCCGGCTTGAAAGAACTACGGCGCCCTCAATGCCAATGAATACCCAGAGAGTAACAAGCATTGTACTTTTCGCCTGATTCATCACAACGCCGAAATTAAACGAACCTTTGCCCCAAAAGTCAGTTGAAAACGTATCAATATTAAAGGCAAAGATCGCAAGAATGATAAAAAGAATAATCGGCACTAGCTTGGCAATTGTAACGACGAGGTTAACAAGGGCAGCTGATTGGACCCCGCGTAAAATGAGGAAATGCATCAGCCACAGGATAATCGATGCACCAATAATGGATGCCAGATTTCCTCCGTCAAAAATGGGAATAAAGTAGCCAATCCCGCTGAATAGCAAGGTTAAAAAGGCAATATTGCCTAACCAGGCTGACAGCCAATAACCCCAGGCAGAGTTAAATCCCCAATAGTTTCCAAAGCCAGCTTTGGCGTAACTAAAGACTCCACCCTCTAAGTCGGGACGTTTGACCGTTAAATTTTGAAACGAAAATCCAAGGGCAATCATTCCGATTCCCGTGATAATCCAGCCGATAATGACAGCGCCTGCACCTGCTCCCGAAGCCATATCGGAAGCAATGTTGAAGGCACCGCCGCCAATCATCGAACCAATAACTAAGGCGATCAGAGAAATCAATCCAAGTTTTTTCTCATTTTCTGCCATACTTTAACCACCTACAATCATTTGGAAAAGTGACTTGGCCACAGTGTCAGAAAGCCTTTTGGGAAAAGGAATCCGACACTGTGGGTTACAAGAATCGTTTATGCTAATGTTAGAGCCATTACGGCTTTAATTGTGTGCATGCGGTTTTCTGCCTCATCGAACACAACGCTGTTTTTCGATTGGAAGACCTCGTCGGTTACTTCCATTGCGTCAAGGCCAAAACGTTGATGAATATCGCGGCCGACTTCTGTTTCAAGGTCATGGAAGGCAGGGAGACAGTGCATGAATAATGTATGATCTTTACCTGTCATATCCATCATTTGCTTGTTAACTTGGTAATCTTTTAATAAGTTAATCCGCTCTTCAAATTGCGACTCTTCACCCATGGATACCCACACATCAGTGTAGATTACATCTACATCCTTAACGCCTTCTTGGATGTTGTCTGTTATGGTGATTTTTGCTCCTGTTTCTTTCGCCACTTCTTGAGCATAATTAACAAGGTCGCCCTGTGGGTGTAATTCTTTCGGTGCAACGGCACGGAAATCCAGACCCATTTTTGCGGAACCAATCATTAATGAGTTACCCATGTTATTGCGGGCATCGCCGACATAGGCAAATTTAATTCCTTTTAGGTAACCGAATTTTTCCTTAATGGTCATAAAGTCCGCTAAGATTTGTGTTGGATGGAACATATCTGTTAAACCGTTCCATACTGGTACGCCAGAATATTTTGCTAAATCCTCAACAGTTTCATGTTTAAAGCCGCGGAACTCGATTCCATCAAACATTCTTCCAAGCACGATGGCTGTATCGCGGTTTGATTCTTTTTTACCGAACTGGATGTCGCCTTTTCCAAGGTATTCCGGATGTGCCCCCAGGTCGATACAAGCAACTGTGAATGCACAGCGGGTCCGTGTTGATGGTTTTTCAAACAAAAGCGCGATATTTTTTCCTTCTAAAATTTGATGTGGAATGCCAGCATATTTTAAGCGTTTGAATTCAATCGCTTGGTCAATCAAGAAGTCAATTTCTTTTGGCGTGAAATCTTTTAATGTTAAAAAATGTCTGCCCTTTAAATTAAATCCCATTGTTTTTCCTCCTAAAAGTTTTTTATAGATTCTCGCGATAGATTGGCATGCTCATACAGCGTGGGCCCCCACGACCGCGGGCTAATTCACTGCTCAGCACTTCGATTACTTCAATACCATGCTGGCGGAGCAAATCATTGGATACGTAGTTTCGGTCATAAGTGATGACAACTCCCGGAGCAATGGCCAATGTATTACTTCCGTCGTTCCATTGCTCACGGGCTGCTGCAATATTATCGCCGCCACCGCAAGGAATCAGGGTAACTTCTTTAAGGTTTAATACTTCCTCTAACGCTTTAACAATATTATCGCGACGCTCAATGTGGATTTCTTCCGGCTTGTCGCCTCGTTCAAGAATAAAGATATTCATTTCGCCCCCAGGTCCCTGAATCGCTGGGTGAACGGTGAATTTATCATGATCGACCATTGTAAATACGGTATCAAGATGCATGAAAGCGCGAGATTTTGGAATCTCAACAGCCATCACTCGCTTGTACTGGTCATTGCCTCTAAACAGGTTAACAGCAAAATTTTCAATTGCCTGGGCCGTTGATCTGGCACTAATTCCAATTGCAACTGTATCATGGCTAATCACCAATTGGTCGCCGCCCTCAATTGAGTAGGCACCGTCACGATTGAACCATAGCGGGATATCATGTGGTGAAAACCGCGGGTGGTGTTTCATAATATATTGCATAAATAGTGATTCACGCTGACGCGCAGAGCGATTCATCCGGTTAATCGAAACACCGTTTCCAACAACTGCTGCCGGGTCACGTGTAAAGTAAAGGTTTGGTAATGGATATAGGTAGAATGGATCAAGGTCCTCAAGCATCTCGTATAAATGCTTTCTTCCCTTTCTTTCCAATTCATTTTTGCGAATACCGTGCATGAGGGTAGCCACTAATTTGTCTTTTGACAGACTTGTTAAGTATTCCTTTATCATTTCATAAGAGGAGGTTTCGGTAACATGACCTTCATGTAAGAACTCCTCAATCAGACTCATTCGAATCTCATCGTTAAGGATTGATTCTGTTACAAGTGTATCTAAGTATAGAACCTCAACACCTTGATTTCTAAGTGCTGTAGCAAAATAATCATGTTCTTTTTGAATCGCTGGAAGGTATGGAATATCGTCAAATAATAAAACCTCTAAGTATTCCGGTGTTAAGTTCTCTAACTCATTACCGGGGCGTTTGAGGAGAACCGTTTTTAATTCCCCTATTTCTGAGGTAACGTTTAAAGGGTACTTCAATCTGGTCAACTCCTTGCAGATAATTTTGCAACCTTTGTTCAGTTTACTGCTAAGCAACTGAATGAATCAGGTCGATGTTATTGTTTGAAGGAGGGCGAATTTTATACTAAAAATAAGAATTTAAAAATGGTGGAAACAGCAAACGAGTCAATTAGTTGTCTGGAGAGAAAAAACAAAATTATAATAGGAATTAATAGTAAGTGTGACCTTAAGGAGCTATCATATGAATATTTCCCGGAAATATATAAAGAAATATTGGCGGCCATTTTCCGTTGCGGTATTTTTTTTAACGCTAGAAGCCGCCTGTGACTTGTTACAGCCAACGATACTTGCCAAGATCATTGATCAAGGTGTGGTACATAAAGATATTCATTATGTATTAAAAATGGGTGGTGTGATGCTCTTAATTACTGCTATCGGCGCCATTGCTGCGTCGACGAGGAGTGTCATGGCCAGCATTGTTTCGCAAAATTTCGGCACCGAGCTGCGGTCTGATTTATTTAAGAAGATTCAGTACCTGCCATTAGAAAACGTTAATCGGTTTGATCGTGCATCACTGGTCACCAGGTTAACAAATGATGTGACTCAGGTACAAATTTTTGTAAATGGCCTGATGCGTATATTTGTCAAGGCACCGCTGTTGGCCTTGGGCGGCTTAATCATGGCGACGCGGCTAAATCTTCAGCTTTCTGTCGTTCTAGCTGTTGTCGTTCCGCTGGTGGCTGTCTTTATTATTGTTAATTTACGGATTGGCTTTTCCTTGTTTGCAAAAGTACAAAAGGCCTTGGATGCAGTTAATATGGCGATGCGAGAATATTTATCAGGTGTTCGTGTCGTTAAGGCATTTAACCGCTTTGAGGTAGAAACAACGAAATTTTCCAAGGTGAATGAGGAGTTTAAACAGCGCACGATTGCGGCGAGCAGACTCATGTCGGTGTTTAGCCCAGCCATTATGCTAACGGTCAATCTTGGGATTGTGGCGGTTATTTGGCTTGGGGGCTTGGGGGTCGATTCTGGGGAAATCCAGGTTGGCCATATCATCGCTTTTATCAATTATATGACGCAGATCTTATTCTCATTGATGATGATTACCATGGTTTTTACTATGTTTGTAAGGGCGAAAGCATCCGCAGGGAGAATCGGCGAGGTTTTTGCAGAGAAAAGTAAGCAAACCTGGGGAACAGATGTGATGCCTGATGGTGCTGAGCAAAAGGGAAGAATCGACTTTGAGGCCGTATCATTTACTTATAATGAAGAGGACAGTGAGCCTGTTTTAAAAAATATCAACTTCACCCTTTTTCCGAATGAATTCGTTGGCATTATCGGCTCAACCGGGTCAGGAAAAAGCACATTAGTCGGGCTGATTCCGCGTTTTTATGATGCAATAAGCGGGGCGATTAAGGTAGATGGAGAAGACGTGAAAACGGTGGACCCAAAGGCGCTTCGAAAAAAAATCGCCTTCGTGCCGCAAAAAAATATATTGTTTACTGGGAGTGTGGCAGATAATATTCGCTGGGGGAAAGAGGATGCGACTGAAGAAGAAATTGTGGCTGCGGCAAAGATTGCTGGGGCTCATGAATTTATCAGCGCTGCTCCCGAAGGTTATGCAACTGTGATTGGACAGGGCGGGGTGAATTTTTCCGGTGGTCAAAAGCAAAGAATTGCGATTGCCCGCGCTTTGGTGAAAAAGCCGGAGATCTTAATCTTGGATGATAGTACGAGTGCGGTTGATGTCGCAACTGAGGCTAGGATTAAGATGGCACTTAAACAATTTGCCAAAGGGGTAACGTGTATTCAGATTGCCCAGCGGATTTCCTCAATTATGGATGCCGATAAAATTATTGTCCTTGATCAGGGGGAAGTTGTTGGAATAGGTACCCATCAAGAGCTGATTGAGAAATGTCAGGTGTATCAGGAGATTTGTCAATCACAGCTTGGTAAGGAGGCGGCTGAACATGGCGAAAACAGTTGACCAGCAACGCAATAATCCAGCAACTCCGCCACCGCTAAGACCGGGCGGAGCCCATCATCGCCGCGGTCCCGTCGTGAAGCCAAAAGATTTTTTGGGGACATTAAAGCGGTTATGGGGTTATTTTGGCAAGGAAAGAAGAATTCTTAGCTTAATTTTTAGCTTTATTCTACTTGATTCAGTACTGATGATGCTAAACCCCTTCTTAATTGGTAAGGCGATCGATGCGATGAGTCTTCATCAGGGTAAGGTAGACTTTGGTTTTCTTGAAATCATGTTAATTGTCCTCGCTGCGGCCTATGTTACCGATGCGCTGCTAACCTGGCTCCAGGGGTGGCTTATGGCGGGAGTTGCCGGCCGCATTGTTAGCAATTTACGAGCTGCCCTATTTCACAAGTTACAGAAGCTTCCTGTTGCGTTTTTTGATGCCCGAACGCACGGGGAATTGATGAGCCGATTGTCCAATGATGTTGATAATGTCAGCAATACGATATCACAGTCAACGACGCAGCTGATGTCCGGATTTGTTGTCCTGAGCGGCTCGCTGATGATGATGATTTATTTGAGCCCGATTTTGACTTTAGCCAGCATGGTCACCGTTCCCTTAGTGTTTTTGCTGACAAGAACGATAGCGAAGCGTACAAGTGTATTGTTTAAAAAACAGCAGGTTGAACTGGGGCGATTAAATGGTCATATCGAGGAAACAATCTCAGGGATTGAAGTTGTCAAGGCATTCAACCATGAGGATAAAGTAATTGAAGAATTTGAGGTTGTCAATACACAGCTGCGTGAGGTCGGTCTTAAGGCGCAAATTTGGTCCGGGTTTCTAATGCCAATCATGAACGTGATTAATAATCTTGGGCTTACCATCGTGGCGATTATTGGCGGCATCCTTGCAGTCAAAGGCCATATTACCGTTGGAGCAATTGCCAGCTTTATCACCTATTCCCGGCAATTTGTTAGACCGCTAAATGACCTCGCGAATATTTTTAACATGTTGCAATCCGGTGTTGCCGGGGCTGAGCGCGTGTTTGAAACGATGGATGAACAAGAGGAGTTAGCAGACGTTGATCGGGCTATTCCGCTTGAAAACCCCCGCGGCCATGTAGTGTTTGAGAACGTCAGCTTCGGCTACCGCCCCGATGTTCCGATTTTGAAAAATGTCAGTTTTGAGGCCGAAGTCGGTACGAGCATCGCACTTGTCGGGCCGACGGGAGCAGGCAAAACAACGGTAGTGAATTTGCTGACGAGATTCTATGACGTGACGAGTGGACGGATTTTGCTCGACGGGCATGATATTCGCGAGTACACAAGAGATTCCTTGCGGCGCTGCTTTGGCTTTGTGCTTCAAGATACGTATTTATTTTCCGGGACAATTAAAGAAAATATTAAATATGGTAAGCCGGAGGCGACTGATGCCGAGGTAGCCGCGGCAGCCAAGCTGGCGGGAGCGGAAAGTTTTATTAACCGACTGCCGCAGCGGTACGAGACCGTGCTCGCGGAAAACGGCGGTAATCTCAGTCAGGGTGAGCGCCAGCTGCTGGCGATTGCCCGCGTAATTTTAGCAAAACCGGCCTTACTGATTTTAGATGAGGCGACAAGCAGCATTGATACAAGGACGGAGCTCCATATTCAGGAAACCTTGTTATCGTTGATGGAGCAGCGAACAAGTTATATCATTGCCCACCGCCTCAACACGATTCGCGACGCTGATGTGATCATGGTGATTGACAAGGGGCAAATCATTGAAAAAGGCAGCCATGCCGAATTGATGAACAGGCATGGCCGCTATTATCAGATGTTCTCCAGCCAATTTAAAAATTTCGAAGAAGCACTGTGATAAGCGAGAGGAGCAAAGCATCCTCTCGCTTTTTCGTATGCATAATTTATCTAGCAATGAAGGAGTCTATGCGAGAGTAACTGAAGTCTATCCGGGAGTAAACGTGCTCTATCCGGGAGTAAATGGAGTCGATACGGGAGTAACTGGGGTGAACGGGAGTAAACGTGCTCTATGCGAGAGTAACTGGGGTCGATGCGGGAGTAACCGGAGTCAATACGGGAGTAACCGGGGTGAACGGGAGTAAACGTGCTCTATCCGGGAGTAAATGGAGTCGATACGGGAGTAACTGGGGTCAATACGGGAGTAACTGGGGTCGATGCGGGAGTAAATGGAGTCGATACGGGAGTAACTGGGGTGAACGGGAGTAAACGTGCTCTATCCGAGAGTAACTGGGGTCGATGCGGGAGTAACTGGAGTCGATACGGGAGTAACTGGGGTGAACGGGAGTAAACGGAGTCGATACGGGAGTAACTGGGGTCGATGCGGGAGTAACCGGAGTCAATACGGGAGTAAACGTGCCCCATGCGAGAGTAACTGGTCCTCGAGCGCAAGTAAACAGTATTTTATTAGTGACAAGTGTAAAGACAGTTGTTAAAATAACAATGATTACACATAAAAGATATTTTTAAAAAAGATAAGGAATCATGCAGGGGGTTAACACGAATGGATCATACAAAAGGGGTTGCCGGAGGAAAATTACTGGGGCTGAATCGACAAAAACACAAGGTAATTTCCGAACGAAAGCTACTGGGAATTGCAGGGATGGGCTGGCTGTTTGATGCCATGGATGTGGGAATGCTGAGCTTCATCATTGCCGCGCTGCAAGTTGAATGGAAGTTAACACCCGGGCAGATGGGCTGGATTGGCAGTGTCAACTCGATTGGCATGGCGGTTGGAGCGCTTGTGTTCGGCCTCATGGCTGATAAAATCGGCAGGAAAAATGTTTTCTTGATTACTTTGTTACTATTTTCACTTGCTAGCGGGGCCTCCGCTTTTACGACAAGCTTAGCAGTATTCCTCACACTAAGATTTATTGTCGGTATGGGCCTAGGCGGGGAGCTACCTGTGGCATCGACACTCGTGTCTGAAAGCGTGCCTGCTGAAAAACGCGGCAGTACGGTGGTGCTGTTGGAAAGCTTTTGGGCAGGTGGTTGGCTGATTGCCGCTGTCATCTCTTATTTTATTATTCCAACGTATGGCTGGCAAACAGCCTTAATCATTAGTGCACTTCCGGCTTTTTATGCGATTTATCTACGCATCGGTTTACCGGATTCGCCACAATTTGCTGCTGTGAAGTCGAAGGCCAAAATTTCAGCAACAGCGAGTCTCGCCAAGTTATGGTCAAAGGAACATTCCCGCCAAACCGCCATGCTATGGATTGTCTGGTTTTGCGTTGTTTTCTCCTATTACGGAATGTTCCTCTGGCTGCCAAGCGTAATGGTCATGAAGGGCTTTAGTTTAATTAAAAGCTTTGAATATGTACTAATTATGACACTGGCACAACTGCCGGGGTATTTTACCGCCGCCTGGTTTATTGAAAAAATGGGCCGCAAATTTGTCCTTGTCGTTTACCTGATCGGAACGGCGGTGAGTGCCTATTTCTTTGGTACCGCGGACACCACGGTAACATTAATGACTGCGGGAATCCTGTTATCGTTTTTCAATCTTGGTGCTTGGGGCGGCCTATATGCCTATACCCCAGAGCAGTATCCGACGATCATTCGCGGGACCGGAGCCGGAATGGCAGCAGCTGTCGGCCGGATTGGCGGCGTTCTCGGTCCATTAATGGTCGGGTATCTCGTCGCCCAAAAATTCTCCGTATCCGGGATCTTCACTTTATTTTGCATCTCGATTTTAGTCGGTGCCGCTGCGGTTTTCTTCCTCGGTACAGAAACTAAGCAGAAAGAACTACGATAGAGATTCCTTTTTGGAATCTCTTATTTCGTTTAACGAAAATAATTCATATTTTGACAAAATCTATTTTTCAATGTATGAAAAAAATAAATCATTATTGAATTACTTGAATAAAGCGATAAATGTTGCAAAAACACCGATTAATTATTATTTTCAAAATTATTTTAAAATAACGCATATTAATACTAGACGAACACTAAAATATTATGTACAATGTTTTCAGAATATTATCTTTTTTGGCAACTGTAAGACTTTAATCTCAGAAATTTTTTCAAAAACAGGGGGTATTGCAATGAAAAAAAGAAGAGCAGCTGGCATTTTTGCATCTGTCATGCTAGCAGCAGGTGTGTTGGCAGGTTGTAACTCAAGTACTAGCGGCGGTGGTGAAAAGGGCGCTGACAAGGGGGATGTCATTAAAATTGGCGCCAATCTTGAGCTTTCCGGCGGCGTAGCATCCTACGGCCAATCGATCAAAGAGGGTATTGAGCTGGCATTTGAAGAAATTAACAAAGACGGTATCAATGGTAAAAAGCTGGAGCTTGTTCCTTTCGACAATAAGTCAGATGCACCAGAAGCAATCAATGGCGCAACGAAGCTGACAAGTCAAGACAAAGTTACCGCGATTATTGGAGCGGCAACAAGCGGAAATACAAAAGCGCAAATTGAAATTGCCCAAGGGCAAAAAGTTCCTCTATTAACACCGACAGGTACAGCTGAGGATGTTACTTTCAGCAATGGCAAATTAAATGACTATGTCTTCCGTACATGCTTTATCGACCCATTCCAAGGAACAGTAGCAGCCCAGTTTGCGACAAATGAACTTAAGGCAAAAACAGCGGCTATCTTTATTGACAGCGCCAGCGATTACTCCAAGGGTCTTGCTGCATCCTTCAAGGAACTATTTGAAAAAGAAGGCGGAAAGATCGTTAAAGAAGAGGCATATGTTGCCAAAGATACTGATTTCAACGCGCAGTTAACGAATATTAAAGGGAAAAAACCAGATTTCATCTTTATTCCAGGCTACTATGAAGAGGTTGGTCTGATTGTAAAACAAGCTCGTGACTTAGGTATTACAGCGCCAATGATGGGTGCTGACGGCTGGGATTCTCCGAAGCTGATTGAACTTGCTGGCAAGGATGCGTTGAATAATACGTTTATCACGAACCACTATTCTTCTGGCGACTCTGATCCTAAGGTACAGGAATTCGTCCAAGCGTTTAAAGCAAAATACAGCGATAAGTCTCCTGATGCCTTCAACGCGTTAGGCTATGACTCTGCTTATTTCCTTGCTGATGCCATTAAGCGCGCTGGTTCAGCTGACCCTGAAAAAATTCAAAAGGCGCTTGCTGAAACTGACGGCCTTGAGCTTGTAACAGGAAAAATGAAGCTTGATGACAAGCACAACCCAATCAAATCAGCGGTTATCTTGGAATACAAAAACGGCGAACAAACATTTAAAACAAAGGTTAACCCAGAATAACAGTAAAACAAATTGTATATAACGGTCAAAGTGAATAGGGAGCACGTGGATGTTCCCTATTCCGATTTTTTAGGGATTAGGAAAAAATTCCTATCTCCAAAGGAAGGAGTTGCAGACATGGAACAAATTATACAGCAGCTAGTCAACGGCATTTCCTTGGGAAGCATCTATGCATTGATAGCTCTTGGGTACACAATGGTGTACGGCATCGTCAAACTCATCAACTTTGCCCATGGTGACGTCTTCATGGTCGGTGCATTTATCGGTTTTTATTCTATTACTATTCTTGATTTAGGATTTTTTCCAGCATTATTGGTGTCAATGGCGGCCTGTGCCATCTTTGGTGTACTGATTGAGCGGATTGCTTACAAACCACTTAGAAATGCGACAAGAATTGCCGCGCTTATAACCGCAATCGGCGTTTCCTTATTTATTGAATACGGCACGATTTATATCCGCGGTGCTCAGCCTGAGGCCTATCCTACCGGGATTGTCCCGCTAAAAAGTATTGAAATTTTCGGCGTGAAAATCAGTGGCCAATCGTTACTAATTTTAGCGGTTTCGATTGTACTAATGATTTTACTGCAGTTTATCGTTCATAAAACGAAAATCGGCAAAGCAATGCGGGCCGTTTCCCATGACCAAGATGCGGCTAAATTAATGGGTATTAACGTCAATAATACCATTTCTGCTACATTTGCTATCGGTTCTGCCTTAGCAGGGGCAGCCGGCGTTATTTTTGGAATGTATTATACAAAAATTGAACCGTTAATGGGGATTATTCCAGGATTAAAGGCCTTCGTTGCCGCGGTTCTTGGCGGGATAGGGATTATCCCGGGAGCGATGGTCGGAGGATTATTATTAGGTGTCATCGAGGCGCTTGTCAGTGCCGCAGGTTTCTCGTTATGGCGTGATGGTGTAGCGTTTATTGTGTTAATCTTAATCCTTATTTTCCGCCCTGCCGGTTTATTTGGTAAAAATATCAGGGAAAAGGTCTAGGGGGTGGCTTAAACGATGAAACTTGGAAAAAACACAAAGGGATTTTGGCTGTCGATCGTTTTTGCCGTTATTTTTTCCGTTGTCATTCAGTTTATGATAACCGGGGGCACGCTAAACTCGTTTTATGTCAATACGCTTTTCTCGATTGGAATTAACATCATTCTCGCGGTCAGCCTTCATTTGATTATTGGGGTTACCGGTCAGTTTTCGATTGGACATGCTGGGTTCCTGGCGGTTGGCGCCTATGCCTCCGCAATTATGACCATGAAGCTGGCGCTGCCATTTCCAGTGGCCATCCTTGTTGCCGGTGCGGCAGCTGCTGTTGCCGGGCTAATCATCGGGATTCCGACATTGCGGCTGCGCGGTGACTATTTGGCAATTGCCACCCTCGGCTTCGGGGAAATTATGAAAATAGTCTTTTTAAACATTGATTATGTCGGTGGTGCCAGCGGGATGACCGTCATGCATCTAACCACCTGGCCGTGGCTGATCGGCTGTGTGGTGCTGACGATTGTTGTCATTCTGAACTTCACCAACTCCACACATGGCCGCGCCTGTCTCTCGATTAGAGAAAATGAGATTGCAGCTGATGCGATGGGAATTAACACGACCTACTATAAGGTTATGGCGTTTGTTATCGGCGCGTTTTTTGCTGGCGTCGCCGGCGCGCTGCATGCACATAACTTCTATATTATTCAGCCGGCTAACTTTGGTTTCTTAAAATCTTTTGATATTTTGATCTTAGTAGTTATCGGCGGTTTGGGCAGTATGTCAGGGTCGGTGATCGCGGCCATTCTGTTGACGATTATTTCCACTTTCCTCTCTAACTACCCAGAGGTAAGGATGCTGATTTACAGTGTTGTCTTGGTTATGATGATGCTATTCCGTCCACAAGGCTTAATGGGGACAAAAGAAATTACCGCGTTTCTAAAACTTGGTAAAGCAGCGAAGGGAGGTTCACATGATGCCGACAAACACACCGTTGCTTAAAGTAGATAAAGCAGGAATCCGTTTTGGTGGGCTGAAGGCTGTTTCTGAGGTTAATTTGGAACTCCATAAAGGCGAACTTGTTGGCTTAATCGGGCCAAACGGTGCTGGGAAAACCACCTTTTTCAACCTGTTAACTGGGGTGTATGTGCCGACGGAAGGAAGCATTTCCCTTGATGGCGAGAAGCTCAATGGCCTAGCACCCTATAAAATTACCAAAAAGGGCATCAGTCGAACCTTCCAAAATATTCGCTTGTTCAGTGATTTATCGGTACTTGATAACGTCAAAATTGCCTATCATTCGTTAGCGAAGCATTCGATTATCAGCTCGATTTTCCGCCTGCCTTCGCATTTTTCCGGAGAGCGGGAAATGGAAGAAAAGGCGATTGAGTTTTTGAAAATTTTTAAGCTTGATGATGTTCGGGATGAACAGGCAAAGAACCTTCCTTATGGCCAGCAGCGCCGACTTGAGATTGCCCGGGCATTAGCAGCAAATCCGAAGCTTTTGCTGCTTGATGAGCCAGCGGCCGGGATGAACCCGCAGGAAACGGAAGAGCTGATGAACTTAATCGCGCTTATTCGGGAGCGGTTTGACCTAACGATCTTGTTAATTGAACATGACATGAACCTTGTCATGGGCGTGTGTGAGCGAATTTATGTCCTCGATCACGGGCAATTGATTGCCCAAGGCACTCCGGAGCAAATCAGAAGTAATCCAAAAGTCATCGAAGCGTACTTAGGCGAGGAGGTCTCATAAATGCTTAGAGTGAATGATATGAATGTCTATTATGGCAATATTCATGCCTTAAAAGGAGTTTCACTGGAAATACATGAGGGTGAGATTGTCACCTTAATCGGCGCCAATGGGGCTGGAAAAAGTACGCTCTTAAAGACGATTTCCGGGTTGCTGAAGCCAAAGAACGGGGAAATTATTTTTAAAGATGAGCATATTGCCGGCAAGTTCCCGCAGCTAATCGTGAAGCGCGGAATCTCCCATGTTCCTGAGGGGCGCCGCGTGTTTGCCAATATGTCCGTAGAGGAAAATTTGGAGCTGGGAGCCTACCTGCGCAAGGATAAGAAGGGAATTCAGGAAGACTTTGCGAAAATTTATGAGTTGTTTCCAAGGCTTCATGAGCGCCGCAAGCAGCTTTCCGGGACATTATCGGGCGGTGAGCAGCAAATGTTAGCGATGGGCCGGGCGCTCATGGCGCGGCCGCGCTTGTTGCTATTAGACGAGCCGTCGATGGGACTCGCGCCGCTTTTGGTAAAAACAATCTTCCGGATTATTGAGGAAATTAATCAAACAGGGACGACAATCCTGCTGGTTGAACAGAACGCCAATATGGCATTATCAATTGCCAGCCGCGCCTATGTTATTGAGACGGGCAAGATTGTTGCTGCCGGCACAGCCGCTGAGTTGAGTGCCAGTGATCAGATTCGCCAGGCGTATCTCGGTGGAGCGTAGCTTGGATAATAATAGAAGGAATCGGTGGAGCGGAGCGCCGATTTCTTTTTGTTAATCAAAACCATTCATGAGCGATTGCACCCAACCCCTGCATGAAAAAGTTTTTTGCACAGAAAAAAGCAAGACCAATTGAGTACAATGGGTCTTGCTAGCACATTTTACTAGATTAGAATTTTACCTTCTGATGGTCTGTATCGAGCTTGAATTGGAAACGTTCTTTTGGCCGCAGCTGGAATTTGATTTTATTGGCATATTCTTCGTACAGCTGCTCGAGGCCGACGAGAGCGAGTGAGAAGAAGTTGGCATAGTTTTTCTGTACTTCCCACTTTAATTCATTTTTTCCGCAGATCGAATAGCTATTTAATTTTTCAATTTCCTCGCGTAGCTCTGCTAAAGCTGCTTGCTGCTCCACCTCTGGGAGAGTCAGGATATAATCAATTTTTTCAATATACTCTTGAGATTGGGTAATTTTTAATTTGATATCCTCATAGCCTTCTTGATCTATCAGGCCATATTTTAATTTAAAGTCATTGAGCTTTTCCGCTGCCTCATAGGTTGAGTTGACAATATCATCACGGGTCATATCCTTCGTTTCATAGCTCAACATCAGTTTCCATGATGGCTGTGTGATCGCCTTGCGGTGGTCCTCAAGTGTGTGGCAAAGCTTCTTGTAGCCGTGCAGCTCTGGGAATTCAAATGCTGGGCTGGCCGGATCAAGGAATGGTGCCAGCGGAGCGACAAAGTAGAACAGACGCTTGTCCTCGCCACAGGCAAGGTGAATCTTCTCACAAAAATCAATGTTTTCGACGGCGCTTTGATACGTTTGTCCCGGAATGCCGACCATAAAGAACAGGTCAATTTTTTTACAATTATGCTTTAAGGCAAAGTTGAGCGTTTCGATCACTTTCTCGTTTGTACAGTTAAATTTCCCATTATAGCGTCTGATTTTTTCATCATGTGTTTCCAGCGTGATTTCAATGCTATAGTTAGGAACGCTCTCTTCAATTTTCTTGAAATAAGCCTCATCGGCATATTGGAATAATTCAAAGACAATCTCATTTTTTAAATTGATTTTTTTCAAACGGCTGAAAAATTCATCGACATATTCTCTGCCACCCTGGCGCAGGTCATGAAGGATGAAAATCGGCGCCCGGCTGAAACGAGTGATAAATTGGATGTCCTCGACAAGTTTAGCTGGAGACCTTAAGGCAATTCGATTGCGGTTGCAGTTCTGGTCATAGGCATCACGGGAACCACCGCAGATTAGACAGTTTTGCGTACAGCCGCGTGCGGTCAACAGCGCGGTGTTTGGATACTGCAGCCAGCCGTTATATGGAAGCGGATCAAGGAAATTCTTGTACTTGAACACAGAGCGAATTGCGTAACGATAACCAGGAACGTCCACATCGTCTAAATCCTTCGGCACATATGTTAATGCGTTATAGCCAATGTCTTTGCCTTTTTTCCATGTTAGATTTGGAATATCGGCATAGTGGAAATTGCCTGTCTCTAGTTTATTCATTAGCAAAAGCATCAGTTTTTCAGTTGAGTCACCGCGCATAACAAAGTCGATAAACGGATATTGTATCAATTCTTTATGAAAATAAGTGGCGGATAGTCCACCAAAGATGATTGGAGTATCAGGATGCAGCCTCTTGACGATTTTAGCTAGTTCAATGCTGCCATGAGCATGCGGTAGCCAATGCAGGTCAATTCCGAAAGCCCGTGCCTTAATGCCCTTTAGTTTTTTCTCCACATCGAAGTTAGCGTCCATCAGCATGCGGTTGGCAATATTGATAATGCGGACCTTCAGCCCGTAACGTTCTAAGTATTCAGCAATGCTAGTGATGCCAATCGGGTACATCTCAAACACTGGAGATGACGGCACTACATCACTAATTGGCCCGGCTAACAGTGAATTTTTGCGAAAATCATAAACGCTTGGTGCATGGAGCAAGACTAAATCGTATTTCATAATAAACACCCCTGTAATCATTGTTGGTATTTGTAGGTTGCTACTATTATTTATGTGATGAAATTCACATATTAAGTTTTAACTGTTATTTAAATTAATTCTGATGGCTAACTTGTTTTGGTTTTACCACCAATTTCAGTTTACTATAGGTAGGAAAAAAGATAGTGACAAACGCGTGACGAAATTACGAGGAATTTGTGTAATTTTTATTACATCCATAATTTGGCTCGTTGCTGTTTGGAAGAGGATGGTTGACTTTTGCTATAATAAGGGAAATTCAATGAAGGATGGAATGAAAAAATGGCACAAGCAAAGACGAATGCAATGCGAATTCTTGATGCGCAAAAAATTGAATATGAAATTCTTACCTATGATAATAAAGATGGGAAAATTGATGGCGTTTCGGTGGCGGCGAAGATTGGCAGGGAGCCGAAGGAAGTCTATAAAACACTCGTCGCCCAAGGAGCCAGCGTTACGATTTATGTGTTTGTCATTCCGGTTGCAGAAGAGCTCGATTTGAAAAAGGCCGCTAAGGCAGCGGGAGAAAAAAATATACACATGCTGCCGGTGAAGGATATTCAAAAATGGACTGGTTATATCCGCGGGGGCTGTTCGCCTATAGGTATGAAAAAGCAATATCAGACATTTCTTGATGAAAGCTGTAAGGAACTGGACGTGATGGTTGTCAGCGCCGGCAAAATCGGCATGCAGATTGTTATCGTACCGAGCCAATTACAGGCCATAACCGCAGCTAGTTTCGCTGATGTGAAAAAGTGAAAAGTACTTCTAGGCACTCACCTATAGCAAAAGCCATGCATAAGATATCGTGTTAGTAAGCTCAAATACCATGAGCAACCGGTTTTGTAGATACACCTGAAACCAGCAGTAAAGCTGGATTTCAAGATACTTAGTGAAAACACCGAAATCTTTAAAAGGCGAAAAGGGAGTGTCGTTAAATGGCAGGAACGATCAAAAAATATTTTGCAGGCGGTAATACAGCTAGGGGCTTCCATAATCTCTTCGATTCTAACCTGCAAGGATTGAATCGCTTGTTTATTTTAAAAGGCGGTCCGGGTACCGGGAAGTCATCGCTTATGAAAAAGGTCGGCCAAGAATGGGCGGAAAGAGGCTATGATATTGAATTATTATATTGCTCATCTGATTGTGAATCGGTCGATGGTGTCATCATTCCTGCACTTAAGGTAGGAATCGTCGATGGAACAGCCCCGCATGTGATTGAGCCAAAAGCCCCGGGTGCTGTTGAGGAGTATATTAATCTGGGCGAGGCTTGGGATGCGGCTGCCTTGGCAGAGCAAAAAAATAAGATTGAGAAGCTGACTGCCGAAGTGAGCGAGGCTTTTCAAACTGCCTACGCAACCTTCAAAGAGGCATTGGACATTCATGATGATTGGGAAAAAATCTATATCAACAGCATGGATTTTCACAAGGCAGACGAATTGACGAGAAAGTTAGCGGATTCGTTTTTTGGAAGAATGAAGTTGAATAAACAGGCTGATGTCCGCCATCGCTTTCTTGGCGCGGCGACGCCAATTGGTGCGGTTGACTTTATCCCCAATTTAACAGAGGAAATCCCGAAACGCTACTTTGTCAAGGGCCGTCCGGGCACCGGGAAATCGACAATGTTAAAGAAACTCGCGGCAGCTGCTGAGGAACGTGGTATTGACGTGGAAATTTACCACTGCGGCTTTGATCCAAATAGCTTAGACATGTTGATTTTTCGCGAGTTAGGCATTGCCATCTTTGACAGTACCGCTCCACATGAATATTTTCCAAGCCGCGATGGCGATGAAATCATTGATATGTATGAAATTTTGGTAGAACAGGGCACTGACGAAATATATGCTGACCTGATTAGCAAGATTTCCGATAACTATAAAACGAAAATGGCCGAGGCAACGAGTTACTTGGCAAAAGCAAAACAACTCCGCGACCAACTCGAAGCCATCTACATCGCCGCGATGGACTTTACTATTGTCGAACAAATCCAATCAGGAATTATGAAGGAAATTAGAGAAATGGCTGGAATTAACTAAGGAAATTAGCTGATCCTACAATGGATTCTCTTTAAAGGTGCAATGCAGCAAATGGGTGAGAAATCGTAAATCGTTTTCTCACCCTATTTTTGTTATTGATAAAGTAACATCGTATCTAAATCACTTAGTAAATAGCAACTTTTCATTTCTCTATCTAATAATTGTAATTGCGTAGGTAAAATAGATGTAAACAATCGATCATCCGATTCCCTGTATTTGAAGTAAACGGAAAAATTCCGCTTATTTTGGGAAATACCTATATTTCCCTCGAATTAAGGGAAGTTTTTCCGCCTATCATCTCCAAATCCTTAGATTTCGCCTTAATTCGGAAGCATTAAGCGAAAATTCTCCGCTTATATCTGCCTATTAAGCCTCAAATTTTTCAATAGACGGAAATTCTCCGCTTATGATTCTCGTACCAATCCATTGGCGAATCACTATGTGATTAACCATGCTATTTCGTAAATTATTTAACCTGTTTTTCCACTTTTTGTACTCCAAAGGAGAACGTGTTAATAAATTCAAGGGTGTGCTGATTCTGGCCACCAGAGGTACTATTGCCGGTACAGGAGTTCTTTAATCAATACTAAAAATCCTATCATTGTTTAAGTGTCAGGCACCATGTGAATTTATTCACATGGTGCTGTTTCGTATACGGGGCTACCCAAGGCGCCGCCGCTTTTCTACTTGTCTAGCTACGGCGCCTAGCCCCTAGCAAATTTCAGGTCTTTTCCCTACGATAAGTCAACATCGATTCACTTTGTTCATCGTGTTTCCTTTATCTCAGTCAAAGCCCTTCCAATTTATACGGGGCTGATCAAGGCGCCACCGCTTTTCTACTT
>CCFE01000014.1 GCA_000752035.1 Bacillus rubiinfantis | reverse complement strand
TTCCACTTTTTGTACTCCAAAGGAGAACGTGTTAATAAATTCAAGGGTGTGCTGATTCTGGCCACCAGAGGTACTATTGCCGGTACAGGAGTTCTTTAATCAATACTAAAAATCCTATCATTGTTTAAGTGTCAGGCACCATGTGAATTTATTCACATGGTGCTGTTTCGTATACGGGGCTACCCAAGGCGCCGCCGCTTTTCTACTTGTCTAGCTACGGCGCCTAGCCCCTAGCAAATTTCAGGTCTTTTCCCTACGATAAGTCAACATCGATTCACTTTGTTCATCGTGTTTCCTTTATCTCAGTCAAAGCCCTTCCAATTTATACGGGGCTGATCAAGGCGCCACCGCTTTTCTACTT
>CCFE01000013.1 GCA_000752035.1 Bacillus rubiinfantis | reverse complement strand
CTTTGTTCATCGTGTTTCCTTTATCTCAGTCAAAGCCCTTCCAATTTATACGGGGCTGATCAAGGCGCCACCGCTTTTCTACTTGTCTAGCTACGGCGCCTAGCCCCTAGCAAATTTCAGGTCTTTTCCCTACGATAAGTCAACATCGATTCACTTTGTTCATCGTGTTTCCTTTATCTCAGTCAAAGCCCTTCCAATTTGTACGGGGCTGATCAAGGCGCCGCCGCTTTTCTACTTCTGCGAATTGGTTTTGCTTTGCTGGCTTTTGTTACGCTTGTTGCCTTTGCTGTTGTCGCCGCTAGTGAATTCAGTAGCGAACTCGGCTTCTTTATGTCCCGCTTCAGGGGAGTTTTGGTTGCGACTGCCTTTGTTATATTTTTTTGTCATGACTATGCTCCTTTCCTATTCGCTAACAATAGTTTGGCACTGGATGGGTGCTTTATTCTTTTTTAAAAAACTCACAGTAATACGGTTGGATTTCAAGTACAGGTAGAGCATTTTGGTGAAAGTATCCAAGGGGACATGGTACAATGTTCGTATTGAAAATAGGTAGAAGGAGAATCAGCATGATTAGATGTATTGCAACAGATATGGATGGGACGTTATTGAATTCGATGCAAGAGATTACCGAGGAGAATCGGCAAGCAATCATAAAAGCTCAGCAACAGGGCGTTGAGGTTGTTGTTGCTACAGGAAGGTCCTATCAAGAGGCCGTGTATGTGCTGGATGCCGCGGGTTTACAGTGCCCGGTGATTTGTGTGAACGGTGCTGAGGTGCGCTCACAAGATGGTGAGGTACTATCGGCAAATCCGATTCCAAACGCATTAGCTCGAGAGACGGCAGCTTCATTATCCGCCAGTGACATTTATTTTGAGGTATACACCAATCGCGGCGCGTATACTATTGATGCTGACAAGGCTGTCTCAACGCTCGTTGATATTGTTATGAGCGCCAACCCTGAGGCTGACCGCGAGGAGATTATTGTGGCCGCAGGAGCTAGAATCCGCGACGGATTAATCGAGGTCGTCGATTCTTATGAGCAGCTGTTTACCAATGAAGAGGTACTAATTTACAAATTTCTTGCTTTTTCGTTTGAGGATGATGGCAAGTTGGAGGGTGCAAGTGCTTCACTGGCAAGCTTTTCCGAGTTAGAGGTAACGAAATCAGGTGTTGAAAATATCGAGATAACCCATAAGAATGCCCAAAAAGGAATCGCCCTTGAGGCATTTACTTCTAGTAGAGGAATTGCCTTGGCGAATACGATGGCAATAGGCGATAATTTTAATGATATCTCCATGCTGGAAAAAGCAGGCCGTGCGGTGGCAATGGGTAATGCCAGCTTTGAAATTAAGGCAATGTGTGATGTAATCACCGAGACAAATGAGGAAAGCGGCGTTGGTAAGGCAATTTTGGAAGTATTGTAGCTGAAAGGCAAAATTGTGATAGCGCGTACGGAAAATGTTTCTCATTGAGGTGAAGAAGGACAGAAAAGCGGCATGGGTAGGAAAACTGTCTTACATCCTGATGACAAATAGCATTCTAGGCATCCAAGGCCTTATGCGAGTGAATTCTCTAAGGGAAATTTCAAAGAATAACCAAAAATATGTCCCATAGACTGCTGCTATGGGACTTGTTTTTGATAAAATGATTTTCGCTGATAAGTATTAATTTTCGCCGATAAAACTGGAAAATCGCTGATAAAAATTAATTTTCGCCGATATAATCAAAAAACTGCTGATAAAAGATGATTTTCGCTGATATAAGCAAAAAAACGCTGATATCCTTTCGAAACGCCGCCGATCGATAAAAGACCTGAGACAACCATCCGCCGGAGCATGTTTAATTCACTAATTTAGCTAAGAAACGGATTCAAAAACTCTACATAATTTCAATCTTTAATGAGTTCACTTGCGAGATTAATAGCTGTTCGTATTTTTCCTGGGCTAAGTATTGGATTTCTTGCGTGCCGGCCTTCGGATTTTCCTTCTTTACTTGTTCGGTCACGTCTTTTTGGACCATTTGCGAGAGGACGATCATCCGGTATTGCCGTTTTTCCGCCTTCCAAAATTTATCTGCCCCGTATTCGTTAATTAATGTTTGGGCGGAGGTGAATTGGTTGTATTGCGCGCGCGCTTTCTTGACGGCTTGCTCGACTTCGGCATCTGATGCTTTATGCCCCTTTTCTTCAGCGAGCAGCGCCATTGACCGCAAACGAATAATCTGCGTAAGCAGCTGATTTTGATCAGCAACGATCTTTTCCTGCGAATCGAGGTAGGCCAATTCTTCCTTCAATTGCTCGCCGCTGTATTGTTTCCTCGCTGCCTCGCGGTTCATCGCTAGCTGCAGCTTGTTAATAAATGTATAAAAAGCAACGTCATCATTCGTAATCCATTCGCCATTGATTTTTGCGACACCTTGGGCCTTTTTCACATTCAAGTCAATCACTTTTTCACTCGTTTTCCCGTCTTTTTCGAGTGAAAAGGCTGCTTCGTATTTCCCGCCCATCGGTAGTTTCGCCTTGCCAGAATAGACGCCGTTCTTCCCTTCTGTAAATTTCACCTTCGTTGTACCGTGGTCCATATTGGCCATCGATAACTCTGCAGAAACCTTTAAGCCTTGTGCCGGCTTGTTATCTTCAGTGATTTTCACCTCGATTGGTAATTCTTTATCTTGTTGGACATAAATATCTTTTGTGACCTCAAGCTTGTATTCGGGTTTCGCACTGCAACCAACGAGTACTGTAAACATGAGCAGCCAAGCAACGATTGTCCGCTTCATCCTGTATAGCCTCCTAATTGTTGTGATTCCAAAAATTCGTTAACTGTATATTTCTCCATTTTCCCGTCATGCAAAAACGCCACATGCGTACATACCTGTCTAATTTCATCTAAATGATGTGAGGAAAGGAGTATCGTTTTATCATGTAGTGATGCTAACACCTCTAGAATTTCTTTGCGGCCAATTGGGTCGAGTCCGCTCGTCGGTTCATCAAGAATTAAAATGCTGGCATCTTGATAAAGCGTAATTGCCAATCCCAGGCGCTGTAGCATCCCTTTAGAATATTTCTTGACCTGTACATCGCGGTCATCCCATAACCGCACTAACCGCAGTACGTCCTCCATGCGCGGAGCGTCAGCCTTCCCAAAGACTGCCTCAGCAAAAAAATTCACATTTTCCAATCCAGTTAAGTTTGGATAAAGCATAAATTTTTCGGGAAGATAGGCAATTGCCCGTTTCCATTCATCCTGCTTATTCGTGACTTCACTGCCATTTATCGTAATGGTGCCTTGTTTAACTGGTAAGAGGCCTAATAGACTATGAATAAACGTTGATTTCCCGGCACCGTTGCGGCCGACGAGGGCACAAATTTCGTTCCTACCGATTTCCAGGGAAATTGCATCTAAGACAATCTTTTTTCCATAAGCTTGCAGTAAGTCTGTTACTTTAATCATTCAGATCCCTCCTTGCGGTTGAAGCCAATCGCTGCGGCAAAGGAAGCGACGAGCCAAATCAGGGCATTCCCTAGTAAAAATACGATAGGCTTTGTCCACATAAATGCTGACAGCAAGCGTGACATATGGCCAAATGAGTAAACACCTGTGCCTGTTTCAACAAACATCCTTACTGCCTGCAGCGGATTCAAAAAATAGCCAATCGAGAACAGTTTGACGTTGTCGTAGCTGATATGTGGCAGAAATGACAGCAAGATAAAATCATGTAAAAAGAAGAAGTAAAACCAAACGAAAATGGTATAACCGATAATTTGCATCCGGGACCGTGAAAAGCTGCCAATCGCAGTACCCATTTGTATGAATACTAATGAAATAATCACAAGGGAGAAAGTAAACATCACATACGCTTTGATATCAAGCTGAAACTGAAACTTTAAAAATAATAGGTATAAGAAAAACCAGCCGACTAGCGGCAGAAGCACTACCGTATAAAGACCTAAGCTCTTTTTCCATAAAAAGCTGGCGTAGCTTTCCTTTTTCGTCAGCAGCATGATTAACGTTTTTTGTTCCTTCTCTTGAAAAATTGAAAAGGCGCCGATAAATAAGCAAAGAATCGGGATAAAGTAAATCAACATATCAAACAAGTTAATCAGTAAAATATAAAAGCCTTTGTCAAAATTGAGAGCTGAGGAGCGAACCAGGATGCTGATTGAAATCAGAACAATGATGCTAAGTGCGAGCCAGAGCCCTTTACCTCTTATGTTCTCCTTCCATTCCTTCCAAATATAATGCATAGACTTTTTCTCCCCTTTGTAATGATTAGCACAATAAGCGCAAGTCCAATGATGATCCAAAGAACCGCCGAGTGGGTACTTTTAGCTGGCATAAGCGGGTGGGCATCTGTAAACATGATTTCTTCAAGGTTGAGGGCGGCATTAATTTTTTCATACACTGTAATCGCAGGGCTTTTTAAAAATAAACTAGTGAGTTCCTGCTCCTTCATCAATTGCTGGAGGCTGGAATAATACGTGACCGGGAAGTCACCGATATTGTCTTGATTTAGATCGGTAAGCGGGAACGAATTGCCCCAATCATTCCCCCGGCCTTGATAGCTCCACACATTCCCTTCGCCTTTGCCGCCAATGGTAACCGCTGGGAGGGTATTGTCGGATATATGGTTTAATGTAAAGGTTTGTTGATTGGAACTAGACCAAAGCTCAATGCCGATTTGATTTTGGATAATTCGATTATCTTTAATAACATTCCGTGTGGCTTGATCCATATACAAGCCGCGTTGATTCATGTAAAAAGTATTACGCTCTATATGATTATCATTGGCCTGCAATAGCAGGAGGCCAAACGATTGATTTCCATAGTTAATGATAAATTGATTGTCTTCAAGTGTTAGCCCATTGGAGTTCATGACAGCAGCGCCGCCGGTATTCATCGTGAAAATGTTACGTTTAAAAATGTTTTTATCGGAGTACATATAATGCAGTCCGTATCGTGTGTTTGAAATGTGATTATCATAGCTTTTGTTGTTGTTGGCATAATCGAAGAACATGCCATCGCGTGTGCCTTCAATTGTATTGTGAGCCAGCAAGTTATTCGCTGCATAATAGATGTGAAGCCCGTTCCCTTGGGCAGCAATTTCGCCCTTACCCATGCCTTTAATGTTGTTATAGCGAACCATATTATGCTCGGCGTTGCTTAAGTAAATCCCGTGAAAGGAACGGCGGATAGTGATATGCTCAATCGTGTTGTAATTGCTATAAACCTTGATGGCGGCATATTCTTCTGCCGAGTTGCGGTTCATACTGCTATCAGTAACCGTCAAGTTTTGCAGCGTAACATGTGGTGCTTTAACGGAAATCACATTTCCCGTTCCGTCGCCCTTAATCACGGTGTTTTTTTCGCCAACCAATGTCAGCGGTTTGTTTATCACGATATTTCCCTCGTATGTCTTGTTGTCAAGCTTGACTACCGCTCCTTCTTTCATGGAGTCGATGATTGCTTGCAAACGTTCGGCTGCCATCATTTTCTCAGGCCTAATCAATAGTAACAGAGAAAAACTTAGAAAAAGGAGCGTCGATTTTTTCATTTTTTTCGATCCTTCCATAGCGGAATTAGTAATAAGATAAATGCTGCAATCACAAAGTAAACACCTGTGCCTAATACGCTGTGAGTTGTAAAGTTTGCCACGGTATTATCGCCGATAATCGGAGGTACGAAAGGATCCATATGGATGGGTGCATTTGGGTCTAGATTAGTGCCGTATTTTTTCAAGGCAAAATGGAGGTCTAAAACCCCAGCTACACCACCAATGACAAAAATGCCAATTAATCCATAAAGTACTCTTTTGCTACGTAATAGGGCAGTAATCAAGGTTATAACCGCTAAGCCAATAATGAGATACATCAAATATCCTAATTCTGGAAAATTATCGGCGCTAAAATTGGACATCCCGATGTAGTGGTTCAGTCCATTGATGATATCAATTTCCCCTGTTAATTTATTCGGGTAGACGATGATGTTCAGGCCCTCAGGATATTGCGGGGCGACGAACAGCATTTTCCACCACGGAAAAAAGATGGAGATGATAATCAACACGGCTGATAGTCCAATGAGTAATGAAGAAATAAGCGATAATTTTGACTCGTTGCCTTTATTATTCAAGTTTTCCACTCCTTTTATGTTGTTTACTTAGATAGCCAGCGCCAGCATTAAATAAGGGGAGGGTACCAATTATGCAATTGATACCCTCGCCACTCAAGATACGTTTTTACTTTTTAGGTTTAACGAGGAAGTAGCCGTTCATTTCTTGGTGCAGGGCAGAGCAGAAGTTTGTACAGTAGAGCGGGAAGGTTCCAGCTTTATCTGCAGTAAATTCCATTGTATTTGTCTGACCTGGCTGTACTTCCATGTTTAAGTCATAATCGTTAATCGCAAAGCCATGGGTGATGTCTTCATCAAAGTCAATATTCGTTAAATGGATAAAGACATGATCGCCTTGGTTAACCTCAATGACGTCTGGACGTTTCGACTTCGCATCGAAGACAAATCTTGAGCGCATCGCAATACCATAAACATGGACTTCTTTGCCCTTACGTACAATTTTTGTGTCATTTTGGCTGTAAGTGGCATCCTTGTTGTTCTTATCCTTTGGATAAACTTCGATTGCTTTAATCTTATCGGCCTTAATCATTTGTGCATAATGCGGCTCTGGGTCTGCCGGTACGGATTGAACAATCTTCATCTTCTCGCTGCTTAAGTCAATTAATTGCATTGATTCTGGGTGCGACGGTCCTACGGATAGATAGGTATCTTTAGCCAATTTATTTAAGGCAATGATCCATTTTCCATCTGGTGATACTGTGTCACCTTCGGCTGAAACGGCATGTCCTGGTGAATATTGGACAGGAACCCGATCCAATGTCTTACCGGTTTTTGGATCCCATTTGACGATTTCAGATGAAATGAACATCGTTGTATAGGCCATACCCTTGTCATCAAACTGGGTATGAAGCGGTCCAAGCGCGTTCTCAGGATTCACTTCACGTTCCATGACAGATTCATATTTTAAAACTGGAATCCCATTGCGATTGCCAGCGAATTCTTTGTTTTCAATCGCTTTAAATGCTTTTTCAAATGAGAATACCGTCATCGCCGGTGCTAGTTTACCAGATGCGATGAAATACTTGCCATCAGGGGTAACGTCAACACCATGCGGTGATTTTGCCACAGGTACTAAGTAAATGCCGCCTGTTTGTTTTTCTGGGAAAATCATTTTTTGTCCGCCGACATTTTCATATTTTCCCTCTTTGACCATTTTCTCGAGTTCCTTCCAGTTAAACAGAACAATATAGTCACGGTCAGCTTGTGAGGCCTTTACTTCCATTGTCGTTGTTGCTTCTTCAGTGTTATAGGTCGTCATGACTGCCCAATCTTTAGAAGATTTTTTACCGGCATCCGATAAGTCATAAGACCAAGGAGGAAGTGCAACTTGATAGGCAATGTTTAATTTTACATTCTTTTCATCAAAGGTTACGGCTGACATCACGCCGCGGTATTTCTGGCTATAGTTATCAAGCGACTCATACTTTTGTCCAAGCGGTACTGCAAAGCGGGTTGGCAGGAACATGTACTCTGTATTTTCCGTGACGAAGGCGGCACAGTGCGGGCCTGCCGTATTCGGAACCTTGATGATGTCCTTCGTTGTAAAAGTTTTTAAATCTACAACGGCTGCGCGGCTGTTGCCGACATCGGTGGCAAACAACCATTTGCCATCATAGTCACCGTTTGTCTCAGATAAGGCTGGATGGTGCAGGTCGCCCCATGTATAACCGCCCATTAGCTTCTTGGAATGCTCATCGAAGCCATATCCAGTTGCAGAATCTTGTGAGAATACAGGGATTGTTCTAATTTTACGCATCGACGGTACGCCGTAAACAAATAACTGTCCTGAGTGCCCGCCAGATGACATTAAATAATAGTCATCTTTTTGTCCTAATGGAACATAAACCTTTTCAGCATCAGTTTTATTGCTGGCAGAGGCTGAATCTGTTTTTGCCGGTGACGAAAAATCCGCGAAGGATATCGTTGCGGCAACGAAACCGGCCAGCAGCCCGGATGCTAGAGGAACCCATTTCTTCATTGTTGAACACCTGCCTTTATTTATTATTTTTCAGATGCCTCTTTAAGCAGCTGGAGAACTTGTTTGCGTTCGTCATCTGTTAATGGATTCTTGCCGATTACTCCTGACATCACCTGTGAGGTTGGTTTTTTTAGGAATTCTTCAATTGGTTTTCCATGCTTGCCTTCGACATTTATATAGGCTTTGGAAAGGTCTGGGCCTACAGCGCCAGCTTGTATTTTAAGAGATTCGACACTGTGACATTGGAGGCAGCCTTTTTTATTAAGGATGTTATCGTCACTAGCAGCAACAGTAGTCGGTTCTGCTTGTTTTGTCTCAGTACTTTCTTCTTTTGTTGCGGTTGTGGTTTTGGTTTTGGTTTGCTTGTCAGCTTGTGCCACTTTTGGCTCATTATTTGAATTTCCCATGATGACATCAAATACGAGGTAGCCCAATCCGAAACCGAGTACTGCACAAATTGCAAAGCTAATCAGTGCTTTTTTCAACTATTTCCCCTCCTTTATTTCTCTCAACAGATATAATCCTAATCCCGATATAGTGATAAATGTATGACGTACGTCACAAAGTTCAATGTAATCATGACTATTTTGTGAACAAGCTGTGAAAAAACTGTTACAAAGCGGGTTTAGAAAAATGAACTTTTTGTGAATTTATTAGTAGCTATTGGAGAAATTTGTGAAATATATCACTACAAGTAGCTGAATTGAAGGTTACACTTGTACGTAATGATATGAAGTCTTACAGAGGGAAAGGTGGTCGAGAAGTTTGGCGAGAAATAGCGGTTTATTATCTGAAACAGCTGCCAATTATCAGGTGCTAGATAAACAGGAATTGATTCGAAAAATTGTTATTTTTAAAGACCTTTCACCAAATGCCCTTCATTTTATAGAGAAACGGATGCAAACCCTTGATGTAAAAAAGGGAGAAGTCATTATTACCGAAGATGAAGTGGCAAAAGGGGTGTACTTTGTTTATTCAGGGGTTGTTAAATTAACGAAGCAGGATGAAAATGGAAATGAAGTCATTGTGTGTATGAAACAAAAGGGGGATGCCTTTGCTGAGGCCTGCTTGTTTACCAATCAGACAGAATGTTATCCGGCAACAGCAACGATGTTAGAAGCGGGCAAGCTGCTATTTTTAGATAAAAATGACCTTGAACAGGACCTGGCAGCTTATCCTGAGCTGGCACTGCAAATGGTCCGATATATGAGCGATGCCCTGAGGGAAATGACTGGGCAGCTCCGCGATGTCGCTCTGCTCGATGTGTATGCCAAAACCGTTAAGACATTGGAGCGATTGGGAAGAAAGTTTAACGCTGAAAGCAAACGGTGGGGAATTGAAATCCCCTTAACAGTTCAGGAATTTGCGACTGTTGTCGGAACCACCCGCGAAAGCGTCAGCCGTGTGTTTTCCAAGCTGCGCAAGGACAATTTAATTGAGATTAAATCGCGAAAAGTCGTCATCCTTGACTGGTGCCGGCTCTGTACGCTGATGCATCGCGATTATTAAGAAACTAGAAAAAGCGCGTCCGTGAAGACGTGCTTTTTAAAAATTAGGCAAATTTATACGTCCAAAAGCGCTCTATATTAATCCGCGCCATGACTTCCGGATCTTGATTTTTCAGTTTTTCTTCCATGCCGGCAAACATTTGCTCTGTTTGCGAGCGGTGCGCCTTAATGGCTGCAAGTTTAATTTTATTGACTGGGGAAATATCATAGACAATATCGGCCTCTCCCAGCTTTTCTACACTGTCATTTGAGAAAGCGACACAGTGCAGGACCGGCCTTGCCGCAGGCGGCATTTTTTCCACAGCACGAATAACGGCCGCACCGGTGGCGTTATGGTCGGGATGAACCGCATAGCCTGGATAAAAAGTAATAATTTTTGATGGATTCAGTTCTTCTATTAAGGAAGTGACCATGTTTGTCAGCTTCTCATCATCTTCAAATTCAATTGTTTTGTCACGATAGCCCATCATACGCAAATCCTCGATTCCTAACGCACGGGCTGATTCGGTAAGTTCCTTTTTCCTGATTTTCGGCAGTTCCTCACGATTGGTAAATGGAGGATTCCCTAGGTTTCGCCCCATCTCGCCCAACGTTAAACAGGCGTATGTGACTGGGGTACCATCTTTGATATGTGTTGCAATCGTCCCTGAAACGCCAAAGGCTTCATCATCAGGATGTGGAAAGACAACAAGGACATGACGTTCTTTCTCCATATTCAGGCTCCTTTCGTTTTACTGTCTAGCTCTAGAAGACAGCGGCAGCTCTTGTATTTTTTATGCAAATGGCATGGTGCTAATTTCAAGGGCGACTGCCAATTTGCCGCTGTAATCGTGTCCGGCAAGCAGTAATCTTCCCTGCTCATCAATTTCATAATGAGTGAGTCCTTCAGCGTAAATCCAGCCAAGATTAATTTTTAAACCAACGCGGTAAGGACCGCTACCAGCGATTTTGCCCAATTCATAGCGGACAAGGGCGTTACGGATATAGGCGCCCGCTGAGAAAAAGGTTTCATCAAAATGCGATGCATATGCTCCGTTGGTTGTTTCAAGGTGAATGTACACATCTTTGTGGGCAAATTGATTGATTGCCTCTTGAACCTGCTTACTATCAATGATTTCCAATCATTGCCACTCCTTCCCTTCACAGCTTGAATGAGATGTGTGATTAATAATGTAATAATCATACTAAAATAAGTAAAAAAATGCGAAACGAATGCACTTGGAAAAATAACCAGCGCCTATCCGAGAGTAAAGCAACCTCGAACGGGAGTAACCATCGCGAGCGAGAGTATTTGCTCTCTATCCGAGAGTAAAGTGGCACCATGCGAGAGTAACCAGCACCTATCCGGGAGTAAAGCTGCCTCGAACGGGAGTAACCATCGCGAACGAGAGTATTTGCTCTCCGTACGAGAGTAAAGCTACGTCATGCGAGAGTAACCAGCACCTTTCCGGGAGTAAAGCTGCCCCGAACGGGAGTAACCATCGCGAGCGAGAGTATTTCCCCTCCGTACGAGAGTAAAGCTACGTTATCCGAGAGTAACCAGCACCTATCCGGGAGTAAAGCAACCTCGAACGGGAGTAACCATCGCGAACGAGAGTATTTCCCCTCCGTACGAGAGTAAAGCTACGTTATCCGAGAGTAACCAGCACCTATCCGGGAGTAAAGCTGCCCCGAACGGGAGTAACCATCGCGAGCGAGAGTATTTGCTCTCTATCCGAGAGTAAAGTGGCACCATGCGAGAGTAACCAGCACCTATCCGGGAGTAAAGCTGCCTCGAACGGGAGTAACCATCGCGAACGAGAGTATTTGCTCTCCGTACGAGAGTAAAGCTACGTCATGCGAGAGTAACCAGCACCTTTCCGGGAGTAAAGCTGCCCCGAACGGGAGTAACCATCGCGAGCGAGAGTATTTCCCCTCCGTACGAGAGTAAAGCTACGTTATCCGAGAGTAACCAGCACCTATCCGGGAGTAAAGCAACCTCGAACGGGAGTAACCATCGCGAACGAGAGTATTTCCCCTCCGTACGAGAGTAAAGCTACGTTATCCGAGAGTAACCAGCACCTATCCGGGAGTAAAGCTGCCCCGAACGGGAGTAACCATCGCGAGCGAGAGTATTTGCTCTCTATCCGAGAGTAAAGTGGCACCATGCGAGAGTAACCAGCACCTATCCGGGAGTAAAGCTGCCTCGAACGGGAGTAACCATCGCGAACGAGAGTATTTGCTCTCCGTACGAGAGTAAAGCTACGTTATGCGAGAGTAACCAGCGCCTTTCCGGGAGTAAAGCTGCCCCGAACGGGAGTAACCATCGCGAGCGAGAGTATTTCCCCTCCGTACGAGAGTAAAGCTACGTTATCCGAGAGTAACCAGCACCTATCCGGGAGTAAAGCAACCTCGAACGGGAGTAACCATCGCGAACGAGAGTATTTCCCCTCCGTACGAGAGTAAAGCTACGTTATCCGAGAGTAACCAGCACCTATCCGGGAGTAAAGCTGCCCCGAACGGGAGTAACCATCGCGAGCGAGAGTATTTGCTCTCTATCCGAGAGTAAAGTGGCACCATGCGAGAGTAACCAGCACCTATCCGGGAGTAAAGCTGCCTCGAACGGGAGTAACCATCGCGAACGAGAGTATTTGCTCTCCGTACGAGAGTAAAGCTACGTTATGCGAGAGTAACCAGCGCCTTTCCGGGAGTAAAGCTGCCCCGAACGGGAGTAACCATCGCGAGCGAGAGTATTTCCCCTCCGTACGAGAGTAAAGCTACGTTATCCGAGAGTAACCAGCACCTATCCGGGAGTAAAGCAACCTCGAACGGGAGTAACCATCGCGAACGAGAGTATTTCCCCTCCGTACGAGAGTAAAGCTACGTTATCCGAGAGTAACCAGCACCTATCCGGGAGTAAAGCTGCCCCGAACGGGAGTAACCATCGCGAGCGAGAGTATTTGCTCTCTATCCGAGAGTAAAGTGGCACCATGCGAGAGTAACCAGCACCTATCCGGGAGTAAAGCTGCCTCGAACGGGAGTAACCATCGCGAACGAGAGTATTTGCTCTCCGTACGAGAGTAAAGCTACGTTATGCGAGAGTAACCAGCGCCTTTCCGGGAGTAAAGCTGCCCCGAACGGGAGTAACCATCGCGAGCGAGAGTATTTCCCCTTTGTACGAGAGTAAAGCTACGTTATGCGAGAGTAACCAGCGCCTATCCGAGAGTAAAGCTGCCCCGAACGGGAGTAACCATCGCGAACGAGAGTATTTGCTCTCTATCCGAGAGTAAAGTGGCACCATGCGAGAGTAACCAGCACCTATCCGGGAGTAAAGCTGCCCCGAACGGGAGTAACCATCGCGAGCGAGAGTATTTCCCCTCCGTACGAGAGTAAAGCTACGTTATGCGAGAGTAACCAGCGCCTATCCGGGAGTAAAGCTGCCCCGAACGGGAGTAACCATCGCGAACGAGAGTATTTGCTCTCTATCCGAGAGTAAAGTGGCACCATGCGAGAGTAACCAGCGCTTATCCGGGAGTAAAGCTGCCCCGAACGGGAGTAACCAGCGCGAACGAGAGTATTTGCTCTCTATCCGGGAGTAAAGCTGCACCATGCGAGAGTAACCAGCGCCTATCCGGGAGTAAAGCTGCCCCGAACGGGAGTAACCATCGCGAACGAGAGTATTTGCCCTTTGTACGAGAGTAAAGCTACGTTATGCGAGAGTAACCAGCACCTATCCGGGAGTAAAGCTGCCCCGAACGGGAGTAACCATCGCGAGCGAGAGTATTTCCCCTCCGTACGAGAGTAAAGCTACGTTATCCGAGAGTAACCAGCGCCTTTCCGGGAGTAAAGCTGCCCCAAACGGGAGTAACTTCCTGTATGACCGCCGCACCGCATAACTCAACCAAAAAAGGCCTCCCCATAAGGGAGCCCCGATGTTAATTGGAGAGACTGCTGCGATATGCGCCATGCCATGTAGGGCCGACATATTCGTTCAAACGGAAGCCTTGTTGAATCGCAGCAGAAACGAAGTCCTTTGCAACTCCAACGGCCTCATGAACTGACTTCCCTTTGGCTAATTCTGCGGCAACGGCAGCAGAGTTGCTACAGCCGGCGCCGTGAGTATAGGTCGTCGCAATTTTTTCTGATTCATATACTTTAAAGTTTTTGCCGTCAAAAAGGAGGTCGATAGATTTATCCTCAGTCTGAAGCTTGCTGCCGCCTTTAATTAACACATTTTTTGCCCCTAAATCATGGATTTTCGCTGCTGCTTGCTTCATCTCATCAAGGGTGCGTGGGGTTTTCATTCCGGCAAGCTGACCTGATTCAAATAAATTTGGTGTCACAACTAATGCCCGTGGAATTAATAATTCGCGCATCGCATCAGCTGTTTCCGGATTTAGCACCTCATCTTCACCTTTGCATACCATAACAGGGTCAATAACGACACGCTCTAGCTTATGCACATCGATTTTTCGCGCCGTTAGTTCAATGATATCTACAGTGCCGAGCATCCCTGTTTTCATTCCATCAATACCGACGGACAAAATGGTTTCCATTTGTTTTTCAAGAATATTTACATCAATTGGGAACACATTATGATGCCACTGGTCTTTTGGATCCATCGTGACGATGCAGGTTAATGCTGTCATTCCATAAACACCTAACTCCTGGAATGTTTTTAAGTCAGCCTGCTGTCCAGCGCCGCCGCTTGAGTCCGAGCCAGCAACCGTCATTACTTTTTTTATCGACATGATGTACTCCTCCTACTTGTCTGCTAAATTTACATATTTATTATAAATCATTTGAAAAAATTTAACAGAATAGACGTAATCTCTTTACTATTATTTTGTAAACAGTTGATACTATAGGAGTATGATGTCAGACTTTTAAAAGGAGAGATTTATTTGTGATTGGAGTCTTGCAGAGAATCTTTCGGATTGAATCGCAAAAAACAACGATACGAACCGAGATTATTGCCGGTTTAACGGCTTTTATGACCGGGGCGTATATAATCGTGGTAAATGGGGCGGTGCTCCGGGCAGCTGGAATGCCTTATGAAGCCGTTACCATTGCCACTGTCTTATCGGCTTGTCTTGGTTGTGTTTTAATGGCACTCTGGGCCAATTCGCCATTGCTAATTATTCCCGGTATGGGCGACAATGCCTTTTTTGTTTACACACTTGTTTTAGCGCTGGGACTTCCCTGGCAACAGGCACTGGCTGCTGTTTTTTTAGCAGGCATAGTGTTTACCGTCACCTCCTTGACCAAAGGGGCGGTCTATTTATCGGAGGCGATTCCGAAATCAATGGTCCATGCGATTACGGCCGGTATTGGCTTTTTTATTGCCTTCTTGGGTCTTAAAAATGGCGGGTTAATCGTGGCAAATGAGGGGACATTTATTGCCCTTGGTGACCTTCGAGATCCGCATGCGTTGACAACTATCTTGACCTTGTTGGTGTTGCTGCCGCTGTTTTTGCGCAATGTAACGGGTAATTTTTTGATTGCGATTATAATCGGTACTATCATTGGCTCTTTGTTTGGAATTGTTGACTTTTCCCAGCTGCGTGATTTTAGCATTTCCTTTAGTGGCTATGACAAAGTGTTTCTTGCACTGGATTTTAGCGGGATGGGGTCACTGAACTTCTGGAGTGCTGTGTTTGCTTTATCGATGGTGATTATTTTTGAAAATATGGGTGCTCAGTTAGGCATGCTATCTGATAAAAGTAAGTTCCGCAGATCCTTTCAAGCCAATGCCATCTCTGTTATCGGTGCTGGTTTGTTTGGCTGCAGTCCGACAACAACTGCTGCGGAATCAGCAACAGGGATTGCGTCTGGAGGAAGAACGGGGTTAACATCATTAACAGCGGGGCTCCTGTTTATCCCAGCACTGTTTTTGATTCCGTTGTTTAAAATCATTCCCAATGCCGCGATTGCTCCGTTGTTTATCATTGTCGGCTGTTTAATGATCCAAAGCTTACGAGAAATTCCCCTGGAGGATTTTACGGAAGCCTTCCCAGCCTATTTAATGATTGTAATGATGCCGCTTACATTTAGCATTGCCAATGGCATAGCTTTTGGGTTTATTGCCTATCCAATTGTCAAGTTTATTACTGGCCGCTATCGGGAAACATCACTGCCGATTTACGTGATTGCGGGGCTTTTCCTTCTTTACTTTATTTTTGGTTGAAGATTTGGTAAGGAATGGGATGGTTTTTGACAATTATTTGACAATTTGATCTGATTGCCAGTACTCAAGGGTTTTCTCACGGTAAATCATATTTGCAAAAATAAATCCACAAAGTAAGATGATAGTAGGGAAGGTCCTTGAATATATGGGAGTGAGTAGATGAATTTTTTTGAAATTACCTCAAAGCATATCCATACACTGAACAATAATGAAAAGGAACTTTACAACTATATTATTCGCAATATGGAGGAAGTAAAAGGGTGTACCGTTCGTGATTTAGCAGCAAAATGTTATGTGTCACCGGCGACAATCATCCGTTTTTTACGAAAGATTGGCTTTTCGGGCTACAGCGATTTTATGGCGATTCTTAAATATACCGATCAGAAGATTGTCGATAATAGCAATCCCTTTGTGGTGCCGCAAAAGGATTATCGGATTGAGTATTTGAAAAATATTTATGAATCGGTTCGGGTGCTTGATGATGAAAAGGTGGCCGAGATTCTTGCCCTGCTGAAGAAAAAGCCGCGAATTGTGGTGATGGCCCGCGGCTTGAACAAAAGCGTGGCGCACTACTTTGAATATGTTTTTTCCGGACTGGGCTTTGAAGTGGTGTTTCCGGAGGATCACTTTTTCCGAAAAATGCTGTTAAATGGCATTCGTGATAGTGATTTAGTGTTTTTCTTTTCATATGGTGGAGAGGATAAGGAATTAATCTGGGATATTGAGCAGCTTAATAGTCTTTCGCAGGCAACGATTGTTTCAATTACGTCGGCAAATAATAATTCTGTACAAAATATGAGCCATATTAATCTCTACGTGTTTTCTGATTATATCGCTTATAACGGAATTGATATGACATCGCGAATTTCTATGATTAGTATAATTGAATTGATTGCCTATAAATATATTGAAGAGATGACCGCAGAAAACGAGCCATCCTTGGAACCTAGTGTGTAAATAGAGGCTGTGCATTATGAAAAAACATAATGTGCAGCCTTTTTTGTTAGGGGATGTAGTGCGGTGGTCGCAAGTAAAAGGAGCCCATCCGCAAGTAAGTCCGCCGAACGCAAGTAACCGCACTCCAACCGCAAGTAAAAGGATGTTATCCGCAAGTAACTCAGTGCTTTGCGCAAGTAACCGTGTCCCATCCGCAAGTAAGCCCCCCGAACGCAAGTAACCCCAATCCCAATCCCAACCCCATCCCTCCCACTCCTCCCCCGCTACTGAAACATGTTTCATGTTTTGAAACATGTTTATTCCGCTCCTCGAGAAGCCGCAATGATAACAAGCATTTGTTTCATGATTTGGAACTTGTTTTAATCGTTTTCCCGGCGTATCTAAACGTTCCAAAGCTATTCCTTTTAAGGTAATCCAGGGCTAGTATAGAGATATAAACAATTCTGCAGAAATGTTTGAAACAATTTAATATTAAAAATCTTAGCCACTTATTGGAGTGTGTGAACAATGGAAAATAAGAAAAAGCTACGTCTCTTTGATTCTGTTTTAATGGCAGTTACCGTTGTTCTTGTGGCGGAATCAGTCGCTCCGGCTGCAGCGGTTGGACCATCACAATTTTTCTGGTGGATCTTGCTCTTGATCTGTTTCTTCTTACCCTATGGATTAGTTTCTGCAGAATTAGGAACGACTTATGATGATGAGGGCGGTATTTACGACTGGGTCAAACGTGCCTTTGGTCCAAGAAATGGCGGTCGGGTTGCTTGGTATTATTGGATCAATTTCCCGCTTTGGATGGGTTCGTTAGCCGTTCTCTTTCCATCAACGATTACGCAGGTTTTTGGCATCGAGTTTGGGACGATGAGCTCGATTGTCATCTCATTAGTATTCATTTGGGCGGTTACCGTTGTTAGTTTTTTCCGTATCAGTGATAGCAAATGGATTCTAAACTTAGCGGCATTATTTAAGGTATTTATCATGATCAGCCTTGGAGCAATAGGGATTTATTTTGCAGTAACAAAAGGGGTTGCAAACACCTTTACAGTAAAAACGATGCTGCCTTCATTGGATATTACCAGTTTATCCTTCATATCAGTTATCATTTTTAACTTCCTTGGTTTCGAGGTTGTGGCAGCGATGGCGGGCGAAATGAACAACCCGCAGAAGGAGATTCCGAAAGCATTGGTCATGGGCGGTGTCATTATTGCCGTATTCTATCTGCTCGCTGCCTTTGGTGTTGGGGTGGCCATCCCATTTGACCAGCTCAGTACCGACAGCGGTTTGATTGACAGTTTCACCATCTTACTTGGCTCGGCGGGCGGCTGGTTTGTTACCATTATCGGTTTGATGTTCCTGTTCACCCTAGCAGCGAATCTGATCTCTTGGGCTTACGGCGTTAACTATGTAGCCTTATATGCCAGCGAAAACCATAGTCTGCCGAAAATTTTTAAATGGAAAAGTGAAAAAACAGACATGCCGATTGGGGCACCATTACTAAACGGGGTGATTGCGTCAATTCTGGTATTGATTGTACCAGTCATGAATCATTACGGCTTAGATGATATTTTTTGGAGCTTCTTTGCGCTAAACTTAGTGACTTTATTGGCATCTTATGTATTTATGTTCCCAGCTTTCCTTAAATTGCGAAAAATCGATCCAGACCGGGAACGCCCATTCAAGGTAAAAGCAACCGGTTGGATGTTAAAGCTCATTACCTATGTACCATTTGGACTTTTGATTGTATCTGTTCTGTTTACCATTGTACCGCTTGATTTAAGCGACGAGGAAATCTCATTTAAATTACCGTTGTTAATAGGCACCATTATCGCGATTATCGCGGGTGAAATAATTGTTCATTTCAGTCTAAAACAAGACCATAAGGGAGATGTTCATGATGAAAACATTGCATAGTACGCCAAGAAAAGATGGATTTAGGATGCCGGGAGAATTTGAGCACCATGACGGCTGCTGGATGATCTGGCCTGAACGTACTGACAACTGGCGTTACGGTGCAAAGCCGGCACAGCATGCATTTGTAGATGTGGCAACAGCAATTGCCCAATTTGAACCTGTTACCATGGTTGTTAGCAGAGAGCAGTATGATACCGCACGCCATATGCTTCCAGAACATGTTCGTGTTGTGGAAATGGCAACCGATGATTCATGGATGCGCGATGTCGGACCAACCTTTGTCATCAATGATGAGACCGGTGAAGTTCGTGCCGTTGACTGGAGGTTTAATGCTTGGGGTGGCCTCGTGGACGGACTTTATTTTCCATGGGACAATGATGACCATGTAGCACAAAAGGTTTGTGATTTAGAAGGCGTTGACCGCTACCGCTTAAATAATTTCGTCTTAGAAGGCGGCTCCATCCATGTTGATGGTGAAGGTACTTTAATTGTTACAGAGGAATGCCTACTCAGCGAAGGGCGTAACCCCAATTTAACGAAGTTAGAAATCGAAGACGTGCTGAAAGAATACTTAAATGTTGATAAAATCATTTGGCTAAATCGCGGGATTTATTTAGATGAAACTAATGGGCATGTTGATAATATTTGTAACTTTGTCAGACCAGGAGAAGTCGTACTTGCTTGGACGGATGATGAAACAGATCCGCAATATGAAATATCCAAGGCTGCCTATGAGGTATTAAGCAATGAAAGAGATGCAAAAGGGCGGAAGCTTACGATTCATAAATTATATGTGCCATCACCGGTATTAATTACCAAGGAAGAAAGTGAAGGAGTCGACAGCGTCGATGGGACCCTGCCGCGTGAAGAAGGCGACCGGTTAGCGGCATCCTATGCTAACTACTATACAGCAAACGGCGGTGTCATCATTCCACTTTTTGGTGATCCAAATGATGAAAAAGCGTTAGCACTATTCCGAGAAATATATCCAGAACGCAAAGTTGTAGGTGTCTATGCACGGGAAATCCTGTTGGGTGGCGGTAACATCCACTGCATTACCCAGCAGCAGCCTTCAGGAGTGCCTGCAGGTGTGAAGGCTGATAGAGAACTTGTTCTACAGTACTAATAACTATTTTTGCATATCTAGGGAGGAATTGACGATGACTAACAAAAACTTTATCGATAGTAATGATTTTACAAAAAAAGAGTTAATGGATATTGTCAACTTATCATTAGTGTTAAAGAAATGCATCAAAACAGGCTACTATCCGCAGCTGTTAAAAAATAAAACATTGGGGATGATTTTTCAACAATCTTCAACTCGAACACGTGTCTCTTTTGAAACAGCGATGGAACAATTGGGCGGTCATGCACAATACTTAGCTCCAGGGCAAATTCAGCTCGGCGGCCACGAAACCATTGAAGACACAAGCCGTGTACTCTCGAGATTGGTGGATATTATCATGGCCCGCGTCGATCGCCATAAATCAGTTGCTGATTTAGCAGAGCATGCAACGATTCCGGTCATCAATGCCATGTCAGACTATAACCACCCAACACAGGAGATGGGTGATATCATCACGATGATTGAGCATCTTCCTGAGGGAAAAAGATTAGAAGATTGCAAGGTAGTCTTTGTCGGTGATGCGACGCAAGTTTGTGCTTCACTAGGCTTTATTACTACGAAAATGGGGATGAGCTTTGCGCACTTTGGTCCTAAAGGATTTCAACTGAAAGATCACCATATCCAAATTATGGAGGAAAACTGTAAAGTCTCTGGCGGCAGCTTCTTGATTACCGATAATGCTGATGAAGCACTTAAGGACGCTGATTTTGTCTATACTGATGTTTGGTATGGTCTCTATGATGCCGAATTATCCGAGGAGGATAGATTAGCTATCTTCTATCCGAAATATCAAGTGACGATGGAGTTAATGAAAAAGGCAAAACCAGGTGCGAAATTTATGCATTGTCTCCCAGCTACCCGAAATGAAGAAGTAACCGATGAGGTCATCGATTCCGACTTTTCAATCGTGTTTGATGAAGCAGAAAACCGGCTTACAGCGATGCGCGGACTACTGGTATATTTCTTAGGGATTGATCAGCCTGATGAGGGAAAAATTGCTGAAGTGAAATTTGAATTAAACAACGTACTAGCCAAAGTGTTCCAACCAGAAAAAGAACTTGTAGGCGTTTAATAGACGCGAATATATAGTCCAATCTCCACTGTGGGGGTTGGGCTTTTTTTTGTCGAAAATTTGAATTTGCTAACGTTAAATAGGTTTTTAACTTGAGATAGTGATAAAAATTACTTTCAAATTTTCTTCCATAGAGTAAGATGTTGGAGGCGGAGGGATATGGTTTAGGAACAAAAAAAGGCCTTTCGTCTTATTTATTATTAAGTACGGGAATCTTCCGAAACGGGGGGAGCACGATGAATCATAAAGGGTGCCCTGATGAATATCCCATTTCTCTCGTGATTAATGGTTACGAAGTGGCTGTATTCCAACTGACGAAATACGATCTTGAAGATTGGACATACGGCTATTTATTCTCGGAGGGATTTATCGATCAAGCCGAAGATATTGAGTCAATCATCATTCAAGAGGATTTGGGCCGGATTCATGTTTCACTTCGCTATGAGTTTGACGAAGAACAGTTTTTTACAAAGAAAAAGCATTATACCGCCGGATGTGGCCGCGGGGTAACATTCTTTTCGATGACCGATGTGAAAGATTTCAACAGGGTTGAGTCTGAGCGAACCTATAAGCTTAGTTATTTATTAAAAAAACGCAGTGAATTTGCGCAGGACTCACCTTTTTATCTGGAAACTGGTGGGATGCACGGGGCCTGCATTGTCAAAGAAGACGGCAGTATCGTTGTTCGCGAAGATATTGGCCGGCATAATGCTGTTGATAAGATTATTGGTTGCGCCTTGAGAAACCGTTTACAACCGGACGGGTTAATCTTGCTGACTACTGGAAGGGTTTCATATGAAATGCTATCAAAGGCAGCTAAATTCGGTTTTCCAATCATTGGCTCACGCACGGCGGCTACGAAACAAGCAGTGCAATTAGCGAAATATCTGAACATTGAAGTCGTCGGCTATTTGCGAGGGAAGATGGCGTCTATTTATACCGCCACAGGCAGAGTTAACAATGATTTGCGCTCGGATACCGCTGAAGAGATGCGGAACAACTCAGAAGCGTTAGTTACAAGTTAGCGAGATGGTAACTATTGTAAATAATGTACTTTATTTTAGGAGGGAGACAGAATGGCTGAAATAAATTTAAATCGTCGGCAATTTTTAAAGCTTTCAGGTGCTGCAGCTGCAACATTAGCTATTGTCGAACTGGGTTTTAATGAAGATAAGGCCTATGCAAAAACCAAGGAATTCAAAATTGCCAAATCAAAAGTCACGCCAACGATTTGCTGTTTTTGCGGCGTAGGCTGCGGCATCCTGGTTCATACGAAAAACAATACGGTTGTCTATACCGAGGGCGATCCAGACAGCCCAATCAACGAAGGGAAACTCTGTAGTAAAGGTACGACAATCAGACAGTTATATACTTCAGAAAAACGGTTAACAAAGCCGCTGTACCGGGCTCCAGGAAGCTCAAAATGGGTTGAAAAAGACTGGGACTGGATGTTAAATACGATTGCCAAACGGACTAAAGCAGCCCGCGATGCCAGCTTTATTGAAAAAGAAGATGGCATGATCGTGAACAAAACAGAACGAATTGCCAGTCTTGGCGGTGCAGCATTGGATAATGAAGAAACCTATTTGCTTGCAAAACTAATGAGAGGGCTTGGTGTTGTTTACTTAGAGCATCAGGCACGAATATGACACAGTTCAACGGTTGCCGGTCTGGCACCTACATTTGGACGTGGAGCAATGACAAATCACTGGAACGACCTGCAAAATACGGATTGCGCCTTAATTATTGGTGCGAACCCTGCAGAAAATCATCCAATCAGCTTTAGATGGTTAACGAAAGCGAAGGAAAAAGGCGGGAAAATTGTTTCCGTGGACCCGCGGTTTACGAGAACGTCAGCACAGGCTGATGTTTATGCCGCACTTCGTTCTGGTACCGATATTCCGTTTATTGGCGGGATGATTAACTATGCGATTGAAAACAATCTCATTCAAAAAGAATATGTTGTGAAATACACAAATGCTTCATTTATTGTCAAGAAGGACTTTGATTTTAACGATGGTCTCTTCTCCGGCTATGATGAGGCAACAAGAACCTACGATAAAACAAAATGGGTATTTGAAACAAATGAAGACGGTACACCGGTTAAAGATGAAACGCTCAAACATCCACAGTCTGTCTTCCAATTGATGAAGAAGCATTATTCCCGCTACGATGTGGATACGGTAACGGCGGTAACAGGTACACCGAAAGAAGACTATCTTGAGGTTTGTAAAACATTCTGTGCGACAAACAAGAAAGATAAATCAGGAACAATCCTCTATGCAATGGGTACAACACAGCATACGGTTGGTTCACAGAACGTCCGAATTTATGCAATTCTCCAGTTGTTACTAGGAAATATTGGCATTCCTGGTGGTGGAATCAACGCAATGCGTGGTGAATCAAATGTTCAAGGCTCAACTGACTTCGCCTTGCTTTTTGATAATCTCCCAGGCTATCTTGGTGTTCCGAAGTCATCTGTTCCTGAACATGCAACATTCAAAGGCTTTTTGGAAAAAGAAACACCGCTGACTGGCTATTGGAGCAACAAACCAAAATTTTATACTAGCCTGCTCAAAGCATGGTACGGAAAAAATGCCACTAAAAACAATGAGTTTGGCTATCAATTTTTACCAAAAGGCAATAAAAACTATTCATATATGAATCTCTTTAAAGCAATCAATGATGATCAAATCGATGGTGCTTTCTTCTTTGGGACAAATCCAATTGTCGGCGGTCCTAATGCTGGTAAAGAACAGGCTGCTCTCAGCAAGTTGAAATGGCTCGTTGCCGTCGATTTATGGGAAACAGAAAGTGCCTCCTTCTGGCAAAAAGAAGCGGGCAGCAATCCTAGTGAGATTAATACTGAAGTGTTCCTGCTTCCGGCAAGTGCTTCATATGAAAAGGAAGGCAGTGTCTCGAACAGTTCACGCTGGATGCAATACCGCTGGAAGGCAATAGATTCTAGAGGTGAAGCACGACCAGACCTTGATATTATTCACGAATTGGCACTTAAACTAAAAGAACTCTATGCTGGCAGCACGAAATCAGCTGATAAACCATTCCTAGCGCTTGAGTGGAATTTCGGCAGCGGTGCTGAACCAGATATTGATCTTGTATGTAAAGAAATTAATGGCTATAACTTAAAAACAGGCAAGCTGCTTTCTGGATTCGGGGACTTATTGGACGATGGTTCAACAACAAGCGGCTGCTGGATTTATTCCGGGTTCTATCCTGAAGAAGGCAAGAACTTGGCAAAACGCCGCGACAATAAGGATACAGGCGGCGGCAACTTCTTGAATTGGTCCTATGCTTGGCCAATGAACCGCAGGATTCTGTATAATCGTGCTTCAGCTGATCCTAGCGGCAAGCCATGGAGCAAGGAAAAGGCCGTTATTTGGTGGGATGCTACTAAGAAAAGCTGGGTTGGAAACGATATACCTGACTTTAAAGCAGTTACTGCACCGAACGAACCGGGCGGAACCGGAGCTTTCATGATGAATAAAGATGGCGTTGCATTGTTATTTGCACCGACAATGAATGATGGCCCGTTCCCAGAGCATTATGAGCCATATGAAAGTCCTGTGCCGAATCTTTTCTCGAGCCAGGAATTAAACCCAGCAACGGTAATCATTGATAAAGAACTAAGTAAAAAAGGCGGTAGGAAGAAGTATCCAATTGTTGCGACGACATATCGTGTCAGTGAGCACTGGCAGTCGGGAACGATGACAAGAAACCAAGAATGGCTGTCTGAACTTGCTGGGCATATGTTTGTTGAAATCAGTGAAGAGCTTGCCAAAGAACGAGGTATTAAGAATAAGGATAAAGTCATTGTTAGCTCTGCCCGTGCTGAAATTAAGGCATACGCAATGGTAACCAAACGCTACAAGCCATATAAGGTAAATGGTAAAAAGGTTCATCAAATCGGTATGCCATGGCATTTTGGCTTCAAAGGAATTGCTACCGGTGATACGGCAAATCGTCTGACACCATATATCGGTGATGCCAACACGATGATTCCCGAATTCAAAGCATTCCTCTGTGATATAAGGAGGGCTGACTAATGGCAGAATATGTTAAATTTGTTGATGTAACCAAATGTGATGGCTGCCGTGCCTGTATGGTTGCCTGCAAAAACTGGAATGACCTCCCAGCAGAGCCGACTGAATTCCTTGGCAGTGTCCAATCACATCCGAAAACAACGGCTGATACATGGAATGTTCTGCAATACATTGAACATGAAAATGGCAAGGGTGATTTGGAATACTTATTCCGTCACTCTGCCTGCTTCCATTGTAGCGATGCTGCCTGTGAAAAGGTGTGCCCGGAGGATGCCATCAGCTATACAAAATACGGTACTGTTGTCATCGATCAAGACAAATGTGTTGGCTGCGGCTATTGTGTCGAGAACTGCCCATTTGAAGTCATTGCCTTAAAAGAATATAAAGATAAACACGGTAAGACATACCGCAAATCGCATAAATGTACGATGTGTACAGACAGGCTCGAAGAAGGTCTGCAGCCTGCTTGTGTCACTACTTGTCATACAGATGCGATGCAATTTGGCAACAAAGATGAGATGCTGGCCAAAGCGCAGAAGCGCCTAAGTGAAATCAAGGGCCGCTTCCCGAATGCCAATATCTATAACCCAAAAGGGGTCGGCGGCACACACACGGTTTATGTATTAGCTGAAAAGCCTAGTGTCTACGGCTTGCCTGAAAACCCTAAGGTACCAACATCGGCAGTTCTTTGGAAAGATTATGCTCAGCCACTTGGAAAAATGATGCTCGGTGCGACAACGATGGCTGTAGTTGGGGCATTTATTACTAATAATATTATTAGTAAACGAACCAAGGATAAGGAAGATGGAGGTGAAAGCCATGAGTAATTACCAAAATCACCCTAAAGGTAATGAAAAAATTCGCCGTTTTCCAAAGGCATTTGTCTGGGCGCATACGATTAACGGGATTGCCTTCTTCGCTCTATACATTACGGCCTTACCAATGTATACCGAATTCTTTGATTGGCTTTACCCGGTTCTTGGTGGTCCGGCCATGGCGCGCCTGCTGCACAGAATTTTTGCTGTCATCTTTATTTCGCCGACGTGTATCTTATTGATTTTTAATCCGAAATTCTTTTTCCATTGGATGAAAGAATTAATCACCTGGAAAAAGCGGGACATTGCCTTTTTTGGTGAATTTGTTAAAGAACTGTTTGGCTTTAAATTTGGCCATGTTAGACAAACATTCTTTAATGCCGGAGAAAAAATTAATTCGATGATCCAAATTTTTTGCGCCATCTTAGTTATTGTCTCAGGATTCACAATGTGGTTCCCGGACTATTTCCCAAGAGCGGTTGTGCAATGGGGGTACTTCCTCCACAACGTCGGTTTTGCTTTAGGAATTGCAGTAATCGTAGGTCACGTCTATCTGTCGGTTGTCCATAAACACTCACGCCCTGGCTATTCCGGAGTGGTAACAGGTAAAGTCCCTGCATGGTGGGCAAAGGGACACTATGCTGACTGGTATGATGAAGAAGTGAAGAAGGGGAACTTCCCAGACCTTGATGACCAGCACCATCAACAAGCATAACCGGATAAAGTGAAACTTCCATCAGTGGGGGTCTTACTGCCCGTTAAGGCGGGATAAAAGGACGGGAAGAAACGAACATTAATAGAAACGGGAAATGGCTGTCTGTCACAAGGCAGCCTTTCCCATTAATGGACAGGACTATTCGTTTGCAATGCTACAGATGCGCTTCACAAAAGGAAGCCAATAGCTATTTAAAAAGCCAAATAAAAGAGGTGTAAACGGGATGATGAAATCCGTTGTGTCAACACAGTACCAGAATCTCCAAAAAGAATTAATCTCTCTTCAAGAACAGTGGAAGCAGAAAATAGGCCCTGAAACAATCAAACCAGAACTAGATCAAGCAGCGATGTCAGCTGGTGTACCAATCGCAGCAATGACAATCTTTCATTTTAACATTCCACTATTCCAACAGTGTGTAAACAAAATAGTAAAGACGCTTATAGGCAGTAATCCTGAACTTGAGGCAAAGCTCTTAAACATTGATAATCTATTGGATGAAGCAACAGCCCAACGTTGGCTGAAAGAAGCTGTAGCGCTAAATCAGCCTTATTTTGCAACCTTTGCGGACGAGCATCAACTCGAGCAATGGATTCCCTCATTTTTAGCGGAGATGGCACTGCGTCCTTACTTACTGCGTTTAGCGGAAATGGTACAAGAGGAAATTCATCACGGCGTTCCTACTGCCGGCTGTCCAGTGTGCGGTGAACCAGCCAGACTTGCTGCACTTGAGGAGGATGGGAAAAAGGTGCATCACTGTCCGCGCTGTCAAGCTCATTGGCAGAGCAAGCGCTTGGAATGCTCTCATTGCAGCAATACCGATCACAACAAGCTGGATTTCATTACGATTGAAGGGGATGCCACAGGACAGATTGAAGTTTGCGAGGAATGTCATGGGTATACTAAAATAATCGATACAAGACAATATATCGTAAAACCGTCGGCGGCACTCTTGGATTTACAGTCAATTCATCTTGATTTTGTTGCCCAAGAACAAGGCTATACTGCCGTTGGGGTAAAAGCGGACTCGGCCAATCAATAGGCTGTGGTAATCTCGAATGGGGAATCCAGTCGATAAATAGGCAGCGGCAGCCTCGAATCGAGGATTGTGCCAATATATGTCTCACTGAATACAAAAGAGGTGTATACATGAGCAGGACGGCAATTATCCTCTCTGGTGGAAAATCAAGCAGAATGGGGACAAATAAATCTTTATTAAAAATTAACAATAAGTCGAATATTGAAATAATTATAGCTAAACTAAAACAAGGTTTTGATGATATAATCTTAGTAACAAACGAACCGGAGACGTATGAATTTCTCGGGGTGAAAATGGTTACCGATCAATATCCGGGAATGGGGCCGCTGGCGGGGCTACATGCAGGCCTGCAGGCAAGCCATGATGAAGTTAATCTCCTAGCCGCCTGTGATATGCCGTTTATCTCAGTGGAAGCGGCTGAGGTATTAATTCGCCATCTAGGTAACGCTCATGTTGCTATCCCTGTTATTAATGGCAAACAGCACCCGTTATTTGCTGTCTATAAAAAGGATTTGGCAGCGATAGCGGCAAAGTGCATTGAGGCAGGACGGCTGCGCATGCAGGATTTGCAGGCGCAAACAACTGTTCAGTATGTGACCGAGCAGCAGTTTAGCGAATTTGCTGAAGCCGAGATTTCCCGAATATTTTTCAACATGAATCACCCTAAGGAATATGAAACAGCGAAACAATGGGCTGAAAGCTAAAGCAGGAAGGAGCAGGCGGACCATGCAATTTTTTAAAGTAAAGACAGTTGAACAAACATTGGCCTTAATTGATGAAAAAATAGAGCCAGCTGCAAAAACAGAGATGAGGGAGCTTAAGGATGCTCTTCACTATATACTGGCTGAATCCATCACTGCCAAGGAAAATGTTCCCGGATTTGACCGCTCAACTGTGGATGGGTATGCCGTTCGGGCAAAAGATACGTATGGTTCTTCCGAAGCGATGCCTGGGTTTTTAACGATTGCCGGAGAGGTGAAAATGGGCATGGCACCTGAAGTTGCGGTCACATCGGGAAATGCGGTCTATATCCCAACCGGAGGGATGCTCCCGGTAGGCAGCGATGCGGTGATCATGATTGAACATTGTGAGGATGTCGCTGGACTCCTCAATACATATAAGCAAGTGGCGCCAGGTGAAAATGTGATTCGTACTGGTGAGGATATTAAGCAGGGTGAGGTTGTCCTTGAGGCCGGAACAAAGCTTCGGCCCCAGGAATTAGGTGCTCTAGCATCACTGGGAATTACGGATGTAAAAGTATTTTCAAAGCTAAAGGTCGGGTATCTTTCATCCGGTGATGAAATTGTCCCTTTTGAGACACAAGCGCTTGAAATGGGTCAGATTCGCGATATTAATGGGTTAACGATATTAGGAATGGCTCGCGAATGGGATGTCGATGTCATCTACGGCGGCATTGTTAACGATGATTTTGCCGAGTTCCAGGAGCGTTCCCGAATATTGTACGAGCAGGTGGATTGTCTCATCGTTTCCGGCGGCAGCTCAGTTGGGGCAAAGGATTACACAACGGAAGTGATTCAGTCACTTGGAGAGCCTGGCGTGTTTGTTCATGGGGTTTCGGTTAAACCGGGCAAGCCAACGATACTTGCTGTCGCCAATGGCAAACCAGTTATCGGGCTGCCAGGACATCCCGCCTCAGCGATGATTATTTTTCGCTTGTTTGGGGAGCGCATCATTCGCCGCTTGCAAGGTGAGAAGATTGTCAGTAGGCCAGAGCGAATCTTTGCCAAGATGACAAAGAATATTGCCTCAGCAGCAGGCCGCTCTGATTATGTCCGCGTCCGCCTGGAGGAAAAATCCGGGGAATGGTGGGCTGAACCGATTATTGGTAAGTCGGGACTGATTACAACGCTAGTCAAAAGTGATGGGATTGTTGAAATCAGTTCAGCAAAAGAAGGGGTATTACAGGGAGAATATGTACCTGTAATTCCGACACGGTAAGGGGGCTTTTTAGTGATAAGAGAGTTTAAGCGGAAGGTATATCTGGAGGATAAGCCCCGGGCAGAGGCGCGGGCTGAAATATTGCGGCAATTTTCCCTTGCGCCTGAGGTAGAGTATCTTGCTACGGCGGATGCTCTGGGCCGAATAACCGCGGAACCATTATTTGCGCCGGTCTCCACCCCGCATTACCATGCCTCAGCAATGGACGGGATAGCGGTTGTTGCGGAAAATACATACCAAGCTCATGAGCAAAACCCGCTGTCTTTAAAGCGCGGCGAGCAATTCATTTATGTTGATACTGGAAATGCAATCCCAGCACCATTTAATGCCGTTATTATGATTGAACATGTTCATGTCGTTGATGACGAGACGATTGAAATAATTGAACCGGCAACACCGTGGCAGCATATTCGCCCTATTGGTGAGGACATCGTTCAGGAAGAAATGCTGTTTCCCCAAGGCCATCCATTAAGGCCTGCTGACTTAGGCGTCCTGTTGGCATCGCGGTTGACGATGATTCCTGTTGTAAAAAAACCAGTTGTCACAATTATTCCAACCGGAAATGAGCTAGTAGAGGTTAGTGGCGAGCTGGTGCTGGGGAAAATTCCTGAATTTAATGGCCCGGTATTCGCTAATTTTGTCAAGGAATGGGGCGGGGAGCCGCAGCTTCATGAGATTGTCAGAGATGAGCCGGAACAAATTAAAGCAGTTCTGCTAAAGGCAGCAGAAACTGCTGATATCATAGTCATCAATGCCGGTTCCTCGGCAGGAAGCAAGGATTATACCGTTCATATTGTTGCTGAGCTTGGTGAGGTGTTTACCCATGGTGTGGCAACCCGCCCTGGCAAGCCGGTGATTTTGGGAAAAATAAATGGAAAAATTGTGGTCGGCGTTCCCGGTTATCCCGTTTCTGCTTACTTAGCTCTGGAATGGTTTATTCGCCCGCTTATTTGCAAGTATTTAGGGGTGCCAGAGCCAAAGCGGCAGACGTTGAAAGTGAAACTGGGACGGCGGATTGTTTCGTCCATGGGGGCGGAAGATTTTGTCCGCATGACGATCGGTTTTATCAATGGCGAGTTTATTGCTAACCCGCTAACCCGGGCCGCCGGGGTGACGATGTCATTAGTTCGTGCCGATGGCCTGCTAGTTGTTCCGCCGGAATTGATAGGGTATGAACAAGGCGACGAAGCAGAGGTTGAATTAATGCGCCCGCTTGAAGAAATCAAACAGGCGATTGTGTTTACTGGCAGCCACGATTTGACGATTGACTTGCTATCGTCGGAGCTGAAACGAGTGCGGACAGACTTGAAAATTGTCTCCTCCCATGTCGGCAGCATGGCTGGAATCATGGCCATACGTAAAGGCGAAGCCCATATTGCTGGGATTCACCTGCTGGACACCGCCACAAGGCAATACAATATCTCATATGTTAACAGATTATTAAAAGATCAGGATGTAGTACTGTATCCGTTTTTGAAGCGCAAGCAGGGCTGGATTTTACCAAAGGGCAATCCGCTTGGAATTAAAGGTGTAGCGGATATTGCTGCCAAGGAGGTAAACTTTGTCAATCGCCAAAAAGGCGCCGGCACACGGATTTTATTCGATTTACTGCTGGATGAAGCAGGGCTTGAGCCTGAGGCGATTACCGGTTATCAGCGGGAGATGTTCTCCCACTTGGCAGTAGCAGCTGAGGTGAAGGGAGATACATCGGCTGCCGGTCTCGGTATCTATCCGGCCGCGAAGGCGATGGATCTGGAGTTTGTACCGATTGCTGACGAGGAATATGATTTACTGATGACACGTGAGTTTTTTGAAAGTGAACAGGGTCTGCTGCTGCGGCAAATCATTCATTCAACCGCCTTTAAAGCGCAGGTTGAAAACATTGGCGGCTATGTAGTAGTAGACAATGCCGTGCCAAAAAGCCTGGCGGAAGAGGTGAAGTAATTGGAGCTGTATGAAATCTCTAAAGAGCCGATTGATATTCAGACGGTGATTGATAAGGTTGTCCAGCGTGAAGCTGGAGCGATTACTACCTTTATTGGTACGGTCCGTGAGTTGACGCATGGAAAGCGGACATTGTATCTGGTGTACGAGGCCTATGAGGCAATGGCGCTGAAAAAGCTGGCGCAGATTGGCGCGGAAATTGAAGAGCGCTGGCGGGGTGCAAAGGTGGCGATTAGCCATCGTGTTGGCCGCCTTGATATTACCGATGTCGCCGTCGTCATTGCGGTATCGACCCCGCATCGCGCCGATGCTTATGAGGCCAACCGCTATGCAATTGAACGCATCAAGGAAATTGTACCGATTTGGAAAAAAGAGCATTGGGAACATGGCGAGGAATGGATTGGCAATCAATTAGAAACCGTCGCCTACCCAAGCGGTAAACCAGAGGAGGGGGATTTACATGAATAAGGTCCTGTTTTTCGCCCATTTGCGCGATGCCGTTGGCGCGGAGTTTCTGATGCTAGATGCCGCAGGAAAAACAGTTGTCGAGCTGAAAGCCCAATTAGCGGAAAAATATGACTTGCCGCGCCTGGAGACGGTGATGACCGCTATCAATGAGGAATTTGCCTCCAATGATGAACAGATCTCAGACGGAGACGAGGTCGCCTTCATCCCGCCGGTCAGCGGTGGCTGATTCCTTCTGAAGGTGACGGAGTCATTGAGGGGGATTTTTCATGGATGAACGCTATTCACGTCAAGTGCTGTTTCCGGGAATCGGCAAAGACGGACAAGCGAAAATACGAAAGAAACATGTACTCATCATCGGTGCGGGCGCGCTCGGCTCAGGTAATGCCGAAATCCTTACCCGTGCCGGTGTCGGGAAGATTACCATTGTTGACCGCGATTATGTAGAAGCGAGCAATCTGCAGCGGCAGCAGCTATATACCGAGGCGGATGTTGCCGAAAAGCTGCCGAAAGCTGCGGCTGCTGAGAAGCGCTTAACAGCCATTAATTCAGATGTAGAAATCAAGGCAATAATCGGCGATGTCACACCTGAATTTCTCGAAGAACTGATTGCTGATGTCGATGTCATGATTGATGCAACCGATAATTTTGAGACGCGGATGATGATGAACGACGCCGCTCAGAAATACAATGTCCCGTGGATATACGGTGCTTGTGTCGGCAGTTTTGGGATGAGCTTTTCGATTATTCCCGGAAAGACACCATGCTTAAACTGCCTGCTGCGGACGATTCCACTCCAAGGGATGACCTGTGATACAGGTGGAATCATTGCGCCAACCGTGCAGATGGTCATTTCCCATCAAACGGTTGAGGCATTAAAAATGTTAGTTGAAGACTGGGAGGCGGTCAGGACCTCATTTGTCAGCTTTGATTTATGGCGGAATCAATACAGCAGCATGAAAATGTCAAAGGCAAAGTTCGCTGGCTGTGCGTCCTGCGGCGAAGAGCGAACCTATCCTTATCTCGATCGTGACAATATGACAAAGACGACCGTTCTATGCGGCCGTGATACGGTGCAAATTCGCCCGGCGGCAGTAATGGAGGTTTCCTTAGAACAACTTGCTACCCAGCTGCGCACCCTTGGCTATGAGGTGAAAGGGAACCCATATCTTCTTTCTGTAGAAATGGGCAGCGAGCGGATGGTTATTTTTCAAGAAGGCCGGGCGCTCGTCCATGGCACGAAGGATGTAACACATGCTAAAACCATTTATCAACGAATCATGGGATAAAAAATAACAACGGAAAAGACCTTAACTCGAAAAAAGGTCTTTTCCGTTACTTTTTCAAAAGTAAATAGACAAAATAGGGGGCGCCAATAAAGGCTACTATAATCCCAGTGGAAATACCGTTCGGGCCGATTAGATTATGGCCAATCGTGTCAGCTAACAGTAACAGCCAGCCGCCGACTAAGATGGCAATCGGCAGAAACAGTTGATGGCGCGGCCCAACTAATGCCTTAGCAATATGCGGTGCCATAAGGCCGATAAACGAGATTCCCCCGGTTACCGATACCGCCGATGCTGCCAGGGCGACCGCAGTTAACAGCAGAATAATTCGCTCCTTTTCAAGCGAGACCCCAACGCCGATTGCAACTGGCTCACTTAGGGCAAGTAGGTTCAGCCGGTTTGCCCTGTATAGTGTGAACGGAATAAACACCACTAACCATGGCAGCAGTGCCCAAACAAATGGCCAATCCGTTCCCCAAATATTCCCTGTCAGCCATTTGGCGATAAAATCAACTTTTTCCCGCTCAGCAGAGGAAATTAAGACAATCATCGTCCCCGACAGTGCCAGTGAAAAACCGATTCCGACTAACACTAATCGTACCGGCTGCAGACCGCTTTGCCGCTGAGACGAAAAAAAATAAATCAAACAAGCGGTAACAATGGCACTAATAAACGCAATTACTGGAAGCATATAGGCAAATGCTCCAGCTTCAATGGGAAAAAATAAGAAGAAGATGGCAACCCCAACACCTGCTCCGGAATTAATCCCAATAATCCCCGGGTCGGCTAAATCATTGCGCGTTATTCCTTGTAAAATCGAACCTGATAAGGCCAGGGCCATCCCAGCTAGCAAAGTGATAACTATCCGTGGCAGCCGAAGCGAGAAAAGCACAAAGTTCTCCTTAAATGTACCATTACCAGTGATGATGGGAATTAACCTTTCATAAGACACTCCAGCTGAGCCCATCCCCATGCCAATCACAATGGTGCTTAGAATCAATCCAGCAAATAGCCAAACAAGCAAACGCTGTCTTTTTAATAGTGAGGGATGAATCATGAGAATAAATTGCCCCCTTTCCTGACGATAATCAAGAAGAAGGGCAGCCCCAAGACAGCGGTAAGTGCAGCTATCGGTGTTTCATAAGGTGCATGAATCGTCCGTCCAAGCGTATCGGCAAACAGCATGAATGCTGCGCCGATGATAGCCGACATCGGGATAATCGAGCGGTAATCGGTGCCCACCATCGCCCTGACAATATGGGGAATCATTAAACCAATGAACGCCATATTCCCGATTAGGGCAACAGAGGCCCCTGCGAGTAAGATAATGACAAGGAATAAAATCGTTTTAATCCGGGTAGTATTCTGGCCCAAGCCGACAGCCACTTCCTCATTAAGGCTGAGAATGGTCAACTGTCTGGCGAGCAGGATGGCGATTCCAATCCCAATTAAAATACAGGGAATAATCACCTTTAACTGACCCCAGGTTGTGCCCACCAATCCACCAGAAGTCCACATCGAGACATTTTTCGATAATTTAAAGAATATGCTAATACCTTGAGAGATAGCATCGAGAAACGCAGTGACAGCCGCTCCGGCTAAGACAATCCGCAGTGGTGAAAAACCGCCCTTTTTCGCAGCGCTAATCCCAAACACGATCAATGTGCCAATGGCAGCGCCAACAAAGCAAGCAATCATCATCAGATAATAATTAGCAGACGGGAGGAAGGCCAAGGTAATAGCCAGTGCCGCACTAGCTCCAGCAGTCAATCCTAGCAGACCTGGATCGGCTAGGGGGTTCCTTGTCAAACCTTGCATAATGGCCCCGGAAACGGCTAGAGCAGCACCGACAACGATGGCCCCAACTTCACGCGGGAACCGGATTTCTCGGAGCATTAACGCAGTATCGGTGTTCACATCTGTGAACAATGCCTGCCATACATCCTTAATGGTCGTCTCAGCTGCCCCAAAAATCATTGCCCCGATGAACACCAGGATTAGCAGCACTGTGGCGGCAGTCAATTTTAATATAAACGGAAATCCACGAGTCTTTTTTGTCATTGGTCATTCATCTTTTCCTTTATAGAATAAGGCAAGAGGAATTCTTGTCGTTAAGAATCCCTCTTTGTTGTGGAGCGTGCCCTGCGATGTTCATGCCCCTGTTAGTCTGAGTTGATTATTCTCCTAAAAATGACTTCTTGAAAAAGGCTAGTTGTTTTTCCAGTGTAATAGGGTCACTGAAAGAAGCGCCGTTGCCTTCCATTTCATAGACATGATTATTTTTCACCGCAGGAATATTTTTATAAGTCGCTGTTTCTTGGAAGGACATGTCTGCATCAGAATATTTACTTAAGATGATATAATCCCCGGCATATTGTGGCAGTACTTCTGTCGAAAGCGCATAATAGCCAGATTTCAGCGCCATTTTTTTCACTTTTTCAGGCATGTTTAACTTCATTCCCTGATATAAAATCTCTGTACCGCGTGCCCAGTTATTACCGAATACATATAGGTCTTTGTTGTAAGCCTCGATCACAGAAACGGTTGCATCTTCACCAATCTTTGCTTTGATTTCCTCGCCGGCTGCTTGCGCTCGTTTCTTGAAATCATCAACCCAGTCTCGCGCTTCTTTTTCTTTATTTAACAGTTTGCCTATTTCGATATGCTGGGTTAAATAGTCGGCTTTCCCCCAGGTATACGTAACCGTTGGCGCAATTTCTTTTAATTTATCAATATTTTTTGCTGTCGATAAGGCAATGATTAAATCCGGATCCAATTCGATAATTTTTTCTAAGTTATCTTCAGATACTTCCGCTACATCCTTTAATTGGTCCTTGAACTGAGGACTGTTCTTAGCCCAGGTATCCGCACCGACAACATTTACGCCCAACTGCAGGACATTTCCGGTGAAGCCGGAGAGGAGGACAACCCGCTTTGGATGGGTTGGAACTTCAATTGGTCCCGTTTCGGATACGTATGTAAAGGTTTTTGGTTCATCTTTTGTGGCTGTGTTATCCTTTTTGTCTGTAGCTTCATTGCCACTGCAAGCACTAATAATTAACACTAAGAGTAGAATAAACGGCATCAGGATTTTCTTCATACATATTTTCTCCTTTAATCAAGTTATATGTCATACACATTGGCTTATTTGTTCTTGGGTCTCTGCCAATTTCGGCGTCAATTTGAAAAACCTTCTTTAGTACCTCATGGGTCATGACTTGCTCGCAATTCCCAGCCTTCACAATTTGCCCGTCTTTTAACGCAATAATGTAGTCGGCAAAGCGGGCTGCTTGGTTGAGATCATGGAGCACCATGATAATGGTCCGTTCCTGTTCGCGATTTAACTTTTGCAGCAGCTCGAGAACCTCAAGTTGGTGAGCCATATCAAGATAAGTCGTTGGCTCATCGAGGAAAATAATCTCTGTTTCTTGGGCTAATGCCATTGCAATCCAGACGTGCTGCCGCTGTCCACCCGATAAGGCATCAACGGAGCGATACTTGAAATCGCCTGTTCCTGTTACTTCGAGTGCCCAGTCGATTACGTCCATATCCTTTTTCGTTAAACGCCCGAACCCCTTTTGGTAGGGAAAACGGCCATAGGAGACCAATTCGCCAACGGTCAGTCCACTGGCACTTTCAGGTGTCTGTGGCAGGATCGCCATTTTTTTTGCGAGCGCCTTCGTATTTTCTTGTAAAATATCCTTACCATCCAGTACAACCGTTCCGGACTGCTGGGGAATAATTCTAGTTATTGCCTTAAGTAATGTTGACTTGCCACAGCCATTGGGACCAATGATCGTTGAAATTTTGCGATCCGGTATTTGCACGCTGAGATTCTTTACGATTAAACGTTCACCATAGCCAATGTTTAACTCATTTGTATAGAGGCGAACCATTATCTACCCTCCAATCGGTTAATTGAAAATGATTATCAATATCGTTCAATCAAAATATAAAGTCTTTGCTAGTTAATGTCAACATTTTTTTGATTGAAAATACAAGGGAAACAGAGTATATTTAATTGAGAATGATAATCAATGACGTCCGAAACAAGGAGTGAACGTGATCATGGAGCAGCAGGAACTATTCGATGTAACGATTATTGGCGGGGGACCAGCAGGGCTGTATTCGGCATTCTACAGCGGACTGAGAAATATGAAAACAAAACTCATTGAATTTCAGTCAGAATTAGGCGGCAAACTACATATATATCCAGAGAAAATGATTTGGGATGTGGGGGGGATTCCGCCAATTCCAGCTGCCCAATTAAGGCGACAGCTGGTGGAACAAGGACTGACTTTTGCTCCAACGGTAGTATTAAATGAAAAGGTGGAAGCCATTTCTCAGAATGAGGAAGGAATATTTGCGTTACGAACATCCTCTGGTCACACGCATTTATCGAAAACAGTGATTGTCGCCATTGGCAGCGGTATCTTAAAACCAAAAAGGTTGGAAATAGCAGGGGCGGAGAGATTTGAAGGAGTAAATCTACATTACTCGGTAAAATCTTTAGCTCAGTTTAAAGATAAAACCGTTCTTATTTCAGGCGGCGGTAATACGGCGATTGACTGGGCAAATGAATTGGAATCAATTGCAAAAACAGTCTATGTTGTTTATCGGAAAGACCGCTTAAAAGGTCATGAAGCCCAGGCTGCCCAATTGCTGAATAGTTCCGCCGTCTGCCTGTTTCATACATCGATTACGCGGCTCATCGACAGCCCAAATGGCCAAAAAATAGCGCGCGTGGAGCTTACCAATCATGAAACAGCTGAGGTTTCTAATCTACCTGTTGATGAGGTAATCATTAATCATGGATATGAAACGGATGCCTCGTTATTGAAAAATAGTGATTCCAATATAGCCATGGTCGATGATTATTATTTGGCTGGTAATGCCCAAAGCGAGTCTTCTGTTGGCGGCCTGTACGGTGCTGGCGATATTTTGATGTATGATGGGAAAGTACAGCTGATCGCTGGTGCCTTCCAGGATGCCGCCAATGCGGTTAACAAAGCGAAACAATGGATTGAGCCAGCTGCGAGTAAGACGGCCATGGTTTCTTCCCACAATGATCGGTTTAAGCAGCGAAATCGTGAGCTGGTCAAACAAATGTTGAAAAATAGGTAATGTGAACGGTGTTCTTGTCCATTTTTTCGAGATAAGTGTTTTGAGGGGAGTTCCAGTGAGAATCTTCCCTTTTTTCAATTATCGACATGTTTCACGTGAAACATGTCGAATGTCTATTTTTGACCGTATACTTTGCATCAGCCCAGGCAAAAGTTCCACTACCTCTGCCTTCGCTTTAGAGGCATGCAAACCGGCGAGTTTCTTTTATCGAAAAAAAGCCGATACTCATGTAGAATAGAAACAGATGAAACTCAGAGGTGGGACTCGTGAATATATCACTACAAACATGTTTGAAAAAAATCGAGGAAGAATTGCAGCAGGCAAAAGCCATGCCTAAGCCCGATTTGTTGCGGGAGAGAATTTACTCGATTAAAATATTATGCGAATTAATCCTTGATGGACAGCAAGCAGCGCAGGTGGGAGAGGAGTCTAAGATTTCGGCTTCAGCCTTGCAGCCTTCCGTTTACAAACCGCCTGCAACAAGCCTGCAGCCGCAAAAATTAGAGGTAGATGATGAAGCGAATGGGGATTCACTGTTTGATTTTTAGGGAGGGGTTTGAGAAATGAAAACATTTATTATTGTTGGTGCGATCAACGCATTTTTAGCAGTAGCGCTAGGGGCCTTTGGTGCTCATGGGTTAAAGGACAAGCTTGATGCCTATTATTTAGACATTTGGAAAACCGGTGTCCAGTATCAGATGTTTCACGCGATGGGGATTTTAGTAGTGGGACTCTTGCTCGGGAAGGTAGCAGTGAGTTCGCAGTTTACCTGGTCAGGCTGGCTCATGCTTGCCGGGATTATTCTCTTTAGCGGCAGCTTGTATTTGCTCAGCTTAACAAAAATTGGTCCGCTTGGAGCTATTACTCCGATTGGCGGCGTGTGCTTCTTAGCTGCTTGGGTGTTGCTGATTGTCGGTGCTGTCAAAACTTTATAAAAACAAAGGGTATGTTACAAATTAATCACGTGAAGACACTGTAAAAACAAAAAGGCATTGGTATGTATGTTATGCATAGCCAATGCCTTTTTTATTGATTTTCATCGAGGTGAATAAGTACCTAGATTAGGAGCGGCGCCAAACGGGTATTCATACTCAATTTCTTCTGAGAAGGTAATATAGTCTACCGCCACCATTGGGATTAGATAGCGTGTGCCTGTTTGCGGGTCACTTAAAATGACATGGTCCCTGCCGGCAGCCTCAATAATCCCTTTAAATTCCTTTGCATTCCATTGACTGTTTCCTTCGAAAGTTGCAAATACAGTGACAAGTTTCCCTTTGTTCAGCCGTAAAATATTTTCAATGTATGATTGTTCAATTGGCAGCATTCCTGGAATTTGCGATGTTCCGGATGGCGGTCTAGGAACCGTACCTGTACCCGGAGGCGGAAACGATTGTTGCTGCATTGGCTGGAATGACTGTCCTCCGCCAACCATTGGCTGAGCAGCCTGCTGTTGCCCCATTGCCCCAGTATACGGCTGAAATCCTTGTGGATTGTAGTATTGGTTCATCCTTTTCCCTCCTATAATAAACTAAATCTACTGACTAACATCTTATACATACGCCTAGCATGGAAAAATTGTGCCTAGAAGAAGGAGTAGTATTCTAGGGTAAGTTTCACTTTATAGACTCACTGTTTTATAGTATGAATAGGAGCAAGGAGATATGACTGTAAGAAAAGAAGTGCAGATAAAAAAATGCCTCCAGCCAGAAGCTGAAAGCACTTTTTCCGTTATTAACAATTCTGCCCCTCATAAAGGAAGGTGGCCTGTCGATTAAACGTTTAGAAATTGCGGGATGCGTTCTTCTTCTAAAATGTTGCCAACAAAGAAGGCACCGAATTCTCCATAGCGCGCACTTACTTCATCAAAGCGCATTTCATAGACAAGCTTTTTAAATTGCAGGACATCGTCAGAAAATAGGGTGACGCCCCATTCATAATCATCAAAGCCAACGGAACCGGTGATGATTTGCTTAACCTTGCCAGCATATTGGCGGCCAATCATGCCGTGGCTGCGCATGAGCTCGCGGCGTTCTTCCATTGGCAGCATATACCAGTTGTCATTGCCCTGACGGCGCTTATCCATTGGGTAGAAGCAGACATGCTTTGCTTTTGGCAAAATGGGATAAAGCCGTCCTTGAACATAAGGATTTTGATAAGGGTCACTGCCATCAGAAGGCAAATAGTTGCTGAGCTCGACGACAGAAACATACGAAAATGCGGGAACAGTAAATTCTGCTAACTTCGTTTTATTAAATTCCGTTTCAATCTCATTTAACTCTTCCATTGTAGGGCGTAAAATCATCATCATAAAATCAGCCTTTTGTCCGACAATGGTATATATGGCATGGCTGCCTTCGTTGCGTTCTTGGGTCATATTCCATTTTTCAATCAGGCTTAAATATTCGTCAATGGCTGCTTGACGCTCGTCGCTTGAAAGCATTTTCCACGTCATCCAGTCGACGGTCCGAAAATCGTGGAGGCAGTACCAACCATCAAGTGTTTGTGCTGCTTCGTTCACTATAATCACTCCTAGATAATCATTATTCTTATGAACCATCCTTACTATACCATAGTTTGACCATTAGATGCCTGCATGAAACCTTATTGAAATGCCAGCGGATATTTTTTCCTGTGAATGTGTATAGTAAGTATGGGAAATGTTTAAAAAATATAAACTTTTACTTGAAGGCGTTTTCTCTAAATTACATAGTTTGAAAATTTAGTTTCGTAAAGTATCCTAATAGAGGAGCTTGTTAATTAGGAGGTTTTTGAATGAGTGATTTATTTACTGGATTAAAAGATAAAATTGCTGGCCAGGATATGAAAATCGTTTTTCCGGAAAGTCTGGATGAACGGATTTTGAAAGCTGCCGGCCGGTTAGCAGCAGAAAACATGGTCACACCAATCTTGGTGGGGAACATTGAAGAAATTTGGGCGAAGGCGAGTGAACTCGGGGTTTCATTGGCATCGGCAGAGCTGTATGATCCAGCTTCCTATGCGGAAATGGATGAGATGGTGTCTGCATTTGTTGAGCGTCGCAAAGGAAAGGCAACGGAAGAAGATGCCCGTAAAATACTTTTAGATGTAAACTACTTTGGCACGATGTTAGTTTATTTAAATAAAGCTAATGGACTTGTCAGCGGTGCGACACATTCAACGGCTGATACTGTTCGTCCTGCGTTGCAGATTATTAAGACAAAGGCTGGCGTAAAGAAAACGTCAGGCGTGTTCATCATGGTCCGCGGTGAGGAAAAATATGTGTTCGCTGATTGTGCGATTAATATTGCACCGGACAGCAATGACTTAGCGGAGATTGCCCTCGAAAGTGTCAAAACGGCGGCAATGTTTGATATCGACCCGCGTGTGGCGATGCTAAGTTTTTCAACGAAGGGCTCAGCAAAGTCGGAAGAAACCGAGCGCGTGGCCGCGGCTGTTGCTGAGGCTAAGCGTCGTGACCCAGCTGTTGTGGTTGACGGGGAGTTCCAATTCGACGCTGCCTTCGTACCGTCTGTTGCCAAAAGCAAAGCGCCGGATTCCGTGATTAAAGGCGATGCAAATGTATTTATTTTTCCAAGTCTCGAAGCCGGCAATATCGGTTATAAAATTGCCCAGCGTCTAGGCGGTTTTGAAGCGGTTGGGCCAATTTTACAAGGGTTGAACCGTCCGGTAAACGACCTGTCACGCGGCTGTAACGAGGAAGATGTATATAAATTAGCGTTGATTACTGCAGCACAGGGGCTATAATTGAGCTATTGGAGTTACGGAGCTGGTCTGCCATAAGGGGTGGAGCCGGCTCTTTTTTTTATATTTTTGCTGGTATTTTGATACAATAAGCAAGACAAATAGACAAGGAGCTACAATTATGGAAGGTTTACTGTACCAGCCGGAATGGCGGATAATCGATCAGTCTTCACTTGGTTCGGGGTTTCAAGCAATCCAGTCATTTGGCTATGATGATACATTGTGCGCCTCCGTGGGGGCAGGGAAGGCACCAGCGACAGCGCGCACTTGGGTTCATCACAACACAATTGTTCTCGGCATCCAGGATACGAAACTGCCTTTTTTGCAGAATGGCATCCATTTTTTAAACGAACAGGGCTACCAGGTGATTGTTCGCAACTCCGGGGGACTTGCCGTGGTTCTGGATGAAGGAGTCCTGAATATTTCCCTGATTTTTCCTGAAGTGGAAAGGGGGATTGATATTAATCGCGGCTACGATGCTATGTGGCAGCTCATTCAGGAGATGTTTGCTGATTTCCCGCAAACAATTGCAGCCCGGGAAATAGTAGGTTCCTATTGTCCTGGAAGTTATGATTTAAGTATTAATGGAAAAAAATTCGCTGGTATTTCCCAGCGGCGGCTGCGCCGAGGGGTGGCTGTCCAAATCTACCTTTGTGTTTCCGGGAGTGGGGCCAAGCGGGCAGAGCTCGTCCGCGAATTTTACCAGCAGGCCAAACTAAACGAGGAAACGAAATTTTCCTATCCGGATGTTAATCCAGATGTTATGGCCTCGGTAACAGAGCTCTACGGATGCAATTTTTCCAATGCTGATATCACGCTACGCTTGTTAACCCAGCTACAACGATTTGCGGCGGGTAATCTGTACCACGGACCGCTAAATGTATTTGAACTGGAACTCCTCCCCGGGTATGTGCAGCGAATCGTGGAACGAAATGAGCCCTTTGCTGCCATGCAAAAAACCGCAGCTCCGTAACGTGAACTGCGGTTTTACTATATTAACCTAACCATTGAAGGCAGAAGTCAGTGGAAAAAGGTTGTTAGGACTTAATTAGGCTGGTAGCTTATTATTCTGCTACTTTTTCCAAGTTGCCGTTTCGATCCATTTTGAATTTTGTTGCGGGTCTTTCTTCTTCCTCAAATAAGACAAGCTTGCGGGCACGGTTCATGATTTTCATTAATGTTTCATAATCTTCCTGCATGGTCTCGGAATTTTCCTCAAGGTCTTTAACCTTGGCGCTCAATTCGTCATTTTGTTTTTTCAAGTCCGCAATTTCTCGTTTTAATCTTTCATTCTCACTTTTTAATACTCCAGTTTGCAGATTCGAATGTTTAAAGTTTTGTAAAAAAGCAATCACGGAATCAAACGTTAATCCTGCTCCTGTTTGTGTATAGGCTTGTGGGCTTGGAAAGGTTTCTGCGGCAAATTCTGTGGCCATGCTTTGCCCATCAGCTGAGTTTGGTAGTTCCGCCATAGGAACCTCTTGAATGATAGGCATTTCAACATTAACAGGCAGCACATCCAATTCCTCTGGTGATGCAACTGGTGGATTGTATAATAGCTTTTTTTTGCCGCCTTGATCTTTTCCTAGGATTCTTTGTCTTTGTTTTCGCTGCTTTTTGGCCAGCGCTAATGCTTTTTCATAGCGATGACGGACAACAGCATTCCATCTAAAGCCACAGGCCGCGGATGTGCGGTTAAGTTTATCACCAACCTCTTCAAATGCGTTTAATTGTGTACTGCCTTCTCTTACATGTCTAAGGACAGTTTCTGCTAATAGCAGATCGTTTTCATCTGTCCACGCGTCTTGCCGAACTTTCATTTGCATCAACTCCTATTTAAACGTTTTTTCATGACTAGCTTGATATTCGCTAATTTATAAAGTTCTACTCATATCTTGGACAAGTTTCCCTGGGTTTATACCAAAATGGTTAAAAGGATAATAGATTTTTCAAATGGCAGTAAATTAATTGAAAAACGTGCTAGCTATCGCATCGCTATTGAAATCGAAATCGCTAATAAATTTGAAAAAACGCTAATATCGCGGTTGAAATCGCTAATATAATTGAAAAAACGCTAATATCGCGGTTGAAATTGCTAATATAATTGAAAAAACGCTAATATCGCGGTTGAAATCGCTAATATAATTGGAAAAACGCTAATATCGCGGTTGAAATCGCTAATATAATTGAAAAAACGCTAATATCGCAACTAAAATCGCTAATATAATTGAATGCCGCTAATATCTTTGCTGAGTAACGCGCAGGCCTAGCAACTTGCAATGGGAGAATATAAACTGTAAAATACGTTAGGAGTTAACTGGGATAATCAATATGTATAGCTGGTAACTTAATACATGGTTTAAGATGCAAATCTAAAATAATAGTTGGGTAAACTAGTGATATAGGTAGTTTTTAGAAAGGATTGTAAGACATGTCCAATGAATTTCGCGTTTGCGATGATTGTCAGGCCGTCAATTTAAAGACGTTAATACCTCGCTTGAAAGAGCTCGACCCGAATGCCGAAATTAAAATCGGCTGCCAATCGTATTGCGGCCCAGGAAGGAAAAAAACATTTACCTTCGTCAACAACCGCCCCGTCGCAGCCCTCACCGAAGACGAACTAATGGAAAAGGTCAGCAAAAAAATCAAATAAAAGTATAAAAATCACCTTCATCTGCAGCGAAGGTGATTTTTTCAATTAGTAGGATTGAAAAAATTGACAAAATGTCCACCCCAGGAGGACAAATGTCCACGAAGGGTGTCAGGCACCACTGGGGCTATTGTCGAAAAATCCTGCGGAATTTTGCTGTATTTTGGTATATAATAGGAATAATTATGTTTGGTTTATCGGAGAAGAGGGAAGCGGATGAGGTATTCGGCAGAGAAGTTACATGAAGAAAAGGTGTTTAAGGATCCAGTTCATCGTTATGTCCATGTCCGCGACCGGGTCATTTGGGATTTGGTTGGAACGAAGGAATTCCAGCGGCTAAGACGGATTAAACAACTCGGAACAACGTTTTTGACTTTCCATGGGGCAGAGCACAGTCGCTTTAACCATTCTCTAGGAGTATACGAAATTGTCCGCCGGATTATTGATGATGTATTTGCTGGCAGGCCGGAATGGGATGATGACGACCGTCTGCTGACGCTATGTGCCGCGCTTCTCCACGACCTCGGTCATGGACCTTTTTCCCACGCATTTGAAAAAGTCTTTGACTTCGACCATGAGGATTTCACTCGTGCGATTATCTTGGGGAACACCGAGGTCAATAAAGTGCTAAGGAAGGTGTCTGCTGATTTCCCCGAAAAAGTGGCAGAAATCATTGCAAAAACGTCAGAGAAAAAGCTCGTTGTCAGCTTAATATCAAGTCAAATTGATGCTGATCGAATGGACTATCTCCAGCGTGATGCTTATTTTACCGGGGTCAGCTATGGCCAGTTTGATATGGAGCGGATTCTGCGGGTGATGCGTCCGCGGGAGGAGCAGGTAGTCATCAAGAAGAGCGGTATGCATGCCGTTGAAGACTACATCATGAGTCGCTATCAAATGTATTGGCAAGTGTACTTCCATCCTGTTTCTCGCAGTGCGGAAGTGATTTTAACGAAAATTCTCCACCGCGCTAAGCAGTTATTTAAGGAAAATTATACGTTTATGCATGAACCAAGTCACTTTATCTCATTTTTCAGTGAAAACGTAACATTAGAAGATTATTTAAAATTAGATGAGGCCGTCATTATGTACTATTTTCAAATTTGGCAGGATGAGGCCGACCCGATTTTGAGTGACTTATGCCGCCGCTTTGTTAACCGAAATTTATTTAAATATGCTGAGTTTGACCCCGCTAAGGAATATAAGAAGCTAGCAGAATTAACGATGCTGTTTATGAAGGCAGGCATTGATCCTGACTATTATTTGGTAGTGGACTCATCCTCAGATTTGCCGTATGATTTTTACCGGCCTGGTGAAGAAGAGGAGCGGCTGCCGATTCATCTATTGATGAAAAACGAGGAACTGCGGGAGCTTTCTCGGGAGTCGGAGATTGTTGATGCGATATCTGGAAAAAGACGAACGGATCATAAACTCTATTATCCTGCTGATTTCCTCGCAGATGAGACAACGGCAAGGGATATTAAGCGAAAAATACGTAGCCTTTTAGAATAGAGAAGCTGTTTAAATGGAGTAGGAGTTGACGAATGGTGTTAAAAGATCATGCCAAGCTGATGCAGGCTATTATGGTTTCCGGAGAAATTATTGGCCGCAAGAAACTGCAAAAGATGATTTATATTGCGAAGAAAATTCATTTTCCCTTTAATGATAGATTTCAGTTTCATTTTTACGGTCCCTATTCGGAGGAATTGACAACCAGAGTAGAAGAGCTGTGCAACATGGGATTTATCGATGAAGTTAAAGAAAAGAAGGGCGGATATTTTCAGTATCGCTATAAGCTAACGGACTCGGGTAAAGAGTTTTTAAGCTTAAATGAAGTGGATATGCCGTCGCTGACGGAATTCTTTGAAGATATGAATGGACAAAATGCTAGGTTTTTAGAGCTGGTGTCTACAGTATTATTTTTCGATGAACTTCCAAAGGAAGAAGTTATGAACAAAGTGTTTACATTAAAAAAGAGCCAGCGTTATACTGAGGATGAAATTGATGAGGCCTACGAATACATTGCTAGGTTACAAACGAAGGTTCAGTAATACAGGAGATTAATCAGAGCACGTAAGTTCCACCTGCTAAAGGGGCTTGGGTGCTTTTTTGTTTCGTTAAATTATATGATTATTGCCAATAATCTGGTATGATTTGCTTAGCGAAGGTGAAAGGAGGCATCAATCATGGGGGAATTTGTCGGATTGGTTGCCATTATCATGATCTTTGGGATACCTATAACTGCGATTGTAGGGGGTCTGTCATTAAAAAAGACAAAATTAAAGGCAGAAATGTTAAAGGACCAGTTGGAATTAGAACGCTTAAAACACGAAAACTACTTAATAGAAACAGATAAAATGCGCCTCGAACTAGAAAAAATGCAGCTCGAAAGCCCAAAAAATCAAATCAAACTTTAGCCTCACAAAAAAGAGTGCGAACCAAGAACAAACAACGGTTCACACTCTATTTTTCTGAAAACGAAGACGTTTTTTCCACTTTATGTATCCACCCAGGGTGGAATACTGTCCACGAAGGGTGCCAGGCACCAATAAAGAGGCACCAATAAAGGCACCAATAAAGGCACCAATAAAAAAGTACCAATACAGGCGCCAATAAAGGCACCAATTATTTTTATTTGTCGCTGGCGCGGACGCCGCCGACTGCGTAGTGGTTTTTGCTCATTTCTTCGATGAAGACGGTGATGTTTTCTGTTGGTGCTCCAGTTGTTTCGCTGACTGCTGCGGTGACTTTTTCAACGAGTGATTTCTTTTGTTCCTCTGTGCGTCCTTCCAGCATTTTTACGGTTACATATGGCATTTTCGTAATCCTCCTATATTCAATTGGAAAGCCTGGTTACCCAGTATCGAGTGAACGGTGCCGCCAGTGCTTTCACTTTTCTTACTAGTTTTCCATAATAACTGGAAAATTGCAATATTTGTTCTTGGCATTCTATTTTCTTTTTCAAAGAAGTTTCATGTATACTAGAAGGAAACTAAAGACATTTCTGGCAATCAATCATGCCGTTTCAAAAGGAAGGAGAAACGAGATTGGAAGGATTTTTGGCTTATCCCTTAAAAATGATTCCCTATGTGGCCATCACTTTAGTAATTGCCTTTACGCTCCATGAATATGCCCATGCTTATACCGCCTATAAATTTGGTGACCAGACGGCAAAGAATCAAGGTCGGTTGACCTTAAACCCCCTGCAGCATCTTGATCCGATTGGAACCATCTTAATTTTAATTGCTGGCTTCGGCTGGGCTCGCCCTGTTCCAGTTAATCGCTTCTTTTTTAAAAAACCACGCCTTGCTGGGGTACTTGTTTCCGTTGCCGGGCCGTTATCCAATTTGTTTCTGGCCTGCGTAGGTTTTTTAATTGCCTATGGCTTAAATTGGATAGGCATTGATGGTTCAGATAATTTCTATGAATTTCTTAATATTTTTATCCGCCTCAATATTGTTTTATTTATCTTTAATTTATTACCGCTGCCGCCGCTTGATGGTTACCGTATTATTGAGGATCTGGCCCCTAATGATTTACGGGCCAAAATGACGCAATATGAGCAATATGGGGTGTTGATTTTTCTCATTTTGGTCATTACGCCACTCGACCGTTACACGATTCAGCCGATTTTTGGCGTTTTTATCCCTTGGGTTTGGGATATGTTAAGTCAATTCTTTTATGGCCTGTTTTTTTAAAGGAGGTTTATCGTAAATATGGAAGAAAAAAAGAAGAAATTAGGATTTAATATTATTAAAAGTGATCCGACAGACGGGCACCGCGGTTTTGGAAAAGGGGCGCTCAGCCTTGACAATGTTTCGCCGGTGATTATTGATATAGAAGCTGGGGAAGCAGAAATAGATATCGGGGCGATGCATGCCCGGAGCGCGGTGGAAAAGGGGATTAAATTTCTGCCCAGTCAGGAAGAGGTGCCAAATGGGAAACCGTTTTGGCTTGTGTGGGTTACAGTTGACCTTAAAGAAGATGGTCCGTATTATGCTGGCGTTACAGCCTGCTATATGACAGTCGATCGCTCAATTCGCCGTGGCTACAAATCACTACCAGAGCATGTCAATCGGATGGATAAGTCATTAAAACGCTACATTCTTGTCGACAACATGGATACAAAATCAAAAAAGGTGCTGGCTGATTTTCTCCGCACCCATAATGAGGAAATCTGGAATAACTCGTCAGAACAACTAAAAACCGCTTTGACGGCGGAATAAATAGTATTCTGGAAAAATATAATAGCATTTCCCTTGTGGCTTTATTGAAAAATCGGTAGTATTATAAACAGAGTAATAACGCTGTAAAACTAGGACAGAAAAAGCTCCGGACAACTCCGGAGCTTTTTCCATGAACTCTATTTCCATTTTTTGTGTCCATCCAGGGTGGAATCGTGTCCGCGAAGGGTGTCAGGCACCAATTCAAAGGAGGCACCAATTCAAAAGGGGGCACCAATTCAAAGGCACCCATTTTAATTCCAGGGTAGTAATTTTTTATACCATGGTTTTTTGGTTTGGTTTTCTTTTCTTGGTTCTTCTTGGGTGCCGCCTTTTAGATGCTCGGTGCAATATTCGGTCGGTTCTGATCCGGCGACGAAGTAAGTAAACCTTCGTACGGGACAGTTTTTTGACGCCAGTTTTCCGTTCGCCGGGTCTATATAGACGCCGACAACTCCGTCTTTTGGCGCTTTAAATTTTTTAACCGCATTACTTTGTAAGGCATCTTCCATAAAGTGAGCCCAAATTGTTTTGGCATATGTCTTTTCGGTGGAAAGTTCAATCGGTTTGCCGACGTCATAACCTGCCCAAACCGCAGTAACGAGCTGGGGGGTGTAGCCAATCATCCAGCTGTCCGTCTCCGTTGACCCGCTTTTTCCGGCGTACGGCCGCGTTAGTTCATTAGCAATGGTACTTCCCGTTACCTTGGCATAGCCATTTAGCTTCGAATCAAAGACACCGGTTAGCATCTGGGTCATCACAAATGCCTTTGCCGGGTCAAGAACTTCTTCATTCGTTCTTTCCCTAGAAAAAATGACATTTCCTTGGTGGTCCTCAACTCGGGTAATCAAGCTTGGCTGGACCCGTTTGCCGCCGTTGGCAAATAAGCTGTAGGCATTTGCCATTTCAATCACACGCACACCTGATGTGCCAAGAGCAAGTGATGGCACTTTGGACATTTTGGTAGACAGTCCAAACTTCTTAGCAGTCTCTATAAGCGTTTCCTCTCCCAAAAATAGATGAGTTTTCACGGCATAGATATTGTCCGATAATGCAATCGCCTGGGCGAGGGTGATTTCGCCATTGGCATACTTATTATTGTAATTATGCGGTGTATATTCAGAGTGACCGTCATCAAAATGAAAGGTCGTATACTCACTACGCATCGTCGATGACGGAGTAAAGCCTTGTTCCAGTGCTGCATAGTATAACAGCGGCTTGATGGTGGAACCAGGTTGTCTCACCGCCTGAACAGCACGGTTAAACGAGCTTTGTTCATAATCGCGGCCACCTACCATTGCACGCACATCGCCATTTTTTGGATCCATCGCCACCAAAGCGGCCTGAATGTCTGACGAAGGGGAAACTATCTTATTAATCTGTTCCTCGGCTGCCTTTTGCTGTTTTAGATTCAAAGTCGTATATACCTTTAATCCACCGAGGGCGATTGTCCGCTCATCCAAATGCAACTGATTCTTCAACGCATTTTTGACGGCATCTTGAAAATATGGTGCAATCTTGACCTTTTGGGTAGAATGAGTTCCATTAAATACAAGTTTTTCTGCTGTAGCTGCTGTTGCTTGTTTTTTAGAAATATAGCCATTTTTCGCCATGCTGGTCAAAATCAAGGTCTGCCGTGTTTTGGCCTTTTCCGGTGAGCTAAGTGGGGAGTACAGACCAGGTCCCTTTGGAATGCCGGCAAGCATGCTTGCTTCCGCTAAAGTTAATTCTGAGGCTTTTTTTCCAAAATAAAACTGGCTGGCCGCCTCCGCTCCATATGCACCATTTCCGTAGTAAATCGTATTTAAATAACCTTCTAAAATCTCTTTTTTGGAATAATTCATCTCCAACCGAATGGTATAAAAGGCTTCGGTTAGTTTCCGCTTCCACGTTTTATCATGTCCAAGGTATAAATTTCGGGCATATTGCTGGGTGACCGTACTTGCACCTTGCACCTTGGCAAATGCCTGAATATCGGCAATGACAGCCCCGGCAATTCGCTTATAATCAAAGCCATGATGGTGGAAAAAATTCTGATCTTCTATTGCTACCGTAGCATTGATTAAATCTGGCGAAATATCATCGAGCTTTGCCCAGTAGCGTTTTTGTCCATTGTTGCTTTCGCCAATAAGCGTTCCGTCATCGGCAAAGAATAAGGTAGATTGGGGCACAGCGAGCGGTGGAGCACCTAGTACTTTTGCATAGGTAAGCAAGCCGATGAGTAGAATTGCTGTGCAAATCGTGCCTATTAAACTAATGAAGAAGAGGGCTCGCAAATATTTTAACGTTTTGCGAAAGCCGTGGTTCGTCATAATTTCCATCTGTGCCACCACCTGTCATTATTGAATTCATGAAAAAAATCATGTAATAAATAATTTCTGCAGATAAAAAATCTGCTAGTTATAGTATGAAAAAGTTAATGGGTTTTTAAACATTTTTTACCTGTAAATGAAAATTTCTATCACTTTTTTCTAGACAATTTCTTATGTTTGTAATTCAATAGTTTGGGTAGGATAAATTTAAAAGCGCAGGCGCCTAATGGAAAAAGGTATGAGGCTCAGTAGCGGAGCTTGCGCGAAGTGAAACTATGGAAGGAAGATGACAATGGCAGGACTATGGTTCACAGAAAAACAAACCGAGAATTTTGGTATCACGATGAAAGTCAATAAAACATTACATACAGAAAAAACGGAATACCAGATGCTTGAAATGGTAGAAACCGCAGAATGGGGCAATATGCTGCTGCTCGACGGCATGGTGATGACATCTGTAAAAGATGAATTTGTCTACCATGAAATGGTGGCACATGTGCCATTATTTACGCACCCAAATCCAGAAAATGTCCTTGTAGTTGGTGGTGGTGACGGTGGTGTCATTCGTGAAGTGCTGAAGCATCCAAGTGTGAAAAAAGCAACGCTTGTTGATATCGATGGAAAAGTGATTGAATATTCAAAGAAATTCTTACCGGAGATTGCCGGTTGGCTCGATGACCCGCGGGTTGAGGTACGAGTCGCGGACGGTTTCATGCATATTGCCGAAAGTAACAATCAATATGATGTGATTATGGTTGATTCTACGGAACCGATCGGTCCTGCTGTCAATCTATTTACGAAAGGGTTCTATGCCGGAATTGCAAAAGCACTGAAGGATGATGGGATCTTCGTCGCTCAATCAGATAACCCATGGTTTAAAGGCGATTTAATCCGTAATGTTCAACGCGATGTCCGTGAAATCTTCCCAATTACTCGGTTATATGTTGCGAACATTCCAACCTACCCAAGCGGACTATGGGCATTTACGATTGGTTCAAAAAAATATGACCCACTTGAAGTTAGCGACGTAAGCTTCCACGATATTGACACGAAATATTACACAAAGGAACTGCACAAAGCAGCCTTCGTATTACCAAAATTCGTAAGCGATCTGTTGAAATAAGGAACAGGAGCAAATCATCAAGCAAACAAACGAGTTCAACTCGTCAAAAGGAAAAAACAGGGAAAGTGTCCACCCCACGTGGACAAGTGTCCACGAAGGGTGTCAGGCACCAGAAAGTGAGCGATGCGTTAATGCGTTTTGATGAGGCATATTCGGGGAATGTGTTTATTGGGAGTCATCCTGTTTTTGAGGAGAGCCAGGTTGTGTTGTATGGGATGCCGATGGATTGGACGGTTAGTTATCGGCCGGGATCGCGTTTTGGTCCGGCGCGGATTCGTGAGGTTTCAATTGGTTTAGAGGAGTATAGTCCTTACCTTGACCGTGAGCTGGATGAGGTTAACTATTTTGATGCCGGTGACATCCCACTGCCGTTCGGCAACCCGCAGCGCAGTCTCGACTTGATTGAGGAGTTTGTCACCGAGGTGCTTGCTGCCGGCAAATTTCCGCTGGGGATGGGAGGAGAACATCTTGTTTCATGGCCAGTGATGCGGGCTGTTTTTAAAAACTATCCTGATCTCGCCATTATTCATATGGACGCCCATACTGACCTGCGTGAACAGTATGAAGGAGAGGAACTATCCCACTCTACGCCAATCCGCAAGATTGCCGAGTTGATTGGACCTTCGAATGTGTATTCTTTCGGAATTCGTTCAGGAATGAAGGAAGAATTTGCATGGGCGAAGGAAAATGGTATGCATATATCCAAATTTGAAGTACTCGAGCCATTAAAAGAAGTTTTGCCAAAGCTGGCGGGCCGTCCAGTTTATGTCACAATTGATATCGACGTATTGGATCCAGCACATGCACCGGGAACAGGAACTGTGGACGCTGGCGGGATTACTTCAAAGGAGCTGCTAGCCTCCATTCATGAAATTGCCCGTTCTCAGGTGAATGTGGTCGGAGCCGATTTAGTTGAGGTGGCACCGGTTTATGATGTTTCCGAGCAAACTGCCAATACGGCAAGCAAGTTGATTCGAGAAATGCTGCTTGGCTGGGTGAAATAAAGCAACTAACCTCCATTCATATAAAGAGGGTCGAGCTATTACTCAAAAGCGAGATAAACAGTTGGCTTCGGCTATGAATGCGATGTCTGCCTTATAAATGGGCGGGCATCTTTTCTTTATTCCACTATGGATATGGCGTTGTTATAAGAATTTTTTTTAGAAAAGGGGGTGTGTTGAGTGGCGAAAAATGAAATACCCGTAAAGGTAACGGTTAAAACAACAATTGATGAGGCTGAGCCGATGGAATTAATTGTTTTCGGCAGCTATCACAAGAAAGAGCGGGCTGCATATCTTCAGTATGAAGAGGTACTCGAGGAGGTTGGCACTGTACGCACGATTGTCAAAGTATCAGATGAGGAAATGTTGATCTTACGAAGTGGTGCCATCAAAATGCGACTGTCATTCCGTCTTCAGGAAAAACTGAGAGGGAGCTATGAAGTGCCGATGGGGGCATTTGAAACCGCAACTCTTGCACAGAAGATGGAGTACTATAGTGATGAACAGGGCAGCGGGGAAATTGATCTTGTCTATGACTTCGAGATGCAGGGTAACGATGCAGGTAGATTTCATTTGAAAATTTTGTTTGAACGTGATTACACTCGTGCATAATATCCCAAAAAATACAAATAGTAGTAATGTACTTTTTGCAAGGAGTGGTCCACTTAATGAATGTAGGCAGAGCAAAAGAAATCCTCGAATCAGCAGATATGATTAATGTCACGTATGAGGGCACGCCAGTCATAATCCAACATGTAGACGAAGCAACAAAAATGGCCCGGATATATTCCCGAAAAGACCCTGACAACGAGCGCGACGTCCCTGTCCTAAACCTAATAGAAGACTAAAAAGAGTCTCCGAATATTAAATTCGGAGACTCTTCTTCGTTCAACACTGTCCGCCTGGGGTGGAATTGTGTATTTCTGGGGTGTCAGGCACCACCACAGAAGGCACCACCACAGAAGGCACCACCACAGACTAGCCTAGAGAAAATAGGAAAGCGCTCGGGCCAGGATTTCCTTTAGTGTTCGGTATGGGTTAAGGGTGTTTAGGGCGGTCAGCTTTAAGGGTATGGAGTTGTGGATGTCTTGTTGCAGCACATCCTTTAATTGAGTGATAAACTCTTTGCTGTAGAAATAGCAGTTCATTTCTTTGTTTAGGTAGAGGCTGCGTTTGTCGAAGTTAGCTGTTCCGATATCACAGACTTTATCATCGATTACAATCGTTTTAGCATGATAGAAGCCATGGTTATATTGAAAAACCTGAGCGCCTGCCTGCAGCAGCTCCCGTAAATAACGGTAAGAGGCCTCTTGAACAAGCGGATGGTCTGCGGTAAAAGGAACAATCACTACCAGTTTGACGCCTAGCCTTGCAGCAGCTAGCAATTCATTCAGGATTCGTTGGCTCGGAATAAAATAAGGCGTTCCAATAATAATTTCTTGTTCCGCCATCCGAATAAGTCCAATAAATTGCCTCTCTAATTGATTCCCCTCAGTGGCCATCAATTGATGCCGAACGGCCCCTTGATTTGATGGATAGGCATCACCATTATGGTAATAACTAGGCTGACGTTGAACGGTTTGCAGTTTCGCTGAATCCGGCTGACGTCGAATGGTTTGCAGTTTCGCTGAATCCGGCTGATGTCGAACGGTTTGCAGTTTCGCTGAATCCGGCTGACGTCGAACGGCTCGCAGTCGCCCCGATTCCGGCTGATGCAAAACGGCTCGCAGGTTCCCCGATACCAGCTGATGCAAAACGGCTCGCAGGTCCCCCGAATTGGGCTGCTGTTTCATAGGGCGACTGCTTTCAGCACCAAGCCCGACTTGAACTTTCGCGGCAATCTCATCCTGCTGTACCTCCGTTAACACAGCAGCGTTCGCGGCCCTCTTTTGCCAATCGTTGTGAAAAGCAGCAAGCAGGTATGCGACCCCTTCCCCAGTCATTTTTACATGATAATCACGCCAAGGTGTTAATTTCGCCGGCCCCTGATCAATATACTCCAAACCAATATTGAAACCGCCCAGATAGCCAATTTTTCCGTCAATAACCGATATTTTGCGATGATTGCGAGCTTGGGCAGAATAAAATAGAAAGGGAGGTCTCACGGGATTGCTGAAAGCAACCTGCACGCCAGCCTGCCGCAAGTCGGCGATGATACGCTTCTTTATCCCCAAACTGCCAAGCCGATCAAGCAGGAGCTGGACGTGAACACCCTCAAGTGCCTTTTCTTTTAAAATGGAAAAAAATTCCTGCCCGAGCTGATCATTTCTAACAATATAAAACATAATATCAATTTCTGTTTCCGCTCTTCGGAGTGTGGCAAAGTAGTCGCCAATCAGTTCCTTCCCATGGGAAAACAGCTGAAAATCACTGGTTACAGATGGGGAATAAAATGGACGAAGAGTGGAAAGATGCTGCTTTCGTCCTAACCTAAAATCTAAAACAAGCCATACAATGAGTAGAAGAAAACCCGCGCCACACACAAACATTGGTACTCCTCCAATCGATTGTGTTAGTTTTTCCAAGCCAAAAGGATTCTATAAGTTGCGTGAATCTTTTAAAAATAGATTGACTGAATGCTCATTCATAATATAATAGAGATAAGGGCTAGTTCAGAAAATTAATTATATTTTCTACAACTTATAAAAAATGGGAGAAAGAAATGAAAGGGGCGTAAAAAATGAATGGACTGCTTTGGGTAAATCTTATTGCGTTTTTGGCTGTAACCGCTTACGCACTGAGCCTGTTTACCTATGTTGTCAAGACGCGAATCCAATACATTAAGCTTGGAAAAAAGACCGAGTTTGACAACAATGTCAAGGAAAGACTGAATAAAATTTGGGTCATGGTTTTTGGTCAAAAAAAGCTCTTAAAGGATAAAAAGAGCGGCATTATCCACGTTATGTTCTTTTATGGCTTTATCCTTGTGCAATTTGGCGCAATTGATTTTATTTGGAAGGGGATTAAGCCAGGATCACATCTGCCGTTAGGACCGCTTTATCCGGCGTTCACCTTTTTCCAGGAAATTGTCACGTTAATGATCCTAGTAGCGGTTATCTGGGCTTTTTACCGCCGCTATATTGAAAAGCTAGTGCGCCTAAAGCGCAATTTTAAATCGGGGCTTGTACTCATTTTTATCGGCGGCTTAATGCTTTCCGTTCTGCTTGGAAATGGTGCCGGTATCGTCTGGCATGGGGAAGACCCAACATGGTCCGAACCGGTTGCCTCACTGATTGCCATGGTACTTGCGGGTATTGGGGAAACGGCGGCAATTGCCATTTTCTACGTCGCCTGGTGGTTCCACTTATTATTCCTGCTTTCCTTCTTAGTATATGTACCTCAGAGCAAGCATGCCCACTTAATCGCCGGTCCGGCCAACGTCTATTTAAACCGCTTAGAAAAACCGGGGAAATTAAGCAAAATTGATTTTGAAGATGAAACACAGGAATCCTTTGGAGTTGGCAAAATTGAAGACTTTACCCAGCTGCAAATGGTCGATTTTTATGCCTGTGTAGAGTGCGGCCGCTGCACCAATATGTGTCCGGCCACAGGCACAGGGAAAATGCTGTCACCGATGGATTTAATCCTGAAAATGCGTGACCATTTAACCAACTACGGGGCAGCGGTGACCTCGAAAAAGCCGTGGGTGCCAACGTTTGCGTTTAACAATACAAAAGGTAACCAAATCGCCTTGGCAGCGGCTGGACAAGGTGCACAGGAATCAGCAGCTACCGGCATCTACAACCCAAGCTTGATTGGCGATGTCATTACCGAAGAGGAAATCTGGGCCTGCACAACCTGCCGTAACTGTGAAGACCAATGCCCAGTAATGAACGAACATGTTGAAAAAATTATCGACCTAAGACGTTTCTTGGTATTAACCGAGGGAAAAATGAATCCGGATGCCCAGCGCGCGATGACGAACATCGAACGCCAAGGGAATCCATGGGGCTTAAACCGCAAAGAGCGTGAAGACTGGCGCGAGCTGCGTGAGGATGTGCATGTGCCGACAGTCAAAGAAATGAAAAAAGCCGGTGAAGAGTTCGAATACCTCTTCTGGGTCGGGGCGATGGGCTCCTACGATAACCGCAGTCAAAAGATTGCTTTAGCATTTGCCAAACTGCTTAACGAAGCGGGCGTCAAGTTTGCAATCTTAGGCAATAAGGAGAAGAACTCCGGGGATACGCCGCGCCGTCTCGGTAATGAGTTCTTATTCCAAGAACTGGCGACCAATAATATTGCTGAATTCGAAAAAGCAGGCGTCAAAAAAATTATTACAACTGATCCGCATGCCTATAATATTTTCAAAAATGAGTATCCTGATTTTGGGATGGAGGGTGTCGAAGTTTATCACCATACCGAGATTCTCTATGAGCTTGTCCGCGATGGGCGACTCGTACCAAAGCATGCTGTCGATGAAACCATCACATTCCATGATTCCTGCTACTTAGGCCGCTACAATGAAGTGTACGACCCGCCGCGAGAAATCTTAAAAGCCATTCCTGGTGTCAAGCTGGTGGAAATGGAGCGCCACCGTGATCGAGCAATGTGCTGCGGCGCCGGCGGCGGTTTGATGTGGATGGAGGAAGACACGGGGCAACGCATCAACGTGGCTCGTACTGAGCAGGCATTGGAAACTCATTCATCCATGATCAGCTCCGCTTGTCCATATTGCTTAACGATGTTATCCGACGGAACGAAAGCAAAAGAAGTCGAAGACAAAATCAGTACCTACGATGTTGCAGAAATTTTGGAAAAAGCAGTATGTGGTGACACGAACCAGGTGGCATCATAATTTTGGTAGACACAGCAGAAGTTGATTTACTAATTTTAAAAATTTTATGGTTTTTATTTCAACTTCTGCTAATTTTTAGCTAGAATAAATAGTATAATAACGGTTTCATCTTAATGCGTAGACAATGGAAAGGTCTGCGTTCCTTTTTTGCGTTAAACCGAGCGAGCGTTCAGTCGCTTCCGCTCAGGGGGATTTTTTTAGAAGGATATATCACAATATTAACAAAAGAGGGAGTGTTTTGAATGGGGAGAACGGTTATTTTAAGTGGGGTACGGACGCCATTTGGTAAGTTTGGCGGATCACTGAGCAGCTTGTCAGCGGCACAGCTTGGAGGAATTGCCATAAAGGAAGCGCTCCAGCGGGCGGAGGTAGCTCTTGAAGATGTTGGTGAGGTTATTTTTGGAACCGTTTTACAAGGAGGTCAAGGGCAAATTCCATCTCGGCAGGCAGCGCGCAATGCTGGCATCCCATGGAATGTCAAGACGGAAACAATCAATAAGGTCTGCGCTTCAGGTTTGCGCAGTGTGACAATGGCTGATCAGCTCATCCGTCTTGGTGACGAGGAAGTGATCGTTGCCGGCGGAATGGAATCGATGAGCAATGCTCCCTATATTTTGCCGAAAGGTCGCTGGGGGCTGCGCATGGGTGATGGTGCAGTGAAGGATATGATGATTCACGATGGCTTAAGCTGCAGCTTCACTGGTGTTCACATGGGCACATACGGTAACTCGACGGCTGAGGACCTTGGGCTGAGCCGTGAAGACCAGGATGAATGGGCCCTGCGCAGTCATCAGCGGGCAATCGCCGCAATCGAAAGCGGCAAGTTTGCCGAGGAAATCATCCCTGTCGAGGTCCCGCAGCGAAAAGGTGCACCAGTAGTCATTGAACATGATGAAGCACCACGGAAGGACACCTCTTTAGAAAAATTGGCAAAACTCGGACCGGCGTTTGGCGGTGGCACGATTACAGCAGGCAACGCCCCTGGGGTGAACGATGGTGCTGGAGCGCTTGTTTTAATGAGTGAAGAACGGGCACTTCGTGAAGGACGGAAAGTGGAAGCAGTCATCATAGGGCAGGCTGCCATTGCGGTCGAGGCGAAGGATTTTCCAAAAACACCGGGGCTCGTTATCAATGAACTGTTGCAAAAAACTGGGAAAAGCGTTGCCGATATCGACCTGTTTGAAATCAACGAAGCCTTTGCAGCAGTAGCGCTGGCCAGCAAGCAAATTGCAGGATTGGATGCGGAAAAAGTCAATGTGAACGGCGGTGCGGTCGCATTGGGTCACCCAATCGGTGCCAGCGGAGCACGTATTATCATTACGTTAATCCACGAATTGAAACGCCGCGGCGGCGGGATTGGAATCGCAGCGATTTGCTCTGGCGGCGGCCAAGGCGATGCCATCATGGTTGAAGTACCAAAGAGGTAACGGAAGAGAAATTTTTTTAAAAAAGGGAACCGGAGGAGAACTAAAATGAAGGTTGAAAAAGTGATGGTCGTGGGTGCTGGGCAAATGGGCTCAGGAATTGCTCAGGTGTGCGCCCAAGCAGGCTACAAGGTGCTATTAAACGATTTAAAGCCGGAATTTGTTGAGCGCGGTCTTGGTGTGATTAGCAAAAATCTTAGCCGCAATGTGGAAAAAGGGCGGTTGACCGAGAACGAGAAGCAGGGGGTTTTACAAAATCTCGCGTCGTCTACTGATTTACAGGACGCTGCCGATGTTGATCTCGTGATTGAAGCTGCGGTGGAAAACATGGAGGTAAAGGCAAAACTCTTCGCTCAGCTGGATGAAATTGCCCCGGCGCACACGATACTAGCGAGCAATACGTCATCGCTGCCCATTACGGAAATTGCTGCAGCAACAAAGCGCCCTGAAAAAGTCATCGGCATGCATTTTATGAACCCGGTGCCCGTCATGAAGCTGGTGGAAATTATCCGCGGCTTGGCAACAGCGGACGAAGTTTACCAAACTATTGAAGATATGACGAAAACGTTGAGTAAAGTGCCGGTTGAGGTTAATGACTTTCCGGGATTTGTCGCCAATCGTGTGTTAATGCCGATGATTAACGAAGCGATTTATACGCTGTACGAGGGCGTGGCCACAAAAGAGGCGATTGATGAAGTGATGAAGCTCGGTATGAACCATCCAATGGGACCGTTAACTTTGGCTGACTTTATCGGCCTGGATACTTGCCTATACATTATGGAAACCTTGCATGAAGGCTTTGGCGATGATAAGTATCGCCCATGTCCGTTGCTGCGCAAATATGTAAAAGCTGGCTGGCTCGGCAGGAAGAGCGGTCGCGGCTTTTACAGCTACGAATAATGGGTAAAGACAAACCAACATCTTTACAAGAAATTAAACTTCCTCGGGAAGGGGAGAGAATCAGCATGAATCTGACATTTACCGAAGAACAACAAATGATGCGCAAAATGGTGCGTGATTTTGCTCAAACGGAAATCACCCCCTTTATTGAAAAAATGGAAAATGGGGAATTCCCACGGGAAATCCTCACCAAAATGGGCGAGCTCGGGCTAATGGGCATTCCGATTCCGGAGGCATACGGTGGAGCAGGTATGGATTTCACTTCCTATATCATCGCCATTCATGAGCTCTCTAAGGTGAGCGCAACAATTGGTGTAATCCTGTCTGTCCACACCTCTGTCGGAACCAATCCAATTGTCTATTTTGGCAGCGAAGAACAGAAACAAAAGTATGTACCAAAACTTGCTTCAGGAGAGTATTTAGGGGCATTTTGTCTGACGGAGCCAAGTTCAGGCTCGGATGCTGCTAGTCTGAAAACCCGGGCCGCTCGCGATGGCGCTGAATATATCCTTAACGGGTCAAAGGTGTTTATCACCAATGGCGGCGAGGCCGATATCTATATTGTCTTTGCTACCATTGACCCGAAGCTGGGAGCGAAAGGCATTACGGCTTTTATTGTTGAAAAAAATACTCCCGGCCTTGTGATTGGCAAGGATGAAAAGAAAATGGGACTACACGGCTCAAGAACAGTGCAATTGACGTTTGAAAATATGCGTATTCCCGCTGCCAATTTGCTTGGTAAAGAAGGCGAAGGGTTTAAAATTGCGATGGCTAATCTTGATGTTGGCCGCATTGGGATTGCCGCCCAGGCACTGGGAATTGCCGAAGCCGCCCAAGAGGCCGCGGTTAATTATGCACAGGACCGACGGCAGTTCGGCAAGCCAATAGCTGCCCAGCAAGGGATTGCCTTTAAGCTGGCCGATATGGCGACAAGTGTTGAAGCTGCCAAACTATTAGTCTATCGCGCTGCAAATCTTCGTGCCCGCGGCTTAAAATGTAGCATGGAAGCATCGATGGCAAAGCTGTTCGCGACAAGGACGGCGGTAGAGGCAGCCACGGAAGCGATTCAAGTGTTCGGCGGCTATGGCTACACGGAGGATTACCCGGTTGAGCGTTACTTCCGCGATGCCAAGGTAACAGAAATTTACGAAGGAACAAGCGAAATCCAGAGAATCGTGATTAGCAAACATTTGTGAGCGTGAGCATCCATTTATTTCCAAAATTTGTAGATAGAACGACTAATTTTGTAGTTAAGACGGTTTGATTTGTAGAACCACCCCAGTAATTTGTAGAATCATGCAGTTATTTACCCACATAAACCAGTTTATTCCAATAATTGTAGATAAGCCGGATTAAAATGTAGAAACAGCGCCTATTTTTGTAGAATCACCCCAGTAATTTGTAGAAACAGGCGCAGTTACGTAGCAAATGTACACTAAAAACAGAAAACTCAAGACATTACGAAGGAGGGCCACCACAATGAATTTTAAATTATCCGAAGAACATGAAATGATTCGAAAAATGGTGCGCGATTTTGCGGAGAATGAGATTGCTCCGACAGCGGCAGAACGAGATGAAGAGGAACGTTTTGACCGCGAAATTTTCACCAAAATGGCCGAACTGGGACTGACCGGGATTCCGTGGCCGGAGGAGTACGGCGGCATCGGCAGTGATTATCTTGCCTACTGTATCGCTGTTGAAGAGCTATCCCGCGTTGATGCCTCAATTGGCGTCACCCTGTCGGCTCATACTTCACTTGCCGGCTGGCCGCTCTACAAATTTGGAACCGAAGAGCAGAAGCAGAAGTATCTACAACCAATGGCAGAAGGCAGCAAAATCGGTGCCTATGGCTTAACCGAACCTGGCAGCGGCTCTGATGCCGGCGGAATGCGAACCACGGCAAAGCTTGAGGGGGATCATTATGTCCTCAACGGTTCGAAAATCTTTATCACCAATGGCGGCGAGGCTGATATTTATGTCGTCTTCGCGCTAACGGATCCAACGAGCAAGCAAAAGGGCACGACCGCGTTCATCGTTGAAAAAGACTTCCTGGGCTTCTCGGTCGGTAAAAAAGAGAAGAAACTGGGGATTCGTTCGTCACCAACAACAGAAATTATTTTTGAAGACTGCCATGTTCCTGTGGAAAATCGCTTAGGCGAAGAAGGCCAGGGTTTCAAAATTGCGATGATGACACTTGATGGCGGCCGCAACGGGATCGCCGCCCAGGCTGTAGGGATCGCGCAAGGGGCGCTCGATGCCGCTGTTGCTTATGCGAAGGAACGCCAGCAGTTTGGGAAGCCAATTGCCGCCAACCAGGGAATCAGTTTCAAACTGGCTGATATGGCCACGGCTATTGAGGCATCAAGACTATTAACCTATCAAGCTGCTTGGCTGGAGTCGAACGGGCTGCCATATGGCAAAGAGTCGGCAATGTCAAAATTGCTTGCCGGAGACACCGCGATGAAGGTAACAACCGAAGCTGTTCAAATCTTTGGCGGCTACGGCTACACGAAGGATTATCCAGTTGAGCGCTTTATGCGCGATGCCAAGATTACGCAAATTTATGAAGGGACGCAGGAAATTCAGCGCCTCGTCATTTCACGAATGCTGACAAAATAAAGAAACAAGTGCGCTAGGGGGAACGTTAACGAATCTTTTTACTGCTATATTACCGCTATCTCCCTTTAGCGCAGTAAATAAAAAGGGCGGTTGACATGGGGATGAATAAACGAGAAGTGCAGGCTTCGGTCAAAGATGAACGCCTTGTCCAAAAGAGGCGTGATCAGATGATCAAGGGAGCGGTAAAGCTTTTTAAACAAAAGGGGTTTCATCGGACGACTACACGGGAAATTGCTCGCGAGGCGGGTTTTTCCATTGGTACCTTATATGAATACATCCGTACGAAAGAGGATGTTCTCTATCTCGTCTGTGACAGTATTTATGACCATGTCAGCGAGCGTTTGCAACAGAACATCGAACAAAAGCAGGGCACACTCGACAGCTTGAAGCGGGCAATCGCTGACTTTTTCCAGGTTATGGATGAAATGCAAGCTGAAGTGCTCGTCATGTATCAAGAAGTCAAATCGCTGTCAAAGGACGCCCTCCCATATGTACTGCAAAAAGAGATGGAAATGGTCGCAATGTTTGAGGATCTGCTGTGCAAATGTGTGGAAAATCATGAGCTCGAGTTAACAGAGCAGCAAATTCAAATCATTGCCCATAATATTTTTGTCCAAGGACAAATGTGGGGCTTTCGCCGCTGGGCACTGCGAAAATTATTTACCTTAGATGAATATATCGAACGACAGACAGAATTTTTACTTGCCGGCTTGCAGCAGTTTCAGCCGGAAAAACCGTTAGACAGAGCAGGGGGAGAAGGATGAAAAAATATCAGCCAAAGCACCATATCCGTTTTGTAACTGCATCCAGTTTGTTCGACGGGCACGATGCGTCGATTAATATTATGCGCCGGATTCTTCAGTCGAGCGGTGCAGAGGTTATTCACCTTGGTCATAACCGCTCGGTGGAGGAGGTGGTGAATGCCGCGATTCAGGAAGATGTTCAAGGAATCGCGATTTCCTCTTATCAGGGTGGTCATGTCGAGTATTTTAAATATATGTATGATTTATTACGTGAAAAAGGAGCACCGCACATCCGCATTTACGGCGGTGGCGGCGGGGTGATTATTCCTAAGGAAATCAAGGAACTGCACGATTATGGAATTGCCCGAATCTTTTCACCGGACGATGGTCGCGAACTCGGTCTGCAAGGGATGATTGACCAAATGATCGTGGAGTGCGATTTTTCAACAGTCAGCGCTGATGTGACCGAGGAAATCGAAAAGCTCCCGAGCGGCGATATCAGGGCGATTGCCAAGCTGATTACCCTAGCCGAGCTTCATGTTGATAAGTCGAATGAAGCCGCGGCAGCCGCAGAGCAGGTACTAGAACAGGTGAAACAGCTTGAAAAAGCAATCCCGGTTATCGGAATCACCGGAACGGGCGGCGCCGGCAAAAGTTCGTTAACAGATGAGTTAATCCGCCGTTTTATTAATGAATTCCCTGATAAAAAGGTCGCGATTCTCTCCGTTGATCCGACGAAGCAGAAAACCGGCGGTGCCCTCCTCGGCGACCGTATCCGCATGAATGCGATTTTTTCAGCGAATGTTTATATGCGCAGTCTGGCCACTCGCGCGTCACGGAGCGAGCTGTCATTGGCGATTCAAGACGCAGTGGCGGTCACAAAGGCGGCGGGCTTTGACCTTGTCATCGTCGAAACAAGCGGAATCGGCCAGGGCGATGCCGGAATTACCGAAATCTGTGATGTCTCCATGTATGTGATGACCAGCGAATTCGGGGCGCCTTCACAGCTGGAAAAAATCGATATGATTGATTTTGCCGACTTGATTGTCATCAATAAATTTGAGCGTAAAGGCTCGGAGGATGCGAAGCGCCAGGTGCAAAAGCAGTATCAGCGCAGCCATATGCTGTTTGAAAAAGACCCGTCGGAAATGCCAGTGTACGGCACGATTGCCAGCCAGTTCAATGACCAGGGGACAAATGCCTTGTTCGCTGCGCTGATTGAAAAAATCAACGAAAAAGCCGGCACTGATTGGGTGACGACCTATAGCAAAGAAGCCGATGTCGTCAAACAAAATGTGATTATCCCAACGGAGCGGCGCTATTATCTGCGTGAAATTACCGAAACGGTACGCGGCTATCATAAAAAGGCTGAGGCCCAGGCCAACCTTGCCCGTAAACTGTTCCAACTTGAGGGCGCAATCGAAGCGGTGAAGGACCAGTCAGAAGTTGTCGCCGCCCTTCAGACGGTGAAGCAGGAAACGGAGGCGCAGCTAACGCCGGAGTCGAAGCGGATTCTCGAGGGCTGGGAGTCGTTAAAGACAGCGTATGCCGCCGATCAATTTGTCACCCGTATTCGTGATAAAGAGATTCTCACCGTGTTAAAAACAAAATCCCTATCAGGCCTCGATATTCCGAAAGTGGCCTTGCCAAAATATAAAGATTACGGCGAAATCCTCCGCTGGGTCTATCGGGAAAATGTCCCAGGTTCGTTTCCGTACACGGCTGGCGTCTTTCCATTCAAACGCGAGGGTGAGGATCCGAAACGCCAGTTTGCCGGTGAAGGAACACCGGAGCGGACAAATCGCCGCTTCCATTATTTATCGAAGGATGACCCGGCGAAACGCTTAAGTACGGCGTTTGACTCGGTGACATTATACGGCGAGGACCCTGATTATCGCCCCGATATTTATGGGAAGGTCGGCGAGAGCGGTGTCAGCATCTGTACCCTTGATGATATGAAAAAGCTCTATGACGGCTTTGATCTCTGCCATCCATCGACATCAGTTTCGATGACAATCAACGGTCCAGCGCCGATAATTCTGGCGATGTTCATGAACACGGCAATGGACCAGCAGGTGAAAAAGAAGGAAGCTGAGCTTGGCAGGAAGCTGACGGTTGAGGAATTTATCGCGGTCCGCGCCTATACATTGCGGACGGTGCGCGGCACGGTGCAGGCGGATATTTTAAAAGAGGACCAAGGGCAAAACACCTGTATTTTTTCTACAGAATTTGCCTTACGGATGATGGGCGATATCCAGCAATATTTCATTGACCATAAGGTTCGTAATTATTATTCGGTGTCGATTTCTGGCTATCATATTGCTGAAGCCGGCGCCAATCCAATTTCGCAGCTGGCGTTTACACTTGCCAACGGCTTTACCTATGTAGAATATTACTTAAGCCGCGGCATGCATATTGATGATTTTGCGCCAAATCTATCGTTCTTCTTCTCCAACGGCCTTGACCCAGAATATACGGTGATTGGCCGCGTAGCCCGCCGGATTTGGGCTACCGTCATGCGCGAAAAATATGGCGCCAATGAGCGCAGTCAAAAATTAAAGTACCATGTACAAACATCAGGCCGCTCGCTGCACGCCCAGGAAATTGATTTTAACGATATCCGCACGACCTTGCAGGCACTGATGGCGCTCCACGATAACTGCAACTCGTTGCATACGAATGCTTATGATGAAGCGATTACGACACCAACGGAGGAATCGGTGCGCCGGGCGATGGCGATTCAGATGATTATTACCAAGGAGCATGGCTTAACGAAAAATGAAAATCCGCTCCAAGGCTCGTTCATCGTTGAAGAGCTGACCGACCTTGTTGAAGAGGCTGTGCTGCAAGAGTTTGACCGCTTAAATGACCGCGGTGGAGTCCTTGGCGCGATGGAAACGCAGTACCAGCGCGGCAAAATTCAGGATGAGTCGATGTACTATGAAATGAAAAAACATAATGGCGAGCTACCAATCATTGGCGTCAACACGTATCTGAATCCAAACCCACCGGCAGCCGAGGAAATCGATGGCATGGAGTTGGCCCGGGCGACGAAGGAAGAGAAGGAATTGCAGATTCACAATCTGCGCGCCTTCCAGGAAGCGCACGCCGATAAAGCTCAGGAAGCACTGGCCCAATTGAAAGAAACAGCTGTCAGCGGTGGTAATATCTTTGCACAGTTAATGGAGACTGTCAAAGTCGCCAGCCTCGGGCAAATCACCCGCGCGCTTTACGAAGTAGGCGGCCAATATCGCAGGAATATGTAACAGAAAGTTCAGCGACTAGGAAGTAATTATAAAAATACAATGGCAATTTTTTATGCCATTGTATTTTTATGTTAACATTTTAGTTATAATGTAATGTACCGACGATTTTCGGGAGAATCTGGCAGGTGGGAGATCCTTCATGAAACTAACTCACATCATCATTATATTACTTATTTTTGCCTGGCCATTGTATTATTTATATGAACGGCAATTAGGGGCAGTTTCTTTTCTGCTGCTAGCTATCTTTTTCCTCACAATATCCATCAAGGAATACAAGAAGCTGCGTCAGGAACAGGAGAAGAACAACAGGTAATTATTTTCGGAAATCGCCCGTTTGAACTGGCATAAACAGAGGGAATTTGTTTATAATGGAGAATATGTAATTTGGATAAACTTATTGCCGTGTAATAGAGAAAGGAAGTGCCCAAATTGAGTCTAGCACAATACTCAAAAGAGGAGTTACTAGAGTTATCCCTCATTGAAATGGCGTTTGAATACTTAAAAAATAGTAAGCAGCCCATTTCTTTTCATGATTTAGTGAAGGAAATTTCCGCAGCTGTTGGATTTTCGGATGAAGAAATGCGTTCTCGTCTGGCACAATTTTATACAGATATCAATATTGATGGCCGGTTTTTGTCACTGGGTGAGAATCGTTGGGGTCTGCGCGTATGGTATCCAGTTGATACCCAGGAGGAAGAAGTTGTCACGGTCGTGAAACCGAAGAAGAAGAAAGCCAAAAAAGTGGTCGAAGACGAAGATCTTGATGTATATGATGAGCTTGAAGACGAAGAATTTGATGACATTGAAGAATTCGAGGAAGACGATTTGCTTGATGAAGACGAGGACTTTGATGAACTCGATGATGTCGAAGAATTTGATGATGATGAAGTGTTAGAGGATGAAGAATTCGAGCTTGACGAAGAAGAGGAGCTCGATGAGGAATTAGAGTTGGAAGATGAAGAGGTAGAAGAGGATGAGGAAGACGAAGATTAATAAGGTCTGACCTTTGGCTTCTCAAGATGTTTGCTTGACTTTTTTTCAATCGCCTTGTAATATCTTGTTTGGGCTCCTTAAAAAAGGACGAATATGATATTTGTAAATAACGCTCCCTTTCATATATAAAGTGGAGCGTTTTTTATTTTGAAAAACTCCATTCATGCTGGGGTTTTTTCATTTTGCCAAATTACTAATATTTTTTTAAAAATGCCCTTTAACAATCTAAATAATGTACAAACTGTAACAGAGGGGGAATTCTTAATGACTAAGTATATTTTTGTAACGGGTGGTGTCGTATCGTCACTAGGAAAAGGGATTACGGCGGCATCTTTAGGAAGGCTTTTGAAAAATCGCGGCCTCAGTGTGACGATTCAAAAATTTGACCCATATATCAACGTGGATCCGGGAACAATGAGCCCTTATCAGCATGGTGAAGTGTTCGTCACCGATGACGGCGCTGAGACCGATTTGGATTTAGGACACTATGAGCGTTTTATCGATATCAACCTAAATAAATATAGTAATGTCACAACCGGAAAAATCTACTCATCAGTGTTGCGTAAAGAGCGCCGCGGTGACTATTTAGGGGCAACCGTCCAGGTAATCCCGCATATTACCAATGAAATCAAAGACCGTGTTTTCCGGGCTGGCAAGGAAACCAATGCTGACGTAGTCATTACTGAAATTGGCGGTACTGTTGGTGATATTGAATCACTGCCATTTCTAGAGGCTATCCGCCAAATTAAGAGTGATATCGGCCGTGATAATGTCATGTACATTCACTGTACGCTCGTGCCGTACATCAAAGCTGCCGGAGAAATGAAGACTAAGCCAACGCAGCACAGTGTAAAAGAACTGCGCAGTCTTGGCATTCAGCCCAATATTATTGTTGTTCGTACGGAAATGCCAATTTCACAGGATATGAAGGATAAAATTGCCTTATTCTGTGATATTGATAAAGAGGCCGTCATCGAATGTCAGGATGCAGACACATTGTATTCAATTCCGCTTGCCTTACAAGCGCAGCAGATGGATCAAATCGTCTGTGATCATCTGAAATTAGTTACCGGTGATCCGGATATGACGGAATGGAAGGCATTAGTGGACCGTGTGCTCAATCTAAAAGGTAAGACGCGCATTGGCCTTGTTGGGAAATATGTTGAGCTTCAAGATGCGTATATTTCCGTTGTCGAGGCGCTGAAGCACGCTGGCTATACCTTTGATACCGATGTAGAAGTGAAATGGATTAATTCAGAAGATGTGACCCGAGAAAATGTTGCAGAGCTTCTGGATGATGTTGATGGGGTCTTAGTTCCAGGCGGCTTTGGTGACCGCGGAATTGAAGGGAAAATTGAGGCAACCCGCTATGCCCGGGAGACGAAGAAACCATTTCTTGGTATCTGCTTAGGCATGCAGCTGGCAACGATTGAGTTTGCCCGCAATGTATTAAACTATGATGATGCCCATTCTTCTGAGTTTGTGCCGGAAACAAAGCATCCATTCATTGACTTATTGCCAGAACAAAAGGACGTCGAAGACCTTGGCGGAACATTAAGATTGGGGCTTTATCCATGTCGTCTTGCTGAAGGAACAAAGGCATTTGCCGCCTATGGTGAAAAAGTCGTCTACGAACGCCACCGTCATCGTTATGAATTTAATAACCATTATCGTCAAGAAATGGAAGAGGCTGGCTTTGTGTTCTCAGGGACAAGTCCAGATGGCCGCTTAGTTGAGATTGTTGAGCTCAAGGACCATCCATGGTTCGTCGCTTCCCAGTTTCATCCGGAATTCGTCTCGCGCCCAACCCGCCCGCAGCCGCTCTTCCGTGAATTTGTCAAAGCAACAATTGAAAAATAAAGATGCAAAAGCCAGTCCTCTTCAGTGCAGGACTGGCTTTTTACAACTATCAGCACAATTTCCGAATATATCAGCGCGCCTCCCGAGAGATAGATGCCCCAGCAAAAATATCAGCGGAATTGGCACGGATATCAGCAAAAACTAAGAAATATCAGCACTTTTTCAAAAATATCAGCGCGCCGCCCCGGCTGAAGCGCTCCAGCTTACAAATCATACTCCACCAATATTTCATCAATTGTCAATTTCAAGCCGTAGTAGACAAACAGGGCTGCCATCCCAGATGGATAACCGACTCTGCCGCCCATTTCATCAGGGAGCAAGGCCTTTTTAAGCCCTAGATCGATATGAACATCAGCGAGTGCTGGTAGCTCATCTGTTTCATCGCTAACCGTTGCAACAGTGACAAAGGGGATTTGTTTCATTTTTAGCGTACGCGCCACTTCAATGGCCTGTTCATCGCAGGCAAATCGTGAGAAAATGACAACCCGGTCGGCCTCGCTCAATGACTCCAAAACAGCCGGATTAAGACGCTGTGCTCTTTTTAGCGGCTCTGCCCCCTCTAAAGCTTCAAACTCCACCGCTTTCATCTCCCCAACACCATATACATACATTGTGCCGTCGCCAACAGGTGCCTGGGCCAGCAGACGCGCCCCATCCTCAAAAGTAAATTCCTCATTTTCCGATAATTTTTTAAATAAACCTGTAAGCTGGGTGACAAACATTTTTAACATAATTACTCACTCCTAATTGCAAATGCTAGAACCATTATAACCCGCTGCGTAAAAAAACACTATTCTACTAAAAGAAGCAGGATTAATTATATCCGAAGTAGAATAATAAGAAGAGGAAATAAGAGGATGGAAAAGGTATATGAATAAAGCAGAGAGAGAGGTGGCAGGATGAAGGAGAAAATTTTAATCGTAGATGACCAATTTGGCATCCGAATCTTACTTAACGAGGTACTACAGAAAGAAGGCTATCAAACGTTTCAAGCTGCAAACGGTGTCCAAGCACTTGATATCGTCACAAAGCATTCACCGGATTTGGTCTTGTTGGACATGAAAATACCAGGTATGGATGGAATTGAAATTTTAAGAAGAATGAAAGTAATTGATCCTGACATTCGTGTCATTATTATGACGGCATACGGTGAGCTGGACATGATCCAAGAGGCGAAAGACCTCGGTGCGCTTACCCATTTTGCTAAGCCATTTGATATTGATGATATTCGCGCGGCAGTCAAGAAATATATCCCGCAAAAAGCAAATTAGCTAGTTTTTCCAATGGCGCCGCTTTCATTGTGAACGTTAAAAAAACTGCGCTAGATTGATGGTATTTCTGAAATTGATTTGGTATGATACATATGACTTTAATTGGCGATTGTATTTTTCCTCATACATATTTGGGAAAGCAGAAGGAAACCATTAATATGAACCACTCAATGGGAAAATACACATCGACCTTTGTAAGGAGGAAGAAAGATGCCTTTAGTTTCAATGACAGAAATGCTTAAAAAAGCGAAAGCAGAAGGCTACGCTGTTGGGCAATTTAACATTAATAACCTGGAATATACACAGGCAATTTTACAGGCGGCAGAAGAGGAAAAATCACCGGTTATTCTTGGTGTATCTGAAGGTGCCGGCCGTTATATAGGCGGTTTCAAAACGGTTGTCAAAATGGTTGAAGGATTAATGGAGGACTACAATATTACTGTACCAGTTGCCATTCACCTAGACCATGGTTCAAGCTTTGACAAATGTAAAGAAGCGGTTGATGCTGGCTTTACTTCTGTTATGATTGACGCATCACACCATCCATTTGAAGAAAATATTGAGATTACTTCTAAAGTAGTTGAATATGCACATGCAAAAGGTGTTTCTGTTGAAGCTGAGCTTGGTACAGTCGGCGGGCAGGAAGACGATGTAATCGGTGAAAGCATTATTTACGCTGATGCAAATGAGTGTGTTGAATTGGTTAACCGCACAGGGATTGACTGCCTTGCACCAGCTTTAGGCTCTGTTCATGGCCCGTACAAAGGCGAGCCAAAGCTTGGGTTTAAAGAGATGGAAGAAATTGGCAAACTCACAGGCTTACCGCTTGTTCTTCACGGTGGAACTGGGATTCCAACAAAGGATATTCAAAAATCTATTTCGCTTGGAACTGCGAAAATTAATGTAAATACGGAAAATCAAATTGCTTCTGCAAAAACGGTTCGTGAAGTGTTAGCAGCTAATCCTGATATGTACGATCCACGTAAATACTTAGGACCTGCTCGCGAAACAATCAAACAAACCGTTATCGGTAAAATGCGTGAATTCGGTTCATCGCAAAAAGCATAAGCTCTTCATGTTATTTTCATAAAAGTTAACCGCCCTGATTTTAGGGCGGTTTCCCTGTGTAAAAATATAATTAAAAATTTAAACAATTGATTTTGGAGGGAACAGGATGAAATTTTTTATTGATACAGCTAATCTCGATGAAATTCGCGAAGCCCATGAACTTGGTCTATTAGCAGGGGTCACCACAAACCCATCGCTTGTGGCAAAGGAAAAAGGCGTTTCATTCCATGAGAGACTAAAAGAAATCACCAGTCTTGTACCTGGCTCTGTCAGTGCCGAAGTGATTGCGCTTGATGCAGAAGGAATGATCAAAGAAGGCAGAGAACTCGCTGCAATTGCGCCAAATATCACGGTAAAAGTACCAATGACTCCAGAAGGCTTAAAAGCCGTTCATGCTTTTTCACAGGAAGGGATTAAAACAAACGTTACGTTAATCTTCAATGCTAATCAAGCGCTCTTGGCGGCTCGGGCTGGGGCAACCTATGTATCTCCATTCCTAGGAAGATTAGACGATATTGGCCAAAATGGACTTGACTTGATTTCAACTATTTCTGAAATTTTTACCATACATGGAATTGAAACCGAAATCATTGCGGCGTCAATTCGCCATCCGCTCCATGTAACAGAAGCAGCTTTACGCGGTGCTCATATCGCCACGATTCCATACAAAGTATTAATGGGCTTAACAAAGCATCCGTTAACAGACAAAGGAATTGAGGCATTCTTAAAAGATTGGAATGCGCGGACAGAAGCTTAAACACAGGTAATTTTCCATTTTCGTGTAAAATTTTTTCAGAACGATACATGAAAATAATTTTTTCGTGTAAACTAGAAGTTAGACAAACTGTCGGAATTTAGCTTTTGTGGTTGGAAAAATATACCTTAGAGCTCTCGTGAACCATGTCACAACCTAGGGCTTAGAAGGGAGTCGAAAATGGAAAAACTTAAAATTGCCGGTGGATATCCGCTAAAGGGAACGGTTCGGGTCAGCGGTGCCAAAAACAGCGCCGTTGCCCTGATTCCTGCAACAATTTTAGCTGAGTCACCCGTTACGATTGAAGGACTGCCACATATCTCAGATGTTGAAATCCTTAAGGACTTGCTTGAGGAAATCGGTGGAAAGGTGGAGATTAACGCTGATGAAATGACCGTTGATCCATCCACGATGATCTCGATGCCGATGCCGAATGGTAAAGTCAAAATGCTGCGTGCTTCCTATTATTTAATGGGAGCGATGTTAGGCCGCTTCAAAAAGGCTGTCATCGGACTTCCAGGAGGCTGCCATTTAGGTCCAAGGCCAATTGATCAGCATATTAAAGGATTTGAAGCGCTTGGGGCTCAGGTAACAAATGAGCAGGGAGCGATTTATCTTAGGGCGGAAGAGCTGCGTGGAGCGCGAATTTATCTTGATGTCGTCAGTGTCGGGGCTACGATTAATATTATGCTTGCCGCCGTCCGTGCCAAAGGTCGAACGGTGATTGAAAATGCGGCGAAGGAACCGGAAATTATTGATGTTGCCACACTGTTAACGAATATGGGGGCAAAAATCAAGGGTGCTGGAACCGATGTCATCCGCATTGAAGGCGTCGATACCTTGAACGGGTGCCGCCATACAATTATTCCCGACCGGATTGAAGCAGGCACCTATATGATTCTCGGTGCTGCCATGGGCGAAGGCGTCCTGATCGATAATGTGATTCCGCACCATTTAGAATCCGTTACCGCAAAGCTGCGTGAAATGGGCGTTCAGGTGGAAACAGGAGACGATCAGATTTTTGTCACAACGAACGAAAGCTTAAAAGCGGTTGATGTTAAAACGCTCGTATATCCAGGTTTCCCAACGGATTTGCAACAGCCATTTACTTCTTTATTAACAAAGGCGACAGGATCAAGTGTTGTAACCGATACCATATATGGTGCCCGTTTTAAACATATTGATGAGCTTAGAAGAATGAATGCCAATATTAAGGTGGAAGGACGTTCAGCCATCATCAATGGACCGGTACGACTCCAAGGTGCAAAGGTCAAAGCAAGTGATCTCAGAGCAGGTGCCTCACTGTTTATAGCGGGACTAATGGCTGAAGGAATCACTGAAGTAACCGGGCTTGAGCATATTGACCGCGGTTATAGCGATCTTGTTGAAAAACTAACTGGGTTAGGGGCAACGGTTTGGCGTGAATCGTTGACGCTAGAGGAATTGGAGCATTTAAAAAATCTCTAGTCTGGTGAGACGTACACTAGAGCTGATACGCTTTACATACTATATTGTGTATCCTTGGGAAAAACAGTTTTTTCGCTGACAAATAAATAAAAAATGACCTATAAGAGAAAAACGGGAGATGGAAAAGGGATGGAGAGAAGCTTATCAATGGAGCTTATCCGTGTAACAGAAGGTGCCGCCTTAGCTTCGGCACGCTGGATGGGACGCGGGAAAAAGGATGAGGCAGACGATGCTGCTACGACAGCAATGCGAAATGTCTTTGATACAGTGCCAATGAAGGGAACCGTCGTTATTGGTGAAGGGGAGATGGATGAGGCACCGATGCTTTATATCGGTGAAAAGCTTGGGACAGGCTATGGCCCCCGTGTTGATGTGGCCGTTGATCCGCTTGAGGGGACAAATATTTTAGCCTCCGGCGGCTGGAATGCCTTGGCTGTTCTTGCTGTTGCTGACCACGGCAATCTGCTGCATGCCCCTGATATGTACATGGACAAAATTGCTGTCGGACCTGAAGCCGTCGGTCTGATTGATATTGACGCTCCAGTCATTGATAATTTAAAAGCCGTTGCCAAAGCAAAAAATAAAGATATCGAGGATGTTGTGGCAACCGTCCTGAACCGCCCTCGCCATGATCATATCATTGCCCAGCTGCGTGAGGCTGGCGCGCGGATTAAATTAATCAATGATGGCGATGTGGCCGCAGCGATTAACACCGCATTCGATAACACTGGTGTTGATATTCTATTCGGCTGCGGCGGTGCCCCTGAAGGTGTGCTGTCGGCCGTTGCCTTGAAATGCCTGGGCGGCGAACTAATGGGTAAACTCATTCCGCAAAACGGTGCTGAGGTAGAGCGCTGTAAGAAAATGGGGCTCGACGTGAACAAAGTTCTGCGCATGGAGGATCTTGTCAAAGGTGACGATGCAATCTTTGCTGCCACCGGTGTGACCGACGGGGAACTGCTGCGCGGCGTGCAGTTCAAAGGTTCTCATGCTTCAACACACTCTATCGTCATGCGTGCTAAATCAGGCACGGTTCGCTTTATTGAAGGACGGCACAGTTTGAAAAAGAAACCGAACTTAGTATTATAGAAGAGGAATGGTGCCAGGCACTGAGCAACTCTTAATGCCTGGCACCAGATAAATAAAAAGAATACTCCAAACTCTCCTATGGGAATTCCTTCCCAAGATGATTCCAAAATTCTTGTTGATTAATTTTTAGTTGTGAGGGTAAAATAGAAATTGTTTTATATTATGCATACTTTCTGCAAATCTATTCATCTCATGGACAACTTCTATTTTTATTCCTCTAATGCAAACCATCTCCCGCATATGCGGTTAGGACGGAAAAATTTTGAAGCGTGGTGTACACATGGACTTAACAATATCAAGTTTAGAAAATATGAAGCTGAAGGAGCTTTATGAGCTTGCCCGCGAATATAAAGTGACCTACTACAGCAAACTGACAAAGAAGGAATTAATTTTCGCCATTTTAAAATCTCGGGCTGAACAGCAGGGTTATTTTTTCATGGAAGGTGTCTTGGAAATTATCCAATCTGAGGGTTTTGGCTTCCTACGCCCAATCAACTACTCCCCAAGTTCAGAGGATATTTATATTTCCGCCTCACAAATTCGCCGCTTTGACCTGCGCAACGGTGATAAAGTCTCAGGTAAAGTGCGTCCGCCAAAGGAAAATGAGCGCTATTTCGGCTTGCTGCATGTTGAAGCCGTTAACGGTGAAGATCCCGAATCGGCGAAGGAACGCGTCTACTTTCCTGCATTAACACCGTTATATCCAAATCGGATGATGCGTTTAGAAACGACGCAAAAAAATCTCTCCACACGGATTATGGATTTAGTGGCTCCTGTCGGTTTCGGGCAGCGCGGCTTGATTGTCGCTCCGCCAAAAGCCGGTAAGACGATGCTTTTGAAAGAAATTGCCAATAGCATCACCACGAATCATCCTGAAGTAGAATTAATCATGCTGTTAATTGATGAACGTCCGGAAGAAGTAACCGATATCGAACGTTCCGTTGCTGGTGATGTCGTCAGCTCGACTTTTGATGAGGTACCGGAAAACCATATCAAAGTTGCTGAGCTTGTACTCGATCGGGCGATGCGTTTAGTTGAACATAAGCGCGATGTTGTCATCCTTATGGATAGCATCACCCGCCTAGCCCGCGCCTATAACCTGGTGATTCCACCAAGCGGACGGACATTATCCGGAGGGATTGACCCGGCAGCTTTCCACCGTCCGAAGCGTTTCTTCGGTGCGGCCCGGAATATTGAAGAAGGCGGCAGCCTGACGATTTTAGCAACGGCTTTAGTCGATACCGGCTCACGGATGGATGACGTCATTTACGAGGAATTCAAAGGGACAGGCAATATGGAGCTGCACTTGGATCGTCAGCTCGCAGAACGCCGCATCTTCCCGGCGCTCGACATCCGCCGTTCCGGAACCCGGAAAGAGGAATTACTTATTCCGAAGGATCATCTTGATAAGTTGTGGGCTATCCGCAAATCAATGTCAGATTCACCAGATTTTGCCGAGCGTTTCCTGAAAAAACTAAGACAAACGAAGTCCAATCAGGAATTTTTTGACCAGCTGGATGTGGAGCTAAAATCACGCCGATCATAGGCTTAATGACGGTGGCTTTTTTAAAAAAAATCATGTTGTTCCTTAAAATCCCAGCTTGCAAAAGTGATAGGGCGTTGGTATAATGTGTACAGTGTGTTTTTAGTAATATAAGTGCTGTTTTTAGACAAGCACTTTTGAATGATAACTCTGTTTCGGAATGATTCAGGGCGGAAGGAGATGAAAAGAATGAAAGCAGGAATTCATCCTAACTATAAAACAGTAACGGTGACTTGCGCTTGTGGCAACACTTTCGAAAGCGGCTCTGTAAAAAACGAAATCCGCGTTGAGACTTGCTCAGAATGTCATCCATTCTATACAGGTCGTCAAAAATTCGCTGAAGCAGGCGGTCGTGTCGATCGTTTCAACAAAAAATATGGCCTTACGCAAAAGTAATGATGCACGAAACAGGCAAGAAGAAATCCGACTTGCCTGTTTTTTATTGGGGTAGAATAAAAGCGGAAGCGGCTTGGTCAGGGGCGACAAGCATAAGACGATTCTGAATAGAAGGCGTTCCTTGCCTTCAGTTCAGAATTGGCTTATGACCTCGAGCCCTTAGCCGCAGCAGCTAGGTAGAATAAAAGCGGAAGCGGCTTGGTCATCGCCGTACAAATTGGAGGGGCTTCGACTGAGATAAAGGAAACACGATGAACGAAGTGAATCGATGTTGACTTATCGTAGGGAGGAGACCTGAAATTTGCTAGGCGATAGCCGCAGTAGCTGGATAGAATAAAAGCGGAAGCGGCTTGGTCAGGGGCGACAAGCCTGTTCTTTTGAAAGCAGCCGCGACATAGCAGAAGTTTTTTTAAAACATACTTCATACCGGAGGATTGTGATGAACGGACCGTTACCAATGCCTGCCGGTTTTTATATACTTAGTTAACAGGGTTCGTGAGAGGAAGGAGACACCGTTTATGTATGTAATGAAACAAAGCGGATGGGTAGAGGTTATCTGTGGCAGTATGTTTTCGGGAAAATCCGAGGAATTAATCCGCCGTGTTCGTCGGGCACAATTTGCCAAACAAAAGATTGCTGTTTTTAAACCAAAAATTGATAATCGCTATAGCGACCAGTCTGTGGTATCTCATAATGGTTCTTCTTTTCATGCGAAGCCCATTTCTCATTCAATTGAAATTCTGCACCATGTAGAAGCTGATATTGATATCATTGCAATTGACGAAGTACAATTTTTCGATGAGGGAATTGTTCGCGTTGTCCAGCAGCTTGCGGATAGCGGTCATCGTGTCATTGCGGCAGGACTAGACCAGGATTTTCGCGGCGAGCCCTTTGGTTCAATGCCGATGTTGATGGCAATCGCCGAATCTGTGACCAAGCTGCAGGCTGTTTGCTCTGTCTGCGGTTCACCTGCAAGCCGGACACAACGGCTAATTGACGGCCGCCCAGCATCCTATCACGATCCGGTCATCTTGGTGGGCGCTGCGGAAAAATATGAGCCGCGCTGCCGCCATCACCATGAAGTCCCACAATCTGCTCCTTATCAAGCAGCAGTAGAAAAGATATAATGGGTTCGTTCAAAAGCATGCGTGGCATGTTGTCGAGCTAACCCTCGATAAGAAAAAAGTTGTAGCAAAACTGTCCAGGAAGGGCAGTTTTTTTGGTAGGGAGAGGAAAGGTTGGAGGTAATCCCCTTGCTATGCGGCGGTCAGAACAGGGCATGATAATGAGCAATGGGAGGTGTATACATGAAAAAGCGTTTATTTCCCTTGTTTATCATGCTGCTGCTGACGGCCTTCGGATGCCAAAACGGCAATCAGGACGCTGAAGATACGGCCTATGACCTTCGCCGCGATAATAGTCCTCCTAATTATATGTCCAACCGCGGAGATAACCGTGAAAACACGCCGGATTTCATGGCAGACCGCGACAAGGATAAGCAGCATTTTGTGGAGAATGACATCACCAATCAAAATCCCAATTTCCTTGACCTTGACAAAACAGAGAGCGGCGGTGAGGCCGGGGCGGGCAATCAGGGGAATGATACCGAAAAAGCGAAGGATGTCATCGCTGGTACGAAAGAATTTACCACTGATTCCGTTTGGATTAACGGTAACCGTATGTGGGTCACCGTTTATAAAAAAGGAATGCTATCAGATGATGAGAAAAATGCTGCCGAGGCCCGCCTGCATCGTCAATTGGTAAAGGCCCTGCCACGTTATAACATCGAAGTCCGCGTTAATGAAGACCGACGATAACATGCTCTGCACCCAGGGCATGTTTTTTAATGTATGCTACTTGATTGGCGCCTTTGCTGGAACAATGGGAGTGGCTAAGTCACTAATTCGAGGAATAAGCGCCCGCGGAGTGCGAAGACTGGAGCGGTTCGGTCACTAATAGGGGTTATAAGTGCCCGCGGAGTGCAAAGACTGGAGCGGTTCGGTCACTAATAGGGGTTATAAGTGCCCGTGGAGTGCGAAGACTGGAGCGGTTCGGTCACTAATAGGGGTTATAAGTGCCCGTGGGGTGCGAAGAGGTGCACGAGGAGGTTACCAATCGGAGGAATATGCGGCTGGTAGAGGTGAAGAGGGGGAGAACCGGTCGCCAATAGAGCAGTCAATTGTCACAAGAAATACTTTTTCAGTTTAAAATGTTTTTGACCTGCGATATTACCTATACTATAATTAGAATGTTATGGACTTAAAATCGAACAGAACGGAATTTATATAAATTAACAATTTTCTTGAAAAATTAGAGGTGAATAGACTGTGTTTGATCGTTTGCAATCGGTTGAAGACCGTTACGAGAGATTAAATGAATTATTGAGCGACCCGGAAATTATCAATGATGCCAAGAAACTCAGGGAATATTCGAAAGAACAAGCGGATTTACAAGAAACGGTACAAGCGTATCGGCAATATAAAGAAGCCAAGGCCCAGCTTCAGGATGCCAAGGCCATGCTGGAGGAGAAGCTTGATGCTGAAATGCGCGAGATGGTCAAGGAAGAGGTTAATGACCTGGAAGACCAATTAGTACAACTAGAGGAACGGTTAAAAATCCTGCTTGTTCCAAAAGATCCGAACGATGATAAAAACGTTATTATGGAGATTCGCGGAGCTGCCGGTGGGGAAGAGGCTGCTTTATTTGCGGGAACGCTCTACCGGATGTATAGCCGTTATGCCGAGTCACAAGGCTGGAAGACGGAAGTCATTGAAGCGAATGAAACGGGTCTTGGCGGTTTTAAGGAAATTATTTTCATGATTACTGGTCAAGGAGCTTTTTCAAAATTAAAGTTTGAAAATGGTGCGCACCGGGTGCAGCGGGTACCTGAAACAGAATCAGGCGGCCGGATTCATACCTCGACCGCCACGGTAGCGGCCCTTCCTGAAGTAGAAGAGTTCGATATTGAGATTAACGAAAAAGATATTCGCTTTGATACGTTTGCCTCAAGCGGTGCCGGCGGACAGAGCGTTAACACGACGATGTCAGCTGTGCGCTTAACGCATATCCCGACAGGCATCGTGGCAACAAGTCAGGATGAACGTTCACAGCATAAAAACAAGGACAAAGCGATGAAAATCCTTCGCGCCCGGATTTATGATAAATTCCAACAGGAAGCTCAGGCCGAATATGACCAAGTGAGGAAATCAGCTGTTGGTACTGGTGACCGTTCGGAGCGGATTCGTACCTACAACTACCCGCAAAACCGGGTGACCGACCATCGGATTGGCTTAACGATTCAAAAGCTTGACCAAATCATTGAAGGCAAGCTTGATGAAATTATTGAAGCATTGATCCTCGACGATCAAGCAAGACGATTGGAAAATGCAGCCAATGAGTAAAAAAGTATTCGAAGCTCTGAAATGGGCTTCTTCTTTTTTAACGGCAGCTGGTCGAGACGAAAATGCGGGGGAGCTGCTGCTGTGCCATGTCAGCGACATGTCGCGGACGCAGCTGTTCGCCAATATGCGTGAAGAACTAGCGGATGAGGTGTGGACACGCTATTGCGATGTCGTCCACGAGCATGCTGAGGGCGTTCCGGTGCAATACATTATCGGTTACGAGGAATTCTACGGCAGGCGATTCACTGTTAATCCCGCTGTCCTCATCCCCCGCCCGGAAACTGAAGAGCTCGTATACGGTACACTGGAACGGATCAAAAGGCTGTTTGGCATCGACAATCAAGGACTCCAACTCGCAGACATCGGCACCGGCACCGGCGCCATCGCCATCACCATGAAGCTAGAATTGGAAGCAGACTGTCCACTGGGGGCGGACAAATGTCCACGAAGGGTGCCAGGCACCAATGAAGGCACCATGGTTTTCGCAACCGATATTTCCGCTGCGGCGCTGGAGGTGGCGCGCGGGAATGCTGATGTGCTGGGGACGGATGTGGAGTTTTTTCAAGGCGATTTGCTGCAGCCGTTTATCGAGCGGGGTATGCAACTAGATGTGGTGATGTCGAATCCGCCTTATATTCCCTTGGGAGACATGGAGTCAATGTCTGAGGTCGTAACCGAGCACGAGCCCCACGGAGCGCTGTTTGCCGGAGAGGACGGGCTTGATTTTTACCGTCGCTTTATGGATGAACTATCGCAAGTACTCGCATCACGTGCGTTGGTCTGCTTTGAAATTGGCGCCGGCCAGGGCAAGGCAGTTGCGGCTTTGCTGCAAGGGACCTTCCCAAGTGCACACATTGAGGTTGTCAATGACATAAATGGCAAGGATCGAATGGTATTTGCTGTAATCGGCTTCGGAGAATAGTCTCCGGAGCTTTTTTCAAAAAATTCCACTCTAAGGAATTTACTAGATTTTTAAAAATTACTAGTTTAAGATTCTGGCATTTTGTCCACAATGAGGATAACGAAGGGACGGTGCTGGAAAATGAAAAGTAAACTAGTTGTATGGTTGTATTTAGCTGTATTATCGCTAGCCACAGTGCTGCATTTATATATACCAAAAACAGAGGCGGCTGCTAAGGAGTCGATTGTCATCCCAGGAGAAGCAATTCGGCTGAGGATCCTCGCCAATAGTGACTTTGAAGAGGATCAAGCGATTAAGCGAAAAGTCCGGGATGCCGTGAATGCCAAAGTGGAACTTTGGGTCAAGGACTTAACCTCGAAGGAAAAAGCGAAAGAGGTGATTAACTCCAAGCTTCCGGAAATCCAAAAAATTGCTGAAAAAACAGTCCGTGAACAAGGCTCTGACCAGTCTGTTAAAGTCGAGTTTCGCAAGGTGCAATTTCCAACTAAATTGTATGGCCAATTTTTATATCCTGCAGGTAAATACCAAGCAATCTTAATTACGCTGGGCAGCGGTGAAGGAGCGAATTGGTGGTGCGTCCTGTATCCGCCGTTATGTTTTCTTGATTTTTCAAATGGTGTGGCAGTGAGCAGTGAGGGCTTTGAGGATAAGGAAAGTCATTCCGAAATCGAGACGGCCGGTGCCGCTGAACCAGATAACGAGGCAGACGCTTCTTTGAGGTCCGAGGAAACGAAGGACTCAGCACAGACTGCTAGACCTGAGCAAAAACAGGATGACCAAGCATCTGTGGAAGAACAAAACCCAAATGACCAAGCATCTGAAGACGAACAAACAGAATCAGTATCACCTATTCAAAAACCTGTTGAGGAAAAAGCTACTCCTGTAAATGGGGCGATTGAAAGCGATACCCCACAAGAAAAAGCGGCGGTATCAGGGGATGCTAAGCCTGAAAAGCAAGAGGAGATAAAAGATTCCGAGTCAGAAAAAGTAAAGCAGCAGAAAAAATCACCTGTATACACAAAAGAAGACGAACAGCCGGTTAAAGTGAAATTTTTCGCTGCAGAGCTATGGGGGAAATTATTTAACTAATTGAGATGAGGCCAGCCCTGAAATAAGGGCTGGTTTTTCGATGTAATTAGGGTAATACCAACTATTTTGTGGTGAAGTAGCATCATGTATTTACGAGTATCCGGAAATGTTGGCGCACTCCCAGTTATATCAGTGCAAACGAGCAGGATATCAGCGAAAAAACAAATATATCAGCACAAATCGAAATATATCAGCGCCCACCCGCTGGAGCCGCGCTACTCTCTCTTTTGATAAAAATACTAGAATTCTTTGTTCTATTTCTCTTATTTTTCCATATTCATAGAGTAGGATAAAAAAACGAGGTGGAAATAGTATGGAGTATACAATCAGAAGGGCAGTGAGCACTGACCTAGAGCGGCTAAAGGAATTTCTCATAAGAGCGGAACTTGCAGCGGAGGGGCTATCTCCAGAAACAATCGGCTCCTTCCTTGTACTTGAGGACGATGATAGCAACATCAAAGGCACGCTGGGAGTAGAAATCTACCAACATTCAGGACTGCTGCGCTCCTTGGTCGTAGCACCTGGACAAGCCCAGCAAAAAATCTTCGCCCTGCTTGAGCAGGGGGTGAGATTTGCCAAAGAAACAGGACTAGAAAGTTTACTTTTAGCGACCAACAAAAAAGTGACCGTACCATTTTTCGAGTTGATGGGATTCCGAGAAATAAACCAAGAGGAGCTTCCACAAGAAATGGAAAATTCCCAACATATTCGACATATTTTGAATGTGGATAACTCGGTATTCTTAAAACTTTCCTTATAATATTGTGGATATATCCCCAAAGTTATCCACCTTTTCACCTATTTTATGCACAATTTGTGGATAAACCTTGTAATTAGCCCCACCTTCTTTTATACTTGCAAACGTATTAAGTGATAATAGTTATGATAAAACGCCTAATTTCGCCAAATTTCGATTATGATCACACGAATAAATGAAGGTGGATAAGTATGGATACAAAAGTATGGATAGTGGATAAATCTGTGGATAATCTTGTTGGTAATCCACAGATTGTGGATGCAGCGCAAATATTACGCGACAATGAAGTAGTTGCCTTGCCGACAGAAACAGTTTATGGGCTCGGAGGCAATGCCGAAAGCGACGAAGCGGTAGCGAAGATTTTCGCAGCTAAAGGACGGCCTGGGGATAACCCGTTAATCATTCATATTGCAGATAGAGCTCAGCTTGACCGTTTTGTACTGGAGGTGCCGCCAGTAGCGGAAGCACTAATGAATGCCTTTTGGCCAGGTCCGTTGACGCTTATTTTTAAGAGGAAACCAGGGGTTCTTTCAGAAAAGGCAACTGCTGGTCTTGATACCGTTGCGGTCAGAATGCCAGACCATCCAGTCGCTGCCGCACTTCTTAGACAATGCGCGTTGCCAATTGCCGCCCCGAGCGCCAACAGTTCAGGAAAACCAAGTCCGACGACTGCCGCCCATGTATTAGAGGATTTAAATGGAAAAATTGCTGGTATCGTCGATGGTGGTGCAACCGGTGTTGGCGTCGAATCAACTGTAGTGGACTGTACCGAGGAACCGCCAGTAATCTTACGTCCAGGCGGAGTCACGCAGGAGCAGCTGCAAGCGGTAATTGGCCAAGTGAATGTCGATCCAGCATTAATGAAAACAGAGGGAGAGGCCCGACCAAAAGCACCGGGGATGAAATACCGCCATTACGCCCCTAATGCCCCGCTGTATTTGGTGTCAGGCACAAGGGAATTTCTGCAAAGCTTGGTCGATGAACAGCGCCAAAAAGGCTTGCGAGTCGGCGTTCTCACGACGGAGGAGTTTGTGGATCAGTATGCCGCCGATGTCGTCCTTGCCTGCGGGCGCAGATCTGAACTGGAAACCATTGCCGCCGCGCTTTATGACACTCTTAGGGTCTTTAATCAAAGAAAAGTTGAAATCATATACAGTGAAATATTCCCGTATTCAGGAGTAGGACATGCAATCATGAACCGCTTGGAAAAGGCAGCCGGCGGAAAAATCATCACTGAATAACCGGTTTCAGACATTATAGTAAAAACTTTACAAAGTGTACACTCCACGTGGACAATTGTCCACGAAGGGTGCCAGGCACCACCGAAAAAAGAAGCACCACCAAAGAAAGAGGCACCACCGAAAAAGCGCCACCGAAGGCAATCAATTTAACAACAGCACCGATTTAACATCATCAAACATGCTTATTTCCTAAGAGCGGTTTGGTGTTTTTTTTGTGCTATAACGTTGAGGTTATTTCCCATTTACTGCTTCTAAATCTTTTTGGACGTGCATAGGTTGAATTAGTTAGTCCAAGGGGGCAGAGAAAATGGCAGAAATGGTTGGAGAATTGGTAACGCTTATAGTCATGGCAGCGGCATTGGGTATGGATGCATTTTCTGTCGGACTAGGGATGGGAATGTACAAATTACGGCTGCGAAAAATACTGCACATCGGCATCATTATCGGATTATTTCACGTCCTGATGCCGCTTATTGGCATATTCGCCGGGAAATTACTCTCAGATCAATTTGGTGCATTAGCCTCCTGGCTCGGGGGCTTGCTGTTAATCATATTAGGGGTGCAGATGATTTGGTCAAGCTTGAAAAAAGAGGCTGAAAGTATGATTACTCCGGTCGGGTTCGGATTATGGCTGTTTGCTTTAAGTGTGAGCCTTGATAGTTTTTCCGTCGGCCTGACCTTGGGGATTTATGGAGCTAAAACAATGCTTGTTATTATTTGCTTTGGGATTGTGGCAACGGTATTAACCTGGGCAGGACTGCTACTGGGTAGGAAGGTGCGCGGCTGGCTGGGAGCTTACAGCGAGGCGCTCGGCGGTGCAATCTTACTGGCATTCGGCATCAAATTACTTAGTGGCTTTTTTTAAAAATGGCCGATTTAACCTTTTCTAGCTTGTCGGATCTCGTGGTGTTACTTCTCGATAGCATGGCGTTTTTCCCCATGTCGTCAAAAGGACAGCGGCCAATTTTTAGCGCGGACACTCTTGTGCTAAAATAGAGGTAACTTCCACAACCTAAAGGAGGAATACCCCGTGCGGCATATCTTGTTTGTCTGTACCGGCAATACATGCAGAAGCCCAATGGCAGCGGCTATTTTAAAGCATAAAAACATTGACGGCATTGAGGTCAAATCAGCAGGCATCTTCGCGGCAAACGGAACCGATGCTTCAGCACATGCAAAGCAAGTACTGGAGGAAAACGAAATTTCTTACGCTCACAGTTCGCAGCTGTTAACTGATGCCGAGATAAACTGGGCTGACCTGATTCTAACGATGACCCTTTCCCACAAACGCTCGATTCAGCAGCATTACCTCCATGCAAGTGACAAGGTGTTGACGCTAAAAGAATTCTGCGGTGTGCCAGGAGGACTCGACGTTATTGACCCTTACGGCGGCAGTCTAGAGCAATACCAGAGTACCTTTCATGAACTGGAAGCGTTGATTGACAAGGCGATTCAAAAAATAGCGATAGAAAACTAAGCTCTCAGCACATTGAATATATCCCTCCAGTGTAAACAGTATGGGCCTTTTTCCAACTGTCTACACAAAAGGGATATATCGCGTCAAGAGGGCTTTTTTATCTTATGTCAGCTTTGAAAAATAGGTTGCGAATACTTTATCTTTTCACAGTGGTGTGTCAAAATGAAGAAAGATAATCATTAGGAGGAATTGAGCATGAAAGTTGCACTTGCTTCAGATCATGGTGGTATCCATATCCGTCAGGAAATTGCTAAACTGCTAGAGGAACTTAACATTGAATATGTGGATTTTGGCTGTGATTGCGAGACATCTGTGGATTATCCGGATTATGCCCTGCCGGTAGCTGAAAAGGTGGCAAGCGGTGAGTTTGACCGGGGGATTTTAATCTGCGGCACAGGGATTGGCATGAGTATTGCAGCGAACAAAGTGAAAGGAATCCGTTGTGCCCTCTGCCACGATACCTTCAGTGCCAAAGCAACAAGAGCACATAATGACACGAATATGCTGGCGATGGGCGAGCGCGTGATTGGTCCCGGACTGGCCCGTGAAATTGCCTCCATCTGGCTGACTGGTGAATTTGAAGGCGGCCGCCATGAAGGTCGTATCGGAAAAATCACTGAATATGAAAATAAACATTTGTAAAAGCAGCGGGCGTGTTTTTTCCACACGTCCGTTTTTGAAAAAATAATCGAAAGGACGGCATTCCATGATTCAAGAATGGAAAAAACAGCTTCAGGCGATTCTAACCGAATTTCAGCAACAGGCAGAGCTGAAACCTGGCCACCTGCTCGTTGTCGGCTGCAGTACGAGTGAAGTTGCTGGAGAACGCATTGGAACAGCAGGAACGGTTGAAACTGCGGCAATGATTTTTCAAGCATTGAAAAGACTTCAGGAACAAACAGGGGTCGAGTTGGCATTTCAATGCTGTGAGCATTTAAACCGAGCATTGGTGATGGAACGGGGGGTAGCCCATCGGCGGCAGCTGGAAGAGGTTTCCGTGATTCCCGTTCGGCATGCCGGCGGGGCTATGGCAACGTATGCCTTTGACCATTTGGATGATGCCATTGTCGTTGAGTTTGCCAAAGCCGATGCCGGGATTGACATCGGGCAAACCTTAATTGGCATGCACTTAAAACATGTCGCCGTGCCTGTTCGTGTGGCGCAAAAAACGGTCGGGCAGGCGATTGTCACCCTGGCAAAAACGCGGCCTAAATTAATCGGCGGCCAGCGGGCAGTATATGAACGCAAACCGGAAAACTCCAGCTGCAGCTAACGATCTTCCATTGCGCCACTATCGCTCAAGAAGGTGGCTAACCTTAACATGAAGAATACTAGCTGTAGCTAAATATCTTTCTTTTCGGAAAAAACATGCTACAATAAAGAAGGAATTTTCACACTGTTTTGTTTTTGTACATAAGGGAGGGGATTTGTGAGATGAAGTATTTATCTCAAGGCGATGAGCAAGTCTTTCAGGCAATTCAACAAGAATTAGGTCGGCAGCGGGGAAAAATTGAATTAATTGCTTCGGAAAACTTTGTCAGCGAAGCAGTCATGGAAGCGCAAGGATCTGTTTTAACAAACAAATACGCAGAAGGCTACCCAGGCCGTCGTTATTATGGCGGTTGTGAATATGTCGATGTTGTTGAAAACTTGGCACGTGAGCGGGCTAAGGAAATTTTCGGCGCCGAATATGTGAACGTGCAACCGCACTCTGGAGCCCAAGCCAATATGGCAGTTTACTTCACCATCCTTGAACAAGGAGATACCGTGCTTGGAATGAATCTATCGCACGGCGGCCATTTAACCCACGGCAGTCCGGTCAATTTCAGCGGTATTCAATATAACTTTGTTGAATATGGTGTAGACGAAGTTACCCACCGAATTAATTATGACGATGTGCGTGCTAAGGCTCTAGAGCACAAGCCAAAGCTGATTGTGGCCGGTGCCAGCGCCTATCCGCGCGAAATTGATTTTGCCAAATTCCGTGAAATCGCGGATGAAATTGGTGCCTATTTAATGGTCGATATGGCCCATATTGCTGGCCTTGTTGCTGCCGGTCTGCATCAAAATCCGGTTCCGTATGCGGATTTTGTGACGACTACTACCCATAAAACGTTGCGCGGACCACGTGGCGGGATGATTCTTTGCAAAGAGGAATGGGGCAAAAAAATCGATAAATCAATCTTCCCTGGTATCCAAGGCGGACCGTTAATGCACGTCATCGCGGCTAAAGCTGTTGCCTTTGGTGAAGCATTGCAGGACAGCTTCAAAGACTATGCCAAACAGATTATCGCCAATGCCCAGCGTCTCGCTGAAAGTCTGCAAAAAGAGGGACTAACCCTCGTGTCCGGTGGGACTGATAACCACCTGCTGCTGATTGATGTTTCAGCCATCGGGTTGACTGGAAAAGTTGCCGAGCACGTACTTGATGAAATTGGCATCACAGTTAATAAAAACACCATTCCATTTGACACGCAGAGCCCATTCGTAACAAGCGGCATCCGCATCGGTACAGCAGCTGTTACCACACGCGGATTTGGCCTAACGGAAATGGATGAGATTGCCTCCATCATTGCCGACACCTTGAAAAATCATGAAAATGAAGCTAAGCTTGCCGAAGCACGTGAACGCGTGAACACGTTGACAAGCAAATTTATTCTCTACCCTGAATATTAATGACGAGAATCGGCCTGACTAAAAGTATGGGCCGATTTTTTTCGCAAAGTAATACTTTGTCGAATAAATAAATTATATAACGAGAAGTACTGGTCCCGTCGGATTGGGGCAAACAGCAGTTAATACGGATTAAATTGACCTATATAAAGTTTATTTGGTAATATATGTTCACAAAGGAGTTTTTAAAATTTTAGGAGTGTTAGTATGGCTGTTACTATACAAGATATTGCCAAAGAGGCGCAAGTTTCGATTGCGACAGTATCGAGAGTCATCAATGGCTCAAAGACGGTTAGTCCTGAATTAAAGAAAAGGGTAAATGACGTGATTGAAAAAAGGAATTTTAAGCCCAATTCTTTAGCAAGGGGGCTAATTACGAAGAAAACAAACATTATTGGTATTATAGTACCGGATTTATCCAACCCTATTTTTGGAGCATTGACGAAAGGGATTAATCATGTTTGTGAAAAAAAGGATTATACCTTGATGGTTTGTGAATCAGGGGGCAAGAAAGAAAAGGAAATAGAACTGCTACAAGTTTTAGAAGACAAGAATATTGATGGTGTGCTATTTGCTGGAGTCGATATTAACTCTATGTTAGTAAATGAATTGGAAAAGAAAGAATATCCAAAAGTATTGGTTACACAAGAAGCTGCAGACGGAGAAGAAAGGTTATTTACAGTTGTACATGATAATGTGCAAGCGACATATGATGCTGTTTCGTTTTTAATCGAAAATGGACACCGAAGGATAGCATTCATAGGCGGTCCAGAAAATGATTTTTCATCGGGCCAAAAAAGGTTAAAAGGGTTTAAATTAGCTTTAGAGGAAAACAATCTTGAAATTAATGAGTCATATATTGAACATGGTGATTTTACCTTTGAATCAGGTTTTTATTGCATGAGAAAAATTTATGAAGAGAATCCCTTCTTACCAACAGCTGTAATGGTTTGTAACGACACTATGGCTATTGGAGCGATTCGATTTTTAAAAAGTGCTAAAGTCTCAGTTCCCAATGATATTTCTATTATGGGATTTGACGATTCAGAATTAGGAAAGTATTTCAGCCCGGAACTATCGACGGTAAGAATCTCTTATTTTGATGAGGGAGTTAAAGCCACTAAGACACTTTTTAAACTGTTGAGCAATAAGAGCCAAACAGTACCGAAAACTCAATTTGTCCCGCATAAAATAATACGCAGAAACAGTGTGCGGAAAATATAATTTTTTTCCACAGGAGGGAAAACCTTTTCCCGTTAATTTTCAGATATTATGTAGAGGAAATCATATCTTGTTAGGTTTAAATTATATTTGCAGTACAAAAATTTACAATTAGTGCCTTAGCACGACAAAATATTACAGGAATTTGTCTTCGTATAATGTATTTTTACAGTAAAAGGTTAAGAAAATAATTGATTTACTGAATTTTATACTATATAATTTTTATAGTGAGGTAAACGTTTTCATGAATCTGATTGTTTTTAAAAAATACATAAGGAGGTATATAAGGATTAAGCGGAAAATCTTGGTGATTTTTTTATAATAGCGAGAAAACGTTTTCCCATCGGCGGTTTAGTGTAACTATTTTGAAGGGAGTTCCTCAAATGAAACAGTCAAAATTGAAAAAATTTATTGCTCCATTGCTGGCAAGTTCACTTGTTTTTTCATTAGCCGCATGTAGCGGAAGTTCATCCTCATCAGAAAAAGCTGATTCAAAAGGCCCTGTTGAGATTACTTTTTCGTTTGACCAAGGGATTGGAAAACCAGCACAAAAAATTATTGATGAATATAACAAAAGCCAAGATAAAGTAAAAGTGAAAACAAATATTCTGCCGCAGGATGCTAATGTTGTCCACGACGATTTTGTTAACAAACTAGCATCAGGTGATACAAGTGTTGACGTAATGGCATTAGATGTTGTCTACGTATCAGAATTTGCCTCTGCAGGCTGGCTAACTGATTTGTCCCCGTATTTTGACAAGTCAACACAAAGCAAGTATTTACCAGGCACAATTGAAGCAGCAACGTATGACGGAAAACTTGTTGCGTTCCCATGGTTTACTAACGCAAGTGCGCTCTTTTACCGTAAAGATGTGCTGGATAAATTAGGAGTTGAACCACCTACTACATATCAAGGGTGGATGGATTTAGCTGAGAAAGCCAAAGGAGTAAATGGGGTTGAGTATGTTGCCGACTTCCAAGCTGCTCAGTCTGAAGCATTAGTATGTAACTGGGTTGAATTTGTAGCGAATAACGGCGGTGAAGTTTTAGACCAATCTGGTAAGCCGGTTGTTAATTCGAAGAACAATATTGAAGCAACACAAATAATGGTTGATTTAGCCAAAAACTATGCTCCAAAAGGGGTAACCACTTATACAGAGCCAGAAAGTGAACAAGTATTTTTAGATGGCAAGGCATTATTCTTACGCGATTGGTCAGGATTCTGGAGTCAAGCAAACCAAGAAGGCTCTAAAGTGAAAGATAAAGTGGGAGTAACTACATTACCAATCGGCCCGAAAGGCACAGAACCACATTCTACTTTAGGCGGTCTTGATCTAGTTATCAATAAGTCTATTGATGAGCAACATAAAGATGCTGCGATTGACTTTATTAAATATTTATCTGGTGAAAAAGCACAAAAAGAAATGAACTTAATTGCGGCACAACCGCCAGTTCTGCAATCTGTTTATAAGGACGCTGAAGTTCTTGAAGTAAATCCATTTTATAAAGATTTTTATGGCATTATCATGAATGGTAAAGCAAGACCTATGTCTCCAAAATACGCAAAGGTTTCCGACGCAATTCAACGAAATATCCATTTGGCATTAACTGGCAAAGTTGATGTGGAAAAGGCGTTGAATGATACACAAAGTGAGATTGAGGAATTAAGCAAATAGGTAATAATGAAGATTCAACTGCAGAATACCATACTTTTTCTGCAGTTGATTTTCATAGAAAAGGATAATGTGGGAGTGAGCAGTTCGATGCAAAAGAAGGAAACCAGAGATGCCTGGATCATGATGTCCCCTGCAATCATCATTTTGTTGGTTATTGCAGTTTATCCAATAGTAAGAACATTTTGGATTAGTTTACATGAGATGGTTTTGACGGATCCTGGTTCAGGATATCCGTTTATAGGTTTAGAGAATTATACAAAATTATTTCAAGATCCACGAGCATTGCATTCATTAGTATTTACACTTAAATTTACGGTTGCAACCGTTGTTCTCGAATTGATAGTTGGTTTTGGTGCAGCATTAATTATGAATAAAAAGTTTAAAGGTAGAGGACTTGTTAGAGCGGCAATTCTGATTCCATGGGCAATTCCAACCACAGTATCAGCTCTCATGTGGAAGTTTATATATAATGACCAATATGGTTTGTTTAATGATATATTGTATCGACTCGGAATTATTGATGCCTATAAAGCATGGTTAAGTACAGAAGATGGTACATTCATGGCACTAGTGATTACGGACGTTTGGAAGACAGCACCGTTTATGGCTTTACTGATTCTTGCCGGGCTGCAAATGATTCCTGATGAATTATATGAATCTGCAAAAATCGATGGTGCGAATGCCATTCAGACGTTTATAAAAATTACCTTGCCAATGGTGAAGAGCACCGTTTTTGTTGCCTTGTTGTTCAGAACATTAGATGCATTTAGAGTATTTGATTTAGTGTCTGTTATGACCGGCGGAGCAAATGGGTCGGAAAGTGTTTCGCTGTATGCCTATAATAATTTAATGAAATTCTTGAACTTCGGATATGGTTCAGCGTTGTCAATCTTTATCTTTATTATCGTGTTTATTATTAGTCTGATATATATGAAGGCTATAGGGAAAAACCTAACTTAATCTGGAGAAAGGAGCGAATTCAGATGGATGCGAGAAAAATGAAAATGATTAGATCAGGCGTATTTTATCTATTTGTTTTACTGTTTTTGTTTTTTATTATGCTGCCGTTTATCTGGCAATTTCTAACCTCAATTAAGCCGCTTTCCGAAATATCTTCCATACCGGCAAAATGGCTTCCTAGCAAAATAAACATACAATTTTATTTTAATGTATTCGAAAAGCACCCGTTTGCACGGTACCTCTTAAATAGTTTTGTCGTTGCATTTATTACCACAATATTAAGTATATTAATAGGTGCTTCAGCATCCTATGCATTGGCAAGGCTGCGGTTTAAAGGGAAAAAAATCTTGCTTATGGCCATTTTGAGTATTTCTATGTTTCCCACGATTTCAACCGTGAGTCCATTATTTTTGATTTTGAAAAATCTGGGATTATTGAATACGTATGCTGGTCTCATCATCCCGTATATTACCTTTGCATTGCCGTTATCGATTTGGTTATTGACTAACTTTTTCAGCCAATTGCCTAAAGGGATTGAGGAAGCGGCAATCATCGATGGCTGTTCAAGATTTCAAATCTTTTTCAAAATTATGCTTCCGTTAATAAAGCCTGCAACTTTTTCGGTTGCCCTCTTGGTATTTATTAATTCCTGGAATGAATATATTTACGGCTTAACATTTATGACGGATGACAATATGCGGACTGTGCCTGTGGGCATTGCGCTGTTCCCAAGTAATTATGAACTTCCTTGGGGCGATATGGCCGCAGCGTCCATTGTTGTTACGGTACCGTTAATTGTGTTGGTTCTTATTTTCCAAAAGAAAATTATTGCCGGGTTAACTACTGGTGGAGTGAAAGAATAAAAGAAGACGGAATTTTAAAGGAGTAATACAGAATGGAGAAAATTCGATTTGGGCTTATAGGATCAGGTTGGCGGGCGGAATTTTACATTCGCATTGCCAAAGCCGTTCCGGAAAAATTTGAAGTAACCGATGTATTGATAAGGGACAAGGAAAAAGGGGAAAAGTTCTCGCAAAAGTTTAGTGTTAACGTGGTTAATACGCTTGATGACTTAATGGAAAGCAATCCCGATTATGTGGTCCTGTCAATAAAAAGAGGGACAGTAAGCGATTATTGTATTGATTTATTCAAGAAGGGCATCCCAGTTTTATGTGAAACACCTCCTGGTGAAACAGTACAAGCATTGGAAGAACTGTGGGAACAAGCAAAAAAATACAATGCTAAAATCCAGATAGCCGAACAATATTTTCTCCAGCCGCTCTATACCTCATGGTTGAAAGTAGTTCAAGATGGCAAACTCGGGGAAATAGCAAATATTAATCTTTCATCACTTCATGGATATCACGGTGTAAGTATGATTAGGAAGTTCCTCAGTGTAGGATTTGAGAACTGTGTCATCTACGGGAAAAGATTTTCCTTCGATATTACGGAAACATATGGAAGAGAAGGTATGACTTTTGATGGGGAGGTCTTTTCCTGTACAAGAGATCGTTTGACATTGGAATTTGATAATGGGAAAGTTGCTTTCTTTGATTTTTCAGATCCGGCCCAGTATCACTCGTTTATTCGCACGCGGCAATTGACCGTGCAAGGAGTGAGAGGGGAAATTGATGACTTGACGGTAAGGTATCTTACACCTGGTAACGTTCCTGTAACACAAGAATTGAACCGTATCGATTTAGGAAAATATAGTAACCAGGAATGGTCGCACTTTGGCATCATGTTAGGTGAAGAATTCGTCTATAAGAATCCGGTTACGAATGCACGATTGAATGATGATGAAATTGCCGTGGCTGCCTGTATGCTGCTGATGGGCGAATATTTGTCAACCGGCAAAGAATTCTATTCTTTACAGGAAGCATTACAAGACACCTATATTTCTCTCATGATGGAAGAAGCACTGAAAACTCCTAATCAAGAAGTAAGGACGTCAACCAGAAGATGGGCACAATGAGATAGTTTTCAATAAGTAATAAATGATAAAACTGCATATAGCCTATGAGGTGTACATATAATCTGGGGGCCTATCATGTTTAACTTTAATGAAAGAATTGAACTTCAGAATAATGACAACGATATTTTAACTGTAGGAGAACTTCTTATCGATATGATATCCGAAGATTATGATGATGATTTCTCCAGCAATACCTATCATAAGTTTTTCGGTGGCTCACCTTCTAATATTGCAATGAACGTAAAAAGACTTGGGATTCGATCCCTTGTGGCATCAGCTATTGGGATTGACGGGTTAGGAAATTTTTTATTGAGGCATTTGCAAAATGCGGGTATTGGTACGAAATGTGTACAACAGGTCGAGCATGCCACAAGTATGGTGCTGGTTACCAAAAGCAAGACAAACCCTGTCCCAATATTTTATAGGGAAGCTGACTATCATTTATCTTATACATTAGAACTTGAAAAGGCATTATTAAATTCTAAGATTCTGCACTTCTCCTGTTGGCCCATCTCGAGATTGCCAGCCCGTGCAACCATTGAAAAGATGATTGATACAGCAGGAAGGAATGATAAACTAGTATGCTTCGATCCCAACTATCATCCGCTACTTTGGCAGAAGGGTGAAGATGGTGTTAAATATGTAAAATCCATCATTGGGAAGGTGGATATCATAAAGCCATCTGAAGATGATGCAGAAAGATTATTTGGTAAAGATACGCCTGAAAATCAAATTAACAAGTTTTTGGGTCTAGGCGCAAAGTTGGTCATTTTAACATTAGGGAAGGATGGTGCCATCGTTTCGAACGGCACAGAAGTGATTCGGTTAGAAAGTTTGGCTACAGAGGTAGTAGATACGACAGGAGCTGGTGATGCGTTCTGGTCGGGCTTTTATACTGCTATAATAAAAGGCTATTCAATTAAAGAAGCCACCTTTTTGGGATTTGCCGTTAGTGCCTATAAATTGAAATATACAGGAGCAGTAGTTGAATTGCCAAAATTAGAAGAAATAAAAACAATGTATGGATTGTAGGGGGATTTGTGGATGACAGTAAAAAATCAAGTACAGTTAATCACTTATCCAGACTCATTGGGTGGAAACTTAAAGATTCTTAACCAAGTTTTATTAAAATATTTTATGGATATTTTTAAAGGTGGTATTCATATTTTGCCGCCATTTCCCTCATCAGGTGATAGAGGGTTTGCCCCGCTAACCTATTTAGAAATCGAACCAAGCTTTGGCTCATGGAATAATATAAGAGAAATTGGGGAGAACTTTGATATTTTAGTTGATTTGATGGTAAATCATATATCCAAACAGTCAGAGTATTTCCGTGATTTCCTCGAAAAGGGGCGCCAATCGGAATATGCCGATTTATTTATCACTTTAGATAAGTATTGGAATGATGGAGAACCAGTTCAGGAGGATATTGATAAAATGTTCCTGCGCCGACTGGTGCCTTACTCCACTTTTACAATTGAAAAAACAGGTGAGGTAGAAAAAGTCTGGACAACATTTGGAAAAACAGATCCTTCCGAACAAATTGATTTAGATACGAAATCGCCGAAGGTAAGAAAACTACTAACCGATTTTTTGGTGAATTTCAAAAAAATAACGTTAAGATTGTTCGATTGGATGCAGTCGGATATGTCAGTAAAAGGCTTGGGAGCAGCTGTTTCTTTGTAGAACCAGAAATCTATAAATTTCTTGACTGGATTAAGGAAACAGCTGATTCACTTGGAATTGAATTACTTCCTGAGGTACATGCTCATTATTCTATTCAATATAAATTGGCTAAACATGGCTTCTGGATTTATGATTTTATCCTGCCCTATCAAATACTGTATACGTTACTAAATAAATCAGGCGTGAATCTTCTAGACTATCTAAAAAAACGCCCGCATAAACAGTTCACCATGCTTGATTGCCATGACGGTATTCCAGTTAAGCCGGATTTGGATGAATTGATTGACTCAAGGGAAGCACAAAAAATAGTAGATATTTGTGTGGAAAGAGGGGCATCTCTGAGTCTTATTTTATCCGATGAGCATAAGGAAAAGGACGGTTTCGATGTACATCAAATAAGGGGTTCCTATTATTCTCTTCTTAATTGTGATGATGATGCATACTTAGCAGCAAGGGCTATTCAATTCTTTGTGCCGGGAGTGCCTCAAGTTTATTACGTTGGATTACTTGCAGGGGAAAATGATTATGAACGTGTGGAAAAAACAGGAGAGGGCAGAGAAGTCAATCGACATAATTTCAGTTTGAGTGAAATTGAAGAGTCTCTTGAGAAAGAAGTCGTACAAAGGTTGTTGACTCTCATCCGATTCCGTAATGAGTACGAAGCTTTTAATGGAGAGTTTAGAGTATT
>CCFE01000012.1 GCA_000752035.1 Bacillus rubiinfantis | reverse complement strand
AAAAAAATAACGTTAAGATTGTTCGATTGGATGCAGTCGGATATGTCAGTAAAAGGCTTGGGAGCAGCTGTTTCTTTGTAGAACCAGAAATCTATAAATTTCTTGACTGGATTAAGGAAACAGCTGATTCACTTGGAATTGAATTACTTCCTGAGGTACATGCTCATTATTCTATTCAATATAAATTGGCTAAACATGGCTTCTGGATTTATGATTTTATCCTGCCCTATCAAATACTGTATACGTTACTAAATAAATCAGGCGTGAATCTTCTAGACTATCTAAAAAAACGCCCGCATAAACAGTTCACCATGCTTGATTGCCATGACGGTATTCCAGTTAAGCCGGATTTGGATGAATTGATTGACTCAAGGGAAGCACAAAAAATAGTAGATATTTGTGTGGAAAGAGGGGCATCTCTGAGTCTTATTTTATCCGATGAGCATAAGGAAAAGGACGGTTTCGATGTACATCAAATAAGGGGTTCCTATTATTCTCTTCTTAATTGTGATGATGATGCATACTTAGCAGCAAGGGCTATTCAATTCTTTGTGCCGGGAGTGCCTCAAGTTTATTACGTTGGATTACTTGCAGGGGAAAATGATTATGAACGTGTGGAAAAAACAGGAGAGGGCAGAGAAGTCAATCGACATAATTTCAGTTTGAGTGAAATTGAAGAGTCTCTTGAGAAAGAAGTCGTACAAAGGTTGTTGACTCTCATCCGATTCCGTAATGAGTACGAAGCTTTTAATGGAGAGTTTAGAGTATTGGAATCAGCCGATGATGAAATTCTGCTTTCATGGGAAAAAGATGAGAAATATTGTAAGTTGTTTATTGATTTAACAACAAATAAAACAGTTATTGATTATGTGGATCAATATGGGAATATTGCAAAATATTTTGTTTAAAAGGAGAAATGATCTCGATGAAATTACCAATAAACGAGAACGGATTACCAGCTAGTAGACTTATCTACGGATGCATGGGACTTGGAGGAGGATGGACCAAGGACCCAATCGAAGCAAAACATATCAGCCAGGCCCATGAAGTCGTAGAAGTGGCGCTGGATAACGGCATTAATATGTTTGATCATGCCGATATTTATGCGTTTGGAAAAGCTGAAACTGTATTTGGTCAAGTACTGAAGGAAAACCCGGCTTTACGAGAAAAGATGATTATTCAGTCTAAATTAGGGATTCGTTTCCCAATAGAAGATAAAGGGATTCCTGCACGTTATGATTTTTCAAAGTCTTACATATTAGAAAGTGTCGATGGAATTCTTTCTCGTCTAAACATTGATTACCTGGATGTTTTATTGCTCCACCGTCCGGATACTTTAATGGATGCCAGAGAGGTAGGTGAAGCTTTTAACACATTGAAAGCCTCGGGCAAGGTTCGTTACTTTGGTGTTTCTAATATGAGTGCTGGACAAATCCGTTTATTGCAAAGGTACAGTACTGAAAAGCTAGTGGTCAATCAATTAGAAATGAGCTTAGATAAGATCGGTTGGCTTGAAACAGGTGTGCATGTGAATCAAATCGCCGCACGTGACAATGTTTTCCCTGAAGGGACGCTAGAATATTGCCAATTAAAAAATATTCAACTCCAAGCGTGGGGTTCACTTGCAAAGGGATTATATACAGGACGTAACCTTGAGGGTGCCAGTGAGAAGGTAAAGAATACAGCCTTATTAGTACAAAAACTCGCTGAAGAAAAACAAGTGTCTAGGGAAGCGATTGTTCTTGCTTGGCTTATGAAACATCCTGCAGCAATTCAACCGGTTATTGGAACTACGAATCTAGCACGTATTAAAGCATGTACAGAGGCCGTAAATGTAACACTTAGCCGGGATGAGTGGTATTCTTTATATGTAAGTTCAAGAGGAGTAAATCTACCTTAAGAAGCTCCCCATCGAGCTAAGTAGTCCGCGTGATCGGTTTCGAGGTTTTCGAGTTCGGTAAATTTTACTTAAGTAAGCCGCTCATCGTTATTGGTCTGGAGGGATTTTTATGGAAAATTTTGTGTTTCAAAATGGAACGAAGTTAATTTTTGGTAGAGAAACAGAAAAATTAGTTGGGAAAGAAGCGGTTGTTTACGGAAAAAAACTTCTCCTTCATTATGGAGGAGGAAGCATTAAAGCAAGTGGTTTATACGACACAGTTGTACAGTCATTAGCAGAACAGGGGATAGAAATTTTTGAACTAGGTGGAGTAAAGCCTAATCCAAGAGTCAGTCTTGTAAGGGAAGGAATTAAACTTTGCAAGGAAAATGATATTCAATTTATCCTAGCTGTGGGTGGCGGCAGTGTCATTGATTCTGCAAAAGCCATTGCGGCAGGTGTCGTTTATGATGGCGATATTTGGGATTTATTCGAGGGGAAAGGCCAAGTAGTTGATTGTTTACCAATTGGAACTATATTGACTATCCCTGCAGCAGGAAGTGAAACAAGCAGTGGGACGGTTATTACAAATGAAGAGGGATGGTATAAACGCTCAGCAGGCCACCCGACGATGAGACCTAAATTCTCTATTTTAAACCCTGAGCTTACCTTTACATTGCCAGCTTACCAAACTGCCTGCGGAATCACAGATATGATAGCTCATATTTTAGAACGATATTTTACCAATGAAAAAAATGTGGAATTAACAGATCGGTTATGTGAAGCTACGTTAAGGACGATTATTAACAATGCCCCAATTGTAATCCAAAACCCAACGAATTATGAGGCAAGATCAGAAATCATGTGGTCAGGAACGATTGCCCATAACGACATCCTGGGTACAGGGAGAATTGGCGATTGGGGTAGTCACGATATTGAACATGAAATCAGCGGAATTTATGATATAGCCCATGGTGCTGGATTGGCCACTGTATTTCCAGCTTGGATGAAATATGTTTACAAGCACGATGTGAATCGGTTTGTTCAATTTGCCAACAGGGTGTGGGGTATAGAAATTGATTTAAATAATTTAGAGAAAACGGCGCTGGCTGGAATTAGCAAAACAGAAGAATTCCTAACTTCTATAGGTATGCCAATTAGCTTAAAAGAGGCTGGAATTGGAGAAGCTCGTATCGAGGAAATGGCTAGAAAAGGGACAGAAAAGGGACCATTAGGGAACTTTGTTAAATTGTATGAAGCGGATGTAGCCAAAATTTTGAACTTGGCCAATCAATGATTAGGATGTTTGAGTAGGCTCGCCCTCTTGTTAATAAGTAACTATTGTAGGTTTTGTTGTTAAGCTAGGGATGGAATTGACTCAGCACACGTATCCTTGTGTATAATTCATACAAGAAAGAACTTGACACAAACCTTTTTTTTCATTGAAGTTGCCCATTCAGTTGTTTTTCTGTAAAATTAGTCGAAGTGTGAAATATTTTTTTAAAAAAAGGGGCGATTAGTGTGGCAAAGGTTTACGTTTTCGACCATCCGCTTATTCAGCACAAACTAACTTACATACGGGATAAAAATACTGGTACGAAGGAATTCCGCGAGCTCGTTGATGAAGTCGCAACATTGATGGCATTTGAAATCACCAGAGATATGCCGCTTGAAGACATCGAGATTGAAACACCGGTTTGCAAGGCCAAATCAAAAGTTCTTTCTGGTAAAAAAATCGGTTTGGTGCCAATTTTGCGTGCCGGCATTGGTATGGTTGACGGCGTATTAAAGTTGATTCCGGCTGCAAAAGTTGGCCATGTTGGCTTATACCGCGATCCAGAGACGTTAAAGCCGGTTGAATACTATGTGAAGCTGCCAAACGACGTGGAAGAACGTGATTTTATTGTCGTCGACCCAATGTTGGCAACCGGAGGCTCAGCAATTGATGCCATCCATGCCTTGAAAAAACGTGGTGCCAAACATATCAAATTTATGTGTTTAATCGCTGCTCCAGAGGGTGTCGAAGCAGTGAAAACGGAACATCCAGATGTCGATATCTACATTGCTGCTTTGGACGAGAAACTAAACGACCATGGTTACATTGTTCCTGGCCTAGGCGATGCAGGCGACCGCTTATTTGGAACAAAATAGAATGAATGATTGAATGAGCCAGGCGGGTAGCCTGGCTTAATTTGTGTAAGAGAACCATATGGTCGACCCAGAGCCTTCTGTGATGTATCAAAATGTTAGGATTCAATGGTGTCTGTCGTGAAGGGATGAGAATTCATAGACGGAGAGATTCCGGCTATTGTATAAAGTAGAGGCATAAGAGGAGCATATAAGGGTAATTATTCCGATTAACTGCTCCAAATAAGCAAAAATCTAAAGATTTGGATCATATAGCCGGAAAAACTCCTTTTATTTTTAAGAAAATAGCGGTATTTCTCATTTTAAACGGATTCTTTACCGCTATTTCTCAATATCTCCTCGCTCCCCAGGCTATCCCCTGTTTCCCACCAACACTACCCTTTTCTCTGCATAATTTCTCTGACGTTGGAAAACGCTATGGAAAAAGGGGTCAGGTCTTGCATGAAATTTCTATTTTCCTTTCTGTTAGCACTTCAACCATTTATTGCCTCCGGGAATCCACTGGCCACGGGAAGCCATGCGCCCACAGCAACCGGAACTCCGCTCGCAACCAGCAAATCGCTTGTAGCAACCAGCCACCTGCTGTCCACGGGAAGCCATGCGCCCGCAGCAACCGGAACTCCGCTCGCAACCAGCAAATCGCTCGTAGCAACCAGCCACCTGCTGTCCACGGGAAGCCCTCCGCTCGCAGCAACCGGCAACACGCTCACTCATCCACCCATCCCCGCCGAAACGGAAGAAAAAGTTGCCGTCGTTGTGCTCAAAAAGCCGCATACACCGGAAGCCATCCATCGCCTACTAGCACCGTACAAGGGTGTGAAGCTAAGGCATATTTTTCAAGAAGCAGTAGATGGTTTTTCGATTCAGGCACCTCCGGACGTTATTGCCGACCTGCAAAAGCAGCAGCAAATCATCGCGGTTTCGCCGGTAACGACCTATCAAGTCCAAACCGAGGAGAGCATCAACATTATTGGTGGTGATACCGTCCGCGGCCTGTACGATAGCCATAACCAGCGCCTCACAGGAAAGGGGATTACGGTTGGGGTCATTGATACCGGTGTGGACTACACCCATCCCGATCTCAAAACTAATTACCATGGTGGCTATGATTTAGTCGATAATGACCGAGATCCGATGGAGACCCTCGCCCTCGGCCAAGAAACGATCCATGGTACCCATGTTGCTGGCATCATTGCTGCTAATGGAAAACTTAAAGGCGTGGCTCCTGAGGCCAATATAAAGGCTTACCGCGCTCTCGGACCAGGCGGCGCCGGAACAACAGAGCAGGTACTGGCAGCGATTGACCAAGCGATCAAAGACAAGGTTGATATCGTTAATTTATCACTAGGTAATAGTATAAACGGTCCGGATCTGCCCATTAGTCTCGCCCTCAACCGCGCCGTTGACAAAGGCATTGTTGCCGTTGCAGCAGCCGGCAACTCGGGGCCTAATATTTGGACGGTTGGATCCCCCGGTACGGCATCGAAAGCCATCTCGGTTGGTGCCTCGACTCCAACAATGGAAATTCCCTTCCTATTAATAGAAGGAAAGCGGGAAAAAATTCGCATTCAGCACCTGACGGGTTCAGCAAAATGGGCACAGGATCGTTCATTTGACCTAGTAGACGGTGGAATCGGACGCAAACAGGACCTTAGAAATGTCACAGGAAAAATTGCTCTTATCAAACGGGGGAGACTAACCTTTTTTGAAAAAGTCAAAAATGCCGAGGATGCGGGGGCCAAGGCGGTGTTAATTTACAATAACAGTAGCGGCAATCTGCTTGGCAATCTCGAGGCGTCCTCATCGATTCCAGCAGGTTCACTCACAAAGCGGGACGGGGAATTTTTAAAGCGCAATCTGAAAAACAATACCGTCCGCCTGACCATAGTAAAGGAAAAAGACCAGTTGGCCGAGTTCAGCTCGAGGGGACCGGTGACCGGAACATGGGATATTAAGCCAGATATCCTTGCGCCCGGGGTGGCGATTAACTCAACAATCCCCGGTGGCGGCTACTTATCCTTGCAAGGCACGAGCATGGCCGCACCGCATGTTGCTGGAGCCTGTGCACTTATTAAGCAGGCACACTCCGACTGGACACCGGAGCAAGTTAAAGCCGCGCTGATGAATACGGCCAAACCGCTTATTGAACAAACAGACGCGCAATACAGAAACAGCAAGGCTGATTTCCGTGAACCACTCCGCTACCATACGTTCGAACAAGGTGCCGGCAGAATCCAAATCGCCCAGGCAGTTCAAACTGCAACTCTCGTGACACCCGGGGCTGTTCGTTTTGGTAAATATACCGTAAAGCGAAATGTCCATGAAGCCCAACTTAAGGTTGAGAATACGGGTAGCAAACAGCAGCGATATACGTTTGACATCCCGTTTGCTGAAGAAGGCTTGGAATGGAAATTTCCCCTCCCTTTTACGTTAAAACCAAAAGAGACAAAGACGGTCAATATCCGTCTCATTGTCAACCCGCGGCTGTTTAAAAAGAAGATTCATGACGGCTTTATTATGTTAAAGACAGGCACGGAGCTGACCGAGATCCCTTATTTATATGTTCTTGAGGAGCCGGGCTACCCAAGGGTAATGGGTTTTGATTTTGCCGAAGCAGACACCCCAGGCAGTTATCGCTATGAAGTCTATTTGCCCGGCGGTGCAGAGGAATTTGGGATTGCTCTATTTGACCCGGAGAGCTATCATTTTGTCACCTTTTTAGATACTAGGAAAAATGTGAAGAAAGGCTTAATTCGTAAAGATTTTTCCGATAGTGAACTGCCCGCATCGGGAACGTATCTCGCGAAAGTTTTTGCAAAAAAGGCTGGGAAAGAAGACTATATTGAAACAATGATTGCTATTATCAAATAATGTTCAGTACCGCCGGAAAACTCGGCGGTTATTTTCTTAATTGAGAAATGTTCACAAAATAGACACAAATCTGGTGGTTTCTGTTCGATTTTTACAATACAATTATAGTGTTTACAATCAATGGTAACTGAAAGTAATTCTGCCAGTTTAATTGTGGGATAATTCATGTAAATCAATTGACATTGATGGGTGCCTATTGTATGCTAACAAAGGATGTAAATGAGAGGGTTTTCACAAATTTGTCACAGCCTGTTCGTAATGATATACTCTCATGAGGCACACCAAAATCATTCTCGTGAAGATGGGGATGAATACGATGAAAAATGACCGTAACCCATTTAAAGCAATGGGTTTAATGTCTGCCATTCTCGCTCAGCTGGCGGGATCCACACTGATTGGTATTTTTGCAGGGAAATGGCTTGACCAGCACTGGGAAACAGAGCCAATTTTCCTAATTATCGGATTATTTCTCGGGCTAACGGCAGGAATTTATTCGATGATAATATCAATCCGCCACTTTTATTCAGGAGATTAAAGCCACCATGCCGGAACTTCAAGCAATATACAATAGAAGCAAAAAATGGATGCTGTATTTAATGGCATTATACATACTTGGCTGGGGTTTCACGTCCTATCAATCAATCTTTCTTGGATTGGCATTTGGGACAAGTCTGAGCCTTTTTAATTTGTGGCTGTTGGCACGGAAAATGAATCAATTTGGCGAAAAGGTAGTTAAGGGAGAAAAGGTTCGCTCGCTTGGGATGCTTTCCCGCTTGGCAACAGGAGCCCTCGCAGTAGTCGTTTCCATGGCGTATTCACAATATCTTCACATCATCTTTGTTGTAATTGGATTAATGACAGCCTATATTGTCATTATGATAGATTTTTTTATTCACTCACTCAAAAATAAATAACTAGCAGGGAAGCGAGGTGAAACTGTTGAATCACGAAGCTCCGATATATACCTTTCTTGGGCTGCAATTTAATTTGGCAAATGTGTTAATGATTACGGTTGCCAGCGTCATTGTCTTTTTGATCGCTGTTCTATCGACTCGCAAGCTAGCCATGAAGCCTACTGGGATGCAAAATTTCATGGAATGGGTTATGGATTTTGTCAAAAACATTATCAACAGTACGATGGATTGGAAAGACGGCGGCAGATTCCATATTCTTGGAATCACCATTATTATGTATATCTTCGTCGCCAATATGCTGGGGTTACCATTCTCTGTTACAATTAACGGCGAGCTTTGGTGGAAATCTCCAACTGCCGATCCGGCGATAACGTTAACACTGGCAACGATGGTTGTCGCACTCTCCCACTATTATGGTGTGAAAATGAAAGGGACAGCCGAATATGGGAAGGAATTCTTCCGTCCATTCTGGTTCATGTTCCCAATTAAAATTATCGAGGAGTTTGCAAATACTCTGACTCTTGGTCTCCGTCTTTACGGAAACATCTATGCCGGAGAAATCCTGTTGGCATTGCTTGCAGGAAGTCTGTCGCATGTAGGATCATTTGGGACCGGCTGGTTAGTTGCAGCTGTACCAATGCTCGCATGGCAGGGATTCTCTCTCTTCGTAGGTGCCATCCAAGCATTTATCTTTACCATGTTAACAATGGTGTATTTGTCTCACAAAGTGAGCAGCGACCATTAACAATAAAAAAACAACTTTTTTATACATTTAAGGAGGAAATTTTCTAATGGGTATGTTAGCAGCAGCAATTGCAATTGGTTTAGCGGCACTAGGTGCTGGTATTGGTAACGGTCTTATCGTATCTCGTACAGTTGAAGGGATTGCTCGTCAGCCAGAGGCTCGCGGTATGCTCCAAACAACAATGTTTATCGGGGTTGCGTTAGTTGAGGCGATTCCGATTATCGCGGTTGTTATCGCGTTCATGGTTCAAGGTAGATAATCGAATGCACAACAGATGGCGAAGATCATTCGTGAGAACCTTCGCCATTCATTTATGACTAGAAAAGCGAAGTTCGCTTGCTTAGGCCCCGACAAGCACAAGACGATTAGAAATTTAGAAGGCGTTCTTTGCCTTCAATTGCGAAGTGGCTCGTGACCTCAAAGGGCTAGCGAACGCAGCTGGACAACTAAAAAGCGGTAGTTTTTATCGCTATTTTTTTAAAAAATGACGTTGAAAGCAAGCTAGTCTTGATATACAGGAATGACTCTTGAAGGGAGTGAGTGCGAGGTGTTAACAAGCAGTCTTGTACTAGGCGCAGCGGAACATACAGGGATTAATACCGGTGATATTTTGTTCCAGCTGTTGATGTTTATTGTGTTAATGCTCTTATTGAAAAAATTCGCATGGGGCCCGCTGATGGGAATCATGGATCAGCGTGCACAGCATGTTGCCAGCGAAATTGATGCGGCCGAAAACAACCGTAAAGAAGCAGAGAAATTATTAGAAGAACAACGAAATCTCTTAAAAGAAGCACGCAATGAAGCACAAAGCTTAATCGACAATGCCCGCAAGCAAGGTGATGTTCAGCGTGAAGAAATTATTAACGCCGCCCGCAGCGAAGCAGAGCGCTTAAAAGAAGCTGCCAAAGTAGAAATCGAGCAGCAAAAAGACAAGGCAGTCGCTGCCATCCGCGAACAAGTGGCACACTTGTCCGTGATGATTGCGTCCAAGGTTATTGAGAAAGAACTGAATGCGGAAGATCAAGATAAACTTATTAACGACTACATTAAAGAGGCAGGAGATTTACGATGAGCAACACGACGGTAGCAAAACGCTATGCGCTCGCTCTTTTGCAAATCGCAAAGGAAAAACAGCTGCTCGAGCCAATAATGGAAGACCTGCGTGTTGTTAAAGAAGTGACAGGATATACACCTGAACTTAAAGCTGTTTTGCATTCTTTTAAACTGACGAAAGAGGCAAAAAAAGCGGTGTTAACTTCAGCATTCTCGTCAGTAAATCAATATGTCTTAAATACATTATTGGTCCTGGTTGATCGCCACCGTGAAGATAATATTGAGGCTGTGATTGATGAATTTTTACAACTGGCAAACGAAGAAATGGGCGTTGCCGCAGCGGATGTATACAGTACAAGGCAGCTGTCAGACGCGGAGCGTGAAGCAATTTCTGCCATTTTCGCAGCCAAGATTGGCAAAAAATCATTATACATTAAAAACTTTGTTGATTCCGATTTGCTGGGCGGCTTAAAGCTGCGCATCGGAAACCGAATATATGACGGCAGTTTGCGCGGCAAACTCGACCGTTTAGAACGCACATTGATTTAGTTGATAGGGGTGAAATTCATGAGCATCAAAGCTGAAGAAATCAGTGCCCTGATAAAGAAGCAGATTGAGAACTATCAGGCAGATATTCAAGTGACCGATGTCGGTACAGTTATCTCCGTTGGTGACGGTATCGCTCGTGTCCACGGCCTTGACAATTGTATGGCCGGAGAACTTGTTGAATTCGCAAACGGCGTTATGGGAATGGCACAAAACCTTGAAGAAAATAACGTCGGTATCATTATTCTTGGACCTTTCACCGAAATTCGTGAAGGTGATGAGGTTCGCCGCACAGGACGCATCATGGAGGTTCCCGTTGGTGAGGAACTGATTGGACGTGTTGTTAACTCTCTAGGACAACCAATCGATGGTCTTGGTCCAATTAACGCATCAAAAACCCGCCCTGTTGAGATGGTGGCAACAGGCGTTATGGCTCGTAAATCGGTTCATGAGCCACTGCAAACTGGTATTAAAGCGATTGACGCGCTTGTACCAATCGGCCGTGGTCAGCGGGAGTTAATCATCGGTGACCGCCAAACTGGTAAAACATCGGTGGCAATTGACACCATCATCAACCAAAAAGACCAAAACATGATTTGTATCTATGTTGCTATCGGTCAGAAAGAATCAACCGTTCGTAACGCGGTTGAAACTCTTCGTAAAAATGGCGCCTTAGACTATTCTATCGTTGTTTCTGCATCGGCCTCACAGCCTGCTCCAATGCTATTCTTAGCACCATATGCAGGGGTTGCCATGGGTGAGGAATTCATGTTCAACGGTAAGCACGTATTAATCGTATATGATGACTTATCAAAGCAAGCATCTGCATACCGTGAGCTTTCCTTGTTACTTCGCCGTCCTCCAGGTCGTGAAGCCTATCCAGGGGATGTATTCTACTTACACTCTCGTTTACTAGAGCGTGCTGCGAAATTAAATGATGAGCTTGGCGCTGGTTCGATCACAGCATTGCCATTTATTGAAACACAAGCAGGCGACGTTTCTGCTTATATTCCAACAAACGTTATCTCCATCACAGATGGACAGATTTTCTTACAATCCGACCTCTTCTTCTCCGGTGTTCGTCCGGCGATTAACGCAGGTCTTTCCGTATCCCGTGTAGGTGGTTCGGCACAGATCAAGGCTATGAAAAAAGTTGCTGGTACACTAAGACTAGACCTGGCATCTTATCGTGAACTAGAAGCATTTGCACAGTTCGGTTCTGACCTTGATAAGGCAACTCAAGCGAAGCTTGCCCGTGGTGCCCGCACCGTTGAAGTCTTAAAACAAGACTTGAACAAGCCGCTTCCGGTTGAAAAGCAGGTTATGATTCTTTATGCCTTAACCCGCGGTTTCCTTGATGATATTCCGGTTCAGGATATCCGTCGCTTTGAAGCTGAATTCTATGGTTGGCTTGATCACAACCGCAAAGAGCTGTTAAACCAAATCGTAACGACGAAGGATCTTCCTTCCGACGAAGATATGGCAGAAGCAATCAACGCCTTCAAAAAGACGTTTGCAACTTCTGAACAACAGTAACAGTTCAAGGGGGTCTGATTCCGCATGGGTCTGACCCCGCTATTCAACAGAAGCAAGGGTGGTGAGAACCTATGGCATCATTACGCGATATAAAAACGCGGATTAATTCGACGAAGAAGACAAGTCAAATAACGAAGGCAATGGAGATGACCTCGGCCGCGAAATGGAATCGCGGTGTTCTGAACGCCAAATCTTTTGTGCCTTATATGGAAAAAATCCAGGAAGTAACCGCATCGATCGCTCTTGGTACAGGCGGCGCCGTCCATCCGATGTTAACCCATCGTCCAGTGAAAAAGACAGGGTATATCGTGATTACATCAGACCGCGGACTGGCCGGTGCGTTTAACAGTAACGTTATCCGTCGTGTTTATCAAACAATCCAAAGCCGTCATAAATCCAAAGATGAATTTGCGATTATTGCCATCGGACGCATCGGACGCGACTTTTTTGTGAAGCGCGGTTACAACGTAGCCCTGGAAATTATCGGGGTTCACGATCAGCCAAACTTCCAAGATATCAAAGATATAACAAGTACAACCGTCGGCATGTTTGCGGATGGAACATTTGATGAACTTAATATCTATTACAGTCACTATGTAAGTGCAATTTCCCAAGAAGTAACCGAGAAGAAGCTCCTTCCGTTAACGGATATTACGCCAGCAAATACTCATAAATTAGCTTCCTATGAGTTTGAACCAGATGCTGAAGCAATCTTAGAAGTATTGTTGCCGCAATACGCAGAAAGCTTGATTTACGGTGCTTTATTGGACAGTAAAGCCAGTGAACATGCTGCCCGGATGACAGCCATGCGCAATGCTACTGACAATGCACATGAATTGATTCGGAACTATACTCTTAGCTACAACCGTGCCCGCCAGGCTGCGATTACGCAGGAAATAACCGAGATTGTCGGCGGTGCCTCGGCACTGGAGTAGGGTAAGTAGCTTTTTTGAAAAAATACACACGTTTTTAGAGACGTTATTGAGATTTTTGTCGACGTAGGAATGATGCGGTCGTTCCAGACTTCATCTTAGAACGAGGCCAAGTAGAGTGTGGGACACAAGTTTCTTTTTTTGAAAAACTGAAGTTGCCCCTTGCTTGGTTCGAAACAGTAAGTTAGGAGGGAAAATTGATGAGCAAAGGACATGTTCTTCAGGTTATGGGTCCGGTTGTTGACGTTAAGTTCGATGACGACAATCTTCCTGAGATCTATAATGCGCTGAGAATTGTACGTAAAGCGCAAAATGAATCTGAAGTTGATATTAACTTAACCCTTGAAGTAGCCCTTCATTTAGGTGATGATACGGTTCGTACGATTGCGATGGCGTCTACGGATGGTGTAACACGTGGAATGGAAGTAGAAGATACGGGGGCTCCGATTTCAGTTCCAGTTGGGGAACCAACTTTGGGCCGTGTATTTAACGTATTAGGTGAAGCAATTGACTTGAAAGGTGATATTCCTGCAAGTGCCCGTCGTGATTCGATTCACCGCGAAGCTCCATCATACGAAAATCTTTCAACTAAGGTTGAAATTCTAGAAACAGGTATTAAGGTAGTAGACTTGCTTGCCCCATATATTAAAGGTGGTAAAATTGGTCTCTTCGGTGGTGCCGGTGTCGGTAAAACCGTGTTAATCCAGGAATTAATCAATAACATTGCGCAAGAGCACAGCGGTATTTCCGTTTTTGCTGGCGTAGGTGAGCGTACTCGTGAAGGGAACGACCTTTATCATGAGATGACAGACTCCGGCGTTATCAAGCAAACAGCGATGGTATTCGGACAAATGAACGAGCCGCCAGGAGCACGTATGCGCGTTGCCTTGACCGGTTTGACCATGGCTGAATATTTCCGTGATGAGCAAGGACAAGACGTATTATTGTTCATCGATAATATCTTCCGTTTCACGCAGGCAGGTTCTGAGGTTTCCGCGTTACTTGGCCGGATGCCATCTGCCGTTGGTTACCAGCCTACACTTGCGACAGAAATGGGTCGCTTGCAAGAGCGGATCACTTCAACAAATAAAGGTTCTGTTACATCGATTCAAGCGATTTACGTACCAGCCGATGACTATACTGACCCGGCTCCGGCTACAACTTTCGCCCACTTAGATGCAACAACAAACCTTGAGCGTAAGCTTTCTGAAATGGGTATCTACCCTGCGGTGGACCCACTTGCTTCCACTTCACGTGCATTGTCACCTGATATTGTTGGTGAAGAGCATTACGATGTAGCTCGCCGAGTGCAGCAAACGTTACAAAAATATCGTGAATTACAGGATATTATCGCCATCCTTGGTATGGACGAACTTTCTGATGAGGATAAGTTAGTCGTTGCCCGTGCGCGTCGGATCCAAAACTTCTTATCACAAAACTTTCACGTGGCTGAGCAATTCACTGGCCAGCCAGGTTCATATGTACCAGTTAAAGAAACCGTTCGTGGCTTTAAAGAAATTCTTGAAGGCAAGTACGACCATCTTCCAGAAGATGCCTTCCGTCTTGTCGGCCCTATTGAAGATGTGGTTGAGGCTGCAAAACGCATGGGTGTAGAAGTTTAATCCAGCCGGGGAGGGTGAAAAATGAAGACGATTAAAGTCAGTGTTGTAACTCCCGATGGCCCGGTGTATGAATCAGATGTGGAGATGGTGAGTACCAAGGCCAAAACAGGTGAGTTGGGTATTTTACCCGGTCACGTCCCGATGGTGGCACCGCTTGAAATTGGCTCAGTTCGTATTAAAAAGGACGGTAAAACCGAGTATGTTGCGGTTAGCGGCGGCTTTTTAGAGATTCGCCCTGATCAGGTTACCGTCTTAGCCCAGGCTGCCGAGAGATCTGAAGACATCGATGTCGAACGTGCAATGCGGGCGAAAGAGCGTGCTGAACAGCGATTACAAGAGCAAAAGACGGCACACGTGGACTTCAAACGTGCCGAGCTGGCATTACGTCGCGCGATCAACCGCCTGTCAATAGCGGAACGTAAATTTTAATAAATGTTAATTGTTGATTTGCTGACTAGCCCCTTAAGTCGGGTGGTGCCTACGCGCACCCGACTTAAGGGGCTTTTTCTATCGTTTAGGACGGGAGTGTGGGGCGTTCCGCATATGGCGTGGGTAAATTCCGCAGCCAGCGGTCTATTGGACAAAAACAAAGAGAACGGGGAAAAGCTGTCCAATAGAAGGTGTCTATTGGACAAAAACAGAGAGAAACGCGAAAAGCTGTCCAATAGAAGGTGCCTATTGGACAAAAACAGAGAGAAACGCGAAAAGCTGTCCAATAGAAGGTGTCTATTGGACAAAAACACAGCGAAACGCGAAAAGCTGTCCAATAGAAGGTGTCTATTGGACAGAAAAACAGAGAAACGCGAAAAGCTGTCCAATAGAAGGTGCCTATTGGACAGAAACAGAGAGAAACGCGAAAAGCTGTCCAATAGAAGGTGCCTATTGGAAGAACCACAAGATTAATACTAAATTAAGACAGGGGCACATAGCTAGAGCAAAAGACTCAAATTCGCAAGCGACCGTACTACCCTGGGAAAATCCTGCATGAATTTCACCACAACGAATATGTTGATAGAGGTGGCCATCACAGGGACTGAAAAACTGTACAAAAAATAACTAGAACTGCGCAAATTTGCTGAGGACAACTTTACGATTTCAGCAATTGAAAAAATAATTTTTTGTCGAAGCGAATTTTAAAATCAATTATCGGAAATAAAAACAAGGCTGATTTTTGCCTTTTAGAAAAATATTTTTAGCAGAAAAGATTCCCACTATTTAAAAGGTTCGGTTTGTCGACACAAATTTGTAACAGTGCTATAATGAATTCGGTTACAATTTTCTCAAGTATGAAAATATTCGACATGGAGGGGATGGCATGGAACTATTAAATGTATATCAGAATAATTATCTGATAGTGTTTGTGTTTCTGTGTCTCGGGATTTTGCTGCCAGTGGTGGCGTTATTTCTTGGAAAACTTTTGCGCCCGTTTAAGCCAAGTGCGGAAAAGTATACCACATATGAGAGCGGTATTGATCCAGTTCACGATTCTCGTGTGCAGTTCAATGTCCGCTATTATATTTTTGCCCTGATGTTTGTCATTTTTGATGTAGAAACAGTGTTTTTATATCCATGGGCAGTTGCGTACGATAAGCTGGGCGTTTTTGCATTAATTGAAATGTTGTTATTTGTCATTATGCTTTTAATTGGCCTAGTATATGCTTGGAAAAAGAAGGTGCTACGATGGATTTAAAAGTAGATGGCATTACAGAATTAGAATTGCAAGAGTTAAAGCGAAATGTATTTTTTACGACGCTGGAGCAAGTGAAGGGTTGGGCGCGAAGCAGTTCCATTTACCCGGTAACATTTGGTCTGGCTTGTTGTGCGATTGAAATGATGGGTGTAGGGGCCGCCCACTATGACTTGGACCGTTTTGGTTCATTTTTCCGGCCATCACCACGGCAATCTGACTGTATGATTGTTTCTGGAACGGTGACGAAAAAAATGGCGCCGATTCTGAGACGATTGTATGATCAAATGCCAGAACCAAAATGGGTCATCGCCATGGGTTCATGTGCCACAGCCGGCGGACCGTATGTTAAATCGTATTCAGTAGTCAAAGGGGTCGACCAAATTGTCCCAGTTGACGTGTACATCCCGGGATGTCCTCCAAATCCGGCAGCGCTAATTTACGGCGTTAATAAGTTGAAGGAAAAAATCAAATATGAAGCGAAGACTGGGAAGAAGGTGATCTAGTCGATGAGCGGGGAAAAGGATCTTGAAAAATTAAAGCGGGAGGCTGCGGAGAAAGCGAAAGCGGCAGCACTAGCGAAGCGGCAGGCAAAGGCAGCTCAAGAGGCAGCAAAGCAGAGCGAACCTGAAGCGTCAGCTGATGAGCTAGAAAAAACAACAACTGCCGGTGAACGGGACGATCTAGCGAAGAAAAAAGCCGCCGCCGCAGCGAAGGCAAAAGCAGCGGCATTAGCGAAAAAGAAACGCGAAGGCCTCGCAGATGCAACAGAAGAGCCAGCAGCAGAAGCCGCATCGTCGGAAGCAAGTGAAGCCACAGAATCAGACGATCTAGCGAAGAAAAAAGCCGCCGCCGCAGCGAAGGCAAAAGCAGCGGCATTAGCGAAAAAGAAACGCGAAGGCCTCGCAGATGCAACAGAAGAGCCAGCAGCAGAAGCCGCATCACCGGAAGCAGAAACAACGAGTGAACGGGATGACCTGGCAAAGAAAAAAGCGGCAGCTGTCGCCAAAGCGAAGGCCGCGGCAGCAGCAAAACGCAAAGCGATGGAACTGGCAGGGACAGCAGCTGACAACAGCGGTGAAGCAAGCGAAAGTGTCTCAGCAGACGCAAAGGCGAAAGCCGCGGCAGCAGCGAAGGCGAAAGCAGCCGCAGCGGCCAAAGCAAAAGCAGCCGCCGCAGCAAAGGCCAAGGCAGCCGCCGGAGGAAACGGAGCAGCCGTAGCTGGTGATGACGAAAAGGCCAAAGCAATCGCCGCGGCGAAGGCCAAAGCGAAAGCAGCAGCGGCCGCCAAAGCGAAGGCAGCAGCTGCAGCAAAAGGCGGAGCAGCTGCTGCAGCAGAGGTAGCAGAAGCAAAGCCATCACCGAACCAGCCAATCCTCGATAAATATATCAAAGTGATTGAAGAAAATTTGGGATCTAATGCTTTAGAAGATTCCTACATTAACAAACTATCAAAAGATGTCCCGACACTAGTAGTCAAACGGGAAGCCTACTTGAAGCTGGCTCAATTTTTAAAATATAACGAACTGTTAGGGTTTGATTACTTATCAGAGCTGCATGGGACAGATTACGAAACCTATATGGAATTATATCTTCATTTATTCTCCTTTAAAAATCGTCAGTCGGTTGCAGTAAAAGTGAAACTCGATCGGGATAACCCAATCATTGAATCGGTACAGTCCGTCTGGGCTGGGGCAGATTGGCCTGAGTGTGAGGCCTATGATTTGCTCGGGATTAGATTTATCGGACATCCCAACTTGCATCGGATTTTCCTTGGAGAAGATTGGATTGGCTATCCACTGAGAAAAGACTATGAGCCGTATGACGTGGAGGTGTAGCCAGTGATTAGAACAGAAGAAATGGTCCTCAACGTAGGTCCACAGCACCCGAGTACCCACGGGGTTTTCCGGCTTGTCGTCCACCTGGATGGGGAGTTGATTACGAAGGCAGAACCGGTTATTGGTTATCTGCACCGGGGTACCGAAAAATTGGCAGAAAACCTGCAGTATACGCAGATTATTCCATATACTGACCGGATGGACTATCTGTCAGCGATGACCAATAACTATGTCATCTGCCATGCCGTGGAAACGATGATGGGCACTCAAGTACCGGAACGGGCTGAATACCTAAGAGTGATTGCCATGGAATTAGGGCGTATTGCCAGCCACCTGGTTTGGTGGGGTACATATTTGCTAGACCTTGGGGCTACCAGTCCATTTATTTACATGTTCCGTGAGCGGGAAATGATTATTAACCTATTAAACGAGCTTTCAGGCGGCCGCTTGACCTTTAACTATATGCGTGTCGGCGGTGTGAAGTGGGATGCTCCTGAAGGCTGGATTGAAAAAGTAAAAGAATTCATTCCATACATGCGCAAACAAGTGGAAGGATATCATTCGCTTGTCACCGGGAATGAAATCTTCGTTAACCGGGTAACCGGGATTGGTCAATATACGAAGGCAGACGCGCTTAATTATTCGCTTAGCGGTGCAAATCTCCGCTGTACGGGCGTGAAATGGGATCTTCGTAAAGACGAGCCGTACTCCATTTATGACCGCTTTGATTTTGATGTGATTACCCAAGAAGGCGGCGATGCGTTAGCACGCTACCATGTCCGCACAAAGGAAATCGAAGAATCATTAAAAATTTTAGAGCAGGCATGCGAACAATTCCCGGCAGAAGGTGCGATTATGGCGAAGGTGCCAAAAATCATTAAGGCGCCAAAAGGGGAAGCATTTGTACGGATTGAGTCACCACGCGGCGAAATCGGCTGCTATATTTCCAGCGATGGTAAAAAAGAACCGTATCGCTTAAAGTTTAGAAGGCCATCCTTCTATAATCTGCAAATTCTTCCAAAGCTATTGGTGGGAGAAAATATCGCCAATATGATTGCGATTTTAGGAGCAATTGATATTGTGCTAGGAGAGGTGGACGGCTGATGGTTGAAGAACTGCTTCACTCAAGTCCCGGCTGGTACAACTTCATCTTTTTCTTTGTGTTCGCCTTAGTATTACTGCTAGTTGTCCTGGGCTTTGTCACGTATTCGATTTTAGCTGAGCGGAAGGTCATGGGTTACATGCAAAACCGTCATGGCCCGAACCAAGTCGGCGGTCGCTTCGGATTATTGCAAACCGTAGCTGACGTTCTCAAACTGTTATTAAAAGAAGATATTATCCCAAAAGTCGCCGATAAACCGCTGTTTATTCTAGCGCCAGTGATTGCGTTTGCGCCATCATTTATGGTGCTGGCAACAATTCCGTTCACCGATAAGTTCCAATTTGCCGATTTAAACGTTGGTCTCTTGTATTATGTAGCCATTTCCGGAATGACGGTATTCGGGATATTACTGGGTGGATGGGCTTCAAACAATAAATATTCGTTACTCGGAGGGGCAAGGGCCACGGCGCAGATGATTTCCTATGAAATCCCGCTCGTCATGTCACTGCTCGGAATTATCTTACTTTCCGGCAGCATGAACCTAAATGATATTGTTGAGGCACAAAAACATGGCTGGTTTATTTTGTTGCAGCCCATTGCCTTTTTGATCTTTTTAACGGCATCGACTGCGGAATTAAGCCGGGTACCATTTGACCTTCCAGAGTCGGAATCAGAACTTGTCGCCGGTTATCACGTTGAATATTCCGGATTCCGCTGGGCGTTCTTTATGCTTGCTGAGTATGTGTATTTATTCGCAATGACTGCCTTGGTAACAATATTGTTCTTCGGCGGCTGGCTGGCCCCAGTTGGATTTTTAAGCTTTATCCCAGGTTCCGTCTGGTTTGCACTTAAATTCAGTGCCGTGCTCTTCGTTTACCTATGGTTCCGCAGCACCTTCCCACGAATGCGTGCCGACAAACTGATGGAATTTGCCTGGAAAGTATTGATGCCGATTGCACTTGCAAACATCATGCTGACAGCTTTTATCAAGTCATTGTTCTTTTAAAAAAAGCGGAACAACAATTGTTGCACCGATGCGTCAATCGATGGCAACAACCGCACAACAAATGGGACCGCAGTCCAACAAAGATGACGAGTTCAATTTTTTCAAAAAAAGTTTCGATATGAATTAAAGGGGTGAACAACGTGCTGGGAACTGGATTAGCTAAAGGCTTGAAGTATACCCTAAAACAGTTGACACGGGAAAAGGTGACGTATGATTATCCGAATGAACCGCTGCCACTCCCGGACCGGTTTCGCGGAATTCAGAAGTTCTATCCGGAAAAATGCATCGTCTGTAATCAGTGTGCCAACATTTGCCCGACAGACTGCATTCAGCTTACCGGGAAGAAACATCCGGATCCAACGAAAAAGGGGAAAATCATCGATACGTATGATATAAATTTTGAAATTTGTATCCTTTGTGATTTATGTACAGAGGTGTGTCCAACCGAAGCCATCATCATGACAAATAACTTCGAGCTTGCAGAATACAGCCGCGACATGTTATTTAAAAATCTCGAATGGCTCGATGAAAATGATGAAAATATACGGCAGGTGAATAAACCATGACGGGTGAATTTTTTGCATTCATGGCCTTGGCCCTTGTGGCAATTAGCGGCGGTGTCCTGCTGCTCAACCTGAATAAAGTCGTTCACATGGTCGTGGCCCTTATTTTCACCTTCGTCAGCATCGCCGGCATTTATATCCTGCTGTCAGCAGAATTTGTTGCTGCCGTGCAGGTGTTAATCTACTCTGGTGCGATTACGATTATCATGCTGTTTGCGATCATGTTAACGAAGCCATATGACGAAAGTGAAGTAAAAACGGGAAAATGGCGGAAGTTCTTCGTGCTTCTAGGTGTGATTGGATTTGCTGCTGCTATCTATCTTGGAATTTATAACATTGATATCGCGCAGGTGCCAACAACCTTACATGAGGATAATACGATACAAATCGGAAAAGCATTGTACACGAAATATCTGATTCCATTTGAATTTGTCTCAGTCTTGCTATTAGTCTCGTTAATCGGAGCGATTATTTTAGCAAAACGAGAGGATAAGGAGGCGGATGAGGAATGAGTTCAGTCCCCGCTTCAGCGTTCCTGGCTCTTGCACTAATCCTATTTTGCATCGGTTTGTACGGTGCTTTGACAAAAAGAAATACGGTCATCGTGTTGATCTCGATTGAATTAATGCTGAACGCCGTTAATATTAATCTTGTAACCTTTAGCAAATTCGGGATAAGCCCATCAATCAATGGCCAGATTTTTGCGCTCTTTGGCATGGCTGTAGCCGCTGCCGAAGCCGCCGTCGGATTGGCAATTCTGATGGCGTTATACCGCAATAAGAAGACGGTCCATATTGATGAAATGAACGAAATGAAAAACTAGATTTGGATGACACCCATTTGAAAAGGGGATTTGATAAGGATGGAAAATGCATGGCTTATACCGCTTTTCCCGCTATTATCGTTTTTGCTCCTTCTTCTAATCGGTAAGCGGCTTAAGGAGGCGAGCGCGTATGTGGGGATTCTCCTCACCTTAGCGTCGCTTATATTCTCAATTCTCGTCTTATTTGAGCGCTTTTCAGAGCCAACCTACTTGGCGAAATTTACCTGGCTTACGATTGGGGAATTGCAGTTAACAGCGGGATTTGAAGTGAACCAATTAAATGCATTAATGTTATTGATTGTTTCGCTCGTTAGCTTCCTCGTACATACTTACTCAAAGGGATATATGAGCGGCGATGAGCGGTTTCATATCTTTTACGCCTATTTAGGGCTATTCACGTTTGCAATGCTAGGCCTGGTCATCTCGCCTAACATTCTTCAAACCTATATTTTCTGGGAACTCGTAGGGGTCGGTTCCTTCCTATTAATTGGCTTCTATTTCTATAAAGAAGAAGCCAAGGCTGCTGCGAAAAAGGCGTTTATCATGACCCGTATCGGAGACGTTGGCCTTTTAATCGGGATGATTCTGCTTTTCTGGCAGACGAACAGCTTTGAATATAGTGAAATTTTCCGCGCTGTTGAAGCCGGCGCCGTATCTAACACGATGATTACCTTAACAGCGATTTTGATTTTTATCGGGGCAATTGGGAAATCAGGTCAATTCCCGCTCCATACCTGGCTTCCCGATGCGATGGAAGGTCCAACACCAGTATCCGCGTTAATTCACGCAGCGACAATGGTTGCGGCCGGTGTTTATTTAGTCGCGGCCCTATTCCCATTATTCTTAGCTAGTAAAACGGCGTTGCTCACGGTTGCAATCATCGGCGGCTTTACCGCAATTTTCGCTGCCAGTATCGGCTTGGTCCAGACGGATATTAAGCGTGTGCTCGCCTACTCTACCGTCAGTCAGCTCGGTTATATGATGCTGGCCCTCGGTTCTGCCGGATATGTTGCTGGTGTATTCCACTTGATGACCCATGCCTTCTTTAAGGCGTTGTTATTCCTAGCAGCCGGTTCTGTCATTCATGCGGTACATACACAAAACATCGAGGAGATGGGCGGACTTTGGAAAAAACTGCGCGTAACCGCGCCGCTGTTCCTCATCGGGACACTGGCAATCAGCGGGGTGCCAGGTCTTTCCGGGTTCTTCAGTAAGGATGAAATTCTTGTAGCCGCATGGGAAGGTGGCCATCCAGTTCTCTTCTTGCTTGCGCTCGCTGCAGCATTCATGACTGCATTCTATATGTTCCGCTTGTTCTTCATGGTTTTCACTGGTGAAGCGCGCGGAAAACAAAAACAGGTCCATGAGTCACCATCCGTGATGACACTGCCAATGCTAGTGCTGGCTGTTCTTGCAGTTGTTGCCGGTTATGTCAACACACCTTGGTTCGGCTCATTTCTAGGTGACTGGCTCATCGACGGCAATCCAGCGCTTGGTCATGCTCATATCGAAGGACCAGCTTGGATTATGATTGCGGCAACCGTTGTGTCCTTGGCCGGAATCTTACTGGCGTGGCTGATGTACGGCAAACGCTCGATTGCTCCTGACTGGCTCAGCGGCAAGGGTGGAATGCTGCATACGGTTCTATACAACAAATATTATATCGACGAGTTTTATCAGAAGACGATTGTCTTAGTTGTCGCTGGCTTTAGCTACTTCCTGCGTTTCATTGATGTCTTTGTCGTAGAAGGGGTCGTCAAGGGTGTCACAAGCTCTGTACAAGGGCTAGGCAGACTTGGATCCAAATTGCAATCCGGCCAGGTACAGACATATGGCGCCGTTGCCTTCGTCGGACTTGCTGTACTCGTTGTCATTTACGCACTAACAGGGGGGGACTTACGATGAATCTACAAGCGACATTATCAATCCTAGTATTCTCCCCTATACTGGGTATCATTGTTCTAGCGATGCTGCCAAAGGTGCAGGAAAAAGCCATCAAAGCAGTCGGCTTCCTAGCCACACTGCCACCGCTGGCACTATCACTTGCGCTATACGCACACTTTCTTGCTGGAAAAAAATTAACCGATTTTTCCGTATCGGTTCCATGGATTCAATTCCGCGGCATCGAAGCGGATGAACCCATTTTCTCCGTTTACTATGAGCTCGGCATCAACGGCTTTCAGCTTTTGCTCGTCGTTCTGACGGCAATTGTGTCAACGCTGGCCGCAATTGCTGCCTGCAAATATGTGAAAAAGGAATGGAAGGGCTATTTCATGCTCTATCTGCTGTTAGTCACAGGGATGCTCGGCGTGTTCACAGCGGAGAACTTAATCTTATTCTTTATCTTCTTTGAAGTGACATTAATCCCAACCTTCTTCCTGATTGGAAAATGGGGTTATTTTGAAAAAGAAAAGGCGGCCTACAGCTTCTTAATCTATAACGGCTTAGGCTCGGCTGTTCTGCTGATGGTCATCATGGTGCTGTTTGCCAAAACAGGTACAACGAATATCGAGCATGTGAGGGAAATTGTCGGCGACCCATCTGGTCCGCTGTCAGCCGACTTAAAGCTTGGCCTGTTCGTTTCGCTGTTAATTGCCTTTAGCGTTAAACTGCCGATATTTCCGCTCCACAGCTGGATGCTGCGCGTGCACGTTCAAGCACCGCCATCTGTGGTCATGATTCACTCGGGGATTCTTTTAAAAATCGGTGCCTACGGGTTAATTCGCTTTGGCATGGGAATTTTCCCTGAGCAATTCGAATACCTGGCAGTGCTGATTGCCATCCTCGGAGTCGTGAATTTACTGTACGGAGCATTCTTGGCGTTTATTCAGACCGACTTTAAGATGGTTTTGGCGTATTCATCTATTTCCCATATGGGGATTGTGTTGATTGGACTTGCCGCGATGAACGAGGCCGGGATACAAGGGGCGATTTTTCAAGTCGTATCACATGGATTAATTTCCGCACTGTTGTTCTTCCTGGTCGGCGCCTTGTACGAGCGCACCGAAACATCGATGATCGACAGTCTTGGCGGTCTGGCAAAAGCAATGCCGCTCGCCGCTGGTTTCTTGCTCGCTGCCGCAATGGCGTCACTCGGGCTGCCGGGCATGTCCGGTTTTGTCAGCGAGTTCATGGCCTTCCTTGGCTTGTTTAAAGTATTGCCATGGGTGGCTGCTGTCGGCGCACTCGGGATTATCATGACAGCGGTCTACCTGCTTCGCGCCGTACTTGGAATGACATACGGAACTGCCGCTCGTGATTATTCGAGAGCAACTGATATCCGCGGTGTAGAACTACTGCCGGTGCTTGTCTTAATGCTCTTGATTGTGCTAATTGGTGTTTATCCAAGTGTCCTAAGTTCACCGCTTCAAGCTACACTTGAGACTATTATGCTTGGGTTAGGAGGGTGATGAGGGATGAGTCTTGAGTCATTTCAACAAATAAACTGGAGCATCATGACACCGGAGTTCATCATCCTTGGTGTGATTGCGCTTTTAGTACTAATGGATTTATTTATGCCAAAAAATATGGATCGAAAAATCATCGGCTGGATTGGCATTGCCGCCGTATTTGCAGCGATGGTGGCAACAGCCGCGATGGTCGGCGGGCCGGTAGAGTCGATACTGGCCGATACTTTCCGCGTCGACAGTTTTGCGCTCGCCTTTAAACTGCTGCTTCTAGGCGGAACCGGTTTGGTCTTATTCCTTGCCGTCAGCTATCAGCCAAAAGATGGCGTGGAACGCTATCAAGCTGAGTTTTATTACCTGTTCTTAGCGGGGTTGCTCGGGGCCATGCTCATGACATCAAGCGGGGATTTAATCACGCTTTACGTCGGACTTGAATTGCTTTCGATTTCTTCCTATATATTAGCGGGTATCCGCAAATTCCATAAGCAGTCCAATGAATCAGCGATGAAATATGTCATCAACGGCAGTATTTCCTCGGCGATTACCTTGTTTGGGATGAGCTATATCTATGGTTTAACTGGAACGACAAATATTCTCGACATGGCCGTTCAATTATCGACGTTATCCAATAGCAACCATGTCTATCTATTGACGATTGCATTCTTTATGCTTGTTGTCGGCTTGGCCTTTAAGCTGGCAGCGGCTCCGTTCCATATGTGGGCCCCGGATGTTTATCAAGGGGCAGCCACACCGGTAACGGCATTTTTGAGTGTTGTTTCCAAAACAGCCGGTTTTGTCATCATCATTCGCATTTTGCTAACGGTATTTGGCTTTGCGGCCACGAATGGTCAAGGCTCGATGCCAATCCTTTATGAAATGCAGGATTATCTTGCCGTCATTGCGGCTGTAACAATGATTGTCGGTAACGTCGTTGCCCTAAAACAATCTGATATTAAACGGATGTTTGCTTATTCCAGTATTGCCCATGCTGGTTACTTATTAGTCGCGTTAACGACGCTGACAGAAAATATGTTTTATTCCGTTTGGTTCTATCTGTTTGCTTATCTGTTCATGAACCTCGGTGCCTTTGCCGTGATTCAAGTCGTGACAGAGAAAGCAGGCTCGACGAAAATAGCAGATTTTGCTGGCCTTTATCGCCGTGCACCGGTTTTAGCCGTAGCGATGGGAATTCTGTTAATTTCCTTGGCCGGCTTCCCGGGCACAGCTGGATTTATCGGCAAATTAAACATTTTCCTCGGCGCCTTCTATGCGGAACCGAGTCATTATGTCCTAGCATCGATCATGATTGCCGCTACTGTTGTATCTTATTTCTACTATTTCGGTGTCATGACGCAAATCTTCTTCCGCCCAGCAGCGGACAGGAGTAAAGTAGAGATTCCCTTCGGTGTCCTCGTCGTCTTAATCATTACAGTCGTCGGCAGCATCCTATTTGGCCTCATGCCAAATATCGCGTTCGACTTTTTGCAAAACCATTTAGATATTATTGGTGATTTCTTTACGGGTGCTTAACAACGGACACCACAACCAGCCAGCTGTCAATAAAGGCAGCTGGCTTATTTTTGAAGTTAAGGAATTCTTAAGTTTCCCCCATTAAACTGTAAAGCAGTAAGACAATCCAATGGGGGGAAATATTGCAATGAAAAAGAATTACACCAAAATTATTATAGATATCTTAATGGCGATTACCTTTGTGTTACTGATGAATCCAAGAGTGCTGGGAGGATTACCGTTTCATGAAATAGCCGGTGTGGTTATCGGCTTTGCCGTCTTGGTACACATCGGTTTAAACTATCGCTGGGTCGTCAATACGATGAAAAAGATAGTTAATCCAAAGCTTCCGACAAAGACTCGTTTGAGTTTTCTTTTAAATCTCTTACTGTTAATAACAATGGCGGGCATTATTATTACCGGAATTCTCATTTCACGAGTAGTTTTTCCCGGCCTCGCGATTCAAGGAGGACATGCACTGCGTGAACTTCATGGCACCTTTGCCGATGTAACCCTTGCCTTAGTCGGTCTTCATCTTGCGCTTCATTGGCAATGGATCATGGGCATTTGTAAAAAGGCCTTTAAAACGAAGCAAGGAAAACTGCGCAAGAGTGTTGTTGGATCAGTCGTTCTGTCATTTGCCATTTTGGCTGGGGGCATCCAATGGTATTCTACTACTTCTACACAAAATATGAGTGTGAGTAAACAGGTGCAAACGGAGCAAGGCAGCCAGTTACCATATCAAAATAAATGGAGCGGGGAAAATAAGCAGATAACCCAGCAAGGTCTGCCAAATGGAGAGGTTCATGATGGCGATTTTCATGGCAAAGAAGGACACGGCGGCAACAGTAACCCATTTCTCGTAATGCTCAATTATTTTGCGATATGGGCTGCGATTATCATTCCAGCATTCTTTTTAGAAAAACGGTTTTTTAGGAAAAAGAGAAAAACCGGCGGAGGTCACCCGCTCGTCTCTTAGAAAAAAACGGCTCAGCTCGAAAACTGAGCCGTTTTTTTTTACGTCTATTTGCCGTTGAAGCAGAATAAGGTGGAAGTGTTGACTGTCTAAAAGTCAGCTAAATGCAGACAATGATATTCTAGGCAGTCTTTGTTTCTGTCAGCAAAACGAATTTTCTCTCGCGTCTGTTTTTTTTGAATTTTCGGAAATTGGTCAAAAAGGAAACTTCGAGGACTTTTGTCCGTCTATATGATAGAATGGATGAGGGAAAAGGAGGTAGCAGAATGATCAATGACTTCGGTCAAATTGCGCTTGTCAGCATCTTGTCCCATCTTGTGTTTATCGCTATTTCCTGGTGGGCGTTGCAAGCAATCAATTTAGAGAAAATGCTGCGGCCTAACCGAATTTTTCAGGCGCGCTTGCTATACATATTATTAGCCATATTCATTGGATCATCTGTTAGTAATTTTTTCCTTGATTATTTGCAATGGTCCAGACAATTGCCGCTAATTCTTCAATAACGGCAGCATGTCTCGAAAAAACAGCGAAATTGGAAAAAATTTAGGTCTTAGTACGTGTTCCCATTTCTGCAAAAATTGAGTACAATCATTTTTGTGTGGAAAAATTTTTGCTGCAAGAAGTCTGGTGATTTTGAGAAAATTTCTTGATTTTTGGCCATGATAGCGTGTTTGAGCTCTTTACATAATAATAAAGGGTTAGATTTTTAACATTGAGGATTGGTCAGACGTATTACATTTTAGAAAATAGAATAGTGCTGTTGTCAAAAAGTGACGATAATTCCCAAGTATGCTCTCTTCCTCCTTGGAAACAATGGTAGTAAGGGGGAGAAGAGATGAGAAATCGTACATTTTTTTTATGTCTGATAACGATAATAAGTACATTTTTGGTTGTGATGGGAAACCAGCACATCGAGGCAGTCGAGGATTTGGATCTGTTAAAACCCAAAACAGCCCAAACAGGGAATGGGACACTTTTTCCCGCTGATGACGTCCAGGACTTGGTAAGGATCGCTGAAAAACTCCATGCCGAACCTATTTTGCTCAAGGAATGGTCGTTTTATGCACGGGAACAAGTAACATTCAACAGTGACAAAGAGGTTCAGGAATACGCAGATAGGCTTCAACAAGAATTCCCAGAATGGGACTGGAATGTGAAGAATTCCAGTCATTCAACGGAAATCACAGCAGTATCTCCAATATCTCAACACCACAATGAAATGCTTCAAATTATGGCAACCCACACAAAGCAACCTATTGATGCGTATATAATATATCGTGTGAGCGGAAAACAGTGGAATACGTCAACGAAATCCCTTTTTACTGCTGCCGAATTTAACCAGAAACTATCTGACATCTTTCGGGGAAAACCTACATTTTTCTCTTGTATGAAAGGCGTTGTCAGTGATAAGATTGATACGTCTTTATCTGAAACAGTCAATGGAATTTTAAAAAAATTTAACGCAAAAGAAGTGGAGTCCTTAAAAGAGGAGAACTTTTTGTCCGTTTCAGCCGCATCGCCGCTGTTTGCACATTACGTTGATAAAATTAATTTGCAAATTGGCGTGCGTTCGGAACGATTGGGCGCTGGGACAACCATTATCGTAGGAACACCTGTAATTACGATTGAATATTAATATAGAGAAAATGGACGCGGAGGGGAATACTCTTGGAAAAGATCATCGTCCGCGGCGGAAAAAGGCTGTATGGAACGGTAAAAGTTGAAGGCGCAAAAAACGCCGTCCTGCCTGTTATCGCTGCAACATTATTAGCAAGTGACGGAAAAAGTGTAATACGTGATGTACCTACACTCTCCGATGTATACACAATTAATGAAGTATTACGCAACTTAAATGCAGATGTCAATTTTGCAAATAATACAGTTGTTGTTGATGCATCAAGAGTGTTGAAAGAAGAAGCGCCATTCGAATATGTTCGAAAAATGCGCGCATCTGTACTTGTCATGGGCTCACTACTGGCACGCAATGGTCGCGCCCGGGTCGCTTTGCCTGGTGGCTGTGCCATTGGTTCACGGCCAATTGACCAGCACCTCAAAGGCTTTGAAGCAATGGGTGCGCAGGTCAAAGTAGGTAATGGTTTTATTGAAGCAGAAGTAAATGGCCGCCTGCGTGGAGCAAAAATTTATTTGGATTTCCCGAGTGTGGGCGCAACCGAAAATATTATGATGGCGGCAACCCTTGCCGAGGGAACAACAATTATCGAAAACGTCGCAAAAGAACCAGAAATTGTCGATTTAGCTAATTTCTTGAATAAAATGGGGGCTCGCGTGAAAGGAGCCGGCACTGGAACATTGCGAATTGAAGGCGTTGAGATGTTATTTGGTGCCGACCATAACATTATCCCTGACCGAATCGAAGCAGGTACTTTCATGGTAGCCGCTGCGATTACTGGCGGAAATGTGCTCGTAAAAGGAGCTGTTCCTGAGCATATTTCTTCATTGATTGCAAAAATGGAGGAAATGGGAGTCACGATTATGGAAGAAGAGGATGGCGTTCGGGTCATCGGTCCGGAACATTTAAAGGCTGTCGACATTAAAACAATGCCGCATCCAGGCTTCCCAACTGATATGCAATCGCAAATGATGGCGTTATTGCTTCGGGCAGAAGGAACTTCAATGATTACAGAAACTGTCTTTGAAAATCGCTTTATGCATGTAGAGGAATTTCGTCGAATGAATGCCGATATCAAAATTGAAGGCCGTTCCGTCATTTTAAATGGTCCTTCCAATTTACAAGGCGCAGAGGTGTCAGCAACCGACCTTCGGGCCGCGGCTGCCCTAATTCTGACCGGGCTTGTTGCTGATGGTGTAACACGTGTAACTGAGTTGAAACATCTAGACCGTGGATATGTCAACTTCCACGAAAAGCTAGCCGCCTTAGGCGCGGACATCGAACGTGTAAAAGAAGCAGAAGAAATCTTCGTCGACTATCCAAAATACGTTTCCGATCTAAACGCATAAACAAATCCAACAACAAAACAACCAAAGCAACAGGGCCTGGTCCAAAGCAGGTCCTGTTTTTTTGTGAGGATTTTTTGGGCAGGATTCATAGCAGGCCAGTCCTTGAGAACAGTAAAGGCATACGCTGTGCCAAAAAAGTCCTAATAGCGGGTTTATGAGGACAAAAAGGTGCCAGATGGAGCGCGACGAGTCTCATAACGGGTTCATGAGAACAAAAAGGAGCGATTCTGAGGAGAGCCAGTTCTCATAACCGGTATATGAGGACAAAAGGGTGCCAGGCCAAACAGGAAAAGTCCCCATAACAATGCAAACCTCGTCTCAATTCTCAAATGAGTGAATAGTGCATATACAGTAAAAAACTTGTCATAACTGCTTGTCCTTGTCCATATGTTTTATTGTGAGGCATCCGGGCAGGTCGTTCCGGTTGTAAATAGACAAACTGGAGGCACATTCATGAACAAATTCAAACCACTCATCGTACTAGCTACTATTCTTTTTGCCTTAACTCTAGTAATTCCAGCAGTCCTCGTCCTCCCCTTTTCCGACGGGAAGGCAAGCGGCAAATTAGGAGAGGATCTCAGCGCCAAAGAGCGGACAGCCAGCAAAACGGTCTCAACGACCACGAAAGACCCTGCAGTTGAGGTTGCCGTTTTTCGTTCAGCCAAGTCAACCATTGAAAAAGTTGAACTGGAAGATTACCTTGTTGGCGTCGTTGCATCGGAAATGCCAGCTGATTTTAACGAAGAAGCACTCAAAGCCCAAGCCCTCGCTGCACGAACCTATATTGTCAATCGGTTGGCAAACAAGGATCAGTTAGGTGTACCCAAAGGCGCAACCGTCACCGACACCCAGCTCCATCAGGTGTATAAGAATGACGCCGAACAGCGGAGAGATTGGGGCAAGGATTATACTTGGAAGAAGAAAAAAGTAGTAACAGCAGTCCGCGAAACGAGCGGGCAAATTTTAACCTATAATAATAAACCAATTGACGCCCTGTTTTTTTCCACCAGTAATGGCTACACAGAGAACTCTGAAGAATACTGGGATGGAGAGATTCCATACTTAAGAAGTGTCTCCAGCCCATGGGATAAAGGAACGGAAAAGTTCATTTCTAAAACAGAAATTCCGGTTAGTCAATTTGAAGCTCGACTAGGCGTAAAGCTTGATTCTGGGGGGACAATTGGAAAAATCATTGCCCGGACGCAGGGCAAGCGTGTCGCCAAAGTCAGTTTTAATGGAAAAATTTTAACTGGCAAGGAAATTCGCGAAAAACTTGATTTGCGATCAACCGATTTTTCGTGGCAGCGGCAGGGTGATAGCATTGTGATTACAACAAAAGGCTTCGGACACGGCGTCGGTATGAGCCAGTACGGTGCAAACGGAATGGCCGCTGAAGGCAAAAACTATAAGGATATTGTAAAGCATTACTACAAAGGGGTACAAATTACCTCCGCCGAAAGAATTCTCGCCACCGTGACAGCGAGGAAATAATAGTTGGAATTCGTGGGGTGCAAAGGAAATCCCAAAATTACTTGAGCCAGGCTAAACGCCTGGCTTTTTGACTTTCTTGAGAATAGGCGCTCGCATCACTGGAAAAAGCAGGACCAGAGTAGCCAATCGGTAAACTTGGCGCCCGCGCAACAGAGCAAAAGTGAGGAAGGGTCACCAATCGACTCGCTAGGCGCCCGCGCCCCCAGGGAAGAGTGTGCTAGGGACGGCAATGGAATCGCTAGGCGCCCGTGGCCCCAGGGAAGAGTGTGCTAGGGACGGCAATGGACTCGCTAGGCGCCCGTGGCCCCTCGGAAAAAGCGTGCCAGGGTCACCAATAAAGGCAATTGACACCCACCCCGAAAGAAACCATTCACCGATTCCACCTACACTACTTTCCCGACAGCTCCCCAAGCCCTCGCACCCGGCGAAGGACCTTAGCCAGCCGCAGGAATTTCCCTTGAAACAAGGCCCCGCGAATACAATAAAAACACACAGCAATCCCAACAAAATCTTTTACCAAGTCAAAAAGGGAAGCCGAGCGGTAGGGATAGAATGATTGATGAATTTCATCACTGATGCCATAGAAAGCAGCAAACAGGGCGCAGGCAAAATTCCATCCCGGAGTAAAGGTGCGCCGCCGAGTTAATAAGGCTAGCACCAGCAGCACATACAAAATGGCAAACTCCACCAAATGGAGCGATTCTTTAATAGTGTGGTCCAGAGCCGAATCTGGCAGTGCCACAAAGTGATCGGCCGGTAAGCTCGACTGTATCCAAATCGCCGCCATATAGAACAGGGGCAGTACTCGTATCCCCCACTTCAAACAATTTTTCATAAAAAGGACCCCCTTGCTGAAGAAAATTTTTCAAAAAAACATGCATAAAAACATAACTACTGTCGAAAGATAAGATTTTTAAAAAAATATTTCACAGCCAGTGTATATAATTCTACTTATCTGTTCACAATGGTTGCTGAGGTGATGAAAATGAGAGAGGAAGAAAACAAAAGATCTTCTCAAGATTCAAAAGTAAAACGTTTCTTTAAAAAGCGTTGGGTGTTTCCTGCCATCTATATCGCAAGTGCAGCAATCATTTTAACAGGTGTTCTTTGGTATCAGTCTATCAGCAGCAACGACACAGACAAGTATAGTTACAAGTCTACTGATTTGACTGGCAAGAAGAACCCGCCGGCTGTTGAAGTTAACAAAGCGATGGAAAACTTCAAGATGCCAGTAGCAGATGCAGAAAATGCCGTAATCAAAACGAAATTCTATGATTTTAATGCAAAAGCAGAAGACCAGGAAGCAGCACTCGTATTCTATAACAACACGTACTCACCAAACACAGGCATTGATATTACCATGAATAATGGAAAAACATTCGATGTTCTTGCTTCAATGAGTGGTACTGTCACCCGTGTGGATGAAGAAGATGCAGTTCTTGGAAATGTCATTGAGCTTGAACACGCCAATGGTATTGTAACACAATATCAATCTGTGAAAGATATCCAAGTCAAAGTTGGTGATTCAGTAAAACAAGGTGATGTCCTTGCAAAGGCTGGGGAAAGCCTGTTTAATGAAAAAGCTGGTACCCATGTTCACTTTGAAATTCGTAAAGATGGCGTAGCAGTTAACCCAACGAAATACTTAGACAAGCCAGTAACTGCCTTGCAGGAAGAAAATGTATCTGGCAGCAATCAAAAGTCTACGGAAGAATCAAAGACTGATGACCAAGAACAAATGACCAATACCGAGGAATCTACTGAAGATAGTAAATCTACTGAGGATAGCAAATCTGTTGAAGATAAAAAGTCCGTAAATGATGAAACATCTACTAATGATGAAAAAACAGTAGACGAGGACAAGTCCAGTGACGAGAAAAAGTCAACGGATGAGGACAAGTCTACAGACGAGAAAAAGTCAACAGATGAGGACAAGTCTACGGACGCGAAAAAGTCAACAGATGAGGACAAGTCTACGGAAACTGACAAAAATCAGTCTTCTAAAGAAGGATCATCCAACTCAGCAGCAAGCACAAACTCTTAATAAAAAGGTAAGTCATAAGTCCACAACATAAAACATCTGACATATGCAACCAGCAAACAAAGGGGAAGAAGCCAACTTCCCTTTTTTTGTGCTTCCAGCTGTGGTAGGGTTGCTCTTGCGGTGCCTTGTGGTGCTGGTGCCTGGTGCTGGTGCCTGACACCCCACGTGGACACGATTCCACGTGGGGCGGACACTCATAGTTGTGGTGCCTGACACCCCTCGTGGACATGATTCCATGTGGGGTGGACACTCATAGTTGTGGTGCCTGACACCCCTCATGGACACGATTCCACATGGGACGGACATTTTTACATTATTTACCGAATGGAATTGGTATATTGTCGCGAGTGTGCGGTGGTGCTTGGCACAAGTATGTGAAAAGTTCACATGGTGCCTGGCACCATTTTTGTGTGTTAGAATGGGGGTAAAGGTTCAAGGAGGGGTTTGATGATGAGGAAGTTTATGGGACTGCTGGTGGCGGCATTATTGGTATTAGCCATTGCAGGGTGTAATAAAGAGCCGCAGCCGCAGGACCGGTTTGCAGAGTACATAGACCTATGGAATAAGCAAAAGTTTGATAAAATGTATGATTACCTTTCCAAAGATGCAAAAAGTAATATCACCAAAGCAGAGTTTACCAATCGTTATCAAAAAGTCTACAACGATCTGGAGATTTCCAACCTCAAGATACAATACAAAAAGCCTAAAGATGATAAGCAGGCAGACAAGGACAAGGCCCGCTATTCTTTTACCGCGAAAATGAACAGTATTGCTGGACCAATCGAATTCAACTACAAGGCAACCTTGAAAAAGGAGAAAAAAAACGATAAATCCAATTGGTTTATCGATTGGAATTCAGGTTTTATTTTTCCACAGTTAAAAGACGGGGGCAAGATTGGCCTAAATACGATTAAGGCAAAACGGGGAGAAATCCTGGACCGCTATGGCAACAGCTTGGCAGCAAATGGACAGGTTTATGAAGTAGGAGTCGTCGCTGGAGACCTGGACAATTCGGTTCTCGAGCCGCTTTCTAAACTACTTAAGATGACAAAAGAGCAAATCACGAAAGCCCTAGAGGCTAGCTGGGTCAAGCCAGGAATGTTTGTACCGTTAAAAAAAGTCTCAATGGAAGACAAGGAGCGAGTTGCCCAACTCGTCGCACTAGAGCCGGTGCAAACACGAAAAGTGGATGCCCGCGTTTACCCGTATGGGGAGGCAGCGGCTCATTTAATCGGTTATGTAGGTCCGATTACGGCCGAAAAGCTGGAAAAATTAAAGGATAAGGGTTATACGGCAACTGATGTGGTCGGTGTTCGTGGCCTTGAGCAAGTTTTCGACGAAAGACTGAAGGGCACGAACGGCGTAAATATTACCATTAAAAATCCGGATGGAACGGAGGAAACTCTTGCAGAGAAGCCAGTGGCTGATGGAAAAAACGTGAAGCTGACCATAGATGGCGACCTGCAGCAAATGATTTTTGATGAAATGGGCAAAGAGTCTGGGACAGCGGCTGCGATGAATCCAGTTACCGGGGAGACGTTAGCGCTCGTTTCCACCCCGTCATTTGACCCTAATCAAGCGATGCTCGGCTTTTCTCAAGATGAATGGAAGAAGCTTGAGAAAAACAAACGCCAGCCGTTGCTGACTCGTTTTAGCCGCACCTTTGTACCAGGCTCCGTGATGAAGCCGATTACCGCCGCCGTAGGGCTTGAGAGCGGGGCGCTGAAGCCGGACCAAGGCATAGCAATCAACGGTTTGAAATGGCAGAAGGACAAGTCTTGGGGTGGTTATTATGTCACAAGAGTACACTCCGGCAGTCCAATAAATTTGGAAAAAGCGCTCGTCTATTCCGATAATATTTACTTTGCCCAATCCGCTTTAAAAATTGGCAAAGATGAATTTACCAATGGTTTGAAAAAGTTTGGCTTTGAAACTGAGCTGGAATATCCATATCCGCTTGAGCCTGCTAAGATTGGCGGTCTCGACAACGATATCTTGCTGGCGGACTCAGGCTATGGTCAGGGGCAGGTGCAGATGAGTGTTGTTCATCTTATGAGTGCGTACACCCCATTTATTAACAATGGAAATATGATTAAACCAATTTTGTTTGTTGATGACAAGCAAGGTCAAGTGCTTAAGGAAGGCGTGGTCTCGCCAGATTATGCCGCGCTGATTGCGGCTGACTTACGTAAAATTGTCAGCGACCCTCATGGAACGGCGCATGCTGCCGAGATGAAGGGTGTTCCACTCGCCGGCAAAACGGGAACAGCCGAATTGAAACAGACACAGGGCAAGACCGGTACAGAAAATGGCTGGTTTGTTGCCTACCGCACTGATAAGCAGGATTTGCTAATCGCCATGATGGTTGAAAACGTCCAGAAACGTGGTGGCTCCAAGGTGCCAGTGCAAAAGGTTGCAAAAGTTTTCAAAAAGTGGAAATAAGACTGCAGCAGTAAATTGCGAGGAACCCTAAAACCAAGTTTACAAATAAATGAAATTCTAAAAATAGCTTGAGGCTTTTAATCGCTTCAAGCTATTTGCTTTGCGCGAAAAGAACCTCTCGCATAACAGTTAACCACTTCGTTTGGCAGCAAAGTATCCGGTTGTACCGGCAATAAAACTGGGAGGCAGGCTAAATAAGAAAAACCCCCATCTTCCCGTTATCAAGGTAACGATTAAAAAGAAGAGTGGAAATCCAAAAAGTACAAGTAATGATATTTTCTGATAATTGTTCATTTTCCTATCTTCCCCTTTGGCCCTTGGCTAGTTATCATTATTGTAACATTTGGGGGCTTAAAATATGTGTTTAATATTTAGAAAATTTGTAATAAATACTAAAAGTTAGGTATCGAAATACACACACTTCGAGGTATTATACGTAAAATACCTAATAGAAGCGGTCTAATGGACAAGAATCCGGTGAAAAGGGAAAAGTTGTCCAATAGAAGCGGTCTAATGGACAAGAATCTGGCGAAAAGGGAAAAGTTGTCCAATAGAAGCGGTCTAATGGACAAGAATCCGATGAAAAGAGAAAAGCTGTCCAAAAGAAGCGGTCTAATGGACAAGAATCCGGCGAAAAGGGAAAAGTTGTCCAAAAGGAGTGGTCTAATGGACAGAAATCTAGATTTTTAAGAAAAGTTGTCCAATAGTAGTCATCTAATGGACAGAAATCCGGTGAAAAGGGAAAAGTTGTCCAATAGAAGCGGTCTAATGGACAAGAATCCGGCGAAAAGGGAAAAGTTGTCCAATAGAAGCAATCTAATGGACAAGAATCCGATGAAAAATGAAGGGCTAAACCGGGATACGCGTACATAGGGCGGTTCTACTTAAGCCAAATGAAGGCACAAAACGGTTATACACGTTTAGAAGGGGTCTACCTGAAAACCGGCGGTAAAACCAAATTACATAATTAGAACTTAGCCCTCGAATAGAACGTCCAAACTCAAGAACGCGTCAATAGCCCCCCTCCCTCACATGTGCAACTCTTAAATCCCACCGTGCTCCCCTTCGCCAAACTCCTCCCCATGCCACTGAAATTTGTCCAAATCAATCCGCGTGTGAAGCCCCACGTGCACGCCTTCAGCCTCGAGGGCCAGTAGTTGCTCATGAAACGATTCATCATCCTGAATGGCAATCTCGCCTTTAGCATTGACGACGCGGTGCCAGGGGAGGCGGTGCTTACGACTCATGGAGTGCAAAATGCGTACAACCTGACGAGCTGCCCGTGGACTGCCAGCCAGCGCCGCAATTTGTCCGTAGGTCATAACTTTACCGGCTGGAATCTGGCGGATGATCTCAATTACTTTTTCTGTAAAAGGCGCCATGTGTTTTTCCTTTCCTTAAAGTGATCATTGATAATTACTCCCGTAACGAGAGCGATTACTCCCGTAAAAAGCGCGGATACTCCCGTAACGAGAGCGGTTATTCCCGTAAAAAGCGCGGATACTCCCGTAACGAGAGCGATTACTCCCGAAAAGAGAGCGATTACTCCCGAAAAGAGTGCGATTACTCCCGTAAAAAGCGCGGATACTTCCGTAACGAGAGCGATTACTCCCGTAAAAAGCGCGGATACTCCCGTAACGAGAGCGATTACTCCCGTAAAAAGCGCGGATACTCCCGTAACGAGAGCGGTTACTCCCGTAAAAAGCGCGGATACTCCCGTAACGAGAGCGGTTATTCCCGTAAAAAGCGCGGATACTCCCGTAACGAGAGCGATTACTCCCGAAAAGAGAGCGATTACTCCCGAAAAGAGTGCGATTACTCCCGTAAAAAGCGCGGATACTTCCGTAACGAGAGCGATTACTCCCGTAAAAAGCGCGGATACTCCCGTAACGAGAGCGATTACTCCCGTAAAAAGCGCGGATACTCCCGTAACGAGAGCGGTTACTCCCGTAAAAAGCGCGGATACTCCCGTAACGAGAGCGGTTATTCCCGTAAAAAGCGCGGATACTCCCGTAACGAGAGCGATTACTCCCGAAAAGAGAGCGATTACTCCCGAAAAGAGTGCGATTACTCCCGTAAAAAGCGCGGATACTTCCGTAACGAGAGCGATTACTCCCGTAAAAAGCGCGGATACTCCCGTAACGAGAGCGATTACTCCCGTAAAAAGCGCGGATACTCCCGTAACGAGAGCGGTTACTCCCGTAAAAAGCGCGGATACTCCCGTAACGAGAGCGGTTATTCCCGTAAAAAGCGCGGATACTCCCGTAACGAGAGCGATTACTCCCGAAAAGAGAGCGATTACTCCCGAAAAGAGTGCGATTACTCCCGTAAAAAGCGCGGATACTTCCGTAACGAGAGCGATTACTCCCGTAAAAAGCGCGGATACTCCCGTAACGAGAGCGATTACTCCCGTAAAAAGCGCGGATACTCCCGTAACGAGAGCGATTACTCCCGTAAAAAGCGCGGATACTCCCGTAACGAGAGCGGTTATTCCCGTAAAAAGCGCGGATACTCCCGTAACGAGAGCGATTACTCCCGAAAAGAGTGCGATTACCTCCCGTAAAAAGCGCGGATACTCCCGTAACGAGAGCGATTACTCCCGAAAAGAGCGCGATTACTCCCGTAAGAAGCGCGGTTGCTCCCATAAGGAGTGCGATTACTCCCGTAAAAAGCACCGTCACCATTAATCCAGCAAATGTACCTCATCACCCGCGTGAATCTTGCCGGTCTTGAGCACTGTTGCATACACACCAAAGTAATTTTTTCGCTCACCTGCTACAGTTTTTAGCAAGCTTGGGTCACGGTAAGCGTCCTCGGGATCAACTGTAATAATCATACAGCGCTCGCAATGACGTTTACAGACAAGCTCTACTTCGTTGCCAATGCGGATTCGTTTGCCAAACCAAGTTTCTTCGACGAATGGAATTTTTTCCAAAAGTGAAATGAACAAATTGGGGCGAAAGCGGCGATAGTCAATTCTAGACTTGCCCCAGAGCTGTTCCAACCCTTGAATTGAGGCGTCTGTCACCAATTGAATATGCTCCTCTTCAATAGCTCCCAGCGGTACATTTTCTGGCGGGTAGGTGACCAAAGAAACCGCTCGTCCTGATTTTTCAGCAATCTCCTCGGTAAGCGATGCATCTCCCCACTCAATGATCTGTCCCGCTGGCGTCGTGATTTCCACTTTAGGGTATTGGTCCAGCTGTTCGTCGCCAACAAAGTGTGCTTGGTAGCGAACCATTTCCGGGAATTGTGTAATCGTTAAGAATTTTCCTTTGCGTGTTTCGTCGAGAAAGGCATGGCTGCGGTCGCCATACAATCCATACGGCATGACGGTTGCCGTGGGTACTTTTTCACCAGTGAAAGATTTGACAGGATGACGAACGATTTCCTCGATATGACCAACTAACATGCAATCAACTCCTATTTTTTAGCTTTTCTACCTAGAGTATAACAAGTAATTAGGAAAAATTTTTTACAGCTTTCGGACAATCCATTGAAAAAAATCCCAGCAACATTTTTTCGTAAAGCGGGGAAGATATGATTGTAAAGAATATATTGAAGGGAGTTTTTAGCATGAAGAAAAAATTGCTAATGATGCTGGCAGGGTCTGTCCTCTCTGGGGTTCTATTAGTCGGCTGTAATAATGACAATAACGATGACCAAAATCCGCCGCCACCGGCTGTTAATACTCCGGGGGACACAGACAATAACAACAATAATAATGATGTAACACCGAATAACACGAACAATAACAACGATTTAACACCGAACAACATGAATAACAACAATGATGTAACGCCGAATGATCAAAACGACGTAATCACTGATGATAATCATTACACCCCGGCAGAGGACAAGAACACTGACACTGATAAAGACCCAGCCAAAGACAGCAATACGAAGCGCGAAGAAATCATCGAGGATGATATCGATCGCAACGATAGCGACAATAAGGACGAGTAAGGAAAAATAACGGAAGGAACAAGGGTTAGGCAACAGCTTAGCCCCTGTTTCCAGCAGAATTTCAGGTCCTTCAGCTGATGAAAAGTTTGGAGTTATATGGCAGCGGCGAAAATCGCCTAAAAGTATCAAATAACATTAAAATTATAGTAACGAAATCTGTTAATAAAATCGCTAATTAACTAATCAACCCTCAGCAGACTCACCAAAGCACAGTGCAAATGAATTTTTCCAAAGAGTTTCCCTTTATTGCTTGACCTTGAGTTTTGGTTTGCACTTCATTTTTTCTTTGAACTCATGGAGAAGTTCCTTGCCTTCGAACCCTTTTTGTAGCAGATTATCAAGCAACAGCTCTGAATAATCACTTTTGTTGCGGCGCAGATGGCCCTCAAACAGTACGCTAATATGGTGCTCAAATTTAAGCAAAGAGCAAATCTCCATTTGAAAATAGGCGGGGGCATTCTCTTTTTTTGTAATCTTCGCCTCAACGATAATTTCCCGCTTCTCCTGATGAATTTTAGAAAAATAGTCATAAAATTTGACGTCCGTATATGCCTCGAGCAGCCATGTGTAGTGGTCGTCCTCTTTATTNCGGGTCTTTGACAGTTACATAAATATCAAAATTGGGAAAAGCCTTGATAACAGGGCTTTTTTTAATGGAAAAACGTCAATTTTTTTCTCTTTTCTATTGAGTAATTTTGAGTAATGTGATATAATATAGCTATCTGGGGGTGCTGGTTATGAGATTAAAAATTACCAAATCTAAAAATTCTTCATCTCTTTATGTTATTAAATCCACCTATAAGAACGGGAAACATTCCTCCAAGGTTGTTGAAAAGCTTGGTACATATGATGAACTTCTAAAAAAGTTAGATGGTCAAGACCCCATCGAATGGGCCAAACAGTACATTGCTGAACTTAATAAAAGGGAAAAAGAAGATAAGCGTAAGATTATGGTTCAATACTCACCTACAAAGTTGATTGAAAAAGAGGAGCGTCGCAGTTTTAATGGCGGTTACCTCTTTCTCCAACAGATTTATCATGAGTTACAGCTTCATAAAATCTGCAGTAAAATCTCTGACAGATACAAGTTTTCATTTAACCTAAATTCAATTTTGTCGCGCTTACTATACGGCAGAATTATTTTCCCATCTTCCAAGCTTGCTACCCACCATCTCTCTTCTAAGTTCATTGAACAACCTGATTTTGAACTCCAACATGTTTACCGTGCCCTTGAAGTGATCGCCAAGGAAAATGATTTTATTCAATCTGAGTTGTACAAAAATAGCCTGAAAGTTTCCAAAAGAAATACTGGCATTCTTTATTATGACTGTACGAATTATTTCTTTGAAATTGAACAGGAGGAAGGTTTAAAGCAATATGGTTACTCGAAGGAACACCGACCTAACCCTATTGTCCAGATGGGACTTTTTATGGATGGGGATGGGATTCCTCTTGCATTCAGTATCTACAAAGGGAATACCAATGAACAGATTTCATTAAAACCTTTAGAACAAAAAATCTTAAAGGACTTCCACTTATCTAAGTTCGTTGTTTGCACGGACGCTGGACTTGCCTCAACGGACAACAGGAAGTTTAATGATAAGGATGATCGCGCATTTATTACTACTCAATCCATTAAAAAGTTAAAAAAACATTTAAAGGATTGGGCTCTTTCTCCAGAGGGTTGGAGGCTTGGTGAGGATCGTGAGACCTATGACATTACAAATGTAGACAAAACGATGTTTGCTGATAAAACCTTTTATAAGGAGCGTTGGATTAAAGAGAATGGGTTAGAACAGAAGTTGATTGTAACTTATTCGATCAAGTACAGGGACTACCAGCGGCGAATTCGTCAATCGCAGATTGACCGTGCTGTAAAAGCTGTTGATTCTACTCCTTCAAAGATAAATAAACACAACCAAAATGATTATAAACGCTTTATTGAGAAAACAAGTGTAACTCCTGATGGAGAAATTGCAGCCAAAGAGCTCTACAGAATTAATGCGGAAACCATCGCAAAAGAGGAATTATTTGATGGATTTTATGCTGTGTGTACAAATTTAGAAGATCATGCTCCTGCCATTATAAAGTTCAATCACAGGCGTTGGGAAATTGAGGAGTGTTTTCGTATCATGAAAAGTGAATTTAAAGCCAGACCCGTATACTTAAGTCGCGACGACAGGATCGAGGCCCATTTCACCACCTGCTTTTTATCGATGGTACTATACAGGTATTTGGAGAAGAAGCTTGGCGGTCAATTCACATGCCCCGAAATAATACATGGTTTGAGAGAGATGAACTTTTACGAAATTATTGGAGACGGTTATATCCCGACCTATACACGAACTGATTTCACAGATGCTCTACATGAGGCGTTTGGCTTTAGAACAGATTATCAAATCATGAGTAACAGACAGATGAAAAAAATTTTAAAAGACACAAAAAAATAAAAAAGGTACTCAATTATTACAAGATACAAAAAAGCTTGAAATGCCCTATTTATAAGGGGTTTTCAAGCTTTTTCTGCTCTCGAAGTGTCAAAGACAGGAGTATAACAAGTAATTAGGAAAAATTTTTTACAGCTTTCGGACAATCCATTGAAAAAAATCCCAGCAACATTTTTTCGTAAAGCGGGGAAGATATGATTGTAAAGAATATATTGAAGGGAGTTTTTAGCATGAAGAAAAAATTGCTAATGATGCTGGCAGGGTCTGTCCTCTCTGGGGTTCTATTAGTCGGCTGTAATAATGACAATAACGATGACCAAAATCCGCCGCCACCGGCTGTTAATACTCCGGGGGACACAGACAATAACAACAATAATAATGATGTAACACCGAATAACACGAACAATAACAACGATTTAACACCGAACAACATGAATAACAACAATGATGTAACGCCGAATGATCAAAACGACGTAATCACTGATGATAATCATTACACCCCGGCAGAGGACAAGAACACGGGTCTTTGACAGTTACATAAATATCAAAATTGGGAAAAGCCTTGATAACAGGGCTTTTTTTAATGGAAAAACGTCAATTTTTTTCTCTTTTCTATTGAGTAATTTTGAGTAATGTGATATAATATAGCTATCTGGGGGTGCTGGTTATGAGATTAAAAATTACCAAATCTAAAAATTCTTCATCTCTTTATGTTATTAAATCCACCTATAAGAACGGGAAACATTCCTCCAAGGTTGTTGAAAAGCTTGGTACATATGATGAACTTCTAAAAAAGTTAGATGGTCAAGACCCCATCGAATGGGCCAAACAGTACATTGCTGAACTTAATAAAAGGGAAAAAGAAGATAAGCGTAAGATTATGGTTCAATACTCACCTACAAAGTTGATTGAAAAAGAGGA
>CCFE01000011.1:2500-645568 GCA_000752035.1 Bacillus rubiinfantis | reverse complement strand
GAGTATAACAAGTAATTAGGAAAAATTTTTTACAGCTTTCGGACAATCCATTGAAAAAAATCCCAGCAACATTTTTTCGTAAAGCGGGGAAGATATGATTGTAAAGAATATATTGAAGGGAGTTTTTAGCATGAAGAAAAAATTGCTAATGATGCTGGCAGGGTCTGTCCTCTCTGGGGTTCTATTAGTCGGCTGTAATAATGACAATAACGATGACCAAAATCCGCCGCCACCGGCTGTTAATACTCCGGGGGACACAGACAATAACAACAATAATAATGATGTAACACCGAATAACACGAACAATAACAACGATTTAACACCGAACAACATGAATAACAACAATGATGTAACGCCGAATGATCAAAACGACGTAATCACTGATGATAATCATTACACCCCGGCAGAGGACAAGAACACTGACACTGATAAAGACCCAGCCAAAGACAGCAATACGAAGCGCGAAGAAATCATCGAGGATGATATCGATCGCAACGATAGCGACAATAAGGACGAGTAAGGAAAAATAACGGAAGGAACAAGGGTTAGGCAACAGCTTAGCCCCTGTTTCCAGCAGAATTTCAGGTCCTTCAGCTGATGAAAAGTTTGGAGTTATATGGCAGCGGCGAAAATCGCCTAAAAGTATCAAATAACATTAAAATTATAGTAACGAAATCTGTTAATAAAATCGCTAATTAACTAATCAACCCTCAGCAGACTCACCAAAGCACAGTGCAAATGAATTTTTCCAAAGAGTTTCCCTTTATTGCTTGACCTTGAGTTTTGGTTTGCACTTCATTTTTTCTTTGAACTCATGGAGAAGTTCCTTGCCTTCGAACCCTTTTTGTAGCAGATTATCAAGCAACAGCTCTGAATAATCACTTTTGTTGCGGCGCAGATGGCCCTCAAACAGTACGCTAATATGGTGCTCAAATTTAAGCAAAGAGCAAATCTCCATTTGAAAATAGGCGGGGGCATTCTCTTTTTTTGTAATCTTCGCCTCAACGATAATTTCCCGCTTCTCCTGATGAATTTTAGAAAAATAGTCATAAAATTTGACGTCCGTATATGCCTCGAGCAGCCATGTGTAGTGGTCGTCCTCTTTATTCAGCACCAACCCGTCCACCAATGGAACTTCCACTGAACTACTATCCTCGACAATATCCAACGAGGCCAGCTTAAATGTTTTCATGACAACCTCCTGACTTTTTTCCTAATTATAACATATTGCGAGTATACACAAGGGCAAAGGTATTGTCGAAAAATGTTTATCCATGATGCGTTAATCTTTAGTTTGGCTTCCGGCTAGCTGTATGCCATACAAAAGACACTTAATAACCTAGTTATCGCAGAAAATCGGCTTTGGAAGTGTATTTTTCACTGTTTTACAGCGGTATGGTTTCTAAGCTATGCTGAAGTCAACATGAAAAAAGGAGTTGAGGCCTTGATCAATCAAGTGACGCTAGTTGGCCGATTAACGAGAGATCCGGAATTGAATTCAACAATGGATGGTAAAGCTGTAACCCACGTTACGCTTGCGGTGAATCGCCACTTTCGCAATCAACATGGTGAGATTGATACGGATTTTGTCCAGTGTACACTTTGGCGGAAGGCAGCCGAAAATACATGTAATTTTTGCCGAAAAGGTGCTTTGCTCGGCATTACGGGCAGGCTGCAAACCCGTCACTATGACAATAGGGAGGGAAAAAGAATTTATGTAACCGAGGTGGTAGCTGAGTCAGTGCGCTTCCTTAGCTACAGGCCGCAAACAGCGGCGGGCGAGCCCAGCCGAACTTCGTCACAGCGTGAACCTGTAGTAAACGAGCACCACAGAGCCCCTTCAGACCCGCACCGCAATTCAGATGAGTACCACCAACCAAACCCGCAACCCGTTTCAGTTGAAACCGTGAGAATTCCATACGAACACAGCAACGAGCACAATATCGTGGTGCCGCCGCAAGTATCTAGCCAAGGGGATTCGCACCCGAACCAAGCAGCACTGACTAATACGAATGCTTTGGCAGTGCAAAATGTCCAGACAGTGCATAATGCAGAGGATTCTTATCCCGTTCAGCCCGTACAATTGGCGGGTGCCGGAAAGCCAAAAAAGGAGGAGGAACATGTTTTCTCATGAGACAGACACCGGCAAGCTAGAGCAGCTACTGGAGAGTCTAATAAAAATGGTAGGAACAGCCAATAAGAATGTTGCTAGTCTGCAGCAGCGTACTGAACAGTTAGAAATGATGATGTGGGAGCAGCAAGTGGATAACAGGAAGCACAGCTCCGTTCACGCTTATTCCCAACATCCGCGTGATTGGGATGAGAAAATTCCTTCTCACCTTTGATGCCGTCCATCTTATTTCCCCAAAATCATCCTGTCATTGAAATAGAAAATCAATCATTTCCCTCCAACGTTCCCTCACATTGTATCCGGTAGAATTCTGCCGGAATTTTTTTGTTTCTCCGAGACTCTCTTACATTAAAAGGTGAGTTACTCGTATACGAGAATTAAATATATGTGAGCAGCTTTTAATAAATTTTTTCGAACCCGTGTATAAAAAAGCATCAACCGGGCACACTAATAGAAAACCCCCCTGTTTTTTTGATAGAAGCCGCTGATTTGTATGTCAGCGGCTTCTTTGTGTGGTGCACCTGGCAAGGGCGATAACTTGGTGCCTCCTACTCGTTCATTTCCATCCCGCTGAAAATGAACGATGACCCTTGATAGGCCTATATTTTTCCTTTATGTTTATGACTCAACAATTGAATAAAGTCACTTAGAGCGTCAACAGCAAATGCCTTTCGCTTCGGGGGCAGCAAATGGAAACTGATGAGTGTTTTTTTCAGGTTTGGGTAATCCCTAAGCAATTGAAGGATGATCGTTAAATCAGGATCTGCGGGGGGATCCTTTGCTAAAAATCCACTAGGTATCGGCTCGTCCCCGGTTTTATTGTGCCTTTCCGCGAAAAAGTCTTGTCCGACATTAAATACTTTGGCGAATTCCCTTAATGTTTCATCGTCAGGAATTGATTTTCCCGTTTCATAGCGACTGATAGTGGAGCGATGGATGTTCATCATTTTAGAAAGAGTTTCTTGAGACCAGTTTTGATTTTCCCGAAGTATCCGCAGTTTTTCTGCAATAGACATCATATTCACCGCCGTTTTCCAATTCGTTTCTTTCCTTAACTTAACGGGAAAATATGTCTGCAAAAGGTTTTGTGCACAATAGGCACGATTAATATTGTGAATAATACGCACAGGTAGATGCTTGTATTGGAGGATTAGAGGGAAAAGGCGAACAGTGTCGAATGATAGGTAATAGGTTGGCATATTAATATAGAACTGGAGGTTAACATGAAGGGTTCAGTCTATTTTATCGGTGAGCAAAGGAAAAAAAGGGAATGGTATATCACAAGAAAGCCTAGCTTTTATGATGCTGTCTTGCTTTCCTATCAGGCAACTCAGATTTCTGAAGATTTTCCCTATCAGAGAATCCCTCTATGTTCCGCGAACATTGCCTTTAACTTCCATGATCATCACATCTCTTTCACAAGTGACAATCAAACATTGCAAATTGTGACAGGCGGACAGGAATCATTATCAGAAGCGGCATTGGAGGAGGAAGTATTTCATATATTCAACAGCCTGCTAGTTAAACAAGGCAAGACAGTATCCTACTTAATCAAACTGCCCAAAAGAAACCATAGCCAAGTAAAAATGAAAACAGAAAAAGACACAGGAGCAGCCATCAAAATCAAACAACAGCCAAAAAACCCGCACTCCTAAAAACAAAACAACAAACCATACAACTCAAACCACCATATAACCAAATTAAAAGGTTCCGGAACAGCACCACCTCCGGAACCTTTTTTATTGAAGGTAGGGAGCAAAAAATTTCCAAAGTGTCCACGTGGGGTGGAATCATGTATTTCAGGGGTGTCAGGCACCACCCAAGGATGCTGAACCACCAGCAAAACATTTCAAAATCTCGTTGATTTGTGATAGTCTTTTAATCTGTTTGTAACATTTCTGGTATATTGATTTGTTATAAATAGAATAATAAGGAGGGGGAAGTGTATGCATTTGATGAGAAGGCGTATAATTCTCGTGGTACTTACGGCTTTGCTCTCTACTTCCGGGGCGATTGTGGCAAACGCGGAAACTAGTAAGCAGGCACTAAATAATGCGAAACAAGAGCTGCAAGAGAAGCAGAGATTGGTAGAGAAAAAGCAGCAAGAACAGCAATCAGTACAACAAGAAATAGAAACAATACAACAGCAGTTGCAGAGTTTACATAGTTCAATAACGAAGAATCAAGCGGACATGGCAGCCACAAAGGAGAAAATTGCTGCTGTACAAGCTTTAATCGAAAAGAAAAAGGAAGAGATTGTCGTTTTAGAGGACAAGATCCTCAGCCGCAAGGACATCATGAAAAAGCGCGCAGTCGCTTTGCAGCAAAATGATTCGGTCAACATTATTATTAATCTCTTTTTTGAATCAGACAGTATCGCAGATTTCATTCAACGCGCCAGTGCTGCATCAGCCCTGCTGGATGCAGACAAAGATATCCTGACAGCGCAAAAGGCTGATTTAAAGCAGATTGAAGCGGATAAACAAGAAATCGATAAGCAAGAACAGATTCTTGAAAAAGAACAAAACGCACTTGCCGCCCAGCAGCAAGAACTGAATCAAAATCAGCAAAAAAGACAGCAAATGTTAACTTCAACGCAGAAAAAATATGAAAAAATAAGTAAAGAAATGGAGCTTGCTAAACAAGAGAAGGCAGGCATCGAATCACAAATGAAAGACATCGAGGCCCAGCTTAAAGAAGAACAAGCAGCTGCCAAAGCGCAACAGACTGAGCCAACAAGAACGCCAACAGCAAATAATGCTGACCGCCCTAGCGCAGCGGTGAGCGGTGAGGAAATGTATGTAACAGCAACCGCTTACAGTCCTGAGGAGTCGCACCATATTACCGCAGCCGGCTATAATATTCGCAAAAACCCGAACATGAAGCTGATTGCCGTCGACCCGCGGGTCATTCCGCTTGGAAAAAAAGTCTGGGTGGAGGGATACGGAGTCGCAGTTGCTGGTGACACTGGCGGCGCCATCAAAGGACATAAAATCGACGTCCTCGTACCTACCAAAAAGGCCGCCTACAGATGGGGCCGGAAAACCGTTAAAATCGTTGTCCTAAACTAATAAGCTAATAAAAAAAGATTCAAACCTCTTTTCGGCACGTTGAAAGGGTTGAATCTTTTTTTTACATTCTGTTAGGCCTCTTATAATGATGATTTTAGGTGTTTTCCTGGTTATCGGTTGAGATGGCTAAAGATACACTCAGGCATTTTTTCCTATATTGTTGAAAACTAAATTTATCCCAAGAAAACCAAGTCTTTGAGTTCTTCGGTCGAGAGCTCGGTGATCCAGTTTTCGCTTTGGATAATTTGGTCATTTAAAAATTGCTTTTTCTCAAGCATCGCATCGATTTTTTCCTCAAGTGTCCCGGTGCAGATGAGCTTGTGCACATGCACGAAGCGTGACTGGCCTATCCGATAGGCGCGATCGGTCGCCTGGTTCTCGACGGCCGGATTCCACCAACGGTCATAGTGAATAACATGATTGGCAGCCGTCAGGTTCAAGCCGGTTCCACCAGCCTTCAGCGACAGCAGGAACACCGGAAACTCACCATTCTGGAAGCGTTCAATCATCGTATCACGCTGTGACTTCGCGACACTGCCGTTTAAGAACGGTACTTCGACAGCGAATTTCTTCTTTAAGACTGCACGAATCATCTCACCCATTTCGAGATATTGCGTGAAAATTAGACAGCTTTCGCCCTGCTCGAGCACTGCATCAACAAGCTCGACAAGCTTCTCCATTTTATTCGAACGTTCGAGCAGCTCAAGGGCTGCTGCTTTTTCTTTTAAATACAATGCAGGGTGGTTGCACAATTGTTTTAACCGGCTCAGCATTTGTAGAATAAGCCCCTTACGTTCAAAGCCTGACAGCTGTTCAATCTGGGCAAACGTATCGTGGATCAGCTGCTCATAAAGGGACGCCTGTTCAGCAGTCAGCGGACAGTATTCTTTTTGCTCCAGCTTATCCGGCAGATTGAGGGCCACCTCTTCATCCTTTTTCGTCCGTCGCAACAGGAAGGGACGAATCAACGCTTGCAGCTGTTGGATCTTGTCTTTTTTGTCATCCTTTTCGATGGGAATAATGAATTTCTTTTGAAAATGTCCGAGGCTGCCAAGATAGCCATGATTGGTAAAATCAAAAATCGACCACAGCTCGGACAGGCGATTTTCCATCGGCGTCCCCGTTAAGGCAATATGATGGCGCCCACGCAGCCTGCGTACCGCCCGCGACTGCTTCGTCGCCGCATTTTTGATATTCTGCGCCTCATCAATCGCAATTGTACTCCATAGGACTGACTCAAAATCGTCAGAATCAAGATGGCTCAAACCGTAGGAAGTGAGGACCACATCGGCCTCCTGAACCTCTTCGGAAAAAGTCTCACCCTTTAGCCGGTTCGATCCATAATGCAGATACACTCGCAGCTCTGGCGCAAACCTCTCCAGCTCCTTCTGCCAATTCCCTAGCACCGAAGTCGGACAAATAATCAACGCCGCCCTCACTGGAATCTTCTCGCTAAGAGCATCAGCCTCCTTAGCCGTAGTCCCCTTTTTCGAACGCCGCGCCCTATTATCACGCGACCCAGCGTCTGGCACCACACCCGTAGCATTCGCACCAACACTCAACTGTCCGCCTGGGGTGGAATCGTGTATTTCTTGGGTGTCAGGCACCACCGAAGGAGGCACCATCGAAGGAGGCACCACCGAAGGAGGAACCATCGAAGGAGGCACCATCGAAGGCTGTTCTTCCTCTTTGACTTTCAGTAAATAGGATATGAGCTGGACGGTTTTGCCGAGGCCCATGTCGTCAGCGAGGCAGGCGCCAAAGCCGTATTGACGCAGGAACCACAGCCAGCTCATGCCCAGCTGCTGGTACGGTCGCAATTCTCCCTGCAATTCAGCCGGCACAGCAGCTAACGGAATCTCCTGCACCTCAGACAGCTGTTTCACCATCTGCTTCCACTGCCGGTTTAACTCAATTTGAATCTTCGCAAACGCCTTTGGATTCTCAAGTTCATCCTCGGACTCATCCTGCGCCACCAATTCCTGCTCCAACAAATCCCGAACATGGAGCCCCTCTTTTTCAGCTCGCTTCATTAAATCCTGAATCTGTCGGATAAACTGCGGATCAAGCTTCACCCAACGACCGCGGATATAGACAAGACGGCGTTTTTCCTCCACCAGCTGGCTAAATTCATCTTCAGACAATTCCACGCCGTTCATCGCAAACCGCCAATTGAAATCAAGCATTGCCTGCAGCCCGACGAATGATGGGCGATGGCTCGATGAACCCTTGAGCGATGCCTTCACCCGCAGATTGGCATGCTTCATCGCCTGCCACCAGGAAGGGAGGAGGATTTCAATTCCAAGCATCACTAGCGTTTCGCTCGCCTCTGTTAAAAATAACCACGCTTCATCCTCAGAAAGCTGCGATTTCAAAGCGACTGCTTCATGCTGTCCACTTAAGGCAGCAGCCTGTTCATCGGTCAAAGACAATTCTCCGGTTTGATTTTCACGTTCACTTAGCGGCAAGCTTCTAGCCCGGTCTTCACTCACCGGCAATGCCCTGATTCGCTCTTCACTCACCGGCAATGCCCTAATCCGCTCCTCACTCACCGGCACCTCCCCCGGCACAGCCTCGCGCAGCCACGGAATCAGCCGCAGCCACCGGGTAATTTCTCGATCAACCCGCTCTAAATACGGCCGCCATCTAGCCGGAATCCGTTTCACATCCTCAATATCCACTACTTGCTCAGGGTTCTTTTTCCCTCGTAAAAAAACATCTAGCGACCATGCACCCTCACCATCCGGCGGTTCATCAAGCCGGAGCCCGATAGTAAATGGCGCATCGTCCTCCTTGATGCCAACCCACGTTAGCCAAGCCTCCTCATCAAAGTAACGCGCCAACTCGCTGCCCGAGACATCGTGCTTTTTCAAGAGCTCCAACTTAGGCCCGAACAGCTCCTTCATTTTCGCATTCCGCGTTAAATAAGCATCAAGCGCCTGGTTAAACAGGTCGTTAATATAGGAGAGGACGTCCCTGTCGCTATCGCCAATCTGTTGCTGCCAAAAGGAGGGATCAAATTCATCCATTACCCGCTGCGGCAGCTTCCAGCGAAATTCGCCATCATGCTGGCCCCAGTTGGAAAAGTCCGGCAGCCAATCCTTTTCAGTGATTGCTTCATAGAGCGAATGGGCCGCCGCTAGACAAATCTCGGCCTCTTCATTCCAGTCCCAATTAACGAAATGATTGAATGATTCCTTGGCAAAAAACGAAACAAGCTGCCAGCCATTCAGCACGATACCATGACTCTCGCCAACCTTGACATCTTCAAGCATCGTCCCGAAAAAACTCTCCTCATGACGGCTGAACACGAGATTTTTCCACTTAAAAGGGGGGCGTTCACGTCCCTGTTCGTCCTGGGCATAAATCAGGTAGCGATCATCGTCCAAGGTCGTTATCAATAATTTTAAAAATCTAGTCTTCAGCATCGGCACGCATGCTCCTTTTTTAAAAAACTGGGTCTTTCTAAAAATATGTATCTTACCGTTTTTAGCTCTGAATAGGAAGCAGTCGCTAGCTTCCCTGAACTCTATAATTTGGCAAAAATAGGGGATTGACAGATACCATTTTTAGGCAACCCCCCTAGATATCATTTTCAGGAAAAACCATCAATACAAAATACTTTTTCCAGCAAAATCCCCAGAAGCCATCAACTATTCCACCAGCTTCCCGCGCTGGCACTCCTCGTGAAAGGCCCGCAGCCGCCTCGTTCGCTCGAGCAAGCTTTCCATGAAAAACTGCCAATCATCCACACGCTTCAGCTTCTTATACATCGTCCGCAGCTTTTTCAAATATCGGACAGCCAGCCGGTAGCTCGCCCGGTTTTTATGGTCAATCTCACGCTGAACCGCCTGATGCAGTAAACCGAGCAGCACCTCTGGCTGGGCTTTTTCCACAATCTTCACCCGATCCCGCGGCAAATCCTGAAACTCCATCCCGACCACTGCCTGCAATTCGCCCCAGCGATCATACAAACCGCGTTCAAACAACATATACTCATACTCAGCGTAACTATATGGTAAACTCAACAACAGCGTCCGCTCATACACATCACCGCGGCCATTCTCTGACACATATGGAGTGATTGCTCGCAACACGGTCCGCACCGCACCGGCCCGGCTGTGGAAGCCGCCGCCAAACCCGTCCGTCTGTAAATAACCCGTAAATTTTTGTAAAAATAAATCAATCCAGCGTCCGACCCGTTTCCACGCCTTCGCCCGCGATAAATACTCAATCCAAAAGACCATTTGCGGGACGGCGACATCATCTTCCAGCATATCGACCGCATTCAGTGCCCGCTCATCCTCATCTAGCAGCACATTCAAATGGATTCCAGCAAGTACGAGTGGCAGTGAATTCTCCTCATCGGTTACCACCTTCAGCCGCTGCAGCACGCGCTCAAGCTCCGCCTCAAGCCATGCCTGCCTCCGAAACAACCCGCTCCACAGTTCCCGGTATAGCTCAATCCGCTGGTTCGTCAAGCCCGAAACGACCGTCAGCAGCTCAAACGCTTCATCCTTCAACTTCACCACAAAGTCATCGAAATCAAACGGCAGTGTCTGCATCCCAATCCGTTCCACCAACTCACCAGCCTCATCAATCAGCTGCTCAAACAAATGTCCATATGCCCGCCGAATCGCATCCTCGCTATGGTTCATTTGCTCACTCAGCGCCGCCAGCTTCCGAAACGACACGACCGCGGCCACCAGTTCATACAACAGCCGCCATTCCTGCTCCAATGGCGCACTCGCCTGCAGCCGCCGCCGATAAATTCCAAACAACTCCGTGACCACGAAAGGATTTGTGTAGTTCTTTGCGCCAACTAAGGCATCAAAGCTTTTTTCAAAGGAATCAACCCAGCGCTGATAATCCGGCTTCAACATCCCGTTCGCCTTCACCAAATCCTTCGCCTTCTGCAGCGCGATAACCGCCGCTGAGCGCTTCTCCCGCAACGGCTCACGCCACTGGTCTACCCATTCAGAGACGCTTCCCACCTCGGCATAGGCCGCAAAGAACACCGCCAGCTGATGCCGGCACAGTCTCTCAGCAGGGCACGAACACTCACTAAATTCCAAAAAGCTTGGAGCCAACTCGACCTTCACCGGGATGACATCCTGCACCACCGCCGTAATCAGCGTCTCCGACATCTGCAGCTGCGATACCATGTTCTGCCGGTACAACATCAAGCCCTTTTGCACCAGCCGCACATCCTCGGCCTCATTTGGGTTCAGCACTTCCTCTATTTCATATGCCAGCTTCCGCACATACTCCATCGCCAGCCACAACTCCCTCACGAAAAAAATCCATATTCTCTTATTATACCCAAAAACATGCCCTCAGTGGACTGCCAAACCACTATTTGAAAAATAAACTGGCCATTTTTTAATAAAACATGATGTCGGAAAATCGTTAAATTGGAAAAAGTAGTTAGCCAAAACATTCGGAAAAAACTCTTTAGTAATGGAGGACTAGCTAAACAGTGTGGGAAAGGTATAACGATAGGGAATAGAGTATATGTTTGATATAATCTAAGTACGATAATTACATATTTTAATGAGGTATTAAACAAACGTAGAGGTTGTAATAAAAAAACGTTATAAAATTAGCACACAAAAAGGCTGGGGATTTTTACCAAGTTTTTGTTTTTAATATGTTTAATTTGAGAGGTTGTACAAGCTCGTTAAACGCTAAGGCGAGTTTGATAAATAAGGGGAGAAATTTCCCTTAAATAGCAAAAAACACTGAAAATAGCGAAAATAGAGGGAAAATTTCCGCCTATTGACTAGAAAAACTTTAAAATAGGTAACTTTTCTTTAGATAAGCGGAAAACCTTCCCTTATATTGACCGGAACGAGCTCCATTCTGCATATAACGGAAAAATCTCCCCTTATTTTACCTTCGCTGTTTTCTCAATTAAGGATAAGACTTCTTATGAAAAAAAACCAAGTGAACCTCATTAATTCCCTACTTAGGTAAAAAACAACATAGCAAATTGCATACGAAATAACATAATAATTGGGACATTGACAACAACTATTGTCAATATGTTTTTTATGATGCGATTTTTCTCTCTAATTAAAGTAGTTATAGCTCTTGGTCATTGATATATAAGAAGAAAATAAGAGACCAAATCATATGCGATTTGGTCTGCTAATTAACATACTATTTGATATGTTTCTCCACCAAAACGGAACTACTTACCTTTCAAAGGACTGGCTTTTCGAGTCAATCAAACGTTCAGTTAGTAGAACCGCTGAAGTCAAACAAACGTTTAGGTAAATAGAACAGTTCGAACCAATCAAACGTTTGGTTAATGGAACCGATGAAATCAATCAAACGTTCAGTTAGTAGAACCGCTTGAGTCAATCAAACTTTCAGTTAGTAGAAACGCTGAGTCAATCAAACGTTTAGTTAGTAGAACTGTTTGAACCAATCAAACGTTTGGTTAATGGAACCGCTGAGTCAAACAAACGTTTACAGTTAATAGAATGGCTTGAACCCAGCAATCGTTCAGTTAGTAAATCCGTCTGAATCCATCAAACACTTAATCAGTAGAACCGCTTGAACCCATCAAAATGTTTTTGATAGTAGGAGCTTGATAGGTTTGAAATTATCGCACCTTTAGATTCGCTGGCGTGCAGGAACTGGTTGTTGCCAATGTAGATTGGGATATGCCCATCTTATAAGTATTTTCAAAAAAGACAAGGTCACCAGGCTTCGGTTTGTCTTAGTTAATAGAACCGCTTGAACCCATCAAAATGTTTTTGATAGTAGGAGTTTGATAGGTTTGAAATCATCACGCCTTTAGGGTCACTGGCGTGCAGGAACTGGTTGTTGCCAATGTAGATACCAAGGTGGGATATGCCTTTCTTATAAGTATTTTCAAAAAAGACAAGGTCACCAGGCTTCGGTTTGTCAACATAATAGGAACGGCTGTAGAAGCCTGCAGCAGAATAGCGGGCGAACGACTTGCCGGCTTGATTGGCGGCATAATAGATAAAGCCACTGCAATCAAATCCGCTTTTAGGGCTGCTACCGCCCCACACATATGGAATCCCCATTAAACTGGTGGCAACCGACACAAATCTGGAGGCAAAATTCGCATCCGTTTGGGAAACTGCTGGTTTGGTTGTCGTATTCGCTGGTTTTGTCGTAGATGCTTGACTGTTAGGCACCTTTAGTTTTTGTCCAACATAGATTATATCGGAGCTCAGTTTATTCAAAGACTTTAAGCTCTGGACTGTTGTTTTATGCTGCTTGGCAATGGCACCGAGTGTGTCGCCACTCTTGACAAGATATTGGCCAGTTGTCTGCGGTTGGGTTGCAGTTGAATTTGCCGCCGGTTTCGTGCCAGCAGTGCTTTGTCCACTCGCCTTACCTGGTACCTTTAGCTTTTGCCCGACGCGAATCAAGTCGGTTTTTAATTTGTTCAGGGATTTCAAATTTTTGACCGTTGTGTTGTGATTTTTAGCTATTTTTTCCAAATAATCACCACTCTTTACGGTATAAATAGCTGTTGATGTATTACTCGTTGACGCTGTCGAAGTTTTTTTCGCTGTAGAGGTCGAAGTCGCTGACCCTGTTCCACCGGAAATCTTCAGCACTTGTCCAACACGGATGAGAGTGCTGTCGAGTTTGTTCCACTGCTTGAGTTCGCCAACAGTCACGTGATAGCGATTAGCAATTTTGATTAAAGCATCGCCTTTTTTCACAGTGTAAGTTGCCTGCTTTGAAGTTGTGCTAGTCGTCTTCTTAGAAGTCGTACTGGAAATGCGAAGAGTTTGGTTAGCATAAATGAGATTGGACTTTAAGCTATTCCATTTTTTTAAGTTGGCTACGCTTGTATTGTATTTGTTAGCGATTTTTGACAGCGAGTCGCCTTTTTGCACTTTGTATGTATCGGCATGGGCAGTACCTGCGTATATCATTGATAGCAGGGCGGCTGTCGACAGCGTCCGAACAATTGGTTTCTTCACTAGACAAATCACCTCATTTTCTTCTACTTTTCCTATAATTTTACCATAGAATACTAGCATTTTGGGGAGATTGACGAAATAAGTTCGTATTTTACTAAAAAATGCAGCGAATGACCTAGGCAACTTCACGAGAAGTTTCTTAATCGACAAAGTTCACAAAATTTCAACATCACTAATTGGAAAAGCATTTACAATCCTGGTTGCATATAGTAAAATATGACATTATAACTCTAGGAGGCCTTGACATTGGAGAAGGAGGAAACACAGAAAAAGCCTGATCTTGCCGAATTTACGGCAATCATGAAAAAGGCATACGATAAAGGCAGGACCGAGACAGAACTCACGCTTGAACAATTAATGGAAGATTTAAAAGCCGATCTAAAAAATTTAGTCGTCGGCTGATGGGTATATAAAAAAGGGGCTGTCGACTATTGTGTGTCGGCAGCCCTGTTTACAATTATTTCAAAAATAAGCCTGGCTTATCGTGCTAGTTTCCCCTCGATATAGCGCTTCACTTCCGCAGGCTGCTCGATGGCACGCTTGGGGATGATATAGGCGCTGATCGAGCTGTTGTAAAGATAGAAAAATTCGTCATCTTCCTTGAAATCCTGGATGCCTGACCACGATACTTTTGTTTCGTTGACCGGCGTCGTTTCAACCAGGCTATCATCGTTCATCGTCAGGACATGTTTGCCAAGCAAACCCTCATTCTTCCCCTCGCGAATCATCTTCAACGTATGCCGCTTAATGAAGTTAAAGTAATACTTTGGATAAAAAATAAACCATATCACGCTCATAATCAGAAAGATCGTGAACAGCACCGCAAACGGGACGTCGCCAAACGTCGAAAATAGATAAGAGCAGGCTAGGAAGATAATCGGGCCGATCATCCGTTGCATCGTCAGCGCCTTTGCAGCCGTCTTTGAGTTTTTCATATGAAAAAGGTTGAAATGCAAAAAGTCGTCTTCGGTTAAAGTATATTCAAGTTTCATCTGTCCGCCTCACGTTTTTAGATAAAGATTACCATATGTGTGCGGTTTCTTCCAGTTTAAGCATCGATGGCGATATGGCCAACAGCCGCTAATGGAAGTGATTCCTCTTTCTAGGTTAATTTCTTCCAGTTTGAGCACCAATGGGCGATATTCGCACTAGGAACCGCCCCTAGTCGCGGACATGTTTCTCAGTAAAATTAAATTTCTGAACAAAATTGCAGCCGCAGCATGCTCTCCCCAGCTGCTTTTTCGTAATCGGATCACGATAATAAACTTCATCGAAGCCACAAACAGGGCATTCCATCGTATGCAAAATCTCACGCGGACCAATAAGTGTGTCGAGTAACAGTTCAAAGTACATATAGATTTCCCTCCCGTTTCGATGTAGCCTAACTGTAGCAAAAACAACCTGGGAAATTAGTTGAAATGTGGAGACAAGGCAAAAGTAATTCTCGACAATTTTGGTAGTCAGTCGCGCCTAGCGGGAGTAACGAAGAGCTATGCGAGAGTAAGGAGCTATCATACGGGAGTAACAGGCGACTATACGGGAGTAACGAGCAGCTATGCGGGAGTAACGAGCAGCTATGCGGGAGTAACACGGTGCTATCCGAGAGAAACATCTTTTTACTAGAGTAAAGCATCTCCAACCTGATAAGAGTAATAATTCAATAATATTTCTAAAATAGTTCATTGGATTTGTTGACAAATGCTTACATTTTAGTCTGGGTCATTGACATTTTTTTATAAAATATTACAATTCTATATGGTAATATATATGTTTCGGTAAAAATTGTAACAGTCATTAGCGGGATTACACTTCAACTTGTTGCCTGGAAAAAAACTTATGAACAAATTCTATTTGTACGTTTTTTGAATAGGTGGAGTGATAATTGCCGTTCAACTCACAAACTTGCATGAAAGAATGATATATAGAATCACAAAGCATTTTAAGGGGATAACGGAATTGATAAAAAGGATGAGGGATTGATGACGAAAGTAGACAGAACAGACAAATACTACAATAGTTCAAAAACGAAGATTTATTGTAATAATCTAAAGCAAGAAGGAAATAAGTTATCGTTTTGCATAAAAAAGTCATTGATTTCGGATATAAAGCAGTTTAAATTATATGTTCGAAAAAGAAAAGAACACGCTCTTTTTTCTATACAATACTCTTGTTTAGAACAAGGGGATTTTTATTGTTATGAGATTATGCTAGAGCAATTCCTTGACATATACAAAATAGAAGCTCGTTTTGACTTGGTAGTATTAACTGATGACGAGAATGTTTTGCGAATTTTTTATTCGCCTATAGATAAGAAGGAGAAACGCTATTTAGATATTTATAAGTTGGATGGAAAGTTTAGTATCGCTTGTTACCGGGCGAAAAATGCGGGTGTCTCATTAATTTTTTCAACCAAACAAAATATAGTAAATGAATCCTTTGATGGTACTTCCGTATTAAACAATATTCAGTTTAAACGAAATGGCAATTGCCAAATAAGAGTAGCAATCGAAAATGAGGAAGAAGTCAACATAGATAGTCTCGTGCTGCTTAGGCGGAAAAGTGTTGAACAAGAAAAACTAATTTTTTTGCCTACAAGAATAATAGAAAGAGAAAATACTATTGAAGCAATATTTGTGTTTGAGGCTAAAAACATACAATGGGAACAGTTTTATTGGGATGCATATGTAAAGGTAACGGATCAAGATTCCAATGAAATCTTTTTGCGTATCCATAATAACAGACTTCGAAATAAAATAAAGTTGCAATATACGCATACTCGTTATACATGTGATTTGGAAGATAATTATATTGTCTATCCCTATATTACTGCTTCGGATGCATTGAGTTTTAACTATCGACTCAAGGGACCTTACGAAACGAATAAATATAAATGGAATGAAAGGATTGCCGTTTTCTTATATTTATTATTCGGCTGGTGCTTCCGGTTACAGAATATATGGATTGTCCATGAAAAATTATCAGAAACAGCCCAAGATAATGGTTACTATTTCTTCAAGTTTGCTTATGAAAATAAACATTCGCAAAAAGTGTATTTCGTTATAAAAAAGGATTCTCCTGACTTTCGTTTCGTGGAGCACATGAGAGATAGAGTTGTTTATTTCATGAGTATAAAACATCTATTTTTGCTATTGTCTTGCAGTAAAATCATCTCCTCGGAATCAAAGGGGCATGGTTATGCATGGCGCGTTTCAAAAGGATTTATTAGGCCGGCTATTAATCAGAAACCCTTCTTTTTCTTGCAGCATGGTGTATTAGGGTTAAAAATGATTGATAATGTATTTAAGGCAAATGGGATGAATCATGCCAATTTATTTGTTGTTTCTTCAGAATTTGAAAAAGATATTGTTATGCGCTATTTAGGTTATTCCTCTAAAGAAATCCTTATTTCGGGTCTTGCACGCTGGGATAATCTGCATCGAGCCAAAAAAGGTAACAAGAAAAATACTAATATTCTTTTCATGCCAACTTGGCGAAACTGGCTTGAAGAAGTACCAGATGATGACTTTTTACATTCAGATTACTTTCAGACCTATAGTTCAATTATTAAATCTAGTAAATTAAATAAATGGCTAATTGAACATAATGCCGATCTCAATTTTTATATTCATCCAAAGTTTTCTCAATTTATCACCCATTTTAATTCCGATTCAGACCGTGTCAACATTATTTACTTTGGTGAACAGCCTTTAAATAAATTATTGATGGAAGCCAACTTATTAATAACGGATTACTCAAGTGTTGCTTTCGAAGCTTACTATCAGGATAAGCCAACGCTATTCTTCCAATTTGACCGGGAAAAGTATTTAAATATGCAAGGAAGTTATATTAACCTCGAACGAGATCTTTTTGGACCTTCTGCATCTAACGAAAGGGAACTTTTGGAAAACCTAAGTACAATTTACAGATGTGGGTTTGAAATTGACCAACAGTTTAAGGAACTGAAAAATCACTATTTTCAATATTGCGACGATCAAAACAGTAAAAGGATTTTTGATGAGATCGTACTGTGGGAGGAAAAACACCCACGCTTTCAAAATTTTATCTACCATTTAAAACGCAATCCGATTGTAAGAATGGTGTGGCGGAAGGTAAAGAAAAGATGGTTTATGAAGCTATCCGACAAAGGCTTTAATTTTTTTAAATAAGTAATTTTAAGGCCATTATAATTGGAAAAATTACGAATTAATTGCTATAGCATAACAACTGAGGGTAAAGGTGAAATTATGTATAGAACTAAAAATATAAGAAGAAGAACGTCTAGCTTACTAAATAAAGCTAAGGATAATGCGATAAGCTATAAAAGAGATTACGAGTTTACTTTTAGTATCATTATGGCAATATACAATGTTGAGGAGTATTTACGAGAAGCAATTGAAAGTTTAACTTCCCAAACTTTGGATTTTGAGCGTCACGTACAATTAATCTTAGTTAATGATGGATCACCTGATAGAAGTGACTTAATCTGTAAAGAATATGCTAAAAAGTACCCTAACAATATTGTGTATATAGAACAAGAGAATAAAGGCGTCGGAGCAGCTAGAAACGCTGGAATTGAAATTGCTAAAGGAAAGTATCTTAACTTCATGGATCCAGATGATATTTTGGGTAGCGATGTTTTAGAACGTATAAATAGTTTTTTTAGGAAGAATAAGAAGGTAAAAATTGTAGCAATTCCCTTGAAATTTTTTGAGGCACTAAAGGGGGATCATCCCTTAAACTATAAGTTTGATAAACAAAGAATAGCAAATGTTGATAGAGATTATACAAATATTTTTCAATCTTCAGGTGCAAGCTTTTTACATCGTGAAGCAATTGGTGATAGAAGATTTCCCGTTAACAAAAAGTATGGAGAAGACTCGGAATTATTATTAGATATTGTTATGGAAAATAAAGAAATAGGGTTAATTCCAAAAGCGATTTATTATTATCGTAAGAGATTTGAGAAGAATTCAGCTCTAAATAAAGGTTACGAGGATTCTAATTATTATATCCCTTATTTTAAGAGTCTATTATGTATATTAGAAAAATATTCTTTAGAGGGGGTTGAAGAGGTCCCTAAATATGTACAATTTGTTATCATGTATGATATACAGTGGAGGTTACGATTAAAAGAACTTCCAGATGTATTAAGGGGGAGGGAAAAAGAGTACTTTGATTTGGTTTATAGGATATTATCTTATATTGATGATGACATAATCAACAAACAAAAATATCTAAATTGGTATCAAAAAAATGCATTAATTAATTTCAAATATCGAGGAAAACTACCTGATCAGCGAAATCACTATTATTTTGTTGAAAGTAAGGCTGATGATTTGTATTTATCCAATGGTGAAGAAAGGGATTTATACAAGTTATCGGATGCTACCTTAGAAATTGATATTATAGAATTCGTAGAGGGGAAGCTACGAATAAATGGATATCTTGGACATTTATTTCCACAAGACACAATGGAAATATATATTAAATTATCTAATGGAAAAAAAATAAAAGGTAAGAAATTTGAATATAAAAATAGTGATGCTTTTATAACTGGAAAGGTAGTCCATGAATTTTTCGGTTTCGAAATATTAATAGAAAAAGAAGTGCTAGAAAAAACAAATAATATGAAATTGTTTATTAAAAGTCAGGGTGTGGCGAAGAGGCTGAATATAAAAATTAAGGGTCAGTCATCAAAATTATCTCAAGGAATGAAAAATTCTTACCTTATCGCGGATAATCAAATGATTTGGTACAATCATTCAGCTAAAAGATTTGATATTTTACCTTATTCTATTAAGAATATGCTAAAAAAAGAATGGAAATATTGGAAGGAGTTAAAAAGGAAGAAGGAAAAGAATTATAACAAAATTTCTCTCCTTCGCCTTTATATTCGTTTAAAAAAGAAATTTCAAAGAAATAAAATCAACTTATTTATTGATCGTGTAGATAAGGCTGATGATAGTGCAGAAGTTCTATATGAATATTTTGAATCAGTGAAGGTAAAGAATGAGCGGAATTACTTTATTATAGATGAAAGCTCTCCTGATTATATTCGCTTAAAAAATAAAGGTTTTAGCGTTATTGGTTATAAGACAAAAAAACATAAACTTTTGCTTTTATTAGCTGATAAATTAATTAGTACTCATGCAGATAAATTTATTTATCAACCGTTTGCTAAGGTAGATGGATATTTAAAAGATTTAAAAAGTTATAGATTTATATTTTTACAGCATGGCATTATACAATCTGATTTATCATCGTGGCTCAAGAAATCTGATAAAAATATAAGGTTATTTTTTACTTCTTCAAAATATGAGTATAATGATATTATAGAAGGAAACTATCAGTTCACAAACCGTGAAGTTAAGTTAACTGGACTTCCGAGATTTGATAGGCTAACAAAATATAATGTTGAAAAAAATTTATTGATTATGCCAACCTGGCGTAAAGGTATTATTGCTAACTATTCTGATGAGATAAATGCTAGACCGTATAGTGAGGATTTTATGGAGAGTCTTTACTTTAAAAAATGGAATGACTTGTTAAGTAACCAAAATTTTCTTGATGCAGCTAAAAAAAATGGTTTTAATGTTATATTTGTTCCACATCCATCTATTCGTCAGCAACTAGAAGACTTTAATCTTGAAGGTGTACAAGTTGCTGATTACACTGAAAGATATGTGGATTTATTTAATATAGGCCAGTTGTTGATTACAGATTATTCTTCGGTTTGCTTTGACTTTGCTTACACGAAGAAACCAGTAATTTATTATCAATTTGATTCAGGTAACTGGGATAATCAAAATGGTTATTTCTCATATGAAGAAATGGGATTTGGTCCAGTTTTTAACGAGGAGAAGCAGTTAGTGGATTATATTATTAGTAAAATTAAAGGCGAGTGCAAAATGGATCAAGCCTATGTCGATAGAGTTGACAATTTTTTTTACTATACAGATCAGAAAAATTGTGAGAGAGTTTATAAGGAGATTCAAAAATTATAAGATTTTATAATTTCTCCAATTGTCACTTAGAAGCTGATATAAAAGGGTTTTTAACTTTTATATCAGCTTCTAGTATATTAATGATATAATTCTTCATATTCTTCTTATATAAAATCTACATTGAAGAAATTTAGAACCTCTTTTTAGACGCTTTCAAGCAATACTTCCTTTAATAAAATTGTTAACACTACTTCAGCTGCTTTTGTGCTATATTTTAAGAAAGGTATCTAAATCTACAATGACTAGTTTATTTCAATAATAAGGAGTAAAGATGAGTATAGGAGTTGCTTTTAATAACGTCACAAAGAAATATAAGATGTATAAAAAAACATCTGATAAGCTTTTGGATTTAATTTTGCCTAATGGTTATGGTGAGGATTTTTATGCATTACAAAATATCACTTTTGAAGCAAAAAAAGGCGATATTATTGGAATTATTGGCGTGAATGGAGCCGGAAAATCCACTATCTCCAATTTAATTTCTGGGGTTGTTCCACCGACTTCAGGAATTATTAAGACTAAAGGTGATGCGGCACTTATCTCTATTGGGGCTGGTCTTAATAATCAGTTAACAGGGAGAGAAAATATTGAATTAAAATGTTTAATGCTCGGTTTTTCAAAGAAGCAAATTAGAGAATTAGAGCCACAAATTATCGATTTTGCTGAAATTGGTGATTTTATTGATCAGCCTGTAAAAAAATATTCAAGTGGTATGAAATCAAGATTAGGATTTGCTATTTCTGTAAATATTGATCCGGATATTTTAGTAATCGATGAAGCCCTTTCCGTTGGAGATAAAATTTTTGCTCAAAAATGTTTGGATAAAATGAATAGTTTTAAAGAGAAGGGTAAGACGATTTTCTTTATTAGCCATTCTATTGGCCAAGTTAAGGAGTTTTGCCAAAAAGCCCTTTGGCTTGAAGGTGGACAAGTAAAGGCTTATGGCCCAATTGATGAAGTAATACCTCAGTATGAAAAATTTATAAAAGCTTTTAATAAAATGTCGAAGGAAGAAAGGCAGGCATTTAATAAACGGATTGCGGAAATGAGAAGCAGGAAACAAGATATTGTTAAGGAAAAAATTGAAATACAAGAAATACAAGATAATAGTATTTCAAGCCCAACAAGAAGTAACCGTTCAAGGATAAAGCCAAAACGAATAGTAAAAAAGGTTATTACATCTCTAGTTACGCTAATTTTTGTAGTTGCTGCTCTCTTACTATTCTTAAAATGGAATCCGATGACCTTTTTTCAAACGGAAAATAATGAGAATGCTCCAACTGTAAAACATAATGATTCAATAAAGAAAAAAACGAAATCCGAAAGTGGGTCAAGTAAGGAAGTTGCTACCAAGGCTAATAAAGATATTCGTTACGTTCAATTGGTGACGGGGTTCGTTAGGGATATTCCTGATTTAGCGAATAGTAAAAGAGTGCAAATGGTATATTTCGGCGATGCAATCACTGTTGATGAAATCGTAAAGGACCCTACTGAAGATTTTAATTGGCTAAAATTTAACTTATCAGATGGTCAAACAGGATGGATTAGTGAAAAGTTGGTCGAAAAACTAGAAACTCGGATAGACGAAAAGAAGTTGGTTATGTCCATAGATGATATCGTTCAAGGTGACCAATTTAGAAATTATTTATCCTATTTAGGTAAGACAAAGCAGGAAAGTCAATCCTTAGGGAATGAATTAGTGGATATAGCATTTGATCAAAACGAAAGAATTAATGAAATTACCATAGCGATTAATACAGTAATCAATGAAAATCAAATAATTACTAAATTAGGTGAGCCAAGTCTACTTCAAAGTGCAAAAGCTATACTATATCATGGGAAAGAGCATGACTTTATTTTTTACTCAAATGGATATACTGTAAACAAAATTACAGTTAAGCAGGTCTCAAAAAAGGATAGCGTTTAGTGGCGAGTGTCCGTGTTACTCCTTGATAATCTTGATGAATACGATTATTGCCACGCTTCACTTAAACTAACAACACAATAATCAAAGACAGGAAATAATCAAAAAAATTAACAACTCTCCTAATCATTTGTATAATAATGCGATCCCCATCTGTAACAGGTGGGGATTATTGCGCTTTTAAAAAGTATATAAATATGAAGTTTAGTAAGCTTGATAATAGAGTGTGTTTTTAAAAGATGTCACAATACCCATACATTCCCAATCCAATTTTGTCAAATCTTAATAGTTTTTGAGAAGCTACATATGTCGGAATCTAGTTGAACCTAAATAGGTACTTCTAAAAAATGTGTGTATGTTAAAATTTCCTACGAGAAAAATACCGTTTTGAATAAAGTGAAAACATTGTTACAAATAAGAAGTTGATGCATAGAGAGTAACTTCTTTTAAAATAAGCAATTACAAAAAATATAAGTTAGGGGCTAGACATCACCCGAATTTTGTCGACGATGGATCGTTTTAATGTAAGAGTTGCAACTGGGTATTGCGAGGGTGGTCAGGTTACCAGTCTGAACGAGAGTAAACTTTGTGCACCCTCACAAACCCCACAAAAAAAGAGCCAATCCTTATTCGGATTTGCTCTCTCCTGTTAAAAATTAAGCAAGATATTTGCTCCACACTTTAATGCCTTTGTCGCTTGGTGCATTTTGATCCTCGGTTAAATACTCATTAAGTTTCGGGTCTTTAGTGTCTGGCCACGCGCTCCAGTGGTCGATATAGACGAGCCCCTCTTTCTTAGCAAATTTCTTAAGTTCGGCGACTTGGCTTGGATAAAACTTAGCACCATAGATAGGATAAGATGGCTGCAGCATGAAGGCAGTTTCGGGTTTCTCCGCGTGCACAACTTCAATAATTGAACTAACTTCCTTTAGTCTGCTCCACCGCAACAAGTCCGTTATTCGTCAAGATAAATGGTTCAAACACAATCAAATCAGCCCCCTTATCGGCCAGATCCGCAGTTCGCCCAGCGGCAATATACTTTGTAGTCGTGTTTCGATAGGTCTCAAGCGCCACCGACACATGCTCCGTCCCGAAGGCCTTCACCAATTTCTCCTTCACTACGGGGAAGACGCCCTCAACTTCCGTACCGAGCGCTGCTGAACCGACAAACAAGATGGTAAACTTCTTATCCGCCTTCACTTTTTCGACAAATTGCTCCACCGCCTCATCAGGCCAGTTTTTCGTCAAGGCGAGCAGTTCCTCGTCCATTGCCGAAGGTCCGCCATAGTCGCCAGTTCCGGTCCCAGCTGAACCAGCCGCCGATTTATCAGCATCAGCGGACGCACCTGCGCCAGCCAATCCACCCTTACCTTCACTACTCCCACTGGAACTGCTGCCAACACCGCTTACGACACGATTACCAGAAGCGGCAATCTGTTTATTCCAATAGGAGTGGCCGACCACCAGCACTGCCACAACGAAAACAGCTAACAGTATCGTTAAGAAGTTTTTCATAAAAATAAGGACCCCCAACTTGATATACTTTTTCATTATAGCAGAATTCGACAGAAAAAAATTCCAATTCTTAATTCCCTCTACAAAAAAATACAAAAAGGAGTAAAATGATCTAGGAGAAGAAAAAAATCTGAAACGATGTCGAATCGCCAAAAAACTATGCTATAATACTACCATTGTAGAGTGGATCAAATTAGGGAAGACTAAATGGAAGAGACAATCAGCTTAAAAGAGTTGCTGGAAACATTGCGCAAACGACTTAGGTTAATCATCAGCATCACCCTCATTGCTGTATTACTTGCAGGGGCGATTAGCTACTTTATACTAACTCCAATCTATCAAGCTTCAACACAATTGCTTGTCAACCAATCAAAAGATGAAAAATCTCAATACCAATACACGGAAGTACAAACGAATCTCCAACTCATTAATACTTATAACGTTATCATTAAGAGCCCGGCGATTCTAGAACTAGTTATCAAAGATCTTAATCTCGACATGTCGGTGAATGAACTCAATCAAAAAATTACCGTCCAGAATGAAAAGGATTCGCAGGTGGTAAACCTATCTGTCCAAGATACAAGCCCGACCTTAGCAGCAAAAATTGCTAATAAGACGGCCGAAGTTTTTCAAAAAGAAATCGTCACAATTATGAATGTTGATAACGTTAGTATTCTTGCAAAAGCAGAAGTGGGCGACAATCCGTCACCGATTAAACCGCAGCCGCTGCTTAACATTGCCATTGCCCTCGTTGTCGGCCTGGCCTTCCTATTAGAATACTTTGATAATACGATTAAAAACGAACAAGATGTTGAAAAAGTACTAGAACTGCCAATCTTAGGGGTAATCTCGACGATTGAGGACCAAAAGCTTGAAACGATTCGGGCACGTCAGGCAGCGAAAAAATCACAGGTAAGGGGTGAGACGCTTGGCTCTTAAAAAGAAGAAAGTGATAAGTAAAGATGCAAGGCGGAAGCTCGTTACCGCCATTGCGCCAAAGTCGCCGATCTCGGAACAATACCGCACGATACGGACGAACATTCAATTTTCCTCCATTGATAAGGAAGTCCGGACAATCATGATTACATCTTCCGGTCCTGGTGAAGGAAAATCAACGACAACAGCGAACCTGGCCGTGACATTTGCCCAGCTTGGAAAAAAGTTCTCCTGGTAGATGCTGACTTAAGAAAGCCGACTGTGCATCATACATTTACGGTTGAGAACCTGTTCGGTTTTACAACGGTACTGACGAAACAGCGCCCGCTTGAAAAAACGGTCAAGGAAACGAGCGAGCCAAATCTGTATGTTTTAACAAGTGGACCTATTCCACCGAATCCTGCTGAGCTATTAAGTTCGAAGTCTATGGAACAATTTATTGAGGAAGCAGAAGAGCAATTCGATTATATTCTCTTTGATACACCGCCCATTCTTGCTGTTGCCGACCCGCAAATCATTGCCAATCAATGCGATGGTTCGATACTAGTCGTGTTCAGCGGGAAGACCGAGATTGACATGGCGAAAAAGGCGACAGAATTGCTAAGCAGCGCCAAAGGGAAACTGCTCGGTGCGGTGTTAAACCATAAAGAAATTCAGAATAGTCATTATTATTACTATTATGGTCATAGTCAATAGTTTAGCAGGAAAGTTACGTTATTCGACAAATTCCACCCATTTCCAATTAACCATGACAATGGTACTATTGAATTGTCATGAATATATTGTAAATATGTAGAAAAAGGGTGGCCGAAATGGTAGACATACATTGTCATATATTGCCCGGTGTTGATGATGGCGCACAGGATGTGTCTGAAAGTATTCGTATGGCACAGCAGGCAATCGAACAAGGCATCCAAAAAATTGTTGCGACACCACATCATCGGAATAATCAATACGAAAATCCAAAGGAAACTATCATAGCTAAAATAGAAGAATTGAATGCTGTACTAAAGGCAGAAAACCTAGATGTAACGATTCTTCCTGGTCAGGAAGTGCGCATCTATGGAGAAATGCTCGAAGGCTATGAACAGGGAGAAATCCAGACTGTCAATGGAACGCATTATGTATTAGTGGAATTCCCCTCTAATCATGTTCCGCGTTACACGGACAAGCTGTTCTATGACATGCAATTAAACGGCATTCTCCCTGTAATTGTTCATCCGGAGCGGAACCAAGAAATTATTGAGCGCCCGGAAACCCTTTATCAGCTCGTGAAGAAAGGGGCCATCGCACAGGTAACAGCTGCTAGTGTCTCTGGTCATTTTGGCAAAAAAATCAAACAGTTTTCACTCGAGCTCATCGAAGCAAATTTAGCCCATGTCATCGCCTCAGATGCCCACAATACGAAATCACGCGGTTTCAAAATGCAAGAGGCCTATGAGACAATTAAGGCGAAGTTTGGCAATGACATGGTCTATTTGCTGAAAGAGAATGCTGAATTACTCATCGAGGGACAGCATGTCTACAAGCAAGTCCCAGAGCGAATTAAAAAGAAGAAGCTATTTAAGCTATTTTAGCCGTGTTTACGAGTGCATCCACTCCTCCACAGGCAGACAATGATTGAAGCTGGTTGACTACATCACAGAATAGAGCAGCATGACAACTGGAAACTGTAACAGGTAGCAAGCATGTTACCTGAAGCGCGGAGAGGCTTCCCTGTCCGTTATCCTTGGGGGCACTCGGTCTTCCTGTGGGACCCTCTTTTCTCGGAGAGTCCTTAGACGCCAGTCGTCGAGAGGATGGCGTGAGGGCGGGTTAGATGCCCATTTTGAAAATTGCCTTACGTAAATTCAACTCGATAAATAGCTAATGAAAGATTGAGTGTGGGCACTTAAGTTTCCATTAGGTATTTATTTTTTTGCCTAATTTCATTAGGGACACGAAAGATATAGATAAAAGATCGTATAAAGGGGGAGTACTGGGTGACATATGGAAAAAGGTTGACCCTGCTCGCATTATTAGATTCCATCATTGTGTTAACAGCTGTATACGTCAGCTACTTTACGCTAAGTCCAGGTTTTGGCATTTTTCATAATCGGATGCTGCTAGCGACGTCCTTGACATTATTAATTTGTCATCATTTATTTGCTTCTATTTATAAATTGTATAACAAGGCGTGGGAATATGCGAGCGTCGGGGAGCTTATGGCGATTGTCAAAGCCGTAACGCTTACCATCATTGCGACGACCATCATGCAAAAACTCGGTTTTGGCCATATTTATGCTCGAGCGCTAATGATTACGTGGATGCTGCATGTACTCTTAATCGGCGGCTCGCGTTTTTCATGGCGGGTGTTCCGCGATAACATCATGAACAAGCATAAGAATATTAAGCGGACGCTAATCATCGGTGCTGGGGCCGGCGGTACATTGGTAGCGCGGCAATTGCTACATAGCCCAGACATCGAATTGAAGCCAGTTGGATTCATCGATGACGACCCGAAAAAGTACAAGCTTGATATTCTCGGCATTCCCGTGTTGGGAAATTCCAACAAGATTGCCGAAACCGTCGTTAGATTAGATGTGGAAAACATCATTATCGCGATTCCGTCACTAGGGAAGAAAGAGTTAAATCGAATTTTTGATGAATGTGCAAAAACAACGGCAAAAACACAGATTATTCCACGCATCGAAGACTTGATGACCGGTAAAATATCAGTTAACCAATTCCGTGATGTCCAGGTGGAAGATCTACTAGGAAGAGAACCTGTTGAGTTAGATATCCGCAGTATTTCAGAAAAAGTCAGTGGCAAAACCGTGCTCGTCACTGGTGCTGGCGGCTCGATCGGCTCGGAAATCTGCCGCCAGATTTGTAAGTTCGGTCCGCGGAAAATGGTCCTTGTCGGCCATGGTGTATTTGGCAAGTGGTACATTTTTAATTGCCATTTGATGCATTTTTTACTTGCCAAATACAGTTGATGATACAAGAGAAAGCCCTACACTTCAATTGTTAGAGAGAATGGATGAACATTTAGCCTTCGGAGTAAAAGTTTTTGACCCATTTATTAAGGAACGTATTGTTGATCATCAATTCATGAATTTTGAAGACTTTTTAAATGAAATAGAAATTTTTGTCATTATGGTGGGGCATGACCATATTAAAAATAATATGGAAGTCATAAAGGATAAGTTAGTTCTTGATACTAAGAACATATGTAGCTTTGATGGAGCCTATAAATTATAAAAAGCAGGTGGATACAATTGAAGAAAAAAGTAATGGCAGTTTTTGGAACGCGTCCAGAAGCTATTAAGATGTGTCCCTTGGTTAAAGAATTAAAAACACGTGATAAATTAGATACAATTGTTTGTGTTACCGGACAACATAGAGAAATGTTAGATCAAGTCTTGGATGCTTTTAATGTTGTTCCAGATTATGATTTATCAATCATGAAATCAAAACAAACTCTTTTTGATGTTACAATAAACATCTTAGAAAAAATGAAAGCAGTTTTGGAAGAAGTGAAGCCAGATGTCGTTTTGGTACATGGTGATACTTCTACAACATTTGTTGCGTCTTTAGCCTGTTTTTATTTGCAAATTCCGGTTGGGCATGTGGAGGCCGGTTTAAGAACATATAATATTTATTCTCCATATCCAGAGGAATTTAATCGGCAAGCTGTAGGAATTGTAGCTAAATATAATTTTGCCCCAACGGAAATGTCTAAAGAGAATCTTTTAAAAGAAGGAAAAGATCCGTCTACTATTTATGTGACTGGTAATACTGCCATTGATGCGCTTAACACAACTGTTAGAGATGATTATTATCATGAGCATCTTGATTGGACATCTGATAGCAGACTTATTATGATAACGGCTCATCGCAGGGAAAACCTTGGAGAGCCGATGAGAAATATGTTTAGAGCCATTAAACAAATTGTAGATGAGTACCCAGATATAAAAGCAATTTATCCAATTCATATGAATCCAGTTGTAAGAGAGGCTGCAAATGAAATTTTAGGTAACTGTGATCGTATTAGAATCATTGAGCCATTGGAAGTTTTGGATTTTCATAATTTCCTTTCTAGATCCTACTTAATATTAACAGATAGTGGCGGTATTCAAGAGGAAGCTCCAAGCTTAGGTAAACCTGTTTTAGTTATGCGTGATACAACCGAGCGACCTGAAGGAATTGCAGCCGGAACACTAAAATTGGTTGGAACTGATGAAGAGAATATTTATAAGACATTTAAATTACTTCTGGATGATAAAAATGAATACGAAAAAATGAGTAAAGCAAGCAATCCTTATGGAGATGGATTTGCTAGTATGAGGATAGCTGACATATTAGAGGGAAAAGTTCATTAGACAAATATTAATGAGCAAGACCCTCATACTCTTTGTAATAAATAATAAGTAGTAAAATAACAATTACCCGCTGGGCTGCCTTATTTGGTGGCTTGGCAGGTGTATTTTTTGCGCCAGTACTTTAATGCGGTTATACATAAAATTTAAAACCTGTTCCAAACATCACTCGAACTTTGTGGAAGTTTGATAGACTTTGGAGGGTTTGACTGCTGCCACAGCCAGCCCCCCTGAGTTTTAAGGAATAAATATTACTCCTTTGTAGCTTAAAAGGTTTTGACTTAAATGCAAACTTTTAACTCTCCCTAAATTAAACCACACTTTAGATTAGCTCATATTTGATCCTTCCCAGTTCGTTGAATAACATCAAGCCTACTTTTCTTTTTTCAATCGATAATCGATCATATATAGATTGGAAAAATGCTACTTCGTTATTGATCCTGTTCATATCTATATACTCCTGTAGTTTTTTACTAATAAAGAAGCATAAATTAGGATTGCCTTTTTGATCAAATAAAATCCAATCAGCAAAATAACTTTGATCTTGTATTGTATAAGAAACATGACGTCTGCAGTTCCATCCTTTTTGAGTATAAATAGTACTGTGCTTTATTATATACAACTCATTTAATATAGGAGAATTTTCACGTCCTTGAGACTCTACTATAGATAATAGGTTATTACAGCGCTCCAGGGTAGAGTTGCTTTTTACGGGAAAGGCTATTAAAAAATCTATTAAATCGTTTGTATTTCGACCTAACCAATCTCTAGCGTTAAACATAAGAAGTCCTTTTGTTTTAGCAAGGTCAAAGGCTTCATTTGAAATTGACTGATAAAAAAGGATTGGAAGAATTCGGGAACCTACTGAGAAATTTTTCATACGGGCACTTTGCATTTCTACACGGGTGCAGAATCCTTCAATGTCCTCCAAGTAGGTATGACGATGTAAATTTGATTCGATAAAGACAAGCGAAGGAGTTTTCTCTTTGTCCTGTTGATTATATTTTGTTTGATAAAATCCGTATAAGTATGTGTAGCCAACTGCGTCCCAAAAATGTCCATTATAGTCTACTCGATTCAGAGACATATCTAGAATGCTTGTTTGTTTCCAAGCAAGCATATTTGACCTCTCTAGCCAGTTGATGAATTCTGATAGCAATAATCGATTTATAATTTCTGCCCTATATCTATAAAAGTACGCTTCATTTGATGGATTAAAATTGGGATTACCTCTTATGTAATGGACTCCGTTATAATTATCTTCTGAGTGAAGGATAGAAAGATACCTTAACTCCCCTTCAAGTTTTTCTATAGAGTCATTTTTGGGAAAAAAGGATGCATTTGTTACACTTGCAGCCCATTTATGTAATTCACTTTTTGAAGCAATTCCTCTATTATGTAACAATCCTTTGAAAGCCCGATAGAGTCCCTTTCTTTTATGCTTTAGAACATCTGCGAGAGAATCAAAAGGATTTTGGCTTTCCAAATAATAAAGAAATTGGCCTCGTTGGAAAGAAACAGGTTTAGTCGATAATATGCCTCCACTTTCGGTAGTTCTTTGAATTATTTTTCGTGCATATGCATCTGTTAATTCTGTCTTGCCTTGAAGTAGTTTTTTTAATTCACTGCCTAATAATGGTCCGTTCTCAGCGAGTATATTTATAGTAATCTGTTCCAAATGATTGGGAGAATGCATTTGTTACCCCTCCATGTCACACTGCTTTTAATATAAATATATATATTTATATAAAGATGTTCAAGTATTGACTTTGCTCATTTTCATTTGTCACAGATTGACAAGGTGGTAAATCAGCAATATAATGAAAATTAGAAATGGTATGGATTTCCTGTGTTGTCAACTATATCATTAAAGATTAGTAGAAGAAGAGGTGAAAGGATGGCTAAAACAAAAGAGGGTAAAAAAATTGTTCATGTAAGACCGCATACAAAAACAATTAACGGAAAAAAAGTGAAGGTTAAAACACATCGTCGTTCGACACCAAATTAAAAAAGACCATTACTGTTGGCGCAGCAATGGTCTTATGAAGGAATTAGACTGATTCCTTTTAACATTATTCCTATTATACAACATTTTCAGTCATAATTCCTTCAAAGTAAAAAAATTTTGAAGGAGTGATAACTATAGCAACTCAAAGAGCAACGTTGTATAAAGTGTTTCAACTATACTTTGGTAGGGAAAGCAAGTCAACTTTGAAACAAAGGCAGAATTTTGGCCGATCTATTAGCGCGACAGAAAGTGTATTAAAACGGACCTTTGAAAGGAAATCATTTTTTCCTATTCAAGAATATCTTGATCAGGAAATGAAGTATAGAATCACTACAGGTTTTTTAGAAAAGTTTCTGGAAATCACATCTGAATACCAAGATTTCTTTAGTCGTTTCCAAAGAGGGGAGTTCTGTATTTCTGTCCCTACTCCAGGTTATCAATTTGATAAGGTAATTATTAGGGGTTCCTATTTAGTTGATACAGAGGAAAACCGAATGATTATTCCGGTATACGGAACAAGTGACAATCCAAAAGAAGAGTTTAGCATTTTCTATGCTTTATGTAATCATTTTTCTGAAACTGCTATTCAGAACTCTATTGAAACATTTGATTATTGGGACCTTTCAAAAGCAGAAATTCAAAGTAGCCCAATAATGGAATTAAGGGAAATATCGATAGATTCCTTAAGACCTGTCTTTAACAGACTAGCAGCATCTTGATTGTTGGTGGATAAGGGTTTGTCAGGCTAGTGGGCAGTCCCTATTTATCTAAAGATAAATCGCGGTAAGCTGCGAAAAAAAGTGGAGGTGTAATAAGGACACTTTATCAATATTAAAAAAAGAGTCGGTAATGTAACCTATATTGGCTCGACATATTCCGGTTGTAATGGCATCCAGAGTGCTTGTCACTAAAATAGAGAATTATATTTTGATGCAAATTTAAAAATTTCCTCTCAAATAAAGATATTTTGTAGTATAATAAAATCGGAGTGTTACCTAGCACTTCTCTAATGCAACTGTTCCAAGTTGCTCCTTTTTAAGCAATCGGCGAACCACCTACTGCCTACTGTGTTTACAGTTAATGGCGGGGGTGGTTTTCGTCTTTTATTAAAGCTAATCTTTGCCTGGATCCTGTCAAAAAGCTAGGTACCCGGAGCCCACTCTAATATTGTCGAAGATGGATAGTTTTTAGCTGTGTAGAAAATGTTTGAATAGGGTTGCAACTGGATAGTATGAGGGCGGCCATGTTGTCAATGATGACGGTGAGAAACTGGGCTTTGTGAAGACAATATTGAATTTGCCATGGAGCATGAAGATTTGAGAGATGACCTATTGGAGTTATTGAAGGATGTTGTATTAGCATATGAAAGAGAACTTGTAATGTAGGTCCATATAGACAAGTTTTATTCTGGTAGAAGTGGCAGCTGTGGTCTACAATAGGAATTACCGAAGTATAATCGTTGCTGTATTTTTGTATTCGAGTTTTCTAAAACCAAACTACCCCTTGAAAGAGTGAAGAATCATGGATCATCAGGATTTATTGCTCCCATATACAGAACACATTAGGGATATTAAACAAGCGTTGTCAAAAGATGATGCTTATCTTTTTGTTGGTGCTGGTTTTTCTATGAATGCTGAACCAAGGACAACAGATGTCCAGTCGGGGTTCAAGACGTGGACGGCGTTCATGGAGCAATTAGCGAAGCGGCTATGGCCTAGTTTAGATGGTCGGGAATTAGCACAAAAAGTTGCCGGTAATCACTTGTACATCGCCCAATTGTTCGAGGAAGAGTTTGGAACTAGTGCTTTTTATAAGGAGCTGCTGCAGGCTGTTCCCTATAAAGATTATATACCGTCATCCATACATAAGGAGTTCATTGGCTTAAAGGGCTGGAAGGGATTTATTACGACGAATCAAGATTGTTTAATTGAGCAGACACTAGAGCAGCTGCACGTGTATCACGATGTTATCATTTCCGATTTAGATATTGCTACAAAACCAGCCAGTACGAAAGTGTTTAAGCTTCATGGGTCGATGGAGCGTCCGGAAAGCATTGTTTTTACAGAAGAACAATATCGAACCTATGAGCAAGATCACCCACTGCTCCATGTGAAAGTTAAATCTATTTTTGCAGAGCATTGTGTTGTGTTTGTAGGCTTTAGTTTAACTGATGCGAATTTTAAGGCTATCTACGGATGGGTAAAGGATGTTTTGCACAGTGATTACCAGCGGAAGGCCTATGCCTTTGTTAAAGAAGATGATATTGACCCTTATACGAAGAGATATTGGGAAAAGCGAAATATCATTCTGTTGCCCATTTTTAAAAAGCCGCATCAGAATACAGGTGCCGCCTTTCAACAAAGTCTTACGCTTTATATCGACGAGTTAAAGCGAGAAGAGGAGGTTACCAAGGCTACTGCTGATCGTTCTGCACTGTATGCACTGTTTAAATCTCAAGAGTGGACTAATGAGGACACAAAGGAATTACTTTGGTTACTGAACCAGGTTACGCCTGGTCAAGATTATCAGCTTGTTGAAGAATTTACCCAATTTCTCGAGAAGCATGGTTCTAAATTGAATCATTATGAATTATTTTCTCTGTTTGAGTCCATTTATAAAAAACAATTAGTCTCTCCTTTTTATAAGATTGAAGGAATCGCATTGATCGATCAAATTATTGCATTAGCAGAAAGAGGGGAGTGTGAAGCAGAGGTTGTCTACCATTATCAATTAGAAAAAGCAGAATGCCTCCTTTTACTTGGTGAGTTTGAGGAACTGGAAAGGCTAGTGAATCAAGTTTTAAAAAATGATTCCCTACCAATTGAGTTCCGCAATTCCTTATTATATTTACAAATTATCGTTGCCAAGTATGGAATGAATTTTGAGCGTATTCACGAATTGCTTCGGCAAATTGTGATTGATTGGGAGCAACCCATTTGGTTAAACCGCCTGGCTTCTACTTATCTATTACTTGGTGAACGATCGCTAGCTTTGAATGTTTATAATCGTGCCATTCAAGTGGCCGAAGAAAAAAGCGATGACTGGAGTTTATATCTCGCCTATCTTTCCAAAAGGTTCCTCCTAAATGATTTGTTTTTGGAAGATTCTTTTGAAGCAGCGGAAAGAAAAGTGGTCCAAGAAGCAATCATAAGGTTGTCCAAACGATTAAAAGAGACGGCAGATCCGACTTTTAAACGTTGGCAGCACTTCGATGATCTGAAAGGGAAATGGTGGTCTGAATATAAGAACTGGAAGGAACAGTTGGGATCGAATCGATTTGGTTTTAATTCCTTAAAAGGAGAATCCATCTATACGATTTATGAGATCATCCATTTCTATGAAATAAATGGGATTCCCCATGTTGGGCTATCAGATAAGAAATTTGATGTGTTGCTGGATATTTTTGTAGAAAACAATCAACGAGTGAACGGGACAGAACTAGCAATTTTATTTGGCCACGACAAACAGATAAAACATGCTTATCGGTTTGAGGTATTAACAGAAATTGCTGAACAAGAGCGGTTGATGCTTTTTCAACAATCCATCCGCTACGTTGAAAATATGATTGGGTATATTCGTTCCTTGAGAGATAATAGTTATTTCTATTTTGCCCAATTATGGCTGCCCTCTTTAATTCAATTATGGATTCAGTTGATTCCTATTTTAAAAGATGAAGAGATTGATCAGGTTGGCAGATACAGTTTCAAGTTGTTTGATGAGATTCAGAAGTTTCCGGTGATCGATAGATTTACAAATGCCAGGGATAAGTTGATCACTGTTTTCGATCGTTGTCTATTCTATCGAAAAGAAGCAATCGATCAGAAGAAAATTCTTCATTTTTTACAAGAGGTTATAGGTGACTTTCGTTTAATAGGTGCTTTTGCAAGATTGGATTGGGAAGGTTTTGCAAAAGGCAGCCTACCAGATGGTCTGGTAGAAGGTGTAGCTAGTAGACTGGACAGTTCCTATTGTTCCTTACTGGCTAATTGGTTAGAGGCTGACATGCTTACAGATGACCAAAAACAAGTGGTGTTCAAGAAGATTTATCAGCGAAATGCGGAAGAAGACGAGGCTAACCATGCAAGATTTTTGTTGCTTCAATTTTTTAAAACCCAGTTGGATACTGAATTGCAGCTAGAATTCATTGAATATGGAATTCATGAATTTTCTCAATCCCTTTCCAGTAGAAATGGTCAGGAGCTATATCTGTTGGCGCAAGTTGTTGAAATCATGACGGATGACCAAGTAAAAGTTGTCCTGGAATCTATCGAGGAAAAATATGCGGCCTCATCATCGATACCTTCAGCTGGAAGGCTGTTTATCAGTAAAGAGTTAAAGAGTGTAGAGTTATATTTTCTCTTCAAACTTTGGAGTATGGGTAAGTTGGCAGATACCCACTATCTTGAAGCACTTTCCAACCTCGAACAATTTGAGATGAACATGGCCAACCAAGTGGCTCAGTTGGCGAAAGTTGATCAATTTACTGATGTATTATTTGAGAAGTTATTAAATAGCAGCTACTCTCATCAAGTAGATATCCGCAAAACAGGACAGCTTCTCATTGGTTACTGGTTGAAAGAAAGAGCAGCGTTAGGTGAGCGGGAAACCCAACTACTACAACGGCTCGTAGTGGGATTAGAAGATTCTAATGTAAAAATAGCCTCAGAATCGATTCGCGGAATTGCCTTTGTCTTACGAGACAATCCATTCTTAGTATCTGAACATTTGTTAGTGCGAGTAGTCGAAGTAACAAAGCGGGGAATAAACAGAAATGAAATTGTTTATTTAGCTAATTTAGCCTTTTTGTATAAGGAATTATCGAAACAAGAGCAGCTTCCTGATTCAGCGCAGGAAGTGGTTGAAGAAGTTATTTCACGGTTAAGTCAGTCTAGTTATTCCAATGTGAGACGCGAGTGCCGTGGTTGAACCTTGGTATCAAGTAGTACAGCCCGAAGTGAGGGGGGCAAAGTAATTTTTCAAACATTGTCTAGAGTACCCATGTAGGGTACGCCTCGAATTATTAGAAAACAAGAAAACCACCCCGCGCCGTCGGAAGCATAGGGGTGGTTCTCAAAATAAATAACTCTAGACAACCACCACCCTGACGGTAGCAGTTGCATGGAGAAGTGTTGGTAGCACTTCTCTTTTTTATTATATATCGATTATATGCTAAAATATTCCGGTTTAAAAGGAAAACGTGGTGTCAGGTACCGCCCGAATTTTGTCGAAGGTTGATAGGTTCTTAGTTGTGTGGAATATGGTAGAATTGGGTTGCAACTGGATATTGTGAGGGTGGCCAGGTTGTCAATCTTCTTTTCCTGAATTTTAAGGGAAGGGAGGTGATAATCATGGAAACATTTCTTGAACTGCTACGAGAAATTCTGAAGGGAATTGTACGGGAAACCGCTGCTTATATCTTTCGGAAACAACTTTTAGATAACAAGAAAACCACCCCGCGCCGTAGGAAGCAAAAGGGTGGCTTTCGAAAACAAAATTAATTAGACAACCACCACCCTGACGGTAGCAGTTGCGTGGAGAAGTGTTAGGAGCACTTCTCCTTTTTTATTATATATCCATTATATCCTAAAATATTCCGTTTTAAAAGGAAAACGTGGTGCCAGGCACCACTCGAATTTTGTTGAAGGTTAAATTAACACATGATAACGGGTTTTGATCTGAAAGGGAAAAGCTGTCCAATAGAAGCGTTCTAATGGACAGGAATCTGGATTTTTAAGAAAAGTTGTCCGATAGGAGCGTTCTAATGGACAAGAAACTGGATTTTTAAGAAAAGTTGTCCGATAGAAGCGTTCTAATGGACAAGAAACTCGATTTTTAAGAAAAGTTGTCCAATAGAAGCAGTCTAATGGACAAGAAACTGGATTTTTAAGAAAAGTTGTCCGATAGGAGCGTTCTAATGGACAAGAAACTGGATTTTTAAGAAAAGTTGCCCGATAGGAGCGCTCTAATGGACAAGAAACTGGATTTTTAAGAAAAGTTGTCCAATAGAAGCGGTCTAATGGACAAGAAACTGGATTTTTAAGAAAAGTTGTCCGATAGTGAACTGCACCTCCAATTGTTAGATGTGTCTAACAATCGGGCTGCAGTTCGGATTCTAAGGCAGTGATGGCTCTTTCTAAATAAAGTGAGTGATGAAACGAAGCTATAAATCGCATTTTTCCTGGTTCATCCTTTAGAAGTAGTGGAAACTGTTTATTCTCCTGATAGTTTCGGGGAAAATAGCTCGCTTGTTCCTTATCAAATAGCTTATTTCGCTCTACGGTAATGCCATATGGATAAAGAATGGAAAACATAACATCGATGGAATAAATAACAGCCACTCGGGGTCGAGAATGGAAACAGCCTTTTCAAATTGCCCCAATGCAGTGTACTCGATGCCTGCTGATAAATGTGACTTCAACACGACTACTTTCCACCACCAGGTCACTTCGAATACAGCAGTGAATACCGGATGTGTATAAACAGCTCCAATTCCGGTACAAAAAATGCCCACAATGCCCCAGTAATCAGACTCCCTTATGTTAGATAATTCCACTCTAATTTAGGATAGGTATGAGAATCATAAGCGGAGAATTTCCGTCTAATGCAAATTTTGAGGCTTAATAGGCAGATATTAGCGGAGATATTCCGCTTATTACCTTTAAATAAGGCAAAATCCAAGGATTTGGATCATATAAGCGGAAAAACTTCCCTTAATTCGAGGGAAATAGTAGTATTTCCCAAAATAAACGGAATATTTACGTGTATTTCGAACAGGGAGAATCTACATCTATTTTAGCTATTCATTTATCAGATAGAGAACATCTATTTGTGAAGTGTTATTTACTAGTGATGTAGATTGTAATTTTTTAAACTATTGTATCAATAATATTGATACAATAAAAAAAGGGTGAGAAAATTGTTTTCGATTACTCACCCTGTTTGCCTTGCGAATTACTGTATTGCACCTTTGAAGAAACCCGTTACAAGTCGAAACGGTTTCTGCTATTTCCAGACGAATCCCAGCCGCATATGTGATAATTGTGCATCTGCCTTCACACAGAGGTGGCAAGCTGTTTCACTTGCTGCTTTAAAATTTTTCCACTTGCATTGCGCGGCAGCTCCTCGACGAAAGAGTACAGTCGCGGGCACTTGTAATCGGCTAAATGGGTACTGACAAAGGCGCGCAGTTCCTCTTCTGCCACCGGCTCTTTGGCGACTACAACCGCTTTGACAGTTTCGCCCCATTCTGGATGGGGAATCCCGACCACACACGATTCAGAGACAGCCTCATGTTTCGCTAAGACTTCCTCGATTTCCCGCGGATAAATATTGACCCCGCCGGAAATAATGATATCCTTTTTGCGGTCGACAATGTAGACATAGCCGTCCTCATCGCGGTAGGCAATATCGCCGGTATACAGCCAGCCGCCTTTAATCGCCGCCGCTGTTTCCTCCAGCTTCTGGTAGTATTCAAGCATCAAACTGTCACCTGTTAAAATAATTTCCCCATATTCGTTTGCTGCCGTCTCGCTGCCGTCTGGGCGCACCACCCTCATTTCCATATTCACGGTTGCATACTTGCCAATGCTGCCGGCTTTTGTCAAATGTTCGCGGGGATAGAGGAGAGTGCCGTTCGGACCAGCCTCCGTTAAACCATATACTTGAAAAAAATTCTCATTTTTAAACGCCTTCTTTACGCGCTCGTAGGAGGCGAGAGCCAGTGGGCCGCCGCCATAGGCAAACACGCGCATGCTCGATAAGTCGTATTGGTCAATTTCCGGATCCTGCGATGAAAGCAAATAAGCAATCGGCGCGGCAAACGAAAAGGTGGTTTTTTCCTGCTGAATCAGCTGCAAAAACGTTTTTGGCGCAAAATCAGCAATGACATGGGAACAGCCGCTATATAGGCCGCTCATGAAAAAGGTATTGATTGGCGCCGAATGGGATAGCGGCATCAGCGTCAGCATCCGATCTTCATTGGATAAGCCAAAATTCAGCGAAACCGCGGTGGCAACCGCCAACACCCGTTCATGGTTGAACACGGCCCCTTTGGGAGTTCCAGTTGTTCCCGAGGTAAATAAAATTTCGCAAACATCTCGTGAGTCAATCGGCAAATCCAAATTGTCCGCTGCATAATCCGATGCCAGCGCCCCCGCCTGCTGGATCGAGAAGATATGAGTAAGCGGGAGTAGCTCCTTTGTGGCCTTGACGTTTGCCTGCAGTTCATCCTCGAAAAGAATTCCATCCGCGTTAACCTCTTTCAAGATGGCCGCTAATTCAGTCGGCGTCAGGCGGATGTTGAGCGGCATTGGAATCGCGCCAAGCTTCATTAATGAGAAAAAGGCATAAAAATAATGTTCGCTGTTCCGCGACATCACCGCTACCTTATCACCTTGCTGAATACCTTGAGCTTGCAAGAGTCGTGCAATCTGGTTACACTTTTCATTCATATCAGCATAGGTCAGGCGAACATTGGGGGTAATAAAGGCCTCTTTTTCAGGAAATTTTCTAGCATTTCTTTCAAGCACACCATGCACAGTTAGTCCCATTATTCCAACTCCTTTGAATGAAGATATCGTTCCTTGTAGGAAAGGATTTCGTCGCGTAAAATTTGCAATTCAGAGATTTGTTCGTTGATTTCGTGCAGCTTGCGGTCGGCATATTCAATGATTCGCTTTTTCTCCTCCACTCCTTCGGGATTTGTTTCGTAAAGATCAATCATTTCCTTGATTTCTTGGAGGCTGAAGCCAAGCTTTTTTCCGCGGAGAATCATCTTCAATCTTCTCCGTTCTTGATTCGTATATTTGCGCTGCTTCGTTAAACTTTCGCGCGTTTCCGAAGAGAGCATGCCAATCTCTTCATAATAGCGAATCGTTCTCGAACTGATATCAAACATGGCTGCCAGCTCACTTATGGAAAAAAGTTGCTCCTCTGACATTTTCACCACTCCTAGTTGACGTTAACGTATACTTAACTTTATAATAATTCTGAATAATTCAATTTGTCAACAAAAATGAGGGAGTGATTGTAATGATTTCTCAGGAGTCAGCCGTAAGAGGAAAAAATTCATATAGCTTTGATGAATTCGTCGCCAAGCGTGAGGCCCTTGATTGGTATCTGGATGAACCGTTCTTGCAGAAAGTTGTAAAAAAATATACCGGCGCAGAATATGACGAAATACATGAGAAAATACTCGCGTTTTCGCCGACTGTTTCCTCTCGTTGGAGCCAGTTAGCGGCTCAAGCGGCTAGACCAGAAGTGCGCCCCTATGTGCTCCATTATGATGCTTTTAATCATCGGATTGATCGAATCGTTAGACCGGCGGAGACGCTAGAATTAGAAAAAGGCGTATTTGGCGAGGGTCTTTTTTCCAGTCAAATGCCTGCTTGGGAAAGCTTTGTTAAGCGGCTGTTAATTCACCAGATTGGCGAAGGCGGCGTCACCTGTCCACTGACCTGTACCCATGGATTGGTTGCCTTGTTGGAGGAGTTTTCAGATGAAGCGCATCCTGAACTGCAGGAAATTTTGGAGCATACAAAAGAGGGGCTGAACGGTGATTTTGCGATTGGAGCCCAGTTTATGTCGGAAATCCAGGGCGGCTCGGATTTGCCGGCAAATGTCTTGGAAGCTGTCCCTGACGGAAAAAATTATCGTTTATACGGCAATAAATTTTTCTGCTCTGTCGCTCACGCTGATTATTCTGTTGTCACAGCAAAAATCAGTGGATCGGACAAAGTTTCTACCTTTATCGTGCCGTCTTGGCTGCCGGGGGACAAAGAGAAGGAACAGCGCAATAGCTATCAAATTAACCGAATTAAGTGGAAAATGGGGACTGCCGAAGTACCAACGGGAGAAATTCACTATAACGGTGCCTTAGCTTATCCTATCGGCCCGAAGGATAAAGGGATTGCCGTCGCGGTTGGAATTGTCCTCACGCTGTCGCGGCTTGAAATCGGGATTGCCTGTGCTGGCTTTATGCTGCGTGCCTCAAGGGAAGCTAAGCTTTACAGTGATTTTCGGACTGTTTTTGGCAAGAAAATCAAAGACTACCCGCTCGCCGCTGCCAAGCTGAAGCAAATTGAAAAGGCTGCAGAACGAACAACTGCAGGCGCCTTCAAAATTTACGACCTGTTTTTGCGCTTAGAAAAACCGCTGAATCCAGGACTGAAATCAGATCGCCCGCTGGAAATCCGAAAACAATTATTTAACTTGAGGGAGCTGGTTTTGCTGCAAAAAATTTGCACGACTAAAGAGGGAGTCGAAGTCTTGCGCGAAGCCATCTCGGTGTTTGCCGGCCACGGTGTCATGGAGGAGTTTTCTTCGCTGCCAAGGATTTTCCGCGATGTCGTCGTGAACGAACAATGGGAGGGACCGCGAAATTTGCTGCTAACGCAAATTTACCGCGATCTCAGCCGTGTCGCCGATTGGTATCCACCCGCTGATTTTGTCAGCAATGTACTGGCGGGCGCTTCACAGGAGACAATTCAAAGTTTTTCTGCGCAGCTCGAGGAATTGCTGCAAAGACCCGTTCTGGGCGAAGTATCAGATGCATCCATCGAAGCCGCTATGGAGTGGGACGCCTTTTGCAGCGCCTTCTTTAAAGCCTATCAGGAAGTTGCTCTAGCGGAAATTTAGCAAAAATTAGGTGCCCGTCGAATCACGGGCACCTTTTTAGTGCCTGGCACCACTATTGGTTACTTGCGCAAAGCTCCTCGTTATTTGCGAATGGAGAGCGGTTACTTGCGCAAAGCGGTCCGTTACTTGCGTATAGGGAGTTGATAATCATGGAAACATTTCTTGAGATGCTACGAGAGATTCTAGAGTATCCGCGCCAGGCACCGCTCGAATTTTGTCGAGGATTGATAGAATAGTAGGCAGGGACACGGAGCCTGTCCCCGTGGCTACGTATTTGGCTTGAGCCATAATTTGTTATAATTGATGCCGTCTCCTTGTAAGGAAGAGTCCATGGAAGAGAAAAATAGAAAACGGCGGCGACCTCTTGTCAGGAAAATGACTGCCGTTTCGTTAAGGAGAAGCCGCTCAATCCTTCTGAATTGAACCGATCTTCTGGCTATCGAAGATTCCCGATAAATGAGAGGTAAAATCTTGTTGATTCTGTCAAAAATCTCTTTACTTAGCAGCTGGCTGATGGTGGAATGATGTGAATGTAAGATGGCAATTAATTCGATTTCCAGATTATCAGGTACTAGTTCCTTTAGAAGAAAGATATCCCCAATCCGAACAATCTCTTCATTCCACAGTTCCCGATAGTGAATGATTTTTACCTCCACGTATATTCCCAAATTATCAAGCTGCTTTTTGATTAAATTTGCTCCGTTTTCATATTGTTTACCTTCTAAGGTAACAAGCGTAATCGTTTCCCCGCCATATCCAGAACGTTCGAGATATTGTTTTGCCAAATCAGGAGAAAAGGAATTTAGATCATATTCATCACTCAAAAAATAATCGGTTGCCACACTTCCTTTACTAAGTTCGGCCAAGCTCGCTTTGTTGATCCCACTTTGAAGGGCCATGCGAAAGTCTTTATTTTGACAAATCCCTGGTTTTCTAAGATTAAAACATAACAAGGCTGCACCTTTTTCGCGTTCTTGTAACTCTGTGAATTGAATAGGCGAGAGATTCGTTGAAAATGTTGAATCATAATAAACAATTTCAGGAATAAACCAAAATTCGATTCTATCTAATAAAGGCCTTTCTTTAAAATAATGGGAGTGTGCTTCTAATGTGATTCTTTTTCCATTATTTTCGGTCACTTTAAAGGGCCCACTGCCAACTGGTTTCGTGAAAAATTTCTTTCCTGACTCTTCGATACTATGACGCGGAATGATAGCTGTTTCAAGGGAGCCTAAAAAATGTAAGAATAAGTGATTGGGTTCAAAAAGCTGGATGATAACCATATAAGGATGTGGAACAGAAATTTCATTTATATTGGTGAAAATAGTTTTTAATAGACTCAGGTCGGGATCCGATTTAATTCGCTCATAGGTATACTTTACATCATGTCCGTCAAGCTCTTTGCCATTGTGGAAAAACACGCCTTTTCTCAAAAATAACGATAATTTGGTTCCCGTTGCATCGAATTCAAAGTGGTGAGCGAGATGGGTATCCACCTTATTCTCTTTCGTATTAAATTTGACTACTGTATCAAAAATATGGCTTAGTAGTTGAGTTTCTTCAGCGGATTGTTCATGGAGTGGATCCAGTTCCAAGTTGTTTGCTGGAAATGGCAGCCGTAATAGATCGATGGTTTTATGATTTTGCGTATTTTCATGGAAGCCAAAGAACTCTTTTATCAATGTAAAAAAATTCTCTCGCGTAAGGGGAGGAAAATAATTTAATTGATGAAAGCACCACGTAAATTCCCCATTCATGATTTTCTCTTGCGCTAATTGGTAAAAGATTGCTTCAGCGGGTTTTAGGAAAACCAACTTCGACGATTTGCCTCGCCCCGGTGATGGCGTCCAATCAATCCATTGTAGTTCGTTTAACTCTTTCATAATATATTTAGCGTTCCGATTGGAACAGAATAGGATAGTGGCAATTTCTGAAATGGTTATTTCACATGTCAGTTGACTGCTGTCTGTAGACAAATGGTTGTAAAGTCTAAAATAATGTTCCGCAATATGCATCAAACCCCTCCTCATTCATCATTTCTTATTCCCCATCCCTTCATTCTATACTACTTACACTTAAAGCAAATAGAAAAGGTGAAAAAAGCAGAAAGTAATTTCACTTTTTAGAAATTGATTTCACTTTTATAATAAATATGAGGGAATTATTGCCATATAAATTCCAAGGGCAATGGACCGAGTAAAAAAAAGGATATTTCTAAAGGAGGAACACGGAAATGACGATAAATATTCTATTCCTAACGATTAACATAAAGAAGCGTAAGATAAGTGTTCAAGAGGCAATCCGCCAAGAAAGGGTAGAACAGCTCTACGAGGAACACAAAGATCGCCTATACTCTTTGCGCTATTTTAGGTAATAAAAAAGGGGTCAGTGCCCCAATGTGATAAAGTTTTATTGCACAAAGGATAGGGCCGAGATCAGATACTTTCCATTTGGTTTTTCAAACGTTTTCTTATTAGTAAGGTAAATTGAGCCTATTAAAATAGGTGTGATTCCGCATACGATAAAAAATGTATCCCATCCAATCATTTGCAGAAAAGTAACTGCTAATAATGCCGGAATACATGCTACTAACAACCCTATCAATGTATAGGTGATTATTTTTGAACCTATTTTTCCATAAATAGGATATTTTCATACGTTTTGCCCCTCCAAGGTCAATTTTTATAAGTGCTTACACTAATAGTGTACTTGTATAATTTATGATATAACCTATTTTTTCTTGGAGGTTCTAGGTTAGCGTCCGATGGTAGGATACCTGGTATCACCTTTAAACAAAACGGTTGAAAACGGGGCTTTTTGTCATGAATTTTTTACTAGTGTCCCGTTTGAAAGGAGTTCTAGTTGATGAATTATGAAAGACAACTTTTAAGTTTAATTAAGGCAACTCAAGCTCTTACTTCAACTCGGAATTTAGATGAGGTTTTGAATCTTTTAATTAAAGAGGTTTTAAGTGTTTTTGATTGGGCGGATGCCAGTGTTTTATTTTTGTATGATTCTCATAATCAGTGTTTGAAGGCACGATCAGCTGTTGGTTTTGATATGGCTTATTTAGAAAGGGTATCACTAAGGCCAACTGAAGGAATGTCAGGAAAGACGTTTCAACTAAAGAAAGCACAATTATTCACATCTGGAACAGAGACATCAAGGGGAATGTCTGATCTGTCAGAAAAAAACATGGAGTTTTATCAAAAGGCGTTGGGGGACAAGCGGATGCTGCCAACAAGTACGATATGTGCCCCATTAATCACTCAAGGTGAGTGCTTTGGTGTCCTGACGATAGATAGTTTTTCTGAACATGTGCAGTTTACAGATGAAAATCTTGAACTTCTACAGACGTTTGCCAATCAGGCGATGATAGCGATTGAAAATGCTACTCTTATTTCAAAGAATACTAGATCAAATCAGATTCATGATGAACTTACGAATGTTTATATGTCACATAAAGACCTTGCAGAGATAACCAAAACGCTATCGGGATTGATAAACAGGCCCGTGGGGGTGTTAAATGAATTCTTTGACTTATTATCCTATACAGATAGTTGTATTCAAGAGGTTAGCAATGAACTACGAGTCCATAGATGGGAAAGTAGTCAGTTTGGCCAAGAACAAGTGCATATTAAAGAGGTAACCTATGACGTTTATCTGTTTTCTGTTAAGTGTGGGAGCGAAATAACGGGAAGATTAATGATCGTTACAGAAAAGAATGCTCCACTTGACTCCCTTGATATTTTTGCAATCGAACAAGCGACAACTGTTTTTGCCCTAGAACTTCAATCTTTGAATCAACAAATTTCGAATCAATTTAGTCATGAAGGATTTATCCTGAAAGAGCTGTTAACTCAACCTAATCTTGGAAAGCTTTTACTAGAGAAAGAAGGTTTATTGCAACCAAAAAGTCAGTACATCATGTTAGCGCTTGAAGCTGAGCAACCTAAAGACGAGAAGGATTTTCAGCTTATGAAACAATTTTCCCGGCGACTGCACCGACATTTGCGTCTTTTTCCGTATAAAACTCTAGTATATGAAGATCCTAAACAATATAAGATACTGTTTTTCTTTAATGAAAAAGTCTCTGAAAGTGAAGTTCAAATAATAATCAAAGAGATTGTTAGAAAATTGCAATTAGAACATCAGCAATTAATTTATGCTGGTCTAGGTAGACCGATGGAAAATTTGGAGTATATTGATTTATCTTTACGAGATTCCTTAAAATGTATCGAGTTCCTAAAAAAGACTCACACCGATTCTGAGCAGTTTGTAACCTACCAGGAGTTGGGGGTATATCGGCTCTTTCTCAATATTGACCCTCAAGAATTGGAAAGCTACTATAAGATGAGTTTGAAGAAAATTGTTGATTATGATTTAGCGCAAAATACAAAATTAGCGGAGACCTTAGAATTATTTTTACTATATAACCAGAACATGAGGCAAACGGCAGCAAAAATGTTTTTACATGAAAATACGATTAAATATCGAATCAATAGCATTAAAAAGTTAGTAGGTGACGACTACTTAACTGGTGAAAAGGCCTTTGAACTTTATTTAGCGATAAAAATACGAGATTATCTTGAAAAGTCCCAATTGTTGGCTGTAGACAATTAGGGCCTTTTCTTTTTATCTACAACATACATATCGATAATTTTCTGAATGTTTTATAATTACTGTAAATAACTGAGGGAGGTTAAAAATATGGGCTTCTGGATTACCGCGAGTATTTTGTTGTTTTTAATTGTCATAGCCTCAACATTTGGGCCGATGATTGGGTTATATGGGGAAATGAAGTTTAACAGGGAGGAAGAACAAGATGAGCATTCCGTGGGGTAATATCATTGTTATTCTGATACTTGGAGCTGCCTTTATTGCCTCCAGTTGGTATATTTCTCGAAAGGTGTCGACGGCGGATGACTACATCTCCGGTAATGGGAAGCTCGGAATTGCTTTCGGAACCACCTCACTTCTGGCCTTCTGGATCACAGGCAATACGATCATGGCCGCTCCTGAAGCTGCGTATGGAATGGGTGTAATTGGTGCAATCGGCTATTCCTTTCTCGGCGGGGTTGCGGTAGTTGCCTTTTCTCCGTTAGGAAAAAGAATTCATGAAGTAATTCCAAACGGGAAGACAGTCGGTGATTTTTATAAGAATCGCTTTGATAACAAGAACTATTACTTTTTCCTCATCATGGTGTTTATTTATATTTTCGGCTTGTTAATGACCCAGGGAATTGGCGGGGGACTGTTATTAGAGCAAGTTTTTAATATCCCTTATGAGCTTGCTGTTATTCTAACCTTCGTAATTGTGATTGCCTATGCTTCAATGGGAGGCTTCTCATCTGTAACCGGAATTGCCTTTTTCCAAGTGATGTTGATTTTTATCGTCGTCATTGTGGTTCCGCCAATTGTTTACTTTTCAACGGGAGTGTCACCTGTTTATGACGGAATGCTACAATTAGCTCCAGAAAAACTTGATGTGCTTCTTCCTGCGGGTATATTGTTTATGTTTGCGGGGGCTATGATGGGAATAGGGGAAGTATTCATGGATAATACTTTCTGGCAACGAGCCTATGCAGTTCGTAAAGAGAAGTTAATGGGAATCTTCTCTTTAGCGGGAATTGGCTGGTTCTTTGTCCCGTTAGCTACGGCCACTTTAGCATTTGTTGCCATCGGCACAGGCCAGGCGCCTGCCCAAATCAATCAGGTTGCCCCTTATATTGCCGAAATATATGGCGGTAAATTTGTCAGCTGGGTATTCCTGGTAGGGGTGTGGTCGGCACTTGCTTCAACGATTGCTGCGATTTTGAACTCATTAGTTTCGTTGATTTTGAATGACGTCTATAAGACTATTAATCCAAAGGCTGATAATCAAAAGCTGTTAAAAATGGCGAGATATCTGACTGTCATTATCGGAATATTAGCAATGTTAATCAGTTTACCTAAATTCCTAACAATGTTACAGATGCTCATCTTCCTAGGGGTCATCAATGCCGCCTTCGTTTTTCCAATCATCTATGGTTTATTTTGGAAAAAACTCAATTCCGATGTCAGTTTCTGGGCAGCAGTTCTTGCCGTAATCGGCGGATATATCGCTTATTATACAGTCGGCGATTTACAGGGAGTAGTAGTGAGCGGCTGGATTTCGTTTCTTGTTTGTTGGCTTGGCAGTCTTGCAAAACCTGCCAATTACGATTGGAATAGGTTATATCAAGTAGGTTTGGAGGGTCGGAAAAAATGACAATCTCTGCGGGTTTATTCCAACTATTAATTTGGGTCAGTATTATTGGCTCGGGCGGATTAATGTTTTATATCTTTGGCTATTTTCTTTACGAATTGAAACGAAATAAAATTTGGTAAGTGTTACGGGGTGTTTTCAAGGTGTCTTTTTTTCAAAAATTAATGGAAAATTATAACCAGGAGCTAAGTCATTCTGGAGTGAATGGGGAGCGCTTAGCTGCTAGACTCGATGAGCTTTCAAAGATTGGCAAGTTAGACAGTGGCGGTGTAAACCGCCCTGGCTATTCCCTGGAAGAAAAGCAAGCGAAAGAAATGGTAATTGGCTGGATGAAAGAGGCAGGGTTGGCAGTTTCTATTGATGGGGCAGGAAATGTTTTTGGGGAACTGAATGGGTGTAAACAGGGACGAGCAGTTGGCTCTGGCTCCCATTTGGACAGTGTTCCAAATGGCGGTAATTTCGACGGACCTTTAGGCGTGTTGGCTGCACTAGAGGTTGTCGAGGCCTGGAAAGAACAAAATTACGTCCCAGCGAAGCCATTTGTCATGGCAATTTTTTCAGATGAAGAAGGATCGAGATTCAAAAGTGGCTTAACAGGCAGCAGGGCATTTATGGGGCAAATAACCAAGGAAGAGCTAGATAGTCTTGTTGATGAGGATGGAAAAACATTTGCCGAAGTGATTACCGCCTTTGGAAGCAGTGTTGAGCAGTATTTACATGCTGCTAGTCAAAAAGGGAAAATTGGTACGTTTGTAGAAGTACATATTGAACAAGGCAAAGTACTTGAACGAGCCGGCGAGCCTGTTGGCATCGTTAGTGGAATCGCTGGTCCTGCATGGGTGGAGCTAACATTTATTGGTGAGGCAGGCCATGCTGGGAATACACCGATGATGGGGCGCAAGGATCCGCTAGTTGCTGCGGGAATGTTTATTCAAGCGATTGAGAAACTGCCTGAGCAAGTTTCCGGTACTGCTGTTGCAACCGTTGGAAAAATCAACGTTGTGCCAAACGGAGTTAATGTGATTCCAGGCCGGGTAGATTTGGTTGTCGATATACGCGATATTTATGAACCTGCACGTGACCAGCTCGTTGATTTAATTATTGAAAAGGCAAAGAATATCTCAACAGGTAGACAGATTGAAGTAGAAATCAAGATTAATACTAGAATCAAGCCGGTCCCAATTGCGGAAGATTTCCAGAATAGAATCAGCAAAGCTTTTTCAAAGTATGATATTAAACCGAATTTCATACCTAGTGGTGCTGGGCATGACTCGATGATACTAGGGACGGAAATTCCGGTGGCGATGTTGTTTGTCAGGAGTAAAGATGGTATCAGCCATAATCCGCGTGAATGGACATCGCTGAATGACTGTGTATATGCAGTCCATGTGTTAAAAGAAGTGTTAGAGGATCTTATCGAAACCGAAAATTAACCATTGAAGGAGGATTTTATTATGACTTTCTCAATAACAGCCAGGTGTAAAGAAACGGGCCAATTTGGTGTAGCTGTAACGACAAGAGTCCCAGCGGTGGGGATGCTTTGCCCATTTGTTGAAGCGGGAGTTGGAGGGATCGCGACACAATCGTTTGTAAATCCGTATATAGGGATAAATGGATTAAACTATCTAAAGTCTGGGCTGTCAGCGGAGGAAGTGAAGGAGCGCATTCTGCGGGAGGATCCGGAGCCCGAAATTAGGCAGTTTGTAATTGTCGATAACACTGGAACAGCTGTTGCCTTCACCGGTGAAAAATGCGATGGCTGGTTTGGCCATGTCGTTGGAGATCATTATGGGGTAGCAGGAAATATGCTTGTTGGCGAGGATACAATTTTAGAGACAGCAAGGGCTTTTGTGGAAAGTGAAGGTCTTCCTCTTGCGGAAAGATTAATCATTGCCTTACAAGCAGGCCAAGATGCAGGCGGGGACAAACGTGGACGCCAATCTGCGGCGGTCAAAGTGGTCGATACAGAAGACTATCCATTGGTCGATTTACGGGTGGACGAACATGAAGACCCCGTCAAGGATTTACGACGAATCTATGAAATTGCTAAAAGTGAGCTATTTCCATTTGTGCAAATGCTCCCAACCAAAGCCAATCCAAAAGGGAAGTTTGATTTCGAATCTTCGAGGGAAATGGGATTGTTGCAGGATTAGTTTAATAATTCGCTGAATGAGCGTTATGATGGGCAGCTGACATGGGCTGCCCCTTCGTATTGTCTGGATTAGTATTTTAAATGGTTGATTCCTAAATTTTATAGGTTGGCGGAAAAAGAGCTGTTTCAATGCCAAAATTGTCCTTCAACGAAGTGCTGGAGGGAAAAATTAGTTAAAACTGTTCTTCGAAAGGTGAAAAGTTGTCCAATAGAAGTGGTCTAATTGACAAGAAACTGAATTTTTAAGAAAAGTTGTCCGATAGGAGCGGTCTAATGGATAAGAACTTGGCGGAAAGCGAAAAGTTGTCCAATAGGAGCGGTCTAATGGACAAGAAACAGGCGGAAAGCGAAAAGTTGTCCAATAGAAGCGGTCTAATGGACAAGAAACTGGATTTTTAAGAAAAGTTGTCCAATAGAAGCGGTCTAATGGACAAGAATCTGGCGGAAAGCAAAAAGTTGTCCAATAGAAGCAGTCTAATGGACAAGAATCTGGCGGAAAGGGAAAAGTTGTCAAATTTTTCCAACAATAATTATTTCCGCAGTTTCAGCCTCGTCTTTAACAATTCCATAAACTGTTCGAATACCAGCTTTGCGAACTTTAGTTTCCTGCATCCAATTAAATTTAATCCAAATTTCCTTGTCAATTCCTCGCCAAGTTCATCTGCTCGTTCTTCATTGTAAAATTCCACTTGTTAAAATAAACGCTCTTTGCATGTTGATGTGGATGTTTAAAATGTACACATTTTGGCAAGACTAGGAATCTAGCATATACATAAAATTGGGGTTACTATATATACATACAAAAATATAAACACAAGTATGGAGGATATGGATGATTCATTCATTAACTGACTCAGATGTTAAAGATTTATTCTCCTCATTTAATTATCGTAAGGGGCGGGCCTATTATAATCAAGGAAGAGTAAAGGATTTGGCATATGATCCTAGTAGAGAGGCCTGGTATGCGGTAGTCAGAGGGACAAAGCGTTATCAAGTGGGCGTTTATGAGAGTGAGCTTGGTTTAGAATTCGATTGTAACTGTCCCGCCTTTGAGATGTATGACCAAGAATGTAAACACGTCGTGGCTGTCATGCTCGAAATCAAGGAAAGGCTAGATTTTGAAGAAAATGTTTCTTACCGGGAAAAAAGGCTGAAAGAAATCCAGTTGCAACGAGAGAGGGAGCAAGCGGAGTATGAAAGGCAGCAGCAAGAGAGACAAGCACTTTATATCAAGCAGCTAACAGATCAATTGATTGCCACATTCGCCAATCACCAGCAACAAATGCTGTTGCAAGCTGACATTGAAGTGAAGCAGCCCTTGGCGGTAGAGTGGATTTGTAAAGTTAAAAAAACGTATCAACAACCCGTTCTTACATTAGAAATGAAGGTAGGACCAAAACGGACGTATGTGGTGAAAAATTTACATGATTTCCTCCGAGCGATCAGGCAGAAAAATCACTATCCATTTACGAAGTCGTTTTCCTATGACCCAACTGAATATACCTTTGCTGCGAAGGATCAGGAAATCATTGACCTGTTGCAGGAGACAACTAAAAATGAAGAAATGTACCGAAACCTGCAATCCCCCTATTCATACGGTTCGGCTTCCGATGGGCGGACAGTGACCATTCCGCCGCTGCTTGCTGATCAATTAGTAGAAAAGCTGGCGGCTAGGCTAACCAAATTTGAAAACAAGGGCAACGTCTATGGACAGTTTCATCACTATAAAAATAAACTTCCGTTATCCATCAGGCTAGATAAAGGCAGCAAAGAGGCCTTTCAATTGGATGTTTCCGATTTTGGCTTTGTTGAGTACCTCGAGATGTATGGTTATGTCGTGAAGGAAAATGAACTTTATCAGCTTACTCAGGAGCAGCAAGATTTTTTTAAAGAAATAAACAAATTCATTCAGCTCGCGCATACGCCGGTAATACCGATTAGTCATGAGCAGATTGAGCCATTGCTTTCCTCTGTGGGGCCTATATTGAATGAGGTAGGGAGACTTGAGGTTGCCGATAGTATCGCGACGAAAATCATGCAATACCCGCTAAAAGCCAAGGTCTATGTGGATAGCAACGATGGACTTCTCCATATGAAGTTGGAGTATCAATACGGTGAACACTCGATAAACCCTTTTGTCGCCCAGCCTGTCGAGACAGAAACAGACACGATTTTGATAAGGGACACGGAAAAGGAACAACTGATTATGAATATCCTTGAATCCACTCCCCTCAAATCAGCAGGACAGGAGCTTTACCTAGAAGGGGAAGAGGAAATTTTTGAATTTTTGTATGAAATCCTGCCAAAATTAGAGGAACTGGCTGAGATATTCTTGACGAAGCAGGTTCAGTCCTTCATCCTCCCTGAGCGGCATAGTCCTGTGATGCACGCTGATGTCGACTCTTCCGGAAATTGGCTGGAGGTCAGCTTCGGGATGGACGGGATTGAACAAAGTGATATTGAACAGGTCCTTCGTTCTGCTATTGAGAAAAAGAGATATTACCGACTGCACAATGGGACATTTGTGCCGCTAGAATCAGAAGAGTTTCAAACCATTCAGAACGTCCTGCTTGATTTCAATATCAAATCATCCCAGCTGAAGCAGGAGTCCTTCCGCCTACCGCTTTATCGGGGGATGGAACTTGACAATTTAGTTGGCGAAGATAAGAGTAAGGTGAAGTTCGGAAAGACCCTGCGACAGTTGCTTACCCGTTTGCGCCATCCGGAAGAACTCGATTTTGAGCTTCCTAGTTCCTTGCAGGCTGAGCTGCGGGACTATCAATATTATGGCTACCAATGGCTGCGGACTCTTGGGTTCTACGGGTTTGGCGGCATTCTTGCGGATGATATGGGTTTGGGGAAAACACTGCAAAGCATCGCCTTACTTGCAGCGGATGTAGAAGAACAGAAGGAACAGAAAGAGCGGAAGCCCGCTCTGATTGTATCTCCAGCTTCACTTGTCTATAATTGGAAAAATGAGATTACTAAATTTGCACCATCACTACGGACGGAGGTCCTGATTGGCTCGCCGGAAGAGCGGTTAGAAAAACTGCAATCGGACTCTCTGCCAGATATTTGGATCACGTCTTATCCTACTTTGCGCCAAGATAGTGAAATTTATCAGCAGCATGCCTTCCGTACGCTTATTTTAGATGAAGCACAGGCGATAAAAAATTATGCAACGAAAACAGCGAAGGCCGTACGGGATATTGCGGCAGAAACCCGTTTTGCTCTCAGCGGGACGCCGATTGAAAATTCCATTGATGAGTTGTGGTCGATTTTTCAAGTCATCATGCCTGATTTCTTCCCGAGTCAGAAGGTTTTTCGACAACTGCCGGCGGAAAAAGTGGCACGAATGATTAAACCATTTTTATTGCGCAGGGTGAAAAAGGATGTCTTGAAGGAATTACCGGATAAGATTGAAACCGTTCAAGTTTCCGAACTGACAAAGGAGCAGAAGGAACTGTATCTTGCCTATTTGGAAAAAATCAAAACAGAAACTTCCGATTCGCTTCAGGGCGAAGGCTTTCAAAAAAGCCGCATGAAGATCCTTGCCGGTCTCACAAGGCTTCGGCAATTATGCTGCCACCCGGCGCTATTTTTAGAAAACTATCAAGGGGAATCAGGCAAACTGCAGCAATTAATGGATGTCGTCGTCAATGCGCTTGAAAACGGCAGGAGGTTACTCATTTTCTCGCAATTTACCAGCATGCTCCATTTGATTCGCGATTCACTAGACCGTGCCGATTTGTCACATTTTTATTTAGATGGACAAACGGCTGCCAAAGAGCGCGTGCAATTAGTCGATCGCTTTAATAATGGAGAAGCGGACATCTTCCTTATCTCTTTGAAAGCGGGCAATACCGGGCTGAACTTAACAGGAGCCGATACGGTGATTTTGTACGATTTGTGGTGGAATCCTGCTGTGGAAGAACAAGCCGCTGGACGAGCTCACCGGATGGGGCAAAAGAATGTCGTCCAAGTGATTCGGTTTATTACACAAGGAACTATCGAAGAAAAAATGTATGAGCTCCAGCAGCGAAAAAAAGAACTCATCGAAACCGTCATCGAACAAGGCGACCAAGCAGCATCGAGAATGACGGAAGAGGATATACGAGAAATCTTGAATATCTAAGGGTATAAAGGGGGGGCCCCAGTCCCCTTGACTTGCGTTTATCTTTCGGAGACAACTGGTAGATAACAAGAAAACCACCCAACGCCGTCACAAGCAAAAGGGTGGTTCTCAAAACAAAAAACACTAGACAACCACCACCCTGACGGTAGCAGTTGCATGGAGAAGTGTTACCAGCACTTCTCTTTTTTAGTAAATATTTATTGTAACCCAAAATATTCCGTTTTAAAAGGAAAAAAGCAAGTAATACCGGTGCCAGGCACTCCTAGGTTATCAGTCCTTAATACTTCACTCCAATGTGTTACCTGAATAATGTAAATTAAACTAACCAATGCTGTGGGGGTGAAAGCGATTTAGGTAATTTAGTCAGTTGATCACCTCTGGCTGCATTCACTTGGGCCTGAGTTAGGAATAGGCTGCCTGTCAAATCTGCCCCGCTTAGGTCGGTATCTCTTAAGTCAGCACCAAGAAAATCACATACTCTTAGGTCAGCATCTCGCAGGTTAGCAGCGATTAGATATGCGCCTTTAAAGCTGACACCTTTTAGATTCGCCCCCTTAAGATTCGCCCCGATTAAATCATTTGCTGCCATGGCTTTAAACTTTTTATTTTTCCTATCTTTTACTTTGGACCTTACGATTTTACTTACTTCTGACAGGAGATTCCCAACAATTATTCGATGTGTTGGCACATCAAGTTCCAAGAGTGAAGCTGGACTGCCATCCGTAAGCATTTCGGTTTTATTATAAATCCGTTGCAATTTACCATGTAAAGGACTCGCTTCTTGTAAGTTTAAAGCTTCTTGTAAGTAATAAAGCATTTCATGAAGCTGCTGCATAATGGGAAATACTCGGAACACCTCTTCAGCCATATCGGGGGAATTTCGCCAACTCACACCATGAAATGTTTGTTGAGAAACCTTTTGTCCTGCCCCGTAGCATTCATATACTGTGCACCCTTTGAAACCACTTGTTCTAAGATTTTGGTGAATCTTACAGCTATAATCAGACTGTAGGTGAAAACAAGGTATTCCACCATCTTTGCTCTTAGCGAAATCGGCTGACTGCGCATAGGGCAAGGCCACACAACATAGGGCAAAGCAATTCTCACAATCAGCTTTTAATTGATGAAGATTATTGCCATTGTTCGCGAGTATCTCGGTCATCACTTACACTTCCTTTAAAAATACTTTGGTTGAATAAGTATTATTGTAAACGAACGAACGTTAGTATATAATGATATTATAATAATTCGAAAATAAATTGCAATATCTATTTAAAATTTAGTATTGTTTTATCTGAACAGAATGCTATTGAATTGGTGAAAACTGAAAACTGAAAACTGAGGTGTCTGACGTGACAATTAGTACAAAGGATAGAATTTTTTATACATCGTTGGACCTCTTTTCCCAAAGAGGATTTAGTGGGGTATCTATACGAGAAATTACTAGAGAAGTTGGGATTAAAGAGAGTTCCTTATATAATCACTATCGTAATAAAGAAGCTATTTTGGAGGATATCTTAACCTTTTTTAGGAATGATTTTGCAAAGACTTTACCACCAATTGATGCGTTAGATGATATTCTACAGAAAAGTACTGTAGAGTCCTTTTTAAAAGCAGGACACAGAAACTTCAAGAAATATATGGAGGACGAGAATGGACAAAAAATGTGGCGAATTCTTCAAGTAGAGCAATATCGTTCCTCGCTTGCAAGGGAAATAATTTTAAATGATTTATTCAAAACAACAATTCAATTCTTAGAAATAGTTTTCTCCAAATTAATCGCAATGAAAAAAATTCGACCGCTCAATCCAAAAATGTTAGCAATAGAGTATCAGTATCCGGTATTCACCTTATTAACAGAATACAATATTTTAAAATTTGATGGAAAGGATACATCTGAAGTAGAATTCCTTTTAGATCAGCACGTATTATTCTTTTTTGAAACAATAAGAATAGGATAAGAACTGTGAAAAAAGCACATCCGTGCTTTTTTATATCATTTCTTTCCTAAAATACCCTCAATATGTCGAAAAACCATTGTGTAAACGACAAAATTCTCAGCGATAAATGAACGAAAGTCACTTAATTAACAATTTTTCCGAGTTTCAACTAAACGTTTGATTAACATCAACTATCAGCAAAAAACGCCAAACGCCAATCTTTCGGAGACAACTGTTAGATAACAAGAAAACCACCCAACGCCGTCGCAAGCTGAAGGGTGGTTTCCGCAAAAGATAACATTGACAACCACCACCCTGACGGTAGCAGTTGTATGGAGAAGTGTTCACAGCACTTCTCTTTTTTTATTATATACCCATAATATCCTAAAATATTCCGGATTAAAAGGATATGATCTATTGTACTAACAAAATCGGTTCCTACTTGATCGAACGTTGGCGGAGAAATTCCGGCTATTGGATAAAGTGGAGGCTTAAGTAGAAGATATAAGAGGAGAAATTCCGACTAAATGCTCTAATTAAGACAAAATCTATAGATTTAAGTAATATAAGTGGAAATACCTCCCTTATTTTTAAGGAAATATCGATATTTCCCAACTTAAACGGATTTTTTCCGTTTATTTTTCAAACATAGGGGCTAATTAACTCCTATTTGGTGCTACACTTGGGTGCCAATTAAAGTAGGCTAGAATTAATTTAATGTTTTATAATATAAGCGTCAATATCCATATCATTTTTTCATGCAGGTTGGAAGTAGGGTGAGGGTGCAAATGTATTATGCAATGCTGATAATAGGTGCGGTGTTATGTTTGGTTGGGGTCTCTTGGCTAGTTGTGATGTTTACGGAAAAGAAATTTCCCTTTTTCAACACAATAAAAGCATTGGTGTCATTATTACTGGGCGTCTTAATGCTGGTTATTACGCTGCCAAGTCTGAAATATATGATTTTAAAAGAGTATGATGTTGTTAAAGGGAGCTGTACCATCGAAGTCGATTCATCGGGGCGATCCAGTGAAGCAGTCTTTAGAATGCGGGATACGGATGAAGTCTATTATTTTCGCGATATTCCTGACTTGGATGCGTACGGGAGAGCCATACCGTACTATTGCGAGCTCACGGTGACAAAGGATCATCAATTTGAAATAGATTACAAAATTTATGATACTAAAGCGCGAAAACTTCTGGAAACAAGTGAATAGTGTTTTTATGAGTGTACATGTGGGTGCCAGGCACCGCTAGAGGCACCGCTAGAATACCGATTTATTAAAGCCTTTCTTTTTAACGAAGAAGGCTTTTTATTTTTCATTAAAACAAAGTAAACAATAAAAATCACATAAAATTCAACAAAAATTTATTGAAAAACGATAAATAATGCATTACAATAATCAAAGATATAATACGAGGTGATACGATGAAAAAAGGATCGACGCTTTTTCTAAAGCTGACTGTTGTTCTTATGGGGATTCCGGTTCTTACGTTGTGCATCTTTCTGGTGCCAGAGCTGGAGGAGATAGCTGCGAAATTGCTTCCAAAGTTTGCATTTATAAATATTCTCGTTTCGCTTATTTTTGATGCCTCGGCCATCCCTTTTTATTTTGCTTTGTATCAGGCTTTCAAGCTATTGCGCTATATTGACAGAAATGAGGCTTTCTCGGAGTTTTCTGTAAAGGCGTTAAGAAAAATTAAGTACTGTGCCGTCACCATTAGTGCTTTGCATCTGCTCGTTTTGCCGCTCTTCTATCTTTTCGCGGAGATGGACGATGCCCCGGGTGTCATCTTTGTTGGAATGATTGTCCCGTTTGCCTCTATCGTGATAGCCGTTTTTGCTGCTGTCCTTCAACGGCTTTTACAGGAAGCGATTGATATTAAATCGGAAAACGATTTAACGGTTTGAGGTGGTGACGGATATGGCGATTATTATCAATATTGATGTGATGCTGGCAAAACGAAAAATGAGTGTAACCGAGCTTTCGGAGAAGGTTGGGATTACGATGGCGAACCTCTCGATACTGAAAAACGGCAAGGCAAAAGCCATTCGTTTTTCAACATTAGAAGCGATATGTAAGGCTTTGGAATGTCAGCCCGGCGATATTTTAGAATACAGAAGTGAAGATACTTGAGTAAAGATGGGGTCCGCGTCCCGTTTTTTGCAAGAATGGAGGCTTTAGATATGAGAGCATTACAACAACTTGTCCGTTTTGGCTGGGAGCAGGCCTTATCCTGCTTGTTTCCGGTCGTGATTTTTTCTGCTTTAGCTCTTACAAAAATGGTGCCACTCCCCTTTCTGCCGCGGTATGACTGGCTCTTGATTATCTGCCTGCTGATGCAGTGGTGGATGGTCCAATCTGGGCTGGAAACACGGGATGAACTAAAGGTGATTACTTTATTTCACCTTATTGGACTAGCTCTTGAACTCTTTAAAGTACATATGGGGTCCTGGTCTTATCCGGAGGAAGGCTATGTGAAAATTTTGGGTGTGCCTTTGTATAGCGGTTTTATGTATGCAAGTGTGGCAAGTTATCTTTGCCAAGCGTGGCGCAGGCTTAAGATTGAATTGATCAAGTGGCCGCCATTTTTTACAGTTGTCGCTCTTGCAGCGGGGATTTATATAAATTTTTTCACGCACCATTTTTGGATTGATGTTCGTTGGTGGTTAGCTGGATTGGTCATCATTGTCTTTTGGACAACATGGGTCAGCTACGAGGTGAATGGAACTCGATACCGGATGCCACTCGCGCTATCCTTTGTGCTCATTGGCTTTTTCATTTGGATAGCCGAGAATATCGCAACATTTTTTGGAGCTTGGACCTATCCAAATCAAGCGGTGGCCTGGAGTCTGGTTGATTTCGGCAAGGTAAGCTCATGGGTCTTGTTAGTCATTGTCAGCTTTCTAATCGTCGCCACATTAAAGCGGGTGAAGGGGAAGGATACTTCTATGGCAAACGCCGCTTCGCTGAATAATTGGAAATTGGGTTTTGAACTAAAGGATGCCTCGACGAAATGATAGGGGGAAACCACAATTATTGTGGCTTCCCTTTTTTGTTTCATTTTTCAACATAAAGCGGACTCGCGGCGATACTAGAAAGTGCTGAAAAAGTTCAAAAACGGCTGAAAAGCTGAAATCTAGAAAACAGTGGTTTCACTTCAATATCTCTATTACCTGCGCTTTTTTCCTTCCTCTTCCGGAAATAGAAAATAGGAAATCAAGCCAGATAGTAGCCCAGCTCCGATGGCAATCATCAATCTAGTTCCCATTGGGATCTCTGAAAATTCCCCATTAAGCATATAAATGGCGATAATCGTAACGCCAATCATAATCGGAATCACAAATGCAAATCGCTTCTGTTTCAATCTTTTCACCCCTTCGGTCATCTCTCCTTAAATAGTATTATACCGAAAAAGATAGACAGGTGCCGATAGTAAAAACGGTGAAAAAAGAGTTAAACCAGTGGGGTTCTAGATGAGCGAAAAGGGACAAGCAAATGTCGTTTAGCTAAAGTAGACTTACTCTAAGTAAGCGAAAGGGAAGAGAGATGTAGTTACACTGAAGCAGCCGGGGTCTAGTTAAGTTACATATCATCGTCCGATTACAGTAAAAAAAGCCAATTGGAAAATCCGGCAAATAGACAGAAAAGATTACATCGCTATCGGCTCTCTTCTATCTATTTGCCATTCCATTAATCCGTACTAGAAAAATTATCGATATTTAACTGACTTGCAAAAGTCCTTAATGGCGTACAAGACAGACCGGTCGCGAATGTTGTGAAAGCTGTATCCCTCAATGTCATCACAGGCATCACAATCAAGACACACCCGACTTTTTAATCCATCAGGCAGTTGATATGGTTCAACATCCATCATAGGGCCCCTCATTGGGCAATGCCTTGGCCTTTCATACTCGATTATTCCAGTTTCCATTGCTATTTTTCATCCTTTCTTTGATTGGTGGCCTTGGCCTTAGCCTTAGTGCGCTTGGTTTTCTTGTTGTCATGATCTCGTTTAAATTCAAGCATGAAAGTGATAGGATCTCGTTCCATTTCAATGGTAATTTTTCGTAATTGGTCCGCATTTGACAGTTTTGTATTAAAGGATGATAGCTTAGCTGGAACTTTAATCATCCGGCCATTACTTAATATCGCACTTGTATGTGGGTAAACGCTTTTAGTTCTAAGAATATGAACGGCATTAAACCACATCGTATCATCATTTTTGGCTGACTTGGTTGGAAAAACACAGATATGATGAATCGGATTAACGATAACCGGACACATGGGAATATCGCCTAGAATCCATTTCGCTGTGGAGATGGCCCCTTTTAGGTCGAAACCAATGCAACGAATGCTGTCAGCTAGAATTTCTAATGGCGAACGTTCAATAATCAGTGTTTGTTGCAGTTCCCGAACAACTGAACAACGATTCCCATTTCGATCAAAAAAACCTGTCATATACGTAAACTCTGGCGTGATAATATAATATTGTCTACTATTCAATTCTCCTGGTTCTCCTCTCCAGACTTTCGTTATATGTAAGAATGTTGTGTTCCCAATATTTTAAGTCTAAACAACACTGCCTAAGGCTCGTGGCCTATCTTATCTTGCAACACCAATTTTACGCACCCCCCGAAACGATAGGTAGTAGTTCTTACAAGGTGAATTGCTTATTTATGTAAAACAAAACAGTCTTGTAGGCGGTATAATAACTGATGCCATAGAAATATGTGAAAAACCGAGCATAAAATGTAGAAAAATTAGTGACTGACTAGAAGCTTTCTAGATGTGATGAACAGAAGGTGAATGTAAGTTTTGAAAATTTTTAAACAACAAGTTTAGCATAGCATAAAATATTACCAATTTAGTAATCAAATGGGAGCCAATTTTAACATGTTTGTGTCAAATCGCATAAATTCTTGTCGAATTTCTCCAAGTCAAGCTGCCTTACCGATCTCTTTACACCGATGTACCTATAAATTACTATGTTTAAAAGAAGTAGGCCAATGAGCGAAAAATCCCTTTTGGCGCCATTTTGGAGAGGAAAACGCGTTTTTTGGCTTTGAATTGGAGGGTAAAAGGGCGCAATCACGATTATTTACGTATCTTTAATAAAACTCTTTGGAATAGACAGAATTGATTTATAAGGGATCAATGAAAAAAATAAACGGCCTCATCCTCATTACGAGATGGAGGCCGTTTACTGCTTGAACCGTGTATCTACTATTATATATTATCTGCTAAACGTGACTCTTTCCGCTGACCCTTGGAATGAAATCGTTGTCTCACTAGGCTTAGTCTCGGCAAGCATCTTACCGGCACGAATCGAATAGCGGATTGGTGCTTGTTTGCGGATAGCTTCGTATTCGTTTTCCGCCGCAAGCACAATCAGGTTTGCTGGCTTGCCGGTTTCGATTCCGTACTGCTCCTCAATGTTCAGCGTCCGGGCACTGTTTTTTGTAATCAAATCAATTGAGTTGACGATTTGGTCATAGCCCATTAATTGTGTAACATGAATGCCCATATGTAGTACCTGAAGCATGTTGCCGGTGCCTAGCGGGTACCATGGGTCGAAAATATCGTCGTGTCCGAAGCAAACATTTAATCCAGCTTCGAGTAGTTCCTTCACTCTGGTGACGCCGCGGCGCTTTGGATAGCTGTCGAAGCGGCCTTGCAGGTGAATATTCACGAGCGGATTGGCAACAAAGTTCAGGTCGGCTAGCTTGAGCAGTCTGAATAATTTATAAGTGTAGGCGTCATTGTAGGAACCCATTGCTGTTGTGTGGCTGGCGGTGACGCGAGAACCCAAGCCGCGTTCAAACGCTTCTTTGGCAACCACCTCAACAAATCGCGACTGCTCATCATCGATTTCATCACAGTGGATGTCGACGAGGCGATCATATTTTTCTGCTAAGTCAAATGCCTTTTTCAATGAATCAACGCCATATTCTCTTGTGAATTCGAAATGGGGGATGCCACCGACGACATCGGCACCCATTTTTAACGCTTCTTCCATTAGCTCGACACCATTTGGATAGGAGAGGATTCCCTCCTGAGGAAAGGCAACAAGCTGCAAGTCGATAAATGGCGCCATTTCTTCTTTTACCTCGAGCATTGCCTTTAGTGCTGTCAGCTCTGGGTCGGTGACATCAACATGGGTGCGAACATGCTGAATGCCTTGGGCCATTTGCCATTTTAACGCCGTTTTTGCTCTTGTTTTTACATCTTCGTGGGTTAAGGTTTCCTTGCGCTGGGCCCAGCGCTGAATTCCTTCGAATAAGGTTCCGCTCTTGTTCCACTCTGGTTCGCCGGCCGTCAGCGTTGTGTCTAGATGAATATGTGGCTCGATGAATGGCGGAAGGACAAGGTCGCCAGCTGCATCGATGACCTCTTCATAGGTCGTGTCGATTTCCTCGGTGGTAATGGCAGTAATTTTTCCCTCCGCAATCGCGATGTGCCAAAGACCCTCTTTACCTCGTAGTTTTGCATTTTTTATAATCATGAATTACCCCACCTTTTCTACTTCAGTTGTCAGTGATGAAGCTTTTCCTAAGGCCATTACTTTGGTGGCGGCGACATAAATGACCGCTGCTCCTAAAAGTCCGTTGATTGGCGGGATGCCAGGCATGTATTTTGCGAGCGCAACTCCAACCACCCAGGCTAAAATCGCTGTCCAGTTAACGGCTTTGAATTTCATTCCCTCGAAGCTTGGGTATTTGCCGCGGTTTACGATGAAGTAGTCAGCCAAGATAATCGCACCGATTGGCGGCAGTGCTGAACCCAAAATTGTGAGGAAGCCGGTAAAATTGTTATATAGCCACATGGCGGCAATCGTACCGACGATTCCGTTCACAATAACGAGCTTGCTTTTTTTAATTTTTGTAATGTTGGAGAATCCGAGACCGGAAGCATACAGGGCATTGTCATTCGTCGTCCAGATGTTAAAGCCGAGCACGATAATCGCCGGTACCATTAATCCTTGGACAAACATCACTTCAGAAATGTCTGACTTACCCGTAACAATCGTTCCCACTGCGCCAAAAAGAAACATTAACGAATTGCCGATGAAGAAGGCAATCACCGTAGAAGTGACCGCGGAGCGTTTCGTTTTAGCGAAGCGGGCAAAGTCCGGTGTCAGCGAGCCCGCACTGATAAAGGAACCGATGCAAATCGTTAAGGCAGCGGCAAGACCCATCGTTGTGCTTGGCTGAAAGTTGAATAATTCCTGAAAGCCGCCGATGGTATCAGTTGCTTTGAACATGGAGAACCCACCTAAGACGGCGATTGATGGGCAGGCGATAAAGCTAAGAATCGCCAGGGCCTTAATACCAAAGAAAGCTGTGGCTGTCATGGCCAATCCGGCAATGGCGATGAGCAGATATGTATCTAAGCCAGTCACTTTTTGTACGGGAATCGCAAACATCGCTACCCCGACCCCGAACCAGCCGACTTGAGTGGAAGCTAGTAGAAACGAAGATAAGTAGGAGCCTTTTTCCCCGAATGCGTAACGAGCCAGCAAGTGAGTGGATAAGCCAGTTTTTGCGGCGATAAACGCAAGTGCTCCGGTATAGATGCCGAGAATCAGGTTACCGGCGAGAACGATCACGATAAACTGTGAAAAACTTAAGCCCTGCGCCAGTGACCCGCCAGCCATCATACTTGCTGAGAAAAAAGTCATTCCGAGCATGACAACGAGCATATTCCAAAAACCATTCCGATTTGCCTGCGGTACAGGCTGCAATGAAAAATCTAAATCTACTTTTTTCATACCAATTCCTCCAGATTCTATTTGGTTTGAACTGGTACCGAAGGAAACCTTCGATGGAGGGCGCAGGCGACGTAGATTGTGGCGCTGGCCGGCAACATGAAAAAAAGCTCCTTGCCGTTTTCGACAAGAAGCTTTTTCCATTGGTGCTAAGGCGCGGTTGGGCAGAGCCGAAACACACACCATTATCACCATTTCCGTTGTCCTTGTCAGCCTCACGGGACTGAAATTAAAGGTACCAGTATGAAATTTAACAATAGTATGGCAGATGTGGTGGGGATTGTCAAGAAAGAAAATTAGTAATCTCTGCTCGCGATGATGGTCTAAAAGGTATCAAGGTATTAGCTTAGAAATTAAGCGAATCATTCCGCGTACCAGCCAGAAGAGAAGCTGACCAATGATTTCGATTACATCAAATAGATCGAAAAACCAATCCCATTTTTTTCGCTCCTGCTCTCGCTTCTTTTTCTGTTTGAATTTCATGATTAACCCCTTTTTGATATCTATTATATACCGATATGATTCAGATTAGGATAACTACCGTTCTCATGAATGTTCACCCATCTGGGCAATCTGTTCGGATTCATAGACATGGGTTCCGGATTGATTTCTTTTCGCTGTGTAAATCATAGCTTTGGCGACCGTCCGTGCTTGAATAGGTCGGTATTTTCGGAGCGGCCCGATGAATAACGGTGATAACGGCTTTGAAAGCATGGCTGCCATCACTTCTCCAAAACGAAATTCCGCGCGGTTTCCTAGCAACAGTGAGGGCCGGAAGATGCTTAACCCCGGAAGTGCGAGTTGCTGTAATGCGGCCTCGATTTCTCCCTTTATGTGGGTGTAAAATGCTCGTGATTTGGGGTTTGCCCCCATCGACGATATCAGTAAAAATTGTTTTGCCCCCTTTGTCTTTGCCATTTTTCCTAATGTGAGCGGATAGGAGTAGTCAACCTGCCGGAAAGCATCTTGACTGCCAGCCTTCTTGATGGTCGTTCCCAACGTGCAAAAAACATCGGCTCCGGTAAAATTGGTATCGATTTGCTGTAAATCGTCAAAGTTGATGATTTTTTCATGGAGTTTTGAATGGGTCAGTCCGGTTGTACGGCGGGCCAAGACTGTCACGGTAGTATATGCAGGGTCGTTTAGGAGCAGTTGTACAAGCTCCTTGCCTATTAACCCGGTGGCCCCGACAACAATAGCTTTTCGAGTCATATCTAATTTCTCCCTTTACGAAATGGGGTAGAACTGTTCTTCTTGAATATAATCCCTCTTGTGGTAAAGTTCAAATTTTTACAAAAGGTAAGGCACCAATCTTAATGGAAACGGGTTCTCTTTCACCGTGCAAAAAAGAAGGTAAACAGGTTACATAACTTATGAAAAGCATGGTAATTGCCAAAGGATAGGGTGGAGAAGCATAAGCGGAGAATTTCCGTCTAATGAAAATTTTGCGGCTTAAAGGGGAGATATAAGGGTAGAAATTCCGCTTACTACCTTCAAAAAAGGCAAAATCCAAGGATTTGGATCATATAAGCGGAAAAGCTTCCCTTAATTCAAGGGAAATAGTAGTATTTCCCGAGATAAACGGAATTTCTCCGTCTAACACAGAGGAGTCAAATGGAAGTTGCCAAAGGATAGGGTGGAGAAGCATAAGCGGAGAATTTCCGTCTAATGAAAATTTTGCGGCTTAAAGGGGAGATATAAGGGTAGAAATTCCGCTTACTACCTTCAAAAAAGGCAAAATCCAAGGATTTGGATCATATAAGCGGAAAAGCTTCCCTTAATTCAAGGGAAATAGTAGTATTTCCCGAGATAAACGGAATTTCTCCGTCTAACACAGAGGAGTCAAATGGAAGTTGCCAAAGGATAGGGTGGAGAAGCATAAGCGGAGAATTTCCGTCTAATGAAAATTTTGCGGCTTAAAGGGGAGATATAAGGGTAGAAATTCCGCTTACTACCTTCAAAAAAGGCAAAATCCAAGGATTTGGATCATATAAGCGGAAAAGCTTCCCTTAATTCAAGGGAAATAGTAGTATTTCCCGAGATAAACGGAATTTCTCCGTCTAACACAGAGGAGTCAAATGGAAGTTGCCAAAGGATAGGGTGGAGAAGCATAAGCGGAGAATTTCCGTCTAATGAAAATTTTGCGGCTTAAAGGGGAGATATAAGGGTAGAAATTCCGCTTACTACCTTCAAAAAAGGCAAAATCCAAGGATTTGGATCATATAAGCGGAAAAGCTTCCCTTAATTCAAGGGAAATAGTAGTATTTCCCGAGATAAACGGAATTTCTCCGTCTAACACAGAGGAGTCAAATGGAAGTTGCCAAAGGATAGGGTGGAGAAGCATAAGCGGAGAATTTCCGTCTAATGAAAATTTTGCGGCTTAAAGGGGAGATATAAGGGTAGAAATTCCGCTTACTACCTTCAAAAAAGGCAAAATCCAAGGATTTGGATCATATAAGCGGAAAAGCTTCCCTTAATTCAAGGGAAATAGTAGTATTTCCCGAGATAAACGGAATTTCTCCGTCTAACACAGAGGAGTCAAATGGAAGTTGCCAAAGGATAGGGTGGAGAAGCATAAGCGGAGAATTTCCGTCTAATGAAAATTTTGCGGCTTAAAGGGGAGATATAAGGGTAGAAATTCCGCTTACTACCTTCAAAAAAGGCAAAATCCAAGGATTTGGATCATATAAGCGGAAAAGCTTCCCTTAATTCAAGGGAAATAGTAGTATTTCCCGAGATAAACGGAATTTCTCCGTCTAACACAGAGGAGTCAAATGGAAGTTGCCAAAGGATAGGGTGGAGAAGCATAAGCGGAGAATTTCCGTCTAATGAAAATTTTGCGGCTTAAAGGGGAGATATAAGGGTAGAAATTCCGCTTACTACCTTCAAAAAAGGCAAAATCCAAGGATTTGGATCATATAAGCGGAAAAGCTTCCCTTAATTCAAGGGAAATAGTAGTATTTCCTGAGATAAACGGAATTTCTCCGTCTAACACAGAAGAGTCAAATGGAAGTTGCCAAAGGATAGGGTTGAGAAGCATAAGCGGAGAATTTCCGTCTAATGAAAATTTTGCGGCTTAAAGGGGAGATATAAGGGTAGAAATTCCGCTTACTACCTTCAAAAAAGGCAAAATCCAAGGATTTGGATCATATAAGCGGAAAAACTTCCCTTAATTCAAGGGAAATAGTAGTATTTCCCGAGATAAACGGAATTTCTCCGTCTAACACAGAGGAGTCAAATGGAAGTTGCCAAAGGATAGGGTGGAGAAGCATAAGCGGAGAATTTCCGTCTAATGAAAATTTTGCGGCTTAAAGGGGAGATATAAGGGTAGAAATTCCGCTTACTACCTTCAAAAAAGGCAAAATCCAAGGATTTGGATCATATAAGCGGAAAAGCTTCCCTTAATTCAAGGGAAATAGTAGTATTTCCCGAGATAAACGGAATTTCTCCGTCTAACACAGAGGAGTCAAATGGAAGTTGCCAAAGGATAGGGTGGAGAAGCATAAGCGGAGAATTTCCGTCTAATGAAAATTTTGCGGCTTAAAGGGGAGATATAAGGGTAGAAATTCCGCTTACTACCTTCAAAAAAGGCAAAATCCAAGGATTTGGATCATATAAGCGGAAAAGCTTCCCTTAATTCAAGGGAAATAGTAGTATTTCCCGAGATAAACGGAATTTCTCCGTCTAACACAGAGGAGTCAAATGGAAGTTGCCAAAGGATAGGGTGGAGAAGCATAAGCGGAGAATTTCCGTCTAATGAAAATTTTGCGGCTTAAAGGGGAGATATAAGGGTAGAAATTCCGCTTACTACCTTCAAAAAAGGCAAAATCCAAGGATTTGGATCATATAAGCGGAAAAGCTTCCCTTAATTCAAGGGAAATAGTAGTATTTCCCGAGATAAACGGAATTTCTCCGTCTAACACAGAGGAGTCAAATGGAAGTTGCCAAAGGATAGGGTGGAGAAGCATAAGCGGAGAATTTCCGTCTAATGAAAATTTTGCGGCTTAAAGGGGAGATATAAGGGTAGAAATTCCGCTTACTACCTTCAAAAAAGGCAAAATCCAAGGATTTGGATCATATAAGCGGAAAAGCTTCCCTTAATTCAAGGGAAATAGTAGTATTTCCCGAGATAAACGGAATTTCTCCGTCTAACACAGAAGAGTCAAATGGAAATTTTTAAGATAGAGAATAGTTATTCGTCAAAAACATTGTTACAAAAAATAGGGTGCGATTTCTCACCCTATTTGCCTTACGATTTTGATCCCAAAATGGCCGGTGCCCTGCTTACTTGCCGTTATCCATTTCATCGAACATGTCGTTAATATCTTTGGCGTTAGCTAAAATAGCTTCCATTAATTGATTGTCGGCAACGATTTTGTAATTTCCCTCTTTGTCTTTTTTCAAGTTTAAGGTTACATTACGAGTGGCCATCGTGGCATTTTTGGGAGAAAGGTTCTTCATAAGAGTGCCTTCCATTAGTTTTTCCATCTGTTTATCCGTTGCCGCTTGATCTTCACTAAAGGCACTGGCGAACGCCATTGGCATGACTTCACTAATCGTTTGCGACAAGGCAATTTGCATGTCAACAGAAGTGATTTTCACCTTTACCTTGGCCTTGTCACCATCTGTTGAAACTTCTTCGGGCTTTTCAAATTTATAGCTTTTGGCGATGGCGTTAAAAATTTTCATGCCATCGATTTCGCCCTCGGTTTTTTTCGAAAGCTCGGAAAGGTTAAACTCACTGTCTTTGTTACTATCAACATACGTTAGTGCCTTTTTATAATCGGCATCCTTCACTGCTGTTAAAAATTCGTTCACCGTGTCTGCCGGCTTCGGTGCACCACAGCCAGCTAGTATGCCAATTGTGAAAACAACTGTAATTATTCCTGTCAAAAACTTCTTGCTTGCTAACCTCACAAATTATTCCCCCATAATATTTTTTAAAAAAGCTTTTAACAGCCAATGACAATTATACCATTACTATTTTAGTATAATAAATGTAATTTTTCACAGATAGGCATGAGGGAAATCTCACTTATCGTTTGCATGGACTAGAATCGAGCATCGGGTGAGCCTCGGTGTTTACGATTCTAACACCGCTGCGATTGCCTGCTACGAAAAAGCGGGTTTACTCCGCGATACAGCCAAAATAAACGAAGATTACTGGAATATGTGGGAAATGAGCATGTTGGAGGATGAATGGTTGGCGAGACAGAAGCGGTAGTGGTTGGAGCTGTTAGCGGTCACTGAACGCTGAGCCAAGCGAGAGGAATTATACTAGTAAAAATGCCCTTCACCGGCTTGGTGAAGGGCATAACTCGCTTAAGATTCGCTAAAAATGGTTTTTATCGAGATGATGGGCTCATCAACCTCGCAGGTCGACGCGGCGGATTTTGCCGGATTCGGTTTTTGGCAGCGCGTCCATGTACTCGATTTGCCGTGGATATTTATAGGGAGCTGTTAAGTTTTTCACAAATAGCTGGATGTCCTTCGTTAATTCTGGCGTTCCCACGAGACCTTCTTTCAAAACAACGCAGGCTTTGACGATGTTGCCGCGAATTGGGTCGGGAGCGGCGACGACGGCGCATTCTTTGACTGCCTTATGTTTCATCAATGCATCTTCGACTTCCACTGGCCCAATCGTATAGCCGGAGCTGATAATCACATCATCTTTGCGGCCTTGGTACCAATAATAGTTATCTTCATCTTTATAAGCGCGGTCTCCAGTGAGGAAATAGTCGCCGCAATACGCCGCCGCAGTCGCTTCGTGATTTTTATAATATTGCTTAAATAACGCTGGAAGCTCCTTGCGAACGGCAATGGTGCCGACTTGATGAACCGGTGCTGGCTGGCCGTTTTCATCAACGATTTCAACGAACTCTGGCAGCAGTGGCTGGCCCATCGAACCGAGCTTGGTCTCGTCCTTATTGACGTTAGCAATTAATAACGTACTTTCTGTTTGGCCGTAGCCATCGCGGATGAGAATTCCGCATTCCTTTTTAAAAATATCGATGACCTCGCGATTTAGCGCCTCACCTGCAGATACCGCGGTATGCAATGCGCTGAGATCAAAGGTTCCCAGGTCATCGTATTTGGCCATCATCCGATATTCCGTAGGCGTGCAGCAGAGGACATTGATTTTTTGATCCTGCAGCAGCTGCAAAAATGTATGAGGCTGGAAGCGGCCATTGTAGACAAATCCGGTTGCCCCAGAACCGAGGATTGATAGAAATGGACTCCACACCCACTTTTGCCACCCAGGCGCAGCGGTAGCCCAGACAAAATCATTCTCTCCGATATTTAGCCAATACTGTGCGGCGATACGGATATGGGCATAGCCCCAGCCATGGGTGTGAACAACGCCTTTTGGCTGGCCTGTAGTTCCAGATGTATAGGCCAAAAACGCAGCATCCTCGCGCAGTGTCTCGACTTGGGTAAACTCTTCTGGCTGGCCGTTCGTCAGCTCAGTCATCGAGAGCCAACCGGCAACCTCGCCGTCAAATGCAATCTTATATTTTAAAAACGGTGTCGCTTCTTGAATTTTTTCGAATTCGTTGACAAAAGGAGCGTAGCAAATCACGGCCTTCGCCTCGGAATGGTTGAGACGGTAGACCAAATCCTTGGCCCGCAGCAATTCTGAGGCGGGACTGATGATAAGTCCGGCCTTTAAGCTGGCAAGGTAAATGATATACGTTTCAATCAAGCGGGTAGTCATAACAATAACCCGGTCACCCTTCTTCAACCCTAACGAGGTGAAACCATTGGCAAGTTGATTCGCTTGCCGATTTAACGCATCGTACGTGATGGTCTTCGCTTCCCCTGAATCGCTCTCCCATCTTAAGGCAATTTTATCTGAAGCATGTTTGGTTATTTCACTAGCAACATTGAAGTGTTCAGGTGCGATTAGTGATGTTAAATCCATTTGAAAAATCTCCATTCTTGGCAATTTTTAAAAAAATCAGTGGCAAATGGGATAGCAGTTCTTGTTGATTATCACCTAGTCATAATATCAGATTTCAAATGAATTTTAAAGGGAGGTGGACATAACATCATAAATTTGTTGAAAAATCGTAGTTTTTGTAAGAACAATAATGGTAAAATAGAACTATTGTGGAGGTCGGGTGTTCGTCGTATTGGCTAGGTCATAGTAACACCTTGTGGTAATTTTTTCGAGGGGGAGAAGAATGAGGAGATATAGAAAATTACATATTTTTTTTGCAATGATTGTTTTTATGTTGGCAATTGTTCCGATGCAGCAGAAGGTATCCGCAGTAACAAAGTCGAAGTGCACTAGTATTTCCCGATTAACTGATCCGTTGGCGATTCAAATGGAAAAAGGAAAAATGGTCATCTGGGACAAGGTTGACCCGAAGCTGGGAGCGGCAAAGGCTAAATATGAGAAACTATTAAAAGTAAAAGGTTGGAAGATTAAATATAAATCGGCGTATCGCCCGTATCAGTATCAGAAGCATTTCTACGAGATTATTCATGCTCCAGCTAGCTCCTGTAAATATGCTGAAATCCGCAAACATAGTTTAGTAGGTGTGGTCTCGTATCCGCGTCCTGATGCTCCCCATGTGGCAGGGATTGCCTTTGACGCAGTTGTCTATGACAAAAAAGGCAGAGCGCTAAATAGCTCACGATATGTTAGTTCCTCGCTAAAGGCAGTTGCCAAAAAGGCAGGCTTGACATTCCGGCTGCCAACCAGCGACGGGGTTCATCATGAAGTGATTTCATCCACCCCTGCACCAAAAAAAGAAACAAAGTTGAAGAAAAAAGGGAAAATCACGACGGCCGTCGGTTTTAACGTCAGAACGGCACCGCAGGCAACGGCCAAGCGATTAGGCAGTGTGGCGAAGAACAAAACAGTTCAAATTGTCTCCAAAAGAGGCGACTGGTATAAAATCAAGTTTGGCAGAGGCTATGGCTATATCATGGCCGTAAAAACGGGTTTGCGAGTTTTATAGAGTTCAGGCAAGAGCTGAGGAGAAGTGTTATCGCACTTCTCCTTTTTCAATATGTTGTTTCCAGTTAAATCCAATAATTGCAGATTAACGGTCCCGCTTTGTAGAAAGTGGGTGTAGAATTGTAGAAAACGGGTCTGAATTTGTAGATTACAGCACAGAATTTGTAGATTACCGCCCATAATTTGTAGAAAGTGGATCGTAATTTGTAGAACACCATCCAGACTATTTAGAACACGATTCAAGATTTGTAAGTATATACCATAATTTGTAGATTAACGCCCAAAATTTGTAGAATGCGGGCCTGCAATTGTAGAATACGCTTCTGAATTTGTAGATACCGCCCATAATTTGTAGAACACCATCCAGACTATTTAGAACACGATTCAAGATTTGTAAGTAAATACCATAATTTGTAGATTACCGCTCATAATTTGTAGAATGCGGGCCTGCAATTGTAGAATACGCTTCTGAATTTGTAGATACCGCCCATAATTTGTAGAACACCATCCAGACTATTTAGAACACGATTCAAGATTTGTGAATAAATACCAAAATTTGTAGATTAACGCCCAAAATTTGTAGAATGCGGGCCTGCAATTGTAGAATACGCTTCTGAATTTGTAGATACCGCCCATAATTTGTAGAACACGACCCAAAATTTATGGCAATGCCCTACGATATTGTTGAAATAGGAGCACAACGCCTCAGACCAGTTCCCCAATCACCTTGTACCCTCACCATCATGCAGCCAATCATAATAGATCGTTTCATCGCCATATTTCACCGGTAAGACCTTACGTTTCATCACACCTGCAGCCAGCTTGCCGTAATACTGTTGGTTCCAGGCCTGATAGAATTTTTCCTTAAGGATTCCCCAAAAATAGGCAATTGGCTTCCTAACAGCGCCTGTGAATTTCATTTTTCGAATCAGCTGTTGGAATGATTGAATAGCTAAATTAACGATTAAGTCCGTTTCTTGAAGCCAGCCATATTGATAGCCAAGAATATGGACACTATGCCAGTAATCCTCAATCGTCTTTGCTTCTGGAAAAAAGCATTTGACGATCTCGACAAATGGTTTTGGAACCCGATTGCAAACATAGGTGTGATCTAGCGAAGACGGTTCCTCGTTACGTTTAGTAATCTTTTGATCTTTTTCAGTTTTTAAAAGATTAGTAGTTTCCTTAGGGTGGGTCAAAATTTCTGGTTCGGGTGGTTCATTTGCAGCAAAACGATTAAACACATAGAGATTGCTGGACTGGGAGCCGTTTTTTCGCTCGGTTTCATGGACGGTAAAGATGCCCAAATTCTTCGCCTTAGCAATCATCCGCTTGAACGTCGAGCGGGAAATACCGCTTCCATTATAATCCATGTGAATCGCTTTTAAGATGGTGGCAATCTTCGCATTGCACACACCAGGAATTTTCGCTGCAAAGCGCACCAGCCGCTTAAACCCGATTAATTCACTTTTTGAAAAATCGCACTTGTAATCAAGCAGCCACATTTCAATATGATGGTTAAATTCCTTGAGACTGGAAAACTGGGAAAATGCCTCAAACGTTTCAACCGCCGCAGATTTAATATTCATCTTATGTACACGCCCTTTATAATGGTAGATTTCGCTTGGATACATCTACCATATCGAGCGGATGGGATTATTTCGAATCGACAAAAAGCCAATTTGACTTTTCTTTTTAATTGTAACGGCGACTTTTGCTGTCAAATTGGCATTATTGAAGTTGATTTTGCGTTTATGTTTGATTTTCGAATGAATTTTTTAAACTCTAATCAATGATTGGCAAGAGAATCTCCTACTTTTCTCCCTCATATCCATCAGAAACTATATACTATACCAAGGTAAAATAGTAAAATATTACTAGATAAAAATAAAGGGGGCTTGCATTTTGCGCAAACTTTTTAGTATTTTACTAGTATTGCAACTATTTATTTTGCCTTCTGCCGGTTACGCACAGGGAGGAAAAGTGGTTTCCTCACAGGAGGCCAAGAGTTTAAACGCTCGAGCTTCAGTTGATAAGAATCCGAAGCAGGCAGCAAAAAAGGAAGCAGATTATAAGGATCCATCGAGTTATCCGTTAATCGGGGAAGGCAATCTAATAGCTACATTATTAGATAGTTACTCCACCTACCATGCTGTGTATTATATGAATACAGCAACATCGCCGAGTAATTCAGATGATATGAGGATACGGCTTTTGTATAACTCAGAGTATTCATATGCTAAGGACAGGATTTTAACAATTGAATTTTTCAAAGAAAGTAACAATACCCTTCAGTATGACGGATATGTTGAATTCGATACTTACGGTCGTGATGAAGTGTATTTGAATTCCAATATATCTAAAAGCGATTTTGTGAATCAGCCGTATATATATATGAGACTTGGTATTTCAGAATATAGTGATGATATATATTATTCAGATGTCACAACTTTTAAGGTGAAGAATCCATTTTATACAGGTAATAGTGGATCAAATGGGGGCTCTGCTTATGCAGTCATTAGCAATGAATCGATAGACGGAGATGCAACCCAGCCAACTGGAACGTTTCAGTTGAAAAACTTAAAAAGGTCGCTTGATCAAAGTGGAATGCCTGGAAAATATAAGCTTGATGTCAACAAGCCGTTTGATATTAAAGGTAATAAAGAAAAGCGCCTACAGAAGAGTACGAAAGCAATCCAAAAATCATATAACGTTGGCGATTCTAAGTACTTTTGGGTGAGCAATTTAGAAACGGAATCAGACTACCAAATCAGTGCAAAATTAACCTACAGCGGTACTAAAGCAAATGTCTGGGTGAACAACAACCAAATTACCAATGAAGATGCCGCAAAACTGGGCCAAGAGTTTGATAGCAGTATTTATCCCACGGTTACGAACAACTTCGGCGACCCCTCTGATGTCGATGGTGATGGAAAAATTAATATATTAATCTATGATATTCAGGATGGTTTCTTCGGTAGTGGTGGTTATGTTGCTGGTTATTTTTGGGCTGGTGACCTTTATAATATTAGCGGTTCTAATAAGTCAGAGATTTTTTACATAGATACGTACCCAACAATGGGTAGTAGCCAGAAGGATGTAACACAAGCATATGAAACATTGGCACACGAATTCCAACATATGGTGAATTTTAACCGGAATGTGTTAGTCGAAAATTCTACTACAAATATGGATACATGGTTAAATGAAGGTTTATCCATGGCGGCTGAACAAGTTTATAAAGGGATAGGGCTGCAGGATCGGATTGATTATTATAATTCCTCTTCGGCCATTCAAAATGGGCATTCGCTCTTATATTGGGATGATGATGGAGATACGTTGTCTAATTATTCATTGTCCTATTTATTTGTACAGTATGTGAAAAAACAAGCTGGACGAGGAGATGCAATTTTTAAAGAAATAGTAACCGATAGTGATAATAACTATAAAGCCATTGAAGACGTGGCTAAAAAGTATATTAGTCCGGATATGACTTTCGGAAAACTGATGACGGATTTCCGGATTGCCCTCTTGAGAAAAGATCCAAACGGTCTTTACGGTTTTAAAGGTGACCCTTTCTTTGATTCTTTGCAAGCGAAGGTTTATAGCGGAAACTCTTTGAATTTGCGCGGCGGGGGTGCCGTTGTTACCACCTATGATCCAGCGCTGGGATTATCTGTACCTGCTAATAAAGGGCAGGATGTGACTTATACGTTATTAGCTGCAAATGATTCAGGGGAGACAGGAACGAATGACAGTACTCCACCAAATGCGCCTGTGGTAAGTAGCGTAACTGATAGTGATATCTATATCAATGGCACAGCGGAACCTAGTGCTACCGTATATGCTGTAACGGAGAAAGGTGAAATCGGTAGAACAACCAGCAGGTCATCTGGCTCATTTACGATACAAATTCCGAAACAGACTGCCGGAACTACCATTGATGTCTATGCTCAAGATACGGCCGGCAATGTCAGTGAGGCGGCTCATGTAATTGTTAAGGACGTGACTGCACCAGCTGTACCAAAGGTTGATCCTGTGTCCGATAAATCGAAACAGGTAACAGGTAGCTCCGAAGCCAAAGCGATTATCACGGTTACAATTGGTAAGGCTGTTTACAGTTCAACAGCTGAAGCAAACGGCAAATTCAAGATTAATATTCCGTTGCAAAAAGCTGGTGTAAAGGTCAGTGTCACCGCCAGTGATGGTAAAAATATCAGTAAGGCTACTGTTGTAACAGTCCAGGATAAAACTGCGCCAACGTTCTCAGTGAATGAGTTCTCGAACAAGTCAAAGGAACTAACGGGAAAAGCCGAACCCGGTGTTATACTGACGGCCATAATTGGGTCGAAAAAATATCCTGCTGTAGCAGACGGAAAAGGTTATTTTAAAATAACAATCGGTACTCAAAAAGCCGGTACGAAAATTACAATCATGGCTCAGGATACCGCAAAAAATATCAGTAGTCCAAAGGTTATCACGGTTGTGGATCGGATTGCCCCAGTTGCGCCAACAGTTGCAACGGTTTCCAATAAAACGAAGACCCTGACAGGAAAAGCCGAAGCAAGGGCCACTGTTACGGTGACGATTGGCAAGAAAAAGTACGTTGCCACGGCTGATTCCAAGGGCAGCTTTAAGGTAGCCATTCCAGTGCAAAAGGCCGGGGTCAAGTTCACGGTGACTGCAAAAGATGAAGCGGGGAATAGTAGTTCTGCAAAAACGGTAACCGTCGTTGACCGAATTGCCCCAGCTACACCAACGATTAAAACAGCAGTAAAAAGCACCACCAAAACCATTACCGGAACAGCCGAAGCAAACTCTACCATAACGGTGAAGGTGGGTAAAAAGGTGATAGGAACAGCAAAGGTCAGCTCCAAAGGAAAATTCACTGTGAAAATTAAAGCCCAGAAGAGGAAAACCGTCCTCAACATCACTGCCGAAGATAGGGCTAATAACATTAGTAAGGCCAAAGTGGTTAGAGTAAAGTAGATTATAATAAACCCAAATCTTCTATTTTGAGGATTGGGTTTATTTTTTTATAAAGGGCAATCCCGCCACGATAAGAAAAAAAGCATCCAAAAAGATGGATGCTTTCATCAATGTTTTACGAGTCTCCAGCGATGCTGGCGGCTCCTCTCCTTTATTGTTCCTTTATGCTCAATTTTTAGCGAGTAAGGATTTAACATCGGTAAAGGTTCTCCCTGATTCACATGAATTTGCTGAGCTCTTTTTATCTGTCCGCCGCCATGGCCCACTTCAACATACATACCTGTTAACGGCGCAGCTTCACCTGGTTTCAAAATGACCGCCACCTACATGACCCCCTTGTTGAAATTAGCTAAATCTAATTCATCATATTAGAAATTGTGAGAGGTTATTACAGTAATTGCTATATAAAAACTGTCCGTTCATTCAAAACTGATTTAGGACTAGGGGTGCGCCGAATTGTCCCCATGAGAGCTTCATGAGAACTGGTGGTGCGCCAAAGTCCGCCGAAATGTCCTCATGAGAGCTTCATGAGAACTGGTGGTGCGCCGAAGTCCGCTGAAATGTCCCCATGAGAGCTTTATGAGAACTGGTGGTGCGCCGAATTCCGCCGAAATGTCCTCATGAGGGTTTTATGAGAGGGGATGCTCCAAAGCGGGCGGAATTCTCCTTGGCAGGCAGGAGAATTTTTGGAAAGATACTATTTGCCCACCCATTACACGATTATTCAGCATACGCTAAAGCATAGTACAATGTTGCTATAAAGACACTAAATAGGAGTTGTTTACGATGTTTAATCAGAAAGGTAAGTCCGGCGGTCACTATGGCGGTCATCATGGTGGATCCAGCGGCGGCTATCATGGAGGCGGTCATCATGGTGGATCCGGTGGCGGCTATCATGGAGGAGGCCATCACGGAGGACATCATGGCAGTGGCGGTCATCATGGTGGACACCACGGCGGGAAGCCAGGCGGTGTACCAGGGAGTAATTTTGGCGGATTTGTCACACCTTTTTTAGGAGGGATGTTAGGCGGACTCACAGCAAACGCTTTAACTGGAGCCCCTTATCCCTACCCATACCCCTATCCCTACCAATCACCGTATAATTACCCGTACGCTGGTGCATATCCGCCCCCATATCCGGGTGGCTATCCAACACCCTATCCTTATTCGTATTGATTTGAAGGGGGAACACGCACCTGCAGCACACGGCAAATCAATTGGGTCGACAACACAAATTAACATTTTTCCCCCAGTCTATATGGTAGACAGGGGATTTTTTTGTTTTGAAAAACAAAAAAGAGCTTCTGAAGAAAGGACGGGGATGAAACAAAATGTTTTATTGATATAATAAAGAATTGGCAAAATAGAGTGGCAAAGGTTGGCTTTCCATTATGAAAAATACCCCTATTTTCTACATGAAATTACAGGTAGAAATTGCAAAAAGGGATCTTAAAGTATTAAAAGAGGCAAATAAAAGAATCGAATGCATGACTGTATTAATTAGATAATTTTATATAAAATCCAATCGAGAGCCCCCGCATCAGGTAGGGGCTTTTGTATGATTAGCAACCTTAATTAATCAAATCACCTAGCCATCCATATGGGCCAGTTAGATTTAAAATTAATTGAACGACTCCAGCTTAATTTTTTATGCGAAAATTTGAAGATGGGGATTCCTGCGAACACTAGCGTATCCACTAATTTTGAGCAGGACACAAAAATGGATGTGGGAGTCTCTGTCAAAAGTGATAATACACTTAAGGCAATTGTTCGGTTTGAGGAGAAATGATTAAAATTTCCATATGATCGTGGAATAGATTAATTGAAATTCCAAAGGCAAATGCTTTTAATTTTCCTATTATGGTAAAATAGTAGAAAAAAGTAGGAGGTCTGTCGATGAAAAAGTTTAAAAGTATACTGTTGATTACCGCGTTATTACTAGCATTTATACCTAGTACAATTTTTACATCTACGAATAAGGTGTATGCTCTTGATGATAATTTACCGCCAATTGTAAAAAACTTAAAAATTAACGCGGAAGGTGATACTGTTTGGAATACTGGAGACAAGATTACTTTTTCCGCAGATGTTATTGATCCTGTCACTAAAACATCCAGTGCTTCAGGAATCTATAACACGGTAATGGTTGCATTTGTAAATGAAGATAACCTGAATAGAGCAATTTACTTTCGACTATCTCATGCAAATGATCCCAAAAACCCCAATCGTTTCACAGATACTATTACCTTAGGCGACCCTAACTACACAGATAACTCCACCATGCGCGGTAGATACTATCTATATCAAATTTATGTAGAAGATAAAACTCATAATGAAACGTTAATTAGTATTGAAAACAAACATAAGAAACTATCAAAAATGGATGCTACCAAGTGGGACAAGATGAATATTTACTATGGAATAAAGGGGGTGAATATTCATAAAACTTATTATAATGAATCAGTAACACCTGTATTTAATGGGTCAGCAACATTGAATGATTTGCCATTTACAAGTGGGACTACGATAGCAAAGGAAGGCGATTATGCCTTAATTGTCATAGAGCCAAATGGTGATGATAGAGGATACGATTTTTACATTGATAAAACTACCCCAACAATTAGTTATTCAAAAGACACAACAAAGTTAACCAATAAAGATATCAACGTTACTTTTTCTGTCAAAGATAAACTTTCTGGATTATCTACAGTTGATAACGTTGCCGCTAAGAAAAAAGTAAAATACAGTAAGAATGACACAGTAAAAAAATATAGCAGCAAATTCAAGATTAAGAAGAACGGTACTTATTTGCTGACTGCTACTGATAAAGCGGGGAACAAAATAACAAGTAAAATCAAAATTACTAATATTGATAAAACATCGCCTAAAAAACCTAATGTAAACAAAGTTACGACTAAATCGAAAACTATTACAGGTAAAGCTGAAAAACATTCCACCGTTTATCTTTATAAAACGGGCAAAATTATTAAAAAAGCCACAGTAAACTCAAAGGGGAATTTCAGCCTGAAAATTTCAAAACAAAAGAAAGGTACAGCTTTAACCTTCTTCGTAAAGGATAAAGCCGGAAATAAAAGTAAGTCGATAAAAGTAATTATCAGATAATGGTAAGTAGTTGATGGAGAAGTGACAGTACTTCTCCTTTTTTATATATGACGCTTCATAGGAATCGGAGTTGTTTCAAATAAAGGTAAGTGTAAGAAATTAAACAATACTAGCTTTTATAATTTTATTAGCGATTTCGGTGGTTTTATTAGCGAATATCACATTTTATTAGCGAAAAATAGGATTATATTAGCGTTTTTTAAGATATATTAGCGAATCAAAAAATCAACTAAAAAAATTTAAGACATACGCCAAAAATTTTAGTAATCGCTTTCGGAAAATTATGCTATTCTAAAAGCAATTATATAGTTTAGGAGGGTGCAGCATGAAAAAGTTTTTTCGTATTTTGCTAGTGATGGTCGCGGTTTTTCTCGTTGGTGCCACGATGCCTTCGAAGTCAACTGAAGCCAGTTCGTATGTCAATAAAGAGTTTGTAAAGCTGGCTAAAAAAGGGAAATTAAAAGGAGCTCCCGGAAATGTGGGTATGACCTATAAAACGCTCAAAAAGAGTCAAAAGGGTAAAGGGAATCGCGCTGAAATGTATATTTATACAACCAAGAAGGCTAGTTATTGTTTTTTTTATAACGGAACCTCTACAAAAATTCCATCAGGGAGTAAAGTAGTTTTAATTATGAAGAATGTAAAAACCAAAGTATCGGCAAGTCAGTTTAGAAAATACTTCGGTAAGCCTGTTGCCCAAAATACATATAAGGCTGGAAAATACTATGTTCGCTATATTAAACGGGGCAAAAATATGGTGGAATTCCATATCGGTACCAAAAACGGTATGAATGCTTACTATTCATCGGACGAGGATGGCACTCTCCATATCAAATAGCAGCAGATGAGAAGTGTGAACAGCACTTCTTTTTTTATGTTCGTGCCGCCCGGTAAAATTGAGCCCCCTGAATCTCCCCAACCACATCAAAAATTCATTCAACCGCAAAAATAAGGACAAGGATTCTATCTGCAGATAATTGAAAACCATCCCCAAGGAGAAGTGTCAACAGCACTTCTCCTTTTGCTATGTAAGCAAACAAGAAAAATCCATACAGAAAATATTGATAATTTAAAATAAATAAAATATAATAAAAGTAATCATAAAATGAACCAGTGGTTCTTATATAGAGACAATACTTCCAAAAAACAAAACAAAGGTGGTTTTTAGATGAGAGTTGCAACGGATATTGGGGGCACATTTACCGATCTTGTTTATGTTGATGATGATGGGAAATTTGGTGTGGCGAAGGCCCATACGACTCCTTCTCAGTTTGAAAAAGGGGTAATGGATGTTATCGACAAGAGCGGAATTACACCGCAGGCGATTGATATGTTTATTCATGGATCAACGGTCGTTATCAATGCCTTAACCGAGAGAAAGGGAGTTAAGGTGGGGCTGATTACCACAAAAGGGGCGAGGGATGTCCTTGAAATTGCGCGAGGGAATCGGCCGGATTTATATAATTTTCGCTACCAGAAGCCTAAACCATTTGTGGAGCGCTATTTGAGAATGGAAATTGACGAAAGACTTAACTACAAAGGTGAAGTGTTAACCCCACTACACGAGGGTCAGCTTTCAGGCATCCTGGCGTTTTTCAAACAAGAGCAGGTAGATGCCATTGCAGTTTGTTATTTACATTCCTACATTAATCCAGCACATGAAATGAAAACGGTTTCCTTAATTAAGCAATTATGGCCGGAAGTGGCTGTTACGGCCTCCCATGAAATTACCAAGGAATGGCGCGAATATGAAAGGACTAATACGACTGTGCTGAACTCCTATGTTAAGCCGATTGCCGGTTCTTATATTGATAAGTTGAAAACAAATCTGGAGCACCATGGTGTGCAAGGCGGCACGTATATTATGCAATCCAATGGCGGCGCGACAACCTTTGAAGGGGCAAAGCAAACACCGATCCACATGGTAGAATCGGGACCAGTCGCCGGGATTTATGGGGCAGCGATCCTTGGTCAATTATTAAGAGAAAACAATATCATTGCCTTTGACATTGGCGGAACAACAGCTAAATGCTCCCTGATTACCAATAGCGAGGTCAAAGTGACGACCGACTATTACATTGAAAAAACCGAAAATACGGCTGGATATCCTGTAAAGGTTCCGGTAGTGGATATTGTGGAAATCGGTAATGGCGGCGGTTCAATTGCCTGGATTGATTCGACAGGTTCCTTAAAGGTTGGCCCGCAGTCCGCTGGCGCTGTACCTGGACCGGTTGCATACGGACAAGGCGGGGAAGAGCCAACGACGACAGATGCCAACTTAGTTGCAGGCCGTCTTTCGAAAAATAACTTTGACTATGATGTCGATTTGGACAAGGTAAAACAGGCTATTGAAGAAAAGGTCTCCTCTCATTACGACTTAACCGTAGAAGAGGGTGCAATGGGGATTATTGATATCGCCAATTCAAATATGTTGAATGCACTTAAACTAATCTCGATTCGTAAAGGCTATGACCCGCAGGAGTTCACAATGATTGCCTTTGGCGGTGGCGGGTCGATGCACGCGGCAGCCTTGGCGGATGAATTGGGCGTGAAAAAGATTATTATCCCAGTCGCGTCTGCCGTTTTCTCAGCCTGGGGCATGTTGATGACGGACCTGCGTCATGACTATATCAAAACCCATATTAACCCATTAAAGGACCTCGATATCCCGGCTATTAATCAGGAGTGGGATGTCATGACCCACGAGGCGATCAACCGGTTTATCGAAGAAGGTATCAAAAAAGAACAAATGGTGTTTAGCAGATTCGTTGATATGCGCTATGTTGGACAAGAACATACCGTCAAAGTACCGGTGCCAACTTTGACATGGAGTGAGGAAATGATTGAGGACATCATCGCCCATTTCCACCAACTCCACGAACAAAATTACACCTTTAAACTTCCTGATGCGCAAACAGAAATCGTTAATTTGCATCTTACTGGCTTTGGAAAAGTAGAAAAGCCTGTGCTGCAGCCACTAAGCTCACAAGGAAAGTCACTACATGATGCGTTAAAGGAACATCGGCCAGTGTATTTTAAGGAAGAAGGCTGGGTTTCAACTGCTGTTTATGACCGTGAGCAACTGGAGCCGGGTATGAACGTGACCGGTCCGGCGATTGTTGAGGAGCGCTCTGCATCAACGATTATCTATGCTAACCAATCACTGGAAATCGACCAATACGGAAATATCGTTATTTATACGGGGGTGGAATAAGATGGCGACTGTAAATCAGGCGAAAATAAATCCATTTACAATAGAAGTAATTAAGGACTCCCTGTTATCGATTGGCGATGAGATGTTCCTAGCGCTAGCGCGAACCTCCATGAGTCCGATTATTTATGAAGTGTTGGACTATGCTTGCGGGTTAACGGATGCAAAAGGTCAGTTAATCAGTCAAGGAAACGGAGTAACGAGCTTTATTGGCATGTTAAGTCCGATGGTTCAGCATGTGGTTGAAAAATTTGACGGGGGAAAGAGTTTAACAGAAGGCGATATCATTATTATTAATGATCCGTTTGTTGGCGGGGGGTCGCATCTTTCTGATGTTGGACTGGTAATGCCGATTTTTTACAAAGGGGAATTGATCGCTTTTTCAGCAAACAAAGGCCATTGGACAGAAGTTGGCGGGAAAGACCCGGGTTCGTTTACCAGTGATTCAACGGAAATTTTCCAGGAAGGGCTGCAACTGCCTGGAGTAAAGCTCTTTGATGGCGGGGAAGTCAATCAAGCTGTTGTCGATATTATCTCGACCAATGTCCGACTGCCGGAATTGTCTCTCGGCGATATGTGGGCCCAGGTTGCCGCGTTAAAAACCGGTGCAAAAAGAGTCGTCGAATTATGTGATAAGCATTCAAAGGAATTCGTCCAAGCGGCAATTAGTAATCTCTTAAATCAGGGTGAACAATTGGCCAGACAGGAGTTGCAGAATCTGCCAAAGGGGACATTTACGGCGGAGGATTATATTGAGGGAGACCCGGCAAAGGGCGGGCCGTATCCGATTAAGGTGAAGATTACGATTACAGATGATGAATTTATTTGTGATTTTCGCGGCAGCCATCCACAGGTGACAAATCCCGTCAATTGCTCGTATTTTGGGCTCTTGGCAAGTGTGCGTGTGATGTACTTAGCGATTATGAGGCCGGCACAGAAGAATATTAATGAAGGCTTATTTTTCCCTTTAAAAATTATTACTGATAAAGCTTCGATTTTATCAGCGGAGCGGCCAGCACCGGTTTCGATGAATTTTGAGGGACGAATTGGTGGCGCAGAATTGATTTGGAAAGCATTAGCCCCGCTTTTGCCAGACCGATTAACAGCGGGACACTTAGTATCGGTTTGTTCTACTGTGCTCTCTGGGGTACATCAGGATACAGATGCGCCATTTCTCATTGTTGAGCCTTCTGTTGGCGGCTGGGGAGCTGGTGAGGGGCAGGACGGCCAGCGCGGACAATTCTGTATGGGTGATGGCGAGACCTATAATATTCCAATGGAGGTTGCAGAGACAAGATATGGTGTGCTTGTAGATGAATATCGTCTTCGCTGTGATGGCGCAGGTGCAGGTGAGTTTATTGGCGGCTCCGGGGTCGTTCGGTCTTATCGGGCCTTGACGGATAACCAGAAACTGTCGGTAACGTTTGGACGCCATCAATTTACTCCTTGGGGTATGAATGGCGGGGAGAATGGCTCATCAAATTATGTACAAATTGTAAAAACAACTGGTGAAACCATAGACCCTTTTGGTGTGGCCGCAAGATTCCCGCTTAATAAAGGCGACGTGGCCCAATTGGTGACGGCTACCGGCGGAGGCTATGGTGACCCTCTTAAACGTCCGGTAGAAAAAATCGTCAGTGATGTTAAAAACGGCTATATATCGGCTGCTCAGGCAGAGAGTAAATTTGGGGTCAGTATCGATCCTGTCACTTTTGAGGTCATTAAGTTATCGGAGGAAAGGCAAAACAAGGAATAACCTATGACAAACTCCCGTGAAGGCTAGCTAGGGATTACGGGGGTTTGTAGTCTAAATGTTTTTAGAAAATTCTCTATTGTTAGATTAATAATCCTGTTATATAATAATGTTATAAAACGATACGGTGTTTCGAATATAGAGACAGTTAGGGGAGGTGGCAGTAGAGATGTCGTTAAAAACATTAGACCAATCACTGGAAATCCTACAATACTTTACGAAGGAGACTCCTTCATGGGGGGTTCGCGAGTTAGCAAAGGAGATGGGCATCAGCCATTCAATCGTCTATCGAATATTAGCATCATTTGAGAAGTATGGCTTTTTGTCACAGGATCCTATTTCCAAAAAATATGAACTCGGGTTGCGTTTTTTAGAGTATGGGCAAATGGTCAAAGATAAGATGCGCTTATCAGAATTGGTGTACCCAGTTATGAAAAGGCTTGCAAACGTAGTTGAAGAATCTATCTTTTTAACATGGCTGGACAAATCAGACGGAGTGACCGTGGAGATTGCCGAGAGTACCCAACGCATCAAGTATGATGTTTCACTGGGAACGAGAACTCCTCTCTATGTCGGGGCTTCCTGTAAGGTGATTATGGCCTATTTGCCGCAGGACAGGCAGCAGGAAATTATTGAACAAGGATTACGGCCATTTACGAAAAATACCATCTTGGACAAGGCCACGTTAATTTCGGACTTGGCTGACATCAAAAGCAAGGGCTGGTGTTATACGGTCGGCGAGTATTCCGACGCCGTTTTCGGTCTGGGTGTTCCCCTGTTTAATCGTCAAAACGAAATCATTGCTTCGCTCACGATCAGTGGACCGGAATATCGGGTCCAGGAAATTGACTTTGATTTTGCTTTGAAAAATTTACTGAAGGAAGCAAAGGAAATTCAAAGCTTTCTCAATCATTTTAGCAACCACTATAAATAATATGGTTCCGTCGGTTTTTACTAAATGTAAGGTGAAAAAGGAGGAAATGTATGAAAGACAATAGATTGATAGAAAAGGAGCATCCGTCAGCATTCGAACCGATGATTCTCGCAACAACGATTGGAACAGCAGTCGTAGGGGCAATCATTGGGGTCCAATTGATCACTTCGTTGGGGATTTCGGCTAATACCTCCATTATTGGCGCTATTTTCGCCATGCTGATTGCGCGAATTCCCATTCAAGCCTTTCTAAAATTCAAATCAGTTCACCGGCAAAATTTGGTTCAGTCCTCCATCTCAGCAGCTACATTTGGCGCTGCGAGCAGTTTGTTACTTCCAATTGGTATCCCATATGTTTTAGGCTTGAAAGAACTTGTTCTTCCCTTGTTTATCGGTGTAACGTTAGCGATGTTTTTAGATGCGATACTTTTGTATAAGTTTTTCGATACAAAGGTGTTTCCAGCAAAAGAAGCCTGGCCTCCAGGAATTGCCACAGCTGAGGCAATTAAAGCGGGAGACGAAGGAGGAAAACGTGCGAAGCTGCTAAGTATTGGCATTGCCATTGGGATTATCGGCTCCGTCATTAAAATTCCAATGTCGGCTTTCGGGGTTGCCTTTATCGGTAATATTTGGGCACTGACGATGTTTGGAATCGGTTTATTGCTAAAGGGATATTCAGTTCAGTTGTTTGGCTTTGATATTAGTGAGCAGTATATCCCCCATGGATTTATGATTGGTGCGGGGATTGTTGCCCTATTCCAGGTTGTCTTCCTTATTTTTAAAAAGAAGAAGGTTGATGCGGTTTCTCAACGTGCAAAGAGGGAGACGGCCGCTGCTACAGCGGTTGGGGAGGCTTCATTTTCCAGGTCAGAAAGAGATATTGGCCAAGCCTTTGGCTACGGGTTCGTTGCCTACCTATTAATCGCGTTATTATTAGCGTTTATGGGTGGTGTGCTTACTGATATGTCCGCTGGAATGATTGTTGGGTTTCTTTTGTTTGCAACGATTGCGGCCTTCGCTCACGAGTTAATTGTCGGTATCGCAGCGATGCATGCGGGTTGGTTTCCGGCCTTTGCCGTGGCATTGATTACCTTAATCATTGGGATTTTAATCGGCTTCCCGACCCCAGCATTAGCACTTCTTGTCGGGTTCAGCGCCTCCACCGGTGTGGCCTTTGCCGACATGGGCTATGATTTAAAGACTGGCTACATGCTCCGCGGCAATGGGCAGGATCCTAATTTTGAACGGAAAGGCAGACGCCAGCAGCTCTATGCGGGAATCATTGGTTTTTCAGTAGCAGCGATTGTTGTTCTAGCAACCTATAATAGTTATTTTTCTCAGGGATTGATTCCTCCAGTTAACCATGTATATGCAGCCACGATCAAGTCTGGTGTATCACCAGAAATCGCCAAACATTTATTCCTTTGGGCGATTCCGGGGGCCTTGCTACAATTACTTGGAGGATCAAAACGACAACTAGGGATTCTCTTTGCAACTGGTTTACTATTGACCAATCCGATTGCAGGCTGGGCTGTATTAGCCGGAATTCTCATTCGCTTCACCGTGTTAAAATGGAAAGGAAAAGAAGCAGAAACCCCAATGACGATTCTAGCCGCCGGCTTCATCGCAGGGGATGCGTTATATAGCTTCTTTACTTCAGTCTTTAAGATTGGTAAATAAATGCTCTGTTTGGTAGGCGGAAGTTTTCAAAAATGCTTCCGTCTTTTTTTACTAGTCAAGCAGGCTTCTAAAGTTCACACAATCTACCAATATCCACCACTAGTAGTAACTCTAACCATTATATACTTAGGCTAGTGGAATAGGCTCACCATTTTTCCATCAGAATTTCTTTAGGATAGTAAGACATCTACGGCTTTAGTAAAAATGGGTTCTCCTGTTCCCAAAATTTTTATAGAAAAGGGGTTATCCATCTTGTATCATGAGAAGATTCGTGTAGTGCAGTATGGCTGTGGGAAAATGTCGAAGTATATTCTGCGTTATCTGTATGAAAAAGGTGCGGAGATTGTCGGTGCGATTGATATCAACCCGGATGTGGTTGGCATGGATGTAGGCGATTGGGCGGAACTCGGCGTGAAGCTTGGTGTCCCGATTCGCAGTGATGCCGATGCTGTCTTGGATGAGTGTGATGCTAATATTGCAGTCCTCACTCTGTTTAGCTTCATGAATGATGTCTATCCTCATTTTGAAAAATGTGTGACGCGCGGCATCAATGTAGTGACGACTTGTGAAGAGGCGATTTATCCGTGGACTACCGCTTCTTCGATTACAAACAAGCTGGATAAACTCGCGAAGGAACATAACTGTACGATTGTCGGTTCGGGAATGCAGGATATTTTCTGGATTAACATGATTGGCTGCATGGCAGGCGGTGTTCATCGTATTGATAAAATTGAAGGCGCTGTCAGTTATAATGTTGAAGATTATGGACTTGCGCTTGCGGAGGCACATGGCGCTGGCATGACGCCGGAGGAATTTGAGGAAAAAATTGCGCATCCGGAAACGCTGGAACCAAGCTATGTCTGGAACTCAAATGAGGCGCTTTGTGCAAAAATGGGCTGGACGATCAAGTCGCAGACACAAAAATGTGTACCTTATTTTTATGACGAAGATTTGTATTCGGCAACGCTCGGCCGGGTGATTCCAAAAGGACATTGCATTGGCATGAGTGCGGTCGTCACAACCGAGACATTCCAAGGACCGATTATTGAGACACAGTGTATCGGCAAGGTATATGGCCCGGATGACGGTGATATGTGTGATTGGAAAATAACTGGCGAGCCAGATACCACCTTTTATGTGAAGAAACCGGCGACGGTCGAGCATACCTGTGCCACGGTTGTCAATCGGATTCCGACTATTTTAAAAGCACCGGCAGGCTATATCACCGTTGAAAAGCTTGACGCTGTTGAATACTTACCATACCCAATTCAGCTGTTTGTCTAAAGTTAGAATTGAAACGTTGAGGCCGCATTCATATTGAATCCGGCCTTTCTTATTTTTTAAAAATAGAACTAGTATAATAGGCATTCCTTTTCTAACCCCGTTCCTACTATTAAAATAAAAATGAGGGTTAGATAAGAAGATTGGAGGAGTCAGGCTTAATTTGCTGCTCTTATTCGCCGTCATACATACCACACCCGCGCCATTCCACCAGTTACCCAGCAATCCTTATTTTCTCGTTAGCTTCCGCATGTTTCCGGGAGCGGAACCAGGACACGATGATCGCTGCCATGATGGTGAAGCCTAGATAACCCATGACAGGATAGACGGTTCCGACTAGCTTAATAAAGCCGATGAAACTTGCGGCGAAGGCAAGGATACCAACACCAACTACAGTTGGTTTGAATTTTGGGTTGGCTGGTTTCACGATACGGGCGGCAAAGGCGTATAGCATACCAACTGCGGTATTATAAATCATCCCGAGTAAGGCAATGGACATCAGTGCTCCGAGTACCGGGTGAAGCTGATTAGCTAGCAGCAACGTTGGCATTTCCACACCTTGCAACGTGTCTAAGCGAGCAAACATTCCAATGTTAATTAATAAGATTAATAGACCAAGTCCTAGACCGCCTAATATTCCGCCGCGGCCGGCAACCTTGGCATTTTTTTCGGTACCGCCCATTACGGCAAGCATTGCCGCTCCGGCAGCAATATTATAGGAAACATATAGTAGTCCGCCGAGCAGCCAATTGGATGCAGCAGCAGGTTGTTTTTTCGCAACGATTTCAAGGGCGCTAAAACTTTGGTCCATTGTCATCAGTGAATACCCGGTGATAATCACAACCAGAACCATTAAGTATGGTGTAATCCAGCTGATGATAGACAGTAATTTTTGTACATTTAAGCATACTGTTAATATTGTAAGGACTGCCATGACAATATTCCCGACCATCGCTGGCAAACCAAATTGCTGTTCGAAGATGGAGCCGCTCCCGGCCATCATGACAACGGTGACCCCGAATAGGAAGAAGGTGATGACGGCATCAACCAACACACCTAGGTAGCGGCCGCATATATGGTAAATGACATCCTTGTGAGAGTCCGTCTGCAGCTTTGATCCCAGTTGGGTTAATTGCATGCCCAAAAAGGCGAAGAAGAAGGTGGCGATGACACCGCCGATGATGCCCATTAAGCCAAAACTAGTGAAAAATTGTAAGATTTCCTGTCCTGATGCGAAGCCGGCACCTACGATAATCCCGACGTAGGCCCCCGCGATTTGTAAACTTTTCCTCATGTAATAGCCCCCTTAACCGAATTATTTAAAGATTATGAAAATTTACTACATAAAAAAGCTTTTTAAGGAGAGGGAGGAAGGCTCCCTCTTGTCATGAGACGGATGGAAAGTGTACTAAGGAATGCTTTGTAAGCATCAGCACCGCAGTCAAAAGCTATGATTTTGGCGAACTCACCTCTGTCTTCGCCTTAAAGGCGCGTCAATCGACGGGTTTCCTTTATTTTCTTGCTGTTAACGTTGCTTTTTCAAAAACCTGCTTACGTACAGTTAAATTGTCAACTGTATCTAAATTTACCTCGTAGCCAATCCCTGGAGTTGTTGGGACGGTGATTAAGCCATCGTGGACCGTCACTTCTGGTTCGATGATGTCCTTCTCCCAGTAGCGCGATGACGCCGCCGTGTCGCCCGGCATCGTGAAATTTGCAAGCGTTGTTAAGGCAATATTATGGGCCCTGCCGACACCGGCCTCCAGCATGCCGCCGCACCAGACGGGCAGCCCATGCTCCACGCAGAGATCATGAATTCGTTTTGATTCGGTTAAGCCGCCAACCCGGCCAATTTTGATATTAATAATTTTGCAGCTTCCAAGACTAATTGCCTTCCGGGCATCTTCGACTGAGTGAATACTTTCATCAAGGCAAATTGGTGTCGCCAGCTGTTTTTGCACCAATGCATGGTCGACGATATCATCGGAAGCGAGTGGCTGTTCAATCATCATTAAGTCAAATTCATCCAGCTGTTTCAGCAGTTCGATATCACTTAGACGATAGGCGGAGTTGGCGTCGGCCATCAGTTGAATCGATGGGAACGAGCGGCGGATTTCGCGGATGACGTCCACATCCCAGCCTGGTTTGATTTTAACTTTAATGCGGCGATAGCCTTGGGTCACGGAATCGTCAATAATCGTTAGCAGGTCATCGACGGTGTTCTGAATTCCAATGCTGATACCGACTTCAATCTCTTGTTTTGTACCGCCCAGAGCTTTGGCCAGTGAGGTGTTCTCACGCTTGGCGTAAAGGTCCCAGATTGCTCCTTCCAGCGCGGATTTCGCCATATTGTTTTTTCGAATTGGTTCAAATAGGGCGGAAACCTCGTCTGGATGGCCGATTTCTTTTTCCATTATCATCGGAATTAGGAAGTCTTCGAGAAGGTGCCAGTTTGTTTTCAGTGTTTCTTCATTATAAAGCGGCGACATAAAGGCGACGGATTCTCCCCAGCCAGACAAGCCGTTTTCATCCTGGACTTCTACTAGGATAAAGTCTTTATCGAGGAAGGTCCCAAAGCTGGTTGTAAATGGGAATTTTAGTTTCATTTTCAATTGGCGCAAAATCACATTCTTAATTTTCATATTCATCCCTGCTTTCTAGCTGTAGTTTGTCGCGTTTTCTTACTAAGTAATAATGAACCGGTTCGTCTTTTATTTTAATGAGCTGCACCGCGGCAAAGCCTTGGGCAAATAGGCTTTGGAAAATTTTCCTTGTTTTCAGGCGCCAATCCAGTGCCAGTTCGAAGTTTTCCTTTTTCAGCTGTTGAAAATTCTTCGGAATTGGTACGAGTACGGCTTCAGCTTCGTTAAAAGTTGAAGTGTCAACTTTTAGCAGCCTTGGCTGAGCGTTTGCGTCGAGTTCATATGATAGTTGCTTGGCACGCTTCGGGACCTCGTTCTCGTTTTCCTTTATATGCTTGCTTTGAATCCACCATTCGACTTGAAAACGGTCGGAAGGTAACCCTCTGTTAAGCGGATCTTCCATATCACCGTAACAGTTTTCGATATAGGTGCTGCAAATTGCCCTAAGTTTTGACAGATTTAAAAAGGCGTTGGCGCTTTCGAGCGGGTCATAAGTCCATGTAATCATTCTGTAGCCTTTATCAATTGCTGCCTGTTTTTGAGCTTCTTTTAAAAGAGCACCAATTCCGCGGCTGCGCTGGCCGGCGACAATCCCTAGCATATGGGAGCAAAGATAGCCTTGACCGTTGGCAAAGCCGGCAAATCCGTAGCTGAAGCCGATGATTTCGTCACCCTGAAAGGCGCCAATCATGATCCCGCCATTTTTCACTGCTGTCAATGTATGGTGGATCGGCATTGGCATCATGTTCCAGATTGCTTTTTCAAGCCCTTGGATTTGCTGGAGCTCGTTAAAAGTAGTAAGCTGTCGGATTTGAATTGATTCCGTCTTGTTACAGCCTTGGGTAGTCGGAACTGTTAAGCATGTTTCACTGGCCGATTCGGTTCCGCTATTTTCCTTGCAGTTAGACGTTGAAGTGGATGTTTTTACTTCACTGATTGATTTTGCCATGGTGATTTCCTCCTGTGTTTCTTTCCATTTTGGCAAGTGGGTTTGATTCAATTCTAGGTGCCTTTATGGTCATTCTCTTTCTCCAGGTACTCAAAGGTGTTTAGGATGGTTTTCGTTAAAATTTCAATTCCAGTGAATAGGGCTTCACGGTTAAATGTCATTTCAGGATGATGCAATCCAGGCTGGAGATTACATCCGAGCCCAAGCATTGTCGCTTTCAATCCCGGTCTTTTTAGCGTATAAAAGTGAAAATCCTCACCGCCGCTCGTTGGGCCTGGTTCGACTAGCTTTTCCGTCCCAATTGTGTCAGCAATCGCTTTGGCCATTAGTTCCTTTGCTTTAGGATGAACATTTGCACCAACGATTTCGACTTTCGTATCCAAGGAAATTTCTACTTCATACATTTCTGCCAAAGCCTTTGTGATGGTTTTCACTTTTTTAGTGATAAAATCCATTGTGTCATTTGTTTGGGCCCGAAGGTCAAGGTTGAAGACGGCACGGCCGGGGATTAGGTTGCTGCTTTCACCGCCGGCATGAAACTTAGTCATTTTCACCGAATAGGGAATTAGTGGATCAACATGGATTTTGCTTAACTCCTGCACAAGTGATGCTCCGACCTCAATTGCATTCTTTCCTAAATGCGGCCGGGCGCCGTGGGCATCCTCACCGATAATCTCACCGGCGATGAATTTGGCGGCACCGTGGAGGATTGCTGGGGCCGCTTGGCCGTCACGCAGCTCCTGAATTGGGCGCACGTGGACGCCGTATAAAAAGTCGAGATCATCAATGACTCCTTTATCGAGCATGGCGAGGGCTCCGGTTCCTTTCTCCTCGGCTGGCTGGAAAATAAACTTCAACTTGCCGCTCGGTCGGTAGTCGAGTTTTTTTAATAGCAGGAGTGTGCCAAGAGCCATCGTCATATGGCCATCATGCCCGCAGGAGTGATTAGCTTGAAATGTGCCGCCAACCTCTTGCCAAAGGGCATCGATATCAGAGCGGAGTCCTACTGAGTGAGGAGCTGCTCCGTTGCCATATTCGACGACCAGCCCTGTACAATCGGGAAAGGTCTGCACCTGAAAGCCTTCCGCCTCTAGGAAGCTGGTCAGATATGCTGTTGTTCCTGTCTCCTGCCAGCTCACCTCCGGATGCCCATGCAAATAATCAAATACCTCAAGAAGCCTCAGCTTCAATTCCTCTAACTGCACTATCATAACTTCCTCCTTATGGGAAATATAAAATCTCCCCTTTATAACAAAATCAACCCCAATTCACACCCAAACAGGAGAACTGTAAAAAAATGTGTCCACCAGGGAAAGACAAATGTCCACGAAGGGTGTCAGGCACCATCTTCCTCATGAAAGAGGTGGCGGATGTCGATGGTTTCGTATTGTTGTTTTCGCTTCTGGACTCGTTGTTTGTCTTGGACCGATACTTTGGCGACGATGGCGTTTAGTAGCGAGAATAATGCCGGCGTTGTATCAAGGGTTGATTTGCCTCGTGATGAAATTGTTAGGAGCACGTCAGCGAATTTACTAAGCGGTGCTACTGGCGAATCTGTTATGCCAATGACAACGGCACCTCGCTTTTTTGCCAGCTCCGCCATATGGATTGTCTCTTTGAGATAGCGATGGAAAGAGATGGCTACAAAGACGGTTCTCTCATTCAAGCGATCCAAAGCGACACCCAACCCGTCTGTATCCGCTTTATATAAGTAGACATTTTCACGCATTAGCCCTAATGTGAACGACAGCCAATGTGCTGCTGCAAACGATGAGCGCAGGCCGCAAATCAGGACTTGTTCGCCAGCAATCAACTGGTCAACGGCTTGCTGCACCATCCCTTCATCGATTTGTTCTGCTGTTCGCTGAATGTTTTTGCAATCCTGCTCCATGACTTGGGCGAAAAAATGCGGCTCCTTCGAAAGCTCAAGCTTATTGGAAACATATTGGTCCAAGCTGCTTTTTGGTAGCAATAAGGATTCACGTACTTGTTTTTGCAGTTCGGAAAACCCGCTATATTCTAGTGCATAACAAAAGCGAATCACGGTTGTTTCGCTCACGCCAAGCTCCTGACCAATTTGCCCCGCAGGTTTAATCGCAAACTGCTGCGGATACTCAAGCAAATACTTGGCAATTTTTTTATGACTCTTAGACAGCTCCGGGAATTTCACTTGAATACTTTGGTGAAAATTAATCATGTTAACACCTTTTTTAAAGAATGAAGTTTTCCATTCATTTATTTTGACTTGCGAAGTATCAACTTCATTTGTAATATATTAAAAAGTAACACCATTCTGAAAATTTAGCAATAGGTAAATGTTAAATTATTAGAAATTTTAAAAAGATATTTTTTATGGAAAAACAGCCATAGTCCATAATTAGTATTATTCCAGTCAACAAACTGAAGGCCTTTTTAACAGTTGAAGCATTATTTGTCGGAACCCCTGTAAGTCAGGCTGCCGGGTACGCTAAGATTCTTTCCTGTCTCGATAAAAAACAGTTGACACCCAGTTTAATTTTGATTACCATAATACCCATAGGGGTAATGGTAAAAAGAAAAAACAAACTATCAATATAACGAAACAACAATTAGGAGGATAAAAAAATGAAGCAAATTACGCCCAAAGAAGTAGAGACTCTATTAAATCAAGGGGAAAAATTAAATATTATTGATGTCCGTGAAGTGGATGAAGTGGCTGCAGGCAAAATTCCAGGAGCTATTAATATTCCCCTAGGATTAGTTGAATTTCGAATGCATGAGTTAGACAAATCAAAAGAGTATATTATGGTGTGCCGTTCGGGAGGCAGAAGCGGACGTGCGAGCCAATTCCTTGAAAGCTATGGCTTCAATGTCATTAACATGATGGGCGGAATGCTTGCTTGGGAAGGCAAGGTAGAATAACCGATCGCAATCAACAAGGGGAAAAATCGGCTTCGCTCAAATTTTTTTACTATTAATTATACCATAGGGGGTAAAAGGGAGAATGTCTGTTAGTGTCGTGACTTCAGCGGAAGTAACAAAAATGGTCATTGCTAAAGAACCATTATTTATTCTAGATGTTCGAAACGAAAATGATTTTCAGGATTGGAAAATTGAAGGTAAACACTTTGAATATCTAAATGTTCCGTATTTTGAACTGCTTGACGGTGTAGAAGGAATTATCAAAAAAATTCCTGATGATAAAGACGTACTGGTTGTTTGTGCGAAGGAGGGTTCCTCCGTCATGGTAGCAGAAATGCTCTCTGAAGCAGGGGTAAACGTGTCATACCTTAAGGGTGGCATGAAGGCATGGAGTGAACATTTAGAGCCGGCTAAAGTTGGCGATTTACCTGGGGGCGGTGAACTTTATCAGTTTGTTCGAATTGGTAAAGGCTGCTTGTCATACATGGTTATTTCCGATGGGGAGGCCGCATTAATTGATGCTACGCGGATGACGGATACCTATCTTGAGTTTGCTAAGAGTATGGGTGCAAACATCACTCATGTGTTTGATACGCATCTCCATGCTGATCATATCTCTGGAGGCCGCACGATTGCGGAGAAAACGGGCGCAGCTTACTGGCTGCCGCCAAAGGATGCGACCGAAGTAACGTTTGTCTACCGAGCACTTGAAGACGGTAATGAGGTCAAAATCGGTCAAACCTCAATTACTATTCACGCGTTGCATACTCCAGGTCATACAATTGGCTCAACCTCTTTTGTGGTAGATAAGCAGTTTTTATTATCAGGAGATATTTTATTTATCGACTCCATTGGCAGACCAGACCTTGCAGGTAAAGCGGAGGATTGGGTGGGAGACCTAAGAGAAACACTTTATAAACGGTACCGAGAATTATCAGCAGAACTGCTTGTTCTCCCCGCCCATTTTATGATTATGGATGAATTAAATGAAGATGGCAGTGTAGCACAGAAATTAGGAACATTATTTGTAAAAAATCATGGTCTTAACATTGAAGATGAAAATGAATTCAGGAAGCTGGTAACGGAAAACTTGCCGCCACAGCCAAACGCTTATCAAGAGATTCGTGCCACAAATATGGGGAAATTAACCCCCGATTTAGACAAACAAAGAGAAATGGAAATCGGTCCAAACCGCTGTGCCGTTCGATAATTTTAAAAATAAGGAGCGTGTCGAAAAATACTTTTTTGACACCTCACCAACGGGTCAAATCGTTGATATATTAACATTTATAGAGGGAGGAATAACAAATGGAAGCTGCAAAAGTAGTAGACGCAAAAGGTTTGGCCTGTCCGATGCCGATTGTGAAAACAAAAAAGGCAATGGATGAGCTAGCCTCAGGACAAATACTAGAGGTGCATACGACGGATAAAGGGTCTAAAAACGACCTGACAGCCTGGGCCAAATCAGGTGGTCATCAGTTAATCAACCATGAAGAAGATAGCGGCGTGTTTAAATTCTGGATTAAAAAAGGGTAAGGGGAACCAAGCTAGGTTCCCTTTTAAAATGGAGGACATTATGGAGATTGAATTTATGATGACGATTTTCCTCATTGGATTTGTTGGCTCGTTTATTTCAGGGATGTTAGGGATAGGCGGTGCGATCATTAATTTTCCCATGCTCCTGTTCATTCCCGCATTATTGGGTGTAGGTCACTTTACAGCACACGAAGTTTCAGGAATAACTGCCATCCAGGTTTTCTTTGCTACAATCGGCGGCGTTTGGGCTTACCGGAAAGGTGGTTTTTTAAATAAAACACTTATCGCCTACATGGGAGTTAGTATTTTAATTGGCAGCTTTATCGGGGGATTTAGTTCCACCCATATGCCGGAAAGCGGCATTAATTTGGTATATGGTATTTTAGCGTTGATCGCTGTTATCATGATGTTTGTTCCAAGGAACGGCATTGACGATATGGCTTTAGACCAAGTTAGCTTTAATAAATGGCTTGCGGCCCTGCTGGCTTTCATCGTCGGGATTGGCGCCGGTATCGTTGGCGCTGGCGGTGCATTCTTATTGGTGCCAATTATGCTTGCGGTACTAAAAATCCCGACAAGAATGACGATTGCCTCATCTTTAGCCATTACACTGATTTCATCCATTGGAGCTGTTACCGGAAAAATCGCAACCGGACAAGTGTCAATTTTGCCAGCGATTATCATCGTTGTCGCTAGTCTAATCGCTTCACCGCTAGGAGCTAATTTTGGAAAAAATGTCAATACTAAAGTGTTACAAGTCATTATGGGAATTTTAATATTCGCAACCGCCGTCAAAACTTGGATGGAAATTTTTTAAATGTGGTTGTTCGAAAACGCATGGCAATTGACGGGGGCTCTTTCGGGGGGCGTAGAAACACAGGTTAAATAACTTACGAAAAGGCAAAGGGATTCGCCATAGGAAAGGGCTAAGAATCATAAGCGGAGAATTTCCGCCTAATGAAAATTTTGCGGCTTAAAGGGGAGATATAAGCGGAGGAATTCCGCTTACTACCTCTAAAATAAGGCAAAATCTAAGGGTTTGGATCACATAAGCGGAAAAGTTTCCCTTAATTCGAGGGAAATAGTAGTATTTCCCGTGATAAACGGAATTTTTCCGTTTAATTAAACTAACCACCAGTGGGGAATGTAGAAAACCTTCACTGATGGAAGTTTCACTTTATAAAAATAGTTTTCCTCCGCTGTTTATTTCCTTCCTCCGCTCTTAACCTCAGCATACTCAATAATTCCATCAGCAATATGGCTCAGCAGCTTTCTGAGGTAAGTGGGGTCATTTATCGCCGTTCTGGCGTTCTTTCCAGAAATCGCAACCTACCTTACAGGCACAGGCAATATGAAATAGTGATTGGGCGGTAAATCTGGACAGTGAAAAATCGTTCTCTAGCAGTCGCCTATAGGACAAAAAACTAGTAAACTTCCCAAAGCAGTCCCATAGCACTCGTCTATGGGACTAAATTTATTGCAAAAGACCAAACCAGCATCACAATCTACAAATCTAGAACAGCCACAATCCCACAAAAGTTGCTATTATAAGCCCAGTCATCACCGGCAGAAAGCTTTTGCGGACGAGGTCCATCACTGGGACTTTGGCGAAGCCCGCCACTGCGACAAGCGATGACCAGGCAATCAAGGTTCCGCCGCCGACCCAAACCGAGCCCATTTGTCCGATGGCTGCTAATGTTTCCACATCGACACCGACACTGCCGCCGAGTGCCCCGGATAAAGAACCCACTAACGGCAGGCCCGAGAAGCCAGAGCCATCCAAGCCGGTAATAGCACCGATGATTAGAATGCCAAAGCCGGCGATTAACGAACTTTCCGGGATAAATTGCTGCCCAGCGACAACTAAATCAAACAGGAAAGAAGGGGCGTTCTCTGTGCCAATTCCAAAAATTCTCCCCGACAACTCTCCACTGCCAATAAAGAAAAAGCCGGCAATTGGAATAACAGGACCCATGGCTTTGAAGGCGAATAAAAACCCTTTGACAAGATTGTCGCTTACGATGGTAAGGGATTTGCGGAAATTCAAGAACGCTGAGGCACTGATGAGGAGAATGGCGGATGCCCCGCCAATTAATGCAGCTCCCGTTCCACCCTCAATGGCAGGAATGAACTTTGAAAATTTTCCAAGGAACATATACACAATGATAATAAGAAATGTAACAGGAACAAGGATGGCAAACAGCATACTAAATTTACGATTTTTTCGAAGTGGAAAATCACCGCTATCTCCAGCACCGTCTGAAGATTGTTCTTTTTCCCAGGAGAGGAGATGTTGTTGAGAAGGGTGCAAAATTGACTTTCTAATTCCGAAATACGCGAACACAATTGCTATCACCCCAACAACCAGCGATAGAATAAATGCGCGATCGGCGACAATGCCTACATCTGCTCCGGCTGCCGTTGCCGTTAACGTCGGAGCAATGCGAATCACATAGTCAGATGATAGGGCCATTCCTTGACCGGCAAGCGAAATGGCAATCGCTGCACCGATCGGCGGCAATCCAGAGCGAATCGCTACAGGAATAAGCAAAGCACCAACCAATGGCACAGCCGGCGTCGGCCAAAAGAATAACGAAATCGTATACGTAACAAAAATAATAATCCAATAGGACAAATGACCATTTTTCATTACACGTTGAAACGGTGTAATCATCTGTTGATCAGCGCCTAGTGCCTTTAAGGAGTGCAGTAGTGCTGTCATTATGGCGATTATGAGAAAAATATTGAACAATTCACCGGCAGCAACCAGGCTAGCGTTGAAGATGGTCTGTAATCCGGACGTAAATGACCCGGTAAAAATCCAACCGACTAAAAAGGTTGTGAGTATGGAGGGAACGACAACATTTTGCCGAAATAACATCGTGATAATAATGAGAAAAGTACCGATTAAATACATCCAATGCGCTGCAGTTAATTCCATCATCGCAAAACTCCCTTCTATAAAAATAGTGGAGCAAGGAATTACTCGTATAACAGCCTATGCAGCAGTTGGATATAGGTGAATGCGACGCTGGCAGGTACAAGTTTTAAAATATTTTGTTTAATGTAATTAAACTTCCGGATCATTAATAAGTTGAGAGCAGAACTATAAGTGGGAAGTTTCAAGTGAATTTTTGAACATTTTTTAACAATAGCAAGGGGTGTGATTTGCGTCACACTATAGATGTGATTCTTTTCGCTATCCTATATTGGATACATAACGAAAAGAAAGTGAGTGAAGAATGATGTTTTGTCACCAATGTGAACAAACTCCTAGCGGCGGTTGCAAAGTTATCGGCGTCTGTGGGAAGGATGAAACGGTTGCAAGTCTTCAGGATACGATTATTTTTGCCTTAAAAGGTATTGCTGCTTATCGCACACATGCGAATCAATTGGGGTTTACCGATCATTTCGTTGATACGGTTACTCATGAAGCTCTTTATATGACATTAACCAACTCAAACTTCAATGTGCAGGAACATATTGATATGGCAATGAAAGTTGGCCAATCAGCAGTGCGGGTGATGGAAATGCTCGATGAGGCCCATACGAAGCGCCTTGGTATCCCGGAACCAATCCGCGTTAGCCAAAACAAAATTGAAGGTCATTGTATTGTCGTTACTGGCCACAACTTGTTTGCGCTGGAAGAATTATTGAAGCAGACAGAGGGTAAGGGCATTAATATTTACACTCATTCAGAAATGCTCCCAGCCCATGGTTATCCGGCGTTAAAGAAATATGCTCATCTGAAGGGCAATATCGGTAAAGCTTGGTATGACCAGCGCCGCTTATTCGAAAAATTCCCTGGGGCCATTTTAGCGACAACAAACTGTGTGATGCCAATTAAAGGCACTTACGCTGACCGGATGTTCTCTTATGAAGTGGCTGGTCTTGAGAATGTGCAAAAAATTGTCAATGATGACTTCTCACCATTAATTGAGAGAGCACTGGAATTACCAGAGGCAGCGATTGATTCAGATGAAACGTTGTTAACCGGTTTTCACCACGAAACAGTCTTAGGATTAGCCCCTGAGGTTATCGATGCTGTGAAAACAGGGAAAATCAAACGGTTCTTTGTGATTGCTGGCTGTGATGCCCCTGGAAAAGGCGGCGAATACTATCGCGAACTGGCCACATCTTTACCGCCAGAAACGGTGATTTTAACCACATCTTGCGGTAAATTCCGCTTCAACGATGTCGATTACGGCGTCGTCCCAGGAACTGACATCCCACGTTATATCGATTTGGGGCAGTGCAATAATTCCGTTTCTACTGTAAAAATTGCCAAGGCCTTAGCCGATGCATTCGAGTGTGAAATCAATGAATTGCCTGTCAGCATCGTGTTATCATGGTTCGAACAAAAAGCTGTCGCCATTCTTTTAGGCCTGTTTAGCTTAGGCATCCAAGACATCCGCATTGGACCTAAAGCACCAGAATTTATCTCTGAAGGCGTGCTGCAGGTTCTGCAAGATACATTTAATCTAAAACTGATTGGCACTGCTCAAGAAGACATGAAGGAAATGCTGCAACTATCATAAAGTGAAACTTCCATCAGTGGGGGGTTCTTCATCCCCACTGATGGTTAGTTTGAACCAATCGGACCTTTACGGGCAGTTGATCCCCCACCTAGATTCCTTATAGAATCGTAATCTTGAGAGGTGAGGGTCTTACTGCCCGTTAAGGCGGGATAAAGAAAATGAAGCGCCGGGAAATCTGCTGGAATACAGAAGTCCCGGTGTTTTTTTGTTTGCTGGCTGTTTTAAATCCTCCAAAAATGCAGAATTCTAAAATAAGGACAAAAAATATTCAGATTCGAATTTTCTAAAAATCATATTGCTTGAAAAAAATGAGAATCAAGACTAACAATTAGAATGTTTATTCTTGTAAATTTATGTTAAACTTTAAATTAGTTTTTGTCATTCTCATATTAGGAATTCAGGAGGAATTTAGGAGTGTCTTTTAATAAAGTAATGGAGGCATACAAAGATACAATAAGTCTCTCAGATGCACCACTAGTTATCACTTCTTTGGTATTTTGGATAATTATTGCAGTTGTCTTTATAATACATCTACTTCTAGACAGAAAAACATTTTCTATCTTAGGAACAATTACTCGAGTATGTTTTCTAGTGGCTAACTTTCTAATTATTGGGTACTTACTCAATGAATTTAGGGGATATGATTTTTCAATGGATGAAAAACAATGGAAACATAGTTATTTAAAACCTTACATTCATTCATTACCGGAGTATAAATATCGGGTGGGGGACTTTTCACAATTACTAAATGATAAGAATAGCGGAACTCAATCAATTTATATGGATAACAATAAAAAACCTGTTTGGATTGAAGTATCTATTGTAAAAAAGGGTGGCTCAACTAAAAAAATTACCATTCAAGCTGTTATTCAAAAAGAATCGATAGATGAATCATATTTAACATATAAGAAAATCGATAAAAGTATATCAGACCAATATAATAAGGAAACCTTCTATGAAACCATTTTACATATCCCAAAGGAATACAAAGTGCTAGTTGTTTCATCAAATTAAGAATTTTATAAATAAAAATGGTCGATAATTTATCTTACGATTATCGACCATTTCTCTATTTAATCTGCGAATTCAACTTTTATTTTAGATTTAGCAGTTGTAGTTATATAAAATTCAACATTATCACCATCTTTATACTCACTAACATCATAAGTTACACACTTTCCAGTCTTTAATTTTTGTCCAGGAACCATAAATCCGCCAGGGCTGATACGATCATCACCAGAACCGGGATCATCATCATAGGCTACTATCTCATTTTCAGGGCCTGAAAGTTGACATACTCTGACATTTCCCCCATTAGAGTAATAAATAGGACTTTTATCGGTAAAGGAATAAACTTTTTTTGAATCCCATTCCCCTGCCCCTGCGTAAGCAGCACTCGGAGCCAATAATAAAATTAATCCTATCACTAACGATGTTTTCTGCTTTTTAAAATTCAATTCTATTTCCCCCTTTTATTACCATATTAATATATAATTCTTCATATTTTGGTTTTTTCCTGCATAATCTCCTTTTTTTGTAAAAAATATTGGTGCTATAAGTCTCATATGCTCAAGAAGACATGAAGGAAATGCTGCAACTATCATAAAGTGAAACTTCCATCAGTGGGGGGCGTCATCCCCACTGATGGTTAGTTTGAACCAATCGGACCTTTACGGGCAGTTGATCCCCCACCTAGATTCCTTATAGAATCGTAATCTTGAGAGGTGAGGGTCTTACTGCCCGTTAAGGCGGGATAAAGAAAATGAAGCGCCGGGAAATCTGCTGGAATACAGAAGTCCCGGTGTTTTTTTGTTTGCTGGCTGTTTTAAATCCTCCAAAAATGCAGAATTCTAAAATAAGGACAAAAAATATTCAGATTCGAATTTTCTAAAAATCATATTGCTTGAAAAAAATGAGAATCAAGACTAACAATTAGAATGTTTATTCTTGTAAATTTATGTTAAACTTTAAATTAGTTTTTGTCATTCTCATATTAGGAATTCAGGAGGAATTTAGGAGTGTCTTTTAATAAAGTAATGGAGGCATACAAAGATACAATAAGTCTCTCAGATGCACCACTAGTTATCACTTCTTTGGTATTTTGGATAATTATTGCAGTTGTCTTTATAATACATCTACTTCTAGACAGAAAAACATTTTCTATCTTAGGAACAATTACTCGAGTATGTTTTCTAGTGGCTAACTTTCTAATTATTGGGTACTTACTCAATGAATTTAGGGGATATGATTTTTCAATGGATGAAAAACAATGGAAACATAGTTATTTAAAACCTTACATTCATTCATTACCGGAGTATAAATATCGGGTGGGGGACTTTTCACAATTACTAAATGATAAGAATAGCGGAACTCAATCAATTTATATGGATAACAATAAAAAACCTGTTTGGATTGAAGTATCTATTGTAAAAAAGGGTGGCTCAACTAAAAAAATTACCATTCAAGCTGTTATTCAAAAAGAATCGATAGATGAATCATATTTAACATATAAGAAAATCGATAAAAGTATATCAGACCAATATAATAAGGAAACCTTCTATGAAACCATTTTACATATCCCAAAGGAATACAAAGTGCTAGTTGTTTCATCAAATTAAGAATTTTATAAATAAAAATGGTCGATAATTTATCTTACGATTATCGACCATTTCTCTATTTAATCTGCGAATTCAACTTTTATTTTAGATTTAGCAGTTGTAGTTATATAAAATTCAACATTATCACCATCTTTATACTCACTAACATCATAAGTTACACACTTTCCAGTCTTTAATTTTTGTCCAGGAACCATAAATCCGCCAGGGCTGATACGATCATCACCAGAACCGGGATCATCATCATAGGCTACTATCTCATTTTCAGGGCCTGAAAGTTGACATACTCTGACATTTCCCCCATTAGAGTAATAAATAGGACTTTTATCGGTAAAGGAATAAACTTTTTTTGAATCCCATTCCCCTGCCCCTGCGTAAGCAGCACTCGGAGCCAATAATAAAATTAATCCTATCACTAACGATGTTTTCTGCTTTTTAAAATTCAATTCTATTTCCCCCTTTTATTACCATATTAATATATAATTCTTCATATTTTGGTTTTTTCCTGCATAATCTCCTTTTTTTGTAAAAAATATTGGTGCTATAAGTCTCATATGCTCAAGAAGACATGAAGGAAATGCTGCAACTATCATAAAGTGAAACTTCCATCAGTGGGGGGCGTCATCCCCACTGATGGTTAGTTCGAACCAATCGGACCTTTACGGGCAGTTGATCCCCCACCTAGATTCCTTATAGAATCGTAATCTTGAGAGGTGAGGGTCTTACTGCCCGTTAAGGCGGGATAAAGAAAATGAAGCGCCGGGAAATCTGCTCGAATACAGAAGTCCCGGTGTTTTTTTGTTTGCTGGCTGTTTTAAATCCTCCAAAAATGCAGAATTCTAAAATAAGGACAAAAAATATTCAGATTCGAATTTTCTAAAAATCATATTGCTTGAAAAAAATGAGAATCAAGACTAACAATTAGAATGTTTATTCTTGTAAATTTATGTTAAACTTTAAATTAGTTTTTGTCATTCTCATATTAGGAATTCAGGAGGAATTTAGGAGTGTCTTTTAATAAAGTAATGGAGGCATACAAAGATACAATAAGTCTCTCAGATGCACCACTAGTTATCACTTCTTTGGTATTTTGGATAATTATTGCAGTTGTCTTTATAATACATCTACTTCTAGACAGAAAAACATTTTCTATCTTAGGAACAATTACTCGAGTATGTTTTCTAGTGGCTAACTTTCTAATTATTGGGTACTTACTCAATGAATTTAGGGGATATGATTTTTCAATGGATGAAAAACAATGGAAACATAGTTATTTAAAACCTTACATTCATTCATTACCGGAGTATAAATATCGGGTGGGGGACTTTTCACAATTACTAAATGATAAGAATAGCGGAACTCAATCAATTTATATGGATAACAATAAAAAACCTGTTTGGATTGAAGTATCTATTGTAAAAAAGGGTGGCTCAACTAAAAAAATTACCATTCAAGCTGTTATTCAAAAAGAATCGATAGATGAATCATATTTAACATATAAGAAAATCGATAAAAGTATATCAGACCAATATAATAAGGAAACCTTCTATGAAACCATTTTACATATCCCAAAGGAATACAAAGTGCTAGTTGTTTCATCAAATTAAGAATTTTATAAATAAAAATGGTCGATAATTTATCTTACGATTATCGACCATTTCTCTATTTAATCTGCGAATTCAACTTTTATTTTAGATTTAGCAGTTGTAGTTATNTCATCCCCACTGATGGTTAGTTCGAACCAATCGGACCTTTACGGGCAGTTGATCCCCCACCTAGATTCCTTATAGAATCGTAATCTTGAGAGGTGAGGGTCTTACTGCCCGTTAAGGCGGGATAAAGAAAATGAAGCGCCGGGAAATCTGCTCGAATACAGACGTCCCGGTGTTTTTTTGTAAAATAATAGCCATACGCTAGGTGCAGGTTCGGCGATGATCAAATTGTTATCATTCATTGGTGACTGTCGAGTAGGTATGAGAATTGATAGGCGGAGAAATTCCGGCTATTGTTAAATTGGAGGCTTAAAAAGAACATATAGGCGGAAAAATTCCTATTAACTGCTCTAAATAAGACAAAATCTAATGTTTTGGGTAATATAAGCGGAATTGCTTCCCTTATTTTTAGGGGAATATCGGGATTTCCCAATTTAAACGGAATTTTTCCGTTTATTTTTCAAACATAAGATAAAGTTTGTCATAAGCTTCAAGTTTGTTGTACAACTGAAAAATTGAACTTTTTTGATAACGAAAAAACAGCCCCCCGCTTGGCAACGGAAGGGCTGTTGTCTTAGTTATTGGCCTATTTCGCCTTTTGTACCTTTATCTTGGCAGCTTTACTGGTGTTTCCAGCACGGTCTTTGGCTATTACATAAAGAACGGCGCCAGCTTTTTGATTTTTGATTTTCAGTTTAAATTTGCCTTTGGCATCCGCTTTTTTCGTGCCAATCGTCTTGCCTTTGTGTTTCACAATGACAGTGCTATACTTTTCAGCCTTTCCTGAAATAAAGCTGCTCTTGTTCGTGAGCTTATTTACTTTTGGTGCAGCTGGCGGAGTCTTGTCTTTAACGACGAGCTTAACAGACTTGCTATTTCCAGCGGCATCTTTAGCTGTTACATACAGAACAGTTCCAGCCTTTTGAGTCTTGATTGTGATGGTGAATTTTCCTTTGGCATCCGCTTTTTTTATACTTAGGGTTTTGCCTTTGCTCTTTACTGTAACAATGGCATTTGCTTCAGTTGTCCCTGTAACCTGCTTGTCACGATTACTAACCGTTTTTACTCTTAGCGTAGCTGGCGCTGTTTTATCCTTGACAACCAATTTCGCTGCTTCACTTTCTTTATGTGATAGCGGACTAGTTGCCGTTACATATAATGTTGTTCCGGCCTTTTGTTTGCTTATGTTTATGGAAAATTGACCGTTTGCCCCAGCTTTTCCTGTCCCAATTATTTTAGTCTTGCCTTTGACGTTCGTATCAGTTTTGACGGTGAGGGTGGTCCCAGGATCAGCCTGTCCTTTTACTGTCTGATCGCGGTCGCTAACGGCATTAACCGTTGGTGGCGCTGGTGGTTCAGTCTCTAGGACCACTACTTTGACAGTGGTTTGGGCGGTATCCTTTTTGGCAACTAACTGAAGTACTTGATTCGCTTCTTGTGGTGAAATAGTGATGCTGAATGAACCATTCGCGTCGGCCGTCCCTTTTCCAAGTGTTTCTTCACCATTTTTAACCTCAATCGTCGTACCTTGTACGGCATTTCCGGTAACTTTCGTTTCCTCATCTGTAAACGGATTTACCGCAATTCCTAATTTGAGATAACTAATGACACTTAAGGCATTGAGTCTGCCCCAGCCAGATTCATAGTCATATCCAGGCAGTGCAGGCAGATACTCCTCAAGTGGTGAGGGATCCCCAGTTGAAATATCATCAGCCGTTTGTGTTAAGATCCCCTGTACTTCTAGCGGTGTTAATGCATCATTTAGCGACAATAATAGACCGGCGACAGCGGTAACATGCGGAGCAGCCATTGATGTACCGCTTAGATTGGTGACATTGCCGTCAGGAAGCAAACTTGGAATCTCAGTTCCTGGTGCGACAAGGTCTAAGCCCTCACCATAATTTGAATAATCTGCAACAACATCTAACCGATTGGTTGCCCCAACCGAAATGGTATATCGTGACGAGGCTGGGTAACCAATAACATCAGAGCTATCATTTCCGCTCGCAGCTATGACGGTTACATTTTTTGAAGCGGCATATTTTAGCATTTCCTCAATGACCCGGCTATATGACCCGCCGAGACTGAGGTTAATCACTTTTGCACCGTGGTCGACAGCATACTTAATTCCCAGGGCGATTTTATCGGTGTCGCCACTGCCCGAAGCATCGAGCACTTTGACAGGCATTATTTTCGCTTTAGGATGAATACCGGCTATAGAGTAACCATTATCCGAGCTGGCGGCAATAATTCCGGAGACATGTGTTCCATGTCCTTCGTCATCATAGGCATCGTTGTCACGGTTGATAAAGTCATAGCCTTCCTCTTTTACGACTTTACCCTTGAGGTCTGCCAGTGTATAATCGACACCGGTATCCACAACGGCAATCAATACGTCCTTAAGATTTTTCTCTTGCGTTAGCAACGGCTCTAATCCGGTATAGTGAATATCAGCATCGGCTTTTCCAAGATCCTGTCCAGTATTCTTTAGAGACCATTGATAAGGGTACTGCGTATCTAGTGATTGTTTCGTATATTTGTAGACAGGTTCTGCGTATTCAATTTCTGGCAGTTTGTTTAGTTGCGTAGCTAATGTCTGACTATTTTTGCCCCCGTCAATGACAAATGTATTCTCAAGCTCATTATCATTGGCTTTCAAGGCCTTCATCGAGACAGATTTCATTGCTAGTTTTGCCGTTTTGCTGAGATTTTCGCCATCTTTTAGCTTTATGATTACTCTATTGGTATCAGTTTGTGATAGCGTCATGTCACTGTTTGCTAGAATTTGAGAAACGGTTTTGCCGGTAAGATTAGTGATACCAAGCTCTTTGGCGATTTTCTCAACTTCTTGTTTGAGTTGTTCAGGGACATATTTTAGAACGATTTTATATAATTCGTTGATGGCTGCTTGGTCTTTCGCCGTTAGTCGATACGTGCTGTTATCTCCGTTTTCGGCGATATGTTTAAACAGTGGGTTTAATAGAACTAATTTTTGGTAGACGGTTTCGCGTACATCCTTTTCTTTGATCATTGTCGTAACGAGAAACGGTGCTGTTTTATAGTAAAGCGAGGATAGTTCCTTGCCATCATCTGTCTTGGATAGCAGCGTGTCCCGTATGATCCGAAGATTTTTCAAAATTTCTACCCCGGATGCTTTGTGGGCCGTGCTCATTTCGACAGGACATTCCTCGCCGATTATCGTATCTGCTGGCCGCAGTGTTACTCCGTCGTATTCGATTTGATAATTGTGTAGTATTGGTTCTTGCGGCTCACTTTCGCTGTCGTCAGTTATTGCTTCCTCGTCAATAAACTCCTCACTTCCACTTCCAAAAAACTCAACTTTTACGTAAACTGGGCTATCCCAGGCGTGAGGCATGTCGATTTGTACTGGTACATCCGGAGTTATGTATCCTCTGTAGGCCTCAAATGTTTCATCTTTTGTGGCTCGCTCTTTATCCGGGTACACGGAGACATTTCCCTCAAAATCACCTGTTAGCTTAATCCGCATATGGGTTTCTGCGTTAATCTCCTCTTGACTTGGCTCCAGTTTATACCACTGAATTTGCCCATACTCGGAAAATTCCCCCTCTAGTGGCTCTCCTTTTTCCAATGGAATTGCTTCCTCGATTTCATTGCTTGCTTTTACAGCCGTTGGTGGTAAAAAGCTTAAACATAGGACAAAAATGAGTAGCAACGATACGTATTTACTGCCTGTGAATTTTTCCATTTAGACCTCCATTTTGGTTTATTTTACAATAATAGTTTAATATAGTTTCAATTTACCAACAAGCTTTATTTCTACAAAATTTATCAAATAATTACTATATTTACCATTATAGAATAAGATTACTAGTTGGTTAAAAATGAGGATAACAGTTCCTAGAGAAGGGTATATGGGAGAAAAGTGCTGGGGAAGTATTCGAGGAATAGCTGGAGGCGGTCTATTGGCCAAAAATCTGGTTTTTCTGGAGTAGTTGTCTAATAGGGGGCGTCTAATGGACAAGAATCCGGATTTTTAAGAAAAGCTGTCCGATAGAAGCGGTCTATTGGACAAAAATTCGGTAAAAGCCAGAAAGCTGTCCAATAGGAGAGGTCTATTGGCCAAAAATTCGGTAAAATCCAGAAAGCTGTCCAATAGAAGAGGTCTATTGGACAAAAATTCGGTAAAATCCAGAAAGTTGTCCAATAGGAGAGGTCTATTGGACAAAAATTTGGTAAAATCCAGAAAGTTGTCCAATAGAAGCGGTCTATTGGACAAAAATTCGGTAAAATCCAGAAAGTTGTCCAATAGAAGCGGTCTATTGGCCAAAAATTCGGTAAAAGCGAGAAAGCTGTCCGATAGAAGTAATCAAAATGTTCTATAGGTCAGAACTTCGGTGAAAACCGAATCCACGGTAAAAGGGAGCCTAGTTCCCATGCCCGCCCAAACCAGGAACTGTGAAATTTGTCGTACTTGATTATTTTTTCAGAACAAAAGAAAATGATAGAATGAAGGACAAGGAAATACAGCCTTTGTCCTTGGAGAAAAATGCAATTGTAGCAGTTGTTGCAAGGTAATGCTTATTTTCTGCATGTAACTTGAAAGGAGAAATGAAAGATGCGAAACAAAACAATCGAATTATTACAGAGCCATCGTTCCATTCGGAAATTTACAGCTGACCCAATTCCGCCAGAGGTATTGGATGAAATTGTAACCTCGGCCCAGTGGGCACCATCATCTCACCATGTGCAAGCATACAGTATCATTGTTGTCGATGATGCAGAAAAGAAAAAGACGCTGTCTGAACTGGCCGGAGGACAAAAATACGTGGATGAATGTCCAATCTTCCTCGTTTTCTGTGCTGACTTTTATCGTCTGAGCTTAACAGCAGAAATGCATGAGACAAACTTTGAAATTGCTGAAGTGGAAAATATCCTAGTCGCCGCTGTTGATACGGCACTTGCTGCTGAAAATGCGCTGATTGCTGCTCGTTCCTTAGGGCTGGGTGGTGTAATGATCGGCGGCATTCGTAATAACCCTGAACAGGTAAAAGAATTATTGGCATTGCCTCCATACACGATACCCATCATGGGGATGTGCTTAGGTTATCCTAATCAACAACCATGGCAGAAGCCGCGGACGCCAAAAAATGCCGTAGTTCATTATAACCAATATCAATCGAAGGAAACATTAGTCCGAGAATTAAATCATTATGAAGATATTTCATCAGACTATTATAAAAAAAGAACTGGCGGAGTACGCTCAGATGGCTGGACGAAGCAGATGGCAAGCTATCTAAGTAAACCGAGACGAGTTCATTTAAAGGAATTTATCCAAAACCAGGGATTTGATTTTAAATAACCAGATTCAAAGTTAAAAAAATATTTACAATACAATTCAGAAAATTTATAATGATGGTAATATTAATGTGTAACATCCTCACAAGAGTTAGACAAATTTACATGAAAGGGTGGTGCTTTCTAAATTTAACCGATTTTACGCCATTTATCTTTGTACGCTACAGCAACACCTCAGTATCACCTCACATCTACGAGCTAGCTTCTAAGGCGGTAACGACGCAATATTTGCGTTTGGACAAGGAAGTATCACCTCACACCTACGAGCTAGCTTCTAAGAGATTTTCCTATTTTTTTCAAAAATCATCGGCTTTGCCTAAAAACCTCAAATGAAAAAATCGCATATTCATTTTTTTATTGCTATTTGATGGAATGGTGTTCCACTGAACGGAACGGAAATTAAAACGAACTCACTTCAACCGAAGTGCTTACTTAAGGAGGAACGAGATGGAGACAAATATTCGGAATAATGGTGGTCACGTTGAAGTGGAATCAGGAAAAATAACGGGCTACCAGTGGAAGACTCTATGGGCTTCAACCGTTGGATATGCGATGGATGGCCTTGATATGATGATTTTGGCCTTTACCATGCCGCTGATTATTGCCTATTTTGGCGTCAATGCCGCTGAGGCTGGAAGTGTCTCAACCATTACTCTGTTAGGATCTGTTCTTGGTGGAATTATATTTGGTATCTTGGCAGATAAATATGGGCGTGTGCGCGTGTTCACATGGACCATTTTAATTTTTTCTGTGTTCACTGGTCTCTGTGCGATTTCCCCCAATCTCGAAACATTAGCGATATTCCGCTTCCTTGCCGGATTAGGGCTTGGTGGTGAATTTGGAATTGGAATGACACTCGTAAGTGAAGCATGGCCGAAAAAATATCGTTCACGGGCGACTGCCGTTGTCGCTACAGGTTTTCAGTTTGGAATTGTACTGGCAACGCTTGCTGTGTTATTCATTTCGCCACGATTCGGCTGGCAAGGGGTATTTGTCGCAGGTGTCATCCCAGCAATCCTTGCTTTCTGGTCACGGAGAAATTTAAAAGAACCGGAAATTTGGGTTGAGTTAAAAAATGAAAACAAAAACAAAATCTCTGTGCAACAATTATTTTCCTCAGCAAAAACGACAAAAACAACCATCGGACTCATTATTGCTACAAGTGTTCAAAACTTTGGTTTTTACGGGATTATGACGTGGATGCCTACAATGCTGGCAACGGAATTAGGCGTGAGTTTTAATAAAACAACCTGGTGGACAGTCATTACCACCATTGGAATGGTCATAGGCATTATGGTTTTTGGTTATTTGGCTGATAGAATTGGCCGGCGCCCTTCCTATATCATTTTCCTGTTTGCTTCAGCTATTATTGTTTGGGTTTATTTCCAATTTAATTCGATGACGATCTTACTCATTTTAGGAGGGATTCTCGGGTTCTTCGTAAATGGAATGATGGGTGGTTACGGAGCATTATTGGCCGAGAATTATCCAACAGAAGCACGGTCATCGGCTGAAAATATTATCTTCAATATCGGCCGGGCAATTGCTGGCTTTGCACCATTTGTCATTGGCTACATCTCGCTAAATCATTCCTTAAGCTTTGCGCTTAGCTTAATTTCCGGAATTTATATCTTATCGGCGTTGGCGTTCATCTTTTTAATACCAGAAACAAAAGGGAAGGAACTAGCTTAAAAAAAACTTAACCGTAACACAGTGACTTTATCCAGTTTTGCTAATCTAAAATGCATAAGGGTTCCCCCGGTAAGCTTGAATTACCCGGGGGAACTTCCCATTATAGTGGAACAGCGTCCCGGTAAACAGAACACTTATTTTTTAAGCAAAGGAAGAACTGATCATGGAATGGCTGAATCGATTTACTGAAGTAATGGATTGTATTAGTGAGAGCACGGTCGAAGGAATTGGCATTAGCGAGCTGTCAAGAAAAACGGAGCTAAGTAAAAGCACGATTCACCGGATGCTCAACAGTATGTTAGCTCATCAGCTTGTGACCCGAAACCCGCAGACCAAACAATATGTACTAGGACCTCGAGCTCTATTTTGGGGAAGCCAATTTTTACGGTCTCAGGATCCGATTGGATTAATGGGCCAATACTGTGAAGAAATTTCACAAAAAACAGGGCTTTACTCTTATTTAAGCAGGTTCCAAGAAGACCAGGTTTATTGTATCCAAACCCACCAGCCATCAGAGCTGCGGAATAAATACTTTGTTCATGTTGGACAGCGGATGCCATTTTATTGTACGGCCGCTGCCAAGGCGATCCTCGCTTATCAAGAACCGGAACGGGTTTCTTCCCTTCTTGACAAGGAAGACTTTACGGTGATTACCCCGTTTACCTTGTCTACTCGAGAGGATGTAGAAGCTGAATTAAGGAACGTGTTACAAGAGGGCATTGCTTTTTGCCTGCAGGAGTTAGAAATTGGGGTATCAGCGATTTCTGTGCCCATTTTTCACGGAGAGCACAAGACCTCGATGAGTCTCAGTGTGGTAGGGGAAAATTCTCTCATCGAAACAGACCAGCAAGCGATTATTTATCAATTAAAAATGGTTTCCGAAAAAGCTAGCAATCATTTGAAATCAATGCAAATGCTAACCTCTATTAATCTCTAGAAGGGAGTAAGAAGTAGAATGGAAACGATAAAAATTGCTGTAACAGGTGATTCGTTTATAACGCAAAGATTGCCAAGGGACGATGACGGCTTGTTGGAAATTCGCGACTATTTGGCTGGGTTTGATGTGAGATTTACCAATTTCGAAGTGACAGTTCATAACTTTGACCAGTCCCCATCGGCAACGAGCGGCGGAACATGGGCAGCAGCGCGGCCAGTTGTGCTTAAGGATTTAGATTGGCTCGGCTTTAATATTCTTGCTTGTGCGAATAATCATTGTCTTGATTGGCTGCATGGCGGGTTACTATCAACAATTACGTGTTTAGAAAAAGCTGATTGGGTGTTTGCTGGAATTGGCCGAAATCTAGCCGAAGCTTCACAGCCAAAATATTTGGAGACAAAAGCTGGCAGAGTGGCGCTAATCTCTGTAACATCCTCCTTTGAAAAATGGCACCGCGCCGGGGAGCAGCGGCCCGATGTTCCCGGCAGACCGGGTGTTAATCCGCTTGGTCACAAGAAGGTACATAAGGTGAGCAGTGAAACGCTGCAACTATTAAAAGAAATCGGTGCCACAACGGAAGTGAATGCCACAAGGAACTTGAATGTGAAGGAAGGATTTTGGAAGGACGAAACCGGTCCATTTATTTTGGGCGATCTTTATTTTGAAGCAGGTGAGCCAGGGACTGCGACATTTATGGATCAAGCTGACGCAGCGCGAATTGAAAAAACAATTCGGGAAGCCTCGCGTCAGGCCGATCTTGTTTTCGTTAGCCTGCATGCCCATGAAATGAAGGGAATGGAGAAAAACAAACCAGCCGATTTCCTACAGGAATTTAGCCGCTTCTGTATTGATCACGGGGCAAACGGCGTGATTGGGCACGGTCCTCATATTCTGAGAGGAATCGAGGTTTATAAAGGAAAGCCGATTTTTTATAGTTTAGGAGATTTTATTTTTCAAAATGATACCGTAGAACGGCAACCAGCAGAATTTTACGACCTTTACAAACTTGACCATACGCATACACCAGCAGATGGGATGGATGCGCGAAGTCAGCACGGCACAAGAGGGCTTGCTGCCAATCCAAAAGTGTTTGAATCAGTCGTGGCCGCATTCGAGGTTAGCGGCGGGGACATAGCGGAAATTGAACTAACGCCGATCTCTCTCGGGTTTGAAAAAAGCCGAGGCGGAAAAGGCAAACCGATGTTTACGGATGTGGAACATGGTGAAAAAGTACTGCGTGAGCTGGCTGAATTATCGAGCGAGTTTGGCACTCATATCACGATAAAAGACGGGAAAGGGATTATCGCATTGTAAAGCGAAACAGCGAAATTAGTGGGAGGAGGCTATAAATGGAAAATAAACAGCGGTATCAAGCTTTGCTAGATAATATCAATCAATATAACTCAGGGACAAAGGGGATTACCCGCGTTGCCTATACAAATGAAGAACAGGCTTGTACCCACGCACTCATGCGGTTCTGTAAAGATGCAAAAATGAATGCCAGATTAGATCATGCCGGGAATGTGATTGCCAGAAGAGAAGGGAAAAATCCCAACTTGCCTCCAGTGGTGATGGGCTCTCATATTGATACGGTCTACCACGGGGGAAAATATGATGGCGTTGTCGGAGTTACCGCCGGCTTAGAAATCATTCGGCGGCTAAACGACAAGGGAATCATAACGGACCATCCCATCGAACTCATCGCCTTTGCCTGTGAGGAGTCGTCACGCTTTGGTATTTCTACTTTAGGAAGTAAAGCGATGACGGGAAAAATCAATAAACAAAAATATCGTCATTTAAAGGACCGGGATGGAATTACTCTTGAAAAAGCCTTCTCCCTTTGTGCACTGGATTTTGATGCTATCGATGAGGCGGATCGAAGCACGGAACGTTTCAAGGCCTTTTTCGAACTGCATATTGAGCAGGGCCCGGTACTCGAAATGGAAAAGAAACAAATTGGGATTGTTACAGGAATTGCTGCCCCTGCCCGATTTATTATCAAGATTTTTGGCAAGGCTTCGCACTCTGGTACCACACCAATGAACATGAGAAGTGATGCCTTTCTAGGCGCAGCTGAGATTGCCCTGGCACTTGAAACAGCGGCAAATCAGGAAAAAGCCTCTGGAACTGTCGCCACGGTAGGAGTCTTAGACGTTGTCCCAGGAGCCATGAATGTCGTACCGGGAGAGGTCGAGATGAAGGTTGATATTCGCTCGACTTCGACTGAGTCGCGGCAACGGGTGGTAAACCAGTTAGAACAGATCATTGCGGTCATCAAGGAGAAAAGACAGCTTGTTATTGAAAGGGAAGAGATTAGCAGCGAAGAGCCTGTTCTGCTTTCTCCAGAAGTGGGGCAATCACTAAAAGAGCTTTGTGAAGAGCGAGGTCTCACTTTTACATTTATGCAAAGCGGTGCCGGGCATGATGCAATGAATATGACAGGTTTGGGACCAGTGGGGCTCATTTTTGTTCCTTCAAAGGATGGTTTGAGTCACCATCCAGATGAACATACCGAACTGGAAGATATTTTAGCGGGGATTGATTTATTAGAAGCTGCCGTCCTCCTGTATGCCGGTGCAGCAACAAATCCGTTTCATTGGAGGGATTGCAATGAACCTTACAAAGGCTGAAATCCTCTTCAATCAGCAAATCAACCGACGCTATTGGCATATGAAGATATCCATTCCTGGGTGGGATGTGCAGGATGTCAAGCCAGGTCAGTTTTTCCATATCCGAACGGTTGATCATGTCAATCCCTTGCTGCGACGCCCATTCAGTATTTATCGCATCAACGAAAAGGATAATACATTGGAATTTCTTTACCTTGTTAAAGGGGCAGGGACAAAGAAATTGGCTGAGAGGCAACCAAACCAGCTGCTTGATATTTTTGGGCCGGTCGGCACTAGTTTTACGATTACGGAAGGCAGCAAAGGCATTTTACTAGTGGCCAGAGGTGTTGGGATTGCGACCCTGTCAGCATTAGCCTTTGCCGCGGGACAGAAGGGAATCCCTTGTTATGCGATTTTAAGTGCGCGCTCCAGAGATGATATTTTAGTAGAAAAAGAGCTCCAACAAGCCGGTATTCGGACATTTGTTGTCACTGATGAGGAGAAAACAAGTGACCCTGCATTTGTAAGGGGGCTGGCTGAGGAGATCATTCTGCGCCATTCAATTGATGCCGTTTACACCTGTGGCTCACGGCGATTGTCCCGTTTAATGAAAGAGCTATCCGCACAATATGGTTTATTTGCCGAAATCGCCTTGGAAGAACATATGGGCTGTGCCATGGGTGCCTGCTTTGCCTGTGTGTGTGATGTCGTGGAGAACGATGAGATTCGAACCATACGAATCTGTCAGGATGGGCCGGTACTTCCGCTACAAAAGGTGGTTTTGAATTGAGATGAGAAATTTACAGGTTTCCATTGGTAGTCTTCATTTGAAAAATCCGATTATGCCTGCTTCAGGGACATTTGGTGAAGAAATGGCGAAAGTGCTGGATTTCAACCAGCTGGGAGCACTTGTCCCAAAAAGTATTACCAAAATGCCCCGCAAAGGGAATGCAACGCCGCGAATTTGTGAAACGGTCGGGGGAATGATTAATTCCATTGGCATCCAGAGTAAAGGCTTGGACTATTATCAAAAGGTAATCGTTCCTTTTTACGGGCAATTTGATAGTCCGCTGATTTCAAGTATTTCCGCTGATAGTATTGAAGAATTTGCGGAAGTCAGCGAGAAGCTGGCGGCGATGAAGGAAGTGGCTGCGCTAGAACTAAATATCTCTTGCCCTAATTTGAAAAATAATGGCCTAGCATTTGGGATGGATGAGGAGATTACCTATCAGCTCGTTAAGGCGGTAAGAGGGGTAACCGATAAGCCGCTGATTACAAAACTGTCTCCGAATGTAACGAGTATTGGCACGATTGCTCAGGCGGCAGATAAGGGCGGTTCGGACGCCTTAACAGTGGCCAACACCTTTATTGCCATGGCGATTGATGTCCATTCGCGCAAACCAAAGATAGGTAATGGGATGGGCGGGATTTCTGGTCCAGCCATCAAACCGTTGATTGTCCGAATGATTTATCAGGTCCATCAGGTGACGGGGTTGCCAATTATTGGCTGTGGCGGTGTGATGACAGGCGAAGATGCAATTGAAATGATGCTCGCAGGGGCAACAGCTGTGCAAGTTGGAACGGCTAGTTTTATCCAGCCAACCGCGATGCTGACCATCTTAGCGGAAATCGAGGAATATATGGAACAATACGGAATCGACACTATTACAGATATTATCGGAAAAGTCGACATTTCATAAAATGAAACTTCCATAGTGGGGGTTTTCTTCATCCCCCATGGATAGTTAGTTGAACCAATCGGACCTTTACGGGCAGTTGCCCCACCTAGATTCCTTTTAGACTTGTAATCTTGAAGTGGGGGTCTTATTGCCCGTTAAGGCGGAATAAAAGGAGCGATTGTAATGGTTTGGGATCATGTGATTAAAAACGGCTATATCTATACTAGTACCGACTTTGTCAAAGGAAATTTGTATATTAAAGATGGAAAAATCGCGGCTATCTCTGAGATGGAGCTTGAAGGCGAAGCGAAAAAAACAACAGATGCCGCTGAGCAGTATGTTCTCCCAGGATTCATCGATACCCATGTACACTCAAGAGATCCAGGGGCAACCTATAAGGAGGACTTTTATTATAGTACACAAGCAGCTGCCGCTGGCGGGGTCACGATGATTTTTGAAATGCCGAATACGAATCCGCCCATCAACAATGTGGAGAATCTGCGGAAGCAGGAAGATAATCTCACTCCGAAAGCACATGTTGACTTTGGCATTTGGGGTATTTGCCTTGGCGACCTCAATATGAAGGACATTGTTCCTCTCCATGAAGCAGGTGTTATTGGCTTTAAGTTTTTCTGGGGATATGCGATTAATAGCCAAACGTTTCAATTGATGTACAACTACAAGGAAGGCGATGAAGGCGTGATCCCGCCGCTGCCCGATGGTGAGGTCTATGATATTTTTAAAGAAGTCGGAAAAACTGGCCAAATTATTGCCATCCATGCGGAAAATAATCAGATTATCCAGAGATTGACCAAGAAAGTAGAAGAATCCGGGCGCCGGGATTATGAGGCATTATTGGAAGGGCGGCCGAATTTGGCAGAAGAAATGACGATTCAATCCGGCATTGCCATGGCCAAAAAACTCGGTACTCGGCTCCATATTTTACACGTCAGTACCGGTGAAGGAGTGGAATTGGTTCGCCAGGCACAACGCGAAGGCTACCCGATCACATCGGAAACCTGCCCGCATTTCCTGTTTTTAAATAATGAAGACTATGAAAAAATTGGCCCACAAATGAAGGTCTATCCACCTGTGAAGTATAAGAAAGACCAGCAGGCATTGTGGCAAGGTATTCAAGATGGCACGGTCAGCATTGTTTGCTCAGACCATGCCCCGCACACAGAAGAAGAGAAAGATGGCGATTTATGGTCAATTCCAGCCGGAATGTGCGGCGTTGAAACTTTGGCTCCATTGCTTTTGAATGCGGTGAGTGAGGGGAAAATCAGCTTACAACAGGTTTGTGAGCTGTTAGCGGAAAACCCCGCCAAGCAGTTTGGCATCTACCCGCAAAAAGGTTCTTTAGCGGTTGGCACCGATGCCGATATCACCATCGTGGATATGAGTAAAGAAACAGTGATTAAAAGAGAAAATCTCCACAGTAAAAGCAAAGTAACCGCCTTTGACCAGTTCCCAGTAAAAGGCATACCCGTCGCCACGATTGTCCGCGGCACAACCGTGATGGAAAATGGCGAAATCGTCTCCGAGCCGATTGGAAAAATGGTAAAGCCCGTAGCGAATTCGGAAAAGGTCATCTGTAGTCTTTAAGATTTTTGTTATGGAAAAACGCCTAAGGGGATTCTGCGGGTGGGGGGGCGTAGCGGCGTCTATGGGACAGCGATCTGGATTTTTAAGAGAAGCTGTCCCATAGGAGGCGTCTAATGGACAGGAATCTAGTTTTTCTGGAAAAGTTGTCCAATAGGGGGCGTCTAATGGACAGAAAACTAGATTTTTAAGAAAAGCTGTCCAATAGGGGGCGTCTAATGGACAAGAATCTGGTTTTTTAAGAAAAGTTGTCCAATAGGGGGCGTCTAATGGACAAGAATTTGGTTTTTCGAGAAAACTTGTCCAATAGGAGCGGTCTAATGGACAGAAAACTAGATTTTTAAGAAAAGTTGTCCAATAGGAGGCGTCTAATGGACAAGAATCTGGTTTTTCGAGAAAACTTGTCTAATAGGAGCGGTCTAATGGACAGGAATTTAGTTTTTCTGGAAAAGTTGTCTCATAGGGGGCGTCTAATGGACAAAAATTTGGTTTTTCTGGAGTAGTTGTCTCATAGGGGGCGTCTAATGGACAGAAAACTAGTTTTTCAAGAAAAGTTGTCCAATAGGGAGCGGTCTAATGGACAAGAATCTAGTTTTTTAAGAAAAGTTGTCCAATAGGAGCGGTCTAATGGACAAGAATCTGGTTTTTTAAGAAAAGCTGTCCAATAGGAGCGGTCTAATGGACAGAAAACTAGTTTTTCAAGAAAAGTTGTCCAATAGAAGCGGTCTAATGGACAAGAAGTTGCAAAAATTCATAGAAAGAGTCTATGGCGACGGTCTACTGATAAGAAAGTATTCATCAGTAAAAAAACCCCTGCATGCAACAATAGTTTTGCAAAAACTATTAAAGCCGCAGGGGGTTTTCTTTTTTGGTGAATGTTGTTACCTTATTCCCTTGAACGTGTGGTACTTTTAGGGAAAAGCCTTAAGTCATCATACAATTGTGGACGCCATCAGGTGGTTTCCCCGAATACCAGAATTATATATACAAAATTGATTACTTTATCAGGCTGTTCCAAAGTCGCTCCAGGAATTTTTCTCTATAGGTCTTTACATTGTCCGGTTAAGCTGCCGTTGATGTTGTTAGCTGCACCAAAGTCATTGATATTTGAGCTATTACCGCTACATTCGACCTTGCCGTTGATGGAGTTTCCGGACAAAATCGGGCCATAGTCGCCGTATTGCTTATTGGCAGAGATTTGGGTATTGTTTGCTAGTTTAAGTCCGCCATTAAACCTATTTCCGGCTAAGGTCACATTGCTGCTAGTACCGGTAACTTCTGATTTACCATTTACAGTTGTGCCAAATAGTTGAATGGTATCGGCCTTGCTTGCTTGTATGCCGCCATTAATGGTACTGTCGCTAATGACTACGGAAGCACCGTTTTTAATCGTAACACCACCGGCAACTACTGCATCTTTCAAGCAGGTCACGCCTTTTGATAACACTAAACCGCCTTTTTGCTTACCAGTTAACGTTGTGGTACATACAGGTAATTCACCTGGTAAAACGGTTGCTTTATACATTTCCGGGTTGCCAATATTTCCGGTGGCATCAATTGCTCGATGTTCCACGGTATGTGTACCGAAACCAGGAATGAATGGACCACCAGGGTCACCTTTCTTATATGACTGTTCAAAAGTTGCCTTGGACAAGCCGCCGGTACCAAGGTTACCATAGGTTAATGCTTTGATATCTGTTCCGGAGTGGCTAAATTTGAATGGTGTACCATTAGGTTTTTCCGGGAATCCAAAATAGTTGTACCAGCCATCATGGTCTAAACGGAACTCTCCTACGATGTAACCTTTCTGGTCATCCTTAGGATTGAGCAGCATGTCAAACTCATTGAAGTAAACATTGTGCTCCACTTTCCCGCTATCCAGCTTCACAAGCGGCTCTGATAAACTGCGCGGAGCGGATGGCAGCCCGTTATCGACCGTCCAGTTGACGGTATCGGAAGGGCCCTTTGGATTAGCAGGGTCTGTTACCGTTGCTTTCAATTGGGAAGTTCCCTTTGGCAGGTTTAACTTTCCTAAATCAAGCAAACGACTGTTATTGGTATCTCTCAGCTTTTGGCCATTAAGCTCCCAGGTTACATTTAAAACACGATCATTCGGATTGGCCGTTTCAACAAAGGCAACCTCATTGTTTGCTAATGGATGATCCGTCACGGATGTGTAAGTAAATTTTACATCCACATCAGTCTTCGGCAGTGGTTTTCCAACGGTCCACTCACGAGTCTGGGTCATCCTTGGACCATTCAAATGATTAGGGTCACGAACAAAGTCGGTTTTGTCTTTAACGGTTACCTTGATTTTATCACCGGTCTGAACATTAAGGTCGGCAAGCTGTAAATGACGGCTGTTTTGCGTTTGTCCCAGTTCTTTGCCGTTTAGTTCCCAAGCTACATCAAGCATATGGAAGCGCGGGTGCATGGTTTCCACCCATAGTACATCCTTTGGTCCGACCTCTCCGACAGGCGTGGAGGCTAGCGGCATGACTCCAGCATTCCTCATACCAGTAATCCGCTGCGTCACCTGTTCTCTGCCGACTTGGTCAAAATAAAATCCAGTATGGCGCATCATTGAGTGTTCACTTGGTCGATAAACATCTGAACTGTAATAGTAGCCGCTTTCATGACCGTCTGAGTCAGCAGCCTTGATGATTCCGCCAGATTCACTTTCCTCGCCGAGCCAGCGCCACCATTTGGTCTTTTGCTCCGTCATTTGGCTGGATGTAAGGCGAGTGTGATGGATGGAATTAGGCTCTCTATTAGGGTGAGGCCCTCCCGGAACACCACGCTCATAATAAGCATACTCGTCCTGCAGATTACCAAGGGAGTGTCCTATCTCGTGTAACGAAACCAACGGGCCTTGCGGGCTTCCCCCAGTAGTCGTCGCATGAACGCCGCCGATACCGCCATAAGTGAAGGTATTAGCAATGGCAAGAGTTTGAATATTTTGCGCGTTAGCAGGGATACCTAGTTCTTTTGCCACATAGTTATTGAGAATATTGTTACGTGCTTCCGTTCCGCCTGTACCATATGTAACACCGCGGGCTAGCTTATCTGCTGGACATTGATTTGCAAATTGCAAGTTGAACACCGTGTTCCGCCTTACATTGCCATCATCAGGATCGCAACTGATACCGGAATCCTTGGAAGGTGTTTGAACCATATAGACATTGAAGTAATAACGATAGCTCCGGAATGGCTCTACACTCCACTGCACATTTAAATTTCGCTCAACATCCTGTTGAAACTTATCCATCTCCTCAGCGGTATAACCATCACCAAGGATGATGAGGTTAAGCCGATCCTTTGCCGGACCTGTTACTTGGAGAGGTACCACCTTTACATCGCCAACCTTAAGCTGGGCTGTTGCTTTTGTCTCTTGCTGTTCCGCCATGACATCCTTTGCAATAAATCCTGACCCTGGAATTAGAAGTGCCAAACTAAGCGCAATTGATCCCAATAGTTTTCTTTTACTCATTCAAACCCACCCCTCTTTTTCTAAAAAATTTGGCCGAGCACCATTTCCATTTTGTCATAGAATTAGGAATGTTTCTATGATTTTTCAGATTTTTCAAAAATAGGTATGAAGGTCCTAGGTGGGTTAGTTTCAGGTTTAAGTATTTGAAATATTGTACATAAAAAAGGGCCTATGTTTAGGCCTTGAGATCTTATTATGCTGTATGTTTGGTCAGCTTTGGACTCCGATGTGAGCCAATAGAACAGTCGTCACACAAAAAAGGGCCGCCGCCCCCAGTCACTAAAGTGGCAGCAACCCCTCAATTACAAAACGCAACACTTAGAACAACTTCACATCATACGCTTCTAGCACCGCTTTTGGCACAAAGAAGCGCGCGGTGACCAGCGGGTCGACAATTTGCGAAATCTGCGTCTGCCCGACGGCACTCATTAGCATAGTGAGTTGATTCAAGCTTAAATCCGTATGAGGCAGGAGCAAATCAATCATTTCCTCCACCGAAATTTTAGCAGCTTCATCAAGCGTCTCGGCAGACACAATCACAGCCATCCCGTCGTCATTCACGAGCAGCGGGTGTCGCAACGCGCGCCCTTTAATCACGTTCAGAGTCACGGTCACACTCCCGGGAATTTCGATTCCAGAAACTCCAATTTCGCCGTCACCCATAGCCGCATGCAAATCGCCTAAGGCAAATAAGGCTCCTTCCGCAAATACGGGGAAATACAAAGTAGCCCCCTCGGTAATCAGTTTCGTATCCATGTTACCGCCGTGTGCACCAGGTGTCCCGCAAGAAACCGGATCGCCAGCGGGAGCAACGCCGATCACGCCAATCATGGGATTAAGCGGAATTTCGACTTTATCGTTGAACACAGCCTTCCCATCCACAATCGGAATCATCTTCGCTTCAAACTTTTCCAACCGATGCCCCATGACACCAAGCCCTGGCCCAACGGTCATAACCCCCTCGTCCGCCAAGTCTATTTTTTCAATCTTAACAGATAAAACATCACCAGGCAGGGCATCCTTTACAAAAATGGGCCCGGTAGCAGGATTGATTTGCTCCCAATCAATCGAGTTAATCTCCGTATCGTTGGAGCGAATTTGGTTCTGAAAGCAATCGTACGTTTCAATCGAGATGGTAGACCCAGACTCGACCGTTTTCACTGGACGGTTATTTTTACTAAAGGCATAAATCGCGTCTCCACAAGCTAATGTTTCAACCATGTTTCCATACCTCCTTATGGACTATGTAATTATATTGCGAATTGTAAAACTAATTTTACTAGTTTACTAGCATTATACTCAAGTGCACTGGGAAAAAGACAGCTTTACGTGCAACAAACCCAGTTGATTTCACAATAAAAAAGATACCCCTCCGTGCAATAATCCCAGTTGATTTCACAATAAAAAAGGCACCCTTTCATGCAAACAAACCCAGTTGATTTACAGGAAAATAAAACTATTAAATCAACCGCGGTAGGCTTTCGAGTTTGGGCATTCTGAATCTGGCGATGACATCAATGGCTGCGCAGCATTGGCAGATTTGCACATCACCGGCAACCGACATCAGCAAAAAGGCATCTGTCGCAGAGAGGTCCCAGTTTTTCACAAGTAAATCCTGCATATCTTCTGAGGCTTTACGAATGGCTTCCTGTAGATTATCACCCGAGGCGACAGTATACCAATTCTTCTCCGTTTCAACGAACGGGCGCGGGAGGGTGACACCTTTTAAGACGCTTATTGTCGTTTTCACCTCTGCGGCTGTCTCCACACCAGTGCCGCAGATTTCGCCATCTCCCATCGAGGCATGGATATCACCGAGGGCAAACAGAGCACCAGGGACATGGACTGGGAGATAGACGGTAGAGCCTCTTGTGATAATATGGTTATCCATGTTACCTCCATGGTCCCCAGAGTAGCCGCAGGGAATCTCGTCGCCAGCTGGGGCACAGCCGATGACGCCGATCATTGGAACCGCCGGCAGCAAAATGTCCTCACTAAAATGAACGGTTTGACTGTGTTCAATCGCGACAATTTTGGTTTGCGTTTCTGCGCGATGCTTGAGGACACCGATATCCGGAAGCGTGCAAATCACTCCCCAATCTCGAACCTTTATATCGTGAATTTCCACCTTAAGCACATTGCCTGGCATGGCCTCCTCGATAAAAACCGGACCTGTAGCCGGGTTAACTTTTGAAAAATCAAGCGTTGTGACGAGGTCAGCCTCTGAAGTTACCTGGTTTGTGAAACAGTCGAATGTGCGAAAAACTACCTTTTCACCGCTGTTAATCGTCAACTGAGGCTGATGATTTTTTGAAAAACTATAAACAGACTGCTCGGGATCTAAGTAATGCACCCAATCACCTTCCTTTTAACTTAATGGGCTGGGGAGAGTTTCATGTAAAAGGATCAACCGCCCAATCTTAATGGGATTTACTTCCTGTTATCCCAACAGTAAGCTAGGTAACTCAAACTGTCAATATAGTTTTAATAATCAAATTAAATAGTAAATTATAATGATTGTATATTAAAGAAATGATGATTCATTTTTTAAACAATTGCAAAATTAGAGACTGCATAATAACAATAAGTCTGAAAATTCAAATAAAAAGAAGGGGTTGAATGTATGAAATTAAGTAAGCGTCTTGTTATTACGTTCATGCTGCTATTTACGATGATTATGGCAGCTTGCAGCAACGAAAAAACTTCAAAGGAAACGAAGGGCGGGGGCTCAAAGGGCGGAGGGACGCTGACATTTGCGTTGCCGGGTGATATTGTCTCACTTGATCCTGCATTTTCCTACGACTTTACAACAAACCCGGTTGTCACCCAAATCACTGAGGGATTATTAAAATTTGATGAAAAAGGTCAATTACAGCCACTGCTTGCGGAAAGCTGGGAAAGTCCCGATTCGAAGACATATATTTATAAAATCCGCAAAGACGTAAAATTCGCTGATGGAACACCAATGTCAATTGATGATGTAATTTTTTCAATGGAGAGGATAAAAGATCCCAAAACTGCTTCTTACGTTGGTTGGATGTATAACAACGTCGATAAGATTGAAAAGGTTGACGAGTGGACGGTTAAGGTGACGCTTAAGCAGGAAGATACATTATGGCGCTATGTTCCAGCAACTACTGGCGGTCATATTGTCAGTAAGGCTTATTATGAAAAAAATAAGGAGAACTTTGGTAAGCCAGATGGCGGCGTGATGGGTACTGGCCCTTTTAAATATGTTAGCTGGCAGACAGGTTCGGAAATTGCTCTAGAGAAAAATGAAAATTATTGGGATAAATCTGGCGGCCCTTATTTGGATAAAGTCGTTTTTAAGGTACTTCCGGAAGGAACGACAGTCGTCACTGGATTAAAGACAGGACAAATTACGGCGACAATTGGGTTGCCGCTTGACTTAATTCCAGTTGTTCAAGGAATGGAACATATTAAAATTGGCATGGTGGACAGCTTCCTGAATGATTTTGCGGCTATGAATATCGGCAAAAAGCCGTTTGATGATGTGAATGTGAGAAAAGCGTTAAACTATGCCCTAGATAAAGACAAGATTTTAAAAGATATTGTCAAGGATTCAGGAGCACCTGCAAAAGCGATTCCGCTTGGAAAAGCGACATGGGTATTCCACTCTGACCTTTGGGAAGCAGCCTACAAGGATATCCCTGACTATGCTCATGATTTAAACAAAGCGAAGGAGTATTTGGCGAAGTCTTCCGTTCCGAATGGATTTGAGGCTACCATCTTAACCGATAGTGATACGTTAAACTTGAACTCAGCACTAGCCATTCAAGCAGCAGCCAAGCAAATCGGAGTCAATCTTAAGATTGAAAAGGTTACAAATGAGGAACTAAATACAAGAGCATTCAGCGGAAAACGAGACTATGATATTATCATGACTTCTTGGGGGGCAGACTTCCCAGATCCTGTTGGTAACCTGCAACCTGTCTTCCATTCAAACAACCGTGGCGATGGTGGTTCGAACTTTGCTAATTACAGTAATAAGGAAGTTGATAAGCTGTTAGATGAACAAGCTGTGTTAACAGATGATAAGAAGCGGACAGAATTAATGATTAAAGCAGAAAAGATTATTGCCGAAGATTCACCATGGATTATGCTTAACCATCCAAAACAAATTTTGGCGGCTAATCAGGACCTCAATGGTTATGATATCACACCATTATGGTACTGGGATGCATTTACTAAAAATATGAAACTTAAATAATTAAGAAAAAGGGAGTGGGACTATTCTCACTCCCCTATTTATGTGATAATATATTGTATATTAAATTTAAAATATTCAGAATAAATATAAAGGGGGAAACCAATGATTCTATCAAAATCGATGTTCACCATCATTATTGTATTTGGTATTGTTGGGGGTGTTGCCAGTTTAACAACGCTCGTTGCCCTGCTTATTTTTGAGAAGGAGCATGAATATTTAAAAGTAGAGAAAAAGAAAACGGAATTGGAAAATCTACTCAAAGAAGCCAAACTAAGCAACTTAGCCTCACAAATACATCCTCATTTCTTATTTAACTCATTGAATGCAATCACATCGTTAATTCGGCTGGAAAAGAATCATGACGCTGAGGATGCTGTGTTCGCTATTTCAGCATTATTGCGTTATACCATCCGTGACTCACAGCAGCTTGTCAAACTTCGTGACGAACTAGCAAGTGTCCAAATGTATTTAAAAATTCAGAAACTACGCTTTGGCGGCCGTCTCTCTTGGGAAATAGACAGCAGTCCTAATTTACACGATTTCAAGATTCCGATGCTAATTATCCAACCATTGGTAGAAAACGCCTGTAAGTATGGAATTGAGCCGAAAGTCGAAGGCGGTTTTATAAAAATCGTGACCTATAATACAAGGAATAAAATGCGGATCCGCGTCATCGATAATGGTATTGGGATGCCGGCCAGACTAATTGAACAATATAACAGCTGGAAGGAAACAGGACAAGATTCCGATGAGTTTGGGATTGGAATCAAAAATACATATCTTCGCATCAAGCATTACTTTGGAGACCAGGGGGATATGGACATTGTCAGTTCACCGGAAGGTACAAGCTGTCTCATCACGATAGAGGGAGGAAACGAATGTGAACATTCTGCTAGTTGATGATGAACCGTTAGAGCTGCTAAATCTGGAAAAAATGCTTCGCGACAATGGGGAGAACGAGATTATAGCAGTCGAGAATGGGTTAGCGGCGCTTGAGGCCTTAAGGCGGGAAAAAATCGATTTGGCATTTTTGGATATTAAAATGCCCGGCTTAAGCGGACTTGAAACTTTAGAAATTATTAGAAGGGACTGGCCTGATTTGGTCGTTGCGATGAGCTCTGCCTATAGCGACTTTCATTATGCACAAAAGGCTATGGAACTTGGTGCCAGCCACTATTTATTAAAACCATTTCATACATCGGAGTTCATCTACACCTTCACAAAATTAAAAAATCAATGGAATGAAAAGCAATCACTGCGAACCCTTTTTAAACAGTCCATCCTCGAAAATTTATTATTTGGGGCAGGTCATATTGCTAAGGAGGAGATTGTTAGACAGTTTGGGTTCCATCCTAAGGTAGTCGTAGCAATGAACTATGATGATCCTAGCTGGAGAGCGGATTTTGCACGCTATTTTGAAGAAACCGCAGGATATCTTTCAACCGAACCATTCGACGGGGCAGAAGTATATGTCACCAGTGAGGAGAATTTGACGATTACAAGGGAAAAGCTGCTGAAATTCGAAATTGAAGAAGAACTATCCTTCACCTACGGAATTGGCTGTTCAGACGATTTAATGCAATCATTCCGTGATGCGATAAGGGATATGAAAAATCGTGATGAATCGAGTGTAACGCGGGGAATTCAATATATTCAAGAGAACTATTACAAAGATCTGACGTTAAAGGATGTTGCCCTTGCGGTTCATGTCAGTTCATCGCATTTAAACCGACTTTTTAAAAAGGAGATTGCAAAGACGTTTACCGAGATCTTACTGAGTGTCCGGATTAACAAGGCGAAGGAGTTATTAAAACAAAAATATAAGGTGGAAGTTGTTTCAGATATGGTCGGGTTTAACAGTTCTGCCTATTTTGCCGTCAGTTTTAAGAAGATGACAGGTTTGTCGCCGAGCCAATACAGAAAAGAAGTCGGGTGAAAACAATAGTGGCTACAACTATCATTCAAAAATTAATTCCCTGGATTACCCCGTTGATTTTTTTTATTTCCTGCCAAATCGCCCTCGATCATGGCATTTTAGGACTCGTTGGCTTTTCCATCATTGGAGCTGTATCCTTTTTTATTATTTATTTTTACCAAAAAGGACAAACCTTCCAACAGTTGGATCGATGGCTTCATATTTTCATTTACTCGCTGTATACTATTGAGCTGCTCACTTGTCTGCTTATGGTTGGAAAGATGTTTGCATTGCTATTCATTAATAATATTCCTTACTATACCATCTTTTCATTGATTACAATCGTTGCGGTTATATTGATTTTTCTTAGGGTGAATCAGGAAGGGCAGGCGATTACGACGGTTATTCTTGGATTAATTTTTTCTTTCTTAATTCCGACGCTCGTTTATTTGAATGTCAGTATTCCTACTGTTTATTCGGGATTGCATTTTCTGGCAAACGAGATGCTGCGGTTTGATAGTCGGGAAACATGGATTTTGCTAGTAAACATCGGAATAATTTTAATCGCACATCAATTTCTTCACCATTATTTTTCTCCAAATGGAAAGACGAAAGAAAAGATTGGGCCGACGATTATATCTGCACTTATTTGGATGGTGGTCCCGATTTCATTGGGTTCAATTGCATTTCTGGCAAAGGCAGAGGCCATCTGGCCAGAGCAAAGCGATCATATCTGTATACTGGTCATCCAACAATTCGGCGGACATTTTGGCCAAGTTCTCTTCTTAATGACAAATATTCTGATCCTCATCGGCCAAGGGGTAAGGATGTGGGGAAACGTTAGAAGTAGCGAGTCTCAGCGATTTCCACTGATTGCCTTGCTATATACTTTCGTTCCTGTGGTGATTGTTACGTTTTTTAAAATTACACTATTAGATGTTTTGTTATACTTTGGGCTGCTTTGGGGGCCATTAACAGGGGTGTTCCTGTGGACTTCTGCAAATCAACTGCTGAATCGATTTGTCCTCGGAGCAGGGTTTATTGTCTCTGTTGTCACCGCAATACTTTATTCACTGGAGCTGGGGATTATAGCAGGCTCCGTGTTTTCTTGCTTGACAATGATGGTGATTAACAAATATTCGCGAAAAAAATTAATGAAAGCAGCGGCATAGTTGAGCAGGACTATGCCGTATTTAATAATCGGAATAATTAATCAAATATTTAAAATATTTTGATTAGATTTTTAAATGATGCAGTGCAGGGGATTGTTACAATAACAATAATAATGAAAATACCAGATTAGGAGGCCCAATGCGGTTGGTAAACATACTCGAAAAATTAAGGTGGTGGAAACATGTTTACGTACATTGTTAGAAGATTGCTATTGTTAATTCCTGTGCTCTTTTTTGTCTCGGTGCTTATTTTTGGTATGTCCCATTTGAGCCCGACAGATCCGGCACTTGTGATGGTAGGGGGCAAGCAGACATCGCCGGAAGTACTTGAAAATATTAGAGAAAAGTATCATTTGAACGAACCTATTTACACACAGTACTATTACTGGATCAAAGATGCGGTAACCGGCGACTTAGGTGAAAGCTTTAAGCAGAAGCAAGCGGTGACCTCAATGATTTCAGAGCGGCTGCCAATGACAATTCAGCTGGTGCTGATGAGTTTAGTAATTACAGTCCTCATTTCGATACCACTGGGGATCATTGCGGCTGTGAAAAAAAATACATGGGTTGACTATATCTCTTCCCTATTTGCCCTAAGTGGTGTCTCATCTCCGGTCTTTTTTACAGGAGTCCTGCTCGTTTTACTGTTTTCTTATAAGCTCGATATTTTACCAGCCTTTGGCACCGGCGATACCGTCATGGAAAACTTCAAATATCTGCTGCTGCCGTCGCTTGCTCTTGGAGTAAATATGATTGCCTTGAGTTCGCGGATTACCCGAAGTGGGATGATTGAAGTGCTGAACACCAATTATATTCAGACCGCGGTGGCGAAAGGAATCCCCAAACGTGTCGTCGTGTTAAAGCATGGTTTAAAAAATGCGCTTATTCCCTTGTTAACCGTTACCGGTCTGCAACTGGGCTTCTTAATTGTCGGGACAGTTCTTGTGGAATATACCTTTGGTCTTGGCGGAATCGGCAGCTTAATCGTTAATGGCGTGCAAACAAGTGATTATCCTGTTGTCCAAGGAACTACCTTGTTTATGGTCACTGTGTTTCTTCTCATCAATCTATTAGTGGATGTACTTTATGCCGTTATTGATCCAAGAATTCGCTATTAATCTAGTGGCGTTTTCCGTTTTTATCCAATTTTTGTAGATAGAGTGCTTTGAATTGTAGATAGCCGCCGGGAAATTGTAGCAGGACGGCTTTGAATTGTAGAAAGGCACCAGCGAATTGTAGAAAAGGGGCTTGAAATTGTAGATGGGCGCCACAGATTTCCAGAAAGCCATTTAAATTTGTAGCAGGACGCTGAATGTGTAGATAGTACCAAAAATTTGTAGAAATGATCAAAGAGGTGATTGCTTTGGCACAGATTGAAACTTCGCAAGCCCTTCCTGCGGTGAAACGAAGAAAGCCGTTTTTCCGCTCTTCTTTTTTTAAAAATTATCTGGCAGTAGCTGCAGGGGTCGTTATCCTAATCATCATTTTCTTAGCGGTATTTGCCCCGTTAATTGCTCCTCATGATCCGAACAAGCAGGATTTAGCGCTGTCGCTACAGTCGGCTTCAAGTGAGTATCTATTTGGAACAGATAAGCAAGGACGGGATATTTTTAGCCGGGTTCTCTATGGGGCGAGGACGACGCTATTGGGAGCGGTGTTTGTCGTCGGGATTTCCGCGGTGATTGGCGTCCCGCTCGGTCTCATCGCCGGCTACTTTGGCGGCCGGATTGACAACATGATTACAAGGATTTTCGATGTCATCTTAGCATTTCCCGCATTATTACTGGCGTTTATTATTGTCGCCGTTTTTGGCAGGGGCTTAGAAAATGCTGTTATTGCGCTCGGGATTGTTTATGTGCCAATGATTGCTCGGCTCGTGCGTTCAGTGACGTTGGTCGAAAAGGAACAAACCTATGTGGAGGCTGCCCGCAGTTTAGGGTTTTCTCACACAAGGATTATTTTTCGCCACATCCTCCCCAATTGTATTTCAGCAATTGTTGTCCAGATAACGATTGACCTGGCCTATGCGATTCTCGATCTGGCTGCGATGAGTTTCCTCGGACTAGGTGTTCAGCCGCCGACCGCTGATTGGGGAGCAATGCTAGAGGATGGCAGGCAGTATCTATTAATTTCGCCGAATACGGCCCTAGCCTCCGGTTTTGCGATCATGATTACGGTGATTGCCTTCAACCTGTTTGGTGACGGACTGCAACAGCATTTTGATCCGAAACAGCGGAAAGTATAGGATGATTTTTTCTAATTATAAAAAGTGGCATTCTCGATTGAGATTACAATGGGGGAATCAGGATGAGCAAGCTATTAGAGGTGAAAAACCTGTCAACGAAATTTAAAACCGAGAGGGGAACGGCACATGCCGTTCGCTATGTGAATTTTTCAATTGAACGTGGAAAAATGATGGGCTTGGTAGGCGAGAGCGGCTCTGGAAAAAGCGTTACCGCCAAATCGATTATGAAGCTGTTCGACCCCGCTCGGACGACGATAACCGGTGGGATTCAGCTTGATGGCATCGATATTTTGGCAAAGAAGGAAAAGGATATGCAAAAAATCAGAGGCAATATCCTCTCAATGATTTTCCAGGATCCGATGTCCTCGTTGAATCCGTTGCTGACTGTCGGTGAACAGATAGCAGAAGTATTTCGCTATCATAAAAAGATGAACAAGCAAACGGCAAAAGAAGAAACCATCAAGCTGTTAACACTGGTGGGAATTCCGTCCCCTGAGTCGCGCTACAAACAATATCCGCATGAATTCAGCGGTGGAATGCTGCAGCGGCTGATGATAGCGATTGCCTTAGCCTGCAAGCCGAAGCTGCTGATTGCCGATGAGCCGACAACCGCCCTGGATGTGACGATTCAGGCGCAGATTCTTAGAATCATGAAACGGCTTCAACATGAATTTGATATGGGGATTTTGATGATTACCCATGATTTAGGAGTTGTTGCTGAGGTCTGTGACGACGTTTCCGTGATGTATGCTGGACAGATTGTTGAAAGTGGCGATGTAGAGACGATTTTTGAATCACCCCTCCATCCGTATACACTCGGGCTGATGTCTTCAATTCCCAAATTAGGGGAAAGGTCAAAAACATTAAATCCAATCGAAGGGAACCCTCCAGACCTGCATTTTGAGCTGAACGGCTGCCCGTTTGCGGAACGCTGCAAATTTAAAACAGATATTTGTTTAGCAGATGCACCCAAACTAAAGGAAATGCAGGAAGGACATCACGTTTCCTGTCATCATGCTGAAAAAATTGCCGGAAGGGAGGCGGCTGTATGACGAAAACTTTGCTACAGGTGAAAAATGTGAAAAAGCACTTCCCGACAGGAAAACGAAACTTGCTTGGAAAGCACTTGCAAGTATTGAAGGCTGTCGATGATGTTTCGTTTTCAATTCAAGAGGGCGAGGTGTTTGGCCTTGTCGGTGAGAGCGGCTGTGGGAAATCGACGCTGGGCCGCTGTATTACCCGGATTGTGTCCCCAACGGAAGGCCAGGTGATTTTCAATGATGAAGATATTACTCAAGCCGATTCGAAAAGGTTGAAAACACTGCGTCGGCAAGTTCAAATGGTGTTTCAAAATCCCCACTCCTCGCTGAACCCAAGAATGACCATTAAGCAGACATTTATGGAAATTTTAAAAGTCCATGGATTGGCAAAGGGACGGGAAATGGAGCGGATGATTGATCTGCTTGAAAAAGTCGGACTGCCAAAAGACGCGTTAGACCGCCATCCCCATGAGTTTAGCGGCGGACAGCTGCAACGAATCGCCATTGCCCGAGCGTTATTAGTAGAGCCGGAATTTATTATGGCCGATGAGCCGGTCTCCGCATTGGATGTCTCCGTGCAAGCACAGATTTTGAATCTGTTGGTGCAGTTAAAGGAAGAACTTTCGTTAACGATTCTGTTTGTAGCACATGACCTAAGTGTCGTTGAACATATCAGTGACCGCGTAGGGGTGATGTACCTCGGGCAAATTGTCGAAATGGCTGATGTGGAAGAACTGTATCAAAATACGTTGCATCCGTATACAAAAGCGTTGATGGCAGCAATTCCCATTCCGAATCCGAAAGCCAAGCGCGAGGAGTTAATCCTTGAAGGTGACTTGCCGAGCCCGATTAATCTTCCCATAGGCTGTCGCTTTGCGAGCAGATGCCGTGACTGCATGGCGGTTTGTACTCAGGAAAATCCAACTCTTAAGGAAGTCAAACCCGGACACTATGTTGCCTGTCATCTCTATTCATAATCATAAAGCTATTTTTTAAGGGAGGTAATTTTCATGTATACATGTATCCCGATGACGCGGCTTGGACTGGAAACCTACCAAAGTGATATCTCAAGTATCTATACCCAAGTTAATCAGCTTTTATATGAAGGGAAAAAGGTCTTTCAAGTTAAAGAAACATTCCGCAGTAACACGAAGCGTTTTCCTGAGGGTCATTTTATTTTTCCAGGAAGTCTATTAATCGAAGAAACTGAGGGCTTCGAGAGTATTTCAATGGATGAACTTGAAGGTGAACTGGATGAAACAAAGGTAGCACCGTTAAATCTAAAAAGACGAATTGCCTTTTTAGATGGAAAAAATTGCGCTCCTTTTTGTTCCGACCCTTTTTACCATTTTTTTAACGCCTATGGTTTAAAGGTTGAGCGGATTACCGATCTCGAGGTTAGAGATGGAATCTTAAAGGAAGTTGATGTATTGATTGTCCCCGGCGGTCCGGATGCGGGTGAGTCCTATTATGAGGGGCTCGGTGAAAAAGGTTACGACGAGATTCGTTCGTTTGTGGCAAGGGGCGGAGGCTATCTTGGTTCCTGTGCCGGCAGTTATTTCCCTTTATCTGGAGAGGATGATCACTCGGCACAGGATATGTGGCTGAATATGGTGCCAGTAACAGATCAATCTGGCTTGGATTATTGGCGAACCGGGACTGGCTTTGTCCGGATTGAGTTCGATGATGTGACACATCCCATTACATTTGGATTAGCAATGGGGCGCCCCAGCACGGTAGATATGATTTATTGGGAGGGTCCGGCGTTTCACTTGCTTGATGATAAGGATGTTCACGTGATTGCCAGCTACAAAGATTTTATCGCCTCAGGCAAAGAGCCGCCTTCCTGGAACTTGGAAAAAAATCCAATTGCCCAAGAAGCGATGAAGTGGGCTAATCCACTTACGAAACAACGGTTCACAGAACATCTGCAGGGCGTCCCGGCAATCATCGAAGCACCTTTCGGAAACGGACATATGGTGTTAATTTCCCCGCATGCCGAATTTGGAACGTGTGGGACGGAGCATGAGATGAAGAACAACCCTAATTATTTACTGCTGATGAATAGTCTCTATTATTTATCCGGTATGAACGGGCAGTAATCTTTCAAAAAAATCATTATTATTGGAGGGAAAACAGATGCATTATATTCCAAGAGAACAATCCACATTTGCTTTTTCAAAGGACAATACGCCAGTGCTGCGGATTAAAAGCGGGGAACAAGTGAAGTTCCAAACCAATGATTGTTTTTCAAATCAAATTCAATCGGAATCTGACTTGGTAACCTCGATTGATTTTTCCAAAGTAAATCCGGCAACTGGACCGGTCTACGTCGAAGGCGCGATGCCGGGTGATGTACTCAAGGTGGAAATTGGTCAAATCACAGTTCGTGAGTGGGGGGTCATTAGTACGCTGCCGGAAATGGGGGTGCTCTGGCATCGAGCAGAAACAAGAACCAAAATTGTTCCCGTAGAAAATAGTTCTGTCGCCCATTTTAATGAACGGATCCATTTTCCAGTTGACCCGATGATTGGTGTTATTGGTTGTGCCCCTGCCGGTGACGCGGTACCTTGCGGGCTCCCAGGTGATCACGGTGGAAATATTGATAATCATGTGATTACGAAGGGATCCATCGTATATCTTCCAGTGAATGTAGAAGGTGCCTTATTTGGCCTTGGTGATGTACATGCCTCGATGGGCGATGGTGAGATTGGCGGTACCGGAATTGAAATCGCCGGTGAAGTCGAGACGACCATCACGGTGCTAAAGGGCAAATCGATTCCGCGGCCGTTCGTCGAGACGAGTGACAGTTGGTATACAGTTGCTTCTCATGAGGAGACACAAAACGCGATTCAAATCGCCTGCGAGGACATGCAGGATTTATTGGTGGAAAAGTGGGACCTTACACCGACAGATGCCTACTTGCTCATGTCTGTCGCCGGTGATGTGCAAATGTGTCAATGTTGTAAACCATCCCCTGTCGATGTTGTCTCCCGCTTCAGAATGCCAAAGCTTGAGAATCTCCCTAGATTACTAGATTAATTGCGACAGGACACAGCGGTCTTTCATTTTTTTGTTGATATCGCTAAGGGAAAGGTGTTTTTAGAAATATATCAGCCGTTTTTGCAGATATATCGGCGAAGACACATAAGATATCGGCTTATTGTTAAATAACGGTAAAAAAAGAAAGGTGGAGTTCAGTATGAGTTTCAGCGGTCAATCAAGGGTGATTCCAATCAGCGGTGGTTTTCATGTCTGGACGAGAAAAGTAGGTGAAAGTCCAATAAAGCTTTTATTACTGCATGGCGGACCAGGCAGCACCCATGAGTATTTAGAATGCTTTGAGGAACAATTGCCACCGGAAGGGATAGAAATTTATTTTTACGACCAGCTTGGTTCTTATTTCTCTGACCAGCCAGATGACCCGTCACTCTGGAACGTAGAGCGTTTTCGCGAAGAGGTGGAGGAGGTCCGCACTGCCCTCGGTTTAGATCAGTTTTACCTGTTTGGCTCATCATGGGGCGGCTTTTTGGGCATTGAGTATGCGTTAAAATACCAGTCTCATTTAAAGGGTCTAATTATTTCGAATATGACGGCGAGTATTGCTTCATATGTTAAGCGAATTAACGCATTGCGCGATCAACTGCCAGCAGAGCTTGTTGCTAAGATGAAGGCCTACGAAGCAGCAGAAGACTACGAAAATGCTGAATATCAAGAATTGGTTCAGTTACATCTCAATCAGCAGTATATCTGCCGTCTTGATCCCTGGCCAGATGCTGTTGTCAGGGGATTTAGCCATATCAACCCACATGTGTACAACACCATGCAGGGGCCAAATGAGTTTGTCGTAACCGGCACATTTAAAGATTGGAACCGCTGGGATGACCTGCATGAAATCAAGGTACCAACACTATTATTGGGTGGAAAATATGACAGCATGGATCCGGAGGACAAATTGGAAATGGGCCGGCTCATTCCGAACTCCCGCGTAGGTATTTGCGAAAATGGCAGCCACCTCTCGATGTGGGATGATTCCGAAACCTACTTCAACTTTATCAAACAATTTATCCGTGACGTTGAATCTGGAGAAATGAAATAAATTTTTGAAGTTAGAAAAATCGACCCCTAACTAAAGAAATAATCATAGTTAGGGGCCGGTTTTGTTATTTTATATTTGTGGGGGTAGAGTTATGAAGTCCTTCCGACTTAAGGAAACCCCCAAAGGTTATTTCACCCTAACCGTCCGATACTTACTCTTATTACCTGAGCGGTCAATAGCGGTTACTTTAATCAGTGTGCCGTTTTTCCTTGAACTGATTTTGATTTTGTATTTGCCGTGTTTATCTGCTTTGGTAGCGCCGATTCGTTTGCTGCCGACATAAGCTTTAACGGTGGAGTATGCTTCAGCCTTACCGGTTACATATTTAGACTTGTGCGTAACTGAATAAACAGAAGGAGTTGAAGGCGCAATTCTATCAACTACAGTGACTACTTTCGATTTGCTGGAACCGTAGGCATTTTTGGCCGTGATATATAATTTGGCCCCAGCCTTTTGTTTAGAAATTTTAAGTTTGAATTCACCTTTGCTGTTAACACTTGCTTTATATGTTTTTGAGCCAATTTTTACATAAACTGAATTGCCTTTACTGGTTTTTCCTGTCACATAAGTTGTGTTGTTACTAATGGTTGCAACTGAAGGTGTTGATGCGGGAGCACCGACAGTAACCACTTTTTGTGAACTAGTTCCGTACTTGTTGGAAGCATACACATATAGCTTCGTTCCAGCCTTTTGTTTAGAAATAGTAAACTTGAAGTAACCGTTACTGTCACTATTTTTCTTATAGGTGGTTTGTCCTAACTTTAAATAAACGGTGCTACTTGGACTTGTCTTACCAGATACAGTAGTGCTATTGGTACTAACTGTATTCACGCTTGGTACAGCCGGCAACAGGAATGGTGCACTAACGTTTAGCGTGTATTTACCGGTGTTGCTGCTAGATTTGTAGACTTTCACATAATATGTGCCGGCTTTTAAATAAATAGAATCATCCCAGGGTGTTGGTTTGTCAGTATAACCATAGTTAATATTTTTGCCATCCCAAAGCGGATTTTCTTCTGCGTTTAAAAGATCTATATAAGAATAGTAGATGTAAGAATTTACATTTAACTTTATTGTTCCTGATTTAGGAAGAGTAAATTTATAATAATCAATATTATCACTTTCACTAATAAACCCTGTTACTTTCTGGACATTTGGAACTAGTTCTTGAGCTTGTCCAAGGGTATTGTTAGACTCTTTTTCATTATTGTTAGCAGGTTTATATTTAACAGTTAAATCGTACTTACCAGTGTTATCACTGCTCTTATAGAATTTTAGATAATAAGTCCCAGCTTCAAGGTCAGCGGAATAATCGCGAATTTCGGGCTTATCAGTGTAGCCATAATTAATGTTTTTACCGTCCCAAATTGGATTTTCATCAGCATCTAAAAGGGATAAATAAGCATAGTAAATGTAGGATTTTAAATTGACTGAAAACGTCCCGGCTTTAGGAATTGTAATTTTATAGTAGTCTATCTTATCACTTTCGCTAATAAAACCTGTCACTTTTTCTGCGTTAAGCGTTAATGACTGTGCTTGGTTAATAGTATTGTTAGACTCTTTTTCATTGTTATTAGCAGGATTATATTTAACAGTTAAATCGTACTTACCGGTGTTATCACTGCTCTTATAGACTTTTAGATAATAAGTCCCAGCTTCAAGGTCAGCGGAATAATCGCGAATTTCGGGCTTATCAGTGTAGCCATAATTGATGTTTTTACCGTCCCAAATTGGATTTTCATTAGCATCTAAAAGGGATAAATATGAATAGTAAATATAGGATTTAAAATTGACAGAAACAGTCCCGGCTTCAGGCAGAGTAATTTTGTAATAATCTACCTTATCACTTTCACTAATAAAACCTGTCACTTTTTCCTCGCTTAGAGCTAATACTTGTGCTTGCTGAATGGTATTATTAGATTCTATTTCATTATTGTTAGCAGGATTATAGTTAACAGTTAAATCGTACTTTCCAGTATTATCACTGTTTTTATAAACCTTTAAATAATAAGTTCCAGCTTCGAGGTCAGCAGAATAATCCCGAATTTCGGGGTCGTCAGGGTGGCCATAATTAATGTTTTTACTCTCCCAAATCGGATTCCCTTCAGCGTCCAACAGGTCTAAATACGCATAATAAATATATGACTTTAGATTAACAGATATTGTCCCTGCTTTTTCCAAAGTAATCTTATAAACCTGCTCCGTATTCGTTTCGGTTATCGTCCCGGTTACTTTTGTGCCAAATGTTATAGGCTGTTCTGTGCTTGCTGCGGCTTGTCCGCTGGATAACGGAAGGGCAGGCAGTACTAGCAACAAGGCAAGTAGGAGATTGAATAGCTTTTTTGTTTGTTTCCCCATGGTGTTTCCTCCTTTATTATCATGTGTTTATGTGTTGAATTTTCAAAAAATTTAACCCCCCCCAATCCCTTTCACTATTTTCGAAAATTACTATATTAGTATATAGAAAAATATGAATCTTTTCTATACCGCTTGATGCATTTCGCGTATGAAATGTAATCAGCAGTGAACTAACTCCCAATGAGAATTTAAAAAAATAGATGAACGGAAAAAAGCCCGAGGTATCTGGCCACACGAGTGAACCTTTTATTCGCAATAGCAAAAATGAATTGAATCAAAAAATTGAAAACCAGGTCTCTAACTAAAGAAATAATATAGTTAGAGGCCTGGCTGTTTTTCGACTTTGGAAGGTTCAATACAGTGGTACCCAAAGTAATCTTTTATTTATTCTGTGAAAAATAAACATCCTTTTGTTCTTTTATCCGCTCAGCGAAAACAGAAGATTTGCCTAAGTAATTTTCTGGATTCATTAGGTCATCAATTTCCTGTAACGAAATATTGCTCATTACGACTTCGTTTTCTTTAAGTAAATCCTTTAATGGCATTTGCTTATCAATAGCTTCCATGGCTAATTCATGAATAATTTCATGTGCATTTTGACGACCAACTTTTTTCCCAATTGCTAACATGATAGCCTCAGAGAAAATCAGTCCATGTAATTTATTGATATTTCTTCTCATATTGTCTTCATTTATAAGTAACTTGCTCAATAATACGATTGCTTTTTCTAAGCTTGCATGTATAACTTTGCAAGACTCTCCAACAACATGATATTCGACTGATAACGAACGAGGATCTCTTTCATGCTCATGTTCTTGAGAATTTAGAATAGCAGTGGCGTAACTACGAAGTAATTTTGCGTTAGAACTTAGCTGCATCGCCTGAAAAGGATTACGCTTGTGGGGCATTGTGCTGCTCCCAATATTCTCCTTGCTAAAAAACTCTTGAAGCTCTGCAATTTCTGACTTTTGTAACGCATACACTTCGGAACCAATTTTTCCAAGCGTTGATCCGAGAATGGCCAGATTATTAACAAATTCTGCAATCACATCTCTGGATGCGAACCAAGCGACTGGAGGCACATTCAAGCCTAATTCGTTACAAAATCCTTGTTGAATTTCCAGCCCCAGATCGCCAAAAGAAGCCAAGGTTCCAACAGCACCAGCAAGTTCACCAACAAATAACCGATCTTTTATTTCGTGTAGGCGATCAATACTACGTCTTAATTCAAATCCCCATATCGAGTATTTATAGCCTAATGTAATTGGCACCGCATGTTGGCCATTGGTACGTCCTACCATTATCACATTTCTGAATTCATGTGCTTTTTCCGCAACTATCTTATACAATTCTTCAATTCTTGGAAAAAAAACTTCATAAGCTTCTTTTAATTGAAGAATAAAGGCAGTATCCATTATATCTTGTGAGGTGGCGCCCCAATGGACATACTGAGCAGTATTACCCTCACAAATTTCTTTATATAACGTAATGAGTGCTAAAAATGGATGACCTGTTATATGAATTTTCTGTTTCAATTTATCAATACTAATATTATCCGCACTTGATTTGTTATTTATTTCAACAGCGGCCTCTTTAGGAATTAACCCTAGTGCTGCTTCTACTCTTGATAATGCAGCCTCACAATCCATTTGTTTTTGAATTTGATTATAATCACTAAAAATCTCTCTCATTTTTTCTGTACTAACATCTTTCTCAAATAATGTAAAACTATTATATTTATCGTACAAGGTGCTCACTCCTATCTAAACTAAAAAATTAATGGTAGAAATACGACAGCAGCAATGAAACAGATGATGACCATAGGGGTTCCAACTTTTACCCAATCAGTAAATTTCAATTCACCAGGGCCTGCTACAAAAATATTCGCTGGTGTACCAATCGGAGCTGCAAACACACAGGATACCCCTAACGTAATGGCCATAGTAACTAATTGTGGGTCCACATTTGCACTGGAAGCGAATGATAATCCAATTGGTATTAATATACCGGCTGTCCCCGTATTGTTTAAAAATTGTGTCATTATTATGGCAATTCCAAACATCAACGCGACCAAAACATATTTTCCTAATCCATCTCCAACCATTCCGAGAATACTTTCTGCGATTAGTTTACTTGCACCTGTTTTTTGTAAAGCATCTGCAAGCGTTAACATTCCGGATACGAAGACCATTGTTCCCCAATCTATTGCAGCAAAGGCTTTTTTTACATCTATTACTTTTAGTAATACGAGTGAAACTGCGCAAATTACAGAAACCATATGCATTTGAATTCCTGTTACTTTTTCAAAAATAACTCCTAATATGAGAACAATAAATGCTGTCAAAGTATATACTTGTTGTTTCTTATCATAAACTTTTTCTTCTTCATTTGAATGGTCATTTCTATGTTCCTTTACATTATCAGGTAGGAGTTTGTAACCAATTGTCATCAGATAAATAACACATAAAATAACAATCGGCAGTCCGCCGTATGCAAAGTCAAAGAAGCCAAATTGTTCTACCCCAGCAGTTTTCAAGTATCCATTGGCTAACATATTTGGTGGTGTACCAAGGAGAGTCAGCATACCGCCTAAAGAGGATCCCATTGCGATTACCATTAATACTTTTGATCTACTAACACCAGTATACTGAGCAATAGCTAAACCGCATGGTAATAAAGCTGCTGCTACTCCCATATTTGGTAATACTGTTGACATCAGAATTGATGAAATCAAGCATAAAAAGACTATTGGTTTTTCGCCATCGTGGTTTTTTCCAAACTTTGAAACAGCATTACCAATCTTTGCGGCAAGTCCTACTTCAAAAAAGGCTTTACTGATGACGAAAACTCCGGCAATTAAAACAAGAGTTGGGTCACCAAATTTATAGAAAGCTTCTTCTGGTTTCAATATGCCAACAAAACCCAAAATGACAGGAACTGCTATACCTACAATTGCCATTGGTATCCAGTCTGTTATTAACACAACTACTGCTAATACTAATAGGGCAATCGCTATGACTGCTGACGACATAATAATCCTCCTCTGGAAAGCACTTTTAATTGACATCAGGTTAATAAACAATTCTTAAATTTACCCATGGGTCTTACCAATACGTTTTAAATAGTATTAAAACGTATTAAAACGTATTATCGATAGTGCCATTATATCATGATAATTTCAAAGTCAAAGCCAATTTTTTCTACTTCACAAAACTTTCAAATTTATTGAAAAATCCAGTAGTATCTAAAAAAATCAAGGGTGTTGAGTTTTTCCCAACACCCTAGTTCATAACGATAGTTTTTATTTTGATTTGATATTAAATTCATAGATATCTGGTGACCGAGTACCTACTTGTGCATCGAAGGTAAATCTAATCGAGTTTGGGCGAATCCAGTACAATGAATACTCAAGTGGCTCATTTGTAGTAGCGTATAGGACTCGCTCCTGTCCAAGTATCACTTTATTCCCATTTTGCTTGAAAATATTTTGAACATCTTTTGGGCAATCCTCTGAAAAAATTTCAAAATGTATTTTCCCTACTTTAAACTCACTCTTTTTATTAATTAAATCAAATATTGGGTGATGCTCGGCATCTTCCCTGGTAATAATTTCATCTAATAGGGGGGATAAATAAAATCTAGAGAATACTATCGGATCCGACTTGACATAATATATTCGGTCAAATTTTATAACCTTTTTTCCGGGTGATATATTTAGGGCTTCAGAAACTGCTTTAGGCGGAACAACTGATGTAAAATCAAGCAAAACGGTTTCAGGGGTGTATCCAGCTTCTAATAAAGTTTCAAATAGTCCTTTTGGGCTGTATAATTGGTGAGATAAATGATTATATTTCACAAATGTACCTTTTCCTTGTTTTCGCTCAATTAACCCCTTATCTAATAATTCTCTAAACACCTGGCGCACTGTAACCCTGCTAACATTATATAAATTCATTAATTCGACTTCAGTATAGATCTTTTGTCCCGTAGTTAATTCACCATTATATATTTTCTCTTCAATTAATTTGGCAATTTGTAAATATAAAGGTTGGGCATTATCCTTTTTTATTGTCATAGCTATCACTTCTTTAACTTATTTTCTAAGGAAAGGTTTATAAACCCCTTTCGCTCTATTATAGGTTATAAATTTGCTTTATTAAAGATATAACAGAATAGTTAAAATTTGTAAAAACGGTTTTCTTTATAACACCATAAGAAGAAAGGGATATATTATTGAACTATTTTTATTCCTTACTCTAGACACTTGTTTTATCATACTATATCAGAATTTATTTTAGTAAGCTTTTGTTGATCATTTGGTAAACGGTATCTAAATACAAAATTTTCGTTAGTAGTAAAATTAGGACAATGCTTGCATACTCAGTTAGTAATTTGTTTGTTTAAGAATGTCTTCCACCCCTGGTAAAGGTAAATATGAATCTTTTCTATACCGCTTGATGCATTTCGCGTATGAAAAGATTATATCCTCCCCTATGTGTACAAATGAGCAAAAATATTGTACTATTTTAGGGTTAAAGTCCTACAACTACATCAAGGATGTTCAAAGAGGGGATGAGCTATATGGAAGATTCCAAGCAGAAGAGGAAAGGCAAGAGACAGTTTTCTATTCGGTTTAAGTGGATTACGTTTATATGTTTGGCGACGGTTTTAGCAGTTGGTGTGTCATTTGCATTTAATTATTGGACAATTAGTAAAATTTTAACAGAAGATAATACTACATATGGGAAAAGTAATGTGAAAAGTACCGCAGCGTTGATTAACCTGAATCTGCAAAACTACCAAGACTCGATAAACCAATTGGCTGATATTTTGACGGTAGATTTAAATGACAAAAGTCCTATCAAGAATATTGAAAAAAAGATAGCGGCATATCAGGCCAAGCAAGAGACATTACTTGCTGTGTACTACATGGATTTCACGACTGGAAAACTTCATATTTCCCCGCAAATTGATATGGATATTGATGTCCGTGATACCCAGACGTATGAGAGACTAAAAGCCAACCCGAAAACACAATGGATGGATGTTTATGAGGATAAGGATCAGCATAAAATCATGACCTCGATTGTCGCCCCTGTTTTGCAAAATGGCAAGATGATCGGTGCGATTGGTTATGATATTGACTTGTCCACTATTGGCGCTGTTCGAAAGATAATTGAAGCCGACACCAAGACAAAGCTCATCATTCTTGATTCTAACGGATTTATTGTAAGTTCGTTTATAAAAGATGCTGATGGAAAAAATATCAATCCAGCCAAGAGCGGTTCTGAGGAAGGCGTAGAAGACCTGCTTAGTGGGAAGAAATTTACGCAAACATTCGGCTGGATCGAGAATGTGTATAAGAAATCAGGGGATGTCTCCCACGATTTTACTTGGAAGGGAAAAGAGTATTCCGGTGAGATTACTACAATTTCCGGATTAAATTGGAAGGTTTTATCCTTTACTCCAAAGGAGATTTTTGTTGCAAAAATTAAAGACTTTCAGCATTCGGGCATTATTGCTGTTTTACTAGGGTTAGTAGTAGGCGGTATTTGTGCGATTTTTCTAGCAGAACGGTTGAAAAAGTTAATTATGAACTTTCAAAAGGTGATTGAAAAAACGGCCCAAGGTGATTTAGTGACGGAAATATCCATGCATTCGAATGATGAGATTGGTGAGTTTTCCCGTAGTTATAATGAAATGCTCGGTCATATGAATGGCCTAATCAAAAAGGTCGAGGGGAATGCTGCTTCCATTGAACAGGCGACCAATGGCTTATCGATCATTGCCAAGGAGCATGATACGGCCATTAAAGAAGTGTCGCGGGCAATTGAGGAAATTGCTCTTGGTGCAGGCAGTCAGTCAGAGCAAATCAATAAGGGGACAAATGCCGTTCTCGACCTGAGCCGTGAGATTGAGGAACTATCAAAACAATCGACGACGATTGAACAAGAAGTGGATGAAGCCTCCGAGCGAATTAAATCCGGAAATGAACAGGTAGAAAATTTAGAGGCATCCTACCAAAAGCTTGAAGGGGCCTTTGAACAAGTAACGAATATGGTGGCACAGCTAAATGAGAAGTCCCAATCGATATCCAATGTCACGGATGCAATTGCCAGGATTGCGGAACAAACAAATTTATTATCGCTCAATGCCTCGATTGAAGCAGCTAGAGCTGGTGAACATGGTAGGGGATTTTCCGTTGTGGCCAATGAGGTACGTGTTTTGGCAGAGGAGTCGAAAAAGGCAACGGAAAATATCAAGTCCATTATTAATAGTGTACTTGAGGGAACAAACAGCCTGGTCACTGTCATGGGTGAAACGAATCAAATCAGCGCCGAACAGAAAGGCGCGGTGAATACGGTGAGCCAATCCATCGATAAATTAACGGATTCGCTGAATAAAATCATGCTCTCTGTGAAGGATGAAGCATCCAGCATTGATTCCATTCAGGAGCAAAAAGACGTGGTTGTCCGAATGATAGAAGAAATTTCCTCGGTATCACAGCAAACATCCGCGGCCACCGAAGAAATTGCCGCCGCCATGGAGGAACAAGCCGCCACAACGAATGTCGTCGCTCAACACGCCAGCCAGCTCGCGGAATTAGTTGAGGACTTGAACACAGCGGTTGGAAAATTTCAAACTGAATAGCGGTCCGGATTTAAGGACCTTTTGTAAAAAACAAGGGGCGTGTCTAATGAATTTAGACAGCCCCTTTGTTTTATGTGATAGGTCACTCTATAGTCTTTAAACCGCCAAGAGATCATGATGAGAACTGGATGCAGTGTTGTGAAGCTGATTTTGTCCTCATGGGAGGCTCATGAGAACTAACACAGCACAGATTTTACTAAACAAGTCCTCATAAACCACAACAAACACAACATTCAAACTCCCGCGTTTCTCTTTTTCAAAAAAAGTCACAAATTCCCCATTGACGCACCCTGTGAAAACGGTTATATTTAACCTGTAGATGTAATACGTTATATAACGTTATATATAAAGCCAAGGAGTGAACTTCATGAATGTAGTCAATGTCATCAATGAAATGAATGCACAAACCGAACAAGGGATCACCGAAGTCTATCTAGTTGCTTGCGGCGGTTCATTGGTTGATATGTATCCGGCAAAATATTTCCTCGAAAGTGAGGCCCGGAACATCGTCACCGGCTTATACACCGCTAATGAATTTGTCCATTCCACACCAAAACGCCTGAATAAAGACTCACTAGTGATTGTCTGCTCGCACGGCGGCAATACGCCAGAATCTGTCAATGCAGCCAAAACAGCAAAGGAGAATGGCGCTCACACTATTGGCCTGACTCACAACAAAGACGCTGCCCTAATGGAATACTCCGACCATGTCTTTTTATATGAATGGGGCAATGACACCGATGTGAAGGACAACCCAATGGCCATCATCCTCCAATTAGTTGTTGAAGTCCTTCATAAAAATGAGGGCTATACCCACTACGATGCCTTCCAAAGCGGGATTGAAAAAATTAACGGCATCATAAAAAAAGGCGAGCAGCAAGTTGCGGAGCGCACCAAACAATTTGCTGACAAGTACAAAGATGAAGAATTGTTCTATGTGTTATCGAGCGGCGCTTCTTATGGCCATGCCTATGGATTTGCCATCTGTTCCTTAATGGAAATGCAGTGGCTTCACGCTGCCTCCATCCACTCTGGTGAATACTTCCATGGCCCATTTGAAGTTACTGATAAAGAAACGCCATTTATTTTATTAATGAATGAAGGGCGCACCCGCGCATTGGATGAGCGCGCGAAAGACTTCCTTCTCCAGTATGCTGAAAAAGTTGAAATCGTCGATGCCAAAGAGCTGGGAATTAATACGATTGCTGACGAAGTCGTCGAATTCTTTAACCCAATTTTATTCTATAGTATTATGTGCGTGTACCGCGCAGCCTTGGCCGAAGTTCGCAATCACCCGTTAGAAACCCGCCGCTATATGGGTAAAGTAGCCTACTAAACTAGCTTTTTGAAAAAATTCCCACGTAGAAGCTCTACCCAATTTTTCTACGTGGGAAGCTACCAACCACAAAACTAACAAACGAAGGTGACAGTTATGGTAAAGGTAATCGGAATTGGCGATAACGTTGTTGATAAATATGTTCACATTAAGACGATGTATCCGGGAGGAAATGCCCTCAACTTCAGTGTTTTTGCGAAAAAGTTAGGCCATGAGGCAGCATTTATCGGTGTTTTTGGCGACGATGCGGAAGGGAATCATGTTGAATCTGTTGTTAAGAACCTTGGCATTGATATCTCGCGCTGCCGTCATGAGAGTGGTGAAAATGGCTGTGCTCGTGTAACACTTGAGGATGGCGATCGCGTTTTCCTCGGAAGCAATGAAGGCGGCGTGACCCGCGAGCATTTGCTGCAGCTAACAGAAGAGGATAAGGCGTATATTCGTGAATTTGCGCTCATGCACACCGGGTTGTATAGCCACACTGGCCACTTGTTAGCAGAATTGAGCGCACTGGGAGTGCCATTATCCTTTGATTTTTCTGATGACTTCGAGCAAAAACAGATTGATGAAGCCATTGACTATGTTCAGTACGGATTTTTTTCCTGCAGCCACTTATCAGAGGAAGAAACGAAACAATTATTAAAGGCTAATTTTAAAAAGGCCGGGCAAATCTTGGTTGCCACCCGCGGCAGTGACCCAGCGATTGCCTATGACGGCGTGACCTATTATGAGCAAGCGCCCGAATTTGTGAAAGCGGTTGATACGATGGGGGCCGGTGACTCGTTTATTACAGCCTTTTTGCTTGAAATGATCAGCGGTCGTGACATTCAAACCGCGATGCAAGTAGCAGCCAGTTTTGCCGCTAAAAGCTGTCTTGTCGAAGGTTCGTTCGGTTACGGCGTAATCTATGAGTAAACCTTCTTGTGATTTGGAAAATCCTTTGGTACTCTTTGAGGAGAGTCGATAATGTTATAAACAAGAAGGGATTATTCAATGTTAAATGCAGACCACCAAGAGCCATTATATATTCAATTAAAGAAAGCCATTCAGTCCGCTATTGTAAACGAACAATTTCAACAAGGGGAGAAAATCCCAACCGAAGTGGAACTAAGCGAGCGCTATGAAGTGAGCAGGATAACGGTACGCAAGGCAGTTCAGGAGCTGGTTTCTGAAGGGTATTTAGTGAAGCGGCAAGGAAAAGGGACCTTTGTGAGTCTACCTAAATTTGATAGAAAAATTGAACACGAGGCTGTTCTCGGTTTTACCGCTGCTTGTCAGGCAAACGGACTCGATTCCCATAGTGTCGTAACCAAGAAAGAAATAATGAAACCGGATTCACTGCTGCGAACATTGCTGCAATTAGAGAAAAATGAAAAAGTGGTCTATATCCAAAGAAAACGCTATGCCGGCGATTCCCCGCTGATGTTGGAAAATAACTTTTATCCTTTTAATCGCTATCAATTCCTGTTGGACGAAACGCTGGAAGGATCTTTATATTCACTGTTGCGGGAAAAGTACGGAATTGACCCAAACCACTCCGGAAAAACAACGCTGGAAATTGCCCTTGCCGATGAGGAACAGGCTCAAGTGTTGGAAACATCAATTGGCAAACCGCTTTTCTATATGAAGACGATAATTTACGACCAGTTCGGTCGCCCTGTCCATGTGGGCAAACAATATATTATCGGCGACCGCTACCAGTTCACATTATAAAGTGGCGCACTAAATAATAGCGCCGGGCTGGTTTTCGAGTTCAGGAGATAGAAGCCCGGTCGCGGAATTTTTCTAGTGCTAAGGTTGTCAATAAGCGGGATAAGCACCCGAATCCATGGGTTTGACACTGTGTCGGTCACCAATAAAGGGTATAAGCGGCCGGAACCATGGGTTTGACACTGTGTCGGTCACTAATAAAGGGTATAAGCGGCCGGAACCATGGGTTTGACACTGGTTCGGTCACCAATAAAGGGTATAAGCGCCCGGAACCATGGGTTTGACACTGTGTCGGTCACCAATAAAGGGTATAAGCGCCCGAATCCATAGGTTTGACACTGGTTCGGTCACCAATAAAGGGTATAAGCGCCCGGAACCATGGGTTTGACACTGGTTCGGTCACCAATAAAGGGTATAAGCGCCCGGAACCATAGGTTTGACACTGGTTCGGTCACCAATAAAGGGTATAAGCGCCCGGATTCATGGGTTTGACACTGTGTCGGTCACCAATAAAGGGTATAAGCGCCCGAATCCATAGGTTTGACACTGTGTCGGTCACCAATAAAGGGTATAAGCGCCCGGAACCATGGGTTTGACACTGGATTGGTCACCAATAAAGGGTATAAGCGCCCGGAACCATGGGTTTGACACTGGTTCGGTCACTAATAAAGGGTATAAGCGCCCGAATCCATAGGTCGGCCTCTGCGCTGGTCGCCAATAAGAGTGATAGGCGTTCCCGACCAGTTAGATTTTTTCAAACATAATCATCAACGAGAAAAGTAAAAGTGCAAATTCTGATTATTTTGTGAAATATTTATATATTTATAACGTTTTATATCGTTATAGGTATATAATTTAATAAATCTTGGCCCAAAATGATAGCGTTTTACCTATTTTAAGGAGATGGTGTTATGCCAACAATTAAGCGCGAACAAATAGCGGGAATGAATATTCATTATCTATTTTATTCGCTGGATTATTTTCTGGGCGCGCAGGAACAAGCAGGAATCAAAACGATTGAATTATGGGGCGGGGCACCACATTTTTACATGGACACCAACAGTTATGCTGATTGCCAAGCAGTCAAACGCAAAGCTGCTGCACACGGGTTAACGATTGGTGCCTTTACGCCGGAGTCGATTATTTATCCGTACAACATTGCGGCGCCTGACCCCCTGCAGTTTCAAAAAAGCAAGCTTTATTTTGCCAATGCCATTAAGGTGACTGCCGAGCTGGGGGCGAAACTGATGACACTGAACTCCGGTTATGGCTATTTAAATGAACCGCAGGAAGAGGCATGGAATCGCTCTGCGGAAATGTTGAGTTACTTAGCAGGCATTGCTGAGCAAGAAGGTATCACAATTGCTATGGAAACCTTAAGGCCTGAAGAGTCAAAAATTGTCACCACGATCGCCGATGCGAAAAAAATGTTCACAGAAATCAATTCACCTGCCTTTAAAGTGATGGTCGATACCGTGGCGATGAGCATTGCCGGTGAGACGTTGATGCAATGGTTGCAAACCTTCGGGAAGGATCTGGTCCATCTGCATTTTGTCGATTGTAAGCCATACGGTCACCTGGCATGGGGAGACGGCAATTTAAACCCGGCGGAATTGATTCAAACACTTCATGATTTCAATTATCAAGGGCTTCTCGGCCAAGAAATTACTGAAATGACTTATTATGACAATCCAGCCGAAACTGACCGAAAAAGCATGGAATATTTACGTCCATATATATACTAAAAAAGTATATTAGCGAAAATCGAAATATATTAGCGAATTCGCCCGGGATATTAGCGAAAATCGAAATATATTAGCGAATTCACACGGGATATTAGCGAAAATCGAGATATATTAGCGAATTCGCCCGGGATATTAGCGAAAATCGAAATATATTAGCGAATTCACACGGGATATTAGCGAAAATCGAGATATATTAGCGAATTCGCCCGGGATATTAGCGAAAATCGAGATATATTAGCGAATTCGCCCGGGATATTAGCGAATTCGCCCGGGATATTAGCGAAAATCGAGATATATTAGCGAATTCACACGAGATATTAGCGAAAATCGAGATATATTAGCGAATTCGCCCGGGATATTAGCGAAAATCGAGATATATTAGCGAATTCGCCCGGGATATTAGCGAATTCACACGAGATATTAGCGAAAACTCGAATATATTAGCGAATCGACGAGCAATACTAGCAAATCATAAAAACTATTTTTTTCAAAAAATCCACAACAGGAAGAAGTTGGGGCGATGACAACCAATCAGACTACAGCGACGATTGTACTGACATCAAATGTTATTTTTACAAGCACACAGGACGAACCCTTCACCGGGTATATCGCAATCCGCGATAACAAAATTGTCGCCGTTGGCCGGCAGCCGGAGCAGCAGCAATGGATTGGCCAAGACACGTTGGTATACGACCTCGGCGATAAGCTGGTGATGCCGGGAGTCCATGATAATCACGTGTTTTTCACTGGGTATATGTCGATGCACCGCGGTGTCGACCTATCGCAAACCGCGACCGTCGAGGAAGCGCTGTCCCGATTACGGGAGCAGGCTCCATACCTAAAGCCAACTGAAAACCTCTACGCTTATGGCTGGAATCAAGCCACGTGGGGACGCAATCCGGAGCAGCATCTCCTAGACGAGGCCTTTCCGGACCGGCCGGTGATTGCAATTAACAGCACGAAGAGCCACTGCTGGATGAACCAGCGGGCGATTGACAAGTATCAGTTCACCCCGGACCATTGCAGTGCTGAAGCACGGGCACTTCTGTTAAAAGATATGCTTGCTGAAAAGCAAAAAGTTAAAGAGGAATTCCTCCAGTTTGCCGACTTACTGGCAGCGCGCGGAGTTACCTCCATTAGGGATATCGGCTTTGATGAATATGATGTGCTGCCGGTGTTAACCGAGCTGGCCCAAGATAACGAACTGCCGCTTAGGGTGACTTTTTCGCTCGAGCCGGTCTTGGAGCCTATGAATCTCCCAGCAGCCAAAACCTATCAAGCTCGTTACCAGGATGACCACCTGACTTTCCATGGTTTCAAAATCATGATTGATGGTGTCGTCTGTGACCATACCGGTGACATGCTTGAGCCATATGCCGATATGCCTGGCGTGACGAGCCTACAAGAAGTCGATTATGAAAAAATTGAAAAAGCAGTGCAACAGGCTGATGAAGCAGGAATCCCATGCTGTTTAACAGCCGAGGGCGATGCCGCGATTCGTCAAGCGGTGTCAATCATTGAAAAATGCCGCCAGCAGCATCCCGACCACAAGGTCCGTCACTCCTTAAGTGACCTGGAATTTCCACATCCTGATGATATAAAAATGATGGGCGAGCTGGAAATTTTTGCGGAAGTATATGCGCAGGTACTGCTGCTGAATCCCTCGTATCAGGAGGCTTATATGGCGGAGGTCGTTGGAAAAGACAAGGAACATCGTTTTTATGATTATCGCTCGATGCTCGATGCAGGAGTAACGATTACGGCTGGGACCGATTTGCCACTATTCATCACGAGTGTGCCGGAATCCATCTATGCAGCGAGTAAGCGCTTGTTCCCAGATGGTTCGCCAGAGGGTGGCTGGTTCCCAGAGCGAGGCTTGCCGGTAGCGGAACTTTTGAAGGCTTGGACGCTTAATCCAGCGAAGCATCACGGCATGGAGGACAAAATCGGGTCGCTGGAGGCAGGAAAATTTGCCGATATTGCTGTTTTTGACCGTAACCTGTTTACCGCAGATGAGGCTGAACTGCGTGAGGCCCAAGTTGTCCTAACGATTACTGATGGAAAAATTGTTCACGATCTCGTCAATCAATAAATATCATACACATGTTTTAGTTATTACATGTTTCCAAAGGTTTGAGCAATACGTTATATAACGTCATTTTTTAAAAAAGAAATGGGGAACTGCCATGGAAGCTAGTCAATTACAACAACAGTCACAACCACAAAAAATGCGGAAAAAATGGTCTCTGCCGCACAGCTACACCCTTATTTTTATCATTATTATTGCCGTTGCCCTGTTAACATGGGTAATTCCGAGCGGACAATTTGACCGCAAAGAGGTAAATGTCGATGGGTCAACGCGAAGTGTCATTGTTCCAGGTACCTTCCATACTATCTCTAAAACTGGGGAAAATGGCGACCTGCGCCAAGGGATTTCCGGCATCTTAAGCGCCCCGATGGAGGGAGTCATCAATGCGGCTGACGTCGTTGCCTTTGTTTTAGTCGTGGGCGGTGCCTTCGGAATTATTTTAAAAACCGGTGCGATTGACCGTGGGCTGGTGGCGCTTGCCGGCCGTTTGAAAAATAAGGGGATTCTCGTCATTCCAATCGCGATGATTATCTTCAGCTTAGGCGGCTCGACCTTCGGGATGAGTGAAGAAACAATCCCGCTCTACGCCATCTTTATTTCGCTGATGTATGTGTTAAAATTTGACTCGATTACTGCCATCTTAATTTTATTCTTAGGGACACAGATTGGGTATGTCGGTTCGACGCTAAATCCATTCTCCGTCCTGATTGCCCAAGGGGTCTCAGGTATTGAAGGGAATCCGCAGCTGTGGCTCCGCTTTATTGAGTGGATCGTCTTTACAGCGGTGTCGATCGGTTTCACAATGTGGTACGCTAACCGCGTGCGCAAAAATCCGGAGAAATCGGTTGTTTATAAAAACGATCTAGAAAATCGCCAACATTTTATTAAAACAGACGGCGGCGAAGCAATCGCTTTTTCCTTCCGTGATAAATTGATACTCTCCGGCTTTGTCGTTGCCCTTGGCTTGATTGTTTGGGGAATTTTAGCAAAAGGCTGGTACATGACCGAGATTGGTGCCATCTTTGTCGGCTTAGGATTATTTGCCGGTATTGTCGCAAAAATGAATCAAAAAGAAATGGCAGAGAACTTTGTCCAAGGCTGCAGTGAGTTCGTCTATGCGGCCGTCATCATTGGCCTCGCCCGCGGTATTCTCGTATTGGCTGAAAATGGGATGATTATTGACACGATTCTTAATTCCTTGGCCAATCTTATGGAAGGCCTGCCAAAGTTCGCTTTCACGACGATTATGCTGCTGGCACATAATATTATCACCTTCTTTGTACCATCGTCTTCTGGTGAGGCTGCCCTGACGATGCCAGTCATGGCGCCGCTCGCCGAGTTAGTCGGTATTAACCGAGAAGCCGCCGTAACCGCTTACCAGTTTGGTAATGGCTTAACCAACTTGATTTCACCGACTGGTGGTGTGCTCTTAGCTGGTTTGGCCATCGCTCGGATTAGCTTTGGCCAATGGCTGAAATTAATTATGAAGCTCTTCCCAATCCTGTGGGTAATTGCCGCTATCTTTGCTGCGATTTCCGCGTATGTTGGAATGTAAGTTGCCTCAAAAAGCCCTGATTTTACTGCCTAGTGCGGTATCAACAGGGTTTTTTTGTTCAATATTTTTCCTTCCACTGTAGCCTCTGCTTCTACTAGTTTCTGCAAACTCATATCTATAATAGTAGAAACGTAATTTAGGAGTGGTAGGATGTTCGGCGGAATGGATGTCTTATATAAAAATAATCTTTTAGAAACGGTCATTGATTGTGCGTATGAGTGGATTGTCGTCGTCGATACGAATGGAAAAATTGTCTATATTAACCAAAATTATTGTCAGTTTCTTGAAATTGAAAAAGAGAATGCGATTGGTCGCCATGTGACTGAGGTCATTGAAAATTCGCGGATGCATATTGTTGCGAGATCAGGGAAAGAGGAGATTGCCGACCTCCAGTATATCAAGGGAAACTACATGATTGCCAACCGTATCCCACTTTATGCTAACGGAACATTATTCGGGGCCCTAGGGACAGTAATTTTTCGTGATACGAAATCATGGTATCGGATGAACTCCCATATCAAAAGTCTGCTCCCGAAACTTGAAACATTTTTGCAAGACGTGACCGAAAACAGCGGCGCAAAGTACACGCTTCAGGACATCCAAACGATAGCGCCGGTTATGCAGAAATTAAAGGAGAAGGTGAAAAGTGTGGCGTCGGCTGATATTTCTGTATTGATTCGCGGCGAGAGCGGTACTGGAAAAGAGCTGTTTGCTCACAGCATTCACCAGCTAAGTCCGAGAAGTCAGCAGCCATTCATCAAGGTCAACTGCGGTGCCATTCCCGAGCATTTACTAGAATCGGAATTATTCGGCTATGAAGAGGGGGCCTTTACCGGGGCGAAAAAAGGCGGTAAGAAGGGAAAATTTCCGCTCGCACACGGAGGAACGATTTTTCTTGATGAAATCGGGGACATGCCCTTGAACATGCAGGTGAAGCTGCTCCGCGTTCTTCAGGAAAAAGAGGTGGAGCCGGTCGGCGCCCTTAAGGCTGTGCCAGTAGATGTCCGCGTCATTGCCGCAACCAATCGTCCATTGGAAAAAATGATGGAGGAGAAGCGGTTTCGTGAGGATCTATTTTATCGGATTCATGTCGTTCCGTTTCGGATTCCGCCATTACGGGAGCGTCCCGAGGATATTCCGTATCTGACCGATTTTTTCCTTAAAAAAATTTCACGGCGTGTTGGCAAGCGGATTGTCATGATTGATGACGAGGTTCGCAGGGTATTTGAACGCTATCATTGGCCAGGGAACCTGCGTGAACTTGAGAATGTTTTAGAAGCGGCTATCCATCTTACCGAAGGAGAAAGAATCACTCTAGATTCGCTGCCGAAATCGTTGACGGGCGATCCAAAGGTACTAATTGGCCAGCTGTCATTAAAAGAAATCCTCGAAGAAACAGAAAAGCGGATTATCGAGCGAACCCTCGAGCAATGCGGCCAAGACAAGCTGGAAGCCGCCAAATCCCTAGGCATCAGTAAATCAAGCATCTATGAAAAAATAAAAAAACACCGTTTGGAATCATCCTAGGATACTAGGAATTGCAGGAGCCTCGAATATCAGTGCTTTTTGAAAAGATATCAGCGACATCCCCGCAGGAGTCTCCCAGCATAGAAGGATATCAGCGGAAAACGAAAGATATCAGCGCTTTTTGCATGGATATCAGCGCATTTTCAAATATATCAGCGACATCCCCGCAGGAGTCTCCCTGCATAGAAGGATATCAGCGGAAAACGAAAGATATCAGCACTTTTTCAAAGATATCAGCGACACGTCGACCCGAATCCAAACAAATACAGCATATAATCAACATCCCTGCCATTCCAGAAATCCGGAACACATTCCTGGATTCTGGAATTTCTTGAAAAACTAACTATGTAAGGGCTTCCAAAGTAAGACTCGACAGTTTATTCCGAAATCCTGGAAAAAGTACCGATGCCAAACATGAAACCGCAAGGATACAGCTATTTTAATATTGGCACAATGCTTGCATTACAAAATGACAAGGTGGTGCAAAAGGGGGGAGCGCATTCGCAGGAGGTACCACTTATTCATGGCTGCCAAGGGGAAAAGTGGAATTTCAGAATTATGAGCTGAGGGGGAGATCGGATGCTAAGCATGATTGGTCTGATTGGCGGGTTAGCACTCTTAATCTATTTAACAATGAAGGGAATGAATTTATTAATTGCTGGTCCACTTTGCGCCTTGTTTGTCGCGGTATTAAGCGGGATGCCGCTGTTTCCACAGCAGGTTGGCGAAGGTGAGGCAAATTTAGTTGCAAATTATATGAGCGGGTTTTCTAGCTTTGTGACTTCATGGTATTTAATGTTCCTGCTCGGATCAATTTTTGGAAAGGTCATGGAGGACAGCGGTGCTGCCGATAGTGTTTCTCAATGGGTTGTCGACAAGCTGGGCATGAAGCATGCAGTTCTAGCGGTGGTTGCAGCTTGTGCAATCCTAACCTACGGTGGAGTCAGTTTATTTGTCGTTGCTTTCTCCGTCTATCCGATGGCCTTAAGCTTATTCAAACAAGCGAACCTGCCGCGGCGGTTTATTCCAGCTGCGCTTGCGCTCGGTTCGGTTACGTTTACAATGACTTCTGCAGGCTCGCCGGAAATTCAAAACTGGATTCCAATTGAATATCTTAAAACGTCGCCATATGCCGGCTGGGAGGTCAGCCTGATTGTTGCGGTGTTTATGGCGGTGTTCGGCTACTGGTGGCTCAAGCGGATGATCAAAAAAGCAGTCGCAAACGGAGAAACCTTTATCGCGCGTGAGCATGACCCCGTTGTAACAGCAAAAAAGCTGCCACATCCACTCACAGGTTTAATTCCATTAGCTGTTGTCCTGGTTATCTCGTTTGTGTTTCACGACTCATTGGCACAATCAGCACTTATTATTGCTTTATTGGGCGGGGTTATTTCCGCTTATGTGTTAAATCGCAGCTACTTCCGCTCATTCTGGGAGGCGGTTTCTGATGGAACGATGGGGGCACTCGTAGCCATTGGCAATACTGCGGCCGTAGTTGGTTTTGGCGGCGTGGCCAAGGCAGTTCCTGCTTTCCAAACAGCGGTGGAGGCAATGACAACTATCCCAGGCAGCCCGCTGATTGGCGGTGCGATTGCTGTCAGTGTCATTGCCGGAATGACGGGTTCAGCTTCAGGGGGGCAGGCAATTGCCCTGCCATTATTGGCACCGCACTATATGGATATGGGTGTTAACGCCGAGGCGCTGCACCGGACTGTGGCAATCTCATCAGGAGCCCTGGATTCCTTACCACACAATGGCTATGTCGTGACCACGATTCGTTCCATTTGCGGCGAGTCTCACCAGGATGCATATGGAGCCGTGGGGGCCTTAACTGTCATCGTTCCAGCGATTGGTGTAGCAATTGCCATTATCCTGTTTTCCCTAGGGGTCGGTATCTAGGTCTAGAAGTGCTGGTCTATTAAAAATAATACTTAATGACCAGCACTCCACTTCATTAGCGCTTCTAAGAGAGTTACATGCGGGAAAGGATGAGTTTTTTATGGTAAAAAATAAAGTTGTGTTTATTACGGGTGCTGCTCAAGGAATTGGCTATGAAATTGGCAAACGATTTGCGGCAAATGGTGAACTGGTTGTGTTGTCAGACATCGACCAAGCTGATGCCGAGTCCGCTGCCGCTTCGTTAACAGAGGTGGGTGGTACTGTAACGGGAATCAAATGCGATGTCACAAAAGAAGCAGAGCTGCGGCAGGCGTTGGAATCAACTGTTAATCTATATGGCCGTATTGATGTGTTAATTAATAATGCCGGACTCCAGTATGTCGCGCCGATTGAGGAATTCCCAAAGGAAAAATATGAATTGCTGTTATCAGTGATGCTAACAGCACCATTTATGGCCATTCAAGCTGTTTTTCCCATCATGAAAAAACATAAATTTGGTCGGATAATCAATATGGCTTCGATTAATGGCCTCGTTGGTTTTTCTGGTAAAGCTGCCTATAATAGTGCAAAGCATGGAGTAATCGGTCTAACGAAGGTGGCGGCACTAGAAGGAGCAGAACATGGGATTACGGTTAATGCCGTGTGCCCGGGTTATGTCGACACACCGCTTGTTCGCAACCAGCTGGCCGACCTTGCGAAAACAAGAAATGTTCCTTTAGAAAGAGTACTGGATGATGTGATTTTTCCGCTTGTTCCGCAAAAAAGATTGCTCAGCGTGGAAGAAATTGCTCACTATGTTCACTTCCTTGCCAGCGACGAAGCCAGAGGCATCACCGGACAAGCATGCGTAATCGACGGGGGCTACACCACGCAATAGCTGCGTTCGTATATAGGGAAACACAAATCAAATCAGGAAAAAAAGTAAATACCCCCCGTAAACTTGAAGTATCGTTGTAAAGATACTTTGGCTACGGGGGATGTATTTTTTTGAATCATAGATTTTAAGATTCGCTGACTAGTGTTTTAGAAGGTCATGTACTCACAGGTAGGCTATCATTTAACCTTTATTTTAATCGTTCTCGCATTTCCCTTAGCATCCTTTGCTATAACAGTTAATTTAGTGCCTTTTTTCTGTGGCTTAATCTTTACTGTAAAGCTACCGCTTGAGGTTGCTTTCGCTTTTCCTAATGTGGTGGAGCCACGTTTGATTTGGATAGTTGCCCGTGCTTCTGTTTTTCCCCGAACCGTTTTACTGCGCGATGTGACTTTTGATACGGAAAGCTTTTTTGGAGGAGTTGTGTCTTTAACAGTCATTTTTTTCGCTTTACTTTGGTTACCTGCCGCATCGAATGCGTAGACATAGACTGCAGTTCCCGCTTTTAGTTTAGGGATTTTTAGAGAAAAGGCCTCCGTTATTGATGCCTTCACGCCGCTGTTAATCCATTTGCCATTAACCTTTGCTTTCACAGTACTATAAGGTTCGGCCTTCCCAGTAATTTTTGTATGACTGTCCCCAATTGCATTTACCTTTGGTGCGCTCGGGGCCATTCTGTCAGGTGAATCAGCGGCATGCTCACCATAAATGACATATAGGGATTCTGCACTTGTTTTCTTTTTATCAGAAACCTTTAGATAATATTGACCTGGTGTAACATGGTAACCTTGAAGTAAAACAGCATCCTGGTATTCAGTTGCAAGTATTTTTACCGGTTTATTATAGCGATTATAAAGTTGAAAGGTAAGCTCAGCAGGCGAATCTTTCCCAGCGGTTCCGCCAAAGATCAACGCTCCCTGTTTGCTTACTTCAACTTTAAATACATCAACGTCATTTTTCGAAAAATATCCTGCCATGTATCTGCCTAATTTGTATGAGTTTGCCTTCTTTAAATCATTATTTGGTTCTTTTTCGAAATCAGTATCATCATCGTTATTCGCTTGTAGAACCATCTTTTTATCTGATGCTTGAATCTTAAGCGATGGGTATGTATGTTTGGCTGCAACCTTCCCCATTTTTGTAGTCAATTCATTTTTTAATGGTTGAACATTGTTATCTGCACTTGCCCTCTCCAACCCTAAAAGGGCAAACATGACAACAAAAATGAGCATACAACTAACTATTTTTCTCTTCATACCAAATCCTCCCCTTATCGTTAAAAAAATCAAATCATCTACATTTTATGAGGCAGTAGATAACTTATGACTTGTAATAAAGAAAACGGGAAGTAAGTCACTCCCCGCTTTTTATGCAGATTAATATCTGCTTTCAAGTTATAATGCAGTAATCACAATCCACTATTTACAATTTATTTTGCACCGATTGTAATTTCTGCTTCATAGAATGTTCTTTATCACGCCGTTCATCGATGCGGATATTGGTACAGACCCGCTGGGCACCTGTTTGAAATGGTAGTTCATGTAATTGTTGCACGATAGCCAATAATTCTGACAGGTCCCCTTCAATTAACGTGCTCATTGCTGTTAGTTCATATTTGACGTTTCCTTTATAGTGTTGCAGGAATTTGTGGATGTCAGCGACATAGTCGCTGACGCTGGCTGTCGCCGTACCGACTGGAATAACTGTAATATCAACAATTGCCATATCAACAGACCTCACTATTTATATTTTTAACATATCATATCATAACGTGACAAAATTAATGAAATCCACACATATCTAATTCCTGTTAAAACGACAACTTTTTCCCAGGAAATAATCCCTAGTTCAGTCAGTAAAGTACCGAACGATTATTTAATCAAACGTTTGATTAAAAATATCTCCCGGGAAATGTGTCGGAAATTGGATAATAACAGCTTAGAATCGACATGATTAGCGAATCAAATTTAAAGGAAGCATACGATTAACGCAATCATCTGACAATATAATAGATTGAACTACCACTAGGCTAAAGCCGTAGTGGATTCCTAAGTACAGAGTTCTATCGAACTCTAATTGATTAGGCTAACCCCGTCGCACCGACGGTTAGAAGTCTTATGGCTTCATTTTTAAGATTTTGTCCTGCGTTAATATCTCGATTATGATGAGTCCCACAAGAAGGACATTCCCATTCACGTAATCCAAGATTTTTAACGTCTTTGTTTTTGTAGCCACAACATGAGCAAAGCTGGCTAGAAGGGAAATTTTTCGCTACGGTTACGAGTTGTTTGCCATACCACTTTGCCTTGTATTCTATCATGGTTTTGAATTGTGACCATGATACTTCGCTGATAGCTTTTGCAAGGTTATGATTCTTTAACATATTCGATACTGACAAATCTTCCATTCCAATAATGTCGTGGTTTTTGACAATATAGGTAGAGATTTTGTCCAAGTAATCCTTACGTGCATTCGCAATCTTTTCATGGATACAAGCCACTTTGATTTTAGCTTTGTACCAGTTCGCACCACCTATCGTTCGTTTACTCATGATTCTTTGTGCTTTCGCTAGTTTTTCTTCTAAAGTGCGGAAGAATTTTGGATTCGGGTAAGCCGTACCATCTGACAGAATAGCAAAATCTTTGAGTCCTACATCTATACCGATAGCTGATTCTGTTTTTGGTAGTTCTTTCACTTCCACTTCTGTTCCGATTGAAACAAAGTATTTTCCTGATGGATTTCGCCTAATGGTTGCATTTAGGATTTTCCCTTCTACTTCACGACTTTTAGCAAAGCGAACAAGTCCAAGTTTGGGTAACTTGATATGATTGTCTATGACAGCGATATTTCCATTCGTATACTTTGTTGTATAAGATTGAACAGGATTTTTCTTAGACTTGAAACGTGGATATTTGTTCTGCTTTTTGTAGTACCTGTCATAAGAATCAGCTAAATTTTCTACTGATTTTTGTAAGGCAATACTGTCTACTTCTTTTAAGAAGCTATATTGTTTTTTCAATTCTTTAACTGCTTTAACGGTTTCATATTTGTTTAAACATTTCCCTTTCCAGTTGTTTGTTGGAAGTTGACCGTTTTGAAACATTTCTTCACAAATATACCAGTAAGCGTCTTTATCTTTCTGCTTTCCTAAAAAGAAGTTAAAGACGAACCTTGCAGAACCGATAGTCTTATTGATTAATTCAATTTGCTTCTTATTGGGATAGATACGGAACTTGTACGCTTTATTAACTAACATTGATTTTCACCTCCTTTTAATATATACTAAAAGTATATATTAATCACAAGTATATGTCAACAGTATATACTTTCAAGAGGTGAAAATGATGGAGCGTGTAGCCAAACTGATTAAATTTCCTGTCGATTTAGTAATACGAATTGAGGAGTACAAGGAACAACATAATATCCAAACCTTCGCAGGTGCTGTTTATGAGTTAATACGAAAAGGCTTAGATAAGCAATGAAATACATTTCCGAAAATCATAGCAAACATTTACTCATGTGCCACTTGATATTTGTTTGCAAGTATCGGAAAAAGTTACTGTCAAAAGTAGGTCATGATATTAAGACTGAAATCGAATATATTGCTAATCACTATGGTTGGCAAATTATTGAGCAGGAGATAGACCAAGACCATATCCATGTCTTAATTCGTTATTCTCCGAAGTGGAGTATTCTTGAAATTGTTAGGTTGTTGAAACAATTCACAACTTATCGGATATGGCAAAAACATAGTGAATACCTTTCTCGACACTTTTGGAAGGAACGAACCTTTTGGAGTGATGGATATTTCTCATGTAGCATTGGAAACGTCAGCAAAGAGATTATTCAAAAATACATTCAAACACAAGGTAGTTAGGGCTTACATCTCCTAGCCTAAAGGCATAGGGGTTTTACGCCCCCTCATATAAAATAAAAGAAACAGGTAATGTAAAAAGGGGGATGGAATGGTGAGAGTGGCAATTGCACAGTTGACCTCAAGCGCTGATAAAGCTGCTAATCTGAATAAGGCAATAACCTATATCTCAAAGGCAAAACGCTTAGGGGCAGATTTTGTTATTTTACCCGAGTTTTATATGGCACTGGCGACACCGCGAAACGGGATTAAACCTGTAGACGTTGCGGAACCAATAAATGGACCGTTTGTCACTGCACTTCAAGAGGCTGCCAAGCAGAATCAAATCTATGTCATATGTGGACTTTATGAAACAAGCCCTGACGAACAAGAACGAGCTTATAATACGACCGTCTTTATTAATCGAGCGGGAAAGCTTTTACATACCTATCGAAAAACTCATTTATATGATGCGTTTAATTTTCAAGAATCTGCTACGATTATTCCTGGTGACACATCATATACAATAGTAGAAACAGAGTTTGGAAAAATTGGACTGATGGTCTGTTACGAGCTGCGATTCCCGGAGATTGCACGGCAATTCGCGTTGCAAGCAGCGGACATCCTGTTTGTTCCGGCCGGATGGGTAGCAGGACCAATGAAGGAAGATCATTGGGAAACCCTTATTCGGGCGCGTGCAATTGAAAATACAATTTTTATCTGCGGAGCAAATCAGGTTGGCAATATGTATACGGGACGCAGTCTGGTAGTCGACCCAATGGGGGTTACGCTCGCCAACGGCAGCGAAGAAGAAACCTTATTGGTAACTGAACTTGACTTAACCCGCATTAAGCGGGTACGAGAGAAGCTCCCCAGTGTCGTGCACCGCCGGCCTGAATTATATGTGAAATAAGACTCTTGATAGAAAGTCGCAGCAATGCTTCTCCCTTGCTGAAAAAACCCATTAGGAATAGAATAGGAGCATCTGCTTTTCCACATGCTATAGTGGAAAAAGATGTACATAATAGAAGGAAAGAGGTAACAGTCATGGGGCAAGTTTTAACAGGAAAAGTAGCATTTGTGACAGGTGCCGGCCGAGGAATTGGTCGGGCGATTGCAACTGCGCTCGCTAGGGAAGGCGTTAACGTTGGTCTGATTGCACGGACAGAGGAAGCAATTAGAGAAGTGGCAAATGAAATCAGAGGTATGGGTGTCAACGCAGCCTATGCAATTGCCGACGTTTCAGTTCGGGAGCAAGTGGAGCAGACAGTTGCAAAGCTAACAAATGAATTAGGTAACGCTGATATTTTAATCAACAATGCCGGGATTGGAAAATTCCAAGCGCTAGTAGATACTGATCCAGACGAATGGAAGCGAACGATAGAAGTCAATTTAATGGGACCATACTATGTCACCCGCGCTGTATTACCACAATTAATTAAAAAAAATGGCGGCGATATTATTAATATATCTTCCACCAACGGGCTTAACGGAGCAGCGACATCAAGTGCCTATAGCGCGTCTAAATTCGGTTTGATTGGCATGACGGAATCACTCGCTCAGGAAGTGCGCCGCCATAATATTCGCGTAACCGCATTAGCCCCAAGCACGGTAGCAACCGAGCTGGCCGAAAAGAGCAATCTCATTACTGGTAACAAAGAAAAATACATGCAGCCAGCAGATCTTGCTGAATTTGTCATTTCCCAGCTCAAATTACATCCACGGATTTATGTGAAAACCGCTACCCTATTAGGGACAAATCCATTTTAAGATTATTTATGTGAACCCCCTCTAAATTGGTTAACATCCAAACTTAGAGGGGGTCACTTCATGTACTTAGCTATTGGCATTGCTACGTATCAACATAAGAGCTTCTGGTGGAACGTCGAAGGCTGCGCTCACCTTCTAATAGGTAAATGTGTTCATCGATGTTCTTGTAGACACGCTGTGAAAAGAACGAAGACTGTGAGCAATCAGGAATTGTGCAGTATAATAGGTAACCATGATGAGAGTATCGCTATAAGTGATAGGCGAAACAAACATGTTCCATGCTAAAATGGAATCAGAAATGACAAACAATATGCTGCCCGCGCTTGCCCATTTATTACCGGTCATAATGGCTAACCAGGCCATTGATGAAATGACAACCATATAAGCGATAACCGGTATGATTAAGTCAGTATTTCCGTGTTGTTGTAAAGCAGTAATGATAGCGCTTCCGATGAGAAAAGCATAGGTTGCTATCAGAAATACTGTAAGGAAACGAATCATTGAAAAATTCCACTTCTTAACGAAGCCAAAACCATAAAAGATATGGCCAAGCAGAAAGGAACTTAATCCCGCTACAAACCAGTAGATGAGGCCGTCCCCACACATACTAAAAATCAAGCCGATTAAAATTAGTCTGGAGAAGGGCGTTTTATTTTGTGAAATTGATAAGTAAGCATAGCGGATGATTAGTATCATGGGAATTAGTTTAAAGAAGATCTTCAGTCCAATTGGTTGACTCGGAATCACAAAAATGTACAAAAGCGACATGAATAGAATAGAAATAGGAAGCAAGTGCTGTTTCATACTTTTATCAGCTCCTTTTAAATCAGTATCGGATGTTGCTTGCGGAATCGATATCTTTTTATGTAGATGATATTTATAATATACAGAATATACAAATAATTCTCCAGTCAAGACATCTATATAATCTTACATTTTTGCTCATCTAGTGTTTATTTTTCCGAAAATTTGGTCAGAATGGTAGCTATAGACAATAGATGGTTTCTTTTGGAGAGGGAGAAAAATAAGTGATTGCGAGTTTCTCTTAGATATGAAGGACCATTGTATCCATTCATAAATGAGGTGTTTGCTTGTGTTTAAATGTCCTAATTGTCAAAGTCAGGATATGGGGAAGATTGGTGTCAATCAGTATTATTGCTGGAACTGTTTTATCGAGATGTCGGTGGCGAAGGGGCTCATCCATACACATCAGGTGGAGGAGGACGGCAGCTTAAGTTCCTTGGACGATTTATTTGGAGAAGATGATCGACGTGCCCCAAGTGTCGCTGAGTTATCGAACATATAAATGGCAAACTGAGCGGTGATTCGCTCAGTTCTTTTACGTCGGAGCTGTTTCAAACCCGCCGCAATAAGTCCCACCTCGCTGATATTTTCCAACTTAAATCTCAACGGGGATGGGTTTTCTTTTTTCAAATCGATAAATAGTGTGAAATCCACAGTCTTTTGCCAATGCATAGGCTTCTTCAAGATGGGAACCAACCGTTTCCGCTTTATGCGAATCGGAGCCAATCGTCAGGATTTCGCCGCCTAATTCCTTATAAAGCTCCAGAATAGAGCGGAATGGCAATGTCTGATTTAATGAAGAGCGCAGCCCTGATGTGTTGATTTCGATGCCAATATTTCGGTCAATTGCTTTCTTAAGTGTCTCACGGATCAGCTCTTCAAACTCCTCAAAGGAGTAAAGCCCATATTCCTTAAAGGCATAACGCTTCATTAAATCAAAGTGGGCCATCACGTCAATATCAGCGGTTGCGACCAAGCGGTAAAGCTCCTCAAAATAAAGCTTGTAGGCATTTATCCCGTTTTCCTTGAGGAGCAGACGAAGTTTTTGATTGTTGACATTATGAACGGAGCCTAAAATAAAGTCTAAGTCTAATGGTTCCAGTGTCTGTTTATAGGTTTCCCGCATTCGATGCGGCTCGCACAGCTCCAAGCCCATTTTAATCGAGAGGGAATGGCCGTACTTTTCCCGGCAGTACTGAATATCTTCCGTATACTTGGCAAAATCCATATGTCCGTATGTCGGAGCAAGCTGATTGACAGAAAAATGTTCAGTAAAGCATATTTCCTCGATATCATTTTGAATGGCGTGGACGCAGATATCTTCCATGTTTGCGGTCGAATCAAAAGAATGGCAGCTATGATGATGATAATCCATTCGATACATACTATTACCCCCCTGTTTATTTTACAATAAGCCTTTTTTTTTGAAAAATCACTGCTGAAAAGGGTCTATTAAAATCCAGCTAATAGAATTCCCTTGTGGAAATATCTTCTATAAGCATCGCCGAACAATAAAAAACTTTATCGCAACTCTGTCCTTATGCTCAATATGATGAAAAATGAGCTTAATGTAATTTTAGGAAAAAACTGGTTTAAGAGAGATATTGTCCAAAATACGGGGGTTAATCCGATTTTGTAAGAATCTATGCTCATCTTAGTAGGCATTTTAGGAAGATCTATGCTGTGTTATAATCTAATAAAAAAACAACTGTTTGAGGTGAAGAATAATGGCATTAAGCGAAAATGTGAAAAAAGAGCTCGCTAATGTATTAGATGACAAAAGTGCTGCAATGTTTTTTGGTTCATTTTACAGAGGAGTTTAACAAGTGTTTAGATCAAATTCAAACTTTCTTTGCGGAACAAGGAGAAGATGTGCTTGAATGGTGGTATTCGAAAGAAGATAACATGATTGATGAAATGGATGTTAGCCTAACTATTCATGTTCGCATCTCATTTCTATGTTCCATGTGAAGATAAAGGCCAAAAATGTTTTCTTTTTCCTGATTTTTACCTTAACCATTCCCAAAAAGCTGATCCTTGAGCAATGATGTAGTAATCTAACCATGTTGAATAATCTAATGATAGCTTTTCGAAATCATCCTCGAAGTTTAAAAACTCTCCAATCCACATTGAAGTCTCACCTTTGGCTTTATCACATTGACAGACAATCCAAAGACCATCTAAGCCCGTTCCAATTGGCAAGAAGTACTCAGGACACTCCCATAAATCTTTATGCTCCAATATTTCATCAACTGAAAATAAATGAGACCCTCCGCCATTTTTAGGATGTACAAATAAATCAGCACCGTTGTGCTGTGTTAAAAAGGTTATAAGTTCATTTGGAGTATAATCTGGTAGTTTTGCTAGCGCTTCTTTAGAGGCTGGGGTGTAGAAGTTAAAAGCTTCTTCCTCTACATATCCTTCCTCTCTTTGTACAACCAACTTGTTATGATTTAAACGTTTTTTTAATGAATTAATGGTCTGCATCTCTCTTCATCCTTTTGCATTAATAAGCGGTTGTTTTTAATCTCTTGTGCTATAACTTGATTAATATCATAAAGACTTAATCTCTTCAACTACTTTTTCCAATTCTGGATCCCTTATAAACTTCTAAACTTATTCTGAAATTGTCACGTAATCTATACAATATTGGAATATATTTCCCTAGTCAGTAAAGTATGAAAATACGATATACTAATATAACAATGGCTTCATCAGGGGGTGTTAAAATGAGTCGGCAGTTAGCGAGTCTTGTTTCTTTATGCACGATAATTATACTAATACTTTCATATTATCTAATGTTAGGTGTGTGGAAGGATCATACATATATGCTCGGAATAGGAACTTCGGCTATTTCGCTTACAGGCTGCCTGCTAGCAACAATCTGGCTGTCTGGCGCGGCGAAACGAAGCAGTCAGACGAAAAAAAATTTTTGGATTCTGCTAGCATTGGGCTGTTTAAGTGATTTTTTTGCCGAATTGATCTGGGCGTATTATCGGATTGTGCTCCATACAGATGCGCCGTTTCCAGGCAAGCCAGATATTTTTTACATCTTGCAGATTGTTTTTTACTTAGTAGCGTTTTTTTACCTGACTATAAAAGAGAAAAGAAGTTACCAATCAATTAAATTCTTTTTCGATGTAGCTATCATCATGACGGTTGCCTTTACCTTCAGTTGGCACTTTATTATCCGTTCCATTGTTACAGGATCGGCGATTTCTACCAATTCGCTAATCGTATCATTGCTGTATCCAGTTGGAGACTTAGCCATGTTATTTGGCGCCTTAAGTATTTACTTTGGAGTTGGTTACATCTTCTCCAAAAAGAAAATTGCAGCGATAATTAGTGGCACTTCGATATTAATTTTTGCTGACTCCATTTATACGTGGCTCATCTCTATGAATCGTTACCAATCAGATAGCTGGATTGATCCATTATTTATTTTAGCTGTGCTGCTGATTGGCTTTACTGGTGTGCTCCATCATGAGGGAGATGAGCTTTCTGAAACAGAGCGAGAATGGAAATCTGAACATATAAATTTTTTGCGCCTGTCATTGCCTTATATAAATGTCACTGTCCTATTTACAATCATGATGATTCGGTCAAAAGGGATTGATGGTTTATTAGTCGGTTCGGGAATTTCTATCCTGCTCGTCATTATCAGGCAAGTGTTAATAATCATAGAGAATCAACAGCTTTTGAAAAAAGTTCACAGCAAAGCGCTGGAATTGGAACTTAGTGAACAGCGCTATAAATCATTATTTGAACATCACCCTGACGCAGTCTACTCACTGGACTTAGAAGGAAGATTTGATAATGTCAATGCAGCCTGTTTAAGTCTTCTAGGCTATGAAAAACAAGAATTAATCGGACGCTCCAGTTGGGAATTCATTGATCATGTGAAGGAAAGTCGGCGCGAAAAGGTCAAAGCCAGCATACATAAAGGTAAGCCTGAACATTATGAGGTAACCATACGAAGTAAATCTGAAGACCGTTTACGAATGTGCATTACCAATATCCCGATTTTGGTGAAACAGCAGGTAGTAGGGATTTTCGGCATTGCTAAAGATATCACAGAGCTGCGAGAAAATGCCGAAAAAATTAAATATCTTGCATACCACGATTCCTTGACGGGTCTTCCCAATCGGGCGCTGTTTACTGAAATTTTAAAATATATGGGTGCAGATGCAAAACGAAACAACGAGATGTTTGCTGTGATGTATATTGATCTAGATCGCTTTAAGATGATTAATGACACCCTCGGGCATGAAGCAGGTGACCAATTACTGATTTCTGTATCCGAGCGGTTGAAACAATGTATTCATGAAACCGATCTTGTCTCAAGGCAAGGTGGGGACGAATTTACACTGCTGGTTAAAGGGATAAACCAGCCAATGGATACGGTTGTCATTGCTCAAAGAATATTGGATTGCTTTCAACAACCACATGAGATAAATGGCCAGGAAATTGTAACCACAGCCAGTATTGGCATTGCAATCTATCCAATCGATGATGATGACCCGACAGCATTAATGAGAAAAGCCGATATAGCGATGTATCATGTCAAAGAAAATGGCAAAGGGGCGTTTCGGCTTTACGCTGAAACCAATGAGTATTTTTCAAAAAAATTGATCTTGGAAAAGGACATAAGCTGTGCTATATCCAGAAACGAGCTCTTTCTCCATTATCAGCCGCAAATAGAAACAAAAACGGGTCGAATGATTGGTGTGGAAGCATTATTACGCTGGCGTCATCCAAAACTCGGGCTGATCAATCCAGGGGAGTTTATCGCGATTGCAGAGGAAACCGGATACATTCAAGAAATTGGGGAATGGGTGTTAAGAGAAGCATGTAAGCAGGCCAAGCGCTGGCAGGAGCGTGGTTTTTCATTAAAAGTAGGAATTAATCTGTCCCCTAGACAATTGTATCAAGAACATTTTGTTGAGTCCGTTAAGGATAATATTGAAGTAACAAGGATTGACCCACGCTTGATTGATTTGGAAATAACCGAGGCCGCGGCCATGCATCAAGTGCCAAGTGCGATTGCAAAAATGCAGGCGATTAAGCAATTAGGGGTAAAAATTTCGATTGATGATTTTGGGACAGGCTATTCATCTTTTTCCTATTTAGCTGCCTTTCCGATTGATACCATCAAGCTTGCTCGGGAACTCATTTGTACGATTGGAGAGGGCGATATCAACCAAACCATTATTGAGGCAATTATTGAACTGGCCAGTAAACTAAAGTTGAACGTCATTGCCGAAGGAGTGGAAACGGAGGCGCAAGCAGCCTTTTTAAAACAAGCAAACTGCCAGCAAATTCAAGGCTACCTATATGGCAAGCCAATGCCAGTAGAGGCCATCGATCAATTGTTATGATGTCATGCTTTCGTAGATTAGTTTTTTAATATAATGAATATTTCCGAAAATCCTTGAGGAAAAGTCAATTTTATCAGTCGTTGTATTTTTATCCTATTTTTTAAAAATAGTAATTACTTCAAAAATATCCGCCTAAATTACTAGAAATATGGTAAGTTAGTAAGTGGATTTTATTTTTAGAATAGCCGTGTTGATTGAGCATTACAGTGATCACACAGGCGACAGACAGGAGGAAACGAACATGAGTGATTTGCAAGCAAAACTGGGGGGAAGCTTAAATAAAATCCAAGATTCCTTACAACAGGGAAAGCAGAAGTTTCAGGCAGTCCAGGAAATGGGCCAATATAAAAAAGAGATTCAGGACATTTCCGAAGCAAGGAGCAGTCTGATCTTAAAACTAGGAGAAGAGACCTACCAAAAAATTCGTACAGGTGAACTGCAAGATGTGAAGCTTCGTGACTATGTACTTGAAATCGCTAAACTAGACAGTCAAATCTATAGAGCGCAAAAGGCATTAGAAGAATTAAACCAAAAAGGTGCAACCAAAACATGTTCAAACTGTGGTGGAACCATCGATAGTTCAGATAAATTCTGTGGCTTCTGCGGCGAAAAACAAGAAACTCCCGCAGAATTAAACGGGCAAATAGAACTTGTCAGCTGCCCGACTTGTGAGGAACAAATTCCGGCAAATAGCAGCTTCTGTCCTTGCTGCGGCAGCCGGCTCGCTTAAGAACGTAGCTGCGTTATTTTTACATAAGCAATCTAGAATAGAATATACTGGGAAAAATCTTGCAGGCTCTAGCGATGCTTGTTCGTTACTGTTTGTGGTTTTAGGGGGTTTAGAGGATGTATTGTAAAAGCTGTGGGGCAGAGAATCCCGCATCTGCTAATTATTGCCACCAGGACGGGGCGTTTTTGAAAAGTCATACAGTCAAATATCGAAAGCAAGAACAAAGCTCCAGCTTTTGTTCCAATTGTGGGGAAACTGTTTCATCATTGTCCAATTACTGTCAAAAATGCGGACAAAGCTTGTTGAAATATGATAAGGAAAAAGCAAGTACTGCAACTGTTTTAACGGACACAACGCGAGTCACTCCTGACCTAACAAAGTTAGGGAAACTTTCGGCGCTTCGTCTTCATCATTTGAAAAGTGCACTTATACCAGCACTTATTGCCATTGTTGTTGTCTTTCTCATCTCTTTTTCGATGATGAAATCAACGGAAAAGCTGTATAACGGTTTGATGGATGAAGCGATGCAGGATTCTATGATGACAAATTTAATTGCATCAGACACTAATTTACTGACAGGTAAATTGATCGGCGTTACGGACATCATCATGATGGCCAACCTGCAAAATCCAACTGTTACCGTGAAGGCAGCCGGGGATTTAGGCTTTGATTCAGGCAGCATCTCCTTTGATGTACTGGCCCAAAATGGATTCTTGCTCTATTTATTGATCCCGTTTATTGGTCTGTTTGCAGCGGGAATTTACGCTGGACGGAAAACGCGCGGACTGGACGCAATGAACCGTCTTACGGACGCCGCGGGGATTGCGATTATTTATGCGGTTTTTTGTACGATTGTTTCGCTCTTTGCTGGTTTCTCACATGAAGCCAATATGAGTCAGATGGGCATCAAGATGTCGCTCAGTATCAATACCCATTATTCGTTCTTCAAAACCCTGCTGATGACTTTATTGTTTGGCTTCATGTTTAGTAGTCTTGGAATCTTGTTTTCGACTAATTTTAGAAGAATCACCGGAAATCTAAGAGAAATGATTCCTGCTGGAGAGGCAATTCACCAAGCAATTGCTGTGCCATTCCGGGGAATTCTGATTTTCTTTGTGATTATTTTTATTGCTTTAGCAAGTCAAATTGCTAAATTTAAAGAGCAATTAGGCTTTGAATTGGATGGAACTCCGTTAGAGGATATTTTAAACAAAAGTTATTCACTTGTTGCCAGCGCGTCGGTGCAATTAAGCACGTATATATGGAATTTATTGCATTTTGCTTCGTTGACATTGAGCGGTCAGGAAGAAGCTGACAAGGGTTCGCTTTCTTATCATCTCTTCTCAGGTTTTCATATGACTGGAGAGGGCATCGATTCCGATCTTGAAGCTATTTCTAGCTTTATCGTCAGTAGTGATATTGGTATGTACTTGAAATTTGCGCTCATTATTCCGATTGTTTTGCTTGTTTGGGCCGGCTTCCGGATTGCTAAACAGCAGAAGGTGATGAAAAATTTGGCGATTTTTAGCGTGCTATATGCGGTTATTATGATGGGCATCGCTTCGTTTACGGATATCGGCTTTGCGGCCACCACCGCTGAAGGCGGCGATATCTATAAGTTATCAATGATGCTCGGGTTCAGTCCATTTAGCACATTGATTTTCAGCTTTATTTTTGCGTATATTTGCGCCTTTGCTGGCTCATGGATTTATAAACTGAGTGCAAAGCAATAGGCGTTCGGCTTGACGTATGTAGAAAGCGAAACACCATGAGAAACGAAGGAAGTGTAACAGCATGGATAGTTGTCAAAAATGTGGACATAAATTAAACCCGGGGCAAAAGTTTTGTCCGCAATGCGGCACGGTGCAGGAGCGGAAGGCGGCCTCGTCTTCTTCTGCTCCTCCTCCGCAAAATCGTTCGCGGGAGGAAAACCGTAAAGGACCGTCATTTTTTCAATCGAAAAAGGGTAGAATAATAACGGTGGTGATTGTGGTCTTGGCACTCGGCCTATTTGGAGCGTATCAATATATTGCCTCCACGATGACGCCAAGTAAAATTCAGTCACAATTCGTCGATGCGGTGAAGAAGCAGAACGTGAAAGAAATGAAGCAGATTTTAAATAAGAATCAAACCGAGCTAGACTTAAATGATGCCGCCATTACTGACTTTCTGGCTTATTTTAAAAAGCATCCTGATGTATATGCCGAAACGGTGGCTCAGTTGAAAAATGATGCTGGCAAATTGGCTGTAAACAAAAATTATGATAACCGAACAAGACCGGTCAGCTTAGTCCGTGACGGGAAGAAGTGGCTTGTATTTGATTACTATGCTGTAAATGTAAAGCCATATGCGATTAAATTGGAAGCGAATCAAGAACCTGTCGAGGTTTCGATTAATGGCAAATCGGTTGGCAAGCTCATGAAAAATAATGATACTTTCGGGCCGTATTTATTAAGTGACCTTACTATCGAGGCAAAGTATAAAGGTGAGTATACCTTGGTAACAAAAGAAGAGTCAATTGACCCGTATGAAGAAGACAGCCAGAATAAAGAGGGCATCGAGAATATTAAGGTGGAGCTCGATTTATCAGGCAGTACGGTGACGGTCGAATCAAACAATGAAGACGCCATTTTATACGTAAATGGAAAATCAACGCATAAGAAAATCAAGGACGTGGGCGAATTTGGTCCGGTGAAAACGGATGGCTCGATGAAGCTGCAGGCGGTGTATACAATCGATGCACACACGGTCAAAAGTAATGAAGAAACGATTACCTCCGATGGTCAGTCCGTGTATTTAGATATTCTGGCAACAGATTTTGTTGGCGATCCTCCTTCATATGAAGATGATTACACATACGCTGGCACTGACGAAGAATCGTTAGGGCAAACAGTCGAAAACCATTATACCTATATTTCAACTGGTAATTATGAGGAAGCCTTTGCCTTGCTATCACCTAAGAAAAAGAAGAACTATAACTATGATAACTGGGTTCGGGATTCTAAAAATAATTACAAAAACGTCGTCACCATTACAAGTGCAACTTTAATTGATGAATATAACGGCGAAGTACAATTTACCTTAACCTCTTATGACCATAAGCCTAAAGGAAAAGCATTAGTCCAAGAGTGGGGAGGGACATGGAATCTAATCTATCAAGATGGTCGCTGGTTGATGAATGCCTCCAAAATTAAGAGAATAGATTCCTATACGATTGATGAATAGGATAGAAAAACGAAAACAGCGCAGAAAGACGATTTTGATCCTGCTGCTAATCGCTGTTATTTCAATTGGCGGGATTGGCTTTCAAATGTACCGGGCCCACCGCGATGCCCAATTAGAGCAGCAAAAGCAGCAGCAGACCAACGCCAAAAAAGCGGCAGAGTCGAAAAAGGCTGTGACGGAAGGGTCAGAGTCTAAAGCGGCTGGGACGGAAGCGGCAAAGTCGAAGTCTGTTACGAAGGAGAAGAACGCCAAAGATGATGGGCTGATTCTGGACAGCAAGCTATCGACCGCTGAAAAAGTGGATAAACTTTTGGCAGAAATGTCAATAAAGGAAAAAGTCGGCCAGCTGTTTATGGTCGGCTTTCACGGTACCAAGGAAGATCAGCATATTAAGGATATGATAAGTAAGCAAAAGGTCGGCGGCGTCATCTTGTTTGACCGTAACATGCAAACACCGAAACAGGTTGCGGCGCTAACGAATCGGCTAAAGCAAGAAGCGGATGGCAACGATTTTTCCCTGCCACTGCTGATCGGTCTTGACCAAGAAGGCGGCCCTGTGCTGCGAATGCGTGACCAGGTTTCGCCGATTCCTTCGCAACAAAAGCTGGGGAGAACGGCTAGTCCCGATGAGGTATTTGCGGTCGCCCGGTTGAATGGGTCTGAGCTGGCAGCGATGGGAATTGGCGTTGACTTCGCCCCCGTCCTGGATTTATCAGCCAGCGATCAACGTTCATTCGGACGTGATGCGGCGAAAACGACCTCGTATGGCTTGCAGGCTGTCAAAGGCTTGAATGACGCGAACGTAACCGCTTCGCTCAAGCATTTTCCTGGGAACGGCCGCGTTGTCGTCGACCCCCATCTAGACGAGTCGATTGTTAAAGCCGATAAAGCAACACTAGAAAACGTTGATATGGTTCCATTCAAGCGCCTGATTGAAAAACAAGCAGAGCAGCAATTTTTCGTCATGGTCACCCATGTAAAATACCCGGCATTTGATAACAAACTGCCAGCGAGCATCTCCAAGACCATCATCCAAAATGTACTGCGCGAGAAGCTTGGCTATGAAGGAATTGTCGTCACCGACGACCTCGACATGGGCGCCGTCAGCAAATATTATTCCTATGAAAAACTAGGCGTGATGGCCGTCGAGGCCGGAGCCGACCTGCTGCTCGCCTGCCACGAATACGACCACCAGCTGGCATTATATCAGGGCATCCTAACTGCCGTTAAGAACGGGAAACTCAGCGAAGAGCGAATCGACGAATCAGTCAAACGCATTTTGACATACAAGCTCGACCACGCATCAAACAAGCTCGTTTCCCCAGAAAAGGCCGCGACCATTGTCCGCAGCCCCGAACATCTGAAGCTGATTGAAAACATAATGAAATAGAATTATTTGAAAAACAGGAGAAGGCGAGCGGATCTCCTGTTTTTTATGCGGATATTGCGACCGGGTAGATCCTGTGGGGGCCATCGCTGATATATCTTGAAAACCGCTGATAAAAATGGATTTTCGCTGATATCTACTTGGAAGTCGCTGATAAAATTTAAATCGAAGCAGAGTCAGTGTCAAGTCGCTGATAAAAATGGATTTTCGCTGATAAAAATGAAATTGCGCTGATATCCACTTGGAAATCGCTGATAAAAATGAAATTCCACTGATATCTGCTCGGAAATCGCTGGAAAAATTGATCAAAGGCTCTCTAGTTAAAAAAAGGCATTCAGCGAAAGCATGGGGCAGTCAAATCTGTTCCCTGCTATCGCTGAATGCCATTGTCGTCAACAAATAATTCGAGTTCATAGGTAGTGTACACCATTGATAGGGGAAAGGTGCGTCTCCCAATTGTCGTAGACATATATTCTGAGTAATAGGTAGTGGTTGGTTACGTTAAGCGCAAACGTCAGATAACACCTTCTGCCCATTTTATGGCCTTCTGGTAGTAATGGAGGGCAGTTTTTTCTTCTATTTGCAGTGCCTGGCACCAATAATTGAAATTTACCCAGTCGCCCTTTTCCATTGAAATTGCGAGGTCGAGTACCTTTTTTAACGAATTTTGCTCTCCTTTTAAGGCAGCACAGATATCTTCGTGAAGCGGCATCATGATTAAGACATCGTCCATTTCCATTCCTATTAAGACATCCATTAAAGAGAACATGCCGGTTAGGAAAAAGGAGGCGGCACCATGGAGTTTATGATGTTGGGTTGCAATCAGTTCACACATCTTGGCTCGCGTCAGACTATTGATAAAAATTTCCGCAGTCCATTCGTCTTCGTGTGATATATTCCCCCTGATGGTAAGAATATAGAGCCATTTCTCCAATTCCTTTAATCCTAAACGAATGACCGCCTGCCGAATCGATTGAATTTTCCGCTTTGGCAGATAGGCAGGAGAATTAATTAATTTTAATAGTTTGTATGACAGTGAAACATCTTGTTCGATTAGTCTGACGATTGAGTCAAGGTCGGGGTCATCAGCTGCCAGCTGTTGCATAATAAAAAAGTAATTTTGCATGTATTCTGGAACATCTCTTGTTGTAAGGACGACCGGTTTCGAGAAAAAGTAACCTTGAAAAAACTCATAGCCTGCTGCAATCGCTGATTCATACTCAGCCTGTGTTTCAATTTTTTCCGCCAGCAATTTGACGGTAAATTTATGTGCAATTGCTTCGATTAGCTTCCGTATCTGCGGTGTTGTCTGGCGAAAATCAACCTTAAGAAAGTCAGCGAGTTTGATGAGCGATATAGAATATGGGTTATCTTTTTGAAGGACAAAATCATCTAGGGCAATTCGGTAGCCCTCATTCTTAAGCTCCTGACAAATTTCTATTAGTTGTGGCGTGATGGCAACTGTCTCTAAGATTTCTACGATAATTTCATTTGGTTGGAAATATCCAGGGAGCTTCAACTGCAATAGTTTTTCGGTGAAGTTGATAAAGCATGGTTTTCCGTGAGAAAGCTGCTGGATTCCGATATTGATATAACTATTAATGAGTACATCTGTTGTCGCTGTTTCTCCATTAATATCGGGGAATTTATTTTCTAGACTATTGCGATAGAGCAGCTCATAGCCATAAACTTGTTTATATTTTGTAAAAATTGGCTGTCTAGCAACGAATACTTCCATCTTTATACCCCCAAATAGTAAACGAAATAGCCCACTTTAGGTACAGCTATCATACATTCGACCTAAAATTTTTGCGCTATAAAATAACTATATAGGAAAAAAGTTGTACGGACAACCGTTTCTCAAAATGTTCGAAATTCGCTAACAGATTTATGTATCCTTCCATTTTACGTTTATTATCCGCGGGTAACGGTTCGCTGAACGCAAGTAAAGTGGTGGTGAGCGCAAGTAACGCCGCGTTATCTGCCAGTCCCACCAACCACCGCATGCATCCCCTATTATCTGCCAGCCACCTTAAACTTCGCCCGTGCACCAGCGCGCCAGTTTTTGACGGCGGATATGGAGACTCCTTCGCGCGCGGCGATGTCACGGATTGATAAATCTCCCCAAACGACATATTCCAGCCATTTGCGCTGGTTAGTGGTCAATGAATCGCAGTCGAGGCCTAATTCCTCCAGGGGAAATGGACGAAATGCCGCTGTATCCTCCTCATATTCCCAAAATGTCTCATCTGCTGCGACGTTTCTTTCACTGTCTCTCACAGCAACTTTCAGGGATGTCAGCAGCCGGCCCTTCATATAGGAATAGGCGTAGCTGCTGAATTTCCCCTTTTTAGGATCAAATCGCTCCTTGGCTTCCCAGAGGGCAATCAAGCCGTCCTGAAAAAATTCCTCCTTATTTTTGTAAATGTGCAGTGAATTGATCAGATGATGAATCATCGGTTCATACTGCTCGACCAATTGTTCAAAGCTTTCCACGTTGAATTCCCTTCAGGAAAGCGCGCTTTTCCATGTATTCCCGGGTACCTTTACGATACCGGGAAGTGCAGCCGTGGTCGAATGGTGGAAAAGCCAATCTGCCTGTAAAAATAGAGATTACTAGCCATATATTAATGAACAAAAGCTATTTTGCTGTGATTTTTCCCCTATTCCAAACGAATTTGCTATAAAAAAAGATTCGCTCCTATGTAGGACGAATCTTTGCTAAGAAGAAGACTACGGTGCAGGTTGGCTCTTCTTTTTCCTATTTTTTGCATTGCGGTACTGTGAGGGCGTCATATTCGCGGCCCGTTTAAACGATTGAGCGAAAAATGATTGTGACGAAAAGCCAGTAAAAGTTGCAATATCGGAGATGGGATAATTTGTTGTCTCTAGTAAGAGCTTACTCTCCTTAATTCGCGTTTGAATCAAGTATTCAATTGGCGACACCCCGACCGCTTTTTTGAATTGGTGGGCTAAATAATACTTATTAATATGGCCGGCCTCTGCTAATATATCAAGATTAAGATTTTCGCGAAAATGCTGTTTAATGTAGTTTTTAATAAACGCTACATCTTTACTAATTTTTTCAACAGAGGTTTTCTCGAGGTTGAAGGTCTTTTTTCGCATCATTTTGCGCAGAAGGATCTCCAAAATATTGTGGATGATAAACTCATAGCCTTCCTCCTGCTTTTCGACTTCAGCAACGAGCTGTTGAAAATAAAATAGATACACCTTTTCCTCTTGTTTATAATTGAAAAAATTCACCTGTAACCCAGGGTCTTCAGGTGTTGAAAATGCGAGACCTTGAATGCCAAGGGCAATGTATTCAAGGTGAAAATCGGGGCAAGATTTTTCCGTATGTTCAACATTTGGATTAATAATAATCAGGTCATTCTCTTTAACCGGGATTTCCTCATTTACAAAAACAAGCGTACCAGCACCCCTGGTAATATACAAGATTTCCGTAAAGTAATGGGTATGATTCGTGCTATGCCAATCTTTATCATACCTGGCTTTGGTGACGTACAACAACTTTACCGGAAGTGAACCTTTCCGACTCTGTTTTACTTCATAAACCTCATTGGACATCGCTCCGCCCCCTATTGAAGTGTTCCTATCACTTGTATGTTTATCCCGCCTTAACGGGCAGTAAGACCCCCACCTCAGGATTCCAAATCTAGGTGGGGGATGAAGAAAACCCTACTGATGGGAGTTTGACTTTATTGTAATTAGTATTTTTTTGAAAAGCAAGATATATAAAAAACACAACAAGATGTCGATTGTGAAAGCGCTTTTCCGGTCTTATACTTGAACTAAAGCAGGATTAAAGGAGGAGTGTACGATGTTAAAAAAGGCCCTATTGACAGGTATGACCGCTCTTTTGTCATTTAGTTTAATAGCTTGTCAGAGCGGTGAAAAGGCAAATACAGACAGCAAATCAGATGATGGAAAAAAACAAACTCTCCAGGTAGCAGCACTTGAATCGGCCTATGGAAAAGACATGTGGACGAAAGTAGTTGACGCTTATCAGAAGGAAAATCCAAACGTTAAAGTCGAGTTAACGGTGGACAAGAACCTCGAAGAAGTCATCAGTCCGAACATGAAAGCTGGGAATTACCCTGATGTTGTTTTACTAGCAACGGGAAGAAAGCTAGCCTTAACAGAAACATTAATCAAAGATAAAGCATTAGAAGACATTTCGGATGTGCTTGATATGAAGGTTTACGGCGAGGATGTCAAAGTAAAAGATAAGCTTGTACCAGGTTTTACCGACACGCTTGCCACCAATCCTTACAATGACGGAAAAACCTATATGGCACCAATGTTCTATAGCCCAACCGGACTATTCTACAACGCCGCTTTATTGAAGGAAAAGGGCTGGGAAGTACCGAAAACATGGGATGAAATGTGGGCCTTAGGTGAAAAAGCGAAGAAAGAAGGAATCTCCTTATTTACCTATCCAACAACTGGCTATTTTGATGCCTTCATGTACTCCCTGTTATTAGAAGCAGGCGGTCCGGACTTCTATAACAAAGCAATGCGCTATGAAGACGGAATCTGGGAATCTCCTGAAGCAACAAAGGTATTTGAGATTGTTGGAGAACTAGCTAAATATACGGAGCCTACAACAGTGGCCAATGCCAATGATAAAGACTTTACAAAGAACCAACAATTAATATTAGACAACAAAGCATTGTTTATGCCAAACGGCACTTGGGTTGTCGGTGAAATGAAGGATGCACCAAGAGCAGATGGTTTTGAATGGGGCATGACATCGTTACCAGCGATAACAGACGGCGGTGACCGTTATGCGTTCACATTCTTTGAACAAATGTGGATTCCTTCGCAAGCGAAAAATAAGGATGCAGCAAAGGAATTTATCTCCTTTGTTTACTCTGACAAAGCAGCATCAATCTTTGCCGAATCTGGTGCAGTTCAGCCAATTCAAGGCATGTCTAGCAAACTATCAGGTGACAATAAATTATTCTATAGCATCTACGATAATGGTGCCAAAGCCGGTATGGGCGGTTTTGCAGCAACAGATGCTGTCGAAGGAGTCAGCATGGCTGATACGTTATTCAGGACGATTGACAGTATTGTTTCTGGTGATAAATCAGTAAAAGAATGGCAAAAAGCGGTTGAAAAAGCAAGTGACCAATTGCGCCCTGCCCTTAAATAACGTTGATATGTTTCACAATGGTATAACGGTGAGCAGCCTTTCTCACCGTTATATTTATTCCAAAAATGGAATTATCCTACACTTTAATCTGGGTTACCAAGGAATTTCTACGCTTGAAGCCGGGGACCATCTGGCAGCTGAGCGGATGCTTAGCACTAAAAGAGGTGATAGACAATGAAAAAAACAACAGAAAAGCGACTTTTTATCTTTGTTTGTACGGCACCGGCACTCATTCTGTTAACAATCTTCATGATTTTGCCGACAATTGAGGTATTTCGGATGTCGATGTATAAATGGGGCGGATTTTCCAATAACCAAGTCTTCGTCGGATTCGACAACTTTAAAAAGCTTTGGAATGATATGAACTTTATCCACTCGCTGCAGAACAGCATCTTGTTAATGGTTGTCGTGACCATTATCACGATGACGCTTGCCATCTTGTTTGCCTCTTTGCTGACGAGAGAAAAGATGCGGGGGAATAACTTTTTCCGGATTATTTTCTACATCCCAAATATCTTATCGATAGTTGTTATTGCCGGGATTTTCTCTGCGGTGTATGACCCAACCACTGGGTTATTAAACAATATGCTCGGATTGTTTCATTTAGATAATTTGCAGAAGCTGTGGCTGGGTGACCAAAAGATTGCCATCTATAGTATCGGTGGTGCCCTCGTCTGGCAGGCGATTGGCTATTACATGGTGATGTACATGGCCGGAATTGCCAGCATCCCGGAAAGTTTCTACGAAGCCTCAGCATTAGAAGGAGCAGGTCGCATACGCCAGTTTTTCAGCATTACCCTGCCGCTTATCTGGAATAACATCCGTACCACATTAACCTTCTTTATTATTAGTACGATCAACTTGAGCTTCCTGCTCGTTCAGGCGATGACCGGGGGCGGACCAGATGGCGCGACCGAAGTATTCTTGAGCTATATGTATAAGCAGGCGTACACGAATTCTTCTTATGGCTACGGTATGGCCATCGGTGTTGTCATTTTCTTATTCTCGTTCGCATTATCGGCCATCATTAGCCACGTTACTAAACGGGACGTACTGGAGTATTAGGAGGTCTTCGAGTATGAAAAAACAATCAGGCATGAGTACAGAAAAAATTTACCGATTATTTATTTATGTCGCACTGGTGACCTTAGCGATTTCGATTATTGTCCCCGTCGGCTGGGTGTTCCTGGCCTCCATTAAGCAAAATAAAGAATTTTATGGCAGCCCATGGTCGCTGCCGGATGGGTTTTATTTTCAAAACTTCATTGATGCCTTTGAAAAAGCCAATATGGGCACTTATATGCTGAATTCCGTGATGGTCACAGCGCTTGCTCTGCTGCTTCTGCTCGTGGTGGCTTTGCCAGCAGCATATGTGCTGGCGCGCTACACTTTTCGCGGCAGTAAGCTGATGAATTCGCTGTTTAAAGCAGGCTTGTTTATCAACGTGAACTATATTGTCGTGCCGATTTTCTTAATGCTGTTAAACGGTGATACGTATTTACGAGCGAATTTTGGCGAGGGGTTTCTCTTAGACAATCTCTTTGTCTTAGCGGTCGTATACGCAGCAACGGCCCTGCCGTTTACGATTTATCTCTTGTCTAGTTATTTTCAATCATTACCTTCGACCTATGAGGAAGCCGCTTTTGTTGATGGAGCCGGCTATTTTAAAACAATGTTCAAAATCATGATTCCATTGGCTCGGCCAAGTATTATTACGGTTATCTTGTTTAACTTCCTGGCCTTCTGGAACGAATACATCATTGCCCTGACATTAATTCCTGGTCCGAATAAAACGCTGCCTGTTGGCTTAATGAATCTTATGGCCGCGCAAAAGTCGGCCGCGAATTACGGGCAAATGTATGCCGGCATGGTACTCGTCATGCTGCCAACCTTGATATTATACATCATCGTCCAAAAGAAACTCACACAAGGAATGACCCTTGGCGGTTTAAAGGATTAATTTTTTGAAAAAAAAGCTGGTGATGACAAATGGCAAAAAACAGCAAAAGCAGCAAAAGCAGCAAGGCCATTTCAAAGAAATTCGTCACATTCATTGTTAACACACAGCAAGCGTGAATAGGTAACATTTTTCAAAAAAGATCTCGCTTGCGAATGCCTAAAAACACAGCAAGAACAGCTAGTAACTTGGAGTCGAGGCTTAAAGGAGGAACAACAGATGAAACAGAAGGGGCGCGTAACCCTGCCAAGTGAGCAGAATTTTCTCAACGAAACAAAGGAATTAATGGAGCGCTGGGGCGCGGATGCGATTCGTGACAGTGATGGAACCAAACTTGACGAGTCCATCAAAAAGCTTGATGCCAAAATCTATACGACTTATTTTGTCGCTCGCGGCCATAATGAGTTTGCCGAAAAACATATGGATGAATGCCAGCAGCTGTACTTGATGAGCCAATTTAATCTGGCGACGTCAGCGCAAGTGGAAATTGATTTTATGAAGGGCTATTTCACCGAGCAGGTGCGCCCGGACTACCTCCATGACCCGAAGAAATACTGGGAAGTAATCGACCGGACGACCGGCGAAGTCGTTCCTGTCGAGAACTGGGAGGTTGTTACAGAAACGAATCGAGTTGTGATTACGAACGCGATTCCGTGGCATGAGTACACTGTCTCGTTCCTCGTATTTGCGATTTGGGACCCTACACAAATGTACAATCATATCACCAATAATTGGGGTGATAAGCCACATGAGATTCCGTTTGATGTGAGGATGCCGCAGGCCAATCAATATATGTCAGCCTATTTAAAACAGTGGCTTGAGGACAATCCTGATACAGATGTCGTCCGCTTTACGACATTCTTCTATCATTTTACTCTCGTCTTCAATAACCTGGGCAAAGAAAAGTTTGTTGACTGGTTTGGCTATGGGGCAAGTGTATCGGTTGCCGCCTTGGATGCTTTTGAAAAAGAAAAGGGCTATCGCCTGTGTCCGGAAGATATCGTGGACCAAGGCTATTACAACACCTCCTTCCGCGTGCCGACACAAGCCTTCTTGGATTATATGGATTTTGTTCAGCGGTTTGTGGCTGAGGAAGCGAAGAAGCTCGTGGACCTCGTTCATGCCAGCGGCAAAGAGGCGATGATGTTTCTTGGTGATAACTGGATCGGTACCGAGCCGTATGGCAAATATTTTGAAAAAATTGGCCTGGATGCCGTAGTCGGCAGCGTCGGGGGCGGGGCTACACTTAGGATGATTGCCGATATTCCACATGTCACTTATACAGAAGGGCGGTTTTTACCGTATTTCTTCCCAGATACATTCTACGAGGGCAACAATCCAGTGATTGAAGCAAATGAAAACTGGCTGACAGCGCGGCGAGCGATTTTGCGCAACCCGGTTGATCGCATCGGCTATGGCGGCTATTTAAGCCTAGCCTACAAATTTCCGGAATTTGTTGATTATATCGAAACAGTCACCGATGAATTCCGCGATATTTACGACAAAGTCAAGGGCGTGAAACCATACAGTGGCTTGAAGGTAGCGATTTTAAACTCGTGGGGCAAGCTGCGCACATGGCAGACACATATGGTGGCCCACGCCCTATGGTATAAGCAAATCTATTCGTATTTAGGTATCCTCGAATCACTCAGTGGGGCAGCGGTCGATGTCAGCTTCATCAGCTTTGATGATGTAATCGAGAACGGTGTGCCCGATGATGTTGATGTCATCATTAATGCCGGTGATGCTGGGACTGCTTTTTCCGGCGGTGCTAAATGGGCTGATGAGAAATTAGTTTCAACCCTAAGAGCCTGGATCCATGACGGTGGCGGTTTCATCGGTGTCGGCGAACCATCAGCCTACCAGTATCAAGGACATTATTTTCAATTAGCTAGTGCCCTTGGTGTTGACAAAGAAGTTGGCTTTAGTTTATCAACCGATAAATATTTTGTTACACCAGTTCCAGAGCATTTTATTTCTGCAGATAACCAAACGTTTGATTTTGGTGAAAGCATGAAAAATATTTATGCCTTGTCTGCGGAGACAGAAATAATTGAGTATTCCGATGGGGAAGTCCATCTTTCGAGCCATCCATTTGGTGCTGGCAGAGCCGTTTATATTGCCGGCCTTCCGTACAGTGAAGGGAACACGAGGCTGTTAATGCGGGCGCTCTACTATGCTGCTCATAAAGAAGCCGACTTCTTGAAATGGCATGCCAGCAATATTTACTGTGAGGTCCACTTCTATCCGGCAATTGGAAAAATGGCGATTGTCAATAACTCAATGGTTGAACAAGCGACTCTTGTCTATGATGGCGCTGGCAATAGCAAACAAGTAACACTCGTACCAAGCGAAATTCGCTGGGAGGATGTATCAAATGAAGGGTAAAATTCTTGTGATCATTAAAGTTGTCGTGTTTATCCTCTGTTTGGCATTGATTGTGATTGGCCAAAAGACGGTCGGCAAACTTGAACTCGGCTTGATGCTTATCGGTCTAGGCGGTCTCTTAGCGCTGCTTTATGATTACAACCGGAAGTTTGTCTAGGTGGAGGTGATGGCGGATGAAGGCAATCGGCATTGACATAGGCGGTACGAAGATTGCGGCCGGAATTATCACAGATACAGGGAAGCTGCTGCACAGTGTGAAGGTAAAGAGCGATCGTACAAACCGGGAAAAAATGTTCGCTCGAGTAGTGGCGGCCGTAGAGCAACTATTGGATGAATCCCAACTATCAATCGCAGACATGGCAGGAATTGGTGTCGGCGTCCCAGGGAAGGTTGATTGCGACAAAGGGATTGCCGTTTTTCAAAACAACTTACCATGGCAGCAGTTTCCGCTACAGGCCCGCCTCCAGGAACAATTCCAGCCAAAGCAAATCACGCTTGACAATGATGTCTATATGGCTGCCTTTGCGGAAGCAAACGCTGCCAAGGCGTCGAATGAGGAGACATTTGTCTATGTGACCATTAGTACCGGAATCTCCTGCTGCATCATTCACAAAGGCGAGTTTTTCAGGGGTGCGGGGTTTGCCGGCGAGCTGGGGCTTATCCCGGTCCTCGCTCACGGGGAAAATAAACGGCTGGAAACCGTGGCAGCCGGTCCAGCAATTGAACAGATTGCCAAGCAAAAACTAGCGGACGATGCGTTGACAGCAGCAGCGGTATTTGCTCGCTATCAACATGGAGTAAGGGAAGGCAACATAATTATCGACACAGCCGCAGCACAGCTGGCCCAAGGTTTATATTCACTGTCCTGCTTAATGGATCCGCATCGAATCGTGTTTGGCGGCAGTGTCATCGTCCATAACCCGTTTTTCCTAGATTTAGTAAAAGAAAAACTAGCAAACTATGTGCTGCCAGAGCAGCGGCATTTATTAGCCAATATGACAATTAGCGGCTTGGCACAGGATAACGGGGTTATCGGTGCCGGCTTGCGGGTGTTGTCTGCAAGTATGTAATGAAAGAGGTGCAAGTCATTGTTTACGAGCAGTAAAGAAGAACTACATTCCTTAGGTGCAGCAATTACGACCGCTGAAATCAAGCAGCAGCCGGAATTATGGAACGAAACGTATGCGATTTTTCGTGAGAAACAAGCGGAGATCGCAGCATTTTTGCAAAAATTAACGGCAACATATGAACGGATTCGCGTCATCTTTACCGGAGCGGGGACATCCGCATATGTTGGCGACACAATTACCCCCTATATAAAGGAAAAAGTAGATGAACACCAGTGGGAAGTCATGGCTGTGCCAACGACTACACTGGTTTCCAACCCATATCAGTTTTTGAAAGCGGATATCCCGACCTTACTCGTCTCATTTGCCCGCAGTGGAAACAGCCCAGAAAGTGTTGCCGCAGTTGAGCTGGCGGAGAAGTTGGTTAGCAATCTTTATCAAATCACGATTACCTGCGCAAAAGATGGTGAGTTGGCGAAGCGGGCATGTACGGAAGCAGACAATCTCCTGCTGCTCATGCCAGCGCGAGCTAATGACCAAGGGTTTGCGATGACCGGCAGCTATTCTTGCATGACGCTAATGGCCTTGCTTATTTTTGACAACTTGCTTATGGAAGAAAAAGCGGCGATTGTCGAAAAATTGCAGAAAATGGGCGAATCAGTCATTCACCGTGAAGCAGCGATTGCCGGACTAGTTGCCCATGATTTTGAACGGATTATCTATCTTGGTTCAGGCTGCTTCGAAGGGTTAGCACGTGAAGCACAGCTGAAAATTTTAGAATTAACCGCCGGAAAAATGGCTACATCCTTTGATTCACCAATGGGCTACCGCCATGGTCCGAAGTCATTTGTAAATGAAAAAGCAGTGGCGTTTGTGTTCGTATCGAACCATGCTTACACTCGCCAATACGATCTTGACCTGTTGCAGGAACTAAAGCGCGATGGCATCGCCAAGCTAATTTGTAGTATTGAAGTCGATGGCGACAGCAATTATGACGGCTACACCTTCCAGTTTGATGGTGAAGCGCACTCGGTTCCCGATGCTTATCTTGCCTTGCCATTCGTGATGGTTGCGCAAACGATCTCCCTATTGGCAGCAGTTAAAGTCGGCAACACCCCGGACACCCCATCACCGACAGGCACAGTAAACCGCGTCGTTAAGGGTGTGACGATTCATGAATATTGCTAGGATTTAGAAAACCAGCGCGCGTCGTTTAAGGGCGGTATGATTCATGAATATCGCTAGGTTCAACAAAGCGATGGCTTTTGATAGCCAGCGCGCGTTTTAAGGGCGTTGCGATTCATGTTGGAGGGGTTTTTCGGCCTTCTAACTGCAAAGGGTATTGTTTCCAAAGGGGATGACAGGATGTCAACATGCTATATTGCGGCCGATCGCTTTTTTTTACCTGAAAAAGTAACCGGCCCCGGTTTTTTGAAAATCGAAAATGGAAAATTTGCTGGTGTTTCGGAAACGCCACCAGCTTCAGGCATGCAGGTGCTCGATTATCGTGGATATTGGGTTGCTCCTGGGTTGGTCGATACCCATATCCATGGTTTTCATAATGTCGATGTGATGGATAACGATAGCGAAGGGTTGAACAGGATGTCGGAAGGGTTGCTGTCATGCGGGGTCACCTCGTTCTTAGCCACAACGTTGACCGCTTCAACGGAGCAGCTTAATGAAGTGGTGACGATGATCGGTGCCCATTACCAAAATGTTCAAGGCGCGAAAATTAAAGGGATTTTTCTTGAAGGGCCATTTTTTACTGAAAAACATAAGGGTGCCCAAAATACCAATTACTTTTGTGACCCTAATATTGCGAAATTACATGGCTGGCAGCAATTATCACGAGGGTTGATACGCAAAATTGCTCTTGCCCCCGAACGCAGCGGAGCGGAGGAGTTTATTGCCTATGCGGCGAAGGAAGGGATTGCGGTGGCGTTAGCGCATAGCGATGCCACGTACCAGCAGGCAAAACAGGCGGTTGAAAAGGGTGCATCGATTTTTGTTCACACCTTTAATGGTATGAGCCCGCTCCACCATCGTGAGCCGGGGATGGTCGGAGCGGCGATGAGCTTGAAAAATGTATTTGCTGAACTCATCTGCGACGGTCATCATGTTCATCCCGCGGCCGCCAAGATTTTAATGACTGCCCGCGGCTGCGAGGAAATCGTCCTTGTTACGGACTGTATGATGGCTGGCGGCATGCCTGATGGCCGCTACCAGCTCGGGGAATATCCGGTCATCGTAAAAGACGGGGCGGCGCGTTTAGAGAGCGGCAGTTTGGCTGGCAGCATTTTGCAATTGAAGGATGCAGTCAAACATGTCGTCAACTGGGGACTTGCCACTGTTGAAGAAGCTATTAAGATGGCGAGTTTGATACCGGCACGGAGCGTGGGGATTGATGATGAGTGCGGCCAAATCGTCGCAGGCTTCCCAGCTGATTTTATCGTGCTAACACCTGAGTTGGATGTGGCCGCCACCTTCCTTGATGGGGTTTGCCGCTATGGGGCTTAAGCAGCATGCCAAGCTGTGGCAGACTGCAGCTACCAGGCTTAAATGTTGGGAATCTAAAAAAATCGCGGGTTTACTAGCGTACACAATGAGATTAGAAAGGTGAGACCGATGATTTTAACTGTCACGATGAATCCTTCGGTTGATATATCCTACCCACTTGAGCATTTTCTGCTGGATGGTGTCAATCGTGTGGAAAATGTTCGCAAAACCGCCGGTGGCAAGGGTTTGAATGTTACCCGGGTTATTGCGCAAATGAACGAAGCCGTCCTGGCAACTGGTGTCCTGGGCGGAACGGTCGGTGATTACATAATTCAAGAATTGAACCGCAGCGGGATTGCCAACAGCTTTTTAAAAATCAACAAGGAATCACGGAACTGTATCGCCATTCTCCATGAAGGCAAGCAGACTGAAATCCTCGAAGCGGGTCCGACATTAACACCTGAAGAAGGAGCAGCCTTTTTGGAAAAATTCTCTGAGTTGCTCGCAAAGGTATCGCTCGTGACGATATCCGGCAGCCTGCCTCGGGGATTGGCGCCTGACTATTATCAAAAAATGATCAGCCTGTGCAGACATCGGAATATCCCGGTAATCATCGATACATCAGGCGAATCGCTGCGACAGGCTCTGCTTCATGAAGATAAGCCAACCGTCATCAAACCCAATCTATCCGAATTGGCAGCGTTAGTAGGAAGGGAACTTGCTGGAATAGAAGAACTGCAGCAGGCGTTAAAGGCTGATTTATTCCAAGGCATTGACACGATTGTCGTGTCACTAGGCAGTGACGGTGCCTTCGTCAAGCATGGTGCCGATACTTATCGGGTTCTGATTCCACAAATTGATGTGGTCAATCCGGTTGGTTCCGGCGATGCCACAGTTGCCGGTCTGGCAGTCGCTTTGAACCGCTGCGAGCCAGTCGAGGCTACCTTGAAAACGGCTATGACCACCGGCATGCTCAATGCGATGGAGGCGGAAACAGGCTCGATTGGAATGAATAATTTTTCGAAATATTTTCAGCTTGTCAAGGTTGAAAGGATACCTTTCTAGCTAATTGATACTGATTTTTCGGTTGAAAAAATAGATTGATAGAGGTGAAGATCATGTTACACCTTAGTAATAATAAATGGAGTGCATTGCAAAATTTATCTGATGAAAATGGCGTGATTGGCGCTTTGGCCATCGACCAACGAGGATCATTGAAAAAAATGATTGCCGCGGGCGGAGCTAATGGAGTAGGTGATGAAGGCATTATTGAGTTTAAACAATTGGTTTCGTCCGAGTTAACCCCCTATGCAAGTGCGATTTTGCTTGATCCAGAATACGGTCTGCCGGCAGCTAAAGTGCGAGCGGAAAATGCCGGGCTGATTCTTGCCTATGAAAAAACCGGTTACGATGCCTCGGAGCCAGGGCGATTGCCGGATTTATTATCAGAATGGTCGGTCAAGCGTTTGAAAGCAGCCGGTGCCGATGCTATTAAATTTTTACTCTATTATGATGTTGATGAGGCTGAGCATATCAACGATTATAAACATGTTTATATGGAACGAGTTGGCTCGGAGTGTGTCGCCGAAGATATTCCGTTTTTCCTTGAGATTGTCACGTATGACGCGGCAATCTCAGATGTTAAAAGCAAAGAATATGCACAGGTGAAGCCGCATAAAGTGATCGCGGCGATGAAGGAATTCTCCAAACCGCAGTACAATGTCGATGTCTTGAAAGTGGAAGTACCAGTAAATATGAACTATGTCGAAGGATTTACCGAAGGCGAGGTTGTTTACAGTAAAGAAGCAGCGGCTGAATTTTTTAAACAACAAACCGATGCTACCCATTTGCCGTTCATTTTCTTAAGTGCTGGCGTCAGTGCCAAGCTTTTTCAAGAGACATTGTTGTTTGCCAAACAATCGGGCTCCAGCTTCAATGGTGTCCTGTGCGGCCGCGCGACGTGGAAAGATGGGGTTGCCCCATTTGCCGTCGCAGGTGAAGAAGCAGGGCGCACCTGGCTGCAAGAAACAGGGAAGCAGAACATCGAAGAACTTAACGCAGTACTCAAGCAAACCGCCAGCTCTTGGTATGACAAGGCCGTGCAGCAGGATAGTGTTGCCAAGCCTATGCTTCCTTAAGGTTAATACAAAAAGCTAACAGAAACAGTCCATTATAATGTAAAGAGGAGGAGAAATCGCAAGAGATATTCTCATCCTCTTTTTTTATTTTGATAGGTTAGTCTCTATGAGAACAGAACAGGTGGGGAAGAGTAATGAAAAGTTCTCATGAAGCGTCTATGAGAACAAAGGAGCCAATTTACCCCCTTCCCCGCAGTCCCTTTCTGTGAGCAATCTAACATTCCTCATGTTGAAAATTACCTCTATCGGCTGCGGAACCCTCCACAACGCCATCAGCCCATCTCCTCTATAATAAAGTTGTAGCAAATCATAAGTGCTAATAAAATTGATTGAGAGAAGGGTTCTAGTATGTTTAAAAATGTAATCGTAAGAGTTCCATCGCGGACAGTTGTTGAAGGGATTAGCAGTGCTGACTTAGGAAAACCCGATTATAACCTTGCGCTGAAACAACATGAACTATACGTGAGTGCATTAACAAAAACAGGCGTCAATGTGACGGTCCTCGAACCAAACGATGATTTTCCAGATTCCTGCTTTGTCGAGGACGTGGCCTTATGTACGAAAAAATGTGCAATCATCACCCGCCCAGGTGCCGAAACGAGACAGAAGGAATCAGCGCTGTCAGATCTTCATGAAGCCCTAAGCAAATTCTATGAACATATCGAATATATCAAAGAACCGGGAACCATTGAAGCGGGCGATATCATGATGGTTGGTGACCATTTCTACATCGGTGAAAGCGCCCGGACCAATCTTGAAGGTGCACAGCAAATGATTGCCATTCTTGAAAAATACGGCATGACCGGCTCTATCGTTCCATTAAAAGAAGTCTTGCATTTAAAAACCGGTTTAGCTTATTTAGAGAATAATAACCTCCTTGTCGCTGGAGAATTTGTCACCTCACCGGAATTTGAAAAGTTTAATAAAATTATCGTCCCAGTCGGAGAAGCCTATGGTGCCAACTGTATCTGGGTCAATGATTATGTGTTAGTGCCGGAGGGCTACCCAACTGTGCAGAAAGCGATTGAAGACCTTGGTTACAACGTATTGGTCGTCGACACATCCGAATTTAGAAAAATTGACGGAGGCTTAAGCTGTCTATCTTTGCGATTCTAAATAGCGTGAAAACCAATGAGAAGGGTGTGGGAATGATTTTCTCATACTCTTTTCCATATACAGGAGGAATCCTACAATGGGTGAGGATAAAAAGCTGAACCTCGGGTCGTTAACCGCGGTTATTATCAGTTCGATGATTGGTGCAGGGATTTTCAACTTAATCTCGGACATGGCCTCGCAGGCAGCACCGGGGGCCATTATTGTCGGTTGGCTCGTCACTGGTATTGGCATGGGGACACTCGTCTTTTCTTTTAAAAACTTAAGTGAAAAACGTCCTGAATTGGATGCCGGGATTTATAGCTACGCCAAAGAGGGATTTGGCGATTATATGGGCTTTAACGCGGCATGGGGCTATTGGTTATCAGCGTTAATGGGAAATGTTGCGTTCGGAACATTAACCTTCAGTGCACTAGGATATTTTTTTGAAACCTTTGGTGATGGGCAAAATATTTTCTCTGTCATCGGGGCGTCTGTAACGTTATGGATGATCCACTATATTACAATCAAAGGTTCAGGGACGGCTTCCTTCGTCAATTTCATCGTGACCGTTGCCAAAATCATTCCGATTATTCTATTTATTATCGTCGTTATTTTTGCGTTTAAAGCTGATATTTTTTCATTGGACTTTTGGGGAACGGTGTCGGGTAATTTTGAATTTGCCTCTGTTGCCACTCAAGTAAAAAATGTCATGTTGACAACGGTTTGGGTGTTTATCGGCGTCGAAGGGGGAATTATTTACTCTGGTCGGGCAAAACACGCCAAGGATGTCGGTAAAGCAACATTAATTGCCTTCTCGTCTGTACTGATTCTCTATGCGTTAGTGACGATTCTCTCGTTTGGGGTCATGAGCCAGGAGGAACTAGCAAATGTACCAAAACCATCAATGGCCCATGTGTTAGAGAGCATCATTGGCAAGGCGGGAGCGATTATTATTAATATTGGCGTCATTATCTCGATTCTCGGCTGCTGGCTGGCGACGACCATGTATACTGGAGAAGTACCATATCGGGCTGCCCAGACGAAAAACTTCCCGCAGCTATTTACAAAAATCAACGCACACGGGGCGCCGACCAATGCCCTGTTAGTCACCAACTTATTGATTCAAATCTTTTTATTCAGCTTCTTAATTAATGATAGCGCTTATAATTTTATGTATTCACTATCCGCTTCAGCGATTTTGTTGCCATACGGCTTAGTCGCCTTTTATCAGTTGAAATATTCCCTGGGAGAAGCCGCCGGAACAAAGCATAAAGTGACCAATATTATCCTTGGCATTGTCTCCAGCGTGTTTGTGATTTGGGTAACATTCGCTTCAGGAATTGAATATTTCTTATTAACGATGTTTATCTTCGCAGCCGGCTTCTTCGTGTTCGTCTGGGTGCAAAAAGAAAACCAACGCAAATTATTCGCCACCAAAATTGATTGGACCTTTGCCATAATTGTGTTAATCCTGTTCATCATTTGCATCATCGAAATCGCCACCGGAGCAATTGATTTGCGAACAATATAATAGATAATGGCTACAGGGGTCCCATGCGCAATAAGTGGGACCCCCTGTTTATCTTATCTTAGGCGCTCTATAAAGTAGTCGGGTTGGTGGATGATGAGTTGTTTGTTGTCATTTTGTGAGATAAGCTGATCGTCCTTTAATTCTTTAAAAATATGCGAAACGGACTCGCGGGATGTCCCCGAAAATTTGGCAATTTCCAGTTGTGTAACGGGAATATCGATGATGGCTCCTTCTTTACTGGGGGTACCGTAATAGACCATTAAGTAGGCAATCGTCAATTCAATCCGATCCTTAACATAATTGGTTGTAATGATTTCAATCCGCTGTTCATGCTGCTCCATGATTTCTGTCAAGATTTTCGCAACATAATACAACAGGCTTTTATCCGCGAGAATAAATTTTTCAAAAATAGTTGTGGGAATATAGTAGACCTCAATATCAGTCAGCGCTGATGCGGAAAAACGATAGTATTCATCGGTAAACATGCCCCGATAAGGGAAAAAATCATGCGGCTTTAAATAGTCCAAATAGAGCATGGTCGCCTCTTGATTATACCTCTCAAGCTTGACAAACCCATCAAGTAAAAAATAAATTCGATCGCGTGGATCACCTTCGGAAAATAACAGCTGATTTTTTTTGTAGGTTCGCTTGTACATATATTCTTGAAGAGAAGATAGATCATCCTCACTAACTGAAGAAAATAACTTAAACTGTAATTTACTTTGTGTCATCTGCTTCATGTAATTGCACCTCGCTTTCTTTCCCTTGCCAAGAACTAAATCTTCTAATATTTCTATTATACTAGAATATTTTTAACACAATCCGCCGATTAGGAATTTTCAGAAAGAGTTCATATTTGGTTGTGGAGGATATGGAAATAAATAGGTCGCAAAGCAGGAAAATGAGGTTCATGAGGACAGAGCAGGACATGGAGCAGAGGGAAATGTCCTCATCATGAGGACAGAGCAGCTATGGAACGCAAAGAAATGTTCTCATAGAGAATACAAATATTTTACAAATAGCGAGTCCCGCTCTAAGAGGAACCCGCCAAAGCAATCCACGGGAATGTTGTTTATTTTCTCTTGGATTATACATTCAATAAAGTTAACACACTAAAAAAGTGCATGATACTGCCGGCAATGACAAATAGATGCCAAACTGCATGGTGGTATTTGAAACCTCTCCACATGTAAAAAACAGAGCCCAATGTGTAGAGCAGTCCGCCAATGATTAAAAATGTCAAACCGGTGGGCTGCAGGTGTTCGGATAACGGTTTCCACGCGAACACCATCATCCAGCCCATGACGACGTATAAAGCGGTGGATGTGAATAAGAACTTTTTCACAAAAAAGGATTTAAACACAGTGCCGCCGATGGTAAGGGCCCAAACTATTCCAAAAATCGTCCATCCCAACCAACCTTTAACGGCCACCAACATGAAGGGGGTGTATGACCCAGCGATAAAAAAATAAATCGACGAGTGATCAAAGATTTCAAACAGATTTTTCACTCTAGTGCCCTCAGGAAAGGCATGCAATAACGTTGATGATAAATACATTAACAGCATGGTTGAACCGAATAGTGTGAAGCTGACAATATGCCAAGCGTTACCATGAATCGATGCAAAGATAATCAGTAATACCAATGCAGCAATGCTAAGAAGAGCGCCTATCCCATGAGTAATCGAGTTGGCCACTTCTTCGCCCTTACTAAAAGTATGTGTACTAGCCACTTACATTCGCTCCTTAAAAAGTAGAATGTGGATATCTTTTATTATACATATGAGTTTGCAGCGATGCCTAGTTGATCATACAAATAGTCCTGCAAACGTTGCGGGCATCTCTTGCACAACTTTTGTGCAAAGAATGGATTGTTGCAAAAACTTCAGTACAATCATTGCACAAATAGATGGGCGGTATTTGGTCTACTCATCACATATATCAAGGAGTATATTATAAATAAGCAATTGCTCAATGCAAATTAAATACTTTTTTGCACAAACTAATTGTGCAAGGGAGGTATTTTTCATGACGCTAAATCAGCGCAGTACTGCTATTTTATCCCACTTGGTGAAAACAAAAACGTATGTGCCGGTGGGGGAACTACTTGAAAAGTTTCATATTTCTCGCAGAACAATCTACTATGACATTGAAAAAATCAATGATTGGTTGAGTGAACAAGACCTGCCGCCTGTAAGGCATGTGCGGTCTGCAGGGTTTATTTTGGATGAAGATGCAGCAAATAAGGTTCCAGATAAACTAAGTATCTTGAAAACAGACCATTATGAGTATTCTGCCAAGGAGCGTAAAGCTTGGCTGGCCATCTACTTAATGGGGCGGGATACGCCACTTTTTCTTGAGGATTTGATGGAAAAACTGCGGGTGAGCCGCAACACAACCATTGAAGATCTAAAGAGCCTGAAGCTGGAGTTGAAGCGGTTTGCACTAACTCTGGAAGCAAAACGCAAATCTGGCTACGTCATCATCGGTAAAGAAGATGATAAACGAAAGGCGCTTGTGCATTATTTGCAGCATGTGCTGCCAAATCAAAATTGGCCATTATTATTAGCGAAGCTGCCACTCATTTTAAATGCGCAGGATGATGGTTTTGACCTGTTTGACTTTGAAAAAATGAAAGCGGTTGAACGGATCATCAGCGAAAGTGAGCAAGAGCTAAATGTTCAGTTTACCGATGAGTTTTTATATAGCTTGGCCATCCGGCTGCTGCTATTTTGCCGCAGGGTCTCTCAAGGAAAAAAGATTTCGATTGATCCGATTGAAAAAGAAGTTCTCGAGGAAACGAAGGAATTCCAAGCCGCAGGGAAAATAGCCGAAAAGCTGTCAGCATTATTTGAAGTTGATTTTCCTGAAGATGAAATTCTTTATATTACCAAGCATTTACTTAGTTCCAGAGTGCAATTTTCCGATAATTTACAAGTAAACGGGCATAGTGATTCGCAAATTCTTAGTACGGTTGTCACGCAAATGGTGACCGATTTTCAAAAATATGCCTGTGTGTTTTTTGAAAACCGCCAGGAAATTGAGAAAAACTTGCTGCTCCATGTCAAACCGGCCTACTACCGAATCAAGTATGGTCTTGAGTTTGAAAGTGAAATGACCGAGTCCATCAAACAGCAATACTACGACATCTTCGTTATTACCAAAAAGTGCATCTCTCATCTCGAGGCGATTATTGGCAAAAAGCTTAATGACCACGAGACGGCATTAATCGCAATGCATTTTGGCGGCTGGATGAAGAAGGTGGGAGTAAAGCCGGCTGCCCGCAAAAAGGCGCTCCTTGTTTGTACGAACGGAGTTGGCACATCGAGATTATTGCTGCATCAATTAGAAGGGCTTTTTTCAACGATTGATTTAATCGGCAGTGTCTCGCTGAGGGAATACAAACAAACTCACTATGATGTTGACTTCATCATCTCGACGATTCCGCTGGAAGAAAAGGAGATACCGGTGTTTGTTGTCAGCCCGATTCTTACCGAGACCGAAAAGGAGAGTCTATTAAAAAAGGTCATTGGACACGCAGATACGAATCGCAAACAAGCTTTTTCGATTGAAGCGTTAATGGAAATCATTCAAAAACATGCCTCAGTTATGGATAAAGAAAGCTTGCAGCAGGAATTGAAGCAATACCTGTATAAACCCGAAAAGGCGATAAAGCTAACAGGGAAACCAACCCTGGCAGATCTGCTTAAGCCTGAACATATCCAAATTCAACAGGAAGCAGCTGATTGGCAAGCAGCAATTAAGACAGCTGCAGAACCACTGCTGGAGCAGGGTTTTATTACAGCGGGTTATATTGAGGCAATGATTGATAATCTAATCCAAATGGGACCGTATATTGTCATTGCGCCCAAGGTGGCGATTCCCCACGCCAGACCCGAAGATGGGGTCCATCAATTAAGTATGAGTCTGTTAAGGCTGTCCAAACCGGTCGCCTTTTCAGAAAAAGGAACCCATGATATTCAGCTTGTGATTGTCTTAGCTGCCATCGATGGTGAAACCCATTTAAAGGCGCTTTCTCAATTGACGGAGATTCTTTCTGATAAAAATTGTTTTAGCACATTGTTGCAAGCGTCATCAACAGATGAACTTTTTGCCATCATTGCCGACGGTTCGACGGAGTAACTTTTTCGCAGCAGATGTTGCAGTTGAAAGATCGATTTTTTTAAAAAAAGAATTGCTGTTAAGGGGGTGATGTGATTGCTAGAAAAGTATTTAACAGCAGAGATGATTCAGTTTAAACAACAGGCAGCCAACTGGGAGGAGGCAATTCAGTTTGCCGCACAGCCATTGGTAACCCACAAAATCGTTGAACCAGCTTATGTGGAGACAATGATTGAAAATGTGAAGAATTTTGGTCCTTATATCGTGTTGTTGCCGAAGTTTGCGATGCCGCATGCCCGGCCCGAAGACGGCGTCAACCAATTGGGATTTAGTTTATTAGTCTTGGAACAGGCAGTTGATTTTGCCGAGGGGAAAAGCGCGAATGTTTTTCTCGTGTTAGCCGCCCCTGATAAAGAATCGCATCTGTCGGTACTATCAGAATTATCAATAGTGCTCGCTAATCAAGAAAAGGTTGATGCTTTAGCCTCAGCCAAAACCTATCAAGAAATTATGGAGATTATTTAGGAGGAATTTAACATGAAAATATTAGTTGTTTGTGGAAATGGATTAGGAAGCAGCTTCATGATGTCATTAAATGTGCAAAAAGCCATGAAAGAACTAGGAATTGAAGGAACTTGTAATCATATGGATTTAGCCAGTGCAAAATCAGAACCTGCAGATTTTTACATGGGCTCTCCGGAAATCATGGATCAATTAAATGATGGAAGCCGCAAGACCATTCCACTAGTCAATATGTTTAGCTTAGATGAAATCAAGAAGGCACTAACAACACACGTATTAAAGGGGTAGATAATTATGTTACATTTAATCATGAATGATATACTGGGAACTCCTGCGATCCTAGTTGGTTTATTTGCATTAATTGGTTTACTACTACAGAAAAAGGGCATCGCCGATGTGGTGTCCGGTACGTTAAAAACGATCATGGGCTTTATTATCCTCGGAGCGGGGGCAACCGTTCTTACTGGGGCGCTTGATTTATTCAGTCAAATGTTTGAACATGCCTTTCATATTAAGGGAGTCATCCCGAATAACGAAGCGATTGTGGCCTTAGCGCAGAAAACCTTTGGTGCTGAAACAGCAATGATTATGGTTTTTGGTATGATTATTAATATTTTACTAGCTCGTTTCACAAAACTAAAATATATCTTCCTAACTGGTCACCATACAATGTTCATGGCTTGTATGCTTGCAGCAGTATTATCAGCAAGCGGAATGACCGGTGTGACACTTGTTGCAGTAGGTTCAGTGATTTTAGGGGCATTGATGGTTGTTATGCCAGCTATTCTTCAACCGTATACACGGCAAATCACTGGTTCTGATGATGTGGCAGTCGGACACTTTGGTTCAATCGGTTACTTTGTATCTGGTACAATCGGAAAATACTTCGGTAATAAAGAAAAGACAACAGAGGAAATCAAGGTGCCTAAATCACTTGGATTCCTGCGTGATTCTTCTGTAGCATTAGCGTTAACAATGGCAATCATGTTTATCGTCGTGGCATTTTTCACAGGACCTTCATTTATTGAAGAAAAATTAAGCGGTGGAACTAACTTTATTGTTTTCTCCATCACGCAAGCGATTACATTCGCCGGCGGTGTGTTCATCGTATTAGCTGGTGTGCGGATGGTTATTGCTGAGATCGTTCCGGCGTTCAAAGGGATTGCGGATAAAGTCGTTCCAAATGCAAAACCGGCACTTGACTGTCCAATTGTCTTCCCATTTGCACCAAATGCGGTTATTGTAGGTTTCCTTTCAAGCTTTATTGCAGGTGTGGTCAGCATGTTCTTACTGCCTGTGTTTGGTCTAGCTGTCATCGTTCCAGGACTTGTGCCTCACTTCTTTACAGGTGCTGCAGCTGGGGTATTCGGTAATGCAACTGGCGGCCGACGCGGCGCTATTCTTGGTTCACTTGCAAACGGTTTAATTATCAGCTTCCTGCCAGCGCTATTATTACCGGTTCTTGGCTCACTAGGATTTAATGGTACAACATTTGGTGATGCTGACTTCGGTATCGTCGGAATCCTACTAGGAAATCTATTAAAATTATTCATGTAATGTAATTAGAAGCAAGGGGGCTGGTCCCCTTGTTTCTTTAATATAGCTGAAAAAGGGGAGATACTTATGTCGTGGTTACAGCATAAGTATCTCCCCTTCGTGTTTGTTTTTTAGTTTTAACTCTTCATTCGCTCTGGCAGGTTTTGAATCGATTGCACGACTAGATCCAGCTTGGACTCAATCCGATACAGCAGATATAGTGTCACCACGATTGGGAACCCGACCTCGCTAATGAGCGGGATGATTTGGTCCACCGTTCGTCCCTCCTTTCAGGCCAAAGAAATGTAAAAAGGGGGGCGATTTCCTTATGAAATTCGCCCCTTCCTTAATAGCTAACAAATGTTAACTTAATTCATCTCATATTCGGTTACATTACGCTCAATCACGCGAGCGCCTTGTGCCACTGCAAAATTACCACTGGAAGTAAAGAAAATATCAGCCTCAATAATCTTCTCCATCGCTTCCTTCACAGCCGCCTCATCAATCGGCTCCTTCGGATTATCAACCGAAATCCGCGCCGTCTTCCCAAACTCCGTCCCAAACTGCAACTCCAAAGTCTTCGCCACCTCTATCACCTCCTTATTATGGTGCCTTATTATGGTGCCTTTTTATAGTGCCTCCTCTTTATGGTGCCTGGCACCCTTCGTGGACACTTGTCCACCCCACACGGACACTTTGTGATTTTCTGTTAATTGTTGCGGTCGTTATTCGGCCAGGATTTCGCTGCTGTCGTTTCGTTCCAGGTTGTTGAGATAGTCATTGGTTAAGCCGGAAATGGCTGTTGCTGCTTGAAGAATTTGGTCGGCTGTTGCTTCTTTTTTGATGCTGTTATATGTTTTTGCTTTCAGAATTGCTTTACCGTCATCATCCATCCCCACCTGGTAAACTAAGCGAAGCTTCGTTGCCTTGAGTACTGCCTCTGCCATGTTTATCACCTCCTTCACCCTCTATATAGGCGTGAATAGGTAAAAAGGACAGGGGATGGAGAAAAATTAAAGAAAAAGAAGGGGCGGTTAGGATTTAAATAATTCGAAAAGGCATCGGCACAAATAAGTACACATATTACCAAACCTATTTCGGTTGACTATCATTCTCAATTAATATATTATTATTTCGAGATATTTTACTAAAAAGAACAAAAGGGGAATACAAAAAGTATGAATGTTTTAGTTGTCAAAGCAAATAATCGTCCAGCTTCTGAGGCTGTTTCTAGTAAAATGTATGAGACTTTTATGGAGAACTTGACCGGTGTGAACGTCACAACGTATGATGTGTTTGCTGAGGATATGCCTTACTTTGGCCAGGACCTGTTTAACGCTTTTGCTAAAATGCAATCTGGTGAAGAACTATCTGATGTGGAACAGCGAATTGTCGCTGCGAAGCAAAAGGCGATGGATGCCCTGTCAGCAGCGGATGTTGTTGTATTTGCGTTTCCATTATGGAATCTAACAATTCCGGCAAAACTGCAAACCTTCATTGATTATGTTTATGCAGCTGGATTTACCTTTAAATATGATGAAAACGGTCAATTAGTCAGCTTAATGACTGATAAAAAGGCGGTAATCTTAAGCGCACGTGGGGGGATTTATTCCACTCCAGAAGCTGCTCCAATGGAAATGGCAGCAAATTATATGAAAAATGTTGTCGGCGGAGTCTTTGGTATGGAAATTATCGAAGAAGTAATTATTGAAGGACACAATGCAGCACCTAATAAAGCAGATGGCATTATTAACGAAGGTTTAGCAAGGGTGGCCGAAGCTGCTAAGAAGCTGTCTAGAGTGACTGTCTAATCTATCAAAACTAAAGCAAGGTGGAGGATCAACTGCCCGTAAAGGTCCGATTGGTTCAGCTAACCATCAGTGGGGGATGAAGAAACCCCCCACTGATGGAAGTTTCACTTTATCCCGCCTTAACGGGCAGCCAATCATGAGGCATAGCATCACCAACAAGGATGAAAAAGGGTTTTAGTTGTCCATACTGATTCTACGGCTGGGATTTTCATGGTAGGCGCCCAAAAAATTTTACAAAAATTTACTCCTTCCGCACCTGAACCATTTCCATCCGCACCTTTCGCGCAAGGACAACATCATTCGTAAAGATTCCATCAACACCCCATTCTACCAAGCGTTTCATCTCTTTTTCCTGATTAACGGTCCAACAATGGACAAGCAGGCCGTGGCGGTGAGCTTCTGAGACAAATCCCTTCCCCGCCAGCGAAAAGTTCGGTCCGACCCCATCTGCATAGTGTGCGATTTCGTTCAAGTTCATTTTTTGAGAATCATGAGCTAATTGGATCAACAACAAATCAGGAGCCTTTTTTCGCAAATATTTTAGCTGGGAGGCGTGGAAAGATTCAATCATTACCTGACCTCTTATGGTATTTTTTCCAATAAGCTGGTGCTTGTTTAACACAGCTAATAATTGATCAGCCATATTTGGAGCTGCCTGAGGCCCTTTTAGCTCTATATAATAGTTCACCGATCTGCCAAATTGAGCGACCACCTCCTCCAATGTGGGAATGGACGCCCCACGATAGCCCGCCACTAAATTACCATTGACTTTTTCCGAAAACCAGGAACCAGCATCGAACTGTTGCAGTTCTGATAGTGTCAACTCTCCGACCTTTCCCTGTCCATCCGTCGTCCTTTCCAGCTCGTCATCATGAATAGCGATTAGCTTATTGTCTTTCGTCATATGAAGATCTAATTCGATATAATCCGCCCCTTGTTCAACGGCCAATTCAAAGGCGGCCATTGTATTTTCAGGGGCATAGGCGCTGGCACCTCGATGGGCAATGATATTCACCGTTTGCCCACGGCTTGCGGCTAATACCGGCAGCGCAGGAATAAACAGTAAACAGATAAATAGGACGACCCGCATAGCCATATCACTCGATTCCACCATGTATTCCCTATACTATTTTCTAATCTAGGAAAAAACATACACATTTGTTCGACAGAATGATGTAGAATAAAGTCGAATAGGAACGAATATTTTTTAAAAAAAGGGGCCTGAAAAGAAAGGGATGTGCTGTGTGCATCAGATGAATCGAAATCTTCAATATATATGGAAGGAACACGTTCTCATCACCGCGGCATCATTGATATTACTTCTTGTGACATTTTCATTTCGGGAGCAGTTTTATGGGGTTTTTGGTGAAGAAAATTATCTCGCCATTCATTTTATTATGGAGTCGTTTATCATTGCCTGCTCGCTGATGATTACAACGCAGTCGTGGACCATTTTCCCCCACGATTTATCAAGTTATCGCTTGTGGATTGGATCGGTATTTTGTGCGGTAGCTATACTGGAATTTGCGCATATGATTACCTATAAAGGCATGCCTTTTTTCTATGGGGAAAGCTCTGCCTATCGAGCAACATGGTTTTTTATTATCTCAAGACTAACGGAAGTGACGGGGATATTGGCTGTTGTGGCCTTTAAAGATCGCCAGGCAGCTCCCAAAAATAGAATCCTGGCCTATTTCATTGCCATATTGTATGCGCTGATATGGATTTTCATCATTTTTCACCCTAGCCAGCTGCTGCCTAATTTGATTATTGACCATGTCGGAACTACCACTTTGAAAAATAGCTTACAGTTCATGAGCATGATAATAGAAGTCATCATCATTTTTTTATTGCTATTTCGCTTTCGCTCTAAACAAATATTTAACACGATGCTGATTGTGGCATCGATATATATGATTGCCGCGGATTATATTTTTACAACGTACAAAAGCGTCTATGATATTAATAATTTTGTTGGCCATTGGTTTCAATTGGCTGGGTTTTATTTTTTACAAAGGGCGGTGTACCATACAGCTATCGAGGAGCCGTTTCAAAAACAGAAAGAAGCGGAAAAGCAACTTGAGGAAAATGAAAAGTTTCTGCAGACAATTGCCGCAAATATGGGAGAAGGGCTGATTGTCCTGGACAATGCTGCCCATGTGACCTATATGAATCATGAGGCAGAGCGGATGTTGCAATGGACAGAAAAGGAATTGCTTGGAAAGAATTTCTTTCACACCATTCTTCCCAATTCCAATAGAACACAACAGACTGGAGGAGGTTATCAAGATAGGGAAGAGCTATTTTGCCAAAAAAACGGTGATGTTTTTCAGGCATCTTTCGTGGAAACGCCTTTATTTGAACAGGACGTTTCTACCGGCTCTGTTATCGTATTCCGTGATATTACGAAACAAAAAAAGGACCAGGAACTAATCCATTATATGGCTTTCTATGACGAATTAACCGACTTGCCTAAATCTCGTTATCTACATATAAAATGGGAAGAACTATTACAGCAGAACCGCGAGCGGAAAGCGGCTGTTTTCATTCTTGATATTGATCGGTTTAAGAAAATTAATGAAGCGCTGGGCCATTCATTTGGCGATGCGGTGTTACGAGAGACGGCAAATAGGCTTAAAAGTAAGCTCAATCCATGGCTGTTAGGCAGGCTGGCCGGCGATGAATTTGTCCTCATCCTGCCTGACTACGACCATGAACAAGACATTACCAGCTTGATTGATCAGATTCAAGATGCGTTATATGAACCATTGCCGGCACAAAGTCTGCTTGTGAATGTAACACTGACTCTTGGAATTTCCTTGTATCCGGATCATGGAACGACGATGGAAGAACTGCTACAGCATGCCAATCTAGCACTTGTAGAAGCCCATAGCCAAAATCAGTTATACGACTTTTATCAACCATCCTTGGATGGAAAAGCCCTTGACCAACTAGTATTGGAAAATGACTTATACGATGCCCTGGAAAATCAGCAGCTTTACCTCGTATATCAGCCGCAGATTGATTTAAAAACAGGGGATATTACAGGGGTTGAAGCCCTGTTACTTTGGCGTCATCCTAAATATGGAATCATTTCTCCAGCAAAATTTATTCCGATTGCGGAAGAAACGGGGCAAATTGTGCCGATTGGTGAATGGGTGTTAAGGACGGCCTGTTTGCAAGTGAAGGAATGGCATGATCAGGGCTTGCCGCCGATAATGGTGGGGGTAAATCTATCCGTAAGACAATTTTACCAGCCCAATCTGGCGGGGACAGTAAGGCAAATTTTAACGGAAACGGGCCTGCCACCGCACTATTTAGAGTTGGAAATTACCGAGAGTATGATGGTGAATATTGACTATACCATCAAAACACTGCAGTCGCTGAAAGACTTAGGGATACATATCGCAATTGATGATTTTGGGACGGGTTATTCTTCATTATCTTATTTAAAAAATTTGAAAGTAGATCGAATTAAGATTGATCAGTCGTTTATTCGCGATTTGCTTTCACAAGAAAACGATACAGCCATCGTTTCGATGATCATTTCCATGGCGCATCATTTGCACTTTAACGTCATTGCGGAAGGGGTTGAGTCTGTCAAACAAAAGGAAATCTTGCAAAGAGAAAATTGTCAACAGGTGCAAGGCTATTTATTCAGCCCGCCGCTACCCTTTGAGGAAGTCATTCAACAATTTGGGTAATGCTAGAGATGGATAAAGCTTTAGCTTTTTTTTCAGAGGAACTGCTAGGATAAGTCTTCCCCATAGCTCATGTTATTCGCTTGAAATGGAGAAGCTAAAGCCATTACTGTAAAAAAATTAGTGATGGATTCTGATATGGAGGAAACAAAATGAAAGAAGTAAAACCGCCCAAAAAGCCACTGATTTATTATTATGGGATAATCTTAGTAGTGGTCCTGTTATTAAACTCGTTTATTTTTCCGGCGATTACCCGCCATTCGATAAAAGAAGTCGACTATGGGACTTTTTTAACGATGGTTGAAAAAGGCCAGGTCAATGAGGTGCAAATTGAGGATAATACGATTGTCTTCAAACCGGATAATCCTGGTAAATATAAATATTTTAAAACAGGAGCAGTGGATGACCCGCAATTGGTTGATCGGCTGCATAAGGAAAAGGTAAAGTTTACAAAAGTCATTCCAAAGGAAAATTCGCCGCTGTTGAATTTCTTTTTGTCTTGGATTTTGCCATTCTTGATTTTCATCGCGATTGGCCAATGGCTCATGCGCAAGATGCAAGGCAGAATGATGGGCGGTGGAGGCTTATCATTTGGAAAATCCAATGCCAAGGTGTATGTTGAAGCGCAAACCGGGATTACCTTTAAAGATGTCGCCGGTCAGGATGAGGCAAAAGAGGCTTTAAAAGAGATTGTTGACTTTCTTGATAGTCCGAAAAAATATAAGGAAATCGGCGCGAATATACCGAAGGGTGCGCTTCTAGTCGGCCCTCCGGGAACAGGGAAAACGCTGTTGGCCAAAGCGGTGGCTGGAGAGTCGAAGGTACCATTTTTCTCTATTTCTGGTTCTGAGTTTGTCGAAATGTTTGTCGGTATGGGTGCTGCCAGAGTGCGCGATTTGTTTAAACAGGCCCAGGAAAAAGCACCGTGTATTGTGTTTATTGATGAAATTGATGCGATTGGAAAAAGCCGTAATTCAGGAATGGCCGGCGGAAACGATGAGCGGGAACAAACCTTGAATCAGCTGTTAACGGAAATGGATGGGTTTGATGCGGATAAAGGCGTGGTTATTTTGGCCGCGACAAACCGACCGGAAACACTGGATAAGGCATTGCTGCGTCCGGGACGATTTGACCGCCGCGTTCCCGTGGAGCTGCCGGATTTAGCTGGACGCGAGGCGATTTTACGGGTACATGCCCATAAGGTAAAACTCGCAGACGATGTCGATTTCAATGTAATTGCCAGAGCGACATCCGGTGCCTCAGGTGCAGATCTTGCCAATATTATCAATGAGGGTGCACTACGGGCGGTGCGCCTGGGCCGTAATCGGGTGACGCAAAATGATTTAGAAGAGTCGGTTGAGGTGGTCATTGCTGGCTATCAACGGAAAAACGCAGTGATTTCGATGAAGGACAAATTGACAATCGCCTACCATGAGATTGGCCATGCACTGGTAGCCGCGAAGCAAAGCCATTCGGCACCCGTTCATAAGATTACGATCATCCCAAGAACATCCGGTGCACTCGGCTACACGATGCAGGTCGATGAACATGAAACCATTTTGATGTCGAAAGAGCAGGCGTTGGATAAAATCACCACCTTCATGGGCGGACGCGCTGCCGAGGAGATTATTTTTAAAACAATCACCTCTGGGGCCTCCAATGATATTGAACAGGCAACCAAAATTGCCCGCTCGATGGTGACGCGGTTCGGGATGAGCGAGGAATTTGACATGATGGCCCTAGAAACGGTCAATAATCCTTATCTCGGTGGCGATACGACCTTGATGGTGTCCGCAGAAACGGCCGCAAAAGTGGACGCCGAGGTGTTAAAAATTATCAAAACCTGTCATGACAATGCGAAAAGAATCTTAGCAGGCAATATCGACAAGCTGCACGAATTAACAAAATACCTGCTAGAGAAAGAGACCATTAGCGGTGAAGAATTCATGGCAATTTTAACAGGCAAAAAAGAGGTCGATTTTTCGAGTTCGCTTGTGTAGATTCACAAGATTGTTTCATACGCAGCGCGAAGCTGTCCAAAAGCTTGTGTCTATTGGACAACTTTTTGGAAAAAAGCGCGAAGCTGTCCAATAGCTTGTGTCTAATGGACAGCTTTTTGGAAAATAGCACGAAGCTGTCCAATAGCTTGTGTCTATTGGACAACTTTTGGGAAAAAAGCGAGAAGCTGTCCAATAGCCTGCGTCTAATGGACAACTTTTTGGAAAATAGCACGAAGCTGTCCAAAAGCCTGTGTCTAATGGACAACTTTTGGGAAAAAAGCGAGAAGCTGTCCAAAAGCCTGTGTCTAATGGACAGCTTTTTGGAAAATGGCGAGAAGCTGTCCAAAAGCTTGTGTCTAATGGACAACTTTATTAGAAAAAGGGAAAACCTGTCCTATAAAACTCGTTCTTATCAAAAATGAAGCCGAAGATTACAGTAACCCTGCTTTTTCAAAATATCCCCGCAGTAAGTATGCTACCCACTTGCAGTGTGGATGCTGGCGGATGTTTTCCAACAGCCCTTTGACGATTGCAGGCGGCAGACTAGGGTGGAGCACCTGTCCTCTAAGCAAATCCAGCGACTCTTTTTCAACAGAATCCTCCAATTCAGCTACCTTCTGCACAATGATTCCGAGTAGTTTTTCCTGCGAAATCTCTTCAGTCAGTGGCTGCTTGACGATCTGATACAAATCCGCTGAAATAAATGGACTGTTCATGTTCCGAGCCAACACATTTGTTTTCTCGACAAGCGATTGCGCAAGAAGCTCTAAATCGAGCGGAATATGATGAAAAATAAATAAATGGGAATACATATTCATAAAGCCTTTAACGCAATACAGTAAATCGTATTTAGTCTGTTCGATAGCTTCACCGTACAAACGCGAAAGCATTGTTAAAATCATATTATCAATTAATTTTTCATACGTTTGCATTTTTAAAAATAAGTCCTTATTTAATGTTTGTGATTGCTCAATCATGAGGACTTTGGCAAAATCAGAATGCCTTTGAAACGTTTGATAAACTGAAAAATAAAATCGCAATAACAAATCCTCATTCTGCGACTCTCTGACTATATGGTCAATATCGGAGGTAATCTGCATCATGAAATGGTCAATTAAGGAAAAAATTAACTCATCCTTGGACTTGAATGATAAATAAAAGGCCCCCTTAGAAATTCCGCAATGATCGGTAATTTGCTGGACGGAAGTTGCCTCAAACCCCTGCTTTGCAAAAAGTTCCAACGCTGCTTCTATAATTAATTGTTTTTTCGACATATTGAACAATCCGCTCCTGAAGTCTATTTGTTGACAAATGACTAACTGGTCATTATTATAAATACTTGAGTTGTTAAAGTCAATTAAGGGCAGGTGTAATAGTGAAAGGGTTTGTCAATTTTGTCATAAAGAATAAACTAGCAGTCTGGCTTTTAACGATTATTATCACAGCCTCTGGAATTTATTCAGGCACAAGAATGAATATGGAGACCATTCCAAATATCTCCATCCCGTATTTGATGGTTACCGATGTGTACCCGGGAGCCACGCCAGAACAAGTGATGGAGGATGTCTCCAAGCCAATTGAAAAAGCAGTCGAGGGACTTGACCATGTAAAGTCTGTTTATTCCAATTCCTACTCTAATATGGCGAGTATTCAAGTGGAGTATGAATATGGAATCGATATGGATGAGGCAAAGCGCGAGCTAAAATCCATTTTAGATGACATTAAACTTCCGGAAGACGCCAAGGAACCGACGACATCGGCTATCAGCATGAACATGATGCCGGTTATGGCGCTATCCGTCAGCAGCACGAAGGAAGATATTGTCGAGCTAACCTCGACCGTTGAGGAAAGTTTAATTCCAAAGATTGAAAAATTAGAAGGCGTTGCTTCGGCAACAACAACAGGTCAGCATATTGACGAAGTCGACCTAACCTATAAAAAAGCAAAAATGGACCAACTTGGTCTAACCGAAGATAAAGTCAAAGAGATGATTGACGCTAGCAATATGTCGGTTTCCCTAGGGCTTTACGAGTTTAAAGAGGGCGAAGAGGCTGTTGCTATCGATGGCAAATTCATGACGGTGAAGGAATTAAAAGATATGCTCATTCCTGTCACCCCATCTCCAGCAAATCCGGCCCCATTTGTAAAATTAAAGGACATTGCTGATATTAAAGTTGTTGGTAAAGTGCAATCTGTCTCGCGCACCAACGGAAAAGATGCGATTGCCATCCAAATTGTCAAAGACCAACGGGCAAATACAGTTGATGTCGTCAACAAAGTGAAGAAGTTGGTGAAAGAGGAAAAGGCAAAAATTGCTGGACTTAATGTTGACGTCACGCTTGACCAAGGGGAGCCAATTGAAGACTCTGTGTCAACGATGGTCGAGAAAGCTGTATTTGGTGGTCTGATTGCCGTATTAATCATCCTGCTGTTCTTGCGCGATGTAAAATCGATGATCATCTCCATCATTTCTATTCCGGTGTCGATTTTCATGGCTTTGATGATTCTTCACTGGATGGATATCACGTTGAACATCATGACTCTCGGGGCGATTACGGTTGCCATTGGCCGGGTCATCGATGACTCAATCGTTGTCGTCGAAAATATCTACCGGCGTTTGCATCTGAAAGAAGAGAAACTAAACGGCCGGGCGTTGATTCGCGAAGCAACACTGGAAATGTTTAAACCAATCGCTTCCTCCACCCTCGTAACGGTTGCCGTGTTTGCACCATTGATGTTTGTCGGTGGAATGGTGGGCGAATTGTTTGTTCCATTTGCACTCACGATGGCATTTGCCCTTGGTGCATCGTTACTCGTAGCGATTACAATTGTACCGGCATTGTCACATACACTGTTTAAGAAAAAGCTTTATGGAGAAAAATCAGCAAAGCAACACAAAGAAACTGGCAAAATCGCCAATTGGTATAAAGGCTTTTTAAATAAGACTTTGAACCATAAAGTCATCACTTCATTGCTTGCCCTGATTTTACTAGGAGGCAGTTTGGCATTAACGCCATTAATCGGCTTCAGCTTCCTCGGCAGTGATGAAGATAAGGTCATGTACTTAACGTATACACCAAAAGCAGGCGAGCTTCGTGACGAGACATTGGAAAACGTCAAAGCTGTTGAAGAAAAGATGTTAAAACATAAGGATATAGACATAGTGCAAATTTCCGTAACCGAAGCCGGTGACGAATCGGCGGTTATGATGGGCGGCGGCAGCGGTGGTGCCCTTATGTATCTCATCTTTGACCCGGATATGAAAAACTTCCAAGAGGTTCGCGATGAGATCGAAGACGACTTGAAAAACATCGGTCAATCTGGCGAATGGAAGAGCCAAAACTTCTCATCAATGTCAGCAGGCAGCAATGAGGTCAGCTACACATTCTATAGTGAAGACCTCGATAAACTGAACAATTCAGTCAAAAAAGCCGAAGACGTCTTGAAAAAGCAAAAGGGTATCAAGGATGTAACCTCGAGTGTGGAGGATGCGTTTGTAAAATACACTTTCCGAGTGGAACAGGATCAGCTGTTGCAATATGGTTTGACTGCCGGACAGCTCGTGATGATGATGAATCCGCAACGCACAGAAAACGTCCTAACAACGATTGAAAAAGATGGTAAATCACTAGATGTGATTGTCCAGCAGCCACAATCGAAAACACCAAAGACGATTGATGAAATGCTTGATACGCAGGTGCCAACTGCAACTGGGCAGACAATGCCTTTATCTGACCTTGTCAAAGTGAAGAAAGGCACAACGCAAAACACGCTGACTCGTAGTAAAGGGGAGTACTATGCGACTGTCACCGGTGAAATCACCGCCAAAGATGTCTCAAAAGTGACCTCGAAAGCACAGAAGGAAATCGACAAACTGGATCTGCCAAAAGGGGTAACCGTTGGCGTTGCCGGGGTGCAGGCCGATATGAATGAGACCTTTACCCAGCTTGGCGTCGCAATGCTAGCCGCTGTTGCAATCGTCTACTTCATTCTCGTTGTTACATTCGGCGAGGGCTTGGCACCATTTGCAATTCTTTTCTCGCTGCCATTTACCGTCATCGGTTCGTTCGCCGGCTTGTACCTTGCGGGTGAAACCATCTCCGTTCCAGTCATGATGGGACTCCTGATGTTAATCGGAATCGTCGTCACCAACGCGATTGTGCTCGTCGACCGAATTATCCATATGGAACATGACGGACTGGTGATGCGCGAAGCGATTCTTGAAGCAGGCGCAACCCGTTTGCGGCCAATCTTAATGACTGCGATTGCCACAGTCGGCGCACTTCTACCGCTAGCATTCGGAGCCGGCGGCAGTGCCTTAATTTCCAAAGGCCTGGCCATCACCGTTATCGGCGGTCTCACCAGTTCAACGCTGTTAACATTGATTGTCGTGCCAATGGTATACGAAATTCTCTCGAAACTCTTTAAGAAAAACCGTCGAGAAATTCAAGAGAACTAAAGAAGAAAGCAGGGGGACCCGATTGAGAGGTTCCCTTGTTTTTTAATTATGGGGGAAGTTGCACTTTATATTGTCCCTTATGAAAGAAGACATAGAAAATGCTTAAAAGCAGGCGATAGGTCAAAGTTTTAAAATAATTCCAGTTTGTGCTATATTAAGATTGCATACATAAAGGGTTGGGATCAGCAAATCTTCTGTCCTGTAAAATGTATGGGGTCGTCAGTAAGTGGCGTAATGCATCCATGCAGATGTATAAAATAAAAAGAGCATTACACCCCGCAACAGGTGAATGCTCACATAAAGATATTTGGTTAGTTTGTTTTAAAATTCCCTAATAATTAGCTTTGTTAAGATTCTCACATGGATAATTAAGCTATTAAACTGACAAGAAAGTATTTACACAGTGTATAACAATAGGCTAATTTGCGCTCTCGCTCAGATTGCCAATCTTCTTATTAAAATTAATTAGGCAGGAAACCAATGCTAAAAGTAAGCCGGCACAAACAAACAACATTAATGCGATAAAATAGGAACCTGTTGAAGATACGATGATCCCGATAATAATTGGTGTGATAACACCAGCAATATTACCTGATAAGTTCATGCATCCACCGACTGTTCCGATATGTTCGCGTTGAGAAATGGTTGCAGGAATACTCCAATATAAACCGGCCCAACGAAGGAAGAATAGCGCAAATGCAAGAGTTGTAATCGCCATTGTTACCGATGTTGATTTACTTAATAAGAAAATAGAAAGCGATGTCATGATTCCAGCAACTGAAAGCATTGTTCTCATAACTGTATTCGTGTTGCCGCCTTTAGCGCGCCACTTATCAGAAATAAACCCGCCAGTAAGTTCACCAATAAAACCAGCACCGAAGATAATCAGAATAGATCCGCCTATCGAGTTAATGTCTAAATGTTGAGTGGCAGCAAGATAGGACGGGCCCCATGTCATCAATCCGAAGAAAACAACGTTAAACGAAAACCAGCCAAGACACATGCACCAAAAATTGCGGGCTGTCAAATAATCTTTTACGCCGATTTTAAGTCCAGTAGAACGACGTTTATTCTCTTCATTTTCTTCTCCGAGCGCTTTACTAATATATTCACGTTCTGCTTCATTCACTTTCGGATTATTATTTGGTCCGCCTTTAATAACTCTCCACACTAAGAAGGACATGATAATCGTAAGTACACCAGCACCTATTAATGCGCCACGCCAACCCCCAAACCATGCCATGAACGCAATGATGATGGGTCCGCCAACAGCTGTTCCGAGTGGGGCACCGCCATCAATTAATGTAGCTCCACGACCTCTTTCCTTGGAAGTAAGCCAAATTGATTGTAATTTGGAGGATGCAGGATAAACAGGTGCTTCTGTCATTCCTAGTAAAACACGGAGAAATAAAAGTGACTTGGCCCCTGTGATAAACCCTGTCATCGTTTGAACAAGCCCCCATCCAAACGCTGCACCAAAAACTACTTTATCTGCCCGATATCTATCAGCAATCCAGCCTGAAGGAATCTGCATGGCAGCATATCCCCAGAAGAAGGAGCTGAGAATAACACCTACTATTGCCGGATTTAAACCTAAATCCTTTTGGATGGAAGGCATTGCAATAGATAATACCGCTCTGTCTACATAGTTAATTGTTACAAGTGCAAGGAGCATGATGAATACCCGCCACCGAATATTGGTTGGTTTTTCAACCATATTCACATGTGCATTCTGAATACTTAATTTACCTGTAGTTGTAGCCATAAAAATCCTCCTCATTTTAGAAACGTGGGTAATATATGTAACCTTTAATTACTATTGTTAAGGAGATTTCTCCCCTTAAGGACTACATAACCACACCTGGGATTTTCATGATGTCTGTATTAAATGTAAGTTATCTCGGGTTCGGCCTTTAATGTTGACTGTTTCTTTCTAAATAAGAATTGTCCCCGGCCATGTTCACCAATCACCTTTCCATCGCGGACAATTTCTTCACCACGTGAAAGCACTCGTGTAATCTTCCCTTGAACAACTGTACCTTCATAAAGGTTGTAATCGACATTTTGATATTGGCTATTCGCTGACAAGGTTTTTGAACCATTAGGGTCAAAAATCACAATATCAGCATCGAAGCCAACTGCAATGCTTCCTTTTTTAGGGTAAAGCCCAAATATCTTTGCAGGATTTGTTGACATAATCTCGACAAACTTCTGTAACGATATTCTTCCTTCATGAACGCCATAATGATAGACAATGGAGAAGTTGTCCTCAATTTGCGGAATACCATAAGGAATTTTTGAAAAATTATTTCTACCAACGGTTTTTTGGCCATCAAATTGGAATGGGCAATGGTCAGATCCTACAACTGAAATCGATCCATCTGCAATCCCCTTCCAAAGATACTCTTGGTTCCACTTTTCACGAAGTGGCGGGGAACAAACATATTTCGCCCCTTCAAATTCTGGTAAACGTAAATAAGTCTCATCCAGCGCTAAATAATGTGGACAGGTTTCACCAAATGCCTGCACCCCGCGTTTTTTTGCTTGAATAACCTGTTCCAGTGCATCAGCGCAGCTTATATGAACAATATAAACCGGTGCATTCGCGGTTTCAGCGATGGCAAGTACTCTATTTGTTGCTTCCGCTTCGGTAACTGTAGGGCGGGTATAAGCATGAAAAATAGGATCCGTATCACCTTTTGAAAGTGATTCATCTATTAGTTCATCAATAATATAGCCATTTTCAGCATGTACAGATGTTATAATTCCAGAATCGCCAGCTTTTTTTAAAATACGGTATAATTCCTGGTCGTTTAGTGCCATGTCCCCTTTGTTAGTCATAAATATTTTGATGGAGGATATGCCTTGTTCGGCCAATTGTGGCAGTTCTTCCAAGACATTATCGTGATATCCACAAACAATAGGGTGAAATCCGTAGTCTATTAAAGAAGACTCAGCATGTTGTTTCCACTCTTGTAAATTATCAATTAGTGTTTGTCCTTTTTTGGGATTAGTAAAGTTCACGATACTTGTAATTCCACCAGCAGCCGCAGCTCTGGTACCGCTTACAAAGTCGTCAGCATTACCTGATTCTCTTAAGGGACCATCGAGGTGGGTATGTACATCAATTCCTCCAGGAAAAATGTATTGCCCGCCAGCATCAAAAATAGTGACATTTTCATCAGAGGTAAAACTAATACAGTCAGCAATCTCTTTTATTACGCCTTTTTCAATCAAAATATCCGCCTTATAAATATCAGTAGCTGTAATAATTGTTCCATTTTTAATAATGGTTTTCAATTTGCGTTCCTCCCAATACTTACTTCATCAAATCGCGGATTTCCTTAGCATATTATTTAAAGAGTATACCATTTATGAAGAGTCGTCTGTCGACACATTTTTCGCCTCCTAGTACCCCAATTTTATATAAGCCTAGAAAACGGTATACCGTTTCCTAGGTTATAGTCCAGTTGAAAAGATTTTTCTTAAATGTTGCAAGTCAGTCTCAAGATGTTTTTTCATCAAAAAAGCGGCCTTTTCTTCATCTTTACGTTTAATTTGGTCAAAAATTGCCTGGTGTTCGTAATAGACAACCCATTCGCGATTCTCATCATGGAAGTTTAATGTTCGGTAGAATATAATTAAGGAATGTAAATCCGTTAAGATCTTCTTTAATCGATTATTCTGTGAGAATTCAATAATTAGATCATGAAAACGGCTGTTTTCCTCGATTAATGCAACTTTATTTGGGTCAGTATCCACTTCAAGGAATTCTTTCGATTTAAGAAGAGTAGTTTCTAATTCTTCAATTTCCTTGCTAGTTGCAAATCTAGCAGTTAATTTTGCTCCTAAGGACTCTAACGCCATACGGCATTCATAGATATCCTCTATATCTTTTAAGGTAGGTTTGTAAACGGTTATTCTTGACTTTTCATCAATTTCTAATAAACCTTCTTTTTCTAGTGCGCGAATGGCTTCTCTAACCGGACTCCTGCTAATATTTAATTCTCGAGCTATCCTTGCTTCGTAAAGAGAGTCACCGGGTTGTAATTCTCCATCAACGATCCTTTTTCTAATCGAATGATAAACTTGGTCGTAATATCTAACAGGCTTTTCAATAGAAAAAGATTTCATTATACATCCTCATTCCTTGCCGTCTGTCGACAATAGTACAAAAAAATAAATCATTATTGCTTGGTGTTTATTTCCTTTTATTTTTCTTATGTACAGAATAGCACCATCAAAATTAAAATTCAATCAGTATTAAATAAATATTGTTAAATAATTCTCTTTTATTTAACAATTATTTCACATTTCCCTCGTAGGATAGTCTAAAAGCAGTGTTTATGCGGATTTGGAGATTGCTTTATCGTATTTGGGGGGAGGGAGTCTATTCCTTCGGCAGTTGATTGTGTGTAATTTATGTTCTATAATGAAGCTGAATTTGGTTCACATGAAAGTGCTTTCTTGGTCTACTCGTAGGATAGACTTATCAGGAAAGGTGTTATGTTAAAGAACTAGATGGTAATTAAAAAAATAGCAGGAAGTTTACATTTAATATTATACTGTCGACAGTCCACAAAATTAAGTGTGAAAAAGAATCTAATTTGCAACCTGTTGATAGTATTTATAATTTCTGATAGAAGGGTGGTGCACTAACAAATTTATTTTGTTCTTTGTAAGGGTTAAATAAAAAATAGATTAGGAGAATGAGAACAATGAGAATACTAGTTATTAACCCGAATATTTCTGAAAGTGTAACGGATCTTATTGCAAAAGAAGCACAGCGCGTTGCATCTCCAGGAACAGAATTAACATTTGCTACAGCACCATTTGGAACCTCTTTTATTGAAACGAGAATAGAAGCCGTAATTGCTGGATATGCTTCAGCATGTGTAGCAGCAGACCATCACGGTGAATATGATGGTGTGTTTCTTGCCTGTTTTGGTGAGCCAGGAGTTTTGGGTTTGAAAGAAATGCTTGACGTCCCAGTTGTTGGTATGACAGAGGCTGCACTCGCTTCGGCATGTCTACTAGGGCAGCGCTTTTCAATAATTGCTATTTCGCCAAGGATTAAGGCATGGTATTTAGAAACAGTTGAACGTAGCCATTTAACCACCCGTCTTGCTAGTATTCGATCATTACAAGACCCGCTTCGTGATATTGGAACTATTCAGGAAGACTACTCTGAACGTTTGGTCGAACTTGCCAAAGAGACTGTTGAAAAGGATGGCGCAGACGTAATTATTCTCGCCGGAGCACCGCTTGCTGGATTAGCTCGAACACTCGAGGGGAAATTGCCTGTCCCAGTAGTTGATGGGGTTTCTAGTGCTATCCGTCACTGTGAATCGTTAATTGCTCTTAATCCTGGAGTCGCAGTGGAAGGGAGTTTAGCCAAACCTCCATTAAAACCTAACAAAGGATTACCGCCAGCATTAGCTGCGATGCTAAATCGTACTTGTTAGTTTTTCTTTGTATAATAACGGAGGGGAACCGGTCATCGGTTCCCTTGTTCCATTTGATTTATGTTAATAAGCCGGATGAAGGAAAGAAACTATGAGTATCCGAAAAAGTTATCCTTCATAAGCGAGATAAAGGACAAAAGCTAACGATTATATAATTACAAGATTTAAAGAATATAATTTAAGAGATCGTGTTCTTGAATATGCTGGAGATGCTACATTCTACATACACACGTACAGATTTAAGCGATCGACTTCAAAAAAAGTACGCACTTTTTAATACAAAAAACCGCGGAAAACGCCGTCATAACGGGGTTACTGCGGTTTTAACTGTCAAACTTGAGATATATAAACTGTCTTCATGCAAAATACAAAACGTCCTTAGAATACTTTTTAGGGACATTTAACAGGTTAACTAGATTCTTCTGATAAGGAAACTGAATAACAGGAAGACTCTTGGATTTTGTTGGTGATGTGCTTTTATCAATCAATAAAAATTTTCAGGTGTCTTTGAGCACATGATGAGCAGGTTTTTTGATCATAAAACAGCGTTTCGTGCATTTTTTTATGGCAATACTGGCATTTGCGATATTCTTTCTTCTTAGCAGCAACCGCTTTTGTCATTTCGGCGATAATTTTGGCCCGCTTTTCTTCTGCGGTTAGCAGACTTATATCCTCCCAGGCAAGCTGTTGAATTATTTTCTTTGTTGGCAGCGGAATACCGGGTCCATCCCATATGAAACTGTTGTACCCCCATTCTACCCCCTGCCCAGTAGCAACAAGGAAAATCTCCGGTTCGTCACAAAACCCTTTTAATTTAAAATAGTGGAATTGCCTTTTTTCTGACATTGCTTCCGAATCTATCTGACAATCTTCAATTCTCTCTCTAACCCACTGTTGAATTCTTTTCTTCATTGAAGCCATGTTTATTTGCCTCCATACTTTTAATAACTATGAAAATTATATCATGTTCCCTGTCTTTTCTCGCTGTTTTCTTAATTAATTGACGTAATTGTATATATTGTGTATAGTGTATATATACAATAAATAAGTCGGCGGTGGCTGAATGAATATTATTATTTCAAATGCATCAAAAGATCCGATTTACCAGCAAATTGTCAAACAAATTAAGGAGCTTGTGTTAAAAGGCGAGCTAGCTGAAGGCGATTCATTACCTTCGATTCGCCAATTGGCAAAAGACTTACAGGTTAGCGTGATTACGACAAAGCGGGCATACGAGGAGCTGGAAACGGATGGCTTCATCGTCTCTGTTGTCGGAAAAGGTTCATTCATTGCAGGGCAAAATCAAGAACTACTTAAAGAGCGGCGCTTAAAAATAATTGAGGAAAAACTAGTCGAGGTCATTAAAGATAGCAAGCTCATCCAGCTTCCAAAACAGGAGTTAATTCAGTGGATGGAAATTTTGTATGGAGATGATGAAGAATGACAAATGTCGTGGAAATGAAGAATGTCAGTAAAAGTTTTAAGAATTTTTCCCTAAAGGATGTTTCTTTTTCGATAAAAAGAGGCTATGTTACCGGGTTTATTGGTGAAAACGGTGCTGGAAAAAGCACCACAATCAAATTACTGATGAATTTACTGCGGAAAGACAGCGGTGAGATTACTATTTTTGGACTGGATCAGGAGAAACATAATCAAGAAATTAAAGAACGCATCGGGTTTGTCTATGACGAGAATTGCTATTATGATACGTTATCGATTCGAGAATTACGGAGAATTATTGCTCCGCTCTATCAAAACTGGGATGATCACCGTTTTGAAAAGTATTTGGAGCAATTTCGGTTACCTGAAAAACAATTGGTCAAAAGTTTTTCGAAAGGGATGAAAATGAAAATGGCAATTGCGTTTGCCATTAGTCATGACCCGGAACTAATTATCATGGATGAACCGACTTCTGGGCTTGATCCTGTTTTTCGCAGAGAAATTCTCGAACTGTTACGGGGAATCATGTTGGATGAGCGTAAAACGATTTTCTTTTCGACCCATATTACTACAGACCTGGAACACATTGCTGATTATATTACCTTCATTCATAATGGGAAAATATTATTTTCAAAAGAGAAAGACGAATTGCGTGAGGAATACGGCATTGTCAAAGGAAGTAAGGAGTTACTCGATAGCGATACAGAAAAGGAGTTTGTTAGTATTCGCAAAACGAATGTCGGCTTTGAAGGATTAACAAGTAATATTGCCCAAACAAAGGCGCTTTTTGGGGATGAGGTTGTCATTGAAAAGCCGAGCCTTGAGGATATTATGTATTATACCAGTAAGGGGGATGTGCCGTGTACTCGCTAATGCTAAAGGAATTTTTGCTGTTAAGAAAAATGCTATTACTCATTACTGGTTTCATTATCTTATTTCATATCTTGGAGAATCCTCCCGTTTTGGCCTTTTCACTGGCTGGCTTTATGTTTGTTTCTAGTTCCGGCAGTTTTGAAAGCCGCAGTAATTCACATATCATGCTAAATAGTTTACCGTTAAACCGGAGCACCATCGTGACAGCGAAATATATTGGAGCAGTGATTTTCGGGGTGTTTGCGATTGTGATTGCCAGTCTCTGTCAAGCATTCTTCTATTTTATTCTGCATACGTACCAGCAGCCGCTTCCTGATGTTCGTCAATTACTATTTGGGATGATTTCTATCCTGTTATTTACCGCAATCTATTATCCGATTCTGTATAAGTTTGGCGAAAAGTATACGAGAATCATTTTCATGATTGTCCTCCTTGGGTTTATCCTGTTAGGACAAATCCTGATGTATGTGTTAAAAAATCAGGTTGTAGCCATTCAGGACTTTATCAGCCAATTTTCAGCAAACGGGCTCATCATGGCTGGAAGTGCAGTAACGATTGTTTTATTACTGGCTTCTTGGCTGTTGACGGTAAAAATTTATCAAGCTAAAGACTTTTGAAGCAGGGGAGTATAATCCTGCTTCGCTTTTTTGTCATCGGTTTTTCCTATTGTAATGAACATAGCGAAAAGTATTTTCAAAATAGCATTTTCATCCCGAAATTATTATGGTGAAATTAACCTTGTTTTTAAAATATATGAAAATGAGGGTATGTATAGAAATACGATATTGTAGAAGTTAAAGAATAAACTGTTATAAATCACCTTGAATAGCTACTTTCAAGGTGATTTTAAACGAGGAGAAGGACATGGAAAGTTATTATTATAGATTAATACATAGTAAAAAAGCAGTGTTTATGACGATACTATTATTCCTTATTCCTGCAGTGGATTTACTATTGGTATCACGTGATTATGATTCTCTTGTTCCATTTTTATCAACCTTTTTATCATCATCGTCATTAGGGCATATTCCACAGATTTTACTAAAATGGTTTTTACCGGTCTACTTACTGATATTGTGTGCTGATAATTATATAGAGGATTATCATACTGGTTTTCGCTATATAATCGGAAGCAAACAAGGCAGATTTAGATACTATCGAAATACCATACTTGGCAATATGTCTTTTTCTTTTATTGTAATAGTGACTTCTTTGTTTTTAAATATGTTGCTTGCTTATATTTTATTCAGAAACGGCCAGAATGATATGGGGCATAGCCTTGAGATTGCAGCAGGGAATCATTTGGAAGTAATTACCCTCACGTATCCTGTATTAACAAATATCATATATATTTTGATTTTTGGTTTTCTAACAAGCCTAGCTGCTGGGTTCTCTACTGTGATTTGTTGGTGTTTCCCCAGTAGAAAATATGCCTATCCCTTAAGTTTTATCATCTGGTACTCCCAGATTCTTGGTGGCATGTCTTCGTTAGCAATGGCTACACAGTCATTTAATGAGCTTGATTTTACTGGAATTTCCATGATTCTTACTAGAGCTAGTTTACTATTTATCCTGATAATAGTAATTGGTTTTGTTTATAAGGTGAAAATGGATGAGGTCTAATTTTTCGAAAATAATTGTAATCCTAATTACACTAGTTTACTATATTTCAATTTGGAAAGTTTTAAATGATAATCATGTAATGGCGATAAAGGATGTTGGTGAACAGTATCCTTTCTTATTGTATATCAGCGCTAGTATGGAAGGATATTTATCAAGTAAAAGATTATTTATCTATAACAGTCTTCCATTCGTATTTTTTTTACTATTTTATATTAATAGTGAAAGTTCCGTAGTAGTTACGAGGTATAAAAGTAGGATGGCTATTTATTGGAAGAGAAGCAGCCATATTTTCTTTATTTCGATGTTATTTACTTTAATTATTTTGTTAATTAACTTAATTGGTGGATTCATTTATGACTATAAGACTTGTATTCAATCGAACTATATCCTGTTTACATTCGTGAACTTTTTAAATTTGACACTCATTTATTTTTCGATTGGAGTCCTGTATTATATAGTTTTTGATTTTTTTCATTCATCAGTACCTATTGCATTAGTAACTGCTTTTTTGATATGTGTAAGTGTTGGATTCGGTTCAAGGTATTTTCAACTTCCGTGGTCACCTCAAGATGACGCGAATCTGATTGACCCCCTATTAACCAACCTGATAACGCTGAAAAGGGCATTTATCATCATTTTAAAAGAAATGATGGTAGCTCTAATACTGCTGATCATTGGAATGATGACAATAGAGAAAAAAGACTTTTCACTTTGGAGTAAAGAATGAGAAAGTTAATATATTTCACGATATTTCTAATCGTGGTACTGGTACAGAATAACTTGATGTATCAACGAAACCCAGAGTATGCGGACATGTCTGGATTTATGGTCCTCGGAGGCCTTTATCCAGATAAGCTTTATTTTGAGATAGCAATATGGTACTTGTTCTTTGCTGCTCTCAGTTTTTCGTTTATAGGGTATGTACGGGATTTTATTAGCGGGTATGGTATTTATACAATGATAAGAGGAGAAAGTCGGGGGAAATTATTGTTTGTACGGATAGCTAAACTGTTTTTTATTATTTTTAGTCTATGTTGTATACAAATTTTGGTATCGATTATTTTTTCATATCTTGTTGATTCACGGCAGGCAGTATTTTTTCATCAACCATTGTCACTACTAAAAATTCTCTTCCTCTATATTCTGTCGATGATTGTTTTAATTTATATTCAGGTAGCTTTAGAACTTTGGTTTTCAGAACAAATAGCACTGTTAATTATTAATATCTATGTATTAGCTTCGGTTTCGATTGCTGGCTTGATCTTCTCCAGTGGGGCTAATACGATAATAATTTATTGGCTCATTCCTAACTTTGGAATGTATCAACGGACCGATTTAGCTAACATAGTTTCAAATTCAATCTCGTCAACAAATGCAGTTGTGATTTTATTGTTTGCATTTATTTTGCTGAGTCTGGGTGTTGCTAAAAGAGTCAAAAAATTTGATGTTATCTAAGAGGTGCAATAATGGCATTTTTTCAATTAAAAGATGTGAATAAAAAGATAAGAAAGTTTCATGTATTAAAGGATATAAACTATGAATTTAAGGAAAAAACAATCTATGGTTTGTATGGTAAAAACGGCTCTGGTAAGACTATGTTACTTAGAGCAATCAGTGGCTTAATTTACCCTAATTCTGGCGAAATTTTAATAAACCAAAAGGTACTTCACAAAGATATCTCATTCCCACCAAGTTTAGGTGTAATCGTTGAAAACACTGCTTTATTACCACAGTATGAGGCATTTAAGAATTTGAAGATACTTTCAAAGATTAAAAAGATTGCTTCAGATGAAGATATTATCGAAGCGATTCATCGTGTTGGCCTTGATCCCCATTCGAAATTAAAAGTTGGAAAATTTTCACTAGGGATGAAGCAGCGATTAAGCATCGCCCAGGCAATTTTCGAAAAGCCAGATATTATCCTCCTGGACGAGCCAACTAATGCGATTGATGAGGAAGGAGTTTTGCAAATTTATCAGCTTTTAAAAGAAGAGAAGGCACGTGGAGCAACCATTATCCTAACTAGTCATCATAAACAGGATTTGGAAGTCTTAGCTGATCAGTTTATTGGAATGAAGGATGGGAGGATTATTCTTGACAAAGAATAAAAAGGTGGTGGCAATTATATTTATGTTGATAATTGGCGGTGTACTTCTGTATCGGCAAATTGCCCCCGAGGGTACTGCTCTTCAAAAAAGGAATAAAGAACAAAACCCTGCCCAATATAAAATAATCAGCTCGAGCCATATTGATGTCGGTGACGATATCGAAAGTGGTTTTTACGATGTACGTGCGTTGGATGGAGATGCAGAATTATCTGGTATTAAGCTACGTCAAGGAGATTTTTTACATGCTTTACCTTTACATGAAAACGAGAAGTACCAACTTAAAGGAAAATTAGAATTCTCTCCTGCTAGCTTTTCGAAGCTTTCCAGTAACAATGGAGTTACAAAAATACCTACTTCGGGTTTTTATTATGTTGGAGGAGAATTACAATCAGGGAAATATCAATTTTTGTTAAAAGATAGCTTGAAGCCAGTCGATATCTTTATAAATATCACAAATAAACAGCAAAATAAAATGATTGATACCGTTCAGTGGGATCAAGTAACAAAGGAAAAATCTAAAGTATTCACATTAAAAGAGGGGTATTTTGTTGAAATTGTATACAAAAAAGATATTAATGGATATGAAGAACCATCAGCAACTTTATTATTAATTGAGAAATAACCGGATTATCCTCTAACACCAGAGACTTAAATGGATTTGTCCACTTATTATACTTTCGAAGAATAGACGACTTCCCTGATTGTACATAAAAGTTTTCGTATTAAGTAGTAAAAATTTAATGAATAAATTCTCTTGACTATTCCGAAAACTGGGCTTATAATTGAGTAAATTTTCAAACTCAATAAAAAGTTATAAAGCGTTGAAGAGGGAAAGTACGATTGTGTTATTTTTTCACAGAGAGCTTCGGTAGCTGAAAAGAAGCAAAAATATCAATCCGAACAATGGCCTCGGAGCTGCGTGCTGAAACAATCTAGGGAGATATCCCGATTTACTGATTGAAGTAGGTTCCGTCGAGATTTGGTACTCGTTATCCATACCACAGTATAAAGAGCCATAACTAATGAGAGCTCCGTACTTGCAGAGGCTGATTTGCGTGAGCAGTCAGTAAATTAAGGTGGTACCACGTGATTCCAACCACGTCCTTATCGATTCTAAAAATTGATAGGGGCGTGGTTTTTTATTTTTCTAGATGCAAATTTTCTAATTAATGTTAATAAACTTTTTCAAAAGAAAAAAAGGAGGAATTTACAATGAATCACAATCTTGTGCTGCAAACTGATTTCGGTTTAAGTGACGGTGCCGTCAGTGCGATGTACGGCGTGGCGATTTCTGTGAACCCAGCGATTCGGATTTTCGATTTGACCCATGATATTCCGCAATACAATATCTGGGAAGGATCATACCGACTCTACCAGACGGTTGCCTATTGGCCGGAGGGAACGGTGTTTGTTTCGGTAGTCGATCCCGGAGTCGGTTCGGAGCGGCGCAGTGTTGTCGTGAAAACGGCGTTGAATCAATACATTGTCACCCCTGATAACGGTACGCTCACTCATATAAAAAGTGCGATTGGCATTAAGGAAGTGAGAATCATTGATGAAACAGTCAATCGCCTGCCGAATTCGGGGGAATCGTACACCTTCCATGGCCGCGATGTCTATGCCTATACGGGGGCGCGGCTCGCATCTAACTTAATTACCTTTGAGCAAGTTGGTCCTGAGGCACCTATCGACTCGATAATTGAACTGCCAAAGCCGGAGCCAAGCATTACGAATGAAGTGCTGACTGGGAATATCGATATCCTCGATGTCCGTTTCGGCAATCTGTGGACAAATATCGACCGCACGCTGTTCAAGGATTTAGGGGCCGAGCATGGTGATTCCTTCGAGGTTACCATCGAGAATGAGACCCGCCAAGTGTACAAAAACATCATGACCTACGGCCGGACATTTGCCGACATTCATTTAGGCGAACCGCTGCTGTTCATCAACTCACTTGACAAAATTGGCGTCGCGATTAACCAAGGCTCGTTTGCCAATGCCTATCATATTGAAACAGGCGCATCGTGGAAAATCTCAATTCGGAAATTACCGAAGCTTGCTTAGAAGTAAAAAAATAAATTGGGGGTTTTAAGAATGAAAGGAAATCAATTATCTATTAAAACAATCGTCGCAATCGGAATTGGCGCTGCTGTCTTCGTCATTTTAGGTCGCTTTGCCGTCATCCCTACAGGAGTACCGAATACAAATTTTGATACGTCGTATGGATTTTTGGCATTGATGGCTGTGATTTTTGGACCAGTTGCTGGCGGTCTGATCGGACTGATTGGCCATGCATTAAAAGACTTCATCTTTTATGGAACACCATGGTGGAGCTGGGTTGTGGTTTCTGGATTGGTAGGCTTCTTAATTGGCCTAGCAGCGAAAAAAATCAATATCGAATCCGGGGTTTTTACAACAAAAAAAATTATCCTCTTTAATCTTGTGCAAATTGTGGTGCAAGCAATCGGCTGGCTGCTGGTGGCACCGTCATTGGATATTCTGATTTATGCCGAGCCGGCGAATAAAGTGTATTTGCAAGGGGCTGTTGCTGGCGGGTTGAACATGGTAACTGTGGCCGTGCTCGGAACATTGCTGCTGTCCTTGTATGCAAAAAGCCGCAGTCAGAGCGGCAGCCTGACAAAAGATCTGTAAGAGGATCGGGAGCCGTGAAATTAACTGAACGTTTGACTAGGAGATAGAATCATGAAAAAACCGGTAATTCAATTTGAAAATTATAGCTTTCAATATCACAGCCAGACAGCCCCAACTTTACAAAATATTAATCTTACCATCTATGAAGGGGAAAAGGTTCTTATTATCGGCCCTTCAGGTTCAGGAAAAAGTACACTTGGCCATTGTCTCAATGGCCTTGTTCCCTTTTCATATAAAGGAAAAGTCAGCGGCAGTGTCAAAATCAGTGGCGAGGTGCCAAAGGATATTTTTTCCTTATCGAAAAAGGTCGGCACCGTACTGCAGGACCCGGATGGGCAATTTATCGGTCTCACTGTTGCCGAGGACATCGCGTTTGCGCTCGAGAATGACTGCACCCCAAAGGATGAGATGGTTGCCAGAGTTGCCGATGTTGCCAAACTAGTTGAAATTGAGACACACTTGGACGCTTCTCTCCATCAGCTTTCAGGGGGGCAAAAACAGCGGGTTTCGTTAGCAGGTGTTATGGTTGACGATGTTGAGATTCTCCTATTTGATGAGCCGCTCGCCAATCTCGACCCGGCTACGGGGAAATATGCAATTGAACTGATCGACCGCATTCACCAAGACACGAACAAAACGATTGTCATTATCGAGCATCGTTTGGAGGATGTGCTCCATTGCCCGGTTGATCGCGTGATTGTCATCGATGATGGCAGGATTATCAGCGACACGACACCGGATGAATTATTAGCTTCAACTGTTTTGGAAAAATGCGCACTTCGTGAACCGCTGTACGTTAAGGCCGCCAAATATGCCGGCTGTGAAATTACCGAGGAGATGCAGCCAGCTCATCTTGATACATTCGAGATTACTAGCTGTCGGGAGCAATTACATAACTGGTTTTCGGGCGTTAGCATCCCAACGGGGAGAGAAAAAAACGAGCCGATTTTGGAGCTAAGGGGCATCAATTTTGGCTATAAACCAGGTCAGCAAACGATTCACGATGTCTCTTTTTCGATTGGAAAAGGCGAAATGGTCAGCATCGTCGGCAAAAATGGTGCGGGAAAATCAACGCTGTCTAAGCTAATCTGCGGCTTTGAAAAACCGAGCGCGGGAACGATTTATTATCGTGGTAAGGAAATTTCCGATGATACGATTAAGGAACGGGCGGAGCGGATTGGCATGGTGATGCAGAACCCAAATCATATGATTTCCAAGGGGATGATTTTTGATGAAGTCGCCCTTGGGCTCGTGATTCGCGGTGTGCCGGAAGCGGAAATGAAAGAGCGGGTGCTCGAAACCTTGAAAATCTGCGGGTTGTACCCGTATCGCAACTGGCCAATTTCGGCGTTAAGCTTTGGCCAGAAAAAGCGGGTCACCATCGCCTCGATTTTGGTGTTGCAGCCGGAGGTAATTATTCTTGACGAACCGACTGCCGGTCAGGATTTCCGCCATTATACCGATATCATGGAGTTTTTAGTGGAATTAAACCGCCGCGGTGTTACGATTGTGATGATTACCCATGATATGCATCTGATGCTGGAATATACACCAAGGGCGATTGTTATTGCCGGCGGGCGAAAAATAGCCGATGATACCGCGGTCAACGTGCTGGCTAATCCGGCGATTATTGCGGAGGCCAATTTAAAGGAAACGTCACTGTATGATTTGGCGATAAAGGTCGGCATCAAGGAGCCGAAGCAGTTTGTCGATCGCTTTATTGTCTATGATCGGGAGGTGCGGCAGCAATGGCAGTAGAAATGCTTTCCTATATTGAACGGCAGTCACCAGTCCATCGGCTCACCGGGGTCACCAAGCTGATTTGTTTTTTGATTTGGTCATCGATTGCAATGTTGACCTATGATACGCGCGTGCTCTTGTTCTTGTTTGTACTCAGCATCGTTGTTTTTCGTATTTCTAAGGTGAAGTTCTCCGAAGTCGCCTTTGTCGTCTATTTTATTCTAATCTTTCTATTGATTAATAATCTCGCTATCTATGCTTTTTCACCGCAAGAAGGGGTAAAGATTTACGGGACTAGTCATGTGCTCGCGGGTCTTGGCGGTGGGCGCTATTCTTTGACGCTCGAGCAATTATTCTATCAAATGAATGTCACATTGAAGTATTTTACCGTGATTCCCGCGGCGCTATTGTTTATTGTCACGACCAACCCTAGTGAGTTTGCGGCTTCATTGAACAAGATCGGTGTCAGCTATCGAATTGCCTATGCGGTTGCGCTCGCGCTCCGCTACATTCCCGATGTGCAGCGCGATTTTCACACGATTGCCCTGTCGCAGCAAGCCCGCGGTATTGATATGTCTCGGAAGGAAAAACTGTGGAAGCGAATCAAGAATGCTGCATCGATTATCGTGCCGTTGATTCTCTCAAGCCTTGATAAAATAGAAATCATCAGCAACGCCATGGAGCTGCGCGGCTTCGGCAAAAACAAGAAACGCACCTGGTACCGCGCCCGCCCCTTTCAAAAAGTGGACATCGTGGCGCTGGTTGTTTTCGTGCTGCTGCTAGTGATTTCGCTAGGGGTCACCTTTTATGATGGAAGTCGGTTTTATAATCCGTTTTGATGAGAGACATACTAAGAGTTACATCATAAACTATCTATGAGAACTATATCCACTCGTCGTGGCTAGTATAGTTCTCATAAACCTTTTATGAGAACAAAACACCATCGAGCGATCGCCAAACAGTTCTCATGAACCCTTTATGAGGACAGAATCAGGAAGTCGATCCCCTGGTTAGTTCTCATGAACCCTATATCATCACTAGCTACCCTTCTACTAATGCTAAATAATATTTTTCTTCATTATTATGTTCTACGATTAAAATGCCTTCACTTTCTTTAGCGGAATATATTTTTGTGCCCACAGGTAATTTGTTGGCCATACCATTTTTAAAATTCTTAGCATCACTGTTTGAAAATGATTCTGTTATCTCACCCAACTGTTCGTTTTTTGTGAGTTTTAACTCATTTACCCAATCTATATTTGTTTCGTAAATTAATCCATCCCATTGAAAAATATCTGCATTTTCATCAAGACCCAATATCTCTTCAGCATCTGGATGTTTTGACATCGAGGTTTTAGTGCCAACATCTGCACATCCTGTCAAACTGAAAATAAATATCAATAAAATTAGGCTTATTATAAGATTTTTCATTGTGACACCCCCTATTAATATGACGGAGCTCTCTAAGGTTCAGTTACTATAATCCGTAAATAAATCATTAGGAGAGTTCTGTAATTATCAATAATATCTATGCTTAAGTAAGAGGGTCTGTGGGGATTAAGCACAAGTAACGTGGTCTCAAGCGCAAGTAATGCGAACACAAGCGCAAGAAGTGTGGAGCTATCCACAAGTAGCCCATGGACCACTTTCACTTTACATTTATCTCAATTTAAAATATCATGAAATCGAGATATTTTTTAAAAAGAAAGTGAGGTACCACAATGAATCATTTCCACCAAAAGCCAACCGTATACGTTAGTGATGTGACCATTAAGGTCAAAAATTTCAACGCCTCCGTAAAATTTTATCAAAAAATTCTTGGCTTCCAAGTTTTAGAACAAACTGCGCAAAAAGCGGTGCTGACCGCTGACGGCAGCACACCGCTCTTGACGCTTGAACAGCCCATCAATGTCATTGCAAAAGAACCGCGGACAACAGGACTTTACCATTTTGCAATTTTACTGCCGTCAAGGGCTGATTTCGCTCGTTTCCTCCGACACATTCTAAAAACGGGCTATCCGCTTGGAGCTGCAGATCATCTTGTTAGTGAGGCGCTTTACCTCAATGATCCGGACGGGAATGGGATTGAGGTCTATCGCGACCGTCCAGCAGCTGAATGGCAATGGAAAAATGGGCTTGTCGAAATGGCGACCGATCCGCTGGATTCAGAAGGGATTCTCTCAGAATGTGATGAAGCATGGACAGGTTTACCTGAGGGCACCGTTATGGGACATATCCATCTCCATGTTGCTGATTTGCAGGCAGCACAGGAATTTTATACAAATGGACTCGGCTTCGAAGTGGTCAGCTATTACCCACAGGCCGTGTTCCTTTCAACGAGCGGATATCACCATCATATCGCGATTAACACCTGGCAGGGAATCGGAGCCAAACAGCCGGCGGATAACAGTGTCGGTTTAGCCTCGTATACGATTGTTTACCATGACGCTGATGGGAGGGAAACGGTCATCACCAAGCTCAAGCAGCTCGGCGCACCGATCCAAGAACAAGGAGATGACTATCTCACCAGTGATCCCTCGGGAAATCGTATCAGGCTCGTCATCTAAACTGGCGCTTTTTTCGATTCGCTAATATATTTGGAAATTCGCTAATATCCTGTTAGGATTCGCTAATAAACTGATAAATTCGCTAATATCCTGCTTGGATTCGCTAATAAACTCTAAAATTCGCTAATATCCTGTTTGAATTCGCTAATAAACTGATAAATTCGCTAATATCCTGTTAGGATTCGCTAATAAACTCTAAAATTCGCTAATATCCTGCTTGGATTCGCTAATAAACTCTAAAATTCGCTAATATCCTGTTTAAATTCGCTCATAAACTGCTCAAAACCGCTAATAAATCCACATAAAACCACTTAATTCGCAAAAAATTTTCTAAGCCAATAACAAGTGTCAGGACCAACTTACGGTGCCTGGCACTTTTTGCATTTTCAAAAATTCAACCTATAACATTATATGACTTATGTTAAGATGGTACTAATCTATCTGATTTTACTTTTCTAGGGGGTGATGTTATGAGCCTGAAAGAAAGATTACTGGCATTTTTAGAACAAGAAACGACAAGCTTTGATTGGGACAATCCTTCTGAAAAGCTGACGGCAAGCTCCATGTCTGCGTGCTTTGTTGTCAAACGCAACACGGTAAGTCACTATCTTAACCAGCTGGTGGAAGAGGGTAGAGTGATAAAAATTAACACGCGGCCGGTCTATTTTTTGAGCCGCTCGACCTTTGAACAGAAATTTTTCCCGCTGCTGTCTACTCATATTTTTCAAAGTTTTCAAGAGTTGCAGGCGCAACAGCCGGAGCCGCGGGAAGAGGAGCATGATATTTTTTCTCGTTTAATTGGTGCTGATGGCAGTCTGAAAAAGGCGATTGAGCAAATTAAAACGTCTATCTATTATCCAGGAACCGGCCTGCCGCTGATTCTCGTCGGCCCGACAGGTGTTGGCAAGAGCTTTACCGCCGGCCTCATCCATCGCTACAGTGTTGAAAAGGGAATCATCGACCAAAATGCCCCGTTTATCAGCTTCAACTGTGCGCAATATGCCAACAATCCGGAGCTGATGTCAAGCAATCTATTTGGTTATGTCAAAGGTGCGTTTACAGGTGCGGAGAAAACAAAGGATGGCTTGCTGGCCGCGGCGGATGGCGGAATTTTATTTTTAGATGAAGTCCATCGCCTGAATGCGGAGGGGCAGGAGAAACTATTCACATTTCTCGACCAAGGCGTGTACCGCCGCATGGGGGAAAGTGAAGGCAACCATCACGCAAACGTCCGTCTGATTTTTGCGACAACGGAGGATTTGGCCGCTAACTTTTTACCGACCTTCCTGCGACGGATTCCGATCCGCGTCACTATTCCGAGCTTGGATGAGCGCGGTGAAAAGGAGAAGCGCCAATTTGTTTACATGTTTTTATTACAGGAAGCACAAAAATTGGGCAAACCGCTTCAGCTGACCCGCCGAATTCTCGAGGCGTTAACAAGCTATCATTATCCCGGAAATATGGGTGACTTGAAAAACACTATTCAATATATTGCCGGTTCATCATTTGCGAAAAATCGCGAAGCAGAAGAGGTGCGGATTACGTTACACCATCTTCCAGATCGAATTTTGGAAGAAACACTGCGCAAAACCGACTATAAAGTAAAACAGAACCATGATATTGTAATTGCCCCTGATGCTGCCCTGGAGCAATTAACCGAGACAAACCTCTCGCAGGTACAATTGATTAAGAAAAGTTTTGCACAATTGTTGCTGTTATATGAAGAACACCAGGCAAAAAAACTAACGGCAGCTGTCTTTGAGCAAAAAGTTTTTCAAGGTATTCAGCTGCTGTTTGATCAGCTTATCTTTACCGGGTCAAAGGAGGATGCCGGCGTTTGGCTCGAACTCACGACGATAAGTGTCCAAGAAATTATCCAATTTTTAGAGACAAATTATCACGTTCAATTTAATGGCAATAGTATTTACGCCATTGCCCATTTCCTCTATTACAAAGGCAATGCCGATTTGCGCTGGCATGAAAGACAGGAGAGCATGATTGAACAACTGGCAAACTATATTGAAGAATCATATAAGCTCGAGCAGCAGCTGGCGAACCATTTTGTCCATCTGTTAGAAAGTAGATTAGAAGTGAAACTGGAACAAATGGATGAAATCTTTCTCAGCCTTTATTTGCGGAGTGTCGCGATTGAACGAAGCAACCAACAAGTGAAGGCAATTATTCTCGCGCATGGCTATGCAACCGCCAGCAGTATTGCCAATGTCGCTAATCGGCTCTTGAAGAAAAATGTATTTGAGGCTTTTGATATGCCGCTAGACATTTCTGTAGAGGAAATAGCGGCGAAGGTCTACCATTATATTGAACATCACGACATCTCGAAGGGGCTCATCCTCTTAGTCGATATGGGCTCTTTAAAAGATATTCATGCCCAATTTAAACAGCAGCTCAATGGACCGGTCGCGATCATTAATAATGTATCGACACAAATGGCGTTATTCCTCGGCAGCATGCTGGAGCAGGATTTATTTTTAGAAGAGATGCTGGAAAAATTACGCCAAGCCAACCAAACCGAATATAATATTATTTACCCAGAAAAAGCGAAGGAAAAAGTGATTATTACCACCTGTCTAACAGGCATGGGAACGGCCTTGCAAATTCAAAAATTGCTGGAGGCAAGCATGCCAGCGGATTTAGCGCTCCAAGTTCAGGCGTATGATTTTGAGCGCTTAAAAGAACTTGGGTCCTCGGAGGCGATTTTTCAACTGCATGACGTTCTTGCAATTGTGGGCACAGCCAATCCGGGAATTGCCGATGTACCGTATCTATCACTGGAGGATATTATCTCAGGTCAGGGCGAAGCGACGATGCGGAAAATCTTTCTGTCAATCATGGAGGAAGCACGATATAAAGAAATTAATGATAATTTGCTTCGGAATTTTTCCCTGCAGCGAGTGATTGAATCATTGACGATACTGGATTCGGAAAAAATTCTTTCCCAGGCGGAAGAGTTTATCCATCGTTTAGAAATTCGACTAAACCAACGGCTGCCTAATGATAAAAAAGTTGCCCTTTATGTCCATGTCAGCTGTTTGGTGGAGCGATTAATCCGTCAGGCGCCGATTGATACGTATGAACATCTTGAAAATTTCGAACAGTGTCAAAAAGAGATGATTAAATACATCCAAGAGGCTTTTAGTGTCATAGAATCAATTTATAATGTCAAAATCAATACAGCAGAAATCGGCTATATTTACGATTACTTAGCTGCTGTAGCAAGCGATGACGAAGATTTTTAGAAAAAATAAGCGGCGTGCCACTAAGTTGGCACGCTTTTTGCATTAATAAGGGTAGAGTGAAAAATTATAAAACATTTTTTAAAAAAGGAGGTGTGCGAACGTGCGATATATATTATTGGCTTCTCACGGCAGGCTTGCTGAGGGGATGCTCCATTCCGTCGAAATGATTACCGGTGCGCAAAAGGATATTTGGACCTTGTCTGCCTATGTTGAGGAAGAGGTCGACCTCCAATTGCAGATAAATGATGTCTGTGACAAATTAGCAGAAACTGATGAACTCATTATTGTAAGCGATATCTTTGGCGGCAGTGTCAACAATGAGTTTATGAATCGACTCGGAGATAAACGAATTCATCTCATTGCCGGGATGAATTTGCCGTTAGTGATTGAACTGGTCACTTTAAAAAATAGCGCAATCGCTACTGCAGAATTAATCGAGAAGGCCCTTAAGAACTCAAAGTCATCGATTAAGTATTGCAATCCAGAATTGGCTGGGGATAGTGAGGATGAGGATTTTTAACGAAAGGATGGAGTGAAATGATTAAACTTTTACGTGTTGATCACCGTTTATTGCATGGCCAAGTGGCTTTTTCATGGACGAACAATTTAGGAGCTGATTGCATCTTAATTGCCAATGATGATGTTCCCGTAAATGAGCTGCGGAAAACAACCATCAAACTGGCCAAGCCACAGGGAGTTCGCCTGGTCATTAAGAATATCGCAGACTCCATTGAAGCGTTAAAAAGCGGCGTAACCGATAAATACAAGTTGTTCATTGTCGTGGAATCAGTCGCTGATGCGGAAAAACTTGTCAGTGCTTACCCAGAGATTAAGCAGGTGAATTTAGGCGGCATCAAGGCGAAGGAAGGGGCCCGAAATATTTCGAAAGCCGTTAATCTTTTGCCGGATGAGGAAGAATTAGTGAAAAAAATGATGGCTCAGGGTGTTGAGGTGGAGATTCGCCAAGTGCCCAGCGATAAAAAAATATTAGCCCAAAATGTGCTGTAAACGCACTTTTGGTTAGGGAGGGATACTCATGTTGACTGCATTACTTTTAGGTTTGGTTGCCTTTGTTGCGCAAAGTGAATATGCGTTGGGAACAAGCTTACTTTCACGCCCGCTTGTGACCGGATTTTTCGTAGGTCTGGTAATGGGCGATATTAAAACAGGTGTCATTATGGGGGCAACATTAGAGTTAGCCTTCATCGGCTCATTCTCAGTCGGCGCGGCGATTCCGCCTGATGTTGTCACTGGTGGTGTGCTCGGAACGGCCTTTGCCATCTCGTCTGGGGCAGGAACAGAAACAGCCCTGTTACTTGGGTTGCCGATTGCAACGTTCACGCTTGTTTTGAAAAATATTTACTTAGGTCTGTTCTTACCGGTGCTAGCCCATAAAGCCGATAAATATGCCGAGGATGGCAACACGAGGGGAATTGAGGCGATGCACTTAATCGGCGGCTTCGGTCTGTCACTCATGCTCGCGATCATTGTGACGGTTTCCTTCTATGTCGGCAGCGATGCGATTAAACATGTTCTTAATGCCATTCCAGACTTTATACAAACCGGCTTGCAAATTGCCACGGGCATCCTGCCAGCACTAGGTTTTGCAATGTTAGCACGCTTGTTAATTAATAAAAAAGTGGTTCCATATTTCTTCTTAGGTTTTCTAATCGTTGCTTATCTAAAGGTTCCGGTAACAGGCATTGCCCTTCTTGGTGCAATTGTCGCAGTTATTATGGTGAATATCATGCATAATCAGAAAGTCAGCCTAGCAGGTGCTAATCAAGGAGGAGTGGTGAGTGATGACGACGATGAAGACTTCTAATCAAGAATCTGTTCAGGAGCAGGGACAAGGTCAAGAAATTGAAATCAGCAAAAAGGATTTGAACCGCGTCTTTTGGCGCTCATTTCAGATGGAATTCTCGTGGAACTATGAGCGGCAAATGAACATGGCCTACACATATGCAATGATTCCAGTATTGAAAAAATTATATAAGAAAAAAGAAGATCTTTCAGCAGCGCTCAAGCGGCATCTCGAGTTTTTTAACACGACACCGCATATCGCCACCTTTATGCTTGGTATTTCGGCAGCGATGGAAAAACAAAATGCGGAAGATAAACAGTTTGATTCATCAGCGATAAATGGTGTTAAAGCTTCGTTAATGGGCCCGCTGGCAGGATTAGGCGACTCGTTTTATTGGGGCACATTACGGCTGATTGCCACTGGGATTGGTACTTCACTTGCGCTGCAAGGAAATATTCTCGGACCGATTTTATTCTTGCTCGTGTTTAACGTACCACATATTTTGCTGCGCTTCTTGTTTACAAGACTTGGCTTTAAAGCAGGAACCGGCTTTTTGCAACGGATTCAACAGAATGGCATGATGGATAGCTTAACACTTGGAGCCGCCATTCTCGGCTTGATGGTCATCGGCGGCATGAGTGCTTCGATGATCAGCCTCAGTGTTCCGTTAAAAATCGGCAGCGGCGACAGCGCCACAAAGGTTCAGGAGATACTAAACGGGATTATGCCAGGGCTGTTACCATTAGCCGCGTTCGGTATCATTTATTGGCTGCTCGGCAAAGGCTTTAAGGCCACCACCATTTTGATTGGCATTGCCGTAGTCGGGATTTTAGGCGCCTGGACTGGTATTTTGGGGTAAGGGCAGCGGTAAGAGCTACAAATGCTGCCGGCAAAAGTTATAAGCGGAAGCGGAAAAAATTACAAGTGCTAGCGGCAAGAGAGCTACAAAGTGCCAGACATTACTCATACAAGTAAATGAGTCAAAACGCAAATCACAGAGTAGAAACAGGTGATGAGAGTGCAAGAAACAATGATGACGTATATCCATGAAGAGCCCCAGGTTTGCCATGATATCATTGCGCAGGCAGCTGATCGGCTGGCCGCTTTCACGGAATTAATGCGTGAAAAGCAGCCAAAGAATTGGCTCGTACTGGCAACAGGGTCCAGTGCTAATGCCATGTTAAGTGCGAAATACTATATGGAAAAAACGGCGGGTGTGTCGATCGAAATTCAAGAGCCATTTAACTTTGTTCATTATGAAAAAGTAAAGCCGTCGATTGATTTTGTTCTCGCCGTTTCGCAAAGCGGCCATAGCTATTCGACAATCGAAGCCGTGAAGAAGGTTCATGCTGAGGGGAAAGTAGCAACTGCTGTACTAACTTCTAACCTTGACAGCCCAATTACGGCGCATGCCGATTCAGTAATCGATATCGGCTGCGGTGTTGAAAAAGTTGGCTTTGTCACGAAAGGGTTTACCGCGACGGTGCTGACTTCGATGTTAATGGCCATCGCGGCTGGGACCGCTCTCGGAGAATTAACAACTGATGCAGGTGCTGCAGAAACAGCAAAACTGACGCGCTTAATCGAGCAAATCCCGGCAATTATCGAAAAAACAGAGAGTTTTTATACGGCGCATGCCGCTGAACTAACTACCATTCCCCGTTTTGCGCTGATTGGCTACGGCCCGACCGTAGGGACAGCGAAAGAGGGCGAAACGAAATTTACTGAAACCGTACGGGTACCGACACAGGGCTTTGAACTTGAAGCTTTTATGCATGGACCGTATTTAGAAGTGAACAGTTCCTATGGACTTATTTTTATCAAAACAAACAGCCCACTGGCGATTCGCACAGAAATGTTAAAGGACTATTTAGGAGCGTACACAACCCATTGTTTCTCGCTTTCTACGGGTGCGGATGCTGTGGATGTCAAGACCTTGAGCCTAGATGTGGATGCTGATGAATGGTTGAGCCCGCTCTTGCTGGCGATTCCGCTGCAAATCCTTTCCTACCGAATTGCCAGCGGAAGAGGAATTGATTTAAGCGTCCGTATCTTCGACGACTTCGATAAAGTGTTAAAAAGCAAAGTTTGATAGTATGAAAGGCAGTCTGTCGTACTGCTTCAGAACGGTTCGGCAGATTGACTTGTAGACTGCAATTTGGAGGGATAACAGCATGTTGAAATTTGATAGTGATGTGTATATGAATAATGGTCGGATTACCTATGAAACTCGTGGCGAAATTGAAAGAGTTGCTAACGAGATTTCCGCAGAGGGTTTTAAAAATATCTTCTTTATCTCTGTTGGTGGTTCTATTTCGATTATGTGGCCAATTCAAGAAATGTTAAAACAAGTAACTAGTATTCCTGTTTTTACCGAGCAGGCAGGTGAAATTGTGTTAACGGGCCATAAACAATTAACAAAGGATTCCATTGTGATCATGGCATCTAAGTCCGGTGATACGAAAGAAACCGTTAAAGCTGCACAGTGGTGTCAGGAGCAAGGCATCCGCGTTTGCTCATTAGTTGGCACACCTGGAACTCCATTGGAAAAAGCCAGCCGCTGGGTCATCCCTAATAAGGCATTAAATGGCGTCGAGTTTGAATATATGCAATTATTTATGCTTGTTTTCAAATTATTAGAAAATGCGGGTGACTTTCCGCAATATCAGCGTTTTGCTGATCAATTGGCGAAACTGCCGGAAAATCTACTGCAGGCCAAGGAAAAATTTGAGCCGGTTGCCGATGAAATTGCTAAAGCTTATTATAATGAGCCATATAATATCTGGGTTGGCGACGGAGAAATGTGGGGCGAGGTCTACTTATTCTCCATGTGTATTTTAGAGGAAATGCAATGGGTTCGCACGAAAGCTGTTTCTTCTTCGGAATTTTTCCATGGTACACTAGAATTAGTCGATAAAGATGTTCCGGTATTTTTAGTAAAAGGCGAAGGCAAGCGGCGTGTATTGGATGAGCGGGTTGAGAAGTTCTGCCGTCAATATACTGACAAGCTCGTTGTCCTCGATACGAAAGAATATGAGTTACCAGGCATCGATGAGGAATTCCGCTGGATTTTAGCACCAACAATTTCTTCCACTCTGTTGGTTGATCGCCTGGCCCGCCACTATGAAAAATATACCGGTCATGATTTAGACATGCGCCGTTACTATCGTCAATTTGATTATTAATCGGCTTGCATTTTTTAGCGTATTATTGTAGCTTTTTAAAGATAAGGCAGAGAGATTCTCTCTGTCTTTTTTTCAAGAAACAGGAGGGGTGGTTAAGTGAAAGAGGTAAAGTTAGCCATTTTTGACATGGATGGGTTATTATTTGATACTGAGCGGCCATCATATGAGGCGATGAGACGGGTGATGGTAAGGCTTGGGCACGACTTCCCAATGGAACATTATAAGCCAATCATCGGTGTGGCCGATCATGAATGTGATGTCATTATGAAAGAAATTTATGGGCCGGAATTCTCGTTTCCATCAATTGTTGCTGATTATCGACAGGAGTTTGATAACATTTTGCTGGAAGAAGGGATCATGGTCAAGCCGGGAACTGATAATTTATTGACCGCTCTTGACCAGAACGGGATAAAAAAATGTATCGCCTCGTCAAGCAGCAAAGCAGTGATTAACCACTATTTATCGCTTGCCGGTTTTACTGATCGCTTTGATTTTTATGTCAGCGGGGAAGAGGTGGAGAACGGGAAGCCGAATCCCGATATATTCCTCGAGGCCTGCAAACGGGGCAACGTAGCACCCGACGCCGCACTCGTGTTGGAAGATTCACTTAACGGCTTGCGAGCTGCTGTCGGGGCCGGTATCAAATGTATCATCGTTCCAGACATCATTGCTCCAAATGATGAGATGAAAACCAATGCCTATGCGATTGCCGATGACTTAAATCAAGTAATAGACCTGCTAAAGTAGCAATTATTTTTTTTGGGGGGAAATTGCCCCTCATAGCGGGGGCCTAGCTATGGGATAGGTGTGGCGTATTTTCGAAAAAGCTGTCCAATAGCCCCCCCGCTAATGGACAACTCTGGCGTATTTTTGAAAAAGTTGTCCAATAGCCCTCCGCAAATGGACAACTCTGGCGTATTTTCGAAAAAGCTGTCCAATAGCCCTCCGCAAATGGACAACTCTGGTGTTTTTCGGAAAAAGTTGTCCAATAGCCCTCCGCAAATGGACAACTTTCGTGTTTTTCGGAAAAACTTGTCCAATAGCCCTCCGCAAATGGACAACTCTGGTGTTTTTCGGAAAAAGTTGTCCAATAGCCCGCCGCAAATGGACAACTCTGGCGCTTTTCGGAAAAAGTTGTCCAATAGAACTCCGCAAATGGACAACTCTGGCGTATTTTCGAAAAAGTTGTCCAATAGCCCCCCGCAAATGGACAACTCTGGCGTATTTTTGAAAAAGTTGTCCAATAGCCCCCCGCAAATGGACAACTATGGTGTATTTTCGAAAAAGTTGTCCAATAGCCCTCCGCAAATGGACAACTCTGGCGTATTTCGGAAAAAGTTGTCCGATAGAACCCCGCAAATGGACAACTATGGTGTATTTTCGAAAAAGTTGTCCAATAGCCCCCCGCAAATGGACAACTTTCGTGTTTTTCGGAAAAAGTTGTCCAATAGAACCCCGCAAATGGACAACTTTCGTGTTTTTCGGAAAAAGTTGTCCAATAGAACTCCGCAAATGGACAACTTTCGTGTTTTTTTGAAAAAGATGTCCAATAGCCCGCCGCAAATGGACAACTCTGGCGTATTTTCGAAAAAGTTGTCCAATAGCCCGCCGCAAATGGACAACTCTGGCATATTTACCAATAAGTTTGGCCGTTACGCCCGCGTTGCTTGGAACAGATTTCCCATATGGCTTACCAGTTAACGTTCGCAGGCAATGCCGTCTTTATCACGGTCTCTACTTTTGTTGGCATTATATAATGCTTTTGAAACAAACGGCTTGTACTTAGTTTTGCCTCCTCTATTTTTAACCTTGGAGGATATTGCCACACCACCTTTGTACTTCTTATTCAATTCCTTACAATTCTTAAACGAAACAATCTTCGTCTTAGCATCAACCACCTGTAACGAACTCTCAGCCGAAAACCCAATCCCCAAAACAAGTCCAACAGATAAACCAATCTTAACTATACGCTTCATCTCTCAATCTCCCTCTATAATAAATTACTAACAATATTATATTAGTAGTTACCAATATTTACAATATGCAAATAGATATTGCTGTCGATATTGGTGCCTGGCACCGTTCGTGGACATTTGTCCATATGGGGTGGACATAAATGTGTAGAAATTCACATGTTCGTGAGTGTCAATTTAGTAGTATAATAATTTTTATCTATGATTCTAGTAAGTTGGGAGAGGAATATGAAGAAGTTTGGCATCTTAGTTCTTTCAGTAGTGTTGGTTGGTTTTGGTTTAATTCTGCCGATGAGGGCAGAGGCGGCAACGAGTTCGAAGGTAAATGATTATATTTTGTCGAAGAAACTTGTTTCTGCAAAAGTAGAAAATAAATACATAAGTTATTTGCCCAAATTTCCCTACCGCCATGGATACGGGCAAGTTGAGGGGGTGGTTGCCCATGAAACCGCCAATAATAACTCAACTATTACCGGTGAAATCTCGTATATGTCGAGAAACTACCGCAAAGCTTTTGTTCATGCATTTGCTGACAGTTCACGCGTAATTGAAATTCACTCACCAAACTACGGCGCATGGGGCGCTGGTTCCGCCGCAAATCAACGCTTTGTCCATATTGAGTTAGTCAGAGTGAAAAAGTCCGAGAAAACCTTTTCTCAATTTGCTAAATCGATTAATAACTACGCGAATTACATAGCTGCCACCCTATATCGTTATAATTTGCCGTTAATCGATGCCGAAAAAACAGGAACAGGTACATTATGGTCTCATAAAGCGGTAACTAAATATTTAGGCCACACCACTCATCAGGACCCTCATAGTTATTTTAGCGCTTGGGGCTACAGCTGGACACAGTTTGTCCAACTAGTAAAGTACAAATATGAGCAGCTGCCTGATAAAAGATCAAACACAAATCGCTTAGGACAAATTCACAGCAGCAGCGCCTTGATATACCGCAAGTACGATGATGAGAAAACAGCATTCAAGGCTGGCTCCAACAATACGAATAGGACTCTTTTTATCAAAAAAGTAGCATTAATTGGTGGACAGCCTTATTACTTATTAAGCAATCAAGCAAGCAGCGTAAATGGGGTAATTGGCTGGATTAAAGCAGCTGATGTCACTTCCTACCCAAATTCAGTAGTCAGTCAAAAAACAAAAACGGTTTATCTATCCGGAAAAGGCAGTACCTATCAAGTCGCCTGGGGTGGCAAAAAGGATATCATTAATAGTTCGCTTACCTCCTATCAAGATCGCAAGTTCACAGTAACTAAGACTGAAAAGGTAGGCAATGATGTATGGTATCAAGGCAGCTTCAACGGTAAAACGATTTGGATTAATGCAGCTAACACAGGTACAAAGATTGAAAAAGCGACGAGTCGTTTGGGGAAAATTAGCAGTAGCAAAGTGACCATCTATAAAACAATTGGCAGCACGACAGGAAAAATTCAAGCAGGTACAAATTATACCGGTAAAGTTTATTACATTAAGCGCAAAGCTGCTGTAAATGGACGGACTTATTATTTACTGAGTACCCAGCCTAGCAGTACTAGAGGAGTAATCGGTTGGGTGAACTCTGCGAACTTAATCAGCTCGTCACATGTGAGTGTAGATCATAAAACAAAGAAATACTACTTCACCGGAAAAGGTAGCACATATAGCAAGCCATATGGAGGCACAAAGGACGTAGTTCAGTCATCACTGTCAAAATATAAGTATCGCCAATTCACGATTAATTTGACAGAAAAAGTCGGCAGTACCCTATGGTATCGCGGGAAACTTGCAGGAAAAACAATTTGGATGAGCTCCAGTAATTTGAAAAAGACGGTTGAAAGTGCGACAAGTCGCGTCGGAAAAGTGAAGAAGAGCAGTGCAAGACTTTATAAGAAACTCGGTGCAAACAGCTCCTTTAAGGCTGGAAAAACTTATACAAATAAATCGTATTATATCAAGCGACAGGCAAAGTACGCTGGTGGCACCTATTATTTATTAGCAAAAAACTTCCGTGGAACAAGAACGATTGCATGGGTGAAGGCAACAGATGTCAGCTCTCACGCAATACGGTAATGCAACGCCCATTTTCTGATAAGAAATGCTCATTTATTGGTTCTGTTACATATGTGTATGGTGTAAAGAAAAAATAAATGAAAGCAGGTGTTGGTATGCCTCCATTCTACGGTTCTTTCGGTTATCCGATGATGGGATTTGGTAGTCCTTTTGGCTATGGCGGATTTGGTGGTTACGGAGGGTTCTCTTATCCATTCTATGGTGGTTACGGTGGTTATGGTTATCATCATCACCATTATCATCCATGGCATCATCATCACCATGGGTGGTAACTCACGGGATTAAGTGAAATGACAAACAAGTAGACAAAAAAAATATCCCATAGACTCGATTCTATGGGATATTTTCTGTTACTCAATCACACTTTTTCCCCAGTTTCGTTCTTTCCAAATAACAGTCAGTCCAAGGCCAATCACCATGATAACGGCAGCGAACAGATATGGATAGTGAATGTTAACATCAAATAGTATTCCCCCAATTGCTGGGCCAACAATATTTCCCAAGCTGGTATAGGTAGAATTCATGCCGGCAACAAACCCTTGTTCTTTTCCAGCCGCTCGTGATAAAAAGGTTGTCAATGCTGGTCGCAGCAGGTCAAATGCTAGGAAAATAAAGCTGGTCACGATTAAAACTGTCAAAAAACCGGAAATAACAGTTGAGACAACCGCCAAGATCGTTCCTGTCAGTAAACATAATTGAATCAACCTTTTCTCGCCCAGGAGATCGACCATTTTTCCAAATAGAAAAAGCTGTACAATCACGCCAAAAAGAGAACTAATCGTGATAATTATCGCAATATCCTGTGGTGTGAAGCCAAATTTATGGTCGGAAAACAAGCTGAACACTGTCTCATAGGAGGATAGACCGAAAGAAAGCACAAACACAATGACAAAGGCAACGAAATAAAGCGGATGAAGGGAGCGTTTTAAATCATTGAAAAAACTGCTCTGCGCTGTATGGGATGCCAACTCTTGAAGTTCCTCCTTCGTCAGCGGTTCCTTTAGAATAAATATTGAAATTAAACAAGCGAAAAAGGCAATTCCGGCAGCAAAATAGAAGGGGGCACGAATCCCATATTCAGCAATAAAGCCGCCAATCGCCGGCCCGATAATAAACCCAGTGCTAATCGCCGCCGACAAATACCCCATTGCTTTGGCCCGCTCGGGAATGGTGGTAATATCAGCAATATAGGCAGTGACCCCCGGCATAATAAAGGCTGCACTAAATCCACCGAGAATTCTCGAAAGATAGAGGATAGGGACACTTCTAGCCAGCCCGAAAATCAGTTCTGAAAGGGCAAACAGTAATAAGCCGCAAAGGATCATTTTTTTTCGGCCGTATTGGTCAACCCAGCGACCAGATAGCGGGGAAATCAACAGCTGTGAAACTGCAAACACAGCCACAAGATAACCCATGGTACTCCCTGACAGGTGCATCATGTTCATAAATGCAGGCATGACAGGGATAATCAGCCCGATACCCAGAAAGGCAATGAACAGGTTACTTAACAAAATGATGATAATCATTTTTTGGTCTTTAAGTGGTTTTTGCATTGTATACCACTCCTTTTGATTTAGCTAAATTCAACTACGCCTCCTGAACCGTCCTGAGGGATTTTCCAGTCGGCGAGCATTCATTTAACAAACGGTCGTCAGTTATCATAACAGACGGCGAGAATATTGCAAAGCAGTTAAGCTCAAAAATGTAAAATATGTTAAATTCATGAATGTAATCACATAGAGGAGAAAATAATAAGTGAACTATCCAATCTTTTGTGAGGTTTGTGATGAAAAAATATATCGTTTTACTAGTATGTTTTGGGTTACTAGGATTCTTGCCTCGAGAGGCTTCTGCCGAGCGACCCATACCAATTTTGGTCTATCATTCACTTGCTGCATATAAAGGCAGCGGTCCTGGGAGAGAGCTTTTTGTCACACCAGAAAACTTTGAAAAACAGATGACCTATTTGCGTGACCATGGCTTTACATTGCTAACCTTTGAGAGATGGCATGAGCGTGAAAAGGTAAGCAAGCCGATTTTTATTACCTTTGATGATGGTTATAAAAACAACCTAAACGCTGCGGCAGTTTTTCAAAAACTGACTACACCACAATTTAAACCTGCCGCTACTATATTTGTCATATCTGATTTTACCGGTCGACCTAATCGTCTTTCACCAGTAGATTTACATAGGATGGCAGCATCTGGTTATTTTTCGATTCAATCACACACTGCAACGCATCCGGATTTGACCAAAACGGAAGATTACCGGCATGAATTGAGGGACTCGAAGGAAAAAATCGAAACCATTACTGGCAAGCCAGTAATTGCCCTCAGCTATCCGTACGGAAACTTTGATAAAAAGGTCGTTGCAGGAACGAAGAAATACTATCGCTTCGGCATCACCACAACCCCAGAGTTATTTACCGAAAAAGGAAGCAAGGACGAGCACTATTATCTGCCGCGAATCTACGTGAAAAATTCCACGACACTGGATGAATTTGCAGAAATAGTGGAAGGAAGGTAATTACATAATTTACCGAAAAATTGGCGAATCGCTGATTATTCAAAAGATCGCTGATATATTCGAAAAAGCGCTGATATATTTTATTTTTCGCTGATATCCGCTCCAAAATCGCTGATATATTTCTAATCGGGGCGCAGTCCTCGCAGTCCCGCTGATATCTGTGCTGGAATCGCTGATAAATTCCAAAAATGCACTGATATCACAGCCGGAATTGCTGATATATCGGTAAAGTTGCTGATATCGCTTAGAAAAAACGGTAAATCTCCTTTGCAGTTAAACCAGGCCCGAATCAAACGGGATGATTCGGGCCTGGTGGAAGTCTCACTTTATGAGGTTTTCTCCTCCAGCTGATACGTTTCGGTCACGGCTGATCGTCTTTGCTGGTGAGTTAGAAACATTGCAACACCAATGAGAACAAGCACACCGCCGGCTATTTGCCAAGCTGTTAACCGCTCCCCTAATAGTAAGAAAGCGAGAAAGGTGGCCCCGACAGGTTCCCCGAGGATGCTCATTGAAATCGTTGTAGCATTAACATAATTTAACAGCCAATTATTAATCACATGGCTGATTGACGGTACAATCGCCAGCAATAAGAAAATGCCCCATTCTTTCAATGGATATCCAGTAAAGCTCACATCTGTCACGAGATTATAGATGACTAACACAATGGTGGCACAGGAAAAAACAGAGAAGCTGTAAATCCAATGCGATAATTGTTTGACGATTGTTTGCCCGATTAGCAAGTAGCCAACAACCGCAATCACGCTAAAAAATGAGAATAAATCGCCCAATAATGCCTCCTGACTTAAACCTAGGTCACCCCAGCCTATCATCATTGCCCCGATAATTGCCAGCATCATAGTAACGAGCGCCGAGGCAGTTGTCCGCTCTTTAAACAGCAGGAAGCCGCCAACTAGCGAAACAATCGGCTGGAGGGCGAGAATAATTGTGGAGCTTGCCACAGTCGTATATTTTAAAGAACTAAACCAAAGAACAAAATGAAACGCCAAAAACACGCCGGAAAAAAATAAAAACAGAACCGTCTTTTTAGTGACCTTTTGCAGCTGCTGACGATTTTTCCACACCATAGGGCTTAATAGTACGCTGGCAAAAAACATCCGGTACATACTTAAAATAGAAGCAGGAGCATCTGACCATTTAACAAAAATGGATGAGAAAGAAATGCCAATGATGGCAATAATCAGCGGCAGAATAATCGATTTTGATTTTTCTTGGTTCATGGTTGTTTCCTTTCAAGCTGTGATGAACATATGATATATTACTATACCATAAATGCTAACATCTTGGTGAGAAAACCAGCGGTAAATAGTGCGGCTCAGTAAAACAAGTTAAACACTATTAGAATTATAATTTTAAAAATTAATATAATTTAAAAAAATATTATTGAAAACACTTTCACTTGAAGTTATAATTATCTTAAAATTCGACAAAAACACCGATGACCAAATGTCTATTTTTTTTGTTCTATTATTTTCACCATTGGAGAAACTAATGTAAAAAACTCGGTAATAATAGTGTTAATAAGCTGTTAGATACATAGATTATTAACACCGGGAAATTAATTATGGATTTACGATTCCCCTTTATGATGGTTTCCAACTAATGAAGGGTAATCTGAATCATATACTTTCATGGGTATGGCTGATAAAGAGAATGACAACAGGACCAAATACCTAAGAGAAAAATAGAGGAGGAAATCAATTGAAAAAGGTACATTTTTGGAAAGTGCTGCTTCTGGTTGTCATCTCGGCAGTATTGGTTGTTGGCTGTTCCAGCAAACAAAGTACTGGAGAAAAGAAACAAAGTAGTAAATCTGGCAACAAGGAAATGGTCATTGCAGTAAATGAAAACTTTATTTCAATGGACCCGCATAATACTGGAGACACGAATTCAAACTCCGTACAATCTGCAATGCTTGAGGGTCTGCTAGGTTTTGACCCAGATGGAAAAATCGTAAACCAGCTAGCTACAGATTATAGTATTAGTGACGATGCCTTGGAATATAGTTTCAAATTACGAGAAGGCGTGAAGTTTCATGATGGCGAAGCATTTAATGCCGAGGCTGTAAAGGCAAACTTTGAAAGAATCATGAACGATGAGAGCCTTCGCTTAAACAGCCGTGGTTTTAATCTGATTACGAAAATTGACGTCATCAATGATTATGAAATCAAGATTACCTTAAAAGAACCATATGCCAGTATGTTAACAAGATTTGTATCAGCCAAAATACTTAGCCCTAAATTGCTCAAAGAGGGAAATGACAAAATTGGTAAAAATCCAGTTGGAACTGGACCATTTAAATTTGTTGAATGGGTACAGGGAGATCATTTAACTGTAGAACGTTTTGATGGTTACTGGGACAAACAAGATCGTGTACAGAAAATCACCTATAAGCCTGTTCCAGAGAATGGCTCTCGTGTAGCGATGTTACGAACTGGCGAAGCACATGTCATCTATCCGCTGCCAAGTCAAAATATCAAAGAACTTGAAAATGCCAAAGATGTAAAGGTTGAACAAATTCCTTCAACAATTGCCCGCTATGTATCGATTAACACGATGAAAAAACCATTTGACGATCCGCGAGTTCGTCAAGCAATGAACTATGCGATTGATAAAGATGCCTTTGTTAAAGTTGTCAATGGCGGCTATGGGTTACCATTAGATTCGATTTTGCCAAGCAAAACTCTTTATTATCAAAAGCAGGAAGTATATGAGCATAATATTGAAAAAGCTAAACAGTTACTGAAAGAAGCTGGCCTTGAAAAAGGATTTACGACAGAGATTTGGGGTAATACCAACTCTGATACAATGAAAGGCATGCAGTTTATCCAACAGCAGCTCAAGTCAATTGGCATCGATGTAAAAATCAAATCGATGGAAGAAGGAACGTTGTCAGATGAGATTTACGGTGCCCAAAAACCTGAGGATACGAAACTACAAATGTGGTATGTAAGCTGGTCTGCCTATCCATCTGATACGACCAACGCTACGAAACCATTGTTCTACAGCGGTTCATTCCCTCCAAATGGAGCTAATACCGCTTATTACAAGAATGACCAAGTCGATAAGTGGATTGAGGAAGTCAATAAAACGGCCGATGAAGAAAAACAAGCCGAGCTTTATGGCAATATTCAATCTACTGTCTACAAAGATGCACCATGGATGTTCCTTGGCGTGGATGAAATTTTAACAGGTAAGCGAGCAAATGTTGATGGTGTCGTGATTACTCCAGATGGCGGTATTGACGTAACCAATGCGAATTTAAAATAATGACAAACTATCATTGATATTCGTCGTAAGCAAAGAGGCGGCGGGAACCATTCCCAAAGCTTCTTTCCTTCTTATTAAGGTAATATCAGACGCTGGAGCTAAAAGAAAGCTCTCTAGTCGAAAAAGTTTAAAAGAATGGGTGCGGCTGTCAGCTGTGATCGCAGTGTTTTAGAAAGGGGTTATCTATCTATGCTCCAGTATATTTTCAAACGAATCTTGGAAATGATCCCAATCCTCTTTGTCGTTTCCATCTTAGTCTTCTTATTTACCCACTTAATACCAGGGGACCCTGCGCGCTTAGTAGCCGGTAAGGATGCTTCCATCGCAGAGGTAGCAGCAATCAGAACGGAATTAGGTCTCGATAAACCGATTTGGGAACAATATGGAACCTATATGAGCGATTTATTTCAAGGGGATTTAGGTACATCATTACAAACTGGCTTGCCGGTGATGGATATGTTCGTCGACCGCTTTATGCCTTCAATTTATCTGACTTTATTTAGCATGGGCTGGGCATTAGTTCTCGGCTTGATTATCGGTACGTTATCAGCTGTTTTTAAAAATAAATGGCCTGATTATCTAGGGATGGTAACGGCCGTTTCCGGTATTTCTTTACCTGGTTTTTGGTTGGGATTAATCCTCATTCAGATCTTCTCTGTACAGCTTGGCTGGTTTCCAACAGGTGGTGCAGATGGTTGGATAAGTTATGTTTTACCTTCGATTACTTTAGGGGCCGGAATTATGTCAATGCTAGCCCGGTTTACAAGGTCCTCTCTTTTGGAAACTCTCAAAGCTGACTTTATTCGCACAGGACGAGCCAAAGGATTAAAGGAGTCAGTGGTGATTCCAAAACATGCGCTACGCAACTCTTTAATCCCGGTCGTAACGATTGCTGGATTGCAATTTGGCTTTTTATTAGGCGGCTCTGTCGTAGTTGAAACGGTTTTTAGTTTTCCTGGAATGGGACGCTTGTTAATAGACTCCATTGCGTTTAGAGATTATCCGGTGATTCAAGCAGAATTACTGCTGTTTTCTTTTGAATTTATCATCGTCAATCTCATCGTTGATATCTTATATAGTTACCTTAATCCGAAAATTCGCTATACATCCTAAAGGAGGGTAGTCATGGAAGTATCTAGGGCAGTAAATCAGAACAATAGCGGAGTTGTTGTGGAAAAGCAATATTCACCGCTCAAAGAATTTTGGAAAAATTGGCGTCGCCAAAAAACCGCGTTTTGGGCGAGCTTCTTTATTCTATTATTAATTATTATTGCGATCATTGGGCCATATATCGCACCATTCGATCCATATAAACCTAACTATGATGCCATGCTACAAGGGCCAAGCAAGGAACATATTGCTGGTACGGATGAATATGGCCGGGATATTTTTAGCCGCTTATTATTTGGGGCGAGAATTTCCCTGTCTGTCAGCTTTCTGTCTGTCTTCTTAGGGGCCATCGTCGGAACGGTGTTAGGATTAATCAGCGGATATTTTGGCGGCTGGTTAGATCGTCTAATTATGAGATCAAGTGATGTTTTATTTGCTTTTCCAGATATCTTATTAGCGATTGCAATTGTGGCCATTTTAGGACCGGGTTTAATGAATGTCATCATTGCCGTGTCCATTTTTGGTGTACCATCCTTTGCTAGATTAGTAAGAGGGGCAACATTAGAAGCAAAAGAGGCAGTGTTTGTCGAAGCCGCGAAATCAATGGGAGCCTCCCATCTACGCATTATGTTTCAACATATTTTACCAGAGACACTTGGCAGTTTAATTGTGTTTGTTTCGATGAGAATTGGTACTGCAATATTGGCTGCGTCCAGTTTGAGCTTCCTTGGTTTGGGGGCAAATCCGGAAACACCAGACTGGGGAGCGATGTTAAGCCTTGGGCGTGACTATTTAGGAACATCCTCACATGTCGTGCTAATGCCCGGTATTGCCATCTTTTTAACCGTTTTGGCCTTTAATATCGTTGGTGATGGACTCCGCGACGTATTGGATCCGAAAACAAAGAGCGAATAAGGGAGGGGTGAACAGGATGGAAAAACTGCTGCAGGTAGAAAAACTAGAAACCTCATTTACTCGGGATAAGAAAAAAACAAAAATTTTACATGGTGTTAATTTTCACATTAATAAGGGTGAAATTCTTGGACTTGTTGGCGAATCAGGCAGTGGAAAAAGTATTACCTCCTTGTCAATTATGAAATTATTCAAAGGCACAAGCGGTGAAATCAATGCGGGGCAGATTTTTTTTAATGGGGAAGATGTCACGAAAAAGTCGGAAGCAGAAATGCGCAAAATCCGCGGGAAACAGATTGCGATGATTTTCCAAGAACCCATGACTTCTTTAAATCCCGTCATGAAAATTGGCGAACAATTATTAGAGCCGATTCGCCTACATTTAGGTTTAGATGATAAAAAGGCAAGAGAGCATGCGATTTCCATGTTAAAAAAGGTTGGCATTCCAAGGGCGGAGGAAATCATGAAAGAATATCCGCACCAGCTGTCAGGCGGTATGCGTCAGCGGGTGATGATTGCGATGGCGATTTCTTGCCATCCACAACTGTTGATTGCCGATGAGCCAACAACAGCACTGGATGTGACCATTCAAGCACAAATATTAGATTTACTCAAACAGCTGCAGCAAAATGAAGGGATGTCTGTACTGTTAATTACTCATGATTTAGGCGTCGTTGCCGAAATGTGTGACCGTGTGGTGGTCATGTATGCCGGAAAAGTAGTCGAAGAGGCTGATGTCTTCGAATTATTTGAGAGCCCGAAGCATCCTTATACACAGGGCTTAATTGGTTCAGTGCCAAAGCTGGGTGAGAAAAGAGAGAAACTTGAATCAATTAAAGGAAATGTCCCGAACCCAACAAATTTACCTCAAGGCTGTAAATTTGCTCCAAGATGTAACCATGTGATGGACATATGTCAGCAGGAAGAGCCGCCTGAAATCAGTTTTGCCAATGGTCGTTCCTGCAACTGCTGGCTGTATCAAGAGGAGAGGAGGGGCATTGGTGTCTAATACGCTTTTACAAGTAGAAGGATTAAGCAAATCATTTATGATTCCGGCTGGCGTGTTTGGAAAAAAGAAACTGTTAAAAGCAGTTCATAATGTTTCATTTATGGTTGAGGAGGGAAAAACCTTCAGCTTAGTTGGTGAAAGTGGTTGTGGAAAATCAACAACAGGCAGGTTAATCTCAAGGTTGATTGAACCGAATGAGGGTGAGATTTGGCTTGATGGTGAAGAAATATCAAGCAGGAAAGAAGCACAATTAAAATCGATGCGAAAAAAAGTGCAAATGATTTTTCAAGACCCTTATGCCTCATTAAATCCAAGAATGAAAGTTCGCGATATCATTGCGGAGCCGCTGGCTATTCATACGAATCTCTCGAAAGCAGAGCGCTACAAACAAGTTTCGGAGATTTTAGATGTCGTCGGTTTAAGTGAATACCATGCGAATCGCTATGCTCACGAGTTCAGCGGCGGGCAGAGACAGCGGATTGGTATTGCCAGGGCGTTAATAATGAAACCGAAGCTGATTATTGCCGATGAACCGGTTTCTGCGTTGGATGTCTCGATACAGGCACAAATTTTGAACCTATTAAAGGATTTACAGGAGCAATTTAAGTTAACCTATCTATTCATTTCCCATGATTTAAGTGTTGTTGAACATATCAGTGACTATATCGGGGTTATGTATCTCGGTACGATTGTTGAATCGGGACCGAAGGAGGAAATTTTTTCAAATCCAAAACATCCTTACACAAAGGCATTATTATCTTCAATTCCGATTCCGGATCCGAGGTTGAGAAGGGAAAGAATTATCTTGCACGGTGATCTGCCGAGCCCAGTTAATCCTCCGTCAGGCTGTCGTTTTCATACACGCTGTCCTGTCGCCATGGACATTTGCAAAGTAACAGAGCCTGCAGTTTATCACGATGAAACTACTGGACAGCTGGCTGCTTGTCATTTACTAGAGTCATAGGAATCAAAACGAGAAATAGGAGGGTTCATGATGAAGGTTGGATTAAGTACGTATAGTTTAGTGAGGGAATTACGGGCCAATACGATGACGGTATTAGACGTCATTCAATGGATTAAGGATAATGGCGGAGAGCATATGGAGATTGTCCCTTATGGATTTACGGTTGTTGATAATCCAGAGCTGGCTGATGAGATTAAAGCGAAGGCAGAGTCGGTCGGAATTGAGTTATCAGCCTATTCGATGCCGGCAAATTTTATCCAAGAGACAGAGGCTGCTTTTTACGATGAAGTAGAGCGGATTAAAACGCATGTTGATGTTGCTAATCGGATGGGAATTAAGATACTGCGCCATGATGTGACGGCTTTCTCGTTGAAACCAGAAGAAATGACGATTCATTACTTCGAGGAGCATTATGAGAAAATGGTTAAAGGCAGTCAACTGATTGCGGATTATGCGGCACAATACGGGATGACTACTACCATTGAAAATCACGGCTTTAATGTCCAAACAAGTGACCGTGTTCAAAGAGTGATTCATGGCGTCAATCGTGAAAATTTCAAAACGACACTTGATGTTGGCAATTTCCTTTGCATTGACGAGGAACCATTAGTTGGGGTCAAGAAAAATATCAAATATGCCGCCACTGTGCATTTGAAGGATTTCTATATCCGGCCTTACTATGAAAACCCTGGAGGTGGGGAATGGTTCCGGACCGTAAATGAAAACTATCTCCGCGGGGCCATCGTCGGCCATGGTGATATCAATATCCGTGAAATTTTGAAAATTGTTAAAAATTCAGGCTATGACAGCTATCTAACCATTGAATTCGAAGGCATGGAAGATTGCAAGGTTGGCTCCAAGATTGGTATGGATAATGTGCGTAGATTATGGGATGAAGTGTAATTTACTCCCGTAAGGAGGCAGAATACTCTCGTATAACTTAGGTTTACTCCCGTAAGGAGGCAGAATACTCTCGCATAACCCAGGTTTACTCTCGTAAGGAGGCAGAATACTCTCGTATAACCCAGGTTTACTCCCGTAAGGAGGCAGATTACTCTCGTATAACTTAGGTTTACTCTCGTAAGGAGGCAGAATACTCTCGTATAACTTAGGTTTACTCCCGTAAGGAGGCAGAATACTCTCGTATAACCCAGGTTTACTCTCGTATCATCCATTCTAAAGCGATTTCGAAAGGAGAATCATGTTGAAGCTGTTGCGAGTTTGTGTGATTGGTGCTGGGTCTATCTCAGATATGCACTTCCAATCCTATCAAAATAATCCTAATGCTGTTTTACACGGTGTCTACGATTGTGTCCCAGAAAGAGCGCTAGAAAAGGCGCAAAAGTATACCATCCCTCATGTGTATCATTCACTAGAAGAGGTATTGAATGATTCAGAGGTCGATGCGGTAAGTATCTGTACATGGAATAATTCCCATGCTGAAATCTCCATAAGTGCCTTACAAAGCGGGAAACATGTGTTAGTTGAAAAGCCGTTGACGAAGACGGTCGAGGAAGCATTAAGAGTAGAAGAAGCTGCTCAGAAATCTAACAAACGATTACAGGTTGGTTTCGTGAGAAGATTCGCCACCAATACAGAAGTATTAAAATCATTTATCGACAATGGAAAATTAGGTGACATCTATTATGCAAAAGCATCATGCTTGCGCCGTTTAGGGAATCCTGGGGGCTGGTTTGCTGACATCGAGCGCTCTGGCGGAGGGCCATTAATTGATTTAGGGGTACATATCATTGATATTTGCTGGTATTTAATGGGGCGTCCAAAGGTGAAGTCCATTTCCGGCAACACGTACCGCCACCTCGGTAACCGCGGCAATGTCCAAAATTTGAGCTTTTACCAGGCGGCCGATTATGATAAGAAGAAAAACACCGTTGAGGACATGGCCAATGCCTTGATTACCTTTGAAAATGGTGCTTCCTTACTCGTTGATGTCTCGTTTACGCTGCACGCGAAAAAGGATGAAATCCAAGTAAAACTATTTGGCACAAAGGGCGGTGCCGAGCTAGAGCCAGAATTGGTCATTACGAGTGAGGAAAATGATACAATCATCAATATTCATCCGCAGATTGACCATCTGACATTTGACTTTACAAACGCCTTTCAAAATGAAATAGATGCCTTCGTTGCAAGCTGTTTAACAGGAACAGAACCGCTTGCAACAGTTGAAGACGGGGTTGCAATCATGAAAATGCTGGCAGGGATTTACGAAGCGGCTGAAAAGAAATGCGAGGTGGTCTTTTAACCATGTCGACGATAAAGCTGCAGAATAAAATTGGTGTCATAGTCGATAGTTTAAGGCTGCCACTCCGTGAAGGTTTGAAAACAGTCAAAGAGATGGGAGCAGACGGCGTGCAGATTTATGCGGTTAGCGGCGAGATGGCCCCTGAAAACCTATCTGCCACAGCTCGTAAGGAATTAAAAACCTATATTGATTCGTTAAGGCTGGAAATCTCGGCGCTTTGCGGTGATTTAGGCGGTCATGGCTTCCAAGACGCGCACCAGAATAAAGAAAAGATTGAAAAATCAAAACGAATCCTTGATTTAGCTGTTGAATTAGGTACAAATATTGTCACCACCCATATTGGAATTGTCCCAGAAGATGAGAATAGCCCGATTTATGAAGCGATGCAAACAGCTTGTGAAGAATTGGGTGTATATGCCAAGAGTATGAATGCCTTTTTTGCGATTGAAACCGGTCCGGAAACAGCAGCAAGATTAAAGGGCTTTTTAGACAGCTTAAGTACAAATGGTGTTTCCGTTAACTTTGACCCGGCAAATATGGTGATGGTGACAGGGGATGACCCAGTTGCAGGTGTTAAGCTGCTCAAGGATTACATCGTTCATACTCATGTGAAGGATGGCATTCAACTTAAACCGGTTGATCCGCGTGATGTCTACGGTGCTCTCGGTTATGGCGCCGGGACAGACCATGAAAAAATCGCACAAATGGTGGCGTCAGGAGAGTTTTTCAGAGAGGTGCCTTTAGGAAAGGGTACGGTCGATTTTCCAAATTATTTCAAGGCATTGCAAGAGATTGGCTTCGACGGATACTTGACGATTGAGCGCGAAGTCGATGCTAATCCGGTTCAGGACATCTCGGAAGCAATCGAGTTCATTAAGACATTTCGCTAAAGAGCCTGTTGATTAGAGTTTCCGGGGATTGGAGTGCATGTTCCCCGGAGGATTCTCTTGAAAAATGATGCGGGTGCCTTATTAGCGGTCAGGAGTAAGCTGATTGAGACATCCTCATGATTTTTTAAAAACAGAAATTTTAAAAAAAGGAAATGTATACAATGGAGAAACAAGACCAGTTATTAATGAAAAAACAAAATAAAAACCTTGTACTGGACATCATCAAACATAAGTCTCCTATTTCGCGAATGGAAATTGCTAAGTTGACAGGGATGAGCCCAACATCCATCACAAGAATGGTCAATGAGTTACATGCACAAGGGTTCGTCCGAGAGACAGAATTAGTTACCTCCGGTGTCGGCAGGAAAGCAGCACTTCTGGATGTTTGCAGCGATGTTTTGTATACCGTTGGGGTCGAAATTGATACGTTCGTTATCAAAATCGGGATTGTTGATTATGTTGGGGAAATTGTTGCTTGGCAGAGTATTCAGCGGAATGTGGCCGAGGACTATGAGGAGACGCTGCAGAAAGTTAGTCAGGTAATCGGTAGATTAATTGCGGAGCAGCAGATTCCTGATGGAAAAGTGATTGGGATTGGTGTCGGTATCCCGGGCTCAATTGACTACATGAATGGTTTGGTAAAAGTGTCCGACCAGTTGAAATGGAATAATGTTCACCTTGCTGAAGACTTACAGCAGCTTACTGGTTTAGCCGTTATTATTGACAATGAACTAAAAATGAAAATCGTTGCCGAAAGTTTTACAGGAATGGCGAAGGATTCGCAAAATGCGGTGCTCGTCGGAATTGGTTCTGGTATTGGTGCAGCAATTATGCTAAATGGAGATATTTATCGCGGCGATTCCAATAATGCTGGTGAGATTGGCCATACCGTCATTGACCCAACAGGAAATGTTTGTAATTGTGGTAAAATTGGCTGCTTGGCTACCTATATTTCAGAACGGGCAATCCTCGCTGACAGCCGCAAGGTAAAGAATGTCAACTCTATTGGCGATGTTTTTGCCGCCTATCGTTCGAAAGAATCATGGGCGATCAATATAATGGATCGAACCACTACCTATATTGCTCTTGCCTTAAGCAATATCCTATGCCTTTATAATCCGGAAGTGTTGATTTTAAGCGGTGATACAATCGAAAGTCTCCCAGAGCTAAAGGAAACAATCGAGCAAAAATGTGATTTATATATATGGGAACCATTAAAGGATCAGTTAAAAATTGTCTATTCTCAGTTAAGTAATCATGGGGTAGTACTTGGAGCAGCCATTCAAGTGCAAAATTCCTTACTAGATTTAGAGTGAATTTTTTTACATAGGAGATGTATGCAGATGAATTATGTAGAATTAATTGAAGAATCTCGAGCAGGATTAGTTGAAAATGTTCATATTGGCATGGTTTGTGGTGTAGATGAAAAAGGGCAAACAATCTATTCCGCTGGAAATGAAGAACATTACACGTTTTATCGATCAGCTTGCAAGCCGATTCAAGCGATTCCCGTATTCTTATCAAACATTATCACAAAATACGGTTTGACAAGGCAAGAGGCCGCCATGTTTACAGCTTCTCATAGAGGTGAGACATATCATATTGAAGCATTGGAGTCGATGCTGAAAAAGCTGCCGGTAAACGAAGAAGATTTATTTTGCCCGCCTTCGTATCCGTTAAATGAAAAACCACGTGAGGCGATGCTGCGTGAAAATAAAGAAAAAAGACGGATTTATCATAATTGCGCCGGTAAGCATACGGGATTTGTAGCGGTTTGCCGTGAATTCGGCTATCCGGTAGAAGGATATTGGAAACCAGAGCATCCGCTTCAACAGCAAATCCTTCAGATACTCTCTACCTTATCAGAGGTACCTGCTGCACAGATTAATGTGGGGATCGATGGCTGTGGTGTCCCGGTGTTTGCCATTCCATTAAAAAATATGGCGATTACGTATTTGAAGCTAGCATGTCCAGATTTAATTGAGGACGCGCCACTACAAGCGGCGGTTAGGAAAATGACAAGCATTATGAATGAGTATCCGCTTATGGTTGCATCAGAACAATTTATTTGTTCACTTTTGCTTCAAGATAATAATATAGTAGCAAAAGGTGGAGCACAAGGTGTATATTGCTTCGGATTGAAAAAAGAGCGAGTTGGCTTTGCCTTAAAGGTGTTAAATGGCTCTGAAGATGTGTGGCCAAATGTAGTGGCATCGATTCTTGAGCAAATTGGTTACGAAAATAAAGAAACTATTGCAAGATTACGAGAGTTAAAGCCATCGATTGTAAAAAATGATTCAGGCGCAGAGGTCGGAGCAGTGAAAGAAACATTCACTATGGCTCATACCGAAACGAACTGCTGCTGTCAACATAATTAATCAGAAGATAAAAAGTCCGGCAGGCAGACCTTAACTGTTTGGCGGATTTTCTTTTGCAAAAAATGGGTACTTTGATATGTAATAAGTAGGAGGGATTCGATGCTTAAAGAAGTGTGTGTGGAAAATTTTACGGTAGTTCCGGAGGCTATTCGCCGGGGAGCTGGCCGAATAGAGCTATGTGATAATTTAGCGGTTGGCGGGACGACCGTAAGCCATGGAGTAGCGCTCAAAACAATCCACTATTGTCATAACAAAAATAGTAAGGTAATGGCGATTGTTAGACCAAGGGGCGGCAACTTTGTATATAATGAAGCAGAAATAGAAATGATGCAGACTGATATTGCCCATCTGAAACAGCTAGGGGCGGATGGGGTAGTAATCGGCTGTTTAACCGAAACAGGCTGGATTGATGAGGAGGCGATGATATCCCTATTGCGAGTGGCGCAGGGACTGGATATCACTTTTCATATGGCTTTTGATCATCTGAAGCCGGAATATCAAAATCCTGCCATAACCTGGCTGGCCAATCATGGAGTTAAACGCATTTTAACACATGGCGGACCAAGTGGAACATCGATTATTGAGAATCTCCCACGATTAAAGGAACTGATTCAATTTGCCAGTAATAAATTGATCATCCTTCCAGGTGGTGGGATTACGGCTGATAATTTAGAACTGCTTGTCCGTGAACTGCCTTTAACAGAGGTTCACGGGACAAAAATTGTCGGAGAACTGGGCATCAAATAAAGCTCCATTTTGCAAACAGTATTCGGTTTTATTTGGGAAAAATGATAGAATAAAGGAGGGACGTAGGCAATTCGTCTTATCGTTCGATACGTTTATTTTGCTGGAAAAAGCTGTCTGCCTTTAAGTCAGCATAAATCAAAGGACATTAAGGTAAGGTGATCATGTGAAAAAGGTACGGAAGGCAATTATTCCTGCGGCTGGTCTTGGTACGAGGTTTTTACCTGCAACGAAGGCAATGCCAAAGGAAATGCTGCCAATTGTTGATAAGCCAACGATTCAGTATATTGTGGAAGAAGCCATCGCTTCAGGAATCGAGGATATCATTATCGTTACAGGGAAAGGGAAGCGCGCGATTGAAGATCATTTCGATTTTGCCCCTGAACTTGAGCAGAACCTGTTAGAAAAAGGGAAGACGGAATTATTGGATAAAGTCCGTTATTCGACAAACTTAGCTGATATCCATTATATCCGCCAAAAGGAACCAAAAGGTCTTGGTCATGCGGTTTGGTGCGCCCGTAATTTCATTGGTGATGAGCCGTTTGCGGTTCTTCTTGGTGATGATATTGTACAAAGTGAAGTTCCTTGTTTAAAGCAGCTAATTAATAATTTTGAAGAGACTCATTCTTCGGTAATCGGGGTGCAGAAGGTTCCGATGGAGGAGACACACCGTTACGGGATTGTTGACCCAGGTCAGCAAACAGGAAGGCGCTATCAAGTAAACCATTTGGTGGAAAAGCCTGCACCAGGAACGGCACCATCCAATTTAGCAATTATGGGCCGCTATGTGTTAACACCAGAGATTTTTATGTTCTTAGACCGGCAGCAAACTGGTGCTGGCGGTGAAATTCAACTGACAGATGCAATGCAGGAATTAAACCAGATTCAACGAGTGTTTGCCTATGACTTTGAGGGTAAACGGTTTGACGTTGGAGAAAAAATTGGCTTTGTCAAAACTACCATTGATTTTGCCCTACAGAATGATGAACTTCGTGAGGAAGTATTGGCGTATATTAAAGAAATTGTTAAAAATGAAGAATAACAAAACAAAGGCCGACTGTCTGACAGCCGGCCTTTGTTCTTATCTGTGTCTAGCTGCGTTCGCTAGCCCCTGGAGGTCACATGCCACTTGCGAATTGAAGGCAAAGAACGCCTTCTATTCGCAAGCGTCTTGTGCTTGTCGGGGCTGTTCAAGCGAACTCCGCTTTTCTTATCACCCAAAGAAATTCTTGAACGATTGTAGTGTTACTTGGCGGTTCATTTGGGCGATTGATGTTGTCAATGGAATGCCTTTCGGGCAAACTTGGACGCAGTTTTGTGAGTTACCGCACTCAGTAATACCGCCTTCGCCCATTAAAGCTTCTAAACGATCTTCTTTATGCATCGCACCAGTTGGGTGAGAATTGAATAGGCGAACTTGGGATACTGCGGCTGGTCCAATAAATGCTGTCTTAGAGTTGACGTTTGGACAAGCCTCTAAACAGCAGCCGCAAGTCATACATTTTGATAATTCGTATGCCCATTGTCTTGTATTCTCTGGCATTCTTGGGCCAGGACCTAAGTCATATGTTCCATCGATTGGAACCCACGCTTTGACGCGTTTTAACGCATCGAACATACGTTGACGGTCTACCAATAGGTCACGCATAACCGGGAAAGTAGACAGCGGAGCAATCCGGATTGGCTGTTCGATTTTATCAATTAAGGTTGAACATGCTTGGCGTGGTTTCCCATTAATAACCATTGAGCAGGCACCACAAACTTCTTCTAAACAAACTGATTCCCAGATAACAGGAGTGGTTGTTTCTCCCTTGGCGTTAACTGGATTTCTCTGAATTTCAATCAGGGCCCCGATAATATTCATGTTCGGTCGATATGGAACAAGAAATTCTTCTGTATACGGCTGTGATTGAGGATCATTTTGCCGTGTAATGATCAGATGTATTTTTTTAGCAGTATCACTCATCATTATTTGGCCCCTTTCTTCGATTTTGTATAATCGCGTTTACGTGGCTTAATCAAAGAAATATCGACTGCTTCATAAGAAAGTTCAGGCAGATTTGTTTTTGGATTATAACGAGCAATCGTTGTTTTGAGCCATTCTTCGTCATTACGATCAGGGAATTCTGGTTTGTAATGAGCACCGCGGCTCTCATTCCGATGGTATGCACCAAGGGTAATAACATGTGCAAGATTAATCATGCCTTCTAATTGGCGAATAAATGATGCACTTGAGTTGCTCCATTTTGCTGTATCTTCCATGCTGATATTTTTGTAACGCTCAGAGAACTCTTGGAGTTTCTCGTAAGTCATTTTTAATTTATCATTTTCACGCACAACGGTTACGTTTGCTGTCATTAATTCGCCCATTTCCTTATGAAGCAAGTAGGCATTCTCTTTGCCATCCATTTTAAGGATAGAATTGTATTTATCAGTGTCTTCTTTTACTTGTCGATCAAATACAGCAGATGAAATTCCATCAGCAGATGTTTCTAGACCATTAATGTAGTCAAGTGCTTTTGGTCCAGCTGCCATACCGCCGTATACGGCAGATAATAATGAGTTAGCTCCTAAGCGGTTTGCACCGTGTTGAGAGTAATCACACTCACCAGCTGCGAATAGACCTTTAATATTGGTTTGCTGATCAAAGTCAACCCATAGACCGCCCATTGAATAGTGCACGCCAGGGAAGATTTTCATTGGTACTTTACGTGGATCATCACCAACGAATTTTTCATAGATTTCCATGATTCCGCCAAGACGGATATCCAATTGGTGAGAATCGATATGGCTAAGGTCGAGGTAAACTTTATTTTCTCCGTCTACGCCTAGTTTTTGATTGATAACGACATCGAAGATTTCACGAGTTGCAATATCACGTGGAACTAGGTTTCCGTATGCCGGATATTTTTCTTCTAAGAAGTACCATGGTTTACCATCTTTATACGTCCAAACACGGCCGCCTTCACCACGAGCAGATTCACTCATTAAGCGGTTTTTATCATCACCAGGGATAGCAGTAGGGTGGATTTGGATGAATTCACCGTTTGCAAATTTTACACCTTGTTGGTATAGTCTTGCTGCTGCATAGCCAGTGTTAATCGTTGAGTTTGTAGATTTACCGAAGATTACGCCAAGACCGCCAGTTGCCATGATAACAGCATCAGCAGGGAAGGCTTTAACTTCCATACTGCGAAGGTTTTGAGCGGTAATTCCGCGGCAAATACTTGAATCATCGATAATAGCTGAAACAAATTCCCAGCCTTCAAACTTAGTGATTAAGCCTTTGACTTCAAAGCTCCGCACTTGTTCATCTAATGCGTATAATAGCTGTTGCCCTGTAGTAGCACCGGCAAAAGCTGTACGGTGATATTGCGTACCGCCAAAGCGACGGAAGTCTAATAAACCTTCAGGAGTCCGGTTAAACATAACACCCATTCGGTCAAACATATGAATAATTTTTGGAGCAGCTTCACACATTGCTTTAACTGGAGGTTGGTTTGCTAAGAAATCTCCTCCGTAAACAGTATCATCAAAGTGCTCCATAGGTGAGTCATTTTCACCTTTTGTATTAACCGCTCCATTAATGCCGCCCTGGGCACAAACGGAGTGGGAGCGTTTTACAGGTACGAGTGAGAATAAATCTACATGCGTGCCTTTTTCTGCGATTTTAATAGCAGCCATTAAGCCAGCTAAACCGCCACCTACGATTACGATTTTTCCTTTGCTCATTTGTTTGTCCTCCCTATCTAGCTCTTAAGCAAACGCCAAGATGGCTCGGATTCCGACGAAAGCTAAACCAAAAAATAATACAATGGCAATATACTCAGTGATTTTTTGTGATTTAGGAGAAGCTGAAATTCCCCATGTAATTAAGAATGTCCAGATACCATTAACGAAGTGATATACACAAGAGAGGATACCGATGATATATAGCGTTAAAGCAAAAGCATTATCGACGATCCCTGCCATTAAATTGTAATTTGCTTCGACCCCGTTAAATTCAACTTGGGCCTTTGTTTCCCAAACGTGCCAGATAATAAAAACAAGGGCAATGACTCCAGTAAGACGCTGGAAGAAGAACTTCCAATTTCGACCGTAGTTAAATTTTCCAACATTGTTTTTAGATTTAAAGGCAATATATGCTCCGTAAATTCCGTGAAATAATAACGGTAAAAAGATGACAAATGTCTCTAAAAAGTATTTAAATGGCAAGTTTACCATGAAACCGGCAGCTTTATTGTACGAATCAATTCCCCAAACAGCAGAGTAGTTAACAAATAAATGCACTGTCATAAAGACACCTACTGGAATGATTCCTAATAGCGAGTGAAGCTTGCGGAAAAAATGCTGGTGTTTCCCCTCCATAATAGGGTTAAACCTCCTTTGAACTATAGTAAGATAGTAGTTTTTTAGTGTGAGAATAGAAAAAATACTGCTAAAAAAAGCTTGTATTCATTCAAGCTATAATTTCAAAAAAATACTCAGGCGCCAAGCCTTGAGAGCGAGGCGTCTGAATTAGGTAGATTTTACAAGCTTAATCTTATACGTGAGCTGGTTCTTTTGCAGCGCGTTTTTTCTCAATTAATTCTTTCGCAGCAATACCAGGTTTTGTCATTTCGAATGGATGTAAGATCATATCTAGTTCTTCAGCTGTTAATACACCTTTTTCAAGAACGATTTCTCTTACTGGACGTCCAGTTGTAATTGCTTCTTTAGCAATTTGGGCAGCAGTTTCATAACCTACATGTGGGTTAATAGCTGTGATAATACCTACGCTGTTATTTACGTAGTTTTCCATTCTTTCTTTGTTAGCAGTAATACCGCTTAAGCAATGTTTACGGAATACAGTGAATACATTAGTCATAACTTTGATAGATTGTAGTAAGTTGAAGACGATAACTGGTTCCATAACGTTTAATTCGAATTGGCCTGCTTCAGAAGCCATGCTGATTGTTAAGTCATTACCAACTACTTGGAATGCACTTTGGTTTAATACTTCAGCCATAACAGGGTTTACTTTTCCTGGCATGATAGAAGAGCCTGGTTGACGAGCTGGTAAGTTGATTTCGCCTAAGCCGCAACGTGGGCCAGAAGTCATCATCCGTAAGTCGTTAGCAATCTTAGACATATTTAACATACATATTTTAAGAGCTGCAGATACTTCGATGTAAACATCAGTGTTTTGTGTTCCATCAACAAGATCTTCACAACCAACGATTGGTTGGCCAGTAACTTCAGCAAGTTTAACAACAACTTTTTTGATATATTCTGGGTCAGCATTTAAGCCAGTACCAACTGCAGTTGCACCCATGTTAACTGCATAAAGATTTTCGCGAGTAGCGCTAATCCGTTTTATATCTCTTCTTAATACACGAGCATAAGCTTCGAACTCTTGGCTTAATTGAATCGGCACAGCATCTTGTAAGTGAGTACGACCCATTTTTAGAATACCGTCAAATTCATTTGCTTTTTTCATAAATTCATTATGAAGCTCTTCCATTGCTTCGATTAATGCATCTAAAGTCATTAGTGATGATAAATGGATAGCAGTAGGGAATGAGTCATTTGTAGACTGTGCCATGTTAACATGGCTATTTGGGCTGATTACTTTGTAATTCCCTTTTTGTTCATTGATTAATTCAAGGGCACGGTTAGCAATAACTTCGTTTGTGTTCATGTTAATAGAAGTACCAGCACCGCCTTGGATTGGGTCAACGATAAATTGGTCGTGAAGATTTCCTTCAATAACCTCATCTGCTGCAGCTTGAATGGCATCAGCGATTTTTTTATCTAATTGTCCGATTTCCGCATTGGCAAAAGCAGCAGCTTTTTTCACCATTGCCATTGCTGTGATTAGCGCAGGGTCGATTCGATAGCCAGTGATTGGGAAGTTTTCAACAGCACGCATAGTTTGCACGCCATAATAGGCATCTACTGGAACCTGTTTTTCTCCTAGGAAGTCTTTTTCAATACGGAAAGTACTCATTATAGTCATCTCCAAATATATTTTTTAAAAGGTGTTCGAGAAAATGTTCTTGATGTCAATTGACTGTTCGAACACCTTTTATTAGCAATTAAATCTTAGTTTATAGTATAATCATGCTAAGAACGATACCAATAGCAACAGCGCCAATTGTAGCGACTAAGCCAGGTACCATAAAGCTATGGTTTAACACATACTTACCAATTCTTGTTGTACCAGTTGTATCAAAGTTGATAGCGGCAACAACAGTTGGATAGTTAGGAATAAAGAAATATCCGTTTACAGCTGGGAACATTGCAATAAGTAACGCTGGGTTAATTCCAAGTGCAACGCCAAGAGGCATTAACGTACGTACTGTTGCAGCCTGGCTGTATAATAGGATTGATAGTAAGAATAGGGCAACTGCAAATAACCAAGGTGCAGCGTTAACTAGGTCAGAAATAGAGCCTGAGATTAAATCAAGGTTTCCTTGGAAGAAAGTGTCACCCATCCAAGCGATACCAAAGATAGCAACGACTGCAGTCGCACCAGCTTTAAATACACTGCCGTTAACAATATCGTCAACTTTTGGTTTACAGAAGATAATCATCAAAGCAGCTGCGGTTAACATAACAATCTCGATTGCTGGAGGCATGGTCATTCTTGTGAACACACCTTCGATATCCCAACCTGGACGTAATGATTCAATTGAACCTAAAAGAACTACAAGTAATGCTGCGCCAAGGAAGAATACAACGGATAATTTTGCGCCTTTTTGAGCAACGTATTCTTTCTTGTCCTTTTTAATTGGTGCTAATCCTTCTTCTAATTTTTTTAGATATTCAGGATCTTCGTTAAGTTCTTTACCCATTTTGCTAGAGATAAATGCTGCAATCATACAAGCGATAAAAGTAGATGGAATACAGATTAACATAATGTCAAGTAAGCTAACATCTGTTAGTAAAGCCAATAAAGCAACGGTTGCTGCAGAAATTGGACTAGCAGTGATTGCTTGCTGTGAAGCAATTACGGCAATTGACATCGGTCTTTCTGGTCTTACGCCTGATTCACGGGCTACTTCAGCAATAACTGGTAATACTGAATAAGCAACGTGGCCTGTTCCTGCAAATAATGTAAACAGGTACGTAACGACTGGAGCGATAAATGTAATCCGCTTTGGATTTTTCCGTAATGCCTTTTCAGCAACATATACGAGATAATCCATTCCGCCAGCTGCTTGCAGTACTCCGGCAGCGGTTACAACAGCCAAAATCATTAACATAACGTCGATTGGAGCTGAGGTAGGTTGTAGTCCAAAAATGAAAACCATAATAGCTAATCCGACGCCACCCATAACTCCAAGTCCAACGCCGCCTAAACGTGCCCCGATAAAAATACAGGCTAGGACGATTAAAAACTCAATCCAGAACATGGCGATACCCCCATAAGGTTATGAAATTTTTTGATACGGACGATCTAACAACTTGTGACTTCGTTCGGGTTTCACCTGCTTTCATGGTTATTTGTGAATTGTTTCACAAGTTTTCAAAGCAGTAAAGCTAAAACAATTTTTTACCGTTGAACAAATTTTTGTTCACACTAGTAGCTTACATACTAACCTACATGAAACTACAAAAACCGACAGTTTGCTTCAAAACTTAATAAATTTGTCATTTTTCCACCCGTATTTTTTATCCAAATTGTTTAAAATTAAGATATAAGGAAAATGAGTTCAGCTGTCGGATGTGATGTTGTGCGTGGTAAACTATTTACCTATTTATTTATGATGCTGGCCGTCCCTATTGCTGGTGAATTAAAGTTTTATCCAATCGACGGTGAAGGGATTAGGGTCAGTCTGGGAACACCGTTATTTTTCTTTATTCTATTATGGTCACGAAAAATACATCCAATTATCGCAGGGATTGTCACAGGCGTTGCGGTAGTGATGTTTCGCACATGTTTAATGAAGTTTCAAATTGACACTGTCGAGTGGACGGATTTTCTAAGGTTACATTTTCCCGTCTTCTTCTATTATGTAACATTCGCTTTTTTCTTTTATTTGTTTAAACTTCATGCCTTATATGAAAAACCATTCCTGATAGGTGTCTATGGTGTCATCAGTGAAATAATTGCCAGTATCGTGGAAATCATCTGCCGGAATCTTTCATTGCATATACCAAATACGCTGTCAACGTTTACTGTGATAGGCGGGATCGCCATCATTCGTAGCTTCTTTGTTCTTGGTTTCTTCAACATTCTTATTTTGCGGGAATCAAGGCTTGCCGAGGAGGAACAGCGTAAGCGAAATGAACAAATCCTCTTATTAATCTCTAACTTGTATTTGGAAATGCTGCAATTGAAAAAATCTGTCAAGAATGCTGAACAGCTAACAGGCAATTGCTATGCCCTTTATCGCGATTTAAAGGTATTAAAGCATCAGGAGCTGGCCCAGATAGCTTTAAAAATGGCAGGGGAGATGCACGAAATTAAAAAAGATAATCAACGTATTTATGCTGGATTATCGAAATTGATGCTCAAGGAAAATTTAAGTGATTTTATGGATATTGTTGAGATCACCTCAATTATTATTCGTGCGAATGAAACGTATGGTGAGATGATGGGGAAATCAATCGCTTTTCAGGTCAATATTTCTGGCAGTCACCCACATTATCATACCTTCACACTGTTTCCAATCATTAATAATCTGGTAGCTAATGCTGTTGAAGCTATTAAAGAAAAAGGTTGGATTAAGATTGAAATAGATCGAACGGAGGAAATTCTAAAGCTGAAAGTGAGTGATAATGGCAGTGGAATTTCGCAGAAAAATAAACCTTATATTTTTGAGCCGGGTTTCACGACGAAATTTGATGATTTGGGCGTGGCCTCCAATGGCATTGGTTTATTTTATATAAAGTATAATATTGAAGAAATGGATGGGAAAATTGAACTTCTTGATTCGACAACAGCTGAAGCAACAATTTTTGATGTGGAACTTCCAATCGAAGCATTAATTGAAAGAGGTTGATCCAATGAAGTTTTTTATTGTCGATGACAGTCTAACCGTTAGAGCAATGTTATCTAATATAATAGAAGAAGAGGGATTAGGTACCATTGCTGGTGAGGCGGAAGATGGTTCGGAGGTATATGCTGATATTTTGGCAGAAAAAGAAATAGACATACTCCTAATTGATTTATTAATGCCTAACCGTGATGGCATAGAAACGGTTAGGGAAATTGCGCCTTTTTTTCGCGGGAAAATTATTATGATCTCACAAGTTGAGACGAAGGACATGATAGGTGAAGCGTATGCCTTGGGGGTTGAACATTATATTACAAAGCCGATTAACCGACTGGAAGTTGTAAATATTGTAAAAAAAGTTTGTGATCATCTGTTATTGGAAAAGTCATTGTATAATATTCAGCAATCATTGAGCTTTTTAAATTCTCATTCGCAAAAGGTAGAACATGAGAAGCATTATCGAAATTCAAATCCCCCGATTATTATGGCTGGAAAAAGCGTTTTGCTGAATTTAGGTGTAATTGGCGAAAGCGGGATGAAGGATTTACTTGATGTGCTAATGGTACTCGAAAAGATGGAGGAAAATGGTGTTCGTGAAACATTGTCTCTGAAAGAATTATACAAGCGAGTTATTGAATTGCGCCTCGGCACAAATATTTCTTCACAAGAGGTTCAAAAAGAAGTCAAGGCTGGTGAACAACGGATTCGAAGGGCTATTCATCAAGCGCTAGATCATATCGCCTCACTTGGATTAACAGACTATACGAATCCAATCTTTGAAAATTATGCATCCAGTTTCTTTGACTATACACAGGTACGTATGAAAATGATGGAGTTGGAAGGAAAGTCTCAGGGTGAACCAGCACATACACGGATTAATATTAAAAAGTTTATTCAGGCCCTATATTTAGAGGCAAAAAGAATGTAATTGCTTGGTTATAAACAAGCTCCCATCATGTTGTGGGAGCTTTTTGTAAGGAGTTTTTTAAGTGACTTTCTAAAAATTGCTTCCTAGAGGGCATACTGATTTTTAATGTAAATGCGAAGTTTGCCTTGTGCTTATTTTGCTGTTGTTTCTCTTGACTTTAAGCGATAGAAATCGTTTTTCATCCATATAAAGAACAGCAGATAGATGCTTAAGGTTAGTAGGTACACCGGAAAGGAGTAGCTGATATTCCAATTTATGTACGTAAATAAATCCATTTTTAAAGCGAGAAGCTCGATACCGATAGCGATAAATGTCCAAAGGAGAATGTACCAAAAGATTCCTCTGTACTTTATGGACCACTTATCGAAAAAGTAAACATAGATATAGCCAAATGGAGGGTATAAAAACCAGGCAATAAGGTCAAACCACTCAAATTTTTCTGTATCATTAATATCGTATAAATCAAGGTTGATTCCTGCCAAAAAATGGTCTGTAACCTGGACGTAGGTCATACTAAATAACAAAATGATAAATGTCAGCGAATGAGGAAATCTTCTCGGAAGAACAAACATGACTGAATACGTTAAAAGTAACGAAACGACGATAAACCATTCATTGCTATCAAATTTAGTTGGTGATACGAGCATATTTACTTCAACTCTTTCACAATTAATTTTCGGAAGAATTGGTGGATAATGAAGCTGAACAGCCAAATGACGAGCCATTGAAAAAGGCTCCATTGCCAGCTCCAATCCAAATAGGTAATGACGTTAAGGTATCTTGTTAATGTTTCCAGAATTGTTATGAGGAATATCGAAAAAACAGCGATGAGTATTTTAAGCCATGACTGTTTTAGGGAACTGATGCGATCAATGCTCCATCCGACAATAAGCGGGTAGAGGATGGTAAAGGTACAATAAAAGGAAAAAATCTCGCTATGACTGTCAGGTAATTTAAAGCGGTGCAAGTTGAGGATAGCTAAATCCATCCAGTTGCTATCAACAAAAACAACAACAAATAGAATCATTGCCAGTTCAATGGCATAGAGATTTTTTGGCATCACCGTGAAATAAATAACAGCCAACAAGCAAATGGTCGAAAAAATAACGAAAGACATGTTGAGCTCCTTTCAATGGTGCCTGACACCATGCTACGCGACTTTTGTCGAATTTTGTTATTTAGTTTTTGCAATAATTGTGCATGTTATCCATAAATTTAGGTGACTGTGACCAATATAATGGGAAAGGCTGTTGAAATGAACAAATTATGAAAGAACCTTTTAGTTTAGCTTTGCAACTTTTTAAAGTAAGATAAATATAGTGTTAATTTCGTAAATTTAGGTATATTGAGGGGTTGAAAATAGATGAAAGCAGTTGTTCATGCTAATAAACAGGGGGTTGCGGGACTTACAATCTGCGAGATGGACGAGATGAATCCTAAGGCGGGTGAGGTAAGGGTTAAACTGAAAACGGCTGGATTAAATCATCGGGATTTATTTGTGCTTGTACGCCATCAGCCGACAGACCCGCCATTAATCATTGGATCCGATGGCGCTGGTCTTGTTGATGCGATTGGAGAAGGAGTAGACGGCATTCATGTTGGTGATGAAGTCATCATTAATCCAAGCCTTGGCTGGAGGGAGAAGACAGCTGCACCGCCGCATGGCTTTGAGATATTAGGTTTGCCGTTTCATGGAACCTTCGCTGAGAAAGTAGTGGTTCCTGCGGATAATGTCGCACCAAAGCCAGCATACTTAACCTGGGAAGAAGCTGGTGTTTTATCATTGGCGGGATTGACCGCCTATCGAGCACTGTTTACGCAGGGACAGCTTCGTAAAGGAATGAAGGTGTTAATTCCGGGAATTGGCAGCGGTGTCGCGCTGTTGTTATTGCAATTTGCCAAGTCTGCCGGGGCAACGGTTTATGTCACTTCGCGTTCCGAGGAAAAATGCAGGAAGGCGCTCGAGCTTGGCGCCCATAAGGCATTTGACAGCAATGGTGATTGGGAGCAGGAGCTTGGCGGTGAGAAAATGGATCTGGTGATAGAATGCGTAGGTGCTGCAACGTTTAACAAATCATTACAACAATTGATTCCCGGCGGTACCATTGTCACGTTCGGCGCTTCTGCCGGGGATGTGGTCGATTTGAACCTGCGCGACTTCTTCTATGGACAATACCGTTTGATTGGCTCAACACTGGGCAGCGCTGCCGAGTATAAGGAAATGCTCGAATTCATCCAGCACCACCAAATCAAACCCATCATCGACAAAATGTACCCGCTGGACCAATTTGCTGAGGCCCTCCAACGCATTGAAAAAGCCGAACAACTCGGGAAAATCGGCTTTCACATTTAATAAATTTCAATGGTACCTGGTGCCACTAAGTGGATTAATATGAAAGCCATGTGAGCGAGAATTTCCTTGAAAAAGTAAATAAGAGATTCATTCTACTAACACTAAGAACAGAAACACAAAAAAGAAACCAACAGCTGTTGTTGGCTTCTTTTTTCTTATTATTAATAAATATGATTACTGCAAAAATCCTAATTGGATAAAAAATAGAATCGCAAACACGTATAGCAATGGGTGAACCTCACGCCATTTGCCTTTTACTAATTTTAATACTGGGTAGCTGATGAATCCAAGGGCAATTCCTGTTGAAATACTTGATGTCAGCGGCATGCTGAGAATCGTAAGAAATGCCGGGAAGGCTTCTTCAAGTTCATTCCAGTGAATTTTTGCAATACTGTTCATCATTAAGCTGCCAACAATAATTAATGCAGGAGCGGTGATGGCGGAGAGACCAGAAACCGCGCTGACAAGTGGGCCGAAGAAGGCGGATAAAATAAATAAAATAGCAACGGTTAAAGATGTCAATCCTGTTCTGCCACCCGCGGCTACACCTGAAGTGGATTCAATAAAAGCGGTTGTCGGGCTTGTCCCAAAAATGGCCCCAACTGCCGTTCCTAACGAGTCAGAAAGCAGAGCACGACGGGCCCGCGGCAGTTTATCCCCTTTCATTAATCCAGCTTGATTAGCAACGCCAATCATCGTCCCAGTAGTGTCAAAAATCGTGACAAGAATAAATGAAAAGACAACGGCATACAAACTATGATGAATGACATCACCTAAGGCTGTAAGTGGATTGGCAATCATTAATCCTTCTGGCAGAGAAGGCAGACCTACGAATCCCTTTTTAAACGATAGATTTCCGGAGAAAAAGGCCAGTAAACCTGTAATAATCATACCTAAAAACAGTGCCCCATTAATCCGAAATAACATGAAAATGAGGGTGACAGCCAGTCCAACGATGGTTAGGATGGCTGATGGTGTATGCAGATTGCCGAGACGGACTAAGTTGGCAGGGTCTGCTACTATTATTTTCGTTAAGCGTAAGCTGATAAAGGCAATAAATAAGCCAATTCCTGCTGTTATTCCATGTTTAAGATTATCCGGAATCGCTTCGATTATTTTTTCCCTAAGCGGTGTTAATGATAGTATGACAAAAATAATTCCAGCAGTGAATACAGCAGCAAATGCAATTTCATAGGGTACGTGTTGAGGACCGCCAACAACGGAATAGGCGAAATAGGCGTTTAACCCCATTCCGGGGGCAATAGCGATAGGATAATTGGCAAAGAGAGCCATCCATAATGTACCAACAACAGAAGCAATAATGGTAGCGGTGAACACTTGATCAAAAGGAACACCGGCATCGGAGAGGATTACCGGATTTACTACGACGATGTATACCATTGTAAAAAAGGTCGTAACTCCTGCCATCATTTCAGTTTTTACGTCTGTTTGATTTTCCTTTAGTCTGAACATGCTGTTTTCCTCCAAAAAAACGAACAATTTTTAAAAACATTTACTATAATATTCGTTTTATAATTATTTTTCAATAGGTAATCTATATTTTTCCCTAAGTGAGGATCTTTAGAGATAAAATTAGTAACTATTTATTTGCTAGAGCCTTCGGCAGCAGTACGGTTCCAAAAAACATTTTAAAAAGAATCACGAAAAAAAGACCTATTGGTCTTTTTTCAGAGAGTAATCTGCTACTGATTGAGGTTTTTACGGGTTGTTTCCAAGTGCTGAATGGCAGTGTGAATCATTCGTTCGTAGATATCGAGAATTGTTTGCCCATAATCTCTGCCGGGAACAGCCCATTTTCCATTTAAGGCTACCCAAGTAGGGGCAGATCCTCTCTCAACTAAACTAAAGCGGGGATCGAGCAGTGGGTATTGGCTTGGCAGTTTCTTTGTTGTTGCGTATGCGAATAAATGTTGAAGGTGAGCAATAACTCCCTCCTCAGGTGTTGCAAAGCTTGCTCCGCGGACTTTAGATCCTGTTGCTCCTAATCCGGCATAATTGTTTTGATTGGCTCCTACATCTCCAGTAAATCGAAAATAGTCTGTTTCAAGGATTGCCTGGGCAAAGGCGACGTCTCCTCTGATTCCATAATATTCCCCAAGGGTTAGATAGTAACTGCCTAACTCGGGTGCTTTAGGGTTAATTGTTTTCACAAAGGTATTCATGTGCTGTGGTGACAGGAAGGTTGGGCCCAATATCGTAAACCCATCAGGATTACCGGTAACGGGGTCGATGTCATTATTTCCGTTAGAAGCGCTGCCGCTGCCAGAGCTAGAGCTGCCGCTGCCGCCGGAACCACTGCCGCCGGTGCTGCCGGAACCAGAGTTCCCGCCTCCGCTCCCGGTACTGCCAGAGCCACTATTCCCACTGCTATTCCCCGAACCTGAGTTACCGCCGGAACCACTGCCGCCATTGCCGCCTGAAGTAGCACCAGTCGATCCTGTCGCTGGTTTTTCACTGGTATTGCTTTGTTTTTCATCTGATGCACTAACCGTTTCAATGACAATGAATGAGTCATCATAGCCTGCCTTTTCGGCCTTATTTAATAAGGCATCCGCTTTTGCCCTGGTGCTAAAGGTGCCTACTTGGACACGATACCAGGTGACTCCGGATACTTTTGCCTTGACAACTGAAGGTTTAAACCCAATTTTCTTTAAGGCTGCAACCCTTTCGTCAGCGTTTTCCTTCGATTTAAATGACCCAACCATGACGTTGTAAACTGTTTCTGTTTTGGTTTCACCTGGCTTGCTCGGAGCAGCAGGTTTAGTTGGTTCAGAAGGCTTTGGCGCAGCTGCTTCTTTCTTTTTTAAGCCGAAAGCTTTCGCTAAGCCGTTAGCATGACCTTGGGCAATATCTTGCAGCCATGATGATTTTTTCATTAAAGCGGCGTCATGTTCATTATCAATAAAGCCATTTTCTGTTAATAAGGCAGGCATACTGGACTCGCGAAGAACATGAAAGTTCGCTTGTTTCTTTCCTCTGTCTTTAAGCCCATTAACTTTTATGATTTCGGCATGGATCATGTTTTGGTATTTTGCCGTGGTAGAGGAGCTCGCTAATCCTGAATAGATGTAATCTTCGTATCCTGTAGCTGTGCGATTGTTGGAGTTGATGTGAATCGCTAAAAAGAAATCAGCCCCCCATTTGTTCGCCTCTGATGTCCGCTCGCTTAAGCTGACTGCTTTGTCAGTAGTCCTGCTCATTTTCACTTCAACATTTTCATAGTCGGTTAGGAGGATTTTTCGCAGTCTAAGTGCAATGTCTAACGTAATATCTTTCTCATCCAACCCATTCCCTTGCGCCCCTGGGTCTTGCCCGCCATGCCCTGGGTCCAAATAAAGCTTCATACTTGCTTTCCCCCATTCCATAAAAAATTGTATTTCATATATATCGTATGGATAAAACCAAAAATCGTTCCTGCCCAGCAACCGCAAAACAAAATCCAGCATTATCATCACTCTCTATATACTTTGAGTGGAAGCAAAAGGACATGGTACCAAGGTGGTGCCTGACACCCTCCGTGGACATTTGTATTCCTGGGGTGGACACATTTTTTGGGTGGTTGTCCTTTTATTGGGTTTGGTGGTTATTCGGTAGTGATGAGAAAGGTGTCGGTGAAGCCGGCTTTTTTGAGCTCGGCGAGGCGGTCTTCGGCGTTGGCGCGGTTTGAGAAGGCGCCTGCCTGGACACGGTACCATCGGTCACCAGAAATAGTAGTGGTAATCACAAATGCTTCAAAGCCTTTATTATGGAGCAGTGTAATTTGTTCTTCTGCATTTTCACGTGATTTGAACGAACCAGCAATGACCTTATATAGTGTTCCTTGATTAGGATCTTGTGGTGTCGGTGCGGGAGCGGGGGTCGGTTTCTTTTTAAGATTAAAAATTTTTGCTAAACCATTCGCATGACCGCGAGCTACTTTTTGCTGCCATGATGACTGTTTCATTAGTCCGGCATCGTGACCGTTTGTAATAAACCCATTTTCAGTTAAAATGGCAGGCATAGTGGATTCGCGCAGGACATGAAAGTTGGCTTTTTTACTGCCACGATCGCGTAATTCATTTACCTTCATTACCTCGTTATGAATAGTTCTCTGATACTGGGCCGTTTTCGACGAGTCGGAAAGTCCGCTATAAATAAAATCTTCATATCCTTGCGCAGAACTACCGGCTGAGTTGATATGGATGGCTAGGTAAAAATCAGCATGCCAACTATTCGCTTCAGTTGTCCGCTGATTTAAACTTTTCGTCGTGTCACTGGTCCGGCTCATTTTCACCTCCACATTTTCATATTCATCTTGTAATATTTTTCGCAGTTTTAAGGCAATATCCAACGTAATATCTTTTTCATTAAGTCCATTCCCTTGCGCCCCTGGGTCTTGTCCGCCATGGCCGGGATCTAGATACAGTTTCATATGCTCATTCCTCCTTAATAGATTAATCCGGTTCATAGTTATTCTATGAAAAAAATTAACCCATCGTTCGGGTGCCTGTCATGGTTGTGTAACACAGCTTTTCTTAAAGGTATATTTGCTGATTCAATAGTAACGGTGCTGAATAACAGCGGAGGGTTTTTAAAAATGTTATAATACTGTAGTAATGGAAATTGAACTAAGGAGCAATGTACTATGATTCTCGTTGTCGGCGGAGCAGGCTACATTGGCAGCCATGTTGTGAAAGAATTAGTAGAGAAAGAAGAAGTTGTTGTCTTAGATAATCTATCGACCGGTCACCGTGAAGCTGTTGATAGCCGGGCAATTTTTGTCAAAGGCGACCTTGGAAATGTGGACGATTTGGTCATGGTGTTTCGAAGTTATCCGATTAAAGCCGTAATGCATTTTGCTGCTAATAGCTTAGTTGGGGAGTCCGTTGTCAATCCGTTAAAATATTATGAAAATAATGTTGCATCAACTATCACGCTGCTAAAAGTAATGAACAGATTTAAAGTGAAGAACTTTATCTTTTCATCAACGGCAGCAACTTATGGTATTCCTAATGTGGATATTATTGATGAAACTGCCGCAACTGCCCCGATTAACCCGTATGGGCGTTCCAAACTAATGGTGGAGGAGATTTTGGCTGATTTTTCGCAGGCATATGGCTTGAATTATATCATTTTGCGTTACTTCAATGCTGCGGGTGCACATCAATCAGCTGCAATTGGTGAAAGTCACAACCCCGAGACCCATTTGATTCCAATCATCTTGCAGCATCTTCTCGGTCGCCGTGACAAGGTTTCCGTGTTTGGCTCAGATTACCCAACAGCTGACGGGACATGTATTCGTGATTATATTCATGTTACCGATTTAGCGATGGCCCATATTCTAGCCATGGGGGCATTGTTGTCAGGGAAAAAGTCAGCGGAAATTTACAATTTGGGAAACGGTCTGGGCTACTCTGTTAAAGAGGTCATAGAGACTTGTGAAAAGGTAACAGGTATTAAAGCAATAATTGAAATGGCAGAACGCCGGGCAGGGGATCCTGCAAGACTCGTTGCTTCATCAAAAAAAATCTTTTCCGAGCTTGGCTGGAAGGCTGAACGAGGTTTAGAACAAATCATTACTGATGCCTGGAAGTGGCATCAAAACCAGAAATATTAGATTGTCTTCGGTGATTCATACCGTTATTTCATAAAAAACTAGAAAAACATTCAGAGCGATTGCACCCAATCCCTGCTTGAAAAGCTCTTTTCACAGAAAAAAGTTGGTTTTACAGAAAAGACATTCATAAGTGATTGCACTCAATCCCTGCTGAAAAAGTTTTTGCACAAACAAAGGCCTCAAGTTTAATTAGCTAACTTGAGGCCTTTTTATAATGTTCTATTTTAGTATTTTTACCTTGACTGTTTTTCTACCCCACTGAAGGGCCTTTGCCTTGGAAGGAATAAAGACATCAATTTTATTCCCCTTCATCGCACCGCCCGTATCTGCAGCGACAGCATAGCCATATCCTTGCACATACACTTTCGTTCCTAATTTAATCACACGGGGATCAACAGAAATCACCTTTAACTTTGGATTTTTTCTAAGATTTAACCCTGTTGCTGTTATGCCGGAGCATCTTTTACAATTGGCAGTGTACGCAGTTGCTTTGACGGTAATGGTCTTAACGACCCGTAATTTTTTTGAGCTGCTAGATGTTTTCTTCTTTGATACTTGTTTAGTTGTTACTTTTTTATTTGATGGCGATACGATTAATTTCTGTTTTGGGTGAATCACATTTGATTTTAGGTGATTCCATTTTTTTAAATTACTAACGGAAGTTTTATACTGCTTGGCAATTCTGTAAAGTGAATCGCCGCTCTTGACCGTATATGTATTGGATGCCGCGGATGCCGCATGGCCATTTCCAAATAATACTGCACCTGCTAAACCGAGTGTTAGTAGGAATTTCTTCATCATAAAACCCCTTTCCCTTTAAAATTGAGGATAACATACTAGTATTACAGGATTATTTCAGCAGTTTACTAGTTTAATGACAAAAGTAAGATATTTTGTGACAAAGAAAGGGCTTAAAGATATATATCCGCTCATTTTGGGGTAATTGGTTCCTATTTAAAAATATCTTTCATTGTTATGATAAATAGAATAGTAATAATTTTGCCAAGCAAAGGGAGGAACTGTATAGTTGCTTCAATACAAATAAGGGGGGACCTTTTTGGGATATATTGAGGATTTGCGAAAAATAATTGGCACGCGGCCAGTAATTTTAACCGGTGCTGTTGTCGGAGTTTTCGACGAATACGGGAACATTCTGCTGCAAAAAAGGCCGAACGGTAAATGGGGACTACCGGGCGGATTGATGGAATTGGCAGAATCAGCTGAAGAAGCGGCACGCCGGGAAGTCTGGGAGGAAACAGGGGTGGAAATTGGTGACCTCGAGTTGGTTGGTGTTTTTTCTGGAAAACAGTATTTCGTCAAGCTAGAAAACGGCGATGAATTCTATCCAGTTACGATTGCCTATCAAACAAATGATATAAAAAATAAAACGATTCGGATTGACGGCGAGGAAACACTTGATGCTAAGTTTTTCGACATCATGAACTTACCAGAAACCACCACCCCCTTAGTCAAAAAGATCATTTCATCAATAAAGTGAAACTTCCAGCAGTGGTGGTGTTACTGTCCGTTAAGGCGGGATAAACAAAACAAGCTAAACATTCTAAACAATAGACTCTTCATAAACGGAGAGTCTATTTTCATGCAGGTTCTTCAAAGCGTAATAATATATGTGATTATAAATCCAAAAAAAGTAAAACTGTCCGCCCCGTGTGGACAACTGTCCACGAAGGGTGCCAGGCACCAATGAAGAGGCACCAATGAAGAATTACCAACGAACAGGCACCAATGAAGAAATACCAACGAAGAGGCACCAACACGATTAATGAAAAATTCATATTTCCTCTTGTTTTACAAAACATATAGTTAGGCTTGTTGATTTTAGTTTGAGGAGGATTTTACCATTGAGAAGGCAGTTGGTGGTTATTGTTGTTTTGATGTTTTTAGTAGTGGGGTTGATGGGTTCGATGGGTTCGATGGATGGTTTTGCAGCAAAAGAAGAATTGAGTACAGGCAGTAATGGAAAAAAAACAGATGGGACGGTACATCTGCGGCTGCTTGAGACAAGTGATCTTCACGTAAATCTAGCCAATTACGACTACCAGCGGACAAAGGTAAATAACAAAGTTGGATTGGTAAAAACAGCGTCACTTATTAAACAAGCACGAAATGAAGTGAACAATTCATTACTGTTTGATAATGGCGATCACCTTCAAGGGAATGCCTTAGGTGACTATGTGGCACAAGTAAAAGGACTGAAGAAAGGGGAAATCCACCCTGTTTACCGCGCGTTTAATCTGCTCAACTATGACGCAATTACATTAGGAAATCATGAGTTCAATTATGGTCTAAAATTTTTACAAAAGGCACTAAAAGGAGCTAAAATGCCGGTCGTCAATGCTAATGTCTATAGCGCAAAAGGAGACAATGGTCACCATCAACCATATTTTCAGCCCTATGTCATAGTAAAAAAGAAAGTTATCGATGAAAGTGGGCGAAGGCACACTGTCAGGATAGGAGTTATTGGCTTTACACCCCCACAGACTATGGAATGGGACCGGGAGCATTTGCAAGGCAAGGTGATAGCGAAATCAATTGTCGAAGCAGCACAGCAATGGGTTCCCATTATGAAAAAAAACGGTGCTGATATTATTATTGCCCTTGCCCACACCGGTCTCAGTGCTGAGCCTTATCACCGAGGAATGGAAAATGCCGCCTATTATTTAACGAAAGTAAAAGACATCGACGCGGTTTTATCAGGTCACCAGCATCGCCTTTTTCCGGGACCTGAGTTTGCCGAACTGCCCAATGCTGATTTACAAAATGGAACGATTAACGGGAAACCGGTAGTGATGCCAGGGGCTTACGGCAGTCATCTTGGGATCATCGACCTAGAGTTGCAAAAGCAAACGGGAAAGTGGCAGGTGATGGGCGGGAAAAGTTCGTTAAGGTCTATCGCTGATGAAAAAGGCAATGCTCTCGTAACAACGGATAAAAAGTTAATGAGCGAGATTCTACCAGAACATAAAGCGACAATTAGCTATGTAAACCAACACGTCGGAACAACTAAGACACCAATTTTCAGTTATTTCTCGCTTGTAAAAGATTCTTCATCTATCCAAATATTAAATAACGCGCAAATGGATTTTATTAAGGAAAAATTAAAACAGCCAGAATTAAAAAAATACAACGGTATTCCTGTTTTGTCTGCCACAGCCCCGTTTAAGGCAGGTGGACGCGGTGGCCCCGATTACTATACAGAAATTTCAGCTGGGGGGCTGGCACTGAAACATATGACCGATTTATATGTGTATCCGAATACGCTCCAGGCAGTAAAGGTTAATGGTGCCCAGCTTAAAGAGTGGCTTGAGATGAGTGCGAGTCTATTTTTACAGATTGACCCTAACAATACGGGGGAGCAGCTGTTAATTAACGGGGATTTTCCATCGTTTCATTTTGATGTCATTGATGGGATTCAGTACCAGATAGATGTGACAAAGCCGGCAAAATATGATCAAAATGGGAATATCGCTCATCCTAAAGCAGCCCGAATTATTAATCTAATCTATCAGGGTAAACCGGTTACGAACTCTCAACAGTTTATTGTCGCAGCAAATAACTATCGTACTTTTAGCACAACCTTTCCGGGTGTGAAGGAGGGGGAATTAATCTTCTCATCCAGCCAGGATTGCCGCGAAATTGTTACTACCTATATAAAGAAAAAACAAACGATTCATCCGTTGCCAGACAATAATTGGACACTAGCAAAAATCAAAGGAAAAGAGCAGACAAAAATCATATTTTATTCATCTCCGAAAGCAGAAACCCTTATCGCACAACATAAAGAAATCCAACACATTGGCCCTGCAGCCGGAGGATTCGCAAAGTATTCCCTTGACCTATCAAAATAAAACATTCTGGTGCCTGACACCCCTCGTGGACACAATTCCACCCCACGCGGACACATAAAATGGAAAAATGTCCTTCAGCAGTGGACAAGTTTGATTATTTGTCTTTTGTGGGTGTCAGGCACCACAGCGGGCACCACAGCCAATGTTTCCGTCCACACGGTTTATCAATTGCTGGGCAAGGGCTACAAGGCCTCTTTGGAGTTAGCTTAATGGAATGATAGATAGAAAGAATTATTTTTGAAAAAATTTATTTTGGAGATTTACCTAAGGTTTGAAACCGAGTATGATTGTGAATGTATAAATATTATCGAATTATGTTGAAAGACGGTGGAATCATTGAAATTATTTTGGAAAAATTACCGTTTCACAATACTTTTGCTCGGGGCAATTGTTATCGGCGGAATTGCCGGATTGCTGTTCGGACCAAAAACGGCCGTTGTTAAACCATTTGGGGATCTATTTCTGAATTTAATGTTTATGATCATTGTCCCTTTAGTATTTTTCAGTATTGCTTCCGCCATTGCTAATATGAATGGAATGAAGCGGCTCGGAAAAATTATGGGGAGTATACTGATAGTATTTTTATTGACAGCTTCCGTATCCGCCATTCTTGGCATTGCAGGAACATCAATTATTCGCCCAATTGAACATTCTGATATTGGAATTATAAAGAAAGTGATGGAAGATGCGACTGTTGATAATAAAACAGAGCATGTTCCGTTCTTGAGCCAAGTTGTAAATACTTTTACTGTATCTGATTTTAATTTACTACTTTCACGTAGTAACATGCTCCAATTAATTGTGTTTGCGCTTTTATTTGGCATTTCGACAGCAATGGTGGGAGAAAAGGCCAAACCAGTTGCCGATTTTTTATCAGCAGCATCTTCAGTCATTATGAAAATGGTTAGTATTGTGATGTACTACGCACCGATTGGACTTGGCTGTTATTTTGCTGCCGTCATCGGTGAATTAGGACCGCAAATTTTAGAAGGTTATGCCCGTTCGTTTGTATTGTACTTAATTTTATCAGTGATTTACTATTTCGGCTTTTTTACGCTCTATGCGTTCCTTGCCGGGGGTCGGGAAGGCGTCAAGCTTTTCTGGAAAAACGCGATTACGCCTTCGGTGACAGCAATTGCCACTTGTTCAAGTGCTGCGTGCATACCAGTGAACTTGGCGGCCGTTAGAAAAATGGGTGTGCCCAAAGATATTGCTGAGACCATTATTCCCCTCGGGGCGAATACACACAAGGATGGTTCTGTGTTTGGAGGAGTATTTAAGATTGTGTTCTTATTCGCTTTATTTGGCAGGGATTTAACCAGTATATCCAGCATACTTAGTATTTTTGCGGTTGCCTTTTTAGTTGGTGCTGTAATGGGAGCAATTCCAGGCGGCGGTATGATTGGCGAAATGCTTATCATCAGTGTCTATGGTTTTCCACCAGAAACCCTACCAATCATCGCAGTCATCAGTACCATCATTGACGCACCTGCAACATTACTGAACTCTACCGGAAACACTGTCTGTGCCCTATTGGTAACCCGACTGGTGGAAGGAAAACAGTGGATCACCAAGGCGCTTAAGGTCGCATAAACGTTTACAGTATTTACTGGTACTTTTATTGGTCCATTTTTGTGTTGCCATTTTTGTTGCCTCATTTGTGTTGCCTTTTTTGGTGCCTGGCACCCTTCGTGGACACTTGTCCGCCTGGGGTGGACAGTTTGTGCTTTTTGCGACAATTGTTTGGTAGTAAACCAAGAGATGCTATGGGACGGTGATGTCTTATGGCATCTTTTGTTTTAATTTGCTGTTTGTAAAGAAATTAAGTTTTTTCAAAGAGGATGCTGACGAAGAGTGTAAGTTTCCCAGGAAATATTGCTGGTTTTGGAATATTTGGCAGAATGTAAATGTTGTACTATAGCGAAAGATCAGGTATGCACATAATCTCCTAATCAGAATATCATAGGAAAAAGTTGAAGAGGGATGTGCTGCCTAATGTATCCTTTTACTAATTATTATGATGCTTTATATAGGCAATCAAATCTAATGCTTACTAATATTGAAAAGGCTATTAATGGTGAATACAGTGCCATTGACTGTTATGCAAAGCTGGCAAATTTAGCTCCAAATGAAAAGGAGCGGGAGAGGATTCTTGAGATTCGCCAAGATGAACTCAAACACTTCCAGGAGTTTGTCCAGATTTATCGTCAACTTACGGGACATCAGCCACAGGCAAAGATTATCGAGGAATGCCCTGGACAATATCGCTCCGGTTTGGAATTTGCGCTCCAGGACGAACAGGAAACTGTCGACTTTTATCTTGAAATTGCCGATAATGCTTCTGATCCTATAATAAAGACAATATTTCAACGAGCCGCAGCTGATGAACAAAACCATGCTGTCTGGTTCCTATATTTCTTTTCAAAAAGCAAATAGTTTCTTCGAGAAATCCATTCTTGACAGTAGCCAGCCAACAATGGCTTTTTTTTGCCCTTTTTTAGACATGTTCCACACATAGTTCTCAAGGCACACCTTACAAATTTGTGAATCTTTTGGTTATTTTTCTTTTAAAGGGAAATCCAAGGTATAATAGAAGGGTGATGTAAATGCCACTATCACCATCACCATCACCATAGCCACTTGATTGTCTCAGATTTATTTTTAATCCTCACTACTACACCATTACGAATCCTGTTTTCTTATTACCCGTTCAACCCAACAAATACATAAAAGGAGTTGTAGACATTGGTCCGTCAAACCCGTGTTTTTTATCAGGGGGCAAAGTTTCATGTTACCTCCAGAGGCGTTAGGAAGAGTCCATTGTTTTTTGAGGAACAAGATTACGAGAAATATTTGTCGCTTTTGCATGAGACGAGGGAAAAATATCCATTCACTCTGTACAGTTACTGTTTAATGACAAACCACGTTCATCTTCAGCTAGAAACGCTAGAACCCCCGCTTAGTACAATCATGAGAGATCTCAACACAAAATACGCGAAGTACTTCAACCACAAATATAATTTTTCTGGTCATGTGTTTGAAAAACGCTACGGTGCGGAATTGCTGAATTCAGTTGAGTATGAGGTTGATGTTAGTAAATACATTCATTTAAACCCAGTAGCAGCGGGAATGGTTCAGACACCAGAGGATTACCGCTGGAGCAGCTGTCGTTATTATTTTTCCCTCGAGACAAATTCCCTAGTTACTCCGGAACCCCTTCTCAGTTATTTCCCTGATCCGCAATCCCTTCACTATCAGCAATACATGCAATTACCGCCAAATGCTCGACTGGAATGGCGTCAGGGCAAGTTATACACCTGTGATGAGGTGAAAATATAATGTGGGCCTGTGTAACCAGTATTGGCTTAAAGGGAATGGATGGTTATCGCTTGCATGTTGAGGTTAGCACAAGGGTTGGCCCTGACTCTTTTAAAATTGTTGGCCTTCCAGATACCGCTGTTAAAGAGGCAAAAGAGCGGATTATTGCAGCATTGGCGACACTAGGGTATAACGTATCAGGACAAAAAATCATCATTAATCTTTCACCCTCTGACCAAAAGAAAATGGGCTCGCTGTTTGACTTGGCTATGGCGATTGCCGTGCTAAAGGCACTGCACGAATTGGATGCGAGAGTCGAAGAAACGACTGGCTTTCTTGGAGCATTGTCATTGGACGGGTCTGTTCAACCTGTCGAAGGTTTACTACCAGCAATACTTGCAGCACAAAAGGCAGGCATGAAGAGACTTTATCTGCCATATGATGAGAACCTGCCACCACTGGATATCACAGGATTAAATCTTGTCTATGTTCAATCGTTGCAGGATGTTATCGGCCATTTAACAGGTGAAAGTGTCCCGTCAGTCTTTGTTAAGAAAAATCCCAACAGAGACGACGAAACATCTCTACGAGTTCAATTGGAGCATCCTGATTTTCAGCAAATAGTTGGTCATTCCAATGCGAAGTATGCCTTAGAAGTTGCTGCCGCCGGTGGACACCATGTGCTCATCACAGGTCCGCCGGGATGTGGAAAGAGCCTGCTCGCTTGGAGTTTTCCGACAATTCTTGCTCCACTTTCACAACAAGCGCGCTTAGAAGTGCTTAGTCTTCATCAGCTATCCCATACCACGTATGTTACTTCGACTATGCCGCCATTTCGCAATCCTCATCATTCTGCCTCAGGTGTGTCAATTATTGGTGGAGGACAATACCCGAAACCTGGTGAAATCTCCTTGGCCCATCATGGTGTCCTATTTTTGGACGAAATTGGTGAGTTCTCAAAAAAGACATTGGACATGTTAAGACAACCGCTGGAAAATGGCTTGATTACCATCAGCCGAACTCACGCGACAATTACCTATCCCGCTACTTTTATTCTACTGGCAGCGATGAACCCTTGCCCCTGCGGTTACTACGGCTCTAGGTCGCATTATTGCACCTGTTCTCCGAGGCAAATTCAGGCGTACCAAAATAAGCTTTCTGGGCCATTGCGCGACCGCTTTGATATTCATCTCTCCTTAGAGTCGGTGGATTGGCAAGAAAGTAAGTTACAAGATGAAGGGAACATCGAACCTTCCGCGAAAATTCGAAAAAGAGTGGAGCAAGCAAGGGAACGGCAATATTTCCGCTATGGAAGAGAAATTTGTAATAGCAGGGTATCGTATGATGAGCTAATGAAAACAACCCATCTTACTGCTTCACAGCAAAACACTTTAAAGCAACTACTCATCCAAAAAGGCTTGAGCACCCGCAGCCAAATCAAAATCATCCGCCTATCCCGCACCATCTCCGACCTTCAAGGCGGACCCCTAACCGACAAATGCCTTGAACAGGCAATCCAGTTTGGTGCCTGGCACCCTTCGTGGACAAATGCGCTGATTTGTCCACGTGGGGCGGACACTTTGGTTTTTATTGGTACTGGAAGCCACCGTGATAGATGGGTAGCGTCGAACTTGCAAGCTTATATAAGCTTACATGAACAGTAACAAACTTATTGCCATTAGCGCCATTCCAGCCATCAGTCCATAGATTGATAGATGGGCTTCATCATATCTTTTGGCGGCAGGTAATAGCTCATCTAAAGAGATGAATACCATAATACCGGCGACAGCTGCGAAAATAATTCCGAACATGACTTCATTGAGAAACGGCATTAAAAATAGATAGGCAGCCAATGCTCCAATCGGCTCTGATAATCCGGATAAAAATGATAGCTTAAACGCTCTCTTTTTATCTCCTGTTGCAAAATAGACTGGAACGGAAACGGCGATGCCTTCAGGGATATTATGAATCGCAATCGCAACAGCAATCGCAATCCCAAGCTTCGGGTCTTGCAAAGCCGAAGTGAAAGTAGCAATGCCTTCGGGAAAATTGTGAATGCCAATGGCCAAGGCCGTAAACATACCCATTTTCAATAAATCTGGCTGCTTTTCGTTAGGAGCGGACATATCCTCGACAGTCCGCAGTTCATGTGGGTTTGTTTGTTTTGGAATAAATTTATCGATGCTTGCAATCAACAGCATTCCCGCAAAAAATCCACCAACGGTCAACCAGCTACCAGGCACGGTTCCGAGGGAGTGGACAAGTGCCTGTTTTGCCTTAACAAAAATCTCAATCATCGACACGTAAATCATGACTCCCGCTGAAAATCCAAGCGTCACAGATAAAAACTTTGTATTCGTATGTGAGGTAAAAAACGCCAACAAACTGCCAATTCCCGTGGCAAGACCTGCAAGAAGCGTTAAACCTAATGCCAAAAGTACATTTTCAGCCACATTTTCCACTTCCTTTTTTAAAATATTTTAATAGTGAAGATGATGTAGTTAATTATATTGTATATTCTCTTATGTAAAAAATGTTTCCTTTGAGAAACATTTTACTTTTTCGGGATGCTAATGTATAGGTTTTTTCAACATTAATATTGTTTATTTGGTTTAAAGCTCAAAAAACAGCAAATAAGTAAATGATGAGGCGCAGTCTCATCTTTTTTTATCCAAATATCCCCCCGGGCCTAACCCAAGAAAATCAGTCTCAAGTCTTAGAATGGTTTCCGTTTGTAGTCTATGGCAGGCAGGAGTTTTTTCATGTATTGTTGAACTATAAGATGGAAGTCATTTTTTGCAGTGAGATGTTGAAATTTGAAACATTCATTTGTTTTATTCGTATGATAATTAGTTGCATAAAAAATAGACAGGAGTCGATGATGATGAATCCGGTCGTTTCATTTTTACTCCGTTCATTTGTGGCAGTGCCTGTTTCTGTGATCACGGGGGCAATCAGCTTTATCGTTCTTGAGCAAAACTTCTTGCCATCCCTGGCGTATGCTATAGGAGGCGGCTGTGTGGTCTACGCTTTATTATCCTTGATGATGAGCAGAAGCTATCTCAAAAAACACCAGTTGACAAGGAAGGAATACCGGTATATTCGTAAAAACTTAGCGGAGGCCGGCAAAAAAATCCGTCGTTTAAATACATCATTATTTACCATTCGTGAACTCTCAAGTGTCAAACAGAGGATTGATATTTTGCGAATCACCAAGAAAATTCAAAAAATGGCCGAAAAGGAGCCAAAACGCTTTTATCAAGCAGAATCTTTCTATTTTTCACATTTGGATTCAATCGTAGAACTGACGGAAAAATATAGCTTTCTGGCAGCACAGCCGAAAAAGAGCGTGGAAATCAATCAATCCCTAATTGAAACGCGGCAAACTTTAAATGAACTGACAAAAACGCTGGAAGAAGATTTGTATCAGATGGTTTCCAACGATGTTGATCATTTACATTTTGAAATTGATGTCGCAAAACATTCCATCCAGAAACAAAAAGACTCCAAATTCCCTAATGAGGATAGGTGGTTAAAATGAGTGAAAACAATGTGAATTTAAATAAAAAATCCGCTGATTTATTACAGGATATTTTGGCAGACCCGTTTAGTGACGGTTTTCAGCTCGAAAAGCAGCCACTCACATCTTCGCAATCTGCGGAGGAAAAGCCATTAAAATTAATTGATGTCATTCCCGAGGAGCATCGAGCCAAAGCCATCCAACTGGCAGAGCAAATCGACCCAACGAATCATCAGGCGATGATTCAATATGGTACACAAGCCCAGGGAAAGCTGCTCTCATTCTCGCAAACGATGCTGGAGCATGTGCAAAAAAAGGATGTGGGGGAAATTGGTGAAATTATCAATGACCTAATGAAGCGGCTGAATGAGGTGAATCCCGACGAATTGAAGGATGGGAAGCCATCCTTATTTGCGCGTATGTTTGGGAAAATTTCCAGTTCGCTTCAGGAGGCGCTATCTAAATATCAAAAAACCGGGGCACAAATTGACCGGATTACCGTTAAGCTGGAGCGTAGTAAAAATATCCTCCTCTCAGACATCAAATTACTCGAACAGCTATATGACACCAATAAAGAATATTTCCATGCGTTAAATATTTATATCGCAGCTGGGGAGCTAAAGCTGGAGGAAATGCACCAAAAAATCATTCCAGAGCTGAAAAAACAGGCAGAAGCGACGAATGACCAGATGAAATTCCAAGAGGTCAACGATATGATTCAATTCGCCGACCGCCTCGATAAACGTCTCCATGATTTAAAATTAAGCCGGGAAATTACGATTCAGAGTGCGCCACAAGTCCGCCTGATACAAAATACAAATCAAGCGCTTGTGGAAAAAATCCAGTCATCTATCGTTACGGCGATCCCATTATGGAAAAATCAAGTAGCAATTGCCTTGACATTGATCCGCCAGCGGCATGCGGTAGAGGCGCAAAAGCAGGTCTCGAAAACAACCAATGAACTGCTGTTGAAAAATGCGGAAATGCTGAAGACCAATACGATTGAAACGGCAAGAGAAAATGAACGCGGTCTTGTCGATATTGAGACGCTGAAGAAAACGCAGGAAAACTTGATCTCCACCCTTGAAGAAACGTTGCGAATTCAGGAAGAAGGCCGGCAAAAACGCCGCTTAGCTGAACAAGACTTGGCAACGATGGAAAACGAACTGCGGATAAAATTATTAGAAATTAAGGGTAATTAATGTAAATTTACCCCAGCAACCGAAGCCTAAAAATTAGGTAAGGATAAAAAAACTATTAGAAATAAAAGGTAATTAATGTAAATAAACTCCCTCATCTTTTTATGAGGGGGTTTGATTCTTTTTGGCCATTTTTATATTAAAATAAAGTAGTGTATATATTTACAATTAAAAAGGCGGGGCACCAATGAAGAAACCAAAAGTATTATTTATCTGTTCTGTAGGAGGGCATTTAACTGAATTATTACAGCTCAAGTCTCTTTTCCAAAAATACGATTACCACCTCGTTACCGAAAACACAGAGTTAACAAAAGAATTAAAGGACGAGTACAAAGTATCTTTTTTAGTATTCGGTGCAAGGAATAACCTGTTTAAATATATTTTTAAATTCAGTTTTCACTAGTGTTGCATAAAGCATGATTGAATATTCAGTATAATCATCTTTCTTATTTAGAGCCAAAAAGTTAAATACCCAATTAAAGGTGGCTCTGTCCATTTGGAAATTTATTTACAATTAGACCTAAAAACGTGTGGGATCACAACAAATTTGCTCATTAAGGGATGGCTTTTCCTTCTATCTTTCGAAGCCAAATATGTGCTGGTTTCCATAGTGCAGCCCTTAAATAACGGCTAATTTGTAGAACTTTTCTATTACTTTTTGTTTCAATTTGCGCTAAAACATGCAGGCAAAACACAATAAGTGCGATAAATACTTGGTTTTGAATCGCCCATTCGCTTTGACCGTAAAACTTTTTAATGCTGAGATGTTGTTTGATCCATTTAAAAAATAATTCGATGGCCCAGCGTGATTTGTACATTTCTGAGATTTCTTCAGCGCTCAAATCAAAACGATTGGTGATTAAATGGAGTTCATTGCCTTTTGAATCCAAGACCTTTATTAGGCGAAAATAATTTTCAGCGCGGTTTTGTGTAGTACCGATTAAGACCATTTGGTCTGATAAAACAGACGTATTTTCGGGTAGTTTAAAGTTGTAAACTTCTCGAATAACAGCGTTTTTCCGCAGCCTTGAAAGGAAAAAGTAGCCATCATCGGTCATACGGTCAAAACGTTCGTAATCTAGGTAACCACGGTCAAACACATACATGCATTCTTTGTCATCAACCATGATTTCGAGCTGGCCACGGTCATGTTCTTTGGCAGTTGTTATAATGGCTTTTTCTGGGTAGGACGTTCCTTTTTCCATAAACACGAGACGCAGATGCAACTTCACGCCAGCCTTGGTTTTACGGAATTTTGCCCATTTATGATTCGTCAAATTTAGTGGCAATGTACTTGAATCGATGATTTTTAAGGGCATCACAAGTTTCGTGTAATGGGTTTTGGAATGAATTTGTGATACCAAATCAAGAAAAAGCCTTTGGAATAAATCTGGATTCAATCCATTTAACCGGCGTGACAGCTGAGAAATACTAATAGAATCAAGGGCAATTGACTTCTGAAGCTGATCATCGAAAAGACAATCACTAAGTGCATGAAGACTTTCGACTTCCTGGAGTTGCGCAAAAAGCAGTAATTTTAAGAACGACTCCGTCGTTAATTTTTTCTTATAGAAATCTAATTTCAATGTTTTCACTTGTTCCTCAAATAATTGAGAGTTAATCGGTGAAAACCATTGTCCAAATGAATTTTTTCGTGTAATCTTGTCCATGAGAGATGTCCTTTATTAGTGGATTTGGACGGGTTACCACCTGACTTATCTATTATAAAGGACTTTTTCTTTGCTTAAAATAACAAAATTGAACATTGTGAATGTTTTTAATAGTGAATTTAAATTAATGCAACACTAGTGTTCAGTTTTAATATACTGAAATCATTTTATATTTTTTTAAAAGAAAAACCGGATGTGATTATTACAACAGGTGCGCACACAGCGGTGCCAATGTGCTATATTGCGAAACTATTTGGTAAAAAGGTCATTTACATTGAGAGCTTTGCAAAAACAAAAAGTGCCTCATTATCTGGCCGGTTAATCTATCCGATTGCGGACCTATTTGTCGTCCAATGGGAAAAAATGCTCGAGGTTTATCCAAAAGCCGTCTATGGGGGGTCAATCTTTTGATACTTGTTACACTAGGTACTCATGAACTTTCTTTTGCTCGGCTGCTAAATGAGATTGAAAGGGTAAGAAAAGCTGGGTTTATTCATGATGAGATTATTGTCCAAAGCGGTCACACACCATTTGAGAGTGATTTTTTAACAATAAAGCCATTTATTAAATTTGACGAAATGGAACAGCTTGTAAATAAGGCTGATTTAGTTATCACCCATGCTGGAGTCGGCTCGATTGTCTCTGCAGTAAAAAAAGGGAAAAAAGTCATTGCTGCAGCAAGGTTAAAAAAATTCAACGAACATAATGATAATCATCAATTGGAAATTGTTGAGGAGTTTGTCAATTCGGGTTACATCCTTTCTTGGGGAGAAAACGATGACTTGAGCGAAGTACTAAAAAAAGCAGCCGACTTTGAGCCAAAAAGGTTTGTGTCAGGTAAGAAAAATATTATCAACATTATTACACATTTTATTGAAGAAAAGGTGTAGATTTTTTAAAAAAGGGCTGGTTGGTCCCGAATATGTCCGCTTAAGTCAGATAGATGAACAGCTGTGCGGCAATCAGTCCCCCAGCCCCAAAAATACCTTATTTACTTACCGGCACGGCTCGGTAGTATTCTTCTAATGTGATCTCATTAGCGGCAATGACTTCGGCAATCTCCTTGCCGACATAACGCAAGTGCCATGGCTCATATTGATAGCCTGTGATGACTTCCTTCCCCTTCGGATAGCGAATGATAAAACCATATTTTGCTGCATGGTCTTCAAGCCATTTTGCCTCAGGACTGCCTGCAAAGCAGTCCTCTGCCGCACAGCGGCCATCTCCACCGGTGACATCAATGGCCAATCCCGTTTCATGTTCACTCGTACCTGGAGGGGCACTGTACAGTTTGGCTGCCTCCAAGCCATCTTCCTGAACATAGTGTTGAAACAACGCCTCCTGTGTTTCCCGCGACCGATACGCGGAGACGCCTAGCAGGGTAATCCCATCGTTAGCAGCACCCGCAAATAATTCCTCGATGGCCGCCGCTGCCGCCGCACGCATTTTTCGTTTTGGCGAATCTTCGGAAAAAATAAAACCAATATTTGCATCAACCAAGTCCTCTGGCTCATAGGCTTCCGGCAATGGATGCTGTTTATTTACAAGCACGGGGATACTTTTCGGCCTCGCCATCACATTGATATCAGGTTCATCTTGATGAGGAACTTCCTTTTTCCGTGCAGGCATAGCTGATTTTTTCTCATCCGTTGTTATTTGTTTATGATAAAGAAAGCCACCCAGCAAACAGCCGAACACAATGAGCAAAATAAGTAAAGAACGAACCCTTTTCATCTGAAAACATCCTTTAAACAATCAAGTTTGACTTCATCATCATTGACACGTTCGGCTACTTTAAAACCTTAAAAAGCACAGTAATGAAAAGACAAGAAAAAATCCTGTATTTGCGGGGGAATTGATGGGTCTTAAGTCTCTTTTCTTTTAGTCAATCCTTTCTTATAGTAAAAAAAAGCACATAAATCGTACGAAACGGCAAACCTATTGAAAGATGGGGACGCAAAGCTATAGGGGCTGTAGTCTGTTGACGATGCTCGCCAGTTACCGAATACGAATCTCCCGCGATTTATGGTTAAATTTAAGGAGGGCTATTGTGTTAAAACTTGTATTAAGAGGAAAGTATCTTTACCATGTCTTTCTGCAACGATATAACGAAGTACTTCAGAAGGATTGTTTAAGTGAGGAACTAAGAATGAAACTAAAAGTGAAAGCCACCTACCACAGCAGCAAAGTTGTAGAGTTGGGGGCAAGAAAATAAAAAAAAACCAGCACCACGTCTCGGTGCTGGTTTTATAAATTTATTCATGAGTTGTGGCTTGACCGTCTTTTGTTACTTGTAAAGTACCAACAGCGCCTTTAGTGGCGTCATTAAACTGGTGCGTTACAATAGAGTAGCTGCCTTCTCTTTCAACCGTAAACTCTACAACAGCGCCACCGCTAGCTGGAAGCATAACGGTTTGCATTCCTTTAAGATTGTTTGCAGGGTTGCCGTCAAGATATACATCATCAAACAATGTACCAATAACATGGAAGCTAGATACTTCGTTTGGACCCACGTTTAAGACATATAATCTGACTTTGTCGCCCACTTTAGCAATCAGTGGGTGGTCAACAAGGGCACCGACAGTACCATTTGTATTGGCATCGCCAGCTTTTAATGCTTTAGTTGAGAAGACAACATATTTTGGAGTGCCATTTGTCATATCAGTTAAATCATTATACTTATACCATTCGTTTTGAATGACAACATATTCACGGTCAACTTTTGCGTCAGTTGGATAACCATTTTTCGGTTTGACAATAATCATCCCATGCATCCCGTTGGCGATATGCTCAAGTACCGGTTTGGTACCGCAGTGATACATGAAGACGCCAGGGTTATTGGCGGTATAGCTAAATTTACCAGTTTTGTCTGGCATGACATCAGCAAAATCTTTAGAAGGAGCAGCATGTACGGCATGCATATCCATGCTATGCGGAATGGCCGGGTCCATGTTTTTTAAAGAAAAGTTAATCGTATCCCCTTCATTTATGACAATCACTGGTCCAGGGGCTTCACCGTTAAAGGTCCAGGCTTTATACGTGTCGCCTTTAGATAATTGTATATCAGTAATCTGTGAAGTCATTTCGACATTCACTTCATGTTCGCCCATGCGTTTTATTTTTATCGGAGTTGGTTTTTGATTTAGATCTTTATGGGGCATGAAAACTTGTGTTTCTGACGTAGTTGCGTTTGCTGCCTTTGTTGCTTTTTCCACAGCGACATCATTTTTTCCACAGGCACTAAGAATTAATGTAGAAGTCATCACTAATGCTGCAAACTTTGCCATTTTACCCATCTTTCTTCCCTCCAAATTAACCCCTAAATTGTTTTGTATATAAGCTTGTTTACACTTTCATTTTACTTTTATTAGGTAGTGTTGTAGTGACTTAAGTCACAAAGTCGAGCTATATTGGTGAATGTTTTGTGAAGTAATGAACAAGGATTGGCGGATTTGTCTTGTAAACATACCGGAAGTTTTCAATTTGTGGATAACTAGTTCCTAAGTAGTGGATAACTATAGATAAACTGTTGATATTTTTAAAAATTTTGTGGATATTTAGACCGGTAAGTAGTATGCAGTGGATAAACCTGCTTGTTTTTGTGGATAAAGTTGTGGGTATATATCGTTTGATGTTAATAACTCGGATAATCATGTGGATAACATTGTTGAAAACCATAATTATGTTAACAGACATAGTTTCTGCTCAAACGGTATAGCTTCCTTTAGCGTCAGCCTATTTAAGCCCTTTCTAAGCTGGACAACCTTCCCATCGCTCCCCCTGAGAATACATTGTTACTAGTTCCAGATAGGAATGGACGAGTAATGATGTGAACAAAAGGAGGGGCAATGGTCAGTTGTGAAACTACTTATAGTTGGAACAGGGTATGTAGGAACGACAACCGGGCTGGTTTTCGCCGAAATGGGCCATCAGGTTACCGGACTGGATGTGGATACGCAAAAGATTCAATCCTTGCAAGCAGGTAATCTGCATTTCTATGAACCAGGATTAGATGAACTGTTAAGGAAGCATGTAAAAAATGAAACAATTACTTTTACTGATAATATCAAAAAAGCAATCGAGATGAATGATGTCATTTTTATCTGTGTCGGCACCCCGAAGGAAGAAAACGGCAGTGCAGACCTTTCTTATGTAAAAAATGTAGCCCAGGACATCGGGAGGTATATGAATAGGTCTAAAGTAATTGTGACAAAAAGTACGGTACCGGTGGGGACAGCCGAGTTAGTAACGGAGTGGATTAAAACAAGTCAACTTCAGTCCGTGCCGTTTGCGGTTGTTTCCAATCCAGAATTCCTGCGTGAAGGATCAGCCTTGGCTGATGCCCTGAAACCGGACCGAATTGTTATTGGTTCAACGAGTGATACCGCTAGAAGGATCATGAGAGAACTCTATGATAACTTTCAATGTCCGATTATTGAAACGAACCCGAAAGCTTCGGAAATGATAAAATACGCGGCTAATTCGTTTTTAGCGCTAAAAATCTCGTTTATTAATGAATTAGCAAGGCTATGTGATAAGCTGGAGATTAATATAAATGATGTTGCACAAGGGATGGGTCTGGACCACCGCATTGGCCCGCATTTTTTTCGTGCTGGGCTGGGCTATGGCGGTTCGTGTTTCCCGAAGGATGTCAATGCCTTACTCCATACTGCGGAAGCAACAGGCTCTCCGCTAACGATTCTGGAAAGTGTTGTACAAGTAAATACAGAGCAGCCGCTATATTTACTCAATAAACTTAAACAAGCCTTAGGCGGTAATCTACAAGAAAAAACGATTGCCGTCCTTGGATTAGCGTTTAAAGCAAACACAGATGATACACGAGAATCAGCAAGCATAAAGATAATCGAGGCACTGATTAACGAACAGGCAAATGTCAAAGTGCACGATCCTGTTGTAAAATGGTCAGGGAGCTCCGCCGGCTGTCACCAGTTTAAGACAGTCGCTGATACGGTGTCAGGCACCGACGCTGTGATGATTTGCACCGATTGGGATGAGTATAGAGAGCTCGATTGGAGTAAGTTAAAACCTTTAGTTAAGCAGCCTTATCTTTTTGATGGAAGAAACATGGTTGACAAGGAACATGTGGCGAAGATGGGGTTTTATTACACGGGGGTCGCAAATCATTAAGATATGATAGTATGAGATTTCATAAGCGGAGAATTTCCGTCTAATGAAAATTTTGCAGCTTAAAAGGCAGAAATAAAGGTAGAAATTCCGCTTAATACCTCAAAATAAGGCAAAATTGGGGGATTTTGAAGTGATAAGAGGAAAAACTTCCCTTAATTCGAGGGGAATAGTAGTATTTCCCAGGATAAACGGAACTTTTCCTCTTATTTCAAACACAGGAAAATCAGCTGTGATTCCCATCTATTTTAATAATCCAATTATCAGCTAGAGAATATCTATTGGCAAATTGTCATTTAGATTGCGATTTTATAAGCTATTTTTGTTTTTGAAAAATGGGGTGAGTATTCCTCACCCTATTTGCCTTGCGATTCACTACCATGGTGTAGTACTTCTTTTCATTATTTCTGACTCTGAAGAATGAGTTGTATGCCCAATCCAATATAAATCGTCCCGACAATTTTTCCTTGCCAACGGGACAACCAGCTATTCCTGTGGCTAAACAATTTTCTCCCTACAGAACTAGTGAGAAATGCCAATAAAGTTGTGTACAAAATACTCATCACAACAAACGTCATTCCAAGTATAAGTAATTGGAGTACAACCGATGTTCCATCATGCCGAACAAACTGGGGCAGAAAGGCCAGGAAAAACAAGGCTGTCTTCGGATTAAGCAGTTCAATCAGTAATGCTTGGCGAAAAGACACGATAGCTGCCTGTTTCTCTGGTTTTGCGGCTGCTGAAGTCACTTCCTGCCGTTTTGCCTTTTCCAAAAATGATTTTATGCCGATATAAACAAGGTAGGCTGCCCCTAAGTATTTAACTATTTCAAAAGCCAATGCTGAGGTCATTAATATGGCCGAGAGTCCAAGTACCGCAGCAATCGTATGGATGAGATCGCCGACAGCTATTCCCACACCGGTAATAACCCCCGCTCTTCGCCCGCCCCGAGCCGTTTGCGTTACCGTTAAAATAACCGCCGGACCTGGAAGTAGAAATAACACTAATACAACGAGAATAAATGACAGCAATTATCTCCCCCCAATCAAATGGTTTAATGTCATTATATTAACACAACATTATAAATAATCAGATAATTAATTTTTTTTAAGTTGAAATTACTTGCATCCAATTTTGGTTATTTGGAGGTATAATACTATATTTTAACTATATATAAAGTAATTTACCAATTTATAATGTTATGTGGAAATATTGTTAAATACTGTAGATTATTGACCGAATTTATACTAAAATTGATGGTGCAAGGCTAAAGTCAAAACCGGAGGTGACTTTTATAGAATAAGAGTCAAAAGGTTTTATAAGTTACAAGTAGAATCTACCTCACCATGTAAACGCATCCATTTAATTTTTAAAGACTATTAAAAGTGACACAAGGAATATGTCCTTTTGATTGTCGAAATCTTGTTTTTTAGAAAAGAAAGATAAAACTAAAGGAGGGCGTGAATCTTGAGGTTATTTAAAAAGCAGCTGTTTATTCTGACAACAATCTTCACGTTAGTAGCAAGCTTTGTTTTACCTTATTTACCTCAAGCAAGTGCAGCAGAGAATTACATAACCGTTGAACAAGCGATTGCCAATAACTCCGGAACAGCAACTGTTAAGGGGTATATTGTTGGTTATACAACTGCGGCTAACAAATACCAACAAACTGCTCCATTTAGCGGGAATACAAACATTGCTATTGCTGATAGCCCAACAGAAACAGATCCTGCGAAAATTATGCCTGTTCGGCTTCCAACAGGTGAAATACGAACAAACTTTAATTTACAAACAAATCCAAACAACTTAGGAAAGGTTGTTTATATTAAGGGGACTTTAGGTGCATATTTTACTGTCCCAGGAATTACCACTGTCACAGAGATGAGTTTCAATCAATTAACAGAAGAACCGACTGACCCAGTAACACCAACTGATCCTCCGACTGATGGTGTCAAAATCAATGCCATCCAAGGGGAAGGCCATGATTCCCCGCTAAAAGGTCAAACTGTTACTGGTGTAGTTGGTGTTGTTACGTTTGTAAAAGATGCCAACAATTTTTATATGCAGGATCCAAATCCTGACAACAATTCAAATACATCAGAAGGGATTCTGGTGTACAAAAAGAGCCATAACGTCAAAGTTGGCGATCTTATTTCTGTTGATGGTTTAGTTAAAGAATGGGTTCTTGAAGGCTACAGTGATATGTTAAATACAGATCTTACCACTACTGAACTTGATGCCAACTCTGGCAAGATTGCAGTTCATGCAAGCAATCAAGAATTGCCAAAAGCCCTTGTCATCGGAAAAGACATCAATCCGCCGACACAAGTGGTTGATAATGACCAATTTAAAGAATTCGACCCTAAAGAAGACGGTATCGATTTCTGGGAAAGTATTGAGGGCATGCGAGTTGCAATCGATAACCCAATTGCAATCGCACCGCAAAGATATGGTGAAGTGCCGGTCATTTCCCCGACCTCAAAAGTTGATGGTAAGCCATATACGACACCCGGCGGAATTGCAATTACGAAAGACAATATGAACCCAGAACGCCTACCACTTTTATTCACAACAAAAGATGAAAATTACAAAGTCAAAACTGGAGATTATTATGATGGCACTGTTACAGGTGTTATCACCTATACATTCCAAAATTACAAGCTCTTAACAAACAAGTCTGAATTGCCAACATTGGTAGAAAGCGATTATCAACAAGAAACGACAAACATTGTTAATAATGACGATAAATTAACAGTTGCTTCCTACAATATGGAGAACTATACGAAGGCAGACACAGCCAAAACCGCAAAAATTGCTGAGTCAATTGTAAATAATTTGAAGACCCCAGATATTGTCGGCTTAGTAGAGGTACAAGACAATAACGGTGAGACTGCTGGCGGTACTGCAGCTGACCAAAACTATCAAGCTTTAATTGATGCCATCAAACAAGCTGGTGGTCCAACATATAAATGGACGGATATTGAACCAGTAAACAATCAGGATGGCGGGGCACCAAATGGTAACATTCGAGTTGGTTACATCTATAACCCTGACCGCGTTGCCCTAAAAGAAGGAGCGAAGAAGGGCGGCTCCACGGAAACGGTTGGTTATGAAAATGGTTCCCTAACGTTAAACCCTGGTAGAATTGACCCTACGAATGAAGCATTTAACTCAAGTCGTAAACCATTAGCAGCAGAATTTACTTTTAAAGGTAAAGACGTTATTGTCATTGCTAACCACTTTAACTCTAAAGGCGGCGACTTCCCGATTTTTGGTAAAGTTCAACCACCAACACTTGATAGTGAAGTTCAGCGGCTTAAGATTGCTGAAGTGGTGAATACCTTTATAAAAAATGTAAAATCAAAAAATGCCGATGCCAATATCGTTGTTCTTGGCGACTTAAACGATTTTGAATTCTCAAATCCGTTAATTAAATTAAAAGGTGATGAACTCACCAACCTGATTGAAAAGGTTCCAGTCCCAGATAGATTCACTTACACCTATCAAGGAAACTCGCAAGTGCTTGACCATATGCTAGTTTCTAACAATCTTGCAAATCGTTCAGAGATTGATATCGTTCACCTGAACGCGCCATTTACACCGATGCATGGACGAGTGAGTGACCATGATCCGGTGTTAGCACAGATTAATCTAAATGATGAAGTTACACCACCGGGACCAAAAGCAATAGATTTAACGATTATGCATGTCAACGATACGCATGCAAATGTTGAAAAATATCCAAAATTAACTACTGCTGTTAACGAAGTTAGAGCGGAAAAACCAGATGCCTTGCTCGTTGATGCAGGGGATGTATTCTCAGGTACACTGTACTTCAATAAGTACCTTGGAAAAGCAGATTTAGAGTTCATGAACAAACTTGGCTATGATGCAATGACGTTCGGAAACCATGAATTTGATAAAGATTCCAATATATTGGCTGATTTTATCAAAGACATGAAATTCCCAATGCTGTCAGCAAACGTCAACGTTACAAAAGACCCAGTCTTAAGCCAGTTGTTCAAGGATGAAATCAACGCTGCACCAGAGGGTGGAAATATCTATCCGGCGATTGTAAAAGAAATCGATGGAGAAAAGGTCGGTCTGTTCGGTTTAACTACTGAAGACACAACATACCTTGCAAATCCATCCAAAGATATCGTTTTTGAAAATGCAGTTGATAAAGCAAAAGAAACGGTTGCTGCTTTAAAAGAAAAAGGTATTAACAAAATTGTTGTCCTGTCCCACTTAGGCTATGGTCCAGATCAACAGTTAGCGAAAGCAGTGGACGGTATTGACGTTATTGTCGGCGGCCATTCGCATACGAAATTGGTTAAACCTGAAGTAATTGATAAGCCAGAACCAACCGTTATTGTTCAAGCAAATGAATATCTAAATTATTTAGGTGTTTTAAACGTTAGCTTTGATGAAAACGGTGTTGTCACAAAGCAAGATGGTCAATTGCTTGAAACAGCGACTTACAAAGATGATGCCGAAGCAGCAGCAAGAGTGGATGAACTGAAAAAACCACTTGATGAATTAAAACAAACTGTAATTGGTTCTTCAAAGGTTAATCTCGATGGTGAACGCAGTAATGTTCGCTACAAAGAGACAAACCTTGGTAACCTAGTGACAGATTCAATGGCACAAAAGGCAAGTGAAATACTGAAAAAAGACGTTACGATTGCGATGCAAAATGGTGGCGGTATTCGTGCTTCGATTCCACAGGGTGATGTCACTCTCGGACATATTCATACAGTAATGCCATTTGCTAACCTATTAGTAACTTTAGACTTAACAGGCCAGGAAATTTGGGATGCACTTGAGCATAGTGTCAGCAAAGCTGAAAGCGGCGCAGGCCAATTTATGCAAGTATCAGGTTTGAAATTTAAGTATGACAAGACAAGAGATGCTTATAACAGGGTTTGGGAGGTCCAAGTTAAAACTGCGGATGGTTATGAGCCGATTGATTTAGCGAAAACATATACGGTGGCGACGAATGCGTTTGTGGCTGACGGCGGAGACGGCTTTACGATGTTCAAAAAGGCAAAAGACGCAGGCCGTATTAACGAACTCCTGCTAGTAGATTATGAGATTTTAACGGATTATTTCCAAAAAAATAGTCCAGTTGAACCTTATGTAGAGGGTAGAATTATTACTCCTGGCTGGGGAGAACAATATGGTAAAAAAGTTTTTTATAATGAAGAAGGTGAAAAACTAACTGGTTGGCAACTATTAAAAGGTGAAAAGTACTACTTCAATCAAGATGGCTTTATGCAAACTGGAGTTGTTGAGATTTCCAACAAATTGTATTATTTCGACTCAGAGGGAATCATGCAAACCGGTTGGCAGATCGTAGATAATAAAAAATATTTCTTTGACTTAGATGGTGTAGCACGGCTTGGTTGGCAGGTAATAAATAAAAAGGTGTACTATTTTAACGCCGACGGAGTCATGCAGGCTGGCTGGCAAATGATAAATAATAATAAGTATTATTTCAATGCAGAAGGTGAGCTGCAAACTGGCTGGCAAACCATTGATGGTAAAAAATATTATCTCGGCATAAGTGGAGCAATGCGCACTGGCTGGCAAATAGTAGATAAGAAGAAATACTACTTTGGTACAGATGGAGCAATGAGTATCGGCTGGCAGACAATCGAAGGTAATAAATATTACTTCGACAAGGCTGGCGTCATTAAAACCGGCTGGCAAACCATTGATGGTAAAAAATATTATCTTGGTATTAGCGGAGCTGTACGCGTAGGCTGGCAGATTGTCAACAATAAAGTATATTACTTCGGTTCAGATGGAGTCACACGTACCGGCTTCCAAAAAATCAGCAGCAAGACATATTATTTTGGCACTGATGGTGCAATGCGCACCAAGTGGCAAACTATCAATAAGAAAAAATATTACTTTAGCACAGACGGGGTAATGCGTACAACATGGAAAACAATTAAAGGAAATAAATACTATTTTGACAAAAATGGTGTAATGCAAACCGGCTGGGAAAAAATCAATAGCAAGAAGTATTACTTTGACAAAAATGGTGTAATGCAAACCGGCTGGGAAAAAATCAATAGCAAGAAGTATTACTTTGACAAAAATGGTGTAATGCAAACCGGCTGGGAAAAGATCGGCAGCAAGAAGTATTACTTCGATAAAAATGGTGTAATGCAAACCGGCTGGGAAAAGATCGGCAGCAAGAAGTATTACTTTGACAAAAATGGTGTAATGCAAACCGGCTGGGAAAAGATCGGCAGCAAGAAGTATTACTTCGACAAAAATGGTGTAATGCAAACCGGCTGGGAAAAGATCGGCAGCAAGAAGTATTACTTCGACAAAAACGGAGTAATGCAAACCGGCTGGGAAAAGATTGGCAGCAAGAAGTACTACTTCGACAAAAACGGAGTAATGCAAACCGGCTGGAAAAAAATAAACGGTAAATGGTATTACTTTGGAAAAGATGGTGCTTTAAGATAATAAAAATAAAAGCTAAGTAGAACGATAGGAAGAGTGCCTTCAGTTTTTTGAAGGTACTCTTTCTGCTTCTGCAGAAATTGTAATATTTTATCAATTTGTTTCTAGTAAATTTTTACTGCCAAAATAGTTTTTTTATGCTATATTGTAGTAATAAATGGAAGATAAAGAGGGTGCAATTAAAGTGTTAAAACGAATACTCATTGGAATGCTTATTTTTTGCATGGGATTCGGTCTTTTGCCGCAGACGCAAATGCCGACAGCGAAAGCAGCAAGTGCAAAGCAACAATTAATTATCATCAACAAAAAGATTAATAAACTAGCATTCTATGAAAATGGAAAATTAATTAAAACATACCCCGTTGCAACAGGGAAAACCCGCAGTCTTACTCCGGAAGGAACATTTTACATACGTGCTAAAGTGAAAAACCGTCCATGGTATAAAGAAGGTATTCCGGGTGGATCACCAAGAAACCCATTAGGAAAACGGTGGATGGAATTAAGTATTAAGGAGAATGGCGGATACCCATATGGTATTCATGGAAATAACAATGAAAGCTCAATTGGAAAATGGGTATCCGGCGGCTGCGTTCGGATGCACAACTGGGATATTGAAAAGCTCTTTAACAAGGTCAAGGTAGGAGCAAAGGTAAAAATCACTAGATCATCAAAAACATTTAACCAGCTCGCCAAACCATTTTTCAAAAATATTGATACTAAAGCGCCAGCAGTACCGAAAGTAAATCAAGTTTCTGACAAATCGACAACTGTATCTGGAAAAACAGAAGCAAAAGCAACTGTAACCGTGACAATTGGTTCTAAAAAGTATAATACAACAGCTAGTTCAAAAGGCTATTTTTCTAAAAAAATAGCAAAACAAAAGGCTGGTAAAAAGATTACCGTTACCGCGAAAGATAAGGCTGGTAACATAAGTAAAGCAAGAACGGTTACCGTTGTGGATAAAACGGCTCCAGTTCTAACTGTAAAACCAGTAGCAGATAATCAAAAGGTTGTCTCAATCAAAACAGAAAAAGGCGCCTATGTAACTGTTAAAAATGGTAATTGGACATCAAAAGTTAAAAAAGCAACAACAACTGGATATTTTACCGTGACAATACCAAAACCAAAAGCTTATACAAAAGTGATTGTTACATCTAAAGATAAAGCCAAAAATGCTGTAACGAAGAGCAAAACAGTGGCTGATAAGACGGCTCCAACTCTTTCAGTGAATACTGTTTCGGATGCATCAAAAACAATTACCGGAAAAACAGAGCCTGGTGCAACGATTACAGTAAGTTCTGAAAAGGGCCGCTCTGTTAAGGCAAATCCAAATGGTCAGTTTATCTTTAAGTTGTCTAAAACATTAAAGGCTGGTAGCAAAATTACTATGACTGCTAAAGACAGAGCTGGACATGTAACATCAAAAGCAGTTACAGTTATTGACAAAACAGCTCCAGCAGTCACTGTTGAGCCTGTAACAGATCAATCAACTGAAGTTATTATAAAAACAGAAGCAGGAGTAAAATCTGTCAATGTCAAGATTGCATCAACGAATTATCAGGCACAATCAGTAGATTCAAAAGGAACCTATAAATTAACGATTACCCCACAAACGGCTGATTCTAAGATTTCTGTCTCAGTCACGGATAAAGCCGGAAATATAAAAACTGTAACTGTCACAGTTGCAAAAACAACTACTCCAACAGTTGAGCAGAACTAAACAAATAAATCAGAGAATCCCTTGTCCAAGTTGCCATACCAGGCTCTTGTCAGGGGATTTTTACATTAACCGATAGTTTTATGAAAAAATAATAGTTTTTTCCAAGTGACGCATCTCATTGGAAACATGATAAAATCTAAAGAGAATCGCAAACTAGTAGAATTATAACGGGGGAGTAGTTGTGAGACCGAAAACAATATGGTCATTTTGCTTTTTTATTTTATTCCTATCATTTACAGCGACGGCTGCGCAGGCGGAAGCATCTAGCAACCAGCCTGAGCAAATTAAACCTGAAGTGTTATTTCAGGATAATCAGGAATTTGTGGACCGAGAGTTGATTGTCCATTATAAACCGGAAACAGATTCACAAGAACAAGCTAAGATCCTCAAACAAGTCCATGCCAAAGAGGATTCGTCGATTCTAGACGGAGACTTTTCTATTGTGAGGGTTCCAGCGAATGCTGATTTAAAAACGATAGCCAAAACACTTATCAAAAATAAACAAGTTGCCTTGGTTGAACCAAACTACAAATTTACCAAAAGCTACATACCAAAGGAGCCATATTATCAATATCAATGGTACCTTTCGAAAATTCAAATGCCCAAAGCCTGGGATAAAACAAAAGGATCAGCGAAAGTAACTGTAGCCGTCATTGACGATGGTGTTCAGCAAAATCATCCAGATTTGAAAGGGAAAATTGTCAAACCCTATAATGCCGTAACGGGAGGGTCTAGCTATACTCCACAGTTCCATGCAACCCATGTAGCGGGAATTATCGCCGCCAGCTTTAATAAAAAGGGTGTTGCCGGGATTGCTCCGAATGTAAAAATTATGCCAATTAATGTATTTAATGGTGAAGAAGCAACAGCAGAATCAGTGGTACGAGCCATTAAATATGCCGCTGATAATCATGCCGATATTATCAATATGAGCTTAGGGGGCGAAGGAAATAACTATGCGATTGAGGCAGCTATTAAATATGCTCGTTCAAAAGGGGTAGTAGTGATTGCGGCTGCTGGAAATGTTGAGCCATCTGCAGATAAAGCTGAGAAATATAGTCTTGAATACCCTGCAGCAAATGAAGGAGTTCTTGGTGTTAGTGCAACAACACCAGGAGATAAGATAGCCGATTTTTCCAAACGTGGAAAATATATTGACTTTGCAGCCCCGGGGGAGGATATGCTTTCCTGTATTACCACAAATAATTATTATTTTTTAGATGGGACATCAATGGCAGCCCCGGTTGTATCAGGCGTTGCAGCACTTGTCCGCTCGAGGAATCCGTTCCTTACTGTGGGACAAGTTGAATCAATTTTACGAAGATCAACCGTGGACCTTGGAGCAAAAGGCTGGGATTCCTATTATGGTTATGGCAGAATCGATGCCAATAAGGCTGTTACTAAGACGTCAGTACCAATCTACAGTATCACTGTGCCAAAGACATACAAGATGACAGGAAAACATAAAGCAGCCATTTCGTTTAAAACGGCTGGCAAGGGTAAGATTTCACTGACCATCAAAAGCACTAGCGGAAAACTTATCAGAAAAGTGGCAGTGAATAAGGCCACATCAAGCTCTAAATTTACCCTTCACTGGGATGGGAAAAACGATAGTAAGAACTTTGTTAAATCAGGTACTTATAAAGCAGAAATTAAAATGACAAATGGAAAGGTCACAGTATATAAAAGTACAACATTTAAAGTGGCCAATCAGTTAAAGCCAGCAATCACACTTTCAGGAAGCTATATCTTCTCTCCAAAAGCAAGCGGAAAGATGACGATTCCCTATACTCTAACGAAAAAGGTTAAAATATCGGCTAAAATCAAGAGTTCCTCGGGGAAAACGGTAAAAACGATTATAAATAAAAAGACGGTATCGGCTGGAAAACATACAATTGTTTGGAATGGGAAGACTACAAATGGTAAATCGGTAAATAATGGTATCTATAGTTTAGTCATGTACATTGTCGACAGCCATGATAAAGCAGGAACACCTAAAAAAATACAAATTAAGCTGGATACCCACAATCCAGGTGTGAAGTTTACAACAGCGCCTTCTTTATATAAATACGATGGCAAGACGAATAGTACCGCAAAACTCGAATTAAAGGAAACAGCCAGCCTAATTGTCTATGTTAATAATGACAAGGGCACAGTTATCAAACGCTTAATCAACAAACAAACGCAGCCAGGTACGGTAACCATCAGCTGGAATGGAAAAAATGACAAAAATATTCTCGTCCCAGAAGGAAATTATTATTACTATGTCCAAGCAAAGGATGCAGCGAAGAATATAACGGTCGCGAACAGCGCCCGCTTCATACTCCAGGATAGACGAATTCCAACGATTCAGGCCAGCAAAGATATCTATCTAAGGAAAGCACCGACTACGATTGATTATCAGTTGCTTAAGCCAGGAAAAGTTACGATTGCCATATCCAAAGGAGATACGGTTGTTAAGACCATCAATACAAATGCATCAGCTGGAAAAAATTCTTTCCAATGGGATGGGTATAATGATTTGAATCAACCAGTCGACGATGGTGACTATCAATTAAAAATTACAGTTACTGATCACTATAATGTATCGCAAACTTTTACGGGAACAGTTCACGTTGAGTTAACAAGTAATATCATTAGTCCATAAATGGTTACATTAACCACTTAATTAGATACGACTAATGAAATTTCACTTATGAAAAAAGTACGTTAGGAAATGAATATTGGGATAGAATTGATGAAGGGTACTTTTAAAGTAAAAAAACCTCTGCCAATCATAATGATGGCAGAGGTTTTTTAGTCTCTTATTTTATTTCAAGTTGGGTTGCAAGTTCATCATGCAACCGCTGCTTTTCTGAATCAGAAACGATGTAATAGTAGATACCATTAATCTTCGTACCGCTACCTTTAATCGTCATTTGATCAACACTGCCAGCAGCAGTGCGATAATTTTTTTGAATATCCATCATTTGGTCGAAGGAAAGATTCGTTCTTACATTGTTACCGAGAGCAGAAAAAATACTGCGATAGTTTGTTAATGAAGAGAGACTAGCCCCTTCTCGTAAGACACCTTGGATAATTTCACGCTGACGGTGTTGCCGTCCAAAGTCTCCTTGCGGGTCTTCCTTTCTCATTCGAGTATATTCTAATGCCTTTTTACCATCTAGGGTTACTTGACCCTTAGGGAAGTGATAACCGCCCTGAGAGAAATCAAGGTCGTTATTAACGGTAATCCCACCAACCGCATCAACAATTTCTTTAAAACCTTCCATATTAACTTTTATATAATAGTCAATTGGGATGTCTAAGAAATGTTCGACTGTATTCATGGACATTTCCTCATTACCAAAGGCGTAAGCATGGTTTATTTTATCCATTGTTCCTTTACCAACAATTTCAGTACGAGTATCACGTGGAATACTTAACATTTTGACGGATTTTAGCTCAGGATTGACTGCTAAGACAATCATCGTATCTGAGCGGCCTTTATCGCCTTTGCGCTGGTCAACTCCCAATAATAATACCGAAAATGGTTCTTGATTTTGCAAGGAAACTTCCTCTGTTCTTTTGTCAGATTTGCGGTCCAGAGGTTTATGCATTGTGTCGACAGCATCAGTTAAAGATTTATATACTGAAAAGGCATAACCGCCGATTCCTATTAAGAGGACTAATAAAACAACTCCGGTAATGCGGAGCCATTTCCGCTTCTTCTTTTTATTTTTTTCAGCTCTCATTTCGATTTCCTCCAAAAATTTTATCAACCATGTAATAGAATAGCAGATTTAGTCGAATTTTCATACATATATTTGAAATTGTGTCAAAAAATTATCTGGCGAAATTGGTAAAAAGATTATACAGTTTTGTAAACAATTCTTATAAAATACAAATTTTTTTGTAAAAAAGTCTATTAATCTAAAAATAAGACTGTTAAAATTATTTTGCAAAACTATTTTTTGTCGAAGGGTGGAGAAGGTGTGAAGCGTCAGATAAAAAGAAACATTCAACGTAACGTAAAGCGAAAAGTGCTTAATGGATCTTTGGCTGCGGTGTTAGCGCTTACAATTATTCCGTTGAACATTTTTCCGCAAGCTGCCAAGGCCGAGGAAACCTCAGCAAACACGGCTACACTTAGAATCTTAGAAACGACAGACCTGCATTCTAACATTATGCCGTATGACTACTACAAGGATACAAGTAGTGGTATTAATTATGGTTTGGCCAAAACTGCGAGCTTGATTAAGGACGCCAGATCCGAGGTTAATCCAAACAACTCGATGTTATTCGATGCTGGTGACATGATTCAAGGAACACCGTTAGCGAAATATGTAAAGGATAATATTGACAAAGTTGGGACACATCCGTTATTTAGAGCAATGAACTACCTTGATTATGATGGCGGTATTGTCGGGAACCATGAATTCAACTATGGGTTGGATTATTTAGACAAAGTTTTAAAGAAAGTTGACTTTCCAATTGTAAACGCAAACATTTATAAGGATGACCATGATAATAACCCTGATAATGATGTAAACTACTTTACACCTTACAAAATTATTCCAAAAACCATTAAAGATGACGGCGGCAATGATGTGACCATTAACGTGGGTATTATTGGTTTTGCCCCACCGCAAGTAATGAACTGGGATAAAGATAATCTAAAGGATAAAGTTATTGCAAAAGATATTGTGCAACAGGCGAAGAAATTTATACCTCAAATGAAAACAGAGGGAGCGGACGTAATTGTTGCAATTGCCCACTCTGGTTGTGATATTGCTGAAGAAGGCCAAGATAAAGCTGAAAATGCTGTTTATGATTTAACAAAAGTAGCTGGCATTGACGCCATGTTATTTGGACATGCACATTTACAATTCCCTGGCGGAAAGGAATTTAATAATATTGAGGGAATCGATAATCAAAAAGGTGACATCAATGGCACTCCAGCGGTAGAAGCAGGGTACTGGGGAAATAATCTTGGTGTGCTTGACTTAGCACTTGTGAAAGATGCTGAAGGTAAGTGGGAAGTTGACAAAACAAAATCTAAATCGGTTGATCGTCCGGTTACAGCTGATACACAATTGGATGATACCATCGTTAAAGATGTGCAACCTGAGCATGAGGCCACTCTTGCTTATGTTCGTGGTAAAATTGGTGAAACAAAATACCCAATGCATACCTATTTTACGCGGGTAATGGACGATGCTTCAGTTCAGCTTGTAAATGAAGCACAAACTGCTTATGTAAAAGACTGGATTGAAAATAAAAATCCGGAATTGAAAGATATTCCTATTATTTCAGCTGCAGCACCATTTAAAGGTGGTCGCGGCGGTGTAAGTGACTTTACAAATATAGGCAAAGGTGAGCTGTCAATTAAGAGTGCTAATGACCTTTATATGTTTGACAATACATTAAAGGCAATTAAATTAACAGGTGCTCAAGTAAAAGAATGGCTGGAAATGTCAGCGTCTTCATTTAAACAAATTGACCCGTCTAAAGGTGGAAAACAAGACATCTTAGATTATGACTACCGTCCATATAATTTTGATGTTATTGATGGAATCAAATATCAAATCGATGTTACTCAACCTAGACGGTACAATTGGGAAAAAGGCACCGTTGAAAATTCTAACTCACATCGCGTTATCAACATGACGATGATGGATGGCACACCAATTACTGACGATCAAGAATTTATCGTTGCTACAAACAACTATCGTGCTAGCGGCGGTGGTGGTTTCCCGATTAAAGGTGGAGAAGTTGTAGTTGATTCTCCTTACGAAAACCGTGAACTCTTAATGGATTACATTAAGGAGCAGGGGACAATTAACCCAGTGGCAGATAACAACTGGAAAATTGCACCTGTTGAAGGCGTTCAATTAGTTTTCCAATCGGCACCAGATGCAAAGCAATATTTGAATCAAACACCTAATGTAAAGGATGTAGAAGCATCAACTTCTAAAGAAGGTTATGAAACCTATCAATTAGATCAAAATGTCCATGTTCAATTACTAGGAATCAATGACTTCCATGGACAGCTTGACTACTCAACTACTGATAAAGCAACCGGGAAAAAAATTGGCGGAATTGAGTATTTAGCAGGTTACTTAAGAGAAAGAGAGGCAACAAACCCAGCTAATACCTTAATGGTACAAGCCGGTGATTTAGTTGGCGCCAGCCGTCCGGTATCTGCTTTACTTCAAGATGAGCCGACTATCCGTATCATGAATCAGATTGGTATTGATGTAGGAACAATCGGAAACCATGAATTTGACGAAGGTGTTACTGAAATGCTTCGCCTAATTAACGGTGGCTCCCATCCCAAAACAGTTGAGAAATATGGTGAATTTGAAGGTGCAGACTTCCCTTATGTAGTTGCAAACGTTGAATATGAGGATTCAGGCAAACTTGTCCTCGATCCATATGTTATTAAAGAAGTAGATGGAGTGAAGATTGGCTTCATTGGTGTTGTTACGACGGAAACACCTAATATCGTAACAAAATCAGGTGTTGCAGGAGTCAAATTTACTGACGAAGTTGAAGCTATTAATAAATATGCGAAGGAATTAAAGGATCAAGGTGTAAAATCAATAGTCGTTATTTCCCATGATCCAGGCACATCAAAAACAGATGGCACTGAAGCGGCTGGTAAGGTTGTCGACATTGCCAAAGCTGTTGACCCAGAAATTGACGTTATTTATGGAGCGCATGACCATAAGTACCTAAACTCAACAGTTAATGGAAAAATACTTGTACAATCTTACTCTTATGGAACAGCCTTCTCTGATATTGATTTAACCATTGATCCAGTTACTCAAGATGTTGTTACGAAGAAGGCAGAGGTTGCTTCAACTTTCCAAGATGAAGCCCATAAAGATGCAGAAATTAAAGCAGAACTAGATAAGTATTTGGCTGATATCGCTCCAACAGTAAATGAAAAAGTGGGTAAGGCTTATCAAAATATTACTCGTACTGCAAATGCCGCTGGCGAATCTGCATTAGGTAATCTAATTGCCGACGCTATGCTGACAACTGGAAAAACTGATTTTGCCTTTATGAACTCTGGTGGTATCCGTGATGATCTGAAAAAAGGAGATATCACATGGGGACAATTGTTTGCAGTTCAACCATTTGGAAATGATTTAGTTACTCTGAAATTAACTGGTGACCAAATTAGAACTGTACTAAACCAACAATGGGTAGAAGGCAGAACTAGAATTATGCAGATTGCCGGATTTACCTACACTTGGGATGACAAATACCCAATCGGTCAAAAAGTAGTCGATATCTTCCTGCCAAATGGTGACAAAATTGATCCTAATGGTGAATATACTGTAACCGTTAATAACTTTATGGCTGACGGTGGTGACGGTTATACTGAGTTCACAAAAGGAACTAATCGTACAACAATTAAGACCGATTTCGATGCATTATACGATTATGTCAAAGCACAAACCAGAGGATTATACTCTGAAATTGAAGGCCGTATCACTGTACTTGATACAACTGCACCTGTTGTAGCAAATCTTGGTGAAATTAATGACCAAACAACTAAAGTTACCGGTGAAACAGAATCTGGTGCAAAAGTTGAAGTGAAAGTGAAGGATGAAGTAATCGGTTCTGCAGTTGCTGGAGCAGACGGTAAATTTGAAGTTGAAATCGTTAACCAAAAACCAGGTACTGAGGTTAGTGTTACTGCTACCGATGCAACTGGAAATGTTAGCGTAACAAAGGTTATTGTCAAGGACGTTACCGACCCTGAAAAGCCTACAATTGGTGAAGTTACAAATAAAGACATGCAAATTACTGGTACAGCTGAACCAGGAACACATGTAGTGATTACAGATGGTAATTCTTTCAAAGTCAATGTCACTGCTGGCGATAATGGTGGATTCAATGTTCCGTTATTACAACCACTTAAAGAAAATACGACATTATATGTATTTTCAATTGACTTAGCTTACCATACAAGCCTATTAACAATTGCAACTGTCAAGGATGTAATTGCGCCAAATAAACCGACTGTAAACACAGTAAGCGACAAAGACAAATCAATAACAGGCTCAGCTGAAACAGGTGCAACGGTAACAGTCAAAGCTGGAAAAACAACCCTTGGTACTGCTGTTGCAAAATCCGGTAAATATACTGTTACATTAAAAACTGCCCAAAAAGCAGGTACAGCATTAACCGTTACTGCTACAGATGCTGCTAAAAATGTTAGTGCTGCAGTAACAGTTACAGTTATTGATAAAACGGCTCCTGCAAAACCGGTTGTCAGTAAAGTAAGTGACAAAGACAAGAAAGTAACCGGTAAGGCAGAGACAGGCTCAACTGTAACAGTTAAAGCTGGAAAAACAACTCTTGGCACAGCAGTTGCAAAAGATGGCAAGTTTACTGTTACCCTTAAAAAGGCTCAAAAAGCCGGAACAAAATTGACCGTAACTGCTACTGATAAAGCGAAAAATACAAGTGCAGCTGCAACGGTAACAGTTATAGATAAAACAGCACCTAATGCTGCTTCAGTAGGAAAAGTTACCTATAAGACAACAAAAATTGTTGGTAAAGCGGAAGCTGGAGCTAAAGTCGAAGTTAGAGTTGGTAAGAAATTAATCGGCTCTCAAACGGCTAACAGTAAAGGCCAATATTCCATTACCATCAAGAAACAAAAAGCAGGCACTGTCCTTACAATTACGGTGAAAGACAAAGCCGGCAACGTTAGTAAAGCAAAGACAGTTAAAGTAACTAAATAAGTAGATTAATAGTATAAAGCAACACCTTCGACCGTAGTGTCGGTAGCGGGTAACAAAAACTAAATATAGAAATTAGAAATAAAGAATCAACACCCTCGAAAGAAATAATCGGGGGTGTTTTTTATGTTAGCCCGTAAGCATAATTATTAGCTGAAAATTTTAAAAAAACACAAATCGACATATAATTAAAAATTTGCTGGGGTAACTGTAAATGTTTAGTAAATGATAGTAAAATAGTCATATAACATATAAAGATAGAAGGGAGTGGTAGAATTGAAACGATTAATTATTACAATTTTAATTGTTTTTCTATCAATAGTTACTTGCTCGTGGAATCCGCCGTCAGCTAAGGCAGCAGGCACTTCCGCGATGACCAAGCAAGCTGTAGTTACAGAGAGTGAACCGAATGATTCAAGAGATTCAGCAACGTCAATAAAAGCCTTAGACAGTGTGCGAGGTACTATCCAGAATGATGCTGACATAGACTATTACAAGCTAGAAATGCCCCATAAAGGAAAATTAACCTTGTTTTCGGCTTTTGATGATTATTATTCAGATGAACTGGAAATAACTCTGTTCAGCGGGAATGGAACAGTTGTCAGTGATTATAACTATTACAATGAACACCAGGAGTTAACGGCAACACTTGAAAAAGGAACTTATTATATCTCTGTAAAGCCAAAGAGTTACTTTTATTCGCAGAATGAAAGCTATCAGTTGTGGCAGGAAGTCACCTATCTTCCAGATTTTCAAGTTTCAAGTATTACAGCAAATCTAGCTTCACCACAAACAGAGCGCAAAGCAATTAGTTTCACAGCAAATGCAAGTAAAACAGGCTTGGATTATCAGTTTTCTGTCCAGGGAAAAGTTGTCAGGGCATATAGTAAGGCCAATACATATCAGTGGACGCCGACTTCACCGGGGAAATATAAAATCAAGGTGGAGGCACGCGATCCTAATTATCAAACAGCCGTAGTTCAAAAGGAAATAACGTATACGATTACGGCTTATAAACCTGATTTTACAATTGTTTCACTAACACCATCGATTAAATCGCCGTATTTGGCAGGCAAGACAATCACTTTTTCAACTAAAGCAAACAAATCGGGGTTGCAATATCAATATTCGGTTAATGGGAGAGTAGTTCAAGCATTCGGATCAAAAACTACCTATTCATGGAAAGCGACTAAACCAGGTACTTATAAAATCAAGGTTGACGTTCGCAGGTCCCAATATCCTAACCGAATAGTTTCTAAACAAATTAGCTACCAGATTGTCGATGGAAAGGTGTCAGTTTCATCACTTCAAGCTAACAAGAAGGCACCTATGCCGACCTCTACATCGATTACATGGACGACAAAAGCTAGAGGTACTAATTTGGAATACCAATATAGTATCTACCAAAATAAAAAATGGAAGATTATTAAAAATTATTCATCCAAGAATTATGTGACCTGGAAACCAAAAAGCGCCGGGACTTATAAGGTGAAGGTAACCGTTCGTAGCAAGCTGTCAAAAAAAACAGCAAGTAAAACGGTTAGCTATACTATTTTCAAGCCATCGTATTTTTCAACGCCAACATTAAAATCAGATATTAGCAAAAAGCAGCCAGCAGGTAAATATTTTTATTTCACTGCTAAATCATCCGGTAAATATTTAGAGTATCGCTTCCGGGTTTACAACGGATATTACTGGGAGACAGTTAAAAACTATTCTGGAAGCAAATCGTTATCATGGAAAGCCTATTATAAAGGAAAATATAAAGTAAGAGTAGATGTGCGCCAAAAAGGAACTAGTAAGGTAAAGAGTAAAACTCTGTCGTTGGATATAAGAGAGGCACCAAATTACTACTTTAACGCTAATTACTTTATTTATTATAATTCGGGATATCTCAGGGTAACTAACTATGGCTATAGTAATTTGAAGGTTACAAAAGTGCAGTTATTAAATAATAGCAAGGTTATCTATACGTACCAGCCGAAGAATTGGATTACAGTGGGTCGAACCTATCAAACCTATTATTTTTACCCTAAAAAGGCAATTACAAGTGCAAACTACTATACTTACTGGCGTGTGTACTACACCTTTGATGGCATTAGTTATACGTCGTATTTATACAGATAAATAAGCAGTAAAAAGGGTATCCATTTTTTAGGATACCTTTTGCCGTTTAATAAAAAACTATATATATATGTGGAGTTCTTTGTTAAACTAATAGTAGAAAAGTACTGAATTATGTCGAAAAGGATGGGGAATTCGTGAAGGTTAGACATGCCCTGAAAATAGTGCTTGTTCTCTGCTTGCTAATTTCAATAATTATCCCAGGTTTAAAAATCAGCAAAACGGAGGCAGCATCTTCCAGTTTTTCTACGAAGTTATCTACAGAACTAAAAAGTTACCTAAAAAAGACTGGCGGCAAGGTGACAATCCAATATAAGGATCTGTCTACCGGTGACGTTTTCCAAATAAACGGAAAATCATCAGGACGTGCTGCGAGTACGATTAAATTGCCACTTGCCCTTTATGTTATGGAGCAGGCTTCCAAAGGGAAAATTAATTTAAACAAAACGCTTACATACAAAAGCTATCATTACTTCGGCGGTAGCGGCATTATTCAAAAGAAAAAGGTCGGTACGAAATTTACGATTCGGCAATTAGTCAAATATGCAATGATATACAGTGATAATATTGCCTTTATTATGTTGAAGGAATATGTCGGTGCAAGTAATTTCCAAAAGTATATGAACAGTATTGGCGGCCAATATGCTTATCCAAGGAATGGACAAACAATCACATCAGCAAATGATTTGACGATTTATGCAACGGAGCTTTATCAATTTTCTGAGAAAAATAAATACGGAAAAGAGCTAGTCGGATATTTGAAGGAAACGGTTTACAATACGACGATTCCCCGTGGAATTAAAGGGGTGCCGATTGCTCACAAGGTGGGGATGATTCCCGCGAGCCTTATCTATAATGATGTAGCAATTGTCTATGATAAGCGGCCGTTTGTGCTAGCGATTATGACCCAGGGAATTGCTTATGAGAAATCACAAAAAGTCATTGCCGATATAGCTAAGATTGTCTACAAGCATCATAAGGCAAAGCCATCTGTTAAACAACCGGAAAAGAAGCCGGCAGTCAAAACAGTAACTGTTAAAAAAGGTAATGTTACAGTTTCTAAAGTATATACTGGCAGTAAGTTAATTAGAATTAATCAATCCTATCCTGCAAGTAAAAGCATTCAATATCGTTTTTATCTGAATAGCAATAAAACTATAAACTACGCGGTAAAGCTTGAAAAAAAAACGCAAAGGATTACCAGATATTTTCAATATTACCCCAAAACATATTATGGCAAACATGGTGGTAGAATCAAATATACGTTTGATACCAACTCTTCCGGGTATATAACCAGAGCAACGAAGCGAGAAAAAGGTACAAATCATGTTTTAGCCTGGTATCAATATAAGTCAAAGACAGTTTTTGGTAAACATGCGAATCGAATCAGCGGGATTAAGTTGAATGTACCAATTATCAGTCAAAGACCGGAGCTGCCGACAGGCTGTGAAATCACGGCAGTCACGATGATGCTGCAATATAAAGGGGTCAAGGTAAACAAAGTAACCTTAGCGAAGAAAATGCCGCGACACCCTTCAAATCCAAATAAAGGCTATGTCGGTAACCCATTTACCAAACGTGGCTGGACAATCTATCCCCCTGCCTTAATGGGATTGGTCAAAAAATATGCAGGCAGCTCTGTCAATCTTACCGGCAAAAGTAATGCTGTCATTGAGAGGCAGTTAGTAAACAATAAACCAGTGGTAGTACTCGTTTCACCCATGCATGGCTTTACGGTACACGCTCTTACGTTAACCGGTTACGATCAAAGTAACTATTATTTTAATGACTGTTGGACGGGGAAGAAACAAGTCAAAATGAGCAAAAAGCAATTTAATCGCATCTGGGCCAATCAGAAGAAACGAGCCATCTCTTATTAAGACAGAACAGGGGCATTTACTCTTGTTATACATATGCTATTTTATTATCTTGATAAGATAGTAGAAAAATATTTATGGTAAAGCTACAAATGTTGCCGTTCAAATGGATAATATCTGAAAAACCTTATAAAAGATCAAAATTTTAACAGCAAGTTGACACGAGCTCCATCCTTCAGTAATAGCCACAAAAAGAGAACCAGTAACTCAAGGTTCTCTTTAGCATTTTAAAGTGTAGTCAAAAAGTCTTTTAATGCCTCCCGCCAGTTTCTTATCTCTGGAAATCCATTAAGACGTAACCTCATGTGATCAAAAACAGAATACTTTGGTCTTGGGGCAGGGCGCGGGAAGTCTTCTGTACGACACGGTTCAACGATGACATCGATATCTGCCTCTTCAAAGATGGCCTTCGCAAACTCATACCATGAACAGCTGCCAGAGTTTGATATATGATAGGTACCATATTTTTCAGTTAAGGCCAGGTTTACGATGATGCTTGCTAAGTCAAGTGAATAAGTGGGGCTGCCGGTTTGATCACTGACGACTTTTAGTTGTTGCTGCTCCTTTGCTAATTTTAACATGGTTTTGACAAAATTCTGTCCGTGTTTCCCATACACCCATGAAGTTCGAACGATGAAAAATTTCGAATGAAAATCGCGGACAAACTGCTCCCCGGCTAATTTCGATTTCCCATATACACTGTCTGGGCATGGTTGTTCGAACTCATGAATCGGTGATGTCGCCTTCCCATCAAAGACATAATCAGTACTGACATAGACCAGCTTAGACTTTAATTTTTCTGCGGCTAACGCAATATTGCGTGTCCCGAGTGCATTCACACCATAGGCTGCATCAGGTTCGCTCTCCGCCGCATCGACCTTTGTATAAGCAGCTGCATGAATGACGATATCCGGATTAACATCCATAAAAACCTTACCTACCTGTTCCATATCGGTTATATCAAGTTCTTCTTTGCCGTAACCATAGACTTCGTATCTAGAATCAGCCTGCAATAACTGCATGAGATCCGAGCCTAATTGTCCTTTCGCTCCTGTTATGATTACTTTCATTTCTGTCCACCATACTGCTTTTGATCATAATCTCGGTAATCACCTGATTTAATATTTTTCCACCAGGTTTGATTGTCCAAGTACCATTGAATTGTTTCAACGATTCCAGTATCAAAGGTATATTTCGGTTTCCAACCAAGTTTCGTTACAATCTTACTTGCATCAATAGCATATCGGCGATCGTGTCCAAGTCTGTCATCAACGTATGTTATTAAATTCTTAGAAACACCTAAAGTTTTCACAATGATTTCGACAATCTCATTATTGGTTCGTTCATTATGGCCACCGATATTATAAACCTCGCCATTGGCGCCTTTATGGATCGCTAAATCAATCGCGCCACAATGATCCTCAACATGAAGCCAATCACGAATGTTTTTTCCATCCCCGTAAATTGGCAGTTCTTTCCCATTCAGAGCATTTGTTATCATTAACGGAATCAGTTTTTCCGGAAACTGATAAGGTCCATAATTGTTGGAACAACGTGTGATGACAACGGGTAAGTTATAGGTTTCAAAATAAGCCCGCACTAATAGGTCTCCCCCTGCCTTACTGGCGGAATAGGGACTATTTGGCGCAAGTGGCGTGTCCTCAGTAAAATAACCAGATTCCCCCAAAGAACCATAGACCTCGTCAGTGGAGACTTGGACAAATTTGCCAATCTGCTGCTCTTTAGCGGCGTTTAACAGCACTTGTGTACCGAGAATATTCGTTTTAACAAAAAGCTCTGGTTCGCTAATGCTGCGGTCCACATGTGATTCGGCAGCAAAATTAACAATCGTCTCAATCTCGTGTTCCTTGATGACCCGGCTGACCAACTTGCTGTCACAAATATTTCCTTTAACAAAGGTATAGTTAGCGGCATCTTCAATAGCCTGTAAGTTGGCTAAATTACCGGCATATGTGAGGGCATCGTAATTAACAATCCGGTAAGATGGATATTTTTTTAGCATATAGTGAATGAAATTGCTGCCAATAAAGCCTGCTCCGCCTGTCACTAATAGCTTCATTCCTGTCACTCCTAAATAAAGTTGTTATCAGCGTCTGCTAATAATGGATGTTGTGTATCTTTTTCCGAGAGAATTGGATTCGTCACTGGCCAGTCGATGGCAATATGTGGGTCATTCCACAGTATTCCGCGGTCATGTTCTAAGGAGTAATATGCATCCACTTTATACTGAACTTCAGTATTTTCCACCAATGTGCAAAATCCATGTGCAAACCCTTTCGGCACAAGCAGCTGCCGCTTATTTCCGGCTGATAAAATAAATCCCTGCCACATACCGAATGTGGGTGAGTTCTTTCTGATATCAACAATGACATCAAATATCGCCCCACGGGTAACTCGTACCAGCTTTGTTTGGGCTTTGGGATGTAATTGATAATGCAGTCCTCTAAGGGTTCCCGCTTGCTGTGATAATGAATGATTATCCTGGATAAATGTATAGTTTAAGTCATTTTTTTGTAATAGTTCATGATTATAGCTTTCCATAAAAAAGCCACGGTGGTCGCCATGTACTTTTGGTTCAATTAGAAACGCCTCAGGAAATTTTGTTTTTATAAGATTCATGTTATCACCTTGTTCCAGTAAAATTAACTACTGTAATTTATTTAAACCAACTACCTTATCACGTAAAATTTATTTTTAGAAAGAGATATTAATGGAGGTGGTCATATGAAAGGACGGAAATTGAAATTACTGGCAATATTAGTGATTGCTATAGGAATGATGGTTCCCATTTCGGTGCAAGCCGCTGCCAAAACCTATACGGTTGCATCCACAAGTAAGCCCTATAAAGGGCAGATGACAAATTTCAGTACCTATAATAAATATACAAGGCAGTATTATCTACTGAGATCTTATCTGGAACGACTTGAAAAAATAGGTGGGGGGATGCTTGTATTAAAGAAAGGGACGTATACCATTCCTAAAACATTATACGTTCCATCAAATGTAACTGTTCGTTTAAAAAATGGTGTTAAGATAGTAAAAGGAACAAAAACAGGAACCAAAAAAATAGGTCCGAGTAAAACTCTTTTCCAATTAGTAAAACCGTCGATTTCACTAAAAAAGGGCGTACGTGGTAAATATGATGGTGAAAAGAATATTACCTTTATTGGGGAAGGGAAAGCGATTGTTGATTTAAATTATGAAATCGATACGATAGCAATTGTTGCCGGCCATAACCGCAATATTAAAATTCAAAACATTCAATTTCAAAATTTGAAACAAGGCCATTTTATTGAAATAGACGCCACAGATAAAGCCCTAATAGCAAATAATAAATTTACATACTCAAAACCATCTGCTAATCGAAACAAGGAAGCCATTAACCTGGATACACCTGATAAACTGACAAACGGCTGGAATCACCCATGGAGCAAATATGATAAAACACCAAACAGAAATATTACGATTGAGAATAATAAATTTTATAATCTTGACAGGGCAATTGGAACACATAAATATTCCCAAGGGAAATATCATGATAAAATTATTGTCCGGGGAAATTATATTGAAAAAATGAGACAGGACGCGATTCGCGTGATGAATTGGTCTAATGCCGTAATTGAACGCAATACAATCAAAAATGTGTCCAACAGAGCTGGAACATACCGTGGAATCTTTGCGAGCGGTGTCATTAATCCAGCTATTCGCAATAACTTCATTGAAGATGTTGCCCGGCCAATTGGAATTATGCCTTGGAAAAACATCGGCCCAGGATCAGATTACGCGGTTACTTCGAACAGCATCAGTCAAAGTAATATTGAGGAGTTAAAAACAAATCGCATTAAAAATACGACAGAAAACTTTATTCGTATTAATCTAAAATACAATGTGTTTGACCAAGATACATTGAAAATTCCTTTATAATTATTGGAAAGAGAGCTGCCCAAAGATAGGCAGCTCTTTGTCATATATAATCACATTAAATCCTTAATGAAATACTGTTTGTGTGGAACGCTATAATTATAGGAATTGTTAATCATCTTCAAAGTGATTGTTAATATTTATCGTAGCTATTCCACAACTTATAGTAATTTGTTAAAATCTATAAAGAACTTGTCGAAATTTCAGGGAGTGTGAAAGAAGTATTATGAAGATGGAAGCAAAAAACAAGGTATCAATTATTATCCCGTTTTACAACTCCATGGAATTGGTCGGAGATTGTTTAAACTCGGTATTATCGCAAACGTATTCTAATTTAGAAGTTGTTATTATAAATGATGGTTCGGATCTAGCTAATACGCAATATGTTGAATCATTATTGCAGGATAAACGAATTATTTACATAAAAAATAATGTCAAACGTGGAGTGGCTCATTCACGAAACAGAGGATTAGAAATTGCTACTGGGAAGTTTGTCTTTTTTCTTGATAGTGATGACCTTTTGAGTGCAGATGCGATAGAACTATTAGTAGAGAACATTCAAGATTACTCTGCTATTGCTGGTAAGTCAAAACGATTATTAAGGCCTATTGATTTAGAGCAACCGCTAGAACTTCCAGAACTAAAATGTCTTGAAAGGACACCACACCGTATATTTAGAAAAGGCAGTATTCTAAATGTCCTAATTAAGAGTGAGTTTATTAGGAAACATCATGTTAAGTTTAAAGAGGATCTTGAATTTTATAGTGATTTATCGGGAATTATTTCATTAGTTATTCATCTAGAAAAGTTGCCTCGTCTTAATAGAAGAACCTATTATAAACGTGTTCGAAATGACCCTATTTCAAATCCAAGTCTTATGCAGAATAATATTGGGGATAGAGTTCGCGATTTTATAAAGGCTTATTTGGATGCTACAAAGGAATTCGGATTAAATCAAGAAGCAAAAAAGTATCTTGACCAGCAGTTCTTGCGCTTTTATCGTCGCCAAATTATAAATATTTTCAAGGACGAAGACTGTTTTGATGAATTCTTTGTTTTACTATCGGAAGCTGTTCGAGCCCTAGATTTCCATAATACTACTTCACAGCCTATTCATATAAAAAGAGAACTAGAACAGTTGAGGGTTGGAAATAAAGCGAAATTTCAACAGCACTTACGTTTCCACATAGAAGTAAGGGATATTAAGACTGCTATTAAAGGATTTACAAGATTAAAACGTTATATTTATAAAAAATTATTCCTAAAACTCCCGCTAAAGGAGAATTATATTATTTTTGAGAGCTTTTTAGGGAGAAACTATTCAGATAGTCCACGGAATATTTATGAATACATCACAGAGAATAATCTGGATTATAAATGTATATGGGTATTTAATAATAAGAATCGGAAAATTCCTGGCAATGCCAAAATTGTCAAAAGGTTTAGTTTGGCATATTATTACTACTTTGCGGTTTCGAAATATTGGGTTAATAATATGCGCCAACCACTTCACCTTGTGAAACGAAAAGGAAATGTTTTTTTAGAAACATGGCATGGAACACCACTAAAAAAATTAGTTTTCGATATGAAAGAGGTTTATTCTGCTAATCCAAGATATAAACGCGATTTTTATCTACAATCAAGAGCATGGGATTACTTATTATCACCGAACCGATATTCTTCGGAAATTTTTAAAAGGGCCTTTAAATTTGATAATGAAATGCTTGAATACGGCTATCCAAGAAACGATATCCTGTATTCACCAGAAAAGGATGCAATCGCCGCGAGGGTTAAGGATACCATCGGAATTCCAAAAGATAAGAAGGTTGTCTTATATGCCCCAACATGGAGGGACGATGATTTCTATGAACCGGGTAAATACAAATTCCAAGTTCAGCTTGATTTGCACAAGATGAAGGAAGTACTAGGCGATGAATACGTGATAGCATTACGAATGCACTATTTTATTGCCGATGATATCGATGTTGACGGCTTGGACGGTTTTGCCTTTAACCTGTCAAAATATGATGATATCGCGGAGTTATATCTGATTTCGGATATACTAATTACCGACTATTCCTCTGTGTTTTTTGATTATTCTAATCTGAAGCGACCAATATTGTTCTTCACGTATGACCTTGACAAATACCGTGACCAATTACGGGGTTTCTACCTTGACTTTGAAAATGATGCACCAGGGCCGTTGTTAAGAACAAGTGACGAAGTAATCAGTGCAATCGCCAATATCGAAACAGTCAAACAGGAATATGCGGCAAAATACGAGGAATTTTACGATATCTTCTGTAGCTGGCATGACGGTAAGGCGACTGAGAAGGTTGTGAAGACCGTATTTCACAGTAAATAATACAAGCTTCTTATAATGCCTTTGCAGTTGAAAATTATTAATTAGGTAAAGAAGGGATAATGATAAAAAAGAAGATATTATATTTTCTTTGAAAAAGTCTGTAGAAATGAGGTATTTATATGACTACAATTTTAGTTACAGGCGGAGCAGGTTATATTGGAAGTCATGCAGCAGTAGAATTATTAGAGAGTGGCTATGAAATTGTTGTAATAGATAATTTGTCTAATAGCAGTATGGAATCAATTAAACGGATAAAAGAGATAGCTGGTAAAAATTTCCCATTTTATGAGTGCGACTTACTGGATGTTGAATGTGTTGAGAACGTATTTAATACACATAAGATAGATAGCGTAATGCACTTTGCAGGGTTAAAGGCTGTCGGCGAATCAGTTACGATTCCATTAAAGTACTATCAAAACAACATTACAGGAACAATAAATCTTTGTGAAGTTATGATCAAACATAATATAAAAAAACTTGTGTTTAGTTCATCAGCTACTGTATATGGGAATCCAGACAAGGTACCAGTCGAGGAGTCATTTTCGTTGTCAGCAACGAATCCATATGGGCGTACCAAACTTATGATAGAATACATTTTGCAGGATTTATATTTTGCTGACTCATCCTGGAGAATTGCACTATTACGGTATTTTAACCCAATTGGAGCCCATGAAAGTGGGAAAATCGGAGAAAATCCAAATGGGATTCCTAATAACTTAATGCCATATATATCTCAGGTTGCTATCGGTAAGATGGAAAAGCTCTTTGTCTTTGGAAATGATTACGAAACACATGACGGTACAGGTGTAAGAGACTTCATACATGTAGTTGATCTTGTTAAGGGACATTTAAAAGCCCTTGAATATTTAGAAAATCATGAAGGGGTTGAAGCTTTTAATCTTGGAACAGGTAAAGGGTATAGTGTTCTTGATTTAGTAAAGACCTTTGAAGATGTTACATCAAAGCGTATCCCTTATAAAATAGTTGAGAGGCGTAAGGGAGATATAGGTGTTTGTTATGCTAATCCTCAAAAAGCGGAAAAAAAACTTGGATGGAGAGCCGAGAAGGATTTAAATGATATGTGTAAAGATACATGGAATTGGCAACTAAATAATCCAAATGGTTATAGAAATTAAATTAAGCCCCGGAAGACCGGGGCTTAGTTTTTTGCTTCAAATTATAGTTTCTCTATCTGCTGATAAATCTTCTCACATATAGAGGATTCATCAAGGTAATCAAAAAACTGTTTTGAGAATTCTTGTTGTGCATTTGTCATCTGATAATGATTGTTGTCAATTGATTCTAGAGCTTTTATCAAATCCGGTATATTATCGACCACTGGACCAAGTCCTTGATTTGCAAAACTAAAATAACCTTCTTTATATTGAGTTTTATAAAAGTGTTCGTAATCAAATTGCGTAAATACAATAGGTTTTCTCATAAAAGCGAAATCGAAGAAAACGGATGAATAATCTGTAATAAGAACATCATTTTCAATTAGTAAATCTTGAACTTTTAATGTTTTATCTTTAATAATTTTGACATGCTTATTTTTATTTTTAAATAAGTGTAGGAAGTCATGCATTTCATAATGTGGATAAAAGTTTAATGTTGCATTGTGTTCTATTAAAAACTTTTCCATCTGTTTATCTGATAAGATGTTGCTATAAAAACGATAATAATCGGATTCCATAAATTCCTGCTCGGTTGCTCCGGTTTGCTTTGCTTTTTTTAAATAAGATTTTTTTGCAAGTGTAGTTCTCCATGTGGGCATTAAAAGTATTTGTTTTTCTTCATTATGTTGCAGTGGTGATTTACGAATATAATTAAATAATCGATCGTATCTAGGTAAACCTGATTGTATAATTTGTTTCTTATTAAAATGAGCATCTCTAATAAAAAATTCAGTTTCCTTTAAGTTTGATGAAACAATTAAATCATAAGCCGTTTTATAACGAGATGCAGCAGAAGAAATATTATTATAAACAATACCGTGTTGTAAAAATATTCTTTTATATTTTATAAGATCACCGAATCTTTTCAAATATTCCCCTTTAGTATAACCTTTAGGAATCATATATGATTCGAGGTCATATGAATTAATTATTTTTTTGGCGTGTAATAAATATAAGTAATGTTTAATGGAGTCAATTTTTATAACATTACCTAATTTGTTCGCTTCTTGAAATTGTTCGGAATTACTATCTAATAAATAGAACCAGTCAGCTTTTGGATGTTTTTTTCTAACATGTCGGAACAGATGTGAAGAATTATCTTGAAATGTATCTCGGCGTTCTCCAATCAAGACGATATTTTTTTTTGAAAAAAAAGGATATGTTATCCAATAGGCTAATCTTATTTTACCACCAACATTAAAACGTCTTTTAGATTTTTTGAAAATTTTGTTCACTTCAGCTTTTATAAGTTTCTTAATTGACTGCTTTCCGTGTCTTATTTTTATACTTCTATCCTTCATTATATTTAGATAAGCAATATTATTATTTGCATTATCTTTTAGAAACCCTTTAAATCGATTTAACAAACCAAAAGCGCGTACCTTAAGGGAAATACTCTGTTTTGTTTTATTATCATATATTTTAACATTTAATTCTGAGTAACTTTCTGGGAATTTTTTAAATATCTTAAATGGAATACTAAATTTTATACCATGAAATTGAGCATCTTCATGTCCTTTATAGTCCATTCTTCTTATGATTTCACCATTAGTTTCAGCAACGATTTTCTTCATTTTTGGATTTTCGAAGTAGAATATAACTTTATTTTCTAGGATTTTATTCAGTCCTAATGTTGGGGCGTCAATTAACCCATAAAAAGAAATCTCTTCATCATCAGTGGATACAAAATCAATCCATATAGAGAAAGAACATTCAATAAAGTTTTCACTTGTTTTTATTCGAGTAATTGGAAAATTAAATTTATCGTCTTTAATATTTAATACATTTTCCTTTATAACTGGCTCTAAAAATAAGTTAAATCTATTTTCAATAATAGCAAAGTAAACCAATCTCATTGTTGGATTGGTTAAATATTTTGTAAAACTATATAACGGGATATTTTTATACATATTATGTAATCGGGTGAAAATTTCGCTTTTTTCTTCAAGGGATAATACGTCTTTACTAGAGTTTGTAAGGGCCGTTAAAAATCCATTATAGGTTCTTATAATGTAATTGAAAATAACCTCTTTCTGGAGTAATGTAGCGTTTTCGGGTATAAGGTTGTACAATTTCTCATTAACTTTAAGGTGATCGAAGAAATTTTTTGGCTTTGTATATATAGAATCCATTATCGAGGTTTTTTCATCACGTTTCCGATATAAGTAAACAACCTCGTCTAGAATTGCAATTGGGTGTTGATCCAGCATTAATGGAATGATTGCAAAAGCATCTTCAAAAGTCATCCCTTCAGGGAAAGATAAATTATTACTGCGTAGGTATTCAACATCGAAAATTTTATTACAAGCAGAAGGCCCAAAAATTAAATCTGGGAAATCAAAAATATTATTAACAACAAAATTACCTTTTCCAAAATATTTTTTCCATAAATATTTTGGGGTCTCTGCTGGAAATGTTACAAGGTCTCCTATAACAATAGGGCACTTTGTATCGTTGGCAAGGTTATATAAATCCATTACAGCTCGGGGAGCTAATTTATCATCGGAATCTAAAAACATAACATAAGGAGTTGTTACTAAGTTAAAACCAAAATTCCTGGCAGAAGAAAGACCGCCATTTTCCTTATAATGGTATGTAATATTATCATACTTTTCCGCAAAATTTTTGGCTATAACTGAACTTTCATCAATAGAACCATCGTCAATTAATAAAACTTCTATAAAGTTAAAATTATCTTGCTCTAATATTGATTGTATACAATCCTCTAGATATTGTTCTACATTATAAATTGGTACGATGATGCTAACTTTCCTTTCCATATAAAAACCACCACATTTCTATCTTGTTGAAGTTTCTCTAATTTAATTTAGTCGAGTAATCTTCTAATTGTTAAAAATTAAATTTTATTGATCTTGTGTTAAGATGTCTTACTATGTTGTATGCTGTGCAAGAAAATCAATCTAAATACCATTTCATTATTTTGATTTATTAAAGCAATTATAACAATACAATGTTTGAAGTAATGTAATTAAAAATTGGTATTAACAATTAGGTATAGGCATGAACACTATATAAATACTCTTCAATGAGAATATTCCTTTAAGTTAACCTCATTCAACAAATACCGTTTCCCTTTCCCTGTTTCCAACCCAAACTGGAATTGATACCGATAAAAAGGTAATGAAACTTTAAATCCGGCATGTTGATAGTTCCTAACAATTGTTCCCCATATGACCCGTAATTTTGCTTCGAGTTCGACTTTGGGTAAATAAGTGAGTTTATCTTTATATTGAATAAAGAGCCTGTCATTGGGCTTCATAATGTACACCTTATTCATAAAATGTCCTTCAATTTCCCATTTTAATCCTTTGCGTCGGCATTCTGTTATTTCTACTTTTTGTTCTGCTACCTTTTTCATACTCGGCTTATATGGCCATCCATTTTTCCAAAGGTTAAGCAGATAGGTTTTATAATAAAATGGGATATCCTGTTCTTTTATGTAATTTTTATCAAATAGTTGCAATAAATCGACAAATGCATGGAAAAACTCCTCTTGTTCTTGTTTACTTAGTACATCATAAATGACAGGATTGTTTTTAGGGAATAGATACAATCTTAAATGATAAATAATTAAAAACTGTACATAGGGAAGGATTTCATTGTGACGAGCTTTTGATTCATTTACCAACTTTAAGTAGCAGTTGTAAATCATATCCGAATAACGAGATTTTTGATACCAAGCATTGCTCACTAAAGAATCCTCTTCTACACGTTTTCGATAATAGTATTGTGCTTTCGGAACGACACCGTACTGCCTATGTTCCAAGAGGAATGTATTAATAAATAGAGCATCTTCCCAAAACTTAATATCAGTTTGGAATTTTAATCTTTGGCCGCTAATAAAATGTTCTGCTCTAAAGACACATCCACCGATATGAAAGTGGATACTGGAGTATTCCTCCAGGATATTTATAACCCGTTCTCCCTGTTCAAATCGATAATTTAGTCTATGGGGAGTTTGAATTCTTTCAAAATGGTAAAGAGGCATTACTGCCAATTGTACATCTTTATATGTTGAGAAAAATTTAGCTATACTTTCAAGAGCGTTATCTGATAGGTAGTCATCCGCATCTAAAAAGCCGATGTATTTTGTTTGGGGTGAGACATTATCTAAGCCATGATTTCTTGCACTTCCTGGCCCTGAATTATGTTGATATAAATATTTAATATTATTTGGATATTTCTCGACATAGCCCTTACAGATATCGGGAGAACGATCAATGCTCCCGTCATCGACAAGAATCACCTCAATGTTCTCTTGAAAGTTAACCGTTTGGTCAATAAGACTTTCTAAGGCTTGGGTTAAATAATTTTCAGCATTATAGACAGGAATAATAATCGAAAACAACATTAGCTTTATACCTCTTACTATGTAGGTTTATATTGGTGATTATATAGAAAAATTCTAATAAGTACAATGTGCCTATTGACATAAATAACTTCCGATTAATATTATACAAACTTTTTTAGAAGTGTTGTCGAAGTTTTTGTAGTAGTTGTATTATGTATATAGAATTAGATTTAATATATAAGCTTTATTTTCAGTAGAAGTATTGAGGTGACTAATAGCTTGTTAATGAAAGTAAAAAAAATTTTGATCTTTAGCTACAAATGTCTTTTTAAATTGGTTTCCATTCTCCCTGCAAAAAAAAATCTAATCATGTTCGAAAGCTTCCTTGGCAGACAGTATAGTGATAATCCTCGGGCCATTTATGAATATATGAAGGAGCATCATCCTGAATATAAATGTATTTGGAGCGTAGACCCTCGGTTTGTACAAGGGTTTAGTGATAAAGGGGTTCAGTATGCCCACCGTTTTTCAATTAAATGGCTGTTCTCAATGGCCAGGGCAAGATTTTGGATAACCAACAGTCGAATGCCGTTATGGATACCTAAGCCGAGGCATACTATTTATCTGCAGACCTGGCATGGAACTCCATTGAAGAAGCTGGTTTTTGATATGAAGGATGTATTAATTCCAGGTACCACAACAGATAAATACAAACAGGAATTTTATCAAGAATCAAGGAACTGGGATTATTTAGTGTCGCCTAATCGTTACTCTACGGAAATCTTCAAACGGGCCTTCCGATATGAAAAGGAGGTCATTGAATCTGGTTATCCACGTAATGATATCTTTTATAAACCAGAGCGAACTCAGATTGCGGAAAGATTTAAGGGAAAATATAAACTCCCGCAAAACAAAAAAATCATCCTTTATGCCCCAACATGGAGGGATAATCAATTTAGAGAGGGAAATTACAAGCTTGGCCTTCACCTGGATTTATCAATGCTACAGAAGGAACTCGGTGAGGAATATATTATTATTCTCCGCATGCATTATCTAGTAGCCGAAAATTTTGACCTCGAAGCTTATCAAGGATTTGCTTTTGATTTCTCGAAGCATGAGGATATCCAGGAGTTGTATTTAATTAGCGATGTATTGATTACCGATTACTCCTCCGTCTTTTTTGACTATGCTAACTTAAAACGGCCAATCATCTTTTATACTTACGATTTGGAGGAGTATAGGGAGGATATCCGTGGATTTTATTTTGACTTGAAAAAAAATGCACCAGGCCCAATTGTAAAAACGACGGAAGAAATAATGGAGGTTCTTAAAACTGAATCAGAACAAAGCGAGTATACTGAACAACTGCAGCAATTCTACCAACAGTTTTGTTATTTGGAGGACGGTCATGCATCTGAAAGAGTGGTCAAAGCGGTTATTTTGAAGAATAAATAGAAAACATCATCAGATTCGATGGTGTTTTCCTTAATGACGTAATATTTAGATTTCTATTTTATTATCTTAGCGTAGTCTAACGTTACAAATATGTTATTCTTGTTTAATCTTTCCGTAATTGATAGAGAAAATTAAAAAGTGTTATAGTAATCTATATATATTTATATTCCTAGAACTTAATAAAGGTCTACATCTTATTGAAGGATGGCGTGGTGATTTGGATGCCGTTTAATAGATTTAAAAGGAAGAAAAAAACAAATTCATTGAAAAAAAAACTTAATATTGTACAAAATGGCCAGCTTCTCGAAATTGTTGGGGAACTGTCTAGTAGTCAATATCAGGTAACAGAATTATGGTTAATGCCCCGTACTGAAGAGGAAGGTATTAAGGCAGATATTAACGCTTCAAAGGGTAATGAATTTAAGTTCAAAGTGGATTTAAGCAACGTAATAAATCAATTAATACGTTATGATGATGTGCAAAACTTTGATTGGTACATCAAAGTAAAAGTTCCGGCTGACTTATTAAGTGAATCAGCTTTAGCGAAGCTGAATAGTGAATCACCTGATATAGTCAACAAAGATAATGGACTGATTGAATCTCTTATTCGCCTTGGTCGGTTTCAATATACCTGTATTAATGGGTTAGATTATGTTTATAAGAATGAAACGAAAATTATTTGTTACCTAACAGAAAAAGGTAGCTTATCATTAGTTCTAAATAAAGAACCGTATATCCCTCCGATTACCCAAATTGACCGTTTGAAGACTTCTCCAAATATGTTAGCTATTGAGGGGAAGCTTTTTACCAAAGGCTCTAGGGTTATTGAGAGTAGATTGCTTTTGATTGGAAGAAATACAAAAAGGGAAATAGATATAGATGTATCTATTAGTTTGGATGAAAAAGAGACAGCATTAAAATACGGCTTGAATCGATACCATTATAAAGCTGCAATAAATTTTGACGAGATTTCTAAGGGTATAAATCTAAAGGAAGATATTTATGATTTATTTTTTAAATTGAAGTTCCATGACCAAGCTCAAGAAAAATATATTCGTATTGGCAGACCGTCATTTCGAGCAAAGCTATTCATTAAAGAGATGTATTCGACCATCGGGAATCATGTATCGATTATTACACCTTATTACACGTTTAAAGGGTTCAATTTATCACTAGAAGTATTTGAGTTTGATAAAGAAACTTTTAATTATTTACAGAAAAAATTAAAACTCGCCTGGTTAGAGAGGCTATTTAATAAACATAAGGATATTTGGATTATTGGCGAAAGACCTTATAAGGCACAGGATACGGGCTTTTCCTTTTTTAAATATATGCGAGAGAAGCACCCTGAGAAAAACGCCTATTATGTAATCGAAAAAGATTCTCCTGAACGAAAAAATGTAGAGCATCTTGGAAATGTTCTTGACTTTAAATCAAAGGAACATATCTGGCATGTGTTAATGGCTACTAGAATCATTGGGTCTCATCATGCCGATTACTTATACCCAGTTAGAAGCCGCAGATTTAAAAAGGCTGTTAAGGGAATTAAGGTGTTTCTTCAGCATGGTGTTATGGGTACAAAAAATATGATTGCTAACTATGGAAAAAACGCTTTTGGGTTCGATACAGATGCCTTCCTTGTTAGCTCTGATCTTGAAAAGGAAATGATTGTTAACGACTTTGGCTATAATCGCAAAGAGGTATTTGTTACGGGATTATCCCGTTTCGATAGTCTCCTTGCCAATAATGTGGAGGTTAAAAGGCAATTATTAATCATTCCAACATGGAGAGATTGGATTACAACCGATGAGATGTTTCTTGAAAGTGAATATTTTCAAAGGTATAAAGAACTTGTTTATAGCCCAAAATTGCATGAGCTTGCCAGACAGTACAATTTTGACATTGTTCTGTGTTTACATCCAAATATGCAAAGGTTCTCGTATTATTTTCAAGATGCCCCTGTTAAAGTGATTAATCAGGGAGAGGTAGATGTTCAGTACCTGTTAAAAGAAAGTGCCATCATGATTACCGATTATTCAAGTGTCGGCTTTGATTTTAGCTTTTTATACAAACCAATTATTTATTATCAGTTTGACCGAGATCGCTTTATTGGAAAAAGACCGTCACACTTAAATTTAGAAAACGATTTACCTGGTGATATTGTTGCGGATCTTGATGAAGTAGAAGAGAAGCTGCACTACTATATTGCTAATAATTTTAAAATGTCGGAGCGCAATAAACAACGAGCCGATAAATTTCTAAATTATCGCGACCGTAACTTTTCAGAAAGAATTTACAATGTAATAAAAAATCTGCCTGTTAAAAAGAGCTTACTAGAAAAAATTACAGACAACTCTCTTCTAGTACGAGTTGGTAATCGATTTAGAAGGACAAAATATTATTTTCCTTTGATGAAAGTCTTTTATAACCTTGCAAGGAGAGTCCTGCCAGTTAATAAAAAGCTCATTTTATTTGAAAGCGGCTTAGGGAAACAATATGCGGACAGTCCGCGCGCGATTTACGAAGAGATTACGAAACAGAATCTTCCTTATCAAAAGGTTTGGGTACTGAATAAGAATGTCCGTTTTCAGGATTCTGAAACGATAAAAGTAAAAAGATTAAGTCCACAATATTATTATTACTTAGCCAAGGCTGGTTATTGGATAAATAATCAAAACTTTCCTACCTATATTAAGAAACGAGAAGAGACAATCTATATTCAAACCTGGCATGGTACACCATTGAAAAAGATGTTATTCGATATTGAACATGTACAAGGTCGAGATGAGGGGTATCTTGACAGAGTCTATCAAGCAACGCAAACTTGGAATTACTTAATTTCCCCTAGTGAGTATGCAACAAAGGCCTTCAAAAGTGCTTTTCGTTATCAAGGTAATATGCTAGAGGTTGGCTACCCAAGAAATGACTTGTTTTATCAAGATGTTCGGCAGGAAACTGCACGTAAAGTCAGAAACAGTCTAAGGATTCCAGCCAATAAAAAAGTCATCTTGTATGCCCCAACCTTTAGGGATAATGAAACAAGCGGTAATAATAAATTTGTCTTCAATATCAATATGGATTTGCACAAATTAAAAGAACAGCTTGGCAATGAGTATATTCTATTAATGAGGATGCATGTAGTTATTAGCAATAGTTTGACAATTTCAGAAGAATTACAGGATTTTGTTAAGAACGTTTCGAATTACTCAGATATTCAAGAGCTTCTTTTAATCAGCGATATATTAATCACGGATTATTCCTCAGTTATGTTTGATTTTGCGAATACAGGTAGACCAATTTTGTTCTATACGTATGATTTGGATACGTATAAAAATGATGTTCGCGGTTTTTATATAAATTTTGAAAATGAAGCCCCGGGTCCGTTCGTATTTAGCACTGAGGATATTCTAAATGCGGTGGAAAATATCGAAGAGGTAAAACAAAAATATGACGATAAATATAACGCATTTAGGAATAAGTATTGCCCGTTAGAAGATGGCAGGGCAGCCGAAAGAGTAGTAAACCAGATTTTTAAATAAAAATCATTATCTCTTCGGGAGAAATGGACACAGGTTTGAATATGAAGCAATTAACAAGAACCAAAAGCTATTATAACGGCTTTTGGTTTTTTTATGGACTTTTTGGAGAAAATAGGAGTATGCAATTGTTAATGTAAAGAAGAGGTGGAAAGGCAGATGTCAGTTAATATTCAATATAAAGCTGATCCTATTTTCTCTTATCGACACGTTAGGGAAATCGATATCAACCAAATGTTAATGAAAGATTTACTCGTTGCGTTACAAAAAAGTAAAAATGAGTATATTGCTAATGCTATTTTTCTCCAAAAGACGGAACCAATGCAACACGATTTGTTGCAGTACCAGGGGAAAGAATATTTACTACTTGAAATGGCTAATGAAATAGGAAGTTTTGAAGCATTGGGGATACGAAGACCCATTAGAAATACAATCAATATTTCAATTATGACTTATTTATTTGGAGAAAAGGTAAAAGAGGCTATTGTTGAGGTTCTTTACAATATGAAAATGAATCCCAATATATGTTTATTTATTATTGGGACTGGGCCATTAAGAAGCACAATTCAATCTATTGCCAGAACATATGGTGTAGCTGATCGTCTCCATCTCGTAAGTCAGTTACTAGACCCTTTTAGACTGATAAACTTTTGCGATTTATTTATCCCAGTACCCAATGGCCGACTTCACTCACTCAAATGGAGAAGACATGGAGCTAGTATAAGCGGTTATCTCTATATTCCTGGCTTTCATCAAGAGAATGAGGAATCTGCGATAAAAAAATTGCGTTTTAAAGATCAAGACAATCAGCTTATTTATGAAATTGAAATGAAAAATCAATATAATGATTGGTTATCCCAGCATCCCAATCATGGTAATAGTACGTTAAATTATCAATATGCCGGATTTGAAACAATACTTCCTTGCCAGCAGTTTAACCTAGAGGGCGGTACATACAATTTATTTCTCTCTATTTCCCAAGATAAATTTCATCTGGAGATTCCTTTTATTAATTCGATTCGGAGAAGGATTCCTAATAAAAGAAAATTTAAAGGGACATATTATAGTTTTTTAGAATACCAAGAACAAAATCGTCAATTAGGAGTAAGAGTATTCCATAGATAGGATAAGAGGGGAGTAATGATTTTGTATAAAAGAATAGCTAAAGGCTTGTTAAGAAGGGTGAGAGTAGCAGGAAAGCCAGTAAATGAGTACCTTCGAAACAAGGGTTTTCGCATTCGAGCTCTGTATAGTAGATACCTGGAAAAATACAATGTAGATCATCAGGTAATCCTGTATGAGTCGTATCATGGCAAGAACTTTACTGGGAATCCTCTTGCTATATTCTTGAAACTACTTCAAGATGATGAGTTTAAAGACTTTACACATGTAATTGTAGTTAACCAAATGAATCCCTTAGTAGAGCAATTTTTAGCACAACCCAATGTGAAAATTGTTGCAGTCCATCAACCTGACTATTTAAAATATTTAGCCACAGCTAAATACTTAATTAATAATACGTCTTTTCCATTTTATTTTATAAAAAGGGATGAACAGGTATATATCAATACTTGGCATGGAACGCCACTGAAGACATTGGGGACCAATATAAAAAATGCTGGCATGACTGACCATAAAAATATTCAAAGGAATTTACTACAGACTGATTTCCTTGTTAGTCCAAATAAGTTCACCTATGAAAAATTATTAACCTCTCATGATATTAAGGAAATATTTGCCGGAAAGATAGCTGATATTGGCTACCCGCGCGTTGACTTGACCTATAAGGTGAAAAAACAGGATGTATTAGAATTTCTAACCGTCCCATCGGGTAAAAAGGTTGTACTCTATGCTCCAACATGGAGAGGAACCGTGGGTAAAGAAAGTGATATGAGCAAAAAATTACTGGAAGAGGTCACCAAATTAAAAGAGTTACTTGGTAACGATTACGCAGTTTTATTAAAATCTCATTACTTTGCTTATCGATTTTTTGAGGAAAATAATTTGGAGCATCTGTGTATACCAAGCTGGTATGATACCAATATGTTGTTAGCAGGGGTCGATGTTTTAATTACCGATTACTCCAGTATATTCTTCGAGTTTCTACACACAAATAAACCTGTTATTTTTTATGGCGATGATATTGAACAGTACGAAGAGGAACGTGGCTTCTATTTATCGTTGGAATCATTACCGGGTCCGATGTGCCGCAAAATATCTGATGTTGTCAATTATATATTGGACGAAGAGACGACTAAGAAGATTTATCAAGAAAAGTATGAGGATTATAAATTAAAGTATTGTTACCATGATGATGGTCAGGCATCAAAAAGATTTGTTGATATCGTATTCAGACAAGATCAAGAAGATAGGCTGATTTCTACATTAACTAATAAGAAAAAGATTCTAATGTATTGTGGTGCCTTTTATAACAATGGAATTACGATGTCAGCGTTAACTTTATTAGACCACATTGATTATGACAAATATGAAGTGGTTGTCATTGAAAATCATAAGGGAAAAGATGAAAAATGGAATAACATGAGACAAGTTAATAATAATGTCCACTTTATTTATCGTCCCGGGGAATTGAATCGAACTTTGTTGGATAGTTATCGGCATCAGTTGACCTTGTTTAGGGGGACTAATGGCAGGTTAATGAGCAGGCTTGTTCCCCGAAAACTGTATAATTTGGAACTAAAAAGACTGATTGGCAATACCCGTTTTGACATTGCGATAAATTTTGGCGGCTACAATGATTTTTGGAGTCTGCTGTTCGCCTTTTCAGATATTAAACAGAAAGTGATTTACTTGCACAATGATATGGCGGAGGAATATAACAAAAAGATTAATGGGAGGTATAAACATAAAAAGAACCTGAGGGTCGTATTTTCGACTTATAAATATTACGATAAGATTATTTCTGTTGCACCGTCTACACACGAAATCAATTACCGGAACTTAAGTAAGTTTGTGCCGAAAGCAGCAGAGAGAATGACCTATGTTAATAATCTGGTAAATAGCAACAAGGTAAGAAGGCTGCAAGAACAGAATGAAATGGCTGTTCATAACGAGGCTGCTTATTTAGTTTTGGAGACAAAAGAGGATAATGCCCTTCTAAGGTTAAAAGCTACGGTATTACCGAATTCAGACGAAATGAATTTTGTCTCCATTGGAAGACTCTCACCTGAAAAAGATCATGAAAAGCTGATAAGAGCATTCCATACAGCATTAACAGAAGAACCGAATATGAAATTATATATTGTAGGTGAAGGGCCATTAAAGGGCTATCTTCAAATGATAATTAATGACCTTGGTGTAGAAAATAAAGTATTCTTAACAGGTCAAGTCGAAAATCCCTTTGCGTTATTGGAAAAATGTGATTGCTTTATTCTTTCTTCTAATTACGAGGGGCAAGGACTGGTTTTACTTGAGGCAATGATCATAGGGAAACCAATTATTGCGACAGATGTCACAGGAGTAAGAAGTGTGCTAGATGGTGGCTACGGAATTTTAATCGAAAATAGTGAAACTGCTTTAGCGCAAAGCATAATTGACTTTGTGAAACGATTTGATGGTTATCATAAGCTGAAAAGATTTGATTTTCTTCAATATAATCGAGAAGCGCTGGAACGGTTCGAGAAAATAGTTCTTAATCAAAGTGGGTAAAATACTGTTTTGGGAAAAATATCCAAAAGTCTCGGATGACTTTTGGATATTTTTTGTTAGGTAAATAGTCCTGTTTTTTTCTTTTCAATGTGACAATTTGTCGGTATCTCTTTAAATTTGATTCGTGATACGAGATAATAAAAAATAGATTTTGAGATTTTTTGCTATCCTTTGATAATAGAGTTGTAGAATTAAGTAGAAAAAGAGAGTAGAGGGAGTGGATTTTTTGAAAAATCTGGGGAAAGCAGCGGTTTTATCGACTGGTCTATTATTTGGCAGTTTGTCCAGCACGACGATACCCCTTCTATCCAATAGTACTGACCATGTTGAGGCGGCAAGCATTGTAAAGTTTAGTAAGGCTTCTTATCAAACTACTACTAATTTACGATTGCGTTCAGGAGCTAGTACAAAGAAAAAAACCATCCTTACCATTCCAAAAGGAAAAACAGTCACATCCTCCCAAAAATTAGGAAGCTGGTATAAGGTTTCGTATACATACAAATCAAAGGGAAAAAATATTACCAAAACTGGCTGGGTCAGTGGTTCCTATTTAAAGAAGAAATCAAGCAGTTATCAGAAAGCAACAGTTACCAAGCCAGTTTCAATCACAAAAACAAACATGCTTACAACGGCAAATGTGAACTTACGTAAGGGGGCAAGTACAAAAAATAAAATTATTACAACTGTAAAAAAAAGTAAGGTTGTTAAAGGGTACCAAAAACTTGGCAAATGGTATAAGGTTCAATATACGTATTCATCAAAAGGAAAGACAAACAACAAGTATGGCTGGGTTAGTGGGGATTATTTGAAAGAATATAATCAGTACACTAAGACGGTGGACACTTATTATTCAACGAAAAAAACTGTCAAGCTTTATTCAGCGCCAAATACGAAAAAGGCAATGGTTACTGTTGCGAGTAAAACAGTTTTATATTCGACACAAAAAGTTGCTAACAGTACTGGTCAAACCTGGTATCGCGTCTTGTATAAAAGCAAATACTATTATGTGTACAACGGTGATGTCAATAAAGTTTCCAAACCTGTGCCGAAACCTACCGAAAAACCTGTAGCCACTCCAAGTCAGGAAAAAACATATTTGGTTACAGCGGATTTAAATCTCAGAAAATCTGGAGCAGGCAGTACTGTGCTGGCGACGATTCCTAACGGTTCCTCCGTTAAATCTTCTGGGGAATTATCGGATGACTGGTATAAGGTTACCTATGCAGGGAAAACCGGTTATGTGTCCAGTAAGTACTTAAAAGAGTATCAACTGACTGATTATCGTTTTATCGATTTACGGACAAAATCAACAGTAACAGCCGGACAAATTAACGCTTATATAGCAGCAAATTATAAACGGTATGGCACAAAAAGTGTGCTGTTTAATAAAGGACAGGCGTTTATAAATGCTGGCAATAAATATGGCATCAATGCACTTTATTTAGCTGCTCATGCGATTCATGAAAGTGCCTATGGTACTTCAAATATTTCAATAGGGAAATATAATCTATTCGGTTATGGTGCCTATGATGCAACCCCATTTGTTGGTGCCTATCGTTTTTCATCAGTAGAGCAATGTATCAATTATGTTGCCCAAAAAATGAAAGCTGATTACTTAAATCCTAGAGGTACACATTTCGAAGGAGCAATGCTTGGTTACCGGACAAATGATAAGAATGGAGCAAGGATACCAAGTAAAAGTATTGGCATGAATTATTGGTATGCCAGTGACCCACAATGGGGAAAAGGGATTGCCAATCATATGCAAAAAATAATGGCATTTAATAAAAAGTTGTATGAAAATCCCAAAATTGATACAAGATACTTTTCAGTTCCTGCGATTCCTTCTGGCAGTGATAAGTTTCCTGAGGGGATTCAGGTCGTTGCCAAGAAAGATTTATCAAGTGTGATTAAAAAGGGAAAAGTATTTGACCTGGTTGAAAAGACGAATAGTTTCCAAGTGAAAGTGACGTATAATAAAAAGACGTATACCCTATCAAATATTAGCTTTTCATCATACAAAAACTATATCTCTGCTTATAATCTGGGCAGAGTCGTAAAAGCATCAACGGTGAATGTACGTTCCTCAACCACCACGAGCTCGAGTAAAAATATCATCGGTAAATTAAGTTTGAATCAGTACGTCTCCTTGGCTTTAGATAAAAAATATAAAGTTATCATGGATTCTTCGAAGAAATGGTACAAAATCAACCTAGGTAAGGGAAAAAAAGGCTGGATAAGTGCTAGTTACGTCATAAGAGAACTTCAATAGGTATAAGCTGGCTTTTTGTCAGCTTATTTATTTTGGCTATTTTATGGAAAAAATATGGTTGAATTTCAAGATTCGTAGTCTTATAATGAGATGGTGTACTTTTTGTACAGGATTCGACTTTTATTGCATAAAATATAAACAATTTGATAATAATTGGACTAGGAGGGCAATCTCTCATGAAAAAAGTGTTAACATATGGAACATTTGATTTACTGCATTTTGGCCATATAAACCTACTGCGTCGAGCTAAAGAATTAGGCGATTATCTGATTGTTGGTCTTTCCACTGATGAATTCAATAAAGGGAAAAATAAGCAGGCCTATCATAGTTATGAAAACCGTAAGTTGATACTGGAATCCATCCGGTTTGTTGACGAAGTGATTCCAGAAAATACATGGGATCAAAAAGTTAAAGATGTCATTGAACATGATGTCGATATCTTTGTAATGGGTGATGATTGGGAAGGCAAATTTGATTTCCTTAAAGAGTACTGTGAAGTTGTTTACTTACCAAGAACCATTGGGATTTCAACATCGAAAATAAAAAATGATTTAAACATGGTGAAAAATGGCTAGAGAACTAGCCATTTCTTTGTATTTCTTTGTCTTTAAGTGCCTTTTTTCAATTTTCTCGATTTGGCCGCTTAAGGGCAAAACAACGTTTGTCATCAGTTTTGGTGATAACAGTGAGTATATCTTTAAGGAAATGCTGCGACAACAGATTAAAACTGAGATAGTTTTTCTCTGTAAAGGGAAAAGCATTGAAAAATTTAAAGGCTTTTCAAACGTTAGCGTTATCTCTTTTGAAACCTATCATATATTACAATGGATAGAAGCCGTTTACCACTTAGCCACATCACGAACCATCTTTATTGATAATTATTTTGGCTTTCTAGCAGCAGTACAATTCAAGGCAGGGGTACAATGTATCCAGTTATGGCATGCCTCCGGAGCTTTAAAGAAATTCGGCCTTGAGGATGAATCGATAAAACACCGCACCAAGCGCGCAAAGCAGCGATTCATACATGTGTACAGCAAATTTGATAAAGTGATTGTTGGCTCTGATATTATGGCGGAAATTTTTAAAAAGTCGTTTAATTTAAATGAAGAAAAAATTTTGCGGACTGGAATTCCGCGAACAGATTTCTTCTTTAACGAACAGGCAAAGCAACAGGTACTGAATGATCTCTATATAGAATTCCCTCAATGGAAGCAAAAAAAAATTATTCTTTATGCCCCGACCTATCGGGATGAAGAAGTTGAACAGTTTTCCCTTCAGCTTGATATTAAGAAAATGAATCACGAATTAGGTAATGATTATATTATCATTTTACGATTGCATCCAGCTATTCAAATGCAGCTTCATAATGACACTATCATTCCAGGATTTGCATATGATTGTTCATCAGATAAGTACGAAATTAATCAGCTCCTATTGATTGCCGATATTTTAATTACTGATTATTCCTCTATTCCTTTTGAATTCTCATTGTTGCGTCGGCCAATGATCTTTTTTACATATGATTTAGAGGAATACAGGGAAAAACGAGGTATTCTCGAAGGATTTGAAGCTAAATTACCTGGACCTATTGCGAAAGGGACCGATGAGGTAATTAGATTACTTAAGGAAAATAGGTTTAACCTGGAGATTGTCAACCATTATGCAGAGCGTTGGAATAAATACTCAGTCGGCCATTCGAGTGAGAACGTTGTTCTCTATGTATTTGCTAATAAAACCCTTCATCTACCTAAATACAATGAAACAGATGCTTCGAGATAGTTTATTCTCGAAGCTTTGTTTTTAATAATGCCCAATGGGAAAAATTAATGTATAATGGACAAGGTTATACTTGTTAAAGGAAGGACAATCTAAATGAAGTCAATGATCACAATTATAAAGGAGCAAATCAATTCCTTTTATTTGGTTTTAAGGTTATCGGCCTTTGAAATGAAAAGTGCAAATGTAAATAATTACTTGGGGAGATTTTGGGAGATTCTAAATCCAGCTATTCAACTTTCCATCTATTGGTTTATATTCGGAATAGGAATCCGTGGCGGTCAAACAATCCCGTTGGAAAATGGACAGCAAGTTCCGTTTTTTATCTGGATGGCTACGGGCATGGTAGTCTGGTTCTTTGTTAACCCGATGATTACTAGCACATCAAGATCAATCTATTCGCGGCTTCAATTAATTGCGAAAATGAGTTTCCCTATGAGTGCAATTCCTTCTTATGTGATTATGGCTGGATTTTATTCGCATGTAATGCTCGTTGTGCTCGTCACGATTATACTGCAATTTACGTCGTTTAAATTATCGGTTTATTTTATACAACTGCCGTATTTTATGATTGCGACGTTAATTTTTTTATTAGCGCTGGCGTTAATTACGTCAACATTAGCTACTATTGTTAGAGACGTCCAACAAATTATTCAATCCATAACAAGAATGTTGCTCTATCTAACCCCGCTCCTTTGGTATACAGACAAGTTAGAATTTAAAGGAATTGACTTTACAATTTTATTGAAACTAAATCCATTTTATTATATTGTCGAGGGTTACCGCGCTTCATTATTAGGAACATCTTGGTATATAACGGAGCATTTATCATTAACTGCTTACTTCTGGGGACTGACATTGATATTTTTTATGTTAGGATCTGCCCTTCATTTGAAATTTAGAAATCGCTTTGTTGATTACTTATAATATCTGAAATACATGCCTGTCATGGAGAGAGGTGAATCATTGTGAGTGAATCTGTTATTGTAAAAAATGTTTATAAACGGTATAAAATGCATAAAAAGCCGAGTGAGAAGCTATTGGATTTAATTTTGCCCGGTGGATATGGGGAAGATTTTTATGCCCTCCAGGATATTTCCTTTACAGCCCAACAAGGAGATGTTATTGGCCTTGTGGGAGTGAATGGCTCAGGAAAGTCCACTTTATCGAATATTATTGCTGGAGTCATTCCGCCGTCATCAGGGACTGTTGAAGCGGTTGGTCAAACGTCAATTATTGCGATTTCATCTGGATTGAATAATCAATTAACCGGCCGTGAGAATATCGAATTAAAATGCTTGATGCTCGGATTCAAAAAGAAAGAAATACAGGCAATGGAGCCGGAAATTATTGAGTTTGCCGATATTGGAAAGTTTATTGATCAACCAGTAAAAAAATATTCCAGCGGGATGAAGTCACGCCTTGGCTTTGCTATCTCTGTTACGGTTAATCCAGATATTCTTATTATTGACGAAGCATTGTCTGTCGGCGACCAAGTATTTGCCCAAAAATCCAAAAATAAAATGTTTGAGTTTAAAGAACTTGGAAAAACAATTTTCTTCGTTAGCCATTCAATGGGACAAATCAAGGAGTTTTGTGAAAAGGCAATCTGGTTGGAATACGGTGAAATAAAACAATATGGTCCAGTCTCAGAAGTGATACCGGAGTACCAAGACTTCTTGAAAAAATATAAAGCGATGAGCGGTGAAGAACAAAAGAAATTCCGCGAAAAAATAATGGAGAAACAAAGAGGTTTGGCGACAGTATAAAGTAAAAGCTTTGTAAATACGCTCTAACCTAAAAAATGAGGATTTACATTTATGAAAGCAAAAACGGTGAATATTTTAGGGATTGATTTTATAAATTTACGTTTTGATGATGTAGTCGAAATCGCAGCGCGCAATATTGAAGAACAAAAAAAATCCTTCATAGTCACAGCTAATCCTGAAATTGTGATGTATGCCTGTGAGCATACAGAATATAGGCAGATTGTTCAAACGGCAGCCATGGTTGTACCGGACGGAATTGGCATTGTCATCGCTTCGAAATTAATAAACCACCCTTTAGAGGAAAGGGTTGCTGGATATGATTTGATGGTACGCCTTCTTGAGTTAGGTGATCAAAAAAAATGGAGGATCTATTTGTTAGGCGGGAAGGATTATACGAATAAAAAAGCCGTGTACAATATTTCTAAGCGCTATCCAAACGTACAAATTGTAGGGAGCCATCATGGATTTTTTGATTGGAATGAAACGACAGTTGCAGATGAAATTAAAGCAGTTCAACCGGATATAGTCTTTGTTGCCTTAGGGTTTCCGAAGCAGGAACAATGGATAGCTAGAAATATCGACTCCTTTACGAAAGGACTTTTTATGGGGGTTGGGGGTAGTATTGATGTGTTGGCAGGTGAAGTAAAGCGTGCCCCGCTTTTTTGGCGAAAATTGAATCTTGAATGGCTGTACCGATTGCTGAAGCAACCATCAAGATGGAGAAGAATACTCGCATTACCTCGCTTTTTAATAAAAATTTTTCAAATAAAATTGTCGAAATAACTGTAACCTTCTAAGAAAGCATCCGTCTATCTTTAATGAGTGGAAAAAATCCTTTTCAAACTTAATTGTTGAAACAACAATTTGTTATCCAAATGTAACAAAAACTGTGCTATAATAGGCTCGTTATGTGTTGAAATATATGCCTGTTTCTAAATTCTCTTAGAGGGGCATCCTATCCGTAAGGAGGGTCCATATGTTGTACCTGACCTTTTTATTATGTTTTTTATGCTCTATACTTATGACTCCTATTGTAAAAAAAATTGCCTTAAAAATAGGAGCTACTGACAAACCTAATCAACGCAAGGTACACCATAAGATTATGCCCCGGTTAGGCGGATTGGCGATATATATCAGCTTTCTGTTAGGGATTATTATCTTACAGCCTAGCAGCTCATATCATGCAGCTATTGTTGTTGGCGGTGTTATTATTCTAGTTACAGGTATATTAGATGATATCTTTGAGCTATCCGCTAAAGTAAAATTTATCATGCAAATTGGAGCGGCACTTGTAGTTGTGTTTTGGGGCGGTGTCCAGGTTCAATTTATTAATTTACCATTTAACGGATATCTTGAATTTGGGGATCTTAGTATTCCGATTACGATTCTTTGGATTGTCGGTGTAACCAATGCGATTAACTTAATTGATGGCCTTGATGGCTTAGCAGCTGGTGTTTCCGCCATCGCGCTAATTACGATTACAGGTATGGCGGTTGTAATGGGAAATGCCTATGTAGTGGCAATGGGAGTTATACTTATCGCTAGCACAACAGGATTTTTAAAATACAATTTTTATCCTGCCAAGATTTTTATGGGCGATTCAGGAGCCCTTTTCCTGGGATATATGATTTCCGTGTTAGCATTGCTCGGATTTAAAAATATTACCATCATCTCGTTTGTGGTTCCAATTATTATCTTGGGTGTTCCGATTTCCGATACACTATTTGCGATTATTCGTCGGCTTTACAATAAAAATCCTTTGTCAGCCCCGGATAAATCACATCTTCACCATTGTATCTTGAAGCTTGGTTACACCCATCGCGAAACCGTGTTACTAATATACGCCATGAGTGCTATGTTTGGCTTGGCAGCCTTTATTTTTACGATGACAACTGTTTGGGGATCGATAATTTTTATCACTATCCTGCTCTTGGCTATTGAGATTTTTGTTGAAAACATTGGATTGGTCAATAAGAATTATCGCCCATTGCTTAGGATAATGGGGATGTTGAAAACAGAAAGAAACCGATAATGGAAGGGTGTCAGAGATAAAACTGACCACCCTTTTTGTGCGCTTGGCAGCGCATCGGACTAACGGGTGAAAGTCCCGAACACACCGTAGTGGCGGAAGTGTATAGCTGACAGGTAGTGCATTGCCGTGAGGAAATGTGCGGAGGACCTGAAGGCAAAACCTGGAACAGGCGACAATTTAACCATGTTGGCTGGCAGAGTCGGATAACCCTGCAAAAGAAGGGAGTGTCCAAAGCCACAAGAGGGCTCTGTTAGTTAGGAGGACTGGATTCAGGGGAAAGTTCGATGAAGTGACCCAAGGAGGTCTCATCGTCTCCATACATACTATGGTAAACCTTAAACAAGTCAGTGATTGGCAAGTTAAGGCTATGGGTGGTGAGAAGTCAGAACAGGGGATAGTAGTGAATAAGCTTACTGGAAAAGTCGCAAAGGTAAGTGACTCAGTACTCAGTTACTGAGAGGAGCCTTAACCCAAAAGGAACGGACTCTATGCGAAGCCCGTCTGTCCATGGAAGAGAAACTGAGTTATCTTAAAATTCGTCATGTCCATATAGAAGCCGAGAGGATAAATCCATAGAATCGGGGTCGAACAGAAGGGTAGACCGTATGGGGCGTAGTACTTTGGGAATCTGTTGATATTGCCGAGGTTGGGCTAGTCAATCATCAGACTGAAAGGAAAGAACGGAACATGAACGGAAAAGAAGACAAACAAGGTTTTCGTGAGGGAGTAAAGACTCTGCAAAAGAAGAAATGGTATAGTCTCATAGATAAAATATGGGCAATGCCGAACATGGAGGAAGCCTTTAAAGAGGTAAAAAGGAATCGTGGAGCCGCGGGGGTAGATGGAGTAACAATTAAGACTTTTGAATTTGGTGTGGAGGATAATGTACAAATCCTTCAACGTGAATTACGAGAAAAGACATATAAGCCGAGACCTGTGAAACGTGTATATATTCCAAAGGCTGATGGTTCAAAACGACCTCTAGGTATCCCAACCGTGAGAGACCGAGTTGTACAGGCTTCTGTGCGAAGAATAATAGAGCCAATTTTTGAAGCTAAATTTCTTGACTGTAGTTTTGGCTTTCGACCAAATCGAAGTGCACATATGGCACTGGGTAAAATCCGAAAGGATTTACTGGATGGTTATGTGTATGTAATTGATGCAGACCTAAAATCATACTTTGATACAATTCCGCATGACAAACTTATGTCATTAGTTAGAGAAGAAATAGTGGATGGAAGCGTCATTGGACTGCTAGAAAGTTTCCTCCAAGCTGGAATTATGGAGGGTGGCAGTTTCCACTTAAATGAAAAAGGCACTCCACAGGGTGGTGTAATCAGTCCGTTACTTGCAAACGTATATTTGCATCCGTTGGATGAACTTATGACAGAGAGAGGGCATCGCATAACAAGATATGCTGATGACTTTGTTATTTGTTGTAAATCACAAAAGGGTGCTGAAAGAGTACTTAAATCAGTAACTCGATTTCTTGAAGAACAACTTGGGTTAACTGTTCATCCAGAAAAGACTAAGATTGTTAATAATATGAAAGAAAGCTTTGTTTTTCTGGGATATGAATTTAAACAAGCTTATTGGGTAAAACCTTCTGAGAAATCCATAAAGAAATTTAAAAGTAAAGTCAAAGAAATAACAAAGCGAAATCAAACGGTAAACATTGAGATACTGATTAAAGAAAGACTCAACCCATATTTAAGAGGATGGGGAAATTATTTTGGATATTGGCATTCAAAGACACTAATGACTAAGTTTGATAAATGGATAAGGAGAAGATTACGGTCTGTTCAATTAAGAAGTTGGAGGAAAATAAGGAAACTGCATAGGGAGTTACGCAGAAAAAAGTGGAAAGGAGAACTTCCACAGCTTCGAATGTATGTATGGCGAAGTTCAAAGTGTGAACCTGTACACGTAGCCCTTCCAAATGAATGGTTTTATAAAGAGAAAGGTCTTGTTTCTCTTGTGGATATTTACAATGAACATCATCCCCAACGGGGATAATCATGGAGGAGCCGTATGCGATGACCCGCACGTACGGATCTGTGAGAGGCGCATGAATAATTCATGCGCCTACTCTATTTATAGGAAAAATAAAACCCGGAGAAATCTCCGGGTTAATTTGTTTCATCAGACGTATTATCAGATGTAAGTTGTAAATGATCGCTTAGAATTTGCTTGGTTTCTTCCAGTTTTGTTTCATCCAATTGATAATAGTAAATGCCATCGATATAAGAATCGGCACCATCAAGGGTCAACGTTTCAATATTTAACTTATTTCCTCCTTGGAGGTAACCAAGAAATGATTTCATTTGGTCAAAGGCTAGGTCGGTTGTCATATTTTTTCCGACTGCATCCATCACATCAGTATAATTGTTCAGTGATTTCACTGACGCTGCTTTAGTGATAATGGCCTTGAGGATTTCCTGTTGTCTTTGTCCTCTTTGGATGTCACTGTCCTTCTTCCGCGTCCGAGCAAGTGCCAATGCCTGTTCCCCATTTAGCGTTTGTTCGCCTTTTTCTAGAGTAATCGCTTTTGCACGGTCCTTAGAGTCTTGTTCAGAAAAAGTATAAGGCACGTCAACCGTAATGCCGCCGAGGGCATCGACAACATCGATAAAGGCATTAAAGTTCATCTTAACATAATAATCAACTGGAATATCGAGCAGTTCTTCTACCGTTTCAAGTGTCAGTTTAACGCCGCCATAAGCGTGGGCATGGGTAATTTTTGTATACATATCTTTTTCAGGAATATGCACATAAGAATCACGAGGAATGCTGAGCAACTTGACGGATTTATCGCTCTTGTTAAAGGTAGCCAGCATTAATGCATCGGAACGAGCTGGACCATCATTCTTGCGTTTCTCACTGTCATCAACACCGATAAACAGGATTGAAGTCTTATCAATGGTCAGCGGCTTTGCCCGGGCAGAGTCACGTTCAATTGGTTTGTAAGATTTATTCATCACTGATTCGGCCTTATTGTACAGAATCCCTGCATAGGTTCCTGCCCCTATGAGTAAAATTAATATTGGCAAAACAACGAAGGTAAAAATTCGTCTGCGTCTTTTCTTCCCCTTTTGGCCCTTTTTATATGACTGTCTATTGAGAGACATACATTTCCTCCTCAACATAGAAAAATGTCTATTTTTGACTAAAAATCTGTAAGACTAACCCCTATTTTATAACAGAATTCGAGATTGGTAAAATAAATTTTTTTGATAGTTTGATTCGTTTAGATTCGACTTTTTTCCCGATTGTTATTTTTTACTAGTACCTCTATAATCAATCTCATAGACAAGTCGTTTTACTGAAGGGGCTCCTCTAAATAAACAGTTTCACCCTGTTGCAGCTCACACTGACCGTTTGTAGATTCAATCATCCAGTCCATAAAGGTTTGCACCTGTTTTGCAGTAACATAGGTTTCAATTTCTACGTTGTCTAAATAGTGAATTTCTTTTATTTTGTAGTCAGAAGCACGCAATTCCTTTTCAATCTTACCTAGCCAGGTATAATCAATTTTTGTATGAACAATCCTTGTTAGTCTTCGTTCCACGATGCCAACAGCATCTAGTCCTTCGGAGGTTGCCTTTCCATAAGCACGAATGAGGCCGCCAGCCCCTAGTTTGATTCCGCCAAAGTAACGGGTGACGACGACGACCGTATCTTTAAGTTGGCGTTTTTTTAGGACTTCGAGCATTGGTACGCCAGCAGTACCGCTCGGCTCACCATCATCATTGGCCTTTTGGATTAGATCATGCTCGCCGATTAAATAGGCTGAACAGTTATGTGTCGCATTCCAATGTTTTTTCTTGATTTCTTGGATAAATTCTTGTGCTTCAACCTCTGATTCGGCACGCTTAATATGGGCAATAAAGCGGGATTTTTGAATAATAATTTCATGTTCACCATAATCTTTTACTGTATAGTAATGAGCAAGCATCGAAAAATCCTTCCTTTTTTTAATAAAAAATAATGAAATATACCTTTAATATCGGTGTAAACTTCGAATGATATAATAAAAAGTGCAATTTCTTTACTCCGCCGTATTTCTTATGCTGGAGCCGGATTCAAAGAACTAATTTATTATTGTTCATTGTTCAATTATTGGTTGGAATCCAACTAATATCCTATTATACTATGTTTTTGAATGTATGAGGATATCAAGTATCTGGCTGAGCAGGATTATTGGTTTCCACTACATACAAAGGTAAAATGTGTTAAAGAACCTATAGGGCAGACTCCCTTGGAGGTACGCAAAATGAAATTGGAACTCAATTTAAAATCAATTGATGAGATTCGCGAAGAAATGATTGAGACGGTGACCTGTAGCAAAAGTGATATATTTCGCATCAGCGAGCAATGCAGACTGGATTATGAAAATTTGACGAACGAGTTAGCAGATGTCAGAAAAATGATGAGCAAACTCACCAATGAAGGGGAATTACTAGTATTACAGGTAAATCAGGCCCGTAATAAGTTGGCAAAAGTTAGCAAAAATTTTAAAAGTTTCACAGAGATAGAAATCCGTGAAGCATATGAAAAAGCCCATCAACTGCAAATGGATTTATCAATTAACAGGCAGTTTAAACAGCAGTTATTGGAAAAAAGTACTGACCTCGAACACAGGCTGATTAGTTTGAATAATACAATGGAGCGGGCCGATCAGCTTATTTCGCAAATCTCGGTCGTCATGAATTATTTGCAAAGTGATTTAAAGCATTTTGGTGAGGCCTATGAACACGCAAAAGCTAAGCAGGATTTTGGCTTGAAAATCATTGAGGCCCAGGAAGAAGAGCGGAAGCGGCTCTCCCGGGAAATTCACGATGGTCCGGCACAGATGTTAGCGAATGTCATTGTCCGCTCAGACTTAATTGACCGAGTATACCGGGAAAATGGCCCAGAAGCATCTTTTCAGGAGATTCAAAGCTTTAAGAAAATGGTCCGTGCCGCTCTTTATGAAGTCCGGCGGATTATTTATGATCTCCGCCCTATGGCATTAGATGATTTAGGACTTGTCCCGACACTTAGAAAATATTTACGTACGATTGAAGAATATCACAACAATTCTGAGATAGAGTTTGAGAATATCGGTTTGGAAAGCAGACTTCCAGCAAAGTATGAGGTCGCTCTTTTTCGCTTAATTCAGGAGTCGGTGCAAAACGCATTGAAGCATGCCAATGCCTGTCAAATTAAAGTTCGTCTTGAAATAACTAATCTGAGGGTAGCAGTTATGGTCAAAGACAATGGTGTTGGTTTTGATGTTAATAAGAAGAAGCCTGAGTCTTTTGGGATTATTGGTATGAAAGAGCGGGTTGACCTGCTTAATGGGGAAATCACCTTTGATTCGAAAATTGGCAAAGGAACGACCGTATGTATTCGTGTCCCATTAATCAATTAGACTAGATGAACAAGAATTTTCTTGTTGTTTTTTCACGGATTTGCAGTACTACAACGAACAGGAGGCGTACAAGATGAAAACGAACATTATTATTATTGATGATCATCAGCTTTTTAGAGAAGGCGTTAAGAGAATATTAGAATTTGAGAAGTCCTTTCAAGTTGTCGCAGAAGGTGACGATGGTACAGAGGCGCTGGGACTTGTCGAGGAGTATCGTCCTGACGTTGTCATCATGGATATTAATATGCCGCAAATGAACGGTGTCGAGGCAACCCGGAAATTAATTGAAAAGTACCCAGATACGAAGGTTATCATCTTATCGATTCATGATGATGAAAATTATGTTACCCATGCACTGCAAACAGGTGCTATGGGCTATCTGCTGAAGGAGATGGACGCAGATGCCTTAATTGAGGCAGTGCGCGTTGTCGCAGAAGGCGGTTCATACCTGCACCCGAAGGTTACCCATAACCTCGTAAATGAATACCGCAAGCTTGCTGCTGGTGCTGTTAGGGGCGGTTCTTATGTTCCAGCTGCTGATATTCGTCGTCCTTTGCATTTATTGACACGCAGGGAATGTGAAGTATTGCAAATGCTTGCCGATGGAAAAAGTAACCGTGGCATTGGCGAGGCGCTATATATCAGTGAGAAAACGGTTAAAAACCACGTGAGCAATATTTTGCAAAAAATGAATGTGAATGACCGTACCCAGGCTGTCGTTTCTGCGATTAAAAATGGCTGGGTGGAAGTTCGCTAATACTGTCAATTATTAACTAATCTAGGAAGGGCATGTTGAAGTTGCATGCCCTTTTGCGTGCTCATCTAAGATAATTATGGATAAATAATGCAATTTGTTTATATTTCAGCTAAAATATTAATCATGTAGAGAGTTTGTAGAAAACGATAAGGATGGTTAAGCGATATGAAAACGGCAATTGTAACCGACAGTACCGCGTACATTCCGAAAGAAGTTCAAGAAAAATGGAATATACATATGATCCCGTTGAATGTTATTTTTGGAAACGAGGTTTATCAAGAGGAAAAAGAAATTACTTGGCAGGATTTCTATGAAATAGTAAAAACGAAAGAGCTTCCGACAACTTCCCAGCCGCCAATTGGCCAATTTGTTGAGTTGTTTGAGCAGTTAGCAAAGGACTATGATGCGGTTATTTGTATCCATCTATCCAGCGGTATTAGCGGTACCTTTCAAGGTGCGATTACCGCTGCCAATATGGTGGAGGGTATTAAGGTATATGGCTTTGATTCGGAAGTCAGCTGCATGGTTCAGGGCTTTTATGTCTTGGAAGCAGCGGAGCGAGCAATGCGTGGTGAGGACCCGGAAGCGATTATCGCTCGCCTTGAAGAATTAAAATCTTCGGCTCGGGCTTATTTTATGGTTGATGACCTAGCACATCTTCAACGCGGCGGCCGTTTGTCTGGTGCAGCAGCCTTCATCGGCAGCTTGCTGCAAGTAAAACCACTGTTGCACTTTGAAGATAAAGTCATCGTTCCATTTGAAAAAATCCGTACCCGTCGTAAAGCGTTGAAGCGAGTTGCCGACTTGTTGGGGGAAGATGCCGCTAAAGGCGGAGAATACCGTGCCGTTATCATTCATGCCAACCGTGAGGAAGAAGCGAATGAATGGCGTAATGAGCTAGCTACGTTATATCCAAACGTTGAATTTTCAATTAGTTATTTTGGTGCGGTAATTGGTACCCATCTTGGCGAAGGATCCATGGGAATGGGCTGGATGAAAAAATAAATGAGTCAAACCGGCTGATTACTCCCGTATAAGAGTGGATTACTCTCGTATCGGAGTGGATTACTCCCGTATCGGAGTGGATTACTCCCGTATAGGAGTGGATTACTCCCGTATAGGGTGGCAATACTCTCGTATCGGGGCCATTACCCTCGTATCGGAGTGGATTACTCCCGTATAGGGTGGCAATACTCTCGTATCGGGGCCCATTACTCTCGTATAGAGCTGTAACACTCCCGTATGGAGTTCCCTTGGGTTGTAGACATCCTAGCTTTTAAGCTGGGATGTCTTTTTAAAAAGAAGGTATTTCACGTCTGAATGGAGAATGTATCTATATAAACCGTTAAAGAAGGTGTTGCCGTGCGATTTCGCCTTGAAAAAGACAAACTTATGTTTCAAAAACAACAAACGTCATCAACAAACTCGCTTAGAATCTCCGCTATTCCATCCATCCCGCAACCACCGCTTAATCCCGATTTTCAATTCAATTCTCAGCTGCAACAATTTCTAACTGGTAAACAACTGCTTCTCGATGAACTGCCCTTCTCGCTACAAGAAATACAATCCCATTATGATAATGGCTATATTACAATCCGCAAAGGAATTGACTACGATCGGAAAAAACCATTTTGTGTCCGCTGTGGTACAAAGGATCCGCAATGGTTTGCAACCTATCCTTGTGCTCGCTGCGGTCAAACCTGCCTTTATTGTCGCTATTGTATTATGATGGGGCGGGTGAGTGAATGCACCCCATTAATCGGCTGGTGCGGCCCACCTCCCAAGGCGAGCTTGCCCAGCCAGTTATTAGCCTGGCAAGGAACGCTGTCAACAGGGCAAAAGGAAGCGGCAACTAAGGTAGCTGCCGCGATTTTCGATAATAATGAATGGTTAGTTTGGGCAGTGTGCGGTGCTGGGAAAACAGAGGTGCTATTTACCGGAATTGAGGCAGGTCTAAAAGCAGGAAAGAGAATCTGCCTTGCCACGCCAAGAACCGATGTTGTCCTCGAGCTGACCCCCCGCTTAAAAGCCGCTTTCCCGCAAATTGAAGTTGCCTCGCTTTACGGTGGTACAACAGACCGGCACCTGTACGCACCATTAACCATTGCCACCACTCATCAGCTGCTCCGTTTTTATCATGCCTTTGACACCCTCATTTTAGATGAAGTCGATGCCTTTCCCTTTACGGTAGAGGAAGCACTCCAATACGCTGCTGTCCAAGCGCGAAAACCGGTGTCGGCGATGATTTATCTAACTGCGACACCGAACGCAGCATGGCAGGAGGAATGCCGTAATGAAAAAAGAAACTTCACCACCATACCCGCTAGATTTCACCGCCACCCCCTGCCTGTCCCGGAATTTGTCTGGTGCGGAAACTGGCAAAAGCAGCTCCTCCACCAACAACTCCCTTCCACGGTAATGAATTGGATTAACGAGCGGCTATTAGCCAGCAAGCAAACACTGGTCTTTTTCCCGCATATTCCGCTTATGGAAAAGGCTCTTACGCTATTAAGGCAAGTTTCACCGAGCATCGAGGCAGTGCACGCGGAAGACCCAGATCGGAAAGCGAAGGTTGAAAAAATGCGGGCTGGGGAGATTCCGTTATTATTGACGACAACGATTCTTGAACGCGGCGTAACTTTTGCCAATATCGATGTTGCGGTGGTCGGAGCAGAGGATGGCATTTTTTCCGAAAGTGCTTTAGTGCAAATTGCCGGCAGGGCAGGAAGAAGTAAGGATTATCCTGAGGGAGTTGTGACCTTCTTTCATTATGGAAAAACAAATGCGATGGTTAGAGCCAGGCGCCAAATTATTTCGATGAATACTGAAGGGGTTAAACGTGGGCTCATTGATTGCTAAAGGAGTTGATAGGTGTAGTTTTCCACCGAAAATTGCGAAGATGGAGAGCCAATAGGTATTGAGTGCGAAAGGAGTTGGTAAGAGTGACCTTTCTCCGTCAAGATTGCTGTTTGATTTGTCATAATCCTATTAGTCCTGAAATTGGCTGGCGAGTTATTTTTTCAGTCCAGCAGGAACAGCTCATTTGCCGAGAGTGTGAAAGTAAACTTGAAAAAATTACCGGAAAAACATGCCAAATCTGTGGCCGCCCCTTCCAATTGGTGGCGGAGGATTTTCGTCACGGTGACATCTGTCATGATTGTTATCGCTGGGAGGAGGACTCTAGGTGGCAGGGAGTGTTGAAAAGGAACCAATCACTATTTGTCTATAACGATTTTTTAAAAGAGGTCTTGGCAAAGTTTAAGTTTCGCGGGGACTATGATCTGGTAAGGGTGTTTGCCCCATATGTAAAACAGGCTGTCCAGAAAATTAATGCTGATTTATTTGTACCGATTCCCCTGAGTTCCGAAAGGTTGTATGAACGAGGGTTTAATCAAGCCGCTGCGTTATTAGTAGGAGCGGGCCTTCCTGTAACGGAACTCCTTACCCGGATTCATTTGGAGAAACAGTCAAAAAAGTCAAGAACAGAACGAATTCATCTTCCCCAAGTATTCAATGTTATACAAAATGCCGATATTCAAGGTAGAAGCATTGTTCTTATTGACGATATTTATACAACTGGTTCTACCATACGCCATGGGGCTAGGCTCTTGCAACAAGCGGGAGCAGCCAGTATTCAATCGCTGACATTAGCTCGTTGAACTGGAAAAGCAGCGAACACTGCCGCTGCCTTGAATCATATTAAAATTAGTATCGCATTCTTAGCGCCTTTTGAGCGTTTTCAACATCATGTCCCAGCAGCTTTCCTAAGTCATAGGCAGGATAATAGCCGTGTTTGTACATATAGTTAAACACTCTTTCATGGCCGCGAATCGCACTTGTCAATTGTCTTGTAAAGGTTTGCCGTAAAGCGGGAGTAGCCGTTTCTGTAATGGCCGCAGCTAGGTTGCGTACCAATGTTTTCGAAAGCAACAATAAGTCAGCAGCGAAGAACCCTAAATCTTCACGTTCATCCTCATCACGTGATTGATATCCCTGGGCTTGCGGATAAAACTTTAACAGTTCATTTAAATTCGCCTCAAGGTCATGAATGCTTTTGCGGTAGAGTTCTTTTAACTCATTAGACGCTACTTTGTTAATGGACATTTTTAGTTTCATTAAGCCTGTCGCTTGAAATGCTACTAATTCGTGCAATTCCAATGTCTCATGCCAGGCAAGTAGTTTTCTTTCTTCTTGTGTCATTACAGGGGCCTCCTTTGGTTTCACATCATTGTAACTTATTCCGCTATCATTTTATTGGTAATTTGTCCCATGTAATATTAAAATAAAGATGGATAGCTTAGTACAACTGTTAAAAGGTGGTGGAATGCTGTTGCTACTATTTTCCTGATGTTTTTGTCAAAAAATCGACAAAGTTTTATTTCGATTTAGCAGGAGAAACATGGGGCAAAATAGAATTGTAAATACATAGCCTTAATAAAAGGAGGAGTCCACAGATGATCTATAGCGTACGTGGTGAAAACATTGAGGTAACTCCAGCAATTAGAGAATATGTTGAAAAGAAAATTGCTAAATTGGAGCGATATTTTACTGAAGCACCCGATGCGAAAGTATATGTGAATCTTAGATTCAATCCAGATAAAACCTCTAAGGTAGAGGTAACGATTCCGCTGCAAAATTTAGTACTGCGTGCCGAGGAGACAAACAGTGATATGTATGCGGCAATTGACCTAATTGGCGATAAATTAGAACGCCAAATCCGTAAACATAAAACAAAAGTGAACCGAAAGTTCCGTGAAACTGGGGCGGTTCCTTTCCAACTAACAAATCCAGCAACTGAAGTTCATGATGAAGATGAATTTGAATTAGTACGAACAAAGCGTTTTGATTTAAAACCAATGGATAGCGAGGAAGCCATCCTACAAATGAACATGCTGGGGCATAACTTCTACGTATTTACAAATGCAGATACAAACCGTACAAACGTTGTTTATCGTCGGAAAGATGGCCGTTATGGCTTAATTGAGGCACAATAATTTCAAAGAATTCATTCGCCGCCTGATGATTCAGGCGGCGTTTTGTCATTACTCGGCGTTATAACATTTTTAAGTACTTATAAACTTTATTGGGGACTGCTCTCTCTTTTTAGGAGTGGAAGCGGTAGCCAATCGTTGAAATAGGAGCCCGAGCGTAGCTCTCAAGGAGTGGAAACGGTAGCCAATCGTTGAAATAGGAGCCCGAGCGTAGCTCTCAAGGAGTGGAAACGGTAGCCAATCGTTGAAATAGGAGCCCGAGCGTAGCTCTCAAGGAGTGGAAACGGTAGCCAATCGTTGAAATAGGAGCCCGAGCCCAGCTCTCAAGGAGTGGAAACGGTAGCCAATCGGTGTAATAGGAGCCCGAGCCCAGCTCTCAAGGAGTGGAAACGGTCACCAATCGGTGTTATAGGAGCCCGGACTCACTCTCAAGAGTGGCACCCGGTCGCTTATCACCTCTATAGGTGACCGAACTCTCTCTCGAACGAAGGGAACGGCCACCAAGGGGACCGAACTCTCTTTATAGTCGAAAAAGAGCACCGGCCTATGCCAGTGCCCCTATAGTTTCATGTTATATTATTTTGCGGCTCCGCAGCAGTTTTTATATTTCTTTCCGCTGCCACATGGACAAGGATCATTTCTGCCGATGTTGACTTTATTAACTTTCGGCTTTTTCTTAACCGTTTCCCCGTCTTCCTTCGGATTCACCGCATGGCCTTGAGCTACTTCCTGACGCTCAAGATTGTTGCGGATTTCCGCCTTCATAATATACATCGCAGTTTCGTCTTCAATTGATTCAATCATCGCTTCAAACATGGCAAAGCCTTCATGTTGATATTCGCGCAGCGGATCAGTTTGCCCATAAGCGCGCAGATGGATACCTTGGCGGAGCTGGTCCATTGCGTCGATATGATCAATCCATTTCGAATCGACGGCTCTTAGGGTAACAACTTTTTCGAATTCACGCATTTGTTCCGAACTTAGGATATCTTCCTTCTGGGCGTAACGCTCATTGACTTTAGCGAGTATTGATTCAACCATCTCATCGGGCTCTTTACCCTTAAGGTCATTAACAGTAATATCGCCTTCTGGCAGCAGGTTGCCATGAACAAAATCGACAATTCCTTGTAAATTCCATTCTTCTTCATCTGCATGTCCTGGAGCAAAAGTACTAACATGACGTTCAATCGAACGTTGAATCATTCCTTGAACAATATCGTGAAGATTCTCAGATTCTAATACTTCGTCACGCTGTCTGTAGATAATTTCCCGTTGCTGGCGCAAAACGTCGTCGTATTGCAGCAATTGTTTACGGGCATCAAAGTTATTGCCCTCAACACGCTTCTGCGCAGATTCAACGGCTCTAGATACCATTTTACTTTGAATTGGCTGGTCATCATCCATACCTAGTTTCGCCATCATATTTTTCATATTATCGGAGCCAAAGCGGCGCATCAGTTCGTCTTCCATTGAGAGATAAAACTGAGTTACACCAGGGTCCCCTTGACGACCGGAACGTCCGCGCAGCTGATTGTCAATCCGCCGGCTTTCATGGCGCTCCGTACCGATAACTGCTAGACCGCCAAGTTCAACTACACCTTCGCCCAGTTTAATATCGGTACCACGGCCTGCCATGTTAGTCGCGATGGTAACAGCGCCACGATGCCCGGCTTCGGCAATAATTTCCGCTTCGCGCGCATGATTTTTCGCGTTTAGAACATTATGGCGCACGCCTTTTTTCTGCAACATTCTTGAAATTAATTCTGATGTTTCAATGGCGACAGTACCGACGAGCACTGGCTGTCCCAATTGATTGCGCTGAACAATGTCCTCCACAACTGCTCGGAACTTACCTTCCATCGAGGCGTAAATCAAATCAGCACGGTCATCACGGATAATTGGCCTATTTGTCGGAATGACAATAACATTCATATTATAGATGTTGCGGAATTCCTCTTCTTCCGTCTTGGCAGTACCAGTCATCCCGGCTAGTTTTTCATACATCCGGAAGTAGTTCTGGAAGGTAATGGTGGCCATCGTCATGCTTTCGTTTTGAATTTCAACGCCCTCTTTGGCTTCGATAGCTTGGTGCAATCCCTCTGAGTAGCGGCGTCCTTTCATTAAACGTCCGGTAAATTGGTCAACAATGACAATTTCGCCTTCCTGAACAACATAATCCACATCTAGGTGCATCGTGACATTTGCCTTTAATGCCTGATTGATGTGATGATTCAAAGTTACATGCGAAATATCAAATAGATTTTTGATACCAAAGGCTTTTTCGGCCTTGCTGATTCCTTCCTCGGTCAGCATGACGGATTTTGTTTTTTCGTCATACGTGTAGTCAACATCTTTTGTTAACGTACGGACGAAACCGTTCGCCTGAATATAAAGCGATGTTGATTTTTGTGCTGACCCAGAAATAATTAATGGTGTACGCGCCTCGTCAATTAAGATCGAGTCAACCTCATCAATTACGGCAAAAAATAGCGGGCGTTGCACCTTTTGCTCTTTATAAAGGACCATATTATCACGTAAATAGTCAAAACCGAATTCATTGTTGGTTCCGTAGGTGATATCGGCGGCATAGGCTTCTTGTTTTTCAGAACTATCCATACTATTTAGGTTTAAGCCAACAGTTAGGCCAAGGAATTCATAAAGCTGGCCCATCTCGGTAGCGTCACGGCTGGCTAAATATTCGTTGACTGTGACAACATGAACGCCGCGGCCGGATATCGCATTCAAATAAACCGGCATGGTAGCCGTTAATGTTTTACCTTCACCTGTTTTCATCTCGGAAATATTACCTTCATGAAGGGCGATCCCACCCATCAGCTGCACATGGTATGGATAGAGACCGAGCACACGGCGGGCGCCTTCGCGCACAACTGCAAATGCCTCAACAAGCAGGTCGTCAAGTGTTTCGCCTTTTTGATAACGGAGCTTAAATTCTTCCGTTTTCTCACGGAGCTGTTCGTCACTAAGCCGTTCCGTTTCGGATGCAAGGGCGTCGATTTTATTCGCAAGCTTGTCCAACCGTTTTAATTCACGTTTGTTTAAATCAAAAACTTTATTTAAAATCCCCATATTTGAAGAACGCTCCTTTTTCTTTAAGCTAAGAGTTACTACTGAAATAAGTTTTACAAGTACTGTTTTTTTAAAAAAAACGTCACTATACTTTCGCTAATTTTCCTATTATATCTTACCATTGAACAATCGGTAGTGACAACAATCTTGCCAGTCGCTAATAATGTTATCCTTTAATTATATAGCTAAATAACCAAAGGCATCAATTTTCTTTGGGACAAAAAATTGGGAAACAGACTTATTCCTCCTGGTAAGCCAATTTTTGAATTTTTTCCTGAGTTCACGGTATAATGAAGAATGGCTAAGTGTAAGTAATAATATTGGAAAAAATTGGCTGATATTTTTAATAGAGGTGAGCATGATGGAATTAGCAGAAATACGTAATACACTTGAAAAAATGGCTGTGACAATAGCGGACTTTAGGGGGTCTCTTTGACTTAGAAAATAAAGAGGCCAGAATTGCGGAATTAGAGGATCTGATGCTGCAGCCAGATTTTTGGAATGACCAAGATCAGGCCCAGAAAGTCATCAGTGAAGCAAATGGCTTAAAGGACCAGGTTCATGAGTTTTATGAGTTAAGTGAAGCGTATGACAATCTTGAATTAACTTATGAGCTTGTGAAGGAAGAAGAGGATGCCGAGCTGCAGGCTGAGCTTGAGGGAGAACTGCAGGTGTTGACAGAACGTTTGGAGCAATTTGAATTACAAATGCTGTTAAGCGATGAATATGATAAAAACAACGCAATCGTAGAGCTGCATCCGGGTGCAGGGGGGACCGAGTCCCAGGATTGGGGTTCAATGCTGCTGCGCATGTATACGCGCTGGGCGGAAAGCAAAGGCTTTAAAGTTGAGACACTGGATTATCTTCCTGGAGATGAAGCCGGTATTAAAAGTGTTACGCTTGGTATTAAGGGCCACAACGCTTATGGCTATTTGAAAGCAGAAAAAGGCGTTCACCGACTCGTGCGTATTTCACCGTTCGATTCATCAGGACGGCGCCATACCTCCTTCGTTTCCTGTGACGTCATGCCGGAATTAAATGATGACATTGAAATTGACATCCGCTCAGAGGATTTGCGAGTCGATACGTATCGTTCCAGCGGTGCCGGCGGACAGCACGTCAATAAGACGGAGTCGGCGATTCGCATCACGCACTTACCAACTGGGATTGTGGTCTCGTGTCAAACGGAACGTTCACAAATCCAAAACCGGGAGCACGCGATGAAAATGTTGCAGGCGAAGCTCTACCAAAGAGAAGTGGAAGAAAAGGAAAAGGCGATTGCCGAAATACGCGGTGAGCAAAAAGAGATCGGCTGGGGCAGCCAAATCCGCTCCTATGTTTTCCATCCCTATTCTATGGTAAAGGATCATCGAACCGGTACGGAAACAGGCAATGTGCAAGCGGTGATGGATGGCGATATCGATATGTTTATTAATGCGTATTTACGCTCAAGAATTTCATAATCACTATAAATGAGGAACCTTTACCGTTTAAAAATGGGTAAAGGTTTTTTTTGGAAAAAGCGGGCTATAAATGAAAATAGCACTATTGGTGAATGCGCCCGGGCTCCGATTAGAAAAATATCAGCGACTTTGGAGCAGATATCAGCGAAAAATAATATATATCAGCGCTTTTTCGAAAATATCAGCGGCACCGGCGGGGCCCGGACTCCGATACATATTTTTTAAACTTACTTATACGACGAGTACTTCTATGATTTTTTAAACTGAGAAAAGGAAATTCACTGCTTTACCACGTCAACTTAGTGGCATTTACACCATTATTTACCCATGCTATACTCACTTCGGTAAAAAAGCTTTGTAGAGGGGATTCTTGATGAAAAAACGAAAACGATTAGCTGAGCGGCATCAAAACATGACGATTGCCTTCGATTATTTTTTCGTGCTGATTGGCTCGGCAATTATTGCAATATCATTCAATGTATTTTTACTGCCAAATAAGATTGCTTCTGGGGGCGTGAGCGGAATTAGCACGATTTTAAAATCAGCACTAAATCTTGAGCCGGCGTACGTGCAATGGGCCTTCAATATTCCGCTTTTTATAGCCGGAGTTGTTTTATTAGGGAAACATTATGGGGCCAAAACATTGGTTGGGACGATTTTTCTCCCCTTAGTTGTTTTTTTAACAAAAAGCTGGGAGCCGTGGACTAACGATGCCTTATTAGGTGCATTGTTCGGCGGAATTGGCGTCGGACTAGGCCTCGGCATTGTGTTTCGCGGGAGGGCCTCAACAGGAGGAACGGATTTGGCGGCACAAATTATCAATAAATACACAGATATTACCTTAGGAAAATGTGTTGTCATGATTGATGGTCTAATTGTCCTAACCGCGGCGGTGGTATTCGATATTGAAAAAGCCTTATACGCTTTAATTGGACTTTATGTGACCAGCAAAACAATCGATTTAATTCAGGTTGGTTTTGGACGCTCGAAGATGGCGATGATTATTTCCAATAAGCAAGAAGAAGTCCGGCAAGGAATCCTGAAACAAATTGACCGCGGGGTCACAAAAATCTCAGCATATGGCGGATTTACCGATCATGAGCGGCCGGTATTAATGTGTGTGGTTGATCAAACTGAGTTCACAAAATTGAAACAATTAGTCAAAAGCATTGACCCAACGGCTTTTGTTGTAGTGATGGACGCAGCCGAAGTCCTGGGTGAGGGTTTCAAACGCGGTTAATATTGGTATAATAAAGCAATGATGGCATTATTTACACTTAGGGGGAGTAACCATTGAAGAAAAAACTTGCTACATTTTTCATCGGAACCTCACTGGTCATCGGTCTAGCTGCTTGCGGAGGCGGCGATGACGGTGGTAAAGATACTGCATCAGCCGGGGGAGAAAAAATTTACGATCAAAAATGCTCAAGCTGCCATGGGGGAGACCTCAAAGGGGGTATGGGACCGGCGCTAGATAAAATTGGTGCAAAATATTCAAAAGATGAAATTCTTGGTATTATTGAAAAAGGTACATCAGGAGGCATGCCAGCAAATGTTGTCAAAGGTGATGACGCGGATCAAGTAGCTGAATGGCTGGCAGAAAAAAAATAAAATCATAGAAGTAAAGCGCTCTGTTATCATACAGGGCGTTTTTTGTCGAAAAATACTGTGTTGGTTCAATTCGACAAATTCACCTTCCAGTCAATAAAAAACCTTGCCAATGCTGGATAACGATGTCAATTATTGTATAGTTTGAAATGAAACTGTAATATTTTTTAAGCTTTTTTTGGCGATTTTTGATGTTATAATAAAGCCATGCGAAATGTGGCACAAATTTGTTTGTGATTGTGGTACAATTTATCGATATGCTGCGAAATTTGTCGTACAACCTCATATAACTATGAAAATATAGGTGATTAATAATGATAGAATTGAAGGATGTATATAAGAAGTACCCGAATGGTGTTACCGCCATTAATGGTATTAATGTCCGCATTAATCAGGGTGAATTTGTCTATGTTGTTGGTCCGAGCGGTGCCGGGAAATCTACATTTATTAAGATGATTTACCGTGAAGAAGTCCCGACCTCGGGAACAATCACGATGAACGGCATAAATTTAGCCAAATTAAAAATGAAAAAGGTGCCGATTTTTCGCCGTAATTTAGGCGTAGTTTTTCAGGATTATAAATTACTGCCGACACTTACAGTCTATGAAAATGTTGCCTTTGCTTTAGAAGTCATTGAGGCACAGCCGAAATTTATTAAAAAGCGGGTAATGGAGGTTCTTGATTTAGTTGGCTTGAAACATAAAGCAAGGATGCTGCCAAACGAACTTTCCGGTGGTGAACAGCAGCGTGTCTCGATTGCTCGTTCCATCGTCAATTCACCAAAAGTGGTAATAGCCGACGAACCGACAGGGAATCTTGACCCGGAAACAACTTGGGAAATTATGAAGATTTTTGAGGAAATAAACAATCGCGGCACAACGCTCGTGATGGCGACTCACAATCGTGATATTGTCAATACGCTTAAACGGCGTGTCATCGCCATTGAGAGTGGAAAAATTGCTCGTGATGAACAAAGAGGTGAATACGGCTATGAAAATTAACACCATACGCCGCCATTTCCGTGAAAGCATAAAGAGTTTAGGAAGAAATGGCTGGATGACGTTTGCCTCAGTCAGTGCGGTAACGGTTACTCTTATTCTAGTAGGCGTCTTTTTCGTTATTATGATGAATCTTAATCGGGTAGCACAAACAGTGGAAGACGATGTGCAAATCCGCGTTCATATCGATGTAGCTGCTAACAAGCAAGACCAAGATACATTAAAGGCGGCGATACAAGCAATCCCGGCGGTAAAATCAGTTGAGTTTTCACCAAAGGAAAAAGAATTGGAAAATCTCGTAAAAAACATGGGAGAAGAAGGCAAGGCGTTCAAACTTTTTGAACAAGATAACCCACTTAATGATGTGTTCATTGTCAAGACTACAAATCCGACTGACACAATGAAGGCTGCGGAAAAAATTGAGAAACTTAACTTTGTCGCTAAAGTCAAGTATGGTCAAGATAAAGTGGAGAAGCTGTTTAACTTTATTAAAGCTAGCCGCAATGTTGGAATTGTCCTGATTATCGGTTTATTCTTTACAGCTATTTTCCTCATTTCCAATACGATAAAAATCACGATTATTGCGAGAAGAAGAGAAATTAAGATTATGAGATTGGTAGGAGCTACTAATACGTTCATCCGCTGGCCGTTCTTCCTTGAGGGACTATGGCTTGGCATTCTTGGGTCAATTTTGCCTATCATTTTCATTTCAATCGCCTATTACCGTGCGTTTGACTATATTAATCCAAAACTTGAAGGGACATTCATCAAAATACTGCCGTTTGATCCATTCATGTATCAAGTATCAGGAATTCTCATGTTAATGGGAGCTTTAATCGGTGTTTGGGGCAGCTTAATGTCTGTACGAAAGTTTTTGAAGGTGTAAAAGAAATCAGGAAGGAGCCTTTCATTCGGTTCCTCCCTGATTTTATTGTTTCTACGTGGCCATACCACTTTTGAACTAGATAGAACGATTGACCTGTTCATAGAGATAGAGAATTGGAGGGAAAAATCGAGATGAAAAAACAAGTGATGGCACTTACTGTAGCCTCAGCTCTAGGACTGGGAACGCTAGTGGCCAGTATTCCCCATCAGACGGAAGCAGCATCCCTTTCTGAACTGAAAGGAAAACAGAATACTATTCAGAGCAAACGTTCTGGAGTAAGTTCTGATATTAAGAAGGCAAAGGATAAAATAAATAACCTGCAGAAGCAACAGTCTACTGTGAAAGATGATATGGAGCAGATTGATTCTGCGATTAGCACGACAACGGATAAGATTACAGCAAAACAATCGCAAATCGCCAAAACCAAAAGTGAAATTGGCAAGCTCCAAGCGAAAATAAAAGTCATTCAGGAGCGGATGAACAAGCGCAGCGCACTGCTAAAGGATCGGGCTCGAAGCTATCAGGAAAATGGCGGCATGGTCAATTATCTCGATGTTTTATTGGGCGCTGAAAGCTTTAGTGATTTTATTGGCCGTGCCAATGCAGTAGCCACACTTTTGCAGGCCGATCAAGAAATATTGAAACAGCATGAAGCTGACAAGCTGGAGCTTGAGAAAAGTCAGGCGAAGGTAAAAAAAGATCTAGCTAATTTGGAAACGTTGCTCGGTGAGTTAAAGAAAATGCAGCAACAGCTTCATTCACAAAGAGCAGAAAAAAGTAAATTATTAACTAGTTTAAAGGAACAGGAAACCGAGGCTCATGAATATGTCATGGATCTCCAAGAGCAGGAGAGTGTGCTGGCTGCTCAAGATGCGGCCATTCAAAGGGCATTAAAAGCTGAAGAAGCGCGTCGCAGCCAAACTGCGACTGCATCGTCTGCTGGCGCTAGTAATAGTTCAGCTGCACCGCGGGTTTCAAGCGGCAGCTTTACAAGGCCAGCCGCTGGGGTGATTACTTCAACCTATGGCGGCCGTTGGGGTACATTCCATTGGGGTGTCGATATTGCCAAAAGCGGCAGTGTTCCGATTGTGGCTGCTGCCGAGGGCGAGGTATATGTCTCTCATTATTCATCAAGTTACGGTAATGTCGTTTACATTCTTCATAGTATCAACGGGCAACTTTATACAACCGTTTATGCCCATATGAGCTCGCGGTTAGTCTCAACGGGACAACGGGTTAGCAAAGGACAGCAAATCGGCGTCATGGGCAGCACAGGTCATTCAACGGGCCAGCATCTTCATTTTGAATTATATAAAGGGCGCTGGCAATATCACTCAGCGATAAATCCAATGGGGATCGTCCCATTATAAAAAGCGAAGCAACGAATGCTTCGCTTTTTTTGTACCCTTTTTTCAACCATGTTCTTTTGAAAAAGTTTGATAAGGCAACTGCTTTTTTAGTGCTAAAACTCATAACTCGTCCATTCCAGACATAACTATTACTAGTCGGCAGAAAATTCCCGTAAGTTAGTATGCTGCACAGGGAGTTTGGACAAGGAGGAGTTAGATTGAATCGAAAATGGATGGCCCTATTGATGACATTGTCATTGTTAACTGGTGCTGGGGGCACATACGCCGGAATCCAATTTTTAGAAAAAAGCGAGGGAACTTCAGAGCTTGAAAAAGCGGTTGGTCCAGAAAGCATATCTGTTCTTTCCAATCATACAGAGGGGGAGAGATTGGCAAAAGTTGAACAAGCCTATAATCTAATTGTTGACCGCTATGTCGAAAAAGTAGACGGTGAAAAACTGGTCGAAGGTGCCATACAAGGAATGCTCTCGGTGTTAAAAGACCCTTATTCTATGTACATGGACAAGGAAACAAGTAAACAGTTTACACAAACATTAGAATCCTCCTTTGAAGGAATCGGGGCAGAAGTTGGCATGGTGGATGGAAAAATCGTGATTATTTCGCCATTTAAAAATTCACCGGCAGAAAAGGCTGGAGTAAAGCCAAATGATCAAATCCTTAAAGTGGACGGAAAAAGTGTGGAGGGTTTGGACTTAAATCAGGCAACAATGAAAATCCGCGGTAAAAAAGGGACATATGTGACGTTAGAGCTGGCTCGCACTGGCTTAAAGGAGTCGCTGAAGTTGAAGGTAAAGCGTGATGAGATTCCAATCGAGACTGTTCATGCTGAGGTGAAAAAACAGGCTGGCAAAAAGGTCGGCTATATCGAAATAACTTCCTTCTCAGAAAATACCGCGGCAGATTTCAAACAGGAATTAAAGGCATTGGAAAATGACAAGATTACCGGCTTAATTATTGATGTCCGCGGTAATCCTGGCGGGTTATTAATGAGTGTCGAAGAAATTCTAAAAGAGCTCGTGCCGAATGATAAACCATATGTGCAAATCGAAGAACGGAGCGGTGAAAAGAGACGGTTCTTCTCAAGTATTACCGAAAAGAAGGACTATCCGATTCTTGTCTTAACGGATAAAGGCAGTGCTTCTGCCTCTGAGATTTTAGCCGGGGCATTGCAGGAGGCGGTTGGTTACAAAATTGTTGGCGAACGGACATTTGGTAAGGGGACGGTTCAACAGGCTTTAGAGATGGATGACGGCAGCAATGTCAAACTCACACTGTACAAATGGCTGACTCCAGATGGCAATTGGATTCATAAAAAGGGGATTAAACCTGATGTTGAGGTAGAGCAACCTGCCATCTATCAAACCCACCCGCTGCAGGTGGCTGAGCCATTGGTCGCGGATATGAATAATGAGCAGGTGAAGAATGCCCAAGAAATCCTGGCTGGCTTAGGATTTGCTCCTGGGCGGACAGATGGATATTTTAGCGAAGACACGGTCACAGCAGTGAAGGGCTTCCAGCAGTTCAATGATCTACCGGTAACGGGGGAAATCGATGAAGTGACAGCATCCAAATTAGAAGAAGCCGTTAGGCAGGAGTTGAAAAAAGCGAAAAATGACCTGCAGCTGCAAACCGCATTGAGGTTGATAGCGAGATAACATAAAGGGTATGATGAATTTAGTAAGGCTGCAAACAAACCTAAGATTGATAGCGAGATAACACCGAAACAGCAGTGACCCGGTTGAATCAGGGGAGCTGCTGTTTTTTGCTTAACAAACATTTTTCCGGCTTTCTAGAAACTAGCAATATGTTTTGACTAGCATATTTGGTAAAATAAAGGGTAAGAGACTACTAACTAATGTAGAGAGAAAATTTTACTAGAGGCAGGTGGCTGATTTGGTGCAAATATGGCTTATGGAAGTTCTAAAGGGAACAGCCAAGTTATTTCTTCATCCTGTTTTATATTATCTTATTTTTCTAGCAGGAATCCTCGGCGTGTTACGAGTGAAACGGGAACGAAAGAATTTCCATATCAGGGCACAGAATGCCTATTACGAGCTGCGGCAGCTGTTTCCACTTGGATTATTGCTCGGCTTGTTATGCTCGGTTATCGTAGTCGCAACGGGAATTGTTGTTCCGTTAGCGGCAATTATTTTAACAGCAGGTCTGACCATTCTGCTATCACTAACAACAAACATTCGCTGGATGTCACCTGCCTACACGATTGGTCTTGCTTTTTTTGCTGTGATTCTATTTGCAGAAAATCAGTGGACCGTTCCGTTCTTTGCACGAGACTTCGCAGCGATTGAGGATATGGTTTACCCCTCCATTGTCGTAATCTTAGGGTTGCTGCTTGTGGCTGAAGGAATCCTCATTGTAAAAAACGGTACTAGGGCTACGTCACCTAAACTAGCAAAAAGTAAGCGCGGACAAGTCATCGGCATCCATGAAGCAAGGCGGTTATGGCTAGTTCCGGTGTTCATGCTGATACCGGGGGAGATGCTTCATCTGCCATTTGCTTGGTGGCCAGTGTTTCATGTAGGAGGAAATGAGTATTCATTGATTCTTGTACCTTTTGCCATCGGTTTCCATCAGCAAATGAAAGGAATCTTGCCAACAGAGGGCGTGGCACGTCATGGTCGCCAAGTGCTTCTTTTAGGGGTTGTGATTTTGCTTTTGGCCGCTGCAAGTTATTGGTATCATGTTGTTGCAATTGTGACGGCAGCAATTGCCATTATCGGCCGGGAAACAGTGGCCTATATTGCTCATGTACAGGATGAAAATCGCCCCGTCTTTTTTTCCAAAAAGAATCACGGGTTGATGATTCTCGGAATTATTCCTGACTCACCTGCGAGTAAAATGGGACTGCAGGTGGGAGAAATTATTGCAAAGGTAAATGGCACTTCGATTCAGGACGAGCACGCATTTTATGAGGCCTTGCAAAAAAATCGCGCCCACTGCAAACTTGATGTTCTAGACACAAATGGTGAAGTTCGTTTCGTCCAGCGTGCCTTATTCGAAGGCGATCACCATGAACTTGGCCTTCTCTTCGTGCACGATGAGCGGCAGTTTGATAAAAAGATTGGATAGCCTCAAAAGTGAAAGCCGGAAAGATTCCGGCTTTCACTATTTTCTAAAGCTCCCCACTTACCGGCTGATCGAATACATCTGCTGTAGCTGTATTCGTTATACTTGCACCGGTAAAAGTGAAATTGAAAACGCCGGTGTTATCTGAACCGGCACCATAGGCAGATTTTGAAGCACTTGCGGGAGAAATAACTTGCGAACCGTCAAAATTAACGACTCCCCCTGTAATTTCGTCAATTTCAATCCAACCTCGTTTATTTTCATTTCCACTCATGTTCATCAACGTCCTTTACCCATTAATACCTTAATGTATGTTTATTCGTATTATTATGTTTCATGGCCAATCTCTTTTAAAGGTAATATTGTCAAGAAAGAACAGGGACAGGGATACAGGCATAAATTAAAATAAATATCGAAGAAAGGGTGCCTGCCAATGCCTGCTAATATTTATGGACCGATACAAATCACTACCATCAGTGCAAATGGTGTGGTCGAATTTGGTGATAGCCTGATTGTGTCACCTAAAGTTGCCAGTAAAACGCCTAGTGGTGCTGGCTCGTTTAACACCGCATTTTGGGTAATGACAAATACTGCGGTGAATTGTACAAACTTCACGAACTCTAATGTTGTTGATCAGCCAATATCACGCGTATAATCCGCAAATCCCCCTACACCGATTCAGCAATCAGCTTTTACGGCTGTCCTTTGGCTGGGGATGAAGCAAGCGGAAATTTTTTAAAAGGAAGGATGTTACGAATGCCGGTAACGATTCGTGGACCAATACAAATTCAAAATATAACTACAAATGGGAATGTCAAATTTGGTGATTGTATGTATATTTCACCTAAAGACGTTTCAAGGGTGTTTGCTGGATCGGGCTCATTGAACACAGGAATTGGAATCAACACTAATACCGCTGTAAACGGGACGAATTATATTGATCCCGATGTAATCGATCAGCCAATTACCAGAAACAATTAAATTCGGAGGGATGTTGGGGGAGTTTGTGAATATGGTTAGGTGAATATCGTGTTGCCAGGGATAATGAAATGAACTACTAAGGCATGAACCTTTTTTGAGCTCATGCCTTTTCATTTCCAAAGGCCTCACTTTGCTAACTAATCTACAAAGTGTACAAACTCGCCAACTGGTTTGCGATAGCCTCTTGGGCGAACATTATGTGTCGTCATTTTTCCAATTGGAATCATCAGAATTGGCTGGTGATGTTCAGGGATGTGATAAATGTCTTTAATCCTGTCTACATTATGGACATGCATTGGGCAAGTATCCCAGCCTTTGTCCTTTGCAGCGAGCATAAAGAGCATCGCGGATAGGCAGGCGTTGCGAAAGTTATCTTCTTCGACCATTGTAGGGTTATGATCATAAAGTTTGAAAATAGACTGAATGGTTTGGTCATACTCATATTCGTCGATAATCCCTAATAGTTTCATTCCTTCATATAATCGCGGCGCTTCTTTATAGCCCTGTTTATCCCCGCAGACAATGATAGTTGCGGCAGCAGTTAGCGTTTTATGCTGCTGGAGCGACACCTCTTTTACTGCCGCTTTCGTTTCAGCAGATGTTGCCACATAATAATGGGTTGTTTGCAGATTGAAACTGGAGGGATGATTCTTGACCACCTCAAATATGTCCCGTAACTCCCTCTCTGTTATGCTAACATCTTCCTGGAAATTGGTTGCTGAACGGCGCGCCTTCACTAAGTCCAAAAATTCCATTCTACTCTCTCCTCTTTCTGTTTTCATGAATCAGTGTTGTTTTCGGCCACAAGTTGTTTTAGTTTAATAAGTTAAGGATAGTGTTTTCTTGTGAAAGCTTGAAAAATTAGGTTTACCGGAGCTTTACTTTTATTTTTTAATAGGCAAATGTTAAAGTACCCTGCTACCCTAAGGAGAGCGATGGTATAATGAATGAAATGAGTAGTAAAGCGGTACAGTGCGTAGAGTTTTAAAATCGGTTCATGAAACAATAGTTGCTGTTATTTTTTCGGCGGAGGAGTAGACAAATGAGTCCAATCCCAATGTTGCCATTATTATTACAAAGAGAACATTTCCCAAGAGCTGAATTAGATTCGTTAAAGCCAAGTTTGCGGCCGGGACAAGTGCTGTATGGCAGGGTTGAGGAATTGTATCACAATGAAACAGCATTAGTTCGCTTTGGAAAATTCCAAGTCCAGGCACAATTGCAGACTCCGTTAGCTGCAGGTGGCAGTTACTGGTTCCAGGTTCAAGCGGGCGGCACTGATGATGTGCAATTACGCGTGATTGCCAGTCCAGAGCAAAATAAACCGGCCGCCGCTTCCATTCTCAGAGAATTTCACCTGCCGGAAACAAAAGTAAACAAGCAATTGCTGCAGTTTTTTCTAGAAAAAAACCTGCCGCTGACGGCGGAAACGTTAAAGGCCGCTTCGGAATGGTTTCACTCCAAGGTTGACATGGCCAAAGGATTAACTGCGTTAGAATATATGCTGAAGCGGGATCTACCTCTCACCGAGCAGACGTTTCAGGCGTTAGTAGCTGTTCAAGAAGAGAAGTCCTTCGTAACAGAATTAAAACAGCTGCAGCAGTTTTTAACACATCCGCGTTTAGAATCCTTTAAAACAATCGCGCCATTGAAACAGGAAATAACGGAGATGATGAGGACGGGGTTCATCGATTCCAACAATGTAAAGTTTTCTAGTGGAGAAGAAGTGAAACTGTTATTAAAAGACGTGATTCAGCGATTAGGGCTGACCTATGAAAATGACCTGGCATTATGGTCGCAAGGGTCACAAGCGGGGCGGGAACAGCCGAAATCGCTGGATTCGCTAAAGCCGCTGCTAATGAGTGCAATGGCTGAACTTGGGAGTAATGGTGAAAAATTGGAGCCGCTGCTGCAGCGAATTACGGGGATGCAGTTAATCTCGCAAGATCCGGCCGCACCGGTACAGCAGCTACTGATGCAGCTGCCGCTTTCGTTTGGTGGCATGGAGTCAGATGTGACAATTCAATGGAATGGCCGTAAAAAAAGCAACGGGCAGCTTGATCCGGAGCATTGCCGGGTGTTATTTTTCCTAGAATTGCAGCATCTTAACGAAACGATGATTGATATGGTCGTGCAAAATAAGGTAGTCCATCTAACGGTCAGCAATGACACGGAAGGAATAGAGCAAATTGTCACCATGCTGAAGCCCGTCTTGAAGGATAAACTGGAACAAACCGGGTATCATTTATCATTCATCCATGTGAAGCCATTTTTTAAAGAAGAGATACAGGAATTTCACCAGGTGCAATCGACTGCTCTGCCTCTGGAGCAGTATCAAGGGGTGGATATAAAAATATGAACAGGCAAAAACAAACGAAACCAATAAGGGCCGTGGCCTTGTCGTATCAGCCGGGGGAACAGGCGGTACCGATCGTGACTGCCAAGGGAAGTGGCTTTGTCGCTGAGAAAATCATTGAAACTGCAAAAGACCATGACGTTCCTATTCAGCAGGATACATCCTTGGTGGAGCTCCTCAGCCAGCTGCAAATCAATGAAAGAATTCCCGAGGAGTTGTACCAGGCCGTGGCCGAGGTGTTCGCCTTCATCTACCATGTTGACCGCCACCGTGGCGGCGGTGCTACATAATAGCGGCATTGGTGGGAATTCCTTGTGTTTATGGTATAATTAGGAATAATGAGGTGATATGAATGGGGATGCCTAAGCAAAAAAAATATACGTACGAAGATTATCTGACATGGGATGAATCGTTACGTTGTGAGGCGATTGAAGGTGAAATTATTAGTATGTCGCCTTCACCAACTCCAAAACATCAGGATGTCGTTGCTGAACTCACGGCAGAGTTTACAATCTTTTTGCGCGGAAAAGAATGTATGGCTTTTTCAGCGCCAATTGATGTTTGTTTATTTGCCTCCCGCGAAACAAGTAATCAGGATATTCAAGATTGGGTACAGCCAGATTTAATCGTTGTATGTGATCAGAAGAAAATCACTGAAAAAAATATCGTTGGCGCTCCCGAATTGGTTGTCGAGGTTCTTTCACCATCGACAGCTAGAAATGATCGTTGGATTAAATATAATAGTTATGAAAAAGCAGGTGTCAAGGAATATTGGATTGTTGACCCATTGAACCTGTCTGTTGAAGTATATGAACTCAATGAAGCTTCCTTCAAACAAACAGGTGTGTATGGAAAAGAAGATACACTAACAGTAGGGATACTACCTGAATTGCAAATACAGTTAAATACTATCTTTAAAGACTAACTAACGTCTAATCTAACATACAAAAAACATCTCCCAGCGTGCGGGAGATGTTTTTTGCCTTAAAGTAGGAAGTACCCCTTCATAAAAGCATCCTATATTTGGAAAAGTGTCCACCCCAGACGGACATTTAGCTGATTTTGTCTTTTTAGGGTGCCAGGCACCATAGGGCGCAAAAACATCTATAATACGCGGTATTTCTTCAAGGCGAAAATGTTCATTACGATGAAGATGGCGGCGAAAATGGTCAAGGCGATGAGGTCGCCGCTGATTTCACTGAGGCCCATTCCTTTGTACATGACTGCTTTTAAGGCATCTCCGGCATAGTACATCGGCATTACCTTGGCAATCGCCTGAAGCCATTCGGCCATTCCATCCAGTGGAAAAATCCCGGCGAAAAATACTTGGGGAATAACCGCCACCGGAATGAATTGCATCATTTGGAATTCGGAAGCTGCGAAAGACGATAACAGGATTCCTAAAGCTAGCGCAACCAATGCAGTCAGTATATTAATTAAAATTACGAGAAAAATCGAGCCCTTTAGAACAATGTCGAGCACGGTTATCGCATAAACGACAACAATAATGGTTTGGATGACGGCAAAAGTTCCGTATCCTGCAAGATAGGCGGTGACAAGCTCCCATCTCCGTACCGGTGTTGCCAAGAGCCGCTCCAAAGTTCCTGTGGTCCGCTCCCGAAGAAGCCCGATTCCGCCAATAATAAATACGAAAAAAAAGACGAAAAAGCCAATCAATATCGGGCTTAACATATCAAAAATGTCCGTGTGTTTGTTGCCGTATACATACTTTGTTTTAATCTCGTTGGCAATCATGCCAGCAGCTGCGGGATTCTGTTGCACCAGTTTGGCTTGTGCCTGTGCGGCGATAACCTGATTCACTTTCATCTGCAGCGCCTTTGCTTTGCTGCTATCATCGTTTCGCAATGTTAAGGTCATATTTCCCTTATTTAACTGCAGTAACCCGTCTACATCATCATCGACAATCGTACGGCTTCCTGCTTTCTCATATTCAGTCACCACAATATCTGCTTTTTCAAGGCCTTTAATCAGACTTTGGTCGATGCCGACAACAGCTAATTTAGGGTCAACGGTATTCCCATTGAATAAGAAATACATTAACGTCAGGATGAGCAGCGGGGCAACAAACATTAACGCTAACGTCCGCTTATCGCGCAGCAACTGTCGGAAAATCCGCTTCATCAATGCTGAAATTCTCATGCTTGATTCCCCCCTGCTTGTAAAAATACCTCGTCCAAGCTAGTAACATGATAAGTAGCTTTTAACTCTGCTGGTGAGCCGCTTGTTAAGATTTTGCCGTCCCGCACCATGGCGACGACATCACATTTTTCCGCTTCATCCATGACATGGGTGGTGACGATAATCGTCTTACCTTCCTCTTTTTTAAGTCGGAGCAGTTCGTTCCAAATCGATAGCTTTAACTCTGGATCAATCCCAACCGTGGGCTCATCCAAAATGAGCAGCTGGGGATCTTGGATAAGGGCAATCGCCAGCGATAACCTGCGCTTCATCCCACCTGAATAAGCAGCTACTCTTTTTTTCAAATCTGGGGTCAAGTTAACTAAACCAGCTGCATAGGCAATTCGCTGGTTCTGCTCCGCTTTACTCAAGCGAAACAGTTTGGCAAAAAAAGTAAGGTTTTCCTCACCGGTAAGCTCTGTATAGAGGGCATCGGATTGAGCCATATAGCCGATTTCCTGCAAGGTCGAAAGGTTGGGCATTTGTTTATTTAATACATGAATGGTGCCGTGCTCCGGTTTCTCCATTCCGACAATCATTTTCACTAAGGTTGTTTTTCCAGCGCCGGATGGCCCGATGAGGCCGTATAATTGGCCTTTTTCAATCGATAAATCAACGTCTTTTAGTACCGGTTTTTTGCCATAACTTTTTGTGACCTTTGCCACTGTTATGGTTGGCTGCATGATAAACCCTCCTCCATCATGAACTATGTTAGCGCAAATTCTATAACTTCATCTTATGCCTCCTTTTAAGAGATTACAATGAACAATGAAGCAACTTTTGCATCGTTACATTTTAATAGGAAAGGTTAAATTGGGGTAGATAATTCCTGTGTTAGGAAAAGGAAGCAACACACTTTTAACTTTAACCAACTAAATTTTACAATATCCTTTCAAAATGATTGACATTCAAACGTGCATTTGAATATGATATAGTCAAACGAGTATTTGAATGAAGAAGGTGAAGTGATGAAAGAGCGCGATGTTTGCGAGATAACCTGTGTGGATAATGAAAAAACAACTGTGATTCAACAAGAACTTGCTAATAGCAACAATCTCATCGAAGTGGCAAAGCTTTTTAAAGCATTATCGGACGAAACGCGGATGAAAATTGCCTATGCACTCACATTGGAAGATGAGCTTTGCGTTTGCGATGTCGCCCATATTGTCGGTGCAACGACAGCAACAGCTTCGCATCATTTGCGCCATTTAAAAAATTTGGGTCTTGCGAAATATCGCAAAGAGGGCAAGCTTGTCTATTATTCTCTTGATGATGACCATGTTAAACAACTAATCCAAATTGCCATCGAGCATCAGGAAGAACTGCTTGAACGCCCTCGCCATTCCTAGAACCCTCCCTGGAAGAAGGCGGGTAATGGAAGAAACTGAAGGAAGGGAGGAAAGCAGCCATGAATACAAGTACATTGCCTGAAAAACATGTCTATCGCGTCCAAGGTTTTTCTTGAGCTAGCTGTGCCGCAAAGTTCGAAAAGAACGTACAGCACCTGGATGGTGTTGTGGAGGCCCAGGTTAATTTCGGCGCGTCGAAGCTGATAGTCTATGGAAACGCTACTCTCGAACAGCTTCATGAAGCCGGTGCATTTGAAAAGCTGAATATTTTTCCGGAAAAAGAAAAACCTGCTGACTTGCCAAAGCAGCCGTTTTGGAAACAGTATGGACTGCTGGCAGCAGCCTTGCTTTTTATCATCATGGGCTATATTTTCACGAACAATCTCATGTTTGCGATGGCCATTTTACTAGGTGGCTTTCGGCTTTTTACAATCGGTCTGAAAAACTTGCTCCGCCTCGATTTTGATATGCGCACGTTAATGACGGTGGCAATTATCGGTGCTGCGATTATCGGTGAATGGAGTGAAGGGGCTGTAGTCGTCATCCTGTTTGCAATTAGTGAAGTCCTCGAGGGATACACGATGGATAAGGCAAGGAATTCGATTCGCTCGCTGATGGAAATGGCACCGACAGAAGCACTCGTCGTTCGGAACGGCAAGGAGCTGCTGCTGCCGACCACCGAAATCCGAATCGGTGATGTAATGCTGGTTAAGCCAGGACAGCTGATTGCCATGGATGGTGTCATCTTCGAAGGCCATTCGGCAGTTAACCAGGCGGCCATTACCGGTGAATCTGTTCCAGTTGAAAAAGCCGTGGGTGATGAGGTGTTTGCCGGGACACTTAACGAGGAAGGTTTTGTAAAAATTGAAGTGACGAAACTAGCGGAAGATACAACGATTGCGAAAATTATCCATTTAGTAGAAGAGGCACAAGCGCAAAAAGCCCCGTCACAGCAGTTTGTTGACCGCTTCGCAAACTATTACACTCCGGTCATCATGGTTATTGCGGGGTTCATCGCCCTTGTGCTGCCGCTGCTTTTTGGCGCAGAGTGGCAAACATGGATTTACCAAGGACTCGCTGTCCTTGTCGTTGGCTGTCCGTGTGCACTGGTTATCTCGACGCCGGTTGCCATCGTCACCGCCATCGGCAATGCGGCCCGTCATGGTGTGCTTATCAAAGGCGGCAGCTATTTGGAGGAGCTTGGTGCTTTACAGGCAATCGCCTTCGATAAAACCGGAACATTAACAAAAGGTACCCCGGTGGTGACAGATTTCCTTTCTTTTTCAACCGATAGTGACTTAGTAGGAAAAATCGCTGCCCTCGAAGAAAAATCACAACACCCATTGGCAAGTGCGATTTTGAAAAAAGCAGCCGGGGCAAACAAGAACTATGGAGTTGACAATTTTTCTGCGATAACCGGAATGGGGATTAGAGGAACGCTCGATGGAACAGACTATTATATTGGCAATACGAAACTATTTCCCGATATTTCGGTACCTATCAGTGAAAAAATCCAGACCCTGCAAAATGAAGGAAAAACCGTCATGGTTGTCGGAACAAAGAAGAAAATTCTTGCGCTAATTGCTGTTGCCGATGAGGTTCGGGAAAGCAGCCACTCTGTCATTGAAGAACTAGAGCAACTTGGTATCAAACAGACGATTTTGCTGACTGGTGATAACCAGAAAACGGCGGAAGCAATTGGCCGTAGTACCGGTGTTTCCCGTATCGAGGCAGAGCTAATGCCGCAGGATAAGTTGCACTCCATTCGAAAGTTGGCGGCTGAGTTTGGCCGGGTGGGGATGGTCGGTGACGGGGTGAATGATGCTCCGGCACTTGCGGCGGCAACGGTCGGAATTGCAATGGGCGGCGCTGGAACCGATACGGCATTGGAGACGGCGGATATTGCATTAATGAACGATGATTTGCAGAAACTGCCGTTTACTATCCAATTAAGCCGCAAAGCAGTAAGAATTATAAAACAAAATATCACGTTATCACTGATTGTAAAGCTATTGGCCCTGTTGCTCGTGGTTCCTGGGTGGCTGACATTGTGGATTGCGATATTTGCAGATATGGGGATGACGCTGCTCGTCACTTTAAATGGGCTGCGGCTAATGCGAGTAACAGACTAAGATAAGCAAGACCAACTTGTTGAAAACTGGGGGAGATGAATATGGGTCACCATCATCATCATGGCCATGCACACGGCCACGGGCATTCACATAGTCACGCACATACTAGCAATAAGAAGGCGTTGTTGAGTGCATTTCTGTTAATTGCCGCATTTATGATCGTGGAAGTAATTGGTGGACTGTTGACCAATAGTCTGGCTTTATTGTCAGACGCCGGCCATATGTTAAGTGATGCGGCGGCGCTTGGGTTGAGTTTTTTTGCTATTAGGCTGGGGGAAAAGCAGGTATCACAGGAAAAGACGTACGGGTATAAGCGCTTTGAAATAATTGCTGCGGCCTTAAATGGGCTAACATTACTGGCGATTTCTCTGTTTATTTTTTACGAGGCACTGCAGCGCTTTTTCGCACCGCCAGAGGTGCAAAGTACCGGAATGCTGACGATTTCTGTTATCGGCTTGGTGGTCAATATCGTTGCCGCCTGGATTTTGATGAAAGGGGATAAAGATGAAAACTTGAATGTCCGCAGCGCCTTTCTGCATGTTATTGGCGATATGCTTGGTTCTGTTGGCGCGATTATCGCTGCGCTCCTAATCATGTTTTTTGGCTGGGGGATTGCCGACCCGATTGCCAGCGTGATTGTTGCCGTACTGATTCTGATTAGCGGCTGGCGGGTAACGAAAGACTCGTTCCATATATTAATGGAAGGAGCACCGACGGAAATAGATGGGAATGAGGTCAAAGCGGCCCTGGGGAAAATTCCGCTCGTCAAAGAAGTCCATGATTTGCATATTTGGACAATCACGTCAGGATATCCAGTCTTAAGCTGCCATATCACAATTGCTGACAACGGAATTCACGACGACATCCTTGCCCAGTCACAAAAAATCTTACACGACCACTTCCACATCGAACACAGCACCGTCCAAATCGAAAAAGAGGCGAATGGCTGCCCCAGCCCGCACGGAAATTGTAACTAAATGCACGTCTTTTCAACGGTTTCTGGTGGTGCCTGACACCCTTCGTGGACATTTGTCCGCCTGGAGTGGACAGTTTTCCCAAAAAACTCTACAAAACCTTATTTTCGTGTGGTACGATTAGTGGCATGAAAATAAGGTTTTTGTGGTTTTTCTCGGGTTCGGGAACGATAGAGTAAAGTAGTTTTTCACTTTTTGGTAGAGGAGGCATCCTACAATGAACAAGCACTTTAGTCAAAAGGACAAGCGCTTTAAGATTGCTCATCGCGAGGCGCTGATTGGTGTTGGCCTTGTTATTTTTAACTTCACGTGGTGGTATGGGTTTGCCTACGGGCTTGGTTCAAAGAAGGTTGAAGAATATACATACATATGGGGACTGCCAGCCTGGTTTTTCTACAGCTGTATTGCCGGTTTTATTATCATGGTGCTGCTTGTTACCCTCACAGTAAAATTTTTCTTTAAAGATATTCCCTTTGAGGAAGAAGGGGAGGAACGGCAATGAATTGGCCTGTAATCACGCCATTAATTATTTTTCTATTGATTATCTTTGCTGTTGGGTTTTGGTCGCATAAATTTGTTTTGAAATCCCATTCGTTTTTAGAGGAATACTTCTTAGGCGAACGCCAGATGGGCGGCTTTATCCTCGCGATGACAATGGTCGCCACTTACGGGAGTGCCTCGAGTTTCATTGGTGGTCCAGGTGTTGCCTATAATCAAGGACTAGGCTGGGTGCTGCTGGCGATGGCCCAACTAGCAACAGGCTACTTTACCTTAATGGTTCTGGGAAAAAAGTTTGCGATTATTGCCCGCCAGTACAAGGCAGTAACTCTGATTGACTTTTTAAAAGAACGCTATCAGAGTAAGGCCGTTGTGCTATTGGCCGCTGGCAGTATTATTGTCTTTCTGTTTTCCTCGATGACAGCACAATGGATTGGCGGCGCTCGGCTTGTCGAAAGTTTAACTGGCCTGCCCTATACGACGGCATTATTGATATTTGCCTTTTCGGTGTTGATTTTTGTCATTGTCGGCGGCTTTCGCGCAGTGGCGCTCACCGATGCTGTCCAGGGGGTTGTGATGTTCACAGGGACACTTATTCTTTTGGTTGCGACCATCAAAGCGGGTGGCGGCATTCCGAAGATTATCGCCGATTTGGCAGCGGAAAATCCCAATTTAATCAGCCCGTTTGGTGCAGAGCGAACATTGACACCGGCTTATGTATCCTCGTTTTGGGTGTTGGTCGGAATCGGCGTAGTCGGTCTGCCGCAGATTACAGTAAGGGCGATGTCCTACAAAAATTCGAAAGCGATGCATAATGCCATCATCATCGGAACGATTGTTGTCGGCTTCATCATGCTCGGGATGCATTTAATCGGTGTCTTCGCTAGACCAGTGCTTCCTGGGGTGAAGATTGGCGACACCGTGATGCCGCTTCTATCGATGAAGGTACTGCCGCCCTATCTCGCCGGAATTGTTCTCGCGGCGCCAATGGCGGCGATCATGTCGACCGTTGATGCCCTATTGATTCTCGTCAGCTCGGCGATTGTTAAGGATGTTTATTTAAATTACATCAAGCCACAGGCCACTGACAACCATGTGAAAAAAATCAGCTTTAGTGTGACAGCAATTATCGGTCTGATTGTAATCCTGTTATCATTAAGTCCGCCCAATCTGATTATTTGGCTGAATCTGTTTTCCTTTGGCGGCTTGGAATCGGTATTTATCTGGCCCGTCATTTTTGGTTTGTACTGGGCAAGAGGAAACAAGTATGGTGCGATTGCTTCAATGGTGTTAGGGATGAGCTCCTATATTATTTTTGACCGCTTTTATCCGAATCCATTTGGTGTCCATACGGTGATCCTCCCCATCATCATTTCGATGCTCGGGTTTATCACGATCAGTATGTTTACCCAGCGAAACATCAGTATTGAAAACAAATAGTAGAATAAAATCTATCATGCATATTCCATGTTGACGTGTTAACCTGGCAATATTTAAAATGAACTGCCAAAAACCCGAAATTTCAGGCGTTATTTGTTGCATTTTCCTTGATAACTTTCTAGAATAAATGCATTAAGATGATGAAAATGAGGTGTACTCATTTGATAAGCGTGATACGATTTTTATCTGGACTTATTTTACCGGGGCTGCTTGTCCTATTGTTTACCCGGGTTACCTATAACAGGGTAATTGGGCTTGTGTTAACCGTTGCATTGATTGCTGCTTCCGTATATAAGGGCTATACGAATACTTTTCTATTGATTGTAGTTGATGCCTTTTCTTTAACCGTCGGCTTTTGGCTGGCTGCAAAAATGAAGCCTGCGCGGGTAGTAAAAAAAGATGAGTAGAGCTGAAGTCTGTTCCAAATGGGACAGACTTTTTTCGCATGAAAAAGAGCGGCAGTTTTTGAAAAAAACGAATATTAGTTCGCCTATTATTGGTTTGTTTCTATTGTAATGTGGTAGAATATGAATATTGAATTACTTCGTGACTATCTCTTTGAAAAACACGCATGCAAGGCAGACAGGGAATTTATATTGGGAGGAACTTTTTGTGGAGAACCAATTTGAATTAGTGTCAAAGTATTCACCCCAAGGTGACCAGCCGGAAGCTATCAAACAATTAGTTCAGGGCATCCACCAGAACAAGCGTTATCAAACGCTTTTAGGGGCTACAGGGACGGGCAAGACATTTACGATTTCCAACGTCATTAAAGAAGTGAATAAACCAACGCTTGTGATTGCTCATAATAAAACGCTGGCAGGACAACTGTACAGTGAGTTTAGGGAATTTTTTCCAAACAATGCAGTAGAGTATTTTGTCAGCTATTATGACTATTATCAGCCGGAAGCCTACGTGCCGCAGACAGATACATTTATTGAAAAAGACGCCAGCATTAACGATGAAATTGATAAACTGCGCCACTCAGCGACCTCATCTTTGTTAGAGCGGAAAGATGTCATTATTATCGCCAGTGTTTCTTGCATCTATGGCCTCGGTTCGCCAGAAGAATACCGTGAGATGGTACTGTCATTAAGGACAGGTATGGAAATTGAGCGCAATGGTTTACTTCATCGCCTCGTTGATATCCAATATGAGCGAAATGATATTGATTTTAAGCGAGGAACCTTTCGTGTGCGCGGCGATGTTGTGGAAATTTTCCCAGTGTCACGTGATGAACACTGTATTCGGGTTGAATTTTTCGGTGATGAAATTGACCGCATCCGCGAAGTCGATGCCCTGACCGGGGAAATTATCGGTGAACGCGAGCATGTGGCCATCTTCCCGGCATCTCACTTCGTTACCAGAGAGGAAAAAATGCGCCAGGCAATTGAAAATATTGAAAAAGAACTGGAAGAACGTCTCATTGAACTTCGCGAGCAGGATAAACTGCTTGAGGCGCAGCGGCTTGAACAGCGCACCCGTTATGACTTAGAAATGATGCGGGAGATGGGCTTCTGTTCCGGGATTGAAAACTATTCACGCCATTTAACATTACGGCCCGCGGGCTCGACTCCTTATACGCTGATCGACTTTTTTCCTGAAGATTTTCTTATCGTCATCGATGAGTCGCATGTGACCCTACCGCAAATTCGCGGGATGTTTAATGGTGACAGAGCGCGGAAGCAAGTGCTCGTTGAACACGGCTTCCGCCTGCCATCAGCGTTAGACAATCGGCCATTAATGTTTGATGAATTTGAAAAACATATCCATAATATCGTCTTTGTTTCGGCTACACCAGGACCTTATGAACTGGAACACACGCCGACAATGGTCGAGCAAATTATCCGGCCTACCGGGCTGCTTGACCCAGTGATTGAGGTGCGCCCAATTGAGGGACAGATTGACGATCTTATTGGTGAAATCCAAGATCGGGTGAAGCGAAATGAACGTGTTCTTGTGACCACGTTAACAAAGAAAATGTCCGAAGACTTAACGGATTATTTAAAGGAAATCGGCATAAAGGTGCAGTATTTGCATTCAGAGGTCAAAACCTTAGAGCGAATTGAGATCATTCGTGAACTGCGGCTTGGCACCTATGACGTGCTGGTCGGCATTAACCTGTTAAGGGAGGGACTTGATATCCCAGAGGTCTCATTAGTTACCATCCTTGATGCTGATAAGGAAGGGTTTCTCCGCTCCGAACGCTCGCTGATTCAGACAATTGGCCGTGCTGCCCGGAATGCCAATGGAATGGTAATCATGTACGCCGACCGGATTACAGATTCAATGGAAAAGGCAATTAGCGAGACGAAGCGGCGCCGCTCTATTCAGGAGGAATATAATCGGAAACATGGGATTACTCCACAAACGATTCAAAAGGATATTCGCGATGTCATTCGGGCCACGCATGCGGCAGAGGAGACTGAAGAATACAAACCGGCGGCCTCATTCGCTAAGCTGACAAAGAAAGAAAAAGATAAATTAATTGCCGATATGGAAAAAGAGATGAAAGCTGCCGCCAAAGCGCTCGACTTCGAACGCGCCGCCGAGCTGCGTGACTTAATAGTAGAATTAAAGGCGGATTAATCACGTCCCGTCGATATATAAATGAGAATCGCCGATAAATCTGAATTATCGCCGATAACCTGTTGAGAATCGCCGATAAATCTGAATTATCGCTGATAACTCGATCAAAGCCGCCAAATCAAATTGCGGTGGCCATAAATTTTTGAACTTAAAGTGGAAGGATGACGTACTCATGGCGATGGAAAACTTAATTATTAAAGGCGCCAGGGCCCATAATTTAAAAAATATCGATGTCACCATTCCGAGAGATCAGCTTGTTGTATTAACAGGACTTTCCGGGTCGGGAAAGTCCTCGCTTGCGTTTGATACGATTTATGCTGAGGGCCAGCGCCGATATGTGGAGTCGCTGTCCGCCTATGCCCGGCAGTTTTTAGGGCAAATGGACAAGCCAGACGTCGATACAATTGAAGGGCTGTCACCGGCGATATCAATTGACCAAAAAACAACAAGCCGCAATCCGCGCTCAACTGTCGGAACGGTAACTGAAATCTATGACTATTTGCGGCTGCTTTTTGCCAGAATTGGACATCCGACCTGTCCAAATCACCATATCGAGATCTCATCCCAAACGATTGAGCAGATGGTCGACCGGATTCTTGGATATCCAGAACGCACGAAGATGCAGATTCTTGCCCCGATAGTTTCAGGCAGAAAAGGTATGCATGTCAAAGTGCTCGAAGATATTAAAAAGCAAGGCTTTGTCCGCGTGCGCGTTGACGGTGAAATGCTTGACCTTAGTGATGACATCGAACTAGAGAAAAATAAGAAGCATTCAATTGAAGTCGTTGTCGACCGAATTGTCGTGAAGGAGGGCATTGCAGCCCGTGTAGCTGATTCCTTGGAAACAGCTCTTGGTCTAGGGGAAGGCAAAGTAATCGTCGACGTTATCGGCGATGAAGAACTGATGTTTAGCGAAAACCATGCCTGTCCCATCTGCGGTTTTTCCATCGGCGAATTGGAACCAAGAATGTTTTCTTTTAACAGTCCGTTTGGAGCTTGTCCTGATTGCGATGGCCTGGGTTCGAAGCTGGAAGTGGATGTCGATTTAGTGATCCCGAATAAGGATTTGACACTTAAACAGCACGCGATTGCCCCATGGGAGCCGACCAGTTCCCAATATTATCCGCAGCTGTTAGAAGCAGTTTGCAATCACTATGGGATTGACATGGATATACCTGTGAAAGATATCCCCGAACACTTGCTGGAAAAAGTCCTCTACGGTTCCAATGGCGAGAAGATTTACTTCCGTTATGAGAATGACTTCGGCCAGATTCGTGAAGGCTATGTTGAATTTGAAGGTGTCATTCATAATGTTGAACGCCGGTTCAAAGAAACAAGCTCTGACTATATTCGCGAACAAATGGAAAAATATATGGCAGAACAGCACTGCCCAACTTGTAAGGGGCACCGGTTGAAGAAAGAAAGCCTTGCTGTCCTCATTAATGGACGTCATATTTCTCAAGTGACTGATCTGTCTATCCAAGAAGCCAATGATTTTTTTGCTAACCTGCAGCTTTCGGAAAAAGAAACCCAAATTGCCCGTTTAATACTACGGGAAATACATGAACGGCTGGGATTCTTGGTTAATGTCGGGCTTGATTATTTAACACTGAGCCGGACGGCAGGTACATTATCGGGTGGTGAGGCGCAAAGGATTCGGCTGGCGACACAGATTGGTTCGCGGCTTACCGGGGTACTCTATATCTTAGATGAGCCATCTATCGGCCTGCACCAGCGTGATAATGATCGCTTGATTGGCACACTGAAAAATATGCGCGATATCGGCAATACCTTGATTGTCGTCGAGCATGATGAAGATACAATGCTGGCGGCTGACTATTTAATTGATATCGGTCCAGGGGCCGGTGTACATGGCGGGGAAGTGGTCTCTGCCGGAACACCAGCGGAGGTAATGGCGGATCCAAATTCGTTAACCGGAAAATACTTGTCAGGGAAAAAGTTCATTCCCCTGCCGCTAGAGCGCCGGAAACCGGATGACCGTTATATTGAAATTAAAGGTGCTGCTGAAAATAACTTAAGAAATATCAATGTAAAAATTCCATTGGGGATGTTTATTGCCGTTACAGGTGTCTCTGGTTCGGGCAAGAGTACGCTTGTGAACGAAATCCTCTTAAAATCGCTAGCGCAAAAGCTGAATCGGGCGAAAACAAAGCCGGGTCAGCATAAGAGCATTAATGGAATCGATTATCTTGAAAAAGTAATCGACATTGATCAGTCGCCAATTGGCCGAACACCACGATCAAATCCAGCGACCTATACGGGAGTATTCGATGATATTCGCGATGTGTTTGCCGCTACGAATGAAGCAAAAGTACGCGGCTACAAAAAGGGCCGCTTCAGTTTCAATGTGAAAGGCGGCCGCTGCGAAGCCTGCCGTGGTGATGGAATTATAAAAATTGAAATGCACTTTTTGCCGGATGTTTATGTCCCTTGTGAAGTATGTCATGGCAAACGCTATAACCGCGAGACGCTCGAAGTAAAGTATAAAGGGAAAAACATTGCTGATATCCTCGATATGACGGTTGAAGATGCGTTGGGATTTTTCGAAAACATTCCAAAAATCAGCCGCAAACTGCAGACGATTTATGATGTTGGTTTGGGTTATGTCAAGCTAGGACAGCCGGCCACGACGCTCTCAGGCGGAGAGGCCCAGCGCGTGAAGCTGGCATCAGAGCTGCATCGCCGCTCAAATGGCCGTTCCTTCTATATTTTAGACGAACCGACGACGGGACTGCATGTTGATGATATCTCGCGTTTGCTCATTGTCTTGCAGCGGTTGGTGGAAAACGGTGATACCGTCTTAGTGATTGAACATAATTTGGATGTTATCAAGGCGGCAGACTATCTTATTGATCTGGGACCTGAAGGCGGGGACAAAGGCGGCACGATTGTTGCGGTCGGGACTCCGGAAAAGGTTGCTGAAATCCCTGAGTCCTATACAGGTAAATATCTAAAGCCGATTCTTGAACGCGATAGATTACGGATGCAGCAGCAAATTGAAGAACAAAGTACGTTAAAAGCATAAATCATAAAAAGAGCTGAAACACTGTTAGCGGCGGGTTTCAGCTCTTTTTAGGTAGAATGGCTCTAAGTGAGCGTAAGGCAGAGGCAATGAAAATTTCGCTTAAGTAGAAGGCTCTAAGTGAGTAAAAGACGCGAGAGAACAAGATTTCACTTAACTAATCCGGGTCTAATTGGATATTTCCGGGAACCTTAATCAAAAAGTACGAAACTTTCCGTCACTCCAAACGTACATATAGGATAGAGGTGATGGACGAGATGGAGACTCGCAAGGTGCTTTCGAGTTTGTGTTATTTTAGTATATTTTTTGCCGGATTTATTTTTCCATTCGTTGTTTGGCTGGCTAGTGGTGATGGTGTTACAAAGCAGCATGCAAAAAAAGCATTCCTGTCACATTTAATCCCCATCATACCGATGATCTTCATGATTTTTGCGATTATCTCAGATGCTATTAATATTCAGGAGCAGATGCCGGTCATGACGGTTGTCAGCATTGTCGTAACGGGACTTGTTTGGCTGATTATGGTCATTTGGAACATTATTAAAGGGATTAAGGTATTAGTAACCGAATAAGATAAAGAAGGAATAATAATTAACGGGCGGGGTGAAATAGAATGAAGGAAGAACGGAAACGGATTTTAAAGCTGGTCGAGGAAGGAAAATTATCAGTTGATGAGGCCCTAACATTGATTGAAGAACTGGACAAAGAAACACAAACGGCAGAACAAAAGCAAGAACAAATCATGAACGACCTATCGACAGTTGTCCAGTTTGAGGAAACAAAGAAAGAAGACCCAGTGTATTCAAAAGTCCAGTCGACAAAAGAGAAAATATTTGAATTTGTCGATTCGGCGCTAAAAAAAATTAAAGAGTTTGATCTTGATTTAAATTTTACACAATATGTTGATATTTCCCATATTTTCCACCAGGCCGGCGTTGAATTACAGGATATTGATATCGATGTTGCCAATGGCTCGGTAAAAATCGTTGCTTGGGATCAGCAGGATGTTCGCGTGGAATGTCAGGCAAAAGTGTACAGAGTTGACAATCAGGACGAAGCACGGCAGAATTTCCTGCAAGATGTTGTTTTTGAAGTAGAAGGCAGGAAGTTAAAGTTTCTCACCCAGCAAAAATGGATGAAGCTGGACGCCGTCATCTATGTTCCCAAAGCACAGTATGAGCGGGTACGGATTCGCCTGTTCAATGGATCGATATCCGGCAGTGATTTAAACGTCGATGATTTAAGAGTGAAGACAGCCAACGGAAAAATCGCCCTCGATCGGATTGACGGTAAACGTTCAGAATTTGAAACTGCGAACGGCAAGATTAACGTCCAAAACAGTATGTTAGAGGTCGTGGAGGCAGAGACAATTAATGGCTCCATCAGCCTTAACGGTGATTTTAAAAAGACGGAAGCCCAGTCGTTTAATGGGAATATTACCTACAATGTATGTGGCAGCCGCTGTGAATGGCTCTATGCAAAAACAACTTCCGGATCGATTGAATTATTTGTACCTGAGGGCCAGCCGGTTTCAGGAGAATGGAAAACGAATCTCGGCGGTTTTAACCTCAAGGTTACAGGAGTTGAGATTCTGGAGGAAAAAACGGAAATGATTCAAAAGCTGCTGCGCTTCCAATCTGTCGAGAAGCCTGGAAGCAATGGGTTGAAAATGGCTGCCGAAACGAAAACAGGCTCCATTGCCTTGCAAACAGCTTCCAAGTAACGTGAAAATTAGGAGATCAATAGATGAGATGGCTCATAGGATGCTTAATAAATGCGGTTTTATTTATGGCCTTGGCGGGATACTTTCATGAGAGTTTTTATCTGTCGGGATTTGCAGCTGCCATTCAGGCAAGTATATTATTATCAATTTTAAACGTTCTGGTCCGTCCGCTGTTAATTCTTTTTACCTTACCAGTAACAGTGCTCTCAATGGGGTTATTTCTCTTCGTCATCAATGCGATGACACTTGAACTGACAGATTATCTCATGGGGACAGCTTTTGAAATAGATGGTTTCGGCATGGCGTTATTCTTTGCCATTCTCATGTCAGTTGTGAATCTAGTGATCCAAAAAACAATCCTTGATCCGTCCCGTAAAACACGAGAAAAATAATGGAAGGTGCGACTCAACTTAGAGGACGCACCTTTTGTGCGCTTGGCAGCGCATCGGACTAACGGGTGAAAGTCCCGAACACACCGTAGTGGCGGAAGTGTATAGCTGACAGGTAGTGCATTGCCGTGAGGAAATGTGCGGAGGACCTGAAGGCAAAACCTGGAACAGGCGACAATTTAACCATGTTGGCTGGCAGAGTCGGATAACCCTGCAAAAGAAGGGAGTGTCCAAAGCCACAAGAGGGCTCTGTTAGTTAGGAGGACTGGATTCAGGGGAAAGTTCGATGAAGTGACCCAAGGAGGTCTCATCGTCTCCATACATACTATGGTAAACCTTAAACAAGTCAGTGATTGGCAAGTTAAGGCTATGGGTGGTGAGAAGTCAGAACAGGGGATAGTAGTGAATAAGCTTACTGGAAAAGTCGCAAAGGTAAGTGACTCAGTACTCAGTTACTGAGAGGAGCCTTAACCCAAAAGGAACGGACTCTATGCGAAGCCCGTCTGTCCATGGAAGAGAAACTGAGTTATCTTAAAATACGTCATGTCCATATAGAAGCCGAGAGGATAAATCCATAGAATCGGGGTCGAACAGAAGGGTAGACCGTATGGGGCGTAGTACTTTGGGAATCTGTTGATATTGCCGAGGTTGGGCTAGTCAATCATCAGACTGAAAGGAAAGAACGGAACATGAACGGAAAAGAAGACAAACAAGGTTTTCGTGAGGGAGTAAAGACTCTGCAAAAGAAGAAATGGTATAGTCTCATAGATAAAATATGGGCAATGCCAAACATGGAGGAAGCCTTTAAAGAGGTAAAAAGGAATCGTGGAGCCGCGGGGGTAGATGGAGTAACAATTAAGACTTTTGAATTTGGTGTGGAGGATAATGTACAAATCCTTCAACGTGAATTACGAGAAAAGACATATAAGCCGAGACCTGTGAAACGTGTATATATTCCAAAGGCTGATGGTTCAAAACGACCTCTAGGTATCCCAACCGTGAGAGACCGAGTTGTACAGGCTTCTGTGCGAAGAATAATAGAGCCAATTTTTGAAGCTAAATTTCTTGACTGTAGTTTTGGCTTTCGACCAAATCGAAGTGCACATATGGCACTGGGTAAAATCCGAAAGGATTTACTGGATGGTTATGTGTATGTAATTGATGCAGACCTAAAATCATACTTTGATACAATTCCGCATGACAAACTTATGTCATTAGTTAGAGAAGAAATAGTGGATGGAAGCGTCATTGGACTGCTAGAAAGTTTCCTCCAAGCTGGAATTATGGAGGGTGGCAGTTTCCACTTAAATGAAAAAGGCACTCCACAGGGTGGTGTAATCAGTCCGTTACTTGCAAACGTATATTTGCATCCGTTGGATGAACTTATGACAGAGAGAGGGCATCGCATAACAAGATATGCTGATGACTTTGTTATTTGTTGTAAATCACAAAAGGGTGCTGAAAGAGTACTTAAATCAGTAACTCGATTTCTTGAAGAACAACTTGGGTTAACTGTTCATCCAGAAAAGACTAAGATTGTTAATAATATGAAAGAAAGCTTTGTTTTTCTGGGATATGAATTTAAACAAGCTTATTGGGTAAAACCTTCTGAGAAATCCATAAAGAAATTTAAAAGTAAAGTCAAAGAAATAACAAAGCGAAATCAAACGGTAAACATTGAGATACTGATTAAAGAAAGACTCAACCCATATTTAAGAGGATGGGGAAATTATTTTGGATATTGGCATTCAAAGACACTAATGACTAAGTTTGATAAATGGATAAGGAGAAGATTACGGTCTGTTCAATTAAGAAGTTGGAGGAAAATAAGGAAACTGCATAGGGAGTTACGCAGAAAAAAGTGGAAAGGAGAACTTCCACAGCTTCGAATGTATGTATGGCGAAGTTCAAAGTGTGAACCTGTACACGTAGCCCTTCCAAATGAATGGTTTTATAAAGAGAAAGGTCTTGTTTCTCTTGTGGATATTTACAATGAACATCATCCCCAACGGGGATAATCATGGAGGAGCCGTATGCGATGACCCGCACGTACGGATCTGTGAGAGGCGCATGAATAATTCATGCGCCTACTCTATTCATATTCTAAAGTATGGTTCTCCAACGAAAAATGTTAAAATAAACAACAGTAATGATTTTTATAGAAAAAATAATTGCATGCCTTTAAGGAGGAAATCACTCTTGCCAAAAGTACTTACAAAAGACATCGTTGAAAAATTTAATTTGGAACTCATCAGTGGTGAAGAGGGAATTAATCGTCCGATTACCATGAGCGATATTTCGCGGCCGGGAATTGAAATGGCAGGCTATTTTGCCTATTATCCTGCGGAACGAATTCAATTATTAGGGATGACGGAGCTGTCTTTTTTTCAGGAGCTGCCACAGGCGGAAAAGACGTCGCGAATGGAACAGCTATGTACCGATATCACTCCGGCGATCATCATTACTCGGGGGTTAGAAGTTCCCACGGAATTAATCGAAGCGTCTGAGCGGGAATCTGTGCCGGTTCTCCGAACTGGTATGAAGACGACGCGGTTTTCGAGCAGATTGACCAATTATTTGGAGAGTAAGCTAGCGCCAACTACGGCCGTACATGGTGTCTTGGTTGATGTGTATGGAATTGGTGTGTTAATTACGGGAAAAAGCGGTGTTGGTAAAAGTGAAACGGCTCTGGAGCTTGTTAAACGGGGTCATAGACTAGTGGCAGATGACTGCGTTGAAATCCGTCAGGAAGATGATGACACATTGGTAGGGACATCTCCCGATTTAATTGAACATCTTTTGGAAATTCGCGGGCTAGGAATTATCAATGTGATGACACTATTTGGCGCTGGGGCTGTGCGCAGTAATAAACGAATTACCATGGTCATCAATTTAGAAATTTGGGATGCTAAAAAGCAATATGACCGTCTAGGCTTGGATGAAGAAAAAATGAAGATTATTGATACGGAGGTCACCAAGCTGACCGTTCCAGTTCGACCTGGACGTAACTTGGCTGTTATTATTGAGGTAGCGGCAATGAACTACCGCTTGAAGCGAATGGGCGTGAATGCAGCCCAGCAGTTTACCGAGCGTCTCTCAGATGTCATTGAGGATGCCGATCATGAACATGAAGATTTTTAAGAGGAAGAGGAGAGCGAAATGAATGAAAATATTCAACCGTTAAATCCGATTGCCTTCCACCTCGGGCCGATTCCAGTTCATTGGTATGGAGTAATCATTGGCTCGGGTCTGGCCCTGGCATTATTTATTGCGATAAGAGAGGGAAACCGTCGCAAGTTGCCGCAGGACACGTTTGCTGATTTAATGCTTTGGGCGATTCCAATTGCGATTATTTCGGCACGGATTTACTATGTCATTTTTGAATGGGATTATTATTCTCAGCGTCTAGCCGATATCCCGAAAATTTGGGGTGGAGGTATTGCGATTCACGGGGCGCTGATTGGTTCCGTCCTAACAGCATATTTTTTCACCAGGAAGCGGCAGTTGTCTTTTTGGAAGCTAGCTGATATTGCAGCCCCAAGTATTATCCTTGGGCAGGCAATTGGCCGTTGGGGAAACTTTATGAATCAGGAAGCGCACGGCGGTGAGGTAACTCGCTCCTTTCTCGAGGGACTACATTTACCCGATTTTATTATCAATCAAATGTATATCCAAGGTACATACTATCACCCAACATTCCTCTATGAATCGGTCTGGGATACTATCGGCTTCATTGGCTTGATATTATTGCGCCGCGTCAACTTACGGCGCGGGGAGCTGTTTTTATCGTATGTGATGTGGTACTCTGTCGGCCGCTTCTTTATTGAGGGGATGAGGACTGACAGCTTGATGATTGGCGGCTTGCGCATGGCACAGCTGATTTCAATCGCGCTAATACTTGGTGCAGCCATCATACTGGTGTACCGACGGCGAAAGGGACTGGCCAACGTCCGATATTTAGATGAAAGAAATTCATAGCATCTTTTGAAAAAGAACTTTGGGGAGTTTTTTAGAGAGAAAAGCTGATAAAGTGAGACTTCCATCAGTGATGGTCTTACTGCCCGTTATGGTGGGATAAAGGAGAGGATGGGGGGAAATGCTGTTTCAATCATGTAAGACGGGTCTGTTGGTCGGGTTAAAGACAACCTGGACGTTAGGAAAAATTATTTTTCCGGTGACGCTAATCGTTTCGGTGCTTCAGTATACACCGGTTTTGCCCGGGTTAATTAAGTTATTAACTCCTGTGATGAAATTAATCGGGCTCTCAGGCGATGCGGCAATTCCACTTGTACTTGGAAATATGTTAAATCTCTATGCCGGGATTGGGGCTATTCTGTCGCTTGATTTTTCCGTCAAAGAGGTTTTCATTCTAGCGGTCATGATGTCGTTTTCGCATAATTTATTTATCGAATCAGGAGTGGCGATGAAGGCTGGTGTCAAGCTGTGGATTATCTTGGTAACGCGGCTCGGCCTTGCGTTTGTATCTGCAACTGTGATTAACCTTGTCTGGCAGGGAGGGGGAGAACCTGCCAAGTATGGCTTTTTTGAAGCACAGCCTGACCATGCAGCAACGGGCGTGGGGATTTTCCTCGAGGGCTTAGAGAAAGCAGGCATAGGCATTTTTCAATTGGCCCTAATCGTCATTCCATTAATGGTGGTTATTCAAATTCTAAAAGATTTGCGCTGGCTGCAAAAATTCTCGAAAATCATGGCTCCCGTTACCCGTTCACTCGGGATGCAGGAGAACACATCAACAACGATGGCCGCTGGACTTATTTTTGGGCTTGCCTATGGGGCTGGGGTGATGATCCAGGCGGTGAAAGAGGATGGTGTCAGCAAAAAAGATATCACGTTGGCGTTTATCTTTCTTGTCGCTTGCCATGCTGTTGTCGAGGATACGTTAATCTTTGTTCCGCTTGGGATTCCAATCTGGCCGTTATTTGTAATCAGGCTTGGCGTAGCGGTCTTGTTAACCTTAACTGTTGGTGCAGTTTGGAAACGAAGCGGATTGGTGAAAGGAAAGGAGGTAACATATGAGTAAACAAATTACCACGCTTTTATTTGATTTAGATGGAACATTAATTGATACGAACGAATTGATTATTGCTTCTTATTTACATACGCTGGAAAAATTTTATCCAGGCCGATTCAAGCGTGAGGATGTCCTGCCGTTTATGGGGCCAACGCTTCATGAGGCATTTAGCAGTATCGATCATGATCAAGTTGAGGAGATGATTGCCGAATATCGCAGCTTTAATCTAGCGCGGCATGATGAACTGGTGACCGAATTCCCCGGTGTGTGGGAGACGATGAAGGTGTTAAAGGACAAAGGTTTTAAGCTTGGAGTCGTGACAACAAAGCGCTATGACGTTGCGATGAAAGGTCTCCGCTTGACGAAGCTGGACGGCTTTTTCGATACAGTAATTGCCCTTGATCATGTTAAAAAGGTGAAACCTGATCCCGAGCCAATTTTCACAGCTTTAGAGCGGCTCGAAGCCTCATCAGCGGAGGCCATCATGGTTGGCGATAATTTTCATGATATCTTGGGTGGGAAAAATGCCGGCACTTTGACGGCTGGTGTCGCCTGGTCGATTAAAGGCCGGGATTATATTGATAGCTTTCAGCCGGATTACATTCTTGAGCAGATGGCGGATTTATTGGCGATTCTCGGGGTGGTGTAAGCATGCGCAAGACCACCCGCTACCCTGTTTCAGGTGCGAATTCGCTCTGGCATGTCTATAAAACGGTGCCGTTTTGGAAGGTTGTGAAAAACTTTATCGTCATCCAGCTCGCCCGTTATACACCGTTTTTAGGGATGAAAAACTGGCTGTATCGCCATTTTCTAGGCATGAAGGTCGGCGAGCAGACATCGTTTGCGCTGATGGTGATGCTCGATATCATGTTTCCGGAAAAAATTCGCGTCGGCCGCAATACCGTTATCGGTTATAACACGACGATACTGGCCCACGAATATCTGATTAAGGAATACCGCCTTGGAGACGTCGTCATCGGTGATGAGGTAATGATTGGCGCCAATTCAACGATTATGCCCGGTGTCACCATTGGCGACGGGGCAATCGTTTCCGCCGGCACGCTCGTCCATAAAGACGTGCCCCCTGGCTGCTTTGTCGGCGGCAACCCAATGCGGCTAATATATACCCGGGAACAGCTCGCCGAACGCTGGGCCGATGACCCGATCTATGGGGAAAAGAGTGAATCTGGAATTAGATAAGGGGAAATTTGAAAACTCAACAGTAAAAAATCTCAGAGTAGCGGTCTAACTCTGGGATTTTCTATGTGGAGATTCCTTCAATAACTCTCCGTTAACTCAAGAAGAAAATTTTAAAGAAATAAAACCATATGCTCCTCATCATAATACGTATTATTAAATTTCAGTGCCCTTTTCTCTGTTCCAAATACCTCAAATCCACAAGAAGCATATAACTTTTTAGCAGGAATATTAGTGGTTACAACACTTAAATAGATCTGCTCAATGCCATCTAAGCTATTGGCTTTTTCAATTGCTTTAGTGATAAGGGCTTTACCTAACCCACTTTCCCTCTTTTCTGGTTTAACATACATTGCCACAATATTGGCTCTATGGCTTAACTTTATTAATTCCTCTCTTATTAATGTAACGACTCCAACAAGCTCTAACTCTTCGAAAGCCCCAAAAGTAAATGCGTTTACTGGTACTGCAAATAAATTCTTGTATATCTCTGCTGATTGATTTTTTTCCTCTTCATAGCTTGATGCGAAAGCAAATGGGCTATCCTGAAGCGCTTCAAACCTTATAGAAAGATATTCTTCAGCATCAGTTGGAGTTAATTGTCTTATTTCCAATTTTAAGTCTCCTTCAGCAATTAGAATTAGTTCCTATTCAATGAACCAAAACGATTTCTCCATCCTGTTATTCTTTTATACTAGCCTTTTAGGAAAAAATCGCTACCTTTAAAAATAAGGCCCGTTCTTGGATTAGGTAATTTTTTATATGCAATAGACGGATAGATTCCGCTTAAATTGGGAAATACACATATTTCCCTCATAATAGGGGAAGTTTTTCCTTCTATATGATTCAAATCCTTAAATTTTGCCTAGTTTAGTGGTACTAGACGGAATATTTCCGCTTATATCATGCTTAGTAAGCCCAAAATATACATTAGACGGAAATTCTCCGCTTATTGAGAGTATCAAACAAGCAATTTATGATTCTAGTAAGTAAGATAAGCGCAAATGTATAGTACATATAGCTGGTAGACTTTAATTTTGAAAGTCGAACAGAAATCCCTTAAGATTTTGGGAAGTGTCGCATTTCTTATCAGCAAAAATACAATAGACACGACGAATGATAGTCCTATAACGACTTTAAAAAAGGTATTAGTAGTGAATTTTTCAAAGTAGGGAAGAAATTTAATAATTAAACTGAATGCAACAAAGGAAATAAAAGATTGGTATGGTATAGTCGATTCTGTACCACTTTCTTCATGTTTTATTTTCATTTTTATGGCTCCTATGCTATAATCTATCATTATTTCCACATTGCTGTTGCATCCCAATATTGAACAGATTTTGGATTGGTATAATTACTTTTTGCATAATGGACTAGTGTATTGTAATAGCGACGTTCATTGTAGTAATTACTCCAGAGTTGATATTCTAGTTGATAAACTACTATTTAAAGCTTAGTTATACATTTGTAATATTTCTTCTTCAGATAGCTCATAATTCCCGGAGAAATCAACCCCATTATAACTATATTTAAATAAAGCATCTTGCTGTTCAGAATTTTGTTCAGACTGTACGTTATTATTATGCCCCTCTGCAAATACTGGAGATACTACTCCAAATATAAGTCCGAGAGTTAACACACTAGTACTCATTTTTTTCAACCGCACTATTATCACCACTCCATATTTAGAAATTACTTTCTCAATATTAATAAATTTATGAAAAAATGTAAATATATAACTTTATAAATACTAAATGAGGAAGCCTAGTTGAAAATGAAAAGACTTCAAGAAAATAATTTAAGAAATCGTGTTCTTGAATACACTGGAGATGGCACAATTCTATAGATTTAATAATCGACTTTATGAGGTATTTGGTTATAGAACAAATACAGAAATTCATTGATCAAATACGTATACTATTTTTATGCCTTACGATTAATTCCTTCTAATTATAAATATATCAACTACCTACCATGGTAAACTTTTAGCCTATTCCATATTAAATTCCATTTCTTTTTTGCAATACGGTTTTCGTAGATTTCAGCCATTTCTTTAGTAATAGTAAAAAAAGGGGTGGGCTTCACCTCAAGGTTCACAACATCATCGATTCCGTATGGGGCTGCTAAGACCACATTATCTTTTTTATCTAACTTCACCCCTAATGCGGTTGCGGTTTCTGGGAAGTTGGAGATAGCGTCAATGGAAGAAGAATACGGCGGCATATGGCTTTTTATGTGCATTCTTGCTTCATTTTTTACTGACCAAGGAGTTTCAGGCATTAGAGCTGTTAGCCTTTCCTCATACTTCTTTTCCGCTAACTCATCGATTTTCGTAGCATCAAAATAAATGACATCGATATCCGGCAATGGAGTTCTTTTATTGAAATGATGTAAAGTATCCCATATTTTTGAACGAACAAATCCAGCGCATATCCACCAATCCGGTAAGTTTAATGTCTTGGCAGCTTTTAAAATATCCATCATCCATTTATCTTCCGTAATAATTTCAATAATTTTTTCCTCATTTAACATTGTAAAATTACTCCTTAAAATGTCATACGATATCTATTCTTTAACTTTGAACGATAATCCTTCTTAAAGGAAACTGATTAGTGAATAGCTTGAGTATAAAACGTACCAATTTCCCTCGTTGTGGAATGACTAATCAACCTCGCCCTCTTTGGTTACAAAAAAAGTTTTCACAATAGTATAATGATTGTAAAGATTAACAGTAAGGAGCTTTTTTTGATTGACGAAAACATCCTTAAAAGGTAAACTACAACTATTAACTTTAATTCTCTAATATATTAGCAGACTAAAGCAAAATGAAAAGGATGAGCACAATGAGCCGCTTGTTTATGTTTGAGAAACCATTAGGGATGCGTGACACATTGCCGGATTTATATGAAAAAAAATCCCGTGTTCGCGCCGGGATGGCGAATACATTTCAGAGCTGGGGCTATCAATTTATCGAGACACCAACACTAGAATACTACGAAACGGTTGGTGCCGCTTCGGCAATTGACGATGCCCAGCTGTTCAAATTACTTGATAAAGATGGCCATACGCTCGTACTGAGGCCGGAGATGACGACCCCGATTGCCCGCGTGGCTGCTTCGAAGTTGATGGAAGATGACCTCCCGTTAAGGCTTGCCTATTCAGCCAATGTTTTTCGCGCTCAGCAGCGCGAAGGCGGAAGACCGGCAGAATTTGAACAAATCGGGATTGAATGTTTAAACGAAGACTCCATCAGCGTTGATGGCGAGGTTATTGCCTTGTTGATTTCCTCATTGCGGGAGGCCGGGCTGGACCAATTCCAAGTGTCAATCGGACATGTAGGTTTTGCTCAGGAGTTATTTGTACAAATTCTTGGTACAAACGGGCGCGCTACCGCATTGCGTAAATTTTTATATGAAAAAAATTATGTTGGCTATCGTGAACATGTCCAGTCGTTAAACCTATCCTCTATCGATAAAAAAAGGCTGCTGCAGCTGCTGCAATTAAGAGGCGGCGAGGAAGTGCTGCAAAACGCTGCTGATATCATCGAGGAAGGCAAAGGCAAACAGGCAATTAGCGCGTTGCAGGAGCTATGGGCAGTGCTGAACGACTATGGTGTCGCGGATAATGTAAAATTTGATTTTTCGATTGTCAGCCATATGAGTTACTACTCCGGGATTTTATTTGAGGTCTATGCCGATGAAGTCGGCTTTCCGATTGGCAATGGCGGCCGCTACAGTTTGTTGGAGAAATTCAAAAAGAATGCCAGTGCCACTGGTTTTGCGGTGAGGCTTGACCGCGTAATGGAGGCTTTGGGCAGCGATTCACAAGAATCTGATAGTAGCTGTATTTTTTTTAGTCAGGAGCGCCGTAATGAGGCATTTCAATTAGGTCACAAGCTCCGCCAGCAGGGAAAAAAAGTGGTGCTTCAGGATATCAGCGGTGTGAAAAATCTTGATGCTTTTACGAAGAAGTTCGCCGAGACGACCTTTCTCATTGGAGGGATGAACGATGAATGAGCTGTTAACGATTGCGATGCCGAAGGGGCGGATTTTTGAAGAAGCATTGGAGTTGCTTCGAGAAGCAGGTTACAATTTGCCCCCCGAATTTGATGACTCAAGAAAACTAATTATCGATGTCCCCGATGAGCAATTCAGGTTTTTCTTAGCAAAGCCGATGGATGTCGCTACATATGTGGAGCATGGCGTTGCCGATGTCGGGATTGCCGGCAAGGACGTGCTGCTTGAGGAAGAACGCGATGTGTATGAGCTGCTGGATTTGAACATCAGCCGCTGTTATCTAGCCGTTGCCGGTTTACCGGACACGAAAATGAATGATGTGGCGCCACGGGTGGCAACGAAGTATCCAAATGTTGCCGAAGCCTATTTCCGCGAGCAGGGGGAACAGGTGGAAATTATTAAACTAAATGGTTCGATTGAACTTGCTCCAATTATTGGCCTATCCGATCGAATTGTCGACATCGTATCAACTGGGAGGACGATGAAAGAAAACGGGTTAGTGGAGTACGAACGAATTGTCGATGTCACATCGAGGCTGATTGTCAATCCTGCCAGCTACCGGATGAAAGCGGGGCTAATTGATGAACTTGTGACAAGGCTTCATGAAGTAGTATCTGAAGGAGGAAACTAGCATGAAAATACTGAAGGTAAATGAGCTTGTTTCTATTAAGCGTTCGGTGGAAGCAGGGACTTCGGAACAGTTGGCTGCGGTTAAGTCGATTATTGGCGCGGTTCGGGCACGCGGTGACGAAGCACTACGGGAATTTACCGAAAAATTTGACCGTGTCCGCGTGAGTTCGTTTTTGGTTACTGAGCAAGAAATTGCGGCAGCATACGGACAAGTTTCTCCAGAATTTGTTGCTATTGTCCGTGAGGCTGGGGAAAATATCCGTTTCTTCCATGAAAAACAATTACGCCCATCATGGATGACAACGGAGGAAAATGGGACGGTCCTGGGGCAAAAAATTACGCCCCTCGATTCAGTGGGGGTATACGTACCGGGGGGAACAGCGGCTTACCCATCGTCGGTACTGATGAATGTGATTCCAGCGAAAGTGGCCGGGGTGAAGCGAATTGTGATGGTTTCTCCTCCTGATAAAGCGGGTCAGCTGCCGCCAGCCGTATTGGTAGCGGCAAAAGAGGCGGGTGTCGAGGAAATTTATAAGGTTGGCGGCGCCCAGGCGGTTGCGGCGCTTGCCTATGGGACAGAATCGATTGCCAGTGTCGATAAGATTACCGGTCCAGGTAATATTTTTGTAGCGTTAGCGAAACGTGAGGTATTCGGCGATGTTGATATTGATATGATTGCCGGCCCGAGCGAGATTGCTATTTTAGCAGATGACACGGCCCACGCGGATGAGGTTGCCGCTGATTTGCTGTCCCAGGCTGAGCATGATCCGCGTGCCTGCAGTGTGCTGGTGACTCCATCTCGTTTGCTGGCGGAAGCCGTTGCGGCAGAAGTGGAACGCCAGCTCGCGTTGTTGCCGCGCCGTGACATTGCGGAGAGGTCAATTGCTGATTATGGGGCAATTTATTTGACGACTGATCTTGATGAAGCGGTAGAGGTTGTCAATGAGTTGGCTCCTGAACATTTGGAGATTATTACCACTGGAGCCATTGAGCTACTGGGGAAAATTCGTCACGCCGGCGCGATTTTTATCGGCCGCTACAGCTCTGAGCCCGTCGGTGATTATTTTGCCGGCCCGAACCATGTGCTGCCTACGAACGGAACGGCCCGTTTTTCCAGTCCGCTCAACGTCGATGATTTTCAAAAGAAATCAAGCGTAATTATCTATAGTCAAAAAGCTTTTGCGGAAAACAGCGGAAAAATTGCCGCCTTTGCTCGTATGGAGGGCCTTGAAGCCCATGCCCGTGCAGTAGAAGCTCGTACCTTGCGTGATAAAAGCTAGACGATTTAAGTAATTGCCTGATTGAAGTGCTAGGATGGGCCAACGGTAAAAAGAGCGACGCCGTTCTGCCTGCTCGTGCAAAAAAGAGACGTCAACGGTAAAAAGGAACGGTTTTTTTACCCGCTCGAGCGAAAAGAGGCTATCACTGGTAAAAAACGGCGCTTTATTTTACCCGCTGGAGCGAAAAAAGGCTATCACCGGTAAAAAACGGCGCTTTATTTTACCCGCTGGAGCGAAAAAAGGCTATCACCGGTAAAAAACGGCGCTTTATTTTACCCGCTGGAGCGAATAAAGGCTATCACCGGTAAAAAACGGCGGTTTATTTTACCCGCTGGAGCGAAAAGAGGCTGTCACCGGTAAAAAACGGCGCTTTATTTTACCCGCTGGAGCGAAAAAAGGCTATCACCGGTAAAAAACGGCGGTTTTTTTACCCGCTGGAGCGAAAAAAGGCTATCACCGGTAAAAAACGGCGCTTTATTTTACCCGCTGGAGCGAAAAAAGGCTATCACCGGTAAAAAACGGCGCTTTATTTTACCCGCTGGAGCGAAAAAAGGCTATCACCGGTAAAAAACGGCGCTTTATTTTACCCGCTGGAGCGAATAAAGGCTATCACCGGTAAAAAACGGCGGTTTATTTTACCCGCTGGAGCGAAAAGAGGCTGTCACCGGTAAAAAACGGCGCTTTATTTTACCCGCTGGAGCGAAAAAAGGCTATCACCGGTAAAAAACGGCGGTTTTTTTACCCGCTGGAGCGAAAAAAGGCTATCACCGGTAAAAAACGGCGCTTTATTTTACCCGCTGGAGCGAAAAAAGGCTATCACCGGTAAAAAACGGCGCTTTATTTTACCCGCTGGAGCGAAAAAAGGCTATCACCGGTAAAAAACGGCGCTTTATTTTACCCGCTGGAGCGAATAAAGGCTATCACCGGTAAAAAACGGCGGTTTATTTTACCCGCTGGAGCGAAAAAAGGCTATCAACGGTAAAAAACGGCGGTTTATTTTACCCGCTGGAGTGAAAAAAGGCTATCGACGGTAAAAAACGGCGCTTTATTTTACCCGCTGGAGTGAAAAAAGGCTATCGACGGTAAAAAACGGCGCTTTATTTTACCCGCTGGGGCGAAAAAAGGCTATCACCGGTAAAAAGTCGCGGCCTGTTAATAAATAAATAAAAAAACAAAGGAGGCAGGGAGAACAATGGAACGTTACGCAAGGATTGAACGAAAAACAAATGAAACGGATATTAAACTGGAGTTGGTGATTGATGGCGAGGGTCAATCGAATCTTGATACAGGTGTTCCCTTCCTCACTCATATGCTCGATCTATTCACGAAGCACGGGCAATTCAATTTAACGGTCGCTGCCAAGGGTGACACCGAAATCGACGACCACCACACATCGGAGGACATTGCCATCTGCTTAGGACAGGCACTCCTTGAGGCACTCGGTGACAAAAAAGGCATCAAACGATATGGCAATGCCTTTGTGCCAATGGATGAGGCGCTCGCTCAAGTGGTAGTTGACCTGAGCAACCGCCCGCATTTGGAAATACGCGGCGCCGAATTTCCAGCGCAAAAAGTTGGGACCTTTGATACGGAACTCGTTCATGAATTTTTATGGAAGCTGGCACTGGAAGCGAGGATGAACCTTCATGTCATTATTCATTACGGTAAAAACACTCACCATATGATAGAAGCCGTTTTTAAGGCACTAGGACGCGCCCTTGATGAAGCGACAACGATAGACCCAAGAATAAAAGGAGTGCCGTCGACAAAAGGATTGCTATAGTAATTTTTTGAAAAAAATCTAATAGATAATAGGCGGTGACACATCACCATGATAGGAATAGTAGATTACGGCATGGGGAATTTGTTCAGTGTCAGCAAGGCACTGGAACGACTCGGTGCACACTATATCATTTCCGCGGAAAGGGATGAATTACTAGCAGCGGATGGCTTAATTCTACCGGGTGTCGGCTCCTTTCGCGACGCAATGGAGCAGCTGCCAGCTGAAACAATCACAACCTTTGCAGCAACGGGAAAGCCGCTGCTAGGTATTTGTCTTGGTATGCAGCTGCTGTTTGCAAGCAGTGAGGAAAATGGTTTCACCAAAGGGCTCGGCCTGCTCTCGGGGAAGGTCCGACGGTTTCCAGGAAAATCGCCAGACGGCAGCACCGCTTATAAAGTCCCGCATATGGGCTGGAATCAGCTGCAATTCGTTCAAAGCTCCCCACTAACCGCGGGGCTCCCTGAGGACTATGTTTATTTTGTTCATTCTTACTATGTCAATGCGGAAAGCTCTTCGCCAGTGACGATTGCCAAAACAGAGTATTATGAACAGGTTGCAGCGATTGTTGGCAAAGGTAATATTTTGGGCATGCAGTTCCATCCTGAAAAAAGCAGCAAGCTGGGAATGGCCCTTTTAGCAAACTTTTTAAAAATGGTCGAGGAAAGGAATTCAGGTCTATGAGCTTAACGATTTATCCGGCAATTGATATGCGTGGCGGTAAATGTGTCCGCCTCTTGCAGGGAGATTATGATAAAGAAACGGTTTATGGCGACTCGCCGTTTGCAATTGCTAGCGGGTTTGCTGCGGACGGAGCACAATGGATTCATATGGTCGATCTTGATGGAGCCAAAGACGGCAAGCGGGTGAATGACCAATTCGTCATCGAAGCAGCGCAAACGCTAAAAAATGTCAATATCCAAATTGGCGGTGGCATCCGCACAGAGGCAGACATTTTCCACTATTTAGACAATGGCGTCGCCCGAGTCATTATCGGCAGCACCGCCGTTTTCAATCCCAGCTTTGCGATTGAGATGATTCGCAAGTACGGTGCCCAAATCGCGATTGGAATCGACGCGAAAAATGGCTATGTTGCCACACATGGATGGCTGGAAACATCTGAGGTGAAGGCGCTCGAGCTTGGCCAGCGCTTTGCCGATGCCGGAGCGGAGACGTTTATTTTCACTGATATTGCCACGGATGGGATGCTGTCGGGACCGAATATCGCAGCTGTACAGGAAATGGCAGAAGTGACTGGCAAAAACGTGATTGCCTCCGGCGGGGTCAGCAGCCTCGATGACCTAAAGGCACTTGCGGCAACGAATATCATCAATGGCGCGATTGTCGGTAAAGCATTATACGAAAAACGCTTCACCCTCAAACAAGCATTGGAAGAGGTGAACCCAAAATGACCTTGACGAAACGGATTATTCCTTGTCTTGATGTAAAGGACGGTCGAGTGGTAAAAGGGGTGCAATTTGTCCAGCTCCGTGATGCCGGTGATCCGGTTGAATTGGCGCGCTTTTATGATGGGCAGGGGGCGGATGAGCTTGTATTCCTCGATATCTCTGCCTCGGTTGAAGGCCGGAAAACGATGGTCGAAGTCGTCAAAGCGGTGGCCTCGGAACTCGCCATTCCCTTTACTGTTGGCGGTGGAATCAACTCCCTTGAGGATATGAAAAAAATTCTTCGGGCCGGTGCCGATAAAGTGTCGCTCAACACGGCTGCGGTTCAACACCCGAACCTGATAAAGGAAGGGGCCGACTTTTTCGGCTCGCAATGTATCGTTGTCGCAATTGATGCTAAATTTGATCCCGAAATCAACACTTGGCTTGTATACACCCATGGCGGCAGGACTGCGACCGATAAAAAGGTAATCGATTGGGCCCAGGAGGCAGCACGACTTGGCGCTGGCGAAATCTTATTAACAAGCATGGACAGCGATGGCGCTAAGAACGGTTTTGATCTCGACCTGACGAGAGTGGTCAGTGAAGCAGTAACGATCCCGGTGATTGCCTCCGGTGGTGCCGGCAATGCCGAGCATTTTGCTCAAGCCTTTGAAAATGGCAAAGCGGATGCTGCCCTTGCTGCTTCAATTTTTCACTACAAAGAAACCTCTGTCCATGAGGTAAAAAGCTACTTGCGAACAAAAGGAGTGAACGTTCGATGAATATAGATGTCGACGAAATTAAATTTGCTGAAAACGGCCTTGTACCGGCTATCATTCAGGACGCCCAAACATTAGAAGTATTGACACTCGCTTATATGAATAAAGAATCACTTGAAAAAACCTTGGCAACAGGAGAAACCTGGTTCTTCAGCCGCTCACGCCAAGAATTATGGCACAAAGGGGAGACAAGCGGCAACACGCAAGCAGTTGAGGAAATCAAGTATGACTGTGATCAAGATGCACTGCTCGTGCTCGTCACTCCAAAAGGTCCTGCTTGCCACACTGGTGCGGTCAGCTGTTTTTCGCAAGGGGTAACAGAGCGTAAGACAAGTTTACAAGATTACCATATCCTGCAAACGCTGGAAAAGGTGATTCAGCAGCGCCAGCAGGAACGGCCAGAGGGCGCCTATACCACTTATCTGTTTGAAAAAGGCGTCGATAAAATTTTGAAAAAAGTCGGCGAGGAAGCAGCAGAGGTCATCATTGCCGCGAAAAATCGCAGTCACGAAGAACTAAAGTGGGAAGCGGCTGATTTATTGTATCACCTGCAAGTTTTATTAGTAGAGCAAGACCTGCCATTTACCGAGGTATTAAAAACATTAGAAGGAAGGCATAAAGACCGGTCTTGAGAGAGACCGGTTTTTCCTCGTCAAGCGGCAATAATTCTCTCAGCCACCGCAAAAACAATTTCCTTCAAACGAGCCCATTTCCCTTCTCGCCCAACCGGCAAATATGTTATACTACATAGGTTATGAAAGGATGATGGAGGACTTCATGGGTAAAGACGCAAAAGCAAGACTGCATAAAGGAAATATTGTTTCATTTGAACCAACAGGGGAATATTATTTCAAAAAAGGAATTAAGGCTTATCATCGCCGTGATTTTTTTAAGGCAAAGAAATATTTGAATCGTGCGCTGCAGCTTGAGCCAGGTGAACCAATGATTGCCTGCCAGCTGGCGATTGTATCTACAGAACTAGGGGAATTTGAACATTCTAACCAACTCTTACACCTCATCCTTGAAGATCTTGATCATGAAATGGTAGAATGTCATTATTTTTTAGCAAACAATTATGCCCATCTGGGATTTTTTAAAGATGCTTATCACCATACGATGCTTTATTTACAGCAGGATCCGGATGGCGATTTCTCCGAAGACGCCGAGGAATTACTCGAGCTGCTCTCGTTTGAATCGGAGGAATTAGCGGAGGAAGTCTATCTGCAGGATGACCTGATTATCAAGCAAGAACAGGCTCGTGACCTGCTCGAATCGGGTTATTTTAAAAAGGCCATCGAGCTACTGACAGAAGTTATTGAGGAATATCCCGAATATTGGTCTGCTTATAATAATCTTGCACTGGCGTATTTTTATTTAGGTCAAGTGGAAGAGGCAGAAACTATCTTAAATGAGGTGCTGGTACTCAATCCTGGCAATCTCCATGCGCTTTGCAATAAAATGGTGTTTGCCCATTATCAGGGCGGCTTTAAATTTGTTGAGAACATGCTTGCATCGTTGAAAAAAATTCAGCCGCTTTCCACAGAACATCAGTTTAAACTTGGTACATCCTTTGCTCTCGTTGGGGAATTTGAGTATGCCTATCTATGGTTGAAAAAGCTTTATAAAAATGGCTTTGAAGGTGATGGTCCGTTTTATTACTGGCTTTCCTATGCTGCCTATCATACTGGGCAAGAGAATTTTGCGAGAGCCGTATGGAAAAAGGTGCTTGAACTCAATCCGGAAAAAGAAGGCAGTGAGCCGTGGACAACAGACCGCGAACAGGCCACTGGATTTGAGGATTTGTCAAAGTCAATTTTTCAAAAACTTGAAAGTGACTACATGGAAGAGCGGTTATTTGCCTTATTTTTAACATCGGTATCAAGTAAGAAAGATGAAATTATTACATCCAGCCGGCTGTTTCAAAATCACAAATTAACAGACCTGGAAAAGGAATACATTTCTCATATTCGTTACGGCAATTCTTCCATGGCGGCAGCCGCTCAGGAAATCGCCGAGATTTTCTATGAAAATTATCAACCGATTGGTACGATTGAAGCAGGGCTATACCTAATGTGGTTTTCAATCTTTGTTGAACTTTCGAAGACGGGAATCCGCTTAACCAATAAATATGCTTGGGCTGGAGCGGTTGATTATCTCTGGCATAAACTGCGCAGCGAAAAAATCTCCCAGCAGGAGGTAGCAAACCGCTATCACATTTCCCCGGCAACTGTTGGTAAATATGCAAAATTAGTTCGGGATTATTTAAACTAAACGACTGCAGGTTGTCACCTTGCTGCAAATTGAGCAGATGTTTGGACTATATTTTCATTGTTTATTACGATTAAGTTAAGTAGGGAATACTATGCTTAATCGTATTTTTTTGGAAAGATCTAGTCTGAGTGCCAAGAAGTGAGCGTACTTCGCTTTTCAATAAGGAGTGATTCAAAGATGACAGAAGAAAAAATTTATGACGTTATTATTGCCGGTGCAGGTCCTGCTGGAATGACAGCTGCTGTCTATACATCTCGGGCAAATTTATCTACGTTGATGATTGAACGAGGGATACCGGGCGGCCAAATGGCTAATACCGAGGAAGTGGAGAACTACCCAGGTTTCGAAACAATTCTAGGTCCAGATTTATCAACTAAAATGTTTGAACATGCCAAGAAATTCGGGGCAGAATATGCATATGGTGACATTAAAGAAATTACTGACCATGGCGATTACAAGATCGTGACAGCAGGGGCAAAACAATATAAAGCATACGCTGTGATCCTTGCGACGGGCGCAGAGTACAAAAAGATTGGTGTACCAGGGGAGCAAGAGCTTGGCGGCCGCGGAGTGTCCTATTGTGCAGTATGTGACGGGGCCTTCTTTAAAGGAAAAGAACTTTATGTTATCGGTGGCGGTGATTCTGCTGTTGAAGAAGGAGTCTATTTAACTCGGTTTGCTTCAAAGGTTACAATTGTTCACCGCCGCGACCAGCTTCGTGCTCAGAAAATTCTTCAAGATCGGGCCTTTGCTAATGAGAAGGTGGATTTTATCTGGAATCATACAGTGAAGTCGATCAATGAAAAGAACGGAAAAGTAGGAAGCATTACACTAGTTTCGACACAAACTGGCGAAGAACAAGAGCTTCCGGCGGATGGTGTGTTCATTTATATTGGTATGGTTCCGTTAACTAAACCATTTTCCAGCTTAGGGATCACAAATGAAAATGGTTATATTGAGACGAACGAAAAAATGGAAACAAAGATACCGGGGATTTTTGCCGCTGGTGATGTTCGCGAGAAAGATTTGCGGCAAATTGTGACCGCTACTGGAGACGGCAGTATCGCGGCCCAAACTGCGCAGCACTATCTTGAAGAGTTAAAAGAAAAATTAAAGTAATATAACTTTAGAGATTCTTAATTCTTTTTTCACCTAACTGTAACAGTAGTGAAATAAAGATGCGGTATGATGTAAGAAATTGACCCCCTTTATTTATATAATTTTGTGCGCAGGACCAGCAGCCTGTGCTTTTTTTTGTTAAAAATAGTATAATAAATAAGGATATAATAATGGGAGTAGTATGTTCTTACGCTTTTTAAAGAGGGTGTATAGGGATGCAGCGGGTCACCAATTGTGTGTTAATAAGAGAAGATAAGGTATTATTGCTGCAAAAACCGCGCCGTGGGTGGTGGGTTGCTCCGGGCGGCAAAATGGAGCCTGGTGAATCAGTTCGTGATTCATGTATACGCGAATATCGCGAAGAAACAGGGGTATATTTAAAAAACCCGCAGTTAAAAGGAATTTTTACAATGATTGTAAAAGAAGGCGATCAACTCCTTTCCGAATGGATGATGTTCACGTTTGTTGCAACGGAATCAGATGGGATTGACCTCGAGGAGTCTGAAGAAGGAAAGTTAGCATGGCACTTGGTTGATGACATAAAGGACCTTCCTATGGCAGCTGGTGATTACCATGTTATTGATTATATGATTCATGGAAAAGGGATTATTTATGGCACGTTTACGTATACACAAGATTTTCAGCTCATTAGTTACCGCTTAGACCCGAGCTAAAAAATTAGGCGCTTGCGCTATTTAATAGGAGGAATTAACTTGAGTACCGGTTCGACAAGCGATATTCAAATAGTCATTATTACCGGAATGTCCGGCGCCGGAAAAACCGTGGCCATCCAAAGCTTTGAAGATTTAGGATTTTTCTGTGTGGATAATCTGCCTCCTACATTGTTGCCCAAATTCTTAGAACTAATGAAGGAATCAGGGAATAAAATGAATAAAGTTGCCCTTGTCATGGATTTAAGGGGCAGAGAGTTTTTCGACTATTTATTTAAAGCGTTAGATGAATTGGCGGAAACATCTTGGGTGACCCCAAGAATTTTATTTTTAGATGCGGACGATGCAACACTGGTAAGAAGGTATAAGGAGACGCGCAGGTCGCATCCGCTTGCGAAATCAGGATTGCCGCTTGAGGGGATTACTCTTGAAAGAGAACTGTTAGAAGAGTTAAAGGGAAGAGCTCAGCTCATTTATAACACCTCGCAAATGAAACCAAGGGAATTACGGGAAAAGATTTTAACAGAATTTACCGCCAATAAACAAATGACTTTTACTGTCAATGTGATTTCATTTGGCTTCAAGTATGGGATACCGATTGATGCTGACCTCGTGTTTGATGTCCGATTCCTGCCAAATCCCCATTATATCGAGCATATGCGGCCGAAAACCGGAATGGATGAGGAAGTGTCGAGCTATGTTTTAAAATGGAACGAGACACAAAAGTTTTTAGAAAAAGTCACAGACCTGCTAGCCTTTATGCTTCCCCATTATAAACGAGAAGGAAAAGCCCAGCTCGTCGTTGCCATCGGTTGTACGGGGGGACAGCATCGTTCAGTAGCATTGGCCCAATATATTGGTGAGTTTTTCCAAAAGGATTATAAAACCATTGTTTCGCACCGCGACATTGAGAAAAGAAAGGAAAAAACTTCATGAGCGATTATGGTAAGCCAAGGATTGTCGTCATTGGTGGCGGAACAGGACTGCCTGTCTTACTCAGAGGTTTAAAGCAGTTTCCTGTTGAAATAACCGCGATTGTGACGGTCGCTGACGATGGCGGCAGTTCAGGCAAAATCCGTGAGGAACTAAATATTCCGCCACCCGGCGATATCCGGAATGTATTAGCGGCCCTGTCGGATGTGGAACCCCTTGTTGAGGAAATGTTTCAGCACCGGTTCAAAACAAGCAATGAACTTTCTGGCCACTCGCTTGGTAACCTCATCTTAGCAGCAATGACCTCCATTACTGGCAATTTCGTCTATGCCATCCAGGAAATGAGCAAGGTGTTAAACGTTAGAGGCAAAGTCCTGCCGGCCGCTAACCAAAATGTGGTATTACATGCGGAAATGGAGGACGGGACCATCATTTCAGGAGAATCAAAAATCCCTTACTCAGGAAAAAAAATTAGACGGGTATTTTTGACACCGGATTGTATCAGGCCATTACCAGAAACACTGCAAGCGATTCGCCAAGCAGATTTAATCATCATTGGTCCTGGCAGCCTGTATACAAGTATTTTGCCTAATCTCCTCGTACCGGGATTGGGAGAAGAGGTCTGCCAGTCAGAGGCAAAAAAAGTGTACATCTGTAATTTAATGACACAGGCAGGAGAAACCTATGGGTTTGCTGCTAGTGACCATGTAAAAGCCATTTATGACCATATGAACTGTGCTTTTATTGATACCATCTTAGTAAATGATGAGGAAATTCCCCAAGATGTTCAGCTTCGTTATAACGAGGAATTGGCCAGCCCAGTGCAATACGATTTACCCCAGCTCTATGAGTTAGGTTTGGATGTGGTGCATGCAGATATCGCGAATCTTGAATATGGTGCATTAAGGCATGATCCCAAAAAGGTGGCAAAAATTTTATATAATTTATTGATAAATGAAACCAAAAAGCGTTATGAAGCGTAAATAAGTTATGTTTGTTGTGAAACTAACCTTAAGTGTTAGTTTTGTTATGGAGGTGAGGGGATGTCTTTCGCTTCAGAGACGAAGAAGGAATTAACCAATCTAGAAGTGAAAAGTTGCTGTGTTCGTGCAGAGCTGTCAGCTCTCATCCGCATGAACGGTTCCCTTTCCTTTTCTAATCGTAAAATTGTGGTTGACATCCAAACAGAAAATGCAGCAATTGCCAGACGTATTTATACATTATTGAAAAAAAGATATGATGTCACAGTAGAGTTACTGGTAAGGAAAAAAATGCGTCTCAAAAAAAATAATGTATATATTGTTCGTTTATCACAACGGGCTAGAGAAATATTAGAGGATACAAAAATAATTGGCGAGGGTTTTACTATTATTCACGACATTTCTCCAGAACTGGTAAACAAGAAATGTTGCCGGCGCTCCTATTTGCGCGGTGCCTTTCTTGCCGGTGGTTCCGTGAATAATCCGGAAACCTCATCGTATCACTTGGAAATCGCCTCTCTTTATAAGGAACATAATGACTCTTTATGTGAGTTGATGAATACCTTTGGACTTAACAGCAAAACGCTAGAAAGGAAAAAGGGTTATATTACGTATCTTAAGGAAGCGGAAAAGATTACCGAGTTCCTCAATGTTATTGGTGCCCATAATGCTTTGCTGCGTTTTGAAGATGTCAGAATTGTCAGGGATATGCGTAACTCCGTCAATCGGTTGGTAAATTGTGAAACCGCTAACCTAAATAAAACGATCGGTGCTTCCATTAGGCAAGTGGAAAACATTCGCTTTATTGATCAAACAGTGGGATTGCAAATATTACCTGCTAAGCTGCGGGAAATTGCCGAGCTGCGTCTCAAATATCCGGATGTCACCCTAAAAGAACTTGGTGAAATGGTTTCAGGAAAAGCGATTAGTAAATCGGGGATTAATCATCGGCTGCGAAAAATCGATGAAATGGCTGAGCGGCTTCGAGCTGGAGAAATGCCTTTGAAAAAATAATCAACTATTTGTGAAAAAATAAACAAAATAGTATAGGAGGAGGAACTGGAATGTTGGCAAAACAGGTAGAAGTTAAATTAAAAACTGGTTTACAAGCACGTCCGGCTGCGTTGTTTGTTCAAGAGGCGAACCGGTTTTCGGCAGATGTTTTCTTGGAGAAGGATGGAAAAAAAGTTAATGCCAAGAGTATCATGGGATTGATGAGCCTTGCCGTTGGCTCAGGTGTTGAGATTACCATTATTGCCGATGGTGACGATGAGGAAGCAGCCATCAATACGTTAACGGAGTTTATCCAAAAAGACCAGTAATGTCAGGAGGTTTGGCAAAAAAGAATAACGGGTTCTCTTTAAAGGTGCAATCCAGTAAATCGCAAGGCAAATGGGGTGAGAAATCGCAAACAATTTCCTCACCCTATTTTTGTTATTGAAAAAATAGCAATCTAAATTAATTTGCCAATAGATATTCTCTTTCTGATAATTGGATAGTTAAAATAGATGAAAATTACCATCTGATTTTCCTGTGTTTGAAATAAACGTAAAAGTTCCGTCTATCCTGGGAAATACTACTATTTCCCTCGAATTAAGGGAAGTTTTTCCTCTTATCGTTTCAAAATCCTCCGATTTTGCCTTATTTAGAGGTATTAAGGGGAATATTTACGTTTATTTCTGCCTTTTAAGCCTCAAAATTATCATTAGACGGAAATTCTCCGCTTATGATTCTCATACCAATCCTTTGGCGAATCCCCAAGCTTTTTCGTAAGTTATTTCACCTGTTTTTCCACTCTTTGTACTCCTAAAGAGAACCTGTTAAAAAAAGAGCCAGACCTTTTTTCCTTTATAAAAAAACAATCGACGAAGATCGCCGATTGTTTGAAGAAACTACTTATCCTTTTTGTCTAAGAGATTATTTCTAGAAATAATATTGTCGATTAATCCATATTCTTTAGCTTTTTCCGCTGTCATAAAGTTATCGCGGTCAGTATCGCGCCCGATGACTTCAATTGGCTGGCCAGTCCGCTCTGCTAAAATACCATTTAATTTTTCACGAAGGAAAAGAATGCGTTTGGCAGCAATCTCAATCTCTGTTGCTTGCCCTTGGGCACCGCCTAATGGCTGATGGATCATCACTTCTGCGTTTGGTAAAGCAAAACGTTTTCCCTTTTCACCTGCGGCTAGTAAGAAGGCACCCATTGATGCGGCCATACCGATACAAACCGTTGATACATTTGGACGGATATATTGCATGGTGTCATAAATTGCCATACCAGCTGTAATGCTACCGCCAGGGCTGTTGATGTAAAGCGTAATATCCTTCTCAGGGTTTTCGGCTTCAAGGAATAATAGCTGCGCGACAATGCTGTTAGCAACGTTATCGTCGATAGCACTGCCGAGCATGATAATCCGATCTTTTAACAAACGAGAGTAAATATCATAGGCTCTTTCACCACGGTTTGTTTGTTCAATTACTGTAGGAATTAAATTCATCTTTGCTCCTCCTTTGAATAAAAAGGCTGTAAAAACTATGTATAGTTATCATACACTGATGGTCAATAAAGGTCAAACATTTCGCCTTGTTTATTGTTCGACAACTTTTCTTCTTACATCATAACCATTTCAGAACATTTTTAAAACTAATTTCGCACTTGCAAAGAAGCAAAAAATGACTTATACTATGAAAGTCGTTAATATTAGGCCCTCGTGGTGTAACGGATAACACGCAAGATTCCGGTTCTTGTACTGGGGGTTCGATTCCCTCCGAGGGCGTTATCGTACGGAAAAATCCTTCAATCTTTTAATTTTAAAGATTTGAGGGATTTTTTTCTATATAAAAATCAATATCTATGGTAATTATTTTTCAATACACCAAATCAACTCTTTCATGTAAAATAGGCATAAGGGGGGATTGTAATGGATTTAAAAGCAGGGTTATGGCAACAGCAGACACTTAAGCTAGCGATGACTCAGGAGTTGACACAAGCAATTGCTTTATTGCAATATTCAGCTCAGGAATTGACTGAATTTTTGGAAGGCAAGGCACTGGAAAATCCTCTGCTACAAATAGAAAATGAAAATGTGCAGCCGATGAATCCCCTGATTGACCGAAATCGCCGTAAGCATCAGAAGGTGGAAAGGGATTGGATAGAACAAATTGCTGCCAAACCATTTTCGCTTGAAGAGCAGTTACTGTCACAATTAAATATTGCTAAATTATCAAAGAGACAGCTGCAAGTGCTTCGATATCTGATTCAACACATAGATGAAAACGGTTACTTTTTTGGTGATATCGATGACATTTCACATAAACTCAATACGCCGCTTGAGCTAGTCGAGGCTTGTTTAGAGCAAATCCAATCATTGGAGCCGATTGGCATTGGGGCTAGAAATCTTCAAGAATGCCTGCTCATCCAAATCGAATATGAGTATCCAGATAATGAACTGGCAAGAAAAATCATTTTGGATTGCTTCGTTCCCTTTGCTGAGAAAAAATGGAAACAAATTGCTAAGGAATTACAGGTCTCCTTAAAAGATATTCAAGAAGTATATGATGAAATCCAATTATTAAATCCAAAGCCTGGTGCTGTTTTAGGGGCGGAGACATCTGCCTATATCACACCTGATGCCATTATCGAACAAAGAGCTAACGGATTAATTGTCCGGATGCTAGATGATACACTCCCGAGGATTTCCTTCAATCAGCAATATTACAATCAGTTTAAGAATCAAGATAAACAAGTTGGTCGTTTTTTACAGGAAAAGCTTCAGGATTATCAGTGGATAGTAAAAAGTATTGAGCAGCGGCGTGAAACCCTGACACGGGTGGTGACAAAAATTGTTGAGAAGCAGACTGCCTTCTTTAGGAAGGGTCCACAAGCATTAGTGCCGATGACGATGAAGGAGCTCGCTATGGAGCTTGATATTCATGAATCAACTGTTAGTCGTGCAGTTCGTGAAAAATATGTGCAAACACCGATTGGTACATTTCCATTGCGCTCGTTTTTCACAAGTACCATTCAAACCGTCGCTGGCGAAGAAAACACCTCCTCAACACAGGTGAAAGATATCATAAAAAAACTTATCGATAACGAAACTAAAACAAAACCACTCTCTGACCAAGAAATCGTCGAAGTGCTAAAATCAACAGAAGGAATCGTTGTCTCAAGAAGAACCATTGCCAAATATCGCGACCAACTCGGCATCCCTTCTTCCTCAAAACGGAAACGGTTTAACTAAATTGGTGTCAGGCACCCTCCGTGGACACTTGTCCACCCTAGATGGACAAAAAGGATAATTATACCAATCGCGGTGTCTGGCTCTAATACATGGAAAGGAAAATTGATAACATGCAAGATATAGTGATTACGTTATTTACGCGGGGGGGCTGTCCCTTATGTGATAAGGCTAAGGAAGTGCTGGTAGAGCTTCGGGTTGAATTTGGATTTACCTTGAAGGAAGTTGATATTGAAGAAAGCGATGACTTGACCGAATTATATGGGCTCATGATTCCGGTTGTTCATATTGATGGAGAAGAGGTAGCATACGGGGTTGTTAATAAATTTGACATAAGTAACCGTTTACGTGAAAAAAGCCAATTGAAATGATTGAAATAGCTTATTACAACTGTTAAAATAAAGTCCGTAAGACAGGTTAAATTTTTTTGCAACAGGTGGGACATAATATGTCTATATTGGACATTTTTTGACCAGTAACATATTATAAAGTGAAACTTCCAGCAGTGAGGTTCTTACTGCCCGTTGAGGTGGGATAAAAGGAGAAGCTACTAAAAATGCAGTCTTTCATCGATATCGCAAAAAGATTATTACCTGACTTTCTACCTGTCCTGCAAAAAAGATATTCTATCCTCCGATACATAGGATTTTTACAACCGGTGGGAAGAAGAAGTTTAGCTGCTAACCTTGGTTTAACTGAAAGAGTTCTTCGTAGTGAAGTAGAGTTCCTCAAAGAACAAAATCTTATTACAGCAACAAATGCTGGAATGAGTTTGACACAAGAAGGGAAAAATCTTCTTGAGGATTTGAATGGGGTGATGCGGGAACTAAAAGGACTGGATGTCTTAGAATTAGAGCTAAAACATCGGCTTCATATTCATAAGGTTATCATTGTTCCCGGTGATGTAGATGAATCATCACTCGTTAAACGCGAACTTGGAAAAGCGGCTGCAACTTGTATGAAAAAACTTCTTCAAGGAGACAATATCATTGCAGTTACTGGCGGTTCAACGATGGCTGCTGTGGCAGATAAATTATCTCCAAAAACAGCTGATAGGAACATTTTGTTTGTACCAGCTCGTGGTGGTGTTGGCGAGGATGTCCAAAATCAAGCAAACACGATTTGTGCCATTATGGCAAGTAACATGCATGCCAAACATCGTGTCTTTTATGCCCCAGACCAAGTCAGCGAAGAAATATACCAGTCACTTGTAAAAGAGCCTGAAATTCATGAGAATTTAACGTTAATTCGTTCCGCTAACATGGTTATTCATGGAATTGGAGATGCTATGACAATGGCTGAACGACGCAAAAGTCCACCTGATCTCCTTGCCAAGCTGGGAGAAAAACGAGCTGTTGGAGAAGCGTTTGGTTACTATTTTAATGAGGAAGGCGAGATTGTTCATAAAGTCCTGACAATCGGGCTGCAACTTGAAAATCTAGCGAAAATCCCGAATGTGTTAGCAGTAGCTGGCGGGGCCTCAAAAGCGAAGGCGATTAAAGCCTATATGAAACAAGCACCGGAAACAACCATCCTAATCACGGATGAGGGTGCAGCAGAAAGGTTAGTTAAAGGGTAAATAAATAAACCCCTTTACAATATAAAGGAGGAAACTTCATCATGACAGTAAAAGTTGGTATTAATGGATTTGGTCGTATTGGCCGTAATGTTTTTCGCGCAGCATTAAACAATAATAATGTTGAAATTGTTGCCATCAATGACTTAACAGATGCAAATATGCTTGCACATCTTTTAAAATATGATTCTGTTCACGGAACACTTGCAGAAGACGTAACCGTTGATGGTGAATACTTAGTAGTTGGCGGACATAAGGTAAAGGTTCTTGCTGAACGCGACCCTGCACAATTAGGCTGGGGAGATCTCGGTGTCGATGTAGTTGTTGAATCAACTGGCCGTTTCACAAACCGTGACGATGCAGCAAAACATTTAGAAGCAGGTGCTAAGAAAGTAGTTATCTCAGCTCCAGCGAAAAATGAAGACATTACCATTGTTATGGGTGTAAATGAAGATAAATATGATGCAGCAAACCATCATGTTATTTCTAACGCTTCTTGTACCACAAACTGTTTAGCGCCATTTGCCAAAGTATTAAATGATAAGTTCGGCATTAAACGCGGGATGATGACAACTGTTCACTCTTACACAAATGATCAGCAAATCCTTGATTTACCACATAAAGACTACCGTCGTGCACGTGCTGCTGCAGAAAGCATGATTCCGACGACAACTGGTGCAGCAAAGGCTGTTGCGCTTGTTTTACCTGAATTAAAAGGTAAATTAAATGGTATGGCTATGCGTGTACCAACTCCAAACGTATCTGTTGTTGACCTCGTAGCAGAATTAGAAAAAGACGTAACAGTGGAAGAAGTAAATGCTGCTCTTAAAACTGCTGCTGAAGGCGAGTTAAAAGGAATCTTAGCATACAGTGAGCTTCCACTTGTATCTCGCGACTACAATGGCGCAACAGTTTCTTCTACCATTGATGCTCTATCAACAATGGTACTTGAAGGCAACATGGTGAAAGTATTATCTTGGTATGATAACGAAGTTGGTTACTCAAACCGCGTTGTTGACCTTGTAGATTACATTGCCAAAAAAGGTCTTTAATCCAGATTGGTTCCCATTGGTAATTTATTTGTAAACTGTTTATAATATTTATGGTATTCCATGGGGAGCGGGGAGTGTGGCTTCAAGAGCCCCCCGCTCCTTTTTCATGAAAAGCGTCATGAGTACGCTATAAATTTTTAGGCGCTGATAAAGTCCATACATAGGAGGTCCTTTTCGATGAACAAGAAGACAGTGAAAGACATCGATGTTAAAGGGAAACGTGTTTTTTGCCGGGTTGACTTTAATGTACCAATGCAGGATGGAAAAATTACTGATGAAACACGAATCCGCGCTGCCCTGCCAACTATTCAATACTTAGTAGACCAAGGAGCAAAAGTGATTTTGGCGAGCCATTTGGGACGTCCAAAGGGGAAAGTCGTTGAAGAAATGCGCTTAACCCCAGTTGCAGGTAGACTTTCCGCACTGCTTGGCAAAGATGTCAAAAAAGCAGATGAAGCTTATGGTGATAGCGTAAAATCAACCATTGCCACGATGCAGGAAGGTGACGTTCTATTATTAGAAAACGTCCGCTTCTACCCTGGCGAGGAAAAGAATGATCCTGAGCTCGCCAAGGCCTTTGCTGAACTTGCTGATGTATATGTTAATGATGCCTTTGGCGCTGCACATCGCGCTCATGCTTCAACAGAAGGCATTGCACATTACTTACCAGCTGTCAGCGGCTTTTTAATGCAGAAAGAGCTTGATGTCCTTGGAAAAGCACTTTCCAATCCAGAACGTCCATTTACAGCAATCATTGGCGGTGCCAAGGTTAAGGACAAAATTGGTGTAATTGATAATCTCCTTGAATTAGTTGACAACCTCATTATTGGCGGCGGTCTTGCCTACACATTCATTAAGGCGCAAGGTCATGAAATCGGCAAGTCACTGCTGGAAGAAGATAAAATCGAGCTGGCGCAATCATTTATGGAGAAAGCAAAAGCGAAAGGCGTAAATTTCTATATGCCAGTTGACGCTGTGGTTGCCGATGATTTTTCCGAAAATGCTAATACCAAAGTAGTGGCAATTGAAGAAATTCCTGCTGATTGGGAAGCATTAGATATCGGTCCGAAAACGGCGGAAATCTATCGCGATGTCATTGAAAAATCAAAACTAGTTATCTGGAATGGACCGATGGGCGTATTTGAAATCGATAAATTCGCTGGCGGTACAAAAGCAGTGGCAGAAGCATTGGCAAATGCCAACGATACTTACTCTGTCATCGGTGGCGGTGATTCAGCAGCGGCTGTTGAAAAATTTGGCTTAGCGGAAAAAATGAGCCATATTTCTACTGGTGGCGGGGCATCACTGGAATTCATGGAAGGCAAAGCACTGCCAGGCGTAGTCGCTTTAAATGATAAATAATTTTTTTGAAAAATAAACAGATATCGCCCTGTGCTTCTTGGGTAATATCAAAAAAACGCAATAGATAACTAACAACGTGTTGGTTGACAACGAATGAAAGGAATGTTCCAGCATGCGGAAACCGATTATTGCAGGCAACTGGAAAATGCATAAAACACTTTCAGAGGCAATTAGCTTTGCTGAAGAAGTGAAGGGACAAGTACCTGCAGCACAACAAGTGGAATCTATCATTTGTGCACCGGCGTTATTTTTACAAAGCCTTGTTGAAGCAACGAAGGGAACAAATGTAAAAATTGGTGCGCAAACAATGCACTTTGAAGAAAGCGGTGCGTTTACCGGCGAAATCAGTCCGAAAGCATTAGCGGACCTTGGCGTAGAATATGTGATTATCGGTCACTCAGAGCGCCGTGAAATGTTTAATGAAACTGATGAAAGTGTTAATAAAAAAGTACTAGCTGCGTTCAACTATCATTTAACTCCGATTGTTTGCTGCGGTGAAACTTTAGAACAGCGGGAAAACGGCGAGACAATGGAATTTGTCGGCGGGCAAATCAAAAAAGCATTAGCAGGCTTAACAGAAGAGCAAGTGAAGCAGACAATCATTGCCTATGAACCAATCTGGGCAATCGGAACGGGTAAGTCTTCCACTTCAAAGGATGCGAATGAAGTATGTGCCCATATCCGTAAGACGGTTGCTGAACAATTCTCAGACGATGCTGCCAATGCAGTCCGCATTCAATACGGAGGCAGTGTAAAGCCAGGAAATATTAAGGAATATATGGCTGAAGCTGACATTGACGGTGCCTTAGTTGGCGGCGCCAGCCTTGAAGCGCAATCATTCCTGCAGCTATTGGAGGCGGGCAAATATGAGTAAAGCTCCAGTAGCACTCATCATCTTAGATGGTTTTGGATGCCGGAGTGAAGACAAAGGTAATGCCGTTGCACAAGCGAAAAAGCCAAACTTTGAGCGGCTTTGGAGCAAGTTTCCCCATTCTCACCTGCGAGCAAGCGGTGAAGCTGTCGGTCTTCCAGAAGGTCAGATGGGTAACTCGGAAGTAGGCCACTTAAATATTGGGGCTGGCCGCATTGTCTATCAGAGCTTAACGCGCGTCAACATTGCCATCCGGGAGCATGAATTTGAAAAAAATGAAACATTCCTCGGGGCAATGGAGCATGTGAAGCAGCATGGCACAAGCCTACATTTGTTCGGCTTGTTATCTGACGGCGGTGTTCACAGTCATATTGATCACCTGTTTGCCTTATTAAAGCTTGCAAAAGAGCAAGGTGTTGAGAAGGTATATGTTCATGCGTTCTTAGATGGCCGCGATGTTGGTCCACAGACAGCAAAGGGCTATATCCAGGAATCTTTGGACAAAATGAAAGAATACGGCGGCGAATTTGCGACTATTTCAGGTCGTTATTATTCCATGGACCGCGATAAACGTTGGGAACGGGTTGAAAAATCATACCGGGCTATGGTTTATGGCGAAGGTCCTTCATACAAAGACCCGTTAGAGCTAGTTGATGACTCATATGCTCACGGTATCTATGATGAATTCGTCATCCCATCCGTCATGGTTAAAGAAGATGGGCAGCCGGTGGCAACCATCCAAGATCAAGATGCCGTTATTTTCTATAATTTCCGTCCTGACCGAGCAATTCAAATATCAAATACATTTACAAACAAGGATTTCCGCTCATTTGACCGCGGACCAAAGCACCCGCAGGATGTATATTTTGTTTGCCTCACTCATTTTAGTGAAACTGTTGATGGCTATGTTGCCTTTAAACCAACGAACCTCGACAATACATTAGGTGAAGTGTTATCACAAAATAATTTGAAACAATTGCGGATTGCGGAAACGGAAAAATATCCGCATGTCACTTACTTCATGAGTGGGGGCCGTGAGGAGAAATTCCCTGGTGAAGAACGAATTTTAATTAATTCACCAAAAGTTGCCACTTATGACCTTAAGCCAGAAATGAGTGCCTATGAGGTTACAGATGCATTGCTGAAAGAGATTCAAGATGATAAATTTGATGCCATCATCCTGAACTATGCCAACCCGGATATGGTCGGTCATTCAGGAATGCTTGAACCGACAATTAAAGCGGTTGAAACAGTCGATGAGTGTCTTGGCAAAGTCATTGATTTAATTTTAGAAAAAGGCGGCGCTGCAATCATTACTGCCGACCATGGTAATGCGGAAGAAGTTATCACCTTAGAAGGGAAACCGATGACTTCGCACACAACAAACATTGTTCCAGTGATCGTTACAAAAGAAGGCGTTGAGCTGCGTGAAGATGGGATTCTGGGTGATTTAGCACCAACTATGCTTGATTTATTGAAACTGCAAAAACCTGCAGAAATGACCGGAACATCGATTATTAAATAAATTCTTTAGCTCTATTTTTCAAAAAAATTACTGATTATAAGGAGAGATTGTCATGCCATTTATTACTGAAGTTTATGCTCGTGAAGTATTAGATTCCCGCGGTAATCCAACTGTAGAAGTTGAAGTTTATACGGAATCAGGTGCATTTGGTCGTGCCCTAGTTCCAAGTGGTGCTTCGACTGGTGAATATGAAGCAGTTGAGCTTCGCGATGGTGACAAGAGTCGCTACCTTGGTAAAGGCGTTCTTAAAGCGGTTGAGAATGTGAATGATATTATTGCCCCAGCGCTTATGAGCGAAGAGTTCAGCGTACTTGATCAAGTTGGCATTGACCAAGCACTTATTGAACTAGACGGAACAGAAAATAAAGGGAAATTAGGCGCCAATGCAATCCTTGGCGTATCGATGGCTGTTGCTCGCGCTGCTGCAGATTACCTAGGTATTCCGCTTTATCAATACCTTGGCGGCTTCAATTCCAAGCAGCTTCCAGTGCCAATGATGAACATCTTAAACGGTGGCGCTCACGCCGATAACAACGTCGATATCCAAGAATTTATGGTTATGCCAGTAGGTGCACCTAATTTTAAAGAAGCACTTCGTATGGGAGCAGAGATTTTCCACAGCTTAAAAGGGGTTCTTAAAGGTAAGGGCCTTAACACAGCTGTTGGTGATGAAGGCGGCTTTGCTCCTAACTTAGGCTCGAATGAAGAAGCACTGCAAACGATTGTAGAAGCAATTGAAAAAGCTGGCTACAAGCCTGGCGAAGAAGTGATGCTGGCAATGGACGTTGCTTCATCTGAAATCTACAGCGATGAAGACAAGAAATACCATCTAGAAGGCGAAGGTGTGGCCAAAACTTCTGAGGAAATGGTTGACTGGTATGAAGAGCTTTGCTCCAAATATCCAATCATCTCAATTGAAGACGGCTTAGATGAAAACGACTGGGAAGGCCACAAGCTATTAACTGAGCGCATTGGTGGTAAAGTCCAATTAGTCGGCGATGATTTATTTGTAACCAACACGAAGAAGCTCGCTGAAGGAATTGAGCGCGGCATCGCGAACGCCATCCTAATCAAAGTTAACCAAATCGGTACATTAACTGAGACCTTTGATGCGATCGAAATGGCGAAGCGTGCGGGCTACACCGCAGTTATCTCCCACCGCTCTGGCGAAACAGAAGACAGCACCATCGCTGACATTGCGGTTGCAACCAACGCTGGTCAGATCAAAACAGGGGCACCATCCCGTACTGACCGTATCGCTAAGTACAACCAATTGCTTCGCATCGAAGACTTACTTGGCGAAACAGCCCAATTCCATGGCATTAAATCTTTCTATAACTTGAAGAAATAATTTTTGAAAAGAAAACTCATAACCAATAAAAACCCTCTAGGTGTTAAAACACTTAGAGGGTTTTTGCATGGGCTTTATGGCTTATCAGCAGTGAGAAATGCACGGAAAAAGCGCTTTTGGAATTGGTAAAGAGGCCGCTGTTCGCCATGTATCTGTCACCGGATTGTAAGCCTCCACGACAGAGAGATAGCCTCCTGGTATAGCTGGATTATATCCGCCAATCACAAAGATTTCGCCCCCGCAGACACAGGCGGCAGCTCCCCAACGGGCAGTCGGCATTGGCGTACCTGTTGTCCAGGTATTAGTGGCAGGATCATAAATATATACTGTTGCTGATGCGGTATCAGCCGGTGTTCTGCCACCAAAGACATAAATATTGTCGCCGTATGTTGTAGATGCAATAAAAGATAACGGATTAGGTAACGGTGCTGCTGTTGTCCAGGTATTAGTGGCAGGGTCGAATACTTCATGGGTTGTAAGGTAACTGCCATTAAAACCGCCAATTGCATGGAGTTGACCATCTAGGGCAACAACTGCTAATTCTGCTCTTGGTGTCGGCATAGATGTTCCGGTACTCCATGTATTTGTAGCAGGATTATAGATTTCCACGGCATTAGTAATATTTGTTCTTGCCCCATTGCTGCCGCCTACTGCATAAAATAAGCCATTTAAGGTATCACCGCCTAATGAGCCGCGGGGAATGGCTGCAGGTGGTGCTGGTGTCCAGGTGTTGGCTAGTGGGTTGTATATCTCAGCCGTGTTTATTCCGTTAAAGGCCGTAGGTGTAAACCCATGGCTCACGATGATATTCCCATTTGGCAGCAATCCCCCAGCATGCGCCTCGCGGGGAGCGAGTAATGGTGCTCTTGGCAGCCAAGTGTTTGCAGCACAACTATAATCTTCGACATCTGCTGTGGCGCCGCCTCCTGTTGTCTCTCCTCCCGGTGTTAAAATTAATGTTGGTGGACAAAAGACAGCAGCTGATCCGCTGGTAGAAAGAGTTGTTCCTGTTACTGTAGTTGTTGCCGTGATGGTAGCCGTTCCATTTGTACATGGTGCTGCAGTGAGACGAGCACTGTAAACACCAGCTTCATCAGTAGTGGCAGGGGTAGGTGTGATGGTGATGGAGCCCATTCCTGTAAGAGTCGAAGTAAAGTCCACCACCGCCCCGCTTACAGGTCTGCCTTGACAGGTAACCGTTCCACTTATGTCAAGAATACAAGGGTCCTGAGTAGGGGTAATGACTAGGGTAATGTCTGGTGCTGGACAAGGACAATCAATGGGCCCTGTTGCTGCCGTTGTTGATATCATGAATCCGCTCACGTTTGTTGACGCGGTAACCGAAGCGGTTCCATTCGTAAATGGCTCCGCTGTCAGAACGGCAGCAAACTCCCCGTTCAAACCTGTCACAGCAGGATTTGGCGTAACGGTAACCGCGCCTGTGCCGGACAGTGCCGTTGTAAAGTCAACGAGTGCCCCGCTGACAGGTTCACCAAGACAAGTAACGGTTCCATAGATATTCCAAACACAAGGATCAGAAGTAGGAACAATTGTCATCTCAATCTCTGGATTGATGCAGGGACAGGTAAAAGGTACGTCATTCGGACTGAGATTTAAGGTAACCTCCGAATACCTAGTTACCCAGTCATATACCTTGGCAACACGCATACAATGTCGTTTTGGTTGACTGCCGCCAATGGGTAAACCTTTTGAGCGTTGAGGTGTACTCGTGTGGATTTCAGGTAAAATAGGAAAAACATCTGGACATTGAGGGGGAGCAAATAGAACTGGACATTCTGTCTTGAATTCTTTACGAGGATAGCAACTTGTTGTATCGAGTTCAATTTTTACGTCAGCTATCGTCTCCACAGAGAGACAAAAAGAAAGAAAAAGGTCCAACTGTTCCAGATTAGGTTCGCAAACTAAACTAAATTCACATTCAAAATCAGTTACTTCACAATCAAGGTAGGTCCCCTCTGGTGCACTTAGATAAAAGGTTTCAATTTTTTGGAAGGGAATGGGAGCAGAGGTGCATGTACCTTTCGCTCCATTGGCCACAACTACGACAAAACCTTGTATTAATACTTTCACTCGTTGCATTGTTATAGGCGTTCCGTTTGGTAACATTATTGTCACATCAGGTCTACCTTGTGGCTGGACAATTTCTTGGCAGTCAATAACCCCTNCTGTACTTGATCGAATAAGTGACAATCAACTTCTGTTCTAACCCATTCTCTTTGATCCAACGCTCCTTATAAAAGGTTTTATCAGCAAACATCGTTTCGTCTACCTTTGTAATGTCATAGGTCTCACGATCCTCACCAAGTCTCCAACCCTCTGGAGAAAGAGCCCAATCCTTTAAATGTTTTTTTAACTTTTTAATGGATTGAGTAGTAATAAATGCGCGATCATCCTTATCATTAAACTTCCGGTTGTCCGTTGAGGCAAGTCCAGCGTCCGTGCAAACAACGAACTTAGATAAGTGGAAGTCCTTTAAGATTTTTTGTTCTAAAGGTTTTAATGAAATCTGTTCATTGGTATTCCCTTTGTAGATACTGAATGCAAGAGGAATCCCATCCCCATCCATAAAAAGTCCCATCTGGACAATAGGGTTAGGTCGGTGTTCCTTCGAGTAACCATATTGCTTTAAACCTTCCTCCTGTTCAATTTCAAAGAAATAATTCGTACAGTCATAATAAAGAATGCCAGTATTTCTTTTGGAAACTTTCAGGCTATTTTTGTACAACTCAGATTGAATAAAATCATTTTCCTTGGCGATCACTTCAAGGGCACGGTAAACATGTTGGAGTTCAAAATCAGGTTGTTCAATGAACTTAGAAGAGAGATGGTGGGTAGCAAGCTTGGAAGATGGGAAAATAATTCTGCCGTATAGTAAGCGCGACAAAATTGAATTTAGGTTAAATGAAAACTTGTATCTGTCAGAGATTTTACTGCAGATTTTATGAAGCTGTAACTCATGATAAATCTGTTGGAGAAAGAGGTAACCGCCATTAAAACTGCGACGCTCCTCTTTTTCAATCAACTTTGTAGGTGAGTATTGAACCATAATCTTACGCTTATCTTCTTTTTCCCTTTTATTAAGTTCAGCAATGTACTGTTTGGCCCATTCGATGGGGTCTTGACCATCTAACTTTTTTAGAAGTTCATCATATGTACCAAGCTTTTCAACAACCTTGGAGGAATGTTTCCCGTTCTTATAGGTGGATTTAATAACATAAAGAGATGAAGAATTTTTAGATTTGGTAATTTTTAATCTCATAACCAGCACCCCCAGATAGCTATATTATATCACATTACTCAAAATTACTCAATAGAAAAGAGAAAAAAATTGACGTTTTTCCATTAAAAAAAGCCCTGTTATCAAGGCTTTTCCCAATTTTGATATTTATGTAACTGTCAAAGACCCGGGGAAAGGGGATCAAGCGGATTCCCTAACTCATCTGCCAAAAAGCAGGAAATATCTGAAAAACTATCGAATAGACAGGGATTAACAGCCATATCTCATTCACCTCTTTTTATATAAAATACCATGATAAACGCGGATAAAATATCATATTCTGTTAAACATGTACTAGTTCAATTATAACAGTGCTCATTTATAGTTTTATGTCATAATAATAATTCCGAAAACTTTCCGAATAACTTCTATTGTGAAACGGGACAGATTATCCTGTCTTTGACACTTCGAGAACAGAAAAAGCTTGAAAACCCCTTATAAATAGGGCATTTCAAGCTTTTTTGTATCTTGTAATAATTGAGTACCTTTTTTATTTTTTTGTGTCTTTTAAAATTTTTTTCATCTGTCTGTTACTCATGATTTGATAATCTGTTCTAAAGCCAAATGCCTCATGTAGAGCATCTGTGAAATCAGTTCGTGTATAGGTCGGGATATAACCGTCTCCAATAATTTCGTAAAAGTTCATCTCTCTCAAACCATGTATTATTTCGGGGCATGTGAATTGACCGCCAAGCTTCTTCTCCAAATACCTGTATAGTACCATCGATAAAAAGCAGGTGGTGAAATGGGCCTCGATCCTGTCGTCGCGACTTAAGTATACGGGTCTGGCTTTAAATTCACTTTTCATGATACGAAAACACTCCTCAATTTCCCAACGCCTGTGATTGAACTTTATAATGGCAGGAGCATGATCTTCTAAATTTGTACACACAGCATAAAATCCATCAAATAATTCCTCTTTTGCGATGGTTTCCGCATTAATTCTGTAGAGCTCTTTGGCTGCAATTTCTCCATCAGGAGTTACACTTGTTTTCTCAATAAAGCGTTTATAATCATTTTGGTTGTGTTTATTTATCTTTGAAGGAGTCGAATCAACAGCTTTTACAGCACGGTCAATCTGCGATTGACGAATTCGCCGCTGGTAGTCCCTGTACTTGATCGAATAAGTGACAATCAACTTCTGTTCTAACCCATTCTCTTTGATCCAACGCTCCTTATAAAAGGTTTTATCAGCAAACATCGTTTTGTCTACCTTTGTAATGTCATAGGTCTCACGATCCTCACCAAGTCTCCAACCCTCTGGAGAAAGAGCCCAATCCTTTAAATGTTTTTTTAACTTTTTAATGGATTGAGTAGTAATAAATGCGCGATCATCCTTATCATTAAACTTCCTGTTGTCCGTTGAGGCAAGTCCAGCGTCCGTGCAAACAACGAACTTAGATAAGTNGGGTTGTAAGGTAACTGCCATTAAAACCGCCAATTGCATGGAGTTGACCATCTAGGGCAACAACTGCTAATTCTGCTCTTGGTGTCGGCATAGATGTTCCGGTACTCCATGTATTTGTAGCAGGATTATAGATTTCCACGGCATTAGTAATATTTGTTCTTGCCCCATTGCTGCCGCCTACTGCATAAAATAAGCCATTTAAGGTATCACCGCCTAATGAGCCGCGGGGAATGGCTGCAGGTGGTGCTGGTGTCCAGGTGTTGGCTAGTGGGTTGTATATCTCAGCCGTGTTTATTCCGTTAAAGGCCGTAGGTGTAAACCCATGGCTCACGATGATATTCCCATTTGGCAGCAATCCCCCAGCATGCGCCTCGCGGGGAGCGAGTAATGGTGCTCTTGGCAGCCAAGTGTTTGCAGCACAACTATAATCTTCGACATCTGCTGTGGCGCCGCCTCCTGTTGTCTCTCCTCCCGGTGTTAAAATTAATGTTGGTGGACAAAAGACAGCAGCTGATCCGCTGGTAGAAAGAGTTGTTCCTGTTACTGTAGTTGTTGCCGTGATGGTAGCCGTTCCATTTGTACATGGTGCTGCAGTGAGACGAGCACTGTAAACACCAGCTTCATCAGTAGTGGCAGGGGTAGGTGTGATGGTGATGGAGCCCATTCCTGTAAGAGTCGAAGTAAAGTCCACCACCGCCCCGCTTACAGGTCTGCCTTGACAGGTAACCGTTCCACTTATGTCAAGAATACAAGGGTCCTGAGTAGGGGTAATGACTAGGGTAATGTCTGGTGCTGGACAAGGACAATCAATGGGCCCTGTTGCTGCCGTTGTTGATATCATGAATCCGCTCACGTTTGTTGACGCGGTAACCGAAGCGGTTCCATTCGTAAATGGCTCCGCTGTCAGAACGGCAGCAAACTCCCCGTTCAAACCTGTCACAGCAGGATTTGGCGTAACGGTAACCGCGCCTGTGCCGGACAGTGCCGTTGTAAAGTCAACGAGTGCCCCGCTGACAGGTTCACCAAGACAAGTAACGGTTCCATAGATATTCCAAACACAAGGATCAGAAGTAGGAACAATTGTCATCTCAATCTCTGGATTGATGCAGGGACAGGTAAAAGGTACGTCATTCGGACTGAGATTTAAGGTAACCTCCGAATACCTAGTTACCCAGTCATATACCTTGGCAACACGCATACAATGTCGTTTTGGTTGACTGCCGCCAATGGGTAAACCTTTTGAGCGTTGAGGTGTACTCGTGTGGATTTCAGGTAAAATAGGAAAAACATCTGGACATTGAGGGGGAGCAAATAGAACTGGACATTCTGTCTTGAATTCTTTACGAGGATAGCAACTTGTTGTATCGAGTTCAATTTTTACGTCAGCTATCGTCTCCACAGAGAGACAAAAAGAAAGAAAAAGGTCCAACTGTTCCAGATTAGGTTCGCAAACTAAACTAAATTCACATTCAAAATCAGTTACTTCACAATCAAGGTAGGTCCCCTCTGGTGCACTTAGATAAAAGGTTTCAATTTTTTGGAAGGGAATGGGAGCAGAGGTGCATGTACCTTTCGCTCCATTGGCCACAACTACGACAAAACCTTGTATTAATACTTTCACTCGTTGCATTGTTATAGGCGTTCCGTTTGGTAACATTATTGTCACATCAGGTCTACCTTGTGGCTGGACAATTTCTTGGCAGTCAATAACACCCGGGGAAAGGGGATCAAGCGGATTCCCTAACTCATCTGCCAAAAAGCAGGAAATATCTGAAAAACTATCGAATAGACAGGGATTAACAGCCATATCTCATTCACCTCTTTTTATATAAAATACCATGATAAACGCGGATAAAATATCATATTCTGTTAAACATGTACTAGTTCAATTATAACAGTGCTCATTTATAGTTTTATGTCATAATAATAATTCCGAAAACTTTCCGAATAACTTCTATTGTGAAACGGGACAGATTATGGTAAATTTAAAATACTGTATAATGTACGTCTACAGGAGGTGGCCTTTTATGCATACATTTTTTGTCGTATTATTAGTTATTGTAAGTATTGCTCTAATCGCAGTAGTATTGCTTCAATCAGGTAAAAGTGCTGGACTATCCGGTGCCATTTCCGGTGGTGCGGAGTCCTTGTTTGGAAAACAAAAAGCTCGGGGAATTGATTTAATTCTGCATCGGATTACGGTTGTTTTATCTGTCTTATTCTTCTTACTTGCACTAGCTGTTACCTATTTTAAAATCTAATTAGTAAACTAGTAAAGCCCGGCCATGTGCCGGGTTTTTGTATGAATTAAAGAAGAAAACTAGCAATACAAGACATTTTTCTGGCATGTTGTGCATTGCTTTGCTTAAACTAAAAATTAGTGATAATTTGCCTCAAAGGAGTTTTTTCGATGAAATTAACATTGCCAAAACCATTTACCTTTAAAGGCGGTAAACGGGCCGTTCTTTTACTGCATGGATTCACAGGAAATTCAGCTGATGTCCGCATGCTCGGCCGCTTTCTTGAAAAAAGAGGCTATACATGCCATGCGCCACATTATAAAGGACATGGAGTACCACCGGAAGAACTTGTTCGTACAGGGCCGGAGGATTGGTGGCAAGATGTATTGGAAGGATATCATTTTTTAAAAAGTACTGGTCACGAGGAAATTGCCGTTGCGGGTCTTTCCTTAGGAGGCGTATTTTCCTTAAAATTAGGTTACACTGTAGCTATAAAAGGAATTATTCCCATGTGTGCGCCAATGTATATCAAAAGTGAAGAAGTGATGGTTCAAGGTGTTCTGGAATATGCCCGCGAATACAAGAAACGTGAAGGAAAATCGGAAGCGCAAATCGAATTAGAAATGAACGGGTTTAAACAAACACCGATGAAGACATTACGAGCGCTGCAGGCACTTATCGCTGATGTTCGGGAAAGTGTTGATACAATTGTTGCACCGACCTTTGTCGTCCAGGCACGGCACGATAAGATGATTAATACGGACAGTGCCAATATCATTTACGACAATATTATGGCACCCATTAAACAAATAAAATGGTATGAAGAATCAGGACATGTCATTACACTTGATAAGGAACGCGAGCAATTACATCAAGATGTGTATGACTTTTTAGAAACGCTACCCTGGCAAGACTAGGATTTAATAAAGGAGGCTTCGCAATGGAAGAAAGTATTCAGAAGCACATCGACAGGCTCTTGCAATATATGAAGGAGGAAACTTATAAGCCATTAACGGTTCAGGAGCTGGAAACAGCTTTTGGCATTCAGGATTCCGGTGACTTTAAAGATTTTGTCAAAGCACTTGTTAAAATGGAGGAGAAAGGATTAGTTGTCCGCACCCGGGCTAATCGCTATGGCCTGCCAGAAAAAATGAATCTTATCCGCGGAAAGCTTACAGGACATGCGAAGGGCTTTGCCTTTGTGGTTCCGGATGAACCAGGAATGGACGATATCTTTATTCCGCCTACCGAGACGAACAATGCGATGCACGGTGACACGGTGTTAGTCCGCGTTTCGTCGGAAAGTTCGGGGCAGCGGCGCGAGGGAACGATTATCCGAATTATCGAACGCGGGGTTCAGCAAATTGTTGGCACTTATGTAGAGAGTAAAAGCTTTGGCTTTGTGATCCCCGATGATAAAAAGTTTTCTGGTGATATTTTTATCCCAAAAGGGGCTTCAAAAGGGGCTGTTGAAGGTCATAAGGTTATTGTGAAGTTAGTGTCATATCCAGAGGGACGGAAGAGCGCTGAAGGGGAAGTTACTGAAATTCTTGGCCATAAGAATGACCCTGGTGTTGATATTCTTTCGATTATACATAAGCACGGGTTGCCGATGGCCTTCCCAGATGAGGTGCTGCAGCAGGCGAATGAGGTGCCTGACACCATCTCCGAAGATGAACTTGTCAATCGCCGTGATCTGCGCGGGGAAACAATTGTCACCATTGATGGGGCCGATGCTAAGGATTTAGATGATGCGGTTACGGTGACGAAATTAGACAATGGCAACTATAAGCTCGGCGTTCATATTGCTGATGTCAGCTATTATGTCAAGGAAGGATCCCCTATTGACCGAGAAGCAGCTGATAGAGCCACGAGTGTGTATTTAGTCGACCGTGTGATTCCGATGATTCCGCACCGCTTATCAAATGGAATCTGTTCGTTAAATCCACGTGTTGACCGGCTTGTGCTCTCATGTGAAATGGAAATTGACGCAGAAGGTCATGTGGTCTCCCATGAAATTTTTCAAAGTGTTATCAAAACAACCGAGCGAATGACTTACCATGATGTGAATCGGATTCTCGTTGATAAGGATGAAGAGACTCGCGCCCGCTATGAGCTGCTTGTTCCGATGTTTGAATTAATGGAGGAATTGGCCGCAATTCTCCGCGAGAAACGGATGAAGCGGGGAGCGATTGATTTTGATTTCAAAGAATCTAAGGTGCTTGTTGATGAAAACGGCAAGCCGACTGATGTCATTATTCGTGAACGGTCCGTGGCTGAGCGCTTAATTGAAGAATTTATGCTTGCAGCCAACGAGACGGTTGCCGAGCATTTTCATTGGCTGGATGTCCCGTTTATCTACCGAATTCATGAGGATCCGAAAGAAGATAAGCTGCGGAGGTTCTTCGAGTTTATTACCAACTTTGGCTATATTGTCAAGGGAACGGCTAATCAGGTTCACCCGCGGGCGTTACAGGAGATTATTGAAGAGGTGCAAGGGAAGCCCGAAGAGATGGTCGTATCGACGGTAATGCTCCGTTCAATGCAGCAGGCGAAATATGATCCGGAAAGTCTGGGGCACTTTGGTTTATCAACCCAATTTTATACTCATTTTACCTCGCCGATTCGCCGCTATCCGGACACGATTGTTCACCGCTTAATTCGTACTTATTTAATTGAAGGAAAATTGGATGAGACGACGCGGGAAAAATGGAATGCCCAGCTGCCAGAAATTGCTGAGCATTCATCAAAGATGGAGCGCCGCGCTGTTGATGCTGAACGGGATACGGATGAGTTGAAAAAAGCAGAGTATATGGAGGATAAGATTGGCGAAGAGTACGATGGAATCATCAGCTCTGTGACCAATTTCGGGATGTTTGTCGAGCTGCCGAATACAATCGAAGGTCTTGTTCATGTCAGCTACATGACCGATGATTATTACCGCTTCGATGAGCGCCATTTAGCAATGATCGGCGAGCGGACAGGTAATGTGTTCCGCATTGGTGATGAAATTACCGTTCGGGTTGTGAAGGTCGATAAGGATGAGCATTCAATTGACTTTGAAGTCGTCGGGATGAAGGGGACACGCCGCAGGGAGCGGACGGAAGCACCTAAGGTATTTAAAACCGGCAGCAGCACCCATAAATCGCGCCGAAATAAACAGCAAGAGGGCGAAAAGGGGACCTCTGGAGATGGGAAAAAACCGAAGCGCAAACGAAAGTTTTACGACAACGTCCCAGTTTCGAAAAGTACAAAGCGAAAGAAGAAACGCTAATTCGTGTTGCGGGTGCAAATCAAGGATTGTTCATAAACCAGCACCAATAAACCCCAAATTAACGGGAGGGCTCCACACGAGCTCTCTTTTCCATTGTACCGGCTTGCACATTCTGTTAAAATTAAACCCGAGATGAGGTGAAACATATGCCAAGAGGAGTAGGAAAGACAGTTGCTCAAAACAAAAAGGCTTACCACGATTATTTTATTGAAGAAACGTATGAAGCCGGTATTGTCCTCCAAGGGACAGAAATTAAATCGATTCGTGCTGGTCGTGTTAACCTAAAAGATTCATATGTTCGAATTCATAATGGCGAAGCTGAACTATTTGGGATGCATATCAGTCCCTATGAACAAGGAAATCGCTATAATCATGACCCGCTGAGAACCCGTAAGCTGCTGCTTCATAAACAGGAAATCCTAAAGCTTTATGGCGAGGCTAAAGAGTCAGGTTACTCGATTGTCCCATTAAAGCTATATTTAAAAAATGGCTTTTGTAAGGTGTTAATTGGACTAGCGAAGGGTAAAAAGAATTATGATAAGCGTGAAGACCTGAAGAAAAAAGAAGCTAAACGTGAGATTGAACGCGCCTTCCGCGACCGTCAGAAAATATAGTTTCCAGCCGTTTGAAAATGGGCCAGTATGTTATCTTATCAATGCGCAGTAGGCATATTGGACTGAAAATTTATTTTACAAATACTTACAATTGAAAAATTCTCGGAGTATGTTATAATAAGTTTGTCGCAGATGATGAGCGACAAAAACTTTTGCTCTAACAACTTGCCAGTTTCCTAACGTTCTTGCTGATATTCAGCACTTTTATAATGGGGACGCTACGGATTCGACAGGGGTAGTTCGAGCTTGGGTTGCGAGTCGAGGGGATCGGCCTCGTTAAAACGTCAAAGCCAATAACTGGCAAAACTAACAACAACTTCGCTTTAGCTGCCTAATTAAGCACTAAGCGGTTCGCCCCTCCATCGCCCATGTGGTAGGGTAGCGGACTCAACGATAGTGGGCTACGCCGGATTCCACCGCCTGAGGATGAAGGAAGAGAACAACCAGGCTAGCTGGCCGGACGCCTGTCGATAGGCAAAAGGATCAAGCGAAATGCCAATATATCGACTACACTCGTAGAAGCTTAAGTGCCGATATCTTTGGACGAGGGTTCGACTCCCTCCGTCTCCACCAAATACATATTTGGTGGTTTTTTATTTGTTTTTGTGACGTAAAGCATAAAATTTCCGTTTGGAAACTTTATGCTTTATTTTTTTGCGTTTTTTCTGTCATTATTTATTTGTTGATTTTCCTGTAGGTATATATAAATTCATAGGCGGAAAAATTCCGTCTAATGTAAAAAAAGGGGCGCAACAAGCAGATATAAGCGGAGATATTTCGTCTAACTGCTTTAAATCAGACAAAATCTAATGATTTTAATCGTATAGACGGAAAAAGTTCCTTTATTATAGGGAAAATATAAGTATATCCCAGTATAAGCGGAATTTTTGCGTTTATTTTTTAAAGACATTGAAGTCAACATCCAGTTAGAGCGGAGCCTAGATAAAAAGCAAGCAGTTTTCGTTGACAAATACTATATGGGGGTATAGTATATGAGTAGAAAGGGAAGTGATTGATTTGGAAAAGTTCTTACATGATCACCCGAGTCAACCTAGAACAAGAGATGAAAAGCAAGCTATTATCAACCGTTTGAAGCGGATTGAAGGTCAGGTTCGCGGAATACAAAAGATGGTGGAAGAGGATCGTTATTGTGTAGATATTTTAGTACAAATTAGTGCGATTCAAGCAGCATTAAAAAATGTCGGCTTTACGATTACCGAGCGTCATCTCAACCATTGTGTCAGTGATGCAATTAAACATGGTGAGGGCAAAGAAACCATTGAGGAATTAATGAATGTATTAAAGCAGTTCTCTAAGTAAGGGGGGATTATAATGAGTGAGTTAAAACATACAACAATAGGTATAACCGGGATGACCTGCGCAGCATGTTCCAACCGTATTGAGAAGACATTAAATAAAATGGATGGTGTGGAAGCACAAGTTAATTTAACGACAGAAAAGGCATCCGTTCATTTTAATCCAGAGAAAACCTCACTTAACGATATTACAAGCAAAATTGAGAATATTGGTTATGGTGTGATAACAGAGAAAGTGGATCTTGATGTGTTTGGAATGACTTGTGCAGCCTGTTCCAGTCGAATAGAGAAGGTACTGAACAAACAAGAAGGTGTAACGCAAGCCACTGTAAATTTAACGACAGAAAGTGCTGCGATAGAATATAATCCTGGGATAATCGATGTAAAAACCTTGATTGAAAAAATTCAAAACATTGGCTACGATGCAAAGCCAAAAGCAGAAGCAAAAGAAAAACAAACATATAAAGAAAAAGAGCTGCAGCATAAGAAGATAAAGCTAATTATTTCAGCAGTTCTATCTGCTCCATTATTAGTAACGATGCTTGTTCATTTATTTGGAATGCAATTACCAGATTTATTGATGAATCCATGGTTTCAATTTGCTTTAGCAACACCGGTTCAGTTTATCATCGGTTGGCAATTTTTTGTCGGGGCATATAAGAATCTTCGTAATGGCGGAGCAAATATGGACGTTCTTGTTGCATTAGGAACAAGTGCTGCATATTTTTATAGTCTTTACGAAGCAATCAAGACAATTGGACATTCAGAGTATATGCCGCATTTATATTTTGAAACGAGTGCTGTATTAATCACATTGATACTATTTGGTAAATACTTGGAAGCAAGAGCAAAAAGTCAAACAACAAATGCTATTTCAGAGTTGCTTAACTTACAAGCAAAAGAAGCTCGTGTCATCAGAGAAGGCCAAGAAATGATGATTCCAGTGGAAGATGTAGTTGTTGGGGACCATTTGCTTGTTAAACCAGGAGAAAAAATACCGGTAGATGGTATCGTCGTAAAAGGAAGAACTTCTGTCGATGAATCCATGCTTACTGGTGAATCCATTCCGATTGAAAAAGAACCAGGAGCAAAATTAATCGGTTCTACTATCAACAAAAATGGGTCGATTGAAATGGAAGCCACAAAAGTAGGGAGTGATACTGCGCTTGCTTCCATTATCAAAGTTGTCGAAGAAGCTCAAGGTTCTAAAGCGCCCATTCAACGATTGGCTGATGTGATTTCAGGTTATTTCGTTCCAATTGTCATGGGGATTGCACTTGTAACCTTTATTATTTGGATTGCCTTCGTTGAGCGCGGTCAATTTGAACCAGCATTAATTGCCGCAATTGCTGTCCTTGTGATTGCCTGTCCATGTGCGTTAGGGTTGGCAACTCCAACATCTATAATGGTAGGTACAGGAAAGGCTGCCGAAAATGGAATCCTATTCAAAGGCGGAGAACATCTAGAGAGAACCCATCAATTAAACGCAATTGTTCTTGATAAAACGGGAACGATAACAAAGGGAAAACCTGAAGTGACTGATTTTCTTGGTGATGCGGAGACATTACAAATGTTAGCCAGTGCCGAAAAGGGATCAGAGCATCCGCTTGCAGGAGCCATTGTGGCATACGCAGTAGAAAACAATATTGATTTTATCGATGTAGATGATTTTAATGCCATACCTGGCCACGGTATTGAGGCTGAAATTCATGGAAAACATCTTCTCGTTGGCAACCGAAAATTAATGAACGATTATCAAATTGATATTAGAGATAACGAAGACAAATTAGCTGACTTTGAAACAAATGGAAAAACAGCTATGTTGATTGCAATTGATGGTAAATATCGCGGGATTGTTGCGGTTGCAGACACGATTAAAGAAAGTGCACCTGAAGCGATTCAGCAATTACAGGATATGGGTATTGAAGTCGTCATGCTGACAGGTGATAACGAAAGAACGGCACAAGCGATAGCAAAGCAAGTGGGAATCGACCATGTGATCGCCCAAGTATTACCTGAACAGAAAGCAGATAAAGTAAAGGAACTTCAGGCTCAAGGGAAAAAGGTTGCGATGGTAGGCGATGGTGTCAATGATGCACCTGCATTAGTGACGGCAGATATTGGGATTGCTATTGGAACGGGTACGGAAGTGGCTATTGAAGCGGCAGACGTGACGATTCTTGGCGGCGAGTTATTACTCATACCGAAAGCAATAAAAATCAGCCATGCAACTATTCGGAATATCCGGCAAAATTTGTTCTGGGCATTTGGTTACAATACCGCGGGAATTCCGGTTGCCGCTTTAGGATTGCTGGCACCATGGATTGCCGGAGCCGCCATGGCATTGAGTTCGGTTAGTGTCGTTTCTAACTCATTACGCTTAAAACGAATTAAGCTGTAAAAACTACTATTAAGGCTTCCTTCGAGAGGAGGTGAAACATCATGGAAAAGAAAACATTAGACGTTCAGGGCATGTCATGCGGTCATTGCAAAGCTGCAGTAGAAGGTGCATTAAAAAAATTAGACGGTGTATCAGCAGCTGAGGTTCATTTGGAAACAGGCAAAGTAGATGTTACCTATGATTCCTCAAAAGTAACCGTAGATGCCATGAAAGAAGCAATTGAAGAACAAGGCTATGATGTGAATGCCTAAAGATTTGGGACATTTGCAATCGTTGTTAGCATACTTAAATGCAGGAAAAACTGGCAGCCAAACTAAAGTGGCTGCCAGTTTTTATACCTTTCCTAATGGACAATTTTTCGCTATTCGCGGGATTCCTGTCCAATAGCACGTTCCTAATGGACAACTTTTCATCTTTTGCCGGATTCCTGTCCAATAGCCGGCTTCTAATGGACAACTATTCACTATTCGCGGGCTTCTTGTCCAATAGCTCGCTCCTAATGGACAACTTTTCGCTATTCGCGGGCTTCTTGTCCAATAGCTCGCTCCTAATGGACAACTATTCGCTATTCGCCAGATTCTTGTCCAATAGCTCGCTTCTAATGGACAACTATTCACCTTTCACCAGATTCATGTCCAATAGCACGCTTCTAATGGACAACTTTTCACCTTTCACCAGATTCTTGTCCAATAGCACGTTCCTAATGGACAACTTTCCGCTATTCACCAGATTCATGTCCAATAGCACGCTTCTAATGGACAACTATTCGCTATTCGCCGGATTTATGTCCAATAGCCGGCTTCTAATGGACAACTATTCGCTTTCTGCCAGATTCATGTCCAATAGCCGGGTCCTAATGGACAACTTTTCACTATTCGCGGGCTTCTTGTCCAATAGCCGGCTTCTAATGGACAACTTTTCGCTATTCACCAGATTCATGTCCAATAGCACGCTTCTAATGGACAACTTTTCGCTATTCGCGGGCTTCTTGTCCAATAGCCGGCTCCTAATGGACAACTTTTCATCTTTTGCCAGATTCCTGTCCAATAGCCGGCTTCTAATGGACAACTATTCACTATTCGCGGGCTTCTTGTCCAATAGCACGCTTCTAATGGACAACTTTTCATCTTTTGCCAGATTCATGTCCTATAGCCGACTTCTAATGGACAACTTTTCATCTTTCGCCGGATTCATGTCCAATAGCCGGCTTCTAATGGACAACTATTCACCTTTCACCAGATTCATGTCCAATAGCACGCTTCTAATGGACAACTTTTCGCTTTTCGCCAGATTCCTGTCCAATAGCCCAATCTTCTTTTGAAGAACATCTCGCCTTTCAGGAGATTCCTGTCCAAAAAAGCGCCCGGTATCTTGAGGATAACTTGGACAAGGAGTATAATGATAGTAATATCCCGTTAGATGAGATATAATCTTATAATATGAGATAAAATATAATAATTTTTCCAGCCTCTGTTATGGATGGCATGGAAAAGGAGGGCTAAGAAATGAGGAAAGAAAAAGATTCTCTAGGCGAAATGTATTTGGAAGATGAGCTGTATTATGGCATTCAGACGGAAAGAGCCCGCACCAACTTTCCGGTTTCAGGCATTCATGAAAGTGCATATCCAAAAATCATTCAAGCCGTTGCCTCGATTAAAAAAGCAGCTGCTATGGCGAACCAGCAAATTGGTCGTCTCGACGATGAAGCAGCAAAGGCAATTGGAAAAGCTGCTGAAGAAATATTGGAAGGGAAAATGGACAACCAATTCCCAGTTGATATTTTTCAAGGAGGCGGCGGGACTTCATTAAATATGAATGTGAATGAAGTCATTGCAAACAGGGCAAATGAAGTATTAACTGGAGAAAAAGGCTATGAGAGGGTGCATCCGAACACACATGTGAATATGGCCCAATCAACGAATGACGTTATTCCAAGTGCGATACATATAGCTTGTTATTTTTATATAGAAGAATTATTACCGGTCTTGGAGCAGTTAGCTCAAACTTTAGAGAGTAAGAGAATCGAGTTTGATCAAGTGGTTAAAATTGGGAGAACTTGTTTGCAGGATGCTGTACCAATCACATTGGGACAGGAATTCAGCGGTTATAAAGGATTTGTTGAACGGAATATCGTTGAATTGAAGGAAGTTCAGAAACATTGTTTGTCTCTGCCATTGGGAGGTACAGCCATTGGGACGGGGATTGGCGTCTATCCGGGATATATAGAAGCAGTATATGAGTATTTATCATCAATTACGGGCTTTCCTTTTCATAAAGACAGCAACCTCTTTGACGGCATGCAAAATGGTGATTTTTACTTAAAAGTGTCAGCAGCCTTGAGAGGGTTAGCAACAGGTTTATCAAAAATGGCCGCTGATTTTAGATTGCTTTCATCTGGACCACGCTCGGGCCTCGCTGAAATTTCGCTTCCGGCCGTCCAACCAGGTTCTTCGATTATGCCGGGAAAAATTAATCCTGTCATACCAGAAATGGTTATGCAAATCTGCTTTCAAGTTTACGGGAATGATACCGCTGTGATGCTGGCTGCCAATCGAGGCGAAGTAGACTTAAATGTTTGGGAACCACTGATTATAAAAAATCTTTCCGAGTCCTTTGAATGGTTAACCAATGGAATTCAAATTTTTATTGATAAATGTATTAAGGATATAAAGGCAAATGGAGAAATTTGTAAAGAAAATGCAGAGTCATCATTAGCGCTATCAACCGTTATTGCAGTCCTCTTCGGATATGAGAAAGCATCCACCTTAGCAAAAGAAGCATATTTGAAGGGAAGTTCCATTAAAGTAATGGCTGTGGAAAAAGGGATACTGTCTAAGGAAGACGCCAACATATTACTCGATCCAATCGTGTTAACAGACCCGGAAAAAAGCAGCCAGTTATTTACAGATTATATCGCCAAACATAGCTTGAAAAATTAGCATTTTACCAGGCCCCCTTGTAAGAGGGGGTTTTGCTATGTACTGCGTAAATGATACAATGTTTTTATTTCACCAGTAATAAATTTACTAGAAAGGATCAAATATAAATGTCTGAACTGTTGAATAAGGCCTTTACGCTATTATCATTATTAAAGCCGCGTGAGGGGAAAAAAGAATGGGGGGCAGCGGAGCTATCCCGCTTGGCAGGCTTTAATACTGCGACTACCCACCGTATTTTGCAGGATTTGCAGCAGTATGGCTTTGTTAGTCAAAACCAAGAAAATAAAAAGTTCTTCCTCGGCTCCTTTCTGATTGAATTGGGTTTTCTAGCACAATCACTGTATTCCATTCGCGATGTGGCGCGCCCCTTCATGGAAGAGGTCCAACATAAGACAGGGGAATCGGTCTATTTAAATATTTTGGTTAATTCAACTGAAGCTTTACTTATCGATTCTGTTGACAGTGACCATCAGTTGAGAGTATATGAGCCCATTGGTCTGCGGCTTCCGCTTCATATAGCTGCTACAAGGAGAGCCATCCTTGCATTTATGGAGCCTAGTGTGCAGAAAGAGTATTTGGATAACTGCAAAATTGAATCAAGAACCTCTAAAACGATAAATAGTAAAGAGGCGTTGGTAGCTGAGTTAAATCTGATTCAGGAACGGGGTTATGCTGTTAGCTTTGGCGAAACAACATTAGGTACCGCAGGCGTGGCAGTTCCTATTTTTGGACCGCGGGGTGTAGAAGGCTCACTCGGAATAGCCACACCAGAGGTTCGGCTTAATGATGAAAGAATTACCGAGTACGCAAAAATGTTAAAATTACAGGCGGAAAAGATTAAAGCTTCGATAGGCGGGGCAAAATAGAATTAAATTGATTCATAGAAAGTCAATTATTTAGGCTATTAAAAAATATGCTGCTAATCATAACCGGGCTGCTACCACTAGGTAACAGCCCGGTTCATTTAGGAGATTATCTTTCATATTTAAATTGCTGCGTTAGTTTCTTTAATTCTTCCACCATTGACGCTAATAATTGTGCTGCTGAGGAAATCTCATGCATAGAAGCTAACTGTTCTTTAGCAGAAGTTGCTACTTCTTCAGAAGTTGATGCATTCCTTTGGGCAATATCAACTATATCGTTTGTGGTAACAGCAATTTCCTGAATGGAAACAGATATTTGCTGAGCCATGGACGAAACATCTTGCATCTGCGGTGTGATATTCTTAGTACTTTGATTAATAATCGTAAACTTCTCAATTGCCTCAGTGGAAACTTTCACACCATTTTGCACATCGTGTGTGACCCGAGCCATAATGTTAACAGTATCTTCGGTTTCCTTTTGAATTTTTTGTACAATTGCGTGTATTTCTTTTACGGAACTTTGTGATTGCTCCGCAAGCTTTCGTACTTCATTAGCAACAACAGCAAAACCTTTTCCATGTTCACCAGCTCGTGCTGCTTCAATCGCTGCATTTAACGCAAGCAAGTTTGTTTGATCAGCTATTCCTGTAATGACATCTAATATAGAGGTAACCTCTTTCGAACTTTCGTATAAGGATTTAATCGTTAAATGGGACTCTTGTACTGAATTATGGATTGATTGCATTTGTGATACTGTATTTGCAACGGCTTTTTCACCTTCACTTGCTTGATTCATTGTATGATCCGTAAGCTCTGCCACTTGATGTGAGTGATTGGCGATACTGGTGATACTCTCTGTGACTTCACTTAATGATTGTGCCGCAGAATTCACGATGTTTGTCTGTTTTTCTGCATTAGCTGATACTTTTTGAATCGAACTGGACACTTGAGCGGTTGCCGCATTATTTTCCTCTGCACTAGCAGAAAGCTGTTCGGCAGCTGCCGATACCTGGATTGCACTTTGTTCCACTTTTTCCACTAACATTTGCAGCTTCTTCTGCATTTCATTAAAGGCATTTCCCAATTGACCAATAATATCGTTTGTTTGGACGTCTACATGTTGTGTTAAATCTCCCTGACTAACAGTGATAGCAGTATTCTTTAATACTTTAAGAGGTTTAACAATTGATTTCATAATAAAGAATACGCAAATTGCTCCGATAAGGATGGCGAGTAGCGTAATCAACAACGTACGCTGGATAATTGGTGCTGCCGCTTGATCTACTTCTGAAGTATATATTGTACCAGCAAGTTTCCAACCTGTTGTTTTGTTGGTAACATAGCTAAGAAACTTATCTTTACCATTATATTTATAGGCAAATTGTCCTTTATCTTTGTCATATAACTTTTGGTAATATTGCTCTTTTACTTGACTGCCTAACTTTTCAGTAGGGTGAAAAATTACCATTTTATTTTTGTCCAAAATATAGGTATAACCATCTTCACCAATGTCAATCATTTTTGATAAGTTTTGTAATTGCGATAGGTTGATATCTACAGCAACTACCCCAGATTGATCATCTAATGCTTTAGAAACAGTGATGACCATTTTTCCAGTAGTCGAGGAAACATATGGCTCAGAGACCATTGCTATCCCTTTATTTTCCATTGCGGTTTTGTACCAAGGACGTTCTCGTGGATCATACCCTTGTTTTTTTGCTAAATTTGGCTGGCGAATAAAGTAGCCTTCTGTTGTGCCAACATATACCGCTTCGGCTTCAGGGTGTGTTTCTTGATACCGATTTAATTCTTTGCGTACTAATGGGCTGTCTTCACCAACATACTGTTCTTCTTCAATAGCCCTTGCATAGATGGACATATCATTTAATTTAGGCTCTATAAAATTATTAATGGAGACGTCCAGTAATTTAATATTTTCGTTAATACTGGATAAGATTTGTTTTTCAACAGCATTTTTCGCACTATCATAGGATAGGAGCCCAATCAGAATAGATGGAACAATTAAGAAAAATGCATAGGAAAGAATTAATTTTGCATTCAGATTTTTTAATCTGTGAAGAACGCTTTTCATCATGCCATGCCCCTTTTGTGTAAGAAATTAATTTCTGCTTCTGTGAAGTAAGAGTTTTCATTTTACTAGAATAGTACTTTCGACATCTAATCTTACCATACTATTTTTAATGAAAATAGAAGATATGTCACAGCTGTGATTAGTTTCACATAAATGTCGATTTTTTTATGTAAACTATTTAGCTTATATTGCTCACAACTACTTTTTCATTTTTTAGATATTTAGGTTGAATATTTTAACAAAGTATCATAAAATTACTTATAATTATAATTCATACTATACTTATAGGAATTATTATTTTTGGGGATGTGAAAGGGGGAAGGAAGGTCCGTTGAAAAGTCCAATCATCGTTAATGTCGAGAATATTAGTAAAAGCTTCGCGAATAACGGCCAGGTAAAGCAAATACTTAAGGATATTTCAATTGATATTAACAGAGGGGAAATTGTCTCGATTCTTGGTGAAAGCGGCTGTGGGAAAAGCACCTTGTTAAATCTGATTGGTGGATTTGATTCTGCCAGTGAAGGACAAATCATCATGGAAGGACAAAAGGTCACGCACCCAAGCAGGAAATGTATTATGTTGTTCCAGGATTATGGGTTGTTTCCTTGGAAAACAGTGCAAAAAAATGTGGAGGTAGGCCTTGAGGTTACTAATGCTAATCCTGCTGAACGGCTAGAGAAGGCATTAAAGTACCTGCGACTAGTGGGGCTGGAAGAAAAGGTACATCTTTTCCCACATCAAATTTCCGGGGGAATGCAGCAAAGGGTGGCAATCGCCAGAGCTCTTGCCATTCAGCCCGAGCTGATTTTGATGGACGAACCGTTTGCAGCTTTAGATACCTTCAATCGTTACTATCTACAGGATGAGCTGCTGAAAATTCAATCTCAGGAAAGGACAACAATCATTCTGGTCACACATGATATTGATGAAGCGATTTATTTATCCGATAGGATTTTGATTATGAGTTCTAATCCTGGAAAAATTCATAAGGAGCTGACAGTCCCGATGTCAAAGCCAAGGGATAGGAGCAGCTCGGACTTTCAGTATTTTCGAAAAATAATTTTAGAAGAATTTCATTTTAATAGGCCGGGGGTACCACTTGAATACAATATTTAAACGATGATGTGACTCCTGGTAAGGGGAAGGGCAAAAAAGAATTTCTAAAAAGGGGAATCCACTTAAATGAAAAAGATACTCTCAAAACTAACTGTTTTTATCCTGTTGGCGACACTAATGGTTAGTTTGGCAGCCTGTGGTACAACAAAGGTGACTTCAAATGAGAAAAGCTCTGCTGGTAAGCGTGTTGTCAAAATAGGCTATCTGCCAATTACCCATGCGGTCCCATTATTTATTGAGGATCAGGCATCGTTTAACAATATGAAACTGGAACTAATCAAATTCGGATCATGGCCGGAACTGATGGATGCGTTAAACACGGGTCGCATTGATGGTGCTTCTGTTCTGGTTACTCTGGCGATGAAAGCAAAGGAGCAGGGGATCGATATCAAGGCGGTGGCGCTTGGGCATCGTGATGGAAATGTGCTGATTACAGCCAATGACATTAATAAAGTCGAAGAATTAAAAGGGAAAAGTTTTGCCATCCCTCACAAATTCTCCACGCATAATATCTTACTTTATCAGATGCTGAAACAAGCTGGGCTTCAATACAGTGATGTAAAGGCAGTGGAGATGCCTCCCGCAGAAATGCCAGCAGCCTTATCTGAAGGGAGAATTGCCGGCTATGTTGTTGCCGAACCATTTGGGGCCATTGCTGTATCGATGAAAAAAGGAAAGGTGCTTTATCAATCAGAGGAAATTTGGCAGGATTCCGTGGATTGTGCGTTAGTTTTGCGGAATGATTTTATTAAAAATGAGCCAAAAGCAGCACAGGAATTTGTCAATCAATATGTCAAAGCCGGTGAAATTGCGGAAAAAAAGGATGAGCAAACGAAAGCAGCCTCTGCAAAATATATGAAAGTTGACGATAAGGTACTAGATCTATCATTCCAATGGATCAAATACGATAACCTTCGTTTAAACGAAGAGAGTTATGAGATCTTAATGAAAAATTTACAAGAAATGAATTTATCGGAAAATCCACCAGCCTACCAAGATTTTGTCGATAATTCCTTAATTGATAAAGCGAAGTGATAACATGACCAGGGCGAAGAAACTACTAAATACTCTCATTGGCTTTGGCCTGTTAATTGTGGTTTGGCAGATTGTAATTGTTTTAGGGAGATATGATGAGGCCCTCTTCCCTTCGCCATTAAAGGTAGTGAAAGGCATTCTTGCTCTAATTCAAACAGGGGCGATATTTGTCCATCTTGGTGTCAGTTTGGTGCGTTTTCTGGTTGGCTACTTACTGGCAGTTGTTACCGCTGTGTTTCTCGGACTTATCTTTGGCAGGTTTCCAAAAGTGTGGGCCATTATTGATCCGATTGTTCAAGTGCTCCGGCCTGTATCGCCGATTGCTTGGTCACCATTTATTGTCTTATGGTTCGGTATTGGCGATATCCCAGCAGTAGTGATTATTTATATTTCTGCCTTTTTCCCAGTACTTCTTTCGACCGTCAGCGGAGTTCGCAAGGTTGACTTGGCTTATTTAAAAGTAGCAGAGAATTTTGAGCTAAAAAAGTCTTCACTAATTTGGAAAATTATTTTTCCGGCTGCCTTTCCGGCGATTGCCAATGGGCTGCATATTGCCGTGGGAACTGCCTGGATATTTCTTGTTGCCGGCGAAATGGTTGGTGCGCAATCCGGGCTGGGCTATATGATAGTGGATGCAAGAAACTCCCTTAATTTAGACTTGGTGCTGGCCGGAATTATTTTTATCGGTATTTCCGGCTTGCTTCTCGATAAGGCAATCGGCTTTTTTGAGGGTTGGATTAATCGGCACTGGGGCCATCCATCAATGAAATAACAGAGAGGAGATATCCTCTCTGCCTGGCTTATTTCTGAATGAATTCTTCGTCTAACTCAATTACTGCAAGGTCATCCACATTTTTTTGACAATGTGGGCAGTAATAAGCCAAGGTCACTTCATGCTGGCATGAGCTGTGGACGATTTTTTTATAGCATTTTTCTAAATTATTCCTCCCCCAAAGCAGTAGTGCATGAAAGACTCCTTCAAGGTCTTTGCCGCTTTTCGTTAGTGTATATTGATATCTTGGTGGATGAGTGGAGTAGAGAGACGAGGTAATCAGTCCGTTTCGTTCAAGGTATTTTAGCCTGTCTGACAAGAGATTGGACGATATCCCTTCCAGAGATTTTTTAATTTCGTTAAATGTGGTGTTCCCTAAAAAAATTTCATGGGCCACAAGAAGGGTCCAACGGTCACCAATAATATTTAATGTTTGGGCAATATTGCAAGGTAAACTGTATCGCTCTTTCATTATCCTACCTCCGTTGTTTCATTAAATAAATCATAACATATAATTTAAATAACTAAGTTGTTTTTTTATACTTAGTGTAATAAAATAACGAATAGATAAAATATTTTGTACTTTGAGAAAAGTACCTACATCCCTAAGGAGGAATTCAGTATGTCACTTTTTTTGGTGGAGTCAATTCTAAATAATGCTTTAAAGGAAAAAGCAGTATTTGAACAAAAAGCAGCAGAAATTCAAGACAGTTTAGCGAGTAAGAATGCTAGTTTAATTGAGGTTCAGGTTTCAAAGGATTTTTCTAGGGCATTTTTTATCTTTGAGAGTGAAAGCCGTGCTACGTTAAATGAAAGTTTACGAGAGGTAGGCATTCCAGTAACCTTGATAAAGCCGGTACGTTTAGTGGGAACAGAGCTGGAAAAAGTAAAGCAGCTAAATGAAAAAGTTAATTACCTTGTGGAGTGGAATCTTCCTGAGAATTTGACAATGGAGGCGTATTTAGAGCGTAAGAAAACAAATTCCGTACATTATGCAGAAGTTCCCGAAGTTTCATTCTCCAGAACGTATGTATGTGAGGATATGACAAAATGCCTATGCTTCTATGATGCACCTGATGAAGAAGCTGTAAAAAAAGCGCGTAATGCCGTAAAAGCACCAATTGATACGATAACAGAGATTTCTTCTAACTAAAAGGAAAGAGGAGCCTCCATTTTTGGAGGTTTTCTTTTTAGATATTAAGAGAAGGGAAGGGGAGTTGCAATGAAGAATAATGGCAGATTGAAGCAATTGATTGCAGAGCAGCTAAAGCCACTTGTACGAAAAATAGACTGTGAAGCATACTATGCTAGGGATTTCTTATTATCATTAGGTAGAGAAGGTTTTTTTCAAACAGAAGGACTGACCATTCAAGAAATTCTATCACGGGAAGTACAAGTGGTTGAGGAGATTGCCAAGACTTGTATGACGACAGCGTTTAATCTATGGTGTCATTTAGCTGCACTCACCTATATACGTAACAGTGACAATAATTATCTAAAAACTGAAATCTTGCCCGGACTTCAGTCTGGTGAATTACTAGGTGCAACTGGACTTTCCAATCCAATGAAATATTATGCTGGTCTGGAAACTTTGCATTTGAAAGCAGAGAAGGCAGATGGAGGCTACTATCTTTCAGGAGTTTTGCCATCTGTCTCTAATTTGGGAGCGAGTCATTGGTTTGGGGTGATTGCCGAAATAAACGGGCATCAGCGAGTAATGGCGCTTGTTCCTGGAAATGCTGAGGGCTTGAAACTAAAGGAAAAACTGGAATACTTAGGTGTTAACGGGAGTGCCACTTTTTCATGTGCGTTTAACCAAGTATTTATATCGGAAAAATTCATTATAGCAGAGAATGCGGATGCATTTGTCGCGAAAATTAGGCCTGTATTTGTGCTTTATCAAATTCCATTAGGTTTAGGTGTTACGGAAGCATCAATCAAATCAATTGAAAAGGTATGTAATAAACAGGGCGGCTGTAATAAATACCTGCCAATTCAACCAATTGAATTACTAGCTGAATTACAGACACTGCGTGAAGCTATCTTTAACCTAACAAGCTTAACAGATATCCAAAACAAATGGAGGGAATTAATTCAAATCAGGCTCGACATTGCGCTGCTTACGTCTAAAGCAGTTCATGCTTGTATGCTTCACCAAGGTGGTGCCGGATATTTACAAAATAGTGATCCTTCCAGAAGACTAAGAGAAGCTTATTTCCTAATTAATTTAACTCCAACTATTAAACATTTAGGAAAAATGCTAGTGGAAAACACTAATGTTTCTGCCTCTAACTAATTTTGAAATGACGCAAGAAAAACCTCTCCTGAGTTCAGAAGAGGTTTTTTGAAGATATAAGTAGAACTAGCTCATCATGACGGCTGCACTGAGGATGACCATAATAACGATAGAAATGAGCAGAACTAATTTCCATACATGTTTTAAATAGGTGCTGTAAGGGATTCTAGCGATGGCAAGAGCACCCATGATAACAGCACTTGTTGGTGTCACTAAGTTTATAACACCTGATGCACTTTGGTATGCGGTAATCACAATATCACGGCCGACATGAGCAAAGTCTGCTAATGGAGCCATAATTGGCATTGATAATGTTGCTAGACCTGATGTAGAAGGTACTAAGAATGATAGTGGTAAGAAGAACAAATAGGAAATATTTGTAAACGCCACTGATCCTAGGTGTTCTAATGCGCCTTCACCCCAGTGAAGAACAGTAGCAGTCATACCACCTGCGTTCATAACAACGGTAATACCACGTGAGATACCGATGATGATCGCAACACCTAATAAATCACGGGCACCATCGATAAAGGTGCTTGTGAAGTTTTCTTCTCCCATTTTATAGATAAAGGCAATAATGATGGAAGATACCAAGAATAGCATTGTTAATTCGCCAAACCACCAGTCGCCAAGCGGAATTAAACCTCCTAGGACTTTTCCGATAACCGGAATTTTTCCTAATCCAGTAACTAAGTCTTCGAAAATCGTGATATTAAATTTAGCAGCCCACGGAATAACACCTAGAATCATAATCACGAAGGTAATCCCGAAGACCGTTAAAACGGCTTTACGTTTTCCAGTGAACTCTAAGTCTTCACCTTTTTGTGATAAGAAGTGTTTTTCGTTTTCGTCTTTCATATCAGCAATTAATGATTTTGATGGATCATCTTTGACCTTTTTCGCATAGCGCATAACAAATACGATTGCAATAATTAAAGTGATAACTAAAATGATAATCCGAAGTCCCATACCTTCACCGAGAGAAATACCGGCAAAGCCTGAGGCAATACCTGTTGCAAATGGGTTAACGGTGGAACCCAAGCAACCGATACCAGCACCGATCGCAATGATTGATACCGCTGTAAGGGCATCATAACCAGCTGCGATTAATACCGGAATTAAGATTGGATAAAAGGCAATGGTTTCTTCAGCCATTCCGTAAGTTGTGCCACCAATAGCAAATAATGTCATTAATATTGGTATCAGCAGATGCTCTCGACCTTTTAACCCACGTATGACACGAGTAATACCAGCGTCAATTGCTCCAGTTTTCATGACAACACCGAGGAAGCCGCCAATGACAAGTACGAACAAAGCGATATCAACAGCGTCAAAGAAACCATTTATAGGAGCATTTACAACTTCCCAAACACCTTGTGGAGTTTGTTTATCTGTTGGTAGCTGATGATAAGTTCCAGCTACAGGAATTTCTTCACCAGAAGCCTTGTCTACTTTTGTATCATACTGTCCTCCTGGAACAATCCAGGTTAAAGCGGCAATGACAACAATAATTAAGAATAATAACGTATAGGCTGTGGGCATTTTAAACTTTTTCATAGAGTGATCCCCCCATTAAATATAGATCATTGTCTAGCGGGTTAGCTTGTAGATTGCCTTTGCATAAATTTCCATTGCTTTAAACATTTCTTCAAGAACAACATGCTCATTTGGCTGGTGTTCGACCTTTTCAGCATCTGGAAGAACTGCACCGAATGCTACGAAATTTTCCATTGCCCGAGCGTAAGTTGCACCACCGGAAGAAATAGGCTCAGACACGAGGTCACCTGTAACTTCTTGATATACTCCCATTAACGTTTTGATTAAGAAATGGTCTTTAGGAATATAAATCGAGCGAAGGAAATCAAATTCTGAGTATGCTAGACCGTATTTGTTTGCAGCTTCCGATAATTGGCGCACAACTTCGTCTTTGTTAGCTGTAACAGGAATACGGATATCAATTGACAATCTTTCGATTTCATCGGTTACTTCAATTTTTCCAACATTAAATTTTAATTTTCCGGAAGCTTCATCTTCACATTCACCAAAAATCTTTACAGCATATGGGTCTTCTTGGACGAATTCATTGATGAATTCAATTGTTTTTGAAGTGAATCCCACTTTCTTAAGAGCAATAAGCAAGCGATTAATCGCATTTATTCCCTTTTCGGTAACTTGTGCATGAACTGATTTCCCTAAAACGACAATTTCTTCACCATTTAATTCATAAGAGTATCCTAATTCCTTCAATGCAGCCTCTACTAGCTCGCGCTTTTCACCAGAATATCTTGCACTGTCAGGAACGGCATTAAAGGCATGTCCACCCTGAAAGCGGAGAGTTGTGTCGTTCTTGCCTGTTAAATGCAACTGAAGTAATCCTTTTTCAGCATAGACAAGTGGAAATGTCGAGTCAGGAGTAAAGCCCATTGATGGAATATCTTCAATTTCACAATAGCGTTTCATGTCACGCCATAAGGTTTCTTCATCTGTTCCAAAAATAAAGCGGATACGTTTTGAAAAGGAAACTCCAAGGTTCATTAAGGCCTTTACAGCAAATAGAGCAGCTAGTGTTGGTCCCTTATCATCTTGTGTGCCACGTCCAAACATCTTTCCATCTTTTAGAACGGCTTCAAATGGAGATGTCTTCCATTCATCTAGACTGCCTGCAGGAACAACGTCGAGATGGCCCAAGATACCGACCATTTCTTCACCTTCACCAATTTCTGCGTACCCGTAGTAACCTTTAGGGTCGTAATAGGTACGGAGTCCTAGTCCTTCACAGATCTCCAATGTTTTTCTTAAAGCAAGATCAATCTGTTGTCCGAAAGGAAAGTCACCTTCCTGTTCTTCACTTATAACGCTAGGAATCCCTACAAGTTCCATTAGTGCTTGATGATAGTCTGCTTCAATTTTGCGAAGTTCAGGAATTAGCTGAGAATTAATGTCTTTGTTAGTGGTCATCTTTCAGCCCCCTTAATTAATATAATGATAGCGTTTTCACTAAGACGACGACTTTAACTTGCCTTACTGGATGGTAGGTAGGAGAGACTCCATTGTTCATGAAGTCCCCATATTCTTTAAAAACTGCTGATTACACTAAAACTTCAGAGCCCTTTAAGGAAACAACAGTGCCTGCCTTACCAGCTAGAGCATTAACGGCTTGATCCAATGAAGTGATAATTGTTTTGCGTTCAGGACTTGTTTCGGCAAATTGAATTGCTGCTTGAACTTTAGGCAACATGCTTCCAGCTGCGAAGTGGCCAGCTTCAATATAACTATTTAATTCAGCAACAGTTACATCTTCTAATTTCTTTTGAGTTGGTTTGTTGAAATCAATGTAAACATTATCAACTGCTGTTAAGATAATTAATGCATCAGCATTGACAAGTTCAGCTAGTTTTTCAGAAGCAAAGTCTTTATCAATTACAGCCTCTACTCCTTCAACGCCATTTTCAGCATCAATGACAGGAATTCCGCCGCCGCCGCAAGAAATGACGATATTACCTTGTTCAACTAGAGAATTGATGATTGTATGTTCTTTAATGCTAACTGGTTTTGGCGAAGCTACCACACGTCTCCAGCCGCGGCCTGCATCTTCTTTAAAGCTGGATTGTGTTTCTTCAATAATTCTTTTAGCTTCCTCTTCACTGTAGAAAGGTCCAATTGGTTTAGTTGGATTTTGGAATGCAGGGTCGTTAAGATCGACGACTACACGCGTCACAACTGTAGCAACATCTTTTTGAATACCGCGTTCTTTTAACGCCTTTTCCATTGCATTTTGCATCCAATAGCCAATCATACCTTGGCTCATAGCTCCGCAAGTATCTAATGGCATTGCAGGGTTTTTCACAGAATCAGCTGCAGCTTGTTGCAATAAGATATTGCCAACTTGAGGACCATTTCCATGGGAAATAATAATATCAATTCCCTGTTCAATAAAATCAACTAATTGTCTAGCTGTTGTTTCTAATGCTTGTTGTTGAGCAGCCGCGGTTGCATCGCCTGATTGAATTGCGTTACCACCTAGGGCAATAACTACTTTCTTTTTATTCATAATGTACCCTCCGAACCAATTAATATGTTAAATGTATAAAAGTCGATTTTTCTGAAAGTTTCAGAAAATAGAGAAAGGAGAGGGAGAACAACCTCCTTCTCCTCTTGTTGGTTACTATTCTAAGTTTCCAAGAGTGGCAGCCATGACAGCTTTAATCGTATGCATTCTATTTTCAGCTTGATCGAAGACTTTTGAATGCTCACTGCGGAATACTTCATCCGTTACTTCCATTTCAGAAAGACCATGTTTTTCATTAATATCACGGCCATAGCTTGTTTCAAGGTCATGGAATGCAGGCAAACAGTGTAAGAAAATAACATTATTGTTACCTGTCTTTTTAACCATTTCCATGTTTACTTGGTATGGAGAAAGAAGGGCAATTCTTTCTGCAAATTTATCTTCTTCACCCATAGATACCCAAACGTCAGTGTAAATAACGTCAGCATCAGCAACGCCTTCATCAACATTGCTAGTAATGGTTACACGTCCGCCAGATTTTTTTGCTAAATCTTGAGCTAATTCAACAATGCTAGCTTCTGGGAATAATGATTCAGGAGAGCAAATTCGTACATCCATACCAACGAGCGCACCGCCAACAAGAAGGCTGTTAGCTACGTTGTTGCGGCCGTCACCGACATATACGAATTTAATGCCTTCTAAATGTCCAAAGTTTTCTTTAACTGTTAAGAAGTCAGCTAGTGTTTGGGTAGGATGCCATTGGTCAGTTAAACCATTCCAAACTGGTACACCAGAGTGCTCTGCTAACATATCAACTTTTTTGTGTTCAAAGCCACGGAATTCAATACCATCAAACATGCGGCCTAATACTTTTGCAGTATCTTCAATTGATTCTTTTTTACCTAGTTGAATGTCATCTTTTCCTAAATATTCAGGATGTGCACCAAGATCAATACAAGCAACAGTGAATGCACAACGAGTACGAGTTGATGGTTTTTCAAATAGAAGGGCAATGTTTTTACCCTCTAGATGACGGTGAGAAATACCATTTTTCTTCTCACTTTTTAACTTCTCAGCTAATTCAATAAAGTATGTAAATTCTTCCTTGCTGAAATCCATCTCGCGTAAAAAGCTTTTTCCATGTAAATTTACTGCCATTATCAAAACTCCTCCATATTCAATTATGATATATTTTGTTAATTTGTTATTGATTTTCACATCAGGCACCCAATGTGAGCGCCTGATGCAGATTCATCAATTTTTAAAAAATTAACAATAATTATATTCTAGCAAAAAAATCTTATTTGTGAATATCTTCACGAACGATAGGCATGCTCATGCAACGAGGGCCCCCACGACCACGGGATAATTCCGAGCTTAACACTTCGATAACCTCGATTCCGTGTTGCCGCAGCAATTCGTTAGAAATATAGTTACGATCATAAGTGACTACTACTCCTGGTGCAATTGCCAATGTGTTTGAACCATCATTCCACTGTTCACGTGCTGCAGCAATTTCATCGCCACCACCGCATGGGATAAGTACTAGTTCACTAAGTCCGAGAGCCTCTTTTAGAGCTTCTTGAAGATTAGTACGATGTGTGATTTTTGCATGTTCTTCATCTGTACCTTTTTCAAGGATGTATACGTTCATATTGCCTTGAGGCCCTTGAATAGCAGGGTGAATGGTGAATTTATCATAATCAACCATAGTAAATACTGTGTCTAGGTGCATAAATGCACGACAAACTGGAATTTCAACTGCCATAACCTTTTTGAATGAACTATTCTTTTTAAATAGATTCAAAGCTAGTTTCTCAATTGCTCTAGCAGAAGTACGGGCTGAAACGCCAATGGCAATCACTTCATCACTAAGAATTAATTCATCCCCGCCTTCAATCGGGAACTCGTTATCGCGGTCTAACCAAACTGGAACATCATGACCTGCGAATCTTGGGTGATGTTTGATGATGTATTGCATAAATAGTGATTCACGGCGGCGTGCAGGCTCGCGCATTTTGTTAATTGATAAGCCGTTACCGATACTTGCTGCTGGGTCGCGAGTAAAGTATAAGTTTGGCATTGGATCCAAATAGAATGGATAGTGATCTTCCATTAACTCATATAAATGAGTTTTCTTGCTCATTTCAATCTCTTTTTTAAGAACACCGCTCATGATTTTGTCAACCATATCAGCAGTTGAGAAAGAAAGTAAGTATTCTTTTAAACTTTTTGCGGCGCCATTGACATTTGCGCTGCTTTCTCGTAAAATATCATCAACAAATTGGCTTTTTAGTTCTGGATTGCTTAATGTTTCAGTAACTAATTTTTCGAGGTATAGGACTTCTATGCCTCTATTTTTTAATGTCTCGGCAAAGTAGTCATGTTCTCTCTGAATTACTGGTAAGTATGGGATATCGTCAAATAATAGACGTTGTAAGTATTCTGGCACAAGGTTTTCTACTTCTTTTCCTGGCCGCTTTAACATAACTGTTCTTAAAGTTCCAATTTCAGAGGTTACATGAATTGGATGCTTTAATTGATTGGATGTCTCTCTTCCGAGTTCCATCGTTTGCGTATTACTCATTTTATTTCCTCCTTTTTTCTTAACTTCCTTGCTACACCTTTATTCTAGGCTATGCAACCGATTTCTTTTGTTAGCTCTCTAACAATACAAGTGTTAAATTCATTACATTTTTTTGTAGTTCCTATGAAGGTGAATGAATATTTATGAATATCTACATACATTTTTGACAAAATCCGCGCAAAACGATGAATAATAGACGAATGTCACACAAATTTCAAAGTTAAAGTTGCAAAATTTTAAAAATTAGCCATGTTAAAAACGGGCCACAGCTATCTGGCCCGTTATTTTATGGTTTAATTGGATTATTTAACGCTATTGTTAATCACTGCGAATATCAAAAAGGAAAGAGCTGATTGCAGGCAATCAGCTCTTTTCGCAATTAAAAGGATATTCGCTTAAATGTTTGAAAAATAATTTGGTTGGAGAAAACAGATCTTTTTCTCTTTGACAGAGATAATGTCTTCTCTTTTTAACTGATTCATAATTAAGCTGACTGTTTCTCTAGTGGTTCCTGACATTTTCGAGATAGTCATGGCAGTCAGGGGGCAAGGAACAATAATGTTTGTTTCTTCTTCTTCACCAAGATCCTCCATCAAGTATTTAAGTGCATGTAAAACCCGTTCCTGGGCATTTGGGACAAGTATTTGCTGCATGCGCTTTTGGTGCAGTTCCAAAATGCCAGATAGCTTTGTTATCGTATGGATGAGAGTTTTTGCGTGTGATTTAAGCAGTTCTTCTAAAATATGTGTTTGAATAAAATAAACCATAATATCAGTAGCAGCAATCGCTGTATTTTTATATGCTCTTTCATGGAATAAACCGCCATATGGAAACATTTGATTTCTTTTTACAAAATCAATGTATTGGACACTCCCGTCTTTATTACTGTTTTCATACATGACAAAACCGTCAAGTAAGAAGAAGATTTTATCCCGTGGGTCTCCTTCCATGAAGAGGCATTGATTTTTTTTATAAGCTCGAAAATAAAAATAGGGAAGATATTTTTGCAGTGTTTTTGCAGGGAGTGTTTTTAAGTTGGAAAACTGTTGTAAATCTGAGAGTACATCTAAATGAACTACTGCCGAATTAAGCATCTATGTCGCTCCTTTTTAGATTGATACTAATGATTAAGTGAATCAATTTGTTGTTGGATACGAATAGCTTCCTCAGGAGAACGGCATATGATTAAACAGGTATCATTTCCACAAATGGTTCCCGCTTTTCCTTCGAGATTCATGGAGTCAAATAGAGCGCCAAATGAATGGGCATGACCGGGAAGCGTTTTGACGACGATAAAATATTGAATTACTTCCATGCCAACAAGTGCATCACGAAGCTTGTTCTTTAATTTCTCAGAAACGAAATATTCTTGATCTAATTTAAAGCTGTATTTAAAGCCACCGCTTTTACAAGGAACTTTTATAAGCTGTAGGGCATGAATGTCCCTTGAAATGGTAGCCTGTGTAATCCTTAACCCTTTTTTAGTGAGCAAATGTTGCAATTCCTCTTGGGTTTTTATCTCAAATTCTGAGACTAGCTTGGTAATCAGCTGCAATCGCATTTCTCGGTTCATATGCTGAACTCGCTTTCATCGGATTCTATAACTCTATAATAGCTATTTTTATCAGCAATTGAAATGGATAAAAAGTGAACATATTACAATATGTTGTAACTGATATTATCAAGGTGCCTTTGTTAAAAATTACCTTTACTATTTTCTCCCAATTAATCTACAATATAAATATAAGGAATTTGGTGAAATTTGTCTATTAGTATCTTAATATTACAGTTTTTTAATATAATTGTAATAAATTTAATATAATAGAAACAATTTAAGGGGAATATCGTCTATAATGGAGGAAGCAAAACACAGCAGAGAGGATTTGAACAATGGGGAAATTTAAGCGTGGTTGGTCGCTTGGGGTGTTATTTCTCATGATTGTGGCAGTGGGAATATTCGCTGGTATTTCAGTCACACATTTTTTACAAGCAAAAGCGGCAGTAAAAACTATTAATCTTGTTAAAAAAGAATCTACAATTCATCCGGAGAAAATGATAACCAGGCCGCCGGAATTAGATAGGTCATTCATAACTCTTCAATCAGATAAACAGCAGTACCCTGCATTTGCGTGGGAAGATATGAAAAAAATTCATACCGAAGGGAAAAAAATAGCAACAAACAAGACCTACGTACGACTTGCTGTTAAAAAGCATGAAGTTTCTCATCCAGTAACTAATGGGAGGAAAACAGCTAATTCTAAAACTCATCAGCAAGACACAGTAAAGAAAAATGCTCAAGTAGCATATTCCAAACAAAGTAAAGGTGAGTGGAAGAAAAGACGCATTTATCTCACATTTGATGACGGCCCGTCGACCGTTTCTCATGATATCATTGCCCAATTAAAAAAGTATCATTACAAAGCGACTTTTTTCATGATTGATGGAAATATTCGGAGATACCCAGAAGCGGTAAAGCTAATGGTAAAATCAGGAGAAGGTGTGGGTCTCCATAGTGTGTCTCATGATGTAAACAGATTTTATTCATCTGTACATACGGTTATAACTGAGTTACAGCAAAATCAACAGACTTTAAAGGAAATTTCCGGTAAAGAATCAAATTTAATTAGAACACCCTATGGAAGCTCGCCACATATGAAACCAGAATATCGTGAGGCCGTAAATAAAGCCGGATTTAAGATGTGGGATTGGAATATTGATAGCAAGGACTGGTATTATAAAGACAACCGCTATGTTACCAATGTGATTGAACAGCTAACAAGATTGCAGAATCATCAGGAGCCGATTGTGATTCTTTTACATGAGCGCAAGGAAACGCTAACTCACTTGCCTAAATTACTGGCCTATCTAAAGAAGAATGGTTATGAAAGTCACTCTTTAAACAGTGACATGGTTCCTGTTCAATTCTAAACAGTGGAATTAAAAAGGAAAGTGATATAACAGACAAAAGTGTGATACATTTGTTATAATGTATGGAAGTATTATATACTTTATATTCTGAAAATACGGGGATCGATAATAATCTATGATTAATAAAGTTATTCAAAGCAGCTCTTTCAAGCGTATTTCAATTTTCTTGTTTGTTGCCCTGATACTGTATGCCGTTAGGTCGATGATTAATTTAATATTACTTACCTTTATCTTTGCTTTTTTAATGGATCGGTTAGTGCAATTTTTTGAAAATAAAATTCCGCTCAATCGTAAATTGCTCGTGGTTATTTCCTATTCGAGCATTGTTGGATTGCTTTCATATGCACTAGTCATGTATCTGCCAATGATTGCAGGGGAAATAACGACTTTAATTAAGCAGCTTACAACCTTTTATACTGCGAAGCATGATAATGTAGTGTTGAATTACATTGTAGGGCGAATCGAGGAAATCAATATTACCAGCTATTTAGAGCAGGGCGTCACCTACTTATTAAAATCATTTAGCGATATTAGCAAGGTTGGCTTGCAGATACTGTTAGCCTTGCTATTAAGTTTATTTTTCTTACTGGAGAAACCAAGATTGGTTGAATTTACAAGAAAGTTTAAACACAGTAAAGTTGCCTCGATATATGCGGAGATTGAATTTTTTGCCCAAAAATTTGTGAGAACGTTTGGGAAAGTAATCGAAGCACAATTGATTATTGCAATTGTCAACTGCATCCTAACGACAATTTCGCTGTGGATTCTAGATTTTCCGCAACTTGGCGGACTCTCGATCATGATCTTTATTTTGGGATTAATTCCTGTTGCAGGTGTGATTATTTCATTAATACCGCTGACAATTATCGCCTACAGTATTGGCGGTATCATGACGGTGCTTTACGTTGGTATTGCAATTGCCATCATTCATGGGATTGAGGCCTATATATTAAATCCTAATCTCATGAGCTCAAAAACAAATTTACCGGTGTTTTATACGTTTATTGTATTAATATTTGGTGAACACTTTTTCGGTGTTTGGGGATTAATTATCGGGATACCGGTGTTTGTGTTCCTGCTGGATGTATTAGAAGTAACAGACAATGAGAAGTCTTAAATCAAGCTGCAAACATAATGTCTCATGCTATAACCATTAAACGAAGGGGATCAGCTTCTTAGAAGCTGGTCCCCTTCGTTTAACTTTAACTACTTTTTCAAGTATATTCTAAACGCTTTTTGGTAATCTATCCTTATAAAGTATTATCTAGGGGAGGAGTCTTGAATGGAAAAGCGTAGTATTAGGCTATCGAGTGCGGAAATTGCCGGCCTTTGGGAGGTATACACTCAGGAAAGCATGTCCGTATGTTTATTGTCGTACTTTCTCCATCACAATCAAGATACTGAAATAAAAAAGCTGCTCCAAGAGGCTTTTGATTTATCAAGTCATCATGTAAAGAAAATTACGGAACTATTTCAATTAGAAGGCATTCCGATACCGGATGGGTTCTCTGAGAAAGATCTTGATTTAACCGCTCCCCCATTATTTTATGATACGTTTGCCTTGAGTTTAGTGTATTTTATCAGCCGGATGTCGATGATTAATGGGGGATTTATAACAGCAAACATCGCACGGAAAGACGTATTGGATTTTTTCGTCAAGCTGGTACAGAAGTATACGGCTCTTTATCAACAGTCCATAGAGCTAATGCTGTCAAAAGGTGTCTATGACAGGCCACCGATGATTCCATATCCAGAGACGATTGAATATATAGACAAACTTAGCTATCTAAACGCCTTCGGGAAAAAACGGCCTCTCAATGTGGCGGAGATTACCCAGATGTTTTTTAATACGGAACGTAATTATTTTTCAATTTTACTTTGTATGGGTCTGCTCCAGGTAGTCAAGGATGAAGAAATTCATGAGTTTATTGTCGAAGGGAAAAAAATATCGGAAAAACAGCTGAATACGTTTAATGATCTTTTTCAAAGAGAGGAGCTCCTGGGTAATGTGGCGACAGTGTCAGATGTCACTGACTCGACAGTAAACCCATTCTCCAATCGGCTGATTGTCGCCTTATTTACTGCCTTAAATGGGATTGACCTTACGTTACTTGGACATTCTATATCTATGTCATTACGTACAGACTTAGTGGCGTATTATCAAAAATATCAGTTAGAAATATTAGCTTATTCAGCGAAGGGATTTAAACTTATGGTTGAGCGTGGTTGGATGCAAAAGCCGCCACATGCACCGGATAGAAGGAAATTGCAGAAATTGGAGTAAAGGTTCGCAGCCCAACCTGCGAACCTTTTAACTGTTCTTGAATTTATTTATGGGCCCAACTTGGGTAAAAAAGATATCAAAATAAAGCAAAGGCGCTAACGCACTTTGTTATTCCCAAGGTTTGTTGATGGCTAAGTGAGCGGCTAGTTCTTTGCTGTGTTTTCTATGTTCTTTTCGCTTTGCTGCCCGTTCTTGACCGGTTTCAAACAATTTCTTCTCTTCTTCTGTTTCTGGAATAACGGGAGGAACTGCAGATGGTTTGCCTTCCTTATCAAGAGCAACAAAGGTTAAAAAGGCCGTTGCTGCGATTTTTCGCTTACCAGTGATTAAATTTTCAGCGGTTATTTTTACAAACACTTCCATTGAAGTGGTGCCTGTCCAGGTAACAAAGGATTCAAAGCAGACAGAATCATCTGGTCGAATTGGGCTCAAGAAATCAACGGAGTCGGTTGAGGCGGTCACACATTCTTTACGTGAGTGCCTTGCAGCTGAGATAGAGGCACACATATCAGTATCGCTCATCAATTTACCGCCAAATAATGTATGATGATTATTGACGTCATTGGGAAATACCCGCATCGTACGGACTACTCTAGATTCATTACAAGTTTTTCCTTCCAAATAGAACCCTCCAATATGTTTAGTAACTTTCTTATTTTACCCGTGTTCCCTCCATTTGTCTCTTTTAGTGAAAATGTCGCAATTGTGGTACATTAAAGATAATGAAATCCAGGAGGTTAGAAGATGAATCTGCAAGCAAAAATTATCAAGGATTTACATGTATCTCCAGCAATTCAGCCAAAGGAGGAGGTGCGAAAACGGATTGATTTTCTAAAAGCCTATTTACGGCAGACAAAGGCGAAAGGGTATGTGTTAGGTATAAGTGGCGGCCAGGATTCAACACTTGCTGGAAGACTCGCCCAACTTGCTGTAGAAGAGCTGCGTCAAGAGGGAGCGGATGCTGTTTTTCTCGCCGTCCGTCTGCCATATGGAACACAGCAGGATGAGGATGATGCAAAGCGTGCTTTAGCATTTATCAAAGCAGACAATGAGATTGTTTTCAATATTAAAGCTGCCGTTGATGAAGTGGAAAAGGAATACAATCAAACGGCTACGGGCCAACCGTTGAGTGATTATCAAAAAGGCAATGTAAAAGCGAGAATGCGGATGATTGCCCAGTATGCGGCTGGCGGAATGGAAGGCCTGCTAGTGATTGGAACAGATCATGCTGCCGAAGCTGTTACTGGTTTTTACACTAAGTACGGTGATGGCGGTTCAGATGTTCTGCCGTTATCTGGTTTAACAAAGCGGCAGGGAAAAGCATTATTAAAAGAATTAGGTGCTGAAGAGCGGCTTTATTTAAAGATTCCTACTGCTGATTTACTGGACCAAAAGCCAGGTCAGGCAGATGAAACTGAGTTAGGGATTAGCTATGATGAGTTGGATGACTATTTAGAAGGAAAAGCAGTTTCGAACGAGGTGGCGGAAAAAATAGAAAAGCGTTACCTAACGACGGAACACAAGCGCATGATGCCAGCGACCATGTTTGATAGCTGGTGGAAATAAGTAAATGGTGGATTGTCGGAAGCGACAATCCTTTTTGATGTTAAGTTTTCATAAATTTGCTACAACCTTGACCGTTATGGACCACTGTTCGCCCCTATAATAAGATAAACAGCAATTTAAAGTGAGGTGAGTATGATGAAAAATTATTTATCTGAAGGGAAATTCCTCCTATACTCCGTTTTAGCAATCTTCTTTCTTATGAGCACCCATATATTTCAGGAACAAATTAATTCTCTGTATAACCCGGAAAATTATGTTGGATTTCATACAATGTTAGAAAATATCAGTATCTGTATCTCGGCTACGATCTTTTTTTATGGATTGAAGCGATATCGAATAACGAGATCGAGTCAAATGCTGCTGTTATCCTTTACTTTTTTCTTCATAGGTACTATGGACTTGTTTCATACCCTTACCTTCAAAGGCATGCCGTATTTTATCACTGAGAGTTCCGTGGCAAAAGCAACCTGGTTTTGGATTATCGCAAGGAGTGGGCAGGCGATTCTTTTACTGCCTATTTTGCTCTTGCCGGATTGGAGTCTAAAACGAGACTACCGCATTGGAATGCTAGCTGTGGCAGCAGTTCTGTTAAGTGTGATAATTTATGTTGTATTTTATTTTGAAAACAGTCTGCCTTTGTTAATGGAGGATGGAAAAGGAACAACGCCATTAAAAAATGCCATTGAATACAGCATCAGCGTCCTACAATTTATTTGTTTACTGATAACGCTTTACCATTACCATGAGGAGAAATGTGAAGCAAAACTGTCGATTGCGTTGGCATTGGTGTTCCTATTACTGGCCGAATTAGTGTTTACGATTTATCGGAGCGTGTATGACATTGATAATTTTGTCGGCCATATTTTTAAGACATTAGGTTTCTATTATATTCTTAAAGGATTTTATTTTTTAAAAAACATTGAAACCATGGGGCGGCAAACACAACGTAAAGAACCAGAATATCAAACGATAAGCCAGCAGAAAAGCAGGACAAGTGAAGTAAGTTAATCACCGCAAAAACTTACTTTTTTAATTATTTCAGTTCTCTAATACTTTATCACGATAAAATTTTCCATTGACAGGTGAACCGTCTCGGCCGTATCCTAGTAAAGTCATTTAGTAAATGAACATCATCTTGATGATAACCTTATTAGGAGTAAATACATCATGAGTCAAACAAATAAATTAGGATTTTGGTTATTAACAGCACTTGTTGTCGGAAATATGGTCGGATCTGGCATCTTTATGCTGCCGAGATCTTTGGCAGAAGCCGCCAGTCCGGGTGGAGTCATTGCTGCCTGGCTCATTACTGGATTTGGTGTTTTGACGATTGCGCTTGTATTCGGAAATTTAGGAATGCGAAAGCCTGATATCACTGGGGGCCCACAAATGTATGCCAAGGAACTGTTTAAGTCTGGTTCGCAGCTTTCAGCATTAACAGGTTTTATGGCATCATGGGGCTATTGGGTAGGTAACTTGGCTGGAATTGTTGCCGTAATAACGACATTTGCCAGCTATTTATCGACTTTTTTCCCAGTGTTAACGAATGAGACGCCATGGTTTACCATTGGCTATTATACGATTAAAGTTGGTAACGGCTTAACCTTTATTGTTTGTACTATCCTCTTATGGGGGATTCATTTTGTCATCTTCCGCGGTTTGGAAAGTGCCGGCAAGTTGAATTTTGCCGCCACGGCAGCAAAGGTAGTAGGATTTTTTCTGTTTATCCTTGTTGGCTTGTTTGCATTTGAAAAAAGTAATATTTTGCCGTTGGTAGCAGTAAGGGCAGATGAGGCAGGAAATACGATTGGCATGTTATCGCAAATCAATCATGCCTCGTTGAATACTTTATGGGCATTCATTGGAATTGAGTCAGCGGTTGTGTTTGCAGGACGGGCCAAAAAACAAACGGATATTAAACGGGCAACGATTTTAGGGTTGGCTATTGCACTTGCCATATATATCGGTATTAGCGTCTTAACGATGGGGATGCTTGACCAACAGACATTAATTCATTCCGATAAACCGCTAATCGATGCGGTGGAGATGGTTCTCGGACCAGTTGGAGGGAAGTTTCTTGCAGCCGTGGGCTTAATTAGTTTAATTGGTTCGACAATTGGCTGGGTAATGTTAAGTGCTGAAGTGCCGTATCAGGCAGCGAAACAAGACTTATTTCCAAAAGCGTTCATTAAGGAAAACAACAAGGGTCTGCCAGCGTTTTCATTACTCATGACTAACGGTTTGGCACAAATATTTATTTTTTCAACGATTTCCAGATCCATTTCGGAGGCATTTGAATTTATTATTTTAATTGCTACACTAGCTTATTTAGTTCCCTATTTTATCTCGTCAATCTATGCCCTTAAGTTGGTCATGACAGGAGAAACCTATACTGGTTCTCGGCCCCGCTGGATAGATGGAGTGATTGCGATGGTTGCGACTGTCTATTCAACGTGGATGATTATTGCGGGTACGGCAGACGTAAAAACATTTATCTATGGAGTTATACTGCTAGCTAGTGGGATTTTCTTTTACCGACCGAAGACAAAAAAACCTGCTGCCAATGAACAGCAAAAAATAATATCTGCGTAACTGTCGAATCATTCGGCAGTTTTTTTTATACGCAATTGGGAAAGATAAAACACAGGTTAGGGGTTAATTCAGTTAAAGTTGGAGGTTTTGTTGATGAGGAAATATTGGCTGTTATTTTCACTATTACTGTGTTTTACCTTGATTTTATCAGCATGCGGCAAGGACGATGATAAAAAGGAAAATAAGACGGAAGACAAGGCGGAAAAAACAGAAACAGATTTACTGGCAAGGGTGAAAGATGACGGAAAAATCTTAATCGGTACGGAGGGTACTTATCCGCCATTTACGTTTCATGATACGAATGGTAAGCTAACTGGTTTTGATGTTGAGCTCGCCCAAGAGGTAGCAAAACGGCTTGGGGTAAAGGCTGAATTTAAGGAAACGCAATGGGATGCCTTATTTGCCGGCTTAGATGCGAAACGGTTTGATATGATTGCGAACGAAGTCGGTATTCGTCCCGATCGTCAGAAAAAGTATGAATTCTCCGACCCTTATATTAAATCATCAGCGGTGTTAGTCGTAAGAGAGGATAATAATACTGTCAAAAAATTTGCGGATATTAAAGGACTTAATTCTGCTCAATCATTAACTAGCAATTATGGTGACATGGCGAAAAAGTATGGTGCAAAGCTCATTGGAGTAGAAGGCTTCCAACAAGCTGCTGAGCTGTTGGTACAAAAGCGGGTCGATGTGACCATTAATGATAATATTGCTTATTTAGATTATCGAAAACAAAAACCAGACGCACCGATAAAAATTGTTGCAACCAGTAAATCAGCATCTGCCAGTGGCTTTATGTTTAGAAAGAAGAGCGAGACATTAGTCGATGAAGTAAACAAGGCGTTAAAAGAAATCGTCGATGACGGTACTTACGAGAAAATCTCGAAGAAATGGTTTGGGGAAAATGTTCTTAAATAGCATCACAACTGATCCAGATCGCATCAGCAGACTGATTGATATTGCAAAAAGCTCCCTTTGGCCGCTGCTGGAGGGAGCCATCTCAAATACGATTCCGTTGACCGTGATTTCGTTTATTTTTGGTATTTTACTGGCGATTTTCACTGCATTAGCGCGCATCACTCATGTAAAAGTACTGCAAATCATCGCTCGGGTTTATGTGTCAGCCATTCGCGGTACCCCTTTATTAGTGCAGCTGTTTATTATTTTCTACGGACTACCTAATATCGGGATTACCCTTGATCCGTTCATTTCCGCGGTGATTGGTTTTTCGCTGAATGTTGGGGCCTATGCGTCTGAAACCATTCGCGCGTCGATTCTTTCGATTGCTAAAGGGCAATGGGAAGCTGGCTATTCTATCGGTATGTCTTATGCCCAAATATTAAAGCGGATTATTTTACCTCAAGCAGCAAGGGTGTCCTTACCACCGCTATCCAATACATTTATCAGCTTAGTAAAGGATACCTCACTGGCTTCCGTAGTACTTATTACTGAGATGTTCCGCCGTGCGCAAGAAATTACTTCAAGAAATTATGAATTTTTATTAGTGTATACAGAAGCTGCCCTCATTTATTGGGTGATATGTTTTTTCCTAGCTATCCTGCAACAACTTCTTGAAAAAAGATTAGACCGCTATGGAGTATAAAACTAGCAGCATCCAATTGGTTAAAATGGTTGTATAAAGGGGTTCACAGATGATCTCAATTCAAGGATTAACAAAGCAATTCGGTGGATTAGAGGTATTAAAAGGTATCAATTTACAAGTGGATAGAGGCAAAGTGGTTGTTATCATTGGACCCTCTGGATCTGGAAAAACAACGATGCTCCGCTGTTTGAATATTCTCGAGACACCGACAAAGGGGATTCTGACAATTGCCGGACAAACATTGGATTTTTCAAAAAACGTCCCGAAAAAAAATATCACCGCTTTTCGTCGGTTAACGGGAATGGTATTTCAGAATTATCATTTATTCCCACATAAAACCGCTCTAGAAAATGTAATGGAAGGACCAATCATTGTGAAGCGGGAGGACAAAGCCACGGCTAGAAAAAGGGCAGAGGCATTGCTGGAAAAGGTCGGACTGCGTGATAAACTTGATTCCTATCCATCACAGTTGTCTGGCGGGCAGCAGCAGCGTGTTGGCATTGCCCGTGCATTGGCCATGGAACCCGAAGTCATGCTTTTTGATGAACCAACATCAGCTCTTGACCCTGAACTTGTAGGGGAGGTCTTGAAAGTAATGAAAGACCTTGCTCAGGAAGGGATGACGATGATTGTTGTTACCCATGAAATGCGTTTTGCCCGCGAAGTGGCTGATGAAGTGATATTCATGGATGACGGTGTGGTGGTAGAGCGGAATCAACCTGAGGTGATATTTTCCCGGCCTCAAAAAGAACGAACGAAAAAGTTTCTTCATATGATTATGTAGATGCAATAGTCGCAAAGCTATTGCATTTTTTAATAATTTTTGAATAATTGTCTGAAGCAGCCCAAGCTGCTGAATAATCCTTTATACTAGAATTAGGAAAAAATGAAACTATTTTGTTTTTCATTCGTATTACTAAGTACAACTCTACATGACAAGGAGTTGATGTCCATTAGTGTTGTTACAGAGTAATCTTTGTATTTGTACTACTATGAAACGGGGTGGTGCATATGGAATTATTCGGCCAGCCGATTGTAACGATTTATTTGTATGGCCTGATTATTTCCGGAGTATTAACGATTATTTATGTGTTGTTTGCAGATGTGTTTCATATTGATACAGGTGATGGGGGATTACATTTTTTAAATCCTGTGCTTGTCTTCGCCTTTATTACCGTTCTTTCCGCAAGCGGCTATTTATTTGAACGGTTGTCTTCATTGCATTCGTTATTAATATTGGGAATATCAGCAGTAATTGCCTTTATTTTGGTTACATGTTTGAATGTGTTCATTTTAGTTCCATTATCCTCAGCAGAGGAGTCGCTTGCATATAAAGAATCTGATTTGCGGGGAAGGATTGGCTCCGTGATTACTTCGATTCCTGCTGATGGCTTTGGTGAAGTGCTGATAGAAAATGCCAGCGGCCGAATTGCGAAACCAGCTTCTAGCTTTGATGGAGAAACAATTCCTAATGGCGTGAGGGTATTAGTGGTTCAGGTAAAGGATGGGGTACTACAAGTGACGATTCATCAGGAAAGAGAAAGCTTCATTTAGAGGGAGGTTACAAATATGGAGTTTGGCTTTGTTTGGATTGTTATTGGGATTGTTGCACTTATTTTGCTTGCCTTGATTGGTGTCTTTATTACGAAATACAGAACTGCCGGGCCTGATGAGGCATTGATTGTCACAGGAAGTTATTTGGGCAGTAAAAATGTCCATGTTGATGAGGCGGGAAACAAGATTAAAATTATCCGCGGCGGCGGGGCTTTTATTTTACCAGTGTTTCAACAAGCACAGCCATTAAGCTTGTTATCAAGTAAATTGGAAGTTACCACTCCAGAAGTGTATACGGAGCAAGGAGTGCCAGTTATGGCCGATGGTGTTGCGATTATAAAAATTGGCAGCTCAATCGGTGAAATTGCTACCGCGGCAGAACAATTTCTTGGCAAACCAAAGGAAGATCGAGAGAATGAAGCGCGCGAAGTTCTTGAAGGTCATTTGCGGTCTATTCTTGGCTCGATGACTGTAGAGGAAATTTACAAGAACCGTGATAAGTTTTCGCAAGAAGTCCAACGCGTTGCTTCGCAGGACCTGGCAAAAATGGGTCTTGTGATTGTATCATTCACGATTAAAGATGTTCGTGATAAAAATGGTTACTTGGATGCCCTCGGGAAGCCGCGGATTGCCCAGGTAAAACGTGATGCTGATATCGCGACAGCTGATGCGGAAAAGGAAACACGGATTAAAAAAGCGGAAGCCGCAAAGGAAGCGAAACGCTCTGAGTTGGAGCGGGCAACAGAGATTGCGGAAGCGGAGAAAGTGAATCAACTGAAAATTGCCGAATTCCGTCGCGAGCAGGATATTGCCAAGGCACGTGCTGATATGGCTTATGATTTAGAAAGTGCGAAAGCCAAACAGGATGTAACCGAGCAAGAAATGCAAGTTAAGATTATTGAACGGCAAAAGCAAATCGAACTCGAAGAAAAAGAAATCCTTCGCCGTGAGCGTCAGTATGATTCTGAAGTGAAGAAAAAGGCCGATGCTGACCGTTACGCGGTAGAGCAGTCTGCTGCTGCTGACAAAGCGAAGCAAATTGCTGAAGCCGAGGCCAATAAATATCGGATTGAAGCAATGGCTAAGGCTGAAGCAGAGCGGGTTCGAATTGACGGTCTCGCTAAAGCGGAAGCGCAAAAGGCTCAAGGTCTTTCTGAAGCAGAAGTTATTCGAATGAAAGGTTTGGCAGAAGCGGAAGCGAAGGAAAAAATCGCCGAGGCCTTCGAGCAGTTCGGGCAAGCCGCGATTCTCGACATGGTCATCAAGATGCTTCCTGAATATGCAAAACAGGTGGCGGCACCGCTTGCCAATATTGATAAGATTACCGTTGTCGATACAGGCAGCAGCTCTAGTGAAAATGGCGGAGCCAATAAAATCACCAGCTATGCGACGAATCTTATGACCAGCCTGCAGGAATCATTAAAGGCCTCAAGTGGAATTGATGTCAAAGAGTTAATAGAGAATTATTCTGGCAAGTCCAATATTAAGGGAAGTTTAGAGAATCTAACCAATCAATTAACGAAAAAAGAGCAGTAATAATGTAAAGAGTGCCCTCATTTACTTGTGAGGGCACTCTTATTTTTCGAAGAATTGGTGTTGAGGTAACGATTCGCTAATAAAATTGAAAAATCGCTAATAAATGTCACGAATTCGCTAATAAATTTAATAATTCGCTAATAACTAGGAAAAAATCGCTAATAAAATTAAAAAGCACCATTTTAAAAAGCGCAGTTCCAAGATAAAAGTGCTAACGGGCAAGCGGATAGAATTTCTTCCACTCATTTAAAAATGATTGTGTCGAGGTATTGGGATATTCGAGGACCTGAGGGGTAGGTCCGGATTGCTTAACTTCACCATCGACAATAATGGCCAACTTTTCTGTTAAATAGTGAATCTCCATTAAATCATGGCTGACAAATACAGCTGTTGTATTTGTTTTGGCGATGATTTCCTTAAAATCTTCCATTAATTTAATTTTAGTCGGAAAATCTAAGGCAGAAAAAGGTTCATCAAGGAAGAGAATTTCCGGTTCGACAATCATGGCCCGTGCTAAGTTAACCCGTTGCGCTTCGCCGCCTGATAAATAAAGAGCATTTTTTTTCGCTAGATGGCTGATTGCAAAGAGTTCAAGCCACTTGCTGACCTTTTTCTTTATAAGCGGTTTTGGTATGTTTCTAATCGTCAATCCCAGGGCGATATTATAAAAAACAGAACCATCGAGCAGCAGTGATTGCTGGAGTGCAATCGAGAATTTTCTTCTCAGTTCTAGCGGTACATGGGCAGTAGTAAGTTTTTTTCCTTTGTAGGCGATGCTGCCACTTGTCGGCCTCTCCAAACACGCCAGCAGTTTAAGCAAAGTACTTTTTCCAGCACCATTTGGTCCCATGATGCCAAGAGACTCACCCTCTTGAATCTGTAAATTAGATATATTAAGAATCTGCTTATTTTGTACTCCATAGGTGATATTCTCAAGCTCCATTAATGCTGTCATGAAAAGCGCCTCCTTTGCTGTAAAAACGTTAAGGCTGCTGTAATTAACAGGGCAACAGCTAAGAGAATAAAAGATAGCGCCAAGGCAATGTCAAAATTTCCTTTGGAAACTTCCATGACAATGGATGTAGTTAATATGCGTGTGTCACCTTGAATGTTCCCTCCAACCATCATTGCCGCACCAACTTCAGCAATAACTCGCCCAAACCCTGCCATAATCGCGGCAATAATAGCAATTTTTGATTGTCTGATAAGGATGATGAGAGTCTGCCATTTCGTTGCCCCTAATGCTTTAATCTGCAACATCATTTTGTCATTAATTTGCTGAAAGGCGCTGGTAGTCAAGCTTGTAACAATCGGAAGTGACACTAGTATTTGCGCCAACACGATGGCCGTTGGAGTGTAAAGTAATGATAGTTCACTCAATGGTCCCGAGCGCCATAGCAGCATTGTAATCCACAATCCTGCAACAACTGGAGGCAGGCCAAGGCCAATATTAATGAACATTAATAATATTTTTCGGCCTGGAAATCTTGTTAAACCTAGCAAAATCCCTAATGGCAACCCAATCAGGGTGCTAATGAAAATGGAAATAAGACAGATTTTTAGCGTCAACCAGGTAATTGCAAAAACCTCCTGATTACCGGTAAAAATCATCTCAATTGCCTTTTTTAATCCATCTATTAGCAGTTCCATAACATCCTCCAGGTGACTAATCAATCTCCAATTATCGTAAACAGCTCTTCAACTGGAAGTACTCCAATTGACGTAAACAGCTTTACTACTGGCGCAAGAAGAAGAGCTCTAATTGTAAAATTCTCGACTGTCGCAAGAAGAGCTCTAATTGACGAATGGAGCTCCCATACTGTCGCAAGTTACATCAACATCTATTATTCTGTATAACTAATAAATAAAGATTGACCGTATTCTTTCTTACCGAAGTTTTCAATAACCTCTTGAGTTTTCTTGGCTACCATAAAGTTTACAAATTTTTCGGCATCTTTGCTATTAACTTTGTCGTGCTTTTCCGGATTTACTTGCATGACATGGTAAATATTTTTCAAATCTTCGCCGCCTTCAACAACGATTTTAAGTCCGGCTAGATTTTTTTCCTGTGCCAGCCATGTAGCCCGGTCTGTTAAGCAATAGCCCTTTTTCTCAGCAGTGACCTGCAGTGTTTGTCCCATACCTTGACCAGTAGACACATACCAGTCACCTTCAGGCTTCATTCCAGCAGCTTCCCAGATGCTGAGTTCTTTTTTGTGAGTACCAGAATCATCACCGCGGGAAACGAAAATGGCTTTGGAGTCGGCAATCTTTTTCAAAGCATCCTTAATATCTTGTCCGTTTGTACCAGCAGGATCGCCAGTTGGTCCAACTAAGACAAAGTCATTATACATGACGCGCTTACGGTTGATGGCATCACCAGCTGCTACGACTTCTTCTTCGGATTTTGGTGCGTGGACGAGCATGACGTCTGCTTCACCTTTAGTGCCCATTTCTAAAGCTTGTCCTGTTCCAACCGCAATCGTTTTTACTTTTACATTGTTTTCCTGTTCAAACATTGGGATAAGAACATCAAGTAAGCCACTGTCTTGTGTACTCGTGGTGGTCGCTACTATTAATTCTGATGGTTCAGCTTTTGTATTTTCCTTGTTATCCTTTGAAGCTTGATTATTGTCTGTATTCCCGCATGCAGTTAATAAGAAAAGCATCATTGCAAAGAGGGCAATGAATAAACGTTTTTTTCTCATGAATTATCCTCCATTAAATTTGTTTGGTAGATTATTTTTCCTAAATTTGTTACGTCATACCCTTCAAAGTCAGATAAACTCTCTTTAAATCGCTTTGATTGTAAAAATTGGATGAGCTCAGTAAGCATCTGTCTATTTTCACTTGTAAAACGGAAGACGAGATCGAAATTTTCCTTGGCCACTGGAAGAAAATCAAGGCCTAAGTGACTGGCTGCCGAGTGAATTCCGAAGGCAACATCAGCGGCACCTCTAGCTATGTTGGAAGCGGCGGATAAGTGATTCCATTCTTCATTGCTGTAGCCATTAATCTGCTGCGGATCAATGCCATTGCTTGAAAGCTTCAAATCAAGTAAAAACCGGGTTCCAGACCCTTTTTGGCGATTGATAAATCGTATATCCCTTCGCGTCAGGTCTGTAAAATCGTAGAAGTTCTTCGGATTTCCTTTTGCGACAATAAATCCTTGTTCACGGGCTGCTAATCTTATGACCGCTATAGACTCATAAATAAATAATTGCTTAATAAAAGGTAAGTTATATTCATGAGAATTAGGGTCCAATAAATGCATAGCAGCAATATCAGATTGACCACGGTAAAGAAGCATCAGACCCTCTAAACTTCCTATGTAAGACGGTTGTATTTGCAGCTGCAGTGTCCGGGCTGCTTCCTTTGCAACATGTTCGACAAGAAAATCATGGCTGCCTGAAAGCTGCAATCGATTCACATATACCTCTGGAGCAGCTGTCTGGTTTACTGGACTTTTCTTCACAGGCGCTTTCTTACTCTGTTTATATCTTTCAAGCTCTGAATGGTCAATTCGCATTTTATTGCCAATTTTAAAAGCATCGAGCTCACCGCGTTTAATGAGTTCATAGACGGTATGTTTTGATATTTGAAAAATTTGCGCCACCTCATCAGGAGTATAGGCCTTCCCCTCCATAGGTTATCCCTCCTTTTTTACATTCTAACCAAGTTAAAACGATATTAAAGTGATAATTGTTACGTTTTGTTAAGTTTTATTAAGAATTATTAAGTTTTATGCTAAATTCATATATATTTCATTGTTTGTTCAAAAGTGAACAATCGAAAATAGGTTAAGATAAAGATGTGTGTTAATTACAGGATAAGGAAGGGAATTATAAAATGTCGAAGCTTTTGTATATTACGGTCAATCCAAAAAACAACGTGAAGCTTTCAAAAGGGATGCAGATTGGGGAGGTATTTTTAGAGGCATTTAAACAAGTTCAGCCTGATGTCGAGATAGAGCATATGCATCTATATGATATGGAAATCCCAGAGATTGATATGGATTTATTGTATGCCCGAGCCAAATTATCGTTTATGGGCTATACAAAGGAGCAGCTGTCTGAAGCAGAGCGGACAAAATTGGAAAAAATGCATGCCTTAGCAGATCACTTCATTGCTGCCGACTATTATGTGTTTGTTACACCAATTTGGAATCTCGGAGCGCCAGCGATTTTAAAATCATTCATGGATTGCATGTTTATTGCGGAAAAAACGTTCACAAACACGAAAGAAGGCCCAAGAGGACTAATGACCGGTCGGAAGGCGATTCACATTCAAACACGTGGCGGTATTTATTCAACTGGACCAATGGTTGAATTTGAAATGGGAGATCGTTATTTACGGAAGGCTCTCGAGTTTCTCGGATTTGAGCTAATGGACACCGTTGTCGCCGAAGGAATGGACCATTTTCCAAAAGAGGCACCTGAAATTATGGCGAAAGCGAAAGAAGCAGCAGCAACGGCAGCAAGGGAAATGGCCAAATAATCCTGGTCTGAGTGACAGCACTGATATCTCCGAGAAATCGCTGATATAGTTTCATACTCCAGGTAAAAAAATTGCGGTCCGATTCTGCGTCGGACCGCTTTTAAAATTGACCAGTAAATTGGAAATACAGCACGATCAATCCCAATACCCAAACATAAATGGCAAATGGTTTTAAAGAATGTTTTTTCAAAAAGCCAATCATCCACTTAACGGCGACATAGCCAAAGAAAGCTGAGGAAATGATGGCAACGAGCAGGGCAGATAAAGAAATTTGCTCACCACCACCGCCAAGTAAATCCTTCGTTTGCAGAACAATTGCTCCGGCAATGGCCGGTGTCGATAATAGAAAGGAAAAATAGGCGGCTGTCTCCCTGTCTAACTTGCGCCACAGTGCGGCGGCAATCGTCATACCGGAGCGGGAGATAGCTGGTAAAATCGCCGCTGCCTGAAACGTGCCGATAAAAAACGCATCCTTGTAGGTGATATCGTCAAGCTTTTTATAGCCATTTTTAGCAGAATCAGCGAGCCAAAGAAATAGTCCGGTTGCAAGGAATTCCCAGCCGATGGTCACTCCCGTAGTTGAAATCTCGTCAATATAATCCTTAAAGGCGAGACCAATGACAACCGCGGGGATGGTTCCGACAATTAATAAAAAGGTCAATTTACTAAACGGATTGCGGATGATTTTGACAAACTCATCCCTGTAAAAAATAAACACGGCTATAAGTGTGCCGATATGAAGCATCGTATCAAGTAATAGTCCTGCTTCTTGTAAGCCGAATAAATTCCTGCCTAAATATAAATGCCCTGTACTGGAAATGGGCAAAAACTCCGTTAAGCCTTGAATGATACCAAGGATCAATGCTTCTAATTTAGTTAACATAGGCTCCCTCACATTCTTATCATAAAATTAGCTCGTACCATATTGATATGCACTATCTTTAACAGCTATGAAAATAACAAATAAAATATCTGCTCTCCATAATTCCAAGTAAAATAGTTTTTTTCAGACATTTATCATTATTTGTAAATAAATCCAAAGGCCGTTTAGAAGTTGAGATTTCCTGCTTTTAAAAATATAATGGAGGAATGCAAAAGTTTTTTTCAAGGGAGACTTCATCATGACTTCCAATAATAGTTCAACTTCTAAACTGGATTATAGTCTTGTGCTTATTGTTATGTTATTATTCCTTGCCAGCTGTGCGGCCATTTACAGTGCCCAGCAAAGCGGGCAATATGACCGCAATTTTTTGATTATGCAGGTTGCCTGGTATGCCGTTGGCTGTGCCATCATTGCAGTGGTGATACGCTTTGATTCTGACCAGCTGCGTAAGCTGACCTGGTACGTCTATGGTTTTGGAATTGTTATTTTAATCTTCTTAATCATTGCACCAGAAAGCATTGCACCGCGAATTAACGGCTCAAAAAACTGGTTTCAGCTGCCTGGAATTGGTACAATACAGCCTTCAGAGTTTATGAAAATATTTTTAATTCTAGGCTTAGCCCGTGTGATTGACGATCATCATCAAAAGCATCTGATGAAAACATTGCAAACGGACTTCTGGCTGCTGCTGAAGCTGGGCATGGTAACGATGCTGCCGCTTTTGTTGATTATTAAAGAAGACTTAGGGACAGGGCTGGTCTTTTTGGCTATTTTGCTAGGGATGATTTTTATCTCCGGGATCACTTGGAAAATGCTTGTTCCGATGTTTTCGGCAGGTATTTTATTGGTGGGGACGATATTTTATTTTGTTTTATGGAATCCCGATGTCCTTGAGAAATTTCTCGGGGTGAAACCATACCAATTTGGGCGGATTTATTCCTGGCTTGACCCGTATAATTATCAAAGTTCAGCCGGTTATCAACTGATTAAATCGATGCTGGCGATTGGCTCGGGGCAAACAAGCGGCAAAGGGATTGGCAACCGTGAAGTCTATTTACCGGAAAGCCAGACAGACTTTATTTTTAGTGTTGTTGGCGAAGAGTATGGCTTTATCGGGGCAAGTGTATTAATTAGTTTGTTTTTCTTGTTAATTTACCATATTACCAAGGTTGGTATGGAGACGAAGAACCAATTTTACACGTATATTTGTGTCGGTGTAATTAGTATGATCACCTTTCACGTATTTCAAAACATTGGTATGACGATTGGTGTTCTGCCGATTACCGGGATTCCGCTGCCATTTATCAGTTATGGCGGTAGTGCGTTAATGGGGAATATGATGGCCTTAGGGTTGATTTTTTCAATTCGCTATCACTATAAAAAATACATGTTCTCAACCAATTCATAAAAAAGTGCCCGGCACGCTGTAATGGTGCCTGGCACTTTTTTTACCGCTTATATTGGTTGTTTTGGCTGTTTTGTTTGTCTACGCCGCTTGCTTCACGGCCAGGCCCGGCATTGCCCTTGACACTTGCCGCGCTGACACCGGCTTTGGAAGGGTTTTTCTTCATTTTCGCCATAGTGATCACCTCATTTAGTAGCTTGCCCTTCCGTAGATAAATTATCTTTGCCAGTGGGAAAAATTACTTTTCGAAAAAATTTAAATTTTCCACGTTTACTAATTGCACAATTTTTCGAAATATCTTATAGTTATAGTAACGGAGCTCATTTTTATTACGGAATTTTTTTTACTAAAAAAATGAATGAGCATTCATTCAAAGACATTGAAGGGGGAGACAACGTTGAACCAATTGATAAAAAAAGCAGCTGTACTAGGTTCAGGAGTCATGGGGTCAGGGATTGCGGCCCATTTGGCCAATATCGGTATTCCTACACTATTATTGGATATTGTGCCACGTGAATTAACGAAGGAAGAAGAAGCAAAAGGGCTGACTTTAGCGGATAAACAGGTTCGTAATCGCTTTAGCGCAACAGCATTGCAAAAGCTGTTAAAACAAAAGCCGGCACCGTTAACGGCGAAAAGGAATCTTACGCTCATTGAAGCCGGCAACCTAGACGATGATTTAGTAAAACTAATCGATGTCGATTGGGTCATTGAAGTCGTCGTAGAAAATTTGCATGTAAAGAAACAGGTTTTTGAAAAAGTTGATCAATATCGTAAACCAGGCAGCATCATCAGTTCCAACACATCTGGTATCTCCGTAGAAGCAATGGTGGAAGGTCGTTCAGAAGACTTCAAAAAGCATTTCTTAGGCACCCACTTCTTTAATCCGCCGCGTTACTTAAAGTTATTGGAAGTGATTCCAACACAATACACAGATCCGGAAGTACTAGCCTTTATGAAAAAATTCGGTGAAGATGTTTTGGGAAAAGGGGTCGTTGAGGCAAAGGATACGCCGAACTTTATCGCTAACCGAATTGGGACATACGGCTTGCTCGTCACCGTGCAGGAGATGCTTTCTCATGGTTTAGGTGTTGGGGAAGTAGATTCCTTAACAGGCCCGCTAATTGGCCGGCCAAAAAGCGCTACCTTTCGCACCCTTGATGTCGTTGGTTTAGATACATTCTATCATGTTGCCGGAAATGTTCACGAAAAGGTGGAAGGCGACGAAAAGGATGTTTTTGCCGTACCAGCATTCTTGAAAAAAATGGTTGAAAATGGCTGGCTGGGAAGCAAGTCAGGACAAGGATTTTTCCTAAAAAAAGGCAAGGAGATTCTTGAACTTGACCCGCAAACACTTCAATATGGTCCGCGCAAAAAAATCTCTAGCCCAACGGTTGAGCTGGCAAAGCAAGAAAAAGGCACAGCCAATAAATTGAAAGCGCTTGTTTACGGCAACGACCGCGCTGGTCAATTTCTCTGGAATACCTTATCCCGATCATTGGTTTACTCCGCGCAGCTATTAGGAGAAATTGCTGATGATATTGTCGCCATTGACCGCGCGATGAAGTGGGGCTTTGGCTGGGAGCTAGGACCATTTGAAACCTGGGATGCCATCGGTGTCGAAAAGTCAGTACAAAAAATGAAAGAATCCGGCCTTGCTGTTCCGGCATGGGTTGAAGAGATGCTGGCAAAAGGGAACAGCTCTTTCTATAACGAGGAAAATGGTGAGCTATTTTTCTACAATAACGGCGAATATCGCTTAGTAGAGTTTAATCCAAAGGTTATTGATTTGAAAAAGGTGAAAAAGCAAAAAGGCGTGATTAAGAAAAACAGCGGTGCCAGCTTAATTGATATTGGTGACGGTGTCGCCTTGCTTGAGTTCCACTCGCCGAACAATGCCATTGGCCTTGATATCGTGCAAATGATAAATTTTGCCATCGATGAAGTCGAAAAAAATTATAAGGGACTCGTAATCGGAAATCAGGGCAAGAACTTCTGTGTCGGTGCTAACTTGGCGATGATGTTAATGGAAGTCCAAGATGACAATATTTTTGAACTTGATATGATTGTCCGTCAGCTTCACAGTGCCTTATTAAAAGTAAAATATAGCTCCAAGCCAGTTGTGGCAGCGCCATTTGCGATGACACTTGGCGGCGGTGCAGAGGTATGTCTGCCGGCAGCACATATTCAAGCAGCTTCGGAAACTTTTATCGGTCTCGTTGAAACAGGTGTTGGCTTACTTCCAGGCGGCGGCGGTAATAAAGAATTATATATGAAGCATTTGGAAAATATGCCGAGCGGTGTGCCGTTTGATTTACAGCAGGTGGCCAATAAAGTATTTGAAACGATTGCGATGGCGAAAGTATCCACCTCGGCAGAAGAAGCACGCCAAACTGGTTTCCTTAGTAAGTCTGACGGAATTAGTGTCAACAGTGACCATCAGCTTTATGATGCGAAACAGGCAGTTTTATCATTGTATGAAAAAGGCTATAAGCCGAAGGTACGCCGAAAAGTCCCTGTTACGGGTGAAACGGGCTATGCCACACTTTTACTTGGTGCTGAGGCGATGTACTTATCAGGCTATATTTCTGAGCATGACCTGAAGATTGCCAAGAAGATTGCTTATGTCATCGCTGGCGGGAAAGTTCCATTTGGTACCGAAGTCGATGAGCAATATTTATTGGATTTAGAGCGGGAAGCCTTCCTAAGTCTCATCCAAGAACCAAAATCACAACAGCGGATGCAGCACATGCTCGTAAAAGGGAAGCCATTACGGAATTAATAGGACTTGGTAAAAGATAGATTGTGATGTTGTTAAATTGATAGAAAGAGAGGGAATTTGCATGAGAGAAGCAGTTATTGTTGCCGGAGCTCGGACCCCGGTCGGCAAAGCGAAAAAAGGCACACTTGCCAATGTTCGCCCTGATGATTTGGGGGCATTGGTTGTGAGAGAAACAGTAAAGCGGGCGGGAAACTACGAAGGAAATATTGACGATTTAATTATTGGCTGTGCAATTCCAGAAGCAGAGCAGGGTTTAAACGTGGCCCGGAATATCGGTGCTTTAGCAGGCCTGCCGAATACGGTTCCGGCGATTACCATTAATCGTTACTGTTCATCTGCGCTACAGACAATCGCCTATGCTGCTCAATCCATCATGCTTGGGCACACAGATACAGTGATTGCTGGGGGAATTGAGTCGATGAGCATGCTGCCGATGACTGGTCATGTGCTCAGGCCGAATGTAAAGCTTGTGGAATCAGCACCGGAATATTATATGGGCATGGGTCATACAGCCGAAGAAGTGGCCAAGAAATATGGCATCAGCCGTGAAGACCAGGATGCGTTTGCAGTCAGAAGCCATCAGCGTGCCTACAAGGCAATTCAAGAAGGGAAATTCGTTGATGAGATTGTTCCAGTTGAGGTTACCCTTCGCGCTGTTGGTGAGGACAATAAGCTTATTGAAAAAACAATTCAATTTTCTCAGGATGAAGGCGTCCGCCCTGATACAAATTTGGAGACATTGGCAAAGCTTCGTCCCGCTTTCTCCGTTACTGGTACGGTAACCGCGGGGAACTCTTCCCAGACAAGTGATGGTGCAGCTGCGGTCATGGTCATGGACCGTGAAAAGGCAGAAGCGCTTGGATTGAAGCCATTAGCAAAGTTCAGATCATTTGCTGTTGGCGGGGTACCGCCGGAAATCATGGGGGTCGGCCCGGTTGTAGCGGTTCCGAAGGCACTAAGACTAGCCGGTTTGGAGCTTTCCGATATTGATTTATTTGAACTGAACGAGGCTTTTGCCTCCCAATCGATTCAGGTTATTCGCGAGCTTGGCCTTGATGAAGACAAGGTTAACGTAAATGGCGGCGCGATTGCTCTCGGACACCCACTTGGCTGCACAGGAGCAAAGCTAACCTTATCGCTGATTCATGAATTGAAGCGCCGCAATCAACAGTTCGGTGTCGTAACCATGTGTATTGGTGGCGGCATGGGTGCTGCCGGAGTATTTGAATTACTTCCATAACATCAAAGGGCCAGAGCAGTCTGGCCCGTGTATAAATAATTTAGGAGGAATCTTTCATGACTGAGACAAAAAAATTAGTAAAAGGCGGAAGCTTTTTAATTGAAGATGTACCATTTGAGCAAGTGTTAACACCAGAGGATTTTACCGAAGAACATCTAATGATTGCGAAAACGGCAGAGGATTTTGTTGAGAAAGAAGTCCTGCCGCAGCTGGAATATTTGGAAAACCATGAATTTGACCGCACGGTAAAATTATTAAAACAAGCAGGCGATCTTGGTCTTTTAGCTGCTGATGTTCCCGAAGAATATGAAGGGTTAGGGCTAGACAAAATTACCTCATCACTGTTGACGGAAAAAATGGCTAAGGCAGGCGGTTTCTCGCTGTCACATGGCGCCCATGTCGGAATTGGCTCACTGCCAATCGTCTTATTCGGTAATGACGAGCAAAAGAAAAAATATTTGCCAGGCTTGGCTTCTGGTGAAAAAATTGCTGCTTATGCTTTAACAGAACCGGGATCTGGCTCGGATGCTTTAGGAGCAAGAACAACAGCAAAATTAAATGCCGAGGGTACTCATTATATTCTAAATGGCGAAAAACAGTGGATCACCAATGCTGGCTTTGCTGATGTATTTGTCGTCTATGCTAAGATTGATGGCGAACATTTCACTGCATTTATCGTGGAAAGAGACTTCCCTGGCGTTTCTACCGGTGCTGAAGAGAAGAAAATGGGGATTAAGAGCTCTTCCACTCGTACATTAATCTTGGAAGATGTCCCTGTTCCAGTTGAAAACTTACTAGGTGAGTTTGGTCGCGGCCATGTCATCGCCTTTAATATTTTAAACATTGGCCGTTATAAGCTAGCAGTCGGTGCTATTGGCGGCTCCAAGAATGCCTTTGAAATGACTGTCAAATATGCAAATGGACGTCAGCAATTTAAAACGCCGATTTCCCAATTTAACCTAACGAAAGAAAAGTTCGGGACAATGGCCGCAAAAATTTATGCTGCAGAGAGCTCTGTATACCGGACTGTCGGATTATACGAAGATAACCAAGGTCAACTGTCAACTGAAGATGCCAAAGATATCAAAAAGATAGCTAACGCTGTTGCCGAATACGCCATCGAGTGCTCGCTGAACAAATTCTTTGCCAGTGAAGTATTAGACTATGTTGTCGATGAAGGCGTCCAAATCCATGGCGGCTATGGTTTCATGCAGGAGTATCCAATTGAAAGAGCCTACCGTGACTCCCGAATCAACCGTATTTTCGAAGGAACCAATGAAATCAACCGTTTATTGGTGCCTGGCACCCTAGTGAAAAAGGCCCTAAAAGGCGAGCTGCCACTATTCCAAAAAGCGATGGCGCTTCAAGAAGAATTGATGATGTTAATGCCGGAAGAGCCTGGTGACGAGCCGCTTGCTCAAGATAAGTATTTGGTTCGCAACGCCAAGAAAATTGCCTTGCTAGCGGCTGGATTAGCAGCACAAAAATATGGCAAAGCATTGGAGAAAGAGCAGGAGGTTTTAGCGAATATTGCTGATATTATTTCCAACGTCTATGCCATGGAATCGGTTGTGCTACGGACAGAAAAGGCGATTGCTAAAGACGGTGTAGATAAGAGCAGCCAGAAACTCCTTTACACCCAAATTTTCTGTCAAGAAGCCTTCAATGCCATCGAAGCGATTGCGAAAGAAACACTTGTGGCGGTTGAACAAGGCGACACATTGCGAATGATGCTGTCTTCCTTACGCAAATTCACCCGTCATACACCAACAAACGTCATCGCGAAGAAGCGTGAAGCAGCGGATGTAATTATCGCTGCAGAGCGGTATGTTGTTTAAACACAGTTGAAATATGGCACTTCTGCGACAAGGGGTCTCTCGTACTGAGAGGCCCTTTTGGATTTCAGAAACGCTAATAAATTTCTAAATTCGCTAATAAAAGTCTCAGAAACGCTAATAAATTTCTAAATTCGCTAATAAAAGTCTCAGAAACGCTAATAAGTTTCTAAATTCGCTAATGAAAGTCATAAAGGTAGAAACTCTTTTATATCTTGTTGCGAAAAATTCTAGCATTAAGGAGGATTTTTTCGAAAATAGTCGAATTGATGTAAAGAAGGGTTGTCTGTTATCCATTTTCAATGGGAATATGATATGATTCATTTGGAGACTCTGGAGTCTTATTTTTTTGAAAAAGGCGGTGAAAAGGGATGTCTCTGACTTTTTATTGGTATCCAAAATGTGGTACATGCCGAAATGCAAAAAAATGGTTTGACACTCATAATGTTTCGTACGAGGCCATACATATTGTGGATAATCCACCAACACGAGAGCAACTCAAGCAGTTCTATCAAAACAGCGGTCTGGAGTTAAAGAAGTTTTTTAACACAAGCGGGCAAAAATATCGTGAATTAGGCATCAAGGATAAAATAAAGACAGCAAGTGAAGACGAACTGTTAGATTTGTTGGCAACAGATGGTATGCTACTAAAACGTCCAATTGTAACTGATGGGAAACAAGTTACCGTAGGATTTAAACAAGAAGAGTTTGAAAAAATGTGGCTTACATGATGAATAACATCACTGATAAGGGGAAATCGATTTTATCGATCATAAATTTTTGAAAAAACGATGGAGGGATTTTTTACAATGAGTACACCAAAGGAATTACGCTATACTGAGGAACATGAGTGGGTAAAAGCAGAAGGGGAACAGGTTCGCATTGGAATCACTCACTTCGCACAATCCGAGCTGGGCGATATCGTTTTCGTAGAGCTTCCTGAAGTTGGTGATGAAGTAACAATTAATGAGCCATTTGGCAGCGTTGAATCTGTAAAAACGGTATCAGAACTTTATGCGCCAGTCAGCGGTAAAGTAGTAGAAGTGAACGAGGAACTAAATGACAGTCCTGAATTTGTAAACGAATCACCATATGAAAAGGCGTGGATGATCGTCGTTGAGTTATCTGATAGCAGTGAACTTGACAATCTTATGACAGCAGAACAATATGAAGCGATGATTAACGAAAACTAATTTAGATTGTGATTATTAAGCATATTTACGAAAGCGCCCATAGTGGTGCTTTTTCTTTTGAAAAAACTTCCACTTTATCTTCTTTGTAGATGGGGAAACTGTTAGTAAATGGGCAAATCGCTATATTAAATCATGGCGGTAATGGTATAGTTAACATACAATCATGAAGCGTTTTACAATATTTCGAATATGTTAACAGTAAACCAATTCTTAAGGTGATGGACAATGAATGATTTGTATGTTGACAAAGTTCTAATTGTTGAAGGAAAATCCGATAAATTAAAGGTGAAAAAAATCGTCAAGGAATCGGTGGAAATTATTTGCACAAATGGGACCATTAGTCATACGAAGTTAGATGAATGGATTGAATGTCTTGACGATAAGGATGTCTATATTCTTGTAGATGCAGATGAGTCCGGTGAGAAACTTCGCAAGTTGTTTAAACGGGAATTCCCGCATGCCAAACATTTATATATCGATCGGACTTATCGTGAAGTCGCGACTGCACCGGTCCATCACCTGGCAACCGTGTTACTGGGCGCAAATATCGATGTTTACACTTCTTATTTAGAAATGGGCTCTTCACAATGAGAGATTGGAGACGAGAAGATTTTTCCCAGTTTATCGAAAATAGCCAGCTGGGAATGGTATATTTTTATACACCGTTATGCGGAACTTGTCAGCTTGCTGGGAAAATGCTGCAGGTAGTGGAGAGTATGTTAGAAGTTGAGTCTGGGAAAATGAATCTAAACTACTTCGCCAATCTGGCAGAGGATTTTCGCATAGAAAGTGTACCCTGCTTGTTAATCTTTAAAGATGGAGAAGTGGCTGAGACAATTTACGCCTTCCACTCCGTCCCTTATCTTCTGGAAAAACTAAAAACAGTATTTGGTTGATCAATGCAGACACGTTGATGTGTCTGCATTTTTGTCTAGCTCCGGCGCCTATTGCCTAGCAAATTTCATGCCCTCCTCCCTACGATAAGTCAACATCGATTCACTACGTTCATCGTGTTTCCTTTATCTCAGGCGAAGCCCCTCCAATTTGTAAGGCGATAACCAAGCCGCCTGCGCTTTTCTTTGAAATAGGGAAATATATAGCCGAAATATTGATATTTTCCAAATGCAAAAAAACAGTGACAAGTTTAATTTTCCTTATCGCTGTTTTTAACCTAAAGTACCCTACAAAAATTATCAAGACCTAACAGTAACATCACTTTTATTAGCTTAGTTGTTCAATTTATTTATTTCTGGATATTGTAACAGTAACTTTTCGTTTGCTAATTCCATCTGTTTATAATACTCCGAATAAGAAGCACTTAATTTTCTCATTGCAGGAAGGAATACATCATAATAACCACTTGTACTATTAAACTCTTTAAGAGTGGTTTCGAACTTATAAATGGGGGAATTTTTGTATTCTTTAGACTGCTTGTAAGCCAAGTATCGCTCGATAACTTCCTTGTTTTCTGACAAGAATTTATCAGGATTCTCAATAGATTGCTTTGTATTCTCTATCACGTCACGAATACTTTCGGTATTAATATGCTTGGTGTTTTCCATTATGAATAATTGTAAGTCTTCAGATAACTGTAATGAGGGTATATTATCCAGAAATGCTATTATTTCTTCATACGCAGATTGCTGTACAGAAGTTGTAATAGGCTCATTCAAAAATCGTGCAAAATGTAGGCAAATAAATTGACCGTAATAACCAGGAAAAGTCTCTAATAACTTTTCGGTAACAGTTGAACGCTGATCAATTGCTCTCAATTCCTTACAAAGATCAGAAAAATCTTCACCAAAAATTAGATGGTCGAGAATGGTCTTTTTTTCCTGATCCCTTTGCATAATTAATTCTCTTTTTACGGATATCTTTTGCAATGTATTGTTTGTCGTATCGGCAAGAACTGATTTGATTTCCTCTGTACTAAGTCCAAGTTTACGGAAGACATAGATTTTTTTTAAACATTCTATATCATTTTCACTGAAATCACGATACCCGTTTTCTAAAATAGTGGGATTTATTAATTTTTGTTCTATGTAATACTCAATAGCTTTTTTAGTCAAATTTGTTAACTTACTTGCTTCATTAATTAACATAACTATCACACCTCCCAAAAAAAGCATAAGCTACCCCCCAAGGTGGTAGTCAATAGTTTTTTTATAAATCAACCTTGTTTTGGATAATAACCTTATTTTTTAACTTTGGGCATTTTATGAATTAATTTAAAATATGTATAAGTCTTTTAATCTCATATTTGTCCAATTCATTTATTAAAAGATTCTGCACCTATAGCATAAGAAACGATTGCCCTGATTGAACAAACCTGCCCCTTTATTTCAATAAGAAGTTGAATATAAAAAGGAATAAAAATCATCGATGACACTTCCCCCAAAGATAAGAGGTTTAGTGCCTTCCAATTTGCCATTCACCTTATTTTTATGGGGAGCAGTAAATATTTCTTCCGTAGGAATGTTCGGAAAGAAAGGTATTCCATTTTTATCTATGACACCCCCACCAATATAGAGATGATTTTTTGGCAGGCCAACTAATAAATCAAGCGTTGATTTTTACCGAAGAAAGAGGGAGATCATTGGTGCGGTAAGAAACCATTAATGAATTTTCCCAAGGAAGAGAAAAAACGGTTCAGGCGGTAAAAATCAAGCGTTGATTTTGCCCTAGGAAAGAGGGAAATCATTGGTACGGTAAGAAACCATTAATGAATTTTCCCAAGGAAGAGAAAAAACGGTTCAGGCGGTAAAAATCAAGCGTTGATTTTGCCCTAAGAAAGAGGGAAATCATTGGTGCGGTAAGAAACCATTAATGAATTTTCCCGAGGAAGAGAAAAAACGGTTCAGGCGGTAAAAATCAAGCGTTGATTTTGCCCTAGGAAAGAGGGAAATCATTGGTGCGGTAAGAAACCAACAATGAATTTTCCCAAGGAAGAGAAAAAACGGTTCAGGCGGTAAAAATCAAGCGTTGATTTTGCCCTAGGAAAGAGGAAAATCATTGGTACGGTAAGAAACCATTAATGAATTTTCCCAAGGAAGAGAAAAAACGGTTCAGGCGGTAAAAAACAAGCGTTGATTTTGCCCTAGGAAAGATAAATTTTACTAAAGAAGTAAGAAACCAAGCTGGAAATCTACATAGCTAGCCTATCCACCAAAAAAGAGCTACAGGAATATGCTTATAGTGGTTGACACAATGTACCTCTAAACAATTCATTATTTACTAATAAAATATCGAACTTTGGTCTTCCCCACCGAATTTAAATTCTGCAATAGGATCCTTCTTATTGTTTTTCGTGACTTCACTATTGAACACCAATCGTGAACTTTTGCCGTGGTAATCCTCTCCTCTGGAAAAAGGAGTTTGAGTTCATCTACACTTCTTAAAACAGCAGAATCAACCTCTTCTCGATGACCACACTTCATACATATTACGAAATTTCCCTCAACATTTGTTAAAAGCGATTGGCAATTCTCACATATGATGCCCTTTTTGCATTGTTGATAATGATACTCAGGAATTCTCCTGTTTTTAGACTCTTTCTTATGAAGAGACTGTAATTGTTTAGCAAAAGCTTCATGCATACCGGTTAAATTTGCAGGGATACAGTTTAATTTTTTCATAAACCGATTTAATTGAGTTGGATAAATAATAGGATAATCTTTCGGGGCTTGCATGAGGGTAAATTCGGGGTTAACAAAAACCAAATGAGAAACTACGGGAAAATGATATCCAAGTTTTTGCATTAATTGGAGAAATAAAGATTCACATCTCATTAACTGTGGTAATGGATCCTTTACAATATTTCCATTTGCGAAAAATAGTTTGTTTTCTTCACAATAATAGTCACCTTCATAATTTTTTATATCTAACAGGAAAATTAACTTTCGAAACATAATCAAAGAGTCAATTTGAAATTCACTATTATGTACCTCTAACAATAATCCCTTTTTAACAATGCAGTCACTTTTAAGCTTATCAGATAAAGAATCAAATTGTAATTCACCTTGAAATCCCTTTTCAATCCTGGAATAATACAATTTGTCTTCACTAGAAAAATTCATACGCGCATTTAATAATCTCATAATCAGCAAGTCCTTTGTAGGTGTTCGCGGCTGACTAATCACTTTACACATCCTCTCCCATTTAATAGAATTCTCTTTCATTTTATCGAAGTTTAGCCACTTACTGCGCCTCCACTTCTAAATAATTAGTGAACTTATATAGCTTCAAACATTCTCATACCCAGAATTCCCGCAATTCTGACATATTTCTCGGGAAATTTCCGGAAACTGTCGAGCGATTGTTAAAGGAAAAACAGCATTCCTTACTGAATCTACAAGTAAAAGAATGTGACCGGAGTGATGGGGATGAGCGCAATTATGTTTCAATTTATAAAAACTCTGAAAAAAAAGGAGCATATTCGCCCGTTGCTAAAAGGGCTTGATATGTTAGTAACAATAGCCACAGACGACAAAAAGTATCATCTAGTTTTTCATAATGGAAATGTTACGCTGCAAGAAGTTTCAAATGAGACTCAGACCAAAATCATCATTTCCGGAAGCACAGAAGCAATTGACCTGCTACTGATGGGGAGGGAAAGGCTGCGTGTCCTTGAGAAAATAGGCAGTTTACAGGTTAAATCATCACTTAGAAATGCTTTACTGCTAGAATCGATATTCTATTTGACAAAACCTGACGTTCACCTAGCAAAAATAATTTAATCAAACTTATTGACTCGGAATTAATCTTCATGTATAGTATTTTTAAAATATTTAATTAATAATTAACATTTCAATAATTATTCTTATCGAGAGTGGCGGAGGGACTGGCCCAAAGATGCCCGGCAACCGGTTTGACACACGGTGCTAATTCCAGCAGAGCAAATAGCTCTGAAAGATAAGAAGAGCTGCCCCTCTTCTTAGGAAGTGGGGTTTTCTCGTTATTGGCTGTTATGAAAGGGAGAGATGGGAATGGCGGACAATCAGAAAAAATATCGTTTTGAAACATTAAGTGTTCACGGAGGGCTGTCACCTGACCCGGTAACAGGTGCTAGAGCTGTTCCAATCTATCAAAATAATGCCTATCAATTCAAAAATACAGAACATGCCGCAAACCTTTTTTCATTAGCTGAACCTGGCTATATTTATACGCGGATCCATAATCCAACGACTACGGTGTTTGAAGAGAGAGTTGCACTACTGGAAGGCGGGATTGGGGCGTTGGCGGTAGCTAGCGGTATGGCGGCGATTACGCTCGCCATTCTCAACATTGCTGAAGCAGGTGATGAAATTGTTTCTGCCTCTACTCTTTATGGGGGAACATATAATTTATTTGCTGTGACACTACCTAAATACGGTATCAACGTTAAATTTGTTGATCCAAGTGATCCGGAGAATTTCCGTACTGCTATCACTGAAAAAACAAAGGCAGTATTTGCAGAGACAATCGGAAATCCGAGCTTAACTGTGCTCGATATCGAAAAGGTAGCTGAGATTGCCCATTCTGCCGGTGTGCCGCTAATTATTGATAATACGTTTGCAACTCCTTACCTCTGCCGTCCAATTGAATATGGTGCTGATATTGTTGTGCACTCCGCGACGAAATGGTTACTAGGGAATGGGACAACAACAGGCGGTATCATTGTTGATGGCGGCAAATTTGATTGGAATTCGCCAAAATTCCCAGGATTCACGACACCAGATGACAGCTACCATGGACTCGTTTATGCCGACGCACTTGGGGCAGCAGCTTATATTGTCAAAGCCCGTGTCCAGCTATTACGTGACTTAGGTCCGGCGTTAAGTCCGCAGAATGCCTTCCAATTTGTACTTGGATTAGAAACGCTTCATGTCCGTATGAAGGAGCATGTAGCGAATACGCAAAAAATCGTTGAATATTTAACGAACCATCCTGGAGTTGAATGGGTTTCTTATCCAGGACATCCATCACACTCTGATTACGAACTTGCTCAGAAATATCTTCCGAAAGGTGCAGGTTCCATGGTTGTGTTTGGGATTAAAGGCGGGAAAGAGGCTGGAGCAACATTAATTAATTCAATTAACATCTGGGCACACGTGGCTAATGTTGGCGATACTAAGAGTCTAATCATCCACCCTGCCAGCACAACACATCAACAGCTTGATGCAGAGGGACTGAAAGCAGCTGGTGTTTCCGAAGACCTAATCCGCCTCTCCATTGGAATCGAAAATGTCGATGATCTAATCGAAGACCTTGAGGGGGCAATTGAAGCAGCGACAGGTGAAACCTCTTTAAAAGCGAACGCCTGAAATTACCAAACATTCATAAAAAAAAGTAATTGACACTGTTATTTTTCCATGATACGATTGCATTTGTATTTAAGAGATTACTTTAACAAATGAACGTATTAATTGAATATAGGATTTGCTTAATACTCTTATCAAGAGAGGTGGAGGGATGTGCCCGATGAAGCCCGGCAACCGTCAATGATTATTGAAATGGTGCCAATTCACACAAAGCAATAAGCTTTGAAAGATGGGAGAAAGGATAGATTTTACGTGCCTTTCTGCCTGCGCAGAGAGGCTATTTTTATAATATGAGGAAATGGTCTAACACACTTTTGATCATGGATTCGGAATCTATTTACTGAAAAAGTCAAAACCTATACTCAATTAGGATAAAGCAGGTGATGTCATGATTTCTATTAAAAATGTCCGCAAAATTTTTCCATCTAAACAGGGACAATTAACAGCTGTGGATGATGTTAACTTAGATATCCAAGAAGGAGAAATTTTTGGGGTAATTGGTTATAGCGGCGCCGGTAAAAGTACGTTAATCCGGATGTTAAATGGACTGGAGCTGCCTACGGAAGGAACGGTTGCGGTTGCTGGCAGGGAGATTTCTAAGATTAAGGGCAGTGAACTCCGCAAAGCACGCCAGGAAATCAGTATGATTTTCCAACATTTCAATCTATTATGGTCACGTACCGTTAGTGAAAATATCGCCTTTCCGTTGGAGATTGCTGGTGTCAAAGGCCCCGAGCGAAAAAAACGCGTATCTGAACTAATCAAGCTTGTCGGCTTGGAGGGCAGAGAGAATGCTTATCCTTCACAGCTTAGCGGCGGGCAAAAACAACGTGTTGGGATTGCTAGAGCATTAGCGAACAATCCAAAGGTGTTGCTCTGTGATGAAGCAACGTCTGCATTAGACCCACAGACAACTGATTCGATTTTGGACTTACTGGTTGATATTAATAAGCGGCTAGGATTAACGATTGTTCTGATCACGCATGAAATGCATGTGATTCGAAAAATCTGTCACCGGGTTGCTGTGATGGAAAACGGTAAAGTAGTGGAAATGGGATCTGTCCTAGATGTATTTAGAAACCCACAGCAGTCGATTACGAAACGGTTTGTGCAGCAGGTATCTGAACCGGAGGAGACAACTGAAACAGTCGAGCACTTGCTGGAGCGTTACCATTCAGGGCAAGTTGTCCAATTAACATTCATAGGAGAATCGGCGGAGCAGCCGCTAATTACCAATTTAATACGAAATTCGCAAGTTAGTGTAAATATTTTGCAAGGAAAGATTTCGCAAACGCAAAGCGGCTCATATGGAACGCTGTTCATTCATATCGATGGTGATGCTAATGAAGTGGACAAGGCTGTTGACTATATTCGTTCACAGCAGGTAGGAGTGGAGGTGCTTTCAAATGAGTAAATTTTTCCCTAATGTGGATTGGCTTATTATGTGGGATGCCACGAAACAAACATTATATATGACAGGTATATCAGTTCTGATTACGTTTATCTTAGGAATTATTCTTGGAATGCTGCTCTTTCTCACAGCAAAAGATAATTTGTGGGAAAATAAGCCGATTAATACGGTCATTAGTGCGATTGTGAATGTTTTTCGGTCCATTCCGTTTATTATTTTAATTGTCCTGTTGATACCATTCACAACCTTTATCGTTGGGACGATGATTGGTGAAAATGCTGCCTTGCCAGCACTGATAATCGGTGCAGCCCCATTTTATGCGAGAATGGTTGAAATTGGACTGCGGGAAATCGATAAAGGTGTTATTGAAGCAGCAAAATCGATGGGAGCGACTACCGGAACAATTATTTGGAAGGTCCTTCTTCCGGAATCGATGCCAGCCCTTATTTCCGGTATTACGGTAACAGCGATTGCACTTGTTGGTTATACGGCAATGGCCGGTGCTATTGGTGCTGGAGGCTTAGGAAATCTTGCTTATAATTACGGATATCAGCGAAACCAAAACGATGTTACTGTGGTGGCGACCGTAATTATCCTCATCATTGTATTTGTTATTCAGTTTATCGGTGATAGTATCACTTCAAAATTAGATAAAAGATAAGGAGAGAAAACAATGAAAAAATGGCTTACTATATTATTAGCATTAACACTTGTATTAGCATTAGCAGCCTGCGGTAAATCAGAACAAAAATCTGAGGGCACAGGGGAAAAAAGTGATAAAGGCAATACAAAAATTGTTGTCGGTGCGTCCCCAGTTCCACATGCTGAAATCTTAGAAAAAGCAAAACCCATTTTAAAAGAAAAGGGCTATGATTTAGAAATTAAAACATTTACAGATTATGTTTTACCGAATAAGGCGCTTGACTCTAAGGAATTAGATGCAAACTACTTCCAGCACATTCCTTACTTAAATGCCCAAATTAAAGAATTTGGCTATGACTTTGTTAACGCTGGCGGAATCCATATTGAACCGATTGGTATCTATTCAAAAAAATATAAAAAGCTTAGCGACCTGCCTAATGGAGCTCACCTGATTATGAGTAACTCAGTTGCTGACCATGGCCGTCTGCTTTCATTACTCGAAAAAGAAGGCTTAATTAAGTTAAAAGATGGTATTGATAAAACAAAAGCAGAAATCAAGGATGTTGTCGACAATCCGAAGAAACTGAAATTTGATGCAGACTATGAGCCAAAACTATTACCACAAATCTATAATAATGGTGAAGGTGACGCAGTCCTCATCAATTCAAACTACGCAATTGATGCTGGGTTGAATCCGGTGAAAGATGCAATTGCAATCGAGGATAAAGAATCACCATATGTAAATATCATTACCGTTCGTAAAGGTGACGAAAGTAAACCAGCTATCAAAGCACTTGTAGAAGCACTTCAATCGAAAGAAATTCAAGATTTCATTCTTGAAAAATACAAAGGAGCCGTTGTTCCTACTAAATAATAGGAAGCATGAAAATGGAAGGTCAGTGACTATCACTGACTTTCTTTGTCTTTGCTTAATATAATTGGAAGTTTCTATAGTTAGACTTCACATCAATTTACGTATTTTGGTAAAAAATAGATTTAACAATCCATGGCATTCACACAAAAAAAGGAGTATGATTTTAATCGAGTGCATTTTATATTAAATTAGATATACACTGTCCTAAAAAAAGGAAGTTTATTCTCATTTGACCTTCAGTTAGTGAAAATACAATTCAAATTAGTTATCACTGCATAAGAGTTGCTAATAGTTTTCATTTGTTATAAGATTGTAATGAGAATAAAGTGAGAATAAAGGGTACAGATCACATAATCGATCTGAAGATACAAATTTTTTCGGAGGTATAAATATGGCTGGATCAACTTTAACTATCAAGGATCTACATGTTGCAATTGAAGGTAAGGAAATCTTAAAAGGTGTAAACCTTGAAATAAAAGGTGGAGAAATTCATGCTATCATGGGGCCGAATGGAACCGGTAAGTCGACTTTATCTTCTGCCATAATGGGTCATCCAAAATATGAAGTAACGAGCGGCAGTATTACGTTAGACGGTCGAGATGTGTTGGAGATGGAAGTAGATGAGCGTGCTCGAGCTGGACTATTTTTAGCGATGCAATATCCAAGTGAAATCAATGGTGTCACAAATGCAGATTTTCTGCGTTCGGCAATTAACTCCCGTCGCGGCGAAGGAAATGAGATTTCACTGATGAAGTTTATTCGTCAAATGGATAAACAAATGGAATTTTTGGAAATGGATTTAGATATGGCGCAACGCTATTTAAATGAAGGTTTTTCAGGTGGAGAGAAGAAACGTAACGAAATCCTTCAATTAATGATGTTACAGCCGAAAATTGCCATTTTGGACGAAATTGACTCAGGGCTAGACATTGACGCTTTAAAGGTTGTCTCAAAAGGGGTCAATGAAATGCGTTCCGAAGATTTCGGGTGCTTGATCATTACTCACTATCAACGTTTGTTAAATTATATTACTCCTGACTATGTCCATGTAATGATGCAAGGGCGGATTGTAAAATCTGGCGGTCCAGAGCTTGCGCATCGCTTAGAAGCAGAAGGTTATGACTGGATAAAAAAAGAACTTGGAATTGAAGATGAAACAGTTGAGCAAGAAGCGTAAGCGTTGAAGTTAGGAGGATTAAGATGACAACTGAAATAAAATACCCATTTGATAAGGCATTTGTCAGCTCTTTCTCAAAAGAAATGAGCGAGCCAGATTGGTTTCTTGAGCTGCGCTTAAAGGCTCTGGAGCAGTTTAACCAACTGCCAATGCCAAAAACGGATAAAACAAAAATTGATAAATGGAATTTCACCCAATTCGGTCAGCATACAGTAAAAAGTACAGTCTATGCTTCGCTTTCTGAACTGCCAAACGAAATCAAAGACATCGTAGATTTGGAGGGTGGCAGCCAAAATCTATATATCCAGCGAAACCAAACTCCTGCTTATCTGACATTATCTGACGAATTAAAGAGTAAAGGTGTCATTTTTACTGATATTCTCACCGCAGCTAGAGAACACGGTGACCTATTAAAAAGATATTATATGACACAAGCTATTAATGCTGACGAACACCGCTTGACGGCCCTTCATGCAGCGCTTGTTAATGGCGGCGTTTTCGTGTATGTGCCGAAAAATGTCGAAATCACTGAACCAATTCAGGCTGTGTTTATTCAAGATAATGAAGATGCAAATCTATTTAACCACGTGATTGTAGTTGCTGATGACAATAGTTCTTTAACTTATATGGAAAACTATATTTCCACAGTGAAAGAATCAAATACATTGGCGAACATTTTGACGGAGGTTATCGCCAATAGTAATGCCCGTATTCAGTACGGTGCTGTTGATAACCTGGCAAAAGGGATTACGACTTATGTGAATCGCCGTGGAGTTGCTGGAAGAGATGCTGAGATTGATTGGGCCCTTGGATTAATGAATGAAGGGGATACCATTTCAGAGAATACAACAAACCTCCTCGGTGATGGTTCAGTCGGTGATACGAAAACGGTTGTAGTTGGCCGCGGGGAACAAACACAAAACTTTACCACTAAAGTGGTCCATTTTGGTAGGCATACTCAAGGTAATATCTTGAATCATGGTGTTGTAAAAGATAGCGCAACAACGATTTTTAATGGAATTGGAAAAATAGAGCATGGCGCTGCAAAGTCAGATGCAGAACAAACATCACGCGTGTTAATGCTTAGTGAGAAGGCACGCGGCGATGCCAATCCAATCCTGTTAATTGAAGAAGACGATGTCATGGCTGGACACGCTGCTTCTGTGGGCAGGGTAGATCCAGTTCAGCTTTATTACCTCATGAGCCGGGGGATTCCAAAGAAAGAAGCAGAACGCTTAGTTATTCATGGCTTCTTAGCACCGGTCGTCATGCAGCTGCCAATTGAAAAAGTAAAAAAACAACTAACGGAAGTTATTGAAAGGAAAGTAAAATAATGAATATCAAAGATATTCGCAACCAGTTTCCGATACTAGACCAAGAAGTGAATGGTAAGCCGCTCGTTTATTTAGATAGCTCGGCTACCTCACAGAAACCGATTCAAGTGATAGAGGCAGTTGAAAGATACTACCGCGAATACAACTCAAATGTCCATCGTGGCGTGCATACACTTGGTACAAAAGCGACAGATGCTTATGAAGGAGCAAGGGAAAAGGTTCGTAAGTTCATCAATGCAAAATCCATGCAGGAAGTTATTTTTACTCGAGGTACAACAACATCGCTAAATACGGTGGCAGCCAGTTATGCTGCTGCCAACCTTAAAGAAGGCGATGAGATCGCGATTACCTATATGGAACATCATAGTAATATCATTCCATGGCAGCAGGTGGCAAAACGTACGGGTGCTCAATTGAAGTATATCCCGCTGCAGAAGGATGGCACGATTTCCTTGGATGATGTGCGGGCAACGGTCACCGATAACACAAAAATTGTCTCTGTTGTTCAAGTTTCAAATGTTCTGGGAACCATCAATCCAGTTAAGGAAATTGCTGCGATTGCTCACCAACATGGTGCAATCATGGTCGTGGACGGAGCACAGAGTGCACCGCATATGAAAATTGATGTTCAAGATTTAGATTGCGACTTCTTTGCTTTCTCTGGCCACAAGATGTGTGCCCCTACTGGAATAGGTGTATTATATGGGAAAAAACATCTGCTTGAGAACATGGAGCCGATTGAGTTTGGCGGTGAAATGATTGACTTCGTTCATTTATACGAATCAACATGGAAAGAGTTACCGTGGAAATTTGAGGGTGGCACACCGATTATTGCTGGAGCAATTGGTCTTGGAACAGCGATTGACTTTTTAAATGATGTTGGTCTCGATGTCATTACCGAGTACGAACATAACCTAAGTGCCTATGCATTAGAGAAATTATCAGCTGTTGAGGGCATTACAATTTATGGACCACATGATGCTAGCAAACGGGCCGGTCTTGTGACGTTTAATCTAGCTGATGTTCATCCGCATGATGTCGCAACAGTTTTAGATGCAGAAGGAATTGCCGTAAGAGCTGGGCATCACTGTGCACAGCCGCTGATGAGATGGCTTGAGGTCACAGCAACAGCACGTGCTAGCTTCTATTTGTATAACACGGAAGAAGATATAGATAAATTAGTTGAAGGGCTAGTCAAGACGAAGGAGTATTTCAGCGATGTCTTCTAATTTAGACGCATTATACCGAAGAGTGATCATGGACCATTATAAAAAGCCGCGTAACCGTGGTGTTTTGGAAGATGGCAGCCATACGATTAATATGAATAACCCAACATGCGGTGATCGGATTCAATTAACATTTAAAGTGGAGGATGGCGTGGTCCAGGATGCCAAGTTTGAAGGCGAAGGCTGTTCTATTTCCATGTCCTCTGCTTCGATGATGACCGATGCGATTAAAGGAAAAAAAGTTGAAGAAGCATTAAAGCTGTCAAAGGTTTTTTCCGATATGATGCAGGGGAAAGAAATTGATGACGAATTAGATTTGGGTGATATAGAGGCACTTCAAGGTGTTTCAAAATTTCCAGCGCGGATAAAATGTGCAACCCTAGCGTGGAAGGCGATGGAAAAAGGCTTAAACGAAGGGGAAAAGCAATAGAACGAACGGGATTGGGGACCTTTAGTAAGCTGCTTTCTCGTCCTAATTTGTTTAGAAAAAAGGAGGAATACGACGATGGCAAAAAAAATGCCTGAAATCGGTGATTATAAATATGGTTTTGCCGATAAAGACGTTTCCATATTCCGGTCGAAACGCGGTCTAACACGTGAAATCGTCGAAGAAATTTCAAGGATGAAGGGTGAACCACAATGGATGTTGGACTTCCGCTTAAAATCACTTGAGATTTTCTATAGCAAACCAATGCCGCAATGGGGCGGAGATCTGAGCTCATTGAATTTTGACGAAATCACCTATTATGTAAAACCGTCCGAGAAATCGGAGAAATCATGGGATGAAGTTCCTGAAGAAATTAAAGCAACCTTTGATAAATTAGGAATTCCTGAAGCAGAGCAGAAATATCTTGCCGGCGTATCAGCTCAATATGAGTCCGAGGTTGTCTATCACAATATGAAGGAAGACCTTGAGGAACTTGGAATTGTTTTCAAGGACACCGATTCAGCGCTGAGGGAAAACGAAGATATTTTCCGCGAGCACTGGGCTAAAGTGATTCCACCGACTGATAATAAATTTGCTGCTTTGAATTCAGCAGTATGGTCTGGGGGCTCGTTTATTTATGTCCCACCTGGTGTAAAGGTAGATACGCCGCTGCAAGCATATTTCCGAATTAACTCTGAAAACATGGGCCAGTTTGAAAGAACGCTGATCATTGTCGATGAAGGCGCCAGTGTGCACTATGTTGAGGGCTGTACCGCTCCTGTCTATACAACGAACTCTCTGCACAGTGCCGTTGTTGAAATCATCGTGAAAAAAGGCGGCTATTGCCGTTATACAACGATTCAGAACTGGGCGAATAACGTGTATAACCTCGTTACGAAGCGGACTGTGTGTGAAGAAAATGCGACAATGGAATGGGTTGATGGCAACATCGGCTCTAAATTAACGATGAAATACCCAGCGGTTATCCTCAAAGGTGAAGGCGCTCGTGGTATGACATTATCGATTGCGATTGCTGGTAAAGGCCAGGTGCAAGATACAGGCTCAAAAATGATCCACTTGGCACCTAACACTTCTTCAACAATCGTATCGAAGTCGATCTCGAAACATGGCGGAAGTGTAAACTATCGTGGGTTGGTGCATTTTGGTCGGAAAGCAGACGGTGCTCGCTCAAATATTGAATGTGATACATTAATTATGGATAATCAATCAACTTCAGATACGATTCCATATAACGAAGTGCTTAATAATAATATTTCCCTTGAACATGAAGCCAAGGTTTCCAAGGTTTCTGAAGAACAGCTCTTCTACTTGATGAGCCGTGGCATTTCCGAGCAGGAAGCAACCGAAATGATCGTCATGGGCTTCATCGAGCCATTTACAAAAGAACTGCCAATGGAATATGCCGTTGAAATGAACCGCTTAATCAAGTTCGAAATGGAAGGTTCTATCGGTTAATAGATGATTCAAAGGATGTTCCTTTCGAATCACCAAATCAAAAAAATATCAAAAAGCATGAACATTCGCAAGAAGTAGTTCATGCTTTTTCTTTTATAGGCTTTACTAACCTTCCGATAGTTGTTCCAAGACCTGTTTCCCAATAGAAAAGCACCACTAACATAATGAAATCGCATCTAAATCACATAGGAAATTACTATTTTCCAATAGATATTCTCTATCTAATCATTCTTTGCTGCCACGAGGTTGAAATAGACGGAGAAATTCCGCCTATTTTGAGAAATACTAATATTTCCCGCGAATTAAGGGAAGTTTTTCCTCTTATCACTTCAAAATCCTCCGATTTTGCCTTATTTAGAGGTATTAAGGGGAATATTTACGTTTATTTCTGCCTTTTAAGCCTCAAAATTTACATTAGAGGGAAATTCTCCGCTTATGTTCCCAAACCTTTCTTTTGGCGAATCCCTTCCCCTTCTTAAGTAAAATTGCTATTAAATTCATCCCCTAGAGTGGGCTAAGTATCTAGAAGAGTATGGTTATTTTTTTACAAATAAAAACCTGGGCAGATTTTTTAAATTACTAAAGTTTTAATTGAAAATAATGTATAGTTTGAATATAATGAAAATTAAATATATTAAAACTTTGTTTCATATAATGAAAGGAGGATATCTATGTACGAGCATGACGACTCCTCAGCCGATACATATTTAGGAGAACCGCTCGTCGCACTTGCAGCCAATTTAGAAAAAATACGTACCTATCCCTATTATTTTCATCAGCAACTTCCAGGTGCAGCACAAGAAATTTACGTAAGAAAGAGTGTAGCTGCTAAATTGATAAGAGCAGCCAACATGCTTCCACCAACGATACATCTCGTGATCCTGGATGGCTGGAGGTCCTATCAAACACAGGTTGCAATCTATAACAATACTAAACAAATGTTTCAACAGCTCGGGTATTCACCGCAACAAATAGCGGAAGAAATGCCGAAATACGTTGCCCTTCCTTCAAAAAACTTGCACTCACCATCCCCTCATTTTACCGGTGGTGCTGTTGATGTCACGTTAAGTAATCAACAGGGGTGGCTTAATATGGGAACAGCTTTTGATGAATTTCATGAAAAAGCTACATCCGATTGGTATGAACTACAGCCTCAGTTAACCACAGAAGAAAAACTCATCCGAGAAAATCGCAGACTACTAAAAAAGATTATGGAAGGAGTTGGTTTTACTGCCAATGATCATGAATGGTGGCATTTTGATTATGGCAACCATCATTGGGCGCAAAAAATGAAACAGCAAACAATTTATTCTTACATTGAAATTTAACTGATTAATCAATTAATAGTTTCTGGATGAAATTTATAAGGTAACCTTGTTTGTTAAAAAACTATTTAGGAGGATCTCGATGAAAAAGAAGTTATTTTTTTTGATGATTAGTTTTGCTATGATTGCGTTATTAAGTGCATGTACAGAAAACGCTAACTCCAACAACAAAAAGGAAGAACCGAAAACAACTGAAAAGGGCAAAAATAACACCAATCAAGATACATTGACAGTTGCCATTTCTGCTGATCAAGGTACATTAGATCCAGCCGTAACAATGGACAACTCGGCATGGAAAATTACTTATTATGCATACGAGCGGTTAGTTGATTATGATGGCGAATCCACTAATGTCAAGCCAGCTTTGGCCAAAGAGTGGAAAGTGAGTGAGGATGGAAAAACATGGACGTTCACGCTTAACGAAGGCCATAAATTTGCCGATGGCAGCGCGGTTGATGCTAATGCCGTAAAGTATAGTTTTGAACGCTTGTTAAAAATCAAAAAGGGGCCTTCGGATCTTTATAGCGTGATTTCGGAGATTAAAGCAGATAATCCAACGACTGTAACGTTCGTGCTAAAAGAGAACTTCCCGCCATTCCTATCAACATTAGCTGCAAACTATGGGAGCATTGTCAGCCCTAAAGTTGCAGAACATGAGAGCAATGGAGATTTAGGGCAAAACTACTTAGCTAACAATACGATGGGCAGCGGTCCATATAAGCTAGCCAATTGGAAAAAAGGCGAATACATTCAACTAGATCTCAACCCTAATTTCGCTGTTAAGCCGGCATTTAAAAATGTTTATTTTAAAATTGTCGGTGATCCTTCATCACAAAGACTGCAGCTGGAAAAAGGTGAAGTTGATATAGTCGAAGGTATTCCAGTTGAACAGCTCGACAGCGTTAAATCGATGAGCAACGTAAATGTCGTTCAGAAACCTAGCTTACTAGTAGACTATGTCTATATTAATAGCAGTAAAGGAAATCCAGCGCTCAAAGATGCAAAGGTACGCCAAGCATTGAACTATGGAATTGATTATAAGTCATTAATTGATGCCGTTCAGCAAGGATTGGCAACACAAATGCGCGGCATGATTCCAAATGGATTATGGGGATACGATGAGCAGGCCAAACAATATGACCACAATATTGAGCAGGCGAAGAAATTACTTGCGGATGCGGGTGCGAAAAATCTAACGTTGGATTTACTTTATTCTGATAATAAAACATGGTGGGAAACGGAAGCGTTAACGATTCAAGCCAATCTAGCGGAAATTGGTGTCAAGGTTAACTTGAAAAAGGTAGCCTATGCGATGTCACGGGAAATGATTGATAAAGGTGAATTTGACTTGGCACTTGGGGTTTGGAGCCCGGATTTTGGTGATCCATATGCATTTTTAAATTACTGGCTCGATTCTAATAATTTCGGTTTATCGGGAAATCGTGCCTTCTATAAAAACAGTGAGGTAGACAAACTGCTTCGTCAGGCGGCAACAATTAATGATCAAGCACAACGGGAGAAACTGTATAAACAAGTTCAAACAACGTCATTAGAAGATGCACCATACATCCTTCTCTATCAAAAGGATTTTATTCTCCCGATGAGCAAAGATGTTAAGGGGTTTGTTTATAATCCAATGCTGGAAGGTATTTATAATCTAGCGGAAATGTCGAAGTAACAACATCTTTCGGGAGTGTTTCTCATGAAGAGAATGATAGTAAAAAGATTAGCATTATTAGTATTTGTTGTTTTCGGGGTTACCTTTGTTTCCTTTTTCCTCTCCCATATTATCCCCGGTGACCCGGCACGAATGATGGTAGGACAAAGAGCGAACGAAGAAACACTCCAGCAAGTTAGAGAACAATTGGGTCTGGACCAACCGGTCTGGATCCAATATGTCACTTATGTTAAGAATGTTGTCAGCGGTGATTTGGGAATGTCTATCCGAACACAGAAGCCGGTTACGGATGATTTATTGTCGTTTTTTCCGGCTACGCTTGAGCTGGCAATCGTCGCCTTCTTTTTTGCCTTGTTACTTGGAATTCCTTTAGGTGTATTAGCATCGGTAAAAAAAGATCGCTTTTGGGATCACTTTTCCCGATTATTTTCGATCAGTGGTGTCTCAATGCCGGTTTTTTGGAGCGGGTTAATTATTATTCTTATCTTTTATGGTTATTTAGGCTGGTTTCCTGCTAACGGACGCATTGATATGAACATACATCCGCCTACGAAGGTAACTGGGTTTTACTTAATTGATAGTTTACTAAGCGGTGATATGGTCGCATTTAAAAGCAGTCTCCAGCATATTTTGTTGCCGGCCCTGGTCCTTTCGTATGCCCAGTTGGCCATTATCACGCGTCAAGTAAGAGCAAGTATGCTAGAAGTATTAGGACAGGATTACATCCGTACTGCTTTGGCGAACGGGATTAGCGGCTGGGTACTGTTATTCCGCTATGCGCTTAGAAATGCACTTATCCCAACAGTAACGGTGGTAGGTATCTCGTTTGGATCTCTTCTTGGCGGTGCGGTCGTCACCGAGACGATTTTTAGCTGGCCGGGAATGGGGAAATATGTGGTTGATTCAATTTCTTATCTCGATTTTCCAGCCATTATGGGTTTCACGCTAATCATTTCGATTGGTTACGTCCTCATTAATCTCATTGTCGATTTGACCTATTACTTACTTGACCCGCAGCTGAGGGAGAGAGAGGTGAATTAAACAAATGAATACCGAACTCCAAACGGCTACTCAGACAGCGAGCAGCAAGATATCAGTTAACCCAATTTGGTATAAATTGAAAAAAAATAAAATGACGTGGCTCGGTTTAGCGATTCTGTTTTTCATCGTCCTCGCCTCCATCATAGCACCAGTTCTGACGTCCTATGATCCGACGAAGATCAATGTCATTGAAAAATTTCAAGGCCCTTCAGAGAAGCATTGGTTCGGCACGGACGAAGTAGGCAGGGATATTTTTGCGCGAATCCTGTATGGTGCCAGGCTTTCCCTAGGAATGGGCGTGTTGGCAATTGCAATAACAGCGGCAATTGGTGTTGTGATTGGCACCATCTCCGGTTTTTTTGGCGGGATTGTCGATCAAATTATCATGAGAATGATGGATATGATTCTTGCCTTTCCAACGTTAATATTAGCGATGGCCCTTGCGGCAGCACTAGGCCCTAACCTGCAGAATGCGATGCTTGCCATTGCCATTGTGAAAATACCGGTCTACGTACGGTTGGCGCGGAGCGAAACGCTAGTCCTTAGGGAGAAATTGTTTGTAAAATCAGCGATTACTTTTGGCATCCATCCATTCAGGATTATTATCAAGCATATTGTCCCCAACTCGATTTCACCGGTTATCATTCAGGCTACATTGGATATCGGTGATGCTATCTTAATGATTGCTACTCTTGGCTTCCTGGGGCTTGGGGCCCAACCGCCTACACCAGAGTGGGGAGCAATGATTAGTATTGGTTGGAAATACCTGTTAGATTTTTGGTGGTATCCTACTTTTCCAGGATTGTTTCTGTTTTTGTCATCGTGTGCCTTTAATTTGATTGGGGATGGGATTCGTGACATTCTCGACCCGAAATCCAACAGCTAGGAGGATGAGCATGATACTTGAAATGAATGATGTATCTGTTGAATTTTCTGGGATGAGAGGGACTGTTCAGGCACTGAAGAATATTCAATTCCATATAGCATCTGGGGAAATTTTAGGGATTGTCGGTGAATCTGGTTCTGGAAAATCGGTAACAGCTCTCTCGATTCTGCAATTGTTAGGGAATAATGCCAAAATATCGAGTGGGGAAATTCTATATAAAGGCACCAATCTCTTAAGTCTGGGTAAGAAGGAGATCCAATTTTTACGAGGAAAAAGTATAGGCATGGTTTTTCAAGAGCCAATGACTGCCTTACATCCAACGATGAAAATTGGTGCCCAGCTTGCGGAAGTGATTAAGCGTCATCGTAAAGTTTCAAAGAAGGAAGCACGCCGCTTGGCACTAAAAGCACTGGAGGATGTTCATATCCATAACCCAGAGTTGGTTGCAGCAAAATATCCATTTGAATTGAGCGGTGGAATGCGGCAGCGGATTGTTATTGCTTTGGCGATGGCGGCTCCGCCTGATTTACTCATTGCCGATGAACCAACCACTGCGTTGGATGTAACGATACAGGCAGAGATATTAAACTTAATGAAAGAATTGAATGAGAAAAAAGGAACCGCTATCCTGATGATTACTCATGATATCGGCGTAGTCGCAGAGCTTTGCCACCGAACATTGGTCATGTACGGAGGCGAAATTATTGAATCAGGGGCAACAGCAAACGTATTAAAGAATCCAAAACACCCGTATACTAAAGCACTATTGCATGCTCTTCCAGACTTAGCGGAACCGTCTCAGCCATTACAAGCAATCCAAGGTGAAGTTATCGATCTTCGTTTCCGACCACAGGGCTGTTCTTTTGCTACTCGCTGCCCAATAGCAGATGAATATTGCCGGACCTATCATCCATCTCTAGAAGAGATCTCATCACGGCATTTTGCCGCATGCTGGAAAGGGAAGGAGAAAATCGACATATGATTCAAATCCAACAAGTTAGAAAAACATTTAAAACCGGTTCTATCATGTTTGATGCGGTAAAGTCGGCAGACCTCGCGATTGGGCAGGGAGAAACTCTCGGTCTTGTTGGTGAATCCGGCTCGGGAAAGAGTACCTTAGGTAAAATGTTGATTGGTCTTGAAAACCCGACTGAGGGAACGATTATGTATAAAGGGGCAGATCTTTGGAAGAAGCGTAAATTCAAATCTCCCCGCCCTGGGGAAATTCAAACGGTGTTTCAGGACCCTCAATCTTCTTTAGATCCACGAATGCAGGTGAAAGACATCATTTTAGAGCCTCTTTACGCACTAAGCTTAGCGGAGCGTAAGGAAAAAGGAGCAAAGGAACGGCTCATTTACTTAATGAAACGGGTAGGTTTGAAGGAAGAGCATATGGATCGGTACCCGCATGAATTTAGTGGGGGACAGCGGCAACGAATTGCTATTGCCCGTGCTTTGATTACTGACCCTCAGTTTATTATTTTAGATGAACCGACCTCGGCCTTGGATATTTCTGTGCAAGCCCAAGTATTAAATCTATTAAAGGAACTGAAAAGAGAGAAACAGTTAACCTATTTATTTATTTCCCACAATATGTCGGTGATTCGCTATATGTGTGACAGGGTAGCGGTTATGTATAAAGGGAAAATCGTTGAAATTGGTCCAGTTAATACTATTTTTGAAAATCCAAAACATCCTTATACTAAAATATTGCTATCTTCGCTGCCAAGTTTATTCCAAAATAGTAAAGAGAAGATTACGTTTGCGGAACCGACAGAAATGAATGGAGATTCTTCCGGGTGTGTATTTTACCAAAAATGTCCGTTTAGAAGCGATATTTGTCTTTCTAATCCCGGCCTTAAACAAACTTCTGCCAATCACAGTTTTTCTTGCCACTTCGTGTAAAGGAGGGAAAACGTGTTACAAGGTAGCAAAATTCGTGAACTCCGAAAAACTAAAAATTTAACCTTAAAGGATTTAGCAGTTCAAACAGGTTTAAGTACCAGCTTGCTGTCACAAATTGAACGGGATTTAGTGGATCCCACTGTTACGACCTTTTGGAAAATTTGTGAGACACTTCAGGTTCCAATCAATTATTTTTTCCAAGACATGGAGGAGGAGAGCTTGGTAGTGCGGCGTGACAGCCGCCGCATTATGGAACTATCAAATGGAAATGTCCGCTACCACCAGCTTACCCCAAATAAAAATGGGAAAATAGAATTTATCATGGTCGAAATACAACCGGGGGAAAGAAGTGATGTCGGGCTTGTCTCCCATTCTGGGGAAGAATGCGGTTTTGTCCTTCAAGGGCAATTAATTGTTAATTTGGAGGGCAGGGAATATTTTTTGAACGAGGGAGATAGCATTCACTTTTCCAGCAGTATTCCGCATCGCTATTTTAACCCTGGAGATATTCCAACCTTATCGATATGGACAATGGTACCAACCTGAATATAATCGGATTTTTGCTTGTACCCCCTTCTGCGTTTGCAGAGGGGAGTTTTTTCTTCTCCACAGACTTGAGTATAGGTCAGGTCAGCTGTTGGTGTCGACTGTCGCATATAGGTACGTTCGCAGCGAAAGCGCCGATATATTTGCAAAATCGCTGATATATCTAGTTTTTCGCTGATATCTGCTTCAAAAGTGCTGATATATTTTTAGGCGAGACCCGCCCGCAGCGAAAGCGCCGATATCTCCTCCAAATCCCCCGATTATACTTCAACTCAACTGTGCGCAACCTCCCCCAAAATCGTTCAATTTCTTTTTCGATATAAAAACTGCTTTTTTCAAAAAAGGTTATGCTATTATTAGGTAGGTACGTTCAGATAGTTGGAAGCTTATATTCCTGTTGAACAACACAGATAATAGAGGGTGAAACGATGGAATGGGTTGTATTAATTTTAGTTGGAATCGTGGCTAGTTCCTTGGGGTCACTGATCGGGATGGGCGGTGGCATCATTGTTGTTCCAGCCCTGCTTTATTTATCATCACTAGCGTCATTCAGTCATTTGACTCCTCAAGTGGTGGTCGGAACTTCACTGTTTACCATGATATTTACTGGTCTATCTTCTACACTAGCCTATATGAAGCATAAAACAGTGGACTATAAAAGCGGTTTAATCTTTCTAATTGGGAGTGGTCCAGGCAGTATTCTGGGGGCTTGGGTGACGGAAAAATTAGATTTGCACTCATTTAATATTTATTTTGGCGTGTTTATTTTGTTTGTTTCGGTTGTGATGGTTGTCAAAGATAAATTAAAGCCGCTGGCATTTAGAAAGGAAAAAGGGATTGTCCGTGAGTTTACCGATAATAGCGGAGAGACCTTCGAATATGGCTTCAGTCCGATTATTGGTGTGATTATTTCCTTTGTGGTCGGCTTCCTATCAGGAATCTTTGGCATTGGCGGCGGTTCGCTTATGGTACCGACAATGATTTTATTATTTTTCTTTCCGCCGCATGTGGCCACTGCGACTTCGATGTTTATGATTCTGCCAACATCCATATTAAGTTCCATTACTCATATCTCATTAGGCAATGTGGACTGGCTTTATGCGCTGGCGCTTGTCCCGGGGGCTTGGATTGGGGCAAAAGTTGGTGTCTATCTAAATTCGAAGCTCAAGAGTAAAACGATTGTCCTTATTATTAGAATCATCCTTGTTGTTGTCGGTGTCCGACTCATATATCAAGGAATAACAGGGTAGTGTGACAATGGAAAGAATTCATATTTACCATAGTAATGATGTTCACAGTCATTTAGAGCATTGGCCGAGAATTCAGGATTTTTTACAGCAAAAAAGAGCTCAATATGAAGCAGCAGAAGAAGATTTTTTTCTTTTCGATATTGGTGATTTTATTGATCGCTGGCATCCATTGACAGATGCGACAATGGGGAAGGCGAATGTTAATTTATTAAACGAAAGTTGTTATACTGCTATAACAATTGGGAATAATGAAGGCATCAATCTTCCACATGAATCTTTAAATCATTTGTATAAGGAAGCACAATTTGATGTGCTGTTAGCAAATCTATATCAACAAGATGGTCAGTTACCAGATTGGGCAAAGCCATATACGATCTATCATACTAAAAAGGGCACAAAGATTGGAGTTATCGGGTTAACCGCACCATTTGTCCAACTGTACGAGCTGCTTGGCTGGATTTGTACAGACCCCTTTTCAGAGATGGAGAAATGGATCCACCAACTAAAAACAGAGGTTGACATCGTTATTTTACTTTCTCATTTAGGGATTCAAGATGATGAAAGAATGGTGCAAATGTTTCCGGATATAGATGTTATTATCGGAGCCCATACACATCATGTTTTTCCAGATGGAAAGCTAATCAATGGAACATTGCTAGGGGCGGCCGGAAAGTTTGGGTATTATCTCGGTCAAATTACTCTTGAGGTTAATCAGGACAAAACGATCGCCAGTAAAGTAGCTACTCTCTACGAATACAACAGCCTTCCACCACTAGCGGATGAGGTAGAGAAGGTACAGTTGTTTATTAATACGGGGAAGGAACTGCTGCAAGAACAGGTGATAACATTGAAACATCCGCTTGAAAGCCACCCCTTTCAGGAAACGGAGTTATCAATGTTGTTATGTCAAGCAGTTCGGGAGTGGTGTAAAGCTGATTGTGCCATGGTCAATGCCGGCCTGCTGTTAGGTCCACTATTGGGGAAAGTGACACTGTATGATTTGCTGACCATCTGCCCACATCCGATTAATCCTTGTGTCGTCGAAGTGACTGGAGCTGAACTACTGAAGCTGATACAGGAGTCAAAAAACGAGACCCTCCATCACAAGCAGATAAAAGGCCTTGGTTTCAGAGGAGATGTACTCGGAATATTCGTTTATGATGGGATTCAATTTCAGACAGACGGTATTTACATTGCAAATGAGGAATTGGTCCTTTCAAAAATGTATACATTAGCATTGCCGGATATGTTTACGTTTGGCCATTTTTTCAAGGATGTCCTTCCCATAAAGGAGAAGAAATACCTTCTTCCCGAATTTTTGCGTGACATTTTAAGGTGGAAGCTGGAAAACTAGTCCTTTGCCTAAGACACGTTCTTTCCTTTTGTAACATAATATGTTAGCAAGGAAAGGAGTGTGGGTTCTTTGATTGATCTTTCACCGATTGAAATAAATGGGCATACATTCTTGGCGGTATCCGTGCTGCTTCCTAAAACAACCTTATTGGCAGTAAGAAGTGATAAGGGATATATAATGTGCGGAGCCCTAGATGTTAGTCTGCTAAACGAAAAACTAAGGGATCGCAATATTATCGCTGGGCGGGCGGTTGGTGTCAGGACGATTGAACAATTATTAAATGCTCCGCTTGAGTCAGTGACAGTTGCGGCAGAAGAATTAGGAATTTATAAAGGCATGATTGGTAAAGATGCCTTACTTAAGATGGTGTAGCCTGCAATTTGCAGGCTTTTTATTTACGCGAATCTTTTAAAAAACTTCTCAGATGTTTGTACGTAATGCCCTACTTTAAATGAGTTTTTTGGGCTAGTTCACCTCTTGTAAGCATACATATAGCTTGAAGGGGTGAGGTTTTTTGGCAAAATATCGCAAACGACGTCTGCGGCGAGGAGCGCTGCCATTCCGTTATGTGTTGTTATTATCCTTTGTTTTTTTTCTAATCACAACGGCAATTGGAATTGTCCTTGTTAATAAAGGAATCGAGCCAACATTAATGCGTTATGCCGAATCAGAAACGCGCAACATTGCCTCGGTTGTTATTAACCGCGCAATTACGAAACGAACCACAAATATTGGTGATGACAATAAAGTCATTCTTGTAACACCCGGCGAGAACGGAACAGGGCAAAACGCTCAATTAAATACGGATGTTGTGAACCGTGTATTAGCGGAAACAACAGCTCAAATTCAGAAAAATATCAAGGCTGCTAAGCAGGGAAAGCTGGCATCGCTTGAACAGCTGACAGATGTAGAAATAGAAACAGAAGATTCGACGGATGATGATGCGATTGTATGGTATGTCCCTCTTGGTCAGGCAACAAATATTGCTTTACTAGGTAACCTTGGTCCCAAAATCCCGGTGAAATTTCAAGCGATTGGGGAAGTGGAACCAGATGTGCATATTGAGACCGAAGAGATGGGCATTAATAATACGTGGATTTCAGTATCTGTTGAAATTGAGGTATCAGTACAGATTATTACTCCTTTTGCAACTGAAGTAACAAAGTTAAAACAAAGCATTCCAGTTGGCTCACAGCTGGTATCTGGCGAAGTACCGCAATTTTATAATAGCGGAGGAATGATTACTCCATCATTTCCAGTGCCTGCAGATGATAAGGCAAAGGATGGAAGTAAAAAGACGGAAAAGAAAGCGGAGAAGAAAAAAACTGAAAATGAATAGGACGATCCACAAGGGAAAGTCCTATTTTTTCTTTCTCATATCCATTCGCTCAAGCATTTTCCACCGGGCTAAGTGTGGATAAGGGTCAAAAGACCATTCGGTTTTTCCATTATCCTTATACATTCCATAGTGTAAATGAGGAGGGAATTTGCCAGACGTTCCAGGAGGTCCATAACCGGAGCTGCCAACACCGCCAATAATCATCCCCGGCTCAACAATCTGCCCCACCTCAATATCCTTAGCAAAGCCGCTAAGATGGGCAAAATAATGGTAGGTATTATTTATATCGCGGATACCGATTCGCCAGCCACCATATTTGTTCCAGCCTTTGATTTCCACAACTCCATAACATGTAGCTCTGACAGGGACACCGTAGCCTGCAAAAATATCTGTTCCTTCGTGTATTCTCCTGCCGCCCCAGCCACGTTTATCACCCCAAGTACTGCGATAACTATGGTTACTATGAAGTGGTACGGGAAATACCCGTTTATCCAAATCCAGTCGTCCAAAGTGACGGTAAAGTTTAGCATACATCGCGATGCTTCCGACCGTACGATCACGTTTGTAATAATCCCATAGGCCGATTTTAATATTCTCATGATCTACCCCATATGAGAGGAGATAGTGGGCCATAGTATACAGGACATCTTCATCGCTGTTTAAGCTGGCTTTACCATCATCATTGCCATCGACTCCAATCCCATTAAATAATTGAATAAGTGCTGGGTTATCATCATTTGAATTTGGGTTAACAATTCCAGCCCATTGCTCCGGACGAAAATAAATCGAGATTATTTTATCAGGCTTTGGTAAATCGTTGCGTACTAAGCGAATATTTCTTTCATATTGATCAATTGCGGCCAAATAATACCAGGGGATTTGCGTGACTGCTTCCACTTTTTGATAAAGCTGCATTCTTCTTTGAAAAATATCAGTTTCTTCTGCAGCAGATACCTGTCTAGGTGTTGCTGAAGCCGCAAAGGCTAAAAGAAAGGTTCCAATTAATAGCAATACTCGCAAAGGAATCCTCCTTCCGATTAATGTACAGGATTAGTGTATGAATAATTGCCCATTTCATAATCACTAATAAATGGTAAGTTTACATTCCAGTAAATCAAGACTGTTGATAAAGAATGCTCTCACTTGTTGTACTATAATCATTGTGATAAAGTGACATCAGTAGTGTTTTTTACGTAAGGGGGAGGAAGGATGAGTAATCGAGAAGAGCTGTTAAGAAAACCGGAGTGGTTAAAAATAAAGCTAAATACCAATGAATCATATACTGGCTTAAAAAAATTAATGCGTGAAAAAAATTTACATACCGTTTGTGAAGAGGCTCGCTGCCCGAACATTCATGAATGCTGGGGGGCCCGCCGTACCGCTACGTTTATGATTCTTGGGGATACCTGTACGCGTGCTTGCCGCTTCTGTGCCGTGAAAACAGGATTGCCAACAGAATTAGATTGGACTGAGCCGGAAAGAGTTGCAGACTCTGTTCAATTAATGAATCTTAAACATGTCGTCGTTACGGCAGTAGCTCGTGATGATTTAAAAGATGGCGGTGCAGCCGTGTTTGCAGAAACAGTAAGAGCAATTCGTCGTAAAAACCCATTCACAACTATAGAAGTACTGCCATCTGATATGGGCGGCAAGGAGGAAAATCTCCGAATTCTAATGGAAGCAAAACCTGATATTTTGAATCATAATATTGAAACGGTTAGACGCTTAACACCAAGAGTACGGGCCCGTGCACAGTACGAGCGTTCCCTTGAGTTTCTCCGTCGGGCAAAAGAAATGCAGCCAGCCGTTCCGACAAAATCAAGTTTAATGATAGGTCTTGGGGAAACAAGAGAGGAAATTATTCAGGTAATGGATGATTTACGGGCAAATGACGTCAATATTATGACCATAGGGCAATATTTACAGCCAACGAAATCACACTTGAAAGTGCAAAAATATTACAGTCCGGCAGAGTTTAATGAACTTCGTGAAATTGCAATGAGCAAGGGATTTAGTCATTGTGAAGCAGGACCGCTTGTTCGTTCCTCCTATCATGCAGATGAACAGGTAAACGCTGCCGCCAAGCATAAGCAATTACTTGGTGAACAAAATGCGCAGGAAGCATAAGAAAGAGAGTTCAGGCCCAACGATGGGGTTCCCTGAACTCTTTTTTTAACGAACATCGTCATTTTTCTTATCTTTTGGTGTTAAACCATTCTCATCTTCACCACTATAAATTCTTTTTCCTTGCGGTGATTTTTTCATTCTTTTAATAACATCGGTAACTTGGGAACGTGAATACTTATTCGTTGAATCAAGGCTGGCAAGATTTTCAACATCTTGAATTAAATTTTTACTATCACTAACATAAACATGAAAATATCTGGGAACAACAGATATCGCGGTTCGCTTAACTTGGTCTGCTGTCAATTGGCGGTCTTTCGTGTCAGTATCATAAGCTACTAGTACTTCTTGATCGGTAACCAATGTAGCGGCATCATTTACATTTGGAAGGCTGACACTATATTTACTGATTATGTGTGCTAATTGCTCCCGATTGATGGCGTTACGATTATCATTGGTGTTATCGTTCATCACCGGACTTTTTTGATGACGAACATAGCCATAGTCATTGCTTACATTACGGATGCTATTGCTGGCACCTTCACGATAAAGCTCAGCGCGCTTATTGTTGACATTGATGGTATTACCGGATTCTTCATAGATATCGCGGTTATTTGCATCCTTGGAACAGCCTGTTAAAGCCGCTAATAGACATAGGCCTATTGTCATCGCGATTTTTTTCAAATAAACACACCTCCTTTTTATAGAATGGCCTGAGCGGAATATTTTTTGCTTAGAAATTGATGGTTTATCGGTTATAATTGGAAGTAGACTCATGTGGTAAAAATTGAGGTGAACGTAAAAGTATGGTAGTCATAGGTAACACCGCATATGAGCTTATTCAAGATTATCGCAATGGCTTTAATGAGGAAGCTTTAAAGGCACGGTATAGCGATATCTTATCGCGCTACGATTATATCGTTGGTGACTGGGGATATGGACAGCTGCGTCTCAAGGGATTTTTTGATGACCAAAATCAAAAAGCAACCTTCGATACAAAAATCAGCACGTTGAGTGAATACCTATTTGAGTATTGTAATTTTGGCTGTGCTTACTTTGTATTAAAAAGGATAAAGTGAAACTTCCATCAGTGAGGGTTTTCTTCATCCCCCACTAGACTCCTTATAGCCTCATAATCTTGAGGTGGGGGTCTTACAGCCTGTTAAGGCGGGAAAAAAAATAAAACTCGCGAACAGCGAGTTTTTCAGTGAAGCCGTGGATTATTGCGGTATTTTGTCATATGGGGGCTGCTCATCTGTATCTGGGTCATCGTGAGTTGGATGAGCACCCTCCATTTGCCGCGGTAAACCCTGATGCAGTGACTTATTTTCATAATTGTAGCTGCTGTAGCGGCGTTGACCATCCTTCCACGGGCTGCTTTTTAATACAACAGGTTCATCCTGCCTTATCGGCGAACCATACGGACCATCTGGAAACTCCTCAGCAGTTAAGTAATTCTGCTGTTTTTCTACATTGGAGAGATCATAATATTCTTGTTCCTCTTGGTTTGACATTGATTTCACTCCTTTTCCTTAGTATGACTAGGAAAAGTGAAAAGATGTGCTGTAATTTAATTAGACAACCTCTAGTAAGAAGGATCTTAATTCCTCTGCATCTTCTTCATTTAATTGAAAGGCAAATTCTAAATACCCTTCCTCTTGTAAATCGTCCTGGCCAATTATCGCAAAGCGATTTCCTTGCATGTCGAGGACTAGCTGTTTTCCATAGTGGCGTCCTGTCTGAATAATGGCCAAATCAAAGCGCTGATGTTCGCCCACAAAGCTGACAAATCTTGTTGTTGTTTCCTCTTTATCATCATATAGAAAAAAACGTTCTGTCATGTAAGATGGTCTCCTTTTCCAATTTCATTTCTTCTTAATAGTAACAAATCAAACACGATAATGGGAATAATAAGACTACGTGAAAGTCGTTAAAAAAAGTTCAAAAGAATCTTATCAGCGATATGTTACAATATAGCTGGGATAGCAAGCGATTAGTTCAGGGTTTCGTACATAGTCAAAATCAAAGACTCGCTTATGTTTTTAAAGCAGATCATCTCTGCATACTATTTAAAAAGAAAGAGTGAAGGTAATGTATTTTGTTGATCGTGAAAAAATCGAAACAACATTGGTGTATTTAGAAAAACAAATACAACTTTTTTCAAGTATGGAGGCATGGCAAACACCGATTGAGCAGGCTGCGCTTGAGCGGATTACTCATATGTGCTTGGAATCGGTTTTGGATGTTGGAAATGCAATGATTGATGGTTTTATCATGCGCGATCCTGGAAGTTACGAGGACATTATTGATATCCTTATGGATGAGAAGGTGATCTCGACAGAAACTGGCGAGGCCTTTAAAGTTCTTATAGGTTTCCGGAAATCGCTGGTGCAAAATTATCTGGAGATAGATCATTCAGAGCTCAAGTCAGCATTTTCGCAGCATCTCGAGCATTTAACTATCTTCGCAACAAATGTTCGTGACTACCTTACCAACGAATTAGGACCGGTATCTGCGTTTAGAAAATGATTGGGCCGTTTATGCGGTCCTTTTCAATTTTCTAAGGGATAACTTACGACTAGTTGGGATCGGATAGTGCATATTATAGACAGGAGTGATGTTTTATTGAAAAAATATAATGGTTATTTAATCGACCTAGACGGGACAATGTATCGGGGATCAGAGCGGATTGAGGCGGCCTCAGATTTTGTGAAAAAATTAAAACAAAAAGGTATTCCCTATTTGTTTGTTACCAATAATTCCTCACGTACTCCGGAACAGGTAGCCGACAAGCTGAACAAATTTGATATTCCAGCGCGGCCGGAGCTTGTATTCACAACCAGTCAGGCCACCGCTAATTATATTTATGAGCGCAAGCAGGATGCCTCTGTTTACGTGATTGGCGAGGAAGGAATTCAAACTGCTATCGACCTGAAAGGCTTCCGCCATGAAGGTGAACATGCCGACTTTGTCGTAATAGGCATAGACCGTGATATTTCTTATGAAAAATTGGCAATTGCCTGTTTAGCTGTCCGTAATGGTGCTGTGTTTATATCGACTAATGGCGATATTGCAATCCCAACGGAAAGAGGCCTTCTCCCAGGCAATGGTTCATTAACCTCTGTTGTTACCGTGTCCACACAGACGAAACCGATTTTTATTGGGAAACCAGAAGCAATTATTATGGAGCAGGCTTTGAAGGTGCTGGGAACAAAGAAGGAAGAAACAATCATGGTGGGCGATTACTATGATACCGACATTTTAGCTGGCATGAATGCTGGGATGGATACGTTATTAGTCCATACAGGTGTAACATCGAAAGAACTGCTGGCAGGATATGACCGCCAGCCGACCTATGCCATTGATTCGTTAGACCAATGGGAATGGTAAAAAAGAGCAGGGACGAGCTTCTATTGAAGCGTTAGCCCTGCTCCTTTAGTATTAAAAATTAGAATCTATCTTTCATCATTCTAACGGGCTTGCCAATTGGCAAGTTTGCTTTAATCTTGGGTAGTAATGCCTGCGGCTCGGTGTGCCAATCGGCTTGAAGCGGCTGCAGCTATGGCACCGACAATATCATCTAAAAATGTATGACATTCCCCTGTAGACTTATCATTCAATCTGGCAAGGATTCCTGGCTTTTGCTTATCAATATAGCCGTAATTCGTAAAACCGATTGAACCGTAAACATTGACAATTGAGAAGGCAAGTATTTCGTCCACTCCGTAGAGGCTTTCATCGGTGGCAATGATCGATTGCAGCGGTTCTTCAAGCATTCCCTTTTCTGCCAGCCTGTCCAGCTGGATGCCTGTAATGATGGCATTTTGAACCTCACGCTTAGAGAGAACGCGTTCAACATTTTCCAGACAATCTTTCATTTGTAAATTTTTATGATATTTATTTTGTAAATAGTAAACTAAATCGGCAATATCCTCGATGCGAACCCCTCTTTCTTTCAGCCATCTGCGAGCCGTTTCTTCTGTAAGATCAATTCTGTTATTGTTTGCCATTCCTTTAATCACCTTTTCTGTGTGTTTTAACTAACTCTATTAGTTTATGATATGCAATTTCTGAAAAAACAATCAACTAAATTGTTTTCTTCGTGATATTTTTACTTTGGGCCACAACAAGTTTTCCCATTGCCCACATATACTTGAAATAAATAGGGGGGAGAAGCATGCAGTTGCTTAAAATGTTAGAAATCCATTATGGAATTAAGGCTCATGAGCAGCTAAAGATTAATGCCTATGATGCCGTCAGTGTCAATGGCTGGCTCTATATACTGGCGAGTCCGTATAATAAGTCTGAAGAAGATGTCAAGGAATTGAGCGAAATATCCAATCATTTAAGAGGATACGGCGACCAGCATGTGCCGATTATCTTGCAAGGTAAGGATGGTAACTTTATCACCACATGGGAGCAGCAAAAATATTGTATTTTCGCCATCAGGCAAACGGAAAGGAAGCAGCGGCATGCAAAGCACGGCCGTAAGCTGGCCAAGTTCCATGAGCGTGGCCGCCGAGTGCCATTTCAAATTCAGCGCTCTTCCAGAATCGGACAATGGAAACAGTTATGGGAAAGACGTCTGGAGCAAATGGAGAAGGTATGGAATAGTTTATTATTTCAAACACCTGAGGATGAATTCGAGCAACTGTTTACCGAATCGTTCCCCTATTATATGGGGCTTACAGAGAATGCCATCCAATATTTAGTCGATACCGAGCTTGATGATGAGCCGTTGGAAATCGATAGCGGAACAGTCTGTCATGAACGATTTACAACAAAGACTTGGGATGGACAATACACAATTAAAAACCCGTTTGAGTGGGTGTTTGATCACCGCAGCCGTGATCTGGCAGAATGGGTTAGGGGACGCTATTGGCAAAATAACCAGACTTATGATGTTGATGTAAAGCAATTTTTTTCTGAATATCAAAGTATTGCACCGTTGTCGACTTTTTCGTGGCGGCTGTTGTACGCAAGGTTAATCTTTCCACTCCATTATTTTGAGTGCATTGAAAATTATTATTCAAGCAGATCAGAGCAGGAAAAAAGATGGCTGGAGGAACGTTTAAGTAAAATAATTCGTCATTCATCCGAATATGAACGATTTCTAGCGGGTTTTTTTCAGCAAAGTGGTGCTTTAATTCATAGTAATAGTATAAATTTACCTACATTGGATTGGCTGTATCGTTGATTAACAGCTGGAATTGCGTATGGTACACAAGCTATAGAAAGAAATGAAAAGCGATTGCATTTGTGGCAATCGCTTTAAAAAGGCTTAAAATACTTGTTCGACTTCAACAATTCCCGGAACCTCTTCCAACAGGGCTCTTTCAATTCCGGCTTTAAGGGTGATGGTTGAACTAGGGCAAGATCCGCATGCACCTAACAAACGAAGTTTAACAATCCCGTCCTCTACATCAACTAATTCACAATCTCCGCCATCGCGAAGAAGAAATGGGCGCAATTTATCCAATACTTCTGAAACCTGTTCAAACATTTCTTGTTCTGACATCGTTATCGACTCCTTTCCTATCTACATTATACTGATGCGAACAGTAAAAATCCATTATCAGAATCTGGGGAATGGTACAATTAAATGTATTTCTTATTCTTATGTTTTCCAAGTTTTATATAGTAAAATAAAAGAAAAAGGGTTAGGAATGATATGATATTATGGAATTTACTGAGATTGAGATAGTTCTTTATGGTGCTGAGCAATTATGTCCGAGCTGTGTGAACCTGCCATCATCAAAGGAAACCTTTGAATGGCTTGAGGCAGCAATTTCCCGGAAGTTTCCTGATCAACCGTACAAAATGAGTTATGTTGATATTTACAATCCGCCGCTAGAGGAAAAAAAGCGTGATTTTGCCCAAAAGGTGATTGAGGAGGATTTGTTTTATCCGGTAGTTGTTATTAAAGATGAAATTGTTGGTGAGGGGAATCCTCGGCTTAAGACGATTTTCGCCAAACTTGAAAAATACGGGTACCAAGCGGTATAAGAATGGGGCTGACTCATATAGAGTTCAGCCCTAGTTAGTTATATTAGTTAAACTAAATCAGCCATTATGGAATTTGTATAGCCACAGAACCCCAGACTTTAACAGCCGAGCAACGCGACCGGTAATAGCCCGGTCAGCCATCATCCCGAAGCCCTGTTTTTTTCCAAGAGAACCAAGAACTCCTTTTAGCTTAATTGGCGGGAATTCAGCAGGGAGCTCCTCCCCATTCCACCGCTTTCGTAATACTTCCGAAATTTGTACGGCTTGGCCCTCTGCGAGCTGGGCACTAGGTGCATGAGGGAGACTGGCACAATCACCGACAATGAAGATATGTTCATCATTTGGCAGGTGGTGGCGTGGGGTAATGACCACCCTGCCAGAACGATCCGTTTCTACCCCCATATTCTGGACAACTTTATTGGCTTGAATCCCCGCTGTCCAGACAATTACATCACATGGAAGAGGCTCGTCATGATTGTATAGCGTGTTTTCTTCTACTCTAGTAATATTGGAATTATTAATAATTTCAACACGATGAGTACGGAACCAACCCTCTACATATTGGCTTAACCGATCAGGAAAAGCGGAAAGAATGTGTTCCCCGCGGTCAAATAATTTTATGCTTAAATCACTGCGGCTTTCACTTAGCTCACTGGCAAGCTCGACGCCACTGAGACCAGCACCAACAATCCCGACAACAGAACCAGGCCCAAGATTATTTAATGCAGTATAAGTTTCTCGCGCCTTTTCAATGCTCTGAATACTGTAGGTAAATTGATCTGCGCCAGGAACATCATGGTATTTATCCTCGCAGCCTAAACCGATGATTAAGTCATCGTATATTAGAGGGTCATCATCCTTTAGTAGTACCATTTTTTCCTTCGTGTCAATACCAATGACCTCGGCATATTTCACTTTAAGCTGCGGGTGCTCAGGAAAATCAACCCGGACTTCCTTGTCGGAAACGGTTCCAGCAGCAAGCGCATAATATTCAGTTTTCAGACAATGATAGGGAACGCGGTCAACTAAAGTAATCATCACATCAGTGGGCAGGTTATTAGGTAGGAGTTCACTTAGGATTTTCATCCCACCGTAACCGCCTCCAAGAATCACAAGATTTTTCATGTACATACCCCTTTATAGCAATAATAGTTTTGTAAAATACTATTTTAAAATAAATGCTATTAATATGTAAAAATAATTCAGAATTATTAGAAACCTTATATTACTACCTCATCTTATCATTATTGAGTATATCGAAAGTATGTCAAAATAACAACATATATGCCAGGATATCTTGACAAAGATACTAGTAACGTGGTATTTGACGTTCCTGTTTAAACATAGTAGGATAAATAGGTACGGAGAGGTGAAAGCATGTTTAAGCCAATTATAGAGTTCTGTGTCAGCAATCTTGCGAATGGGTCACAGAAAGCATTAGAGAAATTAGAAAGAGATCCTAATCTGGATATTATTGAATATGGCTGCCTCAGTTATTGTGGAATTTGCGCAAGAAATCTATATGCGCTTGTGAATGGAGAAATCGTTACCGGAGAGACTCCGGATGAGTTAGTCGATAATATCTATCAATACTTGGACGAAAATCCAATGTTTTAGGGGAGCGTGAGGCTCTCCTTTTTAGCATCCTGTTCATAGAATATAATAGTTCAATTTTTTTTGTGTGGACGTATATCGATGCTATACTAAAAATAAACCTTAGTAGTGAAAAAGGGAGGTAATTTTTTTGAATAAAGATATTGTTATTTTAACTGAAGCGGCCTCACTACAAATTAAAGAAATGATGAAGCATAACGAAGAAGAGGGTGCTTTCTTACGCGTTAATGTAAAAGGCGGCGGCTGCAGCGGCTTATCATATGGAATGGGATTTGCCCATGAGGTAAATGAAGATGACCTTCGTTTTGAACAATATGGAATTGAGATCCTGGTTGATAAAGAGAGTGCTCCTATTTTGCAGGGGACAAAAATCGACTTCAAACAATCGATGATGGGCGGCGGGTTCACCATCGATAATCCGAATGCCATCGCTTCGTGCGGCTGCGGTTCGTCGTTCCGGACAGCAACGGCAGCAGGAACACCGGAAGAATGTTAATGTTAATGTAAAGGGTTATGAATTACATGCCTTCTCGATAGTTAGTGTTGAAAAACATGACTTAGTGAGAAGGCTTTTTTTATGTTTTTAAACAAGACCAATAAGAAAAAATAGTTGAAAAAATGTCTAATCAAAAAAACGCTCAAAAATAACTATGGACCAAGCAATTGACGTTGGTTTAAAAAAAATTCAGGTTATATTGAACCCTGTTGATTGAAGCCGCCTGGAGCGGAAATCAACAGGCTCTATTGAAGCAGCCTTATGAAAAAAAGGGCAACCAAAGTTCAGTTACCTGACTTTTTGGACAGCCCCAATCTTTTTTTAAAATTCAAGTCCATTTCAGCACATAGGTTAATCAATATTATATATTATTGAATCCAAAAATGAGCTTAATGATTATGTAAGAATGTACAGAAATTAACGGAGTAGTTTAGCTTAATAAAGAATTTTTGCAATGTTTATTACTGTTATACAAAAAAAGACGGGTTTTCTAGTCTAATTTTTGTGGCTTATCGAGCTTGTCAGAAATTGTTTTTAGAACATTAATCATTTCCTTTTGTAATCTTAGGAATCGGATTAGATACCAGAGAATAAAAATAACAATGGCTATATAAAAGAATATTGTTATAATTGGAGCAAAAGTAAAAAAATTAACCCACATAAAAATAGTCTCCTTTTATTTTTGTTAATCATATCATATGCTTCTTGCTTGTGAAATACTGTACTTATAGTAACGGGAGCGTGTCTGTAATTGACAGGAACGCTATTTTGCTGACGTGGCAGTCATGATGGTAGAGCTAAAACCAAAAAACAAAAGGAGAGGCTATCAATGCCCCTCCATAGTTTTTTCATGAATATCTTTTACATCCTTTTTATATTCTAACAATTCAAAGGAAATATCCCTTAAATTCTTCATAAAATTCTTATCATAATTATAATGATGCTCATCAAACTTAATAGTTAAAGCATCATATGTAGTTTTTGATTTTTCTTCAACTGCTATTACCGCTTTTACCTCAAACCAATCTTTAGGTTCTTTAACTAAAGCAATTCCCTTAACTTCATTTACCTTAACAAAGTTCCAAGGCATTCTTGTCCCATATTTCTCTTGGACAATCTCTTCAACCTTAGGTCTTATAAAGCTTAACAATAATTCTTCAGTTGAATAGTAATGAATCATTTGTTCTTTTTTAGGGTATTGGATTTCCGCTTCTCCTTTGAGGATATTTAAAGAAGTTACAGCAATTAAAACCATTACAGACACTATTAACGTTGTTTTATTCATCATAGTCACCTCAACAGTATTGTGTCTAATAATGGAAGGAATATACAATAGTGTAGAGATGTATAACAAATTTTCATGTTAAGATACCCCTTACTGCCCATTTTGGAACGAAGTGACACTCTATTCTTGATGATTTGCGTGAACAGGGAGCTATTACTTTTGTTTTTATCCACCAACGAAAACTGATATTTGGAGAACTCCCACAACCAGAAAGCAATCGATGCATTAGGTCGGAAAATGGGGACATATTGAAAAAAGGTAAATTTTACAAGTAAAGTGGGGTTACTTATGATAAAATAATAAGTAAGTTATCATTTGGGGAGAAGCCAAATGAATATGTATAGTACTCTTGCCTTTGTCTTTTTCGGTATATTCATATCTTATTTGCATTAATGTATAGCGGATTTCTTTTGGTTCATTTGGCAAAATAGCTATTATTTCCGTTAACCTAGGCGTTCCAGTAAATATGCAGGAACGCTTCTAGTGTTGTGCTCAAAAGGGCTTAACCGCTAAAGTTGCTTAATCGGAAGTGCAGAATGGCACATATTAACCCCCGAATATTCGTGTATTCGACACAGGCAGGAACACCGGAAGAATGTTAATAGAATAAGAAGGCGTCCACTTCGGATGCCTTCTTTGTGTATATTATTTATCAAACATCGATGAACTGTGGAGCGGCTGGATTTTTGCTTTTGGATCCATGAAGGCCTTCGCATTGTTTACAGCGGTAGGGGCTTCGCCAAATCCGGAAGCGATTAGTTTTACTTTGCCGTCATAGGTACAAATGTCACCTGCAGCATAAACCCCAGGGATATTTGTTTCCATTTTCGAGTTAACGACAATCGAGTTTTTCTGAATTTCTAAGCCCCACTCTTTTATTGGGCCGAGGGAGGAAACGAAGCCGTAGTTACAAATAACCGCATCAACTTCAATTGTTTCCTGACTTTTATCTGTAACACTTTCGAGTACAACTTGTTTAATGCCGTCTTCATCTCCAATTAAATCAGCAGGAACAAACGGTGTTTTTACATCTGCTTTCGAGTTCATCAAGTTTTCTACGCTATGCTCATGAGCACGGAATTTATCGCGACGGTGCACAATCGTCACCTTTTCAGCAATCGGCTCCAGCATCAATGCCCAGTCAACCGCAGAATCGCCGCCGCCAAAGACAACAACCTTTTGACCGGCAAATTGATTAAGATCATCAATGAAATAATATAAATTCTTACGCTCGTATTGAGCAGCACTTTCCAGCTCTAAGCGGCGCGGTTGAAACGCACCATTTCCGGCAGTGATGATGACTGTCTTTGTATAATGAACTTCTTTATTGGTCGTTAATTTAAATGTTCCATCTTCTTGTTTTTCCAGCTTCTCGACAGACTGTTCTAGAGCAACAGTTGGTTCAAACTTAGCCATTTGCTCTTTTAAGTTATTGACTAGTTCTTGTGCACGTACTTTTGGGAAGCCAGCAACATCATAAATATATTTTTCCGGATAGAGCGCCGATAATTGACCACCCAACTGAGGCAAGCTTTCAATTATTTTGACAGACGCTTGTCTCATCCCCCCGTAAAATGCAGTAAATAGACCAACAGGACCCCCGCCAATAATCGTAATATCATACAGCTTTTGATCTTCTTGCATTATGTATCCCCCCATCTAATAGTGTCAATACCACTCATTATCATAACACAAAACAATAATTTCACCATCATACTACGAATCAAATTGATTTCATTTTTATCCCGCTTTAACTTGTCTGTTTTATTAAAACGAATGGAAAAATACACTTATTTTTTTCCTATAAAGAAGTTGTGTAAATTGCTTGAAATTCCGAGTAAAGTAGAATAAGATGAATGTGGATATATTGTTAATATTTTGTGACAAAAATAGTACATTTTTATGAAAAGCAGGAACTATTATTATTAGTTATACCAAAACAGTCATCGGTCTATTATTTTTATGCTGGTAATTGTTATTCTTTCTTGTCTTTATTCGTGAATTTTCTCACATACATTCCTTGCTTTTATAAAAATAAAAATGTACATGGCTGTAAAAAATAACAAAAAACAGGGTATAAAAAAACAAGGGTGGAAGTGATTAAATTGAAAAAGCCAAAAATCGTCATTCTCGGCGCCGGGTACGGTGGATTGTTAACGACTGTTCGGTTGCAAAAACATCTAGGGGTAAATGAAGCAGATATTGTATTGGTAAACAAAAATAGTTACCATTATGAAACAACTTGGCTGCATGAAGCGTCTGCAGGTACATTACATCATGATAAAGTTCGTTATAATATTGAAAATGTGATTGACCGTAACAAGGTTGACTTTATTCAAGGGTCAGTAGTCGAGATCAATAAAGATGAGAAGAAAGTAATCCTCGAGAATGGTGAAATCACCTATGATTATCTCGTTATCGCTCTTGGCGGTGAACCAGAAACATTTGGAATCAAAGGTCTAAAAGAGTATGCGTTTGGCATTACCAATGTTAACTCTTCACGTCAGTTACGTGAGCATATTGAGTATCAATTTGCTACTTATAATATGGAAGAGGAAAAAGACGATACTCGCTTAGCGATTGTTGTCGGCGGTGCCGGGTTTACAGGAATTGAATTTCTCGGGGAATTAACAAATCGGGTTCCAGAACTATGCCGTGAATATGATATTGATGCAAGCAAAGTGAGAATTATCTGTGTTGAGGCCGCACCAACAGCTCTTCCAGGTTTTGATCCGGAACTGGTTAATTATGCTGTATCTCAGTTGGAGCGAAGAGGTGTCGAATTCTTAATTGGCACTGCCATTAAAGAAGCTACTCCTACAGGGATTCTAGTAGCTAAAGGTGACGAGGAACCGCGTGAAATCAAAGCAGGTACTGTCGTTTGGGCCGCAGGTGTCCGTGGCAACTCGATTATTGAAAAATCTGGTTTTGAAGCGATGAGAGGCCGTGTCAAAGTTCAGCCAGACCTTCGTATGCCTGGGTTTGATAATGTCTTTGTTATCGGTGATTGCTCATTAATCATCAATGAAGAAATTAATCGTCCATATCCGCCAACAGCACAAATTGCTATGCAACAGGGTGAGGTAGTAGCGCACAATCTTGCCGCATTAATAAGGAATAAGCCACAGCTTGAAACCTTTAAATTTGACAATAAAGGTACGGTTTGCTCGCTTGGTGAAGATGATGCAATTGGTGTCGTATTTGGCAAGAAACTTACAGGCACAAAAGCTTCCTTCATGAAAAAGGTTGTAGACAACCGTGCACTATACATGATTGGCGGAGCATCACTAGTGATGAAAAAAGGTAAATTTAACTTCATTTAACCGTTTCAGAGGGCAGAGAAATGTTCTGCCTTCTTTTTTCATCCGGTTGAATGATATTCTTTGACTCCGTTTTCCCCATTCAGTACACTAAAAGTTGATGGTAAAAAGGGGGATTTTGATGAATATTGCATTTTTGTTGATATCAGTTGTTCTATTTTTTGTGTTATTTTTTGGTATCGGCTTCATACTAAATATGATTCTGCGCATGACTTGGGTCATGACAATCATTTATCCACTTATAGTTATTTTCATTGTTGATAAAGTTAGCTTTATAGATTATTTTGTTGATAGTAAAGTGGCTTTTACTGACTTAGGAGAAAGGCTCAGCTCACTTGCTTCCGCTGACATTATCATTCTTCTCAGCGGGTTGGTCGGTGCCATCTGTTCAGGTTTTACGATTAGAGTTTTACGAAAAAGAGGATATCAAATGTTCTAGCGAACTCTGCCAATTGGTCAGAGTTTTTTTTCTCCCATTTATTGAATAATTTCCAACATCTTGGGGATGAATAGTTTGGGAGGAGTGAAATATTTGCATGAATAAAATGACAAATTGGACAAAACGCGCAGTTATGACCTGTCTGTTTATCATGGCGTTAATGGTAACTTTTCAATCTCTTTCCGGAGTAGACGCAGAGCTTCTTGTTAGCCGTCTCGCAAATACACTATCAGTCAAGCAAAATGTTACTGGGACTCCTTCTTTGGAGGATGCCTTTGATTGGTCCAAGTATCCGAAATATACAGTGACTGCAACAGGATACACAGCAGGAATTGAATCAACAGGGAAAAATAAAGATCACCCGGAATATGGAATTACGTATTCAGGGGTTAAGGTTAAACGAGACTTATTTTCGACGATTGCGGCTGATTTAACGATATTCCCAATTGGGACGATTTTGTTTATTCCCGGATATGGATACGGAGTAGTTGCAGATAAGGGAGGCGCAATCAAAGGCCATAAGTTAGATTTATACTATGAAACCGTGGAGGACGTATATCGTTTATGGGGGAAAAAGAAAGTTGATGTGTATGTTGTCCAAAAAGGCAGTGGCAAATTAACAGAAAAACAATTGGCGGCTTTAAATGAGGATAAAGCGATGCAAGTGTTTCGCCAGCGATTAATTCAATCGGAGAAGAGATAAACAGGTCATGGACCTGTTTTTTGCGTTCCTAATCATTCATCCGTAAAATAGAGGAAAGGGTGTTTAGGGGGAGGTTAATAAAGGGAGATGGAAGATTATCCGTTAGAATATTATGAGTTCTTTGTCAGCTTTAATGAAGGTGATTATTATACCTGTCATGATCTATTAGAAGAAATATGGTTAACAGATAGACAGAATTTATTCGTAAAAGGTTTATTACAGATGAGTGTAGCTATTTACCATTATGAGTATGGCAATGTAAAGGGAGCTCGCATGATGATGCTGACGGCCTTCTATTATCTGCAAGATTACCGTCCTAAGCATTGGGGGCTGGATTTGGAGAAGGTTTATCCTTTTATCGAAAAGTGCTTAATGAGATTTCCGCAAGATATTGATAGCATTCCGTTTGAACGAATTAATGAGCTGCCGAAGCTCCCCAGTTTGGTTCTCTACTTAGAAGATGGTTAGAAGGTCGAAAACATTCTGCTTTTTCGCTATAATGAGAAAGAAATTTACTTGGAGGTGAATCTGGATGTTTTTGGTAAAAGAGAAGTTAGACTTAGCTGCGGAACAGGAAGGATTGGTTGTTGGCTTGTTTGAACAGCCAGAGAAATTTGCCGGTTCTTTGGAAAAACTTGATGAAATGTTCGACGGACAATTGACGGAGCTAGTTAAAAGTGGAGATGTTTCTGCTAAGTTCAAACAGATTAGCAAAGTACATAGTTTCGCAAAAATCGGAGCAAAGCGGATTTGGTTTGTTGGTCTGGGGAAAGAAAAGGATTTATCATTTGATAAGCTTCGCCAGGCGCTAGGTACACTTGTTAAAAAGTTAACAAAAAATAAATTTGGTGAAGCAGCGTTCTACTTAGATTCTTTTATAACAGAGAAGGTGGACGGTTTAGATGCTGCTCATGCACTCGGTGAAGCAGTTGCCCTTGCCAGCTATCGATTTGATGGATACAGGCAAAAGGCAAACGAACCAGAGCGGAAATTGGAGAAGTTAATGATTTATAGTGAATCAATTGCTGCGGAAGAGGTTCAGGCTGCGCTTACCGTTGGCTATGCTTTTGGAAAAGGCACAAATTCGGCCAGGACACTTGTCAATACCCCAGGGAATCTGCTGACAGCGACCGATTTGGCAAATTATGCAGCTGAGTTAGGAGCTAAATACGAGTTTGAAGTCGAAATTCTTGAGAAAGCCGATATTGAAAGGTTAGGAATGGGAGCGCTATTAGCAGTCAACAAAGGGTCAGCCGAGCCCCCAAAAATGATTGTTTTGAAATATCAAGGTAAAGAGGAATGGCAGGACGTCATTGGCCTAGTAGGGAAAGGGATTACCTTTGATACAGGCGGCTATTCGATTAAGACGAAAGCGGGTATTGTTGGGATGAAAACCGATATGGGCGGAGCTGCAGCCGTTCTCGGAGCGATGGAAATTATCGGAGAACTAAAACCAGAACAGAATGTCTTAGCAGTCATCCCCTCAACAGATAATATGATCAGCGGCGGTGCCCTTAAGCCGGATGATGTGATTACCTCCATGAGTGGAAAGACGATAGAAGTATTAAATACAGATGCGGAAGGCCGCTTAGTATTAGCTGATGGGATTACATACGCGAAACATCATGGCGCAAATTACTTAGTTGATGTTGCAACATTAACAGGCGGCGTCATTACGGCACTTGGCGTTCATACAACTGGAGCTATGACCAATTATGAGCCATTATATGAACAAGTATTGGAAGCATCAATGGAGGCTGGCGAGCAAATGTGGCAATTGCCTTTATTCGAGTCCGAGAAGGAACGCGTCCGTAACAGTAAAGTCGCCGATTTAAACAATTCCCCCGGCAGCGAGGGTCATGCGATTGTCGCTGGTGCCTTTATTGGCGAATTTGCTGAAGACACCCCGTGGGTTCATTTGGATATTGCGGGTACAGCCACAGCTGCAAAAGACTATGATCTTGGCCCAGCAGGTGCTACTGGAGTAATGGTTCGCACTCTAGCATTATTCGTCGAACGATTTGAACCGACTGAGAAATAACAAGTAACTTGCCCACTCCAATTGCCTCCTTTTTGCATATGAAATAGTATAGGCAAATAAAGGAGGTAGGACTTGTATGTACCCATACTATCGGAGCCCACACGCTATTCCTGATCAACGCTTATGGGGCTGGCCATTGGCTATTGGCGGCCTAGGTTTTTTAGGCGGACTTATTGGCGGCGGCCTAGGAGCTTCATTAGCACTTCGTCCCCCTTTTGGATATCCGCCAGCCTTTGGCTATCCGGGATACGGTTACCCATTTTATTATTAGAGAAAAAACAGCCTCGGCTGTTTTTTTTATGCACAAAAGAGGAGGAAAACACGGAGACCAAAGAGAATATTGTTAATAATGGTAAATTATGTTTAGAGGTAAGTTAATGAGGGGGAAAAAATATGGTCGAAAACACTTTATTGGATGCGCTAGGAATTGAAATCACTCATTTAGAGGAGGGTAAGGTGATTGCTACGATGCCAGTTGATGAAAGAACCCGTCAGCCGTTTGGAATTCTGCATGGCGGCGCATCAGTGGCGTTAGCAGAAACAGTTGCCAGCCTTGGTGCATATGAAATGGTTAATAAAGAAACTCAAGCAGTAGCTGGGCTTGAAATCAATGCCAATCATGTTCGCCCGAAGTCGGATGGAACTGTGACGGCGATTGGAACCGTTTTGCATCGCGGTAAAACAACGATGGTTTGGGATATCAAGATTATCGATGAACAAGACCGTCTTATCTGTGTATCCAGATGTACCATGGCCATTATTAATAAAAATAAGTAATGTTTCGGGATGAAGAAATCATCCCTCTTTTTGTGAAAAAATTAAAAAAATTATCGTTGAAATCGTGCTATAATAAAAGGCATATAAATAGAAAAATAGCACAGTTTTTTGTACAGGTTTCTCAATATAATGTAATACAGAATAGATTACGTTGAAAGGTGGTGCACAAATTGAGAACAAAACGTCAGTATTTATTCATAGATTTTGAGTTTTCAATGCCGGACCGAAATGTACGGATGAAGGATTTTTTTGCGGAAATTATTGAGGTTGGAATTGTCGCTGTACGGGATGATCAAATTGTCGAGCAATTTTCCTCTTTTGTAACACCCCTTAAGTTTCCTAAGTTAACAGAGCGTTGTAAGTCATTCTTACATATTACACAGCAACAGGTGGACACAGGGCTGAATTTTTATGACTTCATCCGTAAATTGGAGGAATTTAATCTAAGTAATTTTGAAACCACTATTGTCACCTGGGGGAATATGGATATGAAGGTCCTCCGCCATAATTGTTTACAGGCAGGTGTTAATTTTCCTTTTCAAGCCCATGAATTAGATCTTTCCATGGAGTATAAACGTTTCTTTGGCGACCAAAATCAAACGGGTCTCTGGAAGGCTGTCCAGGAATACGGCAAAGAGGGGACAGGGCGACATCATCGTGCACTTGACGATGCACTCACTACCTATAATATATTCAAGCTTGTGGAGAAAGATAAACGTTATCTTGAGCGGCCAAAACCAACAACGATCGGGGACCGCGTTGATTTTTCTAAACTATTAAATGAATTCGCGTAAAATGGCCAAATCACTTCAAATGATTTGGCCATGACTGTTAAACGGGGAAATACTCCTTTTTGAGTGAGTAAAGATTATTTATACTCTTTTCGGCCCAGGGAGATGGATTTTCTTCTAACTCCTGAATCATATGCTCAATAGCACTTCTTAAAGACTCAGCATAGTTTGGTACCTCACCCACATAAGGCTTGACCATCCCTTTTGGAATATTCGTCTGTTCTCTATAAGCAAGGGCACGCCGTTCATGAAAGATAGGCACATTAGCATCTTTTGGATTATGTAAATCACCCTGCATCGGATGTTTAAACACTGCAAGCACTCTTACTAAATAATGCTGTGGGCGAATATCGGTGATTTCTCCAATATATTTCCCTGTTTTATAAATTCCTGTAACGATTGAGCCGATTGGTAATTCAGCCATACAGATTACACCCCTTTAGGATACTAGATACATTTATTTTAATATGAAAACGCTAAAATGAAAAACATAGTGTGTAATAAAGTGTAGGTTGGAGGACAGAATGAAATGAAGAGACTGCTAAATTTGTTCATTGTTTTCGCGATTGTTCTAATGCTTGCTGCATGTGGGACAAATAGTAAAACGATAACAGATCAACAAATTACCTCCACTTCAAAAATGGAGCAAAAGAAAGGAGAACAAAAAGTGGGAAACTCAATTTATCCACAGCTGACAACAGAAATTGCTGAAAATGAGCGACTAGTTGAAATGGAAACATCGATGGGCAATATTAAAATAAAATTATTTCCGGAATATGCCCCAAAGGCGGTAGAAAATTTCACCAAACATAGTGAAGACGGGTATTATGATGGCTTAATTTTCCACCGCGTTATTAAAGACTTTATGATTCAAGGTGGGGACCCGAACGGTAATGGCACTGGCGGTAAAAGTATCTGGGGTAAGCCGTTTCAAGACGAATTTTCAAATAATCTGTTTAATCTGCGCGGTGCTTTATCAATGGCCAATGCCGGGGCGAATACGAACGGAAGTCAGTTCTTTATCGTGCAAAGTAAAGTGGTTGACCCATCAATGAAGGAGCAAATGAAACAAGCCGGATACCCGCAGGAAATCATTGAAGCCTATGATAAAAGTGGCGGTACGCCGTGGCTGGATTTTCGTCATACTGTTTTTGGCCATGTAGTAGAGGGGATGGATATCGTTGATAAAATCACCGATGCCCCTGTAGATGGGAAGGACAAACCAAAAAAGGATGTCATCATTAAACAAATAAAAGTATTAAAATAAAAGAGACTTTCGTGGTATGATACACTTTTTACTGTTATAATCATCGAAAGAGTAAATTCCTTTTAGAAGGGAGTAAAAAGATGTTTCATAATCTAGTCTTTTCTTTGTTTTTATATTTTCCTGAAGATAAATCAGAATATTTTCCAGCAGCGATAAGTTTTATTATTTTTCTAATTGGGGCAATTTTTACAATGAAGCTGATTATCAAAGTCTCGCACAAAGAAGCTGAAAAAGCCAAAGAACTAGAGAATAAAATTATACAGCATCATACAGCATCAACCAAGGACAGCTAATGGCTGTTCTTTTTTCGCATAGATGTGAATAAATACTTCGAGTAGTACCGATACTAAAGACAAATTGTCGATTTTGGAGGTAGTACACTTGAAGATTGCTTGGGGAATTCTCCCACTTATCCTGCTAACAGGCTGTTTGGAAAAGGATATAACAAAAACTACTGTTACCATGTATAATGCAGCTGGAGACTCGCTCGGTACAATTGAATTAGCAGAACAGTCAAGCGGAGTTAAACTGGGAATTAATTTAAAAGGGCTGCCGGCAGGAGAACATGCTATTCATATCCATAATAAAGGAAAATGTAAGGCACCAGATTTCACATCAGCTGGTGACCACTTTAATCCGGAAAATAAAGAGCACGGCTTGTTGCATCCGAAAGGTGCACATGCAGGGGACCTGCCAAATTTAATTGTGGAAGATGACGGTACTGTAAAAGCTGATTTAATCGCGGCGAATGTGTCCCTAAAAGATGGAAAAAAGTCATTGTTTACTAAAGAAGGTACTTCAATTGTGATTCATGAAGGAAAAGATGATGGCATGACAGCTCCAGCTGGTGATGCCGGCAAACGAATGGCCTGCGGAGAAATTTCTCAGGATAAGAAAAAGCCTGGGCAGCAAGAAGCACAGGATGATTAGTCGCTTTCAACGAAGTAATCCTCTTATGGCTAACGTTTTAAATAGCCCTTTTTTATTATGTTAGGTAGGAATCTAAGCTTATCCAATATTCTGTACATACACTACCATGAGATTGGTTAGGAGGGATTTATATGGATAAGCGGCAATACGGTATGTATCCAGGAGCGTATCAGCCCCAAATGGGCCAGATGGGTTTTCCACAAATGGGAGGGGCACAAGGATTTCCGCAAATGGGAGGTTACTCACAATATCCACAGCAAATGATGGGCGGATATCAAGGATTTCCACAAATGGGGGGTTATCCACAGATGGGAGGCTACCACGGCTACCCATCTGGATATCATCAACAAATGATGCATCCATTCTATGGTCAACGTCAAAGCAATCAAAAATAAAGTTTTGAATGAAAAGCCTGTTCAATTTATGAGCAGGTTTTTTTATTACTTTCTCTTGATTTATTTTGTATTTTTTTTCACAATAAATATAATTCTCATGATAGGAGAGCGACATAATGGATCATAAGTTATATTATGCAGATGCATACAGAGACGTTTTTACGGCAAAAGTTTTAAAGCAAGAGAGAGAGGAAGATGGTAATTGGTATGCAGTGTTAAACCAGACTGCTTTTTATCCAACTGGCGGGGGGCAGCCATATGATGCAGGGATGATTGGCAGCAGTAAGGTGATCAATGTCGAGGAAATTGCTGGGGAAATTCGCCATTATCTTGAAACACCTTTAACAGAAACAAATGGTGAACTTGTTTGTCGTATTGATTGGGAAAGACGATTTGATCATATGCAGCAGCATTGTGGTCAGCATATTCTCTCTGCTGCTTTTGAACAATTATTTGATTATGAAACAGTTGGTTTCCATTTGGGAAATGAAATTGTGACCATTGATCTAGAGACAGAGACCTTAAGTGAAGAAGACGCCGCAAAAGCAGAGAACATGGCCAATCAAATTATTATTGAAAATCGGCCAATTGAGGTAAAATGGGTAACGGAAGAAGAGCTGTCACACTATCCGCTGCGGAAAGAGACGAAAGTAAAGGATAATATCCGTCTCGTCATTATTGAAGATTTTGATTACAATGGCTGCGGGGGGACACATCCACACAGAACTGGTGAAGTTCATGGAATTAAAATTCTGTCGTGGGAACGGCAAAGAAAGAATATTCGCCTTCAATTTGTCTGCGGCAATCGGATGATCAATCAGTTAGGACAAAAGCAAAAAGTACTGCTTGGATTAACGAAATTATTGAATGCCCCAGAAACAGAGATGGTACAAGCTGTAACCCGGCTGCTTGAAACTAACAAATCAACTGAAAAAGCTCTGGACCAGGCACGTGACCAACTGCTTGACTATGAAGCAAGAGAACTGCTAGCAGCTCATACCGATTCAGCGCCAATGATTAGTAAAGTTTTCCAAAATCGTTCCATACAAGAGCTGCAAAAGCTTGCCAGATTGATGACGCTAAAGGAAGAAACAGCAATGGTCTTCGTTGTCTCCGAAAATGAAAATCGCCTGCAGCTTGTTTGCGCCAGAGGGGCTGGAAGAGCTGAAAATATGAAGACGATAATGGCTGATGCACTGGCGTTTATTAACGGCAAAGGCGGCGGGAATCCTTCATTTGCCCAAGGGGGCGGTGAAGCACGAGTTTCCGGTCAACAGATGTTGGATCATCTTCATGCTTTTTTAACAAATGAAGGGGAACATGTACGTTAGGTAGGAAAAGCTGACAAATGATGGATGAACTCTTTCTTTAGGCGAATAATAACAAAAGTGATGGGGTCAGATTATTACAAAGGAAAACACCATGAGAGGATGATCAGATTGAAAACACAACAAATTGGTGTTGTTGGTGTTGGCGTAATGGGGAGAAGCCTTGCGTTAAACTTTGAAAGCAAAGGTTTTTCGGTCGCCATTTATGACTTATCTAAAGAAAAAGTTGATGAAATCCTAGAACACCACAAAGGAAAAAATATTATCGGGACGGCGGATATTAGTGAGTTTATTCAATCATTAGAGAGACCGCGGAAAATTTTATTAATGGTCAATGCCGGAATCATCACTGATAAAGCAATTGAGTCGTTGCTTCCTTATTTAGAAGAGGGAGATATTCTCATAGATGGAGGAAATACCTTCTTTGAAGATACCATTCGCAGGAATAGAGAACTTGCTGAAAGAGGGATTCATTTCATTGGTGCGGGAGTATCAGGCGGCGAAGAGGGGGCATTAAAAGGACCCGCTATTATGCCAAGCGGCCAAAAAGAGGCTTACGATATCGTTGCCCCGCTGTTAACAGCTATTTCAGCGCAGGTCAATGGTGAACCTTGCTGTACATACATAGGGCCAAATGGTGCTGGGCATTATGTCAAAATGGTTCATAACGGAATTGAATACGGAGATATTCAGTTGATTTGTGAATCCTATCATGTAATGAAATCGCTGCTTGGATTGTCAGCTTCCGAGCTTCATGAGGTATTCAATAATTGGAATCAAGGCGAACTTGATAGTTATTTAATTGAAATTACCGCTGATATTTTTACAAAAGTTGATGAGGAAACTGGTAACCCGTTAGTAGAGGTTATTCTTGATCGTGCTGGGCAAAAGGGTACAGGGAAATGGACAAGCCAGAATGCGTTAGATTTAGGTGTGCCCCTTACCATGATTACCGAGTCTGTTTTCTCACGTTTCTTATCAGCCATGAAAGAGGAACGAGTCAAAGCAAGCAAAATCTTAAAAGGGCCCAAAACAAATTCTTTTTCGGGCGACCACAGCGAATTTATTGAATTAATCCGGAAGACTTTATACTTCAGTAAAATTATCTCCTATGCTCAAGGTTTTTCTCAGTTTAAAGTCGCTTCTGAAGAATACCGCTGGGATTTAAAACCTGGGGAGATAGCAAAAATTTTCCGTGGCGGCTGTATCATTCGAGCAGCGTTTTTGCAAAATATTATGGATGCCTATGAGCGTAATCCACAGCTGGAAAATCTTTTGCTTGATCCATATTTTCAAGGAATTGCGGCTGATTACCAGGAGGCAGCGCGCGAAGTGGTGTCCATTGCCATAAAAGCAGGAATTCCAGTACCGGGTCTCGCCAGTGCTCTCGCTTACTATGACAGCTATCGCTCCGAGGTTCTGCCGGCAAATCTGCTCCAGGCCCAAAGAGATTATTTTGGTGCTCATACGTATGAGCGAATTGATAAAGAAGGGGCATTCCATACCGATTGGCTTGGGGAATAATAATGGAAAAACCAGACGTGATTCACGTCTGGTTTTTTCGTATAACTTATCCAAGTGCCGTTTTCAGGCGGTTCAACCCCTCGATTAGATGATCCTTCGGACAGGCGATATTCATTCGCACAAAGCCTTCCCCGCCAGGGCCATATTTGGCTCCCGGTTCGAGTGCAAGCTGTCCTTTTTGGATAAGGAGGCGGCGCAGTTCCTCATCGGATAAGCCGAGCCCGCGACAATCCAACCACAGGAGATAGGTCCCTTCTGAATCGACACAAGTAATCTTTGGCAGATTATCTTGCAGAAAGTTTACGGCAATCTCTTTATTACTCTGAATATAGTCAAGCAGATCCTCAAGCCAGGCTTCTCCTTCACGATATGCAGCTTCCATTGCGATGATGCCAAAGGTGTTGAGTGAGAAAAAGCCTTGCCGTCTTATGGTCTGTTCAAAGCGCTCTCTTTTTTCTTTATTTTTGATGATTGTTACCGATGCTTGCAGACCAGCGATATTAAATGTTTTACTAGGAGCGATGCAGGTAATGACGTTCTCTGCTAGTTCATTAGATAAGGATGCAATTGGTGTGTGTTTGTATGCTTTGTAAACTAAGTCTGAATGAATCTCATCAGATAAAATAAGACAATTATATTTAAGGCAAAGTTCACCGATTTTTGCTAATTCGGCCTTCGTCCAAACACGCCCGCCTGGGTTATGAGGACTACATAACAAGAAAAGTTTACAGCCTTGTTTAAGTGCATCTTCAAAGGCAGCAAAATCTATCCTGTATTGATTTCCTTTAAGGATAAGCTGGGCATTTACGACAATCCGTTTATTGTTTTCAATCATGTCAAAGAACGGTGTGTACACAGGCGATTGTACTAATACCCGGTCACCTTCTTCGGTAAATGTTTGAATGGCGGTACTAATTGCCTGAACGACACCACTGCAAAACAGCATCGATGATGACTCTATCTTCCAGCCATGTCTTTTTAATGCCCATTGTTCGATTGCCTGTTTCGTTGAAGCAGGGATATATGTATAGCCATAGACTCCGTGCTCTGCCCGTTTTTTAATCGCCTCCATTACTGCCTCGGGGGGCCGAAAATCCATATCGGCTACCCACATCGGCCATAAGTCAGCCTCGCCAAAAACATCTTTTGTTGCTTCCCATTTGACCGACGCAGTGTTATATCGGTCAATCTGTTCATCAAAAATTGACATACCTTTTACACCTCCATAAGTTACAAGCTTCTTTCCTATGATAAGGTATTTTTAAGAAATGTTAAAATAATTGAGGTCAAAAAATATTTGTGTTGTTCCAATTAAGTGTGGAATAAAAAAGTGGACAAACCAATAATGGCTGTCCACTAAAAAAGGGGGGATACTAGAAAGCTTATGTTATCATGTTAGCCAAATTTTTCTTTTTTTATACAAAAGAGTTCTCAAAAGATAGATCTTTTTTGACTATTCAGTTGGATTGATTCTCTTGATTTTCTAATAGTTCTGTAGCAGCAATATCTAAAACAGTGGACAGCTTTAAAATCGTTTGAGAGCTTGGGACTTGTTCTCCTGATTCATATTTCTCGATTGTATGCACACCCACTCTTAACTTTTTGGCAAGTTCTTCTTGAGTTATATTCTGCATTTCTCGAGCAGTCTTGATTGTTTGACCAATCTTGTTCATACTGTTCACCTCTCATTGAAAATAACTATTTTCACTATAAGTGTATCATCGTAACAGAGACATTTGTTAATAAAAATCGAATATTATGTTACGATTATTTGACATCCACCCCTATAAGGTTGATAATTACTCAAATCTTTGATTTTAATGGTTGCTTTATGATATAATTTAATACTGCGTATAAAAGGGTATATATAATTATTTATTTAGGAGTGTTTTCATGACGGGAAATATTGAAATAGGAAGTATTATTACAGGTAAAGTAACTGGTATTCAGCCATATGGAGCGTTCGTGGCAATAGATGAGAATACACAAGGACTTGTGCATATCTCAGAAATCACGCACGGATATGTGAGAGATATTCACGATCACCTTAAAGTTGGTGACGAAGTAAAGGTGAAAGTGTTATCTGTAGACGAAGAAGCAGGAAAAATTGGTTTATCAATAAAAGCAACGGAAGAAGCACCTGCACCGCAACGGGTTAAGAAGCCGCGTCGACGCCAAGCTGCAGCGATTATTCCTGACAGTGAGAACCAGCAGGGCTTTAACACGTTAAAAGAGAAACTGCAAGAGTGGATTGATCAATCACAACGCGAGGATTTAATTAAAAAATAAACTACTTTTAGAGCCTAGGAGGAGTTATAAGCCTTCTAGGTTATTTTTTTAAAAAAATAAAGTTTTCAACTATTCATTCTTTACCGTTACTAGGCTAAAATAGAGATAGGCAGTTGATTATAGTATAGAAAGCGAGGAATGACAGTGAAAACAAAGACTTCGGAAGAAATCATTGCACAAACAGAAAAGTATGGTGCCCATAATTATCATCCACTACCAATTGTTGTATCTCGGGCTGAGGGTGTTTGGGTGGAGGATCCGGAAGGAAATAAATATATGGATATGCTAAGTGCGTATTCAGCAGTAAATCAGGGCCACCGCCATCCAAAAATTATTCAGGCGTTAAAGGAGCAGGCAGACAAGGTTACATTAACTTCACGTGCATTCCATAACGATCAGCTGGGCCCTTGGTATGAGAAGGTTTGTAAGCTTACTAATAAAGATATGGCATTACCGATGAATACGGGTGCAGAAGCAGTTGAAACTGCATTCAAGGCTGCCCGGCGCTGGGGATATAATGTCAAAGGAATTGCCGAAAACCAAGCGGAAATTATCGGCTGTGTGGGCAATTTCCATGGCAGAACAATGACAGCGGTTTCACTCTCGTCTGAAGAGGAGTATAAGCGGGGATTTGGACCGATGCTCCCAGGAATTAAGCTTGTACCATATGGTGATTTAGAAGCTTTAAGAAATGCGATTACAGCAAATACAGCAGCATTTCTTGTGGAACCAATTCAAGGGGAGGCAGGAATTATTATTCCTCCTGAAGGATATCTCAAGGCAGCCTATCAATTGTGTAAAGACAACAATGTGCTGTTTATTGCAGACGAAATTCAGGCTGGCTTAGCACGAACAGGAAAGATGTTTGCCTGTGAGTGGGAAGGTATTGACCCTGATATGTATGTTCTCGGAAAAGCTCTTGGCGGCGGGGTATTCCCAATTTCATGTGTTGTTGCCAATCAGGATATTTTAGGAGTATTTGAACCGGGTTCACATGGCTCAACATTCGGTGGAAACCCAATGGCATGTGCCGTATCAATTGCTGCACTAGATGTGTTGGTAGATGAAAATCTAGCACAGCGTTCATTAGAATTAGGTGACTATTTTGTGCAGCAATTAAAGCAAATCGATAATCCAGTGATAAAAGAAGTTCGCGGCCGCGGTTTGTTTATTGGTGTTGAATTGTCTGATAAGGCCCGTAAATATTGTGAACAATTAAAAGAGGAAGGCTTGTTGTGTAAGGAAACGCATGATACGGTCATCCGCTTTGCTCCACCGCTTGTGATTACAAAGGAAGAGCTCGACTGGGCGTTGGAACGGATTAAAAAAGTATTGGGGAACTAATAAGGAACCGGGACTGCTATCAACGGCAGCCCGGTTTTTTCTAGCTTCTATTAGTCTGAGGCTCGTTTGCGTTTGCATAGCTTTCGCTTGGTCTGAAGAGAAGTCCTAAGTTAATCAAGCCAGCAATGCCAACTAAACCATAGATGATTCTAGCAAGGGCACTATTTTGACCGCCAAAGATACTGGCGACAAGATCAAATTGAAAAAAACCAATGAGGCCCCAATTGATTGCACCGATAATGGTAAGTACAAGAGCAATTCGTTGTATTGCACCCATATCTGTTCCTCCTTTTTAATGGACTATTCTTAGAATTTACTTTGGCTGAGAATCTATTCAACTAATATAAAAAATGTTTTTGCAAAAAAATAAGTTATGCATAATAATTAAGAATGTAAAATAAGGGAGGCTACAAGATGCAGAATTTTATCTTTCACAATCCTACCAAGTTGATTTTCGGTAAAGGGCAGTTAGCGCAGCTAAAAACAGAAATCCCACAGTATGGGAAGAAAGTATTGCTTGTTTATGGCGGCGGCAGCATCAAACGCACCGGTTTATATGATCAAGTCATAGATGCGCTTGCGGAAATTGGCGCAGAGGTTTTTGAACTTTCTGGAGTTGAACCAAACCCACGGGTGTCAACAGCACGCAAAGGAATTGAAATTTGTAAAAAAGAAGGAATTCAATTTATACTCGCAGTTGGCGGCGGCAGTACCATCGACTGTAGCAAATTAATTGCAGCAGGAGCCAAATATGATGGCGATGCCTGGGACCTCGTTACTAAAAAGGCGTTTGCAACGGAAGCTCTTCCATTCGGTACGGTCCTAACTCTCGCAGCAACCGGCTCAGAGATGAATTCTGGTTCTGTTATCACTAACTGGGAAACAAATGAAAAATATGGTTGGGGCAGCACCGTTACGTTCCCTAAATTTTCAATATTAGATCCAGTACATACGTTTTCAGTACCAAGAAATCAGACCATTTATGGAATGGTCGATATGATGGCACATGTACTTGAACATTATTTTCATCTCGAAGAAAATACTGATTTCCAAGATAGAATGTGTGAGTCCTTATTGATTACAGTTATGGAAACAGCGCCGAAATTGCTTAATGATTTAGAAAATTACACCCATCGGGCAACGATTCTTTATGCTGGTACAATGGCCCTGAATGGAATCTTAAATATGGGTTATCAAGGCGATTGGGCCACACATAATCTGGAACACGCTGTCTCGGCTGTGTATGATATTCCACATGGCGGCGGCTTGGCCATTCTTTTCCCTCATTGGATGGAGCACACGCTCAATGTGAAGCCAGAACGCTTTGCACAATTAGCGGTAAGAGTTTTTGGTGTGAATTCGGAAGGAAAAACTGCTGAAGAAACAGGCTTAGAAGGAATTCGTAAATTACGTGAGTTTTGGAGCAGTATTGGAGCGCCAGCGCGGTTAGCGGACTACGAGATCGACGATAGCAAACTCGAGGTAATGGCTGACCGAGCAATGGCTAATGGCGAATTTGGCCGCTTCAAAACCTTAAACCGCGACGATGTAGTAGCGATATACCGTTCTTCTTTATAATAAAGTAAACTAATTGATGAAAAAATGTCCGAATTTCATACTCGGACATTTTTTTGTGAAAGATAAAAATGTCCACGCTTACAATTCGGGAGCATTCTTGATAATCTAGTGTGCTTAGGTTAAAGTGTTTAATGAAACTACAAAAATGGAGGATCATGCATGACACACGTTCGTTTTGATTACTCAAAAGCGCTCACCTTCTTTGGTGAACATGAACTTACATATTTGCAAGATGCTGTGAAAGTGGCCCATCATTCGCTTCACGAAAAAACGGGAGCAGGCAGCGATTTTTTAGGCTGGATTAATCTTCCAACTGGGTATAATAAAGAGGAGTTTGCCCGAATTCAGGCTGCTGCTGAAAAAATTAAAGCAGATTCCGATATACTGCTTGTCATTGGTATTGGCGGTTCTTATCTTGGTGCCAGAGCAGCAATTGAAATGCTGCAGCATAGCTTTTACAATGTATTGCCAAAAGAAAAACGAAATACACCACAAATCATCTTTGTAGGAAATAATATTAGTTCATCATATATGCAAGATGTCATCGACCTTCTCGACGGCAGCGATTTTTCAATAAATGTTATTTCCAAATCGGGAACAACGACCGAGCCAGCGATTGCCTTCCGCATCTTCCGTAAACTGCTGGAAGAAAAGTATGGGGTAGATGAAGCGCGCAAACGCATTTTTGCGACAACCGATAAAGCAAGAGGAGCTTTGAAGACGTTAGCTATTGAAGAGGGCTATGAAACATTTGTGATCCCGGATGATGTTGGCGGCAGATATTCCGTGCTAACCGCCGTTGGACTGCTTCCAATTGCCGTCAGTGGTGCTGATATTGGGAAAATGATGGAAGGGGCTGCCCAAGCACAAACGGATTTTAGTCATTCAGAATTAAACGACAATCCTGCTTATCAATATGCGGCCGTTAGAAACGTCCTCTACCATAAAGGAAAAACGATTGAAATGCTGGTGAATTATGAGCCTGGACTGCAATATTTTTCCGAATGGTGGAAGCAATTATTTGGAGAGAGTGAAGGAAAGGACCAAAAAGGGATTTACCCTTCATCAGCCAATTTCTCTACCGATCTTCATTCATTAGGTCAATATGTTCAAGAAGGCCGCCGAGATTTATTTGAGACGATAGTCAAGGTGGAAAAACCAAGACATGAGCTAACAATCGAAGCGATGGAAAATGATTTAGATGGGTTAAACTATCTAGCAGGGAAGACAATTGATTTTGTTAATAATAAGGCTTTTCAAGGGACGATGCTTGCCCATACAGATGGCGGTGTTCCGAATTTAATCGTTACCATTCCAGCGATGGATGAATATACATTTGGTTACCTTGTTTATTTCTTTGAAAAAGCATGTGCCATGAGCGGCTATTTGCTTGGGGTAAATCCATTTGATCAGCCGGGAGTAGAAGCCTATAAAGTCAATATGTTTGCCCTACTAGGTAAACCTGGTTATGAAGAGAAAAAGGCTGAATTAGAAAAACGTTTAAAGTAAAACATTTAATAAAGGAGATTAGTTATTATGGCAGAAAGACAATTTACAATTATTGATGAAACAGGAATCCATGCAAGACCAGCAACGTTATTAGTACAAACGGCAGGAAAATTTAATGCCGATATTAACTTAGAGTACAACGGAAAAAAAGTGAACTTAAAATCAATCATGGGCGTAATGTCTCTTGGAATTCCTAAAGGTGCTGAAATTAAAATCAGTGCAGAAGGCAATGATGCTGACGAAGCAATCAAGGCACTAGAGGAGACGCTAGCAAAAGAAGGACTTGCGAAGTAATAAGAAATAGGTTGGCCGCGCAGAACGATCGGTTTGCGCGGCCAATTTTTTTAGCCGATAGGAAAGTATAAAACTTTCCATCAGGCATAAGTGCAACTACCTCTGTCTTCGCCTTAAAGGCTTGCCAATCGGCCAGTTTTCTTTAGTTTAATGTTATCAGTTCATCAGTAGCTTTTAATTCAAAATTCGGTGATGGATTCAAGATGATTTCCTCGCCTCTTTTTAGACCGATGAGGAGAATTCCTTGCGGCTGTAATTCTTTGAATGCATCTGCTACAGTTTTTTTACCCTCTGCACTTTTGTGTGGCAGGCAGATAATTCGATCCTCCTCAAGTTGGGTGATAATACTGGATAATAAGCCGTTTTCGCAGGCATGCAGACTATTTACCATAAAGATACTTGTCAGTTTATTAGATTGAATTACTTCATCAGCACCAGCTCTATAGGCATTAATCACCTGATCAGCTGATAGTATTTCGACAATACAGGTAACATCAGGGCAAAGTCCTTTTATCGTCAGCAGTGTCAGAATCGTATTCATATCGGCCTGTAATTCATGCTGTCCCCGATCAGCAGTAATTAACACTTTTTCCGCATTGATGATATCGGTCTTTGCCATTGTTTCATCCAGCTGCGGCTTCCCTTTTATAAAATGAACATAGATGGATGAGACGGGATTCGTTTCCAAGGTCGAGTCGACTAAAACAATGGTCTGTGGCTGCGGCCGCTCGATATGCTTCGTAATCAATTCTTTTGAACGCTCATTCCAGCCGATAATGATGATATGCCCATTCCCCTTAAAAGGATGTTTCCCTTCGGAGAAGGCATCCTGCTTCGTTACAGCGGCTGCAGCAAGGGTTCCAAAATAGGACGAAACAAATCCAGCCCCCAATAAGATCAATAATAATCCTGTTAATCTGCCCCAAAACGTATGAGGAACATAATCCCCGTAGCCGACTGTAGAGGCTGTGATAAACGCCCACCAAATGCCATCAAAAATGCTCGGAAAAGCGGCCGGCTCCAACAGATGGATGATAACCCCAAATAAACATAAAACAAAAATAGCGATAAAAAAGATACGAATCAAAAGCGGCATTCGTAAAAAATGTAGTAACATCCGATGTGACATGAGTTCGCACCTCTTTTCTACATATACCTATTATTGTTATCCAAAAATAATATTCTCATGAACACCTCTTTATTTTCCGTAAATTCATGAAGGGGAATAATTTTTTTCCATAAGGAGCACTTTATAGGAAAAACAACCAATATAAACTAGTATTTTAGAGGTGTGTAAAACGTGTTAATTGAAACAAGAAAAGAGCGAAGATACATAATCTTTGCCTTATTGGTAATTACGATTTATCTTGCGCCGCTCTTTATCTTGCAGGAAAATGCCCATATTCGCGTCCATGATAACTTAGATTCCAATTTGGCCTGGTATAAAGTGCTGGCCAGCAGTGGGGAATTATATGGGGGACTTAATGGCAAAATCCCGCAAATCATTAATGGCTTGTTACCGCGAAATGCGTTCGGAACAGAATACAGTGTGATTGTTTGGCTATATGCCTTGTTTCCAACGATGATGGCCTATGCTTTTAGCCAGGCCTTAACAAGGTTCGTTGCCTTTTTGGGCATGTATTTGTTGTTAAAAAACCATCTGCTTCCTGGTAAGCAATGGTTGACGATTAATATTACCGCTGCCCTGGCATTCGCCTTAACACCATTCTGGCCATCAGGAATGCTCAGTACATTAGGAATGCCATTAGCACTATGGGCTTTCTTAAATATCCGCAATGGTGAGGGCTCATTAAAGGATTATGCAGTTTTAACCTTATTGCCATTGTACTCTAGCATAGTGCTCGGCTTTTTCTTCTTTTTGAGTGCCATAGGGATGTTCTGGCTGGTTGATGTGGTTCGCGGGAAAGGTTGGAATTGGCGTTTCCTTATGGCAATCGCCTATATGAGTATCATTTACATGTTGGTTGAATATCGTCTTGTCTATTCCTTTTTATTTAAAGGAGAACCAAACAGCCGAGATGAATACTTTCATGCACATCTTTCCTTTTGGCAGGCTGTCCGGCTGACATTTAAAAACTATATCCTTGGTCATACTCACGTGATGACAGTGCATACATTGTTTATTTTGCCGGCAGTGTTTATTGCTTTTTATTTTGTTTATGCAAAAAAACTCTGGAAACAAGAACGTATCTTTGTCTTTTTGTTTGCCTTGAATTTTTTATTATCACTGTGGTATGCGTTTTGGTTTTATGAAGGATGGCTCCCTTTAACGAAAAAGTTCCACTTTATGGATACCTTTAATTTTGCTCGTTATCATTTCTTAATGCCGATGGTGATTTACGCTAGTTTTGCACTCGCACTTAAGATTATTTACTTACAGGGTTATAGCTGGGCCAAAACCGCAAAGTGGCTGGCAGTCATGCAAATTTTGCTTCTCGGCTTATTCAATGATGAAATCATTTACCAGCAGAAACCAACTGTTAAGCAATTTTATGCGGAAGAATTATTTCAGGAAATAAAAGACTATATTGCGCTGCCACAGGAAGATTATCGCATTGCCAGCATTGGTATTCATCCCGCAGTGGCACAGTATAACGGTTTTTATACATTGGATACATATAATAATTTCTATCCGCTAAAGTACAAACACCAGTTTCGGAAAATAATTGCAAAGGAATTAGCAAAAAATAAAACCATTCGTAAATACTTCGATAAATGGGGCGGACGCTGTTATATTTTTACAGCCCAGTTGGGCAAACGTTATATGATAAAGAAAGATTCAAAACGTCATTTGAAAAACTTACAGTTACATACAGAGGTATTTAAAGAAATGGGCGGCCGCTATATCTTTTCCGCATTACCGATTGACAATGCGGCGGAGAATCAGCTGTCGCTGGAAAGAGTGTTTGTTACAAAACATTCAGCATGGAAAATTTACTTATATAAGACACTGTAGACAGCGGGGGTATGCAGCAGATGAGAAGAACTGTGCTTACAATTGTAGTGCCATGCTATAACGAGGAAGAAATGTTACCGGAGACAATCCCAAGGCTAGTACAGCTAATAGAGGAACTAGTCGCTGAGTCACTTATTTCTGATCAAAGTAAACTGCTATTCGTTGATGACGGGAGCAAAGACTTAACTTGGGAGATTATTTATAAAGAAGGTTTGCGCTCAAAATTCGTAAAAGGTCTAAAGCTTTCCCGTAATGTGGGACATCAAAATGCTCTACTTGCTGGTCTATACGCAGCAAAAGAGATGTCCGACTGTGTTGTTTCAATCGATGCTGACCTCCAAGATGATATTAAGGTGATTCGGGACTTTGTCGTAAAGTTTCATGAGGGTTGCGAGATTGTCTATGGTGTGCGTAAGCGGAGGAAGACTGATACCTTCTTTAAACGGACAACAGCCCAGTGCTTTTATAAAATCATGAAAGGGTTAGGGGTTGAGTTAGTTTATAATCATGCTGATTTTAGGCTATTGAGCAGGCGAGCCATTAGCGAACTTGAACGGTTTAAGGAGGTTAATTTATTTTTAAGAGGAATTGTACCATTGATTGGCTTCAAATCCGATGTAGTGTATTACGACCGTTTGCAAAGGAAAGCAGGCAGAACAAAATATCCATTAAAGAAAATGATTGCCTTTGCCTTTGATGGAATTACCTCCTTTTCTGTCTCACCGATTCGTTTTGTGTTGTTTATTGGCTTTTTTTCCTTCTTATTAAGCTTAGCTTTCGGCAGTTACTTTTTAGCGTTGAAATTTCTCGGGTCGACGCAAACGGGTTGGACTTCGCTCATTACCTCGATTTGGTTGATTGGCGGCCTGCAATTAATTGCCGTTGGCCTAATTGGTGAATATATCGGTAAAATTTATAAGGAGGCGAAGCAGAGACCTAAGTATATTGTAGATGTTGATACGTTAAATTTACCGATTCCTAATCGTCAGCTGCTGTCCGAGCAGGAGGAGGATGAATTATATCAGAATGTATCTAAGGCTGGTAAATAATAGTTTTTTTCGCTTCCTTGCAGTAGGATTGGTGAATACTCTTGTCGGCTTATCGCTGATGTTTGTGTTATTACATGGAATTGGTTTATCATACTGGGTCTCCACGTTTACAGGAAATGCTGTGGGTGCAGGTGTTAGTTTCTTGTTAAATAAATCATTTACCTTTAAAAGTAATGTTCCGCTGCAAACCGGCTTACCACGGTTTTGCGTAATCATCATGATTTGCTATATCAGTTCATTTTATTGCAGCGAAAGGATAATGGAAGTAGTTGGTGATGCTCGCGCTTTTGGAATTGTGGATGTCCAAACTGGAGCAGTACTGTTAGGAAGCGCGATCTATACCATCAGTAATTATCTTGGTCAAAAATATCTTGTTTTTAGAAAAATAAGTACAGTATAGAGATTAGGCTATTTTTCTTGTCGTACAACCTTCCCCACCTGAATATGATTGTGTAGACAGGCTTTTATAGGTAGGGGGAGAACGAAGATGAATGTGTTTTTAAGTTATATTTTGTTAGGGCTGTCGCTGGCTGCCCCAATTGGTCCTGTTAACGCAGCGCAAATCGATCGCGGGATTCGCAATGGGTTCATGCACTCATGGCTGATTGGTGTCGGTGCGGTACTTGCAGATGGTGTTTATATGCTCATCGTGTACATAGGAGTTGTCAGATTTCTTGAAACGGAGTTTATGCAAACCTTCCTTTGGCTGTTTGGCTTTTTCGTCCTCATTTATACAGGCGTGGAGACGATGGTGAATGCCGGTAAAATACATTTAGATTACAACCGGGAAAAAGAGCCGTTGTTCAAATCGTTTTTCACCGGCTTTTTAATGTCGATATCCAATCCCTTAACGATATTGTTTTGGCTGGGGATATACGGCTCGGTCCTGGCCAAAACAGCTGCCACCTACGAAACCGGACAATTAATCCTATACAGCAGTGCAATTTTTATCGGATTATTAATCTGGGATATAACGATGGCAAGTGTTTCCAGCAGCTTCCGTAAATTCTTAACAAGTAAGCTATTAGTGATGATTTCCTTCTTATCAGGCTTATCTTTAATTGGCTTTGGCATTTATTTTGGTTATCAGGCCTTTAAAAATCTGTTTATGTAAAAAACAGCTAGCAGTGTATTCTGCTAGCTGTTTAATATTGTTAAGCTGTCGGCCATGGATATAAAATCCGTTTCCGTTTGCGTTTCTTTTTCCATTTTGCGTTCATGATTAGGGTAAGCCCGCCGATTACACCGATAAAGGCTAAACTAATAAAGAAACCGGGCCTGCTTGTATCATGAAACAGGGTGCCACTAATCGCAATTAAGATAAATACGGTGCCAATTACATATTTAATTTTGTCGCCTTTTGTTAGTTCTAACAGTTTTCGCGGTGAGGCAAGAATGAAAATCCAATTGTATAGGAGCATCAATCCAGCCGCCGTTGTTAGATACTCATAAATTCGATTCGGCATTAGCAAAGCTGAAACAACAGATGCGGAAATTCCGAGCATGGTTAGAATTAACGTTGGCAACGGTACCTTTAGTTTGCCTTTTTTTGCGAAACTCGGCGGGGCATCGCCTTCTTCTGCCAGTGTTACCAGTACGCTCGTCACTCCGTAAAGCGAGGCGACCATTGTTGAAAAACCAGCGATGATTAAGGCGCCATTAAAAATATGTGGAACAAATGATAACTTATAGGCAGCTAAGGCAATGACAAACGGACTTTCCTCAGCATTAAATTTATCCCAAGACACCATCGTTACTGCCAGCCCGATTGAGATGGCATAAATAATCATTAGCGAAAATAACATAACGCGGCCTGCTTTTGGTGCCTCTTTTGGGTCCTTTAATTTTGTTGCCATCAATCCCAGGATCTCAATTCCTCCAAAGGCATAATAGGCAAAAATTACGGCCGACCATAAGCCTTTGACTCCACCAGGAAGAATCTCTTTTTTGCTGTTTGGATAATCAATCGCCCGGTTGCCATCAATCACACCAAAAATGGCCAGTAAAGCAATAATGATAAACATGAGGATTGCTGATATTTTAATCAAGGCCAAAATATTTTCTAATTTATTTAATAAGCCAACCCCGATTAAAACCACAACTAGTCCGAGAGTGGCATACCCCGCCGCAAACAGCCACAGCGGAACTTTAGGAAACCAAAAGCGGGAAAAAATTGACAATGCCGTCATTTGGCTTCCCATGATAAGCACCTCGGAAACCCAGTACACCCAGCCGCTGCTGAATCCGGCCCAGCGGCCATATGCTTTTTTGGCATAGGATCTAAATCCGCCCTCTAATGGTTCTTGTGCTGTCATTCTTGACAGGGCATCAAAAACCATAAATGTACCCACTGCGGCAATGAGATAGGCAATCAGCAGGGAGGGTCCCGTCATTTTAATGGCCAAGCTTGAGCCAAGAAAAAAACCTGTTCCAATTGTACAGCCAACCCCAAACAAAGAAAGCTGCCACCATTTTAAATTGTTACCCTTTTCTCCTGATTTTGAATTACCCATTAAATTTCTCCTTTATTTTCCTGTTGCTCCTGGTGACTTATCGCTATTGCTTTGGTTATTATAGCCACGGTCATTGATACCTGGCGGTTGTTTTCGGTCTGTACCTAAATATTCACCTTCATGTTTCCGTTGTACGGATCTAAATTTTTCAAAGTTTTCATTTACCAATGTGAGACACCCTTTCTGAAAAAATTAAGCAGCTATGTTTGCTGAATTTCTTAATTATGAAATGTGTATCTTTGAAGTACATTTCTTAAGATACACTTCGGCTTGTTTCTTATTCGGTTTGAACTCTTGGATTTTGATGGAATTGAAATTTTAGTACATAATCATTCGTCATTGTAATGAAAATATAAAGGAAGATGAAACTGCAGATTAGTTTTTAAGATAGATGTGAAAAGACATGTGCTTTCTCTGAAAGGGGTATGAAGATGTTATCAACAGCAAAACTTGCTGAGTTACGACTTAAATTATTGGAAGAAAAAGCGGATGTAGTAGAACGCCTCGAGCAAAATGACCATCTAGGCTTTGAAAGAGGACATTATCATGAAGCGATGGGCGAATTATCAAGCTATGATAATCATCCGGCCGATGAGGCAACTGACCTATATGAACGTGAAAAAGACAATGCCTTGCTCGAGCATTATAAACTGCAGCTTGGCAACATCGACAAGGCCCTGACCGCGATGGAAAATGGAACCTATGGAAAGTGTGAGGTGTGCGGGAAGGAAATTCCGTTTGAGCGACTTGAGGCTTTGCCAAATACAACCTATTGTATTGAACATAGCCCTGACCAAGTCACTTCTCATACTAGACCGATTGAGGAGGGTGTGTTGTTACCTCCTTTTGGAAAATTTGATATGGATGAACAAGATGAGAATGTCGCCTTTGATGCTGAAGACTCATGGCAGGCGGTTGCCGAATGGGGGACGTCAGATACACCATCTGATCTCGCTTATCCAACAGATCATTACAACGATGTTTATAACGAGCCGGAGGAATCAATCGGCTATGTGGAGGATTTTGAAAATTTTGTTGGGAATGATATATATGGAAAAAATATTACAGTTTACCCCAATATGCAGCATGAACAATATGAAGCGGCCCTCGATGAAGAAGGGATCATGACAACCTTCGGCGACCTGCCGGCATTTGAACACGACCCATATGTGGAGGATGACGAGAGGTAAGAGCAAAAAAGAAAACAGCTTTCAGTCATGAGAGCTGTTTTCTCTACTGTTATTATTCGTATCCTTTCTCTGGAATCGGAATATCTTCTCCAGCTACATCATCAATGACAGCACCGATTTGTCCTTCTGCATAAGCGTCACTCACTTGCTCATGTGTCGTCGCAAATCCAGTGGATAGGGGGTCGGAATTATGGTAATAGCTCGGGTGAAAGAAACTCCCGGCTACTTCAGTTCCCTTTTTCGGATCTTTTTTTGCCATTCGTAACACTCCTTTCTTATATGGTATAACAGTATTTTTTCTATTATGAGTAAGATTACTCCATGAAAACAAAAACACTTAAGGAAGTGGTCAACATGAATAACAAGCAAATGCAATTTCCAACACGTGAAGAACTGGATCATGCGTTCCATTATATTCACGACCAAATCAACAGAATTGCTGTATTGGAAGAAGCTGAGATGATTGCAAAAGAACATGAAGAAAATCCACCTAGTTAATTTCTGTCTAAAAAGTTGTTTTTTCTTATTAAATTAATGTATAGTTGCATTGTTTCTATAGGTTTTATGAAGGTGGTTTAGTATGGTCATGAGAGAAACACTGGCTAAGAGAATAGCCTGGATAAGCTTAATTAGTAACGTCATTCTTACCTTGGGGAAAATTATTATCGGCTGGTTGGGAAATAGTGATGCCGTCTTTGCGGATGGGATTCACTCCGCCGCTGACGTATTTGCCTCCGTCATCGTCCTCTTGGTAATCAAAATTGCCAATAAGCCGGCTGATAAGGAGCATCCTTACGGGCATGGGAAAGCAGAAGTCATCGTTTCTGAAATTGTTGGTATTTTACTCCTACTTGTATCAATCTATGTTGTCTACGAAGGGATTGCCGGTTTCTTTCATGAGGTGGAGTCACCGAGTATTCTCGCGGTGGGGGTAGCGCTGTTTTCCTTTTTTGCAAAAATTATTCTATACCGCAGCTCACTTCATGTTGCCCAACAACATAATAGTAAGGCGATTGAAGCGATTGCCTTTGACCATAAAGCAGATATTGTTGCATCGATAGCAGCGGCCATTGGGGTGCTATTATCAATTATTGGCGAGCGCCTAGATATTCAATATCTACTATACGGGGACAAGGTTGCCAGTATTTTTGTTGCCTATTTAATTTTTAAAATTGCCAAGGAAATGTTAACCGAAGCCTTTGATATATTATTAGAGCGGAATATTAACACTGAGACGATTGATGAATATATTATGATTATCAATGAATTTCCCGAAGTAAAGCGGATTGACCGGATTCGAGCAAGAGAACATGGCCATTATGTACTGGTGGATTTGCGGATCTCCATTGATCACTTCAAAACGATTAAAGAAGGTCATGATTTAGCTAAACAAATTAAAGGAAAACTAATGGATCGCAATGATAATATTCATGAAGTATTGATACATTTAAACCCATATTATCCGTAAAGAGAAATTGGCAGTAAAAAACAGGTTTGTACTTTTAGTGATTTGGGTTTATGATAAGAAAGGATAAAAATTAAATCGTATTTAATGAGCGGTGCGGATCAAGACCGGACTGCTTATTTAATTCATTGGTAAAGGAGTTGATATTTTTGAGTTATTCGCTAGATCCCGACCCGAGTAGTAGGTATGGGGAAGTCAATGTTTCTTTGAATATCAAGAATATCAACTCTCGAAGGGTTATTGGCTTCCTCAACTAGATGTGAGGAGGTTGTTACGATGTTGGAAATTTTTAAAAGTACCGAAACGAGGGTGTTAGAAAAGGTAGATGATATTTCTAAAGGCTGCTGGATTAATATGTATGCACCAACGGCAGAAGAAATTCATAAAGTCTCAATGGATACACAAGTCGATGTCGATATTATCCGAGACGCACTGGACGACGAAGAACGGCCGCGGATAGAACGTGATGATGGTCGTGTGTATATTATTGTCGACTTTCCGTATATCGTTCGCGATGAATCGGGGATGGCAGTCTATGAGACAATCCCAATCGGTATCGTTCTTACCGACGAAAATGTGATTACGGTATCCTTAAAGGACTCACCGATTATTGATGAGTTTCGCCGTAACCGCGTAAAGGAGTTCTTTACCTTTAAAAAGACACGCTTTGCCTTACAGCTTTTATTTGCGATTTCTTCTTATTATCTACGTTATCTAAAGCAAATTAATAAGAAAACAAATGAGATTGAAAAAGTTGTTCATCAATCATTGAAAAATAAAGAACTATATGCGTTCTTAGCCTTGGAAAAAAGTTTAGTCTATTTTACGACTTCATTGAAAGCAAATAAAGTTGTCTTAGATAAAATCCTGCGTTTTAATTATGTCAGAATGTATGAAGAAGATAAGGATTTATTAGAGGATGTCATCATTGAAAACACCCAGGCGATTGAGATGGCAGAAACATATCATACGATTTTAACGGGCATGATGAATGCATTCGCATCAATTATTTCTAATAATTTAAACATCGTTATGAAGTTCCTAACCTCAATCACTATTATACTTGCATTACCCACGATGGTAGCAAGTTTTTATGGGATGAATGTGGATCTTCCGTTTCAGCACATCACGCGTGCTTATGTCATCCCCTTTACAATATCAGGTGTTTTTGCTATTTTAACAGCGTTTATTTTTTGGAAAAAGAAATATTTCTAGAATCCAGTCCACTGCAGGCTGGATTTTTTTACAATTCCCTACAACAATAGCTAATGGAACTGCCCTGGCAATATAGCTGGTTTACCAACACTCCTAAATGAACCCCTTTTAACCTTTATGGTGGTCAACAACCGGAAACACACAAAATTAGACTTAAAGCAATATTATAAGGGGAGTAATTATAATCTACCCAAGAAATTAGACACGAAATGAGGAGATGTTAAAGTAAGGATATAAGAATGTATTGTCATTTGATGTGCGTTAAGGCTGAAATTCCTTTAGTAAATGATTTATGAGCGTCAACACAATGGATTAAACGATGGATGCTAATTATAACTATGAACCGATACACTGAATGAGCAAACAGTCGGTTATTGTTAATACTAAGGTCTCAGTAAAAATTGGTGAAAAAAGATTTCAAATATTGGTTTCCATATTAGGGTATACTCTTATTATGTGGTTATTAATTTGTAGCTGGAGGAGATACTATGAAATCATTTGTTGTCAGTTTTCATCAAGAGGACCATGTTGATACAATGCAGATTCAGAAATTGAATCAAGACGATTTTGATAAGGCAACAGAGGGCGGAACTAGACATCTATTTGAACTTGATACCAACATCGGCTTTTTTGTGTTTTTTGACGGGGCCGATAAGGATGGAGCCATTTCTTATATGGTGCTGCAATACGAGGAAGACAGCGAGGAGCCGGTTGGCTGCTATGCTTTTCAATTGAGTGACTTTTATGAGTTTATGGCACTTTACTTAAATGACCTTGAATTCGGCGATGAAGTCGATGATGAAGATGAGGAAGCCTATGGTCCAATTCATCACCTGGCTCACTTGCTGTTCCATATTGTTGAAGAAGGTAAAGACATCGAGGTATAAGTGGAAATCTGTCCCATAGCTGTTGCAGTCTATGGGACACTTTTACATAAGATTTAGAAAAAGTTGTCCGATAGCAGCGGTCTATTGGACAAAAAAGCCTGTTTTCGAAAAAAGTTGTCCAATAGAAGCGGTCTATTGGACAAAAAAGCCTGATTTCGGAAAAAGTTGTCCGATAGCAGAGGTCTATTGGACAAAAAAGCCTGATTTCGGAAAAAGTTGTCCGATAGCAGCGGTCTATTGGACAAAAAAGTCTGTTTCCAGAAAAAGTTGTCCGATAGCAGCGGTCTATTGGACAAAAAAGTCTGTTTTCGGAAAAAGATGTCCGATAGCAGCGGTCTATTGGACAAAAAAGCCTGTTTTCGGAAAAAGTTGTCCGATAGCAGAGGTCTATTGGACAAAAAAGCCTGTTTTCGGAAAAAGTTGTCCGATAGCAGAGGTCTATTGGACAAAAAGGCCTGTTTTCGGAAAAAGTTGTCCGATAGCATTGACGTTAATAGGTTACTGTTCTAAATCCATCTGATTTTAATGAAGAACAAAAGCACTGGATAGATTGAAGCTTCCAGTGCTTTTTGTTGCGTTACTTGCTACCTTCCTTCGCTGCTTCAATCCGAACCTTTCCCATAAACACAACTGTTACTGCCGCCAGAGCAATCGGAATTAATGCCAGTAAAAAGGTATGGGTAATCGAGGTTGACATTGCTGCAACGATCTTATCCAAAACAAAGCTAGGAATTTTCACCCGTTCACTCGCTTGGAAAATTTCGCGCGGGTCACCAATAGCAAACGATTGACCCCCAGCTCCGCTCATCCCCTTAAACGCCTCTTTCAACTGACTACTAAAAACATTGTTCTGAATCGTTCCAAAAATGGTAATTCCAACGGTCATTCCAAATGACCTTAAAAATGAGTTAGTTGAATTGGCCGTCCCGCGGAACTGCGGTTCAAGATTGTGAATCGAGGCGGTCGGCAATAATGAGAACGAGAAGCCAACGCCAAAGCCGACAAGAATCATATAAATGGTGAGCAGCCATCTCGCTGTATCAACCGTCATCGTCCCCAGTAAATACATACCGACAAGATAGGAAATAATCGAGATGACCATCAGATTCCGGTAGGAGGTTTTCGTCGAAAAAATCCCGCCAATCGCACTTCCAGCGACTGAACCGAGCATCATCGGTGTGAGAATAAAGCCAGCATTTTTAGCCGTTCCCCCATATACAGCTTGCACGTAAATAGGAATGAACACCGTTAAGATGATAAATGTCCCGCCATATAAAAACGCGAGAATTTGCGAGGTGGCAAATAATCTCCGTTTAAACAGCCATAGTGGTAAAATCGGTTCCTCAGCTCTGACCTCAGCAAAGAAAAAGACCATGATGAATAGCAAAAAGCTGCCAAACAAGGTGATAATTTGGATTGAGTCCCAAGCATATTCTTTTCCGCCTAATTCCAATGCAAACATAAGGCTGACAACAGAAATAATCAAGGTGACTGCCCCGAGCCAATCAATTTTTTGCTTGGCATGCCCCATGGATTCATGGTAGAAACGAAGAATTAATACCATTGAAATTAAACCTAGCGGGATATTGACATAAAAGATCCAATGCCAGCTGATATAATCGGTGATATAAGCCCCTAATAGCGGCCCCAGTACGCTTGATGTGCCAAATACGGCCCCGAGCAGACCGGTCATTTTCCCGCGCTTCTCCGGAGGGAAGATATCAAACACAATCGTGAAGGCAATCGGCATCAACGCTCCGCCGCCAATCCCTTGAATTGCCCGGAAAATACTTAACTGGACAATGGTTTGAGCAAGCCCGCATAACGCAGAACCAATAAGAAAAACCAATAAGCCGAAGATAAAAAAACGCTTCCGACCATACATATCAGAAAGCTTCCCGAAAATCGGCATCCCGGCCATGACCGCAACCATATAGGCAGACGTAACCCAAACGAACTTATCAAAGCCGCCAAGGTCCGAGACGATTGTCCCCATTGCTGTTGCTACAATCGTATTATCCATTGCTGACATCAGAATCGCTAGCAGCAGACCGGTTACGACGAGATTAATATTTTGTTCTTTCACATTCATAGAAAATCTCCTTAATAATAGGAATTTTTTTCAAAAGATAATGAAATTTTAAGAGGAAGGAGGTATATTGTCAACAGATTTTTTTAGCGAGTAAATTAAAAAACCCCCAATAACTGGGGGTTCACTAAGTATTGTTAGGATTTTAAAATATCATGGTCAACATAGCGTTCGCCATTTAGTTCACTGACGACGTTAATGGCAACCTTGGCACCATCACCGGCAGTAATAATGGTGTGCATGCTGACACCAGCAATTGTGCCTGCAGCCCAAACGCCGTCAATATTTGTTTTTCCTGCAGCGTCGACATCAAGAATGGTTTTTACACGTGGTTCCGTACCTGGTTTTGTTTGCAGACCAGCTTTTTCCGCAAGATCCGCGAGCATGCCAGTTGCCACAATTACATGTGTTGCTTCATACTGATTGTCATCAGTCTGAACTCTAAAGCCATTCTCCGTTTTTTGAATATCAGTTGCGGTAGCCTGGACGATTTCTGCACCGAATTTGCGGGCTTGTTCTTTACCGATTTCGACTAGGTCAGGACCGGTAATTTCCTTCACTCCATAATGGTTTTCAATCCATGCACGTTTTGTAACGCTCTTATCATTGTCAAGTACTAATGTTTTTTTACCAGCTTTTGCGGTAAATAAAGCGGCACTTGCGCCTGCAGGGCCGGCGCCAATAATAACTACATCAAACATCTCAAAAACCTCCTAAAAGAAAACTTTACTCTTACTATTATCTTCTAATAAGTGGAAAAAGTAAAATAAACTGCTTCTTTCGATATTTTCGTGATACGAATGAATTGCTCAGATTTTGTATCTTATGAGTATTTACCATTTTTATCCAAAAATTGCAGATAAGAGTGGTAATTTTGTAGATTGAAGATGATAAATTGTAGAATGACCCATTAAATTTGTAGAAAGCAGCTATCTATTTGTAGAATGCCCCATTTAATTTGTAGAAAGCAGCTATCTAATTGTAGAATCACCCATTAATTTTGTAGAAAGCAGCTATCTATTTGTAGAATGACCCAAGAAACTTGTAGAAAGCAGCTCTCAATTTGAAGAATGAGTTCGACAAAATGTAGATGCACATAAATAACGAAAAAAGCGGAGCCCTATTTCAGGATTCCGCGTTCTTTTGGTTCTTATATTTCCTGCATTCTAGCTGTTTGATCGTTACTTATGGCCTTAGTTTTTAGCTTTTTGTTCGTATGAAGGAAAAAGAATAGCCCAGCGCCAATCAGCACATAAAAAGATAGTAGGAAATACAACGTACTGTAATCCATCTTTGCGACAATCAGGCCAACGACAAATGAACCAAGGGCCATCCCGATATCATAGATTGATAGGAAAGTAGCTGTGGCCAGCCCGCGTTTTCGCGGCTCGGCATCTTGAATCGCAATCGTTTGAAAGGTAGGAAAAAGCGTTCCCCAGCCTAAGCCAATAATCCCCGCTGACAGCAGGAAGGTAAAAACGCCATGGCTCTGGCTTAAGATGAACATGCCGATTGCAAATAATAGCAGACATGGATAAGAAATCACGTTAGGACCAAAGTAATCGAGCCATTTGCCAGTAAAGGGTCTCGACAATAAGAGTACGACTGCATAAACGACAAAAAATAAACTTGATACATGGGCAACATGAATCTCAGTTGCGTAAATAGAGACAAATGACAGTAAGGAAGAATAGACAATCGCCAAGAAACTGCCGACAACTGAAATTGGTATCGCCGATGGTTCAAACAACCCTTTTAAGGAAAACGATGATAATACTTCTATTTTTGAGCTGTTTTCAGGAACTTTCAACTTGACGCTGACAGCGGTAAGCAGCGATACGAACGCGATAGCTCCAGCAAGGATAAACAAAATATGAGCACCCCAATGTTGCATAGTCGTTAACCCAATAAACGGCCCCAATACCATGGCCATATTGGTTGAGAGAACAAAATAGCCCATCCCTTCGCCACGACGTGCACTTGGTATGATATCAGCAACAATGCCACCAATTGCGGTTGTCGCCATGCCAAAGCCAATCCCATGTAAAAGACGGATGACGAGGAATCCAATCAAGGTTTTTGGAAAAAAGTAAAACAGAGAAGCACCTGCAAATAGAATGACAGCGGTAGGCAGCACTTTTTTATTTCCAGCGCGTTCCAGCCATTGACCAGCAAGCGGGCGTGATACAATCGCAGAAAGTAAGAATATCGTGGTCATTAAACCTGCCTGTGAAGCACTGGTGTGTAACACATTAATAGAGTAGGTTGGCAACGTAACAAGTAAAATATAAAAAGAAAAGAATACAAAAAAGTTGCTTAAAGAAATACTAATAAAGTTTTTTGTCCATAGTTTTGGTTGTGATGTCATTTAATCTCTCCCTTTTAATAGTAGTTGCAGCCAGCTGTTTTGCAGGGTGAATAGTTCCTGTTGAGAGGATGGTGGGAGGCAATTTAGCAGTTCGCCGTTAACGTCATTGACAACTTTCTCCCATTTGTGATACTCCAACAAGGCTGCTTCTGTTAATTCAATATACTTTTCCCGTTTGTCCCGGCCGCCCTGAACTTGCCGGACATAACCTTGCTTGACAAGGCGCTGAATCGTCCGAGTCATCGGCGGGGCTTCGACAAAAAGGTAGTCACAAAGTTCTTTTTGCGTTAAGGAACCTTTTCTTTTTAACACAAAAAGAACGGCCCATTGTGAACCGTATAAACCTAGTGGTTTCAAAGCGTCATTTAGTTGATTAGTGGTGTGGCGGGATAATTGGTGTAAGGTATGGAATAGTTGGTGGTGGATTATCATAAACTCCATTTCAAAATTAATTACCTAGGTAACTATATCTGAATTTTTGTATGTTGTCAATTTCAAAATGCAAAAGTTAAATAACTTCCGAAAAAGCATGGTAATTTTGTGAAGGAATTCCCAGAAGGTAAGGGGGAGAATCATAAGGGGAAAATTTCCGTCTAATGAAAATTTTGAGGCTTAAAAGGCAGATATTAGCGTATAAATTCCGCTTAACACCTCTAAATAAGGCAATATCCAAGGATTTGGATAAGATAGGAGGAAAAAGTTCCTTTATAACGAGGAAAATATAAGTATTTTTCAAAATAGAGGGAATTTTTACGTCTATTTTGAAGAAAGGGGCAGGACAAGCCATCTTTTTTTGATATCTATTTAAAATTTATATAAAAAATTCCGTGGAACTCCTATTGAGAGATTCCACGGAACTCCATTAACTCTACCGCAACACGTTAAAGTATCTTGCTTCAGGATGAGCAAAGACGATTGCTGAGACGGAAGCCTCTGGTTCCATCATGCAGCCGTCCGTTAATGTAACACCAATTTCTTCGGGGTGAAGTAAGCCAAATAGCTTCTTCTGATCCTCTAAATCAGGGCAAGCTGGGTAGCCAAAGGAGAAACGCTGTCCTTGGTATTTCGCCGCGAACCGATCTTGCATGGAAAAATCAAGGTGATCAGGGAAGCCCCAGCGGTCGCGCATCTGGCGGTGAATAAATTCCGCTAATCCTTCTGCTGTCTCCAGTGCCAATGCTTGCAGGGCATGAGATTCAAGGAATCTGCCTTCCTGCTTCAATCCTTCTGCCACTTCACGAATTCCTTTTCCAGCGGTAACCGTAAAGAAGCCCACATAGTCAATTTCGCCGCTGTCCACTGATTTTAGGTAATCAGCTAAGCAAAGATGTGGCGCCGACTCTTGACGAGGAAAATCAAAGGTTTCGATTACACGACCGTCGCTAGAATCAGGCTCATAAATGTATATCTTATTTCCGTCTGCCTGCGCCGGGAAGAATTGATATACAGCCCGTGGTGTAATCCAATTGTTTTCGCTGGCATCACGAAGCAATTGATCAACCATGTCTTTAATTTTTACTGCCTTTTCGTCCTTTTCAGCGAGCAGCTTGGCGACCTTGCCTTTTAGTCCGAGATGATGCCCTATCAGCATCTGCATATTGATATAAGGTTCGATATGCGCTAAAGAATATGATTTTAAGACATGACGTATGGTATCTTTAGGTACAAATACCGGCACCTCGGTTGTCACGGCCGACCGTGTTTTTACTGCAATGGAACCTGCAGGGCGGACCGGGGTATCTTTTGGTACTGATAAAGCCGCCAGCTTCTCCTCTTTTTCCGCGAATAATTTTTCCCGCTCTTCAGGTGAATGCAGCTGATTGGCAAGGGAAAGGCCAGTCATCGCATCTTTCGCATAGAGAACGAGTCCATCATATTCTTTGGCAATTTTTGTATCGGTAAACTTGCGCGATAAAGCGGCTCCGCCAACCATGATTGGCAGTGAAATGCCAGCTTCCTTCATATCTTGGGCAGTTAACACCATTTGCTGAGCCGATTTAACAAGTAAGCCAGATAAGCCGACGATATCTGGCTTTTGCTCGCGAATGGCCTTGATCAAATCCGCTGGAGCGACTTTAATTCCTAAGTCATGGACGTCATAGCCGTTATTGCTCAAAATAATATCGACGAGGTTTTTACCGATGTCATGGACATCACCTTTCACTGTTGCTAATAGAACCTTCCCCTTTGAGGCGGAAACATCGCCTTTTTCCATATGTGGTTCTAAATAAGCAACCGCCGTTTTCATCACTTCAGCACTTTGAAGCACTTCTGCGACAATGAGCTGGTTATCATTAAACAGACGGCCGACTTCCTTCATTCCATCCATTAATGGCCCATTGATAATATCTAGTGGAGCGGGATACTCACTGAGAGCAACCTCTAAATCCGCCAACAATCCTTCTTTCGTACCTTCGACAACATAGTAGCCAAGCCGTTCCGCAAGACTTAAATTCAAAACAGTGCCTTTGTCTTCCTTCTTTTTGTCGCGATAAAAATCAGTAAACAAGGCAAGTGTTTCATCAGTTGTGTTAAACAACAGGTCCTCGGCTAATTTCACTTCTTCCGGTGCAATCGAGGCAAAGCGCTCCAGTTTTTCCGTATTAACAATTGCGTAATCAAGTCCAGCCTGTGTGCAGTGATATAAAAATACCGAATTTAAGATTTCCCTGCCGACTGGTGGCAGGCCAAAGGAAACGTTGCTGATGCCAAGAATCGTTTGCACACCAGGAAGCTGTTCTTTAATCATTCGGATGCCATCAACGGTGGCTTTTGCTGAGCCAATATATTGTTCGTCGCCGGTGCCGACTGGAAAAACCAACGGGTCAAAAATAAGGTCCTGCGGCTTTAACTGATATTTGTTCACCAGCAAGTCATACGAGCGCTCCGCAATCGCCAGTTTACGCTCTGCGGTTACCCCCATGCCTTCTTCGTCAATCGTCCCGACAACAACCGCGGCACCATAGCGATGAATCAATGGAACGACAGCTTGAAAACGCTCTTCACCATCTTCTAAATTAATTGAATTGATGATGGCTTTACCCTGTGAATAGTTGAGTGCTTTTTCAATGACCTTTTCATCAGTTGAATCGATGACGAGCGGCACTTTTACCTTTTTTACGACCTCGCGAATGAAGTTCTCCATATCGATAAGCTCATCGCGGTCAGGGTCAGCGAGACATAGGTCAATGACATGGGCACCGCCCTTAACTTGCGCGCGGGCAACTTCAGCGGCTTCTTCAAATTTCCCTTCCGCAATTAACCGTTTGAATTTCCTTGAGCCAATGACATTTGTCCGCTCACCGACAAGAATGGGCCGGAGTGTAGGATCATCGTAGATAAACGGTTCGATACCTGATACCATATGAACACTAGACGGCTTGATTTCCCTTGGTGCAATATCCTTCATAACCTCTGCCATGGCGCGGATATGGTCAGGAGTCGTGCCGCAGCAGCCGCCAACAATATTGAGCCAGCCTTGGGCGGCAAAGTCGGCTAGTTTTTTCGCTAATGTTTCTGGTGTTTCATGATAATGTCCTTCTTCATCAGGGAGACCCGCATTTGGGTAACAGCTGACGGCTGTTGAAGCTAGGCCTGCCAGTGAGCGGACATGGTCTTGCATGAATTCCGGGCCGGTCGCACAGTTTAAGCCGACAGCAACCGGATTCATATGCTCAACCGAAATATAGAAGGCTTCAATTGATTGCCCAGCCAACGTCGTTCCCATCGGTTCGATTGTCCCGGAAATGATGAGCGGCAAGGTTTTCCCTGTTTTTTCAAAAGCCTGCTGAATGCCAACGTAGCCTGCTTTGACATTTAGCATATCCTGACTTGTTTCCAGCAGCAGCAGGTCAACGCCGCCATCAATGAGGCCGATTGCCTGTTCTTCATAGGCGGCAGCAAGGGCGTCAAACGTTGTCCCGCCGGTAACGCTGAGCGTCTTTGTTGTCGGACCCATTGATCCGGCAACATAGCGGGGCCACTCTGGAGTTGAGATTTCCTCTGCCACGGCTATGGCGATTTGGGCTGCTTTCTTATTAATTTCATAGGCTTTAAAGCCGAGTTCATATTCATCAAGAACGATGCTTGTCGCTCCGAATGTATTTGTTTCAATAATATCAGCACCAGCGTTAAGATATTCTCGGTGAATATTCGCGATCACTTCGGGGGCAGTTAAGTTTAACTGTTCATTGCAGCCCTCATACTGCTCGCCACCGAAATCGTCTGCAGTCAGTTCAGCCTGCTGCAGCATCGTTCCCATTGCCCCGTCCATGACAAGGATCCGTTTTTTCAATTGCTCAGAAAATGGTCGTTTCTGCATAGTTGTTCCCCCTAAGAATACTTGCCCGCTCTTTGGTATAAAGGGCTAGTTCCAGCGTTAATTCATAGCGCAAAAATGGTGTAATTAGATAGATTCCATTAAACAAATCGAGTGCGGCATGTATTAATTGTTTGGTAATCGCAATCCCTTCTCGGGCCGCTTGCTCCGGGTTGTCATTGAACGCAAACATCACCTCACGAATCGAATCGGCAATCTTGATACCAGGGACTTCATTATGAAGAAACTCGGCATTTTTACTGCTCGTTAGCGGCATCAAACCAATATAAATCGGGGCTTCTAAATGTTTTGTAGCTTCATAGACTTCCAGCAATTTTTCCTCGGAAAAAACAGGCTGTGAAATAAAGTAATCAGCACCGCAGCTAATTTTTTTCTCCAAGCGTTTCACTGCCTTTTCCACAGAGCGGACATTGGGGTTGAAAGCAGCAGCAATGCTAAAGGCTGTTTTTTCACCCAAATCCTTTCCGGAAAAAGATAACCCCTGGTTCATCCTCTTAATCATTTGAATCAATTCAAAGGATGAGACATCGTAAACGGAAGATGCCCCAGGGAAATCACCGACCCGGGCCGGATCACCAGTAATGGCTAAAATATCATGCATACCAAGGGTGTGCAGGCCCATTAAATGTGATTGCAAACCAATCAGATTGCGGTCGCGGCAGGCAAGATGGATAAGCGGGCGCATCCCCAACTCTTTCTTCACCAAATAACCTAAGGAATCATTTGCTATTCTTACGGTTGCCAAAGAATTATCTGCCAAGGTTAAGGCATCAATTCCAGCTTCCCTTAACGCCTTCGCGCCCTCGAAAAATTTCTTTGTAGTTAACTTTCGTGGCGGGTCTAACTCGACAATGACAGAAGGGCGTTTTTTAACAATGTCTTGCAGCGGTTCAAACTCTCGTTTCCCAGCTGTTTCTGTTATGACTATTTCCTTAGGCTTTAATTTTACCACCTTTTTTGTAACGGGTGTTCGATCTTCAAGGGCGGACGCAAACGCTCTAATATGTTCCGGTGTCGTGCCGCAGCAGCCGCCAAGTAAACGCACACCTTGACTGCGAAAGCTTTCCGCTGAGTTTCGGAAATAATCAGCATCGCCAACATAATGAAACTTTCCATCTGTATAGGCAGGCAGGCTGGCATTTGGATAGGCGGACAGAAACGCCTGTTTTGGGATTTCGATTTGATCCAAGGTTAACAGCATATGGTACGGGCCTAAGCGGCAGTTAAGGCCAACAACGTCTGCACCTAACTCTTCCAATCTTGTTAAGGCATCATTGATGGGCGTTCGATTCTGCAACAAACCCGGTTCCTGAAGTGATACTTGGGAAATGATGGGCAGTTTCGTTTCTTTGCGGGCAATTGACAATACGGTTTCCAGCTCTTCTAAATCATAGAAGGTTTCCAGCAGCAAACCGTCAACTCCTTCTAGCAACAGGCAGTATAGCTGCTCACGAAAACTGCGCTTAATTTCGTCAATTGAAATCGATTCGGGTTTGATTCCGCGATTGCCTCCCAATGTTCCGAGGACAAACGTATCCGTACCTGCTGCTGCTGCTCGAGCATGACGAACCGCAGCACTATTGATTTCCTTGACAGCATCCTCCAAACCATAACGCTGTAGCTTTAAATAGTTGGCAGCGTACGTATTTGTTTGAATGACATCGGCACCGGCCTCAATATAGGCTTGATGAATCGTCTGGATTTGTTCCGGATGTGACAGGTTCAGTTCTTCAAAACAACTTCCTGTTCCGTATGAATAAAGTAATGTGCCCATTGCACCGTCAGCAATAAGAATTTGCTTGGTTAATTTTTCTAATAAATTCATGGACATTCTCCTTGTTGCAGTGCTAAGTTAGCTTCACTTAACTGTTCTAGGCTGGATGAAAAATCGTTAATCATGTCATCTGGGTTCTCAAGACCAACGGATAATCGCAGTAGACTGTTCTTAATGCCGCGTTTTTCCCGCTCGGCAAGCGACATCGCCGCATGAGACATTTTTGCCGGATACGAAAGAATAGACTCAACCGCTCCGAGGCTGACGGCAAAGACAGGAATGTTTACTCCCGAGACAAATGAGCGCAATGCTGCCTCACTTTTCAGTTCAAAGGATAATACGGCACCGGCGCCTTGTGCTTGGGCATGCTGCAACTCATAATGTGGATGGTCGCTAAGTCCAGGATAATATACTTTTTCAATCTGTGGATGTGATTGTAAAAATTCGGCAATCTGCAGAGCAGCTTTTTGCGAATGTTCCAAGCGAACACTAAGCGTTTTTAAACCTCTAAGTACGAGCCAGGCATCTTGAACGCCTAGAACTGCCCCAAAGGAGTTTTGTAAAAATCCTAATCGCTTTGCCAGTTCCTCATCTTTGACAACAGCTAGCCCAGCGATGACATCACTATGTCCTGACAGAAATTTCGTGGCACTATGTAGGACAATATCAGCACCAAGCTCTAAAGGTCTTTGTAATGCAGGAGTCAAAAAGGTGTTATCGACAAATGTTAAGGCACCAATTTCTTTCGCAAGACTGCTGATCGCGCGAATATCTGTCACCTTTAACAATGGATTTGATGGTGTTTCGACATAGAATGCTCGTGTATTAGGCTGGATTGCCTGTTTTACCTGTGTGATATCCGTCATATCAACAAAGGTATGTTCGACTCCAAAACGCGAGAGTACTTCAGTAACCATCCGAAAGGTCCCGCCATATACATCCTCGGTGATGACAACATGGTCACCTGCGGAAAGCAAAAGAAAGGCGGTTGAGATGGCTGCCATCCCAGAGGAGAAGGCAAAGCCTTTTATGCCATTTTCGAGCTCGGCAATCACATCTTCGAGTGCTTCCCTCGTAGGATTTAAGCTGCGAGCATAGTCGTATTTGCCAAACTGGCCAACATTATATTGATGAAATGTGGAGGCGTGTTGTATAGGAACACTAACAGCGCCCGTTACCGGATCGATTTTATGCTGATTATGCAAAAGCCTTGTTTCAAAGCTGTATTGGTGCTCTGTCATTGTACGGTCACTCCTTCACTTATTTGGGCAAAGGCTTGCGTAAGGTCTTGAATTAAATCGTCTGCATCCTCAATGCCGACGGAAAAACGTAATAAACGATTGCAAACACCTTTAGTCACACGAATCTCCTCGGGAATATCGGCATGTGTCTGTGTTGCTGGATAGGTAATAAAGCTTTCTGTCCCGCCGAGGCTTTCGGCGAAACTAATTAATTTCAAACCTTGTAAAAATGGATTCACCCATGTTTCGTCTTTAATGCGGAAAGACAGCATCCCGCCATGCCCCGGATAAAGGACATCTGTCACGCCTTCATGGTCCTGGAGAAAGTCTGCAATCTTTCTAGCATTTTTCTCGTGCTTCTCCATCCTTAGTGCTAGTGTTTTCATGCCTCGCATTAACAGCCAAGAATCAAAGGGACTAAGAACACCGCCGGCACCATTATGATGGAACGCAATCGCCTCACAAAGTTCCTTACCCTTGCCGACAACGAGGCCAGCAAGTACGTCATTATGACCGCCTAAGTATTTCGTAGCACTATGAATGACAATATCGGCACCAAGTTGGATCGGCTGCTGCAATAACGGGGTGTAGAACGTATTATCGACGATTAACAGAATCCCGTGCTGCTTGGCAATCTTGGCAATGGCAGCGATATCTGCTTCCTGCATTAGCGGATTGGTAGGTGTTTCTAGAAAAATCGCCCTTGTCTTTTCTGTAATTCCACGCTCAACTTCATCGGGACAAGAGGTATCAACATAGGTGCAGTTTAACCCCCATTTTTTAAAACCCTGTTCCAATAAGCGATATGTCCCGCCATATAGGTCTTCACTTACTATCCACTCATCACCTGACTGGAATAAAGAGAGGACGGTAAAGATGGCAGCCATTCCGGAGCTGCAGGCGAACCCTTGGTCACCACATTCCAAATCAGCAATTGTTTGTTCAAGGAGTTGCCTTGTAGGGTTCCCAGTTCGTGAATAATCAAATCCTGTTGATTGGCCAATACCTTCATGGCGATAGGCGGTAGAAAAGTAGACAGGCGGGTTGACAGTGCCTGTTGCTGTTTCACTGCGATTGCCAATTTGCGCTAACTTTGTATCAATCTTATACATGAGTAACCACTCCTTTGATTATCACTAGCTTATTTGCACATGTATTTTCCAAAATAAAAAAGTCTTCTATAAGAAGAAGACTTTAGTAATTACAATCATTAGTCATTCTTCTTATCTTGCAAATTATCAAAAATTTGCAGGACTTAGCACCTTTTCAATGACTTTAAACATTGAAGGTTGCTGAGGTGTCATCGGGCCTTTCCCTCAACCTCTCTTGATAAGAACTTATCTATTATTTGATTATTTATTTAATTTACTACATTAAAACTATAAAGTCAATTTAATTATTAGCCTATGCTATGTTTACATAGCATCATTCTTGATGAAGAACGCCCTAAAATATTTCGACAAAAATATCGGAAAAAAGGGTTTATTTTTTAGGAAAAAAGTATTATAATGTTCGTTATAAAGTACACATTTTTATAAGCCTTTGGTTGGGATATTTTTTTGATTTGTTCGTTCTATATATATAACAAATTAGTATATTATATAGTTGTTTTGGTGATGTCTCCTTATCATTAGCAATGGAGGCACTCGGTCATGCTGTGGGTTAGTAGATAAACCTTAGACGCTTGTCGTCAAAGGTGTGATGTGAGGGGGGGTTAGATGCCCTATAGAATCTTATAAAATAAGCTTGTTAATGTCATTAAAGGGGAGGAACTATGACCTATATTCAAAGATTGTCATTCTTCTTTTTCATTGATTCATGGATTGTTCTCATTTCTGTTTATGTTAGCAAATTCTTAGTTGATGCCACTACAAATGTAATAACAATCCCATTAATCGTTACCTCCTTATCTATTTTGATTTGTCATCATCTATTTTCAATTTATTTCAAACTATATAAAAAGGCATGGGGATATGCCAGCATTGGTGAACTAGTCATGATTTGCAAAGTTGTCACTGCTTCGATATTCATGACTGTATTGTTGCAGAAACTTTTTTTTGCAGAAGCGTTTATTAGATTGCTAGCTGTGACATGGAGTATCCATATTCTGTTAATAGGGGGCTCGCGATTTGCTTTGCGAATTTACCAGAATCCCGTTTATAACAAGAAGATGAATCAGAAAAAGACATTAATTATTGGCGCTGGGTCAGCTGGGACGATGGTAGCCAGACAATTACTTAATAATAAGGAAACAGATTTGCTGCCTGCTGGATTTATCGATGATGATATATACAAGCAGGGTCTTGATATTTTGGGAATACCTGTCCTAGGTGGTGTCATTTCTATTCATCATGTCGTAACTAAGTTGGATATTGAACATATTATTATTGCCATTCCTTCATTAAATAAAAAAGCACTAAATCTTATTTTTGAAGAATGCTTGAAAACCTCTGCGAAAACACAAATACTGCCAATGCTAGAAGATTTAGTTACAGGAAAAATCTCAGTCAATCAATTCCGCGATGTCGAGGTAGAAGATTTGTTAGGAAGAGAGCCTGTTGAATTGGATATGGACTCCATTTCTAAGTTTATTGAAGGAAGAACAGTATTAGTTACGGGTGCCGGTGGGTCAATAGGGTCAGAAATCTGCCGACAAATAATTAAATTTAAGCCGAGGACGTTAATTTTATTAGGACATGGAGAAAACAGTATATACTCGATTGAATTAGAGCTAAGAGATAGGCTGATAAATAATCAAATTTCTATCGTAACTGAAATTGCTGATATTCAAAACTCAGAAAAAATCGATTCAATTGTCGGCTATTATCGACCTGACGTGATTTACCATGCAGCTGCACATAAGCATGTCCCGCTAATGGAGCGCAACCCTGATGAAGCAGTTAAGAATAATGTAATTGGAACGATGAATGTAGCAAATGCGGCGAATAAATATAATGTCAAAACGTTTGTCATGATTTCTACGGATAAAGCGGTAAATCCAACAAGCGTGATGGGAGCAACCAAAAGACTGGCAGAAGTCTATATACAATCAATTGATACCGAGAGTAATACGAAATTCGTTGCCGTTCGTTTTGGAAATGTACTGGGCAGCAGGGGCAGCGTGATTCCTTTATTTAAAAAGCAGATTGAAAAAGGTGGACCTGTAACGGTTACGCATCCAGACATGGTCCGCTACTTTATGACCATTCCTGAGGCTTCAAGACTTGTAATTCAAGCAGGAGCGATGGCAAATGGTGGGGAGATTTTTGTCCTCGATATGGGTCAACCAGTCAGAATTGCTGATCTTGCCCAGAATTTAATTCACTTATCGGGACATAGCCTAGAAGAAATTGAGATCAAATATACCGGAATAAGACCAGGGGAAAAACTCTATGAGGAATTGCTAAATAAGAATGAAGTACAAGACAAACAAATCTATCCCAAAATTTATGTCGGTAAAACTTCGGAACTATATATGGAAGATATCAATCTGCTGCTTTGCCATTTTGAGAGTCTTGAAAAAGAGGAATTAAAGGAAAGACTGCTGTTGATTGCTAATGGAAAAGGATATGTAGAAAAGGCTTTATCAGCTTCTGGCTAAATTTTAATAAAAGAATTGGGGGTGCAGGCTTTGCAGCAAATAACTGTAGAAAAAAGAATACTTCTTTCCCCTCCCCATATGAGCGGAAATGAATTGAAATATATTAATGAAGCATTCAAGCAGAATTGGATTGCCCCATTAGGGCCAAACGTCGATGCATTTGAAAATGAAATCGCTGACTATGTGGGCGTGAAAGGAGCTGTAGCCTTAAATTCAGGTACAGCCGCTATCCATTTGGCGCTAATCCAATTGGGGGTCAAAGAAGGGGACTTGGTGTTTTGCTCAAGTTTAACCTTTGTTGCTTCAGCTAATCCTATTCTCTATCAAGGTGCAGAGCCGGTGTTTATCGATTCAGAGCCGGAGACTTGGAATATGTCTCCTGCTGCTCTTAAGCAGGCCTTTGAGGAGGCGGAAGCTGCTGACAAATTACCGAAAGCAGTGATCATTGTTAACCTTTATGGCCAACCTGCGAGAATGGATGAATTGGTTTCTATTTGTCAGGATTACAAAGTACCAATTATTGAAGATGCAGCAGAATCACTCGGTGCCTTATATAAGGGAAAACCAAGTGGTACCTTCGGCGATTTTGGGGTTTATTCATTTAATGGAAATAAAATTATTACAACTTCGGGTGGTGGCATGCTTATTTCAAATAATACGGTCGCACTAAAGCAGGCCTGCTTTTTAGCGACACAGGCTAAGGATTCGGCACCATATTATCAGCATAGTGAAGTAGGCTATAACTATCGTATGAGCAATATTTCAGCTGGTATTGGCAGAGGTCAATTGGAGGTTTTGCAGGAGAGAGTCCGCACGAGAAGATTCATTTATCAGACGTATCAGGCAGAATTAGCTGATATTCCCGCTATCGCTTTTATGCCGGAATTAACTCAGACGTATGCAACAAGGTGGCTAACAGCTTTCACAATTGATGAACAAGCTGCTGATATTACAGTTACTAAACTATTACAATTTCTCGAATCAAAGAATATTGAAGCAAGGCATGTATGGAAACCGCTCCATATGCAGCCTCTTTTTCAAAAGTATAAGTGTTATTCCCATTATAAAGAGATGAATATTGCTGAACATCTTTTTAAAACCGGAATTTGTTTGCCATCAGGTTCAAATATGACAATGGTCGAGCAAATGAGAGTGATTAAATATATCAGAAATTTACTATTAGGAGCAGGTTGAAGTCTAATTTCATGAGGTACCCCAATGATTGGAGAAAGAATAGCAGAGATACGAAAACAAAAAGGCTACACATTGTCCGAACTAGCTGAAAAGACAAATATTTCAAAGTCATACCTTAGTAATATAGAACGTAATTTGAATAAGAATCCTTCTCTTGCCATCATGACAAAGATTGCTAAGGCGTTAAATGTTGATTTAATCGTATTGCTAAGGAATGATTCGGCAGATGAGTCTTTACAACAGATTGATAAAGAGTGGCTTGAGTTTGTTTATGAATTAAAAAGTATCGGGATCAAGAAGGATGAATTGCAAGAGTTAAAATCGTTGATCGAATTCGTAAAATGGAAGAATCAGCATGGGGATTTAGGATAATCCTATTTCAATCTACCTGCACCTTGAAGTTTGGAGGACAATATGCACAGGACAATTAATTTAGTAGACATCTTAAAGATTTTGAAAAAACGCTGGAAGCTAATCAGTTTTTTTATTATTGCGGTAACAGCGATGAGTGCTGCACTCTCTTATTATGTGTTAAAACCTGTATACCAGGCGAAAACACAAATCTTGGTTAGTCAAAAAAACTCGGAAAATCAGCTTGATTATACTCTCTTGCAGAGTAATGTCAATTTGATCAGTACCTACAGTGATATTATCAAAAGCCCGGTAATGATGGAAATGGTTGCTAACAGGCTCCAGCTAAACGAGAGCATTGAAGAGCTAAATAAGAGTATTACTGTGACAAGTCAAGAAAATTCACAAGTGTTTACATTAGTTGTAGAGAATCATGATCATGTTAAAGCTGTCAACATCGTTAATACTCTTTCTGAAACATTCCAAGAAGAAATTAAAGGAATCATGAATGTTGATAATGTTATTATTCTTGCATGGGCAGAGGTAAAGGATAATCCCATTCCCGTAAAACCAAATCATCTTTTTAATATTACGATTGCGATTGTCGTTGGAATCATGGTTGGTATCAGCTTAGCCCTAATCATCGAACTTTTTGATAATACCTTTAAGGATGAGATAGAGGTTGAGGAATTTCTTGGTCTACCGGTGTTAGGTTCCGTGCAAAAAATTCCTCGGACAACAAAAAAGGAAAAGAATCGGTCTAAGACAAAAAAAGTGGAGGGTGAAACCTTTGTCTCGTAAGCTAAGATATAAAGTTAAAAAAAGTGTAAATCTGATTGCTTTTGATAGTCCTCAATCACCCGTTACCGAGCAGTACCGCCTAATCAGAAATAATTTACATTTTTCCTCGGTGGATAAAGAGATAAAAACGATTGCTGTTACTTCACCTGAACCATCTGATGGAAAGTCGACGACAGCAGCAAATCTGGCAGTGGTGATAGCTCAGCAGGGAAGCAAAGTGTTATTGATTGATGCTGATTTAAGAAAACCGACGATTCATTATTCATTAAATGTAACGAATACATTTGGATTAACTTCTGTGTTATCTAAGCGAATCAATTTAGAGCAGGCTATAAGCAGTACAAGTATTGCACATTTAGATGCGTTAACAAGCGGACCCATACCTCCTAATCCAGCTGAACTATTAAGCTCTAAATCTTTAGATATAGTCCTAAAGCAACTAAGAGAGATGTATGAATTCGTGGTGCTAGATACCCCACCGCTGCTTTCCGTAACAGACTCGCAAAATTTGGCTAATAGCTGTGATGGGGTCGTGCTTGTTGTTTCAAGCAGAAAGACAAAGCGCGAGCGGGCTTTGAAGGCGAAGGAATTATTGGAAAAAGCCAATTCCTATTTACTAGGTGTTGTCGTTAATGGCGTCGAATCGAAACAAACCAATTTTTATGGTGAATACATTTAATCTATTCATTTGGTTGGGTATACCTTTTATGAAGGATGTGACAGCAGGATTGTGTTGAATCAAGTGGAAAACAAGGAGAAGGATGTGAGCAGATTTTTTATCTTCTCACTGTTTTTTACCGCCATTTTGCTACACCAATCGAATGTAGTATTTGGAGTTAATATTTCATTTGCTGATTTTTTCTGTGGGTTACTGCTGATTTTCTTAGTGACAAACAGGCGGTTTTTAATCCCAATTGGACCTTTAGTGTTTTTTTTTATGATTTCTATTCTCGCGCTAGTGAGTGCCAATTTATACATTCCAATAAAATTTGCGATCGCTTCCGAGCCAATTAGGATTATCAGTGACTTTACCAAATTAATGGCTATTTTTATTTACTTTCTCATTGGATATAATCTTGCTAAGTTACATTTAGTGACATTAACAATTAGATGGTATTCGATGTTTGGGTATTTGGTCGGGATGATTGGAATTTTGTTTACGTTGCTAAATATTAGGATATTGTCTGATCTGCTGTTTTTTGCGGATACGAGATTTAAAGGTCTTATGATAGATCCAAACTATTTTTCCGTGCTGCAAATTACGGCTCTTGTCTATATGACGAGGAGTGAAACAATAAAGCTTCCATATAAATTTATCGCAGTGATCATTACGCTATTTTCTGTTTTAAGCACAGGTTCGAAAACAGGGATGATTACCTTGTTTGGCTACTTCGTCTTTAGAATACTAGAATATTTATTTTTAAAAAAGAAGAATTTGCCTGCGGTGGTTGCACAGTTCGTGTTAGGGGGATTACTTGTCTTGGGCCTAGCCCTTTTTTATGACTTTGTTCAGCAAGTGTTAACCAATTTAGCTGGGAGAATCCCATCGTTTTCCAGAGTGTATTTACTATTTTCTGATTTTGGTGCAGCTATCTCTGAAGGGGGATCTGGGCGTGAAGATACTTGGAAAGCAGCCTTCCAGGTGATTCAAGTTTCACCGGTATTCGGTATTGGCGTTGGCACCTATACGACAATTTCCTGGAAAATGTTTGCTTATGATAACGTCGCCCATAATACATTTTTGCAAATTACTGCTGAATGGGGCATCCCTATGGCATTTTTCTTCATTATTTATGTGATTTACTTACTAGCAACAGCAACAAATTCCCGCCATGTTCCTTCAACTGTAAATATCATTATTAGGGATATGGTCATCATTCTCTTAATGGGTTCAATGGCTATTTCCCTAAATAATGCACGGATTCTGTGGCTGTTATTGGGTGCCTTATTTTTTCTACATGAGAACAAATGCGTGACTTTAAATGAGTTTCAACTCTTGGAATTTGGTGGTAACGATGATAAGAGAAATTCGAGATTTTATCCATGAGAAAAAGCGGATGGAGAATAGTTTTTTAAGTAATGCGAAGTTGATGTGTCCTGGCACCTATACTTTTGATCGATCAGTCAAATTTATGATGAGAAACGATCAATGGACGGAAAATACGATTAATGAAATGATAAAACAGGACAAATACAGTAAAGCATACATTAGATTTTTTATTGTGTTATTGAAAATGTTTGTTTTTCGAAAAAAGTTAGTTGTTCCAAAGCAGCAATCAGTCATTGAAGATTTCTCTGGAACTGTCTATCTGCCGGTTAGAAGCACAAATAGTTACAATGATACGAAAATATTTGATTTAACACGTAATAAGATATTGTCAATCTTTACTCGAAACGAAGATTATCAGTCTGTGTTAACCAACTTAAATTACTTTAATGAGTATTTTCCTATACCGCAGATTATTTGGAAAAGTGATCAGAAACTTTTCATTATGGAGGAATTAATCCGCTTCAAAAGTCTAGACCAATGGACGAATCATGACTACGAGTTCGTTATAAAGGGTGTTTTTGGACATTATATTGAGTATTTCAAAGCATGCAAACAAAATGGACAATTTTCATTACAGAAACGAGCGATTATATGTAAGGAATCGTTAGGTGACACCGACGCGTTCAGCTTTGATATCGATGAGGAAATAGCACAGCAGGAATTCCCTTATGTATTATTACATGGCGATCTCTGGACAGGTAATCTATTACTTGAAGAACAAGTTCATCGCAGTATCTATTATATCGATTGGGAATACTCAAGCGAATTATTATTCTTTTATGATTTACTTAATATGATGTGGATCGAGATTTATATGAATAATAATTATGTTTATTTTGACCAATATTTGAATGGGGATTATGATGAACAATTTTCTGAATTGTTTTTGATTTTTAATCTGCGCTTCTACACTGAGCGGCGGCTGGATTATTTTATGTTATATTTTGTACATTTCTTACACGTTAGAGGGAGTCATTTTGATAGAAAGGACAAACTAATTTACCTTGAAAAATACAAAAAATTACTAAAGAGGGTGAACGGTAAATTAGCAGATGAAACATGAAAAAAACGGTTATTGCCCTAATGTTTTTCACCTTTATTTCCAAGATACTAGGATTTATTAGAGATATTGTTTTGTCCTTTTTCTATGGTGCCTCGGCAATAAGCGATATCTATTTAATTTCGTTAACGATTCCGACTGTCATTCTCGCGATGATAGGCAAGGGGGTATCAACAGGTTTCATCCCGATGTATTCGCGGATTGAGAGTGAAGAAGGGATAGACTCAGCAAATCTTTACACTAATAATTTATTGAATTTTGTTTTACTGCTTTGTTGTCTAATTTTTACTGTTGGTTGGCTATTTACTGAAGAGATTGTAAAGATTTTTGCTTCCGGATTTACCGGAAATACATTAGACGTAGCGATTAATTTCACAAGGATTTCTTTATTCGGTATTTTTTTTACCGGAATAATTTATGTGTTTACGGCATTTTTGCAAAGTAAAGAAGTATTTCTCATCCCGGCAATCATGGGGATTCCGGCAAATATTATTGCAGTTGGATCGTTTTTTTTAGCGGCGCAAACAAATAATTATGTGCTGGCGACAGGCAGCGTCATCGCTGCTGCGTCACAATTTTTCTTATTAGCTTGGTATGCGTATAAAAAAAATTATCGATATAAACCAAGACTTGATTTGCACGAAGCTAATCTTAAAAAAATGATAATTATTGCTTTACCTGCAATTATTGGCTCATCGATTGCCCAGATTAATATTCTAGTTGACCGAACGATAGCCTCGTATATTACTGTTGGCGGTATATCTGCATTGAATTATGCAAATACCATTTATTTGGTCGTATTAGGAGTAATCGCATCCTCGATTACCACCGTGTTATATCCGAAAATTTCACGGATGGCTGTCGTCAATAATTTCGCGGAGATGAAAAAATACCTAGCTCAAGGAATCCGTTTGATTATGCTCCTTGTTCTGCCAGCAACAGTTGGATATATGCTTTTCTCACAGCCTATCGTTGAACTGTTATTTGGCCGTGGGGAATTTGACGAATCAGCGATAACCATGACGGCTAGTGCCTTATTTTATTACTCAATTGGTCTTGTCAGTTTAAGCCTGAGAGAGATGCTGTCTAATGTGTTTTATTCATTGCAGGATACGAAAACACCGATGGTGAACGCTACGATTGCGCTCGTTTTTAACATTATCCTAAATTTTATCTTGTCAAGCTATATGGGAATTGGGGGCCTCGCACTGGCAACCAGTATATCAATGGTTATCTGCTCAGTGCTATTACTTATTCAACTAAGAAAAAGAATTGGTGATTTTGGAATGACCCATTTAACATCCTTCATAATGAAAATCGGGGTTTCCCTATTTGTAATGGGAGTAGCCAGCAGACTCTGTTACAGCTTTCTTCTGCCGTTAATTGGTTTGACCTTTTCGTTGCTTTCATCAATCTTACTGGGAATTGTTTTATATTTCATCATTATTGCTTTTCTGAAAATTGAAGAAGTGTATTTTATCATTGAAAAAGTAAAGAGTCGTATGAGATTTTTCGTTAATGTGAAAAAGGTTTCGTAAACTTTAATAGCAAATAAGGATCTTCCCAGTTTTAGGGAAGGTCCTTATTTGTTGCTGACGTAAAGGGATGGTTTTGCTATGAAAATATTATATGTTACCACGATATCTGATACGGTTAATTCATTTTTAATTCCACATATCAGGTTTCTTATTAAGATGGGACATGAAGTGGGTGTAGCCTTTAACATCATTCAAGAAGTTGACCGTGAATTAACCGAGCTACGTTGTACAATCCATCAAGTTGACTTTCAACGAAATCCATTAAGTAAAGATAATGTACGTGCCTATCGTGAAATTAAAAACATCTTACTAGAGGAAGGGTATGAACTGGTCCATGTGCATACTCCTGTGGCTTCCTTTATAACGAGATTAGCCTGCCGCGGCTTAAATGTAAAAGTTTTGTATACTGCCCACGGATTTCACTTTTTTAATGGGGCGCCAAAGCGAAACTGGATGATCTATTATCCGCTTGAAAAATTGGCAGCTAAATGGACTGATGGCGTCATAACCATGAACGATGAAGATTATCATGCTGCGAAAAGATTGAAAATACGAAGTGAGGCGTCTATTTATAAGATTCATGGCGTGGGTCTTGATTTAGCAAAATTTTCACCGAAAACAGCAGAGGAAAAGGCAGATTTACGGGAAAAACATCACTTTTCCAAGGATGATTTTATTGTAATTTATGTGGCGGAACTATGTTACCGGAAGCAGCAGGATTTATTAATTAAGGCAGTAAGCATGGTGAAGGAAGAGGTGGTCAATATTAAGCTATTGCTTGCAGGGGACGGAGACATGTTACAAGCTTATCAAAAGCAGGTAACGGAATTAAGGCTTGAAGAAAATGTCTTCTTCTTAGGTTATCGAGATGATATTGACCAATTGTTAACCATGTCAGATGTTGCTATTTCCACATCGAGGCAAGAGGGATTGCCAGTTAATGTTATGGAAGCTATGGCAACGGGGATACCGCTAATAGTAACGGACTGCCGCGGCAACCGCGATCTTGTAAAGGATGGGGAAAATGGCATTGTAATTGGAATCAACGATGTAAATGGCTGTGCCCAAGCAATCTTAGACTTATACCGGGCAGAGGAACTAAGACAGCAATTTTCAGACAATAGCAGGAGCTTGATCCAACAATATTCACTAGAAAATGTTATTAAGGATATGAAAGTCGTTTATAGCAAACAAACTTCTAGCTATTAATCTATGACTTGGGGAAATTCGTGTAATTATGAGGTGATCAATTGGATAAAAAGGTCTCGATTATCATGGGAATTTATAATTGTGAGCAAACATTAGCAGACTCACTTGATTCAATTCTGAAGCAATCTTATCAAAACTGGGAATTGGTTATGTGTGATGACGGGTCTAGTGATGACACCTATACAATAGCCGGGGAATATGCCAAGAAGGACAGCAGAATAAGACTGATCAGAAATCCCGATAATGTGGGGCTTGCTAAAACATTAAATTACTGTCTGCGTCATTGCTCAGGTGAGTTTATTATGCGCCATGATGGAGATGACATTATGACGAATGACAGGATTGAAAAACAAGTAAAGTATATGAGGGAGAATGATTGCGATGCTTGTGGATCAAGTGCCTATTTATTTGACCATGATGGTGTGTGGGGAGTTAGACAAGTCCTAACGAAGCCTAATAAAAGCATCATGATTACCGATTCTCCGTTTATTCACCCCACAGTCATCATGAAGGCAGAAAGCTTACTAGCAGTGGGCGGATATTCCGATAATAACATGACGAGAAAACGTCTGGAAGATTACGACTTATGGCTGAAATTTTATGAAAAAGGGTTTATTCTTCACAATATTCAAGAGCCATTGCTTTATTTTCGCGAGGATCAAGATTCTTACAAGCGAAAAAGCCGCAGCTTTAGATTAACGGAAACGAAGGCAAGGCTCGATGCCTGTAAGGTGCTAAATATTCCATATGTAAAAAGGCTTCTGGCCTTCAAACCATTAATAGTTTTATTGATTCCAAAGAAAAGCTTGCGAAAATATCATATTTGGCAGGCAAAGAGACGTAGTATTGGGGCAAATAAAAGCCCTGCATATAAAGAAGAAACATTTTTAAATGAAGGGGAATAGATAATGGGCTCAACTCCGCGCACTGCATTCCTATTGCAAATTCACCAAAATCCTAATCAAGTAAATTTGTTCATTAAGCAGCTAATAGCTGAAGACCAGGCGGATGTATTTGTGCATATTGATAGAAAATGTGACCCAGCGCTAAAGAAGGAAATTATTTCTCATCCGAATGTAACAATTTTACAAGAGTCTATCGAGTGTGAGTGGGGGGATATTAGCCAAGTTGATGTAACCATCTTATTATTACAGGAAGTCCTTGCCACTAATAAACTATATGACTTTGTCTGTTTACGAAGCGGTCAGGATTTATTAGTTAATAGCAGCTTCAAAACATTTTTGCAATGCAATCAGGGAAAGGTATTTATGACCTATCGATTGTTGAGAAGGAATGAACTAGGCTTGATGAAAATAAATTGGCTGAAATTTGCCAGACGGAGATATACGACATTGCACCCTTTTAGATTGTTTCGAAGATTATTAATTAGTCTCTATCGAAAGGGAATAAATCTGTTTCCGAATTTCCATCAATGGCCAAGTAATTATTCATTTTATAAAGGTTCCCAATGGTTTACCATCCCTCTAGAAACGGCGCGATACATCATCAACTTTTTAAATGAAAATACTTGGTATTATCAATACTTTACAAATACACTAGTTCCGGATGAGAGTTTCTTTCAGACATTGATTATGAATTCGCCTTATAAGGAGACGGTCGTAAATAATAATTTGTATTTTTTAAAATGGGGAGAGACAGTGAGCGAAAGGAACTCGCCGCAAATTTTAACCAAACATGATATTAGCAATATAAAAAAATCAAACCAATTTTTTGCGAGAAAATTTGATGAGCTTGAAGATTATGCTGTTATTCAGTATTTTGCAGAGACTACAAGTCTGAAATCTACTAGTAAGCTTGAACTAGCAGAAATAGGTGTAAAATGTTGAAACTATTGAAGGGTAAGAACACATTTATATGTTTTTTTTTATCATCATTTTGTTAACCGTCATACTATATTACAGCCATTCTGTATGGCAAACTCAAGAGGAGACGGAGGTTAATCTCTTGTCGTTAACGGTTAATACTACAAATGTTAAGCTTAAAGTCAAGGATAACCAGCACATTTTTGCAATTGCCCATTATTCAAATGGCGATAAGATTAACGTTAATAAGGATAGTCAATTTAAGTCCGCCAATCCAATTATTGCTGAGGTGGATTCTTCAGGAAATGTGATGGGGAAAAAACCGGGCACCACAACAATTACTGTAAATTATGGTTCTTGGACAAAAAAGCTTACGGTAGTGGTGCAAGAACAGTTTCCGCGCGTTAATGTAAAAAGTGTTGGGGCTGTTGGGGACGGTATTCATGATGATACAGCTGCCTTCCAAAAGGCTATCGACCAGTTGAGCAAAAACGGTGGCGGCGAGGTTTATATACCATCAGGCATCTATATATTGCAGCCGATTAAGTTAAAGGAACATGTCAATCTTCTGGGAGAGAATCGTGATAATGTGATATTGAAGCTTTCAGATAAGGCACGAAATGGACAAACCCGCTTGATTGAAATGGATCATAATACGAAAATCCAGCAAATTACTTGTGATGGCAATTATCAACATCATCCAAACGGCAGTGAACATATGCACTGTATTTTTGTATTCGATAAGAATAACATCGTCATCGAAAATAATAAGTTAATGAATGCAGTCGGAGATGGCATTTCAATCTCAGGGTCGACAAAGACAAGCAATTATATCGTCATCGCCAATAATATTGTCCAAGAAAATCAGCGTTCGCAAATTGTCATTGAACAAGTAAATCATCTTAGAATCATGAATAATACGATTTCTTCAAAAACAGGAAGACCTGGCATCCATTTTGAACCATGGGAAAAAATGCAGTTTTATGATGCGAAGATCTTTGGCAATACGATTACAACTAATTCCACCGGGTATTGTGGGCTCTTGGCAGGCTCTGATTCGGCGTTGGCTGCCGACACAACATCAGGATACTTTTTTCATGGAATTGAATTTTACCAAAATACTATCAATGCTCCAGCAGGCAAATTACTGATTGAAGACACAATGGGGATTAGTATTCATGATAATGTCCTTACTGTATCCGAGATATTGCTTTGGCGGAAGAATCGCAATGCTACAATCAGCAACAATGAAATTAAGGCAAAAACCGGAGTTTATCTGAAAGGCGTTAGTAATGACAAACTGTTTTCCGAAGGGGCTACAATTATTGCTAACAAAATCCATTCCTCACTCAACGGTGTCGAGATAGAGGAAGGTTCCCAAAATACGCTGATTAAGCAAAATATCTTCACGGGATCGGGGAATGGGATTGGTGTCAATCTCATTGCCTCTGAAGGTATAAAAGAAGTTTCAATAGTAAATAACCACTTTCAAAATTATCGTTATGGCATTGAGACCACAAGTTACTCACAAAATAACATTGAAGCGCTCACGATTTCTGATAATCAGTTTAGCAGCATCACTGGTTTTGCGCTGTTTCTAACTGGCGAGGTGCAAAAAGCCATCATGAAAAATAATATGATTACTAATGGTTCAGGGGTTTATATTTGGCTTGATAAAGACACGAGCATGTCGGCTATTACAATTACCGGAAACCATATTTCGGGAGGAAAGCAGGGGATTTTCCAAGACGACAACGGCTCCGGAATTCTTAACGGACTGACCATTACTGAAAATACGATTGAAAACACAAGCTACACAGGCAGAGGAGCAACAACTGGGGCCGCGATTGAGATTCAGCGTTATTCGACAGCTGCTCGGAATGTGCTGATTGCCAATAATATCTTAAGAAAAAATGCGATGAATAAAATTACCGTTCCTGATAAGTTGAAAAGTGGTGTGAAAAATAATTCGATTCTGCCTTAAGGCTAGTAAAAATGCAGGAGGATTTTGCCTATGCGTGCACAGACAACCAAATTTCCGGATATGAGCGATACAGATCGATATTTACTTGACTATCAAAAAATGGCCGAACTGGAGAAACAGTTCGGTTCTTCTTTTTACTTGTTAAATATGCAAAAATTACGCAATAACTATAAAAAAATCAATGAAGCTTTCAAGAGCCGTTACGACCATTTCAACATTGGTTATTCTTATAAAACTAATTATGTTCCGTATTTATGCAAAGAGCTGGATCGTCTAGGGGCATATGCGGAGGTTGTGTCAAGACTTGAATATGACTTGGCCCTAAGGATTGGGGTGAGACCCGAGAAAATTATTTTTAACGGACCAGTTAAGACAGAGGAAGACATCGAAACAGCCTTGGAGCATGGAAGCTTATTAAATATTGATTCGTTATATGAAATTGATTATATCAAAAAATATTGCCTGAAAAATAATCATAAACTAGTAAAACTAGGGTTAAGGGTCAATTTTGACCTTTGCGGCGCTGAGAAAAATATCCTTCAAGAAGGATATGAAATCAGTCGGTTCGGATTATGTGTGGAGAATGGGAATTTTCAGTATGCGGTTGCCGAGCTAAACAAACTGGCAAATGTGCAGATTGCAGGACTGCATGCGCATTTTTCGACAAGGGAGAGAAAGGTCGAAACATATCAGCTCATTACGAAGAAATTATCCCGCTTGGCAAAAGAATATATTGGTGAAGGCTTAGAGTATATTGACATTGGCGGCGGGATATTTGGTGAACTGCCTGCTTCTATGCAACTGCAAACTCCTAGCTTTGCAGATTATGCTGAGGCAGTGTGTTCAATTATGAATGCTGAGTTTTGTGATAATGAGCAGAAACCTTATTTAATACTAGAACCAGGTATCTCCATGGTTGCCAATGTATTTTCATTTGCTGCGAAGGTATTGGAGGTTAAAAAGGTTCAGAATCAACTCTTTGTGTTAATTGATGGCAGTGTCCACAATATTAAACCAACCATGCATAAACGAAATCTCCCGATGCAACTAATTCAGCAATCGCCTAACCGAAAGGAGGCGACGGGGTATCACATCGTAGGCTATACATGTATGGAAAAGGACTACCTAGCACATGGTGTGGATGGTGAACTGCCAGCAAGAGGTGATTACATTATGTTTGAAAATGTTGGGGCATACACTATCGTTTTTAATCCGCCGTTTATTAAAGAAAGACCAGCTATTGTTGCTGTTGACAGTGGACAGTTCTTTGGCGTTCGAAAAAAGGAAACGCTGAAGGAATTTGTGAGTGAAGAACTTTATTATTTTCAACGTTGAAACTGAGGGGGAAATTATGAATATTTTATTATGCAGTGCAGGACGGCGGGTAAAATTGGTGCAATACTTCCAAGAGGGGCTTAGAAAAATCGGCGGTAAAGTTATTGCTGCAGATTGTGATCCGACAGCCCCTGCCCTCCATTTTGCCGACATTAAAGAAACGGTTCCACGGATTACCCACCCAGATTATATAGCATCGATTAAGCAATTATGTAAGAAACACCAGGTTCAGGCTATTTTAAGTTTAATTGATCCGGAATTAAGCTTGTTAGCACAGTTTAAAGAGGATTTCGCAAAAGAACAAATTAATGTGATTGTATCCAGTGCAGAAGTAATAGATATATGTTTTGATAAATATCTTACACATACGTTCTTACGTAAACACGATATCCCAACAGTTGCAACCTATTTACATTTACAGGATATTATTACGAGACTGGAACATAATGAACTCCAATTCCCGTTAATTGTAAAACCACGAAAGGGAAGTGCAAGCATTGGCATTTCGTTTGTTCATTCTCTAGAGGAATTACTTGCCTTATGGAAAGCGGATGGGGAGGTAATTGCCCAACCATTAATGGAAGGTGATGAATATGGGGTTGATTGCTATGTTGATTTGATTCATCACCAGCCGGTGAATATCTTCTGTAAGCGAAAGATCAGAATGAGGGCAGGAGAAACTGATAAATCAGTTGCCGTGTTTGATGATACATTATTTCAGCTAATTGAAAAGCTTGTAAAAGTACTAGAACCCATTGGTCCTATCGATATCGATTGCTTTAAGACAAATGAGGGATATGTGATTTCCGAAATAAATCCTCGATTTGGCGGTGGATATCCACATGCTCATGAAGCAGGGCAAAACTTTATTTCCAAGTTAATTAATAATTTACGAGGAATGGCTAATCAGTCTGAAATTGGAAATTATCCTGATGGTTCAGTCATGATTAAGTTTGATAATGTCATGATGCTAAACGCAAGTAGTATTGAAAAAGTATTAAAATGAGGAAAGTGATCATGAGTGAAGAGATTATTTGATTTACTTGGGTCATCGTTATTAATTGTCTTTCTATTCCCATTGATGGTAATCATCGGGGGGCTGATTTTTGTAAGAATGGGATCGCCGATACTATTTAAACAAATGCGTCCGGGGCTTAATGAAAAGCCTTTTTTTATTTATAAATTTCGAACGATGATAGATGAGCGCGATAAAGAAGGAAATATGATTCCAGAGGAATTACGGATAACAAGACTTGGGTATTTTTTACGAAAATATAGTTTAGATGAATTACCGCAGCTATTTAATGTATGGACAGGAAAACTGAGTTTCGTCGGACCACGTCCGTTATTAATGGAGTATTTACCACTGTATACGAAAGAGCAAGCTAGAAGACATGAGGTAAAGCCTGGGATCACGGGATGGGCACAAGTGAATGGGCGCAATTTGCTTAGCTGGGAAGAAAAATTCCGCTTAGATGTCTGGTATGTAGACCATCAGTCTCTTCGCTTGGATTTGAAAATCATGTTTTTAACGATTAAAAAGGTTGTTATAAAGGAAGGGATTAGTGCAGTGGATCATAGCAGCATGGAAGATTTTAAAGGCAGCGGCGACGCCTCAATGTAAACAAAGTCAGGATAAGCAAGGCTTATCCTGATAAATCCTAACCATGTAAAAACTTCACACACACTGGATATGGAACATAAATGTCGGATTGAAGCAAGGTCAATTTTCCTGTACCTTGATCTCTTGCGAATAACACCAAATTCCCCGATTCTTGATTGGAAGCTAAGATAAAACGTTCGCTTGGATCTAAGGCAAAATCTCGCGGCCAATTCCCTTCTGTTGAGGTGTGCTCTATGAATTGTAGCTCGCCACTATCTTGATTGACGCTAAACAGTGCTATACTGTTATGGCCGCGGTTGCCGGCATAGACAAAACGGCCATCGGAGGAAATGTGAATCGCACTGCCTTGATTATTTTCTTGGAAATTATCTGGAAGTGTGGAGATATATTGTTTCTCCGTAAACCGCCCCGTTTCTTCATTATAATCGAGGACAATAACTTCAGAACTAAATTCCGTCATAATATAGGCAAACTTTCCGCTCGGATGAAAGACTAAGTGCCGTGGGCCGCTGCCGGCTTTTAGAGGAAGTAGTTTTTCCTTGGTTAATACTGCGTTATCATTCACTTTGTATGTGATGAGCGCATCAATACCGAGCTCAACGACAGCAAGGTATTGTTGATCGGGAGTTAGTCCGGCATAATGTGTATGTGGTTTATCCTGCCTTGGATCTGGTCCACGACCCACATGCTTGATGACAGAGGCTGCGGGTTGTATTGCCCCGTTACTATCGAGCTGATGAGAGACGACTTCCCCTTTGTGGTAGTTCACGCTGAAAAGATATGAACGATTTCGATTTACACTCACATGACATGGTGCTGCTCCTGGTGCAAGCTGCTGGTTAAGTTCGCGCAGCTCACCAGTTTCGCTAATAGCAAATGCTGCTGCGCCACCACTATCTCCTGCTTTTACGACAGAGTAAAGATAACGACTGTCTTCGCTGATAGCTAAATAGGTGGGGTTCTCCAGTTCTGCCGCTAACCGAACCTCTTCAATTTTTCCCTTAACAGAATTTAACGTAAACGTGTAAATTCCTTTGCTATCCCCTTTTGTGTAAGTTCCGATGAAACCTTTTAAGTTACTTTCTGACATAGTCTGATTCTCCTTATGCAGTTGTCGATACTATTTTATCAAAGACCAATTGGATTTATAAAGTTGCTGATTACCTTACTCTATTATGAGAAAAAAGTTATGTTTTTATTTGCAATATTACGGTATATAGGTAATATTTAAACTAGCTGGGATACAGATTTAGATTAGATATTCCAATAATACTAGTTTTAAAAAAGGAGTTTAAATATGGCAAATAAGAAAAAAAATACGAAGCAAGGTACGAATTCCACGACAAAATTTGTTTTTTGGATGGTTGCTCTTGTAGCAGTTTGTATTGCAGTGTTTATTTTTATCAGCAATCAATCTGATAAAAAGGAAGAAAATGCAACAACCAAGGTTACCAAGATTGATTATAGCAATCAGCCATTTCTTGGGAAAGAGACGGCCCCAGTAGCGATTATTGAGTTTGGTGATTATAAATGTCCGGCTTGTAAAGATTTTTCCTTAAATGTTGTTCCTGAGATTCAAAAGGAGTTTGTTGATACTGGTAAGGCCAAGTTCTATTTCATGCATGATTCGTTTATTAACACCGATTCAACACGCTCAGCCCAATTTGCTGAGTCAGTGTTCCATGAGTTAGGTAACGAGACATTCTGGAAGTTCCATGAACTTCTCTACGAAAAACAGCCAGAAGATGAAAAGGCAGAAAAAGCGGATGTGTTTACGGAACAATTCCTGGCTGATACATTAAAAGAAGTAGCAAATGACCAAGAGGTTGAAAAGGTAGTCAACCATTTTAAAGACAAGAAATCAGTCGGGGCTTGGGAAAAAGATATGGATTATGTTAAAAAACTTAATGTAACCGGAACACCGACACTGTTCGTCAACGGTAAGCTGTTTACAGGTAAAACGATGGATGACCTAAAAGCAATGATTGAGAAAGCGGCAAAGGAGAAGTAATATGTATAAGTCCTTGCTTCTCGCCTGGATTACTGCCATAACGGCCACACTTGGCAGCTTATATTTTAGTGAGGTCATGCATTATATTCCATGTACATTGTGCTGGTATCAACGGATACTGATGTATCCCTTAGTGATTATTCTTGGAATTGCAGTTTATCGCAGTGATCGCAGCAGCTATATATATGTACTGCCATTTTCGATTATTGGCATGCTGCTCTCAGGATATCATACGCTGCTGCAAAAACTTCCAGCTCTGAAGCAATTTGAAGTATGTACAAGCGGTGTTCCCTGTTCCAAAGATTATTTAAATTGGTTCGGATTTATTACGATACCGATGCTGGCATTTACGGCATTTTTACTGATTACAGTTTGGATGGTTATTTTCGCACTCCGTCAAAGGGGAGAGACAAGATGAGTCTCTTCTCTTTTTTATTTTTATATTGTACTTTTTTCGGAATTATAAGTTATTCCTTTAAAACTATAAACAATTGGTGTAACTTAAAAAGTAATCATACTGTGTTGGGAAAAAATTAGAGGGGGGAGACAATGCTAGCGAAATCAACACATTTTTTTGCTGGTTTGCAGTGGTTGTTTTTTATGTTTGCCAATACTGTTGTTATTCCGTTGACCATCGGGACTGCGTTTGATTTGTCAGCAGTTGAAGTGGCTAGTGCACTACAGAGATCGTTTATCTATACGGGGGTTGCTTGTATTTTTCAGGCGTTCTTTGGTCATAAATATCCATTGATGGAAGGGCAGTCTGGTTTATGGTGGGGAGCTATTTTGAGCTTAAGTGCATCTGCCTCCTCTGCCGGTATTAGTGTTTCCGAGCTTGGCGGCGGAATAGCGATAGGAATTATTATTTCCGGGCTTTTGGTCATGATATTAGGCGCTTTGGGAATCGGTAATTTACTCCAGCGTTTGTTTACCCCTGTAGTTATGAGTACGGTATTGTTTTTGCTTGCTTGCCAACTAATTGTTATGTTTACAAAAGGTATGCTTGGGTTGACAACCGGAGGTGAGATTCAGCTCCCAACGGCAGGTCTTTCGTTATTTTTAATTGTTTTAACGGTCTGGCTTAATCTTAAAGGCCCAAAAGCACTGCGGAATTTTTCGATTTTGATTGGTATTGTTGTTGGTTGGATTATTTATGCTGTCTTTTTTCCAAGTACAGGGACAACTGAACATGTAACGACTAAGCTTTTTAACCTGTTTCCCTGGGGAAGGCCGACGTTCAGCCTTGGCCTGATTATGCTGGCCGTGATAACGGGTTTGGTGAATACAACCAATACGATTGCTTCCGTAAAAGGGGTTGAACTATTACTGAAGACAACTACTTCAGATAGCCAATACCGGAACTCTTTCGTGTTAACAGGAATGAATTCGGTTGTTTCTGGTTTGTTTGGAATCGTTCCGTATGCACCATATGTATCTTCCCTTGGTTTCTTGCAATCGACCATGCTGTTTGAGCGAATGCCGATGATCATCGGGGCAGTGCTGTTTACGATTCTTGGATTGGTTCCGCCACTAAGTCATCTTTTTTCCACTTTACCGATAAGTGTTGGTTATGCTGTGCTCTTTGTGGCTTATTTGCAATTGTTTAGCGGTGCCCTCTCCAATTTGGAAGGAATCAAGTTTAACCAAAAAACAATTTATCGTATTGCAGCCCCTGTGTTAGTAGGGATTGCCATTATGAATATTCCTGCGGATATGTTTGCGTCTATCCCTCTGTTAATACGACCTCTTTTAAGCAGCGGCATGTTAATGGGAATTATCTTGGCAGTTATCATGGAAAACATGATCAATTGGGAGAAGCTTGAACAAGAGACCAAAATGGGGGTTCTTCAGCAGTTACCTGAAAGTCGGCAGCCATACTCTGAACGTGTTCGTCACTACTCGAATAACGGTCATTAATAAAAAAGAGCTTCCCTAATTGAGAAGCTCTTTTACTTGGTTTAGATTGCTTTTCCAAGAAAAGCAGTCAGCATCCAAACATGCTTTTCTAGGCCTGAATGAATCGCAAGCAGCATGTCACCAGTTGTTTCATCATTTTGTTCTTCAGCAAGGCTCATTCCTTCTTTAAGTTCACCAATAATAATAGAGAAATCATTGATGACGGATTGAACCATTTCTGTTGCCGATTCGTTGCCAGTTGCCTCCTTAACTGAGGCAATTTCCAAGCACTCTTTCATTGTTGCAACTGGGTTGCCACCAATAGCAAGAAGACGCTCTGCTAATTCATCTACATTTGTACCTGCTTCATTGTAAAACTCTTCAAATTTAGCATGCAATGTGAAGAATTGCTCTCCTTTTACATACCAGTGGTAGTTATGTAATTTCGTATACAGGACTGACCAATTGGCAATTTGTTTGTTAAGTACTGTCGCTAATTGATTTTCCACGATTATTCCTCCTTTTTTCCTTCATTATTATTTTACCCAAGTTTCACCTGATATTCTTTAAAAAGTTCTGTAAAAAATGTTGACAATTTCGTGAAAATAAAGGGAATATTCTGAATCACTTTCGTTACAACTCTGAAATATTTCGTAATAAAACAGGCTTATTTACCCATGGGAGGGGCTTTTATGAAACAATACTAATAAGGATAAATATTCCTTTGGTGAGAAAAACGTTGTCATAATCGTCAATTGTGTATGCTTCATTGTGTTACCACATTTTGGCTAATGAATAACAATGTTACAACTGATAGCCTTATAGATAGAGAAACGGCAATGAATCTAGGAGGTTATCAAATGAATAAATTAAAAAAACTAGTAATTGCAGCCGGGTTAATTCTTTCAGTATCAGGTTTTACCTTTAGTGGAACAACGGAAGCAGCCACAACACATAAGATTCAGTATGGAGAAACATATTGGAATATTGCAAAGGGATTCGGTATTCCTGTTACAAATTTAATGAATGCTAATAATAGTAAACCACTGATTGCAGGGCGATATATGACTCTGCCAAACTCTCCGATTTCTGCAGCAGATAAAGACTTAATAGCACGCTTAGTTAGAGCAGAAGCAGTTGGGGAGCCGTATGCTGGTAAAGTAGCGGTTGCTACGGTTGTCTTAAACCGAGTATTTATGAGTAAAGATTTCCCTAATACAGTTCGTGGCGTTATCTATCAAATTTCCAATGGATATTATGCCTTTACTCCAGTAGCAAACGGTCAGATTAATCAGCCGGCAGATGCTGAGTCAAAAAGAGCTGTCAATGAAGCGATCGCGTTACTAGGAAAAGGAAACGGTTCATTGTTCTTCTATAATCCTAAAACTGCGGTAAGTAAATGGGTTGCCTCTAGACAAGTTACTGTAAAAATTGGTAACCATGTGTTTGCAAAGTAATATCTATCAATTAGTGTAACAAAGATATATCATTTCTATGCAAAAGCAGCGATTCCTTTTGGATTCGCTGTTTTTTGCGTTTGATTTGTGTATGGATTGTAAGAGTTATGCAAAATAGCGTAGGTTATGCAATTTTACATAGGTTTACCATAGGTAACTATCATTCTCCCATCCTATTTTAACCAACGTGCAATTGGCATAAAAATTGCAAATATTTTTAATAATTAATCTTTACAAAGAGAAGTGGTGATTCTTAAGGAAGCAAAGGGTTTGAAGAAAATGAAAGGGTTTTCAACAATTAAAATTGGGGGTAGATACTATTGGAGAATGGTTCACTTAAACGGTCATTGGGGCTATGGGCAATTGTTGGTTTGGGCTTAGGTTATATGACGCCAACGGTTGTGTTTGATACGTTCGGAATTGTTTCAGAGGAAACCAATGGGGTTGTACCGCTGGCCTATCTTACTGCTTTAGTTGTGATGTTGTTTACAGCAATTAGCTACGGAAAAATGGTTCGTGTCTTCCCTACTGCTGGTTCGGCCTATACGTACACAAGGGAAACCATCAATCCACATCTTGGCTTTTTAGTGGGCTGGGCGTCGCTGCTAGATTATATCCTGCTGCCAATGGTCAATGCCTTAATCATTAGAATTTACATGGTATCTGTCTTTCCTGAGGTGCCGGCTTGGGTTTGGGTTGTTGTCTATGTAGCCGCTGTTACCGCAATCAATGCCTGGAGTATGGGAAAAACATCTAATTTGAATTCAATCTTGGTTGTGTTTGAAATTGTTCTCATCGGGGCGTTTATTGTCTTAGCCTTCTTAAAGCTATCTCAAGGTATGGGACATGGGACCATCTTTACGACAGAGCCGTTGTTTCATTCTAATGTTCAGCTCAGCGCTGTCTTGACAGGGGCAACGGTCGTTTGCTTCTCCTTTATCGGGTTTGACGCGGTAACGATGTATGCGGAGGAAGCGGTTGATCAAAAGACTTTGCCGCGGGCCATCATGCTGACGGTGTTCATCGGCGGTGCAATCTTTTTTGTTGCCGGCTATTTTGCTCAAGCCTTATTTCCTGATGTCTCCAGTTTTAAAGTGACAGACGATACCCTTCCGGAAATTGGTTTATATGTAGGAGGAACCGTGTTTCAGCTGATTTTTCTAGCGGGTGCCTTTGCGGCCACTGTTGCCTCCGGACTAGCCTCTCATGCGAGTGTTTCCCGGCTTCTATATGTTATGGGACGGAACGGTGTTTTGCCTAGGAGGGTGTTTGGGTATGTACATCCTAAATTTAGAACCCCAACTTTTAATGTTATTATTGTCGGCTTTGTTTCGTTGCTAGCCATTTCACCGAGCTTAGAATTGATTACCTCGTTTATTAACTTTGGGGCCTTAATTGCCTTTACATTCGTAAATTTATCTGTCATTGCTTATTTTGTTTTTCGTCAGAAGAAGTTTAAAACCGGGAAGGATATTTTTGCATACGTGATTATGCCCATCCTTGGGGCAGCAGCAACAGGAATCTTGTGGGTTAATTTACAAGCAGATGCCTTAATTGGCGGAATCGTCTGGATTATTATTGGATTTATCTATCTCGTCTTCCAAACGAAGTTTTTTAAAGTGAAGATTGCCGATTTTGCCTTTGAAGATGCTGATCGCGATACACCGTTATAAATGAGAAAGGAGGAACAACAGGGCTTGTTCCTCCTTTGCTTTTTTACCTTGCCTGGTTAGCTTCGACTTTTTTGCTTTTTAGTGCCGTCAGGCTGGCAAAGTCGTGAATAATGGTTGCTGCCAGCAGTGAAGTAATTTGTGTGGGATCGTATGGGGGCAGCACTTCGACAAGATCATACCCGATAAAATTAAACGCAGTTAAGGAACGAATTATCTGTAAAGTTTCAAAACTGTTTAACCCGCCGACTTCAAGCGTTCCAGTGCCGGGAGCACAAGACGGGTCCACAAAGTCGATATCAAAGCTGAGAAAGACGGGGGTATTGCCGATTTTTTGCTCCATTTCCTGGATAATATTTTCACAACCACGTTCTTTTAATTCTGGAGTTGTGATAACATGGTACCCTAAATCTGTACTTGCCTCAATGTCTCCCGGATGATTCAATGTCCCGCGAATTCCAATCTGAAATACTTTATCAGGAATAAGCAGACCTTCTTCATATGCACGGATGAATGGCGAGCCATGCCAATATTTTTCATCATAATACGTATCCCATGTATCGGTGTGGGAATCAAAATGAATTAGGGCAACAGGTCCATACACCTTTGCTGCTGCACGGAGATTAGCAAGCGTAACCGAATGGTCGCCGCCAATACCGATCGGTACGATGCCTTTTTCCATCAGCTCTCTCATTGCCTTTTCAATGACTTCGTAGCTGCGATGAATATTGTGGGGAATGACGGAAACATCGCCAATATCAATGGCATTACAATCGTCAAAGGGATAGACTTTATGAATTGGATGATAGGGAAACAGTGTCATTGATGCCTGGCGGATTGCTTGTGGAGCAAAACGAGCCCCTACGCGAAAGGATGCAGCTGTATCAAAAGGCAGGCCAACAATCGCTAATTTTGCCTTTTCATTGGCAGCAGGTAGTCTCATATATGTTCCTGTTGTACAAAATTCAGGTTTTACATCTGGTGACAATGGATATTGCATGTTGATTCCTCCCATTTTGGCCGTTCTTTTCCTTAAGGCCAATCTTTTTCTTATATATTGCAAATTTTATGCCAATTATCCGATAAGGAACAATGTACTAATTTTTCGAAGGAATCTTTCTTAGGTAGGTTATCTAGTACCCTAAACCTAACCAACTTATGGCATAAAAATTGCATAGAAAATATTGTATTTTCAAAAAAAGGGGGAATTAAAGATTTTAATTAATACAAAGGGGATGCCAAATTGTGAAAACGCTTTAAACTATTAAACTGGGGGTATGATAGGTGGAAAATGGCGTAAAGCTGAAAAGATCGTTAAAACTATGGCAGATCGTAATTATGGGTCTAGCCTATATGACTCCGATGGTGGTCTTTGATACATTCGGGATTGTATCCGGTATTACCGAAGGACATGTACCGACAGCGTATATTATTGCCTTGATTGGAATGTTATTTACCGCAGCCAGTTATGGTAAGCTTGTCAAGGTATTTCCGCAGGCAGGTTCGGCTTACACGTACACACAAAAGGCGATTAGCGGACATCTTGGATTTTTAGTTGGTTGGTCATCACTATTAGACTACTTATTTTTGCCAATGGTTAACGCCTTGTTAACAAAACTGTACTTGAATGCGTTGTTTCCTTCAGTGCCTGATTTCATTTGGGTTATTGTATTTGTCGGGATTGTAACATTTCTTAATCTAAGAAGTGTTAATATTCTGGCGAATTTTAATACATTATTTGTCTTGATCCAGCTGCTGATTATGATTGTATTTATTATTTTGGTTGTAAAGGGGTTACAAGCTGGTGAAGGTACAGGGACTGTTTTCAGCATGCAGCCATTTCTTAAAGAAGGAATGGATATTCCCATTTTGATTACCGGGGCGACCATACTATGCTTTTCATTTCTCGGATTTGATGCCGTAACGACACTTTCTGAAGAAACACCTAACCCGGAAAAAACGATTCCAAAGGCGATTTTTCTGACGGCATTGTGGGGCGGAATCATCTTTATTACAACCTCCTTTTTTATTCAACTATTCTTCCCGGATATTTCGCGCTTTAAGGAGCCTGATGCTGCTCTTCCAGAGATCGCCCTATATGTAGGTGGGAAGTTATTTCAATCGATTTTCTTGTGTACCACCTTTGTCAATACATTAGCGTCTGGACTTGCCTCCCATGCCAGTGTATCAAGATTATTGTATGTTATGGGACGTGATAAAATGTTCCCAGAAAAATGGTTTGGTTATATTCATCCAAAATGGCGGACACCAGCCATCAACGTAGTAATCGTCGGTGTCATTTCATTATCAGCATGGTTTTTTGATTTAGTCACGGCGACTTCATTAATCAACTTTGGAGCCCTGATGGCATTTACATTTGTTAACTTGTCGGTTATTAATCATTTCGCTATTCGCAAAAGAATGGTCAAGACTCCTAGGGAAATCTTTGATTATATCGTGATGCCGCTGATTGGTGCTGGCACCGTAGGAGTGCTGTGGATTAATCTTGAGATGAGTTCCCTGATTATGGGATTAGCCTGGTTTGGGGTTGGCTTTATTTACTTACTTTATTTAACAAAGGCTTTCCGAGTCGCCCCGCCACAATTTAAAGCCGAAGAACTTTAACATGATGAGAAAACGTATTCCACTTATTCGGAATACGTTTTTTACAACAGAAATTATTCATATTTGCATAATGCAGTCATTTTTTCATAAGAAAAATATGCAGGTTTGCAAGATTTAAATCAAAATGCCGCGTTTAAGGCCTATTAAATGTTGGCACAAAACTTGCTAAAAGCTTTATAACAATAAAAAATGGGGTGTTATAAATGGCAATTGAATCACTTGAGACAAAAAGCATACAGGTTGAGACAGAAGATAATGCACTACTGGAGTTTCAAGAGACACTAAAGGAAGCGGTTTCACTCATGAAATATCCTCTCCAGGTTTTTGAGTTTTTAAAAAAACCGATGCGCTTTTTGGAAGTCAGTATTCCTGTTCGCATGGATAATGGACAGACAGAAATTTTCCAAGGATTTCGTGCTCAGCATAATGATGCGGCTGGACCGACAAAGGGAGGAATTCGCTTTCACCCAGATGTAACGGCTGACGAGGTAAAGGCATTGGCAGGCTGGATGAGTCTGAAATGCGGTATTACTGATTTGCCATATGGCGGAGCAAAAGGGGGAATTATTTGTGACCCGCGGCAAATGAGCCCAAATGAATTGGAACGATTAAGTAGGGGTTATGTCAGAGCTGTCAGCCAAATTGTCGGGCCAACCAAGGATATCCCGGCTCCAGATATGTATACCAATTCGCAAATTATGGCCTGGATGCTCGATGAGTATGACCATATTCGCGAATTTGATTCCCCAGGGTTTATTACCGGCAAACCGCTGGCACTTGGCGGCTCAAAAGGAAGAGAAACGGCAACATCTTTAGGAGTTTTCTATATTTTGCAGCTCGTCTGTGAGTTAAAGAAACTGCAATTAAAGGATACAAGGGTGATTATTCAAGGATTCGGCAATGTCGGCAGCTACTTGGCTAAGTATTTATACGATAGCGGTGCAAAAGTGATTGGCATCGGTGATGTCCTCGGCGGCTTGTATGATGAAAATGGTCTCGACATTCCGTATCTATTGGAAACTCGCGATTCTTTTGGTATCGTCTCAAACCGCTTTAATTCTTCTATTTCAAATCAGGAATTATTGGAAAAGGAATGCGATATTCTGATTCCAGCTGCGATCTCCGGTGTGATTCATAAGCATAACGCTGCAAGAATTAATTGTCAAATTGTCATTGAAGCAGCAAACGGGCCGACAACAAAGGAAGCGCTATCAATATTGGTTGATCGCGATATTATGGTTGTCCCAGATATATTAGCGAATTCCGGCGGTGTTATCGTTTCTTATTTTGAGTGGTGCCAAAATAATCAAGGCTATTATTGGACAGAGGAAGAAGTAAATGTTCGCCTTAAAGAAAAGATGCATACAAGTTTTGATAATGTCCTAACAACTGCTAAAAACTATCATGTCAATTTAAAGATAGCAGCCTATATGGAAGGAATTAAGAAGCTAGCTGAGGCTTCAAGATTAAGAGGTTGGTTGAACTATTAAGAAATTAAGGGAGGAAACATTATATGAAACTTGAAATTGTTGCAGAGCAAGTTGAGCGCCAGCCGGTCCATTATTTCTGCCTGCTATCGCCGCATCATCGCTATGATTTGACAATTGGTTATTCAGAGCATTTTTTCGGAAAAGCAATGGTGACATCAATGCAAACCGGTAAAATGATGTTGCTTTGTCAAGAAGATATGTTAGATGACCATATCTGGGCAGAAAAGTTGGGAATCGAAGCAGAGGATGTCCTCGAGTTTCAAGATTTTTTCCGTTTTGTGCTGCAACGTAGCCCATTTCAGGAGCAATATTAAATGAATTTAGAAGGTGATTACATGTACTATGGGGTCCTGCTAAGCCCTTGCTTTGGGAAGGTGGAAAGTATTACGTTTGCAGATGCGGAACGGATTTATGAGTGGGAACCATTATTCACGATTAGGAGGGAAGATGGCTCCATGGAAGTGGTCCAAGCAGCCTTGAGCGGGAAGATTGAATCGATCGAGGTTCAGCTAGGTGATATTGTCATTCCTGGGATGGTGCTCGCCTATGTGAAGGAAGACTTATTTGTTACTGGCAGTGATTAGAGTAGGGAAAGATGCCTGGCTAAATAAGCCGGGTCTTCTTTTTTTTGAAATAGTATTTTTAAAATTCAGAATTAAGTGGTAGTATTAGAATGATGAGGTAGTAGGGGAGGAATAAAGGATGTTATCCATTGCTACAGATAAAGTGAAGCCGATTATTTCAGTGTCTATCGATGAACCGAAAGAAGTTGTTCGTTCGACCTTAACTAACCTTAAAGAACCATTTATTTTTCTGAAAAAAAATCAGCAAATCTTCGCTTATGCAACTTTGAATAAGGAGTTGCAATACAAATTGGAGACTGAGGATGACATTCATGAAATCTTAATGGAACATAGCAGGTCAATCGAAAGTATTTGCGAACTTAGCGAACTTATCTCATTTACCGACTTATTCCAAATTATCGGTGAACCATTTGCACTTATTAAAGGAGAAGATGGTACACTTTCAGGTTATATTAGCAGGGAAAATGTATTGGCAGAGTTATTTAAACAGGAAAATAAAAGTGTTGATTTGTTAAAAATTCTCCTCACATCCATTCCGATGGGTATCTTTATATTAGATAAAGATCAGCAGATTATAAATTGTAATGAATCGGGACTGAAGATGATCAAGTCGACAACTGAAGCTGTTCTTAACAGGCCGGCTGAACAAATTTTTAGTAAAGAACATCTTGCAACCGTGTATTCCGCTGGAAAAACGCTCTTGAATCATCTTGAGTTTACCAATGGAATCGGCGTACTCGTCGATTATAGTCCTATTATTGGTTATGACGACCTAGTAGAAGGGGCGATAATTGTTGTTCAGGATTTGCCGATGGTTGAAGAAATGGCGATGGAAATTGAGTATATCAAGGATTTAAACAAGGATTTAAATGCAATTCTGTCGAGTATTTATGATGAGATCCTTGTTGTCAATGCCCAAGGAGAGCTAATCCGCTACAGTGAAAATATTATCCGTGATTTCTGGCAGGTTGACCTTAAGCAGCTAATTGGTAAGAATGTCCTTGAACTAGAGGACCAAGGATTGTTTACCCCTTCTGTTACCAGGCTCGTAATCGAAAAAAAGCGGAAGGTTTCAGTTGTTCAAGAAACACGGAGCGGCCGCAAAATTTTGGCTGTTGGCAATCCGGTTTTTAATGAAAAGCAAGAGCTTGATCGGATTATCATTGCCTCTCGTGATATTACTGAGACAACAAGGTTAAAGTCCGAGCTGCAGGAAATGAAAAAAATCTCAGAACAATATAAAAAAGAATTAGATGATTTTAAAAGTAAGGATCGATTTTTAAAAAAGCTGATTTATTGCAGCCCTAAGATGGAAAAAATCATGAACCAAGTACAAAAAATTGCCGAATTTTCTTCGACCGTGCTCATTTACGGTGAATCTGGAGTCGGCAAGGAGGTTATTGCCCAGGCGATTCATCATTTAGGCAGTAGGTCAGATCAACCATTTTTGAAATTAAACTGTGGAGCAATTCCCGAAAACTTATTAGAAAGTGAATTGTTCGGTTATGCCAAGGGCGCATTTACAGGCGCTGATAAAAATGGTAAAGACGGCTATTTTAAACAGGCTGATGGCGGCATTTTATTTTTAGATGAAATTGGCGAAATGCCGATGCATCTGCAGGTGAAATTATTGCGTGTGCTTCAGGAGCAGGAGGTTATTCCAATTGGTAGTACGACCTCGATTAAGGTTGATGTGCAAATCATTGCAGCGACCAATAAAAAATTAGCCAAAATGGTTGAGGAGGGGACGTTTCGCGAAGATTTATATTACCGCTTAAATGTCATCCCAATCCAGATACCGCCGCTTCGGGAACGCCCTGAAGATATTTCCCTGTTAGCATTCCATTTCTTGCAGCAGTTAAATGAGAAATATCATCGCAATTATCATCTTACCCCAGATGCTGTCAATGTTCTTGAATTTTATTCATGGCCGGGGAATGTGCGGGAACTGCAAAATATCATTGAACGATTAGTTGTCACGGCTGATCATCCTGCAATTGATGCTGAGTTTGTCAGCCAATTCTTATCACTTGGCTACGAAAATAAGAAAATGAAACCGGTGATAACAAGGGTAATTCCGTTGCAGGAAGCGCTGGATCATGTCGAGGAGCAGCTGATTATGATGGCGATGAAGCAGTATAAAACAACGACAAAGGCCGCAAAAGCGTTGGGAATTAGTCAGTCTTCCGTCAGCCGCAAATATCAAAAAATCTTAGCCGATAAAAATATACCGATAGAATTGTAAAGAAAAGCTGTTTCAGTCTCTTGCTGAAGCGGCTTTTTCTATGCAATGGAAAATACAGCTATGCAATAGTGCATAACTAAGGCGAAAATAGCCTTTTATATACTTGTTCCTTCCGCTTTTCTAGGTTGGCACGCTTCTTGCATCAGTAATTAATGAGGTTACAAAAGGAGGAATCGACTATGGTTGAGGTAAAAGCAAAGATTGATCTAAAGATGTACATTGATGGTGAATGGAAGGATGCTGAAAATCAAGAAACACGACCAGTTGTGAATCCAGCAAACGGCGAAGTGATTGCCTATGCCCCAGAAGGAACGGTTGAAGATGCTCGGGCAGCTATCTACGCGGCGCGAAAGGCCTTTGAAGCCGGTGTATGGTCAGGATTATCAGCCCAAGAAAGAGCCTCCTATTTATTAAAAATTGCTGACAAAATTGATGAATATGCGGAAGAACTCACAAGATTGGAGACGATGGATAACGGAAAACCATTAAGAGAAGCTGGCTTTGATATGGGAGATGCAGCTGCGTGCTTCCGATATTATGCTGGGCTGATCACGAAACCGGATGGGCAAACCTATCATGTTGCCGACCCAATGCAAGCAATGGTTGTCCGCGAACCAGTCGGTGTGTGTGGATTGATTGTTCCATGGAACTACCCGTTATTAATGAGTGTCTGGAAAATCGCTCCGGCGTTGGCAGCGGGAAATACGATTGTGTTTAAACCGTCAGAAGTTACGCCGGTAACGCCAAAGAAATTGTTTGAAATATTTGAAGAGGTTGGACTGCCAAAGGGCGCTGCCAATATGGTGATGGGTGCCGGTCCAGTGGTTGGAAATGAAATCGCTTCCCACCCAGAGGTTGACATGGTCTCCTTTACTGGCGGTACAAAAACAGGCAAGCATATTATGCGAACTGCGGCAGATACAATGAAAAAAGTCTCCTTGGAATTAGGTGGTAAATCACCAAATATTATCTTTGCTGATGCTGACTTTGAAGTGGCTGTAGATTATGCGTTATTCGGCATCTTCTCTGGTTCTGGCCAAGTATGTTCTGCCGGTTCAAGAATCCTTGTTGAAGAGAGGATTTACGATCAATTTGTGGCCCGATTCGTTGAAAGAGCAAAGCAGATTAAGGTTGGTCCGGGGAATGATCCTGCAACAGAAATGGGACCGCTCGTAAGTCAGCAGCATATGGAAAAAGTCCTTCATTATATTGAACTGGGCAAACAAGAAGGGGCTACCATTGCCTGCGGCGGCAATCGCATCGTCGGCAACGGCTTAGAAAATGGCTATTTTGTTGAGCCAACTGTCTTTGTTGATGTGAAGCAGGAGATGAGAATTGTCCAGGAGGAAATCTTCGGCCCAGTCGTTGTCATCCAAAAGTTTAAGGATGAAGAGGAGGCTGTGAAGCTTGCCAATGGGACCGTTTATGGTCTGGCTGGTGGTGTTTTTTCAACTGATGGTGCCAAGGCTTTACGCGTAATCAAGAAGCTTCGTGCCGGAATCACTTGGATTAATTCCTATCACCCTACTTATAATGAAGCACCTTGGGGCGGTTATAAACAAAGCGGAATCGGCCGCAGCCTAGGTACCTTTGGCTTGGAAGAGTTCCAGGAAATTAAACAGATTAATATTAACCTGCAAGTTGAGCCAATTGGTTGGTTTGAAAACTAAACTTGGGTCTTACCGAAGTTAATTAGGCGGGAAGCAAAGCGTGTTAGTGCAAATGAAAAAATTTATATTAAGGAGCGAGAATATATGAGTATCGACATGACAAGAGAAACAAAAAATGAACAGCAGAAACAGGTAACGGATTATATCAACAAGGTTTTAAGTTTAGTAGAGAAAGAGCAAATTACTGAAGAGGATGCAGCGTGGATCACGAAGGAAACCGTTGACGGCTTCCGTGAACATGTGAATCCCGGATTTCTTGAATACCGCAAAACTGTTACAGAAGGCGGACAATTTGCTGCAGTTGAATGGTCTGATAACGGTGCTTGCTTCAAGGATGTAAATGGTAAGGAATATATCGACTGTCTTGGCGGTTTTGGAATCTATAACGTTGGCCATCGTAATCCAAAGGTTGTAAAGGCGGTTACTGATCAGCTGAAGCGTCAGGCGCTGCACAGTCAAGACCTGCTTGACCCACTACGCGCCATGCTGGCAAAAATTTTAGCCGACATTACACCTGGTGATTTGAAATATGCCTTCTTCACAAATAGCGGAACAGAGAGTGTCGAGGCAGCACTAAAACTCGCCAAAATGTACAGTGAGCGGACCACATTTATTTCCACAACCCGTGCGTTTCATGGAAAAAGCTTGGGCTCTTTATCCGGTACTGCAAAAGGAATGTTCCGTAAACCATTCCTACCGCTAATCCCAGGCTTCCGCCATGTTCCATTTGGCGACATTGAGATGATGCAAAAAACATTTGAAACATGTGCCCTTGTTGGTGAAGATGTGGCTGCAGTTATTTTAGAACCAATTCAAGGCGAAGGCGGCATCATTCTGCCACCAGAAGGATATTTAAAACAAGTTCGTGAGCTCTGTGACCAATATGGTGCCTTGTTAATCTTTGACGAAGTGCAAACAGGAATGGGCCGTACCGGAAAAATGTTTGCTGCTGAACTATATGATGTAGTACCAGATATCATCTGTCTCGCTAAGGCATTTGGCGGCGGCGTAATGCCAGCTGGTGCTATTGTAGCCAGAGAGGAAGTCTTCAAGAGCTGGTTCCCAAATCCATTTATGCATACAACCACATTTGGCGGTAACCCGTTAGCTTGTGCAGCAGCGATTGCGACAATTGGTGTATTAATAGAAGAAAGCCTGCCAGAAAGAGCGGCGGTAGTCGGCGAGTACTTTCTGAAAGAGTTGAAAAAGGCAGCTGAAGGACATGAGGATAAGGTCCAAGAAATTCGCGGCCAAGGGCTAATGATTGGTATTGAATTCCATAAGGATGAAATTGGCTACGAAGTGTCAAAAGGAATGTTTGACCGGGGAATTCTTGTAGCTGGTACCTTGATTAACTCGAAGACCATTCGGATTGAACCAGCCTTAACAATTAGTTATGAGGAAATCGATACAGTTGTCAGCGCTTTTAAACATGTATTAGAACAAGTAAAAGCTTAATTATAAAAAAAGCAATCGGTTTAAGCCGATTGCTTTCCTTCCTACTAAAATACAAAAATCATAATATATATAATTAGGGGCGGATTACAATGGATGATCACGGTGTATTACTGCAAACGGCAATTCCAGGTCCAAAGTCAATGGAGATTTTGGAACGCAGAAATAAATATGTTGCGAGAGGAATTAGCAATAATTGCCATTCCTTTGTAAACAGGGCAAATGGTGCACTTGTAGAGGATGTCGATGGTAATACTTATATTGATTTTGCAGGTGCGATTGGAACGATTAATGTGGGTCACTGCCATCCAAAGGTGGTACAGGCGATACAAGAACAAGCAAGTCAGTTTATTCATACAGGTTTTAATGTAATGATGTATGAATCCTATATTGATTTAGCTGAGCGGCTTTGTGAGCTTGCGCCTGGGGATTTTGCCAAAAAAGCGGCATTTTTTAATAGCGGCGCTGAAGCAGTCGAAAATGCTGTAAAGCTAGCACGTAAGTACACAAATCGTCCGGGAGTTATTTCTTTTACAAGGGGCTTTCATGGCCGGACGTTAATGACGATGACGATGACAAGTAAGGTAAAGCCTTATAAGTTTGGCTTTGGCCCATTTGCCCCAGAGGTGTACAAGGCACCATATCCATATGTTTACCGCCGTCCAGAAGGAATGAGCGAACAGCAGTATATTGATATGACAATTGAACAATTTGAGCAATTCCTCCTAGCCGAAGTTGCACCAGAAACGATTGCCGCGGTTGTCATGGAACCTGTCCAAGGCGAGGGCGGCTTTATTGTTCCTGACCTTCGCTTTGTGCAGCGTGTAAGGGAGATTTGTTCACAGTATGGCATTTTATTTGTTGCCGATGAAATTCAAACTGGATTTGCCAGAACAGGAGATTATTTTGCTATCAATCATTTTGGCGTTGTACCGGATTTGATGACCATCTCTAAATCAATGGGCGCCGGCGTGCCAATCAGCGGGGTCATTGGCCGTGCGGAAGTTTTGGACGCAGCTGCTCCTGGGGAAATTGGCGGTACCTATGCAGGCAGTCCATTAGGCTGTCGGGCAGCATTAGCAGTACTTGATATTATTGAAAGTGAAAGGCTTAATGAGCGGGCGCAACTCATCGGCGCTAAGGTAATGGGAAAAATGAACGAGCTTGCCAGCATTTACGAGTGTGTTGGTGATGTCCGCGGTCTCGGGGCGATGTGTGCGATGGAGCTTGTTAAGGACCGCCAGACAAAGGCTCCTGATAAAGAAGCTGTTTCAAAGATTGTAAAAGCTGCCGGCGAGCGCGGCCTGTTATTGCTAAGTGCGGGGCTCTACGGAAACGTTATTCGCTTCCTTATGCCACTTACGATTACTGATGAGCAATTAGAGACAGGATTTCAAATCCTTGAAGAAGCTTTTGCAGTTGTTTACCATTAAAATGAGAGCTATTTTCTAGGCTAGGGGGCTGAAAAAATGAGTGTTGTAAATCAAGAATATCAGATTTACCCAATGTATATTGACGGTAAATGGGTAGGTAATGATTATGAGATTTTTACCGAAGTTTTGAATCCGGCAACAAATGAAGTAGTTGGGGCGGTACCAACCGGAGGTGCTTTAGAAGCAAAGCAAGCTGTTGATGCCGCGCATCATGCCTTTAAAGCATGGTCGCAAAAAACGGCGGAAGAACGCAGCCGCCACCTGCAGAAGTGGCATCAATTAATCGATGACAACAAACATGAGATTGCTAGAATCATGACAATAGAGCAGGGGAAGCCGTTAAAAGAAGCGCTTGGTGAAGTCCAGTATGCCAACGGGTTTGTGTCCTGGTATGCAGAAGAAGCAAAGCGCGTCTATGGTGAAACGATCCCAGCCTCACATCCGAATAAACGAATTCTTGTCCGCAAAGAACCAGTCGGTGTTGTGGCTGCGATTACGCCATGGAATTTTCCGGCCGCAATGATTACGAGAAAAGTGGCACCGGCACTAGCTGCTGGCTGTACTTGTGTGGTAAAGCCTGCCAATCAAACTCCACTTACCGCATTAAAAATGGCGGAGCTTGCCCATGAAGCCGGGATTCCCAGCGGCGTGCTAAATATTGTTACCGGCAGGTCATCAGAAATTGGCGATGTTTGGCTGAAGGACCCGCGCGTGACGAAAATTACTTTTACGGGCTCAACCGAAGTTGGTAAGACATTGATGCGCGGCGCGGCGGAAAATGTCAAAAAGGTTTCCCTTGAGCTTGGCGGTAATGCCCCATTCATAGTCATGGATGATGCCAACTTGGAAAAAGCAGCTGTTGGTCTTGTGCAGTCCAAATTCCGCAATGCTGGGCAAACTTGTATATGCACCAATCGCGTCTATGTCCAGGAAAGTGTTGCTGAGCGGTTTGTTGAGCTTTTTCAAGCTGAATTAGAAAAACTTAAGGTTGGCAATGGGCTTGAGAATGGTGTCGACATCGGACCATTAATTGATAGCTCCGCCTATCAAAAGGTTGAATCACTTGTGAATGACGCGGTGAAGCATGGTGCAAAAGTGGTCTATACCGGTTCGATGCCAGCTGAAGAAAATGGTTATTTCTATGCCCCGACAATTTTAACCGATATTCATGATGAAATGGAATGCATGAAGGATGAAATCTTTGGACCATTAGCACCGATTTCTACCTTTAAAACTGAAGAAGAAGTAATTGAACGGGCCAATAATTCATGCTATGGCTTAGCAGCCTATGTGTACACGGAAAACCTAAGCCGTTCCTTCCGCATTACTGAGCAGCTGGAATATGGTATCATTGGCTTAAACGATGCCCTGCCATCTGCCGTTCAAGTTCCGTTTGGCGGCTACAAAGAAAGCGGCCTCGGACGTGAAGGCGGTCATTTCGGTATTGAAGAGTTTTTAGAGGTGAAATATATCTCCATCGGGTTAGAATAGTAAAGCGTAGTTTAAAACGAAGCCGTCAGCTTGTACTTAAGCATGCGGCTTTTTTTACGTATTTGTATACCTATAGTTTTGACTGACTTTTAAGATAATTACTTTTCCTTTTTTATTTGCCATGTTACGATAAAGTGAAAAAGAAATTGAAATGGGGGCGGAGCTTTGATTAATACAATCTTATTTGATGTTGATGGAGTACTATTAAGTGAAGAACGTTATTTTGATGCCTCAGCACTAACCGTATGGGAAATGCTTATGAGTCCGAATTATCTGGGGCTTTCCCCTGAACAATTTACCACCAGCCCGAGTGATGAAGAAATTAATAAAATTAGGGCGACTGTTTTTCAACATGACAAAGTCCTTACCTTTCAAAAATCCCGCGGCTTAAACGCAAACTGGGATATGATTTACCTATCCTTCTGCCACCAGCTTATCCATCTGTTTTCGCAAATAAAAGACCATGAACTAGAAAAAATTAGCAAATGGTGTCAGGCACCAATTGACCGCGATGTATTAATTGAAATCGGCAGGATACTGCGCCAATACGATGTTGTCCTCGACTTCAGTAAGTTTGTGCCGGAGTTTGAATCGTCACAGGCTATGAAAGAGGAGTTATTCGGACACTTAAATGTGCTTGTGAAGGAGAAGCTGGGCATTGAGACCACGGCATTTGCTAAGGGTGAGCTGTGGTCGGTTTGTGAGCATGCTTGTCAGGAGTGGTATGTGGGTGATGAATACATCGCCACTTCAACGGGTAGGCCGTCTGTCCAAACAGGAAAAAGCGGTTTTTTGGCTAATGAAACAACACTGGCGCCAGTAGGAAAAATAGCAAAATTGTTTCAGTCGTTAGTTTCAGCGGGATATACAATTGGTGTTGGCACAGGACGTCCGGAATTGGAGACGATTCAGCCGTTTCAGCACTTAGCATGGTTACACTATTTCGATGAGAGCCGGATTGTCACCGCAGATGATGTCCTGCGGGCAGAAAAATCCTATCCGGACTACGGACACCTCGCGAAACCTCATCATTTCTCCTTTTTACGGGCACTTCAAGGGAAAGGCACTCCTATCAAGAATTGTCTTGAAACCCCGCTGCCATTAGAAAACGGTGGAGAAGTGTTAATCGTCGGTGACTCCTTGGCAGATTTGCTGGCTGCCAGAGCGATGGGCTGCCAGTTCGCCGCAGTCCTCACTGGGCTATCAGGAAAAGCAGCCCGGGAGGAATTCGAAGAACAACAAGCTGACTATATTCTCGATTCTGTGATAGATGTAAAGGATATCTTATATAACTAAAAGGAAGGAAAGAGGGGTGCCTGGCAACCCCTCTTTTGATGGGAAAAACTTACAAACTCTCAACCATTTGTTTAGGTTCCAAGCTATCTACATTAGCCAACTCCAACAGCTGGGCGTCTTCCAGGCCGTCAATCAGTGATAACTCCCTTAGCACCTCGGCATTTAACGCCTTATCAAGGGTCAATACCATGATGGCCTCGCCGCCTACCTCTGCGCGGCCTACCTGCATTGTACCGATATTGATAAAATAGTTCCCTAGCAGCGAGCCAACCTTGCCAATCATACCAGGAACATCATGGTGCTTTATATATAGAAGGTATTTTTCCGGTTTCACATCGATACGGTAATCATTCATCTTAACAATTCGTGCCCCGTAGCCATTTAAGACGGTTGCACCAATCCGGGCCGTACCCGCTCCTTGAGAAACAGCAAGTTCCATATAGTTGGCAAAGCCTTTATTCGTGGCATTCTTCTGCACATTGTAGGAAACGCCCTGTTCTTTGAGCAGATGGAGCACATTGATGAGATTGACTGAATCGCTTAAGTGATAAGATAAAATCCCTCTTAACAGTGTCCGCGTTAGTAATTCTGTATCTTCATCAATTAACTCGCCGTAATAATTAATGGTGATTTCTTCTGGTGCCTGCTTGTTAAGCAATTGGATAACCAGCTGACCGATTTGATCGCCGAGCAGTAAATATGGCTGTAATTTGGCTTGTGTTTCTCCAGACATTTGCGGCATGTTCACAGCATGTTGAATCGATTGTGTTTCAAAAATCTCAATAATTTCGGCGCTGACCTCTTGGGCCACTTTTTCCTGTGCTTCAACCGTTGAGGCTCCAAGATGAGGCGTGACAATGATATTTTGATTCTCCAGTAATCTTGGATCTGCGACAGGCTCTTTTTCAAACACATCCAGCGCTGCTCCGGCAACATGCCCGGACTCAATTGCCCGAACTAATGCTGCTTCATCAATAATCCCGCCGCGGGCACAGTTGATAAAACGTACGCCTATTCGCGTTTTGGCGAGAAATTCATCGTTGATAATCCCTCTTGTGTCATTCGTCAGCGGCGTATGAACGGTAATAAAATCGGACTCTCTTGCAATTAAATCGAGACTAGCTTTTGTTATTCCCAGCTTTTTTGCCCGTTCTTCTGTTAAGTAAGGGTCGAAGCCCAAAATGTTCATACCAAAGCTCTTCGCTCGCTTGCCCACCTCGGTGCCGATTTTCCCCATGCCGACAACTCCAAGCGTTTTCTTGTATAATTCTACTCCTTTAAACGAATTGCGGTCCCACTCACCGCTTACCGTTTTGAGATGTGCTTGCGGTATTTTACGAGCCAAGGCCAGCATCATCGCCAGCGTGTGCTCAGTAGCCGCAATTGTGTTAGCGCCTGGTGCATTGATGACAATGATCCCTTTTCTCGTCGCAGCATTGACATCGATATTGTCGACACCGACGCCCGCTCTGGCAATGACCCGCAGCTTCCCGGCAGCCTCAAGAAGTTCCGCCGTTACCTTCGTTTGGCTTCTGACAATCAGGGCATCATACTCGCCAATAATTGTTTTTAAGTCTTCTGTTGGTAAAGTAGGTTGTCGTTCGACGATAAAATGGGGATGCTCTAGTAAACTTGTTAATCCTGTTTCGCTAATTCCATCTGTAACGAGAACTTTATACATATTCCATCCAAACCTCCTCTGCTCGTTTTACAGCCTTTCCTACTACATCTTTTCCTTCGATACATTTCAATGACATTTCAATACTTCCCAATACTTTAATGATGTCAAACGGTGTACAATAGCCCATATGGCCAATCCGGAAAATTTCCCCTTTTAATTTTTTCTGACCGCCGCCAACAGTAATTGCAAATTTATCTTTTAAAACCTTCTTGATTTGCTTTGCGGGTTCAGCAACAGTTTTAACAGCGGTAACCGTTGGTGATGCATCTTCATCCGTTGTTAATAGCGGCAGGCCAATTGCTTTCAGCCCCTCGCGAGTCATTTCCTTTAGAATTTCATGGCGCTTGATAACCTGTTCAAATCCTTCCTCTTCAATCATGTTACAAACTTCTTGGGCACCAAAAATAAGTGAAACTGCAGGTGTGAACGGAGTTGATTTATCGGTTTCATAGGATGTTAGGTAGCGATTGAGGTCAAGGTAGAAGCGTTTTGCTTTAGAATGTTTCATCACGCTTCGAGCTACGTCATTCGTAGCGACAAAGGCAATCCCTGGTGGAAGCATTAGCGCTTTTTGCGAACCAGAAACAAGGATATCAATATTCCAAGCTTTCATATCAACGGGGACAGCGCCAATGCAGCTGACACCATCGACGATATAAAGGGCATCCGTTACTCGTTTGACCACTTCACCCAATTCCTTAATTGGCTGCAAGACGGCGGTGGATGTCTCACAATAAGTAGCAAAGACGGCCTTAACATCTTTTTGCAGCGACTGCAAATATTCTTCCAATTGCTCTGGCTGGCAGGCCTTTCCCCATTCAATGTTTAAGCGGTTAACAGTGGCGCCAAATGTTTCACAAATGGCAGCAAAGCGATCACCAAAGGCCCCGGCAACAATCACCACGACTTCATCACCATCATTAATCACGTTGGCAGCAGCCGCTTCTAATGCTGAAGTCCCGCTGCCGGTTAGGACAGTGACAGGATTTTCTGAACCAAAAATCGGCATCAGGCGGGTGGAAACATCTTCTAGTAATCTCGGAAACTCTTGACCGCGGTGGGCAATCATCGCTTGATTCATCGCCACCTTCACACGGTCGGGAATCGGCGTGGGACCAGGAGCAAATAAGTACTGCTGATCAAGTAACATCATCATCATCCTTTTAAAATTATTGGTATAAAAAAACGTCCCCCATAACAGACATAATAGTCGTGTTATGAGGGACGTGGATCAACGTGGTGCCACCCTCGTTTACCGCAGGAAAAACACGCGGTCTCAAGAGCAATAACGGTGTTAACCGGGCTTGCCTACTAAGCGGTTCAGCAGCCAGTTCAGAAGGGCTGGGCAATTTTCTAGCACACTCGCTATACTATTAAGAACTGACACCGGTTCACAGCTTCCACCGGCTCTCTGAAGTCAACTCTTACTGCCGTCTTCATCATTACAATTAAATATAAACGAGAAAATTTAAAGAAATTTCAAAATCATCTAATATAGGGACTATTCTACCTTCCTCCTTACAGTCTGTAAAGGGACAAAATCAAAAAATCGTAAAGAATTTTTTCCTGATAAATTTTACTGAATGCTAAGAATTCAGTGACATCATAATAGTAAGCGATTACAAAACAATTTTTCAAAAACATATCTATTGTAAAAAAATTCAGAGAATCATATAATGTCTACAACAGAAATACATTTGTGCACTGTGGGAGGACACTTGAGGAGGGAACAAGATGAAGACAATCTCAATTGGATTATTGGGGCTAGGTACGGTCGGATCGGGTGTAGTGCAAATCATAAAAAATCACCAAGATAAAATTATGCACCAAGTAGGCTGCCCTGTAGAGATCAAGAAAATTCTTGTCAAGGATGTACATAAACAAAGATCCGTTGAACTGGAGCCTGGGCTGTTAACAACCGAGCCAGATGATATTTTACGAGACGACGAGATTGATGTAGTCATTGAAGTAATGGGCGGAATTCATGGGACGAAGGATTATCTAATTACGGCTTTACGCCAAGGAAAGCATGTTGTCACCGCTAATAAAGATTTAATGGCACTTCATGGGTCAGAGCTGTTAACCGTTGCCTCAGAACATGGCTGCGATTTATTTTATGAAGCGAGTGTTGGCGGCGGTATTCCGATTTTACGCGGATTGGTGGATGGACTGGCGTCAGACCGGATTACGCAAATGATGGGAATTGTCAACGGAACAACCAACTATATTTTAACGAAGATGAGCACTGAAGGCAGATCGTACGGTGAGGTGTTAAAAGAGGCCCAAGAACTCGGTTTCGCTGAAGCAGATCCAACTTCCGATGTGGAAGGATTGGATGCGGCACGGAAAATGACCATTCTTGCGACATTAGGTTTTTCCATGCATATCGATCTTGATGATGTCAAGGTAAGCGGCATTTCCAATGTAACCGAGGAAGATATTCGCTACGGCAAGCAATTAGGCTACACGATGAAGCTGATTGGCTATGCCCACCGGGAAGGTGAAAAGGTGGAAGTAAGTGTGGCGCCGACATTCCTGTCTGATAACCATCCGCTTGCTTCGGTTCAAAATGAGTACAATGCGGTGTATGTATATGGTGAAGCCGTTGGGGAAACGATGTTTTACGGACCGGGTGCTGGTAGTCTGCCTACAGCCACAGCAGTTGTCTCTGATTTAGTAGCGGTGATAAAAAATCTCCGCATCGGTGTGAATGGAAAAAGCGCTGTCACCCCGCAATATCCTAAACAATTAAAGGATGATAGCGAGAAATACTCCAAATACTTCCTAAGAATTCATGTTCAAGACGAAGTGGGCGTATTTGCCGATATTACGGCAATTTTTGCTCGAAATGGCGTAAGTTTTGAAAAAATCCTTCAGTTGCCGATTAAGAAAAATGAGACATCTGAAATTGTCTTAGTGACGCATCAGGCTTCACTAACGAACTATGATCAGATTTTAGTAGAGTTATATGATGTACCAGCTGTGAAAGAAGTTAAAAGTGCATATAGGGTTGTGAGGAAATGACAATGAGATGGCCAGGATTATTAGAGGCATATAAAGAATATTTACCAATCAATGAAAAAACACCAAAGCTGACATTACATGAGGGGAATACGCCGTTAGTTGGACTTGACCGGCTATCAGAGGAATGGGGCGTAGAGCTCTATGTAAAAATCGAAGGGGCCAATCCAACTGGATCATTTAAGGATCGGGGAATGGTGATGGCGGTAGCCAAAGCGGTGGAAGAAGGCAGTAAGATGGTGATTTGCGCCTCAACTGGAAATACATCGGCAGCAGCAGCGGCCTATGCGGCCAGAGCGGGAATCAACTGTATCGTCGTAATTCCTGAGGGGAAAATCGCTTTAGGAAAACTAGCACAGGCAATGATGTATGGGGCTGAAATCATTTCGATTAAGGGGAATTTTGACGAAGCCTTACAAATGGTTCGTAATATAAGTAAAGTAGAACGTGTTACATTGGTGAATTCGGTGAATCCATATCGACTTGAAGGACAAAAAACAGCGGCCTTTGAGGTTTGTGACCAGTTGGGCATCGCTCCGGAAATTCTAGCGATTCCTGTTGGCAATGCTGGTAATATTAGTGCTTATTGGAAGGGATTTAAGGAATATAACGATAAAAAAGAGACCGGGTTACCGAGAATGTTTGGCTTTGAAGCGGCAGGGGCGGCAGCACTTGTTCACAATCGGGTGTTTGAAAATCCGGAAACACTGGCGACAGCGATTCGAATTGGTAACCCGGCAAGCTGGGATTTGGCCGTTAATGCGGTGAACGAATCAGCGGGGCAGTTTGATGAAGTAACAGATGAAGAAATCGTGGCGGCTTATAAGAAATTAGCGGCAACTGAAGGAGTTTTCGCTGAACCGGCCTCGTGCGCATCGCTTGCTGGTGTTTATAAGAGTATTCAAAAGGGGACCATTGCTAAAGGGGCCAAAATTGTTGCGGTATTAACTGGCAATGGGTTAAAGGATCCTGATACTGCAATTGCTAACAGCATGATAGCTCCTGCTCAGCTGCCAAATGATGAGAGTGCGGTAGCCCATTATATTCGAGGGGTTGTTCATCAATGACCTCAACTGACTTTCTGCAGATTAAAGTACCCGCGAGCACAGCAAATCTAGGCCCTGGTTTTGATTCGTTGGGGCTTGCTCTTGACTTATTTTTAACACTAGAGGTTGAAAAAAATAGCCGCTGGGAATGTTATTCATCCACAGAGGAATTAAAACAATTTCCCACAGATGTGGACCATTTTATCTGTCGCGTTGCCATAAAGACAGCTACGGCACATGGGATTGAGCTTCATCCTTGCCGGATTGAACTAAACAGTGAGATCCCGTTGGCACGGGGACTTGGGTCAAGCGCAGCGGCAATTGTTGCGGGGATTGAACTCGCTGATGCGATTGGTGGTTTAAACTTATCGCGGGAGGAAAAGCTACTTCACGCAACGAAATGGGAGGGGCACCCGGATAATGTCGGTGCCTCTCTATATGGAGGACTGGTGATTGGCCGATACGATAAAGAGAAAGTCGATTTACTATCGATTGCTGATCTCCCGATTGAAGTAGTTACGGTCATTCCAAAGCAGATTTTACTCACGAAGGAATCACGGGACGTATTACCCGTTGCTTATTCACGCGAACAAGCAGTTCAAGCCTCGGCAACAGCCAATCTGCTTGTCGGTGCATTATTAAGTGAAAATTGGTCCCTGGCAGGCAAAATGATGGAGCAGGATGGTTTTCATCAGCCATACCGAAAACCGCTGATTCCTTTTTATGAAGCAATTGAAAAGGCAGCTAAGCGGAGCGGGGCATTTGGCGCTGCCTTAAGCGGAGCGGGCCCGACGATCATTTGTTTTTCCAAGGAGGGAAAGGGGCGGCAGTTGGCGGATGCTTTAGCAGAGGAATTTCCGGACATGAGTGTAAAACAGCTCTCCCTTAATAAAAGCGGCAGCACTGTGAAAGGAATTGAAAAATACGTGAAGTAAGATTAGGCGGCTGCGGCTGCCTTTTTTTTATAGCCAAAAAAGTGGACAAGTTAGTTATCATTTTGCTGCCTGTTTCATACGCTTTATTAGATAGTTGAAATAACGGGAGAAACTGAAAACAGGGGGCCTAAAGTGGAAAAAATATATAGAGAAATCATTCGCTGTAAAAGACAAGGATTAAAAGGAGTTCTTGGTACAATCATTTCTACACAGGGTTCTACTTATCAGAAGACAGGAGCAAAATGTTTCATTGCGGAAGATGGCAGATTGACAGGTTTGGTCAGTGGCGGCTGTGTGGAAGGCGATATGAAAGAGATGGCACTAGATATCATTGAAGCAGAGAAACCGAGAATCATTCACTATGACTTTCAAGATGAAAATGATCTTATTTGGGGATTAGGGTTGGGCTGTAACGGTAAAATAACGATCTGGCTTGAACCATATCTCCCAAACTCCATCGGATCGCAGCAGCTTGAGGACATGTTTAAGTTAGGATTAGACAAGCCAATACATTGTCTCACCATCACGGAAGCTGCCAAATCACAATTAATTGGGACGAGATGGATAATCGATCCCGAAGAAACGGAAACCGATCACATTCCGTTTACGGAAATTGTAAATGATTATGTAAGCCGAAAGGATATGTTTCAACGCAAGCTGATAACTATTGCTAGTAGTAAGGAGAAGTTTCAGGTGTTTTATGATGCCATTTTTCCGCAACCACGGCTTGTCTTATTTGGAGGCGGTCCTGATGCTGTCCCACTGGTAAAAATGGCTAAACAGATGAACTGGCATGTAACGGTACTTGACCACCGACCGGGGGTTGTTAATAGCAAAAATTTCCCTGAAGCAGATGATTTAATTCTTTTTAAAGCAGGAGAACCGCCAGCACTAAGGCTTGAAAAAAATACGTATGTTGTCCTCATGTCGCATCATTTCTTGCATGACCAGATGATGTTGAAGGAAGTAATTCATTCACATGTGGCTTATATTGGTATACTAGGGCCAAGAAAGAGAACGGTTGAATTGGGTAAGGGGCTAGGTATTGACCATCATCCTAATCTCAAAATCATTCATAGTCCGATTGGTTTAAATCTTGGAGCGGTGACACCGGAGGAAATCGCTTTGAGCATTTTAGCAGAAATAGTCATGCATTATCGCGGCGGGGAAGGAACTAAACTCACGAAGGAGCCGCTGCAGTTTTCAAGTAAGGAGGAAGAGCCAATATTGGAAATATAACTAAGCAGGTTTGGGCCATTATTTTAGCAGCCGGTTTTTCGAAACGAATGGGTGCGCCAAAATTATTGTTACCTTATAAAGGCAAGCCATTGATACGTCATATGATTGATGAATGTTTACAATCGCAGGTGGACGGTACAATTGTCGTCGTCAATCCTGAAATCGAAACATTAGTCGCAGAAGTGAGCATGAATGGAATTAATAAAGTGGTAGAAAATTATCATTCACAGGACGGTATGTCTACATCGTTAAAAATAGGCCTGAAATCAGTGCCGGATGATGTGAATGCTGTGATTTTTCTGCTAGGAGACCAACCTTTAATGACCGCAAATGAAATCAATAAAATTATTAGTGATTATCACAGTCACCAGGATGCTCCCATCATCCAGGCAAAATATGAAGATGGCAAGGGACATCCAATCCTTTTTACGAAAAACATGTTCCCTCATCTTCTGTGTATTGATGGGGATGAAGGGGGGAAATCAGTACTAATGAAATTTCACAAGCAAGTTTATTACTCTGAGATGAATAGAAAATTAATCCCGGATATCGATACACATGAGGATTATCAATTATTAATTAATGAGAAAAATTAGCTGTATATATATCCTGAAAAAAGGGATATGTATACAGCTTTCTTTCTTTAACCCTTGATCCCCTGGAGCCACTCTTGATAGCAGTCCCTGCAAAGTGTCTCTTCTCGATCTTGATTGGAAGTGGTAAAGGAAACAACATGCCGTTTCTGATCCTCAACTTCATTTGCACAGTAAAAGCATGTTTCACCCAAAATAGTCACCCCCCTTTGATTATATTTTTTCAGCAAGGTTTATTGCAGTAGCCGCTGTCGATAAATCTAACTGCAGTTGTTCGCTTAAATCATGTGGATGGTAGAATCCTTTTGCAGTCATATAGTTCGTGATTCGCTCATGTGTAGCTATAGCTGCATTTAATTGCTCCCTTAAGGCTGTCTTTAACTCAGGGGTGGCCGTTTCGGTAATCGCAACTGTGTAGTTCCTTACAGCAGCCTTGGTAGAGATAAGAAAATCGGTAGCAATTACCTGATCGGTTAAACCGCCCATCCCCATTATGTTTTGAATAATTTGATTCACACCTGCTCCCCCCGATTCGTTAAAAATCGCTGAATTTGCTGGATGTGCTGAATGCCAGCGGCTGCATCAGCTTCAAGTATTGTTTGCAGCTCCTCATCCTGGGCTAGCTTACTCATCGTCGTTGATTTTGTTAAACATAAATTTTTGAATGCTAATAATTCATGTAAGTCTAATGTTTCATGAAGTCCTAAATGCTTTGTCACAAGATTTCCCCCGATACAATAGATTTTTTACTACTATCATCTCTGTGACTCTGCGACTTTATTCATTATTTATGAGGACAAATCTGTAACGGGGACGCCCATTTCAGTTCTCATGAACGCATTATGAGGACAAACCTCCATCAGCTAGGCTCCAATCTGTTTTCATGAAAAATATTCTGTATAAAGGAAAATAACAGCGGGAGAAACTAAGGTTGGTATGATGCGGAGGTGAGTATGATGGATCAACTAGCCTTACATGAAACGATGGAAACACATGAACTGCTTAATTTTAAGACAGTTTGCTTACTTAAATCAAAACTGATGCAAGGAATGTGTTTTGATAATGAACTTAAGGCATTAATGGAAAAGGATGTCCAGCAATCAAAACACGATATCAACGAGCTAATACGCTTTTACAAGCAAAGTCAATTATTACAATAATGGGGTGAGCACATGGAGGATTTCTTAGACCCGCGCAACTCGGAGGGGATGCCAAACCTGGCTGATTCTGCGTTTGCCATGGATTTTCTAATTACTGTGAAATCGGGAATTCGCAACTATGGATTTGCAATTACGGAAACTGCCAGTCCGGAATTAAGGCGGATTTTACAAAGACAATTGGAGGCAGCCATTGACTTGCACACAGAAATTTCTAATTTAATGATAAAAAAAGGATGGCTCCACCCCCATAATCCAAAAGAGCAATTCCCAGTTGACCTAAAGGCCGCGGAGACGGCGATTCAAATTGCAGAACTGAACCTTTTCCCAAATGATACTGACCGCCGCGGGATGTTCGCGACGCCAAATAAATAAAAGGGGGTGAGTCTTTGAAAGCTGTTACATATCAAGGAATCAAAAATGTTGAGATACGAGAAGTCAAGGACCCAGCTATCAAAAATCCGGATGACATTATTGTAAAAATAACTACTTCTGGTATTTGCGGCTCAGACCTGCATTTAATTCACGCCATGATACCTAATTTACCAACAGACTATGTCATTGGCCATGAGCCTATGGGAATCGTTGAGGAGGTTGGTCCAGAAGTTTCCAATCTAAAAAAGGGAGACCGGGTGATCATTCCTTTTAATGTAAGCTGTGGACATTGCTGGTATTGTACTCATGATTTAACGAGCCAATGCGACAACGGCAATCCACATGGAGAAGGTGCAGGATTCTTCGGCTATTCGGAAACGACCGGAGGCTACGCTGGCGGTCAGGCAGAGTACATGCGTGTGCCGTTTGGCAACTTTACACCCTTTAAAATTCCAGATAATTGTCAAGTCGAAGATGAGAAATTAATGCTGCTTGCTGATGTTGTGCCAACTTCTTATTGGAGTGTTGACCATGCTGGCGTTAAAGCTGGAGATACAGTGATTATCCTTGGCTGCGGCCCGATTGGTTTAATGGCCCAGAAATTTGCCTGGTTAAAGGGAGCAAAACGGGTAATTGCAGTAGATTATGTTGGTTATCGACTGGAACATGCAAAGCGTACGAACAAGGTCGAAATTGTCAACTTTGAAGACTATGAAAATGTCGGTGACTATTTGCTTGAGATCACCAAAGGCGGAGCCGATGTCGTGATTGATGCTGTCGGAATGGACGGTAAAATGACGCCACTAGAGTTTTTAGCCTCAGGAATGAAACTGCAAGGCGGTGCGATGGGGGCGATTGTGATTGCCAGCCAATGTGTGCGCAAAGGCGGCACGATTCAAATTACCGGGGTGTATGGCGGCCGTTATAACGCCTTTCCACTTGGGGATATTTTTCAACGAAATGTCGATTTGAAGACGGGTCAGGCACCCGTTATCCCGTACATGCCAACATTGTATAACATGATAAACGAAGGGAAATTGGACCCTGGTGATATCATTACCCATGTCTTGCCGCTAAATCAGGCAAAGCATGGCTACGAAGTGTTTGATACAAAGACGGAGGACTGCATTAAAGTCGTCTTAAAACCATAAATACATCTAGATTAGGGCTGATGGTTTCTGCACAGCCCTATTTATCATTAAATAGCTTTGCAACATGCTCAATAAACATCTTCGCAAGAATCGATTGTGTTTTATTCGTGTTGTACACGAGATAAAAGTAGCGTTCATCCGCAAAACCGTCTATTTCATATGCTTTTAACAGTTTATTTTGTGCATACTCTCTTGCAGCAATCTCCGAGATAACGGCAATGCCCATATTTTGCATGACAAACTGCATTAAGCTTTGACCGGAATCAGTATAAGCAATAATATTTAGGGCATCTTTCTGAAATCTATTTTGCTTGAAAAACTCTTCAATCATCGCATTTGTTCCGGATTCAGAACTTCTCATGATGAAAGGTAAGCCGATAAGCTCCTGCAGTGTAACAGGGTTTTTTAATTCCATTTGGTTCGAAGTGATGAGCACAAGCTTTTCTTTTAATAGCGGAATATATTCAAGTTTGTCATTTTCGTATTTGTGGCCCACTATTCCAATCTCTGTACTTCCATCTAAAATATTTTCCACAGCAATTTTTGAGGAAGATTGAGTTATTTGAAAAACAGCATGAGGATACTGTAATCGGAATTTCTTAATCATCTTTGGCAAAAGGAATTGTCCCGGCACAGAGCTCGCTGCGACCTGAATCGTCCCTCGAAAGTCATACATTCCCTGCTTCAAATCTAACAATGCTTGGTCTTTTAACAGCAGCAGTTTTAAGGCCCATCCATAGAGACGCTCCCCATATGGGGTGACAATCGTTTCCCTTCCTACCCGGTCAAATAATTTCACATCAAGTGATTTTTCCAGTGCAAGAATATGGGAGCTGACAGTTGACTGACTTAAAAAAACAGCCTCCGCCGCTTTCGAAAAGCTTTTATGTTCAACCACTTTTGTAAAAACATATAATTGGTGCAAATCCATTGATATTGTCTCCTTCAAAACATCCAACATTGCTTCTCTCAAATGAAATTTAGCATAGTGTTGGAGATGAGACAACTTAAAATACTCTTATTGGGAAAAACAGCAATATTTTACTGGAATAATAATAAACTGATAATTTTAAATATTTTTAAAATTTAGCTTTATTTGTGTAAAAACTATGATATTATTAAAAATAATAAAGTGTAATTGTAATTTTTTTAATAAACTAGGATGTGTTTGAAGATATGGAAGAAGTTTATAAAAAAATAAAAGAACTTCGCATGAAGCATGGAATGACTCTAAAGGATTTAAGTGAGAAAACTGATCTGTCTGTTAGCTTTTTATCGCAAATTGAAAGAGGTACCTGTTCACTTGCAATTACTTCTTTAAAAAAGATTGCAGATGCTTTTGGAGTAAAAATTGCATACTTTTTTGAAGAACCATACAGTGCCAATTATGTCGTGAAAAAAGAGGATCAAAAGATATTTAAAATTGCTAATTCTGACTCCAGCTATATAAGACTGAGCGGGAATTTTCCTGAAAGAAAGATCGAGCCATTCATTATTACATTAAAGCCACGACAAAAAGATACGGAATTTGTTCGTCACCAAGGAGAAGAATTCTATTACGTTTTGAAAGGTTCTCTAATTATTAGAATTGATGGGAAAGAGTATTTTCTGCGTGAAGAGGAGTCGATTCATTTCCCTTCCACACATCTACACATGTGGGAAAATCCTTTAGATCAAGAAGTTATTTTATTTAGTGTGGTAACTCCAGCTATTTTTTAGCTGTAGAAAATAATGTAACAAAATGAGAAAGGATGATGAAAATATGTCGCGTTACCGGTTGGGTGTAGATATCGGGGGGACATTTACAGATTTAGTTGTATTTGATCGTAAAGAAAAGATTTATCACACCAAAAAGACTTTAACTACACCTCATAACTTAGCTGAAGGTGTTTTAGAGTGTATTGAGCATTATGTAGGTGATTTTGGGGAAATCGAGTATTTTGTTCATGGAACTACTGCTGGTTTAAATGCTTTCCTTGAAAGAAAAGGGGCAAAGGTAGCTTTAGTCGTCACAAAAGGTTTCCGGGATGTTTATGAGATTGGCAGGGCCAACCGTATTGAAATGTATAACATAAAGTATCGAAAACCTAAACAATTAGTTGATAGAGAGCACATTTATGAAATAGATGAGAGAGTAGCAGCAGACGGCTCAATTATCACAGAAATGAATCAAGAAAGTCTTGCTAGAGTTGTCGAACAATTAAGGGAAAAGCAATATGATGCAGTTGCAGTATGCTTACTACACTCATATCGCAATCCAAATCATGAGCAACTTGTTCGGGATGAACTTGAAGATCACTTAGATATTCCTATATCACTTTCAAGTGATATTGCGCGTGAATGGAGGGAATATGAACGAGTAAGTACAACGATTATCAATGCCTATATCGCACCAATTGTAAAAAAATATTTAACTAGTTTAGAAAATGAAGTAAAGAAACGCGGTTTTCATAAGGACATATATATTATGCAATCAAATGGTGGGGTTATGACGTCTACTATCGCAAAGAAGACTCCACTACAAACGTTAATGTCAGGTCCTGTCGGTGGGACGATTGGCGGAATGAATCTAACACAGCTTACAGGCGATAAAAATCTAATTTGTGTTGACATGGGAGGCACTAGCTTTGATGTAAGTTTGATAGTTGACGGAGAACCGGATGTTACTTCGGAAACAATTATGGAAGGGTTTCCAATCCTCTCGCCAATGGTTAATATTCATACAATAGGCGCAGGTGGAGGATCAATTGCTTGGATTGAGGCTGGAGGATTACGTGTCGGGCCTCAAAGTGCTGGATCATCTCCTGGACCTGCTTGCTATGGAAGAGGAGGAAAACAGCCAACGGTTACAGACGCAAATGTAGTACTTGGAAGAATTGATGAAAATAACTTTGCTGGCGGTGACATTAAGTTGGATCGTCAAGCAGCAATTGAAGCTGTTAAGACTGTTGCTGATAGAGTAGGCCTTTCTGTACAAGAAACTGCCGAAGGTATATGTGATATTGCAAATGCAAAAATGGCTGATGCAATAAGGACATTAACAGTTAAACGGGGGATTGACCCAAGAAAATTTACCCTTGTTGCGTTTGGAGGGGCTGGCCCGATGCATGCTGTGCTAATTGCTGAGTTACTTGATATTAAGAAAATTTTTATTCCAAGTACATCTGGAACTTTTTCGGCATGGGGAATGCTTCAGACAGATATTCGTTTTGATACCGTTCGAAACTTCGTCAGTACAACTGATGCTGTCAATAAAACAAATATAGAAGCGCTTTACGCAGAAATGAAGCTAGAAAGTATTAGTGTCCTCAACCAGCAGAATATTGCAACTGATCAAATCCGTTTCCAATATAGTGTAGATGTTCGTTATGCCGGCCAGGAATATACCATTAATGTGCCTAATTGTTCCAATAATATGGAAGAGGTTGAAAAAGAGTTTCATCAATTACACCTTGAAATCTATGGCCATAATAATCCAAACGGCATAACAGAAATTGTAAACATAAGAGCAACAGCTTATGGTGATTTAGAGAAGATTGAACATGTAAAATCTGTTAATAGAGAGGAAAAACAGGCTGAACCTAAGAGTAATAGGATGATTGTTTGGAATAATAATGAACAAGTAACAAATGTTTATTCAACAGCCGAATTGGTTAATGGCAATTATTTTATCGGTCCAGCTATTATTGAGGATAAAAATTCCACTATCGTGATTCCGCCGCATTATACAATTACAATTGATGAGTATCAAAATATAGAAATTACTAAACAAACTGTTGAACAGGAGGCGCTAGTCTAATGATAAAAGAGCAGGTCTTTTTGGAAAACCCGGTAACAACAGAAATTGTCCGCAACGCACTAATTTCTATTGCTGATGAAATGAATGCCAGTCTTGCTCGAAGTGCTTTCTCACCTATTATTTATGAAATGAAAGACTGCAGTGTCTGTTTATTTAATAAAGATGTTGAATTACTTGGTCAATCGGCAGGATTACCAATTTTCTTAGGTAATATTGATGAATGTGTTAAAACAACTACTAAATTGATAGGTGGTATTAATCAATATAAAGAAGGCGATGTTTATATCTTAAATGATTCATATATTGGGGGAACGCATCTAAACGACGTCACCGTTTTTTCCCCGATATTCTATCAAGGTGAATTAGTTGGATTTACAGCAAATCGTGCCCACTGGTTAGATATTGGTTCTAAAGATCCTGGCTATCCAATGGATGCGACTAGTATTTATCAAGAAGGCATTAGAATCCCTCCTACCAAGATTTATGATGGTGGGAAACCGTTGGAGAATGTCATTCGCCTAATTGTGACAAATAATCGTTTTCAGGATGCAGCGCTTGGGGATTTGAATGCTCAAATAGCTGCGTGTAGAACAGGAGAAAAGAGATTTAAAGAATTGATTGAACGGTTTACAATTGAAAAGATCAATAGATGTGTACATGATATTTTTATTCAGGCTGAGGAAATGGATCGTACAGTTGTGCGAGAAATTCCGGATGGGGTCTATGAAGCTGAAGGCCACTTGGACAATGATGGCGTAAAAGATGAACCAATATTTGTAAAGGTTAAGGTCGAAGTTAAAGGTGACTATATCACGATTGATTTAACGGGTTCAAGTACTCAGCGTACAGGACAAACCAATTGCGGCTTTGCCCAGACAGTATCCGCTTGTAGAGTGGCATTTAAGGATTTAATTAGTCCTAATTCTCCAGTTACTGGAGGTAATTTTAAAACAATGAAGATTGTCGCACCAAAAGGGACAATTTTCCATGCAACTGAACCTGCACCATGTGGTTGGTATTTTACCCCACTAGGCTTGTTAATTGATTTAATTATAAAAGCATTAGCTCCTGTTATGAAAGAAAAGGCAGCCGCAGCTCACTACGGAGATTCGATGGTTGTCACGTTTGCAGGTATAGATGATCAGACAAATGAACCGTTTTTGAATGTTGAGGCAACTGCAGGTGGATGGGGCGCCTTTGAATCAGGTGATGGACAATCTGCACTCATTAATCATGTAAGTGGCGACTTTAAGAATCTTCCAATTGAGGTATTGGAATCAAATTATCCTATTAGGGTTAATCAGTATGCGTTAAGAAATAACTCTGGTGGGCAAGGAAGGTATCGTGGCGGCTTGGGCGTTGTTCGCGAATATGAGATATTAAGTGAAAATACAACCGTTTCTTTGTGGTTTGAACGTTCAAAAACACCTGCATGGGGGTTATTTGGAGGAAAACCAGGCCTTGGGCCGGATGTTCAAATTATTTCTGGTGATATAGTAGAGCATTTGTTAAAGGCTAATGGGAAGCCGCTGTGCAAAGGGGATATTGTAATTGTTAAAACTGGCGGCGGAGGCGGATTCGGTAACCAATCAGAAAGAAGCTTAGAAGATCAGGAAAAAGATTTGCGAAATGAATATGTAACTAAAGATATATATCGCTAGAGAATAAAAGAGTAGGGAGGATAGTTAGATTCACCCACTGTCTTCCCACTTATAATTATTTGCTTTACTAACAAGGAGAGTATTAAAAGTAATGAAACATATTAGAATTTCATTTGAACGTGGGGGAGAACTGACGGCGATGTTACTAGAAGATGCAGCTCCTAAAACATGTCAGATGATTTGGAAAGCAATGCCGTTAGAAAGTGTTGTTACCCACTCTAGGTGGTCGGGCAGAGAAATAAATTTTGTATGTGATGATATCTCCGCTCCTCCTAGGGAAAATCAAACGATATATGCAAGCGCTGGAGAACTATGTTATTGGCGAGATTGGCAGAGTGAATCAATAGAACAACAAGTTATAGCTATCTATTACGGTGCAGAATTAGCAAGAAGTCATAAAGGAAATGAGCGTATTAATGTTTTTGCCCAATTGTTACAAACGGATATTCTTCTCTTAAAAGAAATAGGGGAAAGGGTTTGGTTAACAGGGACAGAGAAAGTGTATATAGAGAGGATTAATAACGAATAAATTAACTGAATTATCAGAAAAAATATATCGGTTTTTCTTCTCTTGTTAAATAATGTAATGACATACGAGGGGGAGTTATTAATGTCTGCATTGGATAAAGATAATGCTCTTGAAATTGTACCAGAGTCTGAGAGGCAGCATTGGATTGTACCAGCAACGATTTTTGGTGGCTTGGAATTTTCAGTTCCAGTAATAATGATTGGAGCTGTATTAGCAGGAAGCTTTGGACTATCTAAGGTTTTATTCATATTACTTATTGGCCTTGTTATTATTCAATGGATTGGAAATGGTTTACAAGGATATATTGGTGCCAAAACTGGATTACCGTCCGCTGTTATTGCAAGGTCGAGTTTTGGTTCAATTCAGGCAAGGTTCATTGTTGGATTAGCACTTGTAGTACTTAATGTTGGCTGGTTTGGTGTAAATACTGCAGTTGCAGGTAATGCTATTTCAGCTGTCCTTGGGGTGAATTATGAGGAGCAATGGTTTGCCTGGGCGCTCTTAACACTGCTTGCGGGAGCATTATTTGCTCTACCAGCCATAATTGGTTACAATTCCATGAAATGGACAGATTATTTAGCAGTACCAGCTGGTTTATTGTTGATTTTTTCCGGGGTATTTTACTCTCTTAAAGGTGGCGGTTGGGACAAACTAACATCCTGGAGCCCAGAACCATCAATGACCGTTTTAGGAGGAATTAGTCTTATTTTAGGTGCAAATGTAGCTCAATGGCTGATTGCATCTGATTATACAAGATATTCAAAACCAAAGGTGAAGGACCAAGCATTAATTCCATTAGGTATTATCGTTATCGGTTTTGTTTTTTTCTTGACTGGAGCTGTCATGTCGGTTGGAGTAGGTAACGCTGATATAGTAGCAGTTATGCAAGACCTAGGTTTTCCATTCTGGGGTTTCCTAATCTTATGGTTAGCTTTATGGACAAGTCAAATTGTAGCAAGCTACTCCACTGGGTTAGCTGCTGCCAACATGTTTAACATTAATACCGGAAAAGGTAGAGCGTGGCTTACTGTGGTAGGGTCCCTTATTGGAACAATACTGGCTTTAGCAGGTATTTTAGAATACTTTATGGATTTTCTTACGCTTTTAGGGGTAATTTACCCAGCAATCGCAGGGGTAATGTTTGTTGATTTCTTTCTTATCCGGAAACAGAGTTGGGAAGATAAAGAGGGGTGGAATTGGGTTGCCACTTTAGCATTAGTTATTGGTGGCATAGTTGGTTATTATACACAATATGAATATGCGGTAGGGATACCAGCTGTACAATCCCTTCTAGTTTCGTGCATTGTCTATTTTTCAGGAATGAAAGTTAAAGCTAAAGTAAGACCCGATCATTTTACAAAAGTACAAGGAATAGATATTTAAATAAAAAATCAGCGGCAATGCTGCCGCTGATTTTTTTAGCCTATTTTTTCCGAACTTAGGGAATTTGTTTTGACCTGTTGCTCCCAATGCTGTTTCATTTTGTTCCTGCCGTTTTCAATCTCTGGATTGAATTGAATGGCTGCGTGCTGGCGTACATGAACGATATTTTGCACAGCCTGCCCCAGTTTCTGTTCAATGGATCCCGGGGCTTTTCCAGAATGTTTGACAATTGATAAGCCAGCAGTTGTTCCTTGAGCCATTGCAATTTTGCCGCTTTCAATTCCGGTAATATTGCCGGCAACAAACAGTCCCTCTAGCGGCGTTTCCATTGTTTCAGAATGAGCAGGAACATGGCCGCCAAGTTCTGGAACATAGTGGAACGGGCAACCGGCAACAGCGGCTAATTCTGCAAGCGGGTATAGTCCCCCGGCAATACAAACAAAGTCGGCTTCGTAAACCGTTTCAGTACCAGGAATCACAGCACCAGCTGCGTCGATATCAGCAACCCGCACCCCTTCAACCTGTTCTTCACCAATAATCTCCAAAGCAGCTTTCCGCAGTTGCAGCGGAGTTCCGTTGATTTTCATTCCTCCGCCTGGGAAAAAGTTAATCACTAGTTTTCGCATCCAGTCCTGCTTCATAAAGCGGCTGCCGAACCGTAGCATCGCTGATGGGGCAAGATGGGCGGCATGTAATAATGATTTTAACACCTCTTCTGGGTCAGCCGCTTTGCCGCTTAGCGGGCTTTTTTCTGGAAGGATGATGCGTTCGACATTAATCCCAGCCAATTGCAGTTCATTTAAAATCGCAAATGCTAAAATGTTAGCACCGATAATGACGCCTTTTTTGCCAACTTGAACGCGGTGCACATTGGTCATTACCTGAGCAGCACCAATCGACATCACACCAGGCAATGTCCATCCGGGAATCGGTATCGGATATTCCGCCGCACCAGTCGCCACGAGAACAAAGCGTGCTTTAAACGTTCCGGAATTTGTATGTACATGCCAGAGCTGGTCACGTTTTTCTAAATCAAAGACAGAGACACCGCAGCGAATATCCACTGCTAAATTACTTGCTTTGTTAAAAAGGCGCTCAGCTTCCTGAATTCCATTCCACCATTCCCCAGAAGGTTCTTGATGGAGCTGGCCGAGCAATCTGCCGCCGGGTTTGATAAATTCATCGAGAACGGTGACGTGCAGTCCATGCTCAGCACAAGCAATGGCACCTGCTAAGCCGGCCGGACCGGCGCCGATAATAATGACATCGCTCATTGCTGCTCCACCATCCTTTTGATTAAATTTGGCAGTTGCTTGCCGCCTTCAACAATCATATCCTGTTCGACCAAGGTTAGGCAGGCCCGTTTATTTGCCTGACCGTTGACCGTTACCCGGCACTCCATACAATGTCCAATATTACAGTAAATTCCTCGCGGGGTACCGCTTTCTTCGTGCACGCGCAATTGTCTGATTCCATTGGCCAATAGAGCAGCCGCAATGGTTTCATTTTCATATGCTTCATAGGTTTTTCCATCGAATTCAAACGAGAGACTTTTTCTGCTAGCTAAATCTCCTAAAACGGGATGATGGCTGATTCTGCTCATTTGTTTCCACCTACCGTTCCAAATGTCACCGGTCTCACAGGTGGCTGGTATTTTAACGGAATATCGGCTTGCTTTGTTCCCGGAATGACACTTTCTATCACTCTATCGACTGCAACCCGGCATGTCCGGCCGCCGCAAAATCCCATACCTGCTCTTGTCCTTAACTTCAATTCCCGGGCTGTGCACTTATGTTCATTTGCAGTGGCTTGAAGTTCACCGTAGGACACTTCTTCACAGCGGCAAATTATCATTTTTTCAATGGTACTCATCTGCTCTCCTCCTCTATGTCTGTTATCAAATTACTATGCAAAAATCGTACCAATTTGAAAATCTATCATTAGTTCATTCCCAGCCGCTTTAAGCGATTATATAAGGTGGCTCTTGTGATCCCGAGTCTGCGAGCACATTCTAATTTATTTCCGTTCGTCAGTTTTAAAGCACGCTCGAGAACTTTTTTCTCGTGCTCATCCATCTCCTCCTGAAGCGGCAGAATATGGCTGATAGTTTCGTTATCATAATTAACGGGCAATATATTATCCTGATGGCTTCGCTGTTGATGTCTTGTAGAAAAAGGTAAATACTCCTTTTTAATGACACCATCTGTGGCAAAAACAACGAGCCGCTCAACTGTATTTCGCAGTTCGCGAATATTCCCTGGCCAATCATATTGGAGCATTTGCTGGAGGACATCCATCGGAAATTCTTGAATCGGCCGTTTGTACAGTAGGGAAAAGTGGTTCAAAAAATAATGAGTCAATTCAATAATGTCTTCATGCCGCTCTCTTAAAGACGGTAGATGGAGCGTGACTACATTTAACCGATAATATAAATCTTCGCGAAATTGTCCTTGGCGCATTAATTCTTGTAAATCTCGATTCGTAGCTGCAATAACGCGGAAGTCAATATCAATCTCTTTTTCACCGCCAATTCGATAAAATTTCCGTTCCTGGAGAACACGAAGAATCTTCACTTGCATTTCAAGCGGCATCTCGCCAATCTCATCAAGAAATAAGGTGCCGCCTTTGGCTAATTCAATTTTTCCTTTTTTTCCTTTGGCATCTGCCCCAGAAAAAGCTCCGCGCTCATAGCCAAACAATTCGCTTTCAAATAGCGATGCTGGGATTGCGCCACAATTGATAGAAATAAACGGGGCTTCCGGGCTCTCGCTAGCGTCATGAATGGCTTTGGCGAACACTTCTTTCCCGACTCCGCTCTCCCCCAGAATAAGCACAGTGGACTTTACGGAACACACTTTCCTAGCTAGTTCGATGGTTCGTTGTATACCTTTACTTTTTCCTTTAATGGCGTGAAACGGGTCATTTGCATGTTTATATTTGGCAACCTCCTGTTCTAGGCGATGTACTTCATTTGACATGTTGAATAATTTTTCATTCAGCATAACCTGATTTGTCACATCAGTTTCTGAAACAACCGCGCCAATAATCCGATCCTCGAAATAGACAGGATTGGAATTAATAAGCACGAACAGATCAGATCTTGGCTGGTGATACTGTCCAGTAATACTTTTTCCTGTTTGCAAAGTTTGGAGGATTTCTAAATTTTTGCGATCAAAAAAGGTAGTAATTGGTTTACCGATGATGTCTTCTTTTTTTACCGAAAAAATTCTCTCTGCCCCTTTCGTCCATGTGCACACACATTCATTGTCATCAATGGCGGTAACAGAGGATTCGGTTGTCCTTATTACCGTTTCATAAAAGGCAAGCAGTTGTTTATACATGTTGTGGAGGTATTCAATGACTTGCGAGAAGGTAATGCAGGCAACGGGCTGCTGCTGGTGATCAAGTACAGCAACTACAGCTGCCTGCTGAAATAATTCGATGAAGTCCTCGATGGGAGCATCTGTATAAATGATTTTACAAGCAAAGATTTTATCGGAGGAACGATAAAAATAGTCCCCTTGGTACTGGATAAGGTTCTTGACATTAGCAGCTTTAACCAGTGGACTTTTTAAGACATCATTCACTGACTGAATCGAAAAGGCCATAGAATCCCCCCTAAAAATATGTAAAAAGAATTAAACACTGTAAATTTTATTATACACATATTGATTAAAAATTTTAAATATTTTAATTAATTAATCTGTAAATAGCTTATTAAATTGGCACATTACTTGCATTAATAGGAATGAGAATTTTTCGAAAGGTGGAGTGCCTATGAAACACAGTGATGTTCTCGTGATTGGCGGCGGGATTATAGGCTGTTCTATCGCTTATTATCTTTCAAAGGCTGGCCGTGAGGTGACGATTATTGAAAAAGGCGAATTTGTCAGCGGAACATCCTCGCGCTGTGATGGGAATATATTAGCAATCGATAAAGATCCAGGTTTTGATAGTCAGATGTCGCTAGTTAGCCAGCGATTAGTCGATGAACTGAGCAGAGAGTTGGACCACTCTTTTGAATATCGTGCCCCTGGCAGTATTCTCGTTTGTGAAAGCGATGAAGAAATGGAAGCGGCGAAAAAATGGGTGGAACGTCAGAAGGCAGCTGGTTTGCCGTTCAGGATGCTCGACCGTGAGGATATCAGACAGGAGTCTCCCTATTTTGCTGATGACTTATTAGGCGGACTTGAATGTGCCACTGATTCAACCGTGAATCCCTATTTGCTTGCGTTTTCCTTATTGGAGGATGCCAAAAAAAGAGGCGCAACAGCGTTTCGGCAAACGGAAGTTCGGGGAATTAAAAAGGATCAAGACATATTTATCGTACATACGTCAAACGGAGATTTTACTGCCAACCATGTAGTGAACGCAGCAGGGGTTTGGGCGCCTAGAATTGGTGAGATGCTGAACCTTTCTATCCCTATTAAGCCGCGAAAAGGCCATATTATCGTCGCCTCACGACAGCAGTTTGTTGGAAGTCGTAAGGTAATGGAGTTTGGTTACTTAATATCAAAATTTGGCGGCGTGCGTCATGTTGACCCACTTACAGAAAAATACGGGGTTGCCCTGGTGTTTGAGCCAACCGAAAGTCAGAACTTCCTGATTGGTTCTAGCCGGGAATTTGTCGGCTTCAATACGAAGGTCAACAACGAAATCATTCGATGCATTGCCAATCGTGCCATTCGCTTTTATCCGAAGATGGCAGATATGATGGTGATTCGCTCCTATGCAGGCTTAAGACCATGGACAGAGGATCATTTGCCAATTGTTTCGCGGGTGGAGGAAATTCCGAATTTCTATATTGCTGCTGGACATGAGGGAGATGGAATCAGCCTTGCTGCCGTTACCGGAAAAGTAATTGAAGAATTGATTAATGAAAAAGAAACGTGTATCCCTATTGAGCCACTTGCGTTTAATCGTTTTAAAGAAAGGGTGGTAACGAGTTGAGAGCGGATAAGGTTTTTACAACAATTGATACCCATACAGGCGGGAATCCGACCCGAACCGTGTTAAGCGGTTTGCCAAAATTAATAGGCGAAACAATGTCGGAAAAAATGCTTTATATGAAAAAAGAGTACGATTGGATTCGCAAATTACTAATGAATGAGCCAAGAGGCCATGATGTGATGTCTGGAGCTTTGCTGACGGAGCCGTGTCATCCCGATGCAGATATCGGTGTTATTTATATTGAAACGGGCGGCTACTTGCCGATGTGCGGCCATGATACGATTGGTGTTTGCACGGCGCTGGTTGAAGCAGGATTGATCCCTGTTCAAGAGCCTGTCACTTCTCTAAAGCTGGATACACCCGCCGGTCTAGTTGAGGTAGACATTACCGTCGAAAACGGCAAAGCAAAAGAAGTTTCTTTCTGTAATATCCCAGCATTCCTGCTTAAGTCTGTCTCGGTATTTGTGGAAGGGATCGGTCAGGTAGAGGCGGATATTGCTTATGGCGGCAATTTTTACGCGATTATTGAGGCGACATCAGTTGGGTTAACATTAACACCTGAACATGCCGCGAAGATTATTGAAACAGCGATTACGATTCGTAATGCAATCAATGATTGCACCGAGATTGTCCATCCAAAATATCCATTTATTCGCGGGTTAACTCATGTCGAGTTTTTCACTGAGCCTAGCCATGAAGAGGCAGATGTAAAAAACACCGTCATTGTCCCACCGGGAGGAATCGATCGTTCACCATGCGGAACGGGTACCTCGGCAAAGCTTGCTGTCATGCATGCGAAGGGACAAATAGGTATCGACGAAGAATTTGTTCATGAGAGTATTGTCGGTTCGTTATTCCGAGGACGCATTCTTGAAACAACAGCTGTAGAGAATTGTGAAGCAGTGGTTACTGTGATAGCAGGGTCTGCGTGGGTAATGGGCATGCATCGCTTCTTTTATCATGAGGAAGATCCGTTGAAAGAGGGATTTTTACTAATTCCACCAATGGAACATGAAATGGAGGACGTCAAATGAGGCTTGAAAAAACGTATTCAACTGTCGATGTCCATGTAGCTGGAGAAGTGTTTCGTATCCTACAAAACACGCCGCTCCTTCACTATCAGACGCTTGAAGAGCTGAATGGGCAGTTCACTGTAAATTGTAAAGAGGAGATAAACCTGCTATTAAAAGAACCGCGTGGGTTTTCCGGCTTGAATGGCTGTCTAGTTGTCCCGCCAATCAATCGACAGGCAGATGCTGCCGTTGTTTTTTTCAATCATGAAGGGACGATACCTGTCCATTATGGCGGTATTACCGCAGTTATCACTGCTTTATTAGAATGTGGAGAATTGAAGATTCGGGATTCCAACACCTATACAATTGAAACGCTTCAAGGGATGATTTCGGTTACTGCTAACATGGTAGAAGGAGAAGTGACTGCAGTTACAGTAGAAAGTTGTACTTGCCATTTACTGGACTCTGACCTTCCTTTAAACATTGACGAGGAAAGAGCAACGTTTACCCTTGTTGAAACGGATGGGCTGTATGCTGTCTTTGAAAAGAAGGACCTTTCTATCAATCTCGAAATAGCGGAACTAGCCCAGATACAGAAATGGGGCAGCATGATTCTTGGTGTATTAAAGGAGAAATATCCGGTAAAAGGTGTCATTCTAGCGGATGAGTCTTTGGTAGAAAAAGGTAGAATCAAGACCGTTACGTTCCGGCCTGATGGTTATATTGTCCGTTCTCCGGGATTTGGCACGACACTGGCTGGCTTTACTAGTGCTCTTGCTAAAGGCAGGATACTAGCAGATGCGCCTCTCTTTAATGAGAGTATTTTTGGCAGTGAACTGATGATTTCTAAAGTTAAGCAAGCTGATGCTGGTTATCGGTTTACCTTGTCAAGCCGCGGTTTTATTACTGCGTTGGGGACGTATGTCCTCGACCCAACGGACCCATTAGCGAGCGGATTTTTAATAAAGTGATACTTCCATCAGTGGGGGTCTTATTTCCCATTAAGGCGGGCTTAAATAATAGATTAGAGGAGGAATTGGATTATGACATTACGAGGAGCTTATCCTGTTTTAATTACACCAATGACGCAGGAGCAGGAAATTGATTGGGGCGGCGTTAAAAATAATGTAAATTACTTTGTTAATCAAGGCGTTGCCGGCATTGTCATTAACGGCAGCACTGGGGAATTTGTCAGCCTGTCGAAAGAGGAAAAATTCCAAATGGTTGAGGTCGTGATGAAGGAAGTAAACGGCCGGATTCCAGTTGTTGTCGGAACCGCAGCGGAAACAACGAAAGAGACGATTGAAAATACGAAACAAGCGCAAGCTTATGGCGCTGACTGTGCGCTGATAATTAATCCATTCTATATGAAACCGAAGGAAGAAGAAATTTACTTTCATTTTAAACAAGTAGCGGATGCGGTAGATATTCCGATCATGCTCTATAATAATCCGTTTACCTCCGGCGTTGATATGAGTACGGAACTAATGCTGCGGATTGGAAAAGACTGTGAAAATGTGACCCGAATCAAAGAATCAAGCGGCGATATCCGCAAAGCAAGAGACTTGGCAAGACAGGCAAAAGGGAATTTTGAAGTATTCTGTGGTGCCGAAGAATTGGTCATGGAATCCTATTTTGTCGGGGCAACGGGGTGGATTTCTGTTGCTGGAAATATTGTTCCTAAGCATGTCACAGATATGTTCAATTACTTCCAAAACGGAGAAGTGGAGAAAGCATGGGAAATCAACGATAAAATTCTGCCGCTCTGCGCCTTCCTTGAAGGTTCTGGGAAATATGTACAAATCGTCAAGCGGGCAATGGACTTGCTTGAGCAGGCAGGTGGCCCGGCACGTCATCCTCGCCTTGGATTAACCCCAGAGGAAGATCAAAAGTTGAAAGACATTTTAGCGAGTTTATCAGCGGCGCCGATTGCTTAATCAATTAAAATCTGTCTGGAAAAAATGAGGAGGTATTTTATGCTTACGACACAAATTGAATTGAACCCAAAAGTAAAACAATTTTTACAAGCACCAATCCAACTGTTTATTGACGGTAAGTTCGTCCCATCTGTAAGTGGGAAAACATTTGATACGATTAATCCGGCAACAGAAGAAGTGCTTGCTGTTGTTAGCGAAGCGCAAGAGGAAGATATTGATGTAGCCGTAAAAGCTGCCCGTCGTGCTTTTGAATCTGGCCCATGGCCTGATTTAAGTGCAGCGGAGAGAGCGCGGTTAATTTATAAATTTGCTGATTTAATTGAAGAAAATCGTGAGGAGTTAGCGCAGCTGGAGGCATTGGATAATGGGAAACCATACACTGTGGCACTTTCCGATGATATCCCGGCAACTGTTGAGCAGTTTCGTTATTATGCTGGTTGGGCAACAAAAATTCTTGGCCAAACAGTTCCGATTTCCAAAGATTATTTAAATTTTACAAGACATGAACCAATAGGTGTGGTAGGGCAAATTATTCCGTGGAACTACCCATTAACGATGGCTTCGTGGAAAATGGGAGCAGCGCTGGCGACCGGCTGTACAATTGTTCTCAAGCCAGCAGAACAAACCCCATTATCGATACTGTATGCGGCGAGACTGCTTCAGGAAGCAGGATTCCCTCCCGGCGTCGTAAATATTGTCCCTGGATTCGGGCAAACAGCAGGAGCTGCAATTGTCAATCATGATGATGTCGATAAGGTAGCTTTTACCGGTTCAACGGTTACCGGGAAATATATTATGCGCCAAGCAGCAGAGACGATTAAGAATATCACACTAGAACTTGGCGGCAAGTCTCCAAATATCATTTTTGAAGATGCAGATTTGGATGAGGCAATCCCAGGGGCATTTAACGGGATAATGTATAATCACGGCCAAAACTGCAGCGCAGGCTCAAGAGTATTTGTGCAGCGTAAACATTATGAACGGGTTGTTGATGAACTGGCAAAGCGTGCAAATGAAGTGAAACTGGGAACAGGATTGGATAAAGAAACAGAAATGGGGCCGCTTGTTTCGAAAAGGCAATTTGAGCGTGTTCTTGACTATATCGAAAAAGGAAAAGCAGAAGGAGCAAGAGTTGCTGCGGGCGGTGACAAGGCAGCTGATAAGGGGTATTTTGTTCAGCCGACTGTTTTTGCTGATGTCACGGACGATATGCTGATTGCCAAAGAAGAAATCTTTGGACCGGTTGTTGTCGTCATGCCTTTTGATACAGTTGATGAAGTGGTAAAACGGGCAAACAATACACCATATGGTCTTGCTGCGGGTGTCTGGACAAAGGATATTAAAAAGGCCCATCAAGTTGCTAATAAACTTAAAGCAGGCACAGTTTGGATCAACGATTATAATCTAGAAGATCCGGCAGCAGCCTTTGGCGGCTACAAACAATCAGGTATCGGCCGCGAAATGGGGTCGTATGCACTTGATAATTATACAGAAGTAAAATGTGTATGGGTAAACATAAAATAAGCTGTTACGAAAAGGTAGGGAACAAGGACTTCATGCGTTAAGTCATGAAGTCCTGCAGCTACAAAACGCTAGCAGTTTGGAAGAATAGGCACTTGCTACTTTTGTGATTTATGGAAAATTCATAGTAATTATTTTTGGAATATTCGGTATTTATTTTGTTTGGTTAAGTAAGAACGAGGGGGGCTTTTAATGGAAGGAATCATTAATTGGCTGGTAAATCAAGTTTGGGGTACTGGCCTTGTAGTGTTTGCATTGGGCGCAGGTCTGTTTTTCACGATTGTCACCCGCTTTGTACAAATTCGGTATTTTAAAGAAATGATTAAATTGCTTTTTGAAGGCAAAAGCTCTGACTCTGGTATATCTTCGTTTCAGGCTTTTTGTTTAGCCTTATCTGGACGTGTTGGGGTTGGAAATATTGCCGGCGTTGCAACAGCCATCGCTTACGGGGGCCCTGGTGCTGTTTTTTGGATGTGGATTATGGCGTTATTAGGAGGCGCCAGTGCCTTTGTCGAATCAACTATGGCGCAGGTCTATAAGAGTAAAGTTGGAAACGAATATCGTGGCGGCACGCCATATTTTATTGAAAAGGGTTTAAAACTTAAATGGTTTGCTGTCATCATGGCTATCGTTGTCACGATTTCCTATGGATTCTTAACGCCTGGTGTTCAGGCAAACAGTATTGCAGCAGGAATGGAGAATGCCTTTGGGTTAAGTAAGACGGTTACTGGAATTTTCCTTGTTATTTTGCTTGGAGCGATTATCTTTGGCGGGGTAAAGCGCATCGCTAATGTTTCGAACATCATTGTACCTTTTATGGCGGTTGGCTATGTCGTAGTTACCTTCATTGTCTTAGCGATGAATTATGACCAGGTCCCTGCTATGTTCTCATTAATTTTCACTAGTGCATTCGGTTCAAATCAAATTTTCGGCGGTATTGTTGGCTCGGCAATTGCCTGGGGAGTAAGAAGAGCGATTTTCTCCAATGTGGCCGGATGTGGCGAGGCTACCTATAGTTCCGCAGCGGCCGAGGTAACCCACCCTGCCAAACAAGGTTTGGTGCAAGCGTTTTCTGTCTATATTGACACGATTGTTGTCTGTACAGCAACGGCTTTAATGATACTTGTTACAGGTATGTACAATGTAACTCCTGAGGGTAAAGAGCCAATTGTTCAATCATTGGCAAATGTTGAACCAGGACCAGCTTATACACAGATGGCGGTCGAAACAGTTCTTCCTGGATTTGGTCCGGCGTTTGTTTCTATTGCCATTTTCTTCTTTGCTTTTACAACATTAATGGCATATTACTATATTGCGGAAACAACCCTTGTTTATTTGAGCGGTAAACGGGAAATTCCATGGTTAAAAACACTTCTAAAAATCGTCATGCTTCTTATGATCTTTTTCGGCAGTGTCCGTTCAGCGTCGATGATGTGGGCACTCGGTGATATCGGCTTTGGCTCGATGGCATGGCTCAGTCTTTTCGCCATCCTCTTGCTAACGAAACCAACATTAAAGGTACTGAAAGACTATGAAACACAGAAAAAGACCGGAAAAGATCCAGTATTTGATCCAATTAAAGCAGGGATAAGCGGAGCGGAGTTTTGGGAAGAGAAGTATAAAGAGTTCGAGGATAGAAGGTCGATTGGGTGAAAAAGTAATTGGGTTTCTTTATGACTAGGTATGCGGCTGAATAGATAAGAATTTTATTTCAGCCGCTATCTAGATTCGGAGGAGGGATAGGAAACTTGACAAAGTACATTTTTAGTAGGATTGGTTACATGCTTGTCACATTTTTTGTGATTGCAACATTTACCTTTTTTCTTATGCAAACATTGCCAGGTTCGCCTTTCAATGATGAAAAGTTGACTGAAACACAAAAAGAAAGATTATATGAGAAGTACGGATTAGATAAACCCCTTCCTATTCAATATGTAACTTATATGGGTAATATTGTAAAGGGGGATTTTGGGGTATCCTTCCAATATGATGGAAGGCCTGTTACAACCATCATAGGTGAAAGAATTGGTGCTTCTGCAGTTTTGGGAGCGCAATCACTACTATTTGGATGTGTAATTGGAATAATATTAGGAATTATTGCTGCAATTAAGCATAATACGTCAATTGATTACTTTGCAATGATTATATCAGTAATTGGTTTATCAGTACCCAACTTTGTTTTTGCAGGAATTCTGCAATATTGGATTGGAGTTCGCTTAAAATGGCTTCCGGTAGCTTTTTGGGAAGGATTTGAATATTCCATATTACCAACAATCTCACTATCAGTTTTTGTAATCGCTACCATTGCTAGATATATGCGTGCCGAAATGTTGGAGGTCTTAGGTCAGGATTATATTGTAACTGCAAAAGCAAAAGGATTAGGGAGTTTTCAAATTGTTTTGAAACATAGCTTAAGAAATGCAGCAATTCCAATTATTACAATATTGGGTCCAATGACGGTAACGTTGTTAACAGGTACACTGGTTATCGAAAAAATTTTTAGTGTTCCAGGACTGGGAGAACAATTCGTTAAATCTATCATGACAAATGACTTTCCTGTAATTATGGGGACAACGTTATTCTATAGTATTTTATTTATTCTAATAGTATTAATTGTTGATTTATTATATGGGATTATTGACCCGAGAATCAGATTATCTGGGAGGGCTAAATAATGCATGTAAAGAATAAAGAGATAACAGATGATATGTTTTTACCTGCAACTTTTAGCGGAGCATCTGAGGAAATCTCACGACCAGCTTTAACATATTGGAAAGATGTATGGAGCCGTTTCAGTAAGAATAAAGCAGCTTTTATAGGATTAATTTTAATATTTGTCATTCTATTACTAGCGATAATCGGTCCATACGTAAGTAAATATGGCTACGATGAACAAAACCTAACCCGAGCCAATTTACCTCCAAGAGTCCCTGTCTTAGAGAATATCCCTGGGATTGGATTTAGTGGGGAGGATATAAATGGGTTGAATATCTACCAGGAGAAACAAATAACTGAGTATTTTTGGTTTGGAACTGATCAGTTAGGACGGGATTTGTGGACTAGAGTTTGGGAAGGGACGAGAATTTCCTTGTATATAGCATTTTTAGCCGCGGCTATTGATTTAATTGTAGGTGTTTCTTATGGCAGTATTTCTGCTTACTACGGGGGAAGAATCGACAATATTTTGCAGAGAATTATAGAGGTTTTGGTGGGAATTCCTCAATTAATTGTTGTAATTCTCCTTATTCTAGTGCTGAGACCAGGCATTATTTCAATTACGGTTGCAATGGTAATTACTGGGTGGGTTGGGATGGCTAGGGTTGTAAGAGGCCAGATTTTGAAATTAAAAGAACAAGAGTACGTAATGGCCTCGAAAACACTGGGAGCGAATAGTAAGCGAATTATGTGGAAACATTTAATTCCAAATACAATGGGTCCTATTATTATCACAACAATGTTCACGATTCCTACAGCTATATTTACAGAGGCTTTTCTAAGTTTCATAGGTTTAGGTCTCCAGCCACCAGTGGCATCCTTAGGCACTTTAATTAATGATGGATATAAACTATTGCAGGTCTACCCGCATATGCTTGCATTTTCAGCTGTGATTATTAGTTTAATCATGATCAGTTTTAACCTTGTCGGTGATGGACTGCGGGATGCTTTAGATCCAAAAATGAGGAAATAGGAGGTGTCTCGTTAATGGAGAACATCTTAGAAGTAAAAGATTTACACATTACCTTTGATACTTATGCTGGTTGTGTTCATGCCGTTCGCGGAGTTTCATTCGGCCTTAAAAAGGGAGAAACACTTGCTATTGTTGGTGAGTCTGGATCAGGAAAATCTGTAACTGCCAAAAGCCTCATGAGATTAATCCCAGAACCCCCTGGAAGAATTTCTAAAGGGGAAGTCTTTTTTGAAGGGGAAAATCTAACATCATTATCAAAAAAACAAATACAAAAATTACGCGGCTCCGATATATCTATGATTTTCCAGGATCCTATGACTTCTCTAAATCCTACAATGACAGTTGGAAAGCAAATTATGGAGAGTATTTTGATTCATCAACAAGTTCCGAAAAAGAAAGCTAGGGAGAGAACTATTGAGTTATTAAATTTGGTGGGAATTCCTAATGCTGAAAAGCGCTTCTCTGATTTTCCGCACCAGTTTTCGGGTGGAATGAGGCAACGTGTTGTTATTGCCATTGCAATTGCTTGTAACCCCAAAATTCTAATTGCTGATGAACCAACAACAGCCCTTGATGTGACAATCCAGGCCCAGATTTTAGAGCTATTGAAAAAGTTACAAAAGGAAATAGATACCTCCATTATTTTCATAACACATGACTTAGGTGTGGTTGCAAATATAGCTGATCGAGTAGCGGTAATGTATGCTGGTAAAATCGTTGAGATAGGGACAGTTGATGAAATTTTCTATTCACCTAAGCACCCCTATACATTGGGGCTCTTGGGTGCGATGCCAACTCCAGATCTTCAAGGAGAAGAACTTATTACTATCCCTGGATCTCCTCCAGATTTATTTAATCCACCTGTGGGTGATGCATTTGCGCCACGTAATAAGTATGCATTGGAAATTGATTTTCAAATTGAGCCACCAATGTTTAAAGTTTCAGATACGCATTATGCAGCTACCTGGTTACTGCATGAAAAAGCTCCTACTAATATAATTCCTAATTCACAAAATAGAATTGAGTTCGGTACTGGAAATGAAATGTATTCAAAAAAAATAGCTAAAAATCATAATAAAGAAAAGCTTGTTGAGATTAAGAATCTAAAACGTTATTTTTCAGGAAGCAAAAAACAATTAATTAAGGCTGTCGATGGTTTAAGTTTTGATATATACAGAGGAGAAACATTTGGTTTAGTAGGAGAGTCAGGGTGCGGTAAGTCGACCACAGGCAGAATTATAAGTCGCTTATATACGGCCACTGAAGGTGAAATCTTATATAACAAGGAGAATATTTTTCAGACAAAGTCAGAACATGATACAAAAAAGTACCATCAAAAAATTCAAATGATTTTTCAAGATCCTTATTCCTCATTAAATCCTCGTCTAACTGTAATGGATATCATTGCTGAGGGACTGGACATCCATGGTCTTTATACCAACCAGAAAGAACGATTAGAGAAAGTATATGAATTATTGGAAAAAGTAGGTTTAAATAAGGAGCATGTGAATAGATATCCGCATGAATTCAGTGGTGGTCAACGACAGCGAATTGGCATTGCAAGGGCGTTAGCTGTGAACCCGGAATTTATTATTGCTGATGAGCCAATTTCTGCGCTTGATGTTTCCATTCAGGCGCAAGTAGTTAATTTACTGAAGAAACTGCAAAAAGAAAATGGTCTTACCTATTTATTCATTGCACATGATCTTTCTATGGTGAAGTATATCAGTGATCGGATTGGTGTGATGTATAAGGGGAAAATTGTTGAATTAGCGGAAAGTGAGGAGCTCTATCAAAATCCTCTTCACCCCTATACCAAATCTCTTTTGTCAGCAATATCGGTACCTGATCCCATAAAGGAAAGAATTCGTTCGCGGATAATTTTTAATGAACAACTTTGGAATAATTCTAAGGAACATTCTGTATTGCGGGAAGTTAAAAGAGACCATTGGGTAGCCTGTACTGAGGAGGAGTATAGAAAATATCAGAAACAATTAAGTGTTATCTGATTGGGATATGAAGGGGTGAAGAATAATGATTAGGCGAGTTGGTATAATAATCCTTTTAGCTTTACTCCTTGCCTTAACTGGGTCAGTCTTTTCTAGTCATGGTGTATGGCGATCATTTCAAAGTGCTTTATTTTTAATCGCGCTTATATACCTAATGGCTGGGGGGACCCTTTTAGTACTAAAAGGTGGCATGTTTAATGGGATTCTATTTAGCTTTCGCCAATTTTATAAAAGGACTTCCAAACTAGAAGAATATGTTGGACAGCAAACGAAAACTATTAATAAGACAGTAAAAAAGGATGGGCTAACATTTTCATTAACAGCTCCATTACTATACTCAGGTGTAATAATCTTTATTGCTAGTTTAATAGGCTCTATTGTGTAAAAGACAATATACATCAAAGAGGGAGATAAAAAAATCATTAAAATTGGAGGGATTTTCCAATGAATAAAATTGAAAGATTGCGAAGCAAATTTGATCAACTTGGGATTTATGGAATGTTAATCACTAACAACAGTAATCGCAGGTATCTAACAGGTTTTACCGGTAGTGCTGGAATTGTTATTTTGACGTATTCAAAAGCAATATTAATTGTTGACTTCCGCTATGTAGAGCAGGCTCAATCCCAGGTTAGAGATTTCGAAATTTTAGAAGTAAAAGATAGTCAGTTGCTAGTTAATGAAATATTAACTGTTTCAAAGGATTTGAGTTTAGCGAGCCTGGGTTTTGAACAGCATCATGTTAATTTTCACTTTTACAATCAGTTGAAAGAGAATGTTGGTGCAGAGTTAGTTCCGCTATCTGGGATAGTTGAAGAATTAAGAATGGTAAAGGACAAGGATGAAATCAGCAAAATGAGAACTGCTGCCGAAATAGCAGATGACGCATTTCTTTCCATATTGAACTACATTCATCCTGGGGTAACCGAATTGGAAGTAGCTAATGAACTGGAACTTCAAATGAGGAAACGTGGTGCTTCATCATCTGCCTTTGATATGATTATCGCTTCTGGAGTACGTTCGGCTTTACCGCATGGAGCGCCCACCTCAAAGGTAATTGAAACAGGAGATATGGTGACTCTGGATTTTGGGGCTTATTATCAAGGGTATCGTTCTGATATGACGAGGACAATAGCGGTTGGTCAACCGGATGAAAAACTATGTGGAATTTATACTATTGTTCACGAAGCCTTGGAAAGGCAGGTAACTGGAATTAAACCGGGTATAAGCGGCCGTGATGCTGATGCTCTCAGTCGAGACTTTATAACACAGATGGGTTTTGGTGAAAAGTATGGTCATGGATCCGGCCATGGAGTAGGGTTAGATATTCACGAATCCCCATTTATGTCGACTAGGTGTAACGATGTGATTACAGAAGGTATGGTATTGACAGTTGAACCAGGTATTTACATCCCGAAACTTGGAGGAGTCCGAATTGAGGATGAAATTTTAGTCAGAGAAAATAGCAATGAGATTTTAACAAAGTCGCCAAAGGAATTTATTTCTTTATAACTCTTTTAGGGGGTGGTGCTTTCTTCAATGGATTCAATTAAAGGGGTTTAGTGAAGGGAAATGGAGTCATATTTTAAAGGGGGTTATTCTATTGAAGAGGAGTTTTAAAGGCTCAATTTTTATTATCATTATGGTCTTAATTAGTTCCTTTCTCTCAGGCTGCTATGGGGGAGAAGGAAAAAAGACTAGTACAGAAGGCAAATCTGAAGGAGCTGCTGAGAAGAAGATAGAACAGGTTCTTAACTTGGCAGAAGGGGGAGAAATACCAACTCTCAATACACTTGGTTTATTTGACGCACTTTCCAGTAGAACGATGAATAATATTTTTGAGGGCCTATACCGACTTGATGAGAAGTCTAAGCCGATACCTGGCATGGCGGAAAAATACGATGTAAGTGAGGATGGAAAGGTTTATACCTTCCACATTCGTAATAATGCTAAATGGAGCAATGGTACAGCAGTAACTGCTAGAGATTTTGAGTTTGCCTGGAAAAGGGCATTACATCCGGATACAATATCCCCTTATGGTTATTTATTCAATGACATAAAAAATGCTGCTGCTATACAGGACAAAGACAATGATTTATATGGTAAGGTAGATGAACTAGGGATTAAGGCTGTAGATGATCATACATTTCAGGTTGAATTAGACCATGCGATTCCTTATTTTGTGAGTCTAATTACTTACCCAGTATTCTTTCCACAAAATAAAGAATTTGTAGAGTCCCAAGGTGATAAATTTGCTTTAGAAGCGGATAATTTAATTTATAACGGGCCGTTTATCTTAGATTCGTGGGAACATGAAGCTGGATGGGTTTATAAGAAGAATTCTAGCTATTGGGATGCCACTACAGTTAAGCTTGAAAAAATAAATGTTAAGGTAGTTAAAGAGATTGCCACAAAGGTAAATTTATATGAAGCTGGTCAAATTGATTTAACAGAAATTTCTTCTGAATATGTTGATCAATTTAAAAATAGTTCAGATTACTCTACATTATTAAAGCCGGAAGTTTTCTTTATACGGATGAACCAAGAAAATAAATTTCTTGCAAATGTAAATATCCGAAAGGCAATTGATATGGGTTGGGACAAAAATGCTGCCGCTGAAAGTCTATTAAATAATGGATCTGTTCCGGCTTACTATTTAGTTCCGAGAGAATTTGGCTTTGATGAGGATGGGAAAGACTTCCGCTCAAAATACCCTGGATTCAACGAAGAAGGTATTGAAAAGGCTAAAGAGTATTGGGAAAAAGGTTTAAAGGAACTCGGTGTAAAGGGGATGGAGTTAGAATTTTTAAGTTATGACAGTGAGGACAGGAAAAAAGTAAGCGAGTATTTTAAGAATCAACTTGAAAAGAATTTACCGGGGATGAAAATAAAAATCAATCAGCAGCCGAATAAGCAGAAATTAGAGCTCGAATCTAATCAACACTATGATCTTACGTATTCTGGATGGGGACCTGACTTCCAAGACCCGATTACCTTTATTGATTTATATCTCTCTGGAGGTCCTAATAACTGGTCAAGCTACTCTAATAAAGAGTTTGATAGATTGGTAAAGGCTGCAAAGAATGACCCTTCGAATCTGAAAGTGAGATGGGGAAATATGCAAGAAGCTGAGCGGATTTTAATTGAAGAGGATGCAGCAATCTCACCAATGTATCAATCTGGTCTTGCACAATTACAGAAACCATATGTTAAAGGGTATGTATACCATCCATTTGGTGTATTTGCCTCTTACAAATGGACTTCAATTGAAGGAAAGTAAACTTAAATTTTTATATGGAGGTCTTGTATAGAATTTATACAGAACCTCCCTTTTTATAATTTAAAATGATATTTGGAGGGGAATATATGAACTTCACAAAGATGTACACAACAGTAGACATGCATGTTTATGGTGAACCTTTGCGAATTATTACCGGTGGTGTTCCAGAAATAAAAGGGAAAACCCAGTTAGAAAGACGGACTTACTGCATGGAGCATTTGGATAATCTCCGCGAGGTTCTCATGTATGAACCCCGGGGACATCATGGGATGTACGGATGTATCATTACTCCTCCAGCGAGTACACATGCGGATTTTGGTGTTTTATTTCTGCACAATGAGGGCTGGAGTACAATGTGTGGGCACGGAATCATTGCTGTTGTTACATATGGAATAGAGACGGGGACATTTGATTTATCCAATGGTAAAGATAAATTTATCATTGATAGTCCTGCTGGTGAAGTAATTGCTTATGCAAAATATAGTGGTAATCAAGTGGAATCTGTTTCATTTGAAAATGTCCCCTCATTTGTTTACCGGAAGGATTTTCCTGTGAAAATAGATCATCATGAATTCAAGGTAGATATTGCGTTTGGCGGGGCATTTTATGCTGTTGTCGATAGTCAAGTGATTGGGTTAAAAGTGGATAAAGAGGATTTACCTGCTATTCAATCCTGGGGAAGTAAAATTAAACAATATATTGAAAGTAATATGGAGGTAAAGCATCCCTTGGAGGGAGACTTACAAGGGATTTACGGAGTCATCTTTTCTGATGAAGCAAAAGGAGAAAATGCTGATTTACGCAATGTAACCATCTTTGCCGAGGAGCAAGTGGATCGATCTCCATGTGGCACTGGTACATCAGCGAGATTAGCAACACTTGTAGAACAGGGAGAATTAAAAGAAGGCGACAGCTTTGTTCATGAATGTATAACGAATGGACAGTTTACTGGAAAAGTACTTTCAACGGCAAAAGTAGCTCATTTTGAAGCGATTATTTCGATGGTTTGCGGTCAAGCATTTATCACTGGCTTTCACCAATTTGTTGTTGATCCACGAGACCCATTAAAGTCAGGGTTTTTACTAGCCTAAAAGGAAAGAAGTTTATTTTAAAAAAGGAGTTCTATTATGAATACAACATTACAAACGAGGATGGAGTTATTAGTTGATTATTTAAAACCGCAGAAAATAGATGTGGCAATCATCAATGCTCCGAAAAATGTTTATTATTATTCAGGTTTTTATTCAGACCCACACGAGCGCTTTATGGCTTTGGTGCTGGATGTACGAAACGGTTGCAACTATTTATTCGTGCCTGCACTTGATTTTGAGGAGGCAGAAAAAAGTGCGATTGTGGAAAAAATCATTCCAATTTCAGATGAAGAGAACCCCTATCAGGTATTAAAGCAAACGATTGGAAATAAAGTAAACGTAATAGGTTTAGAAACAAAAAATATTACCATATACCAACAAGAGCAGCTTCAGCACTTTTTTGCTGAATATCACTATCAAAATATCGGTCAGTTTATTGCTGATCAAAGAATGAGAAAATCACAAGAGGAAATCACCAAAGTCCAAAAAGCAATCGATGTCATTGAGAATGTATTAGCAGAGGGATTGAAAAAAGTTCGAGTGGGAATATCGGAAATTGAATTAACAGCAGAATTGGAGTACTTAATGAGGAAATTTGGTGCAGACGGACCGTCATTTTCAACTATAGTATTATCAGGTGAAAAATCATCTCTCCCACATGGCCGTCCAGATAATAGAAAAATCCAGCAGGGAGATCTGCTCCTAATTGATATGGGTGTAATCATGAATGGATATTGTTCTGATATTACTCGCACTTTTGTGGTAGGAAAGGAAACTGAGGAGCAAAGAAACATTTATCAGATTGTTCAAGAATCAGTACAAGCGGGAATTCAAGCGGTAAAAGCAGGAGCAACAGCCGCAAGTGTAGATATCGCAGCCCGCAATGTTATTGTTGCCAATGGTTATGGCAAGTATTTTAATAATCGTGTTGGTCATGGGTTAGGAATGGAGGTACATG
>CCFE01000010.1 GCA_000752035.1 Bacillus rubiinfantis | reverse complement strand
TGGCGAGAAGGTCACACCCGTTCCCATACCGAACACGGAAGTTAAGTTTCTCAGCGCCGATGGTAGTTGGGGTTTTACCCCTGTGAGAGTAGGACGCTGCCGGGCAAAAACAAAAAAGACAATCTGCGAAGGTTGTCTTTTTTGTTTTTCTCTTTTGATAAAATTATTTTCTCTTTTGTTAAAAATAAAAGTTCAAAAAAATAAATAGTCGGATTTTCCCATATAGATTATGTTTTGCAAGTGAGAGATTTGGAGAAAATCATAGTATAGTCAATCGTTTGCAACTTCCGTAAAAATTAAGTATAATTAATGTCAAATATAGTCAAAGTCAGAAGTAATGGGGGTGGGAAGATGAGAAACATCTCCGATATAATTGAGAAGTATTTGAAACAAGTGTTAGAGATGAGTGAAGCAGATCATGTAGAGATAAAACGGAGTGAAGTTGCTGATAAATTTCAATGTGTTCCTTCACAGATAAACTATGTTATTAATACTCGATTTACGATTGAAAGAGGTTATATCGTTGAGAGCAAGCGTGGCGGTGGTGGATATATTCGTATTATGAAGGTAGAATCCCATGATTATGCTGACTTAATTGATCATTTATTATCACTTATTCAAGGCAGGATTAGCCAGTCAATTGCCGAAGATGTAATAGGAAGATTGATTAATGAAGATGTGATTACGAAGCGGGAAGCAAAAATTATGCAAAGTGTCATTGACCGTTCTGTATTATATATAGACCTCCCATACCGAGATGAGTTGCGAGCTAGAATGTTAAAAGCAATGTTGACTTCCTTAAAATATAAATAATTGTTTACAGCGTAAAACTAATATTCTTAGTTATTCCCCTGCGTAGTACAACACAGCCTAGGAGAGGTGAAAAGCATGATTTGTGAAGAATGCAAACAACGTCCTGCGGCGCTTCATTTTACAAAAATTATTAATGGTGAAAAGACTGAAGTAAATCTTTGTGAAGTATGTGCTCAGGAAAAAAGTGAAATGTTGATGTTTAATGGACAATCAGGTTTCAATTTTAATAATCTATTGGCGGGTTTGTTGAATATTGATCCTTCTTTTCAAAAACCTAGTCAAAGTCCATTCCAACAAGAAGAAATACTCCATTGTGAATATTGTTCGATGACTTTCCCGCAGTTTCTTAAATTAGGACGATTTGGCTGTTCGCATTGCTATGAAACATTTAGTGATCAGCTTATCCCGGTATTAAGAAGGCTCCATGGTGGAAACTGGAACCATAATGGAAAGATTCCAAAAAGAATCGGCGGCGATTTACATCTACGAAAGCAAATTGACGAGTTAAAACACAGCCTGCAAGCATGTATTACACATGAGGAATTTGAAAAGGCCGCAAAACTTCGTGATGAAATACGTAGTTTAGAGAAAAGACTTGCCGGTAATCATGAGGGAGGGGAGTAGCTTTGTCTCTTGAACAGTTTTTAAATCAAGCAGTAAGCTCATGGATGAGCGAAGAAGGACCAGATTCTGATATTGTCTTAAGTACTAGAATTCGCTTGGCAAGAAACTTTGAGCAATATAAATTCCCTACACTATTTTCTCATGATGAAGCGCAAAAAGTTATTTTTGAGATGGAACAGCTATTACATTCAGTTGGGTATGTAAAATTTGGCGGAATGGAATTATTGAAGATTGAGGACATGCAGCCCCTCCAAAAAAGGGTATTAGTTGAAAAGCATTTGATTAGTCCTCATCTTGCTGAAGATTCACCATATGGTGCGGTAATTTTAACAGAAAATGAAGAAATCAGTATTATGATAAATGAAGAAGACCATATACGGATTCAATGTTTGTTCCCTGGTTTACAGTTATCTGAAGCCCTACATGCAGCAAATGATATAGATGATTGGCTTGAGGGTCATATTCAATATGCCTTTGATGAAAAGTATGGCTATCTAACAAGCTGCCCCACAAATGTTGGTACAGGAATTCGTGCCTCAGTGATGATGCATCTGCCAGGATTGATTCTTACACAACAAATGAATCGAATCATTCCTGCGATTAACCAGCTTGGGCATGTCGTAAGAGGAATCTATGGTGAAGGAAGTGAAGCACTGGGGAATATTTTTCAAATTTCTAATCAAATTACGCTAGGAAAATCTGAAGAGGATATCTGCCGTGATTTGATGGGAGTAGTTAGCCAGTTAATTTCACAAGAAAGATCCGCTCGCGAAGCATTACGAAAAACTTCTAACATACAATTAGAAGATAGGGTATTTCGTTCTTTAGGAGTATTAACCAATAGCAGGATTATTGAATCAAAAGAGGCAGCCCGTTGCTTATCTGATGTTCGTTTGGGGATTGATATGGGTTATATTCAGGATATGTCAAAATCAATTCTTAATGAGTTAATGATTTTAACCCAGCCTGGTTTTCTCCAGCAATATGCCGGGGGGCAGTTAAGGCCGCATGAGAGGGATATTAGACGTGCTGCATTAATTCGTGAACGTCTGAAAATGGAAGCTGATAAAAAGAGTCGTGAGGAGTGAGTACTATGATGTTTGGCCGTTTTACAGAAAGAGCACAAAAGGTGTTAGCCTTGGCACAAGAAGAAGCGATTCGCCTTGGTCATAATAATATTGGCACTGAACATATTTTATTAGGGCTAGTTCGTGAAGGGGAAGGAATTGCTGCTAAAGCCCTTTACGGATTAGGTTTAGGCTCCGATAAAATTCAAAAGGAAGTTGAAAATCTAATTGGCAAAGGCCAAGAGTCTTCGCAAATTATTCACTATACACCGAGAGCTAAAAAGGTAATTGAGCTTTCAATGGATGAAGCCCGTAAATTAGGACATTCCTATGTTGGCACTGAGCATATCTTGCTTGGTTTAATCCGTGAAGGAGAAGGTGTTGCTGCTCGGGTTTTAAACAATCTTGGTGTCAGTCTAAATAAGGCTCGGCAGCAGGTATTGCAATTATTGGGCAGTAATGAATCAGGTGGGCATCAGGGAAATGTATCTGCGAGTGCTAACACTCCAACACTTGATGGTTTGGCTCGTGACCTTACGGCAATTGCCAGGGAGGGAAGCCTTGATCCCGTTATTGGCAGGAGTAAAGAAATTCAGCGTGTAATCGAAGTGTTGAGCCGGCGGACGAAGAATAACCCGGTGTTGATTGGTGAGCCTGGGGTTGGTAAAACGGCGATTGCAGAGGGCCTTGCTCAACAAATTGTCAACAACGAGGTACCCGAAATCCTTCGTGACAAACGAGTCATGACCCTCGACATGGGGACAGTAGTTGCGGGAACCAAATATCGCGGTGAGTTTGAAGACCGCTTGAAAAAAGTAATGGACGAAATTCGCCAGGCTGGAAATATTATTTTATTTATTGATGAGCTTCATACCTTAATCGGCGCCGGCGGGGCAGAAGGTGCCATCGATGCCTCGAACATCTTAAAGCCATCACTAGCTCGTGGGGAGCTTCAATGTATCGGAGCTACCACACTTGATGAATATCGTAAGTACATTGAAAAGGATGCTGCACTTGAACGGCGTTTTCAGCCAATCCGAGTGGATGAACCAACGATGGAGGAATCAATCCAAATTTTACAAGGCTTACGTGATCGCTATGAGGCACATCATCGCGTTTCAATTACCGATGAGGCGATTGAGGCAGCAGTAAAATTATCAGACCGTTATATTTCAGACCGCTTCCTCCCTGATAAAGCAATTGATTTAATTGATGAGGCTGGTTCAAAAGTACGCCTCCGTTCTTATACAACACCGCCAAATTTAAAAGAGCTTGAGGTAAAACTTGAAGAGGTACGCAAGGAAAAAGATGCCGCTGTTCAAAGCCAAGAGTTCGAAAAAGCTGCTTCATTAAGAGATTCTGAACAGCGTTTGCGTGAACAGCTTGAGGAAACAAAGAAAGGCTGGAAGGAAAAGCAAGGAAAAGAAAATAATGAAGTTACCGTTGATGATATTGCCAGTGTCGTTTCAAGCTGGACGGGTATTCCAGTATCAAAGCTGGCAGAAACGGAAACAGCAAAACTGTTAAATCTTGAGGAGATTCTCCATTCTCGTGTAATTGGTCAAGATGAAGCAGTTATAGCTGTTGCTAAAGCTGTTAGACGGGCAAGAGCCGGATTAAAGGATCCAAAACGTCCAATTGGTTCATTTATTTTCTTAGGACCAACTGGTGTGGGTAAAACGGAACTAGCTCGTGCTTTGGCTGAGGCTATGTTTGGTGATGAAGACGCAATGATTCGGATTGACATGTCTGAATATATGGAGAAACACTCGACATCTCGCCTCGTGGGGTCGCCTCCAGGCTATGTTGGCTATGAAGAAGGCGGACAATTGACAGAAAAGGTACGTAGAAAACCATATTCTGTAGTTTTGCTTGACGAGATTGAAAAGGCCCATCCGGATGTGTTTAATATTTTACTTCAGGTACTGGATGATGGCCGCTTGACGGATTCTAAAGGACGCACGGTCGATTTCCGTAATACGGTACTTATTATGACGTCTAACGTTGGGGCGGAAGCATTAAAACGCAATAAGTATGTTGGTTTTAATATTCAGGACAACAGCGATCAGAACTACAAGGATATGAAGGGTAAAGTTATGGAAGAGCTTAAGAAAGCTTTCCGACCTGAATTCCTGAATCGGATTGACGAAATTATTGTCTTCCATGCACTTGAAAGAAAGCATTTAAACGAAATTGTTACGCTGCTTTCTGATCAGCTGATTAAACGGTTAAAGGAACAGCATATTTCGATTGAATTAACAGATGCGGCTAGGGAAAAGATTTCTGAAGAGGGCTATGACCCTGAATATGGCGCCAGACCTTTAAAACGGGCCATTCAAAAACATATTGAAGACCGGCTTTCAGAGGAGCTGCTAAAAGGAACCTTATTAACAGGTCAACACGCAATAATCGATGTAGACAACGGTGAATTTACGGTAAAAGTGGCTGGCAAAGAAAAAACGACGGTAACGAAATAAAAATAAAACTATGTATTCATGAATAACATGGTTGAGGTACACGTGAATAAACATATATCGTGTGCCTCTTTTTTTCAGCAGAAAAGAGTTATCTGGTTATCTAGCTTTGATAAAACAATTCTGCCTGCCTAAGGAACGAGAGGAAAGAGTATCGATGGTAAAACGTAAAACAAAGTTTATTTGTCAAGAATGCGGCTATGAATCACCAAAATGGATGGGGAAATGCCCCGGGTGTGGCACATGGAATAAAATGGTTGAGGAAGTGGAAATAACAGGTACAGCGAGAAGGGGAGCCTTTGCCCATTCACAAGGCACGACATTGGCAGCAAAGCCGACCCCAATCACCTCGATTGAAGTAGTTAGTGAACCACGAATAAAAACTGATTTAGCAGAGCTTAATCGTGTTCTTGGCGGTGGTGTTGTGAGAGGGTCATTAGTGTTAATTGGCGGCGACCCAGGGATTGGTAAATCAACATTGTTGCTGCAAGTATCCTCACAGCTTGCGAAAAAGGGAAATCAAGTCCTATACATATCGGGTGAAGAATCATTACGACAAACAAAGCTACGAGCGGAGCGGTTAGGGATTACAACAGAGAATTTGTTAGTTTATGCAGAAACGAACTTAGAAGAGATTAATCGAACAATTGAGCAAACAAATCCAAGCTGCGTTATTATTGACTCGATTCAAACCGTCTTTCATCCAGACGTAACGTCAGCTCCAGGAAGTGTTTCCCAAGTTCGTGAGTGTACATCAGAATTAATGAGAATAGGTAAGACCAAAGGTGTAGCCATTTTTATTGTCGGTCATGTGACAAAAGAAGGCTCGATTGCTGGCCCACGATTACTGGAACATATGGTTGATACGGTTCTTTATTTTGAGGGAGAAAGACACCATACGTTTAGAATATTGCGGGCAGTAAAGAATCGGTTTGGGTCCACGAATGAGATGGGAATTTTTGAAATGAAGGAGGCCGGCTTGGAAGAGGTCGCAAATCCCTCGGAAATTTTTCTGGAAGAACGCTCCCGGGGGGCATCGGGCTCGACCGTAGTGGCTTCGATGGAAGGAACTCGACCAGTCCTAGTCGAAATTCAAGCATTGATATCGCCGACAAGTTTCGGAAACCCACGAAGAATGGCCACCGGGATTGATCATAATCGCGTGCCATTATTAATGGCTGTATTAGAAAAGCGGGTGGGGATGCTGCTGGCGAACCAGGATGCTTATGTCAAGGTTGCCGGGGGAGTGAAGCTGGATGAACCAGCCATTGACCTAGCCGTAGCCGTTAGTATTGCTTCGAGCTTTCGTGATAAGCCAACAAGACCGACGGATTGCATAATTGGTGAAGTGGGTTTAACTGGAGAGGTAAGAAGAGTGTCAAGGATTGAACAGCGTGTTCAAGAGGCAGCAAAACTTGGATTTGAGCGGGTTATCCTGCCTGCTAATAATTTAGGAGGCTGGACCGGACCGAATGGAGTAGAATTGATTGGAGTCTCCACGGTGGCAGATGCTTTGAAAGCAACATTAGGGGGATAACGGATGGAGCAAAAGAAGCTAGGCGAACAGTCGATCATTGATGTATTAAAGTTAATCGCCCCAGGCACGCCTATTCGTGAGGGGCTTGACAATGTTCTTCGGGCGAATACTGGCGGACTCATTGTTATTGGCTATAATGATAAAGTAAAAAATGCGGTTGATGGCGGTTTTGCGATTAATTGTCCATTTTCCCCCAGTTATTTATATGAATTAGCTAAAATGGATGGGGCAATTATTTTAAATGACTCTGCGAATAAAATTCTTTTTGCCAATGCCCAGTTGGCTCCAGATTCAGAAATCCCCTCCTCAGAAACCGGTATGCGGCATCGAACAGCTGAGCGGGTTGCTAAGCAAACAAAGGCGCTTGTCATCGCTATTTCGCAACGGCGAAATGTGATAACCTTGTACCAAGGCAATAATCGCTATGCGTTAAAAGATATAGCTGTTATTTTAACAAAGGCGAATCAGGCAATTCAAACATTGGAAAAATATAAAGTTGTCATGGAACAAACGATAACAAATTTCAGTATCTTAGAGTTTGAGGAATCTGTGACATATAATGACTTCCTGTTGGTCCTGCACCGTTTTGAAATGGTGTTAAAAATAAAAAATGAGCTATTAACTTATTTATATGAGTTGGGAACAGAAGGACGACTTATTCGACTGCAGATGAATGAAATTCTAACTGAACTCGAAGAGGAAATGATGTTAGTGATTAAAGATTATGCCTTTAGTCGTGATGTTAAGCCAGTGGAAGTGTTGCAACGGATTCAAGCTTTAGTAAACACTAGCAATATTGAGGATTTGGCCCTATTAAAAATGATGGGTTATTTGGGGTATGTCCATCTTGATGAACATAAAAAACCGCGTGGTTATCGAATCTTGCATAAAATCCCAAGGCTGCCGGTTATCATTATTGAAAATTTAATTGCTGCCTTTGGTGATCTCTGCAGTATCATCTCGGCAACGGTGGAGGAGCTCGATGAGGTGGAAGGAATAGGCGAGGTTCGGGCGAGGAAAATTAAAGAAGGCTTTAAGCTAATAAGAGAAAGGCTTTATACAGACCGTCACTTATAAAGTGAAACATCCATCAATGGGGGTCTTACTGCCTGTTAAGGCGGGATAAAAAAGTATTGCTAGAACTTTTGAACTATGTTAAAATTTTATATTTCAATTTATTTGACAGTCATTTTTTCTAATGCTACCCTATGAACAGGTAGATTTTAACATGGTCATTGCTGTAAATCTGTTTACAATTTAGAAAAATTATTGGAAAACGACGGTTTCAATCACTTGAATATGTTTATAATGAATAGAGGAGGTGAAGAAATGTTAAAACGAATTGTGCAAGCATGCTTCCTCATCATTGGCGGTACGCTTGGAATACTGTTTTTACCGGAATTGTTTAAAGCTATAGGTTTGGCAGGAGTTTCACTTATCAATAATTCCTATGTTACCGCGATTATAGGTGCTATTATTTTTTATCTTCTTACCTTTTGGGCAGTGGATCATGTGTTTAATTTTATGAAATGGGCTGAAGACTCATTAGTGAAAATTCCCGTAACCGATGTATTATTCGGCAGTATTGGTCTAATATTTGGGTTATTGGTTGCGTTTTTAATCGGTTTTGCACTCAATGCTGTGCAAGTACCAATCGTTAATGAAGTAGCCCCTATCTTATTAACATTATTATTTGGATACCTAGGTTTCCAAGTTGGTTTTAAAAAACGCGATGAGCTATTAGGTCTATTTGGCCGGGGGGCAAGTAAGAAAAAAGTGGCGGAAGAGGAAAGTGAAAAAACCTCAAAGCAATCATTGAAAATTCTGGATACTAGTGTAATTATTGATGGACGGGTTGCTGATATCTGCCAAACTGGTTTTTTAGAAGGAACCATTGTTATTCCCCAGTTTGTCCTTGAGGAGCTGCAACATATCGCTGATTCTTCAGATGTATTAAAGCGGAATCGCGGCAGAAGAGGTCTGGATATTTTAAATCGAATTCAAAAAGAGCTGGCCATTAATGTAGAGATTTACGAAGGCGACTTTGAAGAAATCCAAGAGGTCGACTCTAAGCTTGTTAAACTGGCTAAATTAACAGGCGGTATTCTTGTTACAAATGATTTTAATCTAAATAAAGTTTGTGAATTACAAAATGTTCCTGTTTTAAACATAAATGACCTAGCAAACGCTGTAAAACCAGTCGTTCTCCCTGGAGAGGAATTGACAGTGCAAGTCATTAAGGATGGCAAGGAATATCATCAAGGGGTTGCCTATCTTGATGATGGAACGATGATTGTTGTCGAAGAAGGTAGAGAATTCATTGGGAAAAGAATTGAAGTTCTGGTAACCAGTGTGCTACAAACATCAGCCGGCAGAATGATTTTTGCAAAACCCAAACTTTTAGAGAAAGCTTTGTGATTTTTTAGAAGAGAAAGAATGAGGTTGTTTACTATGACTTATGAAGTCATTATTCCTGCTGCCGGTCAGGGGAAGCGGATGGGAGCGGGAAAAAATAAGCTCTTGCTTGAACTTGAGGGCATTCCAGTCCTTGTTCATACCATAAAGGTATTTGAAGCCGATGCTGCCTGTACGGGCATTACGCTAGCAATTCATCCTCATGACGAAGATGGCTGCAGGGCATTAGTGGAACATTATCAACTCGATAAGGTATGTGGTTTTGTCCATGGTGGTAAGGAGCGGCAGCATAGCATATATAATGCCTTAAAAACAGTTAAAGGCACTGGAATTATTCTCGTCCATGATGGTGCAAGACCATTTATTCGTCGAGAAACCATACAGCGGTTAGTGGAGCAAGCGGAGAAGGCAGGAGCTACAATTGTAGCGGTTCCAGCCAAAGATACAATGAAAAAGGTAAAAAATGGTGTGGTTGAAAGTACAGTAGAACGCGAAAGCTTGTGGGCAATTCAAACCCCACAAGCTTTTCGCGCTGACCTTTTATTGAAGGCCTATCAAAAGGCGGCGGCTGATAACTATATTGGGACAGACGATGCAAGCCTAGTCGAGCGGTTAGGCCATCCGATAGCGATTGTCGAGGGTGATTATGATAATATAAAACTAACTACACCGGAAGATCTATATTTTGCCGAGGCAATATTAAAAAAGCGAAAGTCCCAATGTGGGCATGAACGTTAGAAAGGGGTTATGAGGATGTTTCGAATTGGACAAGGCTTTGATGTGCATCAATTGGCTGAAGGGCGACCGCTCATTATTGGCGGCATTACGATTCCTTATGAAAAAGGCTTGCTAGGCCACTCTGACGCGGATGTCTTATTACATACGGTATCAGATGCGTGCCTAGGCGCGATTGGCGAAGGGGATATCGGCAAACACTTTCCAGACACTGACCCGGAATATAAAGATGCTGATTCTGCAAAGTTGATGGAGCATGTCTGGCAATTGGTCAAAGAAAAAGGTTATGAACTGGTGAATGCAGATTGTACCATTATTGCTCAAAAACCAAAAATGGCTCCTTACATTGAGCAAATGCAAACGAGAATTGCCGATATTTTGGAAGCTGAGCTGGGCCAGATTAATATCAAGGCCACTACTACCGAAAAGCTAGGTTTTACAGGCAGAGGCGAAGGGATTGCCGCTCAAGCAGTTGTGCTTTTAAAAAAGGTGGAGATTTAGACTTTATCCCGTTAAATCATAGTGGTAAAATGAATCAGATGAAACCAACTGGAAAAGTGAGGCATTATGATGGCTAATGAAATACGTGTAAGATATGCTCCTAGTCCAACCGGACATTTACATATCGGAAACGCCAGAACAGCACTATTTAATTATTTATTTGCCCGCAACAAGGGTGGGAAATTTATTATCCGCATTGAAGATACAGATAAAAAGCGGAATATTGCTGGTGGCGAGCAAAGCCAATTAAAGTATTTAAAATGGCTGGGAATCGATTGGGATGAGAGTGTTGATGTCGGTGGGGAATATGGACCGTATCGTCAATCAGAACGAAATGATATTTACGAACAGTACTATAAGCAATTGTTAGAAAGCGGACAAGCTTATAAATGTTACTGCACGGAAGAAGAATTAGAAGCTGAGCGGGAAGAACAGATGACTCGCGGTGAGACGCCGCATTATTCCGGAAAATGCCGTCATTTGACTGCAGAACAGCGGGCTGAACTTGAGCGTCAAGGACGCCAGCCAAGTATTCGTATTGTCGTCCCTGAGGGCAGAACCTATACGTTTGATGATATGGTAAAAGGGGTTGTTTCCTTTGAATCTGAGGGAATAGGCGACTGGGTTATCGTCAAAAAAGACGGAACGCCAACCTATAATTTTGCCGTTGCTATCGATGATTATTTAATGGAGATTTCCCATGTGCTTCGCGGTGATGACCATATTTCAAACACTCCTAAGCAGTTAATGGTCTATGAGGCATTAGGCTGGAAACCGCCAATTTTTGGACATATGACGTTGATTGTGAATGAAAGCCGAAAAAAATTAAGCAAACGTGATGAATCAATTATTCAATTTATTGAACAATATGAAGAACTTGGCTATCTGCCAGAGGCAATCTTTAATTTCATTACCTTGCTTGGATGGTCGCCAGCTGGTGAAGAAGAGCTTTACTCGAAGGATGAATTTATTCAATTATTTGATGCCAGCCGATTGTCCAAATCTCCGGCTTTATTCGATAAGCAGAAGCTTACATGGATGAATAACCAGTACATGAAAAAGGTTGAGCTTGACAGGGTAGTAGATCTTGCTTTGCCACATCTGATTAAAGCTGGACGCATTCCAGAAAATATGACTGCGGCTGAAAAGGACTGGGTTCGCAGCTTAGTGTCTTTATTGCAAGAAAAAATGAGCTTTGGTGCCGAAATTGTCGAGCTTTCTGATCTGTTCTTCCAAGAACAAGTAGTGTTTGAGGATGAGGCGAAAGAGGTACTTGCCGGGGAACAGGTACCAGAAGTATTAAAGGCCTTCTCCCAAGAGCTTGAGGGGTTAGAATGTTTTAAAGCTGATGAAATAAAAGCGGCTATGAAGGCAGTACAAAAGTCAACAGGCCAAAAAGGAAAAAATCTGTTTATGCCGATTCGTTCTGCGGTAACTGGTCAGACGCATGGGCCGGATTTACCAAAAGCAATCGAACTTTTAGGTAAACAAAAAGTTCAACAAAGACTTCAGCAAATTATTGGTTAACATCAGAGCAAAAATGTAATATAGTAAATATACAATATTTAAATTGATTAAACCGTTGAAGAGGAAAAGTAGAAAAATGAATGCTTAAAAGAGAGAACCATCACCGGCTGAAAGTGGTTTAAGCCGCTCGTTTTTCGAAATGCACCTCTGAGCCCCATTTCAAAAAAGGAATTAACACCTTAAGTAGATTTGGGCGGAACCTTTCCGTTAACAGGTATGAGTGAGGCAATCAAGCTTTATCGACTGAAGCTGCGATAATTGCAGTTGCCTAATCAGAGTGGAACCACGCCGTAAGCGTCTCTGTCATATCGACAGAGACGTTTTTTTATTTTTTCTACAGATAGGGAGATTGGAGGGGGATGGAAATGTTTAAAATGATGAAGGAAGATGTTGAGGTTGTATTTGATCAAGACCCAGCTGCAAGATCTTATTTAGAAGTGATTTTAACGTATTCCGGTTTGCATGCCATTTGGTCACACCGAATTGCCCATGCGCTTTATAAGCGGAAGTTATTTTTTCTGGCACGGGTCATTTCCCAAACAAGCCGCTTTTTTACCGGTATAGAAATCCATCCTGGAGCCAAGATTGGTCGAAGATTTTTTATCGACCATGGGATGGGCGTGGTGATTGGGGAAACCTGTGAAATAGGGGATAATGTTACCATTTATCAAGGTGTAACCTTAGGGGGAACCGGCAAAGAAAAGGGAAAACGCCATCCTACGATTAAGGATAATGTCCTCATTGCTACCGGGGCAAAAGTTCTTGGTTCGATTACGATTGGTGAAAACTCAAAAATTGGCGGCGGCTCGGTTGTGTTAAAAGAGGTTCCACCGAATTCGACCGTGGTCGGGATACCTGGTAGAGTAGTGATTCAAGATGGTAAACGAATCAATCGGGATTTAAACCACAGTGATTTACCTGATCCAGTGGCCGATCGCTTTAAGGAACTTCAGGTGGAGCTGAATCATCTGAAACGCGAATTAGCAGAACTAAAAACAGAAAGGATTAAAGAGTAATGGCAATTCATTTATATAATACACTAACGAGAAAAAAGGAAGTCTTCGTGCCGCTAGAAGAAGGCAAAGTAAAGATGTATGTCTGCGGCCCAACAGTCTATAATTACATTCATATTGGCAATGCCCGCCCAGCCATTGTATTTGATACAGTCCGTCGTTATTTTGAATATCGCGGCTATGAAGTTCAATATGTGTCCAACTTTACTGATGTCGATGATAAATTAATCCGTGCTGCTAACCAACTCGGAGAGGATGTTCCAACAATAGCCAATCGCTTTATTGAAGCATACTTTGAAGATGTGTCGGCGCTTGGATGTAAACGGGCGGACATCCATCCTCGCGTTATGGAAAATATGGATATTATTATTGATTTTATCAGCCAGCTGGTTGAAAAAGGGTACGCTTACGAGTCACAAGGTGATGTCTATTTCAGAACCCGCAGCTTTGATGAATACGGCAAGCTTTCTCATCAGTCGATTGACGAGCTGCAGGTCGGTGCCCGAATTGAGGTTGGTAACAAAAAGGAGGACGATCTCGACTTTGCGTTGTGGAAGGCGGCAAAGGAAGGAGAAATTTTCTGGGAAAGTCCGTGGGGGCTGGGCAGACCAGGTTGGCATATTGAATGTTCAGCAATGGCTAAGAAATACCTTGGCGAAACGATTGATATCCATGCGGGTGGTCAGGATTTAACCTTCCCGCACCATGAAAATGAAATAGCGCAGTCAGAAGCTCTCTCAGGAAAAACATTCGCTAATTATTGGATGCACAATGGTTACATCAATATCGATAATGAAAAAATGTCAAAGTCACTCGGGAACTTTGTGTTAGTCCATGACATTATTAAAAAGCATAATCCGCAGGTGCTACGCTTCTTTATGCTTTCCGTTCATTATCGCAATCCAATAAACTATAGCGAGGAGCTGTTAGAAAGTACTAAAGCAGCATTCGATCGGTTAAGTACCTCCTATCAGAACTTAAAGCATCGTAGAGAGGCAAGTGCTAATTTAACCGACAATAATCAAGAATGGCTGGATAAGATCACATCTTTACGGAATCAATTTATTGAGGCGATGGATGATGATTTTAACACAGCACTAGCCATTTCCGTGCTATTTGAACTGTCTAAATTAGCCAATTATTATTTACGGGAAAAAAATACAGCTGTCGGGGTAATTGATGCGTTTACATCGGAGTTTGAGCAGCTATTCGCTGTTCTCGGTCTTACACTTGGAAAGGAAGAAATGCTCGATGAAGAAATCGATGCCTTAATTGAGCAGCGAATCCAAGCAAGAAAAGACCGTAACTTCCAATTAGCAGATCAAATCCGCGATCAATTAAAGGAAATGAATATCATATTGGAGGATACTCCGCAAGGAACACGGTGGAAAAGAGGCTAACTCATGCTTGATTATGATAACAAGATAGATGTCAACCAGATGAAAGCACTAGCCCTGGCTTATATGGGTGACGCGGTATATGAAACATATGTCCGTCGTCACCTCTTATTTAAGGGACAAGTTCGACCGCATCAATTACACCACACAGCAACACAATATGTTTCGGCAAAAGCACAATGTAAAGTACTTTTTCGAATGATGGATGATGTGTTATTAACTGAGGGAGAATTAGCCATCGTCATGCGCGGCAGAAATGCTAAATCAGGAACGGTACCGAAAAACACTGATGTTCAAACCTATCGTTATAGTACAGCCTTTGAAGCTTTGATAGGTTATTTGTATTTATCAGGTAACCACTCGCGTTTAGAACAGTTAATACAAGCGGCTTTTTCTTATATAGAAACAGAGAAAGGAGGAACAAAACAATGAGTCAAGAATACATCGTGGGCAGAAATCCGGTCATCGAAGCATTAAAATCTGGCCGGGATATTAATAAAATCTTAATTGCAGAAGGGTCACAACGCGGCTCGATGCAGCAAATTACTCAGCTGGCAAAAGAGGCACAGGTTCTCGTGCAATTCGTACCAAAAAAGAAAATCGATCAAATTTCCGACCAAAATCATCAGGGAGTTCTAGCCTATATTGCTGCCTATCAATATGCCGAGTTAGACGATTTATTTGCTGCTGCTGAGAAGAAACAGGAACCTCCATTCTTTTTATTATTAGATGAAATCGAAGACCCTCACAACTTGGGCTCAATCATGAGAACGGCAGATGCAGTAGGTGCCCATGGAATCATTATCCCGAAGCGCCGAGCTGTCGGACTAACGGCAACGGTTGCGAAAGCTTCGACGGGAGCGATTGAATATATCCCGGTTGTCAGGGTAACAAATTTAGCCCGTACCATCGATGAATTAAAGGAACGCGGTATATGGATAGCAGGTACAGATGCCAAGGGACAGCAGGATTTTCGTCAGCTAGATGGCACATTGCCGCTTGGATTAGTGATTGGCAGTGAAGGGAAAGGAATGGGACGTCTCATCAAGGATAAATGCGATTTCCTAATCCGTCTGCCAATGACCGGAAAGGTTACTTCGTTAAATGCATCTGTTGCTGCTGCGTTACTTATGTATGAGGTATATCGGAATCGACATCCTCTAGGTGGATAGGTATGGATATCCTGATTGTCGATGGCTATAACATTATTGGCGCATGGCCAGAACTAAAAGTGTTAAAAGAGCATGATTTAGCTGCAGCAAGAGATCTACTGGTTGAGAGAATGGCTGAATATCAAGCGTTTTCGGGGTACCGTGTTATTGTTGTATTTGATGCCTATTATGTTGAAGGCACAGCAAAGAAGTATAAGAATCATAAGGTGGAAGTTATTTTTACGAGAAAAAACGAAACGGCCGATGAACTGATTGAAAAAATGGCTATACAGTTGAGCAATCGCAAAACACAGATTCATGTAGCTACCTCTGATTATACAGAACAATGGGCAATCTTTGGACAAGGAGCATTGCGAAAATCAGCTCGAGAGTTACTGATTGAGATGTCATCAGTAGAGAAAGGAATTGCCAAAAAGGTGAAAACCATTCAGGAAAAAAAACCGGTGTCCAAAATTCCAATTAGTAATGAAATGGCAGAAATTTTTGAAAAATGGCGCAGAGGGGAAAAATGAACCTCGACTTCAAAAAATTTCTAATGTATAATAAATACTATCTATGCTTGTACGGTGGAGGGGATCGACGTTGAGTACGGATTTCGAAGCAAAAGTCTACGAACAGTTGTTTCTAATGGAAGACGAAGAAATTGTTGATCTAGTGCATAAAGGTGATAGTGAAGCATTAGATTATTTGATTCATAAATATCGAAATTTCGTACGTGCCAAAGCAAGATCCTATTTTTTGGTCGGGGCCGATAAAGAAGATATTATCCAAGAAGGGATGATAGGCCTTTATAAAGCCATTCGTGACTATCGGGAGGACAAACTTACGTCCTTTAAGGCGTTTGCAGAGCTGTGTATTACCCGTCAAATTATAACAGCGATAAAAACAGCTACAAGGCAAAAGCATATTCCATTAAACTCTTATGTATCATTGGACAAGCCTATCTATGATGAGGAGTCAGATCGGACGCTAATGGATGTATTGTCGGGGGCAAAGGTTTTGGATCCGGAAGAGCTGATTATCAATCAAGAGGAGTTTGACCATATAGAGGTTAAAATGACGGAATTATTAAGTGATTTGGAGCGTAAGGTATTGGCGCTTTATTTAGATGGTCAATCCTATCAGGAGATTTCCGAAGAATTAAACCGCCATGTAAAATCGATAGATAATGCATTGCAAAGAGTGAAGCGAAAATTGGAACGGTATTTAGAGATAAGGGAATTTTCATTGTAATTGTCCTGTTTTAAACTGAATCCGCTTCCGATAAAGATTGACAATAATTTGGTTAGCGTGTTACATTTTTAGGGATATATCGAAGGTGTTGTAATGAGTAAAAAAATTATTCTTACCTGCAGTGAATGCGGCTCAAGGAATTATTCAACTGAAAAAAAACAGACAGAAGCGGTTAGATTGGAACTTAAAAAATATTGTAAAACTTGTGCAACCCATACCATTCACCGTGAAACAAAGTAAATGATAGATTTTCGAAATGCTATTTGCCATAGTTGGGGGTTACAAAAATGCAGCGCATAAAGAAGTTCTTCAGTGATGTTCTACGTGAAATGAGAAAGGTCAGCTGGCCGAAACGAGGAGAGCTTACTCGCTCAACAGTTACGGTAATAACAACTGTTGCCTTTTTCGCCATTTTCTTTACGGTACTAGATTTAGGAATTTCAAAATTGATTCGTTTAATTCTTGAATAATAAGTGTTATATTATGGTATAATGGTAATTACTAAAGGAAATTTCAGCAAAAAGCCCGTTTAAACGGGTTTTTTAATTTGCTTAAAAAGCAGTTATCCTTTTCAGGCAGTACACATGGATCAAGACAGATATAGATTATTTCTCCAATAATTAAGCAGGGAGGGACGGACAAGCAGTCCGCTAAAATGGAAAAGAACTGGTATGTGGTACATACGTATTCGGGTTATGAAAACAAAGTAAAAGCAAATTTAGAAAAACGTGTTGAATCAATGGGAATGACCGATAAAATCTTTCGGGTCATTGTTCCTGAGGAAGAAGAGACAGATGTTAAGAATGGCAAGAAAAAGGTTGTAAAACGGAAGGTTTTCCCTGGTTATGTTTTGGTAGAGTTAATCATGACGGACGATTCTTGGTATGTCGTTCGCAACACTCCAGGGGTAACAGGTTTCGTGGGTTCTGCTGGCTCGGGTTCAAAGCCGACACCACTTTTACCTGAAGAAGTGGCTGTCATCCTCAAGCGTATGGGTGTCGAAGAAAAACGGATAGAAATCGATTACGAAATCGGTGAAACGGTTCGTGTCAAAGAAGGGCCATTTGCCAACTTTACAGGTAACATCGAAGAAATGGATAAAGATAAAGCAAAGCTGAAAGTGCTTGTGAATATGTTTGGCCGTGATACTCCAGTAGAACTTGATTTCTCACAAATTGATAAAATCTAGATGTTAATTTGTAAAAAAACTTGAAATCGAATTAAAAAAATGGTAATATTTCAAAGGTCAGTATGTCTCAGTTTAAGAGACAAGACTTGTGTCAAGCTCTTTATTTTTTATATAAAGACAGATGCCTGAGTGGGAGGGAACATCCTAAGGGAGCCCATTAACCACATCACGGACTTTAAGGAGGTGTGTCTCGTGGCTAAAAAAGTAATTAAAGTGGTGAAATTACAAATCCCTGCTGGTAAAGCAAATCCTGCACCACCGGTTGGTCCTGCACTAGGTCAAGCTGGTGTAAATATCATGGGATTCTGTAAAGAATTTAATGCACGTACAGCAGATCAAGCTGGATTGATTATTCCTGTTGAAATCACGGTATTTGAAGACCGTTCATTTACATTTATTACGAAAACTCCTCCTGCTGCAGTTCTTTTGAAGGTAGCAGCTGGAATCCAGTCTGGTTCAGGCCAGCCTAACCGTAATAAAGTAGCAACAGTGAAGCGTGATAAAGTACGCGAGATTGCGGAACAAAAAATGCCTGACCTTAACGCTGCCAGCGTCGAAGCAGCAATGCGTATGGTTGAAGGTACAGCACGCAGCATGGGTATCAACATCGAAGATTAATCCATGTGAACTGTTAATCTGTAATGAGAGGGTTGCGTAAATTCGCAACCCTTGTTCGTGGGAGTTTTTTACGACGTTAAAACCACAAATCAAGGAGGAAATTTAAATGGCTAAAAAAGGTAAGAAGTACGTAGAAGCTGCTAAGCTTGTTGATCGCGCAAAAGCTTACCCAATTGCAGAAGCAATTGATCTTGCAAAGAAAACCAATTATGCAAAATTTGATGCTACTATTGAAGTTGCTTTTCGTCTAGGAGTTGACCCTAAGAAAGCTGATCAAAATATTCGTGGTGCAGTTGTTCTTCCAAATGGAACTGGTAAAACTCAGCGCGTATTAGTATTTGCTAAAGGCGAAAAGGCAAAGGAAGCAGAAGCTGCTGGTGCAGATTTTGTAGGGGATACAGAATACATCAACAAAATTCAGCAAGGCTGGTTTGATTTTGATGTTATCGTAGCAACTCCTGATATGATGGGTGAAGTTGGTAAACTAGGCCGCGTACTAGGACCTAAAGGCTTAATGCCAAACCCTAAAACCGGTACTGTTACATTTGATGTAACAAGAGCTATCAATGAAATCAAAGCAGGTAAAGTAGAATACCGTGTAGATAAAGCTGGTAATATTCATGTGCCAATCGGTAAAACTTCTTTCGAAAGCGAAAAGCTAGTTGAAAACTTTACAACTGTATTTGAAACAATGTTAAAAGTAAAACCTTCGGCTGCAAAAGGTACCTACATGAAGAACGTAACTGTTACTTCAACAATGGGACCTGGAGTGAAAGTAGATCCATCTTCAGTAGCAGCGAAGTAATTAATTGCCAATTGACAAATAAAGCAACAATCGCTATAATCTAGTTTGTTGTTTAAATATAACATTTGTACCGTAGACAGCAGGTGTCTCTAGGCTTAATTTCCTGCCGAGGTAGTGCGATAGAATTAGCTGAGTTCATTAGCTATTTTTAAGCCTCTATGTCTTGTCTACGAAGATATAGGGGCTTTTTACTTGCCTGGTATGAATGTAAAAACTTTCAGGAGGTGTAAAGATGAGCAGTGCAATCGAAGCTAAAAAACAAATTGTTGAAGAAATTTCCGAGAAGTTAAAGAACAGCGTATCAACAGTTGTTGTTGACTACCGCGGACTAACAGTTGCCCAAGTAACTGAACTTCGTAAGCAACTTCGTGAAGCCGGTATCGAATTTAAAGTTTACAAAAACTCAATGACTCGCCGTGCGGCTGATGCTGCTGAGCTTTCAGGCTTAAATGATGCATTAACAGGTCCTAACGCAATTGCGTTCAGTACTGAGGATGTAGTAGCACCAGCAAAAATCTTAAATGAATTTGCGAAAAAGAACGAGGCACTTGAAATTAAAGCAGGTGTTATCGAAGGTAATATCGCAACAGTTGAAGAGGTTAAAGCTCTTGCTGAACTTCCTTCACGCGAAGGCTTGCTATCTATGCTACTCAGCGTACTACAAGCTCCAATCCGCAACCTTGCTCTTGCTGCAAAAGCAGTTGCAGACCAAAAAGAAGAACAAGGCGCATAAGCTGATCAAAATTGCAATCTAAAAATAAATGAACGAAAATTAAGGAGGAAACTTTATCATGACTAAAGAACAAATCATCGAAGCAGTTAAAAATATGACTGTTTTAGAACTTAACGATCTAGTAAAAGCAATTGAAGAAGAATTCGGCGTAACAGCTGCTGCTCCTGTTGCAGTTGTTGGTGGTGCAGGTGCTGCTGCAGCTGAAGAAAAAACTGAATTTGATGTAATCTTAGCTGGCGCTGGCGACCAAAAAATCAAAGTTATTAAGGTTGTACGTGAAATCACTGGCCTTGGACTTAAAGAAGCAAAAGATCTTGTTGACAACACTCCAAAAGCACTTAAAGAGGGCGTTTCTAAAGAAGACGCTGAAGCAATCAAAGCTAAACTTGAAGAGGTTGGAGCTAACGTCGAAGTTAAGTAATCTTGACAGTATAAAAGGCTCGCTTAAACAGCGAGCTTTTTTGCTATCTCCCCAACACTCTTCTAAATAACTCCTCAGGGGGTGAGTCAGGTGACTGAACACTACTATTCTCAAGTTCAAAAGGTTGAAAGTGATCCGAAATACTGGAACTATACCTTGAGAAATCATCCTTTTCGCTTTAAAACCGATAACGGTGTATTTTCAAAAAGAGAAGTAGATTTTGGTTCTCGGCTATTAATTGAAACTTTTATCATGCCAGCAGCAGGAAGTCGAGTACTGGATGTAGGCTGCGGTTATGGTCCGATTGGATTGACAATTGCGAAGGACCATCCTGGTTGTATGGTGCACATGATCGATGTCAACGAGCGAGCTATTGAATTAGCACAAGATAACGCAGTCCTAAATCAGATTACTAATGTGAAAATTTATCAAAGTGATCGGCTGCAATCGGTAAGGGAGACTGATTTTTCAGCTATTGTTACCAATCCACCGATCCGGGCAGGAAAAAAAATTGTCCATGATATCTTTGAACAAAGTGCGCAGCATCTAGTTCAAGGCGGAGAATTATGGGTGGTTATTCAGAAAAAACAAGGCGCTCCATCTGCCTTGGAAAAACTAACAGAAGTATATTCAGAAGCAGTTATTGTAAAAAAATCAAAAGGTTATTATATCATCAAAGCAACAAAATAGTTGACTACTATTTCTTGCTATGGTAGCATTATAAAATGCCATCATAATATTTACCGATTTATTCCTGCAAATACGTATTTTTCAGTATAAAATTAGGATAAAACGGAAATGATGACAAAATAATAGTCAAAATGTGAAATTGTGGTTTTTGAGCAAAAAACCCTTTTTCTTTTTGTCTTTTGTGGCAAGGATTTTCCTTCCGCAAAAGGTAATAGATTATTTAAATTAACGCTTGATTTGAGGGGTGAATCAGTTGACAGGTCAACTTGTTCAGTATGGACGACACCGGAAGCGGAGAAGTTACGCGCGAATCAGTGAAGTATTAGAATTACCAAATCTTATTGAAATCCAAACCTCTTCATATCAGTGGTTTCTTGATGAGGGTTTGCGTGAAATGTTTCAGGATATTTCACCAATTGAGGACTTTACTGGTAACTTATCGCTAGAATTTATTGATTACAGTCTAGGTGAGCCAAAGTATTCTGTTGAAGAATCAAAAGAACGGGACGTTACATATTCTGCTCCACTACGTGTGAAAGTACGTCTTGTTAATAAGGAAACTGGTGAAGTAAAAGACCAAGATGTATTTATGGGTGATTTTCCGCTCATGACAGAAACAGGAACATTTGTCATAAATGGTGCAGAGCGGGTTATTGTTTCCCAATTAGTACGTTCTCCGAGTGTTTACTTTAGCGAAAAAGTCGATAAGAATGGAAAAAAAGGCTTTACGGCAACGGTCATTCCAAACCGCGGAGCTTGGCTTGAATATGAAACAGATGCCAAGGATGTCGTATATGTCAGGATTGATCGTACTCGGAAACTGCCCGTTACGGTTCTTTTGCGTGCATTAGGGTTTGGTTCTGACCAAGAAATTATCGAGTTAATCGGTGATAATGAGTATTTACGCAATACTTTGGAAAAAGACAATACAGAAGGCGTAGATAAGGCTTTACTTGAAATTTATGAGCGCCTTCGTCCTGGTGAACCTCCAACCGTTGAAAATGCGCGGAGCTTGCTAGTATCCCGCTTTTTTGATCCTAAGCGCTATGACTTAGCAAATGTAGGACGTTACAAGATTAACAAAAAGCTCCATATCAAGAATCGCTTATTCAATCAGCGTTTAGCAGAAACACTGGTAGACCCTGAAACAGGTGAAATTATTGCTGAAAAAGGAACAATCCTTGATCGGAGAAACCTTGACAGAATCCTACCGGCACTTGAAAAAGATATAAACTTTAAAACATATCATCCGGTTGGCGGCGTCGTAGAAGATGAGATTTTGCTTCAATCGATCAAAATTTATGCTCCCGGAGATGAAAACGAAAAGGTTATTAATATATTAGGGAATGCGTATGTTCCTGAACCAATTAAAAATATTACGCCAGCGGATATCATTGCTTCGATTAGTTATTTCTTCGACCTCCTCCATGGGGTAGGGGATACAGACGATATCGACCACTTAGGAAACAGACGACTGCGCTCTGTTGGTGAGTTGCTGCAAAATCAATTCCGTATCGGATTATCCCGGATGGAGCGTGTTGTGCGTGAAAGGATGTCCATTCAGGACACAGCAACCATTACTCCGCAGCAATTAATTAATATCCGACCGGTTATTGCGTCAATTAAAGAGTTTTTTGGAAGCTCACAATTATCGCAGTTTATGGACCAGACCAATCCATTGGCTGAACTTACCCATAAACGTCGTCTATCTGCACTGGGACCTGGTGGGTTAACCCGTGAACGTGCAGGCATGGAAGTTCGTGACGTTCACTATTCTCACTATGGGCGGATGTGTCCAATTGAAACGCCAGAAGGCCCGAACATCGGCTTGATTAACTCCTTATCAACGTATGCGAAGGTTAACCGCTTTGGCTTTATCGAAACACCATATCGCCGCGTCAATCCTGATACAGGAAAGGTAACTGATCGAATTGACTATCTAACAGCAGACGAAGAAGACAACTATGTAGTTGCTCAGGCTAACTCTCGTCTTGATGAAGAAGGAGCTTTCCTTGACGAGGAAGTAGTGGCCCGTTTCCGCGGCGAAAACACCGCTGTGAAACGCGAACGGATTGACTATATGGATGTATCACCAAAGCAGGTTGTATCGGCAGCTACTGCTTGTATTCCGTTCCTTGAAAATGATGACTCAAACCGTGCCTTAATGGGTGCAAACATGCAGCGGCAGGCAGTTCCGCTTATGCAGCCAGAAGCTCCAATTGTTGGTACAGGAATGGAATATGTATCAGGTAAGGATTCTGGCGCAGCGGTTATTTGTAAGCATCCAGGAATCGTTGAGCATGTCGAAGCGCGTGAAGTATGGGTCCGTCGTGTGACTGAAGTAGGTGGACAAGAAGTTAAGGGAGACCTCGACAAATATCGGATGCTGAAATTTGTTCGGTCAAACCAAGGTACTTGCTATAATCAACGGCCGATTGTTAAGGTTGGCGACCGCGTGGTGAAGGGCGAAATCCTTGCTGATGGGCCATCAATGGAAAAGGGTGAATTAGCTCTTGGACGGAATGTGCTCGTAGCCTTCATGACATGGGATGGTTATAACTATGAAGATGCCATCATCATGAGTGAACGCCTGGTAAAAGATGATGTTTATACTTCAATTCACATTGAAGAATATGAATCAGAGTCCCGTGATACAAAGCTTGGACCTGAGGAAATTACCCGTGATATTCCAAACGTCGGTGAAGACGCATTACGGAATTTAGATGAACGTGGAATTATTCGTATTGGTGCAGAGGTAAAAGACGGTGATTTACTCGTTGGTAAAGTTACACCTAAAGGGGTAACAGAACTGACTGCTGAAGAACGACTATTACATGCTATCTTTGGCGAAAAAGCACGTGAAGTTCGTGACACTTCGCTTCGTGTACCGCATGGCGGGGAAGGAATTGTTCATGATGTAAAAGTGTTTAACCGTGAAGATGGTGATGAACTACCTCCTGGTGTCAACCAGCTTGTACGTGTATATATCGTTCAAAAACGAAAAATTCATCAAGGGGATAAAATGGCTGGGCGTCATGGTAACAAAGGGGTTATCTCCAGAATCTTACCTGAAGAGGATATGCCATTTATGCCAGATGGTACACCGGTTGATATCATGTTAAATCCACTCGGGGTTCCATCACGGATGAATATCGGGCAGGTGCTTGAACTTCATTTAGGAATGGCAGCAAGACAATTAGGTCTGCATGTTGCTACACCAGTATTCGATGGTGCTCGTGAGGAAGATGTTTGGGCTACAATTCAAGAAGCTGGTATGGCCCGTGATGCCAAGACAATCCTTTATGATGGCCGCACAGGTGAACCATTTGATAACCGGGTTTCAGTCGGTGTCATGTATATGATTAAATTAGCACACATGGTTGATGATAAATTGCATGCCCGTTCTACTGGTCCATACTCACTTGTTACCCAGCAGCCACTTGGTGGGAAAGCACAATTTGGCGGTCAGCGTTTTGGTGAAATGGAAGTTTGGGCACTTGAAGCATACGGTGCTGCCTATACGCTTCAAGAAATCCTAACCGTCAAGTCAGATGACGTTGTTGGTCGGGTGAAAACTTATGAGGCTATTGTTAAGGGTGAAAATGTACCTGAACCTGGTGTTCCAGAATCATTTAAAGTATTAATTAAAGAACTTCAAAGTCTCGGAATGGATGTCAAAATTCTTTCCGGTGATGAAGAGGAAATTGAAATGCGGGATATGGATGAAGACGATGACCTGCAGCAAGTTGATACATTAAACATTGTAAACGATGCACCAGCCATGGAATCTGAGAAAGTTGCAACGAAAGAATAATAAAAGCACGTTCTAGTGCACACTCGGATGTGTGTGCGCTAGAACCTCTTGCTTTACAGGACTATGTGGGGAAATACCCATATCGCCTCGGTGTTTATTCATCTATCATAGCTAGAGTTAGATTAGAAGTGATCGTTGTGAAAATGACGATTTCTTCAAATTTAAGGGAGGTAGGCCCCTTGCTGGACGTTAATAATTTTGAGTATATGAAAATTGGCCTTGCTTCACCGGATAAAATCCGTTCATGGTCATATGGAGAGGTCAAAAAACCAGAAACGATTAACTATCGTACATTAAAACCTGAGAAGGACGGTTTATTTTGTGAAAGAATTTTCGGTCCAACGAAGGATTGGGAATGTCACTGTGGTAAATACAAGCGTGTACGTTACAAAGGTGTCGTTTGTGATCGCTGCGGGGTCGAAGTAACACGCGCGAAAGTCCGCCGTGAACGAATGGGGCATATAGAACTAGCAGCTCCTGTTTCGCATATCTGGTACTTTAAAGGGATCCCTAGCCGCATGGGACTAGTCTTAGACATGTCTCCAAGAGCATTAGAAGAAGTTATTTATTTTGCTTCGTATGTGGTAACAGAAGCAGGCGACACAGCTCTTGAAAAGAAACAGTTACTATCTGAGAAAGAGTATCGGGCATATCGCGAAAAGTATGGAAACAAATTTCAAGCCTCCATGGGTGCAGAAGCGATTAAGCGCCTCCTTTCTGATATTGATTTAGATAAAGAAGTAGATATTTTAAAAGAGGAATTAAAAACAGCACAAGGTCAACGACGCACTCGTGCGATTAAGCGTCTTGAAGTCTTGGAGGCTTTCCGTAATTCTGGAAATGAGCCTTCATGGATGGTACTCGACGTACTGCCTGTTATTCCTCCAGAACTTCGTCCGATGGTTCAATTAGACGGTGGAAGATTTGCGACTTCCGATCTTAATGATTTATACCGTCGTGTGATTAACCGTAATAACCGTTTAAAACGTTTATTAGATTTAGGTGCTCCAAGCATTATTGTCCAAAACGAAAAGCGCATGCTTCAAGAGGCTGTTGACGCCTTGATTGATAATGGTCGTCGTGGCCGTCCGGTAACCGGACCTGGTAACCGTCCGTTAAAATCACTTTCGCACATGTTGAAAGGTAAGCAAGGGCGTTTCCGTCAAAACCTGTTAGGTAAGCGTGTTGACTATTCAGGCCGTTCAGTTATCGTTGTCGGTCCATACTTAAAAATGTACCAATGCGGACTTCCAAAGGAAATGGCCTTGGAATTATTTAAACCATTCGTTATGAAAGAGCTTGTCGAAAAGGGCTTAGCACATAATATTAAATCGGCTAAGCGTAAAATCGAAAGAGTTTCTCCAGATGTATGGGATGTGCTGGAAGATGTTATTAAAGAACACCCAGTATTGTTAAACCGTGCCCCAACATTGCATAGATTAGGAATCCAAGCATTTGAACCAACACTTGTAGAAGGAAGAGCAATCCGACTCCATCCACTTGTATGTACGGCGTATAATGCGGACTTCGACGGTGACCAGATGGCTGTTCACGTGCCTCTATCATCAGAGGCTCAGGCTGAAGCACGGTTGCTCATGCTTGCTGCTCAAAACATTCTAAACCCTAAAGATGGTAAACCGGTAGTTACTCCGTCTCAGGACATGGTTTTAGGTAACTATTACTTAACATTGGAACGAGAAGGCGCTGTCGGCGAGGGTATGGTTTTTAAAGATACAGATGAAGCGCTTCTGGCTTATCAAAATGGTTTTGTACATTTCCATTCACGTGTAGCTGTGCATGCCGGCTCATTGAAAAACGAAACATTTACGGAAGAACAAAATAATAAGCTGCTCATAACAACAGTAGGTAAACTTATTTTTAATGAAATTCTTCCAAAATCTTTCCCTTACCTTAATGAACCTACGAAGAGTAATCTTGAGGAGAAAACTCCTGAGAAATATTTCGTAGATAAAGGTGAAGATATTAAGGCGAAAATTCAAAGTATGCCGTTGGTTGATCCGTTTAAAAAGAAAGTTCTTGGAAATATCATTGCAGAAGTGTTCAAACGCTTCAAGATAACAGAAACGTCGAAAATGCTCGACCGGATGAAAGACCTTGGATTTAAATATTCTACTAAAGCAGGGATTACCGTTGGGGTAGCCGACATTGTCGTTCTCGGTGAAAAGGAACAGATTTTACACGATGCGCAAGGTAAAGTGGATAACGTACAAAAGCAGTTTAGACGTGGTCTAATTACTGAAGATGAACGTTATGATCGTGTTATCTCCATCTGGAGCCAGGCAAAGGATACGATTCAAGGCAAATTGATGAAGTCATTGAATAAAACAAACCCAATCTTTATGATGAGTGATTCTGGTGCCCGTGGTAACGCATCTAACTTTACTCAGCTTGCAGGGATGCGCGGCTTGATGGCGAACCCAGCTGGGCGGATTATTGAACTTCCAATTAAATCAAGTTTCCGTGAGGGACTAACGGTATTAGAGTACTTTATTTCCACTCACGGGGCTCGTAAAGGTTTGGCGGATACAGCGTTGAAAACAGCGGACTCTGGTTACTTAACCCGTCGTCTTGTTGATGTTGCGCAGGATGTTATTGTCCGTGAAGATGATTGCGGAACGGACCGCGGTTTCTCCATCAGTGCATTAAAAGATGGAACAGAAATAATTGAAACATTAGAAGAGCGTTTAAATGGCCGTTATGCGCGTAATACAATTAAGCATCCTGAAACGAACGAAATTTTGGTTCGAGAAAATGAATTGATCACCGAGGATCTTGCCGAAGCGATTACCGCAGCAGGTATTGAAGAGGTGAAAATTCGTTCAGCATTTACATGTAATACCCGTCATGGCGTATGTAAGAAGTGTTATGGCCGCAACCTTGCGACTGGTCAAGAAGTTGAGGTTGGTGAAGCAGTTGGTATTATCGCTGCGCAGTCGATTGGTGAACCAGGCACACAGTTAACAATGCGTACATTCCATACCGGCGGTGTTGCTGGAGACGATATCACTCAAGGTTTACCGCGTATCCAGGAAATCTTTGAGGCGCGTAATCCTAAAGGGCAGGCAGTTATTTCTGAGATTGAAGGCGTGGTTGTCGGCTTAAATGAAGGCCGCGACCGTCAGCATGAGATTGTCGTTCAAGGTGAAGTAGAAACAAGAACATACAACGCACCTTATACAGCACGGTTAAAAGTTGCTGTAGGGGATCATGTTGAACCAGGATATGAATTAACGGAAGGCTCTATTGATCCGAAGGAACTGCTAAAGGTAAAAGACGTAATCTCTGTTCAGGAGTACTTACTGCGTGAAGTACAGAAGGTATACCGTATGCAAGGGGTAGAAATTGGTGACAAACACGTTGAAGTAATGGTACGGCAAATGCTGCGGAAAGTCCGCGTAAGCGACGCAGGTGAAACGGATGTATTACCTGGTACATTACTGGATATTCACCAATTTACCGATGCCAATGAAAAGGCATTATTGGCCGGTAAATTACCAGCAACTGGCCGTCCGGTATTGCTTGGTATTACCAAGGCATCACTTGAAACAGACTCATTCCTATCTGCTGCTTCATTCCAAGAAACAACAAGAGTTCTTACTGATGCGGCAATTAAAGGTAAGCGCGATGAATTGCTCGGTCTAAAAGAAAATGTAATCATTGGTAAACTCGTTCCAGCAGGAACAGGAATGCAACGTTACCGCAAAGCAGAACCAGTACTTCGAGATACTACATCTGAAGAACCAATTACGACATAAGTAAACTTTTATACGGTACTTGCTACCTTGCAAGTACCGTATTTAAAGAAAAAAATCAAAACTGATGTTGACATCTAATTTCCAAGATGGTAATATATCAAAGGTGCTCCTATACACCTGATACTTTGGAGGATATCAGTAATGTCTTATGAAAAAGTATTACAGGCACACAAAGTTGTTATAGGAACAAAACAAGCGGTGAAAGCACTTCAAGAGGGAAACGTTCACGAGCTGATTATTGCTGTTGACGCTGACCAAAAGGTAATAGCGCAAGTGATAAAGGAAGCAAGCGAACGGGATGTTCCAATTTCTTATGTTGACTCTATGAAAAAGCTAGGGAAAGCATGTAAAATACAGGTGGGTGCTGCAGCTGTTGCTATAATTCGTTGAAAACTGTTTTTTGTAGATTGTTTGATCTGCAAGAACTTTGTTTTTGCAAAAAAATGAACCACCTGGATGTGTGGGCTTATCAAAATTGAAAGGAGGAAACAAACATGCCTACAATTAACCAATTAGTGCGTAAACCACGTCAATCGGTAGCAGAGAAGTCAAAATCTCCTGCACTAAATAAAGGCTATAATAGCTTTAAAAAATCTCAGACTAACCTATCATCTCCACAAAAACGCGGGGTATGTACTCGTGTTGGTACGATGACACCAAAGAAACCAAACTCAGCATTGCGTAAATATGCGCGTGTACGTTTGACAAATGGTATTGAGGTGACTGCATACATTCCTGGTATTGGCCACAACCTGCAAGAACACAGTGTAGTTCTTATTCGTGGCGGACGTGTAAAAGACTTACCAGGGGTACGTTACCATATCGTTCGCGGTGCGCTTGACACAGCTGGTGTAAATAACCGCATGCAAGGCCGTTCAAAATACGGTACTAAGAAACCTAAAGCAGCTAAGAAGTAATCAACCTAATTTTTGAGCTTCTTTGAAAGGAGGAAGAAACATGCCACGTAAAGGTCCTGTAGCAAAAAGAGATGTGTTACCTGATCCGCTATACAATTCAAAATTAGTTACACGCCTCATCAATAAAATGATGATTGACGGAAAAAGAGGTAAATCTCAAGAAATTCTTTATTCAGCATTCAATATCATTCGTGAACGCGCTGGCAAAGAGCCAATGGAAGTTTTCGAAGCAGCAATGAAAAATATTATGCCAGTTCTTGAAGTTAGAGCACGCCGTGTCGGTGGTGCAAACTACCAAGTTCCAGTTGAGGTGCGTCCTGACCGTCGTACAACACTTGGTCTTCGCTGGTTAGTTAATTACGCTCGTCTTCGTGGAGAAAAAACCATGGAAGAGCGTCTTGCTAATGAAATCATGGATGCAGCAAACAATACTGGTGCATCAGTGAAAAAACGTGAAGATACGCATAAAATGGCAGAAGCTAACAAAGCATTTGCTCATTATCGTTGGTAAAATATATTCCCAAAAAATACTTTTATACTAGGAAGGAGAAAGACTTAGATGGCAAGAGAGTTCTCCTTAGAAAAGACTCGTAATATTGGCATCATGGCACACATCGACGCCGGTAAGACTACGACCACTGAGCGTATCCTTTATTACACTGGTAAAATTCATAAAATCGGTGAAACACATGAAGGTGCTTCACAGATGGACTGGATGGAGCAAGAACAAGAACGCGGTATCACCATTACATCTGCTGCGACAACAGCACAATGGAAGAATCACCGTGTTAACATCATTGATACCCCAGGACACGTAGACTTCACAGTTGAAGTTGAACGTTCATTGCGTGTGCTTGATGGTGCGGTTGCTGTTCTAGACGCTCAATCAGGTGTTGAACCACAAACTGAAACAGTTTGGCGTCAGGCTACAACTTACGGTGTACCACGCGTTGTGTTTGTCAATAAGATGGATAAAATCGGTGCAGATTTCTTATATTCTGTAAAAACATTACATGAGCGTCTACAAGCAAACGCTCATCCAATTCAGTTACCAATCGGTGCTGAAGATCAATTCAAGGGTATTATTGACCTTATTGAAATGAAAGCTAGAATGTATGGCAATGACCTTGGAACTGATGTAGAAGAGATTGAAATTCCTGAAGAATACAGAGCTCAAGCTGAAGAATACCGCGAAAAGTTGGTTGAAGCAGTTGCTGAACTAGATGAAGAATTAATGGAAAAGTACTTAGGTGGCGAAGAAATCTCAGTTGACGAGTTAAAATCCGCTATCCGCAAGGGTACTGTAAATGTTGAATTCTATCCAGTAGTATGTGGTTCTGCTTTTAAAAACAAAGGTGTACAACCGATGCTTGACGCTGTTATTGATTATCTTCCATCTCCATTAGATGTCCCATCTATCAAAGGTCATGAACCTGGGGATGAGGAAGTAGTCGTTGAGCGGCATTCAAATGACGATGAGCCATTCTCTGCACTTGCATTTAAGGTTATGACAGACCCGTATGTTGGTAAACTAACGTTCTTCCGTGTGTATTCTGGTACTTTAGAGTCTGGATCATATGTCCAAAACTCTACCAAAGGAAAGCGAGAACGCGTTGGTCGTATCCTACAAATGCACGCTAACCACCGCCAGGAAATTACCAAGGTTTATGCCGGTGATATCGCTGCAGCTGTTGGCTTAAAGGATACAACTACTGGTGACACTCTTTGTGATGATAAGAGTCCAGTTATCTTAGAATCTATGCAATTCCCTGAGCCAGTAATTCAACTATCTGTTGAACCTAAATCAAAAGCAGACCAAGATAAAATGTCTACTGCACTACAAAAGCTTCAAGAAGAAGACCCGACATTCCGTGCTCATACTGACCAGGAAACTGGACAAGTTATTATCGCTGGTATGGGTGAACTACACCTCGATATTATCGTTGACCGGATGAAACGGGAATTTAAAGTTGAAGCAAACGTTGGTGCGCCACAGGTTGCATATCGTGAAACATTCCGTGCTTCCGCGCAAGTACAAGGTAAGTTTGCACGCCAATCTGGTGGTCGTGGTCAATATGGTGATGTATGGATTGAGTTCTCACCAAATGAAGAAGGTAAAGGCTTTGAATTTGAAAATGGTATTGTCGGTGGTGTCGTACCGCGTGAATACATTCCGGCTGTTGAAGCAGGTTTGAAAGATGCACTAGAGCGTGGGGTACTTGCTGGCTACCCAATGGTTGATATCAAAGCAAGATTATTTGATGGATCATACCATGATGTAGACTCATCTGAAATGGCATTTAAGATTGCTGCATCATTAGCGCTAAAAGCTGCTGCATCTAAATGTCAACCGGTTATTCTTGAACCAGTTATGAGAGTCGAAGTAGTAATTCCAGAGGAATATCTCGGAGATATTATGGGGCAAATTACGGCAAGACGCGGACGTGTAGAAGGTATGGAAGCGCGCGGAAACGCTCAAGTTGTACGTGCAATGGTTCCACTTTCAGAAATGTTCGGTTATGCAACTGCACTTCGTTCAAGCACTCAAGGCCGCGGCGTATTTACAATGCACTTTGATCACTACGAAGAAGTTCCAAAATCTATCTCTGAAGAAATTATTAAAAAAAATAAAGGCGAATAATTGATTTTCGCCTTTATATACAGTATAACTACTTATGTAACAACGGAAGCTGGATAACTAGACATCCTAGTTAACAGTTTCTGCTTAAAAATATACTTAAAATTTACAATCCAAAGGAGGATTTTCCAAATGGCAAAAGCTAAATTTGACCGCTCAAAGCCACACGTTAACATTGGTACAATTGGTCACGTTGACCATGGTAAAACTACTTTAACTGCTGCAATCACTTCTGTACTTGCAAAACAAGGTAAAGCAGAAGCTCGTGCATATGACCAAATCGATGGTGCTCCAGAAGAAAAAGAGCGTGGAATTACAATCTCTACTGCACACGTTGAGTATGAAACTGATGCACGCCACTATGCACACGTTGACTGCCCAGGACACGCAGACTATGTTAAAAACATGATCACAGGTGCTGCACAAATGGACGGCGGTATCCTTGTTGTATCTGCTGCTGACGGCCCAATGCCACAAACTCGTGAGCACATCTTACTTTCTCGTCAGGTAGGCGTACCTTACCTTGTTGTATTCATGAACAAGTGCGATATGGTTGATGACGAAGAATTACTTGAATTAGTTGAAATGGAAGTACGTGACCTTCTTTCTGAATACGATTTCCCTGGCGATGACATTCCTGTTATCAAAGGTTCTGCTCTTAAAGCATTAGAAGGCGATGCTCAATGGGAAGAAAAAATCATCGAGCTTATGAACGCTGTTGATGAGTATATTCCAACTCCAACTCGTGACACTGACAAGCCATTCATGATGCCTGTTGAGGACGTATTCTCAATCACTGGCCGTGGTACAGTTGCTACTGGCCGTGTAGAACGCGGACAAGTTAAAGTTGGTGACGTAGTTGAAATCGTTGGTTTCACTGAAGAACCAAAATCAACAACTGTAACAGGTGTTGAAATGTTCCGTAAGCTTCTTGATTTCGCTGAAGCTGGCGATAACATTGGTGCACTTCTTCGTGGTGTAGCACGTGAAGAAATCGAGCGTGGACAAGTTTTGGCTAAACCAAAATCCATCACTCCACACAAAAAGTTTAAAGCACAAGTTTACGTTCTTTCTAAAGAAGAAGGTGGACGTCATACTCCATTCTTCACAAACTATCGTCCACAATTCTATTTCCGTACTTCTGATATCACTGGAATCATCACTCTTCCAGAAGGTACTGAAATGGTAATGCCTGGCGATAACACTGAAATGACTGTTGAGCTTATTGCTCCAGTTGCGATTGAAGAAGGAACTAAGTTCTCAATCCGTGAAGGCGGACGTACTGTAGGTTCTGGTTCAATCACTACAGTTATCGAATAATAATATAATATCCATTAAAAAGGCAGCTGGGTGACGATCCAGCTGCCTTTTTTATTGTTACTTCTATATTAAAGAAACCACACTTTTGGTAGATTATTCATTACTGTTGAAAATCAGTCTCTATCTCGCTATAATAAAAAAAGTGTTAACGGCACAGTGAAAAAGTGCATAATTAAATGTTGCGTCTAGACTATGTTTTATGTATAATAGAGAATGTTGGTCTTTGACTGCGATGATGTGGGAGGTTGCTGACACACCCGGCCGCTTTGCCATGGCGCTGTGTTAGGGAAATTCTCACTGAGAATGTCTATTTTAAAAATAGGCGAATAAAGGAGGGAAAATAATGGCAAAACAAAAAATTCGTATCCGCTTAAAGGCATATGATCACAGAATTCTTGATCAATCTGCTGAAAAAATTGTAGAGACTGCAAAACGTTCAGGTGCTGCCGTATCTGGTCCGATACCGCTCCCAACTGAAAAGTCTGTTTACACGATTCTGCGTGCTGTTCACAAGTACAAAGACTCTCGTGAGCAATTCGAAATGCGGACACATAAGCGTCTAATCGATATTGTGAATCCAACTCCACAAACAGTTGATGCGTTGATGCGTTTAGACTTACCATCTGGTGTCGATATTGAAATTAAACTCTAATAATCAAAATAAAATTCAAAACTATTAGGAGGTGTGACTGAAATGACCAAAGGAATCTTAGGAAGAAAGATTGGTATGACTCAAGTATTTGCAGAGAACGGTAACTTAATTCCTGTAACAGTAGTTGAAATAGCTCCAAACGTAGTTCTTCAAAAGAAATCTGTTGAAAACGACGGATACGAAGCAATCCAGCTTGGCTTTGATGACAAACGTGAAAAGTTATCAAATAAACCTGAAAAGGGACATGTTGCAAAAGCAAATACTGCTCCTAAGCGCTTCATTCGCGAATTCCGCGGAGATGACTTAGCAGGCTATGAAGTTGGTCAAGAAGTCAAAGTTGATATTTTCGCTGCAGGCGATTTAGTAGATGTAACAGGAATCTCAAAGGGTAAAGGTTTCCAAGGCTCAATTAAGCGTCATGGACAATCTCGTGGCCCTATGGCTCATGGTTCTCGTTACCACCGTCGTCCTGGTTCAATGGGACCTGTTGCTCCAAACCGTGTATTCAAAGGAAAACTACTTCCAGGACGCATGGGCGGAGAACAAGTAACTGTGCAAAACCTTGAAATTGTCAAAGTTGATGCAGAGCGCAACCTGCTTTTAATTAAAGGGAATGTACCAGGCGCGAAAAAAGCATTATTAAAAATTAAAAGTGCGGTAAAAGTTAAGTAGTTCAAAGGAAAGGAGGACATTTGAATGCCAAAAGTAGCAGTATATAACCAAAGCGGATCACAGGTTGGCGACATCGAACTGAACGATTCCGTATTTGGAATTGAACCAAACCAACATGTTGTATTTGAAGCGATTGTGATGCAAAGGGCATCATTACGCCAAGGTACTCATAAAGTAAAAAACCGGTCAGAAGTTAGTGGCGGAGGACGCAAACCATGGCGCCAAAAAGGAACAGGACGTGCTCGTCAAGGTTCTATCCGTTCACCACAATGGCGCGGAGGCGGTACTGTATTTGGACCTCAACCACGCAGCTATAGCTATAAATTGCCGAAGAAAGTTCGTCGTTTAGCAATCAAATCAGTATTATCATCTAAAGTACAAGATGAAAATGTATTAGTATTAGAAAGTTTAAACTTCGATGCTCCAAAAACAAAAGAATTCAAAGCTGTATTAAACAACCTTTCCGTTGCGAAAAAAGCATTGGTTGTAACAGCTGATCTCGACGAAAACGTAGCATTATCTGCTCGTAATCTTCCTGGTGTAACAGTTGTAACAGCTGATGGTATCAATGTACTAGATGTTGTAAGTCATGATCAACTTATTATGACTAAGGCAGCGGTTGAAAAAGTAGAGGAGGTGCTTGCATAATGGATGCACGCGATATCATTAAGCGCCCCGTAATTACTGAACGTTCAACAGACCTAATGGCTGAAAAGAAATATACGTTTGATGTTGATGTGAAAGCTAATAAAACACAAGTCAAAGATGCTGTTGAGGAGATCTTTGGTGTTGAAGTTGAAAAAGTTAACATCATGAACTACAAAGGTAAGTTCAAGCGCATGGGTAAATTTGGCGGTTATACAAACAAGCGTCGTAAAGCGATTGTAAAGCTAACTGCTGACAGCAAAGAAATCGAGTTTTTCGAAAGCTAATCTACTAAGCAGAGGAGGGAATAAATATGGCGATTAAAAAGTATAAACCTACCTCAAATGGTCGACGTGGAATGACAGCTTTAACATTTGAAGAGATTACAACTAGCACTCCAGAAAAATCTCTATTAGCTCCATTGCATAAAAAAGGCGGCCGAAACAACCAGGGTAAGTTAACAGTTCGTCATCAAGGTGGCGGTCACAAGCGTCAATATCGTTTGATTGATTTCAAGCGTGATAAAGATGGCATTCCAGGACGCGTTGCCACTATCGAGTACGATCCAAATCGTTCATCTAATATAGCATTAATTAACTATGCAGACGGAGAAAAGCGTTATATCTTAGCTCCAAAAAATCTAGAAGTTGGGATGGAAGTTATGTCAGGTCCAGAGGCTGACATAAAAGTAGGAAATGCACTTCCACTTGTAAATATCCCAGTTGGTACTGTTGTACACAATATTGAATTAAAACCAGGCAAAGGCGGACAGTTGATTCGTTCTGCTGGAACATCTGCACAAGTACTTGGTAAAGAAGGAAAATACGTATTAGTTCGCTTAACTTCTGGTGAAGTTCGTATGATCTTAGCTGAGTGCCGTGCAACTGTTGGTCAAGTCGGTAATGAACAGCATGAACTAGTTCACATTGGTAAAGCAGGCCGTTCACGTTGGTTAGGCAAGCGTCCTACAGTACGCGGATCTGTTATGAACCCTAACGATCACCCACACGGTGGTGGTGAAGGACGTTCACCAATCGGACGTAAGTCTCCAATGACTCCTTGGGGCAAACCAACACTTGGTTACAAAACTCGTAAGAAGAAAAATAAGTCAGATAAACTTATTATTCGTCGTCGTAAAAAATAACGTGATTGAACTACGGTTCAACGCTAGAACCGTAGACCAATTACGAAGGGAGGTTCATTCATGGGTCGCAGCTTAAAAAAAGGACCATTTGTTGATGATCATTTAATGGTTAAGGTTGAAAAGTTAAACGAAGCTGATAAAAAGCAAGTAATTAAAACTTGGTCTCGTCGTTCAACAATTTTCCCACAATTCATTGGTCATACAATTGCTGTATATGACGGCCGTAAACATGTGCCTGTTTATATTACGGAAGACATGGTAGGACACAAACTTGGAGAATTTGCTCCAACACGCACCTACAAAGGTCATGCCGCTGATGATAAGAAAACAAGACGTTAAGAGGGGAGGGCATCCTAATGCAAGCTAAAGCTGTTGCAAGAACAGTTCGTATTGCTCCTCGTAAAGCACGTTTAGTCGTTGATTTAATCCGAGGTAAGCAAGTTGGTGAAGCGGTTGCGATTTTAAAATTAACACCGAAGGCTGCTTCTCCAATCGTGGAAAAAGTATTAAAATCTGCTATGGCTAATGCAGAGCATAACTACGAAATGGACGTAAATAATCTAGTTGTTGCTCAAGCATTTGTTGACGAAGGACCAACATTGAAACGTTTCCGTCCACGCGCAATGGGTCGCGCTAGCCAAATCAACAAACGCACTAGCCACATAACTATCGTTTTATCAGAGAAGAAGGAGGGATAATCTGTGGGTCAAAAAGTAAATCCAGTCGGACTGCGTATTGGCATCATCCGTGATTGGGAATCAAAATGGTACGCAGGCAAAGACTTTGCTGATCTTTTACACGAAGATATTAAAGTTCGTGAATATATCACGAAGCGTTTAAAAGATGCTTCTGTTTCTAAAGTTGAAATTGAACGTGCAGCAAACCGTGTGAACATTACTGTCCATACTGCTAAACCTGGTATGGTTATCGGTAAAGGCGGTACAGAAGTTGAAGCACTTCGTAAAGCATTGAATCAACTTACTGGCAAACGCGTTCATATTAATATTCTTGAAATTAAAAAAGCTGATATCGATGCAAAATTAGTTGCTGAAAATATTGCTCGTCAGTTAGAAAATCGTGTATCATTCCGTCGTGCGCAAAAGCAAGCCATTCAACGTGCTATGCGTGCTGGTGCGAAAGGTATTAAAACAATGGTATCCGGCCGTCTTGGCGGTGCAGATATTGCTCGTGCAGAACATTATAGCGAAGGAACAGTTCCACTTCATACACTTCGCGCTGATATCGACTATGCTACAGCTGAAGCTGACACTACTTACGGTAAACTTGGTGTAAAAGTATGGATCTATCGTGGAGAGGTCCTTCCTACAAAGAAGAAAACTGAGGAAGGAGGCAAATAATATGTTATTGCCAAAACGCGTAAAATTCCGCCGTCAACATCGTGGTAAAATGCGTGGTAACGCAAAAGGCGGTACTGAAGTAACATTTGGTGAATTCGGCCTGCAAGCTACTGAAGCTTCTTGGATTACAAACCGTCAAATCGAAGCTGCCCGTATTGCCATGACACGTTATATGAAACGTGGCGGTAAAGTTTGGATTAAAATTTTCCCTCATAAACCATATACAGCTAAACCATTAGAAGTACGGATGGGTTCCGGTAAAGGTGCACCTGAAGGCTGGGTTGCTGTAGTTAAACCAGGGAGAATCATGTTTGAAATTGCCGGTGTATCAGAAGAAATTGCACGTGAAGCTCTTCGTCTTGCATCACACAAACTTCCAGTAAAATGTAAGTTTGTAAAACGAGAAGAAATTGGTGGTGAATCAAATGAAAGCTAATGAAATTCGTGACCTTACCACTGCTGAAATTGAACAAAAAGTTAAATCCCTAAAAGAAGAGCTTTTCAACCTTCGCTTTCAATTGGCGACAGGACAACTTGAAAATACAGCTCGCATTCGTGAAGTACGCAAAGCGATTGCTCGCATGAAAACCGTCATTCGTGAAAGAGAAATCAGCTTTAACAAGTAAAAGTCGAGAGGAGGTTCACATTGATGAGTGAACGCAACCAACGCAAAGTTTACACTGGACGCGTTGTTTCTGACAAAATGGATAAGACCGTTACTGTCCTAGTTGAAACATATAAAAAGCATCCACTTTACGGTAAACGCGTTAAATACTCTAAAAAGTTTAAAGCTCATGATGAGCAAAACCAAGCAAAAGTTGGCGATATCGTCCGCATTATGGAAACTCGTCCACTTTCAGCTACTAAGCGCTTCCGTTTAGTTGAGATTATAGAAAAAGCAGTTATTATTTAATTGTTCGGATAAGCCTTATTCCGAAGGGAGGTTACACATATGATTCAACAAGAATCACGTTTAAAAGTTGCTGACAACTCCGGTGCTCGTGAGGTACTTACTATCAAGGTTCTTGGTGGCTCAGGCCGTAAAACTGCGAATATCGGCGACGTAATCGTTTGTACCGTAAAACAAGCAACACCTGGTGGCGTTGTTAAAAAAGGTGACGTTGTTAAAGCTGTTGTCGTTCGTACTAAGAGCGGTGTACGCCGTCCAGATGGTTCCTATATTCGTTTTGATGAAAATGCTTGTGTCATTATCAAAGATGATAAGAGCCCTCGTGGTACTCGTATCTTTGGACCAGTTGCCCGTGAACTTCGCGACAATAACTTTATGAAAATTATCTCTTTAGCTCCAGAAGTATTATAAATAAATCAAAATTGCCTTTAAGGAGGTGCTTACTGATGCATGTGAAAAAAGGTGATAAAGTCAGAGTTATATCTGGCAAGGATAAGGGCAAAACAGGAGTGATCCTAGCAGCCTATCCAAAAGAAAACCGTGTTCTTGTTGAAGGTGTAAATATTGTGAAAAAGCACTCTAAACCTTCTCAAGCAAACCCACAAGGCGGAATTTTCAGCTTTGAGGCACCAATTCATGTATCAAACGTAATGCCGATTGATCCTAAAACCGGTAACCCAACTCGTGTAGGGTACAAAGTGGTTGATGGTAAAAAAGTACGTGTAGCAAAATCCGGTGAAGTTTTAGATAAATAGTTTACAAAGAAGGGAGGTACACGTAATGAACCGCCTAAAAGAAAAATATGTAAAAGAAATTACACCAGCTCTTATGAGCAAATTTAATTATAAATCAGTTATGCAAGTTCCAAAAATTGAGAAAATCGTTGTAAACATGGGTGTAGGTGATGCAGTTCAAAACTCAAAAGCACTTGATAATGCAGTTGAAGAATTGGCAATTATCACCGGTCTAAAACCTGTAGTTACTCGTGCGAAGAAATCAATCGCTGGCTTCCGCCTTCGTGAAGGTATGCCAATTGGTGCGAAAGTAACTCTTCGTGGCGAGCGTATGTATCAATTCATGGATAAATTAGTTTCCGTTTCTTTACCACGTGTACGTGACTTCCGTGGAGTTTCTAAGAAAGCTTTCGATGGTCGCGGTAACTATACACTAGGTATTAAAGAACAGCTAATCTTCCCTGAAATTGATTACGACAAAGTAAGCAAAGTACGTGGTATGGATATTGTTATCGTAACTACTGCCAACACTGATGAAGAAGCTCGTGAGCTCTTAACTCAAATCGGAATGCCATTCCAAAAGTAATCGCTAAATAAGGGAGGCGAAAACGTGGCTAAAAAGTCAATGATTGCGAAGCAAAAACGCACGCCTAAATTCAAAGTACAAGAGTATACACGTTGCGAACGTTGCGGACGTCCACACTCTGTATATCGTAAATTTAAGCTTTGCCGTATTTGTTTCCGCGAATTAGCATATAAAGGACAAATTCCTGGTGTCAAAAAAGCAAGCTGGTAAAACAAGAGTTTGTGGAAGGAGGTAAAATATAATGGTCATGACAGATCCTATTGCAGATATGCTTACTCGTATTCGCAACGCGAATATGGTACGTCACGAAAAGTTAGAAGTACCTGCTTCTAATATCAAGAAAGAAATCGCTGAAATCTTAAAGCGTGAAGGTTTCGTACGTGACGTTGAATATATCGATGACAATAAACAAGGTATTATCCGTATCTTCTTAAAATACGGTGCAAATAACGAACGTGTTATTACTGGTCTTAAGCGCATAAGCAAACCTGGCCTTCGCGTATATGCAAAATCAAACGAGGTGCCACGTGTTCTTAATGGTCTCGGTATTGCGCTTGTTTCAACATCACATGGTGTTGTTACAGACAAAGAAGCTCGCGCTAAACAAATTGGCGGCGAAGTATTAGCTTACGTTTGGTAAGATAAGTCTTAAATGAATGGAGGTGCGCTAAATGTCTCGCGTAGGGAAAAAGCCGATTGAAATTCCAGCGGGTGTAACAGTAACGCTTAACAATAATACTGTTACCGTGAAAGGCCCAAAAGGGGAACTTTCTCGCTCTTTCAATCCTGAAATCAGCATTAATGTGGAAGAAAATATTATAACAGTAACACGTCCTTCTGATTCCAAAGAACATCGCACATTGCATGGAACAACTCGTGCATTGTTAGCGAATATGGTTGAAGGCGTATCTAAAGGCTTTGAGAAAAATTTAGAATTAATCGGGGTTGGATACCGTGCTCAAAAACAAGGTAGCAAGCTTGTATTAAACGTAGGTTATTCTCATCCTGTCGAAATTGAACCTGAAAAAGGTCTTGAAATTGAAGTACCTGCGAATACCAAAGTTATCGTTAAAGGTACAGATAAAGAACGTGTTGGTGCATTAGCAGCAAACATTCGTCAGGTTCGTCCTCCAGAGCCGTATAAAGGCAAAGGAATTCGTTACGAAGGCGAATATGTACGGCGTAAGGAAGGTAAAACCGGTAAGTAATAGCTAGCCTTATTGGTATACGAAAGGAGTGACGTAAATGATTACGAAGCAAGATAAAAACGCAGTTCGCAGAAAAAGACATGCCCGTGTCCGTGCGAAATTAAGCGGAACTTCTACTCGTCCACGTCTAAATGTGTTTCGTTCAAATAAGCATATTTATGCACAATTAATTGACGATACTAAAGGAGTTACTTTAGCAAGTGCTTCTACATTAGATAAAGAATTTAATCTTGAATCCTCAAGTAATATTGAAGCAGCTAAAAAGGTCGGCGAATTAGTTGCTAAACGCGCGGTAGAAAAAGGGATTTCTTCTGTTGTCTTTGACCGTGGAGGATATCTATATCATGGACGTATTCAGGCATTAGCAGATGCTGCACGTGAAAACGGCCTACAATTTTAATGATAAAGGAGGGACTAAAGGAAGATGCGTCGTATTGATCCAAACAAGCTTGAACTAGAAGAACGCGTAGTAACAGTTAACCGTGTTGCGAAGGTTGTAAAAGGTGGACGTCGGTTTCGTTTCTCAGCTCTTGTAGTAGTTGGAGACAGAAACGGTCATGTCGGATTTGGTACTGGAAAAGCACAAGAGGTGCCTGATGCTATCCGTAAAGCCATTGAAGATGCAAAGAAAAACTTAATTGAAGTACCTATGGTTGGTACAACTGTTCCTCACGAAGTGATTGGACGATTTGGTGCTGGTGAAGTATTGTTAAAACCAGCTGCTGAAGGTACAGGAGTTATTGCTGGTGGTCCAGTTCGTGCGGTTCTTGAATTAGCTGGGGTTCAGGATATCCTGTCAAAATCTCAAGGAACAAATACACCAATTAACGTGATTCGTGCAACCATTCAAGGGTTAACACAATTAAAACGTGCTGAAGACGTAGCGAAATTACGTGGTAAATCAGTAGAAGAACTGTTAGGATAAGGAGGGAAATCAAATGGCTAATAAACTTGTAGTTACCCTCAGCAGAAGTGTGATTGGTCGTCCTCAAGACCAACGCGAAACAGTTAAAGCACTAGGTTTACGCAAATTAAATCAAACAGTTGAGCATCAAGATAATGCTGCAATCCGCGGTATGATAAATAAAGTTGCTCACCTTGTAACAGTAAAAGAACAATAATCATTTGTTGTTTTTCATAAGGAGGTGCCGATATGAATCTTCATGAGTTAAAACCTGCAGAGGGTTCTCGTCATGAACGCAAACGTAAAGGACGCGGAATTGGTTCAGGTAATGGTAAAACTGCCGGTAAAGGCCATAAGGGTCAAAATGCTCGTTCTGGCGGTGGTGTACGTGTTGGCTTTGAAGGTGGTCAAACACCTTTAGCTCGTCGTTTGCCTAAACGTGGTTTTACAAATATTAACCGCAAAGAGTTTGCCATCGTGAATCTTGACGCTCTTAACCGTTTCGAAGAAGGAACAGAAGTTACTCCAGAACTTCTTATTGAAACAGGAGTTGTGAGCAACGAAAAATCAGGAATTAAAATTCTTGCAAAAGGGAACATAGAGAAAAAATTGACTGTAAAAGCTCATAAATTCTCCTCTGCTGCTAAGGAAGCAATAGAAGCTGCTGGTGGAACTGCCGAGGTGATCTAATGTTCCAGATGATCTCCAATTTTATGCGCGTGGGTGATATACGACGTAAGATCATATTCACCCTTTTAATGTTAGTCGTATTTCGACTAGGTACATTTATCCCTGTTCCAAATGTTAATGCGGATGTATTAGCAGATCAGGATAAATTGAGTGTGTTCGGCATTTTAAATACCTTTGGCGGCGGGGCGTTAAAACAATTCTCCATTTTCGCGATGGGAATAATGCCGTACATCACCGCGTCCATTATTATTCAATTGTTACAGATGGATGTCGTACCGAAATTTACTGAGTGGTCTAAGCAAGGAGAGTCGGGTAGACGTAAGATTGCGCAAATTACCCGTTACTTTACGATTATCCTTGGATTTATTCAGGCCCTTGGGATGTCTTATGGTTTTAACAACCTCGCTGGCGGCGGGTTAATTGAAGATCCAGGTATAGACACATACTTGCTAATAGCGGTTGTGCTTACAGCTGGTACAGCCTTCTTACTGTGGCTGGGTGAACAAATAACCGCTAAAGGTGTAGGTAATGGGATTTCCATCATTATCTTCGCAGGTATTGTTGCAGGCATTCCAACTGTTATTAATCAAATATACGTACAGCAATTCGAAAATGCTGGCGAAGCAATGTTTTTACGTATTGTAACTGTTGCACTAATTGCACTAGCAGTTATTGCCATCGTGGTTGGTGTTATTTTCATCCAACAAGCAACTCGTAAAATACCCATTCAGTATGCAAAACGTATGGCTGTTGGACGTAATCAAGTAGGCGGACAATCGACACATATGCCGTTAAAAGTGAATGCTGCTGGGGTTATTCCAGTCATCTTTGCTGTTTCGTTTATTGTAACTCCGAGGACGATTGCTTCATTTTTCCCACAAAATGATGTAACACTTTGGATCATGAAAGTATTTGATTACTCTCATCCAATAGGGATGACCTTATATGCTGCCCTAATTATCGCGTTTACTTATTTTTATGCCTTTATTCAAGTTAACCCTGAACAAGCAGCGGAAAACTTACAAAAGCAAAGCGGCTATATTCCTGGTATTCGTCCAGGTAAGAGTACGCAAGAATATTTAACACGCGTTTTATATCGTTTAACATTTGTCGGTTCGATATTTTTGGCTGTAATTGCAGTACTTCCAGTTTTCTTTATTAAAGTTGCAAACTTGCCACAATCTGCTCAAATTGGCGGAACCAGTTTACTGATTGTTGTTGGTGTTGCCTTGGAAACGTATAAGCAGCTAGAAGCCCAACTGGTTAAACGTCACTATAAAGGGTTTATTAAATAATAGGTTTGAGGGGTACCCTCTCCCGATGAGGGGCCCGAAAACTTAGTTTATAGCACGAGGGGGAACACGTGTGAATTTAGTATTAATGGGACTACCTGGTGCCGGTAAAGGTACTCAGGCAGAACAAATCGTTGAAAAATACGGCATCCCTCATATCTCAACAGGAGATATGTTCCGTGCAGCTATGAAAGAGGGAACCGACTTAGGTCTACAAGCTAAGTCATACATGGACAAAGGTGAATTGGTTCCTGACGAAGTCACCATAGGGATTGTCCGGGAACGTTTAAGTAAAGAAGACTGCCAAAAGGGTTTTCTATTAGACGGATTTCCAAGAACGGTACCTCAAGCAGAAGCACTGGAAACTCTCCTTGAGGATCTAAACAAAAAAATTGATTACGTGATAAATATTAATGTTGATAAAAGTATTTTAATGGATCGTTTGACTGGACGTCGTATCTGTAAAGATTGCGGATCAACTTATCATTTAGTATTTAACCCTCCGGCTCATGAAGGTGTATGTGATCGCTGTGGCGGAGAGCTTTATCAGCGAGCTGATGATAATGCGGAAACAGTTCAAAATAGATTAGATGTCAATATCAAACAACAAGAGCCATTATTAACTTTTTATGAAACTAAAGGATATTTACGCACGATTGATGGTCAGCAAGATATTCAAAAAGTCTTTGCTGATATCGAAGAACTGTTGAGGGGACTTCGTTAATGAGTTTCCCGCAAAACCTGGCTTACGACTCTCGAATAGCTCCCAAAACGATTCGATAGTATGTAAAAGCAATTGGCTTTTCTAACGTCCTCTGGTATGGAGGACCGAGAGTTGGGCAAGAATGACATGAGGATAAAATTTTTCTTCATTAGTTACATTTACTAGCGGACAAAAGACGTAAACTATGGTAAAATTGTAAGGTTGCTAACAACTTACGCTGAAGAGACTCGCTTTACATTACTAGTCTTTACGAACGCTTATTTCGAATTAAGAAGGGAGACGGGACCCGTGGCCAAAGATGATGTTATTGAAATTGAAGGTAAAGTCATTGAAACTTTGCCAAATGCGATGTTTAAGGTAGAATTAGAAAATGGTCATACAGTGCTGGCTCATGTTTCCGGAAAAATTCGCATGCATTTCATTCGAATTCTACCAGGGGACAAGGTAACTGTTGAGCTTTCTCCATATGACTTAACACGCGGAAGAATTACCTACCGCTTTAAATAATGGCTTGCACTCCGTACTATTAAGGAGGTTAGGATAATGAAAGTAAGACCATCAGTTAAACCGATCTGTGAAAAGTGTAAAGTCATTCGCAGACGCGGAAAAGTAATGGTTATTTGTGAAAACCCTAAACATAAACAAAAACAAGGATAATACATTAAGGGAGGTGCACATTTTACATGGCACGTATTGCTGGTGTTGATATTCCACGTGAAAAGCGTGTAGTAATCTCATTAACTTACATTTATGGTATTGGTAAAAATACAGCACAAAAGATTCTAGCAGAAGCTGGCGTTTCTGAAGACACTCGTGTTCGTGATTTAACTGAAGACGAACTTAATAAAATCCGGGACATCGTTGACAAGCTAAAGGTTGAAGGTGATCTTCGTCGTGAAGTTTCCCTTAATATTAAGCGTCTAATGGAAATCGGCTGCTACCGCGGTCTACGTCATCGTCGCGGGTTACCAGTTCGCGGACAAAATACGAAAAACAACGCTCGTACACGCAAAGGTCCTCGTAAGACTGTTGCGAACAAGAAGAAGTAATCGGCAAAGGAGGTTAAATTAAATGGCACGTAAAACGAATACACGGAAACGTCGTGTAAAAAAGAATATTGAATCAGGAATTGCACATATTCGTTCAACTTTTAACAATACAATTGTAACTATTACTGATGTTCATGGTAATGCCGTTTCATGGTCAAGTGCAGGTGCACTTGGATTTAAAGGTTCTCGTAAATCTACTCCATTCGCAGCACAAATGGCTGCAGAAACAGCTGCGAAAGCATCTATGGAGCATGGAATGAAAACCTTAGAAGTAACTGTTAAAGGACCTGGTGCAGGACGTGAAGCTGCCATCCGTGCTCTTCAGGCTGCAGGACTTGAAGTAACGGCAATTAAGGACGTTACACCTGTTCCACATAATGGCTGCCGTCCGCCGAAACGTCGCCGTGTATAATTTTTCTGTATAGAATTTGTATCATCTGTCTATAATGGGTTATGATATGAATTTCTTTAAACATTATACAGAAGATTTATTCCAGTTGTTGTGCACAAAACGGGGAACATATGCATGGGGGAATTTCAATTAGCTAACGTCTAATTGAGGTTTCGACGTTTTGAAGGAGGGTTAATTGATGATCGAAATAGAAAAACCAAAAATCGAAACGGTTGAGATCAGCGATGATGCCAAATACGGTAAGTTCGTCGTAGAGCCACTAGAGCGTGGATATGGTACCACTTTGGGTAACTCCTTACGTCGTATCCTTTTATCTTCACTGCCAGGTGCCGCTGTTACTGCGATTCAGGTCGATGGGGTACTTCATGAGTTCTCAACAATTGAAGGCGTCGTAGAAGATGTAACATCTATTATCTTAAACATCAAAAAAATTGCCTTAAAAATCTATTCTGATGAAGAAAAAACACTAGAAATCGATCTTCAAGGTCCAGGTGTTGTCAGTGCTGGTAATATCACGCATGACAGTGATGTAGAGATATTAAATCCGGATCTTCATATTGCCACACTTGGAGCAAACGGCCATCTTCGGATGCGTTTAACTGCAAAGCGTGGTCGTGGATATACACCTGCTGATCAAAATAAGCGTGAAGATCAGCCAATTGGTGTGATTCCAATTGATTCTATTTTTACGCCGGTTTCCCGTGTATCTTATCAAGTAGAGGCTACTCGTGTAGGTCAATTATCAAATTATGATAAGCTTACACTTGATGTTTGGACAGATGGAAGCACTGGGCCAAAAGAGGCAATCGCTCTTGGTTCCAAAATTCTAACTGAGCATTTAAATATCTTTGTTGGATTAACCGATGAAGCCCAAAATGCTGAAATCATGATTGAAAAAGAAGAAGATCAAAAAGAAAAAGTTCTAGAGATGACAATTGAAGAGCTTGATCTTTCCGTTCGTTCATACAACTGCCTAAAGCGTGCCGGCATCAATACGGTTCAAGAATTAGCTAACAAAACCGAAGAAGATATGATGAAAGTACGTAACTTAGGACGAAAATCACTTGAAGAAGTGAAGGCAAAACTAGAAGAGCTTGGATTGGGCTTACGTAAAGACGACTAGTAGCGTTATAGAACACGACTTCCGTTTATGTAAGTTGCAATCAATTTATAACATCAACAAAGGAGGGAACCCTTCATGGCATATAGAAAGCTAGGACGTACCAGCGCACAAAGAAAAGCTATGCTGCGTGATCTAACTACTGATTTAATTATCAACGAGCGTATCGAAACAACTGAAACACGTGCGAAAGAATTACGTTCAACTGTTGAGAAGATGATTACTTTAGGAAAACGCGGTGACCTTCATGCACGCCGTCAAGCAGCAGCTTACGTTCGTAACGAAGTAGCTAATGCAGAAAATGGTCAAAATGCACTTCAAAAACTATTCTCTGATATTGCTCCACGTTACCAAGAGCGTCAAGGTGGATACACTCGCATCATGAAACTTGGGCCACGTCGCGGCGATGGCGCTCCAATGGTTATTATTGAACTAGTATAAGAACTTCTCAGACAACAAGGGCGCTGGACAGTTTACAATCAAACTTGTTCTCTGCCCTTTTTCTGTATTACAATAGAATATATTGCGAACCAAGCCAAAAAGAGTGTTACGATGAGCGTAACTTCCACCTTTGTGGGAGACTTTAGAGCAGATTATCCTCTAAAGCAGGAGTAAAATTCCTGTTTGCGACTCGTCTAGCTCATGCACCTCTCCCGTCATGTAACCGAAGGATTTTTCAGGCAGTAGATACGTTCCTGCCCAGGGGATGAGGTGCAGGCTTTTTTTGTATACATAGATATATAGGAGAGACGAGTAAGGGGAGAAGTAGGATGAGTACGCCGATTGTGTCACTTAATGGTATTACCTTTCGATACGATGGACAAGAGCGAAATGCACTGAATGACGTTTCTTTTGAAATTTATGAAGGTGAGTGGCTGGCAATTGTAGGTCACAATGGTTCAGGAAAGTCAACAATGGCGAAGTTGCTAAATGGTTTACAATTTCCTCACCAAGGTGAAATTACTGTTTGCGGAATCAAACTTACTGAAGATACTATATGGGATATTCGCAGCAAAATTGGCATGGTATTTCAAAACCCTGACAATCAATTTGTTGGAACTACCGTTCAAGATGATGTGGCTTTTGGTTTAGAAAATATGGGTGTTCCCCGAGATGATATGGTTCAACGGGTGGCAGACTCACTTAAACGAGTAAAAATGGAACAATTTCTGAATCAAGAGCCCCACCATCTATCAGGTGGACAAAAGCAGCGCGTTGCCATTGCGGGAGTCTTAGCGCTAAGACCGGCGATTATTATTCTTGATGAAGCTACATCCATGCTTGACCCTAGAGGCCGAGAAGAGGTCTTAGAAACTGTTAGAACTTTAAAAAATGAAAAGTCGCTTACGGTTATTTCCATAACCCATGACCTAGAAGAAGCGGCTAAGGCCGATCGCATTATTGTCATGAATAAGGGTGAGGTTTTTCGCGAAGGTACTCCTGAGGATATATTTTCAATGGATGAGCAATTAATTCAGTTAGGGTTAGACATACCCTTTGCAGTCAAAATGAGTAAGTCTTTCCGCAAACACGGCATACAATTTTCAAAGCATTATTTATCGGAAGAAGAGTTGGTGACAGAGCTATGGACATCTCACTCGCGCATGTAGATTATCGTTACCAGGTGAATACGCCGTTTGAAAGGCTTGCTATTCAAGATGTATCTATCGACATCCCAGCAGGCACATATATGGCAATCATCGGACATACTGGCTCCGGAAAGTCTACTGTCTTGCAACATCTAAATGGCTTACTTGTTCCAACTGAAGGAACTGTGACAATCGGTAATCGCGAAATTAAAGCCAACCAGAAAAATAAAGGCCTTCGTCAAGTAAGGCAAAAGGTAGGAATTGTTTTTCAATTTCCCGAGCACCAACTATTTGAGGAAACCGTCGAAAAGGATATCATGTTTGGCCCGATGAATTTCGGCGTGTCCGAAACGGAAGCAAAAGAGCGAGCTCGACATGCTCTGGTGCAGGTAGGTCTTTCTGAGACAATCTTAACTAAATCGCCATTTGACCTCTCAGGTGGACAAATGCGCCGTGTAGCGATTGCGGGAGTCCTGGCAATGGAACCGGATGTGATTGTTTTAGATGAACCAACTGCAGGTTTGGATCCCCGTGGGCGAAAGGAAATTATGGACATGTTTTATCAGCTCCATCAAGAAAGAGGACTGTCGACCATCCTTGTCACCCATAGCATGGAAGACGCCGCCATGTATGCAGACCAAATTGTGATTATGCAGCAAGGAAAGGTTGTTAAAAAGGGCACTCCTGTGGAAATCTTTTCCTCGCCGGCTGAACTAGTACAAATGGGACTTGATGTCCCGGAAGTAGTTCGCTTTCAATTAAAGCTGGAGGAAAAATGGGGGCATAAATTTAAGCAAATATATCTATCGATTGAACAATTATCAGCCGCTGTTGCAGAAGTGTTAGAGCGAGGTGGTACGTCATGATGGACAAGATGATCTTCGGCCGTTATGTCCCAGCAGATTCGCTGATTCATAGAATGGATCCACGCTCTAAACTAACGATTATATTCCTCTTTGTTTGTATTATCTTTTTGGCCAATAATTGGCTGACTTATACCATCATCGGGTTGTATACAATTCTGATGATTGGCTTGGCGAAGATTCCTATCCGCTTCTTATATGGCGGGCTGAAACCAATTCTGTGGCTAGTAGCTTTAACATTTCTTTTGCAATTATTTTTTACGAGAGAAGGAACTCTGTTAGTGCAATGGGGCTGGTTTAAAATTTATGCAGAAGGGCTAAAAATGGGCTTTTACATCTCATTTCGCTTTTTCTTTCTCATCCTGATGACGTCTTTATTGACACTAACGACGACACCGATTGAAATTACCGATGGCCTGGAAATGTTATTAGGCCCGTTAAAGAAAATTAAATTTCCGGTCCATGAGATGGCTTTAATGATGTCCATCTCACTAAGATTTATCCCTACACTGATGCAGGAAACAGATAAAATAATGAAGGCGCAAATCGCAAGGGGGGTAGAATTTGCCAGCGGTCCCCTAAAGGAGCGAATTAAGGCGGTTATTCCGTTATTGATCCCGTTATTTGTTAGCTCTTTTAAACGCGCCGAGGAGCTAGCAATTGCTATGGAAGCACGTGGCTATCGCGGTGGCGAAGGACGAACTAAATATCGCCAGTTAAATTGGAAACTAGCCGACACGCTCCAGCTTGTCTTTCTAGGTATTATTACGATTCTGTTAATCTTATTACGAGCATAATGGAGATACAAATGCAAAGGTATAAAGCAGTGATTGCCTACGATGGCACAAATTTTTCTGGCTATCAGGTACAGCCCCATAAGCGTACGGTACAGTCTGTTCTAGAATCTGTTTTAGAAAAAATCCATAAGGGACAAGCGGTAAAGGTCTCTGCGTCAGGGAGAACCGATGCCGGTGTTCATGCCAGAGGTCAGGTCATTCATTTTGACTCTAGCTTAAGAATTCCTGAGGAGAAGTGGGGAACAGCGTTAAATGCTTTGCTGCCGCCTGATGTTTCCGTTAATCATGTTGCCAAAGTAAATGAATCGTTCCATGCACGGTTTAATGCTGTTGGCAAAGAATATCGCTATCGAATTCTTTTATCGCAATATCGAGATCCGTTTGCACGGAATTTCTCGCTCTGGTATCCTTATTCTCTTAATATTGAAGCAATGAAGATGGCAAGTAAATATTTAGTGGGCCAGCCTTATGACTTTACCAGTTTCTGCTCCGCAAAGACAGAGGTGGTTGACAAAGTTCGGACGATCAAAACCATTGAGTTTTTGCAGGAGGGGAATGTGTTAACGCTCCGTTTTGTCGGAAATGGTTTCCTGTATAATATGGTGCGGATTTTGGTTGGGACACTGCTTGAGATAGGTTCAGGAGAACGTGCTCCTGAGGAGATTGCTGCCATTTTAGCCAAAAGGGACCGTCGCTTTGCTGGAAAAACTGCTCCTGCTCAAGGTTTATATCTATGGCAAGTGTTTTATGATGAATAATGGGAGAATACTTTTGGTTGCCAAATTCAACTTGCTATGAAAAAAATTTTTTTAAACAACTGAACCTGGTGTAACATCTTCTTGACAATTGCATCCTAACTTATTATTATATTATATGTGTGTGTTTTTAATCCCACGATAAAGCCCCGGAAAGTCTTAATCGTGATTGAAAATATAGTTTGAGAAATCAATGCACAAAACAGGCATTTGTCATCCATTCCCGGAACAGAATGCGATGCAAAGGCTAATAATCGTGCGAAACGAAACAATTATTTTGGTTATTCATTAGGAGGGAAACTCATGCGTACAACGTTTATGGCAAATGCCAACAATATCGAGCGCAAATGGTACGTAGTTGATGCAGAAGGCAAAACTCTTGGCCGTTTAGCTTCTGAAGTAGCATCAATCTTACGCGGTAAGCATAAACCGACTTATACACCACATGTTGACACTGGTGATCATGTTATTATTCTAAATGCATCTAAAATTCAACTAACTGGCAACAAATTAAATGATAAAATTTACTACCGTCACAGCTTACATCCAGGTGGTTTAAAACAAAGAACGGCTCTTGAAATGCGTACAAACTATGCTGAGAAAATGCTTGAGCTTGCTATCAAAGGCATGCTTCCAAAAAATTCTTTAGGTCGTCAAATGTTTAAAAAATTACATGTGTATGCTGGCGCAGAGCATCCACACCAAGCACAAAAACCAGAAGTTTACGAACTTCGCGGTTAATTAAGAGGAGGGAATTAACTTGGCACAAGTTCAATATATTGGTACTGGCCGTCGTAAGAGCTCTGTCGCACGTGTGCGTTTAGTTCCAGGTACAGGCAAAATTGTTGTTAATGGTCGTGACATTGAAGAATATATCCCATTTGAAGCTTTACGTGTTGTTGTAAGACAACCATTAGTAGCTACTGAAACAGTTGGCAGCTACGATGTTCTTGTAAACGTAAAAGGCGGTGGCTACACTGGTCAAGCAGGCGCAATCCGTCATGGTGTTGCTCGTGCATTACTTCAAGTAGACCCAGAATACCGTCCAACTTTAAAACGTGCTGGTCTGTTAACTCGTGACCCACGTATGAAAGAGCGTAAGAAATACGGTCTTAAAGGCGCTCGTCGTGCACCACAGTTCTCAAAACGCTAAAAAATCAGTCGTATCAAGGGTTTCGCCCATTTGGAATTTATTTCAAATGGGCTTTATTTTACTAAAATCTGGTGAAAAACACCCGAGTGAATGTAATTTGAATGTAATTTTTTTCGAAAAATTTTCGAAGGACTCACTCTCGGCTGTTTTTAGGGATTCGAACATGCGCGTGTCACACCTTTTATACCTCATTATCTTCTTCGCTTGGGACGGTTTCTTTATTCAAGTAGCTCGCCAAAAGTTTACTTAAACTTCCGTCTACATCTTCGGTGATGTGTGTGTAAATATCCATTGTGGTACTGATACGTGCATGTCCTAATCTTTGCTGAATGTCTTTCATTCTTGCCCCGGATGCGAACAACATAGAAGCGTGTGTATGCCGCAGCCCATGCACCCTGATATTTTTCAATTTGAATTTCTTGCAGGCGAAATGAAGTCGCTCGTTCAGATGTGCAAGCCGTATCGGTTTCAGGTCGCTTGGACGCGGGAACAGAAATTTCTCAATTTCAGGATTGCCATGATCTTCCCGTAGTTGTTTGTTCAGTTTCTTCAACTTTACCAGAACTTCAAACGTCTCATCATCAAGGCTGATTGTGCGCACCGAATTCTTCGTTTTCGGACGTAGCAATAGATATTCCCCGTTGATCCAAACGAGGTTCTTACTAATCTGCAATTCCTTTTTCTTTTCGCATACATCCGATTCAAGCAGCGCACCAAGTTCACCTTTGCGGATGCCTGTATACAGCAAGGTCCGAAACATCGCATATACGCGGTATGGAAATTCCTGCTCTGTCCGGCTCAGGAAATAATTGACCGTCTCCCGTTCCCAAAACTCTACTCCTTGATCTTCTTCCTGACTGCTATACTCGTCTACGTAGGCCGGGTAGACCAATTCATCCATTGGATTTTCCTTGATGATCTTCTTCCGTTTCGCGTAGCGGAACAGCAAATCCATTTGATTTCCATAATCCTTGAAACATTTCATCTTCATCGCAAGGTCGTCAATGAAACGCTGACAATCCTTTGTCGTGATCTGGTCGATATAAAGTTTTGCGAAGTTTGGCAAGATATGTTTGTTGAACTTTGACTTCTTGTTCATAATCGAGGATATTTTCAGTTTCCGTTCCTGTTCCTGCAACCACTTCTGGTAGACTTCTTCGAACGTCACATATTCAGTTTGAATGAAGTCGCCTTCATCCACCTGATTCAAGATATCGCGTACTGCATCCTCTGCATCCTGCTTTCTCTTGAAACCCCTTCTTGTTGTGTAGCGGTACTTACCTGTCATCGGGTCTTTTCCGATCCCTACTTGAACAGACCAGCGGTACCCTTCCTGTGTTTTGTATCTTTTGTATGACGCCATTTTTTACCTCATTACCCCTTTCTGTTGTTCTGAGCAAAAATGCTTTTGCTATTTAAATACATTTTAAAACTACAAACTTATTTTAAGCGACCAATTTAACCACCACCCTTCCGGTGAATTCTTAAAAAGTATTGTGCGGCAATACGCATTAGTTAAGATGCACAAAATAACTGAATCCTTGTTTCTGCAAAACTTGATTCGACATGGAAAATACGTGTAATTTCCCCTGTAATCCATTGTTTGTCCTCCGTCTTCTCCACGAGTGGTAACTGTCGAAGGAGAAAAGAGGGGACGCAGAAGTAATAAGGGAAGTCACATAATTGGTGTACTGCTTTTCCTTCCAGAAACAGTTGATGACATACATAAATGCCGACAACCTTTCCGAAGTCCTGCCATAGCTTTTCATCGCACTGGTTTTCGTTAAGGAAGACGCGCCATGTACCACCCATGTTGTTCAATTCGCTCGGATGACCGTAGAAGTGGACAGGAAGCCCCAATTCATCTGAAATCTCTGCAATCATCCTACGCACCGGTCTTTCCTGAAAATCCTCCCATTTTGAAATGTTGATGTCTCTGTATAGTGTCTGAATCATTTTGTCCATTGGATTATCCCCCTTCATCACTGCACTCCATTCTGGTTGAATAAAAGCGAGTTGCCTTCCGAACAAGGAATTTATTCAGAAGACGTCCCTTGTTTAAAAGCGATGTCTTTTTGTTGACTATAGTCAAACGTTTGTTCGGTCTGTTGGGTAAAGAAAATTCCATCATCCAGAACAGGAAATTCCTTCGATGGAAAATGAAACGTCTTTTGAATTGTTTGTTGTCTCCCTTATTTTTTCCTACCCCCCTCCTGTTCCCCCTTAATCAAGTTCCACATCGTCCGAAGTTTTTCGAGATCACTCTCGTCCGACTTCGACAGATCAATGAACCAACGCTTCAATTCAGGATTCGAGATAGCCTTCAAAAATTCCTCTTCCTCCTGATTCCTCTCAACGGAAGTTGGCTTGCTTGTGACGCCTAATAAATAATCTGTTGAGACATCGTACAATTCCGCGATTTTCGCGAGCATTTCGTTGTCAGGGCTCCGAAGTCCGTATTCCCAATTTGCATAGGTGGATAGGGTTTTCAGATTTAGTCTCCGTTGTACGTCCGTCTTCGACCAATTATTCGACTCACGCAACATTTTCAGTTTTGAAGCAAGATCATCCTTCATTCACAAAACACCCTTATCCTTAATATAAAAACAAAATAAATCTTTTCCAAATATTTATTAATATAGTAACACGATTACACAAAAGAGGAAAGTTTTTTCATAGATTAACAAAATGAGTAGTTGACATACACAAGTTGAGTAGGTTACTATACATTTAAGTTACCCGATTTGTGTATCAAGAGAAGGAGTTGTGTTTCGGCAGATTATGGACCAGAAGAAATATAACATTTCCCGTTTACGGCAATACAGGATGCGAAAAGGAGTCAGCCAAACGCACGTTGCAAAGCTCCTGGGTTATCGTTCTCCTTCGGGATACGCCAATATTGAAAGCGGAAAGACATCACTCACCCTAGAAACTGCACTAAAAATCGCTGATATCCTAAACGAAAAAGTTGAAGATCTTTTTTTTGGCTAATTTCTACCCATATTGTGTAAAAGTATAAAAGATTATATTCATTATGGGGAACATTCTCGGAAGGGGAGAGGAAAATGAATGTTTTACTCGATCAATTAAAAACTGAAGTGCTGACGAAGGAATTAAAACTCCTTTTCAAGGAAGCGTACGAACTTGGTGTCCAGGATTCACAGAAGCAGTTTCAATATCCTCATTTGTTGACAAAGTTGGATCTTACGGAAATATTTCAGGTTAAGGAAGCAACAGTAAATAAAATTGTTGGAATCAAAGGATTTCCGAAAAGTCAGTTCGTCTCGGCAAGGTATCCGCGTGACGAGGTTTTTAAGTGGATGCATGCGAACAGCGGGAAATGCCGCGATATCTAAGCGATGTCAAGGAACTAATCAGATTACTTTTTGTTCCTAAACATAGGAACAAAAATACTAGAGGAAAGGGTAGAAGGGAATGGGGTCTTTCTTTGTTTTGCAAGTTCACACAGGCTTCGAAATTGAAGCAAAAGAAATGTTGCTAAATGTGCTAACTAGAACAAATAACAGAACGGTCAAATGTATCTACGCGATGGAAAAGGCTGATTCCGTATACCGGACAGGTCAAGATTTGGATGAACTGTGCGGATTGGAACACGAAGAAATATCGGAATACCTTCATGTGAAGCGGCTGCAAGCAGGAATATCCAACCTTCGCCATGCCTGCGATGCCATGAAACGATACGAGGATACAGATTCGCTAGAGATGCTTGATTCCTACAGAGAGAACATCCGCACCCTGACAAGGCAGTTGAAAGAATTGCGCCAGGAGAACAAAAAAATCGGTTCTGTTCTAAACGGCTATATCCTGATCGAAACCCATTCGGATGCAAGCCGTTTCCCGAGCGACCTTTTGCATGCTGTTCATAGTGTTCCGAGAATTATCGGGCTGCCGAGCAAAAACAACGTGCCACAGGAGGAAGTCGATGCCTTCCTCATGCAGCTCGACATGACACCGGAAATTCAAATCGAACTGGAAGAGCTTTCAAACAAGGAGGAAATTGAAAAGATCAAGCAAGAACTTCTTCAACAGGCAAATGAAGTCATCGGAAGCGACGCGGAACAAGTTCTATTGAACCAAATTGATGATTTACAAAATCCAATCGAAACGGGAATCGAAGAACTGCTCCGTGATTATGACAATAGACAAAGAAAGGAGTGGAAGGGCAATTCTATCCACTCAAAGATACAAGCCATTAATGTGACCATCCATCAAAGGAAAAAGAGAATCCGCATGTCGCAATCCCTTTTTGAGGCTGTTTATCCTGATGTACGTATCCCTTTAAAACAAAACGTGTTTGTACTAGATGACCGCCATACCTTCTTGCAGCGGTTGAAACACCTGCTCTATGAATCTAGGGAGAAAGGGTGTGTGTATCATGAATGAGGGACAAGCCGTTGATTCCGAAACACTTTCCGGCGTTTTGAAGGACGTGTTTTTCAGGAAAGACGACTTTTTGATCGGAAATTTCCAAACAGACGGACGGAACATCATCAAAATAAAAGGCAGCCTGTATGGTGTCGAAAAAGGGGAAGACCTCACCATCAAAGGGAAATGGGAAACCCACCCCAAGTACGGCCAACAATTCGCAGTAGAAACGTGGGAGCGGCCCGTACCGCAGACCAAAGAGCAGGCAATCGCATTTCTCGCTTCTTCTTTGGTGAATGGTTGTGGCGCGAAGCAAGCTGTTCTGATCGTCGAGAAACTAGGGGAGAATGCCATCGAGATCATCAGCAAAGAAGGCGAATCGTCTCTTGAGGGAATCAGGGGGATTGGTCCGAAAAGGCAAACCCGCATTGTCGAAAGCGTGCGGTTGACTTTCGAAGTGCAGAAAATAATTAGTGAACTGCTTGTCTACGGCATCACAATGAATGTTGCCTTGATAGCCTATAAAGAATTCGGAGCGAATGTTGCTAACGTCATCCGTGCAAATCCATATGAACTTATCAAATTCAATAATATCGGGTTCCTGAAAGCGGACGAGATCGCAAGAAAAATTGGCATCCTTCCGATTTCAAGTTTTCGCATAGATGCTTGCATAGAATTTGTCTTGAAAGAGACTTGCTACAGATTAGGGCATTGCTTTGTAGAGGAAAATGAACTGTTCCAGCAAGTCGAACTCGCGCTTAACCATCATGCTACCGGTGATGCAGTTGTCACGATGGCGGAAATCGAACAAAGCGTTTTCCGCCTCGACGGACAAACCATTGTCATCGAGGATGACGGAAGCGTCTATCCCAAAAAATTATACACATATGAACAGAAACTAGCCCGGAAACTTTCAAAATTGAGAGGATCACGGGGTGGCGAAGCTATGTCTTTTTTGGAAAAGCAGATTACGGCATATCAAAGGAAGAACCGTATCATCCTCGCGGAAAAGCAGCGGGAAGCGGTCAAATGTCTGTTTTTAGAACAAATACTAATTCTGACCGGTGGGCCAGGAACAGGGAAGACGACCGTTGTGAAGACCATGCTAGACGTATTCAAAGCCGTCCACCCTAATGCACAAGTAGCGCTCGCCGCGCCTACCGGGAGGGCAAGCAGGAAACTTTCCGAAGTGACCGGGCAGGAAGCGAAAACAATCCATAGTCTAATCGGTTACCGACCTAGCGACAAACCGGAATACAACAGCGATAACAAGCTTCAGGCAAACCTTCTTGTTATTGATGAAGTATCAATGGTGGACCTGCACCTAATGCACCTGCTTCTGCAAGCGGTCGAGGACAATGCGAAAATTCTGTTCGTCGGAGATACAGATCAATTGCCCTCAGTAAGCCCGGGCAACGTCCTTGCTGACATGATCCAAGCTGGTGTGCCGACTGTTCGCCTTACCGATGTATTTAGGCAGGCGCAAGAAAGCCAGATTGTCACTAACGCGCACCGAATTAATAAAGGGAAGCCGTTATTGATTGACACGAGCAAAGACGATTTCTACTTCATCCAAAAGGAAGGGCCTGACCATATCGCACAGCTTGTCGTGCTCAGCGTCGTCCGATTCATAAATATAGGTTACGATTTATCCGACATCTTGGTGTTAAGCGCGATGAGGAAAGGGCCGGTCGGAACCATTGCGCTGAATCAGATGCTGCGGGATGCGGTCAACCCGAAGACCGCCTATACAGAAGAATGGAGGCTAGGGAATCGGACTTTCCGTGTCGGCGATAAAATTCTTCAAAAGAAAAACAATCGGGACAAAGACGTGTATAACGGGGATATCGGTGTCATCCGTGCCATCGAAAGATATTTCGTCAAGGACCTGAATGAATATGTTGACATCCTTACAGCTAATTTTGGCGGCCGGAATGTGACATACCTACGAGAAGATATGGACCAGATTGAATTAGGGTATGCCATCACTATACACAAGTCACAAGGAGGAGAAGCCCCTGTTGTCATCATTCCCATGACAACGAGCCATTACATTATGCTTGCCCGGAATCTCGTTTACACGGCTCTGACACGGGCGAAAGAGAAGGCGGTCTTAATTGGAACGAACAAAGCGATGAACATGGCAATCGGCAATGACAAGATCACGAAACGGAACAGCAGATTGGCCGAACGGATCGTTGAAGAAATCAATCACGGCAATCGCTATAAGAAAAACGAAAGGGTCAACAATTCCTGTTGACTTTTTTATGTTTGCGCCGCAGAAAATACACAGGGATAACAGGGGTGGAGGCAAATGAGTCTGCAAAGGCAGCTAGAGGTAGCGGAGCAGCACGCACGGCTGAGGGAATCTGAAAGGCTGGTCGATCTAAGCGAAGTCGCTCGTCAGGAGGAGAAGGCGAACCGTATAGGTTACGGGCTGTACAAAATCAAAAAGAAAAACAAAACGCCTTTTGTACAAATGTTCCACGAGAATATCGACATCCTGATCAGAGAAAAGTATATGACGATGAACGAACTTGGTTTTCTATCGGCAATTTCCCCGTTTATTGCAATGAGTTCAAATGCTATCAAAAATCCTGAAACGGACCAATTTATGACGATTACCGAAATTGCCAATGTGTTAGGTGTTCAACGGGAAAATCTAAGCCGAACTATAAAAAAACTGATAGACAAAGGATTGATTTACGAAATTGTTAGTGCAAAAGAAATCAAACTTTATAAACGGAACGTCAATGCGCGCCCTTTGTTCGTGAACCCTGAAATCATATATAAGGGAAATAAGGACGAAATTGACCCCATGCTTTGTGACATGGTGATGGAATACGATTACATTGAAAAAAGCAAAATCCTGCTCGAATGGAAGGTGTGGCATTCACACAATCAGAAGGAAGGTAAAATGCTGAGTCGTTCCACTTATTTGAAAAATAAACGGGAAAGCAGGAAAAGGTAAGGCCATAGGTGTGTCTTTTTTGTCACACCATAAAAAATAACACCAAAATAATGCTTTGGGGGTGTGTCTAAAAAGATACACTAGTGTGTTCTAAAAGACACATCCTAAAACGCTTATAAACGTTGGTTTGAAGGGATTTTTCGCACCTTGGTCAGTTGGCGCTATTCTTATTCTTATATATAGTGTCCGATTCTTAATTTTTAGACAAAAAGGCAAGGAGTTGATTTACTTGGTTATCCAAGAAACGGAAAGGACGTCCAACGTCGTAACCTTCGTGACACCTAACATTTCCTATTTCACCGAACATAAATATCTAACCGATGCGGAAATGGCATTCCTTTTTCGTTTATCCACAGTTCTTGATTCCGACAACTGCATCAATCGCGAACGCGGGCATTATCTCACGCAAAGCGAACTCGCCCATCGGATGGAGATGTCGAGGGAAACTATAAATCGGTTGATTGGCGGACTGGAACGAAAAGGGCTGCTTAAAAAGGAGCTGAATAAAAGCGACATAGCGAAGGTGGCTCAATACATTATGTTTGCCAATCCGAACATCGTGTTTTATGGCGAAATGTCCTGTGCGATTCCTCTGTCCATCAAACATCTTTTTGCGGAGCCGGTCCGGAACCCTGTCATGGACAAATTACCGTTCAGGATTTAACAACAAGCTAACTTGAAGGAGGTGGATGGTTCAAAAAATACCAAAATGCATGTTGTTCTGGTTTCAGCCTAGGTTCAGGTGGTAATCTGTTTTTCCTGCTCTGCAGAAAACGTGCCGTATCCATTGCGGACTTGACTCGAAAAAAATTAAAAATAAATTGTAAGTTGCTACTGAACGCAGTGCAGTCGAAACTACGCGCAAACAAGGGGATTGACCTGATTGAAGGTCGCCCCTTTTTGAATTGCTTGAAGGGAGGGAAAGCGTATGGCGGTAAAAGATGAAGACCTGGCTATGTCGTCGAACCGGGCATTCATGGAAGAGTGGTGCTATGTATGGGGCGGGTACAGCAAAGAGTTCTACAGGAACCTATCAGACGAGGAACTCGAAGCCATTTATAACCAACTAAATAACAAGGTCCGCCAAGAACAACAATCTGTCCGGTAATATGACACGCAGAAACAGTGGATGCAAGGGGATAACGCAATCCGCTGCCTAAGTGCAGGCAATCCCCAAAAACCACACGTGGAGACAAAGCAGATAAAAGGGAGGTGTGAATCATTGTGGCGGACGAAACGAGAAACGGTCAAAACATTTCTGATATGCAGCGAATGTCAAAATGTCTACCCGATGTTTCGGCTGAAAGGCAATCAGAAGAAGGATGGACATATCAAGCATCTGTGGTGCTATCGCTGCAAGGGGATGCAGGCACATGTCGAGGACAAACGACTTTATAGCAGGGTGCTGACGAAATGAGAGGGGTGATAAGGTTTCTTAGATTGATAGATAAAATGAAGACTTTCCCCGGAGGGAAGGTGTCCTACTTTTGGAATGTCAAACGCATATGTTGTCTGGTGTCGTCGCCGGCTACATGGCATCGGGTGGTGACTGGAAAGGCGGGTTGATTGGTTGTATCGCAGGCATCATCCCTGATCTCGATGAGCCAAAATTGAAGTACGGAAAAGTACTGTTCCGAGTGTCGCTTCCGCTGAATCAGTTGGTGGGACATCGGACGCTGCCGCATTCGTTTCCGTTTTCGATAGCGGTTGGATTGCTCCTAACCCTGCTATGGACCTGAAGGTGGGACTTGCAGTCAAGGCGGGGGTTCTGGCACACGCTGTGGGGGGATATGTTGACGGGCCGGGTGAAGCTGTTCAATCCCCTGAATCTATCGGTTGGCATAAAGGTATCATGGTTCATGTTCGTCGTGAATGACCGGATATGCCGAGTCATCATGATAGTGATCCTGTTGTTTTTCGGGTGGAAAGATTTTACTGATTATTTTTTGAGTTTAGCAGATTGGTTGGAGAAAATGGAGATAGTACAAATATTGCTAGGTTTCTAGCGACTGAAGGGGAGGACAAAAGGGTGAATACGAATTTTGTAGCGGTGGATTTAGGATATGGTTTTGTAAAGGCGATTTCCTCAACAGGCAAGAGAGTTGTTTTCCCGTCGCTTGTCGGAAAAGGACATGACCGGGGGCTTACAAACATGTTCGGGGAAGAAAAGAATGATCTTTTGAATATACATGTCGTGTACAAAGGAGAAAGTTACTTCGTGGGCGAACTTGCGAAGGAATCGCGTTCCCTGTCACGAATTTTTGAGCGGGAGCGGTTTGAACACTTATATACGCATATCTTGCTGAATACTGCAGTTCAGCTTGTAACGGATGGAAAGAGCGGTTCTATTAAACTATCGACGGGGTTGCCTCTTGACTTCTATAGAGCGCAGGCAAAGGATTTCCAACAGTCCATCAAAGGTGTGCATCCTACGCTTGAATGGGAATCCGGCTCGCTTGCCGGGTGCAAGGAGCAGATTAACATTGAGGATGCACTTGTGTTTCCGCAAGGAGCGTCCGCTGTGTATTCAGCCCTTTTCAACCACGAAGGTAAACTGACGTACCCACATTACATGAATGAGGGTGCGCTGATCGGTTTGATCGACATTGGGTATCGGACAACGGATTTCGTGGTTGTCGAGATTCAGGCGAACAAGGGATTCATGCCGAAGACCAAGCTGTCCGGTACAATCGACGATGGAGTTATCAACCTGACGCGGGACATCAGGCAAGCCTTCAAGGTGCAAACGGGTGGTGCGGATTTGAACGAGTTCCATCTGAACCGTGCCATGCAAGACGGGCGGCTGACTTACAAGGGGAAAACACTAAACTTTGAGGAAATGATCCATACGAGCAAGAAGTCGATTGCCATGAATATCGTAGACCGGTTAAAAAACGTGTGGGGTGAAGAGTCGGACCTATTTGATGCTATTTTCCTTGCGGGGGGCGGTGGTGAATTGTTCGAGCCATTTATTCAGAAACCCTTCGATGACCGGCTGATTAAGATTCAGGAAAGTCAATTCGCAAATGCAATCGGGTACTTGCGGCTAGGCAACTCCATTTTCAATCATCGGAAATAAGGTGGCGGGCGGTGAACAACGATGACAGCGAATTGGGAAAGGCGGTACAGTTTCCGGCTCACGGACGAAGATGAGGACATTGGAAGAATGCTTGAAAATGTCCCCAAAAGCAGGCGGAGTGAAATGATTCGAAATATGCTTAAATATGCATACCGCACGATGAACGACGAACGGAAAGAGAAGAAGGAATTTGATGAACTTAAAAAGGAATTGCTCAATTTTAAGGAATTATACCGATTACAGCATGAAGAACTGTTAAAAGAACTGCGGAAAGGGATCACGGTTGCTTCAAGCGGGAGCGAGATAAGCAGAAAGGATCAGAAGGGCGTTGTATCGGAGGATGCCATTAGAAACAGCGCGCAAGCCTTTCTGTCCTCTTTCGGTAATGAATAATCACTAGGGGAAGGGAGATAGAGATGTTAGATGCAAAAACAAGGGAGAAGATAGAGAGCAGCTTCAAGGCAAAGACGCGGCTGAAAAAGAAGCGGCTGTTTCTGGAAATTGGCAGATGTTTTAAAATCTGCGATGCCTGTCCGATGAACGGACGGGCAATTTCCGACGTCGCCCCAGAGGAACCGAACTCCTATGAATCTGTATGCGGAAATTGCCCGATTTACAAATGTCTACGGAACGTGGGAACTGAACTATGGGAGAAGAATACGAACATCGAATTTCTTCTTTCCAAAGGGGAGGAACTAACGCCTGATGAAGTCCTCTACTTGCTCGAACAGGGAGCAACAAAGAAATCCATTCAACGTGCGCTAGGATTCACCAATCCGAAGCAGTTGAATGGTTTTTTAAATATGGTCTATCAAGCCAAAGGATGGAAAACGGGGCAAGTCATGTAGGCGATGCACCGAATTTCATGATTCGGCTGAAACTACATTTAAACGAGAGGAGTGGAAATGAAATGGATTTAGAAGAAATCGTGAAGCGATACAAAAAGCTCGGTGGGGAAATTGAAACCCTTTTGCAGGATACAGATAAAATGTTCGACAACACTAATACGGCAATACTTAACATCGATGAATATCAGAAATATCTACTGGTTTATCAAAGTCAGTTGGCTCTTGAAAAAGCGTACGGCTGTATGGCGGAGTTGGGAAAGACTACATTCATAGAGGGCGTTCTAAAAAAGAACGGGAATGGACGGTACGCCCTTGGGGCATACGAACTGTCGAGCGGGTCGCCCCTTGATATCTGGGTGGAGGATGAGGACTCACAGGCGGGAGGCTATTATCTATTCACCCGACTCGAACATAGGGAAGACTACTACGCCTTCGACAAGCCAAGCCTTGAACTCGAAGGCAGAAAAGCGAGAATCCGCCGTTAACGAAACAGGCAACTAGGTTGCCTGTTTGATTTTAATGTTAGGAGTGTACGTTGATTTGGAAAAAGAAGTGAAGGAAGCGGCTTTCACCCATTTGGATAAGTGGCAATGGAAGCCGACGGTAGAAAAAGCAGTACAAGCAATGGAAAGGGAACACGGGCCCTTAAAAGTCCATGTGCGGAAAGTGGAAGTGCATACCTGCAAGAATAATGGAGACATTAGCATCCACACGTTCACGGCAGAAGCTGTCGTCAATGGAAAGAAGGTAATTATTTCAGATGCCTTTTCCGTCCTTTGGTTTTTAGAATGGGGTATCATCCGGCATTGGGAAAGTATCAACCTGTCGGAGAAATTCTTGAACACGACGCTCGGAAAACGGTGGATCGGGTACCTGATACAGGAATGCAAACCGCAGTATCTTGTGTGTTAGCTTTTTGTTCATAACAAAAGGTGTTTTGTTAGCAACATAAAAATTCTCCTTACGATAATTGGTTGAACTCCTGCGAGAGGGCTATTATAGGCGTAAGATCAATAATTGAAAAAAGGAGATGGGTGTAATGATGCTGTCCCTGGAGCAGACATACAAGGCGTTGTTGCTGAAAGAAATGTTCACGGAAGAACGGGATATATGGAAGAGGAAAATGGATGGGTTTCTGCAAAAGAGGATTGTGAACAACAATACGGTCCTGCGAATTGTCCTTACAACAATGGGCGTTTCGACGCTCATCTTCTTCCTGCTCAACTCAATGGTCCGACCGATGCGGGAAACTGTATTTTGGTTTCCTCTATACTTCTTCATGGGCGGTTCCGTTGCCCTCGCGGTGCTTTTTGGTTTTAGGGCCTACAACGTCATAAAGAAGCGGACAAACATACTGGAAGGGAGGTGCGATAGGGAGTTCTTGAATTGCTTCGAGTTTGTGAGAGCGGCGGAGCATAATCGTGCGACAATTGAAAAGGCGCTCAAAGAGAAATGCACTCTCCCTCCGGAGTTTCAACGCAGGAATGTTCTTGAAGCAATGATCGTATTCATCCGTCAGGGACGGGCGACGGATCCAGAACACGCCATGCGGATCATCCGAAGTGAATTTTCGTATATGCTGAAACATTAAGTGTCGGGCCGAAAGTGGTCGGGCATTTTTTCTTTGCAGAATAATATCCGCGGACTTTTTACGGACTTCTCTACTCAGAAGGACTGATAGAATAAAGGTAATAACACAACAGTCAAGGGTGATGGGAGGGATGAAGTGAGGAAAGGATATTTACTATCGCTTGTGGCCGCGTCGGGCTTAGGCGCATATCTGATCTACCGAAAAAGGAATCGGATGGAAGTGTTGTGACAAGGCGATCCGTTTTTATTTCCTAATAAAATGATAGGCGAGTGAGGTGGAGAAGGGGAGTGAAAACATCCTCTTCTTTTTTCTTTACCTCCAAAGAGTCTGTGAGAGCAATCCCAAGCGGTCTATTGTAATGTCAGAAATACTTGCTCACTGGTTCAAGTTGAAATGTAAATTCGCAAGCAATTTCTATACACAACCCAATGTAAAGGAGGAACACGCATGTTCAGGATGTTACTCGGAATTATCTTCATGATTTTCTTGATCGCAGTCATCGGCAATATCGTCTTGGAGCAGTTTCCGAGTCTTGTGCCACTATGGGAAGAGTTCAAGATGCACATTACCAATCTGTACGAACTGTCGATTGTCAAGTACGGAACGATTGCAACCCTTATGATTATTGTCGCTGTCGTCATATTGGTTGGCTCTTCCAGCAAGAAAATTTGATTTTGCGCCACATGGCGGGAAAGGAGTAAATAATTTGAGCAAACGTACTCACAGAAAATCAAATAAGGAGGGAAAGTTTAAGAAATTTAAAAACGTCGTCTTGAAAATGAACGAGAATGAAAAGCAGAAAAGTGATGCGAAGAAGAAGGAAAAGCAGAACAAACCAAAAGGGTATCGCACGCGGAAGGCTGGTGTCATCGCCTTCTGGGTCATGCTGGTGTTGATGTTTCTGACTGTGGTTGTCAATTCGGGCGGGGGAAAGAAACAGACGGAAGCGGTGGTCCCCAATGAACCGACTGCAAGTAAGGCGGTATCGATGGAAGCCATTGAGTTTTCGAAGGATTTCCTTTCGCATTATTTCACGTGGAATCCCGAGCAGCTTGATAAGAACGAACGGGATACACAACTCGGCTACTTTGTAACGAAAGACCTTGCCGACCAGATCGGAAATGTTGCAGGCAAGATGTGGCAATCCACGCTGAAACGGGATGCCGTCCTGTTGAAAGAAGCGGAGGGCATAGGCGATAACAAGTCCATTCTGACGTTTCAGGTAGGTATCACTTACGACAAGACGCTCGCTGCCATTGAAAAAGAGAAAAGCGCACTTGGCGAGGATGGGGAAGATACCCATTCGGTCGAAAACCTATCGCAGGATAGCATGGATGTCGTAGTAAACGAACAAGGAATTGTAAAAAGAGTTACAAAGAAAAAATACGTGGCGGTCCATCTGTATTACGATGCAGACCAAAAACGATACATGATTTATCAGGTTCCAAGTTTCACTTATTACGAGGAAACGCCGAATACATCCGGTCCTGACATGGATACCGAAAAACTGCGCACCGTTGTCGGCAACCAGATAAACGGCGTCAAAGACTTCCTGAACACATTTTTCGAAGCCTATGCGAACGATTCAAGAGAGAAGCTAAGCTATCTGTTTGAGGACGAACACCGTCAAAGTGGTTTGAACAAAACGATGCAGTTCGATTCGATCAAGAATGTCACCGTGTTCGAAGGGAAAAACGAAAAGGAAAAAGTCGTGAGCGCCACGGTCATTTTCGCCGAACCGGATACTGGCATTGAATATTCTTCCTATTATCAAATTGTCCTTGCGGAGCGGCAGGATCGTTTCGTGGTGAAGCATCTAAACAGCAAGAAATATATCGACGAATTACTTCGGGCTACAGAGCAATCGTCTGATGAAACCGGTGGCGATAAAAGCAAAAAAGACAAGCAAGGAGAAAAAGAACAGGAATCACAATCCGGCAAGAGGTGATCCCGGGATTGCCCTGTTGGGGGTGGTGTTATCAAGAAAATGCATTTTCCCTACCACCGGTAAGGTACGGGTCTTTGAACAGTAAAACAACATAACGAAAACAACTGAAAGGAGTTAGTTGGTATATGTCGATAGAAAGTTTATTCGATTGGTTCGCGGGGGAAGTCAAATGGGCTTTGTTCATCGCCCTCCTGGTTCTGCTCATCGTCACAGCATTCAAGCGTGCTTGGATTGCGATGGTCGGGGTTGTCATTGGACTTGCATTTATCGGTATGTTTATCGTGAAGCCTGATTTGATTATCACACTTGCCGAATGGCTGACGAACTTGCTTAACTTTGGTGGTAGGTAACAGTCATCTCTTAACAATGGGGGTCTGTATCGGTGGCAGCCGTTATGGATTCCCATTGTTTTGTTTTTCGAAATTTAAAACAGGTGGTGAATGGTGATTAACAAAATCCCGTTATATGTCCTGAACAACTATTTGAAATTCGAAAAGAAAATCTATCAAGTTTTTGGATTGAAGCTAGGACGACCGTTGCGGATGAAAGCTGTTTTGTATGGGATCGTCTTCGGTGTCGGAACGATTGTCTTTTATAACCTTCCGTATCTTGGGAACCTCATCAACTGGATGCCGAAGGGCGTTCTTGTCCTTCTTCCGATTGGGCTTGCATGGCTGCTCGCGGATGTGGGAACGGAGAACCGATCACCGATCTTCTTCTTCCGGTCGTTCATCGGGTATCAGGTGAGAAACCGCGTCTCGAAGAAGACATATTATCGCGGGAAAGAAATCCCGAAGGAGACGGTCTACCAATTCCGCAACTACTTCACCTATACCGTATCGAACGGAGAAGTAAACATGCTTGAAGAGATGACTGCCGCTCTTCCGAAAGCAAACGAGCAGGAACATTCCGCAAGCGTAACTCCCAAAAATAAGGAGAGCAAACCATCTGTGTGGAAACGCATGAAAGAAGCGAAGGAAGTGTTCGCGAGACAAAGGCAACGTCACAGGAAGCCGGGGGAAAACAAAACATCTTTTATACCAGAAACGAGCCGTGAGGAAACGATTGGCATTCAGTTGAAACAAGAATCAACGGATGAAGTCGAGGTTCATCCAGAAGAAGCACCTGCGCAAGTGAACGAAGTATTCGTACAAGTCAAAACAAAGGATGTACAGGAAAAACCGTCAGCGTTCAGGACACACTCGCCGATCTACTGTGAAGAATCTGAATTGCCTGTACAAACCCCTTACTATGAAGAACCGAAGCAACCGGATGCGGCCCGCATGGCGGAAACTGTTATCGATGAGGCCGCGGAAAAGGAATCGCAGCGTCTGACGGAACTGGAACAGAAAGTTATGTCTCTTCAAAAGCTGATGGAAGGTAACATGCGGGAACAGGCGAAGGAACAGGAATCGGTAGGCAAAGCCTTCCTGCCAACACTCAAACCACCTAATCCCCTGATCGCTAGGCGGAAAAAGGAAAAAAGAAAGGAGGAAGTCAAAAAGGAAGTGTTCGAGCTCCTTAGCCTGAGTCCGATAAAATCGGAAACATCGTCCGAAGAAAAGAGCTAATCGGTGTCGGATCGCGTACAGAACGCAAACAGATGAAGAAAAAAATAAGACTGTTTCAAAAAAGGAGTGTGGGGTCTTTGAAGATTGAATTTCCGATTAAGCATATCGAAGGAAACCTTGTATTTGCCCAAGACAATACCGTGTGGGCGTACTACAAAATCGATGGTTTCAACTATGATTTTTTGGATGACGATGAAAAAATCATCCCGTTTCAGCAACAAATGTCTCTCTTTACGAATATTGGACTTGATTTGCATTTCCTTTCGATTCCGAACCCGACGGACATATCGGGCATTCTGGATGAAACAATCGCGGTGATGGAGCGGAAGAACTATCCCCTTCGAGAAAATGGCATCACGTTCATCCAACGAGTGAAGGCGGCGCTGGAAGACCAAAAGGAACTGAATGAATCAAGCGAATACCATGATTATATCGGCATTCAACTGAACAAGGAACGGAACCGATATACGTCCGGCAACATGGGGATTGACGCGATCAATGCTTTCAAGAGTTTCATGAACGGCTTAAATTCTCCCTTGTATCAAGCGGTCGGCCTGTACCCGGATGACATCCTAGATAGTGAGATTCAGGCGTACCGGAGTCAAGCGTCAACGATTGAGACAACTCTTGTGAATGCTTTCTCCTCACGTATAACGCGCGTCTCAACAGCGGAGACGGTATACATCGCGGAAAAGATGTTTAGCACACGGAACAACAATTCGGACATAAAAATGCGGAGCGGCTTTGCGTCCGGCAAAGCCATCGAGGGGGTGGATAAGAAGGGAGTCAAGCATAAAGCGGTTCGGTGCGACAGGAAGGAGTTCATCGACCTGCAAGGGACCAATATTGAGGAAATCAACCCAAAGAAACTCCTGTTAAGCCGCATCACGGACGACAACAATATCGAGGAATTGTACTGCCAGCATCTTGTCATCGCCGACATGGGCGACATCCATTTTCATCCGGGCTATGAATGGCTGTACTACATCAAGCTGCGGATGCCGTTCCCTGTCACTATTTCCATCCGGGCTGATCATCAACCGAACGAAATGGTGCGGAAGCGGCTCGGGAATGCGAAACTTGAAATTCAAGATCAACGCAATGAAGCGTGGAAGGGCGGACAGGGAATTGACATGAACGTTGAAGTGTCGGAGCAGGGGACGGTCCAGATGGAGAACTATTTCCAACAGACCGGGTATCCCGGTTACGCCTGCTCGTTCGTCCTGAAAGTGACGGCAGAAAACGAGGAACAGTTAAAAACGCGGGTGGATTTGCTGATAAACGAAATGAGTAAGTTCGGTCTGAAAATCCTATCTCCATACGGCTATCAGATCCCCTTACTGCTTGAAACGATTCCCGGATCGAGGAAAATCCATGAAGATTACAGGATGGAAGTGGCGCCAGGCATTCTAGGCGGGATGATGTTCGGAGCAACGACCAACATCGGGGATAACCGGGGCTTCTATATTGGACATACATCCCGTTTGTCGAAGCCGGTGTTCGTGCAACCAGACCTTGCTGCGAAAGCCTTTGACGGCCTTGGCAATGTGGTTGATTCCATCTCGGTTCTTGTTGCAGGGATGACTGGAAAAGGTAAATCGTTTTTCATGAACCTGTTTACCTATCTTGCGACGCTGACCGGTTCCAAAGGGCTTATCATTGACCCGAAAGGCGACCGGAAAGATTGGAACAAAGGCTTGCCGTTTATCCCACCGGAATATATTTCCGTCTGGACGCTCGGGAAGGACCCGGACGACGCCGGTTCCCTCGACCCGTTCCGTACGAGTACAAGCACAGAGGAAGCAAAGGATGTGACAATGGACATCCTTTCGTATCTGGCACAGATCAATATTGACGACGTGGCATACAGCATATTGAGCGAAGCAGTCGAGGAAGTGCCAAAGCACGACGATCCATGCATAGGAGTTGCCATGAGCCATTTGCAGAATCTTTACGACAACAGGCTGGCCAACATGTCGGACCAGCGCTACCAAGCGTTAGAAAGTCTGCTAAATACGCTCACCACTCTTAAACGAAACCAGTTGTCATTGCTATTATTCGGTGAAGTTGGACAGAAATTCAAGGTGCTTGAACATGAAAAACCGATTCAAGTGCTGATGATCCAGAACCTGAACCTGCCTTCGGGCGAGGAAAAACAAAAGCGTCCGATCCATATGATTTCGGAAGCGATCATGATTTCAATTACCGCGTGGACGAAGCAATACATGTTCAACAGTGAACGCGGCGTGCACAAGTACATTCTCCAAGACGAAGCAAGTGCGATTGAGCGAAGCCCGATCGGTGCGGAACTCATGAACTTCATCGTGCGGATGGGCCGTTACTACAACACCACGCTGATGAAAGGTTCACAGAATGCGTCTGACCACGGGCAGGATGTCGCAAACATCGGAATGAAATTCAGTTTCGGTTTGCGGAAGACGAGTGAATGTGAAGAAATGCTCGACTATCTGAATCTACCGAGGACACAGGAAAACATTGATACACTCAAAAGGCTTGACCGCGGGGAAGCCCTGTTTCAGGATATCTACGGTCGCTCTGCCGTTATCCGTATCAATCCGGTGTTCGAGGAATTGTTGAATGCGTTCGACTCGTCCACGTCCACTGAGGAAGAACGGGAACGTGAAAAAGAGCGGGCGAGGTAAATCCTTCCTGCTAATTCATTGTCCGTCTGTATAGAAGTGTCCTATAATTCTTGTAAACTAGAAAACAAGAAAAGGAATGATTGGGATGGATAAAAAGAAAATCAGTTTACGAACTTTCGGAATTGCCCTAATTGCAGGGTGCGCCCTTATTATTAGCGGCTGTTCCGGTTCAAACGGCAGTCAGCAGTCTGCTCCAAAGGCGGAGAAAACAGCCAAACCCGGAAAGGATGAAACAAAAGACGAATTGCAGCTTGACAAAGAAATGAGAGCTAAGTTGAATGAAAAATTCAAGGATGCGGATAAAGTGATTCACGAATTCCTTGTTGCTAATTTCGAAAGCGATCTTGATACATTGGAAGCTATGTATCTTCCGAATGAAGCTGGATATGAAAAGTTCATGGGAAGCGGTCGCCAAACACTGGAGGCCCAACAAAATGGGGCGTTCGTTCAAAACGTTGATGAATACTATTTCATCCGGTATTCATCTGAATATGATAAAACCGGAAAATTGTACTATCAAACATATGTATACAAAAAGGGTTCAAGTACCGCTGTATCCATGAATGTCGCACTTGCAAAGGATGAAAATGATATATGGAAGATTGAGAACAATGGATTAAGCAGTAGTGAGGTTTTCCCTCAAACAATGGAGAAAAATGGAGGGACTGTTTCAAAACTTTACTTTGATGGAAAAGGCAATTTAACAAAAAATAACTGACTTTTATACTTCTGTGTTTTTAGAAAGGAGGTAAAAGGTGCGGAAGAAGAATCTCCCTACATGCTAGGGAGATTCTTTTTTCCCCTTAATCTATGAAACAAAAGAAAATATCTATTTTGAAGCGGTCATTTCTAATACTTACGCTGCTTTTTTTCGTCGGGGGGATTGGGGCATCGTCCCCTGCACCCGTGTTTGCAGAAACGGATTCCCAACGGGTCGATCAAGGAATTGTGGATGCCTTTGAGCGGGAGCAGATGGGGGAATTTAAGGGGGGAGGGAAAAACTATTACTATTTAGATTCAGTCACGGAACGTGATGCGAAAAAAGCGAGAGAGGACAGCGGCTGGGAGAACATCAAAGATAAGCTGTTCGGTTGGACCGACTTCAGCGGCAACTTTATGGATAAGTTCAACACCTTCCTAAATATGATCGTCAACATGGCATTCAAAATGAATCTTTTTTTGACGAACACGATGATTATGGTGCTTGATTTCGCTTTCGATATCGATATTATCAGTGCATTGGTGCAACAACTACAGGACAGCATTCAAAATATGGCCGGTATTTCCGGAGGCAAGTTCCTTGGCGGTGGCTTGTTCGGTGGCTTGATTAAAATGGTCATTATCCTTGCGGTTTTGAATATGTTGTATGTCTTCGTCATTCGCCGTGCGTTCCTTGAATCTATCGGTGCTTTGATGAAAACGGTTTTGACACTCACTTTGTCATTGTTGTTGTTCTCCAACTACGCAACTTTTATCAATGGAGCGCAAAGCATTACACATGATGCAACACGTCATATTATCGGATTGACGACATGGAATGAGAATAGCAACGTTACCGTCAATGCTGATACGAAGACAACGATGAAGGATTCCTTATGGACAATGTTCGTCGATCGTCCGTATTTGTACATGCAATATGGCACGCATGATACAGGCCAAATTGGAGAAAGTCGGATAAGGGATTTATTGAAGACGCCAACCGGGGAAGACCGATATGAGAAGGTTTTGACAAAGGAGGTAGTGGATCATAATAACGGGCTGATGGTTCACAGTTCCGTCCTTGACCGATTATCGTTCAGTGCATTTTATCTAGTAGTAAACGGAATCGTTTCCATGCCAATCTTCATGCTTGCAGTTTTGTTGATTGTGCTGCAATTCTGGTTCCTTATTATCGCGGCTATCGCTCCGTTCGCATTGTTAATCGCTTCGATTCCGGGATTCTTTGGGGTGTTGAAACGTTATGCAATTGAGTTTGTCATTCCGCTAGCATTAAAAATATTTTTTGCCTTTTTCACCGTATTGTTGTTGGTATTGTCGGAAGCATTATTCTCCATGAGTGTGGCGCAACGTTTTAACGCACAATCTATCGTGGATTATATCGCAGTCGGCGTATTCCACTTTGTATTGTTTATCACGCTGTTCCTGTTGCGGAAACGGATTTCCAATGTATTTGCATCCGGCTCGCAGATGATTGCAGGCTTGCGGGAAGCGTCCGGTCCGGTGAATCCGTTCAGTATAGCGAAAAAAGGCGTGCAAGGCACGGCAACGGTCGCAGGCACGGCAGTTGGTGCGTTTCTCGGAGGACCTGCAGGAGCGGCGATGGGCGCTTCCATCGGCAGTACAGCAGGCAGAGCGGTGACAGGGGAAGCGGGCATCGCAGAAGTAGCATCTGCATCGGCACGTGCAGCGAATTTCAGCCGATTGAGTAAACTTGGTTCTACGAAGAACGCTCCTGAACTTGCTATTCAAGAGAAAGGGACGCTTGTGAGCTTCATGAAGGAGAAGGGCTTCGGCACAGACACAATCGACGAAACGATGGAAGCCTTTGAAAAGAACGGTTTACATGACGTGACGCCGGAGGAATTCGAAGAACAATACGACAAAATGGTGCAGAAATCCCGTACGGGCGAGATGAACAAAGATTTCTCCCAATCTATGATTTCCGGAATCAAAGAACAGCGGGTGGAAAACCGGTTGAGCGAACAGGAGCGTATTTTGCGACGAGATCAGCGACCAACAGAAACATCGGAAAACGCTACCCGGTTCTTCCATGAAAAAGGGGCGCACCATGCAACACACGACGTTGTAACGTCGCTAGAAAAAGCAGGTCTCCAAGACGTAAGTATGGCGGAGATGGAAGCGCAATACAGCAAGATGCAGAGCCAGTTCGAAAAAGGGCAACTTCAAGGAAACTTTGCGGATGAGTTTGCGAGGGGCATCAAGGCGCAACGTGTTCAAAATTCGAATTACGAGGAAAACGAACGGATTTTCCGGAAAATGGGGCCAGAATTTGAACCGAATGATTTCAATAATCACGGGATAGGGGCGGAATATGCCCATGTTTCTTCCATTCCAATGGAGAACACGGATATGAATTTGAATTCCCTGTACGGTGGGCAGGATCCTTTCAACCTGGTAGAAAATACCCCGATTGGAGGCGGCCCGATACAGACTGCAGCATTCGGGAGCCAACAGTCAGACATCCGTTCGATGGATGCTTATGCTCGGACAGAGGCTTCTCATATGGATAACAGTTTACTCCAAGGGGCGGATAAGTACCGAACCGGCATGGATTCTAGTCCTTTAAGCGGAAATGCCGCAACGGGTGGAGGCTTAGAAACCAGGCCGATTGACGGCGGTCGTCTTGATGGCAATTCAATGGGCTCAAATAGGTTGGATGCAAAACCAATAGGAGACACACCCTTGGAAGGCGGTTCTATGGATACAACACCGCTTCAAAATGATGCGCTATCGGGCGAAAAAATGGATACAAACCCAATCGGCAATAATCCAGTAGGCGGAAGCCAGTTGGAAAGCAAGCCTATCAGCGGAAACGAAATGAAGGGCGGCGGCATGGATTCAAAACCGATGGAGGACAACCCAATCGGTGGCAATAATATGGAAACGAAGCCGCTTGGTTCTATCCATCTTGATAGTTCAAAGATAGACGCTTCCCCGATGGGCGGCAGTGAAATGAAAGGCTCGTCGATGGAAGGCTCATCCTTTGACAACAGTCCTCTACAAGGAAAAGGGATGGATGCGAAACCGCTTGAACAGAGTTCCTTCGGTGGCAGTTCCATCGAAACGGCACCAATTGAAAACACACCTTTTGAGAGCGGGCAGACAAAGGAGGAACCGGTTCAGCCGAAGAAGGAAACTGGCAACACGCCAACAAATTTGGTTCCAAACGAAACAAACCGCGGGGCGCAACCACGGATTCACCAAACAGAGCAATTGAACCCCGAACCTGGCACGGAAGACAGAAATACGAATCAGTAACAAAAAAGCGTGAAGGCATGTCTTCACGCTTTTTCCTGTTGTTTTCAAACACAAGTACGGATGTAAGGAGTTTGATGTATGGAAAACGAACATAACAAAAAGGGTGGAAAGGGTTGGCTTATCGGCATCGGTGCGTCACTAGGCTGTCTTCCGTTGCTGATGATTAGCCTGTTCCTCCTTATCGCAGCAGGCATGTTCATCATCATCGTGGATGATGAAGAGCAGGAGCGCTCAAACAGCTTCGGTTCCTTCTGCCGGCTTGAAGGTGAGGTAGATTTCAATATATGGGATGCGAACTTTGCGGACCCATCCAAAGTGGGGGCACTTGTGGGATACGGAGATACCATTATCAGCCTAGCAAGCGAATACGGGATTGACCCTGTGCTTGCTTCCGCAATCATGCTGCATGAAACAGGGAGCGGTACATCGAACGCTGTAAAGAATTACAACAATCCGGGGGGGATCATGGATCCGGCTTCCGGTTGGTCTAGTCTCATGCGCTTCCCTAACATGGAAGAAGGCCTGCGCTATACGATGGCAAATATAAAACGGCGGATTATTGATGATGGGCTTGACACGATTGAAAAACTCGGTGCTGTATATGCGCCAATCGGAGCCGCGAACGATCCGAACGGATTGAATCAATACTGGGTCTCAAGAGTGACCGAAATTGCAGCTGATTTCGGTGGGCTTATTATGAACTGTGAAGGTGTTCTGGCGGTTGGAAATGAAGCCTTCCAGATCATTTATGAAGAAATGTTGAAATATCAAGGATGGTCGTATGTCTGGGCGGGGGCAAGCCCTTCCGCCGGTTTCGACTGCTCGGGATTGATGCAATGGGCGTATGCAAGGGCAGGAATTCAGCTTCCCCGCACTTCCTATGAACAATACAGGTTTAGCCAACGCATCACACAGGATGAATTACAGCCAGGCGACCTGATTTTTTTTAGCACCGCTTCTTACGCGCCGGTTACGCATGTCGGCATGTTTGTCGGAAATGGGAAGATGTATAACTCCAACAATTCAGGTGTCATGTATTCCAATCCCTTCGATTCCTATTGGGGACCGAAAATTGTAGGATTCGGCAGAGTAGCCGACTTCTCGGAATAAAAATGAGGAGGATTTTTGAATATGGATAAGACGAAAATTATCGGTATCGTCGCAATGGCATTGGCTCTAATCTTTGTCGTTTTTTCACTTATAAAAGGAAAGCAGGAGCCGAATGTGCAGGAGGAACCACCAAAACAAGCCGAAGTGATTCCGAAGGATTCGGGGGATGAACGGCCAGCAAAAAGGCCGGATAAGGTGGCTACGCCTACTATCGAAAAGGACGAGACAAAGGGTGGGGTTCAAGGAGAAGACGAGAGAGGTGGAACGGCCGAGCAACCGACAGAGCCTGATTTCGAAGCTGAGTTCATCAAGAAACACGGCAAGGAACAGGTGAATCAAGCACGGTCAACTGTCGGAAAAACAATGGCGATCTGGGTGCTAGACGAAACAAACAAGGCGGAGTGGCAGACATATGCAACCGAGCATTTTTATAAGAAGGCGATCAAGGACATCAAAATTAGTCGTGATGACAAGAAGCGGGATATTTCCAATCTAGAAATTTTTGCAACCGAACCGAAGAATGAAAACGAAATGCGTTTTGTCATCTTCGCCGACTGGCAGCTTCTAGACGGGGTGAAGACCATTAGCACGCAAAGGAAGATGTATTATGCCGATGTTATCAAGACGAATAATCATTGGCTTGTCAATGAATTCGAAGGATTAGAAAGGGTGTTTTCGGATAAGTGAGCAGCTAATTTCATTGGAATGGGTTTGTCTGACGGAGCGAATAAGCGATAAATGCCTTCATTTCAACGAAAGACGATACAGGCAATCCCCTTACGTCGGACCAAGTGAAAGTGACGTGTCGGACGTGACCGAAACGAGCAAAGCCCTTTCACATCAATGTTTCCGACCTTGCTTCTTCTTCATTTGTCAGACGGATGGAATAAACGCTGAATCAATATGAAAAATGCGTCTGACGCCTAATTGCCAATTCCCTTTATTACAGGGGTTCACATGGATAAACAACGTCATAACCAAGGAGGTTTCGCTTTGCCGAAAGAAATGAACTTGTTGCTAAAAAGTTTGGAGGAATTTCGCGTGCGATTGATAAGAGAAACCGGCTATTTATCAGAGGATGTAAGTTATGTTGCAGAAACTAGTTTCCGCAACAAGCAATCGAAGCCTTTGCAAATTAATGGTTTTCCGGTGTTTCGCTTTTCATATCCCGGAACATTGCCACTATATGATTCCCATGACAAGGAATTTCAAGCTGTTATTCGAAGGATGTACCTCGAAGCGACGTTCAATCTCTATGATTTCAATGCAATTGAAACCCGTTTTGACAAGGCAACCATCATAATTGAGCATCATTTCAAGGAAGCCGGTATTCGTGATCTCGATAATCGGAACCGGAAATATTTGATTGATGCGGTACGGGCGACCGGATTGATTCCCGATGATAACGCGCATGTACTAACGTTGTTAGAGGAGGCACACCTGACGGATACGGAACCCTATATCGATGTTTTTGTGTTGGAACGGGAGAACCTTTTCCCTTTTCTGACTTGGCGAGGCGCAAATAACAGAGAAATTCATGACGGGAAAATTTTCAGTGAAGTGAATATAAATGCGGTCGAAAAGATGATGGCAGGAGAGGAGATCGATGTTTTGGTATCTGATGGAGCAAATGACTTTTGGAACTGATTTTCGCTTCATTTATACCCGGCTTTTTTTAGATTATACCTTTCTCGAAAGGTAAGAACTAAACTAGGTTGCGGAGACCTTAATTCTTACCTTTATTTTTTGGTTTTTCACAGATGGATTATACCTGTTCGGGATAATTCGAACCTTGATTCTTCGGAGTTTCGTAGGTTTACCAGCAAGGTGGCAAAAATCTAAAAAATCCACGAAGTTTTGTTAGCCATGTTGGAAGTCATGACAATATTGCGTAACGAAACAATCCGTACGCTCCGCATGGCTAGCGATCACTTAAAAACAGGAATACAGACTCCTTTCGGGGGAGCAGGAGGGGGAAATGCCTTTGGAAGGAAGCAAACGCCTATGCAAATTGGATACAGAAATTCTCACGGGGCTTTACGAGTACCGCGCGCTTACGACAGAGCAGATTGCGCGCAAGTTTGGGATTTCGATGCCGTACACATATAAGAAACTGTACATGATGCGGAAGAAGAAACTGCTGCATAGCGAACCGATTTCCGGTTATTTGAATAAGCAACGGAGCCAGGGGAAATATCACCGGATTAGCGAGACGGGCATCTCCTGTTTGAAAAAACAGGGGATGTTTGTCGAGCGGCAGGCGTACCAACTGAAAATAGATAAGTACCACTTGCCCTACGTTTTGATGACGAATGACTTGCTCGTTGATTTGGAACCGCACGGATGGGAGTTATCGGACAGCCGAGATACGAAAGCGAGATTCCGCCTGAACCGAAGCGACAACATACAGGGGATGCTACTGAATACGCACACCCGGAACGAATATGGAATTTACATCCTGAATGCCAACATGGGTCCAAAAAATTTGCAAAAGACCATCCGTGAAGTTGGGGACTACGATCAGATTAACGACTTTTTGTTATTTACGAGCGGGAGCCAGACATTTGAAACCATTGTAAAGGCGCTATTAGAAGGAGACGACGGCAAGGTAGTTGCGAAGCGGCATAGCATCAAAGTATTACCCCATGTGTTCGGAAGAAAGTATCTAAGCCATTTCGATGACGAGGACAAGGTACTTAGGTTCGCGGTATCGGAACTCGGTGTATCATTTAAGGAAAGGCTCAAAGGTCCCTCCATTTGCCACGATGGTCTCGACACAATCGTTTGGCATGAAGGAGAGGAAAAGTATTTCGTGAATCTACTTGATACGGACTTGAAGAAAATCCATCATATGCTTCGATATCGGAAAGAGAGTTATCGGGAAGATGGGCGAAAACTGCTTGTCCTAACACATGTCGATCTGCATAGCAAGTTGCTGAAGGAAATCTTCCATATCGATTATCTGGCAGTGCATCCGAGCCGGGTCGTGGACTATCTGGCAGTTTTGAATTAAAAGAACTCGAATACAGGTTGTCCTTCAAAACACGTTTTGAATTTGAGTTGAACTATAGATTCATCATGCAAGGAATGGAGCGGCAGGACAAGCAATAATTTGCCTGCCTCCTTGACAAAGAGACGTTTCGCCCTTCAAAAGACGTTTTGTTTTAGGGGGTCGCAAAAAAGTCGGAACAAGTAGTGAGTATGCGGGGAGGGTGGTCTTGCCCCGGTTGAAGAAAGAATCGGAATGGAAAGGATGGTATTTCACATTGACACAGTACAGAGTTACACCGGAATTAAACCAGTTATTTTCATTACTTAACAATGGAAAGGAGCTTGCGGATGCGGTTTCGCATCATTTGGATAAGGAGGAGCAGGGGAGGATGTACGACATTGTGAAGGATGTCCTTTCGGATGAAGTTGCACTTATTCTCGAAGTGGAGATTCGCAGGAAGGCATTCAAAGAGACTCACGGATCGGAACCTTATACGGGGAATCGGATGGTTGGCGAATTCAATTAGTCAGGAAGGAGGGGATAGCTTTTGATTCAACTAATGGTAGCCCTGCTGCATTTCGTGGCAGGGGGGATCGGTGTCGCCTTGATGATGGGAGGTGAGTATATCCCGTCACCGAAGCTAATAATGCTCGCAGGATCGGCGCTTACGCTAGTCTATTACGCGGCATCGTTCGTGACGAAGGGGAGAAGTAAAAAAATAAGGCGGCTGCTCGTATTTTCGCTCACGGTTTATATATCGCTTTTGCTTTCAAGCTATCTGTATTCGGCCTGGACATTCGATAAGATATTCAGCGCGGCGATGATGATGAAGGCGATTCTGTTCATGCTTCTTCTGCTTAGCACATACGGAAATTTCCTGTACATGCGCGCAGAGTCTTCCTACAAGAAGAAGAGGGGGAACCAACGGATCAAGGAGCCGGCCCAGGAAAGCATGTATGAGAAATGGAAGAACCGCAAGCAGGAGCCGAAGCAGGAAGTCATGATTGTATTGGGGGAATCGACTGAAAATGGAGAATAATCCACTTGACAGCAAGGAGCGGTATTTCGGGAGACTTCGGGCGCAAAGCAAGGACGGGGATATGCGAGGACGATATTTCATGAATATCATCCTCGTTTTGTTTTTTCTCGTGATGATCTTGACCGTCTTCTTTTCTGTTAGGATGGCACAAAGTCCAATGGACGACATGATGGACGTGTATGAGGAAAAAACGAACGTCTACATGGTTCATCCAGTGGACAATCAGTCGAGAAAATGAAACTTGTTTTGAAATGGAAGAGAAAGCTAGATAAAGAGAAAGGAAGTCAGCTATTTTGTCAATAGAGTTATCCACAGTATTATCCACAACACCAAGAGGAAAGATTGTCAAACTCATCACTATCAAGACAGTGGATCGGATGGAGCACAAGATTGCTTTCGTGGTATCAAAACACCGAAAATTAGGGAGCGCGAACCTTGTCATCCGGCAGATGTTAGATTGCGAGAAGGCGAAATTGTCATCGTATTCGCAGTCACTGTTCGATTCCTGTTTTAAGAACTGGTGAGCGATGAATATGAAGGGAAGGAGTGAAACGTAATGAATTTCGTCCGTAAACTATTGGGCCGAAAGGAGCGGCGAAAAGAGCAAGAAAGGGAGCGTTCAGTCGATATGGAATTATTCCAGCTCTATACCGTGCTTACCAATCACGATGACTGGTGGAATGCGCAAAACTGCAATCCGCTGGAACAAAAACGTAAGAATATGGAAGCGAAAGTAGCCCTGCAATCGTATTATGGACAGCTCGTTAAGGTCGGTCCAGTCGATAATAGGCCAGAAAAAGAAAAGACGGAGCGGTACGGTCGGCGGATGCGGGATATTGAAGCTGCATTTCACGAGGAAAAATATATGCGGGCATGCAATGAAATTATCAGTCTTATGTATTATCAACCATTTTTGAGGGAGGACATCTATACGGATTTGTGTTCTGTGCTAGAAAGAAATCTCGGGGTTCCCTGAAACGTCATAGATGGAAAGCCTGAAATTAAAATTATGGAAAGGAGATAGAGGTTTGTCACAACTGATTGGATGGACAGTAACGGTGCTCGTTCTTTCCCTCGCCGTTCCAAGTCTGGTTCGCGTCATTCGGACAAGGCAGGACGAGCAGAGATTGCGGGACGCCGGGATACACGATATTGACCGGATGGATGAAAATGAGTTTGGTGCATTCATCAGGCTGCTGTTCGGGGAAGTTGGATTCAAAACAACAGAAGTCGAGGAACTGGAAGTCCTGTTCGGGGCGGATTTTATTCTTGAAGGGGAAACAAAAGCCGTTTTACAGATCAACCGCCTCGGCGTGAACACACGGGTCGGCGTTCGTGCGGTGCAGGAGATCGTTGCAGCGCGGATGTACCATGGTGCAAACGAAGCGTGGCTCATCACCAACACGGTCTTCACGGAGAATGCCCGCCTTCTCGCACAGGTATGTAACGTCAAATTGATCGACCGGTTTCTGTTACAAAAACTGATTGTGACCGTGAACCCAGACGCGAACCCGAAGGAAGTGCGGGAAAGTATCAAGTTGTTGTACGAGGAAACGGTATGGGGGAACGTGGAAACGAAGGAGAATCGGGAAGGAAAATTCACCATGGTGGAAGGCGAGTGAGCCAGGTATTATTTTTTTGCTTACATTATACTCAAAATGTGTAATTGCATGGAAAACTAAACAAAAGGGGTTTTATTTGAATGGAGAGTATGGTTTTAACGGAAAGGAAATACGCGGGATTCTGGATTCGCTTTGTTGCATCTCTGATCGACGGCTTTGTCCTTGGAATCCCTTTGTTCTTCTTACAGATGTTCATCAATCTGCTGATTTTGGCTCCTGTCATAGGGAATCAAGCCCAGATGATTACAGCCAACATGGCAGTGATGTTTGTAAACGGAGTATTATCCACCGTGGTAGCGATCGTCTATTACGGGATGATGGAAAGTTCATCGCAGCAGGCAACCCACGACAAGATGGTTATCGGCGTCAAGGTCGCAGACGAAAACGGTGGCCGTCTTTCCCTTAGGCGGGTGCTCCTGCGATATATAGGGAAGTTCCTCTCGGCGATTCTTTATATCGGCGATATCATGGTTGCGTTCACCGAAAGAAAGCATGCACTGCATGATTTCATCACTAAGACATATGTCGTGTACAAATAATTACGAAACAGGAGGAAATGAAATTGGAAGATGAAAGCAGAAACGCAAGAAAAGGCGGGAATAGGTGTCCTCGTGAAGGAAGAAGATACGAAAGGAGTTTGGAAATATGAGACTGGCTAGTACTGCTACCGTTCCCATCACTTGGGGCGGCAGTGATTGTTTCACCCATATGCTTGTCGTTGGGCCGACCCGGTGTGGGAAGACGGCTACAATCCTGAAGCCGATTATCTACCAGTTGTTATTGCAGAAGAAACGTGGCATCCCACTTGGCTTGTCCGTTGTCGAACCGAAAGGGGACGTGGCGGCGATGGTCGCGGAAATGAGCGAGGAAATGGGCCTTCCGTACATCCATATCGACCCGATGAAGCCTGACACGGACCGGTTCAATCCGATGGAGGGGGAAATCAATGACGTGGCGGAAGCAACCGTGGTCGTCCTGAAAGGGCTGTTCGGAAAGCAGGATGCTTTCTTTGCGACGGTTCAGGAATTGTCCGCGCGAAATGTCACCAAACTACTGAAGGAACTGCACGGCGACCACATGGATATTATTGATGTGATGAACACGCTTCGGGATCAGGCTGTGCTTGAGGCAAAAGTGGCAGAACTGAAACAGCGGGACGGCATGACTGACCTTGTGCATTTCTTCGAGTCGGAATTACTCGGTAGCATGCGCGACAAATACCGCCAATTCATCATTGGACTTCGGGCGCAGCTTGAAAATGTCGTATCGAACGATGCTCTTCGCCGGATCATGACCGGGAAAAGCAGCATCAGCATTGATGAGCATTTCGAAAATGGCGGCATCCTTGCGGTGAACACCGCGCTTGGGATGTTACGCTCGTCCGGTGACGCCTTCGGTCAATTCGTGACGATGCACCTTCAAAACGGCACATTCAGAAGGCCTGGCACAGAAAGCTCTCGGGTTCCTCATTACCTGATCGTAGATGAATACTCCCGTTATATCAACCCGGATGTCGAGATTTTCCTGTCGCTCGCGGCGGAGTACCGGGTGGCAGGGATATTCGCGACGCAATCGCTCGGACAGCTTGAACTTGAATCGGGGAAAGTGAGTGCGAAAGCCATGAAACGGTCGATTTTAGCCAACTGCCGGAACAAGATCGCATTCGGCGGCGTCGGGGCGGAGGACGCAAAAGAGTTCGCGGAGATGTTTGGGAAGGATAAAATCATCATGCGCCAATCGACGTACAAGAACCGGATTTTTCTGCCAAACCTATTCCCAGATTCTTACCGGGATACCGAAAACGAGGAATATCGGTTCGACCCTACCGATTTAATTGACGGCTTGCCGCGCTTCAACTTCGTCCATCAGCTCATGCAGGGTGGCGCGCTTCAAAAGCCGGCGCTCGGGCAGGGAAAGTTCATCCCCCGCGACTGGAAGGAACGAAAGGAATGGGAATCCGGTAGCTTGGTCAAAAGAAGTAGTATGGATATGAAACGCGTTTTGAATCTGTTGCTACGCAGATGGAAAGGCAAAGGGAGGGAACTGGTCATCAGCGGATATATAGAAGCGCCAAAGAAAGAGATAAAAGTGCCCTCTATGCATGCAGTCCCTGAAGAACTTGCCGCGCCTTTTGATACGCAAGGACAGGAGCCAAACTTGACCACCTTATACGAAAGGAAGGAAGAAAAGTCTGGACAAAGGGTGGATCAACCGCCTGCAAATCGAAAACTACCGTCCGCGAAGCCAGAACCAGAAAAGAAAGCGGAAAACCGCCTGCTTGTTACGAATAAACTGAGGATTGACAGCAAGAGGGGTGGGGGAGTCTTGCCAAAACATAAGCAGGATGCCACAATCATTTCGCCGAAAACCGAGGAAGAAACCCCGAATATCGTCCTGTGTTCCGATGACGGATTCTGGGATTGAAAAAAATGTACACAAACTGTTAACCCATTTTTTGTTTTGTGTAGAATAAATGCGTAATCAGCACAATCCTACACAAAAGGAGTATCTCTAGGTTTCCTGATTATGGTATTGAATGCAAATAAGCTATGCCATACAAAAGAAAAACGAGAGGCTATTCCACCTACCTCTACCCTCAATCCCTAGTATTAAGTTATTCTGACGGAAAATAACCCGTGGAGGTTTTCTTGCAATGAAGCGAGAGAACAGCAGTAGGTTTTTTCGTGTTCCGATTCCACAAACTGTTGAATTGGAATTTCTCTTTATATACAATATGTGTATGTAATTCATTATCTACTCCCACTGTGTATAACTGCAAAAAAGGTCAAAACAGAGGAAAGGAGGGTGTAGGTACATCCGCATGAACAATTAGAAATAGGGTTTTCAAATAACAATTACATCTTATATGCAGGCTCCTATGATTCGGTTCGTGGGGGCTTACTCTTACATCATAATAAAAAAGGAGTGCTACAGAATGGCGGAAGAATTGAATGTTACGTCCATGTTGATTGAGGGGTTTGACACGCGGAGGCTCGCGCAGGAAGAACAATATGACAAGGATTGGCAACAGGTTGTCGGCGCAAAACAGAATGACAAGATTCTCCAATCAGAGATTGTCGGGATCGAAAGCATCGGCAGCAAGGAATGCGCGGTCGTCCATGTCGGCAGGATTAAAGGATACATCCCCATTGAATTTACAGGAGTCGAGAACCTGCGGCAACTACGGGCCTTGACGGGGAAGAAAGTTGCCTACAAGGTACTTGAATACATAGAGGACGCGGAAAAGCAGATTTTCATGGCGTCCCGGACGGCAGCGCTGGAAGAAATGGCGGAAATCACGCTGAGACGGATTAAGACAGGGGACGATATTATCGCAGTCGTCCGTACGGTTAGCCCGTCGCTTGTCCGTGCCGACATCGGCGGCATCGAAGTAAGGCTGCCACTCGACCAGATCCGGTACGGTTGGATCGATGATTTAACGGAGGAAGTGAAGCCGGGGGACCATCTGCGTGTCAAGGTGTTAGGCATTGATGCGGAGAAGAAGGACGTGAAGGTGAGTGCAAAGGCGCTCATGAAGAATCCGTGGGAGGACTGCAAGGCGAGGTATAAGCGCGGAGCGGAATATGTCGGTACGGTGTCGGGCGTCCGGGAGTTCGGTGTGTTTATCAACCTTGAGGCCGGCGTGGATTCTCTCGCCAGCCACTTGAAATATCAGAACCTAAAGCGGGGCGACCGGGTACTCGTGCGGATTAACGGTATTGATGAAAAGGAACAACAAGTACGTGCGAAAATCGTCCGTGTGATTTGAAGGGGGGAGCGGATTGTGTGGTGATTACACAATCCTCTTTTCCGAAAAGATACATGACGGGTGGTTCAATCTTTACATCACTTTTATTGGAGATTATTTCGGATATTCATATATCAGAATTGCGCTGTCGCGCTATTCAATTATTTTTATTTGCATAAATAAAAACGGCGGGCACTGATCGTCGTATGAAAGGGGTGAGGAAAATGAATGCAGTGAAAGCCACTAGTCCGTTTTCACTTTCACACGCATGGACCTTGCATTGGGATCGAAAGCCGTCCAATCTGAAGCGCATTGAGCATTTCGGTTCGAAGTCGAGCAAGGAAAAACAGGCGATTGATGCAATTGGCAAAGTCGGCGTTATCGGCGGGCAACAGCTTCATCAGTTGTTCGGCATCGACAAGAAAAGGCTAAAACGCATGATTGCGGAGCAGAAGGTCGTTCGCCACGAAATGCGGCTTGACGGGAATATCATCCCCATTTTTACGCTTGGGCTGAACGGAGCTTTGATCGCCGGAATGGAAGATGCGTATGAACTCAATTATTGGGTGCGATATAAGACAGAAGACGTTTTGAAACGGATGCTGTTCTTCAAGCTATACGAGCGATTCCAAGGTAGGGAGGCGGAAGACGGAAAAACGGGTCCCGCCATCCTACCGACGCCAAACCCGTTCATCGGGGCCATCCAGTTTAGGCGATCCTTCCTGTATGTATACGTTGTGAGGGGAGAAATAAATGATTTTCTTATGCACATGAAATGGAAAGGAGAAAGTTTCAACGAACGGCTCATCATCATCGCGGAGGACATCCGGCATCTGAAACTATTGAAACACGCTTTGCTTCCATTGAAGGCGAGGGTCGTGCTCGATTCCGACCTGCTTGCGGATGAAGCGCATGTACAGAACATCTTCTATTTCCTGAAGGACGGTGAATTCGTGAAAGACCAGTAGTTTTTGCCGGATCAAGGGATGCAGGGGGTGGTACAGCAGCCGATTCTTTACCAATGTTTGTTAGTGGACGGGCGGTAAAGGATACAACAAGAGATTAGGGGGAAATTCGGTTTGATGATTACGCAAAAAGGAGACGTATCGGTGTTTCAAGTGATGTCTAGAAAACAAGTCGCATTCAAGACGTTCTACAATGGGAATCTAAAAGTCTTCAATGTGCCTTATTTTCCAAGCGACGATAATGACGAGACGGGATTCATTCCATACGAAGTGTTGTTTCAATTATCCCACATCTTTAAGTATATGCACATGCATAACGAGGGCGAATTTGATTATCAGCATTTCAACATGGTCAAGACACACATGACGACTGATTCAGACAAAAAGAAGGCAAGAAAGAAGTTCAATGAAGAAAAGGATAGGTTTGTAAAATACGTCTTGGACGAATGGATTGCCAAGTATTTCGTAATGAAATTGAAAGCGAAAAAGAAACCCATGTCTGCGGGCGGGCCCGATAGGCAAAATGAGAAATGCAGGCAGGCGGAGCAATGGCTTGACCTCTTCCAAAGCAAGTTAAATGAACTACCCGAATTGCATCGGGAGATCATTGCGCGGAAATACCTGCAAATCAAAGCATCGGGAAGCTATCCTTTGGATGATTTTGTTTATAGCGAAATGCATATCGGACGGACTAATTACTACGAACGGAAAAAGGAAGCCCTCTATTGGCTAGGGCTTGCCCTTTGGAACAACGAACAGATTCCTCCATTCAAAGACGTTTTGAAATCACATTGGGAATATGAAGCGATCCATGATATGCGGGAATTGAATAGGAAGGGGAAATGAAGTGGGAAACAAAAGGGGTTTTGCTCATTTTCTCCTGCTGCTTTGTCTTTTGGGGATGGTCATATGGCCGGCAAATCGCCATACGGAAGCCGCAATTTCGGATGGGAATGCAACGGGTGCCGGCTTCAATCCATTTGTTGTCGATGCCGCAGTCAAACAAAATTGGAAAAAAACGAAGGGAGGAAAAGAACATCTGCCAGGAACCGGAAGAAAACTTGTCTATGACGTGTATTCTGGTGCGTCAAGCGATCCCCTAAAACAGAGTTGGAACATCACAAAGGCAAACAAGGGGCGCGGGACGGAATCCTTCCTTCAATTCTACGGATGGAGTGCAATCGAAGGTAGGCAGCATCATTCCCAGGACAATCAGGCGACATACATTGTCGCGGTCAACGAACGGACACGCAAGGAAGTTATCGTGAAAACGGAAATGACGAACCTAGATGCGGGAAAGGACATGGAGTTCGGTAAGACGTCAGCGGGGGGACCTATTAACAATCTATGTGCCAGCAGTGTTAGAAATGCGCCGTCCGATGTCTGTAACATGGAATACAAATGGGTCGGATTCAAAGCATGGCTTCCCCTTGATGAACTGTTCCCTAATCCCGATAAAGAGGAAAACTGGATTCTCTATATCCTGAAAAACATAGACGGGCATATCGTATACGATGAACTCATCATGCCGTTTGCATTCGATCGTTTGGACTTCCTTAATGGCGAATTGAGTCTGGAAAGCGGTAAGGACACAAATAAATTGAAGATGAATGTATCCAGTGCAATCCGCAGATCCGTGCCGAGAGGGGTGAACCCGAATGAAAACGGCAAATACTTCACGCTGGGCCAGACATATCAACGGGTTGAACAGGACGAAAGCACGGGTGTTGCAGTGTGGTATGGCGTGCGAAGTCCGCATGACGGAAATGCCGTGCGGTGGACGTCCTCTAGTTATTGGACATTCGGAGGGGCGACAGCAAAATTAAGCTATCGTTTTAAGGAAGTGGATGTGACCATCCGGCATGTAGACGCGGATACCGGTAAGATTCTCGGAACCGAAAAGGATAAAGTCATCATCAATCATGAGTTTGAGGCAAAACCGAAACCTTCGGGCCACTTCAAGGACAAGGACGGGAATCTGTATATTCCTTCACCGGCGAATCAAAATTTCAAAGGCATCATTAAGAAGGAAACAACGTTAGACTTCACGTATCGCCGGTCACTCCCTGATCCTAGTAAGAATTATGAAGAAAAAGGGATGACCCCTGGAAGGGCAGATGGGATTGCCTATTGGGAGCTGCGGAGGAACGACCAGTCAAGGGCAAGTGATGTGGCTGTTAGCAACCAGTTCAATGTCACAGGAAAACACTATGCCGTGCGGAATGAGAAACACCAAATTGATTTTGCGGGACGCTTCATCGAACAAAAAAGGCCAATTGAGGATGCCGAAGCAGGAATGCGTGTCAAAGGGGAACCCTATAAATACGGCTTCTCTTATGAATATACAAATTTCTATTACGATCATTATATATGCGTCGAACAGCAGGGGAAGGATTGCTTCAAGTGGCAGTTCAAGGAGCGGACGCCTGCTTGGGAACTTGGCAAGACTTTCGCGGTCATGGATACCTTCACGATAGATCACAGGCAGGGTGACACATTGAGCCTACCGACGTTGGAGGATGCACTGAACCAGAAGTTGCTTGTCGGACAGGAAGACCGTTGGAATGGGACAGCGAAACTTTCAAGGAACGATTTCTTCGAACGGTGGAGGAAAGCGGAAAACAGTCGTTATCAATCAGAATACGTTTTGAAAACACAATCTACCATACCGGTCTCGGTTGGTGGTCTGATCTATGAAGTCTCGCTTCCTTCCGGTTTGCAGTTATCGCCCGCGTTCCACCCGATGAAACGTCAGTTAAGTGCTGGTTACTTCTTCCCGCCGGACATTGACGACAGTCTGAAAAACGACTATAGAAATACAACTTCCTATACGGAATACAAATACATGTTCCCTTTGCAGCAAAGTATCATGAACGATCGAGGGGGGTCAGGAAATACTCGATCTTTCAATATGGACTATGTGGGTGACTTCTTCTTTATGGGGAAGCATACAGGCTATGTCGTCGGTTATCCGAACGCGAAGGCAGTTAAAGATGCAATTCTTGCAAACAAAGAATCTCCTAGTTTTTCACAAATGGCGAATGAAGGGAAAACAAAACTTTTTTTGAATTTCAAGCATGAGACGGGATATAGTTTGGAGGACGATGTCCTCTACACGGACACGGACAGCAAGACCAATCGGAACAAACTGCAACGCTATCTGTTGCCGGTATCGGCGGACTCCATCCTGCATCCGGGCGAGAAATATCAGAATCATTACATCCTTTCAAATATGGGGCTAAGTGATGTATCAATTCGGTTTAATCAATCATTTCAGTTTGAGCGGTATCTATTTGGGTCAGGAGCAGATGACGCATGGATGATCGAACAAGTGGAATCACGCGTTCCGGTCAACACCGAAGAGATCCATACAGTGCTTATCAAATATGAAGATTTGAAGCGGATCGCAGCGGAGGAAGCTAAACGGCCGAAAGAAAGGGTGCACAAATTCCGGCTGCTTGATCGGTCATTTAAAGACAAGATTGCGGATTTATTCCACTGATCTTTTTATAGAAAGAAAGGGAGAAGCATGAAGGCCTTTTCAGGTCCCATGCTTCTTTTTTGATCGTGGACTTTTCACGGACATTCCGTGGACGTTTTGCGGACTTTGCCATCCATCAGGCTTGGTATTATTAAGTTACAAGGAAGACAAGGGCGTACAACACAAAAGAAGTTAACTCCCTCGTTTCAACCTAATGCTTTTTAAAAGAAGCAACAAGCATCGGATGATTCCTTTATGGCGAGTTTCGCCAATAACAAAAAAAGGAGGGAAAGCTGTTGGCAGAGCATAAGGGAGCCATCACACTACTTATCGCGGTTCTACTCTTGTTCTCACTATGGATCTTCTTCGGAGAAAACTACATCTCCCCGATCCTAACGAGTATCGGTGACGGATTCACTACAATGGTTGACAACGTTTTTAGTGTGACGCCAAACACACCGACACAGCCGTGAGTTGGCGGTCAATCACTCTACCGATTATCTACCTGAACGCAAGGTAGTGGACCGAAGAATTGAAGAGAAAAAAACAATCTCACATGCAGGTTTGAAACGCCTAGACCATTCTCTATCTTGTTAATTAAAACCGAATCTTCATCCTAATCTTTGCCCCCTCCCTTATGCGCGAGGGGGCATTTTTAAAACGAGCGTTCGTTTTAAAAATAAAAAGAAATGAGTTTTGAAAAAGGGAGGGAGTGATATGGCCACTCCATTAAAATGGTTCGTTATTTCCGCAACACTTGCGGTCGTTGTGTTCTTCATCGTCTACAGAGGGCTTATACAGAACTCGGCAACGACCACGACATCGGAAGTCCAGGTGCTGACGGAAAGCGTCAGTGCCGGCATTATTCGGGGAGAAGTCGAAGAAGGAACCGACGATTTCCCGCATTTTGACAAGGATGAACTGGTAGCAAACCTCATCACGAACGTATCCACCGTACAAAAGACACTTGGGTTCGATGTGAAACTCGACTATGTGTTCCTCGATAATCAGGGGAATGTGACGGAGGACGATAACCTGATCCGTGGTATCCAGTTCCGGGTACAGTACGTGGATGATAAGGGAAAAGTAAAGGCCACGGCGGAACGCAGGCTCGCCCTGAACTATCTGAGCAATTAAAATCACGGTGAAATAATAGAAAAGGAGGAAAGCCAACTTGTCGGAAATGAAATCAGCTTTGTTTGCGCTTCTGTTCTTCATTGGTTTCATTGTTCCGGGACTTCTTATGTTCGGCATCGACAGCCTGAATCAGAACGCCTTTATGAAAGCGACTAAGGAAATCACGGAACTCGTGCAGGAAGATGCAGGCGTCAGTGACCGGGTGAAGTCGGTCGTAAATGGTTACAAGCAAAAAGGCTATGTGATCACGTTCAAGGATCAGCATGGGCAGTCCGTGAACAGCATCGTCAATTATGGCGATACGGTATATGTCACATACGAATACACATTTAAGAGCGTGTTTAAAGATCAAACCCTTAAATCGACGAACAAAGCCTTCATCATGAAACGGAATGGAACGAATACCGTTGGATGAGCGGACGGTTAAAACAATTATGGAAGACGGTGGATGATTAATAACACAGATAGGGCGAACCTTGCTATCTCGGCAATTCCACACAAGAACAGACTTTCCAACATCCTGGATTGAATCAGTAAGTTCCGAGTCGTGATAGTGAGAGAAAACAGGACACAGTTCGTGGATAGGTCACAAAAAAAGTAGGGATCCCCGAACCTGTGAAAACCGCTATCAGTATAATCTGCTATTTGAATACCGTAAAAAGGTTGAAAGACTCATAGAAAAGGAGTGAGATTGATTGTTCTTCGAATTGATAAACGAGAGCAGATTGAATGAACATTTGGCCTACTTCAAGAAAGAGAAAAAAGATTTTATGAAAGTCCGTATCATTTACGGGCTTCTCCTTACCCTTATTGGCGCTATGGTTATTTACAGGATGGGGAATCTGCTGTACTTCATTGCGGTTCCGTTTCTGTTTGTACTTGCCTTCAAATATCCCTACTACAATCTGGTGAAGAATAAGAAACGGATCGACAATGACAACTCGTATCTGTTCCCGGATTTTCTTGGAAGTTTCATCGGCTTGATTCCATCTTCCGGTAACGTATATCAGACATTAGTCGCAACAATGCCATATACGAAAGATCCGCTGCGCACGGGCCTTGAAGAATTGATTGCAAAAATTGAGGATGACAACCGGCGGGAGCATTACATGGATTTTGCCGATTATATTGGCACAAGTGAAGCATACATGGTGATGGATATGATCTATCAGTTCAGCGAGTTCGGGATCAAGAAGGAGCCGTTGAAAGAATTGGAGCGGTTCGTCATGGACCTTGAAGCGAACAAGCAGAACGAAGTCATTGCGAAAAAGATAAACGACATGGAATTTCTCGGTTTTATCCCGATTTTTATTTCGATGTACCTTGTTATTGGATTCCTCGTCATCATGGTGATCAAATTGCTTGGACCAGTCATGGGAAACCTGAACATTGGATAAAAACAATAAAAATTAGAAAAGGTGTGCGTGCTTTTGTTTAAAGACAAAGAGTTTATCGAAAAGCGGACAAGCGAAATACTAGGAAAGAGTTTTCTGAACGAATATTTACAAGATGAAGGAGTTACTGATATAAACTTCGATGGGGTAAAACTTTCCATCAAGCATAACCGGAAAGGGTCCATTAATTTAAAGAATCACGAGCATCCCTCAATCGAGGCGGTTCGCAACCTTATCAAACAGATTGCGGACATTCAAGGGAAGGAGTTCACGGTCAGTAACCCGATTCTCGATACAGAAATCGGCTTCCTGCGACTGAATGCCATGCACGAGGCCGTCAGCCCGGATGGCATGACGTTCTCATTCCGTGTGTCAAGACCGCGGCTAGCGGTCAGTTCCATTGCCGACTCCATCATGAGCAACAATGAGGAGATCTGCTCGTCCATTGAAGAATTGCTGTCAGTGTTGATTAAATCAAAATGCAACATCATCATCAGTGGTGCAACAGGATCGGGGAAAACGGAATTGCAGAAGCTGCTCGTCGGCTACATTGACGACAAGCAGCAGATATTCCTCATCGAAGATACAAGAGATAGTCATATTAAGTCCCTATACCCCGAAAAGAATATCAAGAGTACGCAGGTACTCATGTCCGATGAGCGGGAACGGAAAATTACGCAGCAAGTCCTCGTCAAGTCCGGTTTGCGGAATCTACCGAACTGGCTCATCGTGTCAGAAACGCGGGGAGCAGAAGCGGCAGATATGCTCGATGCGGTAAAGACGAACCATTCCCTCATCACTACCCTTCACGCGAGTGGCGCAATGAATATTCCATCTCGTCTGATGTCGATGATACGGCAGGGTGGTTCCTACGCCAACATGAGCGACACGCTAATCGCCCGTGAATTGATCGAATTCCTGCCAATCGGCGTACATCTCGATGTGAAGGAAGTGGAAGGTGTTGGTGTCATCCGGGGCATCAAGGAGATTGTCGAGTTCACGGGTTTCGATGATGTATACGGGGCGCAGGGCAATTACCTGTACAGGCAGGCGAACAAATTCAATCGACAGACAAAGGAGTACACACTTTCGGAAGAAACGAATCCGCTGACGAAACGGTTACTTTCCAAAGTTGAGGACGCAAAACTCTATCACCAGCTGCCGGAACTCTATGTGCCGAATACGGATGAAAAGGTGGTGCTCGCGCAATGACAATTTTTAAAGGAGGCAGAACCGTTAAGGAAGAAAAGAAGAGACGTCCCAAAAAGCTGAAGAAGCGGAAAAGCAAAAGATCGCCCGCGGCGGGTCTTGAAAAGGAACCTCTTTCCAAACGCCTGAAGCGGTTCTGGTACAACTTTTATAACCTATATTCGTCTGTTGAGCTGATCGTCCTGTTCATTCTTTTCTTTGGCGGGAACACAGCATACATTTATTACCTGACGAGAGAACCGTTCGTCAGTGCCATCTTCGGCATCATCGGTTTGGTGTTCTTCTTCCTTGTCTTTTCATATAAGGACCGGAAACTCAAAGCTTATCAGGGAAACTTACGGTATTTATTGAAATACGTCAACAACATGAGTTTCATGCTGAATTCCGGGGAGAACGTCATGCGCTCGCTTGAATCCTCCATCAATTCCGTTAATGATGAAATTGGAAAGGATATTGAAAAAACCATTGAGATTATGAAAGAAAAAACGATGCTTGATACGTCGCATTTCGAGAAATACGATTTCCCCTCCCTGGACCAGTTCCATCAGAACCTAGCCGTCAAATATGACCGGGGGGGCGATGCGAAGGAATTGTTCGATCTGATTCAGAAGCGGATGGTGAGTGAAATCCAGAAACGGGATGAACTGCTCGGTAAACGAAAAGGCATGAAGATGAACATTATGATGATGGTTATCATGGTGCTAGGAATCGCAGTTATGATGGCAATGATGCTACCGAATCTGTGGGCTGACTTTCTCACCTTTAAAGTGGCGGGCGTGTCGATTATTTGCTCGTTCTACGTGTTCAATCTTATCTTGATGCATTTCATGCAGAAAAAGGCTGTTGATATTTCCGTACGTCTATGAAGGGTCTGTGAAAATAAGCAGTTACATGCAAGAAAGGGGAGAAATGGAATTGTCGCAAGTGTTCAAGCCCTGCGAGTAGTCATGGGATTACCTGTCGATGAGTTCTGCCATATTGCTATTAATGAATGACACAATTGAACTTCGGGATTTGGTTAATGGAGAGTTGATGATCCAGAACTTTTCTTATTTGGCACGAATGGAAGGTGAATCAACTGTGTTCTATTTGCCCGCCTTCGTCCTTTATTATCTGTCCCTCATTACGATGCTGATGCAAAACGGAAGTATTTATGTAACTGATTATTTCCATGTCAAACGATATCCGTTCAAACTGGCCGGATGCCTATAATTCGGAACAGGCTTCCTAGCAGGACAAAGGGAGCCCGCTCTGCTACAAACGGAATACTTACACAATTTGAATGAAAAATAAATATACTTTGTTGAAACGGGTAAGTAGGTTTGCTATACTAACCCTATACCAATCATTTTTACGTCACTCTTTCAGTGGAAGTCGTCACATTCTTGCTTTCGCAGGAAAGATTCGGCGCAAAATTACCGCCTTTGGATTCCTCTTTGGAAACGCTAGGTAGACGAAATATTGTCAAGAGATTGCATGTGCATACTATTTTCAGTTTGATACTCACGCTTACGAAAATTACCTTTTTTTCGGAAAAGCGTCAGTATATAAAAGTCGATTGTTTCCTTCGGGATTCATCGGCTTTTTTGTGTTCAAAAAATAAAAGGAGCGATGTTATGTAGAAGAAAGAAAACAAAATATTTTTTGTTGCAGATGGGTTTTGGCTGGAAGTCGAGGGTCACAATTTGTGTCGTTTCGGCTTTTTTCTTTTTAAAAATACTTACAGACAGGAGATTGATTCAAAATGGCTTTCATTATCAAAAGCGATGTACAACCGAATGAAAACTCAAACATCATTCAGAAGTTGGTGGAATTGCGGAAAACAGTAACATACCTGCAGAAGGATGCCATCGGACCACAGTTCCAGTACGTCAGCTCCTCCGCTGTTCTTGGCGCATTGCGTGAGAAGATGGATGAACTCGGCTTGATGTTGTTTCCGCGGGTGGTGAATAAAAAATGCACGGTCACAATCGATCAAAAAGGACGGAACAACTATTTTACTGAACTCGATATTGACTTCACATGGGTTGATCAAGATTCGTGGGACCAGGTTGTCATTCCATTCTATGCACAAGGGATTGACCTCGCAGGCGAAAAGGGAGTAGGAAAAGCCCTTAGCTACGCGGAAAAATATTTTCTATTGAAGCAATTCAATATCGCAACCGATCAAGATGATCCAGACAGCTTCCAGAACCGCATCGACCATTCCGTTCCGCGTTTTATCAGCAAGGAACAGATCAATGAGCTTGAAGGGTTCGCACGAGAAATCAGTCAGCTTCGAAATGTTCCTTTCGATAGCGTGCTTGCGACTGTGAACATGAGAAGTCTCGATAAAGTGCCTGTGGAAATGTATTTCGGTGTGCGCGATCAGTTGCTTATGATGCTGAATGGTGCCAGGCTGCACTCGCAAAGTCAAGGTCAAGCCGCCCCGAATACACAACCGGCTAATCAAGGCAATCTAGAGGGGCAACAAGGAGCAACCAAGCAACCGAGACAAGAACAAGCTACATCAGAAACGGGCGAAGTAAGGGGTGTGTTTATTGTGCACAATTACACGGTCGGTGTGAACCCTCAAAATGTGCCGTTTGGGAAACTTGATGTTGTGCGGAAAGATTCAGGAGAAACGCTCACAATTCTTGTAAAGGATGATCAACAACTGATCTCTTCCTTGAATGGTGTAGAGCCGAACACGGAATTACAGCTGGCCATGAATATGCAAAACGGATTCTATTTCCTTCAAAGCTATTCAGGGGATGCAGGCGGAAATGCGAAGCAGAACGGATTGAAACAGCCGGAACCAGCCCAATCGGAATCGAATGCCGCACCGCAACAAACGAGCGGAACCCCGTTCAGGCAATTCATTTTGAATAAAGTGGAGCGTGGTGTATCCCCAAGCAATGTTCCTTATGCGAAACTGTATGTGACGCCTTCCGGTAGTCAAGATGAGTTTGTCGTGTTTGCAAACGATCCACAGGCATTCCAAGCAACAGAAGGGTTACAGGATGGAACACAAGTGAACTTGCAGATACGCGAGGAAAATGGATGGACATTCCTTACTAGTGTAGGTGCTCAACATGCTTCCTAAGATTTTGGACGTGGCAGAGGAAAACGGCGTAACAATCAAGCTGAATACCTATGGAAAGCGACAGGTTCTATGCAAATGCCCGTTTTGCCAAGAGGACAGCAAACCGGGCAAAGAAAAAAGGTTCTATCTTTCCCTAAATACGAATGAGCAGATTTTCCGCTGCTGGTACTGCGGGGAATCGGGCGGTGTCATTCAATTCGAGGCAAAGCTGACCGGCCTGCCATACAATCAGGTGAAGGAAAAACGGCTCGGCAAGCTGCGGAAACCTTTGCATCCCGCGGAACGACTTAATCCGAAACAACTTGATGCAATCGGGTGGAAGGACAAAAAGCGCAAAGATCGCAAGGCGTTCGCACAAAGGCGGGAAGACGTGTTTCTCGACTGGAAGGAATATGAGTATACGGAACTGGTCGGATTGTTTGCTGAATTTATGTTGATTGCGTTTCTTAATACGCCAAAGGTGCGACAGGAGGAGTTGATGAGATATCTCATGGACCGAGCGAAAGGCACGCAGATTCATCTGGGCTTCTCAAAGCTGCTTAAAGAATATGTGAAGGATGAAGAATTCCGCTCAGAATGGGCGAAAGAAGGTACGAAACTTGCACGGATGGCATGGAAGGCTTGTTATCAGACGGATGATTTCGAGCTTGAAAAGATTGTTCTCTATGTTCCGTTCTTTCATTATCAGTGGAAACTAGAAAGAACCGAACGAAAGCAGAAACAGCTTACACAAAATAAAATGGTTGTTACACAGTAGGTTAGTGCTATCGGGAATCTAAATAACTAAAAAATGAATGGAGAGACTATTATGATGAACACTGTAAACTTGATTGGAAGGCTTACAAAGGACCCCGACCTCAAATACACACCGGCAGGCAAGGCGGTCGTAAGCTTCACGCTTGCCGTCAATCGTCCATTCAAAAAACAAAGTGGCGAAAACGAAGCGGATTTCATCATGATTCAGGCATGGGGCAAGACGGCAGAGAACTCGGCGAACTTCCTTCGTAAAGGAAGCCAAGCCGCAGTTGTCGGGCGTGTCCAGACGCGGAATTATGAAAATCAGCAAGGACAGCGGGTGTATGTGACGGAAATTGTCGCGGACAGCGTCCAATTCCTCGACCCGAAAGGAAATGGACAAGGTCAGGGGCAACAGGGGCAAGGGCCGCGGAACCAAGGATACAATAACAATCAGCAAGGGTACAACCAAAATCAACAGCGAGGCTACAATCAAGGCGGTCAAGGCTATAATCAGCGGCCACAAGGCGGTTATGGAGGACAGCAGAACCAAGGCTATGGTCAAGGGCAACCGCAAGGCGGATTCAACCAACCACCGCAAAACGGAAACTTCAATGATCCGTTTGCGAATAATGGACCAATTCAAGTTTCGGATAACGATCTTCCATTTTAGATAAACCCGAATGAAAGTGCATGATGTGAAAGCCGGACTTCTTTTCAGAGGTTCGGCTTTTGCTTTTTTAATCCCTATGAAAGTTAATTGAGAGTAGAGGTAAAGAATGATGATTTTTTCATTTTCCCGTTTGAATCTGTTCCAAAGCTGCCCGTTCCGTTTCTACAAGAAGTACGTTTTAGGCTACGAAGAACCAATGACTCTTCCCCTTGCATTAGGAAAATCGGTCCATAAAGCGATAGAAGATAAAATAAACGGAGTGGAGCATAGAGAAGCTGTTTTGAATGGATTGATCGAAGCGGACTTTCATCCCGAAGTGAGAGCAGAAGACGTTTCATTTCTCACATCGCGTTCCAATGCCGCGCCCGGTATGGGAAAAACAGAACTCCACTTTAAACTACCACTTAACGATTCACAGGATGGTCCACTATTACAAGGCTATATAGATGTAGTCAGCAATTCCGGCATGGCAATCACGGACTGGAAGACAAACCGCGTCCCGTATCACGTCCTCGACAATCATCAGGTTGGCCTGTACGCATGGGTGATGGGCGAGTTGTACAATGTCCCACATGTCGTGGGTACGCTATATTTCCTGCGTTTCAGGAAGAGAAGCAGCCATTGCTTTATGCCCGCGGATATGGAACGGGCCAGACTGTGGGCGCTCGGGCTTGCGAAAGAGGTTAACGCACGCATGGAACTTTACGGAATGGTCCCTGGGGAAGCAACACGCATCTTCCCGGCCAACCCGTCAGGCCATTGCAAGCATTGCCCGTTCGCGAGAGAGTGCTTGCGGACGTTTGCAACAATCTAAAAACAGAAAACAAAAAAAAGTATGAGTGAATATGATGTTGTTTAGTTGTATAATTGAATGTCGTTTGTTACACTAATTGTATAATTATTATCATTAAGCTACACACTGTGTAGAAGCCGTCGTACCTTTATTTCTATTGATTCAAAAGGAGATTCGGCATAAATTCTCCCTTTACATTTCCCCCTTGTGGAAAAGCGGGATTGACGTTCTTCGTCTAAATTTGCATGGTACACAATACCCAGGTTGTTTTTTTGCGCACTTGTGCGACAAATAGATAAAAAGTCGATTGTTTCCATACTTGTATGGGGATCATCGGCTTTTTTGTGTTTAAAAAATATTGAAAGGATGTGATGAAATGAATAGAATTTGAGGATTTCTTCTACACTGCAAAGGTAGATTTACGATTTCGATGTCGCTTGTTGCGCTTGTGTGTTTGTTCTAGTGTTCGTGTAGTGAGATTCTGATGAATGAAACGGATATTGTTACGTTGGTTACGCTTTTGTGGCATAGTTTCGCCAACGAACCAGTAATTCTAAAAATCAAAAGGACATTGTTTGGGTTTAAACTTAACTAAAAAGGAGAGGTTCGGAGTGTCAACAGTAAAAAGAAATGCGTTTCAAACGTTGTTAAAGGATTGTTCCTATCTTTGTCTAAAAACGCCTGTCACCAACATGCGTTTTTTTGTTGTCATTGAGAATGGCACATTCTACCGTGTTGATGGCAAATCTTTGGTGATAACCGTGATTTCTCATCAGAAGTTCCTTCATTTGTGTGTAGGGAGCGCGAACGGCATGTACAAAGTCGAAGGCATTGGACAATATGGTAATTCCATTTTTAAAAATAACGAAAAGAAAGAGGTAATGTAACATGGCGACAGCAGCAAACAAGGTGATTGAAAACGGCATGACGAAGGAGGGAGCGGTGAAGCTCGCAAATGAAATCGAACGGATTGAAGCCGCGGCTAAACTCATGAAAACTGATCTGCGGAAGTTCGTCGAACAAAATGGCCCGGTTGAAACGGCGGATACGATCTGGGACATCAATGAAGCAGTGTCCTACAAGTTCGATGCTTCACAACTCAAAAATATCGCACAGCATATCGCCTTAGGTGGGGACAATCCCTGGGACTACCTCGGAATCAACGCTACCAATCTTAAAAAACTCGGATGGGACGAAGCATTTCTTGCAAATCTCGGCAAGAAGACCATCGTAAAACGGTTCGCTTCTCGGAAAAAATGATGGGAGTGATTCCGTTATTCGTGAATTAGAAAATCGTAAAGACGCCTATCTAGAAGGAATGAATGATTCAGAAATAAATCACACTGGATCAGCTGAGGTCCCCTAAGGTTTTAGCAGAGGTAACACCCTGTTGGGAGTAAAGAGATTATTCATACTTAACATATGCAGTAATGGATGGTGCAAAAGCAAACAATTGAAACGAATGAACAAACAACCGTTTATATAGTTGATTACACGGATATAAAAACTGGAGAAAAGATAGCAGATCAAAACAGAAAGTAAGCTTTGATCTGTGAAATAATTTTGCAATAAAATAGGCTAGAATTAATGAAAAGGGGATTGGCAACTTGCCAATCTCCTTTTCATTTTGGAAAAAATTTATAAAGAAATTCAATCTAGATGAGGACAAGCAAAAAGTACCAAGTTTTGGTTTTTAGCTGTAATATTCTAGATTCAATACTAAATAGAATTCTCCAATTATATAGATGGAAAAAATGGTTACTTTTTTTGAAAACCAAGGAGCATTAAATGAAAAATAAAAGAAATAAAGAGTATATCAACGAAGTTGGGGCTATTATTCAGAGGAATTTTTGTTGTATTGCTTCTTACATTAGGATTGATATTATCTAGTGTTTTAATTAATGTATTTGCTGATTATGTCAAACAGGACTTGCTTGTAAGAGGAATAATCACGTAAAGGTGCTAGAAGGGGCAGCGTCAGAAAAAGACATTTTACAACGTATAGGAAATTCTGATATTAATTATCATAGAGCAAAATGTCATAGTGTTTTTCCCTAGCGAAACATTTATATATATAGCTTAGTTATGTAGAACAATGCAAAAAGGTTGTTGTAGACCCAACTATATTTTAGTTGCTATACTTTTTAAGTAGACCTAATTTTTGGGGGATAAGTAAGATGGAAAATCAAAAGTACGAAGATCTTAAATTAGGCGAACGAGGGGCAATCATTAGTATTATTGCCTATGTTGTTCTTTCCATTATAAAACTAGGTATGGGCTATTCAAGTGACTCCGCTGCTTTGAAGGCGGACGGTTTAAACAATACAACTGATATTATTGCATCTATTGCTGTACTAATCGGATTGAAGCTTTCACAAAGACCACCTGATGAAGACCATGGTTATGGTCATTGGAAAAGCGAAAGTATTGCATCAATGATCGCTTCATTTATTATGTTAGCCGTAGGTATACAGGTGTTGATTGATGCTGTCACCTCTGTGTTTCAAGTTGGAAAAGAGTCGCCAGATATCATTGCTGCTTATGTTGGTATTTTTGCTGCTTTATCTATGTTTTTCGTTTATCGATATAATAAAAAATTGGCAATTAAGATTAATAGTAAGGCTGTAATGGCAGCTGCAAAGGATAATATTTCCGATGCTTGGGTAAGTATAGGAACAGCTGTAGGTATATTTGGTTCCCAATTAAATATGCCTTGGCTAGACACGGTAACTGCTATAATTGTAGGACTATTAATATGCAAAACGGCTTGGGGAATCTTTACACAGGCATCTCATGAACTTTCAGACGGATTCGATGAAAATAAAATTCAACTTTATCGGGATGTCATTTTAAAAGTAAATGGAGTTAAAGGAATAAAGGAAATTAGAGGGAGGAACTACGGCAATAATGAAGTGATAGATGTTGTGATTGTTGTAAATTCTACTTTAGATATTAGGGATGCACATGAAATAGCAACCCATATCGAAAATGTCTTGATAAAAGATAACGGTGTATACCATGTTCATATCCACGTAGAGCCGATTAGCTTATCCGTGTCGGTATAAAACTCTCAAATAATGTAATTCAAGAAATGGTATCAATTGAAATGATCAAAAGTAAAGGGAGGATAATATTTTGAATACAAACCTTACCCCTATAAACCCTATTGCGTTTGAATTATGTCCCATAAGCGTCCACTGGTATGGTGTTATCAGTGGTTTAGGTGCTTTGTTAGGTTTATACATAGCAACACAAGAATGTAAAAAAAGGGGAGTTTCACCCCTTGTATTTACTCTTCCAATTGCCATTATTTCAGCTAGAGCTTATTACGTCTTGTTTGAATGGGGCTATTTTAAGAATCATCTAAATGAAATCTCGGCCAATGGAATGGAGGAATAGCTATTCACGGGGGTCCTCTTTCAAGAACTTTTCTTGAAAGCCTACATCTTCCTACGTTTAAAATTAACAAAATGAATATTAACGGTATTTGTTATCATCCTACATTTTTATATGAATCTTTATGGAGTTTAATTGGAGTTATCATTCTAATTTTATTACGAAAAGTTAATCTTCGTCGTGGAGAACTATTCTTGTCGTATCTCTGTGGTATTCAATTGGACGTTTTTTTATCGAAGGAACGGGGCCAGTATAACCCTATTGATAAAATTCAAATATCAAGTCAACTGTTAAGGAGCATGAAAAAATTACGTGTCTCACGGAAAAAGAGGCTGAAGGTCTTCTGAAAATTTTTTTGAAATGGAGTGGATAAGGTGAATATTTTACTAGCTGAGGATAATGTTCAGTTGGGTAGGCTGATTACCCATTTACTAACAAAGGAACTTCATTTTGTGGATTGGGTTAAAAATGGCAAGGATGCTTATGAACTTGCCTGCAACTCTGATTATGATGTGATTATTTTAGATTGGATGTTACCAAAGGAAAGCGGGCTTTCTGTCTGCCAAAAACTTCGTGAAAAAAGGATTCGAAGTGGAATTTTATTTATGACTGCAAAGGATGGAATTAAAGACATTAAATCCGCACGGGATTCAGGGGCGGATGATTATATCATAAAACCATTTGAATTTAATGAGCTAATAGCGCGTATTTGCTCTATTACCCATAGAAAAGAAAATCCGCTTGAATAGGTCATTATCATCTTTACTTTAATCCATTCTTGTTCTGTATTATGACCATGATATCGAATTTGCAAAATAAATATTATAGGTTAGTTAATTTTAAGTGAAATAAAAGGAAGAAAATAGCGAAGGAAGGGGAAGCTCCCAATAATATAAGAGCTTTCCTTTGGTTATTTTTTAATGACTATTTCAGTCCCTTTGAAGTCAGCCCTTTGGGTGCTGGTTAAAAAGTATGTGTTATTATATCAGATTAAAAAAACAACCCAGCAATAATAAACAAAACTGTTGATATGCCCACAGCTAAAATGGAGGAAGCAAATTTGGCCTTTGCATAATCGACGACAGGTAAATCAAATACAGAGGCAGTCGTAACTGTGGTTTCCCCTAATGGAGAAGTGAAGTCACCAAAGGAACCTGCGGCAAAGACGGCACCGATTGTCATAGGGAATGAAGCCCCTGTTGCATCAGCTAAGGATATGGCTAAAGGCATAAGCAAACCCCATGTTCCCCAAGAGGAGCCTATAAAATAGGCAATGACTGATCCAAATAGAAAAACAGATACCGGAACAAAGGACTTTGGTATGACTGTCCCTGCTGTTCCAGTAATAAATTGAGAAAAACCTAAATCATCCGCCATATCGGCAAGTGCCCAAACAAGAACGAGGAGGATGATCGCCATCATTAACTGGTTTCCACCATCTACGAAATGAAACATAAGCTCTGAGAGTTTTCCTTTCCGGAGAAGGAACAGAATGGATGAAAAAATAACAGTGAGAAAGAGAGCGATTAGCATAGCCTGGGTTGCATCTGCTTGCTGGAATGCCTTTAAAACAGTATTTGCCCCTTTACGAAATCCATCTTTTCCAATCAAATAAAAAGTGGTTATAAGTAAAAGAAGCAAAGGAAGGACAAGATTCAAAGCTTTTGGTTGCACATTTTCTAATTCTGCTTCAATGCTTTCTCTATGCACCTCTTCCTCATCTACGTTATTCCGTTTTAGATTTTCTTGATTATTATTTGTTTTTATTCCTTTTCCAATATACCGTCCTGTTAAAACAGAAAATAGTCCAATAATCACAATGGTTATTGCCCAAAAATTAAAAGGAATACTTGTCAAAAATAACTGATAGGGTGTACGGTTAATATCTGCTTGATTTACAGCACCACCAACTACGGAAACCATGTAGCCGGCATATGTTGTTGCTACGGGCATGAGTACAATTATAGGGACAGTGGAAACGTCAATGGTATAAGCAAGTTTCGATCTCACTATGTCAACATTCGTTTTTATCGCCTTCATAACAGGGCCCGTTGTCATAATTCTGAACTCACAATCCATAAAGGTAACAAGAATTGTTGCCCAGGTGACAATTAAAGCGCTTCTTTCGGTTTTTATACGTTTTTGAACAACTTTAGAAAACCCTTTAATGCCGCCTGCAACATGCATCATGCCTACAAGACCGCCGAATACGAAAAGGAAAATGATGATCCGAAGATTTTCCTTGTTAGCAATAGCGGTAAACAAATAATTGCTCATTTTAGCAATCGCAGTATATAGCCCGGGATTTAGTGAATAGGAACCAATCAGAAGCCCTAATGCCAGCCCTACTAAAACCTGCCGGGTCGCCATCGCCACAATAACAGCAACGACAAATGGAACAATAGAGAACCAATTCTCCATTCAATCATCTCATTTCTTATGTATATTTCTTTATTTACTTTTTACCAAATACATTTTTTACATACTTTTTTTGTTTATGTAACCTTTAAGAATAAGGAGATAGAAAAGATTCGGAGTAAATTTAACTAAATTGTAAGAGTTTATTCATAAAATGATAATAAAAATGAGCTAATTTAAATAGTGTAGCTAGGACAAACTACAAGCTTATTCAATACCTCTCTTATTTAAGATCCGACTACAGTCGGATCTTTCCTATTTTCACTTAATTATGGTAATAAGCAATGTCTCATAAATTAAGAAGCATAGCATTATATGTTTATATAAATCCCAAGCTTACTATTCATTTGATTAATAATAAAAATAGGGAAAGATAAGTTTTAAAAGAAGCATATGAAACTGGCCGTCACATGAGATCTGCTTTTTACTTAAAAGATTTTATATTTACTGGAAAAGGATTGCAATGTAGCCAGTTATATAGGAATAACAAAATAGTTAGAGTTAGTACTGTGGGTAAATCAGTCAAACTAAGAATGTTTTAACTAGAAAATTTAATGAGGGAAATATTTTATGGATAAAATTCAACAACTTGATAGGGTCGCTTTTACATTCGGACCGATAACCGTATATTGGTATGGAATTATTATAGGAACGGGGTTAATTTTAGGGTTGCTTCTTGCAACAAGAGAGTCAAAAAAGTTGGATTTGAGTAAAGATATTTTGTCGGATTTGTTATTATGGGCAATCCCTATAGCTATCATCTTTGCAAGAATTTATTATGTTCTTTTTACATGGGATCAATATAAAGAAAACCCTATAGAGATCATTGCCATTTGGCATGGAGGTATAGCTATTCATGGAGCTATAATTGGAGGTCTAATCACTACCATTATTTTTGCGAAAAAGAAGGGTGTTTCATTCTGGAAAATTGCTGATCTTATAGCGCCAAGTCTTATTTTAGGACAAGCGATAGGCCGGTGGGGCAATTTTATGAACCAAGAGGCACATGGTACCGAAGTAACAAGGTCCTTTTTAGAAAACCTCCATTTGCCGAAGTTTATCATTGATCAGATGTATATAAAAGGTGTATACTATCACCCAACCTTCCTTTATGAATCAATTTGGAATACTATGGGTTTTGTTATTTTGTTAGTTCTTAGAAGGATGCCATTTCTTCGGCGAGGGGAATTATTTCTTTCCTATATGATTTGGTATTCTGTTGGAAGGTTTTTTGTTGAAGGACTTCGAACAGATAGCTTAATGGTGACTGATAAATTGAGAATAGCTCAGGTCATATCCCTATTCCTTCTAGAAGTAGCGCTATTCTTACTATGGTTTAGAAGGTCAAAAGGACTTGCTAAATACAGCTACTCTGCAAAGGACAATACAATGGATTAAAGATAAAAGGGGCTGACAATTAAGAGTCAGCCCCTTTTATCTTGTTAATTGCTTAAGTAACATTAATGTTAAAAAGGTGTAGCTAGTACCCTGTTTAGTCTTAAGAATACGTCTAAGTTCAATTTATACAGGGCTAACTGCCCATTTCTAAAAACGCACTAGTATAATTGATAATTTTGATTTCGATTCACTACTTTTTTTAAATACTTATGATTTTAAATCAACCTTAGAAATAAGACCCTGACAGGTATTAAAATGGTGTTTGTTCCTTAATTATTTTTTAGAGAACAAAGTGGAGGAAATTTGCAGATTGGTCCAACAAAGACTGCATAAGATTTATTAACAAAAAATTCACAATTTATACATATGTTGTTGGTATTATTATGCATGCTGGTATATTCAATCCTACCAATCTTTATAGATAATTATTTCTTTAAGTTTGTAATAAAATATCAGCATAACTAAAGATATGGTTTGACTAGTAAAAAATATGACTTCAGTAATTACCGATTGACTATTGACTTGGTAAACCAGTAAATAACAATTAATTCAATGAAGAAACGAAGATTTTTTTTAGGAATTACGGTTTCTTATGCCATATTCCAATTTTACAGAGGCTAAAAAATCAAAGGTTGCTATTGGTAAAAAAGATCCCGATTTCTTATTTGACTGATATGAAAGGAAAAAAACACCGTTATCTAAATATAAAGGCTTGAGAGATTTCTTAATTTCTGCGGAACATAGTGTAACCATATACATAGATAATCAATACAATTAATTTAAAGTTTAAAAGGTTCAGGCTAGCAGCAAATATTGCTGAAAGCCTATAGCCGTGGATAGATTTATCAAAAGGCAAAACTTCCTTTTCAATTATGGTTCCTGTAAAGATACAACGGTAATGGATGTATGTGGTAGGTTCAAGCTACTTATATAGATAAAAAGTGATTAAATATTATAACAAAACATACTGAACAAACGATTAGAGATTGTATAGAGAAAATAAAACCATATTTTTATAGGGAGTTATTTATAATGAAAGACATTAAATGTGAATGCGGTCATGTGAATCCACATGGTACTGTGTTGTGCGAAGCATGTGGAAAAGTACTGGATGAGCAAGAAAATAAAAAACATCTTTTAGATATGCGTTATGAAGGTAGTGCTCGCCGCTCACAAGTCTATAATAGAACAGTTATTGATAAGATTTGGAGCTTTTTTTCTTCTGTTAAAGTAGGGGTTTGGCTGATTGTTATTACCTTAATCGCTTCATCAATAGGAACGATACTTCCTCAAGAAATGTATATACCACCAATCATGCCTCCCGGAGAGTATTATCAGCAGCAATATGGCTGGTTCGGAAAATTATATTATCAATTAGGTTTTAATAATTTATATAGCTCATGGTGGTATTTATTGCTAATTTCCATGATCGGTATTTCTCTTGTTATTTGTAGTCTGGATCGGGTTGTACCTTTATATAAAGCTTTGAAAGCTCAACGTGTAACAAGGCATGAAGGATTTTTAAGACGTCAAAGACTTTTTGGTGTGAATCAGTTCGTAAATGATAACGAACTCTCAATTATCAAGAAAAATTTAATCGAAAGGCACTACAAAATACGCGAAGAAAACGGAGATTTACTGGCTGAAAAAGGACGATTTTCCCGCTGGGGTCCATATGTAAACCATATTGGTTTAATAATTTTTCTAATTGGAGGTATGCTACGCTTTTTTCCAGGTATGTATGTAGATAAGGTCCTATGGATCCGAGAAGGGGAAACTGCGGTTATTCCCGGAACTGACGGTGAATATTTCCTCCAAAACAATCAATTTATGTTGCAATTCTATGATAAAAATAAAGACAAAACTTTTGAACAAGCTATAGACCGCGTTGGAAATGTGGTGAAAAATTACCAAACGAATGCTATTCTTTATAAAAAGGAAGGAAACTCTCTGCCTGGTGAGAATCCAAAACTAAAAAAAGTAAAAGATTTTAAAATTCAGGTTAATCATCCCTTAAGTTTTGGTAAATTTTCTATCTATCAAGTAAGTTACAGGCTAGATGAATTAAACTCTATGTCATTTTCTTTATTGGATAAAAAAACCGGTCAAACACACGGGAATATTAAAATTAACCTTTATGATCCAAAGTCAAAATATAATCTTGGTAATGGTTATTCTGTTGAACTACTTAGCTATTTTCCTGATTTTGAATTTGCGAAAAACGGAGATCCAACAACTAAATCGCGGATTCCAAATAATCCAGCGTTTGTATTTCGTATGTTTTCACCCGAGAAACCAAAAGGAGAAACAAGTTTCGTTGCAATCAAACAAACAATCGAACCTTTAGGAAACAATGAGTATAAAATGGCCTTTAATGGAATTGAAACAAAAAATGTTACTGGTCTTACCGTTCGGAAAGATTTAACCTTATGGGTGATTATTTTGGGTGGCATTATTTTTATGATTGGGGTTGTTCAAGGGGCATATTGGAATCATCGTAGAATTTGGATTCAACACAAAAATGGAGAAATATGGATTGCTGCCCATACCAATAAAAATTGGCACGGTCTGAAGAGAGAAATTGAAAAAATTTCGTCTGATACAAATTTTGTAGTCCCGGAAGATCAGGTTCAAAAGGAAAACCTGGAGAAGGAGGAGGTCTAGTTGATAATATTAAGTAGCAATTTACTTTATACTGCCTTTATTTTATATTTAGTAGCTACTCTTTTTTTTGGTGGTTCCATTAAGTCAAAGAAAAATCCTGATAAAAAAACAGGTACCAATAGATGGGGGAAAATTGCCGTTTCCTTAACAATAATTGGGTTTATCTCCCAACTAGGCTATTTTATTACTAGATGGCTAGTAGCTGGACATGCACCGGTTAGTAATATGTTTGAATTTACAACCTTTTTTGGAATGGCTTTGGTAGGTGCATTCCTTGTTCTTTATTATCTTTATAGAACTGTACTTCTCGGATTATTTACAATGCCTGTGGCTATTCTAGTTATTGCTTATGCAAGTATGTTTCCACGGGAAGTTACTCCTTTAATACCTGCGTTGCAGAGTGACTGGTTGAAAATTCATGTAACAACAGCAGCCATTGGGGAAGCCATTCTTTCCATTAGTTTCGTAGCAGGCCTTATCTATCTAGTGAAAACAATTAATCAGTCAAAAGCTAGTAAACGAACCTTTTGGCTAGAAATAGTTTTATTTGGATTAATTATGACTCTTGGTTTTGTTCTAGTATCATCTGTATTTTCCGCAATAGACTATCAAGAAAGGTTCACTTGGATTGATAAAAACAAAAATAAAGCTATTGTTGAATATACAATGCCTGCTATTACAGGCCCGCACAATTATGAATTAGAGACAAAGGGCGGATTTAAGCCACTCGTTGAAATGCCGGCAATTATTAATGCTAAAAAATTGAATTCTGTCATTTGGTCGTTAATTGGGGGATTGTTATTATATGGTTTAATTCGCCTATGTTTAAGAAAACGTATTGCCGCTGCCATTCAGCCATTAGTTAAAAATATAAAACTTGACTTTGTAGACGAAATTGGCTATCGATCTGTGTTAATAGGTTTTCCAGTATTTACATTGGGTGCCCTAATTTTTGCAATGATTTGGGCACAAATGGCTTGGACCCGATTCTGGGGGTGGGATCCTAAAGAGGTATGGGCTTTAATCACATGGTTGTTTTATGCTGCATTTTTACATCTGCGGTTGTCAAAAGGATGGCACGGAGAGAAATCAGCCTGGCTCGCTGTAATAGGTTTTGTAATTATAATGTTCAATCTTGTTGTAGTAAATCTTGTTATAGCGGGTTTGCATTCATATGCTGGTTCTTGATGTTAATTCCATAAGCGTTGTATCAACATAAAGAAAACTTTTGTAAGCTAAAAAATTCAAAAAAGTGACGATTTAACTTTTATTAGTTGTGTCTATAACTGATTAGTTCAAATCTCGTCATATTCTACATTATTCTAATGTATTCAAAATCTAACTTTAGAAATCATATCTTTAAAGTATTGTTCAAAAATAGATTTGGGATAATAATAAAATAAATTAACAACCCTGCTAGTTAATGAGAAAATCAGGAAGGCGAAATCAGGCTTAATATTTTTATGCAAGAAATTTAGGAGAATTTACAGTATGGATTTACAAATAATTTTAAAAGTGATTACTTTAGGATTAGTAGAAGGTCTAACAGAATTTGCACCTGTTTCCTCAACAGGGCACATGATCATTGTTGATGATATATGGCTGCAATCTGAAAATTTTTTAACAAAGAATGGAGCAAATACTTTTAAAGTTGTCATTCAGTTAGGATCAATTTTAGCAGTTGTTGTTACTTTTAAAGATCGCTTCATTAATTTATTGAGTTTAGGCCGTTTCAACAAACAAACTGTCCATGGAAATGGGCGTCTAAAATTGTCCCAAGTAATTGTTGGTTTACTCCCCGCCGGGGTATTAGGAGTCCTTTTTGAAGACTATATCGATGAGAATTTATTTTCGACATCGACTGTACTAATCGGCTTGGTAATTGGAGCAGTCTTTATGATTTTGGCTGATTTCCTAGGACCTAAAAACCCGAAGACTAAATCTGTGGACGAGATAACTTATAAACAGGCATTCGTTATTGGTTTGTTCCAATGTTTTTCGCTTTGGCCAGGATTCTCTCGATCTGGTTCTACGATTTCGGGGGGAGTTCTGTTAGGGGTGAGCCACAGGGTTGCTACCGATTTTACATTTATCATGGCGGTACCTATAATGGCTGGTGCGAGCTTTTTATCGTTATTGAAAAATTGGGGTTATTTGACGATGGAGGCACTTCCTATCTTTGCTGCGGGTTTTATCAGTTCCTTTATATTTGCTCTTCTCTCAATTCGCTTTTTTTTAAAACTGATTAACAGAGTTAGACTGCTGCCGTTTGCAATCTACCGAATTGTATTGGCAGCAGCTATTTATATGTTTTTTATCTAGAATATTGTTTCAGTTATAGATAGCCTTAAAACGAAGGCTGTCTTTTTTATTAGATTTCATTGTAAAATGATGAACTTGCTATGGTCAGCAGCACTAAAGATTACTTAGAAAGGAAAAACGTCTTTTTGTCATTCCGTATATGTTCTCAATGTTTCTTTAACCGTTTTAAAAGATATTTATTCAGGTTTCTTAATGAGACTTTTGTAAGCTTTGGATGTTCTGACCTCTACTGTAAGGGATTATTTTCTTACATTTGTTTTTAATATCAACGGTACACCAGTGGTATTTTTAAATCTAAAGTCTAAGCCGTCCTAGGATACGGTTGCATCTCTGCCTATTGGTACATAGCCAACGCTTAAAAAAGTGATGATTCCTTTCGATATAACTAACCCCTAGTTGATCAACAGCATTAAATAAAGTTGAAGATGTTTGCCAAATACCTCCGCCAATTACATCAACGAACTCTCCATTTAAATAAAACCGCATTTTACAATCTGAAAAAAGTGCCAATAAACCCGTAAATAACGATAGTAATAAATAAAATGCTAATATGGTTAAGTGAAAAAATAAACATCATTCTCGCCCATTTTTCAGGCGGCATTTTTTTATAACCGACAATACTTAAAATGAACCATCCTAAACTTAAAAGCAGTGCGACTAACGTAATTCCAATGCTTACGGAAGCAAAAAGAAAGCTTGCAGCTACTAATGCAAATAAATATATATTAGTTTGTATATAAGTTCGCTTATAACCTTTAACAACTGGAAGCATCGGAACTTTTGCAGATTTATATTCATCGTGCCTACGAATAGCGATGGAATAAAAGTGTGGCATTTGCCAAAGGACCATAACCGTAAAAAGTCCAAGAAGTCCAAGATGGGTCATGTCTGAAGTGATAGCTGTCCAACCAATAAGGGGCGGCATGGCGCCAGAAATACTTCCAATTTCAGTATTGAAAATTGTTCGGCGTTTAGACCACATTGTGTAGGGGACTACGTAGATAAATAAGCCTAACAAGCCAAAGAATGAAGCGAGAGGCATTGCTATTGCAAGGGCTGCTAGTCCAAACAAAGCCATAGAGGTTCCAAAAATAAGTCCAAACTTTTGTGGCATTACACCGGTAACGGTTGGGCGATTTTTTGTACGATCCATAATCGAATCGATGTCGCGATCATACAAGTTATTAAAAGTACCTGCCGCACCAATGACTAATGTTGATCCAATTATAGCAAAAATAATTTCTGGGAGTTTCTCGAAAGGGCTAATATGATTTGTATATAAGGCAAGTGCCGATCCCGCAAGCATTGCAATCAAATTTGATTTAATAATACCTATCTTAATGGTTTCTGCCAGAATTTTTGGCGATTCCTGTTTAGGAATCTTTAGAGAGGCTTTTTGAATACTTTGTCCAATCTTTACTTCACTTTTCATTTATATCGTCCCTTTTTGCTATTGTGATCATACCATGTCAGTTTACCATAATTCATACAAGTGTGCTAAGCTTTAACAACTTTCAATTCTAATAAATTATGAAGTAACGAATGCTGTATGGCACAATATTTACTTACAAGAGTGCTTTATTTTTTCCCTGAAGGAAAAGATCTGCTATTCACCTTACCTTTAAATATAGGAAAAAACAAATTTCTATTTGTCCTCGTTACCCACTCATACTGGATTATAATTATTAATAATCTATGAACAAATTATTTCATAGTAATTAAAAATACAAAAAGTAGATGAATTTGACAAAATAAGATATTATAATTGGATTTGTGCTAAAAAGCAGCGTATATAAAGTTAAAATTTGTCGTTTTCCAACGAATATTTCTCTCATAAACAACCTTGGTGATACAGATAGTCGAAATGAAAGATGCATATAAAAAATACTTTATTCACCAAGTTTTAGGTTTCTTCTCTATAAAAAGAATAATATACACACCTATACATGTGGTCTATTTGAAAGGAGAGTAGTTATTGAAAAAGTCACTGGTAACATTAACCTTTGCCGCTGCTTTAGGATTTGGGAGTTTAATAGCTGAGAATCCAGCTAACATTGCAGTTGCGGCATCTAAATTAGAGGATTTAAAAAATCAAAAAAGTGAAATTGAAGAAAAGCGTTCTACCGTTAATTCTAAAATTAACAGTACAAATATAGAGATTAATAAATTAAAAGAAAAACAAACAATGATAAATAAGGATATTGAACGATTAGATTTAGCCATCGGCGATGCTGAGAAAAAAATGATGCAGAAGCAAGCTGAAATTAAAGAAACAGAAACAGAAATTGTTAATTTAAAAGAGGAAATTAAAGGACTAGAGAAACGAATTGAAAAGCGAAATGAGTTGTTAAAAGATCGTGCGCGTTCCCTACAAGAAAATGGAACCATGATCAACTATATAGATGTATTATTGGGTGCAGATAGTTTCAGCGACTTCGTTTCTCGAGTTGCAGCAGTTGCTACGATTGTAGATGCAGACCAAGATATACTCCGTGAACACCAAGCGGATAAAGAGCTTTTGGAGAAAAGTCGGGTAGATGTTGAGAATAAACTGATAAGCTTTCAAACGATGCTAAGTGAACTGGAACAACTAAAACAAAGCTTAAACTCTGAAAAAGCAGAAAAGGATAAATTAATGGCTTCTTTAAAAACACAAGAGGAGCAAATGCATGTTGAGAAGCTGGATCTTGAAGATGAAGCAGAGCTTTTATCATCACAGGAATCAGCAATGCAAAAAGCTATTCAGTTAGAACAACAACGCCAAGTAAAACCGGTAAGTAGTGCTGGCGAAAAGGGAGAAAATTCTGTATCATCTCCTCCTGTTACTAGTGGGAACTTTACAAGACCAACTAGTGGAACCATCACTTCTAGTTTTGGTGGTCGAAGTGGCGGAACTCACTATGGTACAGATATCGCCAAAAGTGGAACTGTGCCAATTGTTGCATCAGCTGACGGCGTTGTCATCCGTTCTTATTACTCATCAAGCTACGGTAATGTTGTTTTTATTTCCCACTCTATTAATGGGCAAATTTACACAACCGTTTATGCTCATATGAATAGTCGTTCTGTAAGTACAGGTCAAGTGGTTTCTAAAGGTCAGCAAGTTGGGTATATGGGGAACACAGGACAATCTTTTGGACAACACTTGCACTTCGAACTTCATAGGGGTTCATGGAATGCAAACAAGACAAATGCTATTAATCCAGTAGGGATTGTACCTTTATAAAAATGCGAGACAAAATAGATATCTAAAGTTAAAAATTGTTTTTTATCAATATCTTAGGTGTTTTAACCCCTGAACTTAGGCTGGAAATGGCCTTTTCCATGGCCAGTTTTCTAAATACTTATTTTTTGCTGAAATCAATTTACACTCTAAGATTAATCTGCCATTGGAAAATCTCCGACTCTTCAAATATACACTTGAATATATACATTTTCTTGGTAAAATCTAAAAGTCAGATTAGGAAAATGCTCTATTTAATAAAATCATTTTTCTTACATTAACTGACTGTTTGATTTAATTTCAAACCTTTTAAGAAAATGACACTTTATGACCAGGAAAAAAATTAAGGATCCACAAAAACTATATCCAATAAAAAGTGGATTGACAACATGCAATAAAGTTGGTTTTAGGGAACTTTTTAGAAGGGGGGGAATTATAATTCCCCTGGAAGTCAACAGGTCACAAAAATATTCATATACACAAACTAATGTTTGAATAAACTGAAGAAATCTCCTATAATGAAAATGGTTATTCTAATTTCCATTTGACTGTAGGTGAAGTTACTTGAAAAGAAAAAGGTTAGTTATGAGGACAGTTATTTTATTTCTTCTTTTAACAGCTGTTGTATACACTTTATATGCAAATTTCACAAAGGATAAGTTACCCATAAAGGTGGGATCTACGGCTCCTGATTTTGCATTAGAAACATTGGATGGTAAAAAAGTTCAACTTTCGGACATGAGAGGAAAAGGTATTTTCCTAAATTTTTGGGGAAGTTGGTGCAAACCATGTGAAAAGGAAATGCCATATATGGAGAATCAGTATCACTTTTATAAAGACAAAAATATTGAAATCCTAGCAGTCAATATTGAGGAAAGCGATCTTGCTGTTAATCAATTTGTTAAACGTTACAATTTAACTTTTCCAATTTTAATGGACCGTAAAAGTGAAGTAACTAAACTTTACAACATTGGACCAATCCCTACCACTTTTTTAATAGATGAAAATGGGAAGATATTAAAAATTATAACGGGTTCAATGACTGAATATGACGTGAAGAAATATATGGATTCGATTGTACCAAAGGTAAATTAACCCCTAGAAAGTAAAATAAGTCCAAACTCTTGAATAAATGCAATTAAATAAAACATTTGCCCATTAGAATAATATTTAATATTCCAATAATAAAATAAGTTTGAAATATGGTGATGTATATGAAGTTACCTGTGTGGATGAAGATAAAATAAAACGAGTAAAGGTTCGATTTCGTAGCAAGTATACGATTGATGCTTGAAATATAATAAACAAACTTATATTGTGAATTTCGAACTGGTTGCCATTATAACGGTAGCCTTTTTATTTTTTAGGACGAAATTAACTATTTAAATAATGTAATAATAAATCGGAATTTCCAAAAAACTAGTGCTTGAAATTCCAATTATTTCATAGTTATGAGATAAACAGTTTTAAATGAATTTGGGAGGAGCTAAATGAAAAACCAGTGGTTTGAAGTTTTATTTGGAAAGGTAACTGTTAAAGTAACAGGAAGGGGAATTGAGAGGTTTTTAAATATTCTTACTAGGAATGGTTTTCTACTTTGGGATGTAAAACGGCATGGAACTGAAACCTTAACATTCAAAATGAAGTTTCAAGATGCAAAAGATATCAGGCATCATGCAAGAAATAGTGGGTGCTCAATTTCATTTTTAGAGCGCAAAGGAATCCCATTATTAATAAAAAGACTCTTTAAAAATAGTGGATTTTTGATAGGTGCAGCCCTTTTTTTATTAATTATCATGTTATTATCGAATGTTATTTGGGAGATAGAAATTAAAGGTGCAAAACCCTCAACAGAGTATCAAATTCGCAAAGAATTGGAAAAGATGGGACTGGAGCCCGGGGAATTCCAATTCTTAGTTGGTGATGTTGAAACGATTCAAAGGAAATTAATAAATAACATTGGAACATTAACTTGGGTTGGTGTGGAATTAAGAGGGACAACCTATCACTTTCAAGTGGTAGAAAAAAATGAAACAAAAAAACGTAAAAAATTATCTCCTCGTCATCTGGTGGCGAAAAAAGAAGCAACAATTATAAATTATTATATTGAGAATGGACAAAAGGTTATAGATAAAAATGAACATGTTGAACCAGGGCAATTACTTGTTTCAGGGGAAATAGGAGAGAATGGCCAAACAAAACTTGTACCAGCCAAAGGTGAAGTTTGGGGAGAAACATGGTATAAAAGTCATGTTAATTTGCCACTAAAAACAAACTTAAAAGTATTTAGTGGGAAAGTAAAGCAAAAAAATTCTATTCTTGTAGGAAAAGTTGAAATTCCGATTGTAGGGTTTGGAAATCCAAAATTTAAGAACTTTGAGACAGATAAGAGCGTTAGGAAAATTCATTTCTTAAAGTGGGATTTACCTATATACTACGTTAGTAAAACGATTCGAGAGAGTGAAGAAATTACTCGGACGTACACATATAAACAAGCAGAAAAAGTTGCAGTTGAGATGGCTAAAGAAGAACTGAAAAGCAATTTAAATAAAGATGCTAGTATAAAAGATACTTATATATTAAGCAAAAAGATTGAAAACGGTAAACTTGTGATGGATATTCATATTAAGGCAATTGAAAATATCGCTAAGAGTCAACCGATAAAAAAAGAATTCCATGAATAAAAGTGATAATAAATTAAAAATTATTAACACCAATTTTAGAGGAGTATTAAATTGAATAAGGATAACAAGTTTGTATTGGAAACATTTATTTTATTAACTTTTGGTTAATAGGGGGAGAGGATAATGAAAAGGGATTCATTCATATTTCAATGATTGATGAAGTATCCCTTTTATATGGTTTATATTACTATCCAAGCAAATCAATTGAAAATGAAGATAACTATTATATTACACTGGTATCCTGATTTGATTAGGTCCTGGATGAATGTTTGTCTTGCCTATTGAAATGATTTTTACTCAAAAGTTCCGCTTTTTGTACCTTTTTCATCCCAAACCACCATATGAAAATCATAAAAGGAATTAAAGTCACCAACCAGGATTCCTGGCTTAACAATAAATAATTAAATATCCCATGCATTAAGGATGGAAGTACGAATGACAACCCCATCCAAGGCCATTTTGGTCCGTTGGTAAACTTTGCCTTGCTAATGTAAAATCCCATCATAACACCAAACAATGCATGGCTCGATACAGGCAAAAGTGCACGGATAAGAGCGTATTCCATCCCATTTATCATCAAATACATTATATTTTCAGCTGTTGCAAATCCCAACGATAAAGAGGTTCCATAAACAATTCCATCAAAAGGCTCATCAAATTCCCTATGCCTGTAAGCGGCCAAATATAGAATAGACCATTTAAAAAATTCTTCTATCAGTCCTGTAGAAAAGGCAACGCTTAATTCATTCATAACCATATTTTCTACTTCAAGTACATATTCAATAAAGGCAATGGGAAATACAAGTAATGCACCAAAAATAAATGTTCGAAATACCATGATGAGAGGTTCTGGTTCATACCGATCTTTTAAATAGAAGAATAATAATAAGGCTAAACCAGGTGCTGCCCCGGCCAGTTGGATCCCTAACATTTCAATCACCATCACCTTTTAACCTATTTTTTATTCCTTTATATTTATAAAATTCTCCAATTTACAAAACAATTAACACGAAGAAGAGAAAAGGAAAAGACTAATAAATCTTTTTGTTGAATATATGAACAATTATTCAAATAAAAAATTATGCTAATTTTATTATATACCATTACTCTTGTCAATATAGTTATAGCTAAAAGAATATCATTGGTAAAATAACGGGAATTCTTTAAGGTTTCCAAAAGATATTAACAAAATCGTTAAAAAATCCTCCAGCAATGATAAATAAAACGGGTAATATTCCTACTGCTGTAACTGAGGAAACAAAGTTGGCCTTAGCGTAATCCACAAAAGGCAAATCAAACTTAAGTAGTTGTAACTGTTTTTTCCTAGTGGGAGAACACCTTTATTATTTATGCAAATAAATGCTTAGGGGATGTGTAACCGTTCAATTAATCCTAACATTTAATTGTTAATATAAGTGGAATTACTATCAGCAACTGTCCTCATTTATTCCTCTCCCTTAAGAATAAATTTAATTTTAACAAAATAATTTCTTTCCTCCGACCTTTAAAAATAATCATATGTAAATCCAAATTTAAAAGGTTCAACTTATTCAGTTGAACCCTTGCTTTCGGTTTATTAAATTTTCTTAGTCTTGTGGCATAGGTGTGGGAGTTGGCGGTGTTCCAGTCCCCTTGTATTTTTCATCAATCATATTTCGAATGTCTTTTAAAGGTGTACCTTTTTCAAACTCTGATTTAGCCTCACGGGCTATGTCTACACAAACCCCTCAGCCAAAGCCCATTGTATCAAGGGTAACGGTACTTCCTTTTACATTATCCACAAAACAATTTGTATTGCTTGTATGACCATCTTCTTCGTAGCACCCACAATAGCAAGGCATATAGTTAAGCACTTCGGGATGCTCGACAGCAAACTGGTAGGCTTCTAATACTTTTGGACTGTCACTATAAGTAGTGATTGCAGACCAATCATCACTGCCTATTTTATAAGTTAAAACAGGAGCACTTTGCTCTGTGGTTTTACTGTTTGACTGCTCCTCCTTGGAAGACTGATCTCCTGATGAAGAACAACCAGCAACTAATGCGAAGATAGTGAATATAGGAAATAAATACTTCTTCATTTAACCTTCCTTTCAAAGTTCTATTATCAACTTATTTATAGGTAAAATTCTTCATAATTCATTATTAGGATAACGAATTCTATGTATAGAATCAATGGTTCAAGCATAAAATAATATCTTTTATTTTAAAGTAGGTTCATTAATTTGACACAATTTCAGTTAAATTAATCGGTATAATAAACTTTGACTTATAAAAACCTAAATCACTAGGAGTGGAATTGATCTTATGAAAAAAAATCTTTTTTTACTGCTATGTTTATTAATCGCCTTGGAAGGTTGTTCTAAAACAGATAATACTGCTCAAAAAGATGAAGTTCCTGCACTATTAGAGGTGGCCATTAAAACCCCTGACATTGTAAACGCTAAGGAAGAGGTAAAAATTGAAGCAATTGTCACACAAGGTGAAGATAAAGTAAATGATGCCGAGGAAGTGAATTTTGAAATATGGAAAGAAGGTCAAGAAAAACATGCAAGGTATATAGGAAAATCACAGGGCAAAGGTATTTATTCTATTAACAATACATTTTCGGAAGAGGGTAAATATTATATTGTCGCTCATGTAACAGCAAGGGATATGCACAATATGCCTAAAAAGGAAATAACAGTTGGATCAGAAAAGGCACCAACAGAATAAGTAGTAACAAAAAAGAACATCGAATTCGTTGTTCTTTTTTGTTACTTTCAGAAAGTTAACAAGAGAGGAATGCAACATTCTAATATTCAAAGGGATTAACAGCACATACCAAAACATTCAAATAATCGTTTGCCCATTTTTATTAATTGACATATACTTATAATCAAATAGGTGTTTGAATAAGGTAGTGTCAAAAGTTCTATGAAAACTTGACCGAAGGTCAGCTTTTCTTCCATTTATTTGGTGGAAAGGCCACGCAATTGCTCTTGACAAACACGCCAATGGTTTGACGTCCCTTTATCAAGGGCGACGGGGACAAAAAGAAGGCATGCTAAATAGCCCTTGGTTTTTCCATTTTAAACCATTGGCTAGTTCGGTTTGTCAAGAGTTCGCTTCGCCGATTGCTGATTTGCTCAAGGGCTCTGCTAAACAAAAAGTTAGGCTGATTGTTGTTCAATAATCCAGTCTTGTGCTAAACCAATAAGTTTAGACCAGCGTGCAGGCATATTTGGGAGCTGCAGTAACTCTGGATTGAGCACTGGCACCTTTCCTTCTAATGCTGCGTGAGGCCTTAAAAAGTTAAAGTAAGCCACAAACAGGGTCACAAACGAAACAGAGCCTTCCTCAGAACCAAATCCGTGTGTTGACCTGTAATTGCCCTTAAACGTACGGTTTAGTCTTTCAATCACTTGCTTGAGAGGCCTATGTTCCTTTGATACTGGATCTTCGTTGGTAAGCCCAATAACCTGCGTAATGTCAAAGTGAAAACCGTGCTGGGCAAAAAAGTGTTGAGCTAGAAGATAAATTGGATTGCCGTCCACCACAAATGAAAGGTCTTCAGGAATCTCTTTAAATTTCATTAGAACATCATCAATGGCACGGATCGCAGTTGCCGTATCCCGATTTGGTGATACCGGGTAAGACAGGATAATCTTTTTTACCGCATCGAAAAAGAAAAACAAATAATGCCAACGTCCATTCACCCTGATATAGGTTTCGTCCCCGCAGAACTGGTCAGAAAGTTCGTAGGGATAGTAATCTACGTAAGGTTTAAGGATTAAAGCAACTGCGTTCTCATAATTTAAAATACTTTGATGCGATATAGATACTCCATGGACATCCTTCATGAGAGCAGCTGTTTTCCGGGCCGAAAGGCCATAGTTGACATGATAAGTTAAAATGAGCCCCAATGTATGTGGCGAAACATAAAGCCTGGCCAGGTCAACCTTCGGTTTCTTGGGAGAAGATTTAGACAATGGCTGAAAATCTATGCGAAACTGCCGGAAAATGTATCTTAGCTTAAAGGCTTGAGGGTCTTTCTTAAACTGGCTCTTTTCTTTCGAAGACATGCCATTTAGCTTCTTTTGATAATAAGGACAGTCGTTATTTTTACACTTGAACACGTCAAAATCTTTTCGTTCTTTGACTTTCTCAAGGGTTTTAGAACAATGAGGACACTTCAAAATGGCCTCCTTCGAATAGCGACTCTTATCATTGAAAAGACAGGAACACACCTTACATTGAAACTGTCCTTTGCCTCCATTATTGGCATAAAGATAATCCGATGGAGCACCACACCTTGGACAGTTTATAGACTTTGGCACATTTGCCTTTCCATTTCGCCTTTGAACAGGCTTCAACTCTTTACGGTTTTTCTCCAGATATTCTGCGAGAAGGACTTTATAGTCAAGCTTTTGAAGGGTTTCGATGATCGGAAGATCATCCACTTGAAGTTTACGATAAGGTTTATTTACAGGAGTTTCTTCAGGTTTTTCAAACATGCCTTTCCCAATTAAAAGGGTAAGCAATGTACGAATTACCTGATCTTGATACTTGATTAATTCCATTAAATAAGTTAATAATTGAGGGTACAACTTGTCACTTCCTTTCTAAGGTGTTGTGTGTGTGGTAACCTCAATTATCCTTAGATTTCAGGGGGTGGCAATTTTTTTGCTTATAAACCCCTTTAAATCAAGGAACTATTAACTTTTTAATATAAAAGTTTTTACAATACGTTGAATAAAAAGGGGGTGAAAAAATGAAACACGATGATGTATGTGAAGTAACCTGTGTAGATGAAGAGAAAGTGAAGCGGGTAAAGGAATCTATTTCTAAGCAAAATACAATGGCTGCCTCACAAATATTTAAAGCTTTAGCCGATGACACTAGAATTAAGATTGCTTATGCACTAAGTGAAGAAGATGAACTATGTGTCTGTGATGTAGCCAACATTGTAGGAAGTACGACCGCCACCGCATCTCATCATTTACGATTTCTTCGTAATTTAGGCTTAGCTAAATACCGTAAAGAAGGTAAATTAGTCTTTTATTCATTGGATGATGATCATACGAGACAACTGATTAAAATCGCAATTACGCATCAAAGGTGGGTTGAAAACTATGAGCGAGGCTTTAGAAAAATCAAATGAAAAAACAGTATACCGTGTACAGGGATTCACCTGAGCAGGCTGTGCAACAAAGTTCGAAAAGAACGTCCAACACCTGGATGGTGTTGTCAATGCAAGTGTAAATTTCGGGGCTTCAAAACTTACGATCTATGGTGAAACAACAATAGAGGAATTAGAAAAAGCAGGGGCTTTTGAAAATATAAAAGTCATTCCTGAAAAACAACGATTTGAAGAGACAAAGGAACCATTTTTACAGAAGCATTCAACGGTCATTGCCTCAGTTGTTTTCTTGCTTATAGGATGGTTTTCAGCACAAATAAATGGCGAAGAAAGCATCTCATCGATTTTAGCGTATTGTTTTGCTATTTTAGTAGGTGGTTATCGCCTTTTTATTACGGGATTGAAAAACTTATTCCGTTTAGATTTTGATATGAGAACCTTGATGACAATAGCGGTTATTGGTGCTGCTATTATAGGTGAGTGGGGAGAAGGAGCAACGGTTGTCATTTTGTTCGCCATCAGTGAGGTTCTAGAATCCTACTCGATGGATAAAGCAAGGCAATCGATTCGTTCCTTAATGGATATTGCTCCAAAAGATGCTTTAATTCGAAGAGGTAATCAAGAAATTACAGTGGAAGTGGACGATATTCAAATTGGCGATATATTAATCGTAAAACCTGGACAGAAAATAGCCATGGATGGAACGGTTGTAAAAGGATTATCTTCTGTAAATCAAGCTGCGATTACAGGGGAATCTGTTCCTGTTTCCAAATCAGTGGATAATGAAGTATTTGCTGGAACTCTAAATGAAGAAGGTCTTCTTGAAGTTAAAGTTACCAAGCATGTGGATGATACCACCATTGCAAAAATCATTCATCTAGTTGAAGAAGCTCAAGCAGAACGAGCACCATCTCAAGCGTTTGTTGATCGTTTTGCTAAGTATTATACGCCTGTTATCATGTTGATTTCGTTGTTAGTGGCTGTAATTCCTCCACTATTATTTGATGGCGATTGGAGTAAATGGATTTACCAAGGTCTAGCTGTTCTTGTGGTCGGTTGTCCTTGTGCTCTGGTTATTTCCACTCCTGTGTCGATTGTGACGGCCATAGGAAATGCTGCTAGAAATGGTGTTTTAATAAAAGGCGGGGTCCATTTAGAAGAGATGGGGGCTATTAAAGCCATTGCTTTTGATAAAACAGGTACTTTAACAGAAGGAATTCCCGTTGTAACAGATTATCTTACCCAAACAACTTCAAATTCGAAAGAGCTTCTAATGGTTATCGCTGCATTAGAAAATGGTTCTCAACATCCATTGGCTTCAGCAATCATGAAAAAGGCTGAACAAGAAGGATTATCTTATCAAGACCTTGTTATTGAAGACTTCTCTTCCATTACAGGTAAAGGAATCAAAGGCAGAGTCAATGATAAAATGTATTATGTTGGTAGTCCTAATTTATTCGATGAATTTTTAGCGGATGGGATTCCACCCAATCTAAAAGGAACTATAAATGACCTCCAAAATAAAGGTAAAACTGTAATGGTGGTTGGTACCGCAACAGAAATATTGGCATTACTTGCAGTTGCGGACGAGGTGAGAGGAAACAGCAAATCAGTTATTCAGAAACTTCACTCGTTAGGTATTCAAAAAACCATCATGTTAACGGGTGATAATAAAGGGACAGCTGGTGCTATCGGTCAGCAGGTAGGAGTATCTGAAATACAAGCTGAACTTTTGCCTCAAGATAAATTAACCTTCATTAAAGAATTAAGAAATAAATATGACCATGTGGCAATGGTAGGAGACGGTGTAAATGATGCACCAGCTTTAGCTGCATCTACTGTCGGTATTGCCATGGGCGGAGCAGGAACGGATACAGCCCTTGAGACAGCTGATATTGCTTTAATGGCGGATGACTTGGGTAAACTGCCATTCACATTAAAACTAAGCAGAAAAGCCTTATTTATCATTAAACAGAATATCACCTTCTCTTTAGGGATTAAACTTTTAGCTTTATTACTAGTCATCCCAGGATGGTTAACCCTTTGGATTGCTATTTTTGCTGATATGGGTGCCACGTTGATTGTTACGCTTAATGGTCTAAGGCTCCTCCGAGTGAAAGATAAATAATCAATAGGGCTTTCCTTAACGGGGAGCTCTTTTGATGAATATAGTAAAAATTAAATCGCAATAAGGAAAGTAGGAACTAATGAATGTCTGATGTAAATATCTTATTAGCATTTGGAGCGGGCTTTTTATCATTTATCTCGCCGTGTTGTCTGCCATTATATCCTTCGTTTATTTCTTACATAACAGGAGTTTCTATTGATGATTTAAAAGGGAACAAGGGGATGTTTCAAAAACGTGCTATATTCCATACACTCTTTTTTTTATTGGGATTTTCGATTATTTTCCTGGCACTTGGTTTCTCTACGTCATTAATTGGAAGTTTGTTTACTCGATATAATGATTTACTAAGACAGTTAGGGGCAATTTTAATTGTATTTTTTGGTTTAGTGGTTAGTGGTATTCTTAATCCACGATTTTTAATGAAGGACAAAAAAATTGCATTTAAGAGTAAGCCATCTGGTTATTTTGGTTCATTATTTATAGGGTTGGCTTTTGCAGCAGGATGGACACCTTGCACAGGACCCATCCTTGCTGCTGTTATCGCAATGGGGGTTTCCAATCCTTCTGGTGGATTGTTTTATATGGTGATGTACACCCTAGGTTTCTCAATTCCCTTTATTATAATGGCTTTCTTTATCGGGAAAATAAATGGAATGAAGAGATGGACACCTAAAATTATAATGTTTGGTGGTTATGGAATGATTATTATGGGAATTGTTTTGTATTTTGATTGGATGACAATTCTCATCTCTTTCTTAACCAATTATTTATTTGGGGGTTTTACAGGTTTTTAATGGAAACAGAAACTAGGATTATTAAATGAATAGGGGAGAATTCATGAATAATGGTTGGAATCGCATGATATATAAATGCTGGTCACCTATTTATGATCGTTTTTTTAATTCAGGTGTATTCTTGAAGGCCAGAAAAGAAATATTCAACGATTTGCCTCTCGAAAAAGGAAGTAAAATACTTTTTGTCGGCGTTGGCACAGGAGCTGATATTCCTTTCTTTTTGAACAAAGGATACGATATAACGGCTATTGATTATTCTGATGATATGTTGAAGGTGGCAAAACAAAAATATCCCGGATCAACCGTACATTTTTTTGAAATGGATGCACAAAAAATGAATTTCTCTGAAGAGTCCTTTGATTTTATTGTTGCAAGTTTAATTCTAAGTGTGGTCCCGGATCCTGTAAAAACGCTGGATGAGATAGTAAGGGTTTTGAAGAAAAATGGCAGCTTTCTTATTTTTGATAAGTTTGTCACTCAAAATAAAAAAATGACAAAGAAACAAAAAATCCTTCGTCCAATCGTTAAATTTTTCGGAACAGATATAGGGTTGGATTTTTATGAGATATACAAATTGGTTGAAAATAATTGCATTTTAATACAAGATAAAAATGTTATGATGAATGGATTGTATAGGAAAATTATAGGTATTAAGAGAGGAGAAACAAAATGAAAAAAATACTATTTTTATTAATTTGCCTATTGGTGATGATACCGACCATCGCAAGTGCACATACGGAATTAACTTCTTCTAACCCTGCTGAAAATCAAGTGGTGACAGAAGACCTAAAAGAAATCGTCTTAACATATGGAGGTAAGATTGAATCCTTAAGCACAATGACATTAATAAAAGATGGACAAGAAGGGCCAGAAGTAAGTGTTACACCAAAAGAAAATCAATTAATAGGTACATTATCTGCCCCCTTAGAAAATGGTTCTTATACACTTACGTGGAGTATTGCTGGCGAAGACGGTCACCCGATAACAGGTGAAATTCCTTTTACTGTAGAAAAAGAAGAAGTGAAGTTGGACCAAAAGTCAGAAACGAAAGAGCCTGTGAAAGTTAAAAAAGAAGAAACTAAAATAGAGAATACAAAACAAGATCAAATTAATATGCAAGATAAGGATTCCTCTTCAGACTTGAAAAACATTATCATTGTGGCAGTTGTCCTAATTTTGGTTATCGGTTTGTTTCTCTTATTTAGAAGGAAGCGTTAATTATGGGTTTTGTAATTCCTTTTGCTGAATTTGGAAATTATCTCGTGTTTTCAATTTTAATAGGACACGTTGCCTTACAATTTGTACCTGAAGCAACTAAGCCTAAAATCACAATTGCAAAACCGGTCTTACTGCTTTCTACACTTGGGATTATTATTTTTACGTTAGGGCCTATTGTTCAGACCATTTCCTATTTTCAAGATGGAATTGGTCTCGCTCTAGCTACTAAATCTGTTTTATTAGATTTCCAAGTTGGAAAGGCTTGGATTTTTATTGGATTTATGGCAACTTTATTATGGATTGCCATCATCCTAAATGGCTCTAAATATCTACAATCACTATTACTACTGTTAATGATATTAGGTGTCGGTTATTCCAGTCATGTGGCATCATTGTCATTTTGGGCAGGCTTATGGTCTCACAGCACTCATTTTTTAATGGTAACATTATGGACAGGAATTTTAATTCATATTGCTTGGTTCTCTAAGGATCATAATAATTGGTCAAAATTTTTACGCTGGTTTACTCCATTTGCGGCTTTTTCTTTAATAATAATCATCCTTAGTGGAATCTATCTGATGTTATTTGTTGTTGAACCGAAAGATTATGTAAAGTCATGGGCATTGCCTTATGGGCAAATGTTGCTTTTAAAGCATATTAGTATAATTCCCGTTATCGCTTTTGCCTTAATAAACGGTATACTTTCAAGAAAATCGTTAAATATTTCATCATTCAATCCTAAACCGTGGATAAGAGGAGAAAGCATTATTTTATTTATTGTTTTTTATTTCACTTCGGTGATGGGGACGTTATCGCCGCCACATGAAGTTGAATTTACCGTGAAGTCGGAGGGTGCATCTAAGTGGGTGGAATGGTTATTAGGGAAAAATATCCTTTCGACCATACAAATGCATTTAGTACCTTCATTCCAATCGATAATATTGGTCATTCTTTCAATACTATTTTTGTTACTGATTTTGTTCAGCTTTAAGCAGAGAAGACCTATACTATCGGTAACATTTGGAGTGATTTTTATCATTGTTTTATATATAGGTTTGATGCTGTCTTTGTCCATTTAAATCTTAAAACATATAAAGTATATATTTTTGGGACTGAAATAAAAACAGTATACTTTGATTAAGGGAAAACAAAAAATATACGTTGTAAAAATACTATAAAAAATAACGTAAATGAAAGGGGACATCATGAAACGTTTCAAAATCGTCATACCCATTATGATTGTTGTCGCAGTTATAGCTACTTGGATGCTAGGAAAGTATCATGCAGCAGTACAACTACAATTGCGTATACTGATAGCTATAGGAGGGGCACTCCTATCAGGTATACTGACTTTTATCATGTTGAAGCTGGATCATGTAGATAAGAAAGCGAATAAATGAAATACGAGAATATAAAAGTGAGTAGCCATATAATAAAATTGGCTACTTTTTTGTACACGCCCGGTTGGGCTATATCTTGAAAGTCTATAAAAGGCTTGGGGAAGGAACTGTTAGCTAGTGGCGAGGGTATTCACCGTGATGTGGAATCTAAAGGGCAGTCGGGGGCAAATTGCCGTGCTACTTGCAGATGCAAGGTCAAAATGTTATGTGCTTGGTTTAATTATTGTTTGGATTGCCGTTTGTGAGCCAAAAAAGAACCACAAAAAGGAGATATGTATATAAAAGAAATTCTATTCTAGCAGCAATATTCATGCAGTTTCCTGATTGGTAACCATTGGTTCAAGCGCTTTTTTTGGAGGCAATACAGCGGTTTTCATCGCTGGACGTCAGCATTCTTCATAAATAGGAGTGCTGTTTTTTTATGGGAGTAAAGTGAAGTTATAGTAACTTCTTCTATTTAATGGCTAGAACACATATCCTTAATTGATAAACCTTTGACCAATGATTAAGGTCATTAAATGGGGGTAAGGAATGATTGAAGAATTAAAATTAAGTGGTTTTTTAATTCTACTTATTTTGGGAGCGATGTTTCTAGGTGGATACTTAATTCGACTTATGTTTCATTTTCTAAATAAAAATTCCCTTTATTTACAAATCCTTTGCGGGGGATTATTGGCAGGGATGTTTGCATTTGAATTACTACCTGATGCATTTAGCCATTTTCAATCCATCGGCATTTTTACTGGCATTTCAATTGGTGTTTTTATCATGATTTCAATGGAGTTTATTTTACATAATAAATCCCAACTTCACCATGGAAATCATGAAACACTTTATCTTTTATTGATTGCATTAATTATTCACAGTATTCCCACAGGGGTTAGCTTTGGACTGAGTCTTCAAAACCCGGATAACTATGGATTATTAGCCACTTTTGTTTTTCATCATATTCCTGAAGGCATGATTATAATGTCATCAATTCCTAGTATTAAACGGAAAAATAGTTTATTTGCATTTTATTGCATTATTCTATCCATTGTTATCGTGGCGAATATTTTTATAGGTAAGAATATAAGAATGGATTCAATTAAATGGAATACCGTTATGATGGGAATGACACTTGGGACAATGGGTTATGTCACATTTTATGAATTACTTTGGAAGAAATCCAAACACCTACCGAAAAGCAAAGTGGTATTAATCACGGTTTTGGGGATGATTGGAATTCATTATTTCTTACGTTTTCTTCCATTTCATCAATAGAATAATTTAATGGGTCTGTGAGAGACTAACAATTGTTTAGTAAAAAAGGAGGAATTCTTATGACTCATATGGCAGACCATCACCACACAGGAGAAACTGTATCAGAAGCTGGTACCTACATTTGTGCTACCGGAGAAAAAAAAGAACTGCATCAAGGAGAAACATTTCCTGTTTGTCCATCCACAGGAGACTCAACAACCTGGACTCATGCAAGCCACACTCATAGAACCGGGGAAACTGTTATGGAATCAGGTCATTATGTAGATGCAGATGGTGAGCATGTGGTACTGCAACAAGGAGATAAGTTCCCAAACTGTCCCAAAACAGGAGAATCAATTACTTGGACGCATGAACAATAAATAAAACTTAGCTCCGAAAAAATTGAATAAGTTTCAATGTAACAGCTCTTCTACAAAAGGGCTGTTATTTATTGTTTCTCAGCAAAATTAGCAGGGAATCTCTTTTTAATGGGTATTAATTTTGTTTTTTTTTGATTTACTTTAACTTATTAAAATAAGGAAGGGAAAAACAATAAAAATTTCTTCCGTATCTTTCCTATCTACAATAATTGTTTTTGGTGGCATGTTTGATTGTATGACATCTACCCTTTACCTTTAATTATAATTCGAGGGAGCCAAACAGTGGTTAACCTATAGCTAGATCAAGCAGCTTAAAAAGTTGAATTTAATTTTATTATAAAAATTTGTTCATATAATGGTAATAATTTTGAACTACAATAACAATTGTAGCTAGGACAACTACATGCTTATTCAAAACCCTCTATTTAAGATCCAAACCAAAGGTTGGATCTTTTCTATTTTCCATACTCAAAAAAGCCGTTATATAAAACCCTCAAAAAAATAAGAATAAATAGCCAATAATATGATAAAATATAACAATAAAAGTGAAGGCTTTATTTGCAATTTTCCTAATATTCACAATTGATTTTTATCTTATTGGGGTGTGATGATCATATCCAACGTATTTTCTTTTAAAAAGTTTGTTGTTAAGAAAAATGAATATCTCAAACCAGCAGTTTTGATGAGTAGAATTGCATTAATTTATCTTCTTATTGGAATCGTGTTGCTACTACTTTTTGTAAGCGGTTTAAATCATGGTCTTGTAGCAGTCCTCACCTGTGGTTTTATTATTGCAAGTTTACAAATTTTTATTATTGGTGCCGTCCTTCATTCAACGTATAAATATGTTGAGAGTAGAAAACAATGAATTTTGGTAGCTGTATTTAAGTCAGTCCCTCGTAGATAACGGTTTCATCTTGTGAATTTTTTTTAGCAAAATGCCTCTTAAATACAATGCTTAGTTGGAAAGTTGAATATAAGCGAACTGTATAAAACTAAAGATACCTGAATCAGAAATCTTAAAACTTCGATCCTTTATTTAATTATTATTTCTATAAAGTAAAGCCTATCTCAGTTCAACTGATGAAAAAGAAATGCCCAGAGGATACCTTTGGGCATTTTTTGGTGCTTGGTAATTAATAAATTTGCGATTTAATAAACTAATGCATTGTTAAAAAGGGGGGGTACTTCAAAATCCGAACCCGTTACTCATAAGAAGGATGGGTTTTTCAGAAAACACCATTTACATTGAAAAATAACTTTTTTATCATATAGCCAAATAATTTTCAAGTTCAAATATAACAAAATTGGAGATTAATTTTGTCGATTAGGTGACAGAAATTTGAATAGATTATGAACATTTTATTAAAACTTATTATCCTGGCTTTCCAACGTTGTAATGTTTTAAATAGAATAAAGGGAGTGGAATATAAATCGTCATAATTAAAAAAGATTAATTTTTATGTGAATAAGGAGAGGGTGTATAAAGTTAATGAAGTTGACGAATATAAAAAAGTTCTCACTAGTAAGTTTGATGGCAGTTTTAATCGGTGTTTTATCGGGGTGCAGTGAGAATTATATTGTCTTAGATCCTAAAGGACCTGTCGGTGAAACGCAACTAAATCTGATTATATTGTCCACCGTTATTTTAGGGGTTTTCATTATCCCTGTATTGCTTTTTTTCTTTTATGTCATTTTTCGATATCGGGATAAAAAAGGAAATAAGGCATCTTATAAACCAGAGTGGGATGATAATAAGTGGATGGAAATTGTTTGGTGGGGAATTCCTGTTTTGGTTATTGTAGTACTAAGTATTTACACAGTTAGAGATACCTTTGCACTTGCTAAATCACCATCACCAGAAGTAAAACCAATGACAATTCAAGTTACTTCCCTTGATTGGAAATGGCTGTTTTTATACCCTGAGCAAGGAATTGCAACGGTTAACTATGCAGAAATACCAACCGACCGCCCTGTCAAGTTTGAATTAACAACAGATGCCCCAATCAATTCGTTTTGGGTTCCCCAATTGGGAGGTCAAAAATATACAATACCAGGTAAAGCACTTGAACTTTGGTTAGAGGCTGAAGCAGAGGGTAAGTATTATGGTACTGCCAATAATTTCAGCGGGGAAGGTTTTACGGATATGAAATTTGATGTGATTGCCAAATCAGAAAAAGACTTTAATAGTTGGGTAAAAGAGGTAAAGGCTGGTTCGAATTCATTAACAATGGAAGGATATGAGAAGCTTAGCAATCCTGGTGTTGTAAAGAAACAGGAATTTACGTCTTATCCAAAAGAATTGTTTAACTATATTATCAACAAAAATGGCGGTCAGTATTACAAAAGCAATCAACAAGAGGAAAATAAATAGGTTTATAGGAAGGAGGAGTTAAAATTGTTAGATGAAATTAAATCCTTTGCAGAAGATTTTTTTGTGACAGGAAACCCAATGATTTATGCGGCTGATGTGTCGATTGCTTTAACCATGATCGCGATTGTCTTTGTTCTAACCTATTATAAAAAATGGGGCTGGCTATGGCGGGAATGGCTGACAACTGTTGACCATAAAAAAATTGGTATCATGTACTTGATTGCCTCGCTATTAATGCTATTCCGCGGGGGCATTGATGCCCTTCTAATGAGAACCCAGCTGGCATTACCGGATATGAAATTATTGAATTCTGAGCATTACAATCAAATTTTCACTACCCATGGAACAATTATGATCTTATTCATGGCGATGCCATTAATGTTTGCATTGTTTAATATGGTAGTACCACTTCAATTAGGTGCTCGTGATGTTGCATATCCATTTTTAAACGCAGTAAGTTTTTGGCTATTCTTCTTTGGAGCGATGCTCTTTAACTTATCTTTTGTTATTGGCGGATCTCCGGATGCAGGATGGCTAAGCTATCCACCATTATCTGGGGAAAAGTTTAGTCCGGGTCCCGGCCAAAACTTCTATATTTGGGGTATCCAAATCTCCGGAATTGGAAGTTTAGCAACTGGAATTAACTTTTTGGTGACCATTTTAAAAATGCGTGCACCAGGGATGAAGCTTATGAAGATGCCAATGTTTTCTTGGTCTGTTCTTTCAAGCTGTATCATTATCATCTTTGCATTCCCGATTTTAACAGTAACTTTAGCTTTGCTTTTCGTTGATCGATACTTTGGAGCACATTTCTTTACGTTAGATGGCGGGGGAAATCCAATGTATTACATCAATTTAATTTGGATGTGGGGACACCCTGAGGTATATCTAGTTGTCCTGCCGGCATTTGGAATTTTTTCGGAAGTTGTCAGTACGTTTTCGAAAAAGAAAATCTTTGGTTATAAGTCAATGGTTTTTGCCTTACTAAGTATCAGTATTTTGTCATTCCTAACCTGGGTTCACCACTTCTTTACGATGGCAGATTCAAAGGTGGATGCATTCTTTGCAGTCACTACAATGGCTGTTGCGATTCCTACCGGAGTTAAGGTATTTAATTGGATCTTTACCATGTTTAGGGGGCGGGTTGAGTTTAAAACACCAATGCTTTGGACATTTGCCTTTATTCCGACTTTCTTAGTTGGTGGAGGGACAGGAGTCATGCTTGCGGTAGCGCCTGCTGATTTCCAATACCACAACAGTTACTTTCTAATTGCCCACTTTCACCAAGTGTTAATAGGTGGGGTTGTATTCGGCTTCTTTTCAGGTATTTATTATTGGTGGCCAAAAATCTTTGGTTTTTCATTAAGCGAGAAAATTGGGAAATGGGCCTTTTGGTTCTGGGTAGTGGGTTTCTACGGAACATTTATGCCGCAATATGCTTTAGGATTTATGGGCATGCCGCGCCGTGTTTACACCTACAGCTGGGACATGGGCTGGACGTCTTTAAACTTCGTATCGACTATTGGGGCTTTTCTCATGGGAATCGGATTCTTATTCCAAGTGTACCAAATTCTTCACGGTATTAAGTTTGGGAAGAAGGATACAACTGGTGATCCGTGGAATGGCCGTACGTTAGAATGGTCGATACCATCCCCTGCACCGGCCTATAATTTTGCGGTTATTCCACAAGTCGAAGAACAAGATGATTGGTGGTATAAAAAGCAAAAGGGGATTAAGACGTATAAAAAGGGAGAAGTCTATAAACCAATTCATATGCCAAAGGATTCAGGCATTCCATTTATTATGGGCGCATTCTGGTTTATTGCAGGGTTTGGCTTTGTATTTGAATGGACTTGGATTGGCATTATTGGTTTGGTCGGTGTTGCCGGATCAATGCTCACACGTTATTTTCAAAATAATACAGATTACTATATTTCATCAGAAGAAGTTAAACAAACTGAAGCTATTTCGGGAGGTGCACGTTAATGGAACACACACTGTCCCATCCTAAACATCATGACCATGAAGAACATGGTCATGATGAAAGTTCATTAAAGATATTTGGATTTTGGATTTTCTTGATAACGGACTTAATCTTGTTTTCCGTATTGTTTGCTACGTACGCAATATTAAAGAACCGATATAATGGAGGTCCGACTGGTCAAGAACTGTTTGAAGTTCCAATTTTTGTAGCAGAGACCTTCCTTCTTTTAACGAGCAGCTTTACAAGCGGTCTTGCAACCTTAGCGTTAAAGAAGGGTTATAAACAAAATGTGGTTGGATGGCTAATCATTACCATGATACTTGGTTTAGGGTTTATAGGCTTAGAAGTTCGAGAATTTATAACCTTGGTTAATGAAGGAGCCACGATTTCAACAAGTGCTTTTCTTTCTGCCTTCTTTGTCTTAGTTGGAACACATGGACTTCACGTTTCTGCTGGTATCATCTGGATGGCAAGTGCGACTATACAGTTGGCGCGCCATGGAATTAATGAAGTCACAGAACGGAAAGTATTCATTGTTGGTCTATATTGGCATTTTCTCGATGTTGTGTGGATTTTTATCTTTACTGTTGTTTACTTGATGGGGGTGATGTAAGGTGGGGAAAGATCATAAACAACAAGATCATCATACATCTGCAAAGTCCTATATTATTGGCTTTACCATTTCCATCTTATTAACGATAGTTCCTCTCGTATTAGTCTTAAATGATTTGATGGAGAGATCCTATTTGATTGTTTTTATTCTTGTCGCTGCTTGCTTCCAATTTGTTATTCAAATTTATTATTTTATGCATTTAAATGAGACCAAAAATCGAGGCTATATATTGCTTACGTTAACGGTTGGTATCTTTATTGTGGTTACCGTTATTGGCGGATCCTCCTGGGTAATGAATTTTTAGTAGTTGAATTTTGCAGGACTTGGAAATGCGAAGGATGATTGTCCTTCGCATTCACCTTTTTTTACCTGGAAAATATGATTTGTACCAAAATAGGAAAAGTTATCATATTAAATCTTTAATAATAGAATGGTAGATAGGTGGTGTATCCTATTGGCAAAACTAAATAACTTTCTAATCCTACTATTGATTTCTGCTGTTGGCTTTTTTGGTTACCAAAAGCCTGTGTTTGCTAATCATTCAGGTGCAATTGAAATTTCAAAAAATACGTATTCCATCTTTTTATATATAATGTTAGGACTTGGTGTGTTCATGATCCTGGTATTGGCTAGAATTATGAGTCTAACAAAGAAAATAAAAGGACTAAATCAAGGAGAAACATTGGTTCAAGATAAGCTATATCAAAGGAAATTTTTATCCATTTGTGCCATTTTTCTCATAATTGGCTTTCTATCTGTGGGCGCTATATATTTCTTTTTAAGGTCGGCAGCAGGGCACCATTAATCTATAAGTAAGGGACTTAACAGTTCGAGAAGCTGATGTACTTTGCAGAATACTGAAATTCGATTTTAAATTTTATAATAAGTCTTATTGTATGATGGATACATTTTATATAAATGATAGGATGATCAACTTGAAAAATAAATTTTCTCTGTTTACTGTAGCTGCAACAATTTTGGCGCTTATCATTGGAAATTTAGTGGTTGCAACCAATTCTGGAGATGCATGCGGCTCTGACTGGCCCCAATGCAACGGAACGCTTTTCCCGGATATAACCAACGTAAATATTTTGATTGAGTATTCCCATCGGCTTTTTACGACAGTTCTAGGATTTATTATTCTTGTTAATGCTATTTTAGCCTGGATTAAGTTAAGAAGGAAAAAAGCAAAGTGGCTTGCTGTTGTATCCCTTTTCCTTTTGGGTCTACAGTCCTTGGTTGGTGGATTAAATGTCCTTTTAGGGACTCCAGTTGGATTTACTATTTTCGATGTAACTATCAGTCTACTTTTATTAATATCTGTTATATATCTTCATTATGCCTTAGTAAATAAAGATGTTTCAAAAGAATCGGGAGTAAAAAATCCATATTACAAGGACCCTGCATTCTTATTGCTTCTATTCATAATGGTGGAAACGGTAATAGGTGCATTCTTTAAGCATCCACGATTTAGCAAGCTTCTTTATGCGAATTATAATGGCGAGGTCTTGATTAACAGCCCTTTACTTGCAGAATTTATCTATTTTATTCATGGCATCTTAGGACTAGCAATTGTAATTTCAAGCCTCAACCTTATGTTTTTATTCTTTAAAGACAATCAGTATAAATTTAGAATTCTGTTTCTAATCTTAACCTTAGTTATCACAACTATTTTTGGTTTTTTAACGAAAGCAAACGAATTAAGTCCATTTACTTCTTCTTTTCATATGATTTTCACGATTATCAGCATTGCACTTGCAGCCTCTATCGTAGCCAAAAGTCAGGTATGGGATTAATTAGAAGGGAAGAATTTGTTTTTTGCTTTAATTTTTACCATTATTTAGTTTGAAGTTTGGCAAATTAAATTATCAGGGAAAAGAAATACTATTACCGGAGGTGGTAATTCTGGCAAAGCAAAAAAACTTTCCTTTGGCTATGAGTGACATGGGTGAACCTGCAGAAATGAGCCCAATTGGAAACATAACCAACGTGGAAATTAATTCACCAATAGTAGAAGTTAATCAACCGTTTGAAGTAAAGGATCCAGTGGAGATAAGAAACCAAGGATCGGTAACTGTAATATAAAAAAACTAACAAAAGGTCAATTCAAAACAGAAGCCCCCAGTATTGTACCAGGGGCTTCTGTTTTGAGTATCCATTTTTAAGCATTCATTTCCAATCTTGAAGAATTGGTAGCATTAATTGTTGAGCCTTTAACTTTTAATACACGCATAGCGTTAAGGACAGCAAGGAGGGTAACACCTACATCTGAGAAGACTGCCTCCCACATCGTTGCGATTCCGAACGCTCCTAATAGAAGGAAAACCCCTTTTACACCAAGAGCAAATAGGATATTCTGCCAGACTATTCGGCGTGTACGTTTGGCGATTCCGATAGCTTCTGGGATTTTGGAAGGTTCGTCCGTCATGATTACGATATCAGCAGCCTCAATCGCCGCATCAGAACCTAAACCACCCATGGCCATCCCCACGTCTGCACGGGCAAGAACAGGGGTATCATTAATCCCATCACCGACAAAGATGATTTTTTCTTTTGCTGTTTTTTGAGCATCCAACTTTTCAATTTCTTCTACTTTATCCTGTGGCAGCAATTCAGCATGAACCTCATCTAATCCAAGCTTTCTTCCAACTGCATCTCCAACTGCTTGCGCATCGCCGGTTAACATGACTGTTTTCTTAATACCCAGTTCTTTTAATGATCGTATAGCTTGTGCTGAATCTTCCTTTACCTGGTCAGATATCACAATATATCCGGCGTATTCGTTGTTAACCGCAACATGAACAAGTGTTCCGATTTCATTAGGCTGAACAAAGGTAATTTTTTCTTTATTCATTAACTTGGCATTGCCGGCTAAGATAGTGTTGCCTGTCACTGTTACTTGAATTCCATGACCAGAGATTTCATTATAATCTTGGATTGTTTCTTCAATTACTTCCTTTCCATATGCCTTTCGAATGGACAATGCAATTGGATGGTTTGAATGTACTTCAGCAAACGCAGCATATTGCAATAATTCTTCTTTTGTCAATGATCCTTTTGGATTGATGCTGGTTACTTCGAACACGCCTTTTGTGAGGGTCCCTGTTTTATCAAACACAATATATTTAACATCATTTAACGCTTCTAAATAGTTGCTTCCTTTAACTAAAATTCCTGATTTTGATGCGGCACCGATTCCCCCAAAGAATCCAAGTGGTATAGACACCACTAGTGCACATGGACAAGAAATTACTAGGAACACAAGCGCACGGTAAATCCAATCTGAAAAGGTTGCACCATCAATAATGAGTGGCGGTATTAATGCCAATGCTGCTGCAACAATTACGACAACCGGTGTATAGTAACGGGCAAATTTGGTGATGAAATTTTCTGTTGGTGCTTTCCGGCTGCTGGCATTTTGAACCAATTCGAGAATTTTTGAAACGGTAGATTCTCCGAATGCCTTTGTTACTTCAACGGTTAAGACACCGTTCTTGTTTATAAAGCCACTTAACACATCGTTTCCTGTTTCTACTTCACGCGGCACAGATTCACCTGTTAATGCAGAGGTATCAACCATTGAGCTGCCTTCAATGACCTTTCCATCTAGCGGAATCTTTTCACCTGGTTTAACCATAATAATATCTCCAATTTTAACCTCTTCCGGTGAAACCTTCACAACCTCGTTTCCGTGCCTGACATTAGCGTAATCCGGGCGAATATCCATTAAGGCACTGATGGACTTGCGGGAACGATTCACGGCGATACTTTGGAATAGTTCTCCTACTTGGTAGAATAGCATAACGGCTACGCCTTCTGGATACTGTTGAATGGCAAAAGCGCCAACTGTCGCTAAAGCCATTAAAAAGTGCTCATCAAAAACTTGGCCTCTAATAATATTTCTAACGGCACGTAAAACAATTTCTCCGCCTATTAGTAGATAGGCGATTATGAACAGGCCAAGCTCAATCATTCCCGAAACAGGGGCAAGAAGTCCAATTCCCCCTATAATCGTCCCAATTCCTAAGCGAATCAACATTTTTTTCGTATTGTCGCTGCTGTGATCATGGCTATGACCATGTTCGTGTCCGTGGCTATGATCATGCCCATGGCTATGTTTGTGACTGTGTCCATGGTTGTTATGGTTGTTTGACGAAATAACCTCTATATGTGGTTCTAGACGTTTTACAATCTTCGTTGCTTCTTCCTCTAAACGATCCATTTCCTCAGGCTTTACTGTCTCCATAATTAATTTTTTGGAAACGAAGTCCACTGTGGAAGAAGTCACTCCCTCAAGACGTCCTACTCCATGCTCAATCTTAGCTGCACAGTTTGCACAATCCAACCCCTTTAGATATAATGTTCGAGTTGTGGAACCTTTTCTTGTTCTTCCTTTTTCTTGAGGATGGATGTGTGGTTCCAAGCTTTTTACTTTTTTCTTTACCTCTGTCACCACGGCGGTTTCTTGTTCCAAATCAGTTTCTAATGTAAGTGTCTTATTAACAAAATTAACAGATGCAGCAGAGACGCCATTTACTTTTTTTACCCCATTTTCGATTTTCATTGCACAATTCGCGCAATCTAAACCTTCTAAGAGAATTTCGCGTTTAACTAACGCATTTTGCCGTTCCACTATATTTCTCCCCTTTACTAATGTTATTTTTATCTAATTTTATAAAAATATCAATGAACATATGAACAGTTACTCATATAATGATACTTTTATTATATGCACTTAATCTAAATGCGTCAATAAAAGTTGGACACAAATGAATTAATCATTACTTTTAGCATTGAACTTTACTTCTTCATATTTATAAAAATAAGTTGAATTATTTAATTAATATATATGTGTTTATATGTTAATATAAACATATAAACACATATATATTAGCGGTTGAATTTCAATTACAAATTAGGGCAAGATATTCACAAGATTAAAGGAGGAATTGTCAATGTCACATTCACACGGACATAGTCATGGCGGCCACGGTCATGACCATTCTCATGGTGCGAACAAGAAGGCTTTGTTTACAACATTCATTTTAACCACTTCCTATATGGTGGCAGAAATCATAGGTGGAATTATTACTAACAGCTTGGCCCTTCTTTCAGATGCAACACATATGTTAAGTGATTCTGCCTCTTTGCTCATTGCGGTAATCGCATTGAAGCTTGGCGAGAAAGCAGCGAATGCTGCCAAAACTTATGGGTATAAACGATTTGAAATCCTTGCAGCTGCCTTAAACGGAATTACTTTGTTAGTATTGAATGTTTGGATTTTATGGCAAGCTTTTCAACGGTTGGAATCCCCTCCAGAAATTTTGAGTGGCTGGATGTTTGGTGTTGCAGTAATGGGATTATTAATTAACATTGCGGGGGCTTGGATTTTAATGAAGGGCTCTGAAGGTGATAATCTTAATGTAAGAGCCGCGTTACTTCATGTCATGGGGGATTTGCTTGGCTCAGTTGGAGCAATTGCGGCATCATTATTAATTATGTTTTTCGGCTGGAATATTGCTGACCCACTAGCAAGTGCTCTCATTGCCATTCTGATTTTTATTTCTGGTATCCGTATTACAAAAGATTCCATTCATATATTAATGGAAGGTACGCCAGCAGGAATAGATTTGGAAAAGGTTGCCGAGACCATTCGTTCCGTTAGAGGGATTATGAATCTTCATGATCTGCACATTTGGAGTATTACAAGCGGTAAGAATGCCCTTTCCTGTCATGTTGTCTTGGAGGATGGGATTGCCTTTAGAGAAAGCCAATCTATTTTACAAACGGCAACTCAGAAGTTAGCTGAGATTGGTATTGGTCATGTTACACTTCAGCCGGAAACTGCGGATCATGCTCATGATGATTCTTTACTTTGTTCATTAAGCGAAGGAAAACAAGGTGATCATAACCACGATTACAGCCATAATCATGACCATAGTAATGAGCAAGATCATAAGCATAGCCATCAACATTAAATAATTTAACTATATCCGCCTTTGATTAATGGCGGATTTTTTTACAAAAAAAAGATACATAATGTATCTCATTTTTATCTTCTAAAAATTGTATCTAATATGCGGAATTTCCGTTCCAATATCATGGATAATAGCGCAATTACCATAAGAACTATTGTATCCCTAAATATATGTGTAAAGGTCATCGTCCTAGAAGCGTAATACTTAGCTTCAAGGCTGGAATAATTATGAGGGGGGAAAGTGTTGTTTATTATTCCTTGTGACTTACCATTTGAATTTGGGAAACTATAGTTGGGATCACTGTACAAAATACCCGTCTGTCCATTTCCATTATTAATTTGGTATTTGAATGGGGAATTGCCATACATTAAACTGATAAAAAACGGTATTATAAGCAAAACAAAAAAGGCTATAAACAGGAGTCTACGTCGACGTTGATTTCTTTGCATAATACCCCTCCATTTGAAACTCACTTACAACAACAATTTCTATGTCCACAAGCCAACATATAGTACATTATAATTTTATTTTTATATGCCCAAAATCATTCCAGAGTTAATCCAACTAGTGATGATTGGCGTGTTCAATTGTTTGTTTTAATATACTCATAATGTGCTCATCGTCATGACGGTAGTACAGTGTTGTACCCTCTCGTCTGAACGTGACTAACCGTAAATTCTTTAAGAAACGTAATTGATGCGACACCGTGGACTGAAGCAAGGAAAGACTCTCGGCAATTTCATTAACAGAACGTTCACCTTTAAATAGTAAATATAGTATTTTTAGTCTTGTTGGATCTGATAATGCCTTGAAGGTTTGAGATACCATAAATAGCGTTTCTTCATCTAATACGTTAGGGGTGAATTCCTGATTATTATCCAAAATTCAACGACCTCCTTATTTTCATTATATCGACAATTAATTTAAAAAACATAATTTCCCTAATTGAAATATTTTTGATGTTAGTGGCTCATCTAATTTAATTGGACTGCACTAATGAAGAAAAAAACGTTACAAAACTTACATTGAAACAAAAAATTGAACCAGTTATTCAACTTGAGTTAAGAACTTCCAGCAACCATACTATTAAACCTAGGAATATAACTACAGACAATTTTACCATGCTGGCTACTTTAAAAGAACCGTTGGAATATGAAAAAATATTGCTGTGTAGAAAATTGTAGGTTGCTTTGGTCCCGGAGAGCAGGCAGTCGAAGATTGCCTTTCCAAATGGCACCAGTTGGTAAGTATTATTGGCATCATTGTTTTTTCGTTTACTTCAATATTTCGTTTGGTTGTCTATAAATAAAAGTGGGGAATTTACACATAATTGGTTACAGAAAGGTGGACTTTTAGCATAATTCTAGCGTTTTTCCTAAGGGGATTTTATATTTTCAAGGGTGGTCTCATAAGATATGTAGTCCTTGTTTAATTAGCTTCTTTCATTTAATATAATAATGATGAGAATAACGCTTTCAAAAATAAGCGTTCAGGTCTCTATATTATAGTTGTTTTATACTTTTTACATAAAAAATTACCTAAGATTGTTGAGTAGGGAAAGTGTGGGGGAATTTTAAATATTTAAGGGGGGATTTGCGTCCTGAATATCAGATTAAAATCCTTGTTGTCCAAATAATTTTTTATTAATGATTTCGTGGTTTTAGGGTAAATGATGTAGTCAAGGTAAATTAGGTAAAACATTTGGAGGTAATTTTTATGAATTATGAGGAAAAGTTTACAGCGGAAACCTGGCCTGCTGAGCCGGAAAAAGCAACTCTTGAGGCAAAAAATAAATTTTTGGGTTTTTGGTTATTTTTAGGCGGGGAGACAGTCCTTTTTGCTTCTCTGTTCGCAACATTCCTTGCATTAAGGGACCGGGTTCCTAATTCGGACGTCCCAGTATCGAAAGATCTGTTCAGTTTGGAGATTGTTTTTATCTCTACTATGCTTCTGTTAACTAGCTCGCTGACAAGTGTTTATGCAATGCATCATATGAAAAATTTCCGTTTCCATAAGATGTTACTATGGTTAGGAATTACGGTTCTATTAGGTGCTTGCTTTTTAGGGTTAGAAATATTTGAATTTTCGGAGTACGTTAAGGAAGGACATACTTTTACTGGAAGTGCTTTTGGTTCAGCATTTTATACACTAGTCGGATTCCATGGTGCTCACGTTGCTTTTGGTCTCCTGTGGATTATCACCCTAATGGTTAGGAATGCAAGAAGGGGATTGAATTTATATAATGCACCAAAGTTTTATGTTGCAAGTCTTTACTGGCATTTTATTGACGTTGTTTGGGTATTTATTTTTACTATTGTTTATTTGATAGGTATTGTTGGATAGTACTTTAACCTACCAGTAAAATCTGAAAGAAAGCCTCCTAGTAGCCTGTGTCCTGATTGGACACAGGTTTTTTGTTAGAAATTAGATTTAAATATAAACCATCTTCTTGTCATTACACAACACCTTCAATTTCAAATCCTGAATACCTTCTATTACAAAAATAATCAATATTCCGGCTGAAGGAAAATTGGGTCCTTCGGTTAGGATAAAAATTCATCAGTTGAGGGTGAATCATTTACAATCAAGAGTATATTTATTTTAATCCTGTTTTTATAATATTTAACAACACTATAGAATTAGACATATTTGTGGGATTAGATTATTATTTTGATGGTATTATTAAATAGATTAAATGTAGAATGAGAAAGGTTTGAACTCAGCAAAATGGATATAAGAAAACCCACTAACAGGGAATTAAAACAGATTTTCAAACTTTCCCCTCAAGTGATGTTTGAAGGGACGTTGGGTAAAGTAAAGCCTACTAATCGGAAAATAAAGCAGCTTGTTACACCGCTTTTAAAATATGGAAGTTTCTATTTAATAGCAACGGAAGACGATAAATTAATGGGATGGATTCTAATTGGGGAAAACCAAGACCAATTTACTGATAAGAAGATTGGATTTATTTTTGAACTTTATATTTTGGAGAAATTCAGAGGAAAAAGGATTTCACAGCAGTTGCTGAGTAGAGCAATTGATCATTTTAAAAAGGAAGGGTACCCTGAAGTTCGCCTTAATGTATTTGTTGGTAACTCTGCAATTAATATTTATGAGAAAATGGGATTTAATGCAAGAACTGTTACTATGGGGTTATTACTGTAAATTGACTTGACAATTTAAAAGAAGGTGAGCTTTCTATGATAATAAATTGACCTTTTAGTAGGTTCACTTCATAATATAAGAGAAGATACATGAATGGGAGAGCATATATTCACATAATAAAATATAGGTAATTATTAATATTGAGGCTTTGGTAACCAGGTTCTAGAATGTCATTGAAAAATATATGCAGAAGCATAGGGAACTTTATGATTAGTGAAACTTTAAATAGAAAAATTCATAGGCCTTACCCTATTTTTATTATAAAAGACTAATATACGAGGAGTGTTCTCATGAAAAATTGGATGTTATCTCTTGCATTAGCTATGGGAGTTATTAGCCTAAGTGCATGTAGTTCTGCAAACGGTAGTTCGAATGTAGTCGCGGAAACAAAAGTAGGCAATATTTCAAAGGACGAACTTTATAATGTGATGAAAGAAAAATATGGTGAACAAGCATTGCAAGAGATTTTATATGAAAAAGTTTTGTCAGCAAAATACAAAGTAACGAAGGAAGAATTAGACCAAAAAGTACAAGAAATAAAGGAGCAGGCTGGCCCAAATTTTGATATGCTTCTTGCACAGAATAATATTAAAGATGAAAAGGAATTAAAAAAAGTTTTAGAAAGTCAATTACTCATAGAAAAAGCTGCACTAAAAGATATTAAGGTTAATGACAAAGAGCTTAAGCAATATTATGACAACTACAAACCAGAAATAAAGGCAAGACACATTTTAGTTGAAGATGAGAAAACGGCTCAAGAAGTAAAAGAAAAATTGAATGCTGGAAGTAAGTTTGAGGATCTTGCAAAAGAATTATCAAAAGATACGGGTTCTGCTGAAAAAGGCGGAGATTTAGGATGGTTTGGATCAGGAAAAATGGTTCCGGAGTTTGAAAAAGCAGCTTATGCACTTGACGTTAATCAGATTAGTGATCCTGTAAAAACCCAAAATGGTTACCACATCATACAGGTAACAGATAAAAAAGAGAAAAAACCGTTCGACGAAATGAAAAAGGAGATTGAATACAAAGTAAAAGTCTCTAAAATTGACAATAATAAAGTACAGCAGGTAATGGATAGAGAACTTAAAGATGCAAAGGTAGAGGTAATGGATAACGACTTAAAAGGGATCCTTAAAAAAGGGACCGCTTCTAAATAATCCATCTAATTACTTTTATAACTACCCCAAGTTGCTAATAACCTCTTGACAACCTGGGGTAATTTATTATGTCTATCAACCCGCGGTAAAAGTCCATCGGAACAATAGGAATATGGCTGTTTAGTGAATTATAGCAGTATGATTTTTGAATGGAATAAACCGAGAATATGCAGGGAATGAATGGAAGCTTGCATATTTTCAGCTTATTGATAATTTGGAGATATTGAGCAAAAGCCCCCGTTTGTTTAAGTAAATTATTCCACACTCTTGCTGTTAGTTGATTACTTAATATACATTAAGCCAAATCTCTGATTACTTTTTTCTGTTTGCGATACCATGCAAATAATCCTGCTCTTAGTGCATTATCGGCTGCAATGGCAGTCCATACGGCTGGTAATCCAAATCCAAGTTTCCATGCAAAGATATAAACGCCTAATGTTCGGATTACCCATATTCCAACGAAAGTGACAATCATCGGGAATTTACTGTTCCCGCCAGCTTGGGCCACGGAAGCATCGATGGTAACGGAGGCCAAGAACGGCTGAGAAACCGTATCAATTAATAAGATGATAAATAACAAATGAAGAACGGTTTTCTCAGTCGTAAAAATTTTACCTATCCAGGGACTTCCCAAGGCAAGAATTGCCGTAACTAAGGTCATGGAAATGGCAGATTGAATATAGCTCCATTTTCGATATTCCTTCACATCGGATTGATTCTTTTCTCCGATTGCTTGACCAATTAAAGAACTGGCTGCTACAGCAAATCCTCCGCCTATTGTCGAAGCGAATGTGGTTAAATTCCCTGCAATGTTATGGGTGGCATAGACTTCTGTTCCCATGCGTACAATTAAGCCAAAATATATGACTTGCCCCAATCTCATCGACAGCCTTTCTAGCATGGCGGGTATCGCAAACTTAATCATACTCCAGGCTAAACCCCATACAAGTCCGAAATCACTTAATTTTAACGCAATGGAAGGGATACGTTGAGAAATTTTCAAAAGTCGAACAAAACCATAAATTCTTGCTAAAATCATGGCTATCGCTGCCCCAGTTAACCCTAGTCCATGTAATGAGCCGATTCCGAAAATCAAAAGGTAATCGAGTATAACATGGACGATATTCATTTCTATGCCAACCTTTAAAGGGGTCCTTGTATCCCCTATGGCACGAAACGACGCAGATTGAGCCGTAAATAAGGCAATGAAAGGGGTTAATCCAAGAACCACTTTAAAATAAACTGACGCATTCTCTTTTAACGGTTCTTTAGCACCAGTCCAGTCCAATAAGGCCGAGGCGAAAACAACGGAAAAAAAAGAGAAAACCAAACCCAAAAGAACAGAAAGAAAAAGGCCGTGAAAAATAACAGACTTGCTTCTCCTTGTGTCCTTTGCTCCAAACGCTCTTGATAAAAAGACAGAAAGTGTGGCAGAGACAGCCGTAAAAACGCCAATATAGGTCATGGAGTAGATGTTGGTTACACCAATGGAATTAATAGCAAGCAACCCTAATTTGGCAACAAAAAAGGAATCAATTACCCCAAGTAAACTTTGCAAGTAAGATTCTCCGATAGCTGGTAAGGCTATATAAAAAACTTTTTTGGCTTTAATCGGAAATTGCAAGAAGCATCTCTACTTTCTTTTTACTCTTCTATGTTTTATCTTATCATAATAATTTTTTTATTTCGCTAATCTGCCAGTTAGCGCTATAAGCACAGCTCAATAATTATGTATAAATATAATTATCTATACATAATTTGTATCGAGTAATGATTCAAGATGATAAACATACTGCCGAAACATACATCATTTAAATGCCAGAAACAGTTTGACATGAAATAAATCGATAGGTAATATTTATACAAAATATAATTACTATATAAAAACTTGATAATGAAAGTGATCAAGAAAATCGATAAAGTGAAAATACCACTCATAAATTAATTTTAGGAATAATACTATTTTGGAAACACAGATGCTTCTATGAAAAAGAGAAATATATTGTGTTTTCCATTTTTAAAAAAATTATTAAATTAACGAATTTTAATTTTAAAAGACGTTTGTAGAAAACTAACAAGCCCAAAATACTTTTCTAATAGAAGTATTTTGGGCTATATTATTATTTATATTTTGATGCTTGTTCTATATTATATTTGTCAAGTTCCTCTGTTTTTTTCTTATCATACTTGATCCACTGAATGAAAGTAAAAAGCATAATCCCGCCATAAATAATTTCTTGCATGATTTTCATTATAATTCCACCAGATTGTTGATCGTCTAACAATGGTATTCCAAATAACCTTGGTAGACCAATATAAGTATCATATAAAAATTCCTTCGAGAATATTATAAGAGCACAAGCAGGTGTTAATAAGATACCCATTCCAAAAATATAAGCAATTTTATGTAAAGGCTTCAAAGTATTAATTTCTTCAATGGGCGATAAAATTGGCCACCACATAATAAATGCTGTAGGTAAAAGAACAAAAATTGCTAGCTTCATTAAAATCACATTACTCATTATTGCATCAAATATAAATGGGATATGATAAAAAGAAAAGATTGTATTGAAAAGAAAAATTGCAATGAATGGCTTTGTTAATAAAGAAAAAACTCTGTAAAAATAACGATTCTTGAAAATAGGTTTTATTAACCATGATGGTAAACCAATTAAGATTAGTGGTGGAGCTGCAAGGTATAAAATTGATTGCTGGGTCATGTGAACTAAAAATAAGTAATGCCCTAATTTATTTATTGGACTACCTTTTGCAAGGAAGAATAGTAGGATTCCAAATAAAAATAATGACTTCTTCCAAAAACTCACGGGTTCGGCATTTTTAAATTTGTTCCGAGCAGGCCCTATGAAATAAAAATAAATAACAACAACAGCTAAAAAAAAGATAAGTAACAAGGGGTCCCATGACAATAGTAAATCATTTTTAGTAGGGTAGCTCATGTTTTCCACTTTTTCTATCCTCCTATAGGTTTTGCTATCAATTTTAACATCACCTACATGAATATGTGCACATATATATTTATTTAATAGGATAACTTATATCTACTAAAATGGCAATATCTAATAAGTATGAGTTTTTAAATTTTTTTGAAACAAATACCCACTGATACATTAGAATTTTAAGGATGAATTTATTTAGATTTTTATTAATCAAAATAGCCTAGGCTAAACTGTGTATTCGAAGTATTAAGATGAGGGGAAGATTTAATTCCTTTTTTGTATTGGAAACAAAATTAGAATAACTTCATATAATATTAATTTAATAAAGTTGTTTTAAAAGAGTGAATTAAGATTCAAACAATTCCAAGGGAATCCATTCGACGTTAGCCTACAAAATGAATTTGAGCGAATGTTATAAAATTATTCATTGATTTGATGTTCAATTGTATTTTGTGTTGTTATTATCTGATTTATGTTACACGAAAAGTTGATATTTATCTGTTTGTTTGCTATAATGGGTATACACTAATTAATCCCTGTGTCACTATTGCAGTGAAAGTCGTCATACCTTTGTTTCCTTCAAAGGAGATTCGACATAAATTCCAACACCTACGCATTCCCCGTTTCGGGAAATGGCCGGATCGGCGTAATTCGTCTAAATTTGCAAGTCTGCATCCTATATCAGTTTGATATTTCACGCTTTCGCGCGTCAAATATAGTTATAAGTCGATTGTTTCCTTCAGGAGAAAATCGGCTTTTTTATGTTTCGAAATAAAAATGAAAGGAGTTTTAAAAGTGGTAAGTAGACACATTACCCTAGCCTATTACGAAAAGTCGGAGGAACAGAAAAAAGGTATATCCGCTACATGCGAAATAAAATTCGCAAAGGGAACGATGCAATCCTTCGATCAATGATGGGAGTGGTCGAACGACATGTCAAACAGTATCATGTGGATTTTTACGTCCATATGTGTCCTTGTACCGGAATGCAGAAAACGTAACTTTCCTTTGGATCGTCCGGGAACACGGAACGCACTTTATCAACTTGATGTCTGAAAAGTTCTTGGAAGGCGAAGTCTGGGATGCAAAAGCGCATTTTCATGCAATCCTAACGAATTGCAGGAATGAAATCAAAGGCATCTACCTGATCGAGAACGATCACATGCAGAAACTGTCCGAAAAGGCAGCTCATGCAACACTTGCGATCAAGGAAGATGCTGTACGCAAACACCTAGATTTCGCTATTAAAAAATCAAATATAAAAGAGGTTGATGACTGCGGAACGGAAAGAGATATTCCGGGTGATGGTATACGGTTCCATTATGGAGCAATGAATAAAAACACTCAGGAATCAAGATGGTTGACAATAAAAGTCGTTATGTTTCCCCGGTCCGGGAACGTGGCGATTTTTTTTTATTTAAAATTGCAAATCGAAAGAGGACATTTAAATGGCGAACATGAAATCAGCGTATGGATCGGAAATCTTGGGAAGTACAACAAGTTTGTCGGCGAATGGTTCACGCAATTACATGACTTAATCAGGAGGGCGCCAAGGACATCATCCACCGCGGATATGGCGCGCTCTCGGATTTCGCGGAGGAACATGCTAACGAAGCAGGTTTCAACGACAAAGATAACCTCTTGTGCAGGTGCATTGGCTTCAATCACTACGCAAGTTAATTGTCATTTTACACGATTCACTTTATGTAAAGGATGACAACTGGGTGGAGTAGCTACATTAAGACAAAACTAGTTTAATAAAAATGATTAATTAAATAATATGCCTTCCGCATAGGCGAGTGTACTGCGGCACATGAAAGACGGTGCTGCAATGCACCGTCTCGTGTGGAAAGGAGAACAAAATGGAAAACAGAAAATATATCGAGGTGGCACGAGAATCCGTATCTATGTATCCCAAGATGGGAAGCGATCTATCGGCAGTCGAATTGCAGGAATTGCTTGCAGTTTTGCTAGGAAGACAAGCAACTCCTGAATTGTCCGGCAGACTTGCTTCAAAGGGGATTCGTACACTGATCGAAATGAGCGTGCAAGAGTTGAAAAGTGAAGGATTGACCGAATTAAAGGCATTGGAACTACATGCAGCATTCCTGCTTTCGAAGAAATTCCGATCCACCGGCAAGGCGGCTTCACGCTATACGATTCGCAGCCCGGAAGACGCAGCTAGTTATCTGATGGATGAAATGAAGGATTTGACGCAGGAACATTTTGTCGCGTTGATGCTGAATACGAAGAATGAAGTTATCGCGAAAAAGACCATCTTCATCGGAAGCCTGAATGCTAGTATCGTGCATCCGCGCGAGATTTACAAAGAAGCATTCCGTCACTCGGCAGCCTCGATAATTGTAAGTCATAATCATCCCAGTGGGCATCCTAGTCCAAGCACGGAAGACGTTGAAGTCACGAAACGGCTTGTCGAAGCGGGAAAACTCATGGGAGTGGACTGTCTCGATCACATCATCATCGGTGATCACCGGTTCATTTCCTTAAAAGAAAAGGGGTACATGTAACCCTTGCTATCGTTTCTGACAAGGACATTCTGGTTCATTCGGAATGTCTTTTGCTTCATTCAAAATAACAAAAGGAGTTGGTAAGTATGGTCCTTTACTGGGTTGATGAAGACGCGGAACTTGTGGAAGGCAAGGGATGCAGCGGGCAGACGTTTTTGAATCACGCAAGATTCAATGCTCGGCATGAAAATTACATTTGTAAGGAAGACTTCAAGAAGTGGACATTCGATAACGGAATTGATTACAGAGTTCGTTCAGAAGATGAGTGTTTGCTAAGGGGGATAGGCTCATGGCTAAAAGGAAACCTCCCCGCAACCGGAAGATTGAGAAGAAACTGCAAGAGACGGTAGACTACATTATCGCGTGTTTGAAGAAGAAAGGGATCATTATTCAACGCTATGACAGTTACAGCACGAACAGTATCTACTTGAAACTTGATTACGGAGTCAGCAACAGTATTAGGATCAGCGATCATAAGGGAAAAAAACACCTGTCCTATCGCTATAACATCCTCTCGTGTTGCCCGTACCCGGTGTCAACTATGGATCATAAAGGGTTCGAGCGTTTCTATGTGCCAACCAACGAATGTGACGTATTGATTCAAAAGATTCATTTTGACCGCGCGACCAAAATGGATATGTACGGATGGGACAACTACTGTCTGTATATGGAAAGGAACCGGCAGGAAGGCGAAACCAAGAAAGGATTCTGGGGACTAGCAACACTTGTTTAAAAATATAAATGAAAGAGGTTTTGAAATGACAAAAATGACGGATTGGAAGCCTTCAGGCACAGCAAAAGAGCTACGTAAGCGATATGTGGCATTGTACAATTATGTCGCTTCCTTTTATCATCACCTACTATGCAACACGGTTGAAGGCGAACAGGCTCATCAATATCTGCTAGACCGGGGGTTCACGCGGGAGACGATTGATACCTTTCAGATAGGTTGGTCGTACCAAAGCGATGTGTTGCGAAAATTACTTCTTGCACATGCCTATGACCTTGATGAGTGTGAAATATTCGGTTTATTGAAACCTGACAGGCGGCGGAACGGGATGCGTACTGGCCTGTTTCATAATCGAATCACCATTCCTATACGAAACTTGCAGGGAGACATCATCGCGTTTTCCGGCCGGGTCCTTCCGGGCGATACCTACCCAGCGAAATATATGAACACGCCGGATACACCGTTTTTCGTGAAAGGCAAGCATCTCTACAATTTGAATAAATCGGTGGCTTCCATCAAAGGAAAGGAGTTCGCGATCCTATTCGAGGGATATTTCGATACGATGGCTGCAATGCAGCATGGCTTGGAGAACGTCGTGTCGGTCATGGGTACTTCTTTGACGGAGGACCAGATTGAAAGCCTTCAAGAGTGGACAGACCGAGTTGTCGTGTGCTACGACGGCGACAGTGCCGGCATGGAGTCCGCTAAACGGATTGGGGAAACCCTGATAAAGAAAGGGATGGATTTGCGATTCGCGGTTTTGCCTAGGGGCGTCGATCCACATGACTACATCACAAAACACAAGATTGAGAAGTTTCGAAAAGAAATCGTTGCAAAAGCTGTTTCGTTTTCCGCATTCAGCAAGGAACAGGCAAAGCGATCGACTGACTTTTCATCGGAACCTGATAAGATGCGATATGCAAATAAGACGCTTGGAGATATGACAAAGACGGCTTCTGCAAAGGAAAGTGAAATGCTGCTTCGTGAATTGGGTGCTGAACTAGGAATTTCAACGGAAATAGTTCGTGAGTTATTCAATCGTAACTATAAATAAATGGTAGGAATGATTGAGAAGACAGTTTTGAAAAAGGTAGCAACGACAGGGAAATGACTGATTTCTTGATGCAACGAGGATGGTTGAACGTAAATGCGGAAGAACAGGTAAAAAAACAGGGTCCGAGGGATTTGACTGATTTTTGCGTAAAATACAATCCATCTTTTCGAATCGGGCGGCTTTGCCCATTTATTAAAAAGAGGAGTGTACTATTGTAAAATCACAAAATCTAACAGTTTGGAACAAAGAGAAACGATCGTCATTGGTCTCGGGAACGGTAAATATCTGCCCGTTTGCAACATGCACGGTGCGGATAAATCGAAGTGAAATTTCACGGTAAGCATCGGAACGTGGGTGCTGGAATTGCAGGACAACGATTTCCGGAATTCATGGATTTTATGTTTGGAAGTAAATTCTATTGATTAGTTGTTTAAAAAAAGATTGGATGCAGCGGTGATAGCCATTGCTCCGGTCTTTTTCTTTTTGAAATTTTCCCAGAAAAGGAGATTGGTTTACATGAGTTCAAAGAAAGAGTTTTTCCTATTGGTTGACGCAGAAAAAGACACGGAAGGTAAACGATTTTTGGAAATCAATACAAAAGTCGTTTCATTTGCAAGTGGCGGAATTAAAGAAAAATTAACGTTTTTCTGTAAATCAATTGATTGCAGCACAATCGACATCTTGGCGTATAATCCCACGATTGATCTCATTTTGGATGACGAAGGATTGTTTGTTAGTGGTAATCCCGTATTCGAATTCCCAAATGGTTTGCAAGTTGTTGGTTCTTTTTTGGTCGGCAGGCAAGTGATGACGGAGGAGGGAATCGAAACGGTCGGATTCCCAAGTAGAGAAGCCCTCTTGGAGCAAATTCAAAAGGATAAATTCTCCTATAAAGTGATCGGAATAACCCGATAAGATGCGACAGGAGACGGAGGGAATTGAATTGAAATCTATCATTAGTTACCAGGATCGTGGTAAGTGGGGGAAAGCTTCCTATAGGGGGAATTGTTCAGGACATGTCATTAAGGATTTGTTGCAACAGTTCTTCCCTCGTTCGGCCCCGAAGCGCTTTGTCGAAGTTTTTTCGGGTGGAGGAACAGGACAGGATGTCGTAAGAGAATTAGGTATCACCAACAGTGTTCATTTGGGTTTGAATATTGGATGGAATGCTTTGAAAGATGAGATTCCATACGGTTCGGATTTTGTGTTTTCACACCCACCATATTGGGATATCGTGCGATATGAATTTCAAAGGAAATCTTATGACCCGGACGATCTTTCGAATGTCATGAGTTATGAGGAATTTATTGAGAAATTGGACAAGGTGAATGCCAAAATCTATCAATCCTTGCTGAACGGAGGGTATCATGCTTTCTTAGTGGGGGATGTTCGGCGGAAAGGACGGTATTATTCCATCATTAAGGATATGGCCTGGTTCGGTAATTTGGAGTCGCATATCATCAAGATGCAACATAATTGCCTGTCTGATAACAAGGAGTATGCGAATAACAGTTTCATCCCTATCGTGCATGAACATCTTCTTGTATTCAAAAAGGACCACGTCTGGATGGTACAACTCAAAAGTACGACGACAAAGACATTTGATTTGCGGCAGTTCAATAACATTACATGGCGTGACTTGGTTCAAGGGGCTATGGAATGGTTGGGTGGTAAGGCAAAATTGGAACAGATATATGAATTGATTGGAGGAAGCAAGAAAGCCAGAAAAAATAAACATTGGAGAGAGAAAATCCGCCAGACGCTTCAAATGCACGATAATTTTGTGCCTATCGAGCGTGGGCTTTGGAGGCTTCAATATTAAAACTACTTATCAAATAGTTTCTTGTGAATAGGGAGAGGTTATCATGAAAAATTAAAACGGAAACGGTTTTTGAAATTTTGGATGAGGATTTCACATCAAGATTGTAAATGTGAGGGCAACGATGAAGTCCTTAAAGGTGAATAGGATATAATATGCAGACACGTCATTCTTTTAAGTGGCGTGTTTTTTTGTTGTTCAGTATTTTTGACGGACAGGGAGTGTCCTTTTCAAATAGCAGGAACATACTTTTTTATTTTATTCATCTTCCTTCTGCGGCATTGACAGAAGAAGTTCCTTCACAGGATCAGGAGTGAACAGACCGCCATCCAAGTGAACGCCTCGCCTGTTCAGGTTTCCGACTATCTTTTGTAAATTCCCCCGCAACGCATTTTCGAATACGACATACTGTGCAAATGTTTTAGGTTAGTAATGTTCAATTAGATTGATATAGTCCTTCAATTTGTCTCTGTCTTTCTCTGCCTGTGCAGGTGTCCTGAGAGTCCTGATCGTCATACCCCTTCCTTTATTTATTATCCAATTCAAATAGTCCTGTAATTAAACTTCATAAGCAAACAAAACCAGTTTTGAATAAGGGGTTTTTTACTTAAAAATAGGTTACGATATTGCCACGTTATCGTAACCAATATGATAGAATAGAGAGTAAAAGCGTAAGCGGTAAATATTTCGCAAAGGGGTGGCGAAATGGAGCATAATGGAAATGTTGTGTATGCAAAAGATTTTGAGAATCGGAAGCGCTATGCCGAACAAGAAAAGAAAATTTCTGAAATTGAAAATCATATCCCGGATGGATACCAAAGTGACATCCGTATGTTTCAGAAATATTGTGAAGCAACGCAGCAGGAGGAATCCAGTCAATCCTTTCTTGATTACTTATTTGTTTCTGTCACCGAGGAAGGTGTGAAGAAGAACACTTGGGAAAAGCGTGTGGTCGCCTTGCGGAAATACTTCAACATTGAGCATGGCATCCAGTTCGATGAAGCCGTCCAATCTCGAATCGCCAATACCCGGAAACTGTACCGGGAGGAAGGGCGCGAACGTCTGGTGCGGGAAACCGGGAAGACGCCGGTCGATATAGAAGAATTGCTACACATCATAGATCAGCTCGATGCGAGAGCAAGGGCGATCTGCTTGGTGAATCTTGATACGGCAAACCGGCCAAATGAAATGGTGAGTCTTCGGGTGGAAGATTTTTATTTGGAAGGCCGATATGTGAGTGTTCATTTGCGAAAACAAGATAAGTGGCACAATAAACGTATGCAGCCAGAAACGGTGCAGGCAATCCAGTCGTATATCAAAGAATATGGATTACGGCCTAATGATTATTTTGTAGGGAGCCGGAGGAAGGACGGAAAGTTTGACGGTGTAAAAATATCCGAAACCGCTTATAGGAAGCAGTTAAAAAAATGGACAGGCTACACCCCTTATAATTTTCGGAAAACGATGGTTGCCTTCATGCACTCATCGGGGGCTGATCTGTCAACCATTGCCAAGCAAACAGGACACCAGTCGCTTGAAACGTTGGATAAGCATTACCTAACTGTGGCGGATTCTACGGTAGATAAATTTATGCGGTATAAAAAGTGATTATTAGAAAGGGATTCGGTAAAAATGATTTCTTAACCTATATATAATAGAAGTAACTCGAAATAAGTAGGTAGAAGGAATGGGTTGTCACATGGCAATAGAATTTTGACGATTATAGGAAATCATAGGTAGAAAAATAATCAAACCTTAATCAAAAACTACATCAGAGCTTTCTCTAAAAAAAGCCGCAAAAAGTGGTATTATTTGAACACTTGAAACAATTAAAATCAGCCTCCATGCAAATGGCATTTATTATACTTCGGTTCAAATAAATTCACATAGAAGGAAGGTCATGTTTTGACAAAAGATAAATATTTCGAAATTGCATTAAATACAAGCACAAGTAAAATATTCAATGAATTAAAAAATATAAAAGAATCTTCAGAGGCAAAGAAAAATGAAATTCGGCGCAGGTGGATATGGGAATTAATTCAAAACGCTTCTGATTGTACGCCTAGAGACAGTTCGATTAACATATCTTTAGAAATTGCGGATGATAGAATTTGCTTCAGTCATGATGGAACACCTTTTTCATATGACAATTTATTTTCGTTAATAACTCAGTGTTCTGAAAAACAACTATCTGAAGAAAAATTAACAGGAAAATTTGGTACAGGATTTATTTCAACTTTCTTATTGTCAGAGATTGTTGATATTGAAGGGACTTTTATTCGTGAAAATGGCACATGGGCTGATATGAGTTTTACCATTGATCGTACTAATGGAGAATATCTTGAAATTAGAAGTAAGACAGAAGAAATGTTAAGAAAGTTGGAAACATTAAACTGTAGTACTGATGGGGCTATGGAGAAAATAAATAAAACAAAATTCATTTACAATCTTAACGGAACTCATGAATCAGTAGCAGCAGTGAAACAGGGGGTAGAAGATCTAATAGCAACAATACCCTATCTTTTAGCATTTAATCAAAATATAAATTCAATAACTTATAATGGTGATATTTATGAAAGAGAAACTACCAATTCTATACCTACTCCGTTGGATAGAAATATTTTCTCTATAAAAACTAGCAATGTGGATAACGATACTCTGAAGTATATATTCTTTTTAAAACGGAACAACGTAACAATCGCTTGCCCTGTAACATATGATTTCGATAATAAGTTATTATCGTTTCTTAATATTCCCGAAAATATGCCAAAGTTATTTTGTAACTTCCCGTTAATAGGAAGCGAGGAATACTCATTTCCTATCATTGTGAATTCTGACCTTTTTGATGTTGAAATAGATCGTAACGCTATAAGGGATGGTAATGCAGAGAATAAAAAGATAATTGAAGAGGCTGTTTCTTTATATAAAATATTAATAGATTTTTGTACTGATAATGTAATTACTAGAAATGAATTCAACATATGTTTATTAAAAAATTGCCAATATTCCGGTCTTCAAAAATATTGCTATGATGAAATTAAAGGGTATATAGAGAAAAAGCCACTTATACCGATTAGCAACCCTTCTTACGGTTACGAAAGAAAGTCTTATTTAGACGATTCTGGACGCATTCAAATTTATCTACCAAAAGCAAAAAAGGAATACAATGACATTTTATTTTGGGAATTATTCACTGATGGTGGATACGTTAGTATACCTACAAGAGAAACCTTCTTTGGTTGGAGAAAGATTTTTGGTGGTAACTTCTATTTAAAACAGTTTAATTCGATGTTCGAGGAAATGAATATTACTGAATTTAATGGTTATTTCAATGACGAATTCAGAACATGTGAATGGTTAAATAAATTTTATTCGTTATGGGTTGATGATGAAGGTATGGAACAGGTAATTAAATCTGCATTTGTTCCCACGCAAGATAAAAATTTTCATATTATTAATAATGTCTTTTACGATTCAAATATCAACGACGAATTAAAAGGAATTTTATTTGAGTTAGATTCCACCTATAAAAAGAAACTGTTGGACCGTAATATTACCGCATTTAATTCTTATTATCAAAAAAGCCCCTTGAAGCTAAAAGATACTAGGTCCTGTGCTGGGATAATCGAAATTAAAGTGACTGCTATTCTTTCAGAAGAGACCGTTAATCAAGCAGAGAGAAAAAATGAAGTACAAGCCACTTTTAATAAACTGACCGACTTTTTTTTACAGGAACCTGAATTATCGGAAGAACTCTTCCCTAAGATTCTATCAAAAAGAATGCTGTTATCTTCACCCGAAGAAACTTTACGAAGAATGAAAATTGCCGAAAAGGTTGAACGAAATGGAATAGATATGGAAGGTTTAGATGAACTCTTAAACAACCAGCAACAAATCAAAAACATTTTAGCAAACCCTCAATTAAATACAGAACAAATAAGGGAATTATTAAAGCATGTTGTAACTTCAACACCAGAAATGCGAAAGCATTTCGAGGCCATATTGGCAAGAAGCGTTTTGAATGTCTATAATTATTTGAAAAGTTTACCACAATATAGCCTTCCAACAACTTTGGAAGAATGGCAAGCTAACCAATATACAGAAACGATATTCCCTATTAAAAAAGATGGAAAGGAACTCACAATTGTCATTCGTCCAACTGATGGAGACCAAATTATTTTTTATGGTGACGGAGAATTAGAAGTTCTTGATAGTTTGGAGTATGAGTTGTGGACAGATAACGGTACCGAGCAAAAGAGTATAACATTGGGTGATCTTCTCAAAACAACCGGTATCACAAAGATTCCTCTTAGAAAATTATAAAAGTCAGAGGTGCAACAATATTGAGAACAAAAGATGAAATTATACAAGCTATAAGAAATAGCGACAGAAATAACAAAATATATATACACCCGACTTTGACTCCTGAAAAAGCAGCTAAATATATTTCTGCTTTTTCAAATGGAAGCGGGGGGGATATTATTTTGGGTATACATGATGATGGGCGAACGCTGAGAGTTAAAAATTATTCAGTCCCCTTCCAAGTAGAAAATGCACGAAAACTTTTAAATGTTAATGTAAACTGTATATTTGAGCCTTTCCAATTTGAAGGCAAAAAACTTAGTTTTATTTCCATTGACAAATCAATAGATTTAGTCAAAGTTAATGATATTCCTTATATAATTAACACGGATGGAGATTTGCTAGAAATGAAAACAAAAACCGTATTCCTTTCTTATTGTCATGCTGATGCAGACCTTGCAAATATTGTTGAGAAAAGTTTAAATAAACATGTTGATATTAGCGTAAGTAGAGACATAAACATAACTCAATACAGAGATGATTTGGATGAATTCATGAAAACAATTAGAAATCATGATTTTGTTGTTTCGATTGTTAGTAGGAAATATTTGGAATCTTTAAACTGTATGTATGAAATTACTGAGTTGATGAAAGACCCTAATTTTAATGAAAAGTTATTATTCATTATCGTTAACAAAGATGATGCTAAATTTTATAAGGAACAGAATATATATGATAATTTTGAAGCGGGTATTTATGATTTTAATAAGCGTTTATCATACATCACGTACTGGAACAATAAAGGGAAAGAAATGGAGAGGAGCCTTAAAAGTGCAGACCTCCCTTCCGAAATGATTGCAGAATTTGCACTTGAAAAAAGAAAATTGGTATCTATAATCCCCTCAACAAGTAGCTTTATGAGCTTATTGCAAAATAAAATTGGCAGGGCATTTAAAGATATTAAAAAAAATGGCTTTAAAGAAATTTTAGATGTGATTAGAGATTGATTGTCGTGGATATACCTTACTGGTGGTATTTTCTGCTTTCGGATAAGAACGAAAAATCACTCGGTTAGTCTTGTAATTAACTATCGGATTTGTTACACTTAACGTATAACATTTGCTCTGTATGCTACACACTTAGTAGAAGTCGTCACACCTTTTTAAAGGAGATTCGGCACAAATTTTTTTCCTTTGTATTTTTCTCTTTATGGAGAAATGTCAGGCAGACTCCTATGGGGCAGGAATTGCATCGTGCAAACTATATACGTTTGATATTTTCGCGTCTTGGCGCGTTAATATATGAAAAGTCGATTGTTTCCTTCGGGAAGGATCGGCTTTTTTGTGTTTCAAAAATTCATGAAAGGAGGATTAGCCCTCTGTATGCAGTCTATACAGAGGGGCTATCCTTCTGTGTGGCATATACGGCGAAAAAAATGACAATCGAATGCAGTGATCAATATGAATGCAAGCGAAAGCGTGAACGATGGGAGGAATTACAAAAGCGGTTCTGTCCTCTCGGTCAGAAGGAATTGGATCGGTTTCTTGAAAAAGCCGAAAAAGGAAAAACGAAAGTCGTATTCGACAAGCACTTTCAAAAAAGAAGTCTGGAGCGTTCGATTTCGGAAGTCGATGTGAAAGAAATTATTTCCTACGGATGGGTGGTAGAACGGAACAAAACAACAAAGTCAACCTCCGTTGTGCTGCTTGGCTATGTCGGTCGAAATTTCCGTCCCCTCCATATTGTTTTTGATATGGTAAGCGATGATCTTTGGGTAGCTGTCACAGCATACAATCCAAACTCACACGCATGGAAATGGAACGATCGTTTTGAAAAGCGTGTCTGCTTCTGCAATCCTGATGATGCGGAATGATGGAAAGAAAAACACAAAAGGAGAAGGTTTTTATGACTGAAAAATATTTGGTGGCGCAGTTGGACGAACGAGAAAAAACAATCACGAAACTTAAAGCGAGCCTGAACGATCTTTCGGTTGATGAATTGGTAAAACGGTCCATCGACGAGATGCAGGGAACTATCCCTACATTGGTGTGTTCCTATTGCGATGAGAAAACGGTTGTCACCCGTAAAAAGCCGAAACAATACACCGAGATGATAAATGGAAAGGAACAGATAATCGAGATTGTCAACTATCCGCTGAATGTCTGCAAGAGTTGCAATGCGGAATATGACGACATGGACGTTTCCATCTATTTGAAGGAACTTGTCCGGTTCGAGATTTTGAAATCCCTTCGCACAGGGCAGCCTCTTCCGAAAGATCTCGACTTTGAGGGCCTACTAAAGATGTGACGCTTTCTATTGAAAGATAAATAGGTTTGGTATCAAAATGTGTTTCAACGGCTTAACACTGTTTGGATACTTTTTTTGTTTTTAAAAATATCAATTGAAAGGATGGAATGGTATGTCACTCGATCTAGAAAACGTGACTGCGGTTCAAAACATTGGAGAGGAAGAAATTCTTGGTCATCTGATGTGGTTCTCCGTCGGCAAGCAGCTCGTCAAACGGGGGGATTTGCTGACTACACTCACACAAGCCGGCCTAGAGGAGAGTTGGATGCCCAACCCGATACGTCCTAGTGATGCGTTCAGACGGGCAACCAAAGAGATTGAAGCAAAAAAGTCTACTGCGACAGCTAATGTATTTGAAAATTACCTGATTCGGGAGGTGTTTGCCGATAAGGAACAGATACAACGGAACATCGTCGTGGAGACAGTGGACCAGACAGGGAAACGTCTGAATTACGACAGTCAAGCGGGCATCATCACCCTGAACAAGAAGGACGATTCGCTGATATTCGTCACGTCAAACGACCTGGCAAAGGAATTGTGCGAGGAAGCCGAAAAGAGATTCAAGGTGTACAAGGACTATTATTCCGCCCAACAGTTGCGCGTCATGGTCGGAAAAATTCTTCAATCACTTGCCCCGACGCCTGTGCGTCCAAATGGCGGTGTGTATTTCATCCCCGATTCCCATACGGAAGGGTTAAACAAATTGGTACGGTTCACGTCCGCCCTTGAAAACAGTGAAGGGTTCAAAGTGCCAATCGTCAACACCTATGATAATCAGCAGATGGTGAACAAGAAGCTAAGCGAGCACTTGGAGAACATTCTACTTGAATGCCGATCCAGTGAACACCTACGGAAGTCCCAAGTAAAAGAATTGGTAATTCAGGCAAATGCCGTCATAAAGGATTATCGCAACTATAAAAACATTGTTCAGAACGAGGCCGATCATTTCGGGGAAAGAATTCTCTTAATTAAATCGGAAGTGACGAAGCTGATCGAAAACATAGAATGATTCCTTTTTAAAAATCCCTTATGAAGGAGTTGAATGAAATGGAAACGAGAATGTACTACTTGGAGATCACCCCGTATGTACGGAGGGTCCAAAAGTATCTAAGAACCAATGGGATTGCCTGTAAGGAACACTACCTTCCGGGAAAGCCCCTCACTTTGGAGCAACTTCAAGTAATTCTGCGGTATACGACGAGGGGAGTGGATGAGATTCTTGCGACACGTTCAAAGGCGTACCGGGAACTGAAAGATCAGGGTTTGGAGTTCGATGAGCTGACGATCAGCGGCTTGCTTGAACTGTTCAGGCAACACCCGACCGTATTGCGGACCCCGATCCTTGTCGGGAAGCATACAACCATCGTCGGCTACAACGAGGATGAAATGTCGGTGCTGAAGTCAAAAACGCGGAAACAGGAAGCTTATCGGAGCCTGCTGCAAGGTTGTGTTCCGCGTGGATTAGTAAGTTGAAAATAAAACATGAAGGATGGGTAGTATGTCAAACGGACCTCAATTTCACCAGACGTTACGAGGAAGAAAATTCTACGAAGGAGACTTTCCGAAGTTTGTTTCAAGTCTAGATGCATTGGTGGAAGAAACAAGACGGGCGAATGATCTGAAAGAACGCGAATTAGAACTGATGAAAAAATATATCGAACTCAAACAGACCTCCGAACTGGTTGCGATGACGAGAATTATGTTCGCGGTGGAAAAAGTGTCAATGATCCAGGACGAACTCTTTGGGTATTCAAAGAAGCAATCCTTGGCATTGCAAGATTTGGCCGAACTAAAAAGAAATAAAGGGATTTGACTAAAAAGGAAGTGTTCTTGCGCAACGCTTCCTTTTACTTTTTAAAAATATAATTGAAATGAGGATTATTAAAAATGACAAACAATTTCTCAAAATTGATGGATATAAAAAATGCACTCAACGCGAAATACTTCGAAAGGGAAAAGGAGATCGAAGCCATTCTGGTTGCCCTTCTTTCAAAGCAACACATGCTGATGATTGGTTCGCCCGGTACGGCAAAGTCGGCATTGTCCGCTGACTTGGCGAAAATCATACAGGGAATGGGCTATTTTCAGTGGCTGCTTACCCGGTTCAGCACACCCGAGGAATTGTTCGGTGCATTGAGCCTGAAAGATTTGGAGAATGGAGTATACAAGCGGAACACCGCTAACAAGATGCCAGAAGCGCATATTGCATTCCTTGATGAAATCTTCAAATCAAACAGCGCCATTCTGAACAGCTTGCTGACTCTGATAAATGAACGGGTCTTTTATAACAACGGTCACCCGGTCAAAGTGCCGCTGATGTCCGTGATTGGCTCTAGCAATGAATATCCTGAAGAAGGCGAGGGCTTGGAGGCGTTGTTCGACCGGTTCCTACTTCGTTTTGAAGTGGACTATATCGGGGATGACAACAATTTCATATCCATGATGAAAGGGCAGGGACAACACCAATCGTTGCCAGCCTTTACTATGGCGGAATTGGTTGATCTTCAATTCTTCACGGAAATGGTGAGTGTACAGGATGAAGTTTATGAGAAATTGGCGGAAATCCGATACCATCTGAAAGATGAAGGCATCCGTCCTTCCGATAGAAGGTTCAAACAATCGTTGGCCATCCTAAAGGCGAAGGCGTTGATTGCGCAAAGGCAGCACGTCATTGTTGACGACATCGTGTTTCTTGAAAACGCGCTTTGGGAGTCGCCGGATCAGAAAGAATTGACATCCAAAATCGTCCGCGCGCTTGCACAAGATACCGTGCTGCGGGCGATTGAAAATGCCAATCAGGAGGCGAAGGAAATTTTGGTGAACCTGAAACAGGCACCTTCTACCGAGTCAAGTCTAGAAGCTGTGAAGAAAGTCAAAGTGTTGTTAAGCGAACTTTCAAACTTAAAAGGGAAGAATCCTAGCCGGGATGTGCAGATTCAGGAAGCCATAAACCGTGTTACGGTTATCCATAAGGAAATAGCCGGTAGTGTTCTTGATCCGATTAACTAATTTTACCGTAAATGTGAGAGGGGATTCCCCTCTTTTTTTCTATATGCCAGATTAATAAAATGGGGAGTGATTTCTTTGATTAAGTTCAGTCGCTATAAAGATGAATCAGTTTTGAACACGGATTCCTTCGACAAAAGACGTTTCAATTCCTTATACGATATGTCGAAAGGGATGCAGCAACTTGCTGAAAAAGCGGACATGCCAGGGTTCAAGCAGCTGCTAGGTGACATCTGGGCAGGCCTGTATAAAATGAATCCTGTTTTGAAGGAGGAAGTTCCTGAAAAATTGTTGCAAAACAAAACCATCATGGAACGGATTATGAACGATGAAAACTTCGAGGATCATCGCATTCATACCAAATTGGATGATTTGATTGCCGCTGTCGGCACGGTGAAATTCGGGGAGGAAACCCACGAATGGATCAAGGAACAGAAGCAACAAAATGAGGAAATGCAGAAACTGATGGAAGAAATCCAAAAGATGCAGCAGGACAATCATAATGGCAAGTATGATGAGAATATTAATCAAGCCTTTTCTGAATTGAATCAGCACTTGCAAGGTGCATTTACTACTAATGGCCGTTCCTTCGGTCAGGCGATGGCAAAAGCGATGCAACAGACCAACAACATTAAAAACAGTGTAAAGTCGTTGTTAGGTGGCGCGAGTACGGGAAATCAGGATGCCGAACTCAAAAAGGTTCCCTTACGTGATCAGATCAAACTTGTCGAAACCTTGTCGAATGATATGAGAGTTAAGAAGGTTTCGGAATGGGCGGGACGGATGAAAATGATTGCCCGAAAGAAGCAGAAATCGAAGCACACCGAATCCATTGACAGAAGCGGTGTGACGTTAGGAAACAGCGTGGAACGGTTGCTACCTGTGGAACTCGGCATGTACATGAATCCAAAAACGAAATTGGATTTCATGCGGCGGTTCGTTGAGGGGGAAACACTTCAATACGAACAAAAAGGCAATGAAGCGCTAGGAAAGGGGCCAATCATTCTTTGTCTGGATCAGTCAGGGAGCATGGATCATCTTGATATGCAGTCGAAAGGCTTTGCGCTTGCTTTGATGTCAATTGCAAAACGGCAGAAACGTGATTTCTGTTTGATTCGTTTTTCGGTACAAACCAAAATAAAAGAATATCCCAAAGGAAAAATCACCATTGATGACATGGTTGCCCTCGCTGCGGAATTTCTTGGTGGCGGTACTAACTTCGAGAGACCGCTGAAGCAGGCGTTGACGACAATCAACAAGAGCCGTTTTGAAAAAGCCGATGTGGTATTTATCACAGATGGCGAAGCAAACGTAAGTGATAGTTTCCTAGGGAAATTTAACAAAGCTAAAAAGGAAAAGAAATTCAATGTACTATCGCTTGTGATTGGCAGCCCTCGAACTTCTGTCGAATCTTTTTCCGATAAGGTAGTAAACATTCGAAACTTTGAGGATGAGGGGGCTTTTGAAGCCTTTGAAATTTGATCAGAGACACGTCACACTTCCGTGGCGTGTTTTTCTGCCGCTAATCTCTATGATTCGCCTGTGTAATATTTTATAAGGAAAACATTCGAAAAGTAGGCTTACTTATTACATATATTATTCAAGGTGTAAGAAATAAAAAAGCCCATATCATTAAGCGATATAGACTTAGGCTTTTGATTTTTTTATTGGCTTCCTTACAAAAAGTAGGTTGAAAACTAAAGGGGTATAAAATTGCCGATAGTAGGATTTTAAATTTTTATAATGGACATAGTTTTCCTCTTTCAATGGCTTTGAATTTAATAATATTCTGATACTAATTTTTCGGATTTAATTTTTAAATGTTTAGCCTCTAAGGTTTAAATCGCTAAGTATATTCTAAAATGAAAAAGAGTAAGCATGATAGCCTACTCAAAGATTTCTAAGAAATTTTGAATTATTATTTTTAAATTTCGAATTGAATTCTTACTTTAAGTTGGAGTGTAAATATTACTTATTAGAGTTAACATTCCTTTAATATTGAATTGTTTTTCGATTAATTTTAAAAAAGGAAAAAACCCTTTTGTTTATTCTTAAATTCCTAAATCCTCAATAAGCCCCAATTTAAAAAGCCTAATTAAAAGTGATTGTTTACTCACCTTAAACATATCTGCAATACTTGCTAATTCATCACTTTCTTCTATATCAATTCCTTGTTTTAACTTTTTGTTAACCACTTGTTTAATTTTCTTTTCAGGCATTAATAAAGCAGCTGCGAATGCATTTGCTTCAATTTCATCAATATTGTTAGCAAGAGAAGAATTTTTGTCTCGGAAATTGACTCTAAAAGTTCTATCTATATGAACTGGGTTCCCTTTGTGCATTACAAAATGACCAAGTTCGTGAGCAATTGTAAATCTCTTTCGATTTGGATAGTGTTTTGAATTTACCCCAATTATTGTTTTGTCGATATCTCTAAGTAAAATTCCTGACATTTCTCCTTCTAGCTCTTCCTCTTGAACGATAATACCTAAGTTATTAGCAATTTCATATACTGGAATTGGTATTTCATCTATTTCAAACATTTTAAGAAGTTCGTTTGCCTTTTGTTCAATCTTCTTTGTCGTCTGCATTTACCATCCCTTCTTTCATTTCTGTTTTTTTGGTTATTTTGTTAACCCATTCAATCTCTTCATTTGATAATTGATTTCTTAAAGTATCAATATTTACATACAAATCTGTTTGAGGCTTTTTAAGAACTTCTGGTTCTGGAAGGAGAGATTGGGGAGATACTTTTAAAACTTCAGCAATTTGATAAAGGGTATATATAGATATTTTTTGATTCCCACGTTCTATATTAGCGATAGATGCTCTTGATAAATCTATAGCTTTACTAAGCTCTTCCTGTGTCAATCCTTTAAGCTTTCTTGCCTTTTTGATAAGACTACCAATTTCAATAAATAAGATTTCCTCCATATCATCACCTTTTCTCTATTTCTTTATGTTCAGTATCACGTTAAAAGAATGCACAGTCAATAATAATTAACAGAAATAGCCCAATTTTTGTTTTTATGGTAAACATTATTATCATAAGCTATTTCAATGAATGTTTACTTTGTAAACATTTTATGTGATCTTTTTGTTTGAAAAAGTATTGTCATTTCCGAAAAAACTGGTTATACTAAATTTTGTAGAAAACAAAGGGGGCGATTGACCTTGAAAGCATAAAAAGAGACAAGAGTATTGCAGTACCCTTGTCTCAGTTAAAAGTCTTAAGTTGTCGAAGTCATTAGAGCTAAGATAGAAGAACTTTTCAAGGATTGCCGTCCCGAATGAAAGGATTATCTTTAAATACTCCAAAACTTATCTTATTATAGTATGTTTTGATGTATTTGTAAAGATTATCTCTTCTATCTACCATTACCTTCATATGAATAGGAGAGATTTTATGATTACTGTAAATCAAGAAAAAATTAATGTTGCTTGGGTTTCACTTAACGCTACAGTTCTTTCAAGTTCTAAATACGGTGAAGAATATGACCGAGTGAAAGTACTTCACGAAATCGGTCTTGAATCACCATTGCAACAGGATGAAACCTTTTATATTCCTGTCAAGGACAAGCCACTTGACACTCGCACCATTTTTCCAGACGGAAATATCACTAACTTTGCGGGGCAGCGGTTCAAGGATATTCAAGACGAGCTGGACAAGTTTAAGGATGCCCTACAACAAGGGGACGCTGTAAAGCTTGAGGAAATGTATCAGCTACTTAAATCGACGACTATTTTATCAGCAGTTGTTTATAAGGCTGGAACAAAGGTTTTAACATTCGAATATGACTTGGCTCTTTACCCGAACGAGGAAAGAACATTCGAGCTTTCTCTTTGGGCTCCAATGCCATCCTTCAATGTGGTCGGGAGAGGACAAGTCATAGCGAATATTCAATTACCAGGTGGCGGCGAACAGTTCAGATGTGCTGTATTAGAAGCAGAAGGATATATTCCTGATGCAGAAGGAAACCCAACTGGGCAAGTAGTCGGCAAGACCATCGACAGCGACTTGGGATTAAGAAGAGTCATTGGATGGGTATGGCAGAATGACCCACTGTTCAAAGTTCGTTATCAGTATCAGGGTTAATAGGTGGTTGTGAGAATCCCCTCCATTTAGGAGGGGACTTTTTAAAATATATACAAAATAACAAAATACAATAAAGGGGAACATCTAGATATGGTGTTTATTGAATACCTCCATAGCAATTGGGTTGGAATAGTTGTGGATGTTAAAGTTGGTCTATTATTAGGTTACTTAACTGCTTTATTCCAAAAGGAAAACCCAACCAAAATCCATCCACAAACATTCCGACACCAGGTTTATCATATAAGGGAAATTGTTTATATAAATCGCTCTCCCCGTTCCAATAGGAAAAAGAAGAGCAATCGTGGTAGTAACGACGATTTTAGAATCTACCTTTTTGCTTCTGTGCTGATTACTATGCTATTTATCGAATACAAAACAGTAATTTTTCATTTCATTTTAAGTTCATTGATTATAACTACATCAGGAGTAGTTGCATTTACCTCATATCTTGCTAAACATAAACTCCTTAAAGGGTTAAATTTGTATTATATTTTTGTCTTGGCTTTGATTTTAACAGCATCTTACATAATGTTCTACAACTTAGGGGGATTTGATGTTAAAGCTTATGGGGGGCTAACACAGTTATTGTCTGATATAGGGGTAAAAGAACTTGCCATTGTAATTACCAAAGTAATTGGGTATCTATTGGGAATATTGGCTATTTTGTTAATTCCAATTATAGTTCTGCATATATGGTTATCGCATTCCCAATTCCTTCTTACAAGCCGTTTTCTCCAATTGATTTTTAGGAAAACTGCTTTCGTAACTACAAAGGACAAAGCATTTATCCCATATTTGATAGTCCTATGCTTTACATCTTGGTTTTTCTCCAGCGGAACCTACGGAAAGATGTTTTATAATCTTATTGGAAAATTAGACAATGTTCTTTTTGGGGTGAGATAACGGTTGAGTGATGCTGGGTCTTCTTCTGTTCCTTCATAGGAAAATGGTCAGCAAATATCTTTGTACCTGCTGTGGATCGTATACCAGCTGTTGAATAATTATCTTTAATGCCCATTGGAATTCCATGCAGGGGCCCTTTATATTGACCGCGCATAATGGCATCTTCCGCTTCTTTTGCCTGTTCAATGGCATTTTCGCCTAAGAAGGGTAATATATGAATTAATTGTCGGATCGATTTTTTCAATACGGTTTAAGATATGCTTTGTTAATTCGATGGGTGATAACTGTTTAGTGGCGGATTGAAAAGGAAACCGAAGCTGACTGTTTCATTAAGATATGGTGTACACACTAAATATAGTTTATGAATTATAATGTGGGCTCTACATTTTGAAAATGGTATAATATAAATATTGGTAAAAAAGTAAAGAAAATCACTCTGAATGATAAGGGGGAAGCTTTTTGAGTAAAAAAATTTTTACTAAAAAAGAGACTAGTAAGTTATTACATAGTGAAACCATTAAACATAGTGATCTCCCTTGGCTTATTGAATTGTTAGAAGATAAAAAAGGCCTCAAATATAGTGATTTAGATACAACACAAAGTCAGCTTATTAAAGAAATGCGTTCTGATTTACTAATGAATTCAACTGAGGAATGGATTGTAACTAAAGTACCTAATAGCAACCAATTGACTCTTGATTTAGGCCAAAATGAACAAGAATGGAAGAAGTGTCAGCTTTGTGGTACTAAAAATAGATATATCCACTTTATAAAAAACAAAATTTCAAATGTTGTTATCAATGTTGGTAGTGAGTGTATAGAGGAATTTGGGGATATTGGGAGAAACGCTTTAAAAGATAGACGAAAATTAGTGTCAAATCAAATTAAAAATAAAAGATTACTTAAACTTCTAGAAATTGTTCCTAAGGCCAAAAGCAGGATTGAACACTGGAATAGATTTTTAGATGAATTGGACATTGTTTTACCATCCAATATTGAGGATCCGTATATAAAATTGGGAAAAAATGCAGAAAAGGTTTTCAAATCCATATTAAATAAGAGGCAAAGTCAAAAGGAAATTCAGCTATTAAGAAATATCTTTTTAAAACAAGAAAAACTAGGGGGAAAAATTAAACAATATGTTGACTCTAATATAAATCAAACCTTTGTTATGACGAAAGAAATCGATTACTGGTTAAAAAGAAACAAACCAAGTGATTATTCTAGAATTAAAGGTTTTGTGAAAGGTACAGGGAATGGCTTTATTACTTCCGAAGTATTATATGAAATTAATGAACCAATTTTTTTGGAAAAGCTTGCACATCAATACAATAAAAATATAAATTCTAATCTTATGAGGATAGAGAAAATTACTGACAGCGGATTTGTAATTTCAGTTTATCCGTTCTTTCATATCAGCCTTGAAATTTCTAATAGGCTATTTTCAAAAAAGTATGGTTCATTTGCTTTTGAAAAAAGAGCGGAATTTGACATTGAATACCTACTTAATAATTCAAGATATTATCAACGTAGCAATCAAGAAAATTTAATAAACGAATTCAAAATAGCGTTAAGAAATATTGAAATGAAAATAGAAACTATTGATGCAAAAAATAAACGAATTGATATTAAGTGTCTACCACTAAATAAATATTTTAGATTCGATCTTGAAAAATTTATTGAGAACTTTAAGAAACATCTGTATTCAAACAGTTATAGTAAATTACAAAGTGAAATACTAAAAAATAATAATGCTTTTAATGAAAAAGAATATAAAAATCTAATTAAAAGGGAAAAAGAAATTAAAGAGGCTTATAACGAGGATCGAAGCAAGGTTATTAGTAGGTAATTACACTATAAAAAAAATACCGATATTAGTAACACTTGGTTGCATAGCATGGTCATTCCATACACTAGGTTTTTCTAGACAAAACAACTTCTATAGTGTAAGATAGGATTATAGGTATTTGTATGAAAGTGCTGGGACGGTAGCTCCTAGTTTCTCCGCCCAGGGGGAGCTTAAAAAAAGCTGGGAATAATGATTGCTACCACATAAAAATATTTTAAAAACATCAGGATATTTTCAGACTTACCTGAGTATAATGTTATTACTGGGACGGCAGCTCCTAGTTTCTCCGCCTGGGGGGAGCTTAAAAAAAGCCAGGAATAAAGCTTGCTGCCATTTCTTTGGAATTCACAGCTCTTGATTAAAAATAATCAAGGGCTTTAATTTTTTTAGGGGAAAATAAGATGCTCGATATTCATACTTTTGCACAATTGACAAGAAACCCATCCATTACGGATATATCACTTAAAATGCTTCAAGATTATTATGACCATTATTTGTTAAACAATACGTATGAATATCATCTTCAAGATGGTCAAACTATAGAAGTTCCCTTCAAGGAAAAAGACTTGTGCCACTTACTGGGGATTAAAAAGTTGGTTGAAGGCACAATTCATAGCTCCCAGTTAATTAATTATTATGGTGAAAAAGGTTATCAAAACATCAAGGATGGCACACTTGATTTTGCAGCGTTAAGGAATATTGGTAAAAAGAGATTCAATTTCAGCAAGGATAAGTGGGTTTTCTTCTTCCTCGTGCATCGTATGGCAGAAGCACCCCACAACAATATATTTGTTGAATTTGCACCAAAAGAAGGAAGTCGTGTTCCAGTTAAGTTCTTGGTGTATGATGTGTGCGAAAATGCTGTCGCTCATTTGGGAATCAATTATAATGAAGAAAAAAAGTTTGGTTTCCGCAATCCTATATGACGGAAAGAATCAACCAAACATCAGATGGAATGTCCTTGATTACAGGAAAAGATACCATTGGAGTCGAAAAAGTGAGAAAGAAATAACTAAAACCCCATTTTGGGGTTTATTTTTATGCCCTAAATACGTAAAGTGGCTAATTCTTTGTAATGCGGCAATGATTTTGTGCTACATAGATGGCTAAAGGTAGCTTTAGTAAAAAAAAGCATAAGGCAGCAGCGATTGCAATCTTTATTTTGATACAATCGGGGTGCGATTGTTGTATTGCTCCTTGATTCCCTTTTTATTTTCTTTAATTCCTATTATTTGTGATCCTAATGATCTATAATCAAAGAAAACAAACATTAAAAAGCAGGTGTATTCTTTGACAAATATTATCCGTTTCCGAACACGGGAAGAATGGGAACAGGAAAAGAAGGACAAGATGCTCGCTGAATGGAATGCGTATTTGACTTTTGAGGAAGAAGCGTTGAGAAAAGCCGCAGAGAAAATGGCTGTAAAAATCCAGAATGAAGATGAGTTTGACTGTACAAACTAAAAAGCCCTGTGACCCCTTGCTGTTAAAGGGTTTGTGAGTGAATGTAATTTGCATCAAGTGAATGTAAAATGAATGTATCGAATGTACTCTGAATGTAAAAAGTATAAAAAAATAGAGAAAACGGTAGAAACCACCTTCCCTAAACTTCAATAAAATCCTAGGCTTTTATACATTAATATCAATCAATAACAAAATATATACAACAAGCATAAAAGAACGTAAAAAATACGGTCTTAAAGGCGCTCGTCGCGCACCTCAGTTCTCAAAACGTTAATGATCAACGTTTCAAAGACTCTCAACCGATTTGGTTGGGGGTCTTTTTTTTATCCACTTATTCTCAGTAATGTGAGATGGGGGGAGTTGCATGGGAAAGGAAGGATAATAGATTTCACTGAAGGTGAAAGCTGTTATTTAGGCGAAAAAAAAGAAGTAGTCAGGTTTTAAGTGAGCGAGATGGGAAGCCACTCACAAAAAATATTGATTCAAGTTTTTTCACGGGCTTATCAATCATTCAATATAAAGGAAAATCAGTGTTTGTGTCGAAACTCTAAACAGAATCCATTTACAAAGGAGTAGGAAAAATTGAAAACACGAGTAACAGAAATTCTTGGTATCCAATATCCAATCGTTCAGGGCGGACTTGCTTATCTGGCTTACGCTGAATTAGCTGCTGCGGTCTCAAATGCTGGGGGACTTGGGCAGATTACAGCTGCGACACTACGCACACCTGAAAAACTTCGCGAGGAAATTCGAAAGGTACGGACACTTACCAATAAGCCCTTCGGTGTAAACTTTGCCATTGCAAGGCATGACGGGAACTATCAGGAATTGCTTGAGGTTGCCATTGAAGAAAGGGTACCGGCCATTTCAATCACAGGAGGAAACCCCCAACCTGTTTTGGAACGAATCAAAGGGGAAAATATTCGCACGCTTGTGCTTGTAGCAGGTGTTAGACAAGCACAGAAAGCGGAACAACTAGGCGCTGATATTGTGATGGCTGTTGGCCAGGAAGGCGGAGGACATTTAGGACGTGAGGATATTGGCACAATGGTTCTAACCCCCCGTGTGGTCGATTCCGTATCAATTCCTGTACTGGCAAGCGGGGGTATTGGCGATGGACGTGGTTTATTGGCGGCATTGGCGTTGGGAGCAGAAGGTATTGAAATGGGAACTCGCTTTATTGCTACCCAAGAGTGTATTCACGCAAATGAGAAATATAAGCAGGCAATTGTTAATGCAAATGAGACGAATACAGTAGTGATTAAGAGAACATTAGGTGCTCCTGGGCGCGCCCTCAAATCTGAATTTACCCAAGGAATTATCGACCGGGAAAAACAAGGCGCAACCTATGAGGATCTGAAAGAGATCATTAGCGGAAAGGCAAATTGCAATTATATCTATGATGGAAAAGAAGCAGAGGGCTTCGGATGGGCTGGACAAGTAATAGGACTAATCAACAATATTCCCACGGTTCAGGAATTAATTGATGAGATGCTTCAAACCGCAGAAAATGGTCTAAGCCGGTTGGGTGCAATTTTTGAAAAATAGTCCAAACTACAATATTTTCGCAATCGTTAAAAGTTGCTTCGGCAGTTTTTTTTGTCTAGCCACTATGGTGCGGAATTAATTTTCCATTTCTAGTTATTTCTACAGTAAGGTTCTTCATATTAATTACAATATTCCCATCCTGACGGTATAATGGGAGAGGGAGTTGAAATCAATGAACAAAAAAGACATTGCCAATATTCGCAAGGAATTCAAATTAGATAACTATCGCATGAACATACGTGAAATCTTTAATGTATATGTAAAGAAAGAATCTGGTGAAATATATCACCAAGTCAGCCGTCCGTTTCAATTGTTAGAACAAGAGACGCAGGAATTGTTTCTAGCTAACTTTAAAAAGGTGTTAACTGGACATCTTGATGCTAAATTATTCGAACTGAAATTTAGTCGTGAAGTCGACTACAGCACGCAAACGATTCTTTTTGAAGGTCTGCAGGCGGATTCGCAAGTTTGGCAAGATCATATGCTCGATGTCGTCGGAAAAATATTCGCTCATAAAATGTATGAATTTGATACAGTAGTAACTTTCATCCGCGGAGAATATCGCAAACCAACAAAAAAGCGCGACATGGAGTCTGAAGAAGGCGGGGATGATGCGGTTTATGCCAATGGATTCATTCTTTGCAGCCTCAATAAAACCGACTTGCCGAAAAAAGCCTTGCAGTTTGATTACATCGAAAAGGAGTTTAAGTCCTATCATGTGGTCGACCCCATTATTAATCTAGACTCACCGCTGTCAGGGTTTTTGTTCCCGACATTTTCTGATCATGCAGCCGATGTAAACCATATTCTCTATTGTGCCGGAAAAGTCAATCAACCAGATTACACCTTTATTGAAAAAGTGCTCGATTGTGAAGACATTATTACTGCCCAGGAAGATAAAGCTTGCTTTGATTTAATTTTAAAAGAGGTAGTCGGCGATGAAGTCGATTCAAAAGTTATTTCCAATGTTTATGAGGAAATTGATAAACTAGTTCAGGAGAGTCAAGAAAGCGAGGAAACGGAACCACCTACCCTGGATCATCGCGACATCGAACGGATATTAACAGTAAGCGGTGTGGAAAATGTTGAACCGGCAAAGGTAGAACATGCCTTTAAATCAGTTGTCGCTGATGAAAAACATGAATTTAAAGCTATGAATGTCGTTCCAAAAACGATCAAAATTGAGACGAGAGTGGCGGATATAACCATTGATCCGAAAGACTTAAAATATCTAAAGACAATTACCTTTAATGGGAAACGCTGTCTGTTGCTAGAGGTTGATGAAGATGTGGTTGTGGAAGGATTTAAGTTGGAATCAGAAACGCTTTAATAGTTTTAATAAGTAGATAATAAGATAAGCACCCTTTAGGGTGCTATTTGTTATGTCGATATTTAAGGTTACACTAGTTGATTGCGGACGGCAAAAAGGGCTGCTTGGGTTCGATCAGCGAGCTCAAGCTTTGACAAAAGGTTCGATACATGAGTTTTAACCGTTTTTTCGGTAATGAATAAGGCAGCAGCGATTTCTTTATTGCTTTTTCCCTTAGCGATTTCCTTTAATACATCCAGCTCTCGCTTAGTTAAATCGTGGATAATAGTTTTTTCTGAGCGGTTTTGCTTCGCTAGATTAGCAAGTAAATGGGAGGTCGCCTTCGGATGGAGCTGATTTTCACCATTCATTATTTTTCGAATAGAGGCGATAAGTTCATCAGGCTCGATATCTTTCAACTGGAATCCTGAAGCGCCGGCTTCAAGGGCTGGGATAACGTGTTCTTGATCCGAAAAGCTGGTCAGCACCATAATTTTTATTTCAGGAATTGCTTGTTTAATCTGTCGAGTTGCTTCAATTCCGTCCATTTCCGGCATAATCAAATCCATCAAAATGAGGTCGGGTTGGACAATCTTTACCAGTTCGACAGCTTCTTTTCCATTCGTAGCTTCCGCAATAATTTCAAGCCCCGGCTGAGTTTGCAAAAATAGAATGAGGCCGCGTCTGACGACGGGGTGGTCATCGGCAATTAATATCCGGATAGTCACAAAATTCCCCCTAGTACGGGATGCGAATCTGTATTTCAGTTCCACTCCCTGGTTTGCTGATTAAGTGAAATGTTCCATTTAAGGCTTCCGTTCTTATTTTCATGTTTTTCAATCCTAGCGAGAGGATGGGCCTGATTTCTTCATAGTGAAATCCACAACCCCTATCTTTAATTATCATTGTCACTCCATCATTAGCGGTGTGAAACAATAATGATGCATCTGTTGTTTGGGCATGCTTTTTGCAATTCCCCAGTGCCTCTTGGCCAATCCGCCATAATGCTTCTTCTACTTGGCTAGGAAGGTTGCCCGCTCCAATAATCTTTATGTCTAGTGAAAGACCGAGCAACTCCGCATAACTTCTTAGCGCGCTGATTAATCCATTTTCTAATCCTGGAGGCCGGAGCTGCCAGATTAAGGCTCGCATTTCCCCCAATGCCTCTTGGGCTAAATCCTGAATATAGCTGAATGTTTGTTTTAGCTCCTGACTTGGAGTCATTTCAATTCCGGCTCTTGCAGTTAAACTAAGAGAAAATAGCAGTTGATTAACGGAATCGTGCAAATCCCGTGCCAGGCGATTGCGTTCAGCTATGAGAGCTGTTTCCTGCTCCCTTAGGGTTAAGTTGATTCGTTTCAAGGCAGTTCCAATTTGGTAGGCAACCGCTTCAAGCAGATCCAGTTCATTCTTTTGAAAATGCGTTTTATGTGGTGAACCCACATTTAAAATACCAAAGCGTTCTTGTCCTGCCCGGAGTGGTACAGTTGCATGATGAGTTAGTCCGCAGGTTTCCCCAGCTTTTTCCTTGAGAACCTCTTCAATTCGTTTACATTCAATTATATTTGTGGCCTTTGTGAGCTTGCGATTATTATACCTTTCAACACACCAGCAATCGCCTTGGCACATTCGTTGATTATCATTCTGAGATAATGCTGGTGGTAAGGCCTCCGCAGCGGCAAGAAAATGATTTCCAGTTTCATCAATCAGAAAAATCCAGCCTGTTTTTAGCCCTGTGACGTGGAGAAGTTTTTTTAAGACACCGGAAAGAACTGCTATTGTATCAGTACCTTCGTTTAATAGCTCGGCAATTTCCTTGAGAATGGATATTTCTTCATAACCAGATCTGATAGACATTTGCTTACTCCCCCATAAGCATCTTTTTCTTCATTATATCTTATTTTAAATTTTCTGACTGTCATTCGTTTTACCATTTCCAATAACTATAAAATCAGGTTCATATCGCCAAACTCATGCCATAAGTAGCCAGTCAGAATTGCTTCATGATAGGCAGTTAGCAAATCATGTTCAGAAACAAAAGCTGATAGCATATCGAGGTGGCTCGCTTTCGGTTCATGAAACCCAGTTATAATTCCGTCAACCATTTTTAAAGGGAAGAGGTGATGAATATAGAGATTTGTGATTCCGGATAAGACCCCGTATTTGGCTGCACTCTCAAGTGCTCGAACAACAGTTGTCCCAACAGCGATGACTCTATTACCGCTTGATTTTGTCCTGATAATTTGTTCCATAACAGCCGCTGGAATATGATATTCTTCAGCGTTATCCTCGGGTGTTAGTGGTAGGCTGTCGTCAAGCAAATAGCTTAATCCCGTATGCAGTTGGATAAAACCCAGTTGCACTCCCTTTTGCTTTAGTTGAAACAAGAGCTCCCAGCTAAATGCTCTCCCAGCAGATGGCATTTCCACAGAACCAGGATGGCTGGCAAACACCGTTTGGTAGTAATCCAGATTCCATGGATAGGAAATATACTCATAACGGACTGGTTCACCAAGGGCATAGATAGAATCCATTAGCTCTGCATTTTTTTGTGAAAACAGCAGTTCTTTCAAGGGTGATTGATCTTTTTTATCGACAATATTCGCGGAAAGATTCGGGGAAAAGTGTAATGTGTCATTTACGTTTACAGGGGCGGTGACAACAAGTGCCTCCCATCGGTCTTCCCCACAGCGCCTAGCCAAGCGGATTTCAACATTAGCATCAAGAAGGATGCCATCTCGCCGCCATTGGGCATACATTACTGCCGGGATGGTTCGGCTATTATTAAGAATTAATAAATCCCCTTTTTGAAGGTAATCCCCTAAATGGAAAAAAAGATTGTGCATAGTTTTTCCTGTTTTTCTATCCAATACCATCATTTTGACATGATCTCGTCGAATACCGCGTCTTTCCGGTGGTTGAAAGGCATTTAGATTTTCTGGGAGAGAGAAATCAATTGCGGCTGTTGCTGCCATTTTTCACACCTCCCCCGGTTGAGCTGATAATCGCTTGCCGTTTAGATGTGAAGCTTGCTCTGATGCCAGATATAAAAAGATATCTACCACATCTTCCGGATTTGCCAATGGGTAATCACAATCAGGTACTGCTAAGTGATGCATTTCAGTATTCATTTCTCCCGGGTCAACCATATTGAGGCGGACTTTCGTTTTACTTAGTTCATCAGCCCATGTTTGGGTCAAGCCTTCAACGGCAAATTTGGAAATCCCATAGGCGCCCCAACCCGCAAAGCCAGTATGTCCAGCTTCAGATGTCACATTGATGATAGAACCCTGATTTCGTTCGAGCATCCCTGGTAAAACCCTTCTGGTCACCAAAAATGGTGAAAAGGCATTAACGCGGAGAACCTCGGCAAAGTCTTCTTCGGGATAATCAAGCAAATATGGTATCGGACTTGGCCCTAGAATGGACGCATTGTTAATGAGGACATCAATGCGGCCATAGGTTAACTCTGTATTTGCGACAAAGCGTTCCACGTCCCTCTGGTTGGCAACATCAGCGCTAACAGCCAGCACTTGGGCACCAAGGTCTTCTGCTTCTTTTTTTACTTTTAACAGGTCTTCTAGCGACCGGGCACAAATTGCAAGTTTGGCACCATTTTTTGCAAATGCCAAAGTTAAGGCGCGGCCCAATCCCTTAGATGCTCCTGTTATCATCACAACTTGCTGGTTACTCATTTTTTATCTCCCCTTTGTTCTTTGTTGTATTTAGCATAGCGACTATTCCGAAATCCTCCATCAGAAAATAGCTTGAACTTTTCTACAACTTTTGGAGGAGAAAAACCTATTACCGTTTTTTTAAATAAATAGGCAAGTGCTCTCCGTACATGTCCCATTCAGGTTGAGCAGATGCCTCATACAATAAAAGAGGATAAAAAGAAGGAGGGTTTGTTATGGGGAAAAAGTCAAAACAGGAACATGGTGTCTCAAACCGTCTTATTACTTCAATCGTGAGTGATGTCTTTGAACGGAATGGGATTAATCCAAGCGAGGTTACGATCCCGGAAGAAAAAAAGAAAGAAATCAAGGCGCTGGTCAGTGACTTAAGCAAACAAGTAAAGGATTTTACCAGCAAACAAAAAAAGAAAAAGAAGTAAGATCCATTAAATTTAGCTCCCCCTTTTACAAAAAATGGACAAATAAAACAGGTTATGTGCACAAGCTATCGACTATCTGATGCGTAGAATAAAGCAAGAATGGAAAAGGGGGTGTCTTCATGACACGAACAAATTTTGTAGGTTCTCAAGGTAATACAGGCGGTGTTACTCCAAATCAAGGTACACGTCAGGCTGGCAATCAACAAATGTCAACAACTCAAAATTCTGATGAGAGCATAATCATTCGATCCTCAAGCGGTGTAACAGTGACAACAACCGATACAAAAGCAGCTATTTCTTTACAAGCGAGCTTACAGTTGGCCATTGTTGTAGTATTAAGCATTACAACCGGAAATGCTGCCCAGGGGGAATCCGTTGCACAGGAGTTAATGCAAAGAATCAACACAGAGCAAACAAATACGCAGAGAATCCTTATTGAGAACTCCAGCACTGTTACAGTAACTACTACAGATATTGATATTGCTGCCAATATTCAGCTGCTACTTCAAGTACTACTTGAACTTGTTGCTCGCCTTGGTTTATAGTAACGGTCATTTTTAGCCATGAAACTGCTTTGGTAATGATTTTGGACAAGCGTGTATTAACTTTAACCATTTAGTCAAGAAACACCTTTGGGTAATCTACGGCCTTAAGGTGTTTCTTTATTTTTTCGAAAAAAATTGGCAGTCAAAAACAATCCCACTCTTTGCATGTCTTGAGAACGTCAGTTAAAGACTAGTGCTAAGAGGTGAAAAGAAGTGACTGTGATAACAACCTTTAAAGAAAAGCAACGTGAAAAGCAAATCAAATACGAACGTTCCGTTTTAAGGGATTTATCGATTCATACATTAAAAGAAAGAGTACAGCAATATTTCGGCTCTTCGCGAATTGCGACAGGCTTATTAATGAATGCTGGGATTGAAGAAGCTTGCTATGATATTGCACTTGAGGCGTACTTATTAGGTGCCAAATTTAGCAAATTTGGTTTTTTTGGTGAGGATATCGAAAAGGTTCGCCTGCGTTGCTTTCAAGAAGAAAAGCATTTAATCGATACATTATATAATTTCTTATTGTACTGGGGTCACGGTGAAGAAGGTGTGATGAGTGAAGCGCTCTATTATCATTGTGAGCAATATGTCCATGTGTGGTGGCGAGACGGTTTTGCAAACGGACAAAGGCGCCATAAGCTGCGCCTGCATTAGCTTCAAAAAAGTTGTGTTTACGGGATAATTAGCGATTCCCCATCCCGTTATCACAAGCAACTTTCCAGTTCTAATTTTGAACCTTGTCCCATATATTTTACTGTTTAGTGAAGAGCGGGAAGGAATGATTTGCTTGTTTAATCGCAGATGGAAAGTGATTAGTTTTTCGCTTGGATTAATTATCCTATTTTTGATTTTACAGTATGACTTTTCTGAAGATGATTCTTGGAATACATGGAATCTTCCTTTATCAGGAAAAATTATTCTGCTTGACCCTGGCCATGGCGGACCGGATGGGGGTGCTGGGAGTAATGACGCATTGGAGAAGGACATAGCGTTATCCATCAGCTTAAAGGTTAGAGACTATTTACAGCAGCAAGGAGCACTCGTGGTCATGACAAGGGAAACAGATAAGGATCTGGCAGACCCGGAGACAAGGGGATACAGCAGAAGAAAGGTAGAAGATTTGAAGAAAAGGCTGGAGATGATTAATAACCCAGACCATGATTTATTTGCTAGTATTCACCTAAATGCTATTCCTTCAGCAAGATGGAGTGGGGCTCAAACCTTCTACGCTTCACATCACGAAGAAAATGCTCGAGCGGCGAAATTTATCCAAGAAGAACTCCGCAATAATTTAGAAAATACCAATCGTCGAGCAAAACCCATCAATTCGGTGTACATTTTGAAGCATGCAAAAAATCCAGGGGTATTAGTCGAGGTTGGTTTCCTTTCCAATCCAATGGAAAAAGAAAATTTAAAATTAGATTCTTATCAAGAGAAGGTCGCCGATTCTATTTATCGTGGAATTTTACGCTATTTTACGAATGAAAAGGAACTAAAAGAAACAGATTAAAGAGTGGGAGGTAATACCTTCCATTTTTTTGTCATTTTAATTAATTACAGTGAGGGATATAACTGCTTCTTCGTTTTGTTATGTTATACTGAATTGTAAAATATGAATTTATTAGCGAGGTGTCTGTGTACATGTTATCTGAAGAAAGAGTCCGTGAGGTTGTGGGTAGTCTCAAAGAACCATTTCTACATAAAACACTAGGCGAATTAGAAGCCATTGAGGAAGTTAAAATCAAGGAAGAAAAAAATCATGTGAGTGTAAAGGTCCTGGTTGTTAAAACAGGAACAAGTGAGCAATTAGAGTTGCAAACGCAAATTGTCAATACCCTCAAGGAAGCTGGCGCCGCAACTGTAGGAATTCGCTTTGGACAGCTTCCAGAAGAGGTAATTGCTGCACACCGCAGTCAAGAACCGGAGGGAGAAAGTGGTTTGCTCAATTCAACAAATACAACGTTTATCGCGATTGCCAGCGGTAAAGGTGGCGTTGGTAAGTCTACTGTATCGGTAAACCTTGCTGTAGCACTTGCCCGCTCAGGGAAAAAGGTTGGCTTAATTGATGCCGATATTTACGGTTTCAGTGTACCTGATATGATGGGTATTACCAACCGGCCGGTAGTCCGCGGTGAAAAGATTATTCCTGTTGAGCGGTTTGGAGTTCAAGTAATTTCAATGGGCTTTTTTGTAGAGGATAATGCTCCAATTATTTGGCGTGGCCCAATGTTAGGAAAAATGTTAAATAGCTTTTTCCATGAAGTAGAATGGGGTGATATTGATTATCTGTTACTAGATTTACCACCTGGAACAGGGGATGTTGCTTTAGACATTCATACGATGCTGCCACATTGTAAGGAAGTCATTGTCACCACACCACATCCAACCGCAGCCTTTGTTGCTGCCCGTGCTGGTGCCATGGCCTTAAGAACGGAACATGAAATATTGGGTGTTATTGAGAATATGGCGTATTTTGAAAGCAAAATAACTGGAGAGAAAGAATATGTGTTTGGCCGCGGCGGCGGTGATAAGCTTGCTGAGGAATTACAAACAGAAGTTCTAGGGCGCCTTCCGTTAGATCAGCCTGACTGGAATGAAGAGGACTTTGCTCCGTCTGTTTATCAGGAAGATCATCGACTTGGAAAAATCTATTCTGAAATTGCCGAAAAGGTTATTAGTCGCTTAAATCAATAATAAATGAAGCCTCTTCCTAAATGGGAAGAGGCTTTTAAAAAATTCGGCAGTACCTTTGTCAACTTCCTTCCTTCTTAGCGTCAGCTTGTGCTTTAGCATCTTCTGCTGCTTTGATAAGGAATTCCTGCATTTTTGCTTTAAACAAAGGACTGTCCATTGTTTCGTTAATTACTTTTTGTAAATGCTCCCGGAATGCTTTGCTTTTCATAGCATCGGCCATTTCACTTTGAATTTCTGGTTCTTTCAGTACCTGAATCATCATATTGCGATAGCTCGGATCATTCATTAAATCTTTTAAAAGCTTCTCATTCTCTGAACGCAAATATTTGGCAACACCTTGAGCAAATTTAGGGTCACTATAGGTCTTTTTCCAAAACGCTGTCGCCTTATCAGAGGTCAAGGTTTTTTCAATCGTATCACTAACAACCTTTTGATCCATAACAAGCTTTTCCTTCATGGCATCATCAGTCATCACATCTTGAATAGCTTTCTTTCCATCGTCTGTTTTTAGTATATCGACTACCATTTTTTTTGTTTGGTCATAGTCAATTTGCCCCCCGCCTTCTGCATCAGTCGAAGAACAGCCTGCTAATGCCAACATGAAAGCTGGAAGAAGCAGCATCTTTATCCGATTCATATGTAAGCCCCTTTCACGTTAAGACTACTTAATTTTATAATGAAGATTTTTCGAAAAGATTATTCGTGAAAATTGTATTTGATGGATTTTTCCTATAGGGCTTTGATACAATCATAGAGGGACGAAATGAGGGTGGAGGTTTAATAAGTTGACTAGCCGTAATTTAGTAAAACTATTTTTGAATACATTATTAGTCGGCGGAATGACAACGGTAGTATTTGGTCTGTTCTTTAGGTGGCATGAGCTACAGCCTTTTTTTGCTGAATTTAATATAATTGATATTGTATCGGCGATTATATGGCTGTTTGCGATGGGATTTTTGTTTAGCCTTATCAGTCAGCTTGGCTTTTTCGCTTATTTAACAATTCATCGTTTTGGATTAGGAATTTTTAAATCTGCTTCCCTATGGAATGCCGTTCAAATTGTATTGATTATTTTTGCCTTATTTGATTTAGTCTATTTACGTTATACGAAATTTGCGAAGCCAGGGGTTTCTATCTGGCCATATATCGGACCAGCCATACTGTTAATCATTATTGGGCTCGCGGTTGCTTGGTTCAAAAGTAAAGAGACCAATCGTGAGGCGTTTATACCTGCAGTTTTTTTCATGACTGTAGTAACGTTGGTCGAATGGATGCCAGCGTTGCAGATTAACTCGAAAAATTGGCTATATTTAATGCTTTTGGCTCTGTTAGCATGTAATGCGTACCAGCTTTTAATTTTACATAGATTAAATGCAAAATCAGAACAAGAGCGGTTGGCAAGGGCAAAGCAAAAGTCAGTTACCCAACAAGTTATTCCGCAAAAGAAATCAAAAAAAGCAAAGTAGTAAAAATAAAAAGGAGCATTTGCTGAAACTAATTTTCAGCAAGTGCTCCTTTTTAGATTATCCCGCCTTAACGGGCAGTAAGACCCCCACTGATGGAAGTTTCACTTTATTTAATCTCTTTAGAACGCGCATGACCGTTAGCAATCATCTCCGAAACTGAAACTAGTTTTAAGCCTTTTTGCTGGATGTCTTGTAAAATCAGCGGTAAGGCCTTTTCGGTTTGTTTTGCGCCATCGGAAGCATGAAGAAGGACAATCGCTCCTTGTTCCGCCTTTTTTACATTAGTAACAATTTTTTTAACACCTGGATTTTGCCAATCCTTTGAATCTACGCTCCAATGAACAACCGTATAGCCATATCTTTTGGCAATTTTTAACGTGCGTTCATCAAAATGCCCAGTAGGTGCGCGTAGAACCTTAATATCTTTTACATTCAATTTTCTAAATGCTTCTTGAGCCTTGGAGATATCACTGGCAATTTTGGCATCTTCGAGTTCTGTGTAGTCTTCATAATTATAACCAAGAATACCAATTTCGTAACCTTCTTTAATTATCCTGGCAACAATATCGGGATGTCTCTCTGCCCAGGAACCAGCTAAAAAGAAGGTTGCTGCCTTTACATTTTCCTTTTTGAGTCTATCTAAGATTGGCTCAGCCTTTTCATCTCCCCAACCAATATTAAAGGTTAGCGCAACCCCATTTTCCCCCTTAAAAACTGCCTTAGGTCCATCTTTAGTCGAAAACACCGGCAGTTGAGTAAGGTTTTCGATGTAAAGGAACCACGCTGTGAAAAAAGCTGCAATCAATATAAGTGTTACATTTTTTAAAGCCTTCCCATTTAGCACTAGAAAAAATTTCATATTAATCCACCTCGTCCAAACAATCCTTGTCTAAACGTATGTATGCATATCGCAAAATATGCTGAAAGATTTTATTATAAAATCTTAGTAATTGGAAAAGACTACTATCACCAAAATATTACGGAGGTTATTGGATGCTGGGATTATTGATTAATGATAAAGAAATAAAGGAAATGGAATACCTATTAAAGCGAGAAATGGATGAAATTTTATTTGACCTAGGCGATGATAGAATTGACCATATTGTAAAAAGGGCAATGGAAGAGCGTTATAAAGTATTATTCTCTTTATTTAGACGAGTAGCATCTCCAGGCGAGTGTATGAGATACATTAGAAAAGATAAGAGTAATAAGATAAAGGGACAAAGATAATTTTAAAAAAGATTATTGACTTTTATCATATACCTTGGTATATTAATAAACGTCGCTGCTGAGGGCAATAACTTTTTTAGAGAAAAGATATTGACTTAGTTGCTGTAAAATGCTATTATAAAAAAGTCGCTTTTAGCGATACTGATGATTGTCCTTTGAAAACTAAACAAACAAAAACGTCAACAATAAAACATTCATTTCATTTTGAAATGAAGCCAACGTTATTTTTATGAGCTAATCAACTCGAACTTTTTGGAGAGTTTGATCCTGGCTCAGGACGAACGCTGGCGGCGTGCCTAATACATGCAAGTCGAGCGAACCTGATAAAGCTTGCTTTTGAAGGTTAGCGGCGGACGGGTGAGTAACACGTGGGCAACCTGCCTGTAAGACTGGGATAACACCGGGAAACCGGTGCTAATACCGGATAATTCTTATCAACTCATGTTGATAAGCTGAAAG
>CCFE01000008.1 GCA_000752035.1 Bacillus rubiinfantis | reverse complement strand
GAAGTTTACAACTTTAAACTACCCGAAAATACGTCTGTTTTATCAGACCAAATGGTCTTAATCGGTACTACACAAAACCGCGCTGAAAATTATTTTCGCCTAATAAAGGTCTTGGATTCAAAAGGCAATGAACTCCATTTAATCACCAATCGTTTTGATTTGAGCGCTGAAGAAATCTCAGAAATGTACAAATCACGCTGGGCCATCGAATTATTTTTTAAATGGATCAAACAACATCTCAGCATTAAAAAGTTTTACGGTCAAAGCGAATGGGCGATTCAAAACCAAGTATTTATCGCACTTATTGTGTTTTGCCTGCATGTTTTAGCGCAAATTGAAACAAAAAGTAATAGAAAAGTTCTACAAATTAGCCGTTATTTAAGGGCTGCACTATGGAAACCAGCACATATTTGGCTTCGAAAGATAGAAGGAAAAGCCATCCCTTAATGAGCAAATTTGTTGTGATCCCACACGTTTTTAGGTCTAATTGTAAATAAATTTCCAAATGGACAGAGCCACCTTTAATTGGGTATTTAACTTTTTGGCTCTAAATAAGAAAGATGATTATACTGAATATTCAATCATGCTTTATGCAACACTAGTGTGTAAAAATGAATGATTGAATACTCATTCATTTTCTAGTAGTATAAAAGGGAAGATATTGTTCTGAAAATTCAAAAATACGAGGTGGAAGAGATGAAAAAAACACTCCCTGAGTCATGGTGGGAGCAGTTGAAACTCCCGGTTATTGCAGCACCGATGTTTTTGGTGTCAGGCACCGAATTGGTAAAAAATTGCTGTTTGAATGGTGTGATTGGCTCATTTCCAGCACCGAATGCCCGTCCGATTGAAGTACTAGATCAATGGATGGGGAGTTTAAATGCCGATTTGGAGGAAGAGCGCGCCAAGAAGCCTAACCGAAAGATTGCTCCGTGGGCGATGAATATGGTGGTACATAGTTCTTACGGACGCTTGCAAGATGAACTCGACTTAGTTAAAAAGCACAAGCCGCCACTAGTAATTACCTCTTTAGGCAGTCCGAAACAGGTGGTTGATATTGTCCATGACTATGGCGGACTTGTGTTCTCTGATGTTAGTGATTTGAAATTTGCCCGTAAGGCTGCTGAGGCAGGGGTTGATGGACTGATTCTCGTTGCCAGCGGTGCTGGTGGGCATGCTGGTCAAATCAATAGTTTTGCCTTTGTTGACATGGTCCGTGCTTTTTGGGATGGCATCATTGTCTTGGCAGGGGGAATCTCGACTGGTGCCGGAATTTTAGCAGTTCAAGCTGCAGGAGCTGATCTCGCTTATATGGGGACGCGTTTTATCGTTGCCAAAGAAAGCATGGTGAATGATGACTATCGACACATGCTGGTAGAAGCTACTCAGGAGGATATTATGCTTACAGATGCCTTTTCTGGAGTTAAGGCTAATATGCTTATCCCAAGTATTAAACGGGCAGGTCTGGATCCGGAAAAGTTAGTCAAGAAAGCAAAGGTTGATTTTAATGAGATGCAAACCGAAATAAAAGAAACAAATGCGAAAGCATGGCGTGATATATGGTCGGCAGGTCACGGTGTCGGAGCCATCAATCAGATTGAAACTACTGCCGAAATTATTGAGCGCTTAGCGGCAGAGTATCATAAAGCAGTGGGAACGATAAGTTATCAAGTCGAAAGATTGACTTTTGTTCCTGCAAAATAACAGTTAGCAAAAAGCAGCCTAACATGAAAAGGCTGCTTTTTGCTTTTTACAAATACCTTTTATCGGGTAAATTAACGGAGGGAAAAAATATTTTAGAATTGTCCGCTTGACATGAACATTTTCTAGATAATATGATAAGCTATAAGTGAGAAAACCTTTCAAATAAAGGGTTTTTGCAGAATATAACTGTCCTCCTCAGGCGGACATTTGTCTTTTTAGAAACGACAATAAGAGTACATAAACGAAAAGGGGGATTTGACCGTGTCCAGTCAAATTTTGGAGCAATTTTTAACTGAAAATCTTGAAGAGTTAAAAACACAAGGCTTATACAATGTGATTGATCCGCTTGAAAGTCCTAATGGCCCTATCATTACAATAAATGGGAATATACTAATCAATCTTTCCTCAAATAACTATCTGGGATTAGCTACAGATGACCGCTTGAAAAAGGCGGCAAAGGATGCATTAGACCAATTCGGTGTCGGTGCCGGAGCAGTAAGGACGATTAACGGTACATTGAAGCTTCACTTAGAGTTGGAAGAGAAATTAGCAGAGTTTAAACATACCGAAGCAGCGATAGCGTATCAATCCGGCTTTAATTGTAATATGGCAGCAATTTCAGCGGTCATGGATAAAAATGATGCAATCCTGTCTGATGAATTAAACCATGCCTCTATTATCGATGGCTGCCGACTTTCAAGAGCAAAAATCATTCGCTATAATCACTCTGATATGGAAGATTTGCGCGCTAAAGCAAAAGCAGCAAAAGAATCCGGGCAGTACAATAAACTAATGGTCATAACTGATGGTGTGTTCTCGATGGACGGGGACATTGCCCTTTTACCTGAGATTGTACAGATTGCCGAGGAATTTGACTTAATTACGTATGTTGATGATGCCCATGGTTCTGGTGTACTTGGTGAGGGAGCGGGGACAGTTAAACATTATGGCCTCTCTGACAAAATTGATTTCCAAATCGGCACCCTTTCAAAGGCGATTGGTGTTGTTGGCGGATATGTCGCCGGGAAAAAGAACCTGATTGATTGGTTAAAAGTTCGTAGCCGGCCATTCCTATTTTCGACCTCATTAACTCCTGCAGATGTTGCAGCAAGCAAACGGGCGATAGAAATTTTAATGGAAAGCACAGAGCTTAACCAAAAATTATGGGAAAATGGAAACTATTTGAAACAAGGCTTAAAAGGGCTCGGTTTTAATATTGGAAATAGTGAAACACCGATTACACCATGTATCATTGGCGAAGAAAAATTGGCCCAGCAATTCAGCAAACGTTTGATTGAAGAAGGGGTCTATGCTAAAGCAATTGTGTTCCCAACCGTACCTAAAGGAACAGGACGTGTACGCAATATGCCGACAGCTGCACACACGAAAGCGATGCTCGATGAAGCGATTTCTATTTATGAAAAAGTTGGTAAAGAACTGGGGATTATTTAATAGACTATAAATAAGGACGGGGAGCAGCATGAAGAGAATACTAATCACGGGTGCCCTAGGACAAATTGGCTCCGAATTGACGATGAGACTTCGCGAAATATATGGGACGGACAATGTTATTGCTACAGATATTAAAAAGAATCAGAGTGAAGCGGCAATAAGCGGACCGTTTGAAGTGCTCGATGTGACCGACGGAAAAAGAATGGTGGAAGTTGCAAAAAAATACCAAGTTGACACAGTGATGCATCTTGCCGCACTGTTATCGGCAACTGCTGAGGAGAAACCAGTATTCGCCTGGAATTTGAATATGGGCGGTTTATTGAATGCTTTAGAAACTGCTAGAGAAGTGAACGCGCAATTTTTTACACCAAGCTCGATTGGTGCTTTCGGGCCAACAACACCAAAAGATGGAACACCTCAGGATACGATTATGCGCCCAACAACGATGTATGGGGTCAATAAAGTAGCTGGGGAATTGTTAGCCGATTATTATTATCAAAAATTTGGCGTCGATACCCGCGGACTGCGCTTCCCTGGTTTGATTTCTTATGTGGCACTGCCAGGCGGGGGAACAACTGACTATGCCGTGGAGATCTACTACGAGGCAGTAAAAAATCGCCGCTACACATCATATATAGATAAAGGTACCTACATGGATATGATGTATATGCCTGATGCGCTTCATGCAATCATTGACCTAATGGAGGCTGATTCTGTCAAACTGATTCATCGCAATTCCTTTAATGTTAGTGCGATGAGCGTCGATCCTGAAGCAATTGCAGCAAGTATTACTAAGTATATTCCAGGATTTAAACTGTCTTATCAGGTTGACCCAATCAGACAGAAGATTGCCGAAAGCTGGCCGAATTCACTTGACTCTACAGCAGCAATTCAAGAATGGGGCTTTAAATACGAATATGATTTAGACAAAATGACGCAGGATATGCTGACAAAATTAACCGAGAAATACCAGCTCAAAATTTCTGGATAATAAAGTGGAAAAACAGCGAAGCTACATAGGCTTCGCTGTTATTTTTTTACGATAATTGCTTTTTCCTGTTTTTCTGTGACTTTCCCGATGATGGCCGTATCACGAATCCCCTTCTCATGCATTTCCTTCACATATTGTTCTGCTTGATCTTCTGGTATTGCGATGAGCAGACCCCCAGATGTGACCGCATCACAGAGGACGAGCTGTTCTTCAAGCTTGAGATCATGATAGTCCACGTCATTTTCAAGCCACTTATGATTGTTTTTAGAACCTCCTGGAACAACACCGTTTTTCGCCAATTCAAGAGCTCCTGGCAACATCGGAACAGTAGCAAATGTGATTTCAAAGCTCACTCCGCTGCCATGGGCCATTTCATTGCTATGACCAAGCAGGCCAAACCCTGTTATATCAGTAACAGCATGCGGTTGGAAAGCCATTAACGTTTCCGCAGCAGTTTTATTAAGCATCGCCATGGTATCAGTGACAAGCTGCTCCTGTTCAGGAGAAGCGGCACATCGTTTGATTGCCGTTGTTAAGATGCCGACGCCAATCGATTTTGTCAGCACCAGCGCATCACCAGGCATTGCACCAATATTTTTCCAAACCTTTTCAGGATGAACGAATCCAGTAACAGATAACCCAAATTTTGGCTCCTGATCATCAATTGAGTGGCCGCCTACAGTCACTGCTCCTGCTTCTTTTACCTTATCAGCGGCACCGCGGAGGATATCAGCCAACATGTCAGCACCAAGTTTTTTAATTGGGTAGCCGACAATATTGAGTACGGTTTTGGGCTCACCACCCATCGCGTACACATCGCTTAATGAATTGGCGGCAGCAATTTGCCCGAACATATAAGGATCATCGACAATCGGGGTAAAAAAGTCGACGGTTTGAATTAACGCAATTGTATCTGTTAATTGGTAGACCCCAGCATCATCGCTCGTTTCGTTCCCAACCAATAATTCAGGAACTGGGTCTTGTTTCGGTAATAAACGCAAAACTTGCGTCAGGTCTTCAGGACCAATTTTGCATCCTCAGCCTGCTTTTGTTGACAAAGAAGTCAGGCGGATTTTTTCTTGTTCACTCATCATCTACACCTCCAATAGTATGTAGTATACCGCTTTTACGCAAAATCCGCACGGGGGAGCATAGAATTTGCATTTTTCTGTGGAATAACGTTAAAATATCTATACTTCATACCACGTATTAATTATTTTTTTAGGAGGTAATCCTTATGAAGTATCAAGTAACCGTTGAATTTTGTATGATGTGAAATTATTCACCAAAAGCCGCGAGTTTCGCGGAAGAGCTGATTACACATTTTAGACGTGAAATTGAAAGAGTCGAATTAATTCCGAGTTCAGGCGGTGTGTTTGAAGTAATTGTCAATGGAGAGAAGATTTATTCCAAAGATGAAACAGGTCTTTTTCCTGATACAGACGAGATTATTAAGCTAATGGAAACCGCGAAATAAGGACAAGTCCTCCCAAATTAAAGGGGAGGACTTTTGTGTTTGCAATAATTACATTATGTAAACAATAAGTTAAAAAAATACTAGGGCAGGGGTATATAGCGATCTTTTCCTACTCCATTTTCTCTTTTGGGTATGATGATTTCTAAGATGCCATGTTGAAATGCGGCTGTGACATCGTGATGAATAATCGAAAACGGGAAGTGAATGCTTCGTTCTTTTCTGAAAGGTGGATATCCTTGTTTCTCTGCGGTAATGATTAAAAGAGAGCGTTCAAGCCTTACTCTAATATCGGCACAGCAATAGTCATTTAAAATTACCTCAACAATCCAATGCTCATCCGCTTCATAAATATCAAGTTTAAACAAGGCATAGTCCTCTTGTTGAGTTTGCGGGTTGAGAAAATAATCCTTTAACCATTGTTCCATCTGGTCTATCTTATTCTGGTTATTTATCTTCTTTTCCAAATCCAGCTCCCCCTTGTTTGTTTACTTATAGTATTCAAACAGAAGGAAAAGGTGAAAGATGGTATAATGGACCAAAGATTAGGTTGAAAAGGAGTTTTATTCTTGAAGAAATATTTACGTGAGTTGCCCCCTATTCATGAACTGCAGCATCATCGACAATTTTCTGCGCTGCAAGATGAAACGGGAATTGATGCAGTTCAGTTAACAGAATATTTAAAGAAGGTTTTAGCACAAATTAGACAAGCAATCCTCGACAATAAATGGAACGGTTCCTTCCCCGGAACGGATGCTTTTATCGTTGAATTGTTTCAACAATTAAAACAATCAGTGACTGAGCAATTCTCTTATACACTCAAAAGAGTCATTAATGCAACGGGAACCATCCTCCATACGAACTTGGGAAGAGCAAGATTAAGCGAATCAGCCATACGCCATGTTGTCGAAACAGCCCAACATTATTCAAATCTTGAATATAGATTGGAGAGCGGCGAGCGGGGCTCTCGTCATAGTCATGTTGAGGCTTTAGTAAGAGAAATTACTGGGGCGGAAGCGGCAATGGTTGTCAATAATAACGCGGCCGCTGTTTACCTAATTTTACGAGCACTGGCAGAAAATAAGGAAGTGATCGTATCAAGGGGTCAATTAGTCGAAATCGGCGGCTCCTTCCGGATTTCTTCTATTATGAAAGAGAGCGGGGCAAAGTTGGTTGAAGTTGGAACGACTAATAAAACCCATCGATTTGATTACGAACAGGCTGTAAGTCCCGATACGGCGATGATTATGAAGGTTCATACAAGCAATTTTAAAGTAATTGGCTTTACTGAGTATGTTCCGACAGAAGAACTTGTCCAGTTAACGCAAACGCTTGATGACGTCATTTTTTATGAGGATCTAGGCAGCGGGGCCTTATTTGATTTTCGAAACATCGGAATAGGGGAAGAACCCATCGTGAAAGAAGTGTTAAGCATGGGTGTTGACCTTGTTTCTTTTAGCGGTGATAAATTGCTGGGCGGACCACAGGCGGGAATCATAGCCGGAAAAAAAACACTGATTGATATGTTAAAAAAACATCAACTAGCGAGAGTAGTCCGCGTCGATAAGATGACTCTGGCAGCACTGGAGGGAACATTGCTTGATTACGCCCTTGGAGGAGAGGCATTTAAAAATATCCCTACTATCCGCGATTTATTGGTAAATGGTAATGAATTGAAGGAGCGCTCTCAATCGTTCGCAGTAGCCTTAAACGAGAAAAGCAATCAATATCATGTGAGAGTTATCCCAAGTATTAGTCAAGTTGGGGGCGGAACAATGCCAGAGGTGGAATTGCCAACAATGGTGATTGCTTTAAAACATGATGAATTCACCGCCGAGCAATTAGCTAGAAAATTACGAACCGAAGCCCAGCCTGCTGTCGTCGGAAGAATCCAAAAAGATGAATACTTACTTGATTTACGAACGGTATCGATTGAAGAAGAAAAATTACTGTTAAATGCATTGGAGACTATTTTCTAAAATAGCTGGAATCGGCAGCATCCGCCGAGTTCCAGCATAAAAAACTACATATCGTGACTGCTATTATGCTTTGCCCGCGTGTGGTTAGCGTTTTTGACTTTCTTTGAACCGCTTAATGGCTCCGGTTGTCCAGACTGTTTTGGGGCATTGCGGCGCATATCTTTCCCATCATTTTTATTGGTCATTTTTATCCCTCCTCACGTATTAGGATGCTGTCAAGCAACCTTTTTATGCTGAATATTTTTCAGATGTTTGTGCAATTTAAAAGGTAAACTTAACTGAGGAGGAAAGAATGTGACACAGGTAAATCCATATAATAAGAATAAACAGGAAGCATTCCAAGCGGCCCAACAAGGCTTTGAGGATGCCCAAGGCTTATATGAGACAATTGTAACTGATAGCGCGAATTATGGTCATCAATTAAAGCATTTAAAAAATGAAGTGAATGAGGCCTACCAACAAATTGAAAATGCCTTAGAGGTAGCTTCAGAAAAGCAGCGCGCCCAATTAGAGCGTTTTCAGCAGGATTTAAAACAAATGGTGACCGAAGTTAACCAATACGATTAGAATTAAAACAGCGAAGCGTAAACGTCTAATGAGGTTTACCTTCGCTGTTTTTGCAACTATTATTGATTTTTCTTGCGTTTTTTATTATTTCGTTTCTCCATCTCCGTTAATGGTTCATTTGCCATTTCTTCATGAAAGCCGGCGCCATTTCCTTGTGCTTTTGCAGCATTCATACCGGGAATTACATGGTTTGCTTTTTGCTTAGCCATCCAAATCACCTCCTATCTGTTACTATTTCCGATGAATCAAAATAAATGACAAATAAATGTTTTTTTGCCATAATAATAGAGGTTGCCATTCAGTTTTTACTAGTGGTTTTACATAAGAAAAGACAGGATTTTTTCAAAATTCTGAACATATTACATAACTCTTGATAAGTTAAACTTATCAATCTCTATAACTTTCTTGTTATTTACTTATGTAATCGCTTGTATTATTATAAAAATTGAAACTGGATGGAAAAATCAAATTTTTTAGTTTTTGATTTTTATATCGAGTAAGGGGGTTTAAAAATGGTGAAAAATGATGTATTTAATGCGCGGTCTGCTTTAGAAGTGAACGGCAAACGCTATCACTTTTACCGTTTACAGGCATTAGAAGAAGCAGGAGTAGGAAAAGTCTCCAAATTACCGTATTCTGTCAAGGTTTTACTAGAATCAGTGCTTCGCCAGTATGATGGTCGTGTCATTACGAAAGAACATGTGGAAAATCTAGCAAAGTGGGGTACGGATGAGCTTAAAGAAGTAGATGTTCCATTTAAGCCATCTCGGGTAATTCTTCAAGACTTCACAGGAGTGCCGGCAGTTGTGGATCTTGCTTCATTACGAAAAGCAATGGCAGACCTTGGCGGCAATCCGGATAAAATCAATCCCGAAAAAACAGTAGATTTGGTTATTGACCACTCTGTTCAAGTAGATGCCTATGGTTCAGATGATGCTCTGAAAATCAATATGGATTATGAATTTGAACGGAATGCAGAACGTTATCAGTTCTTAAGCTGGGCTCAAAAGGCATTTAACAACTATCGTGCTGTGCCGCCGGCCACTGGTATCGTCCACCAAGTAAACTTAGAATATCTCGCAGACGTTGTGCATGTTGCTGACGTTGACGGTGAACTAGAAACATATCCTGATACTTTAGTAGGTACAGATTCACATACAACTATGATTAATGGTCTTGGCGTTTTAGGATGGGGTGTTGGCGGTATTGAGGCTGAAGCGGGAATGCTTGGCCAGCCATCTTACTTCCCAGTACCAGAAGTTGTCGGTGTTAAATTTATTGGCGAACTGCCGAACGGGGCAACCGCAACAGACCTTGCCTTAAAAGTAACCCAAGTTCTTCGTAAGCATGGGGTAGTTGGTAAGTTTGTTGAATATTTTGGCCCTGGGGTTTCTTCACTTCCACTGGCAGACCGGGCAACAATTGCTAATATGGCGCCTGAATACGGTGCAACCTGCGGCTTTTTCGCAGTAGATGATGAGTCGCTTAACTACATGCGTTTAACTGGCCGCGATGAACAACAAGTGAAGGTTGTTGAAGAATACTGCAAAGCAAACGGCTTATTCTTTGATCCAACATTTGAACCAGTTTATACGGATGTTATTGAAATTAATCTTGCTGAAATTGAAGCGAACCTTTCTGGTCCGAAGCGTCCGCAAGATTTAATTCCACTTTCAAAAATGAAAGAAGAATTCATTAAAGCAGTTTCAGCTCCAGTCGGAAATCAAGGCTTCGGTTTACAGGCTGATGAACTTGAAAGATCAGCAACCGTTAAATTTAATAACGGTGATGAAGTTGAAATTAAAACAGGTGCAGTTGCTATCGCTTCTATTACAAGCTGTACCAATACGTCTAACCCATATGTTCTTGTGGCTGCTGGTTTAGTTGCGAAAAAAGCAGTTGAACTAGGGATGGAAGTGCCGAAATTTGTAAAAACTTCTTTAGCACCAGGCTCAAAGGTTGTAACAGGATATCTTCGTGATTCCGGATTGCTACCATACCTTGAGCAAATCGGCTTCAACCTAGTTGGGTACGGCTGTACAACATGTATCGGTAACTCTGGTCCATTAAAAGAAGAGATTGAAAAAACGATTGCCGAAAACGATCTTCTAGTTACATCTGTACTTTCAGGTAACCGTAATTTTGAAGGCCGGATTCATCCGCTGGTGAAAGCTAACTATCTTGCATCACCACCACTCGTAGTAACATATGCTCTAGCTGGTACGGTAAACGTTGATTTTGCAACTGAACCAATTGGCAAAGATAAAGCTGGCAACGATGTCTTCTTTAAGGATATTTGGCCATCGACAGCTGAGGTTAATGATGTTGTGAAGAATACGGTTACTCCTGAGCTATTCCGTAAAGAGTATGAGAATGTCTTCGGAGACAACGAGCGTTGGAACGAAATAAAAACAAGTAATGAGCCATTATACACTTGGGATGAGAATTCAACTTATATTGCGAACCCACCATTCTTTGAAGGCTTATCAAAAGAACCAGGAACTGTTGCACCATTAACAGGGCTGCGTGTTGTTGGTAAGTTTGGTGATTCAGTAACAACTGACCATATTTCACCAGCAGGAGCGATAGGTAAAAATACACCTGCAGGTAAATATTTATTAGAGCGTGGTGTTCAGCCTCGCGACTTTAACTCTTACGGTTCCCGTCGTGGTAACCACGAAGTAATGATGCGCGGTACATTTGCGAACATCCGTATCCGCAACCAGATTGCACCAGGAACAGAAGGCGGCTTCACTACTTACTGGCCTACAGGCGAGGTAATGTCGATTTATGATGCATGCATGAAGTATAAAGAAGGCGGCACTGGCTTAATGGTTGTTGCTGGTAAGGACTATGGTATGGGTTCTTCCCGTGACTGGGCTGCAAAAGGTACCAACCTTTTAGGTATTAAAACAGTGCTTGCTGAAAGCTTTGAGCGGATTCACCGTTCGAACCTAGTGTTAATGGGTGTGCTTCCACTACAATTTAAAGATGGCGATAACGCGGAAACACTTGGCTTAACTGGTAAAGAAACATTTGAAGTCCAAGTAGACGAAAATGTAAAACCACGTGATCTTGTGAAGGTAACTGCTATAGCTGAAGATGGCAGCAAGAAAGAATTTGAAGTTGTCGTTCGCTTTGACTCAGAAGTAGAAATCGACTACTACCGTCATGGCGGAATCCTGCAAATGGTATTACGTGAAAAATTACAAGCGTAATTCGATGGGACACTAACAACACCGTGCATTTTGCATGGTGTTGTTTATTTTGATTTAAAGTAAAAGATTTATGTAAATTCGAAGAGCTTTTATTATGTTTTCATGAAACTATCACAAAATAAGTAAGCCAAGTTTTGTTTCAACTAAGCATATACTGTAAAATCAATATGAGTGAACACTTATGAAGGAGGATTCGGGATGATGAAAAAGGTTATTGCTGCTGTTGTGCTGATTGCACTTTTAACGGTAGCAATTGTACAAGCAGTTGATCATAAGACAGAAACAAAACCACCCGATACCGTAAAAGAAGCCTCAGCTACCAAGGAAGGATTAACAATTGGTGATAAGGCTCCTGACTTTGAGTTAAAAACATTAACAGGTGAGACAGTGAAATTATCAGATCTCAAAGGAAAAAAAGTCATGTTGAATTTTTGGGCGACTTGGTGCGGTCCTTGTAAAGAAGAAATGCCCGATATGGAAAAATTCTCAAAGTCAGCGCCACAGGATTTGAAGATTCTTGCTGTTAATATTGATCCACAGTTGGATGTTCAAGGGTTCGTCGATGAATATAAATTGACATTTCCCGTCCTTCTTGATACTGAAGACACAGTAAACGGTATATATCAAATTATTTCGATACCGACTACTTATTTTATCAGCAGTGACGGTCTAGTTCAGAATAAATACGTTGGTACCATGAAACTAGAAGATATGAAAAATTTCACAAACCAATTAAAATAATCGACGAAAACGTTGGAGTACATCCAGCGTTTTTTTATACCTTGGGACCTTTCGTTTAAAAAAGCGATTAAATTTTCAAAAAGTTGTAATAATTGATAGCGTTTCCGGACATAATAATTGTTACAATAAGTGTAAGGAAGGTGAGACAGATGAGAAGACCTAGAAAACGTTCCTTTGCAGAACTTGTATCCGAAAATAAATCTCAACTTTTGAAGGACAGCGCTGCTTTGGAGAAAATCGAACAACGTCTTGAACAAAGACATCTTGATAAAGCCGAATAGTACAAAAGATTCCAAACATCGTTCCCGCTCTTTTGGACAAAATGTTAGTAAGGGGGGATGATGTCATGGGTAAAGGATATCAAACAAAACGTTTTCGTCCGACTCATATTGGAACACAGCCACGGAGTTTTGGCGGCAATAAAGGCAAACAGATGCAAGATACATCTGGAAAGCATGCACAAGTCATGCAAACAAAAGGTGAATAATTTATAAATTTGTAGGACCCTGAGGCATAGACATGCCAAGGGTCTTTTTGTTATCAGAAGATTTTTTTTGTGACCGTCTGTTTCTATTTTTTACTACTGATATTTTTTAATCGGCGAACCAAACTATATTTGTACTTAGTACAGTACATTGATTAAAAAGGAGGAATCTTCTAATGGCATACAAAAACAAGCCAAAACCAGATGATCGTAGTGATAATGTCGAAAAATTACAGTCGATGATCCACCATACGATTGAAAACATGGAAGCAGCAGAAGAATCTCTTGCATTTACTGATAGCGAAACACAACGCCGCCAAATCCATGAAAAGAACGAGCGCCGTCGGGAAAGCATCGAATCCTTCCGCTCTGAAATAAAAGACGAAACCAACAAATAGCATCTTGGGGGACCAGCCGGTTTCGGTCGGTCCTTTTTAATTTAAGCTCATCTTAGGTGGTGAGAATCTCTTATTTAACATTTAAATCACGTCTATGTTAAGATAGAGAGGAAATTTTTTAAAAGATGTGATGAATGTGAAGTCAAAGTTCCGTGAAAAACTTTCAATATGGGAGCAAGAATTTAATAACACAGGCACGATTGCAAAGGAAAGCGAACTGATTATCGCCTTAAAAGAGGAAACAAATCCAGAGGTTTTATCACAGCTATATAAGCTGGCTGCACAATTACGATATAATCGGAATCAACAAGATTTACTCGCTGTCCGCTGGGTTAATAAGGCATTAGAATTAAACTCCGATAATCAACAAGCAAAGGAACTTCTGATTTATTCAGAATGGAAGCAGCTTGAAGATTTACTGTTATTATTAACTTTTCCTGATATTCGTGAAAGTGATAACAGTACCGCTAAGAAAAAGGCAGCTGAAGAATACATACAAATATGTCAACAATTTTTAAATATTGCCGAGGAGGAACTTCCAAGGCTGCAAGCCAATGTAACAATTGCCTCCACAATACAGGATCCCTCGCTTTACGATAAGTATCAGCAGCTTTATCATTTGCTTCAAATGACTATCGAAGAAAGCGGGAGATTACGACAAGCTGCAAAGGAATTCGAACAGTCCATAATTGGCGTTTTCCACCCAGCCGTTTATTTTGAGGAATTGAAACGGCATTTAGCAACTGTTATCGCAATTAAACAACAATGGCAAGAGCAGTTTTTAGATGTAGAAAAAGCTTCACAAACGGAAACTAAAGAAGCGTTGGAGCAGCTTAACAGCATGATTGGCCTTGATTTCGTGAAAAGACGAGTCAAACATTTTTACAACTATTTAAAATACCAGAAGCAGCGAACAGAATATGGTTTCATCACTAAAGACGACTTAAGTATGAACATGATATTAACGGGCAACCCGGGAACAGGTAAAACGACATTAGCCAGGCTCTTGGCAAAAATCTATCATGAGCTCGGAGTATTGCCACGTGAGGATGTAATTGAAACAAATCGTTCCCAGCTTGTTGGGTCCTTCGTCGGGCAAACAGAGGAAAATGTTCGCGCAATTGTAGAACGCTCTCTAGGGGGAGTATTGTTTATTGATGAGGCCTACAGCCTAAAACGTGAAGGGCAAACCGGCAATGACTACGGTCAAACAGCGATTGATACGCTTGTTTCACTGATGACAAGTAAAGAATATGGCGGGAAATTTGCTGTTATTCTTGCAGGATATCCAGAAGAAATGCGCAGCTTTTTAGAGGCAAATACGGGACTTCGAAGCCGTTTTCCACAATCAAATTTTCTCCATTTACCAGATTATTCAAATGAGGAATTGGTAGCAATAGGTGAAAAAGTTGCGGCAGATAATGATTATTACCTAACAGCAGATGCTATACAAGAGCTGCTTCACCGGCTTGACCAAGAGCGGGTTGATGAAACATTTGGCAATGCTCGAACTGTTAGCAACCTCATCATGGAGGCGATTTTTCAGAAAGGTGCTGGAACCAAAGGGGAACAGGATATCGTTAACTATATGCTGCTGGATAAGCAGAATTTTGCTGTTAACGAAATTAAAAGTACACGTTCGCCAATCGAAGAGTTGGATCAATTAATTGGACTCGAGCCTTTGAAAGCAGAAATGCACAGCTTATTTTATTTTGTAAAATTACAGCAATTTCGTCGCCAACATGGACTCCCCGCCGTTCCTATCCAACTCCATTCAGTATTTATAGGAAACCCTGGAACTGGTAAAACAACGGTTGCAAAAATCTATGCTGAGATATTAAAGGAATGTGGCATTCTCAAAAGAGGTCATCTCGTTGTGACCAGCAGGGCGGACTTGGTTGCTGGATATGTAGGCCAAACCGCTGGAAAGACGAAGAAAAAAATCAGGGAAGCGCTTGGCGGCGTGCTGTTTATTGATGAAGCATATTCACTTCTTGGAAACACAAGCGGCGATTTCGGTAAAGAAGTAATTGACACACTTGTCGATGAGATGACAAAGCATAATGAAAATCTCGTGGTTATTCTTGCTGGTTATCCAGATGAGATGGACGAGCTGCTAGAAAGCAACCCAGGACTGCGATCGCGTTTTAAAAAATTCTTTTCCTTTCCTGATTATTCTGCTCGTGAACTGCTGCAGATTATCGAGTTATATGCTAAAAAATACCAATACCAACTTGCAGCGGGCGCTAAGGAGCTATTACTGGAAATAATGGAAGGACAAACATACTCCGGAAATGGTCGGTTTGCAGTTAATCTTGTCGATATGATGATTCAAGACCAGGCAGCTCGATTAATGAACAATAAAAACCTGACGATACAAGCTGAGCTGTTTTTTCAACAGGCTTTATTACTTGAAGACGAAGATGTAAAAACCGCTTTTAGTAAAATAAATAGACAATAAAGGGGAACGTAAGAATGAGTGAGTACTTAATTTCAACAAGAGAAATTCAGTTATATTATGCTGATACTGATATGATGGGCGTGATTTACCATGCCAATTACCTAAAGTTTTTTGAATTAGGGAGAACTGGACTAATAGAGGACCTGGGATTCCATTATGTTGCGATGGAGGAAGCAGGTTATTACGCACCTGTATACGATGTCCATGTCACCTATAAAAAACCGTTACGCTATGGTGACAGTGCCTTTGTTCATACATGGGTTGAGCTCAATGACGGTATTAAAACCGTTTATGGCTATTCGATAACAAATGGAAACGACGAGGTATGTGTCGAAGGATCATCTACTCATATCATTGTCAAAAAAGCAAACTTCAGACCGGCGTCGTTTAAAAAGGCGTTTCCTGATTGGTTTTTGAAATACGAGGAAATCAAGAAAAAGCAATAGTCTTGGGAGTGAATAGGTTGGCGTTTGGAATTAAAAAACAGGATGTGCGTGAATGGAAACGAAAGATTGACGAGGGAGAAATTGCATTTTTGACCCATTATTGGTTGGACGATCGCTTTCCCGGCAGTAAAACAGTAACTAAAGTCGGTTGCCAAGATCTTGAAAAATTAGCGGCATGGGGGAAGAAGTATGGGTTGAAAAAGGAGTGGATCCATCACCGCAAGGATGGCTATTCGCATTTTGACCTGCTTGGTAGCCATCAGCGGGAGATTTTACTCGAAGAAGGATTGTTAGACCATATTTGGAGTTAGGAAGTGAAAACATGTTTAAAATGACCGAAGCAGCTTACAATGTGTTAAAAGCTAACGTTGAACGCGAAAAAACCTCAAGTGATGAAGTATTATTTGTCCGCCTTAGCATGGGAATTGGCTGAGGGGGCCCGAAGTTAAATCTGTCTCTGGAAGAGCAGACAATACAGGGCGACCTGACCTTCGAAATCCACGACATCACCATCCTTATTCACGAGAAAGACATGGTTTATTTTGAGCATACAAAATTAGATTATGTTGAAGATGTTATGGGAAAAAAAAGATTTCAACTATTGCGAGTGTAAATACGGCAAAACTAAATTGGCTTTCCCACCTCTGAATAGAGTCTGAAAATTCCTAAATTAACATGTTATAATAAAGTGAAACTTCCATCAGTGGGGGTCTTACTTCCGTTAAAGCATAAAATATTATTAGTAATTTTTAGTGCATGTTAATAAGGAGAAGATATGAAAAGAATGCCCTTTTATCATTTTTGTTTTGCCAAAGCGTCTCTTGCTTTGGCAGAGGTGATTTACATTATGGTCATTACCACATTCATCTATCAAAAAACTGCTTCAGCATTAATTGCTTCCCTGTTTCCTTTTCTTCAAGCACTATCTAATATAATTGGAGGATTCTTATCACCATTGATTTTTAAGAAATACTCTTACAGGAGACTATTTTTAAGTCTCCCTTTAATTAGGGCTGGATTACTAACCCTTTTACTAATAGGATTCGATGCTATTTCTACTCAAATGGTTGTATTATTACTCCATATCTTAATCATTTCCTTTATTACGAGCTGGGAGAAGCCAATTCTTCAATCTGTTATCCCTAAGATTGTGTTAAAAGAGGGTCTCGTAAAAGCTAATAGTTTTTTGTCTTTTACCGTTCAATCAGCACAAATTGCCGGCTATAGTTTTACCGGTTTTGCAGTTATCCATTTGGGACATAAACCTACATTAGTTTTTAATACAGTGTTAATTTGGACAGCTTTCATAGCTATTTGGATTACAGCGAAATACCTCGATCGTATAGATGACTACTCGCAGGAAGATCAATCTAAATGGGATGTAATGAGAGAAGGCTGGTTACTTATTTGGAAAAACCAAACGTTACGATTGGTAACGTTAATGGATAGTATTGAAGGCATGGCTGGCTCTATTTGGATAGGGGCCATCACATTAGTTTATGTGAAAGAGGCATTGAATCAAGGAGAACTATGGTGGGGATTTATTAATGCCAGCTATTATTTCGGTTCGATCCTCGGTGGCCTGCTTACTATTATGCTAGCAAAAGTGATTCAAAGACACTTAATTTTTAGCATGGCAACAGGATCATTGCTTTTTAGTATTTTTACCTTAATTTATGGATTGACAAATATTCCTATTCTCGCACTCTTGCTGTGTGTTGCGATGGGTCCTGCCTACCAAGTAAGGGATGTTGCCCAGCAAACTGCCTTTCAACTTAACACTGCTTCCGAACACTTGCCGAAGGTTTATGCATCTCAGGGAATCTTACTGTCATTAGTGGGAGGACTCTCGATTTTCCTGATGGGCTTGATTGCTGATACTATTGGAGTCCGTGCAGTCTATATTTTTGGATCTTGTCTCATCTTTATCTCAGCTCTTGTGTCATTATTATTAGCGAAAACAAAACGGAACACACTTTCAAGCTTGTAGAGTGTATAAACAAGCTTGAAATTTGCAATTTTAACCAATTATTGTAGATAAGCTGTTTGAATTTGTAGAATGTCACCGCTTTTTTGTAGATGGAGTGCACAGAATTGTAGAAAAGGAATCACTAAATTAACATAAAAATGGAGCCTCAAGCAGAGAGCTCCATTTTTATAACCACTTAATCTTTGGTTCTGTTTTGTTGATAATACGTTTGATGTTGGCGCGGTGGCGGTAGATGACAAATGAGGCTAGGAGCGTAATGACAATTAAAAGCGGGATATCCCATTCGCGAATTGCACCAAAAACGACGACATATAGCACCCCAACAAAGCCGGCAATCATTGAAGATAGCGAAACGTATTTGCTTATGTATAAGCTAAGTAAGAAGACAGCGACAAGAGTAATAAATAATAGTGGCGCATAGAACAGAATAACCCCGGCAGAAGTCGCCACCGCCTTACCGCCGCGAAATCCTGCAAAGATAGGATAAGTATGACCAAGAACAGCAATAACACCAGGAATAAGCGGATGGATATCACTAGATAAAATTGCCGGCAACGCCGCCGCTAACGTCCCCTTTAAGATATCAGCAATCGTTACCACGGCCCCAGCTTTTACACCAAGAGTACGAAACGTATTTGTTGCTCCTAAATTGCCGCTTCCATGCTCACGAATATCTGTTTTATAAAAAACTTTTCCAATAATCAAGCCGGAGGGAATGGAGCCCAATAAATACGCAAGAATAATAATGGCGATGGTTTGAATCATTCAAGATTACTCCTTTAACAAAATACAAGCTCTTATGCTTTTTTATTTTACACTAAGAAATAGTGAAAATCATCAAATGTTTTTATGAATCTGAGCATCTAAAGTAATTTCGTATATTTAAAGGCAAATTTATTACAAATGTATGGCCAATTTTCAAACCATTTGTTAATTCGCCATAAGCATATATCTATGTGAAAGATTTTCCGTTAAAATGAAAGCAAATACCGAACAAATACCGGCCGTTTCAGCGAAAAGAATGGTTGGTTTTATTATATCAATCCTTCGGTAATGGGGTGAGCATATGAAAACGGAAGATTCAATAGAACGGCACGACCGAGAATTAATTGACAAATACGAGTTCATAAACAAGCAATTGGAAAAACGTCTTCAAGAAGAGATCGCCAAAAATAGAGACAAAGACCAGCTGTTAATCAAGCATTCTAGGTTTGCTGCGATGGGCGAAATGATGGCAAGCATCGGCCACCAATGGCGTCAGCCGTTAAATGGTTTATTACTATTAGTTCAGGACCTCCGTGATGCATTAGAATACGGAGAAATTGATGAAACTTATATTGACCGTTTTACTAGGGAAAGTATGATGCAGATTCAGCATATGATGCAGACCATTAATGATTTCCGTAAGTTCTATAAACCAAACAGTGAAAAAATCTTTTTCTCCGTTGGTGATTCGATTGAAGAGGCCTTGTCGATTTTTCTGCCAAGTCTAAAAAATCATGGAATTGATGTTGAATTTGAAATTCGCGGCCAACAAACGGCTTTTGGCTATCCTAATGAGTTTAGCCAGGCAGTCTTAAACATATTGGCAAACGCACGCGATGCGTTTGTGTTTCGAGAAATACCAAGAAGAAAAATTCACATTAACATCCACGAATCATCCGAGTATATTAGGGCAGAATTTATGGACAATGCAGGCGGTATTGAGCCAGAATTACTGCATAAATTGTTCGATCCTCATTTTACGACAAAACCGCATGGCTCAGGATTAGGCCTATATATGAGTAAGATGATGCTGGAAAAAATGAATGGCGAGATTACTGTGAAAAATGCAGGAGATGGGGTATCTATCACTCTATCTGTGCCAACCTCAATTCCAAAAGAAAGATAAGAAAAAGGCTATTCCCTTCGCATTCTTATCCAAATTCAGGTAAAATAAGGGTATAGAAGATGAAGGAGCCGATGAACATGATTGAAAATCCAAGCCGTGCCGAAATTAAAACCATCTTACAAAAGGCAAAACGGATTGCTGTAGTGGGCTTAAGTGCCAATCCAGAAAGGACCTCTTATCAAGTATCAGCAGCGATGCAAAAAGCCGGTTATGAAATTATTCCGGTTAATCCAACTATTGATGAGGCACTGGGTGTAAAGGCTGTCCCATCATTAAAAGATGTTAAAGGGCATGTTGATATTGTTAACGTTTTCCGCCGTTCCGAACAACTGTTTGATGTAGCGAAGGAATTTATCGAGATTGATGCTGATGTCTTTTGGGCCCAGCAAGGTTTGGTAAATGAAGAAGCCTATCAGTTTTTGAAAGAAAAAGGCTATACAGTGATTATGGACCGTTGTATTAAAGTTGAACATGCAATAACAAGGGCAAACTAAAAAGTTCATTTTAAAAGCTGCCATTCCACTAATGGCGGCTTTTTTCATGGGGTCAGATTGTACGCAATTTGGACCATTTTCTTTGATTCTATTTGCCAAATCAAAATAAATCGCTAAAATAAAGCATAGACTCGAAAAATAATATGATACAATAAATTTGGCAAACATTCGTTCTGAAAGGAATAAATAGACACTTTCGCGAATGATAGTATAAAGTGAAACCTCCATCAGTGGGGGTCTTGCTGCCCGTTAAGACGGGATAAACAGAGAATAGTTTTTTAACGGTATGAAAGGGGAATATCAGTGGCAAGAAATCAGCAAGCTTTTGAATACAATGATGATGCCATCCAGGTACTCGAAGGACTAGAGGCTGTAAGAAAACGTCCTGGCATGTATATTGGCAGCACTGACTCACGCGGCCTGCACCATCTCGTTTATGAGATTGTCGACAACTCTGTTGATGAAGCGCTTTCAGGTTATGGTGATCAAATCATTGTCAAAATACACAAAGATAACTCGATCAGTGTCATCGATAAAGGACGCGGGATGCCGGTTGGAATGCATAAATTAGGTAAACCAACAACAGAGGTCATCTTGACGGTTCTTCATGCCGGTGGGAAATTTGGGCAAGGCGGCTACAAAACGAGCGGCGGGCTGCATGGCGTTGGTGCCTCGGTTGTAAATGCATTGTCCGAGTGGCTGGTTGTTACCATTAAGCGTGACGGGTTTATTTATGAACAGCGCTTTGAACATGGCGGCAAACCGGTCACCACTCTTGAGAAAATCGGTAAAACCAATCAAACGGGGACAACGATTCACTTTAAGCCAGATCCGACGATTTTCTCAACCATCGCCTACAACTTTGAAACATTATGTGAGCGGCTAAGAGAATCAGCTTTTTTATTAAAAGGATTAAAGATTGAAATCATCGATGCCCGGAACGACCTACATGAAGTATTCCATTATGAAACTGGTATTGAGGCATTTGTCGCCTATTTAAACGAGGAAAAAGATGCCCTTCATCCTGTCGTTAGCTTTGAGGGGACTCAGAACAATATTGAAGTGGAATTTGCCTTCCAATTTAATGACGGCTATTCGGAAAATGTCTTATCGTTTGTCAATAATGTCCGTACAAAAGATGGCGGTACCCATGAAGCTGGTTCAAAAACAGCAATGACAAGGGTATTTAACGATTATGCTCGTAAAGTAGGCTTGTTAAAAGAAAAAGACAAAAATTTAGATGGCGCCGATATTCGTGAGGGACTTTCCGCTATCGTTTCGGTCCGAATTCCAGAGGAACTGCTTCAGTTCGAGGGCCAAACGAAGGGAAAGTTAGGTACAAGTGAAGCCCGCTCGGCGGTGGATGCAGTTGTATCTGAACATCTTTCTTACTTCTTAGAGGAGAATCCAGATATCAGCTCACTCCTTATAAAAAAATCAATTAAGGCGTATCAGGCCCGTGAAGCAGCTAGAAAAGCCCGTGAAGATGCGCGCAGCGGTAAAAAACGTAAACGTTCGGAAACTTCCTTATCCGGAAAGCTAACACCGGCCCAGTCACGAAATCCTCAGAAAAATGAGCTCTATCTTGTCGAGGGGGACTCGGCGGGCGGTTCAGCTAAGCAAGGTCGCGACCGTCGTTTCCAGGCTATTTTGCCGCTAAGAGGTAAGGTAATCAATACTGAGAAGGCCAAGCTATCTGATATCTTTAAAAATGAAGAAATTAACACGATTATTTATGCAATTGGCGCTGGTGTTGGAGCTGATTTCACGATTGAGGATATCAATTATGATAAGGTCATTATCATGACCGATGCTGATACAGATGGCGCCCATATCCAAGTGCTGCTTTTAACCTTCTTTTATCGTTATATGAAACCGCTCGTTGAAGCAGGGAAAGTATATATTGCTTTGCCGCCGCTTTTTAAAGTCAGCCGCGGTACAGGTAAAAAGGAAGTCATTGAGTATGCCTGGAATGAAGACGAACTGCAGGCAGCCATCAAAAAAGTCGGTCGGGGCTATATTATTCAGCGTTACAAAGGTCTTGGAGAAATGAATGCTGACCAGCTTTGGGAAACCACAATGGATCCGGAAACAAGAACGTTAATTCGGGTAAAAATTGATGATGCAGCACGTGCGGAACGCCGTGTCACAACACTGATGGGTGACAAGGTTGAGCCGCGCCGGAAGTGGATTGAAAGCCATGTTGCCTTTGGTCTGGAAGAAGACGATTCGATTTTAGAAAATGAAAATATTACGATTGCTGAGGGGGGTTATCAAGGATGAGCGCACAGGAGAAATTTCGTGACCTGCCTTTAGAAGATGTCCTTGGCGATCGTTTCGGTCGCTATAGTAAATATATTATTCAAGAACGTGCCTTGCCTGATGCCCGCGATGGCTTAAAACCAGTACAGCGGCGGATTTTGTTTGCAATGCATGTCGAAGGGAATACCCATGAAAAAGGCTTTCGTAAGGCTGCAAAAACCGTCGGTAATGTAATTGGTAACTATCACCCGCACGGAGATTCCTCTGTCTATGAAGCAATGGTGCGGATGAGCCAGGATTGGAAAGTCCGCAATGTCCTTGTGGAAATGCACGGAAATAATGGTAGTGTCGACGGTGACCCGCCGGCTGCAATGCGTTATACCGAAGCGAGATTATCGGCAATTGCCGCTGAACTACTCCGTGATATCGAGAAACAAACGGTTGATTTTATTCCAAACTTTGATGATACCGCAAAAGAACCTACTGTTCTACCAGCGATGTTTCCGAATTTGCTTGTCAATGGATCAACTGGTATCTCAGCTGGATATGCGACCGATATTCCACCGCATAATCTAAGCGAAGTTATTGATGCAGTTATCATGAAAATGGACCATCCAAATGTTTCCGTTGATGAGTTACTGACAGTTATCAAAGGTCCGGATTTTCCTACCGGCGGCATTATTCAAGGATTAGACGGGATTAAAAAGGCTTACGAAACTGGTAAAGGGAAAATCATTGTACGCTGCAAGGCAGAGTTTGAAACCATTCGCGGCGGGAAGCAGCAAATTGTTATTACGGAAATTCCCTATGAAGTCAACAAAGCTAATCTTGTCAAAAAGATTGATGAATTTCGTCTGGATCGCAAGGTGGAAGGTATTTCCGAGGTTCGTGATGAAACGGACCGTACCGGATTAAGAATTGTCATTGAATTGAAAAAGGATGCCGATGCAACGGGCGTGTTGAACTACTTATATAAAAACAGCGACTTGCAAGTAACGTATAATTTTAACATGGTCGCAATTCATAATAAGCGCCCGAAACTAATGGGTCTGCGTGACCTGCTAGGTGCCTATATCGAGCATCAAAAGGAAGTCGTCACAAGAAGAACAAACTTTGATTTAACTAAAGCAAAGGAACGCCAGCACATTGTCGAAGGTTTGATGAAGGCCTTATCCATCCTTGATGAAGTGATTGCAACCATCCGTGCTTCTAAAGATAAACGTGATGCAAAAGATAATTTAATTGCCAAGTTTGCATTTACCGAAGTGCAAGCAGAAGCGATTGTATCCTTGCAGCTTTATCGCTTAACAAATACTGACATTACGGCATTACGACAGGAAGCGGAAGAACTGGCAAAGAAAATTGCTGAGCTGACAAGTATTTTAGCTAGTGAGAATAAACTGCTTTCAGTGATTAAAAAAGAACTGCGCGACGTAAAAAAACGCTTTGCGGACGAGCGTCGTTCTAAGATTGAAGCAGAAATTGAAGAAATCAAGATTAATTTAGAGGTATTGGTGCCAAGCGAAGATCTCATCGTTACGGTGACAAAAGAGGGTTATGTAAAAAGGACAAGCCAGCGCTCATATGCTGCTTCAAATGGACAGGATTTTGCTATGAAGGAATCGGATAGGCTGCTGGCACAGTTAGACATGAATACCCAAGATGTTTTATTAATCTTTACAAATAAAGGAAACTATTTATACTGTCCGGTACATGAATTGCCGGATATCCGTTGGAAGGATTTAGGTCAGCATATTGCCAACCTGATTCCGATTGACCGTGATGAGGATATTGTCAAAGCCATTCCAATTAAGGATTTTAACACCGAAGATTATCTCATATTTGTCACGAAAAACGGGATGGTTAAGAAAACAGAATTAAAACAATATAAAGCCCAGCGCTACTCTAAGCCACTAGTCGGCATAAATCTCAAAGAGGATGATCAAGTACTGGATGTCCTGCAAACAGACGGCAAAATGGATCTCTTCTTCGTGACTCAGCTTGGATATGCATTATGGTTTTCCGAGGAGGAAGTAAGCTTAGTTGGTGTCCGCGCCGCCGGGGTTAAAGGCATGAACCTCAAAGACGGAGACATAATTGTTGGCAGCGGAATGATTGACCCAGATAGCAATGATTCCCCAGCGATTGTCGTTGTAACCCAGCGCGGAGCGGTAAAGCGGATGAAATTATCGGAATTTGAAAGAGCCACTAGAGCCAAACGTGGAGTTGTCATCCTTCGCGAATTAAAGGCTAATCCACATCGAATTGTTGGTATGGCCATCACAACTGACGATGATGAAGTCTATCTGCAAACAGAAAAAGGCCATATTGAAGGATTGAAAGCAGGTGATATCCGCTTTAATGATCGTTATTCCAATGGTTCATTTGTCATTGATGAAGGCGAAAATGGAAAGGTCACTGAAGTTTGGAAAGCACTCGCTGAAAAATCGCAAACTGAGTAATCAAAAAGACTCTCGAGAAAAATATCGGGAGTCTTTTCATTTTTTCCCAAAATCAGGGCATACTAACATGTATCCGTTTTTGGGGAGGAATGATCATGAATAAAGAAACGTTATTGGCTATTATCTGCTTTTTCCTCGTTTCGATGACAACTGTTGTGTATGCGGTTGAGGACAAAAATAAACCAATCACCATCTCAGAACAGAAAGCAGATATTAGCGGAGACGGGAAACTGGAAACCATTTTCTTAAAAGGTGTTCCCTACGAGGAAGATAAATCTTTTTTACAAAAAATTTATCTAGAAGTCATCACCTCTAATGAAAAAACTTACACTTTTCCGTTGGAAAGCGGGACAAAAGCTGCTCTACAGCTTATTGATATGAATGATGATGGTGTCCGAGATTTATTTGCAACGGTGCAAAATGGGGAAAACAGTGGAACCGTTTTTAGTTTTATTTATTCATTAAAAAACTTTAAAAAGGTCAAGCTGCCAGCACCCGAATCTGTTGAACTAGAGAGCCGTTTCCTTAACAATTATCAGGCTGAAATCAAAATGAAACAAACCGGAAAAACGTATTACTTTGATTTATCGAATCGCAAAAATTACTATCAAAAGCTTGGACTCTATTACAAGGGTAGACTAAACGAGCCAACAGAACTGATGGTTCAATCGTTTCAAAGTTTAAAACCCACTGTGCTGCAAGATGGCAGACTCGGCCTAAAAGGAATCCAACGTGTTGCTGGAATTGCAAATGGTGATACCATAGCTTATATTGAGTCTAATTGGCAGTTGCAAAAAGGAAAATGGAGATTAGCAAATCTGAAAGTTGTTGAAGGAAATAATAGCTAGAGTAGCAGCCACAGGGTGTTTTCCTGTGGTTTTTTCCTGTTAGAGTTGCAAAAATAGACGAATATTTATAGCAAAAAAGTTATGATTAGTTGTACAAATGTTGTAAAAAGGGGAGAGGGGGCTATCCATGCACAAGCTTATGCTTATTGAGGACGATAGACAGCTAAGTGAATTAACCCAGGAATATTTACAGCGCTATGGCTATGAGGTTCAGCAACCAAAGAATTTTTCAACTATTATCGAAGTGTTTACAAAAATTCAACCTGCTATTTATCGGGGACAATAAACAGGCAAAACAAAATCTAAAAAAATCTTTTTGTCTCACTATCTTAAGTATACTTCTTAATTGAGATAAAACAGAATTTAGTTACTATAATAATATTATGTAAACTAATATTATTTTAAAAGAAGGGAGCAGTTGTTATTGCTCCTTTGGCATATCCATTTTGTCAACAGCAATTTTCAAATCATCATTCCGAATATGTGTGTAAATCATCGTCGTTTGGATTGATGAATGACCAAGCTGGCGGCGTAATTTAGGAACATCATTGATTTCAGCGTGATATCTAGTTGCAAACGAATGACGTAATTTATGAACTGATAAGGCTGGTTTGCCAAACGCTGTTGCATATTTTTCTACTAATTTTTCCACTGAGCGCGCTGTCAGCCGTCTAGTTTTACCTTTAGGGCCCATGGCTGCAGCCACAAACAAGGCTTTATTTTGCTTATCTACCTGGTATTTTGCGGTGCGGATCGCTAAATATTCCCGCAGGTCATCCATAGCAATCTGGCTAAAATACACGAACTGTTCTTTATTACCTTTGCGAATGACTCTGGCGCGGTATTTGCTAAAATCAATATCATTCAAATCGAGTCCGATGAGCTCAGATAAACGCAAACCGGAGCCTAAAATCAGCGAAATAATCGCTGTATCACGTTCTTTATTTAATTGATAGAAGTTGGAGATTTTTTTGTTTTCCTTGAATAATTCACCATATCCACGGGCAACAAACAGCCGAAACTGCTCATATTCATCCCCGAGCAAGATCTTGCCTTCCATTTTGTTAGCCCGTGTTTCCATCGATTCTTTGATCTCATTGAATTCAATTTTTGCCATTACATTGCGGTTGAGATAAGGCTGCAAATTTGGAGTTTCAGCGATGTTTTGTAGGTAATTAAACAGTGATTTTAATGCTGATAATTTGCGATTTACCGTTAACTCCTTATTATGTAATTCATAGTGAAGATAATTTAAAAAACTTTCAATTTCAAGTACCGTAAGCTGTTCCAGCCGTTCAAGCGGAATATCCTTGATGCGTCGTCCGTACCAAAGCTGTTCGCGAATCATCCAATTAAAGAATATTTTATAATCATGACAGTAATTAAACAACGAAGCGGTCGACAATTTCCGGAGCTTATGATTGATATATTCCTCAACATACCAAGGCAGTTCATCAAGTAACGCTTGTAGTTTGCGAAAATTTTGCTGATTTGCTGGATTTACCATAATAACACCTCACTACTATATTTTACCCTAACCACATTACTTCGTCAAATTTATATTTTACGTAATAATGTTGTTCCGCGCCTATTAGTGGATTTATTGGAAAATTGTACAGGGGCAAAATTCTTTGTACAACAAAGACAAGAAAGTTTGTACAATGGGACAAAAATCTTTGTACAAACTTTTTAATAGTATTCTCCAAATATCCAAAAGACACAATTAAATAACAGAATTAAAATTTTAAAAAGTTCTCTTCCCTTTTAAGTGCAGGAAGCCATTTTTGAGAACCAAATAGATTGCAATCCATATTGGTGTGCTTCATTCTATTCTGTATGCATACTTGCAATTGTCGTAGTCAAATCCGCTTTCTGGGATAAAGTTATTTTCAAACACCTGATGCACTCTTCCCACCTTGAAAAATATCTTCAATCAGGGTTCCACATCAATAACGGCTGCTTTTAACTTTTCAATCAGTTCCCGAATTTCCCTCTGATCGATCATGCTTAGCTGAACTATTAGATTAGTAGCCTTAGGCAAATATAAATAAATCTTCTATATGAGGTGCCCGTAACAGTTGACAGCTTTAAGTTTCGATTCTTCACCCTACATAAGTTAATTGTTTGCCATCACGATACACTTCGTTAATAATTCCTCCACCAAGGCATTCTTCTCCTTGATAAAAGACAACCGCTTGACCAGGTGTTATGGCACGAATCGGTTCGTGGAAAGTGACTTTAACTCTAGAATAATCCAACCGTTCTACCGTTACTTTATTGTCGGGTTGGCGATAGCGGAATTTTGCAGTACATTCAAATGTTTTCGGTATAGCTCCCTTTGATATCCAGTTTACATCATCTGCCATGATGAAATCTGAGTATAGCATTTCATGGTGGAAACCCTGTCCAACATACAGTACATTCCTTTCAATATCCTTTCCTAGCACAAACCAAGGATCACCATTCCCTCCGATCCCCAATCCATGTCTCTGTCCAATTGTATAGTACATTAATCCATCATGCTGTCCGACAACTCTGCCGTCGAATGTTTCCATATTCCCCTTTTGTGCAGGCAAGTAACCACTTAAGAACTCCTTAAAATTTCGTTCACCAATAAAGCAGATTCCTGTACTGTCTTTTTTGGATGCAGTCGCTAAATTAGCTTCGGCAGCTATTTCCCTTACTTTTGGTTTTTCCATATCGCCTATCGGAAACAACACCTTACTTAATTGCTCCTCCGTTAATTGATTGAGGAAGTAAGTTTGATCTTTATTTTCATCCTTCCCTCTTAACATGTGAACTTTCCCGTTTTCTCGGATCACTCGTGCATAATGTCCCGTAGCCACATAATCGGCACCAAGGCTCATGGCATGTTCCAAAAATGCTTTGAACTTGATTTCCTTGTTGCATACCACATCCGGATTCGGCGTTCTTCCCGCCTTATATTCTTCCAAAAAGTAAATGAATACCTTGTCCCAATATTCCTTTTCAAAATTCACGGCATAATAGGGAATTCCAAGTTGGTTGCAGACGCGAATTACGTCCTCGTAGTCTTCTGTAGCCGTACAAATACCAAATTCATCGGTATCGTCCCAGTTCTTCATGAATATTCCGATAACGTCATAGCCTTGCTCTTTTAGTAGCATCGCCGCAACGGAGGAATCGACTCCGCCAGACATTCCTACCACTACACGCGTGTCTTTTGGCGCTTTCTCCATTTGTTTTTTCTCCTGTCTTTCTTTAGTGTTTTCTATCATATATCGGAATCCCGGAACACTTGCTTATTGTGAGTAATGGCTTTTACTAAATAATCTTTCACATTAATCTCCCATTTTCTCTATATATGCTATTAATTCTGTGTTTTTAGAATGCGTACTTTTTCGGGTGTTACATCATTTCCAAGCGGATCCAGCACCTTCATCCCAGAGAAGGTATGGAGAACCTGTCCCCGTATGACTCGCAAATAATCTTCTCTTAGCACCTGCTGCTCAACTGTCTCAGCATTGGTTAATCCTTCTCCACGCTGCTTTTTCGCTAATTCATTTATTCGTTGTAAAAAATCAATCATGTATTTCACCGACCTGTTTGGTTTCGTTTCGATTCAATTATTTAAATATGGTCATTTATAAAGGTACAGATTTAAGGTAATGCTCTTTTGCATTCTCTATATGTTTCATTTTGTTGTCCCAACAAGCCTGACTTAAAACTAAAGGATATTCGGCTGGATTTAAAGAACGTTTATACTCTTCCCATAAAAGGGCTAATTGGTTCCCAGCATAATTTTGAATCCCATGGACAGTAGGGCTACTATACACTAGCGTGCCAAGGACGAAAATATCCTCATGCAAATCTTTGGCAGTAAAATTAGCCGCGAATTTTCCAATGTACGTATGCACAGGATGAAACATATAGAGCTTATCTTGTTTTTCTGGCTGCTCAAAACTTAAGGCGATATAATCCCCTTCTGACTTTTTCGAGAAATTATTAATAATACGGTATACTTTTTTTAATCCTGGTATCGTGACTTTTTCAGGACATGCAGAAATTTTGATAGTATCTCTCATTTGCCCATGTTCATCTTCAATGGAGACTAGTTTGTACACAGCACCTAAGGCTGGTTGATCGAAGGCAGTTATGACTTTCGTACCAACTCCCCATACATCGATTTTCGCGCCTTGTGCATTTAGGCTCATAATGGTATATTCATCCAAATCATTTGAGGCATATATTTTAGTGTCAATAAATCCTGCTTGATCTAATAACTTTCTTGCTTCCTTCGAAAGGTAAGCTAAATCTCCACTATCTAACCTAATACCTGCAAAATTAATGTTGCTGCCCAGTTCCTTCGCTACTTTGATTGCCGTAGGAACACCTGATTTTAACGTGTCATAGGTATCGACTAAGAAAACACAATTTTTGTGACGCTTTGCATATTTATGGAAAGCGGTGTATTCATCTTGATATGCTTGAACAAAGGAATGAGCATGTGTACCTGAAACTGGAAGGCCAAATCGTTTTCCTGCTCGAACATTGCTTGTGCCTGAGAACCCGCCAATATAAGCAGCTCTGGTCCCCCATAATGCGGCATCGAATTCATGTGCACGCCTTGTACCGAACTCAAACACAGGTTGGTCCCCCACTGCATGTTTGATTCGAGAAGCCTTAGTTGCTATAAGTGTTTGATAGTTCACGATATTTAATAAAGCCGTCTCGATGAGCTGCGCTTCAATTAACGGCGCTTCGACACGTAGAATGGGTTCGTTGCCAAATACAACTTCCCCTTCTTTCATGGCACGAACCGTTCCTGTAAAACGAACGGTTCGTAAAAAGTCAACATAGTCTTCTTGATAACCAAGTTCTTTTAAATAATCCATATCGCTTTCAGAAAAGTGAAACGTTTGAAGATATTCAATGATTCGTTCCAATCCAGCAAAGATTGCATACCCGTTTCCAAATGGCAATTTTCGAAAATACAATTCGAATACCGAATTTCGGGTATGAATGTTGTCTTCCCAATAGGATTCTGCCATATTGATTTGGTACAAGTCCGTGTGCAGGGCAAAACTATCATCTATATATTTGTTCATACCACTTTCCTCCCAAACTACCAAAATACGGTGGGGGTTGCTCATAATAAATAGAATTTTTTATACATTGGTTTCACTACTTTTACGTAAGAGAGCTTTGGCTAAGTCAACAAGTCCATGGGCCTCTTCTGTCCGTAGATAATTCACATTCAAAGCATTAGGTCCCAGACGGAAACGATCTAGTGCGTCAGCATCCTTGAAAATCTGATATAGCAGCACGGCCCGATCACTTAAACAAAGAGACTTTGCAATCTCTGACAAACCTAGAGAATCATCTTGGTCATGGTAATAGGTGATGTAGTAGGTTTGTTCATCATAGGGCAAATCATGGTCACGGCAATACTCTTTGTAATACACTGCTGCTCGTCCACCATGTCCTTTATCAATTCCATCATCGAGGCGGCGTGAATCATGGAAAACAGCCGCCATTCCAAGTGCATCCATTTCTTTATCACTCAAGTTCTTTTGATGTCCGATAAGGAGTGCCAATAGCAATACGCGAGCGCAATGAGTTTTCGTATGCCATTCACTATCCGGCAGCCAAAACTCTATATTTTCTTCCATAAATTCATGCCAATGCTCATAGGACTTTTTGATTGGCTGGCAAATTGGAACATTCAATATATTATCTAGAAACACCCTTCATTCCCTCCTCTGTTTTCTAATCTGCAAAATATATTTATTTCATCTGTACCAATTGTTGTAACACTTCTGCAATATTACCGTCGATTCCAATGGATTTAGCAGCAATGACATCAGGAATATAAAGCTCGCTGCCTTTATTCAACGTAATGTAGGTAGCAATTTCCTCGTGATTGGTTAAATTCATAAATGGAGCTTTAATCATTTGGTTACTGGCACCCACGCCTAATTCCAGCAGAACTAACTTATTACCATGGGCTTTCTTGATAAAATCCTGATAAGCTTGATAGCTTGTTTGCCAGGACTGATCTCTTAGAAAATTCTGATTGACATCGATATGGACTTGCATTGGGCCGCCACACTCTGGACATTTAGGAATAAGATCAAGAGGGACTTTTCCATTCTCTTGATTTTGAGCTAATTTACTTAGTATTTCGTCTCCAGGATATATTTGATCATGGCAACTATGAGAGCATTGTAAATTTCGGCAGTTACCTTCTATTTCGAATAGACGTTCTTTTGGAAAACCTGCCTGGATAAAATGAGCATCAATATTCGAGGTAACCACAAAGAAATTTTTGTCTTTCACCAGTTCATAGAGATTCTTCATAACTGGGCTGATCTCTCTATTGAGTAAAAAATATTCGTACATATGGCTGAAGAAGGCCCACTTTTCTTCAACTGTAGGAAATGGAAAAAAACAACCTTGGATGATGCTGTGAAAACCATACTTTTCACGAAAGTCACCAAAATTCTCCCGGAAAGAGGAATCATCCGCAAAGATATGAATACCTTCCGAAATGGAGAGGCCGTTACTAGCACCGATTATAATTGCGTCAGCTTCTTCGATTTTTGATAAAACATTACGATAGTTCTCTTTCATATGATCCTCCATCTTTTATAAGATATTGATGAAATACTCGAAACTTAAAATGATTTAACTACTAAGAATCTAAAGCCATTCTTCGTATTTTTATATGGAAGAGGCATGTTGGTCCTTTCAAACCACGTCTTGTTTTCTATCGATTTGCTGTTTTTCCCGAACATCTCGTAATACTTGTGCAATATCTTCATGAATGGCAAGCCCCTTATCCTTCAGTTCTCCTGGCAATATGTTATGCTCCGGATTTGGATTGATGGTAATGTAGTATGCGTTCGGCCAAGTGTATGTCATGTTCCAGAAAGGTTCCTTGATGAACATTGGAGTCATTAGACCGACGCCCAACTCTAAAAAGAGGACTTTCTTAGGTTGATTTTCCAAAAGAAATTCACGATATTTTCTATGCTCGTCTTTAAATTTGGATCCTTCCAAGAATACAAAGGAACGTACCCATAGTTCCATAGAGCCGCCGCACTCCGGGCACTTTGGAACCATGGTGGATGGAATCTTTGTCCCTTCGATGTGGGTACACAGTTCCTTTGCCTGTTCCGCATAAGGATAAACCCCGTCGTGACAAGGACCACTACACTGTAAATAGGTCCAGTTACCCTGAATGGCACTGACTTTTTCTTCTGGGAACTCTTGTAAAAATTGCGTATCTTGATTTGTCGTAAGAATATAATAGTTCTTCCCACTTAGTATTTGATCTAAATCTTTATATGGTTGGCCGATGGGGACTTCCGCAACAAAGTTGATTAAAGTAGCAAGATATGCCCACCGTTCTTCTTCCGTACGGAAGCGATAGTAAAAGCCTCCAAAAATGCTGTCAATCCCATACTTTTCAGCAAATGCGTTAAAATACTTTCGAAAATTTGCATCATCTTGATACCAGTTATATCCGGCAGCCGCAGACATGCCGGCGGCACCGCCAACCACAATCGCGTCAGCTTCTTCAATTTTTTTCAGTATTGTGTCTATATTGTCTTGATATTGTTTTTGTAACATAATTTATTTGGTCCTCCTCGTAATTTTGTTGCAAAACCTATCATTTAAGAAACACCTCTATCAAAAATATTTGACTCTGGGGTGCATATATTTTTTCACATTCAACCCCTGCTTTACCTGAGTTCAAATGTATTATATAGTTGATATAGATTTGTGAACAAGTATGCACTTTTATGACGCATACTATCTAGGAGGATAGTGTTATTATGAAAAATACAAAAGTTCATGTTGCTGACAGCCAAGAGACTTTTTTTGGCTACACTCTCTCCATTATCAACGGAAAATGGAAGCTTCTAATTATTTACTATTTATCAAAAAATGGTACAGTGCGCTATAATGAACTTCAACGTATGATAGGTAAAATTACCTATAAAACTCTCAGTTCTACATTAAAAGAAATGGAGAATGATGGCTTAATTCATCGTAAGGAATATCCACAAATTCCTCCAAAGGTTGAATACAGCCTTACTGAAAAAGGGAAAAGCCTTTGGCCAATTATCCAAGGAATGTGTCAATGGGGGGAGTATAATCAAGAAAAATAAAAAGAGAAGAACCAGATATTCTATAACTGGGAATTGAAAATAAAAATAAAACAAAGGGGCTTAATAAGCCCCCTTTAAAAAGATCTGATTAAATTAAAATGTTAAAGTGACGTTTGCATCTTTTGCAAAGTCTATAAACGTAACTGCACCACCTACGTCAGTTCCTTCAACAAAGTCATCTTTTTCAATCCCCATCACGTCCATTGTCATTTGGCACCCATAAACTTGACACCTAATTCATGTGCCATTGTCACCATTTCTAGTATCGGCGGCAGGTTTGCTTTAATTGCCGCCAACCACATGGCCGGATTGTTTTCTGTTATTAGCGCTTCAATTCCTCGAAAGGAGTAAGTCTTTTGTGAATAGGCAAACAGAATAATTTTAATATTCTCACAATCTGGAAGAGGATATCTCATTACTTACGGGAATTAAATTTTGGGAGGGTTTTTTTATCACAATTATCCCCTCAAGAGATAAAAAAAGAACCTTTTTTTAGTATTCCTTACCATGATAATCATGATGAAGTATTTATTGGAAAACTTCAGAAAGCTCTATCTTAAACGATGGAAATAAACAAGTTGAAATTTTGTCATCCTTTGTGTAGACTCCACTAAATTGATATTTTCCGTCCGTTAATAAAAAAACTTCGACAGATTCATTAATTGGATCAACCAGCCAATATTCTTTGACTCCTGCTTTTTCGTAAAGTTGATATTTCCGCCACCGGTCTAGTTTGACAGATGCAGGTGAAAGGATTTCTATTATCATGTCTGGTGCTCCCTTGCAGCCTTTATCGTCAAGCTTATGTGGGTCGCAAACAATCGATAAATCAGGTTGAACAACATGGTCTATTTCGTGATCAGCTTTATTTTCTGCAAATAACCGAACATCAAAAGGTGCGAAAAAAACTTCACACTCTTTATCTTTATCGCGAAGATAAAAGGTGAAAATTGCGGATAGTTCCCGAAGGATCTGTTGATGGCGCTTTGATGGTGCTGGTGACATATTAAAGATTTCCCCGTCGATTAATTCCAGCCTTTCCCCTTCATTCCATTTTAAATAATCAGCGTAAGAGTATTTTCTTTTTTCTTCAGGAATTCCCATTGCTACCGCTCCTTTCTATTACTTCTTTTCAAATCACTGTTATGTTAAGTATAGCATGAATTGGAAAAAGATTAACAGCAAGAGTGGCGTATGATATAATAATTAGCTTGATGAAAATAGTGCCAATACCGGTAGTGATTGTTACCTCTTTATTCTCCTTTATAGGGAATGATATGTTATCAAAGGAGGTTAAAACGTGGGTATTAAAAACTTTATTGTTGCATTTTTATTAGTCTCTTCCCTAATGATTTCCTTTTCAAAAGTTCATGCTGCACCGCCTGCTGAAGAATTAAACCAGTATCTAGCAGAAATTGGCTGGTCAAAGCAAGAACTTGTGGAATATCTAAACTATTTTGAAATCCCGCTGGAGGAATTCAACTCAGTGGAAGAGCTTAAATCCGTGTTAGGTACGCCAATAAACGAAAAAAATTTACAGGAGCTTCTTAAGACATACAATCTTTCAAAAGAGGAATTGAATGATTTATTAAAACAATTTGGTGACTCTTTAGATGAGTACAAATTTATTGAAGATCTCGATACTGCTCTCACCTTCTATACCAATCACGATGACTTTCTAGATGAAATCAATAAAGAATTGGCTAAACTAGGAATTACTGAAGCAGAGATCCAAAACCTATTTAATCATTTAGCAATGGTAGAGGAAAACAATCCAAATCAACTCGACTTAATGGAATCACTTGATTATCGTATCGAACAGCTGCTTGAAACAGCTGACCCTACCGAGCTAACTACCGAGCAAATTAATGAATTAGCTGATGTTGTGGAAGATATTTTCCAAGCGTATTCCATTCAAGTAAAAATAAAATATAATGATAAGGCCATTTCATTGAATGAGTTACTGCGTTTGAAAAAACCAGGAAAGTTATATATGTCCTTTTCCACCCTTTCCAATGAACCATTACTTGATTTCACGATTCCAGCTGATTACTTTGAAGAAATGATGTCTGGTTGGGAGCAAATCATTCATATCGGCGACATTGCCAATGAATTTGTGGATTTCCTTCATGATGAAAAATACCAAAATGATACTCGATATAAATAAAGTGAAACTTCCATCAGTGAGGTTTTCTTGATCCCCCAACTAAATTCCTTATAGGCTCGTAATCTTAAAGTGGGTCTACTGTCTGTTAAAGCGGGATAAAATAACGCCACCAAGCTCTAAAAACTTGGTGGCTGTCTTCGTAAAAAATCCAGAAACCCCTCTTGTCCTAAACCACTATCTCCCCTTCATCTTTTCCATACTTGCGTACATCTGTGAAAATCGCTCTTCTACCTTTGCAAAAATTGTCTCTGGCGAAAATTGGCCATTTTCATTGCGGATATATCCGGCGTTTATTCCGGTTAAGATCTCGATTCCTTCAGCAATATGATCGATAGCCCAAATATGGAATTCTCTCCTCCCTACTGCTGCAACTACATCATCTGCTAGCATCAAATTCTCAATATTTTGACGCGGAATAATGACCCCTTGTTGCCCTGTCAGCCCTTGGGTATGACAAACATGATAGAACCCTTCAATTTTCTCATTTACACCTCCGATAGGTTGAATTTCACCCCATTGGTTTACGGAGCCGGTAACGGCAATTCCTTGGTAAATCGGGACCTCTGCCAACGATGACAGCAGCACATATAATTCGGTACTGGATGCGCTGTCACCATCAATCAACGAATAGGTTTGTTCAAAGGTGATGCTTGCGGACAATGGAATCGGACGATTTTTGGCAAATTGACCTGATAAAAATCCAGTTAAAATCATCATGCCTTTATTATGAATCTGTCCGCTGAGTGAACTTTCTCTCTCGATATTTATAATGCCGCTTTTGCCAACATAGGTTTGGGCCGTTATTTTCGTCGGAATCCCAAATGTTGAATCGCGTGTCCCCATGACGGCCAGTCCGTTGATTTGGCCAACATGATAGCCATCTGTATCAACCATAATGACGCCCTTCGTAATCATTTCTCGATATTTCTCAGCAATCAGGTTAGAGCGTAGCACTTTTTCAGAGATTGCCTTCTCAATATGATAATCATCTACCACAGGTGCTTGTTCCTTTTTTGCCCAATAACTTGATTCTACGAGTACTTTGGTGATCTCCTGAAATCGTGTCGAAAGCTTTGTTTGGTCCTCCACTAGCCTTGAACTATAATCAATTACCTTGGCAACAGCACGACGATGAAACGGGAGCAGCCCTTCTACTTCTGCGTATTTTTGTATATATCGTGCCATTTTAAGGCTGTTTTCCTCTGTCTTTTCCATGACCGTGTCATATTCTACTTTTACTTTAAACAGTTTATGGAAATCTTCATCGTAATTAGCAAGCATTTCATATAAATAGTAAGACCCAATGATAATCACTTTAATATTTAGGGGAATCGGCTCCGGCTTGATTCCGCTTGTGGGAAAAACGCCTTTTTCTTCATAAAGATTTTCAATTTGTATTTTTCTTGTTTGCAGTGAACGTTTCAGTTGCGTCCAAACATACGGCTCCTGAAGTAATTCTGCCGCTTGAAGAATTACATAACCGCCATTTGCTAAATGCAGTACGCCTGGCTTAATATGAGTGAAATCAGTAACCCAGCTGCCAAGTGAGCCGCGATATTCTACTTTTCCAAACAGATTGTGGTAGCTCGGATTGGTCTCGTAAATGACTGGTGCACCACATAAGCTGCGATGATTGACAAATAAATTAACGGTATAGCGATGAAGCTGCTCCTCCTTAGAACCGGCAAGTGCATTCATTATATTATTACTCTGTTCCACATCATCTGCTAAAAACAACGAATAATGGATAACGACGTCATGAAATAATGCCTCGAGATAGCCTATTACCTTTGCCGCATTTTGATAGAATTCTTTTAACGGTTTAAATAAATGAACAATGGCATCAGAAGCAGATTGACGCATAAATTGGTCGATGCTTTTTGATAATTGCTCATCAATCTTTCGTATTTGGTAAAAGGTGTCGCGAACTTTTTCACCCACTTGTTTTTCATTTTGTAAAAAGAGTTCCCTTTCATCATCAGGGAGCTGGCTGAATTCTTTTCTGTCAATTGGTTTGCCATCACGCATTGGGAACGTATTAACCCCAGCAGGTGTTCGTTCTAGGTAATAACCTTTGCGTAATGCAAACGCCTTCACTTCCTCCCATAAATACTCTACTTTTTCACGGAAACTGTTTAATATGAACTGTTTTTTCTTTTCAAATATTTCACCTGCGAATGTAGAGCGGAGTTCACGTTCAATATTGATTAACAACGCCTCCATTTTGCGTTGAAACTCAATGCCTTGCCCTGCTGGTAAAGAAATAACCAATGGCTGATTAGGATTTTCGAAATTAAATACATAACAATAATCGGACGGTACCGCTCGATTCTTCGCAATTTTAGCGACACTATCAAGCGTGTGGGTCATCCTTCCTGTCCCGCTCGGACCAACCACGAACAAATTATAGCCTGTCTGTTCTACTGATAAACCAAATTCCATCGCTTTTACTGCGCGTTCCTGACCAATCATTTCATTTGGAAGTTGATCTAGTTCTTTGGTTGTTTCAAACGGGAATTGTAGTGGATCGCACTTGGCTTGAAGCTTAGATGGTGGCAAACGATGAGTGGACAGGACATCCTTAATTTCTATCGCTTTCATGATACTCCACACTCCTCATACTTATTCCAACTTAACAGCAGTGGGCAGATAGGTAGATTTTAGAGATTTTGCAAAAATATTCATACATTGACTATTTCGTGATGTGAGGCAACTCTACCTGTTTATTTAATCATTGTTCAAAAAATATACTAATTTGACTACAATCTCTTGTAAGACTGTTTACTTTGGGGTAACAATCTACTACACTTCTATTGTCCATAAATTTCTTTAAGGAATAGCAGGCTAGATCTTTTAGCAAATTAATGGTAACCAGTACGTTTAGGAGGAACAAAACATGCATGAACTACATGATATCCTTGAAGCAAAAAATTACATATTTAGTAAAACCGATGCTCGGCCGACAATTGGGATGATACTTGGATCTGGCTTAGGTATGCTGGCAGACGAAATTGAAAACCCTGTCACTATTCCCTATAGCGAGATTCCCCACTTTGCAAAATCTGAGGCTATCGGCCATGCGAATGAAATGGTGATAGGTCAACTAAAGGGAAAAACGGTTGTAGCCATGAAAGGGCGGTTTCATTATTATGAAGGCTTCTCACTTGATGAAGTAACCTTCCCGGTGCGCGTGTTAAAAGCCATTGGTGTTGAAAATTTAATCATTACCAATGCATGTGGCGCAGTGAATACGAACTTTACACCAGGAGACTTAATGCTAATTACTGACCATATTAATTTGGTTGGAGCCAATCCTCTCATTGGCCGGAATAATCCTGAACTCGGGACACGCTTCCCTGACCTTTCGAAAGCCTATCACCCAGAATTGCGTCAAAAGGCATTAGAAGTTGCTGCTAAGCAAGGGATGACACTGCAACAAGGTGTTTATGCCTGGTGGAGCGGACCCACTTATGAAACACCAGCGGAAATTCGCATGATTCGCACTCTAGGTGCCGATGCCGTTGGAATGTCCACAGTTCCTGAAGCGATTGTGGCTGCGCATGCAGGCATAAGTGCCTTAGGAATTTCCTGCTTGACAAACATGGCAAGTGGTATTCTGGATCAGCCATTAAGCCATGATGAAGTGATTGAAGTGGCCGGTAAAGTACGTGAAAAATTCGTTAATTTAGTAAAAGGAATCGTAGAAGAGTTGTAAGCTAAAAAAAGACACTTACGAACATAAATTCGCTAAGTGTCTTTTTAAAAAATTTTTATTTAAATATTGCTGCGATGACTTGATCTCTAGTCATACCACTGTCAACTGTAAAAGTGCCAGGGCGTAATTTGTTTTCGACCTTTTTCTTTTCTACTGCTTGGGAAAAATCAAAGGCACTGCCTTTAATAATTTTGGCTTTAACAAGCATTTTGCCAACATCGATACTCGTCATCCCTTGAGTTACACGGATGACAGTGCGATAAACTACCTTTTGATTAGATTGATTCGTAGCGGCAGCAGATTTTTGACCTTCCGCTTTCGCATCAGCAAGGGCTTTATCATAATCAGCTTTTGGCTGTATGACAAAACCACCAGCTGTAAGTTTGTCCTTCATCTCGGTTTCAGTTAGTTCCACTTTTTCCGCAGTTTTCACTTTTGGTTCAACAGCTTTTGACGTGGAATCATGATCACTGAAAAGATAGACAGCACCGCTAATTGTCGTCGCAATCAGAATTCCTGCAGCAAAACTGTTTAATTTACTCATTTTCATTTACTACCTTTCTCCTTTCATCCTTAGCTGCCAGATGGGGAGTTAACAATTGTTCAATTTTGCTTACAGATACCTTTTTCATTTCGGCTATGCTTTCAATTGAATACTTCCGTTTATATAAGTCAAGGATTTCACGCATAAACAGTTTTTCTTCTGCAGAAAGTTGTACGCCTGCTTCTTTTGCTACTACTTCAAGGTCTAATTCCATGTTCCGTAATGCCGTTTGCAAATCATTAATTTCTTTCATCAATGACATATGGACCATATCAATTTCATTTTTTTCTTTTTTGGCCGCTTTGCCGTTTGATGTCATTGATATTAGCAGCAGCACAATTGAAATAGCAAATAATATAGCTAACGTCCATTCCATTATTCTCATTCACTCCTTTAAAAAAGATTGCTCAAGTAAGTATTATACATGTCAATTCGATATTTTTCGATGAATATTTCTTAAATACTGCAAAAGTCTTAGAAATTTAACATATCTCACACATTTCGTTAAGAAGTTACATATTTGGCAAGTGAAAAGAACACTCTATGATTGATAGTCAATCGTAATAGGAAGGAGTTTTTTAACTATGCAAATGGATCATCAAATGGACCAAAATCAAGTTCCATTTCCAACCCCGCCGCGGGCAATTACGACAAAGGATTTAATGTATTTAAAGGATGCCTTATCTTGGGAACTATTGGCATTTAAAAAATTTCATTTTCTTGCCGAGCACGCGACGAATCCGGAGATTAAACAGGCGTTAGAAAAGGCTGGGCAGATGCACCAAAATCATTATCAGCGGTTGCTCACTCACCTGCAAGTAGATAATGCCCCGGTAATGAACAGTATTCAAAATTCACAACAGACACAGCATTAAACATGAGGATGGAGGGTTTGATATGCAAAATCAGCAATCACAAAATCAAAGTAAAATTGCCAATCCGCAAACGGGCCAATTGCCAAAAGTAAAAAGTCCAGAAATGAATGACCGTGATTTTGTCAATGATGGACTGAGCACATGTAAGTATATCACGGATAGCTTAAATATTGCCGTCCGCGAAGCCAGCCACCAACAGCTACATGACGATATGGTGCAAATTTTACAAGAAACACACCAGAGCTGCCGTGAACTGTATGAATTAATGTTTAAAAATGGCTGGTATAAGCTTGAGGCTGAAGAACAGCAAAAGATTGACCAGGCTTACCAGCAATTTAGCAGCTATTCTTCACAATTTCCGTATCAATAAGAGGTATTGTACTGCTAACGACAAAAAGCATCTGTTTGTAAGCAGATGCTTTTTGTGTAGATATATTTTATCGGCGAAAATTGAAATATATCAGCGATAAGCTAGACTCGCCTCGTTTATTTCCGCCATTCCCTCGTCAGCATACCATAAACGTAATGATCAACATAATGATCATACAGCCATTCTGCCTCTCTGATTCTTCCTTCGCGGACAAAACCCAATCGTTCGGGAATGCTTCTGCTTTTTTGATTTTCGACTGCAGCATGAATCTCCACCTTATTGAGTTTATACTCGGAAAAAGCATAATCAACCAGCGCTTTAACAGCCTTGGTCATGATTCCGTTTCCTTGAAATTCCTCATCGAGCCAATAGCCAATTTGAGCCGTTTTATTTCCCCAGTCGATGCTGTTGAAGCTCACCACACCAGCAATTTCTCCTTTGAACAGTATAACAGCAAATAGTCCTTTATTATCGGCATAAGCTTGTAAACAGCCTTGAATATATCCTTTCGTATCCTCAATCCTTGTCGTCCTATCAAGCCATGGCAGCCATTCACGCAAGTAAGCTCTTGATTTGTCAGTTAGTTTGTAAAGTTGTTCTGCATCTTGTAATTCAATCAATTTTAAAGATACTTCGTCAGCAATTTTATATAGAAACATTTGACGGCCCCCTATTTCCCTATTCAACTCATTCTACTACAGTTTAGAATCGTTTTTTCAAAAAAATTCTCCTTAGGTTTGGCTAAAGGCGAGTAAAGATGCTGTTATTGTTGATCTTGGTTCGGATATGAGAAGGTGTACGTTAATGTTTTCCCTTTCAAGGTAATCGTTACTACTTCATTGCCATCGTAAGAAATAAACGTATGCTTTGCTCCGCTGCTAGCTTGTTGTTTCCAAACTCCATTCTGGATTTTTTTCACATACTGTTGATATGCGCCAAAAGAGGCACTCTCCCACTTGTATTCTTTAGTAAACGTAGAAATTGACACTGGTTTTAGATCAACCGGGAAAATCATCGTGCCGTATCCATGTGTAACATACAGCGGTTTGTCGTGATGATAGGCTTTTTTTCCGTTTATTTCTAAAGTGGACATTGCCCGAAAAATGTCGGCGTATTCCAATTTTGGATAGTCAAAAGTAAACTCAAGAAATTCGTTTTTATCAATTAGTATATAGAAATAGTAGCGGACAGAGACCTTTTCCATTTTAACGTGTTCAATATACATAAAGGTTTGATAAGGAAAGTTCTGAAGTTCCTGATTGACAAACATCGGTTTAGTGGCTATTGTCTCGTCCATTTGTTGTTTTGACACTTTCCTAACAAGGCCAACTTGTTCCTGCTTCCGATAAAGAATAAATGCTTCACCTTCTTTTTTGCTGGACACATTTGCTAAATTCCAGGTAAATAGCTCTCCTGTAGGGATTTTAGCATTAGACGACTGCTCTTTTGTGGTGTCTTGCAGTAAATAAAACATAAAACCGCCAAAAATCAATAACAGTAAACAGAAAGCGAAGCCGCTTTGCCATAGATAAGCGTGTTTCGTCCTTCTTTCGGCTGGTTGTTGGATTGAATGCAAGATTCGCTCCCTAACAGCCGTTTTTTGCGTAGCAGTTGATTTAACCTGTTGAAGAACATGCCACTGTTCATCGAAGATTTTTTTCACTTTGTATTTCCCCCTTCCATACCATTCATTTTCCTTAGGGAATGTAACGCTCTAGACAAAGTCTTACGCACTTTTGTCTCTGACCAATTGAGAATATCAGCAATTTCTTTTGTGGAGCACTCTTCAATTTTTTTCAAAATAACGACTAAACGGTACTCCGTTTTAAGTTCTTGAATTTGCCTCATGAGCTGTAGTATTAACTCCCGCTGCTCTATCTGTCGTTCAAGATTGACCCTATCAGCGATATTGTGAGGCACCAACCCAAAAGTAAATAGCTTTTTCCGCTGTCGTTTACGAATTTCATCGATTACAACAAATTTAGCAATGCTGAACAGCCAGGTCTTTATAGAAGAACGCTGTTCAAAAGTTCCGCTACCCATGTAAGCACGGACAAACGTATCATGCACCAAATCCTCACAGCAATGGTCATCACCAATCATATAGAGGATAAATCGATAAATATCATCATAATATTGTTCATACCAGTCCATGAGCAGCTCTTGCCTGTTTGTTTCCACCTCTACCTCACCTGCTTTTTTCTTTACTTATAAGTCGTATAAACAACTGATTTGTGACAGAAAAATATTTTTTCAACTTGTTTTTATGTTATAATTTTTTGAATATTGTATAAGTATAATAAATTTTTGTTGCCTGCTGTGAATTTTTCGAAAAAAATAGCAGCAAAGTTCAATTAAAAGGGGGGGTACCATGTATCAATTGTATTGCCGCAGCTTTCAACAGGTAATGCGGGCTGCCAGTAGATTCTTATCGTGGCGGGAACCAGAATTGTTGCAAGGAGAAAATAGTGTTATGAAGTTGCCTGCGCTGTTGAAAAATAATCAAATAGACAGCGTGTTAATTGTCACGGATGAGGGGATTACCTC
>CCFE01000007.1 GCA_000752035.1 Bacillus rubiinfantis | reverse complement strand
GGTAAGCCCGAATTATAAAAAAATAAGCGTACCTTCAGGTACGCATTACAAATAGCCGTAAATCTTGACTTTTTCAATCGAATTTACGGCTTGTTTTAGTTATTTGCTACATTCTACCTGAATCGTTTTTGACCAGGGCATGTACCGATCTAAAATTTCAGAATTTTGATGTATACCGAGATTCGGCAGGTCCGTCAAAAGTTTCTTAATATATTCGTAGAAATCAATGCCGTTGCTTTTGGCTGTTTCTGCGATACTTAAACAGATGGCGTTGGCTTTTGCGCCGGCTTCACTAACGGAGTGGAGCCAGTTTTTTCGACCAATCACACTTGGACGGATGGCGTTTTCGGCAGGATTATTATCAATTTCAATGCGGCCATCATACAGGAATGCTCTGAGTCCATTTGCCCTGTTCAATGTGTATTCAGCTGCTTTGGCGACGGCATTTTTACCGTAGAATGGTGATTTTTCAACCCATTCAAGGAATTTATCTACAATAGGCTTCGAGTATTTCTGTCGTTTTTTTCTTCGCTTACTCGGAGACAAATGTTTAAATTTCCTTTCGAGTCGGTATAAATCATCACAATAGCTCACACCAATTCGACCATTTTTACTGTCCGCTTTAAGCCAATAACGCCGACAATGTGCCCAACAATTTGCGAAGGTAACGCCTTCTAACTTATCGTAGGCAGAATAACCATCGCAAACAATCGTTCCAGAAAAGCCTTCAATGAAACCTTCAAGAACAGATCTAGCCCGTGATAATGCGCTTTGAAAGAGAGTTATTGTTGGCCCTTGGCTTGGCACACTTCGATATACCCAATTATAGGCGTTGGTTTGGCCTGACTTCCCATCGGATCGGTTGATAATTTGTCCATAAGTTTCATCGACATGCAAAATCGACTTAGACATCATCAATTGCTTCATTCGTTCGTATATGGGTAAAAGCCAATCATGTGATGCACGAATAACCCAATTCGAGAGGTTCTTATCATTGGTATTTAGGCCGCAGCGATCCCATTCCTTTACCTGGCGGTAAAGGGGAAGGTATTGTGCAAATTTATCATAGATGACTTTGCCAGCACGCTAGGGCTTGCGATGCTACGTTGAATGGCAGGCTGCGGTGCCTTACCACGTTTAATTTGTGCTTTTTGAAATGAATCGCTTTTACAATTTTTACATTCATACGCATGTTCAATGTGTTGGATTTTTTTCATTTTAGCGGGAATAAACTCTGCTTCTTCGCGAACTATTGTACTGCCAATTTCAATCATTTGTCCTTGGCAACAGTCACATTGTGTATTTTCTGGATGATAGTGAAATGCTTCTACTTCGATATTATCTTGTAATGAATCATTTCGTTTTTTCTTATTAATAGTTCGAACAACAGTATATGAAATGGTCTGTTGGCTTTGTTCTTCTGTGTGCTCAGATTCGCTAAAAGACGGGTCATCATCAAATAATGAAGCTTGCCCTTCTGGTGCGTTATATCTAGACTTTTCAGTTTTAGAACCATATAAGAGCTTTGTTAAGTGACGAAGTTGCTGCGTTAACGCTTCGTTCTGTTTCAACGATTGATCCAATTTTTTTGATAGTTCTTGGTTTTGTTGATTCGAATGAGTCAACTGCTCTTCGAGCAATCGAATTACTCTCTCAAATTGATGTTCATTCGCAGAAGAAGTATTCGCCACAGCATTCACCACTTTTCGTTCATTCTCGTTCTTACTATTATAACCAGTTCAAGAGGTGAGATAAAGGAAATATCATAAATTTAAAAAGTTCCTTTTTCCGATGGTTGGATGGCCTTTGGCTGCTGAATTGCTAAACCTTCGAGCAGCCATCGAAGCTGCTTCTGTGATAGATTGCGCACTGCCTGTTCATCTTTAGGCCATTGCAGCTTTCCATTATCCAAACGCTTGTAGAGCATGGCGAAGCCATCTCCATCAAAATACAAACATTTATAGCGATCTTTCTTCCATCCGGCAAATAAGAAAATTGAATCACCGTAAGGATCTAATTCAAAAGAATCTTGAATCAGTGTGGCCAATCCATCAATACCTTTTCGCATGTCCGTTTTTCCACAAATAATATAGATATTTTTCACATCCGTATAATCATGTTTCACCAATGTTTCAACTCCCTCATGATTGTCTGGATGACGTGCTCCTCTACACCGTTATAAAAGGTGACCTCAGCATTTGCTATTTTGATAGTGCAGTTGCTTGAGGAACTGATTATTGAGGAAGTCGGTGAGGTAATGCATTTATTTTCGGGATGAAGTGTTACGGGGACTATCGTTAATTTTTCTTGCGGCATCAGAAAAGCACCTCCTTTTTATTTGATACTTGTATCATATCAGGAGGTGCTGGGTGTATATATGCGTTGTTTGAGTTCGGGCTTAC
>CCFE01000006.1 GCA_000752035.1 Bacillus rubiinfantis | reverse complement strand
CATAAGCCCCTAAATGAACTTGGACAATAAGAGTAATTTATTTTATACTGCTTAATGTACCAAGGAGGCTGACAACATGACACGAACAAGACATTCCAAGGAATTTAAACTACAAGTGATTAAAGAGGCTACAGAGACAGGTAATAAGTCCCTAGTGGCTCGTCGATATAATCTAAATCCAAACATGGTAAGTCGTTGGTGTACCGAATATAAAAATGGCCAGTACGGACACGTAGATGTCGCTGTGTTGCCTGATTTTGATCCAAAAGAGATGTCCAAGGAAAACGAAAAACTTAAGATATTACTAGGTGAAAAAGACCTAGAGATTGCCATTTTACGAGACCTTATAAAAAAGAAAAACCCTCACTTGCTGAAAAACTTGAAGTAGCGGAGGCGTGGATCCAAAAAGGCTACTCAGTTTCAAAGGTGCTAAAAATCATTGGTATTCCTCGGTCCACCTACTATTATCAAAAGAACTACCGGGTGGAAGAGAAAAAAGTAAGTGAGGGGCGTCCAGCACCAGGTTATTCCTTCAAAGAGGACGGTCAAAAGGTATCTGACGAACAAATCAAAGAATTCTTACTAGAAGAGATTGCCGGCGATGGCTATAACTACGGCTACCGCAAGCTGACTAAGGTTCTTCGACGTAAATACAACCTAAAAATTAACAAGAAAAAGGTCTACCGAATATGCAAAGAATTGGGCATTTTACGCCCACAACGCAAAAAGAAAGTCTCACACCCTAGAAAACTAGCACGGAACCGCATCATTAACAGTTCCAATAAACTCTGGGAGGCAGACATTAAATATGGCCACGTAGAAGGCGAAGATCGATTTTTCTTTGTCATGTCCATAATCGACGTCTATGACCGAAGCATAGTGGACTACCACATGGGCTTAAGCTGTACTGGCAGCGATGTAAATCTAGCATTGCAGCGAGCTTTGTTTAAACGCCAATTATTCGACAAATTGGAAAAACCTGTGATTCGAACAGATAATGGACCACAGTTTATTTCCCATACTTT
>CCFE01000005.1 GCA_000752035.1 Bacillus rubiinfantis | reverse complement strand
TGAATAAAGACATGAAAATGTGACAGCTCGGACATAATTGAGAGCCAGTTATGACAAAAATTAGAGCCACATTAGACTTTTACAGAGCCATCTCCTGTACAATTTAGCTGCACTGTATAGTGCAAATAAATGTACAGGAGGTTTTTTTATGATTAAGTATCGAGAGATTCTTAGGCTTCACGGCCAGAACCTCAGTCAACGAAGCATTGCTTCGAGTTGTTCCTGTTCTCGGAACACGGTGTCGGAAGTTCTAAAGCGAGCAGCCGAGAAAGGAGTGGAGTGGCCTTTTGAAAGGGATTTAGATGATGTAAAGCTACAGGAAATTCTATTTCCTGAGAAGAAAAAATCCAATTCAAGACGGCAGCCAGATGTTGACCATATCCATAAAGAAATGGCTAAAAGTGGAGTAACTCTTTCACTTCTTTGGTATGAATACTGTGAAGAATGTAGGCAAAACAGAGAAATCCCATATAGTTACAGACAATTTTGCCGTTTTTACACTAATTATGCCACTACCACAAAAGCTACCATGCGAATTAAGAGAAAGCCTGGAGAAATTATGGAAGTTGACTGGTCTGGGCAAACAGCTACGATTAAGGACAATATCACCGGCCATAATGTCCCTGCCTATGTTTTTGTAGCAGTACTTCCATGTAGTCAATACGCCTATGTAGAAGCCTTTTTATCGATGGATATTGAAAGTTGGATTACAGCCCATATTCATGCATTTAATCATTTTGGAGGCATTACCAGGATGGTTGTACCTGATAATTTAAAAACAGGAGTAACCAAAGCCTCCGGAACGAATCCCATTATTAATCGGACCTATCATGAAATGGCTGAACATTATCAAACGGTTATCATGCCTGCTAGAATTCGACACCCAAAAGATAAGGCAAATGTCGAAGGAACCGTTGGAGTTATCTCAACTTGGATTATTGCCTCTCTCCGTAATCAACAGTTCTTTTCTATCACAGAACTTAATAAAGCGATTAAGGAGAAACTGGTAGAGTTCAATGAGAAACCTTTCCAAAAGAAAAGCGGAAGTAGGCTTTCGGCCTTTTTGGAGGAAGAAAAGTTTGCCCTCCTCCCATTACCTGCTTCCATGTACGAGTTAGCCAGTTGGAAAAAAGCAACTGTACAATATGATTATCACATACTGATAGACAATATGTACTACTCCGTCCCCTATGAATATATTAAACATCAAGTAGACGTCCGCATAACAAAAAATATTATTG
>CCFE01000004.1 GCA_000752035.1 Bacillus rubiinfantis | reverse complement strand
TCAAGAAAGCATTATCAGAAAGAATTTTTGATTTCTGAGTTGTTTGAGGAGGACAGAACGGCATTTCTAGTATTGCCTGCAAAGGAATATGAGTGTGTAAGATATGAAACCCTTAAAGCGGACAAATATGGATATGTTAAAGTCGATTTGAACCTTTATTCCACTTCACCTAGATATGCGCTAAAAAAAGTACTCGTTAAGATATCTTATAACACGGTGGAAATTTTAGATGAAGAGCAACAGCTAGTTGTAAGTCATTCTAGGTTGTACGGGCAGTATCGAAAGTCAATGAAATGGCAGCCATATTTAAATTTAATGGCCAAACGTCCTACGGCACTTAAATACACAAGTTTCTTTGAGCAACTTCCAACTGAATGGAAAGATTATTTCGATGCCTGCAATATGGTGGAAAAGCCGGCAGCTTTGCGACTATTATCAATCATCCTTAAAGATCACGATTTTAGTATTATAACACAAGCCCTTGTCACGGCTTCAGAACATGGCCATCCCTCCGTGGATGCCATTAAACAAGTATTCTATCAACTTATAAATGGGCGTGGGATTAGAAGCGAAATTAAGCCCAAGATGCCCTTACCAGAACTTCCAGAGGCGACAAGGGGACTTGAGCATTACGATCAACTCCACAGGGGAGGTGATGCCTAATGCATGATCAAATTCAATCTTACGCAAAACGGTTGAAATTAAGCTGGATTAGAGAGCATTTTCACGAAGTGAAAGCTTCAAGTCATGAGGAATTTTTATTAAAGCTCTTTGAGGAAGAAATACAGCAACGTGAGGAGCGAAAGATAAATCTACTGCTAAAGCAAGCGACACTACCAAAGGCGTCTGGGAAACCTTTTGATTGGTCAGAAGTTCAGATTCCTAATGGGTTGACGAAGGAAGGGCTCTTAAACGGAGAATTCATGGACCGGCAGGAAAATACTATTTTCTACGGTGGTGTTGGAGCCGGAAAAACATACCTAGCCACCTTAATAGGCTTAAATGCCATACATAGGTGCGG
>CCFE01000003.1 GCA_000752035.1 Bacillus rubiinfantis | reverse complement strand
ATTGTGCGCCCATAAGGGTGTTGCATATTTCACCATTAGGCGGTGAATTAACTACAGAAACGGTTAATATACCAGCCGACTTATCTTGGAGGGAAACCGAAGAGGGAGTGTAGCATGTCGGAAAAGTCACGAGTTAACCTAGACGAAAAGGTTACGACTGAGTGGCGAGGTATAAAAGATAAGTATAAGGAAGAAGGCTATACTGCTTGAAGAACAGTCCGAGCGGGCAATGTTGCGACCGTCTAGGAAATCGTCTGTAACCTAGAATCCATCCTGCTTTACGTATTAAATGCTTGCGCTAAGCATGGGAAAGCGTACTAAATTGATGCGCTGACCTAGTTTCTGTTCCTATAGGATGGACGCACCCATAGATATGGGAAAAGGATGAACGTTCCTTCCGACAACTTATCGAGCCTGTATGCAACATACTAAATGGGGATTACCTAAGTTGGAATGCCAATCATGGCTATGTACAAAGGTACTGAATATCCAATATGGTAACGGAGTCCTCGTAGTAGTCCGAGATAGGGAAAGCCTATCACATGGCGAAGGAGGACAGCTTACAAGGTATAAACAATGACGAAAGGAGCGAAATGCTCTATGCAAAATTCAGACGTTGTATTATACAATCTATCCAAACAAGCTAGTAAAGAAGATTACCGTTATGACAGATTGTACAGAAATCTATACAACAAAGAGTTCTATATCAAAGCCTATGCAAAGATATACAAAAATGAAGGTAGTGCAACAAAAGGAATAGATGAAGAAACGGCAGATGGTTTTGGAGATGAAAGGATAGAATCCATTATCTCTTCATTAAAGGATGAAACATACCAACCCAAACCAGTAAGAAGAGTAAATATCCCAAAGAAAAACGGTAAAACTAGACCACTTGGCATCCCAACCTTCACAGATAGAATGGTTCAAGAGGTTTGCAGGATGATGCTTGAAGCAATATATGAACCAACGTTCTCTGAGTTCTCACATGGTTTTAGAGAAAAACACAGTTGTCACACGGCACTTGTTCAAATCCGAAACACATTCACTGGGGTGAATTGGTTTGTAGAAGGAGACATTAAAGGTTTCTTTGACAATATCAACCATCACGCACTCATAAATATACTTCGTAAGAAAATAAGTGACGAACGCTTTATACGGCTCATTTGGAAATTCCTGAGAGCAGGGTATCTCGAAGATTGGAGATATAACAAAACGTATAGCGGAACGCCACAGGGTGGTATTGTTAGTCCGATTCTAGCAAACATT
>CCFE01000002.1 GCA_000752035.1 Bacillus rubiinfantis | reverse complement strand
GGGAGAAGTAAAGCTAGAAATAGATGGAAAGCTTAAAACATATTTACTAGCCGTATTTACTTTACCCTATAGCAATTACCGGTTTGCAAGACTATATGAATCTGAATCTCAGGTTTGCGTCCTAGATGTTCATACAAAGTTTATAGAGCACGTTGATTTTATACCTGCGGTATTTGTCTATGACAATATGAGAACCGTTGTAAAATCATTTGTTGGCAATGAGAAAACCATTACTGACAGTATGGTAAATCTATCTAACTATTATCAATTTAGGATTCGATTATGCCAGGCTAGAAAAGGAAATGAGAAAGGCCATGTAGAGCGTAGCGTTGAATTTGTAAGAAGAAAAGCATTTGCGTCCCAGTACTCATTTACAAGCCTTGAGGAGGCTCAAAATCATCTTCTCAAAACATTAAAGAGGCTCAACTCAAGAGATCATCATGAGCATAAGCAAAGTCATATTGAACTGATGGAAAAGGAAAAAGAAAAGGGCCAAAAAGTTACAATGGCTCCTTTCGATTCAGCAGATTTAATAGAATGTCTTGTGGATAAGTATAGCACGATAGTAATCAACCAAAACCACTATTCTGTACCTGAAGGACACGTTGGCACTTATGTAAAGGCAAAGGTGGGTGCGGAATCTATTAAACTATTTATTGAGGGTTGCTTAGTAGCAGAACATCCACGAAATTGGGGTGTACACCAATGGGAAATGAATATATATCATTATTTGGATACATTCAAAAAGAAAAAAGGTGCCATCGCCCAAAGTGAATGTTTGAGACAGGCACCGACACAAATAAAAAATATTTACAATGACCATTATATCGGAAAAGAGAAAGAATTTATAGAGTTACTCTTCTATATAAAGGAAAAA
>CCFE01000001.1 GCA_000752035.1 Bacillus rubiinfantis | reverse complement strand
TGTATGTAATTGATGCAGACCTAAAATCATACTTTGATACAATTCCGCATGACAAACTTATGTCATTAGTTAGAGAAGAAATAGTGGATGGAAGCGTCATTGGACTGCTAGAAAGTTTCCTCCAAGCTGGAATTATGGAGGGTGGCAGTTTCCACTTAAATGAAAAAGGCACTCCACAGGGTGGTGTAATCAGTCCGTTACTTGCAAACGTATATTTGCATCCGTTGGATGAACTTATGACAGAGAGAGGGCATCGCATAACAAGATATGCTGATGACTTTGTTATTTGTTGTAAATCACAAAAGGGTGCTGAAAGAGTACTTAAATCAGTAACTCGATTTCTTGAAGAACAACTTGGGTTAACTGTTCATCCAGAAAAGACTAAGATTGTTAATAATATGAAAGAAAGCTTTGTTTTTCTGGGATATGAATTTAAACAAGCTTATTGGGTAAAACCTTCTGAGAAATCCATAAAGAAATTTAAAAGTAAAGTCAAAGAAATAACAAAGCGAAATCAAACGGTAAACATTGAGATACTGATTAAAGAAAGACTCAACCCATATTTAAGAGGATGGGGAAATTATTTTGGATATTGGCATTCAAAGACACTAATGACTAAGTTTGATAAATGGATAAGGAGAAGATTACGGTCTGTTCAATTAAGAAGTTGGAGGAAAATAAGGAAACTGCATAGGGAGTTACGCAGAAAAAAGTGGAAAGGAGAACTTCCACAGCTTCGAATGTATGTATGGCGAAGTTCAAAGTGTGAACCTGTACACGTAGCCCTTCCAAATGAATGGTTTTATAAAGAGAAAGGTCTTGTTTCTCTTGTGGATATTTACAATGAACATCATCCCCAACGGGGATAATCATGGAGGAGCCGTATGCGATGACCCGCACGTACGGATCTGTGAGAGGCGCATGAATAATTCATGCGCCTACTCTATT